>OY970267.1:0-2855788 GCA_963715705.1 uncultured Actinomycetes bacterium | reverse complement strand
TCCTCGACTGGAGCGAGACACGGCCGTCACCCCCGGGGACCTGAACCCAGACGGCACGATTTGTCGGCTTCGGCGCCCCTCGCCGTCACGGAGGAACGAACGTGTCAACACCAGCGAGCCCACCACTCTCACCGTCGCAGCTAGCGGCTCTGGCCGAGATCGGCGAGGAGCGCTCTGCGCCTGTCGGAGAACTGCTGTACCGGGTCGGCGATCGGATCTACCCGTTCGTGGCGATCCTCGAAGGAGAGGTCGCGATCATCGACGCGGCCGGGAACGAGCTCATCAGACACGGCCCCTCGGGCTTCCTCGGGGAGCTGAACCTCCTGTCGGGGCAGACGGTGTTCATCAGCGCGCTCGTCGTCAAGCCGCTGCGCTACATCGCGGTCGAGCGCGACGCGCTGCGCCTGCTCCTCAACGAGGACGGCCCGCTCAGCGACCTGCTCCTCTCGACGTTCATCTCCCGGCGCGAGGCGTTGCAGACCGTGCAGGGGGTCGGCCTCGAGATCGTCGGCCCGAAAGGTTCGGAGCCGACCATGCGCATGCTCGAGTTCGCGCGCGCGAACCGACTCCCGTACACCTGGCAGGACACAACCGCGCCCGACCGCGGCCC
The DNA here is from genome assembly GCA_963715705.1 of uncultured Actinomycetes bacterium. Lineage (GTDB taxonomy): Bacteria > Actinomycetota > Thermoleophilia > Gaiellales > Gaiellaceae > GMQP-bins7. The sequence goes on along the minus strand of OY970267.1, from coordinate 2,855,178 downwards.
GGTCCCGCTCGTGCGACTGCCCGGCGGCGGAGAGCTGCACGGTCCAACCACCGGCCAGGTGCTGCGCGCTCTCGGGATCGGGCTGGAGCTCGCACCTCGCGAGGAGGTCGACCTACTTATCGTGGGCGCCGGCCCGGCCGGGCTCGCGGCCGCGGTCTACGGCGCCTCCGAAGGGCTTGACACCCTGGTCGTCGAGAGCACCGCGCTCGGCGGCCAGGCCGGGTCGTCCCGCCGGATCGAGAACTACCTCGGCTTTCCCGCCGGGATCAGCGGTACCGAGCTCACCAGCCGCGCAGTCACCCAGGCGCGCAAGTTCAACGCGCGCACTGCAACGCCGTACCGCGCCCTCTCCCTCGAACCGGGAAACGGCCGGCATCGCGTCCGCCTCGAGGACAACCGGGAGATCGCCGCGCGCGCCGTCCTGCTCGCAACGGGCGCCCAGTACCGCCGCCTCCCGGTCGAGCGACTCGCCGAGTTCGAGGGACTGACGGTCTTCTACGCCGCCGGCGCGCCCGAGGCCCAGCTCTGCGCCGGCTCGCGCGTCGCGGTCGTCGGCGGCGGCAACTCCGCCGGCCAAGCCGCCATCTGGCTCGCCCGCGGCGGCGCGCTCGTCACCCTCCTCCACCGCCGCGCCGACCTCCGCGAGACGATGTCCAACTACCTCATCCACGACCTCGAGCGGTACGGCGTCGTCGTTCGCGACCGGTGCGAGATCGCCGCGCTCCACGGCCAGGACGGGCGCCTCGAGGCGGTCACGCTCAAGAACGGCGAACAACTCCCCTTCTCGTTCCTGTTCCTCTTCCTCGGCGCCCAGCCGTGCACCGAGTGGCTCGACGACACCGTCGGCCGCGACCACAACGGCTTCATCCTTACCGGCACATCAGCCAACACCGAGAACCTTCTCGAGACCGACGTTCCCGGCGTGTTCGCAGCAGGCGATGTCCGCTCCGGCTCCACCAAACGCTGCGCCACCGCCGTCGGCGAAGGTGCGATGGCCGTGCAGTTCGTCCACGCTCATCTCGCCCGCGCCGCCACCGTCGAGGGAGCGCGGTGAACGACGTCGTCTGTACCCACTTGGACGAGATCGCGATGCGCGAGCTGCCAGCATCCGTCGTGGGCTGCGAGGACTGCCTGCGGACGGGCGACGAGTGGCTGCACCTCCGGATCTGCTCAGCCGCTCACGACGTCGCCAGCGTCGCCTGGGCGCCCGCGGCGCGCACCGCCGCCGAGAGGGTGGCGATGTCATAGGCGCCGTAGTGGCGTCGCCCGTTGATGAAGAAGGTCGGCGTGCCGGTGACGCTGCTGAGGTCGGCGCTGTCGACATCATCCGCGATCCGGGCGGCGCCGGCGTGCTCGCGAAGATGGTCGGTGAAGCGTTCGACGTCGAGCCCGAGTTGCTCGGCGTAGCCGATCAGGTCGTTCGGGCGAAGCGCGTCTTGATGCTCGAGCAGGAGGTCGTGCAGCTCCCAGAAGGCGCCCTGGTCGGCAGCGGCCTCGGCAGCCTCCGCGGCAAGCTGGGTATCGGGGTGAACGTCGTTCAGCGGCAGGTGCCGCCAGACGTAGCGCACGTCGCCGAACTCATGCAGGAGCTCACGGACGACCGGCTCCGCCACCCCGCAGTAGGGGCACTGGAAGTCGCCGTACTCGACGACCGTGACCGGAGCGTCGATCGGACCTCGAATGTGGTCGCGCTCGGGGTCGACCTCGATGTAGAGGTCGGCGAGCGGCTCCGCGGTTCCGAGCAGGCCGCGGATGCGTAGGCTCCGTGGCAGCAGCGCCGTCGCGCGAAACAGCAGCCAGGTGATGAGCGCCGCGCCGACCGCCGCGCTGAGGATGCCCAGCTTTGCCTCCTCGAGCTGCTGCCCCTCGAACGCAAGCGCGGCGACGAGCAGCGCGATGGTGAAGCCGATCCCCGCGATCGTGCCGCCGCCGGCGACGGCCACCCAGCCGACCGGAGGCCGCAGCCGACCGCGGCTCAGCCGTGTGAGCAGCCACGAGCAGCCGAGAATGCCGACGGGCTTGCCGATGACGTAGCCGAAGAGGATTCCGAGTGTGATGGGCGAGGTGAAGGCCTCGGCGAGGAAGCCGCCATCGATTGCGATGCCCGCGTTCGCGAGCGCGAACAGGGGCACGATGAGGTAGCTCGTCCAGGGGTGGTAGAGCTGCTGGAGCCGCTCGTTGGGCGAGACCGACGCCCTGAGGCCGATGCCGACCGAGCGGGCGAGCTGCGGGGTCGGCTGCTCGCGGAACTCGCGGAAGCGCTCGGTTGCCCGTTCGAGCTCGGAGCGCGCGGCCGGGTGCGCGTAGGCCAGGAGCCCCATCGCGAGCCCGACCACCACGGGCTCGACCCCGGATTCGAGCAGCGCCACCCAGATCGCGACTCCGAGCGCGAAGTAGACGAGCCCGACCCGCACACCCAGCGCCCGCGCCCCGAGCACGGCACCGAACAGCCCGAATGCCGCAAGGAGCGCCGGGGCGCTGACCTGCTCCGTGTAGACGGTGGCGATGACGACGAGCGCGAGGATGTCGTCGACGACGACGACCGTGAGCATGAACGCCCGCAGCCGGTCGGGGAAACGCGGGCCGACGAGCGCGAGCAGCCCGAGTGCGAAAGCGGTGTCGGTGGACATTGCGATTCCCCAGCCCTGCGCGGAGGAGCGGCCGGCGTTGAAGGCGAGATAGATGGCGACCGCCACCGCCATCCCGCCGATCCCGGCGAGCAGCGGCAAGGCAAACCGTCGCCGTTCCCGCAGATCTCCGAGATCGAACTCGCGACGCGCCTCGAGCCCGAGGACGAAGAAGAAGAACGTCATCAGGCCGCTGTTCACCCACTCGCGCAGCTCGAGCTCGACGCCCGACCCGCCGAGGTCGATCGCCAGAGTCGTCCCCCAGAACGACTCGTACGACGAAGCGTCGACGTTCACCCACACCAGTGCCGCGACGGCTGCAGCCAGCAGGACCGCCGCCCCGCCCGTCTCGGTGCGCAGAAACTCCCGCAGCGGCGTTTGCACGCTTCGCGCCCACGCCGTCCGTCCCGAGAACGGTGGTGCCTGGGACTCGGTAGCCACGGTGTCGCCGTGCGGCGCTACTGCTCGTAGTCCTCGACGACCTCCGGCCGCCTGACGTCGGCATCGTCCGGGTCACGCCCAGCTTCCCGCAGGGCGCGGCGCTGGCGCAGCAGGTCCCAGCATTGGTCGAGCGAGACCTTGACCTGCTGCAGGCGCTGCCGATCGGACTCGCTCGCGTTCCCTGCGGACTCACGCTCCCAGAGCTCGTGCTCCTCGGCCACCAGCTGCTCGATCGTCCCGTGGACCTGCGAGTCGTCCATCACTCCTCCGCTGCTCGTGGTGTCGGTTCGAGCCCCGCAAGGATATTGCTCAGCTCCGGTGGGCTCGGACACCAGGACGAGTCGAGCGCCGCCTGATCCCAGCCGGAGAGACCTGCCCCCGCCCGGTACGCGCTCTCCAGGAACGCAAGGAGCGCAGCTCTCGGGTCCGAGGCCCTCCGAACCGCGTCGTAGGGCAGCAGCGCGAGCGAGCCGCTCCCGTACTCGGTCCAGGCTGCCTCGCTCGGGTGCAACGGCTGCTGACGAAGGCCGACGGGCTCCGGAGCGGTGTACGAGTAGTAGGTCGGCTCCCGCACGTTCGCGTCCCCCGCCCAGAAGCCGAACGAGACCACCTCGTGCGAGTACGTCTCCTCGTCGACGGGGTTTGCGTCGGGCAGCGCCGGCGCGCGCTCGCCGCCGAAGCGGGTGAGCGCGAGATCGAACGAGTGCCAGAAGAGGTGAACGGGACTCGTCTTCCCGCAGTACCAGCCCGCGAACTCCTCGAGCACCCCGTCCGTCCACTCGAGGACGTGCCAGAAGCGCTCGACCGCATCTCGGTCGTACGAGGCGTGCTCGCGGTCTTCCGGGAATGCGGTCGTCGTCGATACGCGGTACGGCTGCTCGCGGATCGCGACGTCGACCCCCAGGCCCGCGAGAGTCGCGTGCAGCTTCTCGTCGAACGCGGCGACGGAGAGCCCGTCGACGAGCTCGAACGACTCCACCTCCCCGCCGTTGGTCGTGACCACCAAGCGGTGATCGACGAAGTCGAAGTCGATCTCGAAGGCGAGGCCGCCTTGCGCGTGCATGCGGCGCGTCGTCAGCCCGCGCACGTCGACGTACAGAGCGACGTGCCACCAGTGGTTCCGTGGTGCGGTGGAGGCCATTCGCACCTTGCCGACAATCTGTGCCCACAGGTGCAGCGTCTCCTTCGTCTCCTCCCACCCGGTGAGCGGGAGCTCGGGGAGCTCCCGACGCGTCCTCTGCCGTCGTGCTCACGGGCGCGCGTCCTCGTGAGGGCTCGAGGAGACTCCGCTCGTCTCGACGATGAAGCCCACCTCGTCGATGAAGCACCAGCTCCACTCCTCGCCCGGTTCAGCGGAGCGCACGATCGGGTGGCCGACGTCGCGCGCGTGCCGGCTCGCATGCCGGTTGGGAGAGGAGTCGCAGCACCCGATCTTCCCGCAGGTCATGCACATCCTCAGATGCACCCACGAGCTGCCGATCTTCAGGCACTCCTCACAGCCCTCGATCGCCGCGGGCAGCGCCGTCACCCGGATCTGGTCGAGGTGGCTACAGACTGCCATCAGACTCCGCGCTCCTTTTCGTCGACCTCGCCGGTGATCGGCGCGCTCGCGATCTCCTCTCGGAGTTGCTCCGCGTCGAGCCGTGCCTCGTGCTCGGTCGCAAATCCCTCGGGATGCCTGCCGACCATGGTGCCGTAGCGGTTGAACGCGTACCACCTGTGCCTGCCGTCGCGGTCCCTCTTGATCTGGAACCGATAGCTACCCGAGCGTTGGGGGGCAACGCTGCTCATCGCGCGATCGCCTCCAGCGAATCGAGGGCTGCGCGCAGGGTGGCGCCGTCATAGCCGCTCGAGTGCAGCCGACCGTTGAGGAAGAGCGTCGGTGTCCCCCGCGCACCGGACGCGAGCGCGGAGGCGGCGTCGTCCCGCACCCGCTGCCAGAGCTCGTCCCGCTCGAGGTCGTCGCGCAAGCGCGCCTCGTCGAGCCCGACCTCACGCGCGTACGCGAACAGGTCGTCCTCGCCGAGTGCCTTCTGGCGGTGGAAGAGCAGCTCGTGCATCGCCCAGAAGAGGCCCTGCGCCGCGGCCGCCTCGGCGACGCCCGCCGCGGCAAGCGCGTGCGGGTGGATCTCCGTCAGCGGGAAGTGTCGGAAGACGAAGCGCAGCGACGGGTCTTCCACCTGCAGCTGCTCGATGTTGCGAAAGGCCTGGCGCGAGTAGGGACACTCGTAGTCGCCGTACTCGAGGACGACCACGCCCTCACCGCCGCGCCAGTGATCGCGAGCGGCATCGAACGGAGGCGCGAGCACACTCATCCCGAGGCGGGACCCATCCAGGGGAGGTCTGGCAGCCGTCGAGCCGTGCCGGCGATGTTCAGCTCTTCGTACTCGAGGTGGGCGAGCAGGTCTCCCTCGAGCACCTCGAGGGCATCTGCGACGGCACGTCGGGCGGGTTGGCTCTCGTCCTCGCTCAGCGCTCTGGCTGCGGCTTCGACAGCGTCGAGGTGGTCGGAAACCTTGCGGTGGTCGGCCCTCAGCCGCTCGACGACCGGCCTGATCGCCGGGTTGGTCTCCTCGAGCTCGTCGAAGAACTCCCTGTCCTCGGCGTTGTGGTGCATGTGGACGAACCCGCAGTAGCGCAAGCAGCTCACCTGGAACTGCCAGAGCATGCCGTTCCTCTTCAGCTCCCCGAGCTCCTCGTGCACGTCTTCTGCAGGAAGGCCGTCCTGGACAGCGGCCGCGAGGCGCTCCACCGTGGTGAGGTCGCGGCGAATCAGCGCATGGACCGCGAGCAGGCTCTGGTACAGCATGCGCCCGCGGACGGTTTCCGGACGGTCTTCGAAGACGGGCACGGTCATGCGCCTGGGCCCTCCTATGCGGCTCGCCGCTCGCCGACCCGTTCGCGCACCGTCGGGGCGACGTCCTCGATGAAGGTGGTGAGCGCGTCGGGGTCGGGCGGGGCGACGAGCACGAACGTACCGAACCCGAGGTCGAGCGCGAAGTGGGTGAGAACTTCGACCCAGTGGTCGGGTGGGCCGACGATCGACTGGTCGGAGTCGGTTGCTGGAGCCTGGCTCGTGCTCGCAAAGGCGCCGGGAATCAGGAAGATGCGGCGAATCTCGCGCGGGTCGCGGCCGGCCTCGCGCGCGGCGCGATCGATCGCGAGGTTTCCCTGGACGGCCTCGCGCGGCGGCTTGTAGTTCATCAGCGGGCTGACCCAGCCGTCGGCTATGCGGCCGGTCAGCGCCAGCGCACGCGGCATGTTCGCGCCGATCCACACCTGTATGGGGTGCGCCGGCAGGGGGCCGGGGTGGACGCCTGCGAGCTGGTAGTGGTCGCCGTCGAAGCGGAGGCCGCCACGTTCTCCGCTCCACATCGCACGGATTACTGCGACACCCTCCTCCAGAGCCTCGAGGCTCTCCCGCGGCGTCAGCGCCGGAGCTCCCATCGCGTGCGCCGGCCCGAGGTAGCCGCCGGCGCCGATGCCGAGCTCGAAGCGGCCGCCGCTCAGCAGGTCGAGCGTCGCCGCCGCCTTCGCGAGCACGGCCGGCGACCGCAGCGGCAGGTTGCCGACGGCGGCGAAGACACGCACGGATGAGGTCTGTGCGAGGGTCGCTGCGAGCAACGACATCGTGTCGAGGTGGCGCGGCTGGTAGGGATGATCCTGAACGCCGATCAGGTCGTAGCCGCGCGCGTCGAGGAACCGCGCGGTTGCGAGCACGCCGACCGGGTCGGCGGCGTCGGGCGTCAGGAAGTACCCGAACTCAAGTGGGTGGCCGTAGTCCATCGATGCTCGCGTTCGACTAGAACCCGAGCGGCTCGTCGACGAAGACGACGGTGATGCGGCCGGGTGTCCACTCTCGATTGATGATCAGGACCTTGTTCACCCCGCTGTGCACGCCATACGCCGCCTCGGCACGAGCATCCTCGAGCGGATAGGTGTACTCCTCGATGCGGCGGAAGGCCTCGTCGAGGTCGGCGACGATCTTCTGCGTCCCGACAAGGAGGATGACCTTCCCGGCACCCGCGGCGTATGGGCCTAGCTGACTGCCACTCGCCGACGCAGTGACGAGCGCTCCTCCCTCGCTGACCGCATGGACGCTGCCGAGCATCACGTCGGGCGCCGCAGAGAGGCGCCGGATCTCGTCCGCGTCCGTTTCACGGTCCATGCTCCAGATCCGAGGCCTGAGGGGGTCGTAACGACCGGCGCCCTCGATCTCGGCGACGATCCCCGAGGCCTCGAGCGAAACCGATGCGCCGTGGTGCACCTGGGCTCCCTCCGGGATCAGGTCAAGCACGATTCGCTTCGCCTCGGCGCGGTCCGTCGCTCTGAGGACGGCGATGCCGTTTTTCTCGAGCGCGACGGCGGTGCGGGTGACGCTCTCCTCGTCCGCAAGCGTCGCGTAGTGGCTGAGCGAGCTGTCGAGAGTGGCCTTGCCCTCGGTAACCATGGTGCCGTCCCTTCGGGTCGCTTATACTTGCGAGTGCAAATAACTCTACCTGAAATGTAGTTGCATATGCAAGCACCTCTGAATCGGGACGTCCGCGCGCTCCTCGACCGGCTCGTGGCCGAGTCGCTTCCCAGCGAAAGCGGGGTCGAGGCGTGGCGCTCGTTCCTGCAGGCGCACGCCTCGCTCATGCGCACGCTCGCGAACGATCTCGCGGAGAAGACCGGCCTTTCCCTCGGCGACTTCGACGTGCTCGCTCAGCTGGCGAATGCGGGCGGTGAGCTGCGGATGACCGACCTCGCCGCTCGCGCATTCAGCTCACGCTCCGGCATGACCCGGCGAGTCGCGCGACTCGTCGACGAGGGATTCGTCACCCGTACCGCATCCGATGAGGACGGACGTGGCGTGGTCGTCGCCCTGACGGACTCCGGCGTCGCCCGCTTGACCGAGGCCGCGCCCATCCACCTCCAGGGGGTCGCCGAGCTGTTCGTCGCTCAGCTGAGCGAGCGGGAGCTTGTCAGCCTCAAGAAGGCTCTCGACAAGATCACCGCGGACTGCACGTTCGGCTGAGTAGGGCGCCTACGACCGAACGCGCCCTATTCGGAACGGCTGTTGTCGAAGAGAGCAACTAGCCGCGGACACAGAACGGACACATCAGAAACGACACGCGCGACCTCTCGCGACGCACCCTCGAGGGCGCACTCGGCGCGATTTGCAGGAAGAACTGTGCCGCGAGTGATCGCGCGTGTCCGCGCGTGACGCCCCGAAACCTCCATGGTAAGGAGGAGGTCACCAGCACGACCAGCTGCGTTGCCTGGTCCGACACCCACTCGACTACACACGTACTACACGGGCTCTACCGGGTGGCAGCCGGTCGCAGCCGGTCGCAGCCGGCTCGGCGCGGTACGAAATGCCCGCTCTAGCGGTAGATCCGGGCGAGAACCGGCTGTACCGGTTGAGCTCGTACCGGTCTGTCACGCCGGAGGTCGCGGGTTCGAGTCCCGTCGCTCCCGTCCTTATTCCAAGCCATTTCTGACGATTCAGAGGGCTTTCGACCAGTCGTGGCACGTACTCGACGGGTTGGTCGAGCAGCGGGCGTCAAGCTGCGAACGACCTGCTCGCGCGGAGCCAGTTGCGCTCTACGCATACTTCTGTCATGGCCACCGGCCTGGCAGTCGGCGGCGACGTCGAGCAGGCTCTGGTCGGCGTCGGCGTCCCGAGCTACGTCCTCGACACAACGGGAATCGTCCGGTGGATCAACCCGGCAGCCGAACGGCTTCTCGGCGACGTTCGCGGTCGCCAGTTCACCTCCGTCGTCGCGCCCGAGGACAGCCGGCGCGCCCGCGAGCTGTTCACCCAAAAGGTGCTCGGCACCTCCCCAGCCACAGACACGACCAGCGTCTTGGTTTCGACCGCCGGCACGCGGGTGGCCGTGGAGATCAGCTCGGTGCCTCTCAAGAGCGGTGAACGAGTAGTCGGCGTCTTCGGGCTGTTGGAGGAGCGCCCTGACGACAGGTTCACACCGCCACCCCCCAATCTCACCCCCCGCCAGGTCGAGGTGCTTCGTCTTCTGGAGCAGGGCCGCTCGACGAAGCAGATCGCCGCCGAGCTCCACCTGAGCACCGAGACGGTGAGGAACCACATCCGCCGTCTCTTCCGGGCCCTCGGCGTCAACTCCCGACTCGAAGCCGTCGCCGTCGCCCGGGGCGCCACACCTCACTGATCGAAGGAACGAGGTCGTCAGAGCGCACCGTCAACGGCGCTTTGGACCGACATGAGGTTGAGCACAATTGGGTCTAGCGACCGGCCCGCGGTCACCCGTACGTTCTTCTCATCGAACCCGCGGCATTCCGCCGCCGGGTAACGGGTTACCGAAAGGAGTCTGAAGTGTTCAAGGGCAGGCGTTTCACGCCGGCGATGATCGTTGCGATGATCGCGCTCGCTGTCGCGCTGAGCGGGACGGCGATGGCGGGCACGGCGAAGCTGATCACCAGCGGTCAGATCGCGAACGGCACGATCAAGCTGGCAGACATTCACTCGAGCGCCAAGACGGCGCTCAAGGGCCAGAGCGGCGAGACTGGCGCGCAGGGGCCGGTCGGCCCGCAGGGTGCCACCGGCGCGCCCGGCACTCCCGGCACGCAGGGCCATCAGGGCGAGCAGGGCCCGCAGGGCGAGCCCGGTGTGGACGGCAAGGACGGCAAGGACGGCCTCTCCGGGCTAGTCACCCGACACTACGACTACATCAAGGACGCTAGCTACCCGGGCGCGGGCTCGGGCGGCATCGCCACCGTGGCATGCGACGACGACCCGGCCCTCAGCCAGACCAAGGTCGCGATCGGCGGTGGCGTGCAGTTCCTCAACGTCGGCCGCAACGCGGGCACGATCCAGAACGCCTACGTCGGCGAGACGCACATCACCGACTCCTTCCCCGGCCGCATGGACTGGGATACCAACACGCCCAAGGCCAACCGGCTCGACGGCTGGATCGTGCGGCTCAATACCACGCCGTCCGTGGACATGCGCGTCTGGGTGACCTGTGTGGATGCGCCTCCCGCGCCTCCCGCCTCGTAACACCACGCACCATCAGCAGCCCGTCCCGCAGGCGGACCTCGCAGACATAACCTGCACGTCATCTGCGTAAACGCCAACAAGGCTCATGCCACTCGAACCTGAAGGGCTGAAGGGCGCCGGCGACGGCGCCCTTCGGCGTTTCGGGGGAATGTGACAGATCCTTGTCGCGGATGCCCCCGACACGAAACTTGTGCACGGCAAGACTCCCGTCGCTCCCGTCCTTGGAAACCCGGTCGTGGAGCGGGCTTCTTCGTTTCATCGGTCGGCCTTGAGAGCACGCACAGCGCGCCGGTGACGGACCGCCGGTCGTCCTCCTCCATCGTGCGCGCGTCCCAGATACCTCAGAATGAGGGCCGTGAGCATCGACACTCGCTCGGCCCGTGCGCTCGAGCGCGCCCACGCCTCGTACGCGAAACATGCGTGGCGCGATGCCTACGAGTCGCTCTCGCGCGCCGACGACACGAGCCGGCTGGAGCCGGAGGATCTCGTGCTGCTCGCGACGTCTGCCTACATGCTCGGCCTGGAGGACGAGTACGTTCGCGCCCTCGAGCGCGCTCATTACGCCTACCTCGACTCGGACGAGGTGCCGCGGGCTGCTCGCTGTACCTGGTGGATCGGCCTCAGTTTCCTGCTCCGTGGGGAAGAAGCCCCGGCGACGGGCTGGTTCGCGCGCGGAGAGCGGCTGCTCGAGGGCGAGGAACGCGACTGCGTGGAGCGCGGCTACCTCCTCCTCGGGTCGATGCTCGAGAGCTTCGCGGAGGGCGACTTCGAAGCAGCAAGGGCGAAGGCAGCCGAGGCCATCGCCATCGGCGAGCGTTTCGGTGATCGCGACCTGATCGCGCTGGGCGTGATGGACCTGGGTCACGCGCTCCTCGAGCTCGGACGGGCCAGGGAGGGGCTGCGGCTCGTGGACGAGAGCATGGTTGCAGTGACGAGCGGCGAGCTCTCGCCGATCGTGGCCGGCATCCTCTACTGCAGCACGATCTCCGTCTGTCAGAGCGTGTACGAGCTGCGCCGCGCCCGGGAGTGGACCACAGCCCTCACGCTCTGGTGCGACCGACAGCCCGACATGGTGGCCCACACGGGCGTTTGCCTGGTTCATCGCGCCGAGATCATGCAGCTGCAAGGAGGCTGGCAGGCGGCCCTCGAGGAAGCAGAGCACGTCGCGGCGCAGGGAGTGTTGAACCAACTGGCCGTCGGCCGGGCGCTGTACGTCCAAGGAGACCTGCATCGCCTGCGTGGCGACGTTGGAGCAGCCGAGCGGGCGTATCACGCGGCAGCCCGGCAGGGCGAGCAGCCGCAGCCGGGGCTGGCTCTGCTCCGGCTGGCACAGGACAGCATCGACGCCGCCGCGGCCGCGATCCGCCGGGTCGTCGGTGAGTCGAGCCAACCACTGAAGCGAGCGGCGTTGCTTCCCGCCTACGTGGAGATCGCGCTCGCGGCCGGCGAGGTCGAGGAGGCCGAGCGCGCGAGTGACGAGCTCGCCGCGATCTCGCAGGTCCACGAAGGCGACGCGCTCGGAGCGATGTCGGCTTACGCGGGCGGATCCGTGGCGCTCGCGCGAGGCGAGCCCGCCGGCGCCCTGACCGAGCTGCGTCGCGCGTTGCACGTGTGGCAGGAGCTGGGCGCGCCGTACGAGGGCGCGAGAGCGCGCGTTCTCGTTGGGCTCGCCTGCGCAGGGCTCGGCGACGAGGAAGGCGCCGCGCTCGAGCTGGAGGCGGCCCGCACCGTTTTCGAGGAGCTTGGCGCGCGGCCGGACGTGTCCCGCGTGGACTCGCTACGGACCTCGTCCTCGGTGCCCGACACACACGGGCTGAGCCCCCGGGAGCTGCAGGTGCTCCGCCTGGTCGCGTCCGGCGAGACCAACAAGGCGATCGCGGCTGCGCTGGTCCTCAGCGAGAGGACGGTCGACCGTCACGTCAGCAACATCTACGCCAAGCTGCGGGTGTCGTCCCGCGCGGCAGCCACCGCCTACGCGTACGAGCACGCGCTCCTCTGAACCGAAGTACCCACTCCGCGACTGGGCGGAAGTTGGGTAGTTCAACCGAAGCGCCTTTGCCTCATGACTCCTACGTTCGGGGAGCGAACCGTGTATCCGGACGAGGAGGAGGCTGATGAACCGTGCATACGACGCGATCGTGGTGGGAGGGCGTTGCGCCGGGTCGCCGACGGCGATGCTGCTCGCGCGCAAGGGCTACCGCGTGCTGCTGGTCGACCGGGCGACGTTCCCGAGCGACACCGTTTCCACCCACCTGATCCATCCGCCGGGCGTGGCGGCGCTCGCACGCTGGGGACTCCTCGACCGCGTCGTCGCGTCGGGCTGCCCGCGCGTCGACACCTACGAGTTCGACTTCGGCCCCTTCACGATCAGCGGCCGGCCCGCGACTCCTGAGGCGCCGATGGCGTACGCCCCCCGGAGAACGGTGTTGGACGCACTGCTCGTCGACGCCGCGGCCGAGGCGGGAGTCGAGGTGCGCGAGCAGTTCACCGTCGAGAGCCTCGTGTTCGAGCATGGCCGTGTCGTCGGCGTCCGTGGTCACGAGAGGGGCGGCCCATCCGTCACCGAGCGCGCCAGCGTGGTCGTCGGAGCGGACGGCCGGTACTCGTTCGTCGCAGACGCTGTGGACGCGGAGGAATACGACCAGAAGCCGAAGCTGCTGGCCGGGTACTACAGCTACTGGAGCGGGCTACCGCTCGACGGCCGCTTCGGGAACTGGATCCGTCCTGATCGCGGGTTCGCCGCCTGGCCGACGAACGACGACCTGACCCTCGTCATCGCAGGCTGGCCGTACCGCGAGTTCGAGGCAAACCGGAACGACGTCGAAGCCAACTTCCTGGCAACCATCGACCTGGCGCCCGCCTTCGCAGAGCGTCTCCGCGCGGCAACCCGCGAGGAGCGCTACGTCGGCGCGGCCGTCCGCGGGTATTTCCGCAAGCCGTACGGCCCCGGCTGGGCACTTGTCGGCGATGCGGGCTACAACACTGACTTCATCACCGCGCAGGGGATCAGCGACGCCTTCCGCGACGCCGAGCTCTGCGGGGCCGCTCTGGATCAGGCGTTCTCCGGAGCACGAAATTTCGAGGACGCGCTGGTCGAGTACCAGTCGACGCGCGACGCACACGTGCTCGCGATGTACGAGCTCACGGCGGAGTTCGCCTCACTCGAGCCTGCGTCCCTCGAGCTGCAGCAGGTCCTGGCAGCCGTGCACGGGAACCAGACAAGCGATGGACGACTTCGCGCGGGTCATCGCCGGGATGACGTCCCCCGCGGAGTTCTTCTCGGAGGAGAACGTGGGGCTCATCCTGGCCGCGGCGGCTTGAACCGCGAGACAGCAGCGACGTCGCAGCCGCCTTCGCCCTCGTGCGCTCAGGGCTCGATGTTCTGGTTGAGCCTGAAGAAGTTGGTCGGGTCGTAGGCGCGCTTGAGCTCGACCAGCCGCTCGTAGTTTCGCGCGCCATAGGCCTGGCGCACCCGGTCGCCGCCCTCTTCGCCGAGGAAGTTCACGTACACGCGCCCCCCGGCGTGCGGTTGCATCGCCTCGAAGTAGTCCCGCGCCCAGGCGATGTGGCGTTCTGCGTCTGGATCCTCCTCGGTCCAGACCGCGTTGATGTTGACGTTGTGGGCGGCAGCGCGCTGGCTGAAGGCCGTCTCGTCCTCACCGACACGGGCCAGCGCCCCGCCGAGCTGGAAGACGATGGTGTAGGACTTGGGCGACGTGGGCGCCGCTGAGTGCTCGACGAGCGTGTCGATCGCATCGTCGGTGAGCGGCGGCAGCTCGACCGACTTCCAGTAGCGGTGCCAGCCGTGCGGCACCAAGGGGTCGAACATCGACTGCAAGGCCGTGTAGGGCTTCGGCTCGAGCAGGTCGACGATGGGGCGGCCAAACTGCTTGAGCGGGCGGACGACCTCGGCGCCCTCGTCCGGAGATCCCGCGTAACAGGCGCCCACCATCACGATCGGCTTGCCGTGCACCTCCTGCGGCAGGAAAGGAAGCGGCGGCGCCACCGACAGGTCGAAGATCGTGGTCAGCTCGTCCGGGGCCGCGGCGATGAGCTCGCGGTAGAAGCGCAGGACCTCCGAGGCGTCCTCCAGGGAGTGGAAGACTGGTCCCGCGAGGACGATCGGGCCGACGGGGTGTAGTCGGTACTCGAACGACGTGACGATGCCGAAGTTGCCGCCGCCACCGCGGATCGCCCAGAAGAGATCGGGGTTTTCCTCGTCGCTCGCGGTGACGATCTCGCCCTGGGCGGTCACCACGTCCGCGGAGAGGAGGTTGTCGACCGTGGCGCCGTGCTTTCGCATCAGCCAGCCGATCCCCCCGCCGAGCGTCAGGCCCGCGATCCCGGTGTGGGTGACGATCCCGCCGACCGTCGCCAGGCCGAAGAGCTGCGTCTCGCGATCGAGCTCGCCCCAGAGCACGCCCGCCTCCGCGCGCGCGACTCGGCGGTGGGGATCGACCCTGATGCCCTTCATCGGCGAGAGGTCGATCACGAGCCCGCCGTCACAGAGCGCGTGGCCGCCGACGCCGTGGCCGCCGGAGCGCACAGCGACGAGCAGATCGCGCTCGCGGGCGAAGCCGACCGCGGCGACGACGTCGGCGACGCCGGTGCAGCGGACGATCCGGGCTGGGCGGCGGTCGATCGCGCCATTCCAGATCGAGCGGGCTGCGTCGTAGCCTTCGTCATCGGGGCCGATCACGGGGCCGTGGACGGAGTTGCGTAGACGCTCGTCGTCGGTGGCCGTCGTCACCGTTGCCGTCTTGGTGGCCATGCGACGACGGTAGGTGGCCGCGTCGCGACCGACTAGACCGACTTTCGAACCAAGTGGTTCGAATTCCGAACCTAGTGCCGATCCGGGGTTAGCATTCCTGGAGCATGCGGGGCTATGCCCAGTACTGTCCGATCGCGAAGGCGAGCGAGATTCTCGGCGACCGCTGGACGCTCCTGATCGTGCGTGAGCTGCTGGGCGGCGCGAGCGGTTTCAACGAGCTTCAGCGTGGCCTGCCGGGGATCTCGCGCTCGGTCCTCACGGACCGCCTGCGCGCGCTCGAGCGGGCCGAGATCATCGAGCGGCGCACCGGTCCCAAGGGCAGGACGCTCGAGTATCGCCTGACGCTCGCCGGCCGCGATCTGGAGGCGGTCGTGCAGGCCTTGGGGGAGTGGGGGGTCACCTGGTCGTTCACCGATCCCCGCCCCGAGGAGCTCGACCCCGACCTCCTGATCGTCTGGATGGCCCGACACGTCGATCGTGAGCAGCTTCCCCCCGACCGCACGGTGGTCAAGTTCGACTTTCGCGATCCGGCGAAGCGCTACTGGATGGTGCTCGAGCCCTCAGAGGTCTCGGTTTGTCTCCAGCATCCCGGGTTCGACGTCGACCTCGAGGTCAGGGTCGACACCGCCACCCTCTACCGCGTCTACCTCGGGCGCGCCGAGCTGGGCGGCGCGGTGCGGGCGCGGAAGCTGACGCTGAGCGGCCCGAAGGTGCTCCAGCGTGCCTTCGGGCGCTGGTTCGCCTGGAGCGCGTTCGCCCCGGCCAGCCGCCAGGCCGACGAGCGCCGCGAGGGCGGCGTCGCGACTCGCGGACCCCGAGAGGGTGCGGGTCGAACGGCCGCGGCGGCCGTAATCTCGTGGTCTGTGGGTCGGGCATGCCTGGCCACGCCTTGCGCAGACTGATAATACTCAGTATAGTACCGGGTATGACTGGGACGAGGAGCCGGCCGTGAGCGTTCCCCACGCCCTCCTCGCACTCCTGAGCGAGGGCCCGAAGTACGGCCTGCGGCTCCAGAACGAGTTCGAGTCGCGGACGGGCGAAGTCTGGCCGCTCAACGTCGGCCAGGTGTACACGACTCTCCAGCGCCTCGAGCGAGACGGGCTCGTCGAGACCGACGACGGTGAGGGCGAGCGATCGCGGAAGCGGTACCGGATCACGTCAGCCGGTGACCGCGAGCTGGCCGACTGGCTTCGCACGCCGCCCGACCTCGTGCCTCCCCCGCGCGACGAGCTCGTGATCAAGGTGCTCGTCGCGCTGCAGGTTCCCGGGACGGACGTCCACGCGATCCTGCAGGTGCACCGCAGGCACGTGATCGAAGTCATGCAGCGCTACACGCAGGTCAAGGCGGCAGCCGCAGAAGACGACACTGGCGCTGGCGCTCGTCGCCGACGCTGAGCTCTTCCGGCTCGAGGCGATCGTCCGCTGGCTCGATGCCGCCGACGTCCGCTTGAAGCAGCTTCCGCCCCCGGCGCCGGTCCCTATGGCCGAGACGCCACTCGAACCGACTCACCGAATGGAGGTCTCGTCAATGAGCAGCGCACTCGAACTGCGCCAGGTGATCGAAGATCTACGGCTCCGGGCCGACCGAGGTGCGCGCGCTCAGCGATGTCGATCTCTCGGTCGAGCGCGGAGAGCTCGTCGCGATCATGGGGCCGAGCGGCTCGGGCAAGAGCACGCTCCTGACGATCGCCGGCAGCCTCGAGGAGGCGACCAGCGGCCAGGTCCTCGTCGACGGTGTCGATCTCGCAAGCGTGTCGCGCTCGGATCAGGCGAGGATGCGACGCCGATCGATCGGCTACGTCTTCCAGGACTTCAACCTGCTTCCGGGGCTGACCGCGGTCGAGAACGTCACCCTGCCGCTCGAGCTCGACGGCATGCGCGCCAAGGCCGCACGTGCGACGGGCGTCGAGGCGATGGAAGCGCTCGACGTCGCGGAGCACGCGAGTCGCTACCCCGACGAGCTGTCGGGCGGCGAGCGCCAGCGGGTCGCGATCGCCCGGGCGATCGTCGGCGAGCGCGGCTTGCTGCTCGCCGACGAGCCGACCGGCGCTCTCGACTCCGTGAACGGCGAGGCGGTCATGCGCCTGCTGCGCGCCGCCACGCAGCGGGGCGTAGCCGGTGTCGTCGTGACGCACGAGGCGCAACTCGCGTCCTGGGCCGACCGCGTCGTCTTCCTGCGCGACGGCCACATCGTCGACCAGACGGTCGCGCCGCCCGGCCCGGAGTCGCTCCTCGCTGCCGGTGACCGGCGATGACGACGCTCGCGCACCGCTCGGCGTCGCAAAGGCCGAGCCGCGGTGGAATCGCCGCCCGCCGCCCGCTGATCCGCTGGGCCTGGCGCATGTTCCGCCGCGAGTGGCGCCAGCAGCTCCTGGTGACTGACGCTCCTCACCGTCGCTGTCGCTGCCGCAATCGGCAGCATCACGATCGCCTACAACTCGGTTCCCGCCGACAACAGCGACTTCGGCTCGGCCGACCAGGTGCTCACGTTCGACGGCGCCGCCGATCCGCGAGAGCTCCAGGCGGGCCTCGAAGCCGCCAGAAGATCGTTCGGAACGATCGACATCATCGGCCACCGCTCCGTGCCCGTCCCCGGCAGCGTCGAGACCGTGGATTACCGGTCACAGACCCCGGGCGGCGCCTATGGCGGCGAGCTGCTCGCGCTCCGTCGCGGCAGCTACCCGGTGCGCCCCGGCCAGGTCGCCGTCACCGACGGGGTGGCGGAGTCTCTGCGGCTCGAGATCGGGTCGACTCTGGCGCTCGACGGACGACGCCGGACCGTCGTGGGCATCGTCGAGAACCCGAGCAAGCTGAGCGACGAGTTCGCTCTCGTCTCACCCTCGTCGGCAGACGCCGACCTCGTCGACGTGCTCGTCGGCGCGAGCCTGGAGTCGCCGGCAGCCGAGTCCTTCTTCCGATCCCTGGGTGACCGAAATCAATCCCGCTGGGCCTTCGCGGGCTCCACGAGTCGCGGAAGCGACGTCAGCGGTGCGGCAGAGACGTTGCTGATCTTCTCCGTGGCCACCGTCTTCCTCCTCCTTGCTTCGCTGGTTGCCGCCGCAGGGTTCGCGGTCGTCGCGCAGCGACGGCTCCGCCAGCTCGGCATGCTCGCTGCCGTCGGCGCCACGGAGAAGCACCTCCGGCTCGTGCTGTTGTGGAACGGCGCCGTCGTCGGGACGGTCGCCGCCTTCATCGGGACCATTGCGGGCCTCGCGCTCTGGGTCGTATTCGCGCCGACACTCGAGTCCGCGGTCGACCATCGCATCGACCGGCTCAGCCTTCCGTGGGCCCTGATCGCGCTGGCCATCGTCCTCGCAGTCGTCGGGGCAACGGCCGCTGCCTGGTGGCCTGCGCGAACGGTCGCCCGCCTCCCCGTATTGCTCGCACTCTCGGGGCGACCGCCCAAGCCGAGGCCCGCACGCCGCTCAGCGATCGCGGCCGCAGCGCTGATTGCAGTCGGCATCGGCTGTCTCGCTCTGTCAGACCGGGACCGGCCGCCGCTCATCATCGCCGGGATCGTGGCAACGATCCTCGGCGCCCTCCTCCTGGGCCCTCTGGCGATTCGCGTCCTCGCCCGGGCGGCCGGGCACGCCCCGATCGCCGTGCGCTTGGCGCTGCGAGACCTCGCCCGCTACCAGGCCCGCTCCGGGGCAGCACTCGCCGCCATCACCCTTGCGCTCGGTATCGCCGCGACCGTCGTCATCGTCGCGGCGGCCGAGGAGAGGCGGTCAGCCGGCGAAGCGCCCAACCTGTCCAACCGGCAGATCCGCGTGTACACCGGTGCAACGCCGGAGCCGGACTTCATCCCGATCCAGACGCCCGCCCAGCTCGAACGCATGGCTGTCGGCGTCCGCCGACTCGCGGCAGATCTCGACGATGCGGCCGTGATTCCGCTCCACAGCGCCATCCAACCCGGCGCACAGCCCGGACTCATCGACGGCATCCGAGTCCTCGACGCGGAGGTTCTCTCCCGGAAGATCGATGACCCCGAGAGCGTGCGGGGAGGGTCGATCTTCTGCCCGGCCCCTCCACCAGCGAGCTGCTACCTCGCCGAGTCACACCTCTACGTCGCCACGCCCGCGCTGCTCAGGTACATCGGGATCGACCCCGCCGCGGTCGATCCGAGCACGGACTTCGTGGTCGACCCGGCCGTCCGGACGAACGAGCTCGTCACTGTCAGCATGGAGAGGACGTCCAAGTCACTCCTCAGAGAACCAAAGGTGACCGAACGTGCCGTCACGAACGTCCTGAGGATCGACAGCCGGAAGCTCTTCGGCTCTCCGAGCGGGGAGACCACCCCAGCGCCGACCTCTTTCATCACGCTCGACGGTCTTCGCCGCCGCGGCTTGAGTCAGATCCCGTCCGGGTGGCTCGTCGAGTCGAGTCGGCCGCTGACGAGCGAACAGATCGCCGACGCCCGCGACCTCGCTGCCGCCGGCGGCCTGACGGTCGAGACGCGACGCGAGAGTGCTTCCTTCACGACGGCCATCGCCATCGCGACAACCGCAGGCGCCGTTCTTGCGCTCGCCATCCTCGCCATGACCGTCGGGCTGATCCGCAGCGAGAGCGCCGGTGACCTGCGCACCCTCACGGCGACCGGCGCAACGAGCAGGATCCGCCGCACGCTGACCGCAGCGACCGCCGGTGCGCTCGCCCTCCTCGGCGCGCTGCTCGGCGTCGGCGGCGCATATCTCGCGCTCGCCGCGACCTACTCCGACGACCTCGGCTACCTCGGCCGGGTGCCGGTGCTTCCCCTCGTCGGGATCGTCGTGGGAGTCCCCCTTGCGGCCGCCGCGGCGGGCTGGCTCCTCGCCGGTCGCGAGCCGCCCGCCGTCGCCAGGGCCGTGATCGAGTGACCGACGTGCCAAGTCCTGCAGGCCCGAGGGCTCTGCAGGACTTGGACTGGTCAGGGAGTGCGGTGGCTTAGATGACGAGCGTGAGGATGAGGATCCCGAGGAACACGCTCTGGGCGCTGTGCACCGCGATCCCGATCCAGGCGCTCCGATACCGCTTCGTCGGGTACGCGAGGGTGAACATGTCGAGGAGCGTCCCCGGGATCGCCCACGGCACGTGCAGGTGGTAGCCGGCGAAGAGGAGGCCGTTCGCCACCCAGTCGCCTCGTCCGAAGGCGCCGTTCATGCGCGGTAGGAGATACCCGCGGAACAGGAGCTCCTCGCCGAGCACGGTGTTGAAGAGGAACATCGCGAGGATGAGGCCGTACCAGCCGAAGGCCCCGTCCAGGAACGCCTTGCCGGCGTCCGACTCGAGGAGCGTGGCGAAGTCCCGGTCTTCCGGCGCCGCCACGAGCGCGACCAGCTCCTGCGACGCGGTGAACACGAGGATGAGCGGGATCAGGACCAGCCATACTCGACCGCCGACGCGGCCGCTGCGAGGGCTCCGCGGAGAGCGGAGCCAGAGCGCCTCGCGGACCGTCGACCAGCGGAGAGTCCGCTGCTCGCGACCGACGAGGGTCGCGACGAGGACGAACTGCCAGACCATGCCGATCAAGAGGGACACGATCAGCGCCTTCGCCATCGGCACGTGGCCTTCGCCGGCGAACCGGTCGGCGAGCACGGGCGCGACGAGCCAGGCGAGCACTGCCATCGGAAGCGCGGCGGCCGCCCAGATCGCGAAGATCATGCGCATCCGCAGCTGCGGAACCTCGACCGCGTCGTCGGCGCGTGACAGGCTTGCTGCTTCGGGGAGTGGGTACGAAACGTCCATCTGGATCCTCCTTTTTGCGGTCAGGCCGCGTAGGCGTAGGGGTGGTAGAAGGCATCGAGTGCGCGGTCGGGCGCGACCGCGAGCTGGAACCGATCTCCGGCCCGCTCGTCCTCGACCGAGACGGTCAGCGCGTTCTCGTCCGGGTGCCAGAGCAGCAGGACGTGGATGCCGTCGCTCTCGCGGGCGGCGAGCTCGCGGGTCTGCGGTGTTCCAGAGCTCATGACTCCTCCTTCTCGTTCGGACATGCCCCGACGCTAGGAGGCAAGCGGCGCAGTGCCATCGTCGGAAGGCCGGATTCGGACTCCTACTCGCCGACGATTCGCGCTCCTACTCGGGTAGGAGGCGCCTCGTGAGAGCGTGCGCTACGTTCACTGCGTGACCCGGATCCGCTACGTCGCCCGCGAATACTGGTTCGAGCTGCTGATCGCGTTCCTGGCGGTCGCGGGCATGCTCGAGCTCGTCATCGGACGCAATTCGCCGGGCGCGCCGCCCACGACGCTCTGGATCGCCATACCTACGGTGGCGCTCGTCGTACTCCCGCTCTTCGCGCGCCGGCGCTTCCCTTTCGCGGCTCCGGCTGTCTACTGGGTCCTGGCTGCGGCGATCTCGTTCTTCGACGGGGTGCTGCTCGCGTACATCGGCAGCCTCGGCGTCGTCGGGTTGGCAAGCGCGTTCCTGCTCGGGAACCTGCGGAGCCGTCTGCAGGCGGGAGCAGGTCTGATCATCGTTCTCGTCGGGATCGTGATCGTGGTCGTCAACGTCCCTGGTCCTCAGCTGACCGGCGACTACATCTTCATCCCTCTCCGGTTCGTGGTCGCCTGGATCGCGGGCTACGCCCTGCGTGAGCGTGCCGAGCAGGCCGAGGCGGCGGAGGAACGCGCGGCGCAGGCCGAGCGCGAGCGCGAGGCGGCCGCGCGCGTCGCGGTCGCAGAGGAGCGCTCACGGATCGCCCGCGAGCTCCACGACATCGTCGCCCATGCCGTCAGCGTGATGGTGCTTCAGGTCGGCGCCGTCAGGCACAAGCTCCCCGACGCGCTGGCCGAGGACCGCGATGCGCTCAGGGGCGTCGAGCGGGCCGGCCGGACCGCGCTGGCCGAGATGCGCCGCCTCCTCGCTGCCATGCGCCGCGAGGGGGACGAGGCCGAGCTCGTGCCTCAGCCCGGCCTCGACGGCCTCGACTCGTTGCTGGGCGAGGTCGGCCGTGCCGGACTGCCTGTCGAGCTCCACGTCGACGGCGAGCCCGTACCGCTCCCGCGAGGGATCGACCTCTCCGCGTATCGCATCGTTCAGGAGGGCCTGACGAACGCGCTCAAGCACGCGCACGCAAGCGACGCCGACGTGACCGTTCGCTATCGGCCGGACGAGCTCGAGATCGAGGTGCGCGACAACGGCCGCGGCACCGCGACGAGCGACGGCCTCGGTCACGGGCTCATCGGCGTCCGGGAACGCGTCAAGATCTACGGTGGCGAAATGACCGCGGGAACGGCCACCGACGGCGGCTTCGTCCTCAGCACACGGCTCCCGCTCGGCGAGGACGAACGATGACGATCCGCGTGCTCGTCGCCGACGACCAGTCGATGGTCCGCGCCGGCTTTCGCATGCTGCTCGCCGGCGAGGAGGACATCGAGGTGGTCGCCGAGGCGAGCAACGGGCTCGAGGCGGTCGACAAGACCGCCCGTTTCGATCCGACGGTCATCCTGATGGACATCCGCATGCCGGAGCTCGACGGTCTGCAGGCGACCCGACGCATCCTGGCGGCCGACACTGCCGCGCGGATCCTGGTTCTCACGACGTTCGACCTCGACGAATACGTCTTCGAGGCGTTGAGAGCCGGGGCCAGCGGGTTCGTCCTCAAGGACGACTCGCCCGAGCAGCTGCTCGCCGCGATTCGCACGGTCGCCGCCGGTGAGGCGCTCCTCTCGCCGACGATCACGAAACGCGTTATCGAGAAGTTCACCCGTATGTCACGTCCGGCTCCCCCCGACGAGCTCGACGAGCTCAGCGACCGCGAGCGAGAAGTCTTCCGCTTGCTCGCACGTGGCCTCTCGAACGCCGAGATCGGCACCGAGCTCTACATCAGCGAGACCACCGTCAAGACGCACGTCACCCACATCCTCCAGAAGCTCAACCTCCGCGACCGCGTCCAGGCCGTGGTGCTCGCCTACCAGACCGGAGTCTTCGAGCCAGACGTCAGCGCCGGACGATGAGGCTCGCGCTCGCGAGCTCAGACTTCTCTGACGCGCACGTACTCTTTCTCCGTGCCTCCCGGCCGGCGCCTGTGGTCGATTGTGCTGCTCGCGCTGCTCGTCGGCGTTCCGGCCGCGTCGGGATCGGGGGCGGCGCCGCTCGCGGAGGCTCAGCGTCCCCAGATCCGCGTCCCGGTCGCCGGCATCATGGAGCACCTCTCGGCCTTCCAGAAGATCGCGAACCGGAACGGTGGCAACCGCTCGGCCGGGACTGCGGGGTACGACGCCTCCGCCAAGTACGTCGCCGCGCGGATGCGCTCCGCGGGTTACCGCGTCCGCCTCCAGGAGTTCTCGTTCCCGTTCGTGACCGACCGCTCGCCGCCGGTGCTGCGCGTCGCGACCGCCGGCGGTGCGAGCTACCGCGCCGAACGCGACCACGCGACGCTCCTCTACTCCGGAAGCGGCCGGGTCGAGGCGCCCGTCGTCGCGGTCGATCTCGTCGTTCCGAGCCCGAGGCCGGACGCGTCGACGAGCGGCTGCCAGGCATCCGACTTCGCGACGTTCCCGCAAGGAGCCGTCGCGCTGCTCCAGCGCGGCACCTGCACGTTCAGGGTGAAGGTGGCGAACGCCGTCGCGGCCGGGGCGAACGCGGCCATCGTGTTCAACGAGGGCAATCCCGGCCGGCAAGAGCTCATCCCCGCGACGCTCGCCCCGCCGCAGGTGGGCATTCCAGCGCTCAGCGCGAGCTTCGCAGTCGGGGATGCGCTTCGGAACGGCGTCGGCAGCGGCCCGACCGGAGTCAGGGTCGAGCTGGCGGCCGACATGATCGTCGAGCGCAGGCGGACACGGAACGTCATCGCCGACAGCCGCGCGGGAAGCTCGCGTAACCTCGTCGTCGTAGGGGCGCACCTCGACAGCGTCAGCCGCGGGCCGGGGATCAACGACAACGGAAGTGGCTCGGCCGTGATCCTCGAGGTGGCCGAACGACTGGCTGCCGTGCGGCCGCGGAACAGGCTTCGCTTCGTCTGGTGGGGCGCGGAGGAGCTCGGGCTCCTCGGCTCGCGCCATTACGTCGAGCGGCTCTCACGCGCGGCGCGCCGACAGCACGCCGTCTACCTCAACTTCGACATGGTCGGCTCCATGAACTTCGGCCTCTTCGTCTACGACGGCGATGGTTCGGCCTCTCAGTCCCGCCCCAACAGGGGCTCGGCGGCGGTCGAACGGCTGTTCAGGGCGTACTTCAGCGCGCGGGGGCTCAAGCACCGCGAGACAGCCCTCGGCGGCAGCTCCGACCACGCGCCCTTCGCAGCCGCCGGCATCCCGGTCGGCGGGCTCTTCACGGGCGCGAGCGGCCGGAAGTCCGATGCGCAGGCGGCGGTCTTCGGCGGCCGCGCCGAGCAACCGTTCGACCCCTGCTACCACGAGGCCTGCGACACCGTCCGCAACATCAGCCTGACCGCGCTCGCCCGCGTCGCCCCGGCAGTGGCGCACGCAGTCCAGCGCTACGCGCGCGACACCTCGAGCGTCAGGCGCTGAGGCCGGCTACCCCGTCGTGGTCGGAGTCGTGTCCGCGGCGCTCCGGCGGTAGCTGTACCCGCCCTGCTGCTTCGTCGTGAGGCCGAGGAAGATCGCGGCGAGGCCGACGACCACATGCGGGATCCAGACGTTGGCGGACTCGTCGGCGAAGCCGAAGATCCACGGCGACGCCACGAGCAGGGCGCCGGCGGCGATGTCGATGAGGTTGTGGACGCTCATCGGGAAGAAGCGCCAGACGCCGAGCTCGTAGTCGGTGAACAGGCTGTAGGCGATGAGGCCGATGCCGAGAACGATCGGGATCACGGTCGCGGCCGTGTGCTCGGAGAACTGGAAGATCCAGGGCGCTGCGATGAGCGCGGCGCCGACGATGTAGTCGAGCGGCGCGTGCAGCTTGGTCGGAATGAAGCGCATGAGGCGGCTCCTCTGTGTCGGAAGGACTGTGCGTTCCGACCTGATTCGCAGTGGAGGCGGCCGCGGTTCGGGCCCCTGGCCCGGACTTCGGCGGCTCAGTCGTCCCCGCCGTGGCCGCGGTTGCGGCCGCGGCCCTTGCCCTTGTCCTTGTCCTCGTCTTTGCCCTTGCCCGAGGAGTCGTCGGTCTCGGTCGTCTCGTCGGTCGTGGTGCCGTCCAAGCACTCCGGGTCGAGGCGGTGCTCGGCCTCGTCGCAGTTGCCGGACACGTCCTCGTCGGTCGTCGTCATGTCCGTCGCGAGGGGCGGGAGGCTCGGCTCCGCGATGGTGCCGGTCGGCACGCGCGCGCTCGCCGGAGCCGGCGCGAGCGAGCTTCCGGATGCCATGTAGACCCCGAGGCCGAGGCCGGCAGGGAAGCCGAGCCCGACCACGGCTGCCAGGAGAAGGGCTGCACGTCTCATGCGGCCACCGTAGCGAGAGGCTGTCCAGGCCCGGGCAAGGCGATGGTCAAGGTTCGGTAGGCGGCGCCCTGAACGCCGCTTCGATGCGGGTTCCCGGGCCGTCGAGCAAGCGAACTTCTCCTCCCCAGCGCTCGACCAGCGCGGCCACGATCGGGAGCCCGAGACCCGAGCCCGGCCCCGCCTGGCGTCCCGTTGCTCCGCGGTAGAAGCGCTCGAACACGCGCGCCCGCTCCTCCGGCGGGATGCCGGGGCCGGTGTCGGAGACCAGCAGGACTCCCGAACCGTCGCGTCCCAGCGCCTCTATCCGCACCTCCGAGCCCTGGGGCGAGTATCGGATCGCGTTGTCGACGAGGTTGTCGAGGGCGTGCGAGAGGTCCTCCGGGTCGGCCCACGCGACCGGGCGACCCTGCGTCCCGAGCTCGACGCTGGTGCCCGCCGCCTCCGCGGCCGGACGCCAGCGCGCGGCCGCGTCCCGAGCGAGCCCCGCGAGATCCACCTGCACGGCGGTCGCGTCGCGCGACGACGCGCCGGCGAGCGCGAGCAGGTCGTCCACGATCGCGCTCAGGCGCTCGAGGTCGGCCTCGGCCTTCTCCGCCTGCTCGGCCGCGAAGCCA
Organism: uncultured Actinomycetes bacterium; assembly: GCA_963715705.1. GTDB lineage: Bacteria > Actinomycetota > Thermoleophilia > Gaiellales > Gaiellaceae > GMQP-bins7. Next base: position 2,829,392 of record OY970267.1, on the reverse strand, counting down.
CCCTCCTCGCGGATCGCCTCCAGCCGGAGGCGCATGCCCGTGAGCGGCGTCCGCAGCTGGTGCGAGGCGTTCGCGACGAACTCGCGCTGTGCCTCGATGTTCCCGCCGAGCGAGTCGGCCATGCGGTTGAACGAGCGCGCGAGCGCCTCGAGCTCCTGCGGGCCCTCCTCGGGCGCCCTCGCATCCAGCTCGCCGCGGCCAAGCCGGGTCGACGCGTCCGAGAGCTTCCGGATCTGCCGCGACAGCGGGAGCGCGACGAGCCACGCGAGCACGAGCCCGGCCGCGATCACGGCGACGCCGAGCGCGGCGAGACGGAGCCAGCTCTCGCGGACGCCCTCCGCAAGGTCCTCGGTGCTCGCCGAGACGCGCACGGCTCCGGCGACCTGTCCGCGATCGACCACGGGGACGGTCACGAGCAGGAGCTCGTCGCCGACGGTCTCGCTCGCCCGCGTGCGGGTGTCGATGAGGCCGCGGAAGAGTGCGGCCTGGAGCTCCGGTCGGGCGGCTGTCGCGAACTGCGTCCCCGGCTGCGCCAGGCCCTGGCTGTCCGCCACCACGCGCCCCTGCGCGTCGACGACGACGATTCGCCGCGTCGGATCGTCGGCGCTCTCCTCGACGAGAGCCGCCACGCGCCGCGGCTGCGGCACGAAGTCGGCGACGCGCGCGGCGAGGATCGCGGCGTCCCCGAGGACGGCCGACCGGAGGTCGGACTCGGCGCGCCGCTCGACGGTCAGCGCGAGCGGGATCACGAGCGCGAGCACGACCGCGGTCAGGACGTAGAACGCCGCGAGGACGAGCCGGGTGCGGAAGGTCACGGGGCCAGCTCGTCGGCGGACGCAAAGCGGAAGCCCACGCCGCGCACCGTGCTGATGTAGCGCGGATCCGCCGGGTCGTCGCCGAGCTTGCGCCGCAGCGCGCTCACGTGCACGTCGAGCGTCTTCGTCGAACCGAACCAGCTCGTGTCCCACACCTCGCGGATCAGGTGCTCACGCGTGACGACGCGACCGGCGTGCTCGAGCAGCATGCGCAGGAGCTCGTACTCCTTCACGGTCAACTCGAGCGGCTTCCCGCCGAGACTCGCCTCGTGGCGCTCGAGCTCCATGCGGACGTCGCCGGCCTCGAGCACCGCGCTCTCGGCGTCGGCCGCCGGCGCCTCGGCGCGACGCAGAACGGCTCGAACGCGCGCGGCGAGCTCGGCCGAGCTGAACGGCTTCGTCACGTAGTCGTCGGCTCCCAGCTCGAGCCCCAGCACGCGCTCCAGCTCCTCCCCGCGCGCGGTGAGCATCACGACCGGCGTCCGCGACATGCCCCGGATCTCGCGCAGGACGTCGCGCCCGTCGCCGTCCGGGAGCATGACGTCGAGGAGGACCAGGTCGGGGCGGTCGTCACGGAAGCGCTCGCGGCCCTCGGCCGCGGTCGCCGCAACCGAGACGTCGAACCCCTCCCGGCCGAGCGCGCGCTCGAGCGGCTCCGAGATCGACTCCTCGTCCTCGATGAGCAGGATGCGCCTTCTCACGCTGAATCGTTACCCAGGTTACGTTCGCAGCAGCCTCGCCCAGCGCGCCTTCCATCTCTTTACCCCTTCCGCGCCGAGTGCTGGGCCCTGGGAGGGGAGCGGCTGGAACGACGGCCACTACGGTGCGCGACTCACAGCAAGCGACCTCCGAAGGGGGACTCACGCATGGCAATCAGAAAGCTGACGCTCGGCACCGCACTCGTGGCAAGTCTCGTGGCCGCGCTGGCACTCGCGACGTGGTCGACGGCGAGCGCGGCGCCGTCGAAGCTGAAGGGCTCCGTCGGGCCGGGCGAGACGATCTCGCTGAAGACGTCCGCCGGCAAGAAGGTGTCGATGGTCAACCGCGGCACGTACCAGGTCACGATCACCGACCGCTCGGACGAGCACAACTTCTACGTCTCGGGCCCGGGCCTGCGGAAGCAGCTCACCAGCATCGGCTTCACGGGCACGAAGACGGTGACCTTGAAGCTGCGGCCGGGCAAGTACGCGTTCGTGTGCACGCCGCACTCGGACGACATGAACGGCGCGTTCCGCGTTCGCTAGCACGTCCCTGATGTGAATCGACGCGACCGCGGCCGCGAAGGGGCCGCGCTTTAGGTCTCTTGCTCTTTCGCGCGACCGGAATCCCCACTCGGGGATTCCGGTCTTGCGCACAACTGCTCGCCGAGCTGCGGCATCGGCGGGCGCTGCTCCTGTACACAGGAGCACCATGACTACGCTCGAGGGCCAGGTCGCGCTCGTCGCGGGCGCCACACGCGGGGCCGGGCGCGGGACGGCCGTCGCGCTCGGAGAGGCCGGGGCGACCGTCTACTGCACCGGGCCGCACGACGGGCGAACGACGTTCCGAGTACGACCGGCCCGAGACGATCGAGGAGACGGCCGAGCTCGTCACGGCCGCCGGCGGTACCGGGATCGCGGTGGCGGTCGACCACCTCGACCCGGGCCAGGTCGAGGCACTCGTCCGGCGGATCGATTCCGACCACGGACGGCTCGACGTGCTCGTCAACGACATCTGGGGCGGCGAGCTGCTGTTCGAGTGGTCGTCTCCGCTCTGGGAGCACGATCTCGACAATGGCCTGAGGCTGCTGCGCCTCGCCGTCGACACGCACCTGATCACGAGCCACTTCGCGCTCCCGCTCCTGATCCGTCGGCCCGGCGGGCTCGTCGTCGAGATGACCGACGGCACCCGCGAGTACAACGAGACGCGCTACCGGCTCACCGCGTTCTACGACCTCGCCAAGTGGGCCGTCCTCAGGCTCGCGTTCGCGCAGGGCGAGGAGCTGGCTCCGCACGGATGCACGGCGGTCGCGCTGACGCCGGGCTGGCTGCGCTCGGAGATGATGCTGGAGCACTTCGGGGTCACCGAGGAGAACTGGCGCGACGGAGCGAAGGTCAACCCGCACTTCGCGGCGATCTCCGAGAGCCCGCGGTTCGTGGGCCGGGCCGTGGCCGCGCTCGCCGCCGATCCGGACCTCCAGCGCCGCAACAAGGGCTCGTTCTCCTCCGGCGAGCTGGCGCGCGAGTACGGCTTCACGGACGTCGACGGCTCCCAGCCCGACTGCTGGCGCTACCTCGTCGAGGTCCAGGACGCCGGCAAGCCAGCGGACCCGACCGGGTACCGCTGAGCTAGGCGGCCACGGCGCGGAGCCGCCTGCCACCCGGCGCGAGGTGCGAGAGGATGCGCGGCCACGCGGGGATGAACAGCAGGTGGCCCTCTCCGGGAGCGACCTCGACGCGCGCGTTGGGCAACCGCTCCTTCCACCAGCGCCCGTGTCGCGGCCCGGCCAGCGGGTCGCGCGAGCCGTAGAGCAGGAGCGTCTTCGCCTTGACGTCCTCCGGCTCGAAGCCCCACGGCTGGAGGGAGTGGGCCGCGATGTCAGCAGCGAGACCGGTTGGTCCCTGGGCGAAAGCGTCTCGCAGAAGCTCCTGCAGCCGCGCTCGGACGCCGTCGCGGCGGAGCGTCGGCTCGTCGGAGGTCAACGCGGCGAGCAGCCACGCAGCGTCTCCGTAGAACGGGCTCGTCGGATCGAAGTCGGCCAGGCACCGGCCGATCTCGGCCTGTGCCTCGTGCGGCGCGAGCTCACGGAGCCGTTCGAGCTCGGCGCGCTGCTCGGCAGCGATCCAGGGGAGGGCGTCGTCGGGCGCCGGCGTTGCGACCACGACGGCTCGATCGACGCGCTCCGGATGCCGCGCGGCGAGAGCGAGCGCGACGCGCCCGCCCGCAGACCAGCCGACGACGCCGACCCGCTCGACGTCGAGGCAGTCGAGCACAGCCGCGATGTCGTCTGCCGCCGAGCCCACCGTCGCGCAGCGGCCGCGTGAGACGGCATCCGAGCGTCCGTAGCCGGGGCGGTCGACCGAGAGCAGCGACACGTTCCGGGCCCGGGTCTCGTCGGGATCGGGGTCGAAGCCTCCGGCGCCGGGAGCGCAGTGGCACACGACGACGTGGCGCTCGTCAGCCCCCTCGCTGAGCGCTTGCGTCGACGTGACGTGAACCGCGACGCGCCGACCCGACTCGAGAACGAAACGCATAGGTCGACCCTAGCGCCGGTTCCCGCCACCTTTTGTCGTGTTCACTAGATCGTTTCAAAGCGTCCAGATGGGCCCCCGGACCACGACCGTGCTCAGGCGGGGCTCGGGTCGATATCCGAGAGCCTCGTTGATGCTCCGCATCGCGAGGTTGCGCTCCTCGTTCGCGGTGACGAGCCTCGTCGAACCGCTCTGCCTCGCGGCCTCGATCTGCGCGCGCTTCAGCGCCGTCGCGATCCCGCGCCCCCGCCAGGCTCGCTTCACTCCAGTCAGGCGGTGCCAGAGCTCGCCGCCGAGAGTGTCCAGGATCGCGTAGCCGACGACCTCGTCCCCCGCGAGCGCGACGAACGTGAGCTCGGGTCGCAGGCTCGGGCGGTCGATCTCGGTCGAACGCCAGACGTCGAACGGCCGGACCGAGTCCTCGCCCGGGATGTCGGGCTCGGCCTCCCGCGCTACGTCGTACATTCCGTCGACGACATCGGGCAGGTCTGCGCGCGAGACGATGCGGATCCCCGACGGCGGCTCGAGGACGAGGGCGTTCGCAGCCGCAAGGTCGAGCGCGACGGCCTCCTCGCCGCCGACCTTCTCGAAGCCACGCCGGTCGAAGAACCGGAGCGACTCCTCGTCGATCGCTCTGATCTCGCCCTCGAGCTCTGCCAGTCCGCTCGCTCGAGCGCGCTCCGAGACGGCCGCGAGCAGTGCCGTTCCCACGCCACGCCGACGCGTAGCGGGAACGGCGAGAACGTGCGCGCGGGCGACTGTTTCGTGTGAGACGTCGACGAACCCGCAGCCGACGGGCGAGCCCGCGACGCGCGCGACGACGTACGCGAGCTCGGGGTTGCCGGCGAGGTTGTTTCGCAGGTTGTCGAGCCGGGGCGGAGGCAGGTCCGGGTCGGCGAGGGTACGGACCTCGATCATCGCGGCCAGGTCGTCGTCCGTCTGCACGAAGGCGACGACCGGCTCGGGCGGAGCCGATTCGTTCACGTGAGTCTCCCTTTCGGTGGATGCGGAAAGCCGGTCTCAGCCGACTTCGGAACAACGAGCTCTGGCCATCAGCATCACCTCGCCCTCACGCAGGGACTCTCGAACCCGGATTCTCGTCACCTGCCGGTCGCCTGTCCAGCGCGCGTGACCTCGAGCAGGTACGCGACCATCACGTCCTCGTCGCCGACGGCGACGTGGTAGGCGTCCGAAAGCTGCTCTACGCGCTCGATCTGCTCGCGGCTCTGCTCGAACAGCGGGCCGAACGGGAAGAAGCTGAACTCCGCGACGCGGGCCTCGAGCCCTCCGGCGGCGAGCAGCCGCTCGGTGGCGGCCTGCCCGATGATCGAGAGCTGCATCACGTACGCGTTGCCTCCCGGCGCGAGGAGCTTCGGGAGCAGGCGGAGGAAGTGATCGAGGAGCGTCCGCCCCCAGTAGTCGAGCGGGCGGTGGCCGGTCGGCTCCGCGAACGGATCGACCGGGAGCTGGTACAGGCTCGCGACGACGACGTCGAAGCTCCGCTCCGGTTCCCAGTCGAAGAGGTCGGCGGTGTCGCCGGTGACGCGTTCCGCAACCCCGTTCCTGGACGCGTTCGCGAGCGTGTTCGCGACCGCGCGGGGATCGATGTCGATCGCGTGCACGCTCGCGGCGCCGTTGAGCGCGAGCTGGACGGCGAGGATCCCACAGCCGCAGCCGACGTCGACGCAGCTCTTGCCTGCACCGACCCCGGTCTCGAAGAGGTGCTTCCAGACGAGGAAGCTGCCCTGGGTGGGGACGAAGACACCGGGATCGACGACGAGCTCGGGGAAGGGCAGCGGGTAGAGCGGGCGGCCGCGCTCGTCCACCCACGCTCGGACCGGCGTCTCGTCGATCTCGTCACGGGGAACCGCGACCGCAGGTCGTTCGCGACCCGGCTTCGTGTCCGCGAGCGCCTCGGCAGCGGCGGCGATGTGCTCCGGCGTCGTGCCGCAGCAGCCCCCGACGATCTGCGCGCCTTCGCGCCCGCCACCCGAGGGCGAGCTCCGCGTACCGCTCCGGGTCGATCTCCTCGTCGAAGCGCCAGAGCGGGCCGGCGAGATGGCCGAGGTTGGGATACACGCCGAGCGGGAGCTTGGTGAAGTCGCGCAGCCAGGAGAGCATCCCGGGCACGTGGTCGACGGGCAGGCAGTTGACGAGGAGCGCGCCGACGCCCAGCTCCTCGAAGCGGCGCGCGGCGCGTCCGAACTGATCCCCTTCGGGCGGGCCCCAGTGCTGCCCGAAGACGCCGCACACGCCATGCCGGCAGCGGCGGAACGAGAGCCAGACCGGAAGCCCCGTCTCGAGCACGCGCTCGACGGCCGCGAACGTCTCGGGGTCGCGAACGAGCGTCAGCGTCTCGAGCAGGACGAGGTCCGGCGGCTCGTCCTCGAACGCCCGCAGGAGGCGATCGAGAGGACACGCGCGCTCGGGTGCTTCGAGCTCCTCGGAGATCGCGAGCGCGACCGCGCACTCGTCCGATCGTCCCTCGGCCTCGATCGCCTGTCGCGCAAGGCTGATGCCGACCCGCGCGCTCTCCTCGACATCGGGCGCGGACAGGATCGACCACGTGTCGGTGGTGATCACGTGGCAGCCGGCGGCCACGTAGCGGGAGTGCACCTCGCGCACGGCCTGCGGGGCGCGGTCCAGCGCCCACGTGCCCCAGAGCTCGGGGTCCGGCCCGGGCTCGCCGCGGAGCGGACGGAGCCGCTGGAGCTCGGTCGCAACCCCGCCGTCGAGGATCACGCAGCGCTCGTCAGCAAGCAGATCCTCGATGCGCCGGTAGGCCTGCACCGTGGTCGGCACCGACCCAGAATAGGCGCGCCATGAAGGCGGAGACCGAGAGCGCGGTCCGCGCCGCCGGCACGTAGGGTGGAGGGAGTGAGCGCGGGCGTCCCAGATCGGAGGCGCGCCGCGTGGCGGCTCCTCGGCAGTCTCCTCTGGCGCGAACGGCGCGGAGTCGGCGCTGCGGCGCTCTCTGGCCTCTCGTGGCAGGGCGCCGCCATCCTGACGCCGGTCATCGCCGCGGAGGCGATCGACGCAGTCCAGAGCGGAGACCGCGGCGACCTCTACTTCTGGGCGGGCGTGGCCGTGGCGGTGGGTCTCGTCGAGACGGTCGCGGGCGCCTTCCGCCACGTCTACGCGATGCGGAACCGCGCGCGCGGCCTCGCGCACGTGCGCGACGACCTCCTCGAGCAGTCGCTCCGGCTCGACGCACGCTTCCACGACCGCTTCCCACCCGGAGAGCTCATGAGCCGCTCCTCGAGCGACGCCGAGGTCGTGAGCAGGGTGCTGGACGCGAGCGGCCACACGGTCGGCTACTTCGTGACCGTCATCGGCGCGTCGATCGTGCTGCTCGTGCTCGACTGGCAGCTGGCGCTGCTCATCCTTGCGCCGCTCCCGCTGCTCGTCGTCGGCTTCTGGCGTTACGCGCGCCGCTACTCGACGCTGACCAAGCTCTACCAGGAGGAGCTCGGCCACGCGAGCGGGCTCGTCGAGGAGACGGTCGCCGGAATCCGCGTGGTGAAGGGGCTGGGAGCAGGGGCGGCGCTCTCGCAGCGGTTCCACGACTCGAGCGAGCGGGTGCGGGAGCGTGCGCTCGACGTCGCGAAGGTCGACGCCGTGTTCCTCCCGGCGCTCGAGCTGGTGCCGCTCCTCGACCAGGTGCTCGTGCTCTGGTTCGGGGGGCAGGCCGTCCTCGACGGCCGGCTCACACTAGGGGAGTTCGTCGCGTTCAACGCGTACCTCGTGCTCCTCGTCTGGCCGCTCCGCGTGCTCGGGCACCGCATCTCGACCGTGCAGAACGCCGTCGCCGCGGCCGAGCGGATCGTGGAGACGCTGGAGCAGGAGCCCTCGGTGCGCGAGCCGTCGAGCCCGCTTTCGATCGACCCGGCTCCGCATGGAGCGGACGTCCGCTTCTCCGGCGTGCGCTTCGGATTCGACGAGAGCGCGCCGGTGCTCGACGGCTTCGACCTGCACGTCGAGCCGGGCGCGTCTGTCGCGCTCGTCGGCCGCACGGGCAGCGGCAAGAGCACGGTCGCCGCGCTGCTCACGCGCTTCTACGACGTGCAGGCGGGGGCCGTGCTCGTCGACGGAATCGACGTCCGCGAGCTCTCGCTCGCGGAGTTGCGCAAGGCGATCGCGCTCGTCGCAGAGGAGACCTATCTCTTCACCGACACCGTGCGCGCGAACATCGCGTTTGGGCGCGCCGAGGCGACAGATGGCGAGATCGAGGCCGCCGCGCGGGCAGCGGGCGCGCATGAGTTCATCGCGGAGCTGCCGGAGGGGTACGACACGCTGCTCGGTGAGCGCGGGTACTCGCTCTCGGGCGGCCAGCGCCAGCGCGTCGCGATCGCGCGCGCGATCCTCGCCGACCCCGATGTGCTCGTCCTCGACGACGCCACCTCGTCGGTCGACGCGACGAAGGAGCACGAGATCAGGGCGGCCCTGCGCGACGTGATGAAGGGCCGGACGACGATCGTGATCGCACACCGGCCGGCGACGATCGCCCTCGCCGAGCGCGTCGTCGTGCTCGCGGACGGCCGCATCGTCGAGGAGGGCACGCACGCGGACCTGCTCGCGCGGTCTCCGCGCTACCGGGAGCTGCTTGCACTGGACGAGGAGGCGGTCGCGTGAAAGAGCATGTGTGGCCGCTCGTGCGCCGCCGGCTCGGCACGATCGCGGCCGTCGCCGTCGCAGTCCTGCTCGCGACCGCGGCCACCATCGCGGGGCCGTTGCTGATCAAGGTCGCGATCGACGACGGCTTGGACCAACGCGACGAGAGCGTGCTCGAGCAGGTCGCGCTTGCGTTCTTCGCGCTCGCGCTCGTCCGCCCGCTGCTGCAGCGCTTCATCGTCCGCCACACGGCTCGAGCCGGGGAGGCGATCCTCGCCGACCTGCGAACGGCGACGTACGACCGGCTCCAGGAGCTCTCGCTGCCGTACTACGAGGGCGAGCGCGCCGGCGTGCTCGTCTCGCGCCTGACCGCGGACGTGCAGTCGCTGACGACGTTCGTGCGGCTGGCGCTGCCGGAGATCGCGACGAACCTCGTCCTCCTCGTCGTGACGCTCGTCGTGCTCGTCGTGCTCGCGCCGAAGCTCCTCCTCTTCGCGCTCGTCTCGCTTCCGATCGTGATCGCGGCGTGGGCCGTCTATCACCGGCGTTCGGAGTCGGCGTACCTCGCGATCCGCGACTCCGTCGCCGACACGCTCGCCGCGCTCCAGGAGCGCTTCGCGGGCGTGCGCGTGATCCAGGCGTTCCGCCGCGAGCGGGAAGCGTTCGCGGGCTACGACGTGCGGAGCCGCGAGCAGGTCGAAGCCTGGAGGCGCGCGTCGTACGTCAACGTCGGCTTCTTCCCGCTGATCACGCTCGCGCAGGCACTCGCGATGGCCGCTGTGCTCATCGGCGGCGCGGTCCTGTACGGCCGGGACCAGATCACGATCGGGACGCTCGCTGCCTTCGTCCTCTACGTGACCGCGCTCTTCGAGCCGATCGCGCGGCTCGCGGAGTGGTTCAGCGAACTCCGTTCCGGCCAGGCCGCGCTGACGAAGATCGTCGGCGTCCTCCAGACGCCGGTCACGGTGCCCGAGAGCGGGGAGCCGCGGTCGCTGCCCGCGCAGGGCAACCACGCCGCCGACGAGATCGCGTTCGCGTACGACGAAGGGCGGCTCGTGCTCGACGGCGTGGCGATCGCCGTCGAGCCCGGCGAGCGGGTCGCGCTCGTCGGGCCCACCGGCGCCGGGAAGTCGACGTTCGCGAAGCTCCTCACGCGCAAGTACGACCCAGTCGGCGGAGCGATCGCGTTCGGGGAGATCGACCTGCGGGCTGCGTCGTACGCGTCGCTTCGCGACCGGATCGTGTTCGTGCCGCAGGAAGGCCACCTCTTCACCGGCTCGGTCGCGGACAACGTGCGGCTCGCGCAGCCGGAGGCGAGCCGTGAGGACGTCCGCGAGGCGCTGGGCTCGATCGGCGCGCTCGAGCGTTTCGAGAAGCTGCCCGACGGCCTCGACACCGACGTTCGCTCGCGTGGCGTTCGCCTGTCGGCGGGAGAGCGCCAGCTCGTCTCGCTCGCCCGCGTCCTGCTCGCGGATCCCGCGGTGATCGTCCTCGACGAGGCGACGTCGTCGGTCGACCCGGGGACCGAGCGCGCGGTGGAACGGGCGCTCTCCGTCGTAGCGCAGGGGCGGACCGTGATCACGATCGCGCACCGGCTCTCGACCGCCGCGCGTGCAGACCGGGTCGCGGTGCTCAGCGACGGGACACTCGTCGAGCTCGGCACGCACGACGAGCTCGTCGCGCGCGACGGCTTCTACGCGCAGCTCTGGCGGAGCTGGGTGCGGAGCGGCTCCGAACCCGATCTCGACTTGCGATGAGTTCGCGGCGAGCGCTCGGTCTACACGGACATGTCCACGGCGACGCAGACCAGCCTCGACGAGCTCGTGGGCGCCGTGCGGGCCGCTGTGGGCAGGCACGCCGACTGGCACGAGACGTCCGGACTCGTCGCGGGTGAGCTCGAGCGGCACCTGCCCTCGCCCGGCGTCCTCACCGCGGAGCAGCGAGCCGGCGACCCCGATTGCCCCCGGAGCCACATCCTCCACGCAGAGCCCGACGGCGCGTTCTCTATCGTTGCCCTCGTCTGGCGGCCCGGCCAGTTGACGCAGATCCACGATCACGTGACCTGGTGCGTCTTCGGCGTGATCCAGGGGACGGAGTACGAGGAGCTCTTCGAGCTCGACCAGGAGCAGGAGCGCCTGGTCCACGTGGGAGGCTCCACCAGCCGGACGGGCGAGGTCAGCGGGTTCGCGCCGCCGGGCGACATCCATCGCGTCCGCAACGTGGGCGACCGAACGGCGATCTCGATCCACGTCTACGGAACCGATGTCTCCCGCATCGGGTCGAGCGTCCGCCGCTACTACGACCTTCCGGTGCAGCCGGCGAGATCCGCTGCCTAGAGCTCGGCCGGGAGGCCGAGGCGCGGGAAGATCTCGGGCGTGACGAACGCCGTGATCTCCTTGATCTCGGCGCCCTCGAGCGTGAAGACGTCGATCGCGAGCGGCAGATGACGGCCGGTTTCGGCATCCTCGCCGTAGTAGGCGACGGCCTGCTGCCCGTTCACGCGAATCGGCATCGTATGCGCCCTGGCGCAGGCCTCCTTGGCGTCCTCGGCGAAGGCGGCGATCGTGTCGCGCCCGCGCCACCACGTCGACCAGGGCGGCATCGAGAAGACGGCGTCCTCGGCCAGCAGCGCCTTGACGGCGTCGACGTCGCCTTTCGACCAGGCATCGACGTAGGCCTGGACGAGCTCGCGCACTCGCTCGTCCCCGAGCGCGCGGAGCGTCTCCTGCTGGCTCCGGTCGGGAAGTCGCTCCTCGACGGTCTTGCGGGCGCGCTGGAGCGCGCTGTTCACCGACGCCACCGTCGTGTCCAGCGACTCCGACACCTCCTTGGCCGAGAAGCCGAGCACCTCGCGGAGGACCAGAACCGCGCGCTGCGTCGCAGGCAGGAGCTGGAGCGCCGCGACGAAGGCGAGCTCGACGGCCTCGCGCTGCTCGTAGCGGGCCTCGGGCGAGGCGTAGCCCTCCGCCGACCCGAGCGCCTCGTCCGGGTACGGTTCGATCCACACCGACTCGACGAGCGGCTTTCCGATGTCGTCGTCGAGGCCGGTACCCAGCGGGCCGTAGTCGACCGGGAGCACGCGCTTCGGCCGCCGCGCGATCGCGTCGAGGGACGTGTTCGTGGCGATCCGGTAGAGCCAGGTGCGCAGCGAGCTCCGGCCGCCGAAATCGGGTAGCCCGCGCCAGGCGCGCAGCAACGTCTCCTGGAACGCGTCCTCGGCATCGTGCAGTGAGCCGAGCATCCGATAGCAGTGCGCCTGGAGCTCGGCGCGGTGCTCCTCGACGATGCGCGCGAACGCGGTCTCGTCGCCGGCGCGGGCCGCGTCGAGTAGCTCGCGCTCCTGGAGCGCTCCTGTAGAGGTCGTGGCCATCCTCACCAGAGTAGACGCACCCCGGCGCCGAAACTCATCGATCGGCCGCGATGAGTTCCGCGAGCTCGGTCGGTCGAACGAAGCAGATATGAGGCCGCTCTCCGTCGATCCCGTCGTCCACCTGGAGCTCCACACCGACAATCTCGCCTGCGCGTCTGCCTTCTACACGCGACTGTTCGGATGGCTCGCGGAGACGATCGAGGTCGGTCCCTGCACGTACCTCTCGCTGAACCTGGGCGCGGGGCTCGAAGGCGGCATCGTCGAGCACGAGCGCGAGAGCTCGCTGTGGCTCCCGTACGTCGAGGTCCCCGACCTCGTCGAGGCGACCGAGCGGGCGCGGCTGTTCGGGGCGACCGTCCTGCTCGAGCCGCGAGAGGGCCCGGTCGGCTGGCGGAGCATCGTCGCGGTCCCCGCAGGCGCCTCCATCGCGCTCTGGCAGCCGAAGGTCTAGAACAGGTCGAAGTCCCCGGCCAGCACGCGATCGAGCCGGCCGGTGCGATAGCCCCGCACCGCGTCGCGCACGAGCGGCGACGCGCCCGGGCGGTAGCGCCTGACGATCTCCGTCGACCCCACCCCGTCCCGGAAGAGCTCCTCGACGACGACGTCCTCGTCGCGACCCGCGGCTCCGGCATCCCGTGACGCGAGCTCGACCGCGACGACCACACGGTCGACGGGCCGGTCGCCCTCCGGGGTCTCGGGCCCGACGAGCTCCAGGACGTGGAGCCCGGCCTCGTGCTCGAGGATCGCGCCCGCGCCGAGGCCGCTCACGTGCGCGACGTCGACGACCCCGCCGTCGAGGAGGCCGAAGCGCATCCCGCGTGCCGCGGCCCACGCGCCGTACATCTCGCAGAGGGTGCGCACGAACTCCACCGACTGCTCGTCCGTCCCGCCCATCGGCCGCACGCGCAGGTAGAGCTCGCGCGGCGCACTCTCGGCCAGGCCCGTCAGCGCTGCGTCGAGGACGTACAGGCGGCCGGCCAGGAGCCCGACGAGCTCGGTCGAGACCTGGCCGCCGCGAGCTGCCTGCGCGCGCAGGCGGGCGCCGAGCCGAGCGGCCGTGCCGAACGCCGCCTCGAGCCGGTCGAGATACTCGATATCGGCCAAGACCTCGAAGCGAGCGTCGTCATCCCAGAAGCCCGGGCGCGACATCTCCTCCAGGCCGGTGTCCTTGCGTCCCTCGACCTCCCCCTCGACCGCGACCTGCACCCGCTGGAGCTCTTCGAGGAGGAATCCGGCGACGCCGGCTGTCGCGCGCGGCGTGAGGGCGACCGAGCGGAGGTCGAGATCATGGGTGACCTCGCGCTCGACCTCGGCCTCGACCTCGGCCTCGGCCCCGGCCGACTCGTCCGCATCCGGGTCGACGAAGCGAACCTCGACTCTCCCCCGCGGGGCGGTGACGAACAGGAACTGATCGCCTTCGGGCACCTGCGCGTCCACGATGGCCCGCGCGAGCGGCGTCAGGAGGTGCTCCTCGACTGCGCGCTTGAGCGGCCGCGCGCCGAGCGTCGGGCTGAAGCCCGCCTCCAACAGCAACGTGACCGCAGACTCGTCGACCTCGAGTGCCCACGGCTTCCCGCGGATCCCGCGGCGCCGGACGACCTCGTCCAGCTCCTTCTCGAGCAGCGCCCGCATCTGCTCCCGGTCGAACGGCTGGAACGTGAGGATCTTGTCGATCCGGTTCAGGAACTCGGGCCGGAAGTGCCGCTCGATCGCGCGCTGGACATCGGACGCCTGGAAACCGGTCGCGTCGGGGGAAAAGCCGAGCGCAGGCCCCGACTGAAGCGCCGAGCCGACGTTGGAGGTGAGGATCACGAGGCAGCGCCGGAAGTCCGTCGTGCGGCCAGTCCGGTCGGTGAGCCGGCCGTCGTCGAACACCTGGAGGAAGAGATCCCAGATCGGCGGCGCGGCCTTCTCGAACTCGTCGAGCAGGATCACCGAGAACGGGTCCTTGCGCACCGATGCGATCAGCGCGGCGCCCGTCGGGTCGACACTCGTGTCGCTGAGCAGGCGGTCGAGCGAATCGGGAGTCTGGAACTCGCTCATGTCGAGGCGGACGAGCCGGTTGACGGATCCGAACATGAACTCCGCGAGCGACTTCGCGAGCTCGGTCTTCCCGGTCCCGGTCGGGCCGACGAAGAGGAAGACGCCGAGCGGCCGAGTGGGATCCGTCAGCCCTGCCTTGACGAGCGCGATGCGATCGACGATGACCACCACCGCCTCGTCCTGGCCGAGAACCCGCTCGCCGAAGAACGCGCGGACCGCCTCGAGGTCGAGCGGGCGGTTCGGGTCGAGCAGGGCGAGCGGCAGCCCCGAAAGGGCGGCCAGGGACGCGAGCACGTCACCGGCATCGAACGTCGTCGCCTCCCGCTCGACCGCGGCATCGACCGTCGCCTCGAGGAGGCTCATCGACCCGCCCGGCTGGGCGATCCCCGGCAGGAACTGTTGCGCGAGCTCGTGCACCTCCCGCAGCACGAGGTCGTCGGTCGAGACGTCCGCGTCATCGTGGTCGAGGGCGTGCGCGAGGATCTCGACGGTCTCGGCTTCCGTGGGCGGCCGCAGCCGGAGCCCGCGGAGCGCCGACTGCACGCGCGGCCGCTTCGCCGCCAGCAGCTCGTAGTTCTGCGGCGTGATCTCGGCGACGAGCCGGATCGCCCCGGACTCGATGTGCGGGAGCAGCAGGTCGAGCATCCCGGTCGGGTGCTGCGAGTACGTGCCGGCATACAGCGCCTCGTCGAACGCGGGGAAGATCCAGACCGCGGGCTTGCCACGGAGGCGCTGCACGAGATCCTCGATCCGGCCTTCGAGCTGCCCCACGTACATCGCGTCCGCGTTGATCTGGGCGGCGCCCGCCTCGAAGACGATCCAGCCTTCGGGCAGGCGATCGAGCGCAGCGTCCACGAGCGCCGACTTGCCCACGCCGTGCTCGCCGACGAGGAGCACCGACCGGGGCGGATGCTCCTGGAGCGCGTCGACGATCTCGTCCGCGACGTCTGCCCGACGGCCTTCGACGAGCACCTGGCCGTCGCTGAAGGGACGCGTCCGGAGCTTCACGAACCGCCCGGCCTCGCCGAAATCCATGGCGTTCTCGAGCCACTGCGCGAAGCTCGCCCGCGCGCTCTCCGGAAGGTCGTAGCTCTCGAGCAGGGTCTGGATCGTCTCGGCGCCCGCCAGCGGGACGTGGCGGCGCATGAGCTCCGCGTCGACGGTCTCGCGCCCGGACCGGACGCGTGCCGAGATCAGGGCCGCGAGGTCGTCCGCGCGCACGTCGTCCGCTTTCGCGAGCACGTTTCCGATCACCTCGCCGGGCGCCTTCTCGAGCGAGAGGAGGTACAGCCCGGCGAGGTCATACGACGCGGCCTCGAGGCGCCGGATCGCCATGAGCAGCCAGCGGTCGGGGATGTCGTCCCGCTCCGCGAGCACGGGCAGGACGACGCGCGCGAGCCACGCGTCGTAGCCCCCCGCGAGCGAGACGAGCACCTCGGTCGGGAGGCCGAGATCCCGCACCTGGCCCACGAGACTCGTAAACGTCCCGTCGCGCTGAAGCGTCCGGCGATCGTCGAGCATCCACTGGTCTGCGAACTTCTCTCGCATCCTGGCGCTGGCGGCGCCCAGCACCGCTCGTGCCTTGTCGTCGAGCGCCTCGCCTCCCGCGACCGCCAGGTCGGCGCCCGGGGTTCCAGGGTGGGTGCCCGACTCGAGCGCGTGCTGGTGCCGCCCCCACCGCACGAGCCTCCTCAGCCAGCCGATGGCGACCCACGCGAAGACGCCCAGGATGAGCAGTCCAAGCATCGTGGTGAAGACCTCGCCCATGGGTCGCCGCGATGTTGTACAGCAGGCGTCGAGCGCGCGCGGTAACCCGCACGAGGGATCCGCGCGATCCCCCGGTGGGGGGAGCGAGAGATCACCCGTCGAGACCTACCGTTCGAGGAGCGGATCACTCCCAAGGGTCATGGCGGCGGCTCCTCGACATCCACTTCTTCCACGCTCCCGGAACCGGGGTGAGCACGCATGAATCGGTTCTGGAAGCGCGTCATGCTCGCCCTCGTCGTGTGCGTGCCGGTGCCGGCGCTCGCGCTCTCCGGACTCAACGTGCCGCTCCCGTCGGTGGTCGAGCGCATCGCAGCCGCACTCGTGCCGTTTTCGGGTGTCGCGACGCTGGACGACGACACAACCCTGGCAGCGTCCGGGCAGATCGTGCACACGTCCGCTCGCGGGACGAAGAGCACCCGCGGTCCGCAAGGGAGAACGACGGTGGTCGTCCGTGTCCGGCCGGCGACGACGAAGCCCAAGCAGAGCAAGGCCCGGGTCGCCTCTGTGTCGCCCCCGGCCGTCAGCTCACTCGCGACCGCGACGACGCACGCCGCGGACGCAACGCCGAGCGCCCCCGAGGTCACGCGCACCCCGACGACGACGCCGAGCCCCTCCAACGACCACGAGAACACGAAGCCGAAGCCGCCCGCCGACCTGGATGTGGCCGTCCCGACGCTGGACGTCGACATCGCTCTCGAGCCGGAGGTCAAGCCGGTTGCGGACGTGGACGTCCACCTGGTTGTGCCCGAGCTGAAGCCGAGTGACATCAGCTCGAACTCGAACTCGGGCCCGGGCTCGAACTCGGGTTCGGGCTCGGGCTCGAACTCGGGCTCGGACTCGGGTCCCGGGAATCGGAACGACCCGGAATACGACCACTCCGGACACGGATCGGGCGAGTAACGTGTCGCAGAGCTGCTCGGAATCCGCTCCGAGAGACGCGGGGCGAGACGGCCCACCGCGGCTCGTCCTCCGGTTCGCGATCACGACCTGCATCGCTCTCGCCCTCGCTGGGGCGGCGATCCTCCTCGTCGTTCGCCACTTCAACACCGTCCAGGCCGAGCGGGCGGCGACGTCCGAGGCGCGCGTGATCGCGAGCTCGGCGCTGCGCGGCACCCTCCAGGCGTCGGACTTCGAGGACGAAGTCGGCCCGGCTCGCCGGAGGGCGCTGGACGACGTCTTCGAGCTGCACGTGCTCGGCGCGGGCGTTCTCCTCGCGAAGCTGTACGCGGACGACGGGACGGTGACCTACAGCACCGACCACCGCCTGATCGGCACGAAGACGGACAACCTCTCGCACCTGGCCGAGGCTGAGCACGGCACCATCCGAGGCGACGTCACGACCGCGCCGGTGGCCGATCCCAAGGCGAAGTCCCGAAAGGCGCTGCGGGTGTACGCGCCGGTCGCCGTGCCCGGCGGAATCGGCGTCGTCGCGCTCTTCCAGGACTACGCCCCGATCGCCCGCGCAGCCGAGTCTGCCTTCCTCCCGGTCGCGGGCATCTTCGAGGTCGTGCTCATCCTCCTGTTCGTCGTGCTCCTGCCGATCCTGCGGCGCGTCACGCGGCGCATCCAGCGCCAGATGGACGAGATCGAGTACCGCGCGCTCTACGACGAGCTCACCGGCCTGCCGAACCGAACGCTCTTCCGCGACCGAGTGCAGCAGGCAGTCGCGGTGGCACGGCGGGAGGACGGCTCGGCGGCCGTTCTGCTCCTCGACATCGACCGCTTCCGGGAGATCAACGATGCGCTCGGGCACGAGTCCGGCGACGCCCTGCTCCAGGAGGTCGGGCGCAGGCTGCACGAGGTCCTGCGCGAGAGCGACACGCTGGCGAGGCTCGGCGGCGACGAGTTCGGCGTGCTCCTGCCGACCGCTTCGGTCGACGAGGCGGTCCTGCTCGCGTCACGCGTGCACGAGGCGCTCGAGACGCCGTTCGCGCTCGGCGGGTTTCCCATCGACATCGGGACGAGCGTCGGCGTCGCGGCGTGCCCGCAGCACGGCGACGACGTCGACACGATCCTCCAGCGCGCTGACGTGGCGATGTACGTCGCGAAGGACGCGCACGCGGGCACGGCCGTCTACGACGTCGAGCTGGACACGAACGACGCGGCCCGGCTCGCCCTCGCCGGCGAGCTGCGGCGCGCGATCGAGAACGGGGAGCTCGTCCTCCACTACCAGCCGAAGGCCGATCTCTCGACCGGTCGTGTCGTCGGCGTCGAGGCGCTCGTGCGCTGGCAGCACCCCGAGCACGGACTGCTCCCCTCGGACGTGTTCGTACCGATCGCGGAGCGCACCGGCCTCATCAAGCCGCTCACGCTGCACGTCGTCGGCGCCGCGCTCGCTCAGAGCCGGAGCTGGACCGACGCAGGGCTCGAGCTCGGCGTCGCCGTGAACCTCACGATCCCGGACCTCCTCGACCTCGAGCTCCCGGACCGGATCGCGGCCCTGCTCGAGGAGACCGGAGTCGCACCCGCGCGCCTCGAGCTGGAGATCACGGAGTCGACCATCCTCGCCGACCCGTTCCGCGTGCGCCAGGTGCTCACGCGGCTCAACGAGATGGGCCTGCGGCTCGCAATCGACGACTTCGGCACGGGGTACTCGTCGCTCGCATACCTCAAGCGCCTCCCGGTGCAGACGATCAAGATCGACCGCTCCTTCGTCTCCGGCATGTGTCAGGACCCGAGCGACGCGACGATCGTGCGGTCGACGATCGACCTGGGCCGCGCCCTCGGCCTCGCGATCGTGGCGGAGGGCGTCGAGACGCTCGAGATCTGGAACGCGCTCCGCGGGCTCGGCTGCTCGCTCGCCCAGGGCTACCTCATCGGACGCGCGGTGCCCGCGGACGAGCTCGTCGCGCAGCTGGGCGCGATCCCGGACACGTCCGCGCGGGCGCCGAGCTTCCCGGCTGCAGCGGACGGATAGCTCCGGAGAGATACTCACGGCGATGAGCTCCGAGCCCATCGCCGGTCCGAACTGGTCGCGCCGCCTCATCGTCGCGGCGATCGTGCTCGGCGTCGTCCTCCTCACCGGGCTCATCGCCGTGTCCACGATTCCGCGCTGGTGGGCGCAGCAGATCGGCGAGCAGGTGGACGGCAGCATCGTCACCGGGACCTTCGTGGGGCTCTTCTACGGCTTCGTCTTCACGCTCGCCCCGCTGCTCGTGCTCGCCGCGGTCTTTCGCTGGCGCCGGACGTGGCGCGCGCTCGTGATCGCGCTCGCAGTCGCGGCCGTGCTGGCGCTCCCGAACCTGATGACGCTCGGGATCGTCCTCGGCCGCGGGAATGCGGCTCACGCCGGGGACCGGATCCTCGACGTCGAGGCGCCGGCGTTTCGCGGCGGCACGCTCGCCGGCGCGCTCCTCGCGGCCGGCCTCGTTGGGCTCGTCGCCTATCTCGTAGTGTCGCGCAGAAGAGCCCGCGGACCTTAGACCCGCCCCGAGAACGTGTCGCACGAGTTAGGGCTTCCGCCCTCGATCCCGCGCACGAACCAGCTCTGGCGCTGGTCGGAGGACCCGTGCGTCCACGTCTCCGGAGACACCTGCCCCTGCGTCTGCTCCTGAATCCGATCGTCGCCGATCGCGGCGGCCGAGGTCAGCGCGTCCTGGACGTCTGCACGCGTGATCTCCTCGATGAGACCCGTGCGAACCGCATTCGCCACCCACAGCCCCGCGTAGCAATCGGCCTGGAGTTCGACGCGCACGGCGTCGCCCTGTGGCCCGAGATCCTGGTTGTCGGCACGCTGGAGCACCCCGGTCAGGTTCTGGACATGGTGGCCGTACTCGTGCGCGATGACGTACGCCTGCGCCAGCGGGCCCGACGAGCCCCCGAACTGGGACTCGAGCTGGTCGAAGAAGCCGAGGTCGATGTAGACGTACCGGTCGCGCGGGCAGTAGAACGGGCCGACCGCGGACGTCGCGTTGCCGCACGCGGTCGAGACGGCGCCGTCGAAGAACCGCGTACGCGCCGGCTCGTAGTTGCGAAGCGCCCCCTCCCAGTAGACCTGCACGCTGTTCACGACCGCGAGGATCCGGCAGTCCTCCTGCTGGTTCGCGTCCTCACCCGTCTGGCAGTGCTCGAGCGTCGCCGCCGGTGGGTCAGTGCCCGCGCTCTGGCCCTCGAGGTCGGTAAGCGGGCCGAGCCCTCCTTCGCCGAACGGGTTCCCGCCGAGCAGGACGATCGCGAGGACGATGACGAGGGTCACGATCCCGCCGCCCCCGAGGGCCATCGGGGCGCCGCCGACGCGCCGGCCGCGCAGGTCCTCCACTTGCGACTGGTCCAGCCGAGCGCCCTTGCGGAAACGCATGCCTAGAAGGTACCCGGGTCGCACGCGGGCGAACCCTCACTAGGCTGGCGCGATGACCGAGGTCGAGCTGGTATCGGCGGTTCCGGAGTCCGCGCTCGCGCTGTCGCTGCTCGAGCTCGAGGGCGAGCTCACGCTCGCCGACGCCGACCGCGACTCGCTGCTCTACGTCGTCTCGGGGTCGGGCACGCTGACACTCGACGGCGCACGGCATGAGTTGCGCACGGGAGAGGCCGCGCTCGTCGTCGCCGGGGAGGAGGCGGTGATCGCCGGTGAGCTCTCACTCGTGCGCGCGACGGCCGGACCGGAAACGGATCGGCACGCGCCGCTCGGGCCGCGCGAGGTTGTTGCGCGCGCGGTAGCCGGCTCGGAGCGCGCGACCGGAGCCCGCTCGTACCGCGTGCTCTTCGGGCCCGAGAACGGCTCGACGCGGGCGACGCTGTTCGCCGGATTCGTCCCGCCCGGCCGCGCGCCATGGCACTTCCATCTCTACGACGAGATCGTCTGGATTCCGGAGGGGCCGGCGCGCCTCCATCTCGAGAGCGACGGCGAGGAGCTTGGGCCCGGCTCGGCGATTCGCCTGCGGCCGCGTCAGGTGCACATCCTCGAGAACGCGGGCGACCGCACGATGACGGTCGTGGGCGTCTTCACTCCCGCCGGCAGCCCATCCGCCGCGTACCTCGTCCCCTGATGGCGCTGTCGCTGCCGGTCGTCTGGGCGGACGCCCACGCGCTGCACGACCCGGAGGTCGGCACGTGGGTCGGCGTCCCGATCCCGACGGACGAGCTGCCCGCACGCGCCGAGCGGATCCGGGAGACGCTCGAGGCGGCAGGAACGAGTGTGGTCGCGGCGGAGCCGCACGGCGACGGGACGCTCCTCGCGGTGCACGACCCCGCGCTCGTGGAGTTCCTCGCAGGTGCGCGGGACGCGTGGACCGCAGCCGGCCTGCACGAGGATCCGGGGCAGGAGCTCGTGACTGCGTACATCTTCCCGACGGCCGGTTTTCTCGCGGGCGTCGAGGCCCACGTTCCCACGTCGCCGGCGGCACGAACGGGGACGTACGCGTTCGACACGCTGACGCCGATCGGGCCGGGAACGTGGGAAGCAGCCCGCGCGGCCGTCGACGCGGCGCTGACGTCCGCCGATCTCGTGCTCGCGGGCGCGAACGCCGCGTACGCCTGCTGCCGCCCGCCGGGCCACCATGTCACCCGCTCGACCTACGGCGGCTCGTGCTACCTCAACAACTCGGCCGTCGCGGCCGAGCGCCTGCGCGAGCAGGGCGTTGCGCGCGTCGCGATGCTCGACGTCGACGCCCACCACGGAAACGGCGCGCAGGCGATCTTCTGGGAGCGTGACGACGTCCTCACGGGCTCCGTGCACGTCGACCCTGGAGCGGGTTGGTTCCCGCACTACCTCGGGTTCGCGAACGAACGCGGTGCGAGAGCCGGCGTGGGCGCGAACCTGAACCTTCCGCTGCCTCCGGGCTCCGGCGATCGCGAGTGGCTGGCCGCGATCGACGTCCTCGTCGACGCGGCTCGGGCACACGCGAGCGAGGCGCTCGTCGTGCCGCTCGGGGTCGATGCCGCCGCCGGCGATCCGAACTCGCCGCTCGAGGTGACCGAGGACGGCTTCCGCGAGGCCGGCCGCCGACTCGGGTCTCTCGAGCTGCCGACCGTCCTCGTGCAGGAGGGCGGCTACGACCTCGACACGCTCGGCGGGCTCGTGCTCGCGGTGCTCGAAGGCTTCGAGGAGACGCGGTGACCGAGCCGCTCCGCCGGCCGGTGCTGCTCTACGACGGCGGCTGCCGCTTCTGCCGCTTCGCGGCGCGTGCCGTCGCGACACTGGACCGCGGGCACGAGCTCGCGTTCCTGCCGCTGGACGAAAGCGAGGCCGAACCGCTGCTCGCTCCGCTTCCCGAGGACGAGCGGCTCGAGACCTGGCACCTCGTCGCCCCCGACGGGGCACTCTCCGGGCACGGGACGGGCGGCGTCGAGCTACTCGGGGCGCTGCGCCTCACGCGGCCCATGGGCGAGCTGCTCGCGCGCGTGCCCGACCGGATGCTCGACGGCGCGTACGAGATCGTGGCACGGCATCGGAAACGGCTCGGCCGGTTCGTCCCGGACCGGCCGGGACCGCGACGCTATCCCTAGTAGAGGTCGGCGGAGTGGACCGCGAGCCAGACGCAGGGCGGCTCGGAGCTCGTCCGCTCGACGCGATGGCGCTCGCCGGGACGGATCAGGACGTAGTCGCCGGGCTCGAGCGGTGTGCGCGACCCGTCCTCGAAGGACAGCTCCGCCTCGCCTTGGAGGAGCGCCACCCACTCGCCGCGCTCGCCCACGAGCCACTCGTCCGGCGGCGTCGCCTGGCCCGTCGAGACGATCCGCTCGACGAGAGCGCCCTCCCCGCCGGCAAGACGCTCGACGAGCTCCTCGGCCGGCAGTGTGTCCGGCAGCCGGAACAGGTTCCCGGCCTCAGGCAGCAGCGACCTCGCGAGCGAGCGAGTCGACGGAGAGCCGCCTGCCCGTCGCGTGCTCCACGAGGCCATCCCAACGCACGGACGCTCCGGGGGCGAACAGGCGCTCCCCGAGCGCGCCGCCGGCCTCGGGCCGGTCGACCAGCCCGCCGACGACGTCGGCGAGCACGTCTCTGAGCTGCGACGCGACGATCGCCCCGTAGAGGTAGTTGTGGTAGTAGACCGGCGCGACCGCGATGTGGATCTTCGCCGCCCAGTCCGGCGCCGCGCGGTCGTCGGGGGGCTTGACGAGCTGGTGGCGTGAGACGAGCTCCCACCAGGCAGTGTCGAGATCGGTCTCCGGGTCGCCGTAGAGGATCCGCTCGAAGCCCGTCATCACGAGCACCCAGCGCGTGAAGACGAGGAGCTCCGCCGCCCGTGCGGCGCGAAGCTCGCTCTCGAGCTCGCTTGCCACCGTGGCCTCGAGCCCGAGCACGCGCTCGAGCCATTGGCGATCGCTTGCGAGCGAGCCGAAGAGAATCGCCGAGGCCTCCGTCGCGACCAGATGCGTGTCGCGCTGCAGCCAGGGCAGCTCGGGGTCGAACCCGAGGTTGTAGACGCCGTGCCCGAGCTCATGGAGCATCGTGTCCGCCCAGTCGCGGTTGTCCGTCACGTTCGCGAGCACGCGCGTGTCGCCGCCGCGGTCGACGTCAATGCAGAACGCGTGCTGGCACTTGCCGGGGCGTGGGTAGAGGTCGCTCCGCTCGAGGATCGGCCCGACTTCGAGCCCGATCCCGTCGAACGTCCGGCGGGCGAGCGCGACGATGTCCTTTCCCGCAAACAGCGGGTCGAGGTCGACCGCGCCCTCCTTCGGCGTCTCCTGGAAGAACGGGTCGGCGTAGTGCCAGGGACGAAGCTCGTCGACGGCGCACCCGAACCGCTGGGCGAGTCGGTCGTCGAGCGCGCCCTTCCAGCGGGCGAAGGGCTCTCGCGTGACGCGGTCGGCCTCCGCGAGCGTCGTCAGGAGCTTCGCCTCGTCGAGCTCGCCGACCGAGAGCGAGAGCGAGAACCAGTCGCGCTGCCCGAGCGTGCGCGCCGCCTCGTTCCGGAGTCGCGCGAGCTCGCGGACGTCGTCCGCGACAGCGGCGCCGACGGTCTTCGAGGCCTCCCACGCCTTGCGCCGCTCGCCGGGGTCGTCGCTCTCGCGGAGGAACCGCTTGATCTCGTTGTCGTCGACCTCCTGCCCGCCGACGACCGCTCGGTGGCGCGCGAAGCGCGTCTCGACAGAGGCCTCGAGCTCGACGGTGCGGGAGCGGAGGGAGTCGGGAATCTGGTGCGGGAGCATCAGGGCGTGCAGAAGCTCGAGGCTCCGCGCCGAACGCGGGTCGCCGTTGGTGTCGCCGCGGCGCGCGGCTTCGATCCTCGCGAAGAGCTCGCGATCGGCGAGCGCATCCGAATAGGCGAGCTCGGCCTCGACGCGACGCTGCTCGTTCTCGTCACTCGCGTCGACGTTCGCGTCCCACCAGGCCTTGTTCCGGGCAAGGTCCAGCGGCTGGAGCCGCTTCTCCGCAGCGTCGACGAGAGACCGCACTGGGGGCGAGCATACCCCGCTCGGCGCTTCGGTACGCACAGCATCTTTCTCCCTGGAAATCAACCACTTTTACCCCCACGCCCGGCCCAGGTCTACGCACGATGGGCTCGATGCGCCGAACTCTCGGACCGCTGCTCTGCGAATTGCACGCCCACACGACGTGGAGCGACGGCGCGCTGGGCGTCGCCGAGCTCGTCGACCTGCACGGCCGGAACGGCTTCGACGTCCTCTGCGTCACCGACCACGTCGTCCGCGAGAACGACCCCTGGCGCGCGAACGAGACCGCCGGTTGCGTCGACGAGCGGACCTGGCCGGAGTATCTCGCCGACGTCGAGCGCGAGGCTGCCCGGGCCTGGCGCACGTACGGGATGCTCGTGATCCCGGGGCTCGAGCTGACCTTCAACGACGAGCAGCCGGTCGAGGCGGCACACGCGGTCGCGATCGGGCTCCGGAGCTTCGTCTCCGTCGACCACGGGATCGCGGAGGCAATGAGGACGGCCGCCCAGGCCGGCGCCGCGATCGTCGCGGCGCACCCGTTTCAGATGGACGGCGCGTCCGTGGCCCGATCGCGCCTGACGAGACGCTTCTCGTCCGATACCGCGCTGCGCGCGCTCGCGCACCGGTTCGAGCTCTTCAACCGGGAGCGGCTCTTCGGCTGGGTCGCAGACGCCCGCCTGCCGGCGGTAGCGACGGGTGACTTCCATCGTCCGGAGCACCTCGGCGGCTGGAAGACGCTGCTGCCGAGCCTCCACGACGAGGCGGCCGTTGTCGAGTACCTGCGCTCGCCGCGTCCCGTGTACCTCGTGCGGCTGGACGCCGAGCGGGGCGAGCTCGCCGCCTGACAGTGGAGTGACAATCGAGTGCAAGTCGCTCCTCAGTGCCCATAGCTAGAGTCGGCGCCATGGCGACGATCGGCGGCACGCGGACGCTCCCGTGGAGCTGGTACAGCGATCCGGCCGTGCTCCAGCTGGAGCAGGAGCGGATCTTCCGGCGCTTCTGGCAGTACGCCGGCCGCGCCGACGAGGTCGCCGAGCCCGGCTCCTTCAGCGCGACGCGCGGGGGCGACGTCCCGATCGTGCTCGTGCGCGACGAGGAGGACACGCTCCGCGCATTCGTCAACGTCTGCCGGCACCGGGGCTCGATCGTCTGCGAGGGCCACGGCAAGAGGTCGACGCTGCAGTGCCCGTACCACGCGTGGACGTACGGGCTCGACGGGCGCCTCATCACCGCGCCGAGGTCGAACCGCGAGGGCGGGATCGAGACCGGTGAGCTCGGCCTCGTCCAGCTCCGGATGGAGACATGGGGCCCGCTCGTCTTCGTGAACCCGGACCCCGACGCAGCGCCGCTCGCCGACTACCTCGAGGACATTCCCGAGCGCGTGGCGGCGGCCGGGGTCGACGTCGACGGGCTGCGCTTCCTCCAGCGCGCCGAGTCCGAGCTCCATGCGAACTGGAAGATCTGCTCGGAGAACTTCCTCGAGTGCTACCACTGCCCGACTGCGCACCCCGGCTTCTCGGCCGTGGTCGACGTCTCCCCCGACTCGTACCTGCTCCAGACCAGCACCTGGCTCATGTCGCAGCACGGGCCGCCGAGGCCGGAGCCGCGCGGCGGCTACGACCTGACGGGAGACGTCGAGCGCGGCCAGTTCCACTTCCTGTTCCCGAACACCGTCATCAACGTCATGCCCGGCCGGCCAAATCTCTCGATCGGGCCGATCGTCCCGCTCGCTCCCGAGCGCACGTACCGCCACCTCGACTACTTCGTCGCGCCCGATGCGCCGGAGGACTGGATCGAGGAGATGCTCGCCTTCGACGCGGAGGTCGGCGCGGAGGACACGCGCCTCGTCGAGCGCGTCCAGCAGGGTGTCCGCAGCGGTCTCGTCGAGGAAGGACGCCTGCTGCCGGAGTCGGAGAAGCTCGTCGCGCACTTCCAGGCGCTCGTCGTCGACGCTCTGGCGTAACCCGATCCGTTCACCGGAAAGTAACCCCGCGCGGTCCCGCGCCGATAATGATGTCGTCTTGGCCACACGAGTCCGCAGCGACCCTGCAGGTCGCCTCCTCAACCGGGAGCTCTCGCTCCTCGACTTCCACTCGCGCGTCCTCGAGCTCGCCGGGGACGAGTCCGTACCCCTCCTCGAGCGCGTGAAGTTCTGCGCGATCTTCGCGTCCAACCTCGACGAGTTCTTCCAGGTCCGCGTCGCCGGGCTGCTCGGCCAGGCCGAGTCCGGCCTCGCGATGCTCTCCGCGGACGGGCTCACGCCGCAACAGGCTCTCGGCCTGATCCGCGAGCGTGTCCTCGATCTGCTCTCGCGCCAGTCGAAGACGTGGAAGCGCGACCTCAAGCCCGCGCTCGCCGCCGCGGGCATCGTCATCGGGGGCATCGAGGACTGCGACGCGGACGAGCTCGAGCGCCTCGAGCGCCACTACCAGCGCGAGATCTACCCCGTTCTGACGCCGCTCGCGGTCGGCCCCGGGCAGCCGTTCCCGTACATCTCGGGCCTGTCGCTCTCGCTCGCCGTCTTCGTGGCCGACCCGCAGACCGGCGAGGAGCGGTTCGCGCGCGTGAAGATCCCGGAGGGGCTCCCGCGCTTTCTCGAGATCGGCGGCCGCGGCCTCTACGTGCCCCTCGAGCACGTCATCTCGCACTTCCTGCCGTCCCTCTTCCCCGGCGCGACGATCGTCGAGCGCGCGGCCTTCCGCGTGTCGAGGGACGCCGACTTCGAGGTCTCGGACGACGCTGACGACCTGCTCGAGGCCGTCGAGACGCAGCTCCGCAAGCGGCGGTTCGGCGACGTCGTGCGCGTCGAGGTGAGCTCCTCGGCCTCGGCCGAGATGGTCGACCGGCTCGTCGGCGGGCTCGGGGCCGAGGGGAATCAGGTCTACCGGATCGAGAGCCCGCTCGACCTCGCCGACCTGCTGGAGCTCACCTCGATCGACCGGCCCGACCTGAAGGACGAGCCGTGGATCCCGGTCGTGCCGCCGCGTCTCGCCGGCGCGCAGAGCGACCTTCTGCGGATCTTCGGCGAGATCCGCCGCGGCGACATCGGCGTCCATCAGCCGTACGAGTCGTTCCGCGCGAGCTTCGAGGTCTTCGCGGAGGCGGCGGTCCAGGACCCGAACGTCATTGCCATGAAGACCGCCGTGTACCGGACGAGCGACGACAGCGCGCTCGTCGGCGCGCTGATCCAGTGCGCCGAGGACGGCAAGCAGTCCGTGTGCCTCGTCGAGCTGAAGGCCCGCTTCGACGAGCGCCGGAACATCGAGTGGTCGCGCGCGCTCGAGCAGGCGGGAGTCCACGTCGTCTACGGCTTCCCCGACATGAAGATCCACGCCAAGATGACGCTGATCGTGAGGCGCGAGGGCGACGTCCTCCGCCGGTATGCGCACATCGGCACCGGCAACTACCACGCAGCGACGGCGCGGCTGTACGAGGACTTCGGGATCTTCACGGCGGACGAGGACATCGCGGCCGACGTCGCCGACCTCTTCAACTTCATCACCGGGTTCGGCCGGCCGCGCCGGTTCCGGAAGCTGCTCGTGGCGCCGTTCACGCTCCGTAGCGGGCTCGTCGACGAGATCCGCGCGGTCGCGGCCGCGGCGGCAGCCGGAAAGCCCGCGCGCATCCGCCTCAAGGTCAACCACCTCGTCGATCCCGGCATCGTCGAGGAGCTGTACGCAGCTTCTCAGGCTGGAGCGCAGATCGACGTCATCGCCCGGACGACGTGTGCTCTGAGGCCGCAGGTGGACGGGCTCTCCGAGAACATCCGCGTCCGCTCGCTCGTCGGCCGTCTACTCGAGCACAGCCGGATCTACGAGTTCGAGGCGGGCAAGAAGGCAACGACCTACATCGGCAGCCCGGACCTCATGCAGCGGAACCTCGACCACCGGATCGAGGTCCTGGTGCCCGTCGAGAATGCGCGAATTCGGCAAGAGGTGCACACGATCCTCGACAGCGCGCTCGCCGACGACACGAACGCCTGGCTGCTCGGCCCGGACGGCGAGTGGACGCGCACGACTCCCGGGGCCAAGCCGCATTCGCACCACGAGAAGATGATGCGACGGGCCCGCACCCGCGCCAAACGCATGGCCAGGGCCCGGCGTGGCGACTGAGACGACCGATCCCAGGGTAAGAATCAGCCCTGTGATCGTCGGGATCATCGACATCGGCTCGAACACGGCGCGCCTCCTCGTCGCAGACGTCAGCGAGCAAGGCGGCGTCGAGCAGCTCCGCCGCGAGCGCCACTACCTCCGCCTCGGCCACGACGTGCACGCGTTCGGGCGAATCGGCGGGAAGAAGCTCGAGGAGGCCGGGGAGGTCGCGCGCCGGTTCGCCCGCATCGCGCGCAAGGCGGGCGCCGAGCGCATCGAGACGATCGTGACCGCGCCCGGACGTCAGGCCGCGAACGGAGACGAGCTCCGGCGCATCGTCGCCGAGCGCACGCGGGCGCCGGTCGTCCAGCTCACCGGCGAGGACGAAGGCCGGCTCGCCTGGGAGGGCGCGGTCGGCCGCCTGGAGCTCGTGCCCGAGATCATCGCCGTGCTCGACCTCGGCGGAGGCTCCTTCGAGGTCGCTGTCGGGACCCCCACGCTCGGGCCCGCTTGGATCCGCTCCGTGGACGGAGGCGCGCTTCGTGTCACCCGCGAGCTGCTCGGCGGAGACCCGCCCGCGCCCGAGAGGATCGCAGCGGCCCGGGACCGGATCCGCGAGCTCGTCGCCGACTTCGAGCCCCCGCGTCCCGACGTGACGCTCGCCGTCGGCGGAACCGCGCGCGCAATCGGGCGCATCGTCGGACGCCGATATGGCGTGGCCGAGCTCGAGGAGCTCGCCGAGACGCTGTCGCGGGCCCCGGCCCGCACGATCACGGAGCCGCACGGCATCACGAAGGACCGCGCGCACACGCTCCTCGGCGGGACGCTCGTGCTCGCGGAGCTCGCGCGGCGCCTCGGATCGGACTTCGAGGTCGGTCGCGGCGGCCTGCGCGAAGGCGCGGCGCTCTCGCTCGCCCGGCACGAAGCCGCGGTCGCGTAGCGCCGTCACCACTCCGTTACCGCCTGGATACGCGACGGCCTGCGAGGATTCCGCCCGTGCCCACGCTCGACTCCGTCACACAGCACCACATCAGGCAGATGGCCGACCGGCTCGTCGACGAGTTCGCCGGAGTCTTCTCGCGCGAGACGATCGAGCGGTACATCTCGGAGTCGGTCGACCTCCTCGGCGAGTCGAAGGTCAACACGTTCGTCCCCGTCCTCGCGCACCGGTTCGCACGCGAGCGGCTCCGCGCGCTCGGCCAGGCCGACGGCGCGATCACGAAGGGGCAGCCCGAGGTTCTGTTCGTCTGCGTCCAGAACGCCGGCCGGAGCCAGATGGCGGCCGGCCTCGTGAAGCTGCGGTCGAACGGCAGGATCCACGTCCGGACCGCGGGCAGCGCGCCCGCGGAGGACATGAACCCCGTGGTCGTGGAGGCACTGGAAGAGCTCGGCGTCGACATGGGTGAGGAGTTCCCGAAGCCGCTCACGGACGAGGTCGTGCGCGCGGCCGACGTCGTGATCACGATGGGCTGCGGCGACGCATGCCCGATCTATCCCGGTAAGCGGTACGAGGACTGGGTGCTCGACGATCCCGCCGAGCAGGATCTCGCGACGGTTCGCCGGATCCGCGACGAGATCGACGAGCGCGTCCAGCGACTCGTCGACGAGCTCCTCGTCGATTGACCGACACGCGCGGGGAGGCGGCCCGGCTCGCCGCCGAGCTCGTCGGCACGTTCGCGCTCGTCTTCGTCGGCTGCGGCGCAATCATGGTCGACGCGGAGGGCGGTGGGCTCGGCCAGGTCGGAGTCGCGCTCGCCTTCGGGCTCGTGATCGCGGTGATGGTGTACGCGGTCGGCCCGATCTCCGGCGGCCACTTCAACCCCGCGGTGACCCTCGCGCTCTGGCTCGTCCGCGAGCTGCATGGGCGGCGAGTGCCCGGCTACTGGCTCGCCCAGGTCGCCGGCGCGGTGACAGCAGCCGTACTCCTCCGCGCGACGCTCGGAGACGTCGCAGACATAGGAACGACGCAGCCTTCGGGCTCCGACGGCGAGGCGTTCGTCTGGGAGCTCGTCCTCACGTTCTTCCTGCTCTTCGTCATCGCGGCTGTTGCGACCGGAGACCGGCCGGAGGCGCCCGTGACTGCCGGCATCGCTGTCGGCGGGACGATCGCGATGGCATCACTCGTCGGCGGGCCTGTCTCGGGTGCGTCGCTCAACCCCGCGCGCTCGCTCGGCCCGGCACTCGTCTCCGGCGAGCTCGACGCGCTCTGGATCTACTTCACCGCACCGTTCGTCGGCGCCGCGCTGGGCGCGTTCGCGTACGTCCTGATTCGCCGCGCGAGCGCCGCCTAGGCGACGATCCCGGCCCGCTGCGGCGCCCGCAACGCGACCGACGGCGGCGGGAGGTACGCGACCGGCACGTAGCCTTCGGCGCCGCGCTCGAGCACCCACGTCGCGCCCTTCTCGCACGTGAGCTCGCCGTCGGAGAGCAGCTCGATCACCTCGCGATGCGTACAGACGAGAGCCGAGTCCGGGAGCTCGTCGAGGAGTGCCAGGATGTCCGCGAGGGGCGCGTCTGGAAGCAGCTCGTCCCGCAGCTCGACGCGCAGGTTGCGGCTCCGGGCGAGCGCTTCGACGGTCTCGACGCAGCGTGCGTGAGGGCTCGAGACGACGCGGTCGATCGCGCGTGCCGCGAGCGCCTCGGGCAGCTCACGCGCATCCGCCCGGCCGAGCCGGTCGAGACGGCGCGCCCGATCCAGGTTCGCCGATGGCCGGCGCTCGCCGGCGCTCGCGTGTCTGAGTAGCAGCACTTCCCCTCGCTTTCGTGGAGGCAGGATTCTGCGCGTTTGCGGCTACTTCGTCAAGAGCTGTTAGAGGCTTCTTAGGAGCGCTCGATCGCGCTCGTAGCTCAGCAGCCGCAGTGCGTCCTCCGACGACACCCAGCGCCCGTCGTCGACCTCGTGGTGGAACTCGAGCCGGCCGCCGACGGGTTCCATCAGCCAGTAGCGAACGCGCTTCGGCCGCCCGGCAGCGTCCCGATACTCGGTCGCGGGAAGCTCCTCGCCGAGCTCGCAGACGAGACCGGTTTCCTCCTCGACCTCACGCAATGCACAGTCCTCGTCCGGCTCGTCGCCGTGGGCCTTGCCCTTCGGAAACGTCCAGTCGTCGTACTGGGGACGGTGAACGAGGAGCAGCTCGCGCTCGCCGTCCTCGCCATCGCGGACGACCAGCCCGCCTGCCGCGCGAATCAAGCCTTGACCTTGCGCGCGCGACGCCGGAGCGATTTCCAGGCCGCCGGCCACTCCGAGCGCGCCTTCTTCCGCCGGTCGCGCAGCCGCTCGAGGACCGGCTCGGCGGCGGCGACTCGAGCCGGGTCGTCACCCGCCCACTGGGAGATGCGCTCCCGGGCGACGGCGGCATCCTGGTGCTCGCCGAGGACGTCCTGGAGCTTCTTCGCAGCATCCACGAACTTCTCGCCGTCGTCTCCGAGCTCCGGGGCCGCCAGCTCTGCGGCGTAGCGCGCCCGCTTGACCTTGATCCGCGCGGCGTGCAGCTCGTCGTCGGCCGACTTCGGCCCGAGGTCCGCGAACGCGCGCTTGGTGCGGCGGAATTCGTCGCGCCAGAGGCTGCCGAGTGTCGCGCTCGAGTCCACGAGCTGCGGCTCCACCGCGTCCAGACGATCGAGAAGCGCGAAGTAGCGCTCGTCCGAGAGCGCGGCGACCACCGCCTCCCGCGCGGCCGCGTGGTCGCGCTCGAGCGCCTCGAGGAGCCCGCCGAGCCCGCCCGCGGCAGCGCCGAGCTCGTCGAGGTCGGCCCGCATGTGCTCGAGGAGGACGTCGAGGTCCCGCGCCGGTCCGAGAGCCGAGCCGAGCCAGCCGAGCTCGGTGCGCGGGCCCTCGGCCCAGTCGCGGTCGAGCAGCGGCCGCGCCGCCCGGAGAAAGGCGCGCGCGCGGCGCGTCGCCACGCGCATCTGGTGCAGATCCTCGGGATCGGTGCCGAGCCGGGTGCCCGGGTCGTGCGCCAGCAGCCGCTCGTACTGCGCGACGAGCGCGGCCCGGAGCACGTCGCCCGGAGCCGCCCCTGCGGAGGGTGACGGTTCCTCGGCGGGATAGGTCAGGTCCAGCGCGCGAAAGAGCTTCGGCGTGAACGCGCCCGTGTCCGCGCCCGCGTCGCGGAGGGCTCGCTCGAGGCGGCGGAGTGCCTCCTCGTCGCCGTCGAGGAGCTCGACCTCGATCTCGCGGAAGCGCGCGGTCACCCGCTGGCCGTCGAGGACGGCCACGGAGTCGTCGACGATCTCCGCGCCGTCGGCCCGCATGCGCTGCCTGCGCGTGCGCAGCCGCGCGACCCGAACGAGCTCCCGGCCGCGCAGATGGGCGGCGAGCAGCCCGACGAGCTCCTTCGGCGGCCGCGCCGGAGGACCGGGCTCCTCGAGCTCGATCCGCGAGGCGCCGCGCGGCAGCTTGAGCTGCCAGAGCCGCGTTCCCTCCTCGACCCGATGCCGGAACGTAACGCCGCGGCGCGCGAGCCGCAGGTCGGAGGTGTCGAAGTAGGTCGAGGAGAACGCCTGCGGCGGCAGCTCGCGCCCGAGCGGGGGCAGCTTGAACCCCTCGCGCGGAACGAGCTTCAGCTCTCGCTCGACGTTTTCACGCACCAGCACGGAGCCTAGATGCAGATGAGCGAGGGGCGGCCGGTCGGCCGCCCCTCCTGACAGGCACTCGCTCGGAGTGAGGCCTTAGCCTTGCCTTGCCTTCTGGACCTGCGCATGGAAGCCATTCCTCGCCCGCTTCAACTGCGCCTTCGTGAGCGGGACGAACCGTGCCCGGGTTGCGATCTTCACCTCGTTGTCGAAGATGAAGTCGATGAAAGCCTGGATGTTCTTCCGCTTGAACGAGGTCCCCTTCACGTAGATGAAGAGCGGTCTCGAAAGCGGCCTGTAGGTCTTGTTGTGCACGCTCGCCATGCCCGGCGTGATACAGGCGTCGGTCTGCGGGTTCCGGACCTGGATGGCGTTGAGCCGGCTGCGGTTCTCCGTGTAGTAGGAGTAGCCGAAATAGCCCATCCCACCCTGCTCGCCGGAGACGCCCTGCACGAGCACGTTGTCGTTCTCGGACGCCTGGTAGTCGGTGCGGCTGGCCCGCGCCCGGCCGTTGATCGCCTCGGTGAAGTACTCGAACGTCCCCGAGTCGGTACCCGGGCCGAACAACTTCAGCGGCACATCCGGGAAGCCCGCGCGAACGTCCTTCCAGTTGTTCACCTTCGACCCCGGCTCCCAGATCTTCTTGAGCTCGGCGACCGAAAGGCAGCGCGCCCACGTGTTCTGCTGGTTGACCACGACCGTCAGCGCGTCGTTCGCGACGGTGAACGACTTCCACGGCACGACACCGTTGTTCTGGCATGACGTCGCCTCGGCCTGCCGCATGGGCCGCGAGGCATCCGAGATGTCGATCTCCCCCCTGCAGAAGCGCTGGAAGCCGCCACCGGTGCCGGAGATGCCGACGGTGACCTTCGTCTTGGCGCCGGCGCGACGGAACAGCTCCGCCGCGGCGGTCGTGTACGGCCCGACCGTCGACGATCCGTCGGCCGAGATCGACCCTCCGATCTTCTTCAGGTTGTACTTCGGGTTCACGAACGAGCCCGAGCCGGCCGCGAGGGACGAGAACGCCAGACAGGCGCCGATCCCTACAGCGACCGCGACGGCACGGCGACGCCCTACTGAAAGCTTCATCGTGTGCCCAACTCCTCTCTCGAAATTTGCCCTGCCGCCGCGATCGTCGCGGCGGGTGCATTCGAGGTGGGGCGAGAAGACGTGAAGGTCTGGCCGCTTTGTGGTGAACCGTCTCTAGACGAGCGGGCGCGGGTCGTGCGAGGCGTCCGTGAACTCGGCGAACTCGCCCGTCACGATGAACGCGGTCTGCTCGCCGATGTCGACCGCGTTGTCGCCGATCCGCTCGAAGCAGCGGGCGACCGTGATCTGCCGCATGCCCCATTCGAGCGCCTCGGCGTCGTTTACGTAGCCGAGCACCTCGTGGAACACCTGGCGGTTGGCGTTGTCCACGAGCTCGTCGAGCTGATGCAGGCCTCGCGCCGCTACCACGTCCCGCTCCGCGAATGCCGTGAGCGAGACCTTGACCATCTCCGCACACCGCTCCCCCATGTCCACGAGGCTCTCGATGACGGCGTGCTTCGTCCCCAGATGGCTCGAGAGCTTCGTGAGCTTCGCGATCGTGACGCACTGGTCGCCGACGCGCTCGAGGTGGAGCGCCGAGTGGAGCACGGCGAGGACGAGGCGGAGATCGCTCGCGACCGGCGTCTGGCGGGCGAGCGTCATCTCGACCTGCCTCTCGAGCGCGAGGTAGCGCTCGTCGACCTCGTCGTCGAACGCGATCACCTCGTCGCAGAGCTCGACGTCCTGGGTGCGGAGGGCGTCGACGGCGCCGCGGATCGACCGCAGCACGATCTCGCCGGTCTCCTGGAAGCCCGCCTCGAGGCTGTCCAGCTCGGCCTGGAGCTCGATTCTCATCCGAACCGTCCTGTCACGTAGTCCTCCGTCCGCTTGTCGGACGGAGTGGTGAAGATCTTGGTCGTCGCGTCGTACTCGACGAGGATTCCCCGCCGCGCTGCGCCCTCGTCGTCGACGACCACGCTGAAGAACGCCGTCATGTCCGCGACGCGCGCTGCCTGCTGCATGTTGTGGGTCACGATCACGATCGTGTACCGGCGCTTCAGGTCGTGCATCAAGTCCTCGATCCGCGTCGTCGAGATCGGGTCGAGGGCGGACGCGGGCTCGTCCATGAGGATCACGTCCGGCTCGACGGCGAGCGCGCGCGCGATGCAGAGGCGCTGCTGCTGGCCGCCCGAGAGGCCGAGCGCACTGTCTTTCAGCCGGCTCTTCACCTCGTCCCAGAGCGCCGCGTTCTTCAGGGCCGTCTCGACGCGGTCGTCCAGCGAGCCCTTCATGCCGAGGACTCGCGGCCCGAACGCGATGTTGTCGTAGATCGACTTCGGGAACGGGTTCGGCTTCTGGAAGACCATCCCGATCCGACGACGGATCTCGACCGGGTCGACGTCCCGGCTGTAGAGATCCTCGCCGTGGTACAGCACCCTGCCCTCGACCTTTGCCCCGGGAATGAGGTCGTTCATCCGATTGAAACAGCGGATGAACGTGCTCTTGCCGCACCCCGACGGCCCGATGAACGCCGTGACTGTGTTCCTGTGGACGTCGAGGTCGACGTCCTGGAGAGCGACCTTGCCGCTGTACGAGACCGCGAGGTCTCGCACCGAGAACACCTTCTCGCGGCCCTCGATCTCGGCGCGGTCGAGGCCCCGCGCCACCTCGGCGATGCGGGAGCTGTCGATGTGGGGTTGGGTCTCCATCTGGGTCATGCTCACCACCGTTTCCGATAACGGTTGCGGACGAAGATTGCCACGGCGTTCATGCTGAGGACGATCACGAGTAGCACGATCGCTCCTGCGGCGGCAAGCGTCAGGAAGTCTTGGTCGGACTGTGCGGACCAGTTGTAGATCTGCACGGGGAGCGCCGTGTACGCGCCGAAGAGCTCCGGGTCGAACGCGACGTACGTGATCGCGCCCACCATGATCAGCGGAGCGGTCTCGCCCACGGCCCGCGACAACGCAAGGATCGAGCCGGTCGCGATGCCCGGGATGGCCGCCGGGAGCACCTGGCGCCAGACCACCTGCCACTTCGTAGCGCCGAGTGCGAAGGCGCCCTGCCGAATCGAGTCGGGCACGGATCGGATCGCCTCCCGCGAGGAGACGACAACGGTCGGAAGCACGACGAGCGTGAGGATGAGCGCACCGGCGAAGACGACTCGCCCGATCCCGATGCCGCGGACGATGAACGCGAGCCCGAGGATCCCGTAGACGATCGACGGCACCGCGGCGAGGTTCTGGATGTTGACCTCAATCAGCCGGTTCCACCAGCGCGTCCGGTCCGCGTACTCCTCCAGGTAGATCGCCGTGAACATGCCGATCGGCACGGAGAAGAAGAGTACGAGGACGCCCAGGTACAGCGTCGCGAGGATCGCGGGACGCGCGCCGGCCTCCTCGGGCAGAGTCGACGGCGGGTCCTGGAAGAGCTTCCACTGGATCGCGGGCCAGCCCGTGATGATCGTGTCCGCCAGCAGGAGGGCGAGCGTCCCGAAGGCCACGAACATCGAGAAGAGCATCGCGGCCTTGAAGAGCCCGTTCTTCCAGGCGCGCCCGCGGCGCGGCGACTCTGCCTGGGCGAGACTCGTCACTCGTACACCTCGCGGTACTTCCGCACGAGCCTGATCGAGATCAGGTTCATGACGAGCGTGATCACGAACAGCGTCAGCCCGACCGCGAAGATCGTCTTGTACTCGATGGAGCCCGTCGGCACGTCACCGTTGCCCGTTGCCCCGATGAACGCTGTCATCGTCTCGATCGTCTTCCGCGGATCAAATGTGATCTGGGCGAGCTGCCCGGCTGCGAGCAGCACGATCATCGTCTCGCCGACCGCCCGCGAGAAGGCGAGCACGAACGACGCGATGATGCCGGAGATCGCCGCCGGCACGACGATCCGCGTCGACACCTGGAGCTTGTCGGCTCCGAGGGCGTAGCCACCGTCGCGAAGATCGTTCGGCACGGCGTTCATCGCGTCCTCGGACAACGATGCGATCGTCGGGATCAGCATGACCCCGAGCACGAGGCTCGCCGCGAGCGCGTTGAAGACCTCGACCTGGATCCCGAGGTCCCGCAGCCCAGGCGTCACGAACGTGAGTGCGAAGTACCCGAGCACGACGGTTGGGATCGCGGCCAAGATCTCGAGGATCGGCTTGAGGACGCCGGCGACCCGCTGATTCGCGTACTCGCTGAGGTAGATCGCGACCCCGACCCCGAGTGGGAACGCCACGAGTGCCGACCAGAACGAGATCACGAACGTGCCGACCACGAGCGGCTGCACTCCGAAGTGCGCCTCGAGGAACAGGGGCGCCCACGTCCTCCCGGTCAGGAACTCCCGCACGCTGACCTCGCGGAAGAAGTCGAAGGCCGGCAAGACCAGCGAAACGACGATCCCGACGGTCGTCAGGACCGAGATCGCTGCCGCGAGGAAGAGGATCAGGTGGACGACCTGCTCGCCCCAGCGGATCCTCTTCTTCGGCAGCGCAACCGGCGTCGGCTGCTCGGCGACGACGGCCGGAGGTGCCATCAGGCGGTGGCGTCCTCGAACTTCGCGAGCTCCTCCGCGACCTGTTCCTCGCTCAGCGGGACGAACAACGCCTCGGTGGCGATCGTGTCGTTGTTGTCGAGCATGTACTGCACGAAGTTCCGCACGTCCTCGTTGTCGTCGAACGAGCTCTGCTTGACGTACACGAACAGCGGCCTCGAGAGCGGCGTGTACGTCTCGTTCTGTGCCGTCTCGACGCTCGGGGCGACGCACCCGGACCCGCCGTCGACCTCGAGAGCCTTCAGCGTGTCCTGGTTCTGCTCGTAGTACGAGAAGCCGAAGTAGCCGAGGCCACCCCGGTCGCCGGAGACGCCCTGGACGATGACGTTGTCGTTCTCGGTCGGCGAATAGTCGGTGCGGCTCGCGCCCTCCTCGCCGTTGATCGCGTCCGTGAAGTAGTCGAAGGTCCCGGAGTCGGTCCCGGGCCCGTACAGGGACAGCGGGACATCCGGGAACGAGTCGTCGACCTGGTTCCAGTTCTTGACCTTCGACCCGGGCTTCCAGATCGCGTTCAGCTGGTCGGTCGTGATGCAGGTGATCCAGTCGTTCTGCGTGTTGACGACATTCGTGAGGGCATCGGTCGCGATCCGGAACTCGACGTACTCGACGCCGTTCTCCTCACAGATCGCGATCTCTTCCTCGTCGATCTGTCGCGAGGCGTTCGAGAGGTCGGTCTCACCGACGCAGAACCGCTCGAACCCGCCGCCGGTGCCGGAGATGCCGACGGTGACGTTGACTCCTTCCGCTTCCTTGAAGTCCTGCGCGGCCGTCGTCACGAACGGCCCCACGGTACTCGAGCCGTCGGCGGTGATCACACCGCTCCCGCCCTCGTCGCCTCCGCAGCCGGCGGCGGCCAGCGCGAGCGCTGTGATGGTCGCGGCCAATGTGATGGGTTTGAGCATGCCGCCAGTCTCTCTGAGCGGTCCCGTACGCCCGGGTCCCGCATGGTGAACATGTGGTGAGTTTCCGGTGAACGCTCTCACCGGTGACGGCTCAACCGGTGGCTTCGGCGAGCTTCGCCAGCTGCGCCGCGCGCTGCTCGTCACTGAGCGGGACGAAGAGCGCTCGGGTCGCGATCAGCTCCCTGGTTTCGCAGCATGAAGCGCACGAACTGGCGCAGCGACGCCCCCTGGCCGCCGCCGACGGCGAGCGCGTTCAGGCGTGCCTGGTTCGCCTGGAAGTACGAGAAGCCGAAGTAGCCGAGCGCGCCCTTGTCGTCCGCGACTCCCTCGACGGTGTCGTTGTCGTCGTCAGTCGCCGAGTAGTCGGTGCGGCTCGCGCCGCGCTCGCCGTTGATGACGAACGTGAAGTAGCCGAACGTGCCCGAGCCTTCGTCCGCGCCGTAGAGCCGGAGCGGGACGTCCGGGAAGGACGGGTCGACCTCCCGCGACTCTCGCCGATCCCGCCACCCAGCCCCATTTTGACTGCAGCGGAGGGCCTATGGGAAGTGACAGCGAATCTCGAGCCCGCGCCCGTGCCCGCCGCGCGCCTCGACGGTGCCATCCGCCTGCGTGACGACGTGCTTCACGATCGCGAGGCCGAGGCCGGTCCCGCGCGACGCGCGAGCCGCGTCGGCACGGAAGAAGCGCTCGAAGAGCCGCGGAAGCTCCGCTTCGGCGACACCGGCGCCGTCGTCACGTCCCAAGAGCACGACGGCTCCGTCGGCGCCGCGCTCGACCGCAAGCGTGAACGTCGAGTCCGGGCCTGCGTAGCGGATCGCGTTCTCGGCCAGGTTGCGGGCGAGGACGCGGAGCATGCGCGGCCGTATCGCGAGCTCGATATCGGGCTCGCAGTCGAGCTCGAGCGCGACGCCGGCCCTGGCGGCGCGCTCGCGGAGCTCGTGGAGCGCGTCTTCGAGCACCGGCGCGACCGGCGTCGGACCGAGCGACACGACGCGCGCTCCAGACTCGAGCTCGCTCAGGAAGAGGACCTCGTCGATGAGCTCGGTGATCTGAACGACCTCGGCCATCGACTGCTCCACCAGCGGCCGCATGTCCTCCCCGGGGAGCAGCGCCGTCTCGAGCAGGGTGAGCAGGCGGGCGAGCGGGGTTCGCAGCTCGTGCGAGACCGCGGCCGTGAAGCCGGAGCGGAGCTCCTCGTAGGCGGCCAGGTCGCCCTCGCGCGAGAGGTAGACGAGGCGCTCGCGACGACCGTCCACCTCGTACGGCACGACGAACGGGATCACGCCGCGCTCGCCGGTCATGAGGTCGGGCGGCAGCTGGTCCCCTTCGCGGATCCCCTCGATGCTCTGGCGCGCCCGGTGGCTCGCGAACAGGACCCGGTCCGCCTCATCGAGCACGACGACAGCCTCCCGGCTCTCCTCGACGAGCATGCGGCCGCGAATCGCCTCGGCGTCCACTCACACCCTTCTAACACAAGGTTTGCCTAATGCTTTCGAGCGCATCACGGCGCCCAAACTCACATCTCGGTCAATGCATGGGTCACCTACCAAGGAGTGGCCGCATGTCCCTCAAGAATCTCGTGATCGGAGCTGCGGTCGCCGCCGCGCTCTCACTCACCGCAGTTGCCTCGGCCGCCGTGATCCTCGGCACGCCCGGCGACGACCTCCTGCGCGGCACGCCCGACGCCGACCAGATCAGCGCCTTCGCCGGAAGCGACATCGTCTATGCGGGCGCCGGCAACGACGACGTTCGCCTCGGCGAGGGGAACGACGCGGCCCGCGCCGGGCACGGCCACGACGCCGTCTACGGCGGTCGTGGGAACGACATGATCTCCGCCGGGTTCGGCGGCGACCGCCTGCGTGGCGGCCCCGATTCGGACTGGGTGAGCGGTGGGAACGGGCGCGACCGCGTCTCCGGCAATCGCGGCGACGACGCCGTCTGGGGCAACCGCGGCGCTGACCTCGTCTTCGGAGGCTGGGGCGCCGACCTCATCTTCGGCGGGCTCGGCCCCGATCGGCTCCACGCGCTCGCTCCCGACGGCCAGCGCGACCTCCTCGACTGCGGGCTCGGCCGCGACCGGGCGTTCGTGCTCCGCTCCGAGCGGCCTATGACCGTCCTCGTCGGCTGCGAGAAGGTGTACGTCGTCGACGTTCTCACCGCCGACCAGCAGGAGGGTGAGCTGGCCGAGGCGGACGTCGAGGCCGACGTCCAGCTGGGTGGCTGAGCCCGAACTCTCGTTCACCACTCGCTCACCAGCTCGTAACCACCCCGCGGCCCCCGGGAACTCCGGGGGCCGCGACTATCTTGTGGCCAGATGGCGAAGGTCTTGATCATCGAGGACGACGACGTGATCGCTCGCGGGATCGCTCGCCACCTCGAGTCCGCCGGGTTCGACGCGGTCGGCGTCGCGAACGGGGAGACCGGGCTCGCCCGGCTCCGCTACGAGCGACCCGACGTCTGCGTCCTGGACCTG
Source organism: uncultured Actinomycetes bacterium (assembly GCA_963715705.1). GTDB lineage: Bacteria > Actinomycetota > Thermoleophilia > Gaiellales > Gaiellaceae > GMQP-bins7. The sequence continues at coordinate 2,788,609 of OY970267.1, read as the reverse complement.
ATGCTTCCCGGGATCGACGGCTGGCGGGTCATCGAGCAGGCGCGGTCGGAGGGCATCGGCACCCCGATCGTCGTCGTCTCGGCCCGCGGAACGGAGCACGACCGAGTGCACGCGCTCGAGATCGGCGCCGACGACTACCTCGTAAAGCCGTTCTCGCTGAAGGAGCTCACCGCACGCGTGCGGGCCGCCGCGCGCCGCGGGGTGAGCGAGGCGGAGCCGCGACGCGGCGAGGCGATCGAGATCGAGGAGCTCCGGCTCGACCCGGACAACGTGCAGGCGTTCGTGAACGGCGACTCGGCGGAGCTCACCCCGACCGAGTTCCGCCTCGTCTACACCCTCGCTCGCGAGCAGGGTCGCGTGCTCACGCGCGACGAGCTGCTCCAGCGCGTCTGGGGACGGCGGGCGACGCACCGCGACCGGACGGTCGACGTCTTCGTCCGGAAGCTCCGCGAGAAGATCGACCGCAAGGCGCCGGACCACACGTTCATCCACACGCGGTACGGCGTCGGCTACAAGCTGGAGGCGCTGCCCAAGTAGGCATTAGGCTCGGGCGGCCATGGAGTCGTCCGCGCCCTCCGAGCAGTTCCCGCAGACCCCGACGCCGCGCGAGTACCTGCACGCGGTCCTGCTCGCAGCGCTCGTAGGCATCCCGGCGGCGCTCGCAGCGGCGCTCTTCCTCGCAGCGGCGCACTACTTCCAGCACTGGATCTGGGTCGATCTCCCGGACGAGCTCGGAGCCTCGTCGCCGCAGTGGTACCTCGTGATCGGGCTGCCGGTCGTCGGCGCCGCGATCGTCCTCGTCGCACGCCTCTTCCTTCCGGGGGACGGCGGGCACGAGCCGCTCGAGGGGATCTCCGTGAGCCCGACGCCGATCTCGCACGTGCCCGGAGTCCTCCTCGCCGCGCTGGCGACGCTCTCGTTCGGCGCCGTCCTCGGTCCGGAGGCACCGGTCGTCGCGCTCGGCGGAGCCCTCGCGATCGCACTGACCTCGTTCGTCCGGCTCGGCCGCCACCAGCAGGCGCTGCTGTCGCTCGCCGGCTCGTTCGCGGCACTCTCGGCGCTCTTCGGAGGCCCGCTCGTCGGAGGCGTGTTCCTTCTGGAGAGCGCGGTCGGGCTCGGCGCCCAGGCCCTCCCCGTCCTCGTCCCGGGCTTCGTCGCCGCTGCGGTCGGCTACCTCATCTTCATCGGGTTCGGAGACTGGGGAGGGCTCGACGCCCCCGGTCTCGTCGTGCCGGCGCTCCCGCCCTACGACGGGACGTACCTCGTCGACCTCGCGCTCGCCGTCGCCGTCGGAGTCGTCACGACGCTCGCGATCGTCCCGCTGAAGCGCAGCGCCGCCCGTCTGGAGGCGCTCGGAAAGGCGCGCCTCGGCATGCCGGCCTTCCTGCTCGCAGGAGGCCTCGCGATCGGCCTGCTCGCCTTCGGTGCCGACCTGCTGGGAGCGAACTCGCAGGACGTCCTCTTCTCGGGGCAAGCGTCCATCCCCGCGCTCCTGGCCGAGACCTCGACGTCCGTGGTCGTCGTCCTTCTCGTGGCCAAGGCAATCGCATACGGCGTGAGCCTCGCCAGCGGCTTCCGCGGAGGGCCGATCTTCCCGGCCATCTTCATCGGCGTCGGCATCGCGACGTTCCCGGTGATCTGGTTCGACATGTCGCCGACCGTCGCGCTCGCCATGGGGGCCGCGGCGGGTATGGCGGCGCAGAGCCGCCTGCTGCTGTCGTCGATGCTGCTCGCGTCGATCCTCGTCGGGTCGCAGGGAGCTGACGCGGTGCCCGCCGCCGTGCTCGCCGCCGCCGCAGCCTGGCTGACCGCCACCGCATTCGAGCGCCGCGCCGACACGGCCACCTGACGCCCGTCGGGCCGGAAGCTTCAGCTACCCTTCGCTACGTTAATGATTAGCGAGGTTACGCTTACCCCCGAGCTCGTTGCGGACGAGCTCCGCCCCGTGCTCCTGCGCCTCGCGCGCGAGCTCAGGAAAGAGACCGAGCAGCTCGGCATCACAGCACGGCAGGCGACCCTGCTCTGGCTCGTGAAGCGCAATCCCGGCCTGTCGCTCGCCGAGCTCGCCGCCGAGGAAGGGATCTCACCGCCTGCCCTGTCCGGCAATGTCGACCGGCTCGAGCGCGCGGGTCTGCTCCAGCGCGTACGCTCGACCGCGGATCGCCGCCGGGTCGGGCTCGAGCTGACGGACGAGGGTGTGAAGCTCCTGCGCCGTATCCGCGCCCGCCGCACGACCTGGCTGGCCGGACGACTGGCAGAGCTCGAAGGTCGCGACCTCGACACGCTCGCCGCGGCGATTCCGGCACTTCGCACCCTCCTCGGGGAGAGACTCTGAGCACGCTCGCCATCGCACTCCGCACGCGCACGTTCCGGAGCCTCCGTCGGCACCGCAACTACCGGATCTTCTTCGCGGGGCAGCTCGTATCGCTCGCCGGCACATGGATGCAGAACGTCGCACTCGCGTGGCTCGTGCTCGAGCTCTCGGGCTCGCCGCTCGCAGTCGGGGCCCTCGCGTTCTGGCGCTTCCTGCCCTTCACGATCTTCGGCTTCGCCGCAGGGGTTCTCGCCGACCGCTTCGACACGCGTCGCCTCGTCATGGCCACGCAGGGCGCGGCAATGCTCGTCTCGATCGCCCTGGCCGTCGTGACGCTGACCGATACGGCCACGCTCCCGATCGTCTACGTCCTGGCCGCCCTCGGCGGAGTCGCGCTGGCGTTCGACGCGCCGGGACGGCAATCACTGACGTTCCAGATGGTCGGGCGACACTCGCTCCCGAACGCCGTCGCGCTGAACGCCGGGCTCTTCAATGGGTCGCGCGTCATCGGCCCGGCGATCGCCGGTCTCGTCATCGCCACCGCGGGCACGGGGATCTGCTTCGTGATCAACGCCTTCAGCTTTCTCGCGGTGCTGATCGCGCTCGCGAGCCTGCGCAAGAGCGAGCTGCACCCGGTCGAGCACGACCCGTCCGCGCGCTTTCTCGCCGGGACGAGAGAGGCGTTCTCGTTCGCGATGCACGATCCGCTGCTTCGCTCGGTCCTTCTGGTCGTCGCGGTCGTGGGTACCGTCGGCTTCAACTTCCACGTGCTCGTCCCGCTCCTCGCCGCGGACACCCTGAACGTCGGCGCGGAGGGCTTCGGCTTCCTCTCGGCGTCGTTCGGGCTGGGAGCGCTCGCCGGCGCCCTGGCAACGGCGACCTTCCGCAGCGCGAGCTGGCGGCTCTTCGCCTCGGGCGCCGCGGGCTTCGGCGTCTTCGCGCTCCTGCTCTCCCCGGTCGAGAACGCCGTGCTCGCGGGGGTGCTCCTCTTCGCGATCGGCGTCTCGTTCACGCTCTTCACCGCGAACGCGAACGCCCTCGTCCAGCTCGGCTCGCCGGACCGGCTGCGCGGGCGGCTCGTCGCGCTCTTCCTCTTCGCGTTCGTCGGGCTCGCGCCCGTGGGAGGGCTGCTCGCCGGGTGGCTCGCCCATCTCGGCGGGACGCAGCTGGCCTTCACGATCTCCGGCGCGACCGCGCTCGTCACGATCGGGATCGCGAGCGCACGCCGCAGGTCGACCGCCGCGCTGCAGGAGCAGGCGTCCGGCTAGGCCGGCGCCACGCGCGCCGTAGGATCCGCCGATGGAGGCGTACCGCACGCCCGAAGAGCGCTTCGAGAGCCTCCCCGGCTACGACTTCGAGCCGCGGTACGTCCATCAGTACGGCCTCCGGATGCACTTCGTCGACGAGGGCGAGGGCGCTCCGGTGCTGCTGCTCCACGGGGAGCCGACCTGGGCGTTCCTCTACCGGAAGTTGATCCCGCCGCTCGCGCAGGTCGCGCGCGTCATCGCGCCGGACTACTTCGGCTTCGGCCGCTCGGACAAGCCGACGCAGATCGAGGACTACACGTACGACCTCCACTTCAACTCGATCGAGCGGCTCGTCGACGAGCTCGACCTCCAGGCCGCGACCGTCGTCGTCCAGGACTGGGGCGGGCCGATCGGCCTCCGCCTCGCGGTCGAGCGGCCGGACCGGGTCGGGCGGCTCGTGATCCTGAACACGGGGATCGGCGCGGGCCGGGCGCCCTCGGAGGAGTGGCTCCGGTTCCGGGACTTCCTCCGACGGGTCGGGACCGACCTCATACCCGGTCAGCTCATACGCATCTCCGCCGTGAATGAGCTCGCGGACGAGGTCGTGGAGGCGTACAACGCGCCCTTCCCCACGCCGGAGTCCAAGGCGGGCATCCTCGCGTTCCCGGAGCTCGTACCGACAGAGCCCGACCACCCGAACGCGGCGAAGATGCTCGAGGTGCGCGCTGCGCTCGAGCACTGGGAGAAGCCCGCGCTCGTGCTCTTCTCGGACTCCGACCCGATCTTCTCGACGGTGGCCGCCGAGCACATGGCCTCACGGATCCCGGGCGCCGGCCCGGCCGAGATCGTCGAAGGCGCGGGCCACTTCCTCCAGGAGGAGAAGGGCGAGGAGATCGCCGAGCGGATCGTCCGCTTCCTCGCCGAGACCGGCTAGGCGGGTGACCCGTTGGGGACCGCCAGGACCGCGGGCAGCGGCTGGGCGGCTACGCGCCGACGGTCCAGGTGTCGCCGGAGTGGAGGAGCGCCTCGAGGTCGCCCTCGCCGGCCTTCTCGCGCGCCGCGTCGAGCTGCGCGCTCATGAGGTCGTCATACACCGGCCGCTCGACCTGCCGGAAGACCCCGAGCGGCACCGCGCCGTCCGTCTCGTATGTGATCCGCGAGAGCGCGAAGGCGAGGCTCGGCTCGCGCTGGCCCGCGTCGTGCACGAGGAGCGAGCCGCCCTCCGCCTCCGCCCCGTCGACGACCCGAGCCGAACCGTCCGCGTCCTGCACCACGCCCTTCTCGCCCTCGGCCCCGAAGCGAATGGGCGTGCCGCTCTCGAGGTAGATGCGGTTGTCCTTGTCGTCGCGGACGTAGTCGAACGCGCCGTCGTTGTAGATGTTGCAGTTCTGGAGGATCTCGACGAACGCCGATCCGCGGTGCCGGGCGGCCGCGCCGAGCACCTCGGTCAGGCCCTTCTTGTCGGTGTCGATCGCGCGCGCGACGAACGACGCCTCTGCCCCGATCGCGATCGAGAGCGGGTTGAACGGGTAGTCGAGCGACCCCATCGGCGTCGACTTCGTCACCTTGCCGAGCTCCGACGTCGGCGAGTACTGCCCCTTCGTCAGCCCGTAGATGCGGTTGTTGAAGAGGAGGATCTTCAGGTTGACGTTCCGGCGGAGCGCGTGGATCAGGTGATTCCCGCCGATCGAGAGCGCGTCCCCGTCGCCGGTCACGACCCACACGGACACGTCCGGCCGAGACACGGCCAGCCCGGTCGCGATCGCGGGCGCGCGCCCGTGGATCGAGTGCATCCCGTACGTCTGCATGTAGTACGGGAAGCGCGCCGCGCAGCCGATCCCGGACACGAACACGATCCGCTCGCGCGTGAGCCCGAGCTCGGGCATGAAGCCCTGGATTACGTTCAGGATCGCGTAGTCCCCGCAGCCCGGGCACCAGCGGACCTCCTGGTCGGACTTGAAGTCCTTCGCGGTCAGTTGCACGAGATCGCCGTTGCCGTCGGCCATCACGAGTCCACCAGGGCCGTGATCGCGTCCGCGAGCTCCGCCGCCTGGAACGGGCGCCCGCGCACCCTGTTGTAGCCCGCCGCGTCCACGAGGTACTCGGCGCGGATCAGCAGGCGGAGCTGCCCGAGGTTCATCTCCGGGATCAGGACCTTCTCGTAGCGGCGCACGACCTCGCCCGTGTTCCGCGGGAACGGGTTCAGATGGTGCAGGTGCGCCGTCGCGACCTTGCGGCCCTCCGCGCGCACGCGTCGCGCCGCGGCGCCGATCGCGCCGTAGGTCGAGCCCCAGCCGAGCACGAGCGTGTCCGCGCCTTCGGGATCGTCGACCTCGAGCTCGGGGATGTCCGCGGCGATCCCGGCGACCTTGGCGGCGCGGAGCCGCGTCATGAGGTCGTGGTTCTCGGGGTCGTAGGAGACGTTGCCCGTCTCGTCCTGCTTCTCGAGCCCGCCGATGCGATGCTCGAGACCGGGCGTTCCGGGGATCGCCCACGGGCGCGCGAGCGTCTCCGGATCACGGCGGTAGGGGAGAAACGCGCCGTCGTCGTTGGGCTCGGTGGCGAACTCCGTCGAGATGTCCGCGAGCGCGCCCACCTCCGGGATGAGCCACGGCTCCGACCCGTTCGCGAGGTACGCATCCGAGAGCAGGAAGACGGGCGTCCGATACTTGATCGCGATCCGCGCGGCCTCGATCGCCGCGTGAAAGCAGCCCGCCGGCGTCGACGCGGCCACCACCGGAATCGGCGACTCCGAGTTCCGCCCGAACATGACCATAAGCAGGTCGGCCTGCTCCGGCTTGGTCGGCATGCCCGTCGAGGGGCCGGCGCGCTGGACGTCCACGATCAGGAGCGGCAGCTCGAGCGTCACCGCGAGCCCGACCGTCTCCGACTTGAGCACGATGCCCGGCCCGGCCGAGGTCGTCACGCCGAGTGCTCCACCGAACGCCGCTCCCAACGCAGCGCCCGAGGCGGCGATCTCGTCCTCCGCCTGGAACGTGCGCACGCCGAAGTGCTTCATCTGCGCGAGCTGCTCGAGGACATCGGATGCCGGCGTGATCGGGTAAGCGCCGAGGAACAACGGAAGCCCCGAGAGCTTGCTCGCCGCGATGAGGCCGTACGTGAGCGCCGTGTTCCCGGAGACCTGGCGATACGTCCCTGGCGCGAGCTGCGCAGGCGCGACCTCGTACGAGACCGCGAAGTCCTCGGAGGTCTCGCCGTAGTTCCAGCCCGCGCGGAACGCACGCGTGTTCGCCTCGGCGATCTCCGGCCGCTTCGCGAACTTCGTCTCGATGAACGCGAGCGTGCCCTCGAGCGGGCGGTGGTAGAGCCATGACATGAGCCCGAGCGCGAAGAAGTTCTTCGAGCGCTCGGCCTCGCGGGAGGTGATCCCCTCGACTTCTTTGAGAGCCTCGACAGTCATCGAGGACAGCGCGACCTCGTGGACGTGGTAGCCGTCGAGCGATCCGTCCTCGAGCGGGTTGGCCTCGTAGCCTGCCTTCTGGAGGTTGCGGTCGGTGAAGGCGTCGGTGTTGACGATGACCGTGCCGCCCTTGGCAAGGTCGCCGATGTTGACCTTGAGCGCGGCCGGGTTCATCGCGACGAGGACGCTCGGCTGGTCGCCGGGCGTGAGGATGTCGTGGTCGGCGAAGTGGACCTGGAAGCCGGAGACGCCCGGCAGCGAGCCGGCGGGCGCGCGGATCTCCGCTGGGAAGTCCGGCAGCGTCGCGAGGTCGTTCCCGAAGACGGCGGTCTCGCTCGTGAACCGGTCGCCGGTGAGCTGCATCCCGTCGCCGGAGTCGCCGGCGAAGCGGATCACGACCCGCTCGAGCTGCTCGACAGGCTTCGCCTTGGCTATCTCCGAGGTATAGCAGGCGCTAGCCGCGGCTCCCCGCGAGAGCTCGGTCGGCCTCGGTGATGAACGACTGCGCCTCGCTGACGAACGTTGCGTCGTTCGCGGAGAAGTCCCGCTCGCCCTCGGCCAGGCCGGCGTGGAGCAGCTCCATGTACAGGTACGCACGGGCGAGCGCCGCAAACTCCGCCTTGTCCGTCGTCGCCGCGAGGACCGGCCGATACGTCGACCAGGACTGCGACCAGCGCATCGTCTTCCAGCCGGGAGGCCACTTCTCCCCGTCGAGCGCGTCCTGCACGGCCTTGGACGCCTCCGCGAGCTCGGCCTCCACGATCAGGCGAGCCCCCGCCGCGTCACGCCTCTCGCGACGCCGCTCCAGGTAGACGGCGACCACGCCGGTCACGACACCGCCGACGATCACGCCGGCCAGAGCGAAGATCCCCTCCTCCACGGCTTCCGTCGATGATACGACGGCTTCGACGGAGCTACTCGAGCTCGGCGAGCAGCGCCTGGAGATCCAGCGGGCGCGTGTGCATGGCGACCTGCTCGCCGTCGGGCGTCATCGGCCACTCCTCGCGCGGCCGATCGCGGTAGAGCTCGACGCCGTTCCCGTCCGGGTCGCGTAGGTAGATCGCCTCGCTGACCCCGTGGTCCGAGGCGCCGCCGAGCGGGATGCCGGCCTCGACGACCCGGCGGACGGCCTCCGCGAGCGCTTGCCGGTCGGGGAACCGAACGGCGACGTGGTACAGGCCGGTCGTGCCGGGAGGCGGCGGCGATCCGCCCTGCGACTCCCAGGTGTTGAGCCCGATGTGATGGTGGTAGCCGCCGGCCGAGAGGAACGCGGCCTGGTCGCCGATCCGCGCCTGCTCGTCGAACCCGAGCACGTCCCGCCAGAAGCCGAGCGCCCGGTCGAGGTCCGCGACCTTCAGGTGGACATGACCGATGTCGACGCGCGGATCGAGTGAGCTCGCGGAGGACACGGCCTCAGGCTACTGCTTGCCGGGCGCGGCGCCGCGGGGCGTCACGAGTTGGAGAGAGCTACGAGCGCGTCCCAGACGTCGATCCGCGACCTCATCAGGCCATTCCGGGCATCCGTCACCTGAGCGCCGGAGGCGCTGAGCATGTTCTGCTCCGTCTCGACCGTCGTGGCCGACACGGCCGGCTTCAGCTCCCGCAGAACCGCGAATGCGCCGGCCACGTGCGGAGCCGCCATCGACGTCCCCTGCCAGCACTCCGAGGCCTCCGGCGTCGCCTGTGTCCCCGGAACCGCCGAGCAGATGTGAACGCCCGGCGCGAGCAGGTCCAGCGTGGACGCGGAGTTCGAGCTCACCCAGACCGCGTCGGCTCCGTTCACCAGCGTCGTGGCGCCGACGCTGACCGCGGTCGAGTTGCAGGCGGGCGAGCCGAGAGCGTCGATGTGCCCGTCGTTCCCGGCGGAGACGACGGTTGCGATGCCGACCGCAGCAAGCGTCCGCGCCCAGGACGCGAAGCTCGAGACGGTCTCGACGTCGCAGTACGCCGGATACCTGCCTCCGCCGATGCTGATGTTCACCGCTGCGATCTTGTGAGTGCCGCGGAGGCTGTAGACGTGCTGGAGTGCGCGCAACTGATCCGAATCCCACGAGAGCGCGCAGGCCTCGGTGTCGTACCCAAACTTCTTGCACTCTTCCCGTGTGGCTCGACTGAACACCTGGACGGCGAGGATCTTGGCCCCGCGCGCGACGCCGTACTTACCGGCCGCCGTGTGCGCGACGTGCGTTCCGTGCGCGCAGTTGTCAGGAGCGTAGGTGCACGGCGTTCCCGCGCCCGCACCTAGCTGCTCGGTCTCCCCGTTCGGGCAGTTCCGATCGTAGGAGAAGCACGCCTCGCCTACCACCCTGCCGGCGAGCCACGGATGATCCGACTGGACGCCCGAGTCGAGAATGGCCACGGTCTGACCCGCGCCGTCGTAGCCGCCCTCGATCGACTCGTTGATTCCTGCCTGGTCGAGGTCCCACCAGTCGTTCAGCCCGTCCGCTGCCGCCGCCCCGTCTGCCTCCGCGACACCCCACGGCGGAATCGCCCGCGCGACGTCCTCGACGACGGACGCCACCGCCGGCGAGGCGCGGAGATCGGCCAGAACCTCGGGCGTCGCCTCCAGCGCGATGATGGGCACGGCCTTGAAGCGGTCGACCGCCGTCGCCTCCGCGGAGACGCTGCTGAGCACGCGGCGTCCCGCCGACTTGATCCGCCGCCGCTGGTCGGCCCGCGCCCGTGACGTGAGCAGCCCTTCCGGCTGGGCGGTCAGGTCCAGCGTGACGATCACCCGGACGCTGCCCTCGGCGTCGGCCCTCTCGGTCAGGTCCGCCCAGGCCGCGGCGGACGTCGGCGGTGGAGACGGCAGGACGAGGGCTGCCTCGCCGGAGGGCTCGCCGCGCTTCGTGCCGAGCTCCGGCTGGGCCGGGGCCTCGGGCTCGACCGGCAGGCCGTTCTCGAGCGCCACCTCAGGCGACGCGGTGTCGTCGCCGGTGTCACGGAGCGTCACAAACGCGATCACGCCCCCGAGCACGAGGATCGCGACGACGCCGAGAGCGACGAAGACCATCCGCCTCGTGCGCACACGATCGTTCACCGCAGCCGCCGCCTCATTGCCCGTCTCCTTCTCCCCCCGCCTGGGAGCCCGCGACGGGTAGCTGAACACACCCAGCGCCGCATGTCAACGGCGCCTGACGAGGTCAGCCCGGAGCGACGTCGACGGGCTGCGCCTCGTCCGGCCGCGGCGAGACGGCGATTCCGGCCGCGGCCCACACGCCCACCGCCAGCCAGTGCACGCCGACGACGTTCGTCGAGAGCCCGAGCAGCAGCACCGACGCGAACGCGGCTCCGACCCAGGGCTCGCGGCGCAGCAACGCGAACAGCAGGGCGAGGCTCCAGAGGACGAACGCAACGGCGCCGGCGACCCCGGTGTCGATCCCGAGCTCGGTGTACGTCGACTCGCCCGCGCCGATCTGCTCGCCGGAGCGCTGCGCGATGCTGCTCGCATTGCCCAGGCCGTATCCCTGCGGATGCTCGAGCACCGCCTCGACCCCGTCTCGGAGCTCCCGCGCGCGCGTTGCCGCTGAGGTCTCCGAGGACGTGAACGGGTCGGAGCTCGTGCGGGCGTCGCGCGTCGGGTTCTCGCGCCGGAACTCGAGCTCCTCCTCCGTGTAGCTCGTCACCGGCCCGATCGCCGGATACGCCGCGAAGAAGCCGGCCGCGACCACCACGGACGCCACCGCGACGATCGCCGGCGCCCACCGGCGCTGGGCGGCCGTGAGCACGACCAGCCCGAGCGCGAGTGCGCCCACCGCCACGAGCGCGTGGGCGTAGAGGAGCCCCGCATACAGGAGCAGGCCGACGAGTGCCCACCACCACCGGAGCGGCCGGCTGACGACGAAGACGAGGCCGACGACGAACGCGTACGCGCTCGCGTTCGGGGAGAGGAACGTCGAGACGAGCCGACGGAGCGGGCCCTCCTCGCCGCTCGGATCGTGGACCCAGTTCTCGGGAAGCCCGGACAGGCCCTCGTAGTCGAGCCGAAGCTGCTCGCGATACCAGCCGGGAACGCCGGACTCGCGCCAGGCCTGGAGCTCGACGAGCGCGAGGTCGACGAGACCGACGACGGCGACGCCGGCGGCGACGAGCGCGAGGATCGCCCCGACGCGGCTCCGGTCGCTCCACCAGACGGCCGTCAGGCGGCCGAGCGCGTAGCCGGCGACCGGCAGGAGGTGGTGCCTGAGCGCGAGGAGCTCGCCGCGCGTCGTCGCCTCGCCGCCGAGCCAGTCCTGGGGGATCACCGCGTACAGGACGACGACGAGCGTGTAGCTCACCGCGAGCACGTCCGTCGCCACGGCGCCCGCACGCCCGCGCACCTTCACGGCGACGACGACGAGCGCGACGAGCAGCAGCGCCTCCTTCCAGGCGGCGACGGCGTCCAGCGCGCCGCCCCGGACACCGAGCTCCCAGAGCTGCGCGAGGAGCGCGTTGTGAAGCGCGAGCCCGACGAGCAGCGCGGCGAGCGCGAACCGCGCGAGCTGCTCAGTCGACAATGGCCACCAGCGTGAGCCCGAGGTTCACGATGCGGACCCGGCCGGGGAAGTGGGCCTCGAGCTCGGGCGCCGAAAGCAGGTCGACCTCCTTCGCGAACCCCTTCCCCACCGCGTCGTACACGCGGTGCGAGGCGCGGTCGGGGAGCCAGTGTACGAGCGGCAGCCGCGTGTGCACCTCGATCGGGAACCGGCGGTTCGGCGTCGCGACGAACACGCGGCGGCCGACGCGGAGCGCCTCCGACACGAGCAGCCGCTGCCGTTCAGGACCACCGACGTGCTCGATCACGGCGTTCGAGTACACGATGTCGAAGGCTCCGTCGGGGAAGGGCAAGGCGCAGGCGTCACCCTGCACGTACGGAACATGCGGGTAGCGGGCGCGGAACCCGACGCCGTCGTGCAGCCCGAGTGCCGTGATCCGGTCGGGCCACGGGTAGTGCTCCTCGAAGAAGTTCAGAGTCGTGCAGCCGTCGCCCTCGCCGAACGCGAGCGGGTCGGCGCCGACGTCGAGCACGGTCGTCTCCGCGCTCGGCCGAAGCTCGTCCAGGAAGAGCTCCAGCTTGCGCCGGCGGGAGCGCAGCGAGATCGCGTCGGCGAGGCGCATCGGCGGAAGTATGGAGCGCGTCCCGACCGGCTGACCGCCGGGTTAGGGTGGGCGCGTGGTCGAGGCCGTCATCACTCCACGCGGCCTCTACTCGCTCAGGCTGACGACCCGCGGCGACCTCTGGCAGCGGAGGCTTCCCGAGGGACGCTGGGCATCTGCGCTGCAGCGTCCGGACGGAGCCGTCGTCGTCAGGGCGTCGTGCGAGCCCGCCGTCGCCGAGGCGCGGTTCCTCCTCGCGCTCGACGACGACACGAGCGAGTTCCACCAGAGGTTCGCGCGCGATCCCGTCCTCGGCCCGTCGGTCCTGACGCTCCGCGGGATGCGGACACGCAGGACCGCGACGGTCGCCCATGCGGTGCTGAAGGCCGTCTGCGGACAGCTCGTGCAAGGGAGCCACGCCCGCCGTCTGGAGCGCTCCGTCATCCGGGCCTGCGGGGAGGGCCCGCCGACCCAGGACGCGCTCCGGCGGCTCTCGCCGGCGGAGCTCTGCCGCTGCGGGCTCGTGGCGAAGCGGGCGGCGACGCTGAGCCGGCTGACGCGAACGGTCGAGCTCGAGCGCCTCAAGCGCGCGCCGGACACGGCTCTTGCCCGACTCGGCCGCGAGCGGGGCATCGGGCCGTGGAGCGTCGGGGTCATCTCGCTCCAGGGCCTCGGCCGCTACGACGCCGGGATCGAGGGCGACCTCGGCCTCGTCAAGCTCTACGCCTCGCTCCATGGCCGCTGGCCCGAGCTCGCCGAGACCCGCCAGCTCCTCGAGCCGTACGGCGAGTGGCAGGGCCTCGCGAGCGTCTTCCTACTCACGGGCTTCAAGCGGGGTCTCGTCCCCGGAGCCAGTCTCGACCACGCGCGTCTCGTTCGCGCGAGGCACCGCGCGGCGGCGTAGGAAACACCCCGGCCAACAGCGACTTACACTCCGACGACCATGGCCGACCAGCGGAAGATCGCCATCCTCGGCGCCGGTCGCATCGGCGAGGCGCTCATCTCCGGGTTGCTCTCGTCGGAGTGGCGGACGCCCGCGGAGATCGCCGCAACCTCGCGTCGCGCCGAGCGCGTCGAGGAGCTCCGCGAGCGCTACGGGATCGAGGCGACGCTCTCGAACCACGACGCCGCCGCCGGCGCCAACCTCGTCGTCATAGCGGTGAAGCCGCAGGACATCGAGGGGCTGCTCGGCGAGATCGGCGGCCTGATCGCGCCGGAGCAGACCGTGCTCTCGGTCGCGGCCGCGATCCACACCTCCCGCATCGAGAGCCGGCTGTCGCCGGGCGTGCCGGTCGTCCGCGCGATGCCGAACACGCCGGCGACGGTCCACGAGGGCATCGCCGGGCTCTCAGCGGGCGCGCACGCGGGGGACGAGCACCTCGACCTCGCCGAGGAGGCGCTCTCGCACCTCGGCCGCGTCGTCCGCGTTCCCGAGAGCGCACTCGATGCCGTCACAGCGGTCTCGGGCTCCGGGCCGGCGTACTTCGCGCTGCTCGCCGAGGCGATGATCGAGGCCGGGATCCTGCTCGGGCTCTCGCGCGAGATCTCGACGCAGCTCGTCGTGCAGACGATGCTCGGAACCGCGAAGCAGCTCCGCGACGAGAAGATGCACCCCGTCGAGCTCCGCGAGATGGTCACCTCCCCCGGCGGTACGACGATCGCCGCGATCAGGGAGCTCGAGATCGCTGGAGTTCGCGCCGCGTTCCTGAACGCGATCCAGGCGGCGATGGTGCGGGCGCGCGAGCTGGCCGCTGGCCAGGACTAAGTACTAGAGACGTTCGACGGCGAACAGCCGCCACTCGCCGGGCACGCCCTTGAGCTCGGCCACACCGCGGTCGCGAAATTCGATCCCGGAGCCCGCCACGAGGTCCTTCACCGTGCTCGAGACGAGGACCTCGCTCGGTCGGGCCTCCGCGGCGACACGCGCTCCGATGTTGACTGCTATGCCGCCGACCTTGCGGTCGATCCGCTCGCACTCGCCGGTGTGCAGGCCGGCGCGAATCTCGATCCCCAGCTCGCGTACACCGTCGGTGATCGCATGCGCGCAGCGAATCGCTCGAGCGGGCCCGTCGAACGACGCGAAGAACCCGTCTCCTGCCGTGTCGATCTCGGTTCCGCGGAAGCGGACGAGCTGGCGGCGGATGATCCCGTGATGCGCCTGGATCAGCTCTCGCCAGCCTGAGTCTCCGAGCTCAGCAGCCTTCGCGGTCGATCCCACGATGTCGGTGAAGAGCACCGTCGCGAGCACGCGCTCGTGCTCGGCCTCCTCCCACGCCCGCTCCTCCCAGACCTCGGTCACGAACGACTCGATCTCTTGGAGAAGCGGCTCGGCGTCGCCGGCGAACATCGCATGGTCGACACCCGGAAGCTCGACATGCCGCGCGCCCGGAATGTTCTCCGCGAGGTAGCGGGATCCCCCGACGACATTCGCGGCATCTCCGCTGCGGTTGAGAACCAGTGTCGGAACCCGTATGGCCGGCAGTACGTCGCGGACGTCGATCTCCATGTTCATGCGGTTGAGGGCATCGGCTGCACCCGGGCTTGCACTCAGCCGCAGCATCGTCGCGAGCGCACGCTTGTCCTCCTCGCCGGCGCTCGGAGCGAGTGCCGCGGCCGTGCGGGCAGCTCGTTCGGGTGTGCCACGTTCGCGCCGGTTCCGCTCGCTGACCTCCCGGTACCTGTCCTCGGGGATGCCGGTGGGGTAGTCGGGCGCCCAGAGGATGCGCGCGTAGGAGCCGACGATGACCAGCGCCCAAACGCGATCGGGATACGTCGCGGCGAAGAGGATGCTCATCGGACCGCCCTCAGAGACACCGAGCAGCGCCGCGCGATCCGAGCCGACCGCATCCATCACAGCGCGGGCGTCGTCCATGCGGGTCTCGAGCGTGGGAGCGCCGGTCACCGGATCGGACATGCCGGTTCCTCGCTTGTCGAAACGGATCAGGCGCGAGAAGGTCGCCAATCGCTCATTGGCCGCGGCCATGCCCGGGACCTGCCATGCGAGCTCGACGTGAGATGCCATCGGCGGGATGTGCACGAGATCGAAGGGGCCGTCGCCAGTGACCTGGTACGCGATTGAGACGTCTCCGCTTCGCGCATAACGAGTCTCGGGCAGCACGCGCGGATTGTCGCTCACGGCGGGAGGAGCGGCGACTCGAGCTCGACGGCGACTCCGCGCTCCCGCGCCAGAACCTGGAGCGCGAGCACGGTGTCGGCAACGGGGGTGTCCTCCAGGAACTCGTCGCGGGCCTCGAAGTCGGCAACGAGCGCGCGGATCGCGGTCTCGTAGCCGGGCGAGTCGCTCGCTGCGAGCGCGGCCACCGAGTCGGCGACCGCACTCGGGAAGTCGTCACGTCCGAGAAGGGTCGCGGCCAGCCGGGCTGCGTCCGCGTCCCGCCCGAGCACGAGCGACCCCAGCACGGCCGCATACCGCGCGATCGGACCCTCAGACAATGCCGCCCCGGCCTCGAGAGCCCACTGCGCATCCTCCCGCGCGCCCTCGAAGTCCCCGGCGATCAGCCGCGACTTCATCGCGCCGATCGGCCTGCCCCAGCTTCCGAGGGGCGCGTCGGGCCAGCTCTCGCGATACCGCTCCGCCGCCCGCAGCAGCCACTCCTCCCCCTCCTCCCGCCGGCCCGCCATCAGCAGCGAGAGCCCCGCCGCCCAGGCCGCGTTCCCCATCCGCGTGAGCTGGCGCTGGCGCTCGTCCGGCGTGTCGGGAAGCCGCGCCGCGCCGTCGTCGTGACGCGCCGCCGCCCGCGCGGCGCGTTCCTCCCAGTCGCTCGCCACCCACGAAGTATCGTCTCAGCCCATGGCGCGCACGCTGAAAGAGGTCGTCTACGTCGACGGCGTCCGCACCGCGTTCGGCCGCGCGGGCGAGGGTGGCATGTTCTGGAAGACGCGCGCCGACGACATGGGCGTCAAGGTCGTGCGCGAGCTCCTGCGCCGCAACCCCGAGCTCCCGCCGGAGCGGATCGACGACGTCGTCTTCGCCGCGACGGCCCAGGTCGGCGACCAGGGGCTGACACTCGGCCGCGACGTCGCGCTCCTCGCCGGTCTGCCGAAGACGGTCCCGGGCTTCGCGGTCGACCGCATGTGCGCTGGCGCGCTGACCGCGACGACGGCCGGCGCGGGCGAGATCGCGATGGGCGCGGCCGACGTCGTCCTCGTCGGCGGCGTCGAGCACATGGGCCACCACCCGATGGGCGAGGACGTCGACTTCAACCCGCGCTTCGTCTCGGAGCGGATCGTCGACGAGTCGGCCGCGGTCATGGGCCAGACGGCCGAGAACCTCCACGACGCGTTTCCGCAGCTCACGAAGGAGGACGCCGATGCGTTCGCCGTCTCGTCGCAGCAGAAGGCCGCGAAGGCCTGGGACGGGGGCGTCATGGACGAGATCGTCGTCCCCATGTCCGTCTTCTCGGACGACGGCTGGACGGTGGCCGCGCGGGACGAGTTCCTGCGACCCGAGACGACCGTGGAAGGCCTCGCAACGCTGCGGACGCCGTTCCGCGCAGGCGGCCGCGTGACCGCGGGCAACTCGGCCGGGCTCACCGACGGCGCCACCGCGGCGCTGATCACCTCGGAGGAGGCCGCCGCCGAGCTCGGACTCCACCCGAAGATGCGGCTCGCGGGCTTCGCCTACGCCGGAGTCGAGCCCGAGCTCATGGGCCTCGGCCCCGTCCCTGCGACCGAGAAGGTCCTGGCGCAGACCGGCATCTCGATCGACGACGTCGGCCTCTTCGAGCTCAACGAGCCGTTCGCGGTGCAGGTCCTCACATGGTGCGACGGCGTCGGCGTCGCCCCGGACGACCCGCGGCTGAACCCCTACGGCGGCGCGATCGCCTGCGGCCACCCGCTCGCCGCGACCGGAGTCCGCCTCATGGCACAGCTCGCGCGGGGATTCCGCGACCGTCCCGATGTCCGGTACGGCCTCACGGCCCTCTGCATCGGCCTCGGCATGGGCGCGGCCGTGCTCTGGGAGAACGTCCAGAACGGGCACGGCGATGGCTAGCCCGCCCACGCAGTTCAAGCTCCAGCGGATCGAGACGCGCGTCGGGCCGGTCGCGCTCGTGACGATGGACAACGGCGAGGACTGGCGGAAACCGAACACGTTCGGCGAGGAAGCTTTGCGCTCGCTCGAGGAGACCCTCGGCGAGCTCCGGACCCGCGACTGGCGCGGGCTTCTCCTCACCGGGAAGCCGTTCGTCTTCGCGGTCGGTGCGGACATCGGCGAGTTCGGCGAGATCACGCCGGAACGCGCGCGCGAAGGAGGCGAGGCCGGTCACGAGCTCTTCGGCCGCATCCGCGACCTCCCGTTCGTCACGCTCGCCGCGATCAACGGCGCCGCCCTCGGCGGCGGTGTCGAGATCGCGCTCCACTGCGACTACCGCACGATCTCGTCCGACGTCCGGCACTTCGCCTGCCCCGAGGTGCTCCTCGGCCTGATCCCGGGCTGGGGCGGCACCCAGCTCGTCCCGCAGCTCGTCGGCGCGGAGCAGGCGGTGACGTTCGTCGTCGAGAACCCGCTCCGCCAGAACCGGATGCTGAACGCGCAGCAGGCGTTCGAGGCCGGCTTCGCGGACGCGCTCTACGAGCCGGTCGAGTTCCTCGACGAGTCGCTGGCGCTGCTGCTCGAGAAGATCGAGGAGGGCGCGGGGAAGCGCCGTCCGGCCGCCGACCTCTCGGACGCGGCCGAGGTCGTACGCAAGGCCCGCGCGCGCCTGGACGGCCAGGTGCACGGCGCGACTCCCGCGCCGTACCGCGCGCTCGACCTGATCGAAGGCGCGGCGATGTGGACGCTCGAAGAGGGCTACCGCGCCGAGGAGGACGCGCTCGCCGAGCTTCTGCCCGGCCCGGCCGCGCAGGCTTCGGTCTACGCGTTCAATCTCGTCGAGCGGCGTGCGAAGCGGGGCGTCGGGATCCCCGAGGCCGAGCCGCGCCGCGTGCAGCGCGTGGGCATCGTCGGCGCGGGGCTGATGGCGCGGCAGCTCGCCCTGCTCGTGCTCCGCCGGCTCGAGGTCCCGGTCGTCCTCCGCGACCTCACGCAAGAACAGGTTGACGGCGCAGTCGCATGGATAGGTGCCGAGCTGAGCGACCTCGTCCACCGAGGCCGGCTCGGAGAGGGCAAGGCGCGGTTCCTCGGCTCGCTCGTCACCGGCAGCACAGGGTGGGACGTCTTCACCGGCTGCGACCTGGTGCTGGAGGCGGTGTTCGAGGAGATGTCGGTGAAGAAGGAGGTCTTCGCGGAGCTCGAGCAGGTCGTCTCCCCGGAGTGCATCCTCGCGACGAACACGTCCTCCTTGTCGGTCACCGAGATGGGCGCCGACCTCGGGCACCCGGAGCGCGTCGTCGGGATGCACTTCTTCAACCCGGTTGCAGTGCTCCCGCTCGTTGAGCTCGTGCGTACGCCCGAAACGGACGACACCTCACTCGCGACCGCCTGGGCCGTCACGAAGAAGCTGCGCAAGACCGGGGTCCTGGTCAGCGACGCGCCGGCCTTCGTCGTGAACCGCCTGCTCGGCCGCCAGGGCTCCGTCGTGACCGAGGCGCTCGACCACGGCAACACCGTGGACGAGACCGACGAGGCGGTCCTTCGGCTCGGCCTGCCGATGGCGCCGTCGGTCCTCCTCCAGCTCGTCGGGCCGAAGGTCGCGAACCACGTGCGGCACACGCTCCACGACGCGTGGCCCGACCGCTACCCGCTGTCGGCGACGCTCGAGAGCCTGGCCGAAGGAGGCGAGCCTGTCGTCGTCGAGCACGCCCCGCGCACCGTGGACGAGATCCACCAGGCCGTGCTCGAGGCGCTCGCGGACGAGGCGCGACACATCCTGGAGGAGGGCGTCGTCGCCGAGGCCGCCGACATCGACACGTGCCTCATCCTCGGCGCGGGCTTCCCCTTCTGGCTCGGCGGGATCACGAAGCATCTCGACCAGACCGGCGTCTCGCAGCGCGTCGTCGGGCGCCCGCTGGCCGAGCTCGGCGCTCGCGTGCACGCCTGAACACGCAGCGGCTAGCTCTCCTCGCGACATCCGACACATGTTTGACGGTTTCGTGACCGCCGACTGAGGTATGCTCTGGCGGTACCGCTCGCCGGTTTCTGGCGAGCGTCAACTCTTCGGAAGGAGCGGCACGGCCTTTACGGCCTGCGCGCATGCACGAAGCGACAACTATCCCGACGCAGGCGTCGGACAAACCTGAGGACCTGACCGCTGCGGCGCGACGCGCCGAGAAGTGGTTCGGCGAGCCCTTCCTGCATCCGGGCGAGGAGCCCGAGGTGGCGCTCGCGCCCGGCACCGCCCGCCGCGCCGCGCTCGGCCACGCGCTCGAGGAGATGGACGCGGGCCGCGCCACGCCGTCTCCCCGGTGGAAGGTGCGCTACGGGCTGATGCTCGGGCTCGAGCGCGTACTGACCGAGGATCCCGTTCGAACGGCTGCCGGAACCGACCTCCGCCGTCACCAGGTGGACGCCCTCACCGGCATGCTCGCGGAGCTCATCGCGTCGACGCAACGGGCAGCGGACGAGAACGGCAACGGGAACGGCGGGAACGGAGCCGTTGCCGAGGCAGAGCTCGACGAGGAGGCCGACGACGACTTCGACGCAGGCTTCATCGAGGAGGCGGAGCTCGAGCCCTCGTTCCATGGGGCCGACCCGGGCGCAGTCCGCCGCTACCGCTTCCGCCATCCGACCGCTTCCGGGAAGACCATCGCAGCCGCAGGATTCGTCGAAGCTGCGCGCGAGCTCGGCGTCCTCATCCTCACGCATCGCCGGCTGCTCGTCACCCAGTTCACGCGCGACCTGACCACGGAGGGCTACGGCGACCGCTTCGCCGAAGCCGTCCTCAAGGGCCAGCGCGCGCCGCGCGACAACCCGATCACGATCCAGACCTACGCCTGGTTCGCGCGCCACGGCTCCGAGCTCGACCGCGAGACGTACCACCTCGTGCTCTGCGACGAGGCGCACACGGCGCTCGGCGAGAAGACGAGCGGCGCGATCCGCGCGTTCCACGAGCCGCTCTACATCGGCATGACCGCGACCGAGCAGCTGATCGCGAAGCAGGTCTCGGACGTCTTCCCCGCCTCGGTCGACGACCTCCCCCTCGGCGACGCCGCCCGGCGCGGCCTGATCGCGCCGCTCCGCTGCATGCGCGTGCCGCCGGCGGCCGCGATCAACTCGGTGCCGATCGTCGGCGGCGACTTCGAGGAGCGCGCCCTGGCGGCCGCCCTCGACCACGAGGCCCTGAACCAGGCCGCCGCGAGCCTCTACCGCGACCGCTTCGGCTCGACGCCCGGCATCGTCTACGCCGCTGGCGTGGACCACGCGTACAACCTCGCGCAGGAGTTCCGCGCGGCCGGGCTCAAGGCCGAGGCCGTCTCGGGACGCACGCCGCCCGCTCGACTCGCAGAGACGCTGGCCGCCTACGAGCGCGGCGAGATCAACGTGCTCGTCAACGCACAGCTGCTCGCCGAGGGCTGGAACTCGCCGCGCGCGACGGTCTGCATGCATCTCGCGCCGACGGCCTCGCGCCGCGTGTACCAGCAGCGGATCGGCCGGATCATGCGCATCCACCCGCGCAAGGAAGCGGGCGTCGTCGTCGACTTCGTCCCGAAGGCGGCCACGCACAACGAGCGCGTCGTCTCGCTCCATGCCCTGCTCGCCGCCGACTTCTACCGCGAGGGAGCCCGCGTCACGCCCGCGCCGCGCCGTCGCCAGCAGCGCCGCGCGCGCCGCAAGCTCTCACCGGTGCCGTGGCTCGTCCCGGTCACGCCGGACGTCGCCCGGCGCCTCGCCGTCATCCAGCGCGAGTGGCAGCGGATCGACCCGAAGTACCTCGACGAGGACGAGCAGCGGTTCTGGGCCACGATCGCCGGCCGGCAGATCCGCTTCGACCAGCGGGCCGATTTCGCGAAGAAGTTCACGGAGGGCCGCGCGAGCAAGGGCGCGCTCGAGCAGTTCCTCTCGACCTGCGCCGCCGAGAACCCGAACCGCCGACTCCGGATCACCGCGCTCCTCGACCGCGTCGCGACGCCCGTCGAGCGCGCGGACTTCGACGATCTCGTGACGCTCGTCACGCAGGCGCCGACCTGGGAGAAGGACCGCGCCTCAGGTGTCCGCGTCATGCTCCGGGCGATCGGCGAGGGCAAGGCCGTGGCGCCGGAGCAGATCCTCGCGCGCTGGACCTGGCGCCTCGCACGCGCGACCCGGAAGGTGCAGGACCGCCGAGTTTCGACCGAGTTCCCGGAGGCGAAGCGCCTGCTCGGCGCGGTCGCGAACTCGCGCGGCCACCGGCACGAGGAGAACGTCAACCGGCTCGTGACGGTGGCGATGTCGATGCCGCTCGGCGTGGGTGCGGCGCTGCTCGCGTCCGCCGACGGCTACACGCCGCGCGCGAACAACGCGCTCGACAAGGCCCGCGAGGAGCTCGGCTCGATCGGCGAGATCGCGAACGCGCTCGCCGACAACCTCCCGGCACCGAAGCTCACCGCGCGGAAGTCACGCCGCCGCCGCCGAAAGCGCAAGAGCCAGCCGCAGGCCGCGGCCGACGGCGCGACGGACGGTAAGACGCCCGAGGCGCCCGCAGCTGAAGCGTCCAAGCCGGTGCCGATCGCACCGGACGCCGACGCCGCCTAGCTGCCGCCGTTCGCGTCGCGCTCGCGGAGGAAGCGGCCGATCTCGTCGGCGAGCGCCTCTCCCGACGGCAGCTCGCCCGACTCCTCGAGCCAGTCGAGCGAGTCCGCGCGTTGTTCGAGCTCCTCGACGTACGAGGCGGTGTCCGCGTCGCTCGCAACCGCCTCGGAGACCTGCTCGACGTAGCTCGCCTCGGCCTCGGCGAGCTCTCCGACGTCGATCGCGATCCCGAACAACGTGCCCAGCCGGTCGCAGAGGGCGCGAGCGGCTCGCGGGCTCGGCGCGAGGGAGACGTAGTGCGGCACGGCGGCCCAGAGGCTCACGGCCGGGATCCCGGCGCGCCGGCACGCGTCGCCCAGGATCCCGACGATCCCTGTCGGACCCTCGTAGCGTGAGAGCTGGAGCCCGAGCTCGTCGACGAGCTTGGGGTCGGTCGCGGCGCCCGTGACCGGGGCGGGCCGGGTGTGCGGCACGTCGGCAAGAAGCGCGCCGAGCGTCACGGTGAGCTCCACGCCGAGGTCGCGCGCGAGCTCCGAGATGAGCTCGCTGAACGTGCGCCAGCGGTAGTTCGGCTCCACCCCGACCAGGAGCACGGCATCGCGGTTCGTGCCCGGGATCCGGGCGCGGTAGAAGACGTTCTCGGGCCACTCGATCTTCCGCGTGTGGCCCTCGTCGAGCGAGACGTGCGGCCGCGTCGCCTGGAAGTCGACGAAGAGCTCCGGGTCGATGTCTGCGAACTTGTGCGCGCCCCAGAGCCGCGCGAGGTACCCGGCGGCGAGCGTCGCCGCCTGGCCGCCGTCGTTCCACCCACGAAAGGCCGCGATCAGGACGGGGCGCTCGAGCGTAGGGCGTTCGTAGATCCGCAACTCCCGACCCATGGGCGGAGCTTACTGCCGGGCTAGCGGGCCAGGCGGCCGCCACAGGGCGTACGCAAGGGCCACGGCCAGCGCCCAGATCGCGGCAGCGAGGAACACATGTACGAGCACGAGGCCCCAAGGCAACGCGTTCCGGTACTGCACCTCGCCCACGACCGCCTGTGCCACGAGTGCAGCGAGGAGTCCGCCCCAGAGCACGACCAGACCCGGATACCGGTCGCGCATCCGGACGAGGAACCAGCCGATGAAGAGGACACCGATGCCGAACGCCGCCGCGACCCGGACGTGGACGTAGACGGTGTCCGCGATCTCGAGACCGAGGCGCTTCACGTCCTCGTCCGCGCCCGGGTGCGGCCCCGACGCCGTCGCGACCGCTCCGGTGACGACGAGCGCCGCGCAGGTGGGGAGGCCGAGCCAGGTCACGAGCGCGCGCAGCCAGGAAGGCCCCGCCGGATCCGCGAGCCCCCCGAGATGGCTCCACGCCTCGAGCGCGACGACGACCGCGAGCGCTACGACGATGAGCGCGAGCAGGAAGTGCGTCATGACCGCGAGCGGGTGCAGATCGACCGCGATCGTGATCGCGCCCATCGGGATCTGGGCGAGCGTCACGAGAAACGCCGCGAGCGCGGCCAGCCGGACACCGCGCGGAAGCCCGACGACCCGCCGCGAGCCGAGCCACGTCAGCAGGACGAGGACGAGCCCGGTGACCGCGACGAGCCGGTTTCCGAACTCGACGAAGGCATGGAAGCCCTGCTCGGGATACGGCTTGTCCCCGCACCGGGGCCAGTTCTCGCACCCGAGCCCCGAGCCGGTGAGGCGGACGAACGCACCCGACGTGACGACGAGGAAGAGCGCGGCGCAGGAGGCGAGCGAGAGCTTGAGGAAGGCGGACGGCGAGAGCGTCCGCACGCGCGGGAGAACGGTTGCCACTAGCTCAGGACGACCCCGGCGCCCTCCTCGACCACGCCGATCCGCGAGAGGGCGAGGCCGGCGCCCGAGAACGTCGCCTCGAGCACTGCGGCACGCTCCGCGGGCACTGAGATCAGCAGGCCTCCGGCCGTCTGCGGGTCGTAGGCGAGCGCCTCGCGCGCAGGCCCGGCGCTGCTCGCGACGTGCGGCTCGGCGAAGTCGCGGTTCCGCCGATCGCCGCCCGTCCGCACGCCCTGCTCGGCGAGCTCGAGCGCCCCGGGAAGCACCGGCAGCGCCTCCGCGTCGAGCACGACCCGGATGCCGCTTCGCGATGCGAGCTCGTGCGCATGGCCGAGGAGGCCGAAGCCGGTGACGTCGGTGACCGCGTTCGGCTTGAAGGGCCGAACCGCATCCGCGGCGGCGCGGTTGAGCTCGACCATCGACGCGATCGCCGCGTCGAGCGCCCCGGGCGGAGCCACGCCGTCCCGCACGGCCTGGAGGACGATGCCGGTGCCCAGCGGCTTCGTGAGAAAGAGGGCGTCGCCCGCCCTCGAGCCCGCCTTCGGCCAGAGCGCCTCCGGATGCACGGTCCCGACGACCGCGAGCCCGTACTTGGGCTCGGTGTCGCGGATCGTGTGCCCACCGGCGAGAATCGCGCCGGAGGCGCGCACGCGCTCGTCCGCGCCCGCGAGGACCTCGCCCAGGACCTCGGTCGGCAGCTCCTCCGGGAACGCGGCGATCGACAGCGCGAGCAACGGCGTCCCGCCCATCGCGAAGACGTCGTTCAGCGCGTTCGTCGCCGCGATCGCGCCGAACGTTCGCGGGTCGTCCACGAGCGGCGGGAAGAAGTCCACCGTGAAGACAAGCGCGCGCTCGTCGTCGAGCCGGTAGACCGCGGCGTCGTCGGCGGGGTCGAGCCCGATGAGCAGATTCTCCGCATCGGCGGGAACGAGCCCGCCGAGCACCTCCTCGAGCCTCCCGGCCGCGTACTTCGCCGCGCAGCCGCCCGCGCGGGCGAGCGACGTGAGTGGAACGGTCTCCACTCCGGAAGCGTAGAGGGCGGAAGGACACGGCCTCGGGACGTGGAAGACAGCGCGCGGAGAGTCTCCCCACTTCCTCTCTCCCCCCAGCACGACCCAGCGGCCGCCGTTCCCCCTCGGCGGCCGCGGCCTTTTCTCTGCGCATGAGCCGGATCGCCTAGCGGCGATCCGGCTCGCGCGACAAGCAAACCCCTTCATGGGGTGCCCGAACAGCTCGGCGCTTCGGGGTGTGAAGTCGACTGGTTGTCAGGGATCTCAGATCGGCCCTTACACTCCTGCCTCGATGAAGTCGGCGCTCGTCACCGGTGGCTCCGCGGGCATCGGGCTCGCGCTCGCCCGCATGCTGCGAGACGAGGGCCACGAGCTGACGCTCGCGGCGCGCCGTCCCGAGCCGCTCGAGGAAGCGGCGCGAGAGCTCGGCGCGGAAGCCGTCGCGGCCAATCTCGCCGACCCCGACGAGTGCGTTCGCGTCGTCGCGACGCACGCGGAGCGCTTCGGCGGGATGGACGTGCTCGTGAACTCCGCGGGAATCGGGATCGGAGGCTCCTTCGGTGAGCAGACGACGAAGGCGATCGCGCTGCAGCTGAACGTCAACCTCCAGGCCTCGCTCGTTGTGACGCGCGAGGCGCTCCCACTGCTCCGCGCAGCGCACGGCCACGTGATCACCCTTGCGTCGATCGCGGGCACGATCCCGACGCCGGGCCTGGCCGTCTACGGCGCGACGAAGGCGGCGCTGATCTCCTTCACGCACTCGCTGAACCGCGAGGAGGCGGATCACGGCATCCGCGCGACCGCGATCTGCCCTGCCTTCGTCGCGACCAAGATGACCGAGTGGACCGGGCTGCCGGCCGAGGAGCAGATCCAGCCCGAGGACATCGCCGAGCTCGTCCGCACGATCCTGCGCCTGAGCCCGAAGGCCCGCGTGCCCGAGGTCGTGGTCGAGCGCCTCGGCGACGTCGTCTGAGGCGTCAGCCGCGCTCGGGCAGCTGCTCGAGCGCTTCTTCGAGCTCGAGCACCGAGACCGCGCCCTCGAAGCGCTCGGCGATCTTGCCGTCTGCGCCGACGACGAACGTCCACGGCTCGGTCTCGAGGCTCCACTCCTGCATGAACTGGTTGAACCCCTGGGCGGGATCGTTGTTCTCGTACACCTCGACGTGGATGAAGCGCACGTCTTCGCCCTCGTAGCGCTTCGCGACGTCTTCGACGACATCGACGACGGGGCCGCACGTGCGGCTCGTGCAGAACTTCGGGGTCGAGAACACGACGACGAAAGGAACGCCGTCGCGGAGAGAGTCTGCGACCGAGTGCTGGAGCAGTAGCTCGTCGGGAGGCGTCCGCGTCGTGAGCTTCGAGAGGTCACCTCCGGTCGATTCGATCGTCGGCGTCTCGGAGGCAGGGGCGGGATCGCCGGGACCGGGCTCCGGATCCTCCGCGGAGACGACGACGTTCCCGAGCGCCTGGATCTTCGGGCCGCCCTCGGGCTCGGCGAGGAGCCAGTACGTCCCGGGGTCCGGGAGACGGACGCGCGCCACGTAGATGTGCGTCGCATCCGCCTCCGCTCCACCCGGAACTCCGATGCGTTCGAGCTTGGCAGTCGATTCGAGGAAAGGCTTCGCCTCGAGCTCCTTCGAAACCCAGACGTGCGCCGTCGGCAGCAGCGCGACCCGGCCCTCGCGATCGGTCACGAGGAACGAGACGCGAACTTCGCCAGGCTCGTGATTGGCGGTTCCCGCCACCACGGCCACGTCGTCGCCAGGCTGACGCCAGAGCTCCTCGAGCGTCTGATCCCCCTCCGGGTCTGCGACCGTGTCCTCACCCGAGCCGCCACAGCCGGCGAGGAAGAGCGACAACAGCACGGTCAGTACCGCAGCAGGGCGCATGCGCCCGAGTCTAGCCGTGGTGTTTCTAGTGACCTTCGGGCCAGGAGTTGAACCCGAAGCGCCCGAGCCACGCGGCCAGCAACGCCAGATTCACGACCAGCAGTAGCAATCTCGGCTTCACGGCGACCTCCTCTCTTAGAAGCGGATTTCCTGGAGCGCCTCGGCGGCGTTCCGGTAGAGACGCGAGGCCTCGCGGTCGTCCCCACGACGCGCCGCGAGATCCCCCAGTGCAACCCACGCCTCCGTCCGGTGGCTGAGAGACTCGATCTGCTCTGCAGCCGCATCAGCCGCCCGGAAGCACTCTTCCGCCTCATCCAGTCGCCCGCGCTCGAGAAGCGCTCGTCCCAGTACGAGCTGCGACGGGCTCACCTCGTGGAGGTAGTCCTCCCGACCCTGCAGCAGCTCGAGCGCCTGGCGCGCGAGCTCGTCTGCCTGGTCGTACTCGCCCCGGTTCAGATGCACCCGGGCGATTCCTTCGAGCGCCTGCGCGGCGTCGGTCGGCGCGTCGGCATCCAACGCCCGCGAGTACGACGCCTTCAGGTGCTCGACCGCACGCTCCTCGTCCCCGAGCATGAGCGTGAGGCCACCGAACATGAGCAGGAGCCGGCCGACATTCCGCTCGTCGTTCAGCTCCTGGTACAGCTCCTTCGCCCGCTGCGCGTAGTTGCGCGAGAGGACGTAGTGCCCCTGCCGCTGTGCGATGAGAGAAGCCTGGAAGTACGTGTTCGCGATCGCGCGCCGGTCACCCATCCCTTCCGCGAGCTCGAGCGCGCGCTCGACGTCCTCGCGCGCGGCGACGTAGTCGCGCTGGCGACGGTGAGAGCGGGAGCGCCAGCCGAGGATGTCGGCGCGCAGCAGATCGCACGGAAGCCCCGAGCGCTCGGCGAGCTCCAGTGCCTCGTCGAAGAGCGCGATCGACGTGCTGATGCTCGCGAGCTGCCAGCGGGCAACCCCGAGGCGGAAGAGGACGTCCGCGCGGTCGACATCCGAGAACTCGGGATGCTCGGCGAGCGAGCGAGCGGCCTGGAGGAGCTGGATCGAAGCCTGGACGTCGCCGATCTGGCCGAGCGACCACGCCTCACCCGTGAGCCGGCGCAGCTCGAGCGACGAGGCATGCGTCCCCTCGACGCTCGCGCGTGCCTCGCGGAAGGCCTCTACCGCCTCCTCGTGCTGATGCGACTCCGACAGGGCCTCCGCCCGGGCGAGGGACGCCTCGACCTTCGTCCGCTCCTCCGCGGAGACGCCCGACGAGATGTATGTCGGATCGACCCCGAGCTGCTCGGCGAGCCACTCGATCGTCGCCGGCGTCGGGCGCGTCTTCCCCCGTTCGATCTGGCTGATGTACTCCTTGGAGAACCGGTCGCCGGCGAGCTGCGACTGCGTGAGCCCCGCCGAGACGCGAAGCGCGCGAACGCGCGCTCCCAGGCGGGATGCCGGTGCTCGGCCGGTCGCGGAGGTCGTGGCGTTGTCAGTCATGGCCCGTTTCGGAGTGAACCCGGGAACCGGCCGGATCGCGCTCCCCCGCTCGGGGGATGTCTCGACCGCCGTGCCGAGTCAAGTAACCCTACCGGAAATCACTTGACCTAGCTACTTGACTTTTCGGGACATGGCTCCTATAGTCAGGCCCATACCGCACCGACTGACGCCAGGTCGGATGCGCAAGGCGTCACCGCCGGATCCGCCGGCGAGCGTGAGGAGAGCGTGGCTGGGCCGCAGAGCCACGGATACTCCAGGCTCGTCGCCCCGGAAAGGGGTCGCCTCGAACGGAAAACGCCCCCGGAGCCGCAGCCGGGGGCGTTTTCGGTTCGCGGGTGGAACCTACGGTTCCCCCCGCGGGCCCCCTCCCTTGCAAGTGGTCACGAGCGACGCTGGGACAGGCCTACGGGCGAATGAATCGCCCTTCGGCCTTCGGCCGTGCCGCCGACTCAGCTCGGTTCAAGGACTTGTAGGGGGCGAGGGGCTTGCCTCGCCCTCGCTGCCCTCAGTCGGCGCCCCTGAGCCAGCGCTGGCGCTCGGACTTGATCGCCTCGAAGTCGGCGTCGCCGAGCGGGCCGCCTAGGCGGTCGGCCACGGAGACAAGGAGGGTGCCGGCGACGAAGATCCACGCCTCGGCATCCGGGTCGCGGTCGGGGTGGATCCCGCCCTCGGCCTGCACCCGGCGAAGGACGTCGGCGAAGTAGTCGTGGACCTCCCGCATGTGGCCGCGCACGTGCCGGCGGATCTCGGGGTCCTGACCGGCCTCGGTGATCGCCTGCATCCACAGGCTCGGCACGACCACCTTCACCTCGCGCATCGTCGCCGGCCCGATCGCACGCCACCCCTCGTCCGCGCCGAGCTGGTGGAGCTTCTCGTCGATCCGCGTCCGGATCCGCTGCCAGGCCTCGTCGAGGCAGGCGAAGTACAGGTCGCGCTTCGACGCGAAGTGGCGATACAGGATCGGCTCCGAGACGCCCGCCCCGCGGGCGATCTGCGCCGTCGTCGCGCCGGCGTAGCTCCCTTCGGAGAAGACCCGAAGCGCCGCCTCGACGATCGCGAGCCTGCGCTCGGCCGCCGGCAGGCGGGTTCCCGCGGCGACGCTCATGCGACGGGCTCCCCCACGGTCGCGCCCGGAGCACGGCCGGCGCCCTCG
Organism: uncultured Actinomycetes bacterium; assembly: GCA_963715705.1. Classification (GTDB taxonomy): domain Bacteria; phylum Actinomycetota; class Thermoleophilia; order Gaiellales; family Gaiellaceae; genus GMQP-bins7. Next base: position 2,759,590 of record OY970267.1, on the reverse strand, counting down.
TGGGGCCGCACGAGCACGAACGCGACCACCGCGCCGGCGATCGCGATCGCGGCGGCGACGAGGAGTGCGCTCTGGAAGCCGTCGATGAACGCGTCGGGCGTCCTCCGGCCGCCGGCCTCGAAGGCCACGATCGCTCCCATGATCGCGATGCCGAGCGAGCCGCCTACCTGCCGGGACGCGTTCAGCACGGCCGAGCCGACGCCGGCCTTGTCGACGGGAACGTTCCGCGTCGCGGCCGCAGCGCTCGGGGTCATCGTCAGCGACATGCCGACGCCGCCGACGAGGAACGCCGGGAGGAGATCCCAGAAGGTCGAGTGCAGCCCGAGCCGCGAGAAGTAGAGGAGCTGAATCGCGATCAGGGCCATGCCCGCGGTCATCAGCCCGCGCGAGCCGATGCGGTCGCTCAGCTTCCCGGCGATCGGCGCGACGAGGATGATGAGGATCGTCATCGGCAGGAACGCCGCTCCCGTCTGGACCGCCGAGTAGCCGAGGACGCGCTGCATGTACAGCGACATGAAGAAGAAGATCCCGAACATCGCGAGTGCGACGAGCAGGATCACGAGGTTCGCGCCCGTGTAGGTCGGGTTGCGGAACAGCCCGAGCGGGAGCATCGGCGCGCGCTGGTGCCGCTCGAGCAGGACGAAGCCCATGAGCGCGACCGCGGCGACCGCGAAGGCGCCGAGAATTCGCGGAGAGCCCCAGCCGTACGTGTTCGCCTCGATCAGCGCGTACGTGAGCGTGAAGAGCCCGATCGCGGACGTTGCGAGCCCGGGAATGTCGAGGCGCTCGTGCGTCTGGTCACGCGTCTCGTCGATGAAGAGGAAGCTCGCGACGATCGCGAGGATCCCCACGGGGACGTTGACGAAGAAGATCCAACTCCAGTGCGCGTGCTCGGTGAGCAGCCCGCCGACGAGCGGGCCGATCGCGAGCGCGAGCGCCGACACGCCCGCCCAGATGCCGATCGCCATCCCGCGCTGGTGCCGCGGGAACGTCGCCGCGATGATCGACAGCGTCGCCGGGTTCATCAGCGCGGCGCCCACTCCCTGGAGCACGCGCGCGGCGATCAGCTCGTCGCTCGAGTCGGCGAGGCCGCACCAGAGCGAGGCGCTCGTGAAGATCGCGATGCCGACGACGAAGATCAGGCGGCGTCCGTACGCGTCCGCGACCTTCCCGCCGATCAGCATGAGCGCCGCGAACGTCAGCGCGTAGCCGGCGACGACCCACTGGAGCTCGGAGAGGTCGGCGCCGAGGTCGTCCTGGATCGCGGGCAGCGCGACGTTCACGACCGTGTTGTCGAGCATGATCATGAACAGGCCGAAGGAGACTGCGCCCAGCGTGAACCACTTCCGTGTCTCCTCTGCGAAGATCCGAGCGCGCATTAGTGCGCAACACCGGAATCCGCTAGCGCGGATTCCGGTCGCGCCAAAGCAGACCCCTTCATGGGGTGTCCGATAGGCGGGGTCGTCGGGGTGTGAAGTCGACTGCGTGTCGTACTGCAGTTCGCGCGAATACCATTCTCCTCCCAACAGACGTTTGGCGAGGGCTCGCCTCGCCCAGGACTAGTGGCCACTAACCTAGCAGACACTAACTTCGCCTGGATTCCGAGCGCGGAGCAGCTCGAGGCCGCGAACGTGGTCCGCCTCGCCCGGCTACTCGGCTGCGACGACTACGCAGCGCTCCACCGCGTCTCGATCGAGGAGCCCGACCGGTTCTGGCGGGCGGTTCGCGACGACCTCGCGCTCCCGCTCTCCCGCGATTGGGACGCGGTCCTCGACGACTCGCGCGGGATCGAGTGGACGACCTGGTTCCACGGCGCCGAGCTCAACCTCGCGACCGCCTGCGTCCACCGCTGGGCTCGCGAGCGCCCCGACGGGGAGGCCGCGGTCTGGCTCGCCGAGGACGGGACACGCAGCGCGCTCAGCTGGAGCGAGCTCTCGCGCGAGGTGACGCGCTTCGCGGAGGCGCTCGCCGGTCTCGGCGTCGGCGCGGGCGACGCGGTCGGGATGTACCTGCCGATGTCGCCACACGCCGCGATCGCGTCTCACGCGTGCGCGCACATCGGCGCGATCCAGGTCCCGATCTTCTCCGGCTTCGCCGCTCCGGCGATCGCCGCCCGGCTCGCGGACGCGGGGGCGAAGGTGCTCGTCACGGCGGATGCCACGCTCCGCCGGGGCGCAACGGTGCCGCTGAAGGAGATCGCAGACACGGCGCTCGCCGAGACGCCGTCGGTCGAGCACGTCGTCGTCTGGAGCCGGCTCGGCATCGATACGCCGATGCGGGTCGGGCGCGACCACGACTGGGACGAGCTCGTCGCCGGCACGACCGGCGAGCTCGCGCCGCTCGAGGTCGAGAGCGAGGCTCCGTACCTCCTCGCCTACACCTCGGGGACTACCGGCCGGCCCAAGGGCGCGCTCCACGTCCAGGGCGCCTTTCTGCTCTCGATCGCGCGCGAGGCCGCGTACCAGGCCGACCTGAGAGCGGGCGACCGCGTGCTCTTCGCGACCGACATGGGCTGGATCATGGGGCCGTGGACCGTGGTCGGCGCGGGAGCGACGGGCGCGGCGGTCGTCTATCTCGAAGGAGCGCCTGACTGGCCGCCGGACCGCATCTGGAGGTCGGTCGAGTCGGAGCACGTGACGATGCTCGGCGTCTCGCCGACGCTCGTCCGCGCGCTCATCCCGCACGGGGAGCCGGAGGCCGACCTCTCGTCGCTGCGCGCCGTGACGACGACGGGCGAGCCGTGGAACCGTGGCCCGTACGACTGGCTCAACGAGCACGTGTGCGGCTCGGGGCGGATCCCGATCGTGAACATCTCGGGCGGAACCGAGGTGGGCGCGTGCTTCCTCTCCGTGTCGCTCATGGCGCCGACGAAGCCGTGCTCGCTCGGCTTCCCCGCGCTCGGCCAGGACATGGACGTCTTCGACGACGAGGGCCGGCGGCTGCGCGGCGAAGTCGGGGAGCTCGTCTGCAAGCGCGCCTGGCCGGGGATGACGCGAGGGATCTGGGGCGACCCGGAGCGCTACCTCGACACGTACTGGCGCCGCTTCCCCGGCGTGTGGACGCACGGGGACTGGGCCTCGATCGACGAGGACGGCTACTGGTTCCTGCACGGGCGCTCCGACGACACGCTCAACATCGCGGGCAAGCGCATCGGCCCGGCGGAGCTCGAGTCGGCGGCCGTGAACCATCCCGCGATCGCCGAGGCGGCGGCGATCGGAGTCCCGCACGAGGTCAAGGGTGAGGTCGTGTGGCTCTTCTGCGTGAGACGGCCGGGTGCGGAGGCGACCCCGGACGAGGTCGCGCTCGCGGTGACCGACGAGCTCGGGAAGGCGTTCAAGCCGGAGCGCGTGCTCTTCGTCTCCGCGCTCCCGAAGACGCGCAGCGCGAAGATCGTGCGCCGCGCCGTCCGCGCGAAGGCGCTCGGCCGGGATCCGGGGGATCTGTCGACGCTCGAGAACCCCGAGTCGCTGGAGGAGATCGCGAATGCCGTCTGACTCACTCGAAGGCGTCGCGCTCGTGACCGGCGGCGGCCGCGGGATCGGCGCCTCGATTGCGCGCGAGCTCGCGGATGCCGGGATGCGCGTCGCGGTGAGCGGGAGGACCCCTGAGACGATCGAGGCAGTCGCCGCCGAGATCGGCGGGCTCGCCCTCCCCGGCGACGCGTCGCGGCAGGAGGACGTCGAGACGTGGGTCGACCGCACGGAGAGCGAGCTCGGGCCGATCGACCTGCTCGTGAACAACGCAGGGATCGGCGGGCCGCGGAAGCCGTTCTTCGAGGTCGCGCCGGAGGAGTGGTGGCGTGTGTTCGAGGTCAACGTGCTCGGCCCGTTCCTGTGCACGCAAAGCGTCGGCTCGCGCATGGTCGAGCGCGGAGGCGGGCGCATCGTCAACCTCGGCAGCGGCGGCTCGTACCTGCCCGCGACGAACGCGACCATCTCGACGGAGCAGGCGTACGGGGCGAGCAAGGCGGCCCTCGGTCGCTTCACGGAGACGCTCGCGGCAGCGCTCCGTCCGCTCGGCGTCTTCGTCTTCCTCATGGCACCCGGCCTCGTGCGGACGGACATGACCGAGCGTTTCGGGGACGATGCGCCGTGGACACCGCCCGAGCTGGCGCCGCGCTTGGTGCGCGTGCTCGCTTCGGGACGCGCGGACGCGCTCGCGGGCCGCTATCTCCACGCCGAGCACGACGACATCGAGGACCTGATCGCCCGCGCGGACGAGATCGCTGAATCCGATCTCAACGTGATCCGCCTCCGCCGCTGACTACCCTGCGGCGATGCCCTACTTCATCTGCCCGAACTGCAAGCGCCGGTCCATGGACTCGGACGGCCGCGAGGGCTTCTCGGAGCAGGCCGTCCAGTGCCGCGAGTGCGGGTTCGGGTTCCTGTTCGAGCTGCTCGAGGACTACTACCCGGCGCCCGAGACCGGGTTCGTCGTGTGCGATCGCGACACACGGGTTCTCGCCGCCGGGCGTGGTGTGTTCGAGCTGACCGGGTATCGAGATGCAGATCTCATCGGGCGGGACGTCGCCGAGGCGCTCGCGCTGTCCGACACGTCGCCGATGGACGTCGTTCAGGAGTGGGGCGTGCGGAAGCTGGGGCAGTCGCTCGCGATCCGCACACGCGCAGGGATCGACAAGGCAGTCACAGCCGACTTCTTCCCGGCCTACGACGACGACGGCGGACTGCTGGTCGCCCTCACGCCGCGGTAGGCGTCGCCTTCGCCGTCCGTCGCCTCGGGCCGTAGGGGCGGGATAAATCTCGCACTACGTAGACCGCGGGACGATCCAGGTCTGACGCGCGATCGCGAGCAACTCGCCGCCGGCGGCGAAGAGCGCCGTGCCGGCGAAGAGCTTGCGACCGTCCTCCTCGAGCGGCCACGAGACCACGACGCACTGCTCGCCCTCGTCCGGGCTGCGCTCGATCCGGGCGGTCATGCGCCCGAGCACGACCTCGCCCCGCCCCTCGGCGCCGACCGCATAGGCGCCGGGACAGTCGATCGCCGCCCAGACGACCGGCGTCGCGACCTCGGTCGCCGTCCAGGGGGCTGCATGCAACCCGGGACGCGACTCGACGGGGCCGACGCGGATGCCGAGGCCGTCGTGCTCGGCCCGAAGCCCGCAGACGAAGCACTCGCGGAACTCGTCCGGCCACCACGTCGCGCTTCGCTCGCTCGCCGCAGCGGCCTCGGCGAGCGACACCGGCTCGGGCGCGTCCACGTCGACGGGCGCCGCCTTTGCCTCGGCGACCACCGCGTCGCCGTCGAGAAGGACGGTCGAGCCCGCTCCGTCGTGCTGGACGACGAGCGGCCGCTCGAGCGGCGGCGGGAGGCGGAGCGTGACCTCGACCTCGGGCGCATCGACGAGGGAGGCGAGGCTGCCGGCCGCGTAGCCCCCGTTCGCGGACGTCTGCGGGCCGCGGTACCTCCGCGCGAACACGATCTCCATCGGCGGAGACTCTAGTTAGACTAGGTTTATGACTGTGAGGCGAAAACCTTGAGAATCGCGCTCGCGCAGCTGAACGCGGTCGTCGGCGACCTCGACGGGAACCGCACTCTCATTCTCGACAGACTGTCCGAAGCCCAGGCTGCCGGCGCCGATCTCGTCGTCTTCCCCGAGCTCGCGGTCACCGGCTACCCGCCCGAGGACCTCCTGCTCCGCCCCGGATTCGTCCGTGCGGCGCACGACGCGGTCGAGGAGATCGCGCGCGCGAGCGAGGGCATCGTCGCGCTCGTCGGGACGCCCTGGTTCGACCGCGACCTCGCGAACGCGTGCGCAGTCTGCGCGGACGGCCGCGTCCAGGCCGTCTACCGGAAGCACTTCCTCCCGAACTACGGCGTCTTCGACGAGCACCGGTACTTCGCCGAGGGCCGCGACTTGCTGCTGCTTCGGCTCGGGGACGTCCACATCGGCCCGACCATCTGCGAGGACGTCTGGCAGCCGGGCCCGCCCGCGACCGATCTTGCCCTGGCGGGAGCGCAGCTCGTCGTGAACCTGTCCGCGTCCCCGTTCCACGTCGGCAAGGCCGAGGAGCGCGAGGAGATGCTCGTCACCCGCGCGCGCGACACGAGCGCGTACCTCGCGTTCTGCAACCTCGTCGGCGGCCAGGACGAGCTCGTCTTCGACGGGCACTCGGTCGTGCTCGACGACGCCGGCGAGGTAGTTGCGCGGGCGCCCGGGTTCGTGGAGCACCTGCTCGTCGTCGATGTCGAGCCGGAGCTCGCGATCGGGCGGCGGCTGCGGGACGCGCGGCGCCGCGAGCTCGATCGCTCGCGGGAGACCATGCCCTCGGTCGAGCTCGTCGAGCTTCCGGCACCTGCGGAGCGGGAGCGGACCGCCCGGCCGGCGGCCGTCCCGTTCGAGCCCGAGCTCGAGCAGATGCGCCTGGGACTCACGCTCGGGCTGCGCGACTACGTGGAGAAGAACGGGTTCTCGGACGTGGTCGTCGGCGTCTCCGGCGGCATCGACTCGGCCGTCACGGCCGCCCTGTGCGTCGACGCGCTGGGCGCCGAGCGCGTTCACTGCGTCTCGATGCCGTCGCAGTTCTCGTCCGAGGGCACGCGCACGGATGCGGCGCGGCTCGCGGAGCACCTCGGCGCGCACTTCCGGGAGATCCCGATCGCGACCGTGATCGAGGCGTTCCACGAGGTGCTGCGCGAGCCGACCGGCGGCGGCCCGGAGGGGCTCGCGGCCGAGAACCTGCAGGCGCGCATTCGCGGGGTGCTCCTCATGGCGCTCTCCAACACGTACGGCTGGCTCGTGGTCTCGACCGGGAACAAATCCGAGCTGGCAGTTGGGTACGCGACGCTCTACGGGGACATGGTCGGCGGGTTTGCGCTCCTGAAGGACGTGTTCAAGACCGACGTCTTCAGGCTCGCGCGCCACGTGAACGAGCGGGCCGGGCGCGAGCTCGTCCCGGAGACGACGATCGAGCGCCCGCCGAGCGCCGAGCTCCGGCCCGACCAGCTGGACGAGGACTCGCTCCCACCGTACGAGCGGCTCGACCCGGTGCTCGAGGCGTACGTCGAGCTCGACCGCTCGCGCGAGGAGCTGCTCGAGGAGTTCGACGCCGGTGTCGTCGAGCACGCGCTGGCGCTCGTCGATCGCGCGGAGTACAAGCGCAGGCAGGCGCCGCCCGGGGTCAAGCTGCGGCCGAAGGCGTTCGGCCGCGACCGCCGCACGCCGATCACGAACCGCTTCACGGGTTGACACGACCACTCCGTAAGTAGTAACTTACGGTAAGTGAACGCTAACGGTCACCCACTCGACGCGCTCGGGGACCCGACCCGGCGCCGCGTGTTCGAGCTCCTCCAGGCGGGGCCACGTTCCGTCGGAGAGCTCGCCGCCGAGCTGCCCGTCAGCCGGCCGGCCGTCTCGCAGCACCTCCGCGTGCTGGAGACAGCCGGGCTCGTGACGCACCGGCGGAACGGCACGCGGCACGTGTACGAGCTCGACGCCGACGGTGTCGTCGCGTTGCGCACGTGGGTCGACGCGTTCTGGGACGAGGCCCTCGCCCGCTTCAAGGCGGCGGCCGAGAGGAAAGGAGAGACGCCATGAGCGATGCTCTGGTCATCGAGGACGTGCGGAAGGTCGTGACGGTGGACTGCACGGTGGAGGAGGCGTTCCGCGTCTTCACGAGCGAGGCCATGAGCTGGTGGCCGATCGCCACGCACACGGTCGGAGGCGACGAGGTGCGGGAGATCGTCTTCGAGGAGCGCGTCGGAGGCGAGGTCTACGAGATCACGGCCGCGGGCGACCGGAGCCACTGGGCGACGGTCGTCAGCTGGGAGCCGCCGACCCGGCTCGTGCTCGCCTGGAACATCCTCGAGCGCGAGGCTGTGCCGACCGAGGTCGAGGTGCGCTTCGAGCCCGACGGGCCGGGCACGCGCGTCGAGCTCGAGCACCGCGGCTGGGAGGCGATCGCCGAGGACGCCGAGGTGAAGCGGTCGAGCTACGAAACCGGCTGGGCCCACATCCTCGGCTTGTACGAGCGGCACCTCGGCTGAGGCGCGTCACCCGGAGAGGGCGCGAAGCGCCCGGAACCAGCGCAGCCGTTCCTTCCACGGGACGGCTGCGTTGGCCGGCGAGGTCGACGGGAGAACATAAAGCGCCGTCTCGCCCAGTCGCCGCTCCTGGAGCCCGAGCTCGCACTTCTCGCCGAAGACGCCCGTGTACGCGGTCTTCCCGACGAAGGCGATGACCTCGGGCCGGATCGTGAGTGCGATCTCCTCGAGCCGCTCGGCAGCGCCGGCGAAGTCCGAGCGGCGCAGGTCGCTCGAGCCGCGGGTCGTGCGTCCAGCGGCGTTCGTCAGACCCAGGCCGAGCGGCAGCAGCTCGGCCGCCTCCTCCGGCTCGAGCAGGCGCGGCGTGAAGCCGGCCGCATGCAGGAGCCGCCAGAAGTCGTTGCGTGGATTCGCGAACGGCGCCTTCGCGCGGGCGCTCCAGTGCCCGGGATTGATCCCGCAGAAGACGATGCGCGACCCGGGCCCGAGGTAGTCCGGAACCGCGCTCTCGAACGCCTGCGTCACGAGACGAGCGCGAGCACCTGCGGGATCGCCGTGATGCGCGGCCCCGGCCAATCTGCGAGCCCATCCCACGGAGGCTGCTCCCCTTCCGGGTGGATCAGGACCGCGGTCATCCCGGCACGCATCGCGCCGGCGAGCTCGTCGTTGGCACCGTCACCGACGAACAAGGCCTCCGACGCCGGGACGCCCAGCTGCTCGAGGACGAGCTCGTAGATACGTGGATCGGGCTTCATGCACCCCGCGGTCGCCGAGAAGACCTCCACGTCGAAGTGCCCGGCGAACTGCGAGCTCTCCCAGACGAGCGCGACCTCCTCGGTGCAGTTCGAGACGAGCCCGATGCGCACGCCACGGCGGCGTAGCTCCGAGAGGGTGGCGACGACTCCTTCGTCCGGAACGACGGCCTGCCGTGCGAGCTCGACACGCCAGGAGACGAGCTCGTCGATGTCCGCCTCCACGCCCAGCGAGTCGCAGGCGCTCCGCAGCGCGTCCGCGATCGGGCCGCACTCCCGCTGCTCCCAGGCGCCGGATGCGTACCACACGCCGTCGATCTCCTCGGGCGACCTGCCGATCCGCTGCGACCAGCGCTCGCGGAAGTCGCGCGACAGGCCGTCCGGCCAGTGCGCGAGCGTGTTCCAGAGGTCGAAGACAACGGCACGAACGGCCACGTCCGGATCCTGCCTGTGAGCTGCGCTAGGCGGCGTCGGCTTCGCGCGTGTCGAGCCGGAGCTCGAGCAGGCGCCGGAGGCGCTCGCCGAGCTCGGACGGATCGTCGCGAGGATCGGGCTCCTGACGGAGCACCTTCACGGAGTCGTCGGCCCACCGCCAGCCGTAGCAGCGTTCGTAGCACTCCGCCTCGCTGAGCCTCCGGAGCCGCTCCTGCATTCGTTCGGAGGCTAGGCCAGCGCCCGGACGGCGGGGGTAGGCTCAGGCGGTGCCGACGCGCCCCCGCGTGCTCCACTTCGACGTCACGGTCGACGCGGCCGGTGACGCGCGGAGCGCGCTCGGAGGGAGCCCGATCCCCAAGGAGGACGAATGGTGGGCGGAGCACCTCGTGCTCGCCGGCCTCGTGCGCTGCACGCTCGCGAGCATGGACTACGCAGCGAGGCGCGCCGAGCTCGAGTCGGAAGGCACCGGGAAGGCGCACGGCTGTGTAACGAAGCGGGGGGACGGGCTGCACGCTTTCGTCACCATCGACACGACGTTCGACGTCAGCATCACGCCGGCGCCCGACGCGGCGACGGTCGCCGAGCTGGTGGCGAAGGCCGAGCACGGCTGCTTCGTCTCGAACTCGCTGACGGCGAGGCCCCGCCACCGGTGGATCGTGAACGGCGAGGAGATCGCGTGAGCGTCGCGGCACTCGACGTTCGCGCCGTCCGCGCCCGCTTCTCCGCGCTCGATCGCAGGCTCGCGTTCTTCGACGCGCCCGGCGGGACGCAGTGTCCCGACGAGGTGATCGACGCGATCGCGGGCTACCTGCGGACGTCGAACGCAAACATCGACGCGCCGTACGAGACGTCGCAGCGCACGAACGCGCTCGTCGCGACATCGCGGCAGCATGCGGCCTCGTTCCTCGGCTGCTCGGCGGGCGAGGTCGCCTTCGGCCCGAGCATGACCGCGCTCAACTTCCTGCTCTCGCGCGCGCTCGCGCGGACGCTGCGTGCGGGAGACGAGATCGTCGTGACGAAGCTGGACCACGACGCCAACGTCGCGCCGTGGCTCGAGCTCGCGCACGACCTCGGCATCGTCGTCCGTCACGCCGGGCTTACGGACGAGCTCGAGCTCGACTACGACCACCTCGCCGGGCTCCTCTCCGAGCGGACGCGCGTCGTCGCTTTCCCGGTCGCCGCCAACTCGGTCGGCACCGCGCCCGACGTCCGCCGGATCGTCGACCTCGCGCACGAGGCCGGGGCGCTCGCCTGGGCGGATGCCGTCCACCACGCGCAGCACGGCCCGATCGACGTCGCGGCGTGGGACGTCGACGTGCTCATCTGCTCGCCGTACAAGTTCTACGGGCCGCATCTCGGGCTTGCATTCGGGAAGGACGAGCTCCTCCGGTCGTGGCGCCCGTACAAGGTGCGGCCGGCGGCGGACGAGCCGGTCGGGCGCCGGTTCGAGCTCGGCACGCTTCAACACGAGCTGCTGGCAGGGTTCGTGGCCGCCGTGGACTACCTCGACTCGCTCGGGTGGGACGCGATCCACGCGCACGAGCACGCGCTGGGGGAGCGGTTCCTCGCCGGGCTTCCGGCCGGGATCGAGCTCTACGGCCCGCCGACGATGGCCGGACGTGTCCCGACGTTCTGCTTCAACCTGCCGGGCCAGATGCCCGAAGACGTTGCGAAGCGACTCGCCGAGCGCGACCTCGCCGTGTGGTACGGCGACTACTACGCGGTCGAGACGATGCGCCACCTCGGCCTCACCGACGGCGCGGTGCGGGCGGGCCTCGTCCACTACAACACCGAGGAGGAGGTCGACCGCCTCCTCGCAGCGCTCGCCGAGGTCGCGTGAAGCTCCTGCTCCTCGGCGGCGCGCAGTTCCTCGGCCGCGCGGTCGCGGACACCGCGCTCGAGCGAGGTCACGAGCTCACCTTCTTCAACCGCGGGAAGACCAACCCGGAGCTCTATCCGGAGGTCGAGAAGCTGCGCGGGGATCGCGGAGGCGACCTCGCCGCGCTCGCCGGACGGGAGTGGGACGCGGTGATCGACACCAGCGGCTTCCTCCCGCAGCACGTTCGGGCTTCGGCGGAGGCGCTCGCAGGCTCGGGCTACTACTGCTTCGTCTCGAGCGTCTCGGCCTACGCCGACTTCAGCCGGCCGATCGACGAGGAGAGCGAGCTCGAGGCGATCGGCGACCGCCCCGCGGACCGGATGGCGGAGGACTACTCGAACTACGGCGCGCTGAAGGTGCTCTGCGAGGAGGCCGTCCGCGACGTCTTCGGTGAGCGCGCGCTCCTCGTCCGCCCGGGGCTCATCGTCGGGCCGCACGACCCGACCGCCCGCTTCTCGTACTGGCCGCACCGGGTCGCGCGCGGCGGCGAGATTCTCGCGCCGGGGCCGCCCGAGCGCCCCACGCAGTTCGTCGACGCACGCGACCTCGGCGGGTGGATGGTCGAGCTCTGCGAGCGACGTCAGGCGGGCGCGTTCAACGCGACCGGCCCGGGCGTGTCCCTCGGAGAGCTGCTCGCGGCCTGCTCGGCCGTGTCCGGAAGCGACGGGACGGTCACCTGGGTCAGCGAGGAGTTCCTGCTCGAGCGCGAGGTCGGCCAGTGGGTGGAGCTACCCCTCTGGCTCGCGGGCGAGGAGTACGCGTACATCGACCGCGTCGACATCAGCCGCGCGCTCGTCGCCGGCCTCCGCGCCCGGCCGCTCGAGGAGACCGTCCGAGGGGCGCTCGAGGAGTCCCGGGGGGCGACCGAGGCCAGCCTCGCTCCCGAGCGGGAGGCCGAGCTCCTCGCTGCGTGGCATGGCCGCTGACTACTCCGGCACGCCGCTCTCGAAGAAGCTCGGCGCGAAGCCCGGCGCGGGCGTCGTCGTCTTCTTCACCACGAGCCGCGCGGAGCTCGAGCGCCGGTTCGAGAGCCTGAAGGCGACGCTCGATCCCGCGGACGGGCTCTGGATCGCGTGGCCGAAGAAAGCTGCGCGGATCGAAGGCGACCTGTCGTTCCAAGCCGTGCAGGAGGTCGGCCTCGCCCACGGCCTCGTCGACAACAAGTCGTGCTCGATCGACGAGAGCTGGCAGGCGCTGCGGTTCGTGTACCGGCTCGAGGACCGTCAGTCGTAGGACTTCCGGGCCCGGTCCCAGGGCTCCTCGTCGAAGCGGATCCGATCGGGGTCGATGCCGCGCGCGTCCGCGAGGTCGACCGTGAGCCGCTGGAAGCGGACGATGTCGACGACCGGATGGCTCGTGTGGACGAGCGTCGCCTCGCAGCCGAGCTCGCCGAGCGCCCGCATGACGTCCTGCGCGCGTTCCGCAGCCCGCCCTTCGCCCTCGAGCACGAAGCAGCGAACGGTGGGGTCGATCGCCGCGAGGTGGCCGTGGAGCAGCTGCTCGGTGTGGTGCATCTCCGTCGCGACGTGCGCGCCCTCGCGCAGCTTGAGCGCCGCCTCGAGAACGGTCGGTGCGTCGCGCCCCGCGCCCACGACGGCGAGGCGAACGTGATCGGACGCGCCGAGCGCCGGGGCGTCGAGCTCGGCCTCGACCGCTGCCGCCAGGCCGCTGACGTCCTCGCCGCGCAGCGTGCGCCCGGCCGCAATCGCACACGTGTAGCTGACGGTGTGGCAGTAGCTCTCCTCGATCCCGGGAGTCGCGACCACGACGTGGTCGACCGCCTTCGCGAGCGGGCTCTCGGGCGCGCCCGTGACGAGCCAGGTCTCGCCGGCAAAGCTCTCGACCGCCTCGAGGGACAGCCGCGTCCCGCCCTCGTGGCTCATCGCGACGAGGACGTCCGCCTCGGGCGCGGTACCGAGCACGAGCTCGAGCGCCTGCGCCGCCGGCCCTGACGCGAGGGCGGCGTGGTACGAGGTCCCGCAGCCGATGAACAGGACGCGCGCGTCCTCGGGCAGCCGGCGCTCGCCCACGCGCTCGGGCACCTGCCTCAGCCACTCGGGCTGAAGGGCGATGGCCTTTCGGGTCAATTGTCCGGGCACGGAGCCTGTCTATACCATCGCGCGATGTCCGTCTTCGCGAAGTCGACGCTCGGGAACGGCGTCCGGGTCGTCACGGCGTCCATGCCGCAGGTCGGCTCGGTCACGTGCCTCGTCGTGCTCGCGGCGGGCTCGCGCTACGAGACGCCCGAGTCGAAGGGCATCGCGCACTTCGCGGAGCACATGTTCTTCAAGGGAACCGAACGCCGGCCGACGGCGCGGACGATCTCGACGGAGATCGACGCGATCGGCGGCGAGTTCAACGCGTTCACCGGCAAGGAGATCACGGGCTACTACGTGCGCTGCGGCGCGGAGACGCGTGACACGGCACTCGACGTGCTCGCCGACATGCTCCTGAACTCGCGCTTCGACGAGACGGAGATCGAGAAGGAGAAGGGCGTGATCCTCGAGGAGATGAACGTCTACCTCGACACGCCGCAGCGCTATGTCGGCTCGGTCTACGACCGGCTCCTCTACGACGATCAGCCGCTCGGCTGGGACATCCTCGGCACGAAGGAGACGGTCGAGGGCGCGACCCGCGAGACGTTCACTTCCTATCTCGACGCGTGGTACCGGCCGGAGCGGATCGTGGTCGGAATCGGAGGTCGCGTCGGCGACGGCCTGAACGAGCGCCTCGAGGAGCTCCTCGGCGCCATCGCGCCGGAGCCGACGGGCGTGCCCGAGGCCGTCACGATCCCGCCGGACGGCTCACCCGTGATGCTGCACTCGAAGCAGTCGGAGCAGGCACACCTGATCCTCGGCGTTCGCGGCTACCCGATCGGCCATCCCGACCGGTACGCGCTCCAGCTCCTGTCCGTCGTCCTCGGTGGCGGAATGTCGTCGCGGCTGTTCACGGAGGTACGCGAGAAGCGCGGCCTCGCGTACTACGTGCACGCCGCCGGCTCGTCCTATACCGACACGGGAACGGTGTACACCGGGGCGGGCGTGGACGTGTCTCGCGTGGACGAGGCAATCACGACCATCCTCGGGCAGCTGCGTGAGATCGCCGCCGAGCCCGTCCCCGCCGAGGAGCTCGAGAAGGCACGCGGCTACGCGAAGGGCCGCTTCGTCCTCCGGCTCGAGAGCCCGCAGGGCACGATCCAGTACGGGCTGCGGCGCGAGGTCCTCGAAGGCGAGATCGAGGACCCGGACGACCTCCTGCGGCAGCTCGACGCGGTGACGGTCGAAGACGTCCAGCGGGTCGCTCGCGACCTGTTCGAGGGGAAGCGCCTGTACCTCGCGGTCGTCGGTCCGTTCGACGATCCCGAGCGGTTCGAGAAGCTGCTCGCGTAGCCCTGACGGGCACGAACGTAGACTCGGACGGGTGAGCGAGCGCGAGCTGCTTCGGCGAACGGCCGAGATCGCCGCGACCTTCCTCGAGACGCTCGGGGAGCGGCCGATCTGGCCGCCGGCGTCGGTGGAGGAGCTGCGCGCGGCCCTCGGCGGCGGGCTGCCGGACTGTCCCGTCGATCCGCTGGAGGTGATCGAGGAGTTCGCGGCCGCGAGCGAGCCCGGCGTCGTCGCGATCCCGAGCGGGCGCTACTTCGGCTTCGTCATCGGCGGCGCGCTGCCTGCTGCGCTCGCAGCCGACTGGCTGACGAGCACCTGGGACCAGAACTCCGGGCTCGTCGTCGGCGGGCCGGCCGCGGCGGTCGCGGAGGAGACGGCCGGGCACTGGCTCGTCGAGCTCCTCGGGCTGCCGGCGCGTTCGTCGTTCGCCTTCGTCACCGGCTGCCAGATGGCACACGTGACCTGCCTGGCCGCCGCCCGCCACGCGGTGCTCGAGCGCGCGGGTTGGGACGTCGAGAACCGAGGCCTCGCGGGCTCGCCGCCGATCCGGGTCGTCGTCGGCGGCAGGCGCCACGTGACGGTCGATCGCGCGCTGCGGCTGCTCGGGCTCGGTCGGGACACAGTCGTCTCCGCGGACGTCGACGACCAGGGCCGCACGTCGGGGGGAGCCGTGGCCGCGGCGCTCGAGGGCCACGACGGCCCCGCAATCGTGTGCACGCAGGTCGGCGAGGTGAACACGGGCAGCATCGACCCGGTCGGCGAGATCGCGGACGCGCTCAGCGGTTCCGGCGCCTGGGTCCACGTCGACGGCGCATTCGGGCTCTGGGCGGCCGCGTCTCCCGCACTGCGGCAGCTCGTCGCCGGCGTCGAGCGAGCGGACTCCTGGGCGACGGACGCGCACAAGTGGCTGAACGTGCCGTACGACTGCGGGCTCGCGTTCGTCAAGGATCCCGCCCCGCACCGGGCCGCGATGGCGATGACGGCCGAGTACCTCGTCGCCGACGAAGGCGCGGCCTGGGACGCGATGGACTGGACGCCCGAGTTCTCCAGGCGCGCGCGGGGGGTGACCGTGTATGCGGCGCTCCGCTCGCTCGGCCGTTCCGGCGTCGCCGAGCTCGTCGAGCGCTGCTGCCGCCATGCGCGGCGCTTCGCCGAGGAGCTCGCGCGGTTGCCGGGATGCGAGATCCTGAACGACGTCGTTCTCAACCAGGTGCTCTTCCGCTTCGCGGACGACGGGGCGACGGATCGCGTCCTCGAGCACGTGCAGGAGAGCGGCGAGGCGTGGATGAGCGGGACGACCTGGGACGGCCGCTCGGCGATCCGCATCTCGGTCTCGAACTGGCGGACGAGCGACGACGACGTCGCGCGCACCGTCCGCGCGTTCGAGCAGGCGCTCGTCACGCGCTAGCCTCAGACCGTGGACGAGCGCACGCGCGTGCTGCACGACCCGTCGGGCGAGAGCAGGTGGACGCTCCTGGCACGCGCGCCCGAGCCGCACCTGCGCCCGTTCGTGTCCGGCTACCAGGGCTACGTCGAGACGGGTTCGGTGCCCGTTCGTCGGCAGGAGGTTCCGACGACGCGGGTTCCCCTCATCGTCAACTTCGACGCACCCTGGCGGATCGCCGGCGCGAAGGACGATGCGACACCTGCGGTCGAGAGCAGCTTCTTCGCCGGGCTCTTCGAGCGGTCGGTCTGGGTCGAGGCGACGGGACCGGCGCACTGCGTGCAGATCGATCTCACGCCGATCGGCGCGCATCTGGTCTTCGGCTTCCCCATGCACGAGCTGGCCAACCGCGTCGTCTCGCTCGACGACGTCCTGCCCGCAGGGGAGCGCCGGCTGGCGGAGCGGCTGGCGGACGCGACGTCGTGGTCGGCGCGATTCGAGCTCCTCGACCGTGTCCTCGCAAAGCGTCTCGCCGAGGCGACGCCACCCTCGCGCGAAGTGGTCTGGGCCTACGACGCTCTCGAGCAGACCGGAGGGCGCGTGCCGATCGCGAGCCTCGCCGAGGGGATCGGCCGCAGCCGCCGTCACCTTGCCACCCGCTTTCGCGAGCAGGTCGGGCTCCCGCCGAAGACGGTGGCGAGGATCTTCCGTTTCCGCCGAGCGTTGGAGCTCCTCGGGCGCGGGAGCGGCTTCGCGGAGCTTGCCTACGAGTGCGGCTACTTCGACCAGGCCCATCTCAATCGGGACTTTCGACAGTTCGCCGGAACGAGCCCAGGCGAGCTTGCGCGCCGCCTCGAGCCGCACGGCGCCGTGCTCGGCTGACCGGTCACATTCGTCCAAGACGCGCCCGTCGACGGCGACCTACGCTCGTCGGGTCACGACGAGAGGAGAGCCATGAACTGCATCGCCTTCCTGAGGTACGACGACGCCGCCGCGGCGCTCGACTGGCTGACCGAGGCGTTCGGATTCGAGCGCACAGAGGTGCACGGCGAGAACGGCAAGATCACGCACGCCGAGATGCGCTTCGAGGACGGGCTTGTCATGCTCGGCTCCGCGGGGAGGAACGACCTCGGGCTGAAGACCGCGCGGGAGCTCGGCGCGGTGAACGCCGGGGTGTATGTGATCGTCGACGAGGTCGACGCACGCTACGAGCGCGCGCTGGCCGCAGGCGCCGAGGTCGTCCAGGAGCTCGAGGACACCGACTACGGCTCGCGCAACTTCACGGTCCGCGACCCGGAGGGAAACCTCTGGAGCTTCGGCACGTACCGACCGAGCTAGCCGGCGAGCCGCTCGGTACTCTCGGGACCCGTGCCGCAGGTAACCGTGAACGGCGTCCGCCTGTACTACGAGGAGCGCGGCGAGGGCGCCGCCATCCTCGGCCTGCACGGCGCGGGCAGCTCGGCGCTCTTCTGGGAAGCCGCAGCGGAGAAGCTCTCCGAGCTCGGCCGGGTGATCGTCTATGACCGCAGAGGCTCGATGCGGAGCGAGCGTCCGGACCCGTACGACGTGACGAGCGTGCAGGAGCACGCCGACGACGCAGGTGAGCTCCTGCAAGCGCTCGACGCGGAGCCCGCGATCATGATCGGCCGAAGCTATGGCGCGACGGTCGCGCTCGACCTCGCGCTTCGCCAGCCCGGATCGGTGCGTGCGCTCGCCCTCCTGGAGGCAGGACCGATGGGACTTTCCCGCGAATACGACGCATGGTTCAAGTCGCTCGGCGAGAGGCTCGAGCAGGTCGTCGCCGAATGCGGGGTCGACGCGGTGGGTGAGCTTGTGCTGCGCGAGGTCTTCGGTGCGTGGGAGGAGTTGCCGGACGTGTGGCGCGACGTCTTCACGGCCAACAGCCCCGCCCTTCTCGCGGAGATCCGCGGAGGGGAGCGACTGAGCGATAACTCCAAGCTCGCCGAGCACCGGGTGCCGACTCTCGTCGTGGCCGCAGAGGACTCACCGGAGGGGCTCCAGCACGGGACGGACGGGCTCGTCCGCGCGCTGCCGCAGGCACGCTTTGTACGCGTGGGCGGTGGACACGCGATCGACCCCGACTGCCCGGACGTCGTTGCGTTCGTGAGCGAGATGCTCGCCGCGTAGGCGGCGGAGGCTACTCCTCGGTCGGCTGCGCGACCGCCCGCTCGGCGATCTCGGCGACGACCGCCGGGTCGGCCAGCGTCGTCGTGTCCCCCAAAGGACGGTCCTCCGCCACGTCGCGGAGCAGCCGCCGCATGATCTTCCCGGAGCGGGTTTTCGGGAGCTCGGGGGTGAAGACGATGTTGGCCGGCTTCGCGATCGGCCCGATCTTCGTCGCGACGTGATTTCGAAGCTCCTCGAGCCGCTCGACCGATGCCTCCTCCCCGCCCTTCAGCGTCACGAACGCGACGATCGCCTGCCCGGTCAGCGCGTCCGTCCGCCCACAGACCGCCGCCTCCGCCACGCTTGGATGGTCGACGAGCGCGGACTCGACCTCGATCGTGGAGATCCGGTGCCCGGACACGTTCATGACGTCGTCCACCCGGCCGAGGAGCCAGAAGTCGCCGTCCTCGTCGATCCGCGCGCCGTCTCCCGCGAAGTACATCCCCGGGAACCGTTCCCAGTAGGTCGCGCGGAAGCGTGCGTCGTCGCCGAAGATGCCACGCGTCATCGCCGGCCACGGCCGCCGCAGCACGAGGTAGCCACCGCCGCCCGGCCCCACCTCGTTCCCGTGATCGTCCACCACGGCCGCATCCACACCTGGGAACGGCTTCGTCGCCGAGCCCGGCTTGAGCGTCGTCACACCGGGAAGGGGCGTGATCATGATCATTCCCGTCTCCGTCTGCCACCACGTGTCGACGACGGGGGTCGCGCCGCCTCCGATGTGCTCGCGGTACCAGATCCAGGCCTCCGGGTTGATGGGCTCGCCGACGGTCCCGAGGAGCCGCAACGAGGAGAGGTCGTGTTGAGCCGCGAACTCCGGCCCCCACTTCATGTGCGCCCGGATCGCCGTCGGCGCCGTGTACAGGATCGTGACCTTGTAGCGCTCGACGATCTCCCACCAGCGATCCTTGTCGGGATAGTCGGGCGTCCCCTCGTAGAGCACGCTCGTCGCGCCATTGCAGAGCGGCCCGAAGACGATGTAGCTGTGGCCCGTGACCCAGCCGATGTCCGCCGCGCACCAGTAGACGTCGGCGTCAGGCTTCAGGTCGAAGACGTAGTGGTGCGTCGTCGCCACGCCGACGAGGTAGCCGCCCGTCGTATGCGCGATTCCCTTCGGCTTCGCGGTCGTGCCGCTCGTGTACAGGAGGTAGAGGAGGTCCTCCGAGTCCATCGGCTCGCACGGGCACGTCGCCGGGTCCGGTGACTGGCCCTCGATCAGCTCGTTCCAGGTGAGATCGCGCCCGGCGACCATCGGGACGTCCGCGCGTGTCCGCTGCCCGACGACGACGCGCCGCACGCCGGGCGCCGCCGCGAGCGCCTCGTCGGCGTTCCTCTTCAGCGGCACGATCTGCCCCCGCCGGTAGCTCTCGTCCTGCGTAAGGAGGATCTGGCACCGCATGTCGTTCAGCCGGTCCGCGAGCGCCTCGGCGGAGAAGCCGCCGAAGACCACGGTGAACGGCGCGCCGATGCGCGCGCACGCGAGCATCGCAACCGGGAGCCCCGGCCCCATGCCCATGTAGATGCCGACCGGAGTGCCCTTGCCGACGCCGAGCGCGCGCAAGCCGTTCGCGGCCTTCACGACCTCGTCGAGCAACTGGGCGTACGTGATCGGGGCGCGCTCGCCGACGGGCTCGCCCTCGTAGTAGTAGGCGACCCGGTCCCCGAGCCCCGCCTGCACATGGCGGTCGAGGCAGTTGTAGGCGACGTTGACCTTGCCGCCGAGGTACCACTTCGCGTACGGCTCCTCCCACTCGAGCAGGGACGTGAACGGCTCGAACCACGTCACACGCTCGCGGCCCTCGTGATCCCAGAACACCTCGAATGGCGTGTCGTAGATCGCCTCGCGAGCGTTCGCGTGGCGCGCGAAGTCACGTGGCGGCGGGTAGGTCCGCTCCTCCGAGAGGAGGGTGTCGATCGCGGTGTCGCTCATGCAGTGACCTCGAGGTCGTAGGGGCAATCGGTCAGCCGCTCGTAGCCGTCGTCCGTCACGAGCAGGAGATCCTCGACCCGCACGCCGCCGAACCCGTGGCGGTAGAGCCCCGGCTCGATCGTGATCACGTCACCCGCGATGAGCTCGTGACCGAGCATTCCGAGCCCCGGCGGCTCGTGCACCTCGAGCCCGACCCCGTGGCCGAGGCCGTGGTAGAAGCCGTCGCGGAGCACTTCGCCCTCGGCCTTCGTCAGCTGCGTCGGGAAGCCGCGCTCGGCGAAGAGCTCCGACACGAGACGGTGGATCGCGCCTCCGTCGGCGCCGGGCCGCACCTCGGCGATCGCGAGCTCCATGGCCTCGCGACAGAGCACGTGCCACTCGCGGATCTCGTCCGAGAAGTCGCCGACCACGAAGGTCCGCGTGATGTCCGCGTAGCAGGCCGACTCGAGATCGACGGGGAAGAGATCGAGCAGGACGACGTCGTCGGCCGCGATCGCGCCCGAGCCCATGTCGTGCCCGATAGCGGTCTGTGGGCCGTGGGAGACGATCATCTCCTCGGCGAGCGCGCCGTGCTCGAGGAACGTGGCCTGGATGTGCTCCTTCAAGAGCTCGCACGTCAGCTGCTTGCCGTCGACTGAAAGGCCGCCGTTCGAGCGCTCGGCCCGGGCGAGAAGGTCGCGCGCCGTCGCAACGCCCGCCTCGGCCGCCCGCTGAGCGCGCCGGATCCCCGCCAGCTCGGGACCGGTCTTCCGGCGCCTGCGGTCGTCGAAGAGCTTCTGGTCGACGCTGAGCTCGATGCCGGCCTCACGCAAGGCGTCCGCGAATCCGAGCGGGAACCCGTGGGGGACGGTCGCGCGGTCGATCCCGAGGCCCTGGACGGTCTGCACGGTGAGCTGGCGCGCGGCCTCGTGCGGCTCGAGCCCGCTCCTGCGATTCGCGTCCGCGCCGAAGTCCTCGGTCGGCCGTACCTCCAGCCCGCCCATTCCCTCGAGCCGCATCGCCTCCATCGCGCTGACGACGGCGATGCGGCGGCCGTCGAGCTCGGCGTAGACGAACGGATCGGGAATCGCGAGCGGCACCTCATGGCGCAACTCCGGACTCCGCACCGTGTCGCCGATGATGAGGATCGCCGACATCGGCGACGATCCTATCCGGCGGGCACCCGGCTCTCGGCGGCGACCGCGCGCCGGTCGCCAAAGCCCCAACGCCCCCCAAGGGGCACTCCCGTGTCCCCACATGCACGCTACCGACCAAACGTGCACGCGTGGGTGCCGGATGCGTGTCGACTCGTCAACGCACCCCGCGGCCGCCGAGGCCGGCAGGTCGTGCGCAAAGTCCGGCCGATACGTCGCGCGCAAACTCCGGACGACTCTCGTTGTCTGCTTGCAAACAGGCAGCGGAACGAAGTCGAGCGTCTTCTGGTGGCGTCGGCTTTCGCGTCGGTCGCCAGGTCAGGAGCGCAGATAGGCCAACACCGCGCGCACGCGGCGATGGTCGTCCGGGGACTGGTTGATCCCGAGCTTCATGAAGATGTGCTTGACGTGCGCCTCGACGGTCTTCGGGCTGAGGAAGAGTTGCGCGCAGATCGCCTTGTTCGAGCGGCCCTCCGCCATCAGGGTGAGTACATCGCGCTCACGGTCGGTGAGCACAGCGATTTGTCTAGCCGGACGGGCGCGCTTGACGAGGCGTGCGACGATCGTCGGGTCGATCACGCATTCGTCGTCGCGGAGTCGCATGAGCGCATCGGTCAGTACGCCGAGGTTGGAGACGCGCTGCTTGAGGAGGTAGCCGGTCCCGCCGGGGTGCTCTTCGATCAGCCGCATCGCGTACCTCGACTCGAGGTGCTGGGAGAGAACCAGCACGCCCACTTCGGGGTGTGACTGACGAATCTCCTGCGCGGCGACGATCCCTTCGTCCGTGTGCGTGGGCGGCATCCTGATGTCAACGATGACGACGTCAGGCCGCGCAAGCTCGACCTTGCGGCGCAGCTCGTCGGCGGTGCCGACCTTGCCGACCACGTCGAAGCCAGCCTCGAGCAGCAGCCGCTCGAGACCTTCCCTGAGGAGAACTTCGTCGTCTGCGATCACGACCCGCACGGGAGCTCCGCACGGATTCTCGTTCGCCCGTCAGCCTGGCGCGCGAGTTCGAGCGTCCCGCCGGCCGCGCCGACGCGATCCTCGAGCGCGACGATCTCGCTCGCGGCGATGTCGGCTTCGAGCTCGACGACGAGCGTGTCGCCCTCTGCTCTCGCCTCGAGCTTGTCCGGGGTGTCCCGGCTCCGTTTGATCGCTTCGGAGACGACGAAATAGGCAGCTGCTTCGGCAGTCGAGGAAAGCGAGTGCGGTAGAGCTCCGATCTCGATCTCGACCGGGGCTTCCTCCGTCAAAGCTTCGAGCGCGGCGGCGAGTCCCTCTTTGGCGAGCAGCGCTGGAAACAGTCCGTGAGCGAGCTCGCGCAGCTCATCGAGTGCAATTTCGAGCTCGGCCGCCGCCTCGTCGATCTGTGCCAGCAGCGCAGCATCGGGTTGGGAGCCGAGGCGGGACCGAGTGAGACCGAGTTCGAGCGAGAGCCCGACCAGCCGTTGCTGGGCTCCATCATGGAGATCTCGCTCAAGGCGGCGACGCTCGGCATCCCCCTCGGCCACTACGCGCGCTCGCGAGGTGCGCAGGTGCTCGAGCTGGGCACGCGTTTCGGCCTGCAGTCGCTCGTTCTCGAGCGCCAGACGAGCGGCTGCCGCCACCTCGTCGGCCAGGGCCGGGTCGTCGAGCAGACCCGGACGGTGCGACAACAGCGCCACGTCCTCTCCTCCGCGGACGAGCGGAGTCACCTCACCGTCGAGCACGAGTGCGCGGCCGAGCCCGTCGACCAGTCTGCCGTCGTCCAGGCGATAGGCGACCTTCACCGATGGGTCGCGCAGCATGCCGGCAAGCTTGTCACGAAGGCCGCCGGGCGCGGGCGACGCCCCTGCCTCGACGACGAGGCTCGCGAGCGCGGCACGCGTGTGACGGGCGCGGAGCCATCCCCACACGACTCCTGCCGCGAGCGCGATCAGCGCGCCAGCCTGCCCGAGCCAGAGATCGCGCGACAGGGAATTGGCCCCGAGCGTGCCGCGGTCGAGGCTGGATGCGAAGACCCAGGCGACGAGCCCAAGGTAAGCCGCGGCAGGAACGAGGACGGGCAAGAGCAACCGGCGGAGCGCCGGGGATGAGCGAACGAGCCGGAGCAGGAGTAGCACGGCGAGGGCAAGCGACCATGCGAGTCCTGCATGAACGCCGATCCGATTGAGCACGTCGTAGAGACGGGGTGACGGCCCAACGAGGAGCAGGTTGCTCGGGCATTGAGTACAGACGGTTTCCTTCGGGTCGAACACCAGAGCCGGTGCTAGCCCGAGCACGACGATCGCGCCCACGTACGCGGCGGTGAGCACGAGACTCGTCGAGCCGCGAGGAAAGACGCGATCCGGGGTAGACGAGCGCCGCGTGCGCGATCAGCGGCGGGCCGGCGGCGTAGAGCGTGAGGCCGATGGCAAACCCGAGCGCGTACCCGATGCCGGGGTTGTTCCACTCGAGCAAGAACCAGCCGAATGAAGCGGCGACGAGCAGCGGGCCGAAGCTGCTGCCACGGCGGCGCGCCCAGGCCACAAGCCCACAGTGAGCAGCGCCCAGCCGGCGGCGAGCTCGGCACCAGCGCGCGCCGCCGATTCGCCGGCGAACGAATAAGCGGGTTCGCGCCGCGCGATCGTAAGCGAGAGCGCGCCGAAAGAGATCCCTGCCAGGAAGAGAGTGCCGATGCCGACGGTCCGGACGCTCATTGATCAATCCTTGCGAGCACAGCCGAAGGTCTCAACCGCGGTTCGGTTCCTCGGTGCTCGAATGCGAGCGCGCCGCCTATCTCGTCGGCGCGCTCGCATGCGTTCTCCACGGCGGCGCCGCGGCTAAGTGATGCCGAGCGCCTGCGGGACGACGGCGCAGAACAGGCTGCCGCCGCTCGCGTCGATGGGGTGAGGGCCGTTCGTGCTCACGGTCTCGACGTTGATCTCGTTGCCGTCTTGGATGATCACGAGCTGGACGATGATGCCCGCGTCGCGTGCAAGGACCGGGCCGTTCGCGAGCTGGATCTTCACGGGGAGCCCCTTCGAGATGAGTCGACGTGTCTCCACGCCGCCCTCTCCCGTTGCGACGAGGGTGTGCGTGAACTGCCCCGCGAAGCTCTCGATGACCGAAGCGTCGCCGTAGCTGAAGGTGACGCTCCCTTGGTGCTCCACCTTGACCACGCCGTCGCGCTCGCTCGCGGTGAAGATCGACTCGAAGAACCTTTCCACCGCCACACCGGTGCCGCAGAAGTTCGGAACCGTGAACGCCTCGGAGTGGTACCCACGTGCCCGGTCGCTTGCTCCAAGAGCAAGCGTCGGAGCGGCTGCTACGACCGCCGCCAGCCAAATCGATGCGAGAAGAAATTTCATAGGTCTGTCCTTTCTGCCGGGATCGCGCGCAGCGCGGCCGCGGGCTACGAACTCGCTCCGACGAACGGCGCCGCGACGTTCCCGGAAGCGTGCGCATCGGAGCGGGCTCTTGGCTCGTGTCTTCACGTCATTGCCGAGGCTACGAGCGCTTGCGCAGCGGCGATACAGGGCAGACGATCGTTGCGAGCGAGGGCTTGCCCTGATCTTGGGGCGAGAGAGTAGGGCTCGCCCCGATGTGCTCGCGGGTAACCCGGCCTAGACTCGATTAGTCGCGCGGGAGGAAGCAGTGCGGACGTACCTGAACGCGGTTGTCGCTGTCGGAGCTGCCGTTGCCCTTACGGCCGTCGCCGCCGGCTGCGCGGGCGACGATCGGGCCGGCGGCAAGCCCGAGCCGACCGCGCTCACCCTGACGATGGCGAATGGCGGCCATCGGCCGGAGGAGCTGCAGCCGTTCGCCGATGAGGTCGCCCGCCTGTCGGGCGGGAAGATGCGGATCGAGTTCCGAGACCGCTGGTTGGGTTGGCCGTGGCGCCGTCCCGAGTCGGCGGTCATCCGCGACGTCGCGGCAGGGAAGGCCGATCTCGGATGGGTCGGGAGTCGAGCCTGGGACGATGTCGGCGTCTCGAGCTTCAATGCGTTGCACGCGCCGCTTCTCGTCGACAGTTACGCGCTGCAGGGCGAGGTCCTCGAGAGTGGTATCCCCGGCGAGATGCTCAAGGCCCTCGAGCCACTCCGCCTCGTGGGACTTGGCATCCTGCCGGGTCCGTTGCGCAAGCTCCTCGGCGTGGAGCGGCCGCTTAGGCAGCCCGCCGACTTTCGCGGCCAGAGGATAGGAATCACCGAGTCTCGTGTCGCACGCGAGACTCTGCGTGCGTTAGGTGCGACGGCGATCGCTCTTCCGGCCGGGGCGCGGATCGGCGGCTTCGACGGAATCGAGCAGCAGGTGGAGTCGATCGAAAGCAACACGTACGACGCAGACGCGAAGTACCTGACGACGAACATCAACTTCTGGCCGCGGCCGCTCGTCCTCTTCATGAACGAGATTGCGTTCGCGGCGCTCGAGCCGGTGCAACGGCAGGTGCTGCGCGAAGCCCTTCGGAATGCACTTCCAAAGACGCTGGCTGCTATTCGATCACGAGAACGGGATGCGGCGGCGGTGCTGTGCCGGCGCGGCCTGAGCTTCGTCGTCGCGAACCAGGCCGAGGCATCGACGCTTCGCGAAGCCCTCGCTCCGGTCTATCGAGAGCTCGAGCGGGACGACCAGACTCGCGCCTTCATCGCTCGGATTGCGAAGCTCCGGCAGGCGACGTCCGTCGCTGCGGAGACGCTACCGTCCTGTTCGACCGGTGAACGGTCCGCCTCAGCCGCCATCCCCGACGGCGTCTACATGAACACGACGACCGCAGACGATGCACGGCGCGCTCGGATCCCGGCCGGCGATCCGCTCTACGCGCGCTTGCCGGTGCGGCATCGGCTCGTTCTCACATCGGGCGATTTCGTGATCCACGACATCTTTCCGAACGGACAGACCGAAGTGGGCGCGTCAGGGACGTACTCGGTCTATCGCGACCGGATCATCTTCCGGACCCCCGAGGACACGATCCCGTTCGAGTGGTCCCTTGAAGGAAACGCGCTGAAGTTCGACGACGGCGGCAAGGGCGGCTACTACGGCGCCGGTTTCACTCCGCCGTGGACCAAGACGGGGTAGCCATCGGACGGGTACGGCAACCGGGCGACGAGGCGCGTACCGATGCCACGCGGGCTCTCGACCACGAGCTGACCCCCGAGCGCCTCCACCCGATCCGCGAGACCACGGAGGCCGGAGCCGGCTGACGGATCGGCGCCACCGACGCCGTCGTCGCTCACCTCGACGGTGAAGAGCTCCTTCTCCGCGGTTACGCGGATCGTCGCCTGCGACGCCCGCGCGTACTTGGCGACGTTCGCGAGCGCTTCCGAGCAGAGGAAGTACGCGGCTGCCTCGAGGGCAGGTGGCAAGCGCTCAGTGGGCGCAACGATCGTGACCGGAATAGACGATCGTCCGGCGAGCTCACGGAGCGCCGCACCGAGACCCTCGACAGCGAGCGCGCGCGGATGAATGCCAAGCCCGAGCTCTTCGAGCTCCGCCCGGGCCGCCTGGACCTGCCGCTCGAGCTCCGGATCGATCTCTCCGACGAGCTCTGCCACCCGCGATAGGCGGCGCTCCGTCCCAGTACGGAGCTCGCGCCCGAGGCGATCGCGCTGGTCGTCCGCGGCCTCGACGATGCGACGACTCGACGCCGTGACCTCCGCCACCCGCTCGCGCACCTCGGCCTGGAGCCGCGCGTTCGATACCGCTAGGCGCGTCGCGGACGCGACAGCAGAGACGAGTGCGGGATCGTCCAGGAGGAGTCCACGGTCGTGGACGAGCACCGCGACTCGTCGGCCGTCCTCGTCGATCGGTGTCAGGGCACGCTCCGCATCGGCGACCGGTAGCTCGACCGGCTGGCCCGCCTCGTCCACATACCGGCTTTCCACCGGCAGCCAATAGCCGACGACGAGGGTCGGATCTCCAAGCGTTTGCGCAAGACGGTCGCGCAGCGTGCCGGATGTCGCGGGCTCACCCAGGTCGACCACGAGCCCGGTCACCGTCGCCCGTGCCCATCCCCCCCAGAGGAGATCCGCGAACAGGCCGAGCGCGATCAGACACACCGTAAGGTCGTAGACGACGAGCATTGTGCGGCCGACCTCCACCTCGGCGAGGCGCCCCGCGGCCGCCACGGCAAGGACCAGCCCGAACACGGTGGCCGCCGTAAGAGAGGCCAGCCGCGGCCGGCGCTGAGCAGGCCCCGCCACGACGGCCCGACGCGCTGACAGGGCGACAAGGCCGAACGCAAACGCAATCGTCACGTAGTCGTTGGCGGCGAGGGGATACACGGCCGCGTAGGCGTACGCTGCCCCGATCGCAATGCGGTCGAGCCGCGATGTGGGCAAGAGAGCCCGGGCTGGGTACGAGAGAAGCAAGTGCGCGAGCGGCCCTCGGTGCAGGTAGATCGCCGGAAACCACAACGAGCCGATGAACCAGGCGACCCCGGCAATTCCGAGGATCGGCCCAACACGCCAGCGCGGCCGCAGCGCCCACGCCGCGAGCCCGAGACCGAGCAGAACGAATCCGGTGACGGCATCGAGTAAGACCAGCTCGGGCCGGCCGATCCACTCGGCCACGATCCCGAGCAGGAAGGCGGCCGGCCAGAGCGAGTAGCGAAGCGGCCGTCGGAACGCCCCCATCCGCGACATGACACCAATCGTCGCACCAGATGAAAGCGCCGGCTACGGTGGAGCGCTGCCAATGCTGGCCACACCGTGGCCCCTCAGGACGCCTGGTTTACCGGGATCCCTCTCTAGCGAAGCAGGGGCATCGACCCCCGCGTGGGAGGCAGACAGGTGCGCTCCTCGTTCGGAAGGAGAGGTGGCCCTCGGCCGGTGCTCGTGCGCCGTGCGCGCGGCATCAGCACTGCATCTGCGCGCAATGCCGACCCCCCACCCCGGTACCCCCGCGCGCACTCGTGGACGCGCGGGACTCCTGTGGGGTCAGGTCGTACGCAAAGTCCGACCGGGCGCAACGTGAGCAGGCCCGATCCCCTGATCGATAGAGTCCACACCGGTGGACGCCGACCTGCGCACGCTTCGCGAGCGACTCGCCGAAATCTCCGACCTGCAACGTGCGCTGTTCGTCCTGAGCTGGGACCAGCGGGTCATGATGCCGTCGCTCGGAGCCCCCGCACGGGCGGAGGCGGTCGCGACGCTCGGCCGCGTCGCCCACGAGAAGTTCACGGCGGACGAGATCGGCTCTCTGCTCGAGAACCTACGCCCGCTGGAGGAGTCCCTCGAGTACGACTCGGACGACGCGAGCCTCATCCGCGTGACGCGCAAGGACTGGGAGAAGCAGCGCCGCGTCCCCGCCGAGCTCCGGGCCGAGATGCTCCGCGCCGGCTCGCAGGGCCAGCACATCTGGGCCGAGGCGCGCCGCAACAACGACTTCGCCGCCTTCCTCCCGGCGCTCGAGAAGAACATCGAGCTCCGGAAACGGTACGGCGAGTGCTTCGAGTGGGAGGATTCCCCGTACACGCCGCTGCTCGACGACTTCGAGCGGCACATGACGACGACCGAGGTCGCCGAGGTCTTCGACACGATCAAGCCGGTGCTCTCGGAGCTCGTGAAGGAAGCGCCGAGCGTGGACGCGTCGTTCCTCGACGTGCCGTTCGATCCCGACAAGCAGCGCGAGTTCGCCGAGCGACTCCTCCAGACCCTCGGCTTCGAGAACGGCTCCTGGCGGCTCGACCCGACCGTGCACCCGTTCTGCATCTCGTTCTCGAGCCGCGACGTCCGGATGACGACGCGCTACAAGCCGACGGGCCTCGATGCGCTCTGGTCGACGATGCACGAGGCGGGCCACGGCCAGTACGCACACGGCATCGCCTCCTCGCTCCAGCGCACGCCGCTTGCGAACGCGCCGTCGTTGGGGATCAACGAGTCGCAGAGCCGGACGTGGGAGAACCTCGTCGGCCGCAGCCGGCCGTTCTGGACGTACTGGTACGAGCCGCTCCAGTCGACGTTCCCCGAGCAGCTCGGCGACGTGTCCCTGGACGCGTTCCTCGCGGGGATCAACCGCGCCGAGCCTGGGCTCATCCGCGTCGAGGCGGACGAGACGACGTACAGCCTCCACATCATCCTCCGCTTCGAGCTCGAGCAGCGGCTGGTCGACGGGAGCCTCTCCGCGAAGGACCTCCCGGAGGCCTGGAGCGCCGCCATGCAGGAGCTCCTCGGCGTCGACGTGCCCGACGACGCGAACGGCGTCCTCCAGGACACGCACTGGTCGAACGGCGCGATCGGCTACTTCCCGACCTACGCACTCGGCAATGTCATCTCGCTCCAGTTCTGGTCCGTCGTCCGCGACGCCCTCCCGGACCTCGATGCGCAGATGGAGGCGGGCGAGCTCGAGCCGCTCTCGGCCTGGCTGACCGAGAACCTCTACTCGCTCGGCCGCAAACTGACGCCGAAGGAGACGATCGAACGCCTCACCGGCTCGCCGACGATCGACCCCCAGCCGTACCTCGCGTATCTGCGCGAGAAGGTCTCCGCCCTCCCCGCTGGTGCCTGACCGACTGACGCTCGTCGTCAACGGCGAGCCCCGCTCGCTCGAGGTCGAGGGACGCACGCTCCTCGTGCACGCGCTCCGCGACGGGCTCGGCCTGACCGGAGCGCACGTCGGCTGCGACACGAGCCAGTGCGGCGCATGCACCGTGCTCGTCGACGGGCGGGCGGTGAAGAGCTGCACGATGCTCGCGCTCCAGGCGGAAGGCGCCGAGGTGACGACGATCGAAGGACTCGCCCACAAGGATGGAGCAGAGCACGGGGAGTTGCACCCGATCCAGCGTGCATTCGTAGAGCACCACGGCCTCCAGTGCGGCTTCTGCACGCCGGGGATGATCCTGACCTCGCTCGACCTCCTCTCGCGCGATCCCGACCCCGACGACGAGACCATCCGGCGCTCGCTCCGGGGCAACTACTGCCGCTGCACCGGGTACCAGACCGTCGTCGAGTCGGTGCGCGCGGCGGCGGGTGAGCTGACGAAGTGATCCCGGCCGCCGTCGGCTACCACCGCGCGACCTCGCTCGAGGACGCGTTCGAGGCACTGTCCGAGCCGGAGGCGCGAGCGCTCGCGGGCGGGCAGTCGCTCCTGCCCATGCTGAAGCTGCGGATCGCGCGACCGTCGCTCCTGGTCGATCTCGGCGGGCTCGAGCTGGACGGGATCGAGCTCGCCGGCGACGAGCTCCGGATCGGCTCGCTCGCGACCTGGGACGCGCTCGTCTCGGCCCCCGAGCTCGAGGCGCCCGGCCTCGTGGCCATCGCGGAGTGCGCGGCCGGGATCGGCGACCTCCAGGTTCGAAATCGCGGGACGATCGGAGGAAGCCTCGCGCACGCCGACCCCGCCTCCGACCTGCCCGCGGTCGTCCTCGCGCTCGACGCCCGGCTCGAGCTCCGCTCGCCGGAAGGCGCACGCTCGCTCCCGGCCGCCGACTTCTTCCGGACGCCGTTCACGACCGCGCTCGCCGAGCGAGAGCTGATCGTGGCCGTCGTCGTCCCCGTTCCGCCGCCCGGGTCCGGCTCGGCGTACGTCTCGGTCGAGCACCCCGCCTCGGGATTCGCCCTGGCCGGAGCCGCCGCACTCGTCCATCCCGACGGGAAGAGCATCGTCGCGCTCACCGGGGTCGGGTCGCGCGCGACACTCGTGCCCGAGGACGGTAGCCTCCAGGGAGTCGAGATGTACGGGGACCGGTTCGCGCCGGAGGGGTACAAGCGCCAGGTGGCCAGTGTTGTCGTGCGCCGTGCGCTCGAGCTGGCTCGACGCCGCGCGGAGGAGGCCTCGTGAGCGAGAGCGTGATCGGCGTCGCGCGTCCGCGGATCGACGCGCCCGACAAGGTCACCGGCGCGACGCGGTTCGCGGCGGACGGACATGTCCACGGCCTCCTGCACGCACGCCTCGTCCTCGCCGACGTGGCGCACGCCCTGGTCACCGGCGTCGACAAGGACAAGGCGCTCGCCGAGCCGGACGTCGTCGCCGTGCTGACCGCCGCCGACCTGCCGATCGAGGCGGGCGGCGTCGACCGGACGGCGGAGCCGCTCGCCCGCCGAGAGGTCGTCTTCGCGGGGCAGCCCGTGGCGATCGTGGTCGCCGAGACCGCAGCCGCGGCGGAGGACGCCGTCGAGCTCGTGTCCGTGACGTACGAGACCCTGGATGCGGTCGTCGACGTGGAGAAGGCGATGACGCCCGGAGCGCCGCTCGCGCGCACGGCCGACGACGACGAGGCCGGCGGCGACCTCGAGTCGATTCACGCCGGCGTCGACAAGGGCGGCGAGGACGAGGAGGAAGACCTCTCGGGGAACGTCCTCGACACGATCACGCGCAAGGAGGGCGACGCGGCCGCCGCCCTCGCAGCCAGCGACGTCGTCGTCGAGGGAACGTTCCGGACGCCGTGGGTCTACCAGGCCTACATCGAGCCGCAGGTCGCGACCGCCTGGCTGGAGCCGTCGGGCACGCTCGTCGTCTCGACCTCGACCCAGGGCTCGTTCGTCACGCAGAGGGAGCTCGCGCGCGCGTTCGGCCTTCCGCTGGACCGGATCAGAGTCGTCGCCGAGCCGCTCGGAGGCGCGTTCGGAGGGAAGTTCGCGCTCATGGAGCCGCTCGTCGCGGGAGCCGCGCTCGCGCTCGGGCGCCCGGTGCGCCTGGCACTCACGCGCGACGAGGACTTCCAGGCGACGAACCCGGCCTCGGCGCAGGTGACCCGTCTGAAGATCGGCGGCCGCAAGGACGGCACGCTCACGGCGATCGAGGCCCGCATGATCGTCGACCGCGGGTCGAACGCGGGCTGGGGCGTCGAGGGGATCAGCTCCGCCCTCGTCGTAGGGCCGTACCGCTGGGAGGCCCGCGACATCCGCGGCTACGGGGTGCAGACGAACCGCTTCACGTTCGGCGCCTACCGCGCTCCCGGCGCGCCGACGGCCGCCTTCGCGCTCGAGTCACTCCTCGACGAGCTCGCGGCGAAGCTTGATCTCGACCCGTTCGAGCTCCGCCTGAAGAACGCGGTCGTCGAGGGCGACATCGGCGTCAGCGGGAACCCGTTCCCGACGATCGGGGCGGTGGAGGTCCTGGAACGCCTGCGCGAGCATCCGCTCTGGGCCGAGCGGGGCTCGCTGCCGGAGGACGAGGGCATCGGCATGGCCGCCGGCTACTGGCCCGGAGGCAACGAGCCCGCGGCCGCCGTCTGCCGCGTCGACCCGGACGGGACGATGACCGTCGTCACGTCGGCGGTCGACATGAGCGGGGTCAGCACCGGGTTCGCAGCGATCGCCGCGGAGGCGTTCGGCGTGTCTCCCGACAGCGTGCGTGTGGTCCAGGCGGACACCGCGAGCGGCCCGTACGCGGGGGCGAGCGGAGGCTCGAAGGTCACGTACACCGTCGGCACCGCGGTTCTCCGCGCCGCCGAGGCCACCCGCCGGAAGCTGCTCACCGCCGCTTCCGAGGAGCTCGAGATCTCGCCCGACGACCTCGAGGTCGTGGACGGCGTGGTGCGCGCCGTGGGCGCACCGGACCGCTCCATCACCGTCGAGGAGATCGCCCGCAAGACCCTCCGCTTCGGCGGCCGCCACGAGCCGATCGAGGGCCACGGCGGCTCCGCGCAGACCGTGGGTGCGCCGTCCGTCGCAGCCCACCTCTCGCACGTACGGGTCGATCGCGAGACCGGTGAGGTCGAGCTGCTCCGGCACGTCGTCGCGCAGGACGTCGGCCGAGCGCTCAACCCGGCGCTCGTCGAGGGTCAGATGCGTGGCGGCGCGACGCAGGGAATCGGCTGGGCGCTCTTCGAGGAGCTCGCGCACGACGAGGACGGCCGCCTGCTCACAGGATCGTTTCTCACGTATGCGATCCCGGTCGCGGAGCGCGTGCCGGAGATCGACACGCTGATCGTGGAGGTCCCCGCGCCCGACGGGCCGTACGGCGCGAAGGGCATTGGCGAGGCGCCGGTCGTCGCCGTCGCACCGGCGATCGCTAACGCCGTCGCGGCCGCGGTGGGGGTCCGCATCCACGAGCTGCCGATGACGCCGCCGCGGGTCTGGGCCGCGCTGGAGGAGAACGCATGACCTCGTTCGAGCAGGCCCGCGCGCTCGTCGACACCTACGAGGCCGCCGTGCTCGCCGAGCTCCCGGACGGCGTGCGCCTGTTCGACGCGCACACGCACCTGGGAGACGACATCGACGGGATGCACGGCCGTTACGAGGAGCTCGACGGCGTGCTCGACCGCTTCGGCTTCCAGGGCGCGTTCGTCTTCTGCCTCGACGAGCCCGACCGCGAGCCCGCCTTCTGCGTGCCGAACGACCGGACGCTCGCGCACGCCGAGCGGTCCGGCGGCAAGCTCATCCCCTTCGTCCGGCTCGACCTGACGGAGCGCCCGCTCGAGGAGGCGGTGCGCGCGCTCGACCGCGGAGCGCGAGGGATCAAGCTCCACCCGCGCGCGCAGGCATTCGCGCTCGACGACGAGCGGCTGCAGCCGATCTTCGCGCTCGCGAACGAGCGCGGGGTGCCGATCCTCATCCACGGCGGCCGGGGCCTCCCGCCGATCGCCGAGGACCTCGAGGCGCTCGTGAAGAGAAACGAAGGCGTCCGCCTGATCGTCGCGCATGCAGGCATCGCGGACATGGCCGGGCTGGCCGGACGCCTCGGCGGCATCCCGGGCGTCTTCTTCGACACGTCGGTCTGGAGCGCGCTCGATCTCCTCGACCTCTTCCGGCAGGTCCCGCCGGAGCAGGTCGTGTACGCGTCCGACTACCCGTACGGACGCCAGCCCAACTCGCTCCTCGCCTCCACGCGCGCGGCCAAGGTCGCCGGCTTCGACGACCGCCAGCTGCGCGGCATGCTCGGGGAGACGGCACTGGGGATCGCGGCGGGAGACGACCCGCCGGCGCTGACGGCGCCGACGGGTGGCCCGGCCTTCTCCCAGCCGCTGACCTTCGCCCGCATCCACCAGTACATCTCGATGTCCGTGCCGATGCTCTGGACGCGTCAGCGCGACGCGATCGGCGCGCTCGGGCTCGCGGTCAACGCCGCGCGCGAGCGCGACGGGCACGAGGAGGCATCCGAGCGGATCGAGGAGCTGCTCGCGACCGCGGACCAGCTCTGGCAGGAAGGCGGAAAGCTGGATCCGGGCCACGAGCGCGTGTCGGCGATGCGGACGGCGATCCAGCTCGTGAACCTCGCCGACCTGATCGCGGTCACGACGAGCGCGTAGATGCGACGCAACTGCGCTGGGCGGCGGCACGCTGCCGCGAGCTCGCGACCGGCTAGCCCGAGTAGCGGAAGCAGTCGACCGTGTGGTCGTCGAGCATGCCGACGGACTGCATGAACGCGTAGACGATCGTCGGGCCGACGAAACGGAAGCCGCGCGTCTTCAGGTCCTTCGAGATCGTCTTCGAGAGCGGCGTCTCCCCAGGCAGTTCCGAGAGTGAGCGCCAACCGCCGACGATCGGCTCGCCGTCGACGAAGGCCCACAGGTAGGCGTCAAGGCTTCCGAGCTCGTCCTGCACCTCGAGGACGCGCGCGGCGTTCGCGATCGTGGACTCCACCTTGAGCCGGTTGCGCACGATTCCCGGGTCTGCGAGCAGCCGCTCGACGTCCTTCGGCCCGAAGCGGGCGACTGCGGCCGGGTCGAACCCGGCGAACGCCGCCCGGTAGCCCTCGCGCTTGCGCAGGATGGTCGACCACGAGAGACCGGCCTGCGCCCCTTCGAGCGTCAACAGCTCGTAGAGGTGCCGGTCGTCATGGGATGGGACTCCCCACTCCTCGTCGTGGTACGCGAGCATCTCGGGAGAGCTGCCCGCCGCCCACTCACAGCGCGTCACGGTCGTCATCCGCCGGTAGGATCGCACGCCATGCGCGCCCTCGTGCTCGCTCTCGCCCTCCTCATGCTGGTCGCGACCGGCTGCGGCAGCGGCGACGACGGCGAGCCCGCCGCGTCGGGGAACGGCGAGTGCGAGAGCGTGGATGCGCCCGACGCGCGTTCGCCTGAGACGCTCGAAGCCCCCACCGAGCCGCTCGACGACGGAACGACCTACGCGCTCGTCTTCGACACGAGCTGCGGGTCGTTCACCGTGACGCTCGACCTCGAGTCGGCGCCGAAGACCGCGGCCTCGCTCGTCGCGCTCGCCGAGGACGGGTACTTCGACGACACGATCTTCCACCGCGTCGTCCCGGACTTCGTCATCCAGGGCGGCGATCCGACCCAGAACGGCGGCGGCGGACCCGGGTACCAGACGGTCGACGCCCCGCCCCGGAACGCGAGCTACGTCAGAGGAGTCTTTGCGATGGCGAAGTCCGGTGCCGACCCGGTGGGAGCCGCGGGCAGCCAGTTCTTCGTCGTGACCGGCGCCGACGCCGGCCTGATGCCGGACTACGCGATCGCGGGCGAGGTGACGGAGGGGATGGAGACCGTGGACAAGATCGGCGCCCTCGGCGTGGGCGACGGCCCGCCGAGCCAGACGGTGCTCGTGCGGACCGTCACCGTCTCCGAGACGTAATGGCTCGTGTGGCCGCGGTCGTCCTCGCCGCCGGCGAGGCGTCGCGGTTCGGCGCCCCCAAGCAGCGGCTGCTGCTCCCCGCGGTGCTCGAGCGCCTCGGCCGCGCCGGTGTCGACGAGATCGCCGTCGTAGCGGGCGCGTACGAGCTCGAGCCCCCGGCAGGCGTTCGAGTCGTCGCCTGTCCCGACTGGCAGCGCGGCCCAGGCGCGTCGCTTCGCTGCGGACTGGCCGCGCTAGGCGACGAGGCCGACGCCGCGGTCGTCGTCCTCGCCGACGGCCCGAACCTCGACCCGGAAGCCGTCGAGCGCGTCCTGGCCGCGTGGCGCGAAAGCGGTGGAGTCGTCGCGGCCTCCTACGACGGGAACCGTGGCCATCCGCTCGTTCTCGGGCGCGCCGACTGGGCCGACATCCCCGACGAAGGCCTCCGCGATCGCCCCGTCCGGCTGGTCCCCTGCGACGACCTGACGCCGCCCGGCGACGTCGACACGCCGGAAGACCTGCAGCAGGCCTAGGCGGTGGCGTCGAGCCCGCGGAGCTCTTCGAGCTTCGCCATGAGCCCTGGCGGCATCCGCTCGATCGCGCTCGTCTTCACGTAGCGCCGCAGCGTCTCCTCGAAGCGGTAGCGCCGCCGGCAGTAGTCGCAGCCGCCGAGATGCGACTCGGCCTCCGCCCACTCGTCGTTTGTGAGCGTGCGGTCGAGGAAGTCCTGGAGGATCTCCTCGCACCTGCCGCACGGATCGTGTGTCATGTCAGCGCTTCCTCCGCGAGCTTCTGCTTGAGCGCGCGACGACCCCTGTGCAGTCGCGACATCACGGTACCGATCGGGATGTCCAGGATCTGCGCGGCATCGGCGTAGGTGAAGTCGCCGATGTCGACGAGGACTACGACATCCCGGAACTGGGGTTGGATCTCCGCGAGAGCCTTGACGACGGAATCTTGCGACATGCGCTCGACGACCTGCTCCTGCTCGAGCACCTCCTCGCCGCCGGCTGAGGCGAGCTTGTTCGCGAGGAAGTAGTCGCCTTCCTCGAGCGGCTGGGTCTGCGGGCTGCGCTGGATGCGGCGCCCGCGGTCGACGTTGAGGTTCGTGAGGATGCGCAGGAGCCAGGCGCGCATGTTCGTCCCGGGCGTGAAGGAACGCCAGCTCCGGAATGCTCTCGCGTACGCCTCTTGCACCAGGTCCTCTGCCTCCTCGCGCGAACCGACGAGCCGGCGCGCTACCCGGTAGACCTGATCGGCGAGTCCGAGCGCCTCGTCCTCGAAGCGAGCGCGGTCGCGGGCTTCGGCCGCGATCCGTCGCGCTTCGGTCGCGGGCTCGGGATCGCTCACCGGGCTACCGTACCGTTGCGTTGCGGGTTCTGTTACGGGTTGTGTGACCGGAGGCTGCAACGAGGCTCCGAAACCCGCTATTCCCGATCGGGCGTCTGCTCGCGGAAACCGGCGCGCGAGAGCAGCGCGAGGATCTCGGCCCGCGAGGTGTACGCGTCGTCCCACGCGAGTGTCACGTCGCCGACGAGGTTCGCGTTCGCAGCCTCGAGGCCGGAATGGCCCTGGAGTGCCGCGGCGAGCCGGCCGACGCACCGCTCGCAGCGAATCCCGTCGACCTTCACCGTCTCCGTCACGGTCGGCATGAGACCGATGCTACCCCCGCTTCCCCTGCACGCCGTGGACGGGGCGGCCGGCGGCCTCCCACGCGTAGTACGAGGCGCTCGGGCCGAAGCTCTGCTCGTACTCCACGATCCGAGGGTTCCGCCCGACCTCCTTCGCGCGCTGCGCGTGCCACAGGAGGTTCGGGTCGTCGCGCCCTTCCCAGACGAGGACGAGATGCGCGGCGGTCATGAAGTCCGCGACGAAGCTGCAGCTCTCGGCAGGACACGGAAACGGATCGGTGCTCACACAGAACCAGCCGCTGTGGTCGTGGTCGTCGTCTTCGCGCCAGATCTCTTCGACGGACTCGAGCCCGAGATCGGTCAGCGTCGCGGATCCGCGCCGGAGCTCCCCTTCCACAGTGGCCACAATAGCCACGTGTCCGATTCGATCCCACGCGACGTCGCTCTCGTGCTCTCGGGAGGTGGGATCAACGGCGTCCTGCTCGAGCTCGGCTTCCTCCGGAGGCTCAGGGAAAGCGAGCTCTGGGAGCGTGTCGGCTGGATCTACGGGACGTCGGCGGGCGCCCTGTCGGGGACGATGGCGGCACTCGACCGGCTCGACGACCTCGAGGAGTTCGTGCTCGGGCTCAAGCCGGAGGAAGTGTTCCGGCCCCGCCGCGTCTGGCAGTTCCCCGGCGGGCTGCATGACTACACGCTCCCGGCGACGATCGCCGCGAGGATCGGCGATGCCCTCGAGCTCGGCGCCGCGCTCGCCGAGTCCGAGATCGAGCTCGTCGTCTTCGCGACCGACGTCTCGGTGCACGAGGGGGGCGACGGCACCCGCCACTTCGAGCTCGCCTACTCGTCCCGGTCGGCGAGCCCGGAGACCATGGGTCGCGCGCTCCTCGCGTCCGCCGCCGTGAGCGGGCTCGTGCTGCCGGTCTCGGTCGACGGCGTCATCGCGACGGACGGCGGCTGGGTACGCAACTTTCCGCTCGAGCACGCGTACCGCAACCCCGAGGTCGCGGCGATCGTCGGGTTCCGGTACATCGCGAGCTACCCGCCGACGGACGTCGCCTTCCTCGAGCGTATGCGGGAGCGGCTCGAGCGCTTCCGGGCGGTGCCGCCGGTGCGCGCGCTGCTCGCCGAGGTGCGGCTCGCGGAGGAACGAGTCGCGCGCGGGGAGCCGGCGCACTACGCCGAGCTGATCATCAGGCTCATGCGCGTCGCGATCGCGCGCAACACAGTGCTCGAGGAGCGCCTCGCGGACGAGCGCGAGACGTCCGTCGCGGAGCTCCACCGGCTCCGCGAGGAGGTGATCGCGGCTGCGTGCGCGTCCGCGCCCCGCAGGCAGCGCCAGCGACTCCGAGCGGAGCTCGAAAGCATCTTCGCGTCAGCGCGGTTCCCGTTCCGGCACGACCGTCACGTCCCGAGCCTCGTCGTTCGCGCGACCCCGGGAGAGGACGGCCTCGACCCCACCTTCCGCAGCGAGGAGCCCTGGCCCGACGAGCGCAAACGGGCGTTGATCGAGCGCGGCTACCGCCTCACCGCCGCCGAGCTCGCCGCGGGAGGTGCAGTGCTCTTCGCGTGCTAGCCGCGGGCCCTCGACCGGCCCGGTCAGTGCCAATTCGTCCGGAACAGACGCGACGACCGAGCCGGAGGCCGGCTTTGCCGGCCGGTAGGCGGACGCAGCGCCCTCGCAGCCCGAAGCAAAAGGAGGGGGTGCGTGGGGGAACCATGGGTTCCCCCACGAAAAAACGTCGGCAGGGGCCCGGGCAGGCGTTCGGGCCCCTTGCCGACGTGTCTCGGACGAGTCCGAGACTTTTGTGGCGGCTACCCCTGGGGGGAAGGTGGTTGCCGCCCGAGCGTGACAGTCACGCTCGTCTTGGCCGCGTCGCGGTAGATCGAGACCTCGACCTTGTCGCCGGGCTGGTGCGCGGCGATCGCGTCGCGAAGCTGCTGGATGGAATCGGTCTTCGTGCCCTCGACCGCGACGATGATGTCGCCCCCGAGGATGTAGGTCTCGCCCGCCGCCACTACGCGGGTCTCGCCGCCCCGGAGGCCCGCCGTCGAGGCGCCGCTCTCAGAGTGGACCTCCTCGACGAGGACGCCCGCCTTGACGGGGAGGTTGTACTGCTCGGCGAGGTCGGCATTGACGGCCTGCCCGCCGATCCCGAGGTACGCGTGGTCGACCCTGCCGGTCTGGAGCAGCTGCGCGAGGACGTCCTTGACCGTGTTCGACGGGACTGAGAAGCCGATCCCGACGTTCCCGTCCGAGACGCCGCCCGTCTCGATCTGCGTGTTCACGCCGATGACCTGGCCGCGCATGTTGAGCAGCGGCCCGCCCGAGTTGCCGTGGTTGATCGGCGCATCGGTCTGGATCACGTGGTCGATGGTGAACTGGTTGGGAGCCGTGATCAGCCGCTGGAGGGCGCTCACGATTCCGGCCGTCGCCGTGCGGTCGAGCCCGAACGGGTTCCCGATCGCGACGACGGGATCGCCCACGCGCACCTGGTCGGAGTTCCCGAGCGGAAGCGGGGTGAGCGCGCTTGCGTTCGCGTCGACCCGCACGACCGCGAGGTCCAGTCGAAGGGTCTGTTCCGACGAGCTCGGCCTCGACCGTGTCGCGGTTCGAGAAGCTGACGCGAATCTGCCCCGCGCCGTCGACGACGTGGAAGTTCGTCACGATGTGGCCGGCCTTGTCGACGACGAAGCCGGAGCCGAGCGCGGTCGCGGTACCCGAGATTCCGGGGCTCGTTGTGATCTGGACGACGCCGGGCGCGGCCCGGTCGTAGATCTCGCCGACGGTCAGACCGCTCGTCCGCGTGGGCGCGGGCTCGGTCGTCGGCGACGGCTCGGTCTGGGTGACGACCGACGTCCCCGCCTCGAGCCCGCCGAGGAGCGCAACGGCTCCAACCGCAAGTCCGCCGCCGAGGGCGGCGGCAGCGACGAGCGCGAGATACGGGCGGGCGGAGCGGAGCGACCGACATGACAGTCCCTTATAGACAGCCCGGCATGAACGCCGGGTAAGAGCCGGTTAAGTGCCCGTTGTGGGTCTGCGAGGCGGGGTCAGGCCGCGAGTATCCCCGTGGCGTACATCGCGGCGACACCCGCGACGAAGCCGCCGATCGAGTACCCGGAGCGGAGCCCGCCGGGCGCGGTCCGTGCCACGTACCGACCCACCTCGACGACCACCTGGAAGGCGGCGCCCGCGGCGATCCCGAAGAAGAGCGCGCCCAGGACGTCGCTCGAGGAGTAGCCGCCGATCCAGGCGCCGAGGATCGTGGGCGCGCCGGCGACGAGCACGAGCGCAGCGAGCGCGAGCACCCTGACGCGGGTCTTCGCGATGGGCGTCGCGATCCCGAGCCCCTCGGTGACGTTGTGGATCATGAACCCGACGATCAGAAAGGTTCCGAGCTGGAGCTCGCCGAGCGCGAACGAGGCCCCGATCGCGAGCCCCTCTCCGAAGTTGTGGACGCCGATCCCGATCGCGATGAGGAGCGCGAGCGCGAAGCCGGCCACGGTCGCGCCGCCGCTGAGCCGGCTCGCGAGCGCGGTCATCCCGAGGAAGCTCAGCGGCGACGCCGAGCAGGACGAGCCCGCTTCCTCCGAGACCGGACGGGAGGAGGGCCTGGAGCTCGAAGGCCTCGCTCAGCGCCTCGACGCCCAGGAACGCGAGCAGGCCGGCGGTGAAGGCCATGAACGCCGCGAGCCACGCCGGGCTCGCATGCCGGAGCGCCGGCAGCCACAGGAGGCCGAGTGCCACGGGGAGGATCCCCACGAGCGTGCCGACGAGGGCGTAGCCGAGGAAGCTGTCGACCGACGGCGTCGGCGTCTCGATCGCGGCCGGGATCTCCTCCACGGTCTCGATCCCGGTCGAGCTCGTCACGCCGACCGTGATCGGGTCCTCCTCGACCCAGTCGAACGGGACGACGATCGTGCTCGAGCGGAGGCGGCCGAGCGTCGTCGGGCCGTCGACCGAGTACGGGACGATCGCGTCGTCCACGTTCACGTTCGCGATCGTGAGGTCGTCCTGCTGCGGGTTCCGGACGAGGATCTTGATCTCGCCCGGCGAGAACTCGACGCGGCGGATGTCGAACTCGTCCGCCGGCGGCGGGTTCGTCCCGATGAGGTCGGCGAGCGAAGAACCGCTCGAGACCACGGCGCCGACGGCGATCGCGAGCAGCAGCACCGGCACGACCGCCCACAGGCGCCATCCCATACGCCCGCGCGCCGTTGCCGAGCCGGCCTCCACTAGTCGACGACCTCGAAGAAGCCCATCCAGCCGAGCTCGGCGAACTCCGACTGGTGCGCGTGGAACATGAACCGGCCGGTGTTCGCGAACTGGATCTCGAGCACGCCTCGCTGGCCCTGGCACTGCATCACGATGTCGGTGTACTCCCAGTTGTCGCCCGTGCCCGTCGGCTGGTACCGGAAGAAGTCGCCGTGCAGGTGGAACGAGTTGACGAGGTCGAACTCGGTCAGGTTCGCGAGGTAGATCCGCACGAGCTGCGACCGCCTGACCCGGATCGGGTACTTCGCGTAGTAGAACGAGCGCCCGTTGACCGTGTAGAAGTTGTTCCCGCCGTCGGCGTCCGTGTCGTAGCCGTTCATCACCATGACGAGCTCCTGCGCCGGCGGGCGCGGTTCCTTCGGGTCGATGATGAACGCGCCGTAGAGACCGCGGTGAATGTGCTTCTTCAGCGGCGTCGCGTGGCAGTGGTAGAGGTGGAAACCGGCAGGACGCGCCTCGAACTCGTACGTGAAGCTCCCCCCGCGCCCGACCACCTCGAAGACGCCGTCCATGTTCGCGGGGTGAATTCCGTGGAAGTGAATCGTGTGCGGATGCGATCCGGCGTTCACGAACTCGACGCGGAGTTGGTCCCCCTCCGTCGCGCGGATCACCGGGCCCGGGACGGTGCCGTTGTACGTCCACGCGGGGAACGTGATGCCGGGGGCGATCTCGATGTCCTTGTCCTCCGCAGTGAGCGTGTACCGGCGCACGCGACCCGGCCTGTGGGGTCGGGCGGGCGGCGGGTAGAGGAGGGCGTCTAGGTCTCCCGGTTCGCCGACCGCGGGCACCTCCGCGCCGATCATGGCGGCGTGCCCCATGTGGTCGGGGAGGTGACTCGCAGGCGAGAGGGTGTGCGAGTGGCTCGAGTGGTCGTGACCGCCGGCCTCGGCGCTGCCGTCGAGTACGAGCTTCCCCACGAGCGGCGCAGCCGCCAACGGGGCGGCTGCGGCGAGAAGCTTGCGACGCGAGATTTTAGACATCACTAAATCCGAAGTGGAGTGTAACCTAAGAGCTTCGCGATGGGAACCCAGGCCGCAGATCTCACGATCGCCGTTCAGGACTACCTGAAGGCGATCTACGCCCTCGAGACGGAGGGCGAGCGAGTGACGACGTCCGCTCTGGCGGCGCGCATGGGCGTCAGCGCCCCGTCGGTCACGGCGATGACGAAGCGCCTCGCGGAGCTCGAGCTCGTCGAGCGGGCTCCCTACCGCGGGGTCGTGCTGACGGATGCGGGCCGCCGCGGCGCGCTGGAGGTGCTCAGGCACCACCGCCTGCTCGAGCGCTACCTCGTGGACCGCCTCGGGCTCTCGCTCGCCGACGTGCACGCGGAGGCCGAGCTGCTCGAGCACGCGCTCTCCGAGGAGCTCGAGGCGAAGATCGACGCCGAGCTCGGTTACCCCACGCATGACCCGCACGGCGACCCGATCCCGGACCGCGAGCTTCGGCTCGAGCACCGTGCCGGCAGGACGCTGCTCGACCTTCCGCCGGAGAGTCGTGCGGCGGTGTCACGCGTGCCGGACGGGAACCCCGAGCTGTTGCGCTACCTGGACGAGCTCGGCCTGCTGCCTGGCTCGGACGTCGAGGTCGTGTCGCAGGCGCCGTTCGGCGGGCCGGTCACCGTCCGGACGGAGAGCGGCGACCACGCGATCTCGCGCGAGCTCGCCCAGCGCATCGGCGCGGCGTAGGCGACCGGCGTCCCGATACTGAGCCGCCTCAGACCACTTCGAGGGCGACGGCCCTGACGTCTTGCGCGCGCTCGGCCCCGAGCGCGTCGTCGATCTTCTGCTGGAGCTCGCCGGACGCGAGGAGCTCCTCGGTGATGTCCGCCCCGCCGATCAGCTCGCCCTTGACGAAGACCTGCGGGATCGTCGGCCAGCCGGAGATCGCGGACAGCTCCTGGCGGATGCGCGGGTCGGGGAGGATGTCCACGGTCGCGACGGGCGCGCCCACGGTGCGAAGCGCGATCAGCGCACGCTGCGAGTTGCCGCACATGACCATCTCCGGCGTGCCCTTCATGAAGAGCGCCACCGGCTCCTTCGCGATCACCTCGGAAATTTGCTCGTTGAGCGTCTTCATGCAGTTCCTTTCGTCTTGATTCGGAGCTCGTGGATGGAGCCGTCTTGAAGCGGCTCGGAAAGCGCGTCGTTGACTCGGCGATGCTGGTCGAGCAACGGCAGGCCGTCGAAGGCCGCGCTGGCAACGGTCACCTGGAAGTGGTCGCCGGTGCCGGTGCGGTCCTCGACGGAGAGCTCGTCCGCGTCGGGGAACGCCTGCGCCAGGATTGTCCGGATCGCCTCGGCTTCCACGCGGCCATGCTACCGCCCGCTAGTCTCGACACCGATGCGCCTCTTCCGGTCACTCGTGCTCCTCGAGCTCGGCGCCTGGGCGGGCATGGCGACGGCCGCGGCCTTCGCCAAGCGCGCGCTGCCCTCACGTGGTGACGAGGCGTCGGACGAAGTCTCGCTCGTCGCTATCTTCGACGGGATCGAGCTCAAGAGCCGCGCGCAGGCCTTCCGCGGCGGCTCGATGTTCTCGTGGTTCGGCGGCATCGCGGTCGACCTGAGCGAGGCGGAGCTCGCCCCGGACGCCCACCTGAACGTGCATACCTTCCTCGGCGGGATCGCGGTGAAGATCCCGGCCGGATGGCGCGTCGACTCGGACGTGAAGGCGCTCGCCGGAGGCGTCGCCGTCAAGCCGCCCGCTGACGAGAGCCCGGACGCGCCGACGCTGAAGCTCGAGGGCATGGCGCTCTTCGGCGGCATCGCGGTGAAGGCCGCCGAGCCCGAGGCCGCTCCCGCCAGCGAGTGAACCGCGCCACTCGGTTCGTCGTCTCGCTCCCGGAGCGCCTGCTTCGCGCGCTCGGCGCAGCTGCGGGCGGGACGATCCACGAGACCGCCGAGCTGCTCCTGCCGCGACTCGTGCGTCGCTCGCGGCTGTACGAGGCGACCGCGAAGAACCTCCTCCGCATCACCGTCGAGCTCGTCGGCGGCGTCGAGCGGCCGAAGGACGAGGTCGGGGGCGAGGTCGAGCCCTCG
This sequence comes from uncultured Actinomycetes bacterium, assembly GCA_963715705.1. GTDB lineage: Bacteria > Actinomycetota > Thermoleophilia > Gaiellales > Gaiellaceae > GMQP-bins7. The sequence goes on along the minus strand of OY970267.1, from coordinate 2,715,150 downwards.
CCGAAGAAGCTCCTCGTGCGCAAGGGCGCCGGGAACGTCGTCGAGCTCGGCTCGATCTTCGCGTTCGGGTTCTCGCCGCTCTGGCTCCTCGCCGCGACCGCAGACGTCACGCGCGGCACGCGCGTCTATCTCGACGCGCTCGTCCTCGAGCTGAAGGACGCGGGCGTGCTCGCGCCCGAGGCGAGGCTCGAGTCCGTGGACGAGCTGCTCGCGTCGCTCGAGGGCGCGAGCGGGACGACCGCGCGGCTCATCGACATTCCGCCGCTCGAGCTGGAAGCGCTCAAGCAGTCACTCGCCGACCTGCGCGAGGACGCGTCCGGGCTTCCGAGCCCGGCGGAGCTCGAGGCGGTGTACTCCGCGCTCGTCCACGAGGCGGATCGCGAGCAGCGGAGCCTGCTCGAGGTCTCGGTGGGAGTTGGCCTCGCGTTCTTCAACTCTGCGAGGAAGGTAGGCCGCCAGCATGTCCTCGACCCGTACACCGAGGACCTGAAGCCCGTGCGCGACGAGGGCTTCGCGTCCTACGCGCTGCGCGTCGGACGGCCGTACGCGGGTGCGGTCGTTCGCCACTTCGACCCCCGGCAGCCATCGCTCACGGAGCGGGGGCTCGACCGGCTGGGCGGCTCGAAGCTGCGAGAATCGGAGGGGATGGCACATCCAGACTCTTTCGGCGCCCGGAGCACTCTCGCGGTCGGGGGCCGCGAGCTCGAGATCTTCCGGCTCGAGCCGCTGCAAGAGCGCTTCGACGTCTACCGGCTCCCGTACACGCTGCGGATCCTGCTCGAGAACGTCCTCCGGCACGAGGACGGCGCCGCCGTCACCCCGGCGGACGTCGAGGCGGTGGCGGGCTGGGTCGCGTCGGCGGAGCCGTCGCAGGAGATCTCGTTTTCGCCCGGGCGGGTGCTGCTCCAGGACTTCACCGGCGTGCCGGCGGTCGTCGATCTGGCCGGCATGCGGAACGCGATGGCGGACCTCGGCGGCGACCCGGCGAAGATCAACCCCCAGCTGCCCGTCGAGCTCGTGATCGACCACTCGGTGCAGGTCGACGAGTTCGCGACGCGCCTCGCGATCGTGCGGAACGCGGAGCTCGAGTTCCAGCGCAACCGCGAGCGCTACGCGTTCCTGCGCTGGGGCCAGAGCGGGTTCGACAACTTCAAGGTCGTCCCGCCCTCGACCGGGATCGTGCACCAGGTCAACCTCGAGTTCCTCGCGCGCGTGGTCGACGACCGGGACGGCGTCGCGTTCCCGGACACGCTCGTCGGCACCGACTCGCACACGACGATGATCAACGGGCTCGGTGTGCTGGGCTGGGGCGTCGGCGGGATCGAGGCCGAGGCGGCGATGCTCGGCGAGCCGATCTCGATGCTCGTCCCGCAGGTCGTCGGCTTCAAGCTCATGGGCGCGCTGCCCGAGGGCGCGACCGCGACCGACCTCGTCCTCACGGTGACGCAGATCCTGCGCGAGACGGGGGTCGTCGGGAAGTTCGTCGAGTACTACGGACACGGCCTCGACGGGCTCCCGCTCGCAGACCGGGCGACCATCGGGAACATGTCCCCGGAGTACGGGGCGACGTGCGGCTTCTTCCCGGTGGACGCCGAGACGATCCGCTACCTGCGGCTGACCGGGCGGCCGGACGAGCGGATCGCAGTCGTCGAGGCGTACTGCAAGGAGAACGGCCTCTGGCACGAGCCCGACGAGCCGCCGACGTACTCGCAGGTCGTCGAGCTCGACCTCTCGACCGTCGAGCCTTCTCTGGCCGGCCCCAGACGTCCGCAGGACCGAGTGCCGCTCCGCGAGGCGAAGCAGGCGTTCCTGGACGCGCTGCCGACCTTCGGCGTCGACTACGGGAACGCGCACGACGAGGCCATGGCCGAGACCTTCCCGGCCAGCGATCCGCCCTCGGACACCGCTCCTGGCAGCACGCCGGCCGAGGAGGGCGCGATCGTCTCGGTTGCACCCCGGCTCGTGCTCGCGGAACGCCCCGCGCGGCAGGTGACCCTCGACGACGAGACGTTCGAGCTCGACCACGGCTCGGTCGTGATCGCGGCGATCACGTCCTGCACGAACACGTCCAACCCGGCCGTCATGGTCGGCGCCGGGCTCCTGGCCAAGAAGGCCGTCGAGCGCGGCCTCGAGCGCAAGCCGTGGGTGAAGTCGAGCCTCGCGCCGGGCTCGAAGGTCGTGACGCAGTACTACGAGAAGGCCGGGCTCACGCCCTACCTCGAGGCGCTCGGCTTCCACACGGTCGGGTACGGCTGCACGACCTGCATCGGGAACTCGGGGCCGCTCCCGGAGCCGATCTCGAAGGGGATCGCCGAGAGCGACCTCGTCGTCTGCGCCGTGCTCTCCGGGAACCGCAACTTCGAGGCCCGCATCCACGGCGAGGTGAAGGCGAACTACCTCGCGTCGCCCCCGCTCGTCGTCGCGTACGCGCTCGCCGGGAGGATGGACATCGACCTCGCCACCGAGCCGATCGGCGTGGGCTCGGACGGCGAGGACGTGTTCCTGTCGGACCTCTGGCCGACGCCGGAGGAGGTCCGCGAGACCGTCGCCGGCTCGATCGGCGAGGACATGTTCCGGGGGACGTACGCGGACGTCTTCACGGGCGACGAGACGTGGCGCAACCTGCCCGTGCCGGTAGGCGAGCTCTTCGCCTGGGACCCGGCTTCCACCTACGTACGCCGCCCGCCCTACTTCGACGGCATGCCGGTCGAGCCGGGCACGGTGGAGGACGTCGTGGGTGCCCGCTGCCTCGTGTCGATCGGTGACTCGGTGACGACCGACCACATCTCGCCCGCCGGCGCGATCCGGCCGGACGCGCCCGCTGGCCGTTACCTGGTCGAGCACGGCGTCGAGCGGAAGGACTTCAACTCCTACGGCTCCCGACGCGGGAACCACGAGGTCATGGTGCGCGGGACGTTCGCGAACGTACGCCTCCGCAACCTCCTCGTTCCCGGATCGGAGGGCACCTGGACGGTGCACCTGCCGTCGGGGGAGGAGGGGACGATCTACGACGTCGCCGAGCGCTACCGAGCCGAAGGCGTCCCGCTCATCGTGCTCGCCGGCAAGGAGTACGGGTCGGGCTCGTCACGCGACTGGGCGGCCAAGGGGCCGAAGCTCCTGGGCGTGCGGGCGGTCATCGCCGAGAGCTACGAGCGGATCCACCGCTCGAACCTGCTGATGATGGGCGTCCTCCCGCTGCAGTACCTGCCCGGTGAGAACCTCGAGTCGCTGGGCCTGACCGGCCGCGAGGAGTTCTCGATCACGGGCGTGGAGAACGGCGAGGCGAGCGAGGTCACGGTGCGCGCCGGCGACACGGAGTTCCGAGCGACCGTCCGGCTCGACACCCCGCGCGAGCGGGAGTACCTGCGGCACGGGGGGATCCTCCCGTTCGTGCTCAGGCGGCTGCTGTCGTGACCGCGTTCGGCGATCTCGAGTCGAGCGAGCGGCTCGCGATCTGGGACGGCGTCACGGCGCGTGTGGTCGCGGGCGAACGCAGCTCTTTCGTCGTCGTCGAGCTCGAGCCGGGAGCGTTCGTGCCGGAGCACAGCCACGACAACGAGCAGATCGGCGTCTGCGCCTCGGGATCGGCGACGTTCCGGATCGGCGACGAGACACGCGAGCTCGGGCCGGGCGACACCTGGTCGATCGCGAGCAACGTCCCGCACGAGGTGCAGGTCGGCCCTGAGGGCGCGGTGATGATCGAGACCTTCACGCCCGTCCGCGACGACTGGGGCGGGCTCGAGCGCGGCGAGCCCTCGGCCCCGCGCTGGCCTACCTGACCGCGAGCTCGGGCGGCAGCGGCCGCGAATGGACGATGACGAGCGTCGTCGTCGGCCGCGTGAGCGCGACGTAGAGCTCGCGCAGGCCCTGGGCGTGGCCGCCCACCGCCTCCTCGACGACGAGCGCGGGCTCGACGACGATCACGTGGTCGAACTCCATGCCCTTCGCCTCGCGCGGCGTGAGGACGGAGAGCCGCGTGTCGTCGAAGAGGGAGCCTGGAGCGGCCTCCGCGTCGCCCCGGAGCGAAAGCGGCGCGATCACCGCGAGCAGCCCCTCCGCAGGCGCAAGCCGAGCTGCCTCGGCGTACGCCGCGTCGAGCGGTGACTCGGCCGAGACGATGCGCGGCGGCTCCGCGCCGGTCCGGTACGCGACCGGCGGCTCGACATCGGGCGCGATGTGCTCGAGCAGCGGGAGCGCGAGCGCCATGATCTCGCGGGGCACGCGATAGGCGTGGCGGAGCTCCTCGACCTCCGCGCGCGCCCCGCCGGGAAGCTGCGAGAGCACCTCGTTCCACTGCGCGTACGGGACGGGCCCCGTGGCCTGTGCCACGTCGCCGAGGATCGTGTAGGCGCCGACGGCCCGCCGCGCGATCATCCGCAGCTGCATCGGCGTCAGGTCCTGGGCCTCGTCCACGATCACGTGGCCGTACGACGCCGGTGCGCCGTGGAGCAGCGCGCGCGCCTCGTCGATGAGCGGGAGGTCGGCCGCGCTCCAGCCGCTGCGTGCGCGGCGCAGCAGCCGCTGCTCGTCCTCGTCGAGGATGCCGTCCGCGGCCTCCGCGAGCCGCTCTCGCGAGGACAGCAGCTGACGGATGAGCCGCTCGGGTCGCGGCGCCGGCCACACCGTGTCCATGAACCCGTTCAGCAAGCCGTCCTTCCGCAGCGACTTCTCGACCTCGTCGAACGCGCGCACCGCGAGGCCGCCGAGCTTCGCGCCGTAGTCGGCGTAGAAGCGCCGTAGGACGTCCATCCGGAACCGCTCGCGCGCGGCGGCCGAGAGCCCGAGCTCCGAGCGCGCGGCCTCGAGCAACTCGGCGACCTCGCGCTCGCGCACGCCGACGAAGAGGCCCTCCATGCGGACGACGAGCTCCCGGGGCTCGCCCTGCGAGCGGAGCACGACCGCGCGGCGAACGACCTCGGCCATCCGAACGTCCGCCTTCAGCCGCTCGACGTCAGGTGGGTCCGAGAGGGCCACCTCGGTGCCCTCGACGAGCTCTGCCACTGCGCGCTGGTCGACCGCGTCCTCGCCGAGCGAGGGCAGGACGTGCGAGACGTAGTCCATGAAGATGGGGTTCGGGCCGACGACGAGGATGCGGCGGAGCGCGTCGCGGTGCGAGAAGAGGAGGTACGAGGCGCGGTGGAGCCCGACCGCGGTCTTCCCCGTGCCCGGCCCGCCCTGGATGACGAGCGGCGGCTCCGGCTCGCGCGCGATGAGGCCGTACTGGTCGGCCTGGATCGTCGCGACGATGTCGCGCATGCGCGCGTCGCGAGCGCGCTCGAGCTCCTCGAGCAGGAAGTCGTCGACCGCCGACGCCGCGTCCTCGAGCGAGCCGTCGAGCGCCTCGTCGCTGATGCCGGTGAGCGTCCGGCCCTTGAGGCGGAAGCGACGCCGGAGCGTGACCCCGTGCGGCTCGGCCGGCGTCGCGGTGTAGAAGGGCCGCGCCGCCGGCGCCTGCCAGTTGACGACGAGCATCCCGTCGTCGTCCTGCACCCAGCGGCGGCCGACGTACAGGGAGTCCTCGACCGAGTCGACGTCGATGCGGCCGAAGCACAGGATCTGCTCGGCCGCCTCGTACGCCTCGAGGCGGCGGTTCACCCAGGCGTAGGCGCTGTCCGTAGCGACGTCCGCACCGTCGGCGCCGATGAGCACGGCGTCGACCGTGCGCATGAGTGCCCGGCGCATCTCGTCGAGGCACTCGTAGGCGTGGTCGAGGTAGGCCTGCTCCGCGGGGATGTCGGGATGCGCCATCGCGTTACCCCGGTCGCTTCCAGCCGACGAAGAGCGCCCAGCCGAGGTACTCGCGGCCGTAGCGCAGGTAGGTCTCCTTGTACCGCTCGTGGCGGGAGCGGATGTCCGGAGCATTGGGGTCGTCGCCGTTCTCTGCGAGCCACTCCTCGACCGCGCGCCAGTGCAGGGTGTCGTAGCGGTCGAAATCGTCCTCGGACGACGCGATGACCGTCACGACCGCGAGGCCGCCCGACTCCATGATCCGAACCGTGCCCTCGAGCGTCGTGAAGGGCTCGTTCCGGTCCGGGTAGTCGTCAGGGAGTGGCAGCCGGCGCCAGAACGGCTCGCCGACCACGATGTGCCCGCCCGGACGCACCGTCGGCTCGAGCGCGTCGAGCGTTCCGGCGAGCCCGCCCCAGACGAAGCTCGCACCGAGGCACAGCGCGACGTCATAGGTCTCCTCAGGGAGCTTCTCCTGCGCCGCGTCGCCCACCCGGAACGAGACGCGCTCGCCGAGCCCGGCCGCCTCGGCCCGCTCGACCGCGACAGCGTGGAACTCGGGGGCGATCTCGATCCCCTCGATCGAGCAACCGAACGCCCGGGCCAGGAGCACCGCCGGGCCGCCGCGGCCGGACGCGATGTCGAGCACCCGCGAGCCCGGGCCCAGCCGCAGGCGCTCGCCGAGCAGCAGGAGCTTGTCTGCGGAAATCGGGTTCTGGAGCTCGTGATCGCGCTCCGCGACGATGAAGTAGCGCGGGATCACGGCCCTCATTCTCCATGCCCCGATACGCTCGCGCCAATGACCGTACGCGAGCCCCTCGTCTCGTTCGCGATCGGCGGAGCGGTCGCCGTCGTGTCCCGGTGCACGAGCCACGGAGCGCAGGCCACGTGACCGCCATCGCCGTGCTCGGGAATCTCACGCGCGACGTCGTCGCGGGAGCCGAAGTGCGCCCCGGCGGCGGCGTCTTCTACGCGACGAGGGCGTTCGCGCGGCTCGGCGCCGACGCACGCGTCGCGGCTGCGTGCGCGGCGGAGGACAGGCCGCTGCTCGTCCCACCGCTCGAGGCGTTCGGGCTCCCGGTGACCTGGCACGAGTCGGCGACGACGACGGCCTACAGCTTCCACTACGAGGGCGACCGCCGGATCATGCGGCAGGACGCCGTCGGAGACGCCTGGTCGCCCGAGCAGAGCATCGAGGCCGCGGGCGACGCCGCCTGGGTGAACGTCTGCGCGCTCGTCCGGACGGAGTTCCCGCCGGCCACGCTCGCTGCTCTCGGCGAAGACGGCCGCCGCCTGCTCGTCGACGCCCAGGGCCTCGTTCGCCGGCCCGACCTCGGCCCGCTGCGAACCGACGGCGAGATCGGCGACGCGCTGGACCACGTCGCCGTGCTCAAGTTGAACGACGAGGAGGCCGAGACGCTGGTCGGAAGCGCCGACCCAGAGCAGCTGCGCTCGCTCGGCGTGGCCGAGGTCTTGCTCACGCTCGGGTCGCAGGGCTCCTACGTGATCACACCTGCGCTGATCGAGCACGTGCCTGCCGGCGTGCTCGAGGGAGCCGTCGATCCGACCGGGGCCGGCGACACGTTCTCGGCCGCCTACCTCACGCGTCGCACCGACGGCGCGGAGCCGATCGAGGCCGCCCGCGCGGCGACGGAGACGGTTGCGGCGTTTCTCGCCGCGCCTTAGACACGGAACTCGCCGCGCGCGACGACGACCGCGCTGCCGCCGACCGCGACCCGCACGACCTCGTTCTCGACGCAAGTCCGCGAGTGCGAAGAGCGTCGAAGGCCGCCCGATCTCCGTGCCCTGCGAGATCTCGACCCACTCGCCCCACGGGACACCCGCGTGCCGGCAGACGTGAACCGCGAGCGGGCCCGCAGCCGAGCCCGTCGCCGCGTCCTCGCCGAGCGGCCAGAACATCCGGTTCTTCCAGAGGCTGCCTGCGCGGGCGATGCAGTTCACGCCGGTCACCTCGAAGGCCGCGATCGCCTTCAGGTCGGGGACGAGCGCGGCGACCGCATCCTCGCTCTCGAGCGTGACGAAGATGTGGGTCGCGCCGTTGTCGTACTCCAGCACCGGGAGCTCCGACCCGGAGACCCCGAGCGCTGCGAAGAGCGCCTGCGTCTCCGCCACGGGCCGCACCTCGGGCAGGGGCTGCTCCATGCGCCCGAAGACGATGCGTCCGGAGTCGTCACGCTCGAGCGCGACGGTCACGACTCCCGCCCCGGTCTCGAGCGCGATCGCGCCGAGCTGGAGCGGCGCTCCGAGGACGTACGCAGTTCCGAGGATCGGGTGCCCCGCGAAGGGCATCTCGTGGCGCGGGTTGAAGATGCGGACCCTCGCGTGCCCGTCCGCCTCGGCGGGGAGGACGAACGTCGTCTCCGAGAACCCGATCTCGAGCGTGAGCGCCTGCATCGTCTCGGCGTCGAGACCGCGCGCGTCCGTGAACACGGCGAGCTGATTGCCCTGGAGCGCGCGGTCGGTGAAGACGTCGACGACCACGTAGCGAAAGCTCGCCACGTCGTCACCCTACTTCGTGCGCAAGACCGGAATCCCCGAGCGGGGATTCCGGTCGCGCGAAAGAGCAAAGGACCTAAAGCGCGACCGCTTCGCGGCCGCGTTCGCGCTGTCTCAGCCCAGCCCCTGGAAGGGCCTGGGCTATCCTCGCGCGCGATGCTGGTCTTCCTCGTGCGCCACGCGCACTCCGACCCGGGCGACCCGGACGAGCTGCGGCCCCTCTCCGCGCGCGGCCGCGAGGAGGCGCGCGCCCTCGGCGAGCTGCTCGCAGCTCATCCGACTCCGCCCGAGCTCGTCGTCACGAGCCCGCTGCGCCGTGCCCACGAGACGGCCGAGGCGATCGCCGAGGCAACCTCGGCCGAGCTGAGGATCGACGAGCGGCTCGCGCCGGGGGCGACGCTCGAGCTGCTCCAGGCGGCTCTCGACGGCGTCGACTCGACGGTCGCAGCGGTCGGGCACCAACCCGACTGCTCGGAGATCGCGATCGCGCTGACGGGCGACGACCCTGGCTTTCCGACCGGAGGGGTGGCGGAGCTCGAGCTGGAGGATCAGGCGTCGGGTTGAGCCCGGCTCGTCTCGAGGAGCCGGCGCTCGAGGTCGGACCACCACGCCGTGTTCCACGCCATGAGATCGATGCCGTAGCGCAGCACCTCGCCGCTCGGGTCGTCCATGGGACCGAGCTCCGCGGCGATCGCCAGAAAGTGCTCTCCGGCATCCGCGAACCAGCGCCGCCGGCGCCGAACGAGCTCGAGGAGCTCGTCACGAGACAGGAACTCGCCGAAGAACAGCCGGAGCAGGCCCTCGTCGCGCACCTCGAATGCGTCCTCGGTACCGAGCAACCAGCCCATGAGCGCCCGCTCGCCGTCGGGCGTGAGCTCGTACACGTACCGCGCGCGACGTCCGCGCGGCTCGTCCCGTGCGACCACCAGGCCCGCGCGTTCGAGGGAGCGGAGCTCAGGGTAGATCTGCCCGTAGCTGGCGCCCCAGAAGAAGCGAGTCGAGTAGTCGGTGACGCGCTTGACGTCATAGCCCGTCCGCGGCTCCCACTTCAGGAGCCCCAGGATGACGCGAGCTGTTGCGCTCAGCCTCGACATCTGCCTTGACATATCTGCCTGATAGATCGTAATGTATCGGCCAGATATGTCCAGCGCAATCGTGGCGCGCGACCTGCGGAAGTCCTACAAGGGCGTCGAGGCGCTCCGCGGCGTGAGCTTCGAGGTCGCGGAGGGAGAGGTGTTCGGGCTCCTCGGACCCAACGGCGCGGGCAAGACGACGACGGTCGAGATCCTCGAGGGGTACCGGCGCCGCGACGGTGGCGAGGTGTCGGTCCTCGGCCACGACCCGGCCGCCGCGCCGCGCGCGCTCCGGGAGCGCATCGGAGTCGTCCTCCAGCACTCCGAGTTCAACCCCTACCTGACGGTGCGCGAGGCCCACCGGATGTTCGCGGGCTACTACGCGAAACCGCGCGATGTCGACGAGGTGGTCGCGCTCGTCGGGCTCGGCGAGAAGGCCGACGCTCGGGTGAGGACCCTCTCCGGAGGGCAGAAGCGCCGGCTCGACCTCGGAGTCGCTCTCGTCGGCGATCCCGACCTCGTCTTCCTCGACGAGCCGACCACCGGCTTCGACCCGGTGGCGCGGCGGTCGGCGTGGGAGATGATCCGGTCGCTGCGGTCCCTCGGCAAGACGATCCTCCTGACGACGCACTACCTCGACGAAGCGCAGCAGCTGGCCGACACCGTGGCCGTGATCAGGGAGGGCCGGATCGTCGCGAGCGGGACGCCCGGCGAGCTGATCGGCGCGGCGCGCGCGACGGAGATTCGCTACCTGCGCGACGGCGAGCCGGTAGTACTCGAGACCGACGAGCCGACTCGAGTGCTCCACGATCTGACCGCCGTCGCGCTCGCGGCCGGAGAGGAGCTCGTCGGGCTCGAGGTACGACGGCCGACGCTCGAGGACGTCTACCTCGACCTCGTCGACGGCGAGGGAGACGACGCGTGACCGGGCAGCTCCTGCACCAGCTCCGCTACGAGCAGCTCACGTTCTGGCGCAGCAAGGAGGCGGCGATCTTCATCTTCATCTTCCCGCTGCTCCTGTACGCGCTGCTCGCCTCCGTGTACTCGGACGACATCGACGGTGTTCCGGGCGCCGACCTCCTGCTCGCCGGCCTCCTCGGGTACGGCGCCGCGAACATCGCGTTCGCCGGGCTCGCGATCATCCTCGTCGGGCGTCGCGAGGCGGGCTTCCTGAAACGGGTCCGCTCGACCCCGCTCCCAGCTCCCGTCTACCTCGCCGCGGTCCTGCTGTCGACGCTCGTCGTCTTCGCCCTCGACGCGGTCGCGCTTCTCCTGCTCGGGAAGTTCGCATTCGGCGCGAGCATGCCGGCGAACGCGCTCGGGTTCGCCGGTGTGGTCGTCCTCGGCTGCCTCTGCTTCGCCGGGCTCGGCGTCGGCGCGGCGGCGCTCATCCGCTCGGCCGAAGGCGTCGCGGCCGTCGTCAACGTGATCGTGCTCCCGATGGCGTTCCTCTCCGGCTCGTTCGGGCCGACGGACGACTACCCGGAGTTCCTCCAGGCGATCGGCGACGTGCTTCCGCTCGGCTACTACCTCGACGTCGTCTACGGCGTCTATCTCGACGGCGACTCGCTCTTCGCCGATCCGACCTCGCTCGCGCTCGTCTGCGTGTGGGGCATCGCCGGGCTGGCGATCGCGCTCCGCTGGTTCACCTGGATGCCGCGGGAGAGGTAGGAGGACGGAGCCGGGCCGCGAGGCCCGGCTCCTCCGTGACCGTAGTCCTCGCTAGCGGTTCGCGAACGCGGAGAGGAAGTACAGCAGGATCGCGACCGATGCCAGGGCGCCCGCGACGTACGTCCACGCCGCCGCCCTGAGGACGCTCTTCACGCCGCCGGCCTCGCTCGCGGGAACGAGCCCGAGGTCGCTCAGCTGGCGGTTCGCGCGATTCGACGCGTCGAACTCCACCGGCAGCGTGACGATCTGGAACAGCACCGCGATCGAGTAGAGCGCGATCGCGAAGATGACGAAGCCGGTGATCTGGAGGAAGAGGCCGCCGAGCAGGAAGAGGAACCAGATGTTCGACGCGAACGACACCGCGGGGAACAGTGCGCTTCGGAAGCGGAAGAACGCGTAGGCGTTCTCATGCTGGATCGCGTGCCCGACCTCGTGCGAGCCGACGGCGGTCGACGAGATGGAGCGGCCGTGGAAAACCTCGGGAGAGAGGTGCACCGAGCGGCTACGCGGGTCGTAGTGGTCCGAGAGGGTCCCGGGGGTCTCCTCGATCGGAACCTCCTGGAGCCCGTTCGAGTCGAGAATCCGCCGAGCGACCTCGGCGCCCGACATCCCGTGGGAGGCGGGGACCTGGAGGTTCTTGGCGAAGGTGCTCTTCACTCGATGCTGGGCCCAGAAGCCGATCACCATCGGGACGATGAACGCGAGTATGAAAGCCATGCCGGGATCGTACCGTCCGGGATCGGCGCGACCGCCTCGCCATTGGGCGACTCAGCAGGTTCTTAACCCTGCTTTGCGGGTCTGGTGTTCGAGCGATGAGCGAGCCCGAGATCGCACGGCTGTTACACGAAGCTGCCGAGACGCACCACGTCGTCTACCGCATCTCCGACGGCGACGATCCCGACTGGGCGTCGTGGTACGCGGACTGGCTCCTCGACCTGTCGGAGCTTCCCGACGTCCTCGGCGCGCGGCCGGTCCGGAGTCATCTCGTGCACACGCTCGTCGAGCTCGATCGCGAGCACGCGGCCGCGAGGACGGACGAGCGCTGGGAGGACTGGTACGCGGCAAGGCTCAAAGACCGACTCGACACCTAGAGTCGGCGCGCTCGATGGAGTCACGCGTGCGCTCGGGCTCCGAGGCCGCTCGCGAGCGACCGCCTGAGTTCACTTCGGCTACGCGAGCTACCATCGGAGGCCGACCGTGCTCCACTCCCTCGCCGAGCTCGACAACCTCGCCATCGAGGCGACCCACACCCTTCGCTGGGAGCCGCTGACGGGCGTGTTCGTCGTGGCGTCCGCCTGGTGGGTGAAGTGGCCGCTCATCGCGGCGTTCGGAGCCGTCGGCGACGCCCGGCGACGCTGTACGCGTGTCTGCGCGCTGTCGGCGAGCATCGCCGCCGGCGCGGCAGCCGTCTCGGTCGCGCTGCTCAAGGAGGTGACCGACCGCGCACGGCCGCCCGTTGCAGAGTCGTCGATCCAGCCGCTCATATCCATCCCGGATTCGACCTCGTTCCCGTCCGGACATGCGGCGACCGCGTTCGCCGCGGCGACGGCGGTGGCCATCGTCTATCCGCGGCTCAGGGTGCCGGTGCTCCTGCTGGCGACTCTCGTGGCGCTGTCACGGGTGTATCTCGGAGTGCACTACTGGTCGGACGTGATCGTGGGAAGCCTGTTCGGCGTCGCGATCGGCTGGGTGACGGTTCAGGTCGTGCGACTGGCCGCAGGAGCGCTTGGAGAACGCGCCCGGAGTCGCGCAGCGCGCGGAACGAGCTCTGCTCGTCTCCGTAGATCGCGGGGATAGCGACCCAGGCGACCTCGACGCCGCTCGTGAGCGCGGCCTTCAGGTGCCGCGTCTCGGCCTCGTAGCCGTCCCCGTCCAGCGCCAGGTCGAGCGCGCGTCCGCGCAGGAGCCGCATGCCGCACTGGGTGTCGCGAACCGGCTGGCCCGTGCTCAGCTCCAGCAGGCGGCGGCTCGCGCGGTTCGCGAGGCGCCGTGACCACGGCATCGAGCCGAGGTCTCCGAAGCGATCCCCGATCACGAGCTCCGCGGTCTCCCCGGCGACCAGGAAGGACGGGATCGCCTCCGCCGGATGCTGCCCGTCCGCGTCGATCGTCAGCACCGCCACGGCTTCCGGCGCGAGCTCGCGGACGGCGGCGAGACCGGCCCGCAGGGCGGCACCCTTGCCGCCGCGCTCCGGCAGGCGCACGAGCTCGACCCCGAACTCGGCGGCGAGCCCTTCGAGCCCGCGTGCGACGGGCTCTGCCGAGCCGTCGTCGACGACGACGAGCCCGGCGACATGACGCGCGACCTCCGTCACCAGCGCTCGCTCAGGTACCTCGCCGTGGGTCGGCATGATCGCCCACACGTCCTCCCGGCGCAGCGCCATCAGCAGCCCTCCGGCGCCGGCTCGAGTCTGCGGGTGGACACCAGGCCGGTCTGCGTGAAGAGCGCCCGCGTCGCCAGGGCGCTTCCGTACCCGAGCGCGATGCCCGCGACGACGTCGAGCGGGAAGTGCGCGCCGAAGAGGACGCGCGTGACCGCGTTCAGCGCGACGTACGCGAGGAGCGGGTAGCGCAGCCTCGGGAAGGCGAACCACGCGGTCGCGGCGAGTGCGGTGATCACGGCCATGTGCCCGCTCGGGAACGCCTCGATGCGGGCCCAGTCGTGGCCGTACGCGAGCACGACCTCGGCGCTGTCGAACACCTCGGACGGCCGCGGCCGGTCGTACAGCGCATACACCGCCTCGAGCAGACCGACGGCGAGCGTCCCCGCCGCAAGCTCGAGCGCGAGCACGCCGGGGATCCTCCGCGGGCTGGCCAGCAGCGCGGCCGCGATCGGCACCGACACAAGCAGGAGGTAGTTGCGAACGGGCTCCTCGAGGAGCTCGAATAGGGGCTCCGGCCCGGGCCCGAACCCGTTCACGGCTTGGAAGAGCGTCTCGTCGAGCTCCCGCAGTGCGGTCGTGGCGACGACCAGTCCCGCCACGAGCACGGTCACGTAGAGCCCGGCCAGCGAGCCCGCCCAGCGGACGAGCCAGCGGGTGCTCGGCGCCCGCAGGCGCGCCGGCCAGCGAGTCACGAAACGCGCGAGCGGGATGAGCGCGAGAAGCGCCGAGGCGCCACCGAGGACGAAGACCGCCCGGTAGCTCTCCGACAGCGCGATGAGCCCGCCGGCCGTCGGGAGCGCGATCGTCGACCCGATCGCGCGCACTGAGAAGAAGAGCGCCGTGTATCCGCCGGCCTCGCCGGGGGGAATGATCGACGCGAGCACGGGGTAGCCGGTCGTCGAGACGATGCCGAATCCGGCCGCGGCCGCGATCAGCCCCGGTGCGACGAGCTCGAGGCTCGTCGTCAACGAGACGGCGAGCAGACCCGCACCGAGGAGCGCGACGCCGACGAAGAGAGCAGGCCCGAGCTGCTCGGGGTTGCGGATGCGGCCCGAAGCGACCGTGAACGCTGCCGTGACCAGCCCGAACGCCGCCAGCCCGACCGCCGCCACCGCCGTCTCGAGGCCGAGCACGTGCTGGGCGTAGAGGACGAAGAACGTGGGCAGCGCGGCGTACGCGAGAACCCAGAGGATCTCGGCGAGGAGCAGCGCGCGGACATCCGGCCTGGCCGCGGCGTGGCGGTAGAAGCGAACCGGGCGAGAGCGTTCGACCGTCTCGGCGGCGGCAACCTTCGGCTCCGTGACCCGCGCGAGCGTCGGAAGGACGAGCAGCGGCAGCAGCACCGCCGTTACCGCAAACGGCACCCACAGGGCGATCTCGATCAGGAGGCCGCCGGCCACGAGGCCGAGCATCGACCCGGCCAGGAGGGCGATCTCCTGGGCGCTCGTGGCGCGTGCGCGCCGTCCGGGGACGAAGAGCTCGGCGACGAGCGCCCGGTGGGCCGTGGTGATGGCGTTGAGGCCGACGTAGACCGTCGCGCCGAAGACCGCGAGCGCCAGGTACGAGGACGATGCCCCGAGCGCGACGGCCGCCAGGCCTCCCGCGCCCACGACGCTCCCGCCGAGGACGAACGGCAGCCTCGCTCCGGCTCCTCGCGAGCGGCGGCGGTCGCTCCAGTAGCCGACGACGAGCGGGACGGAGAGCCCGGCTCCGGCGTTCACGAGCATCACGACCCCGATCAGGCCCGGCGAGCTCTCGATCCGGTCGAGGAGCACGGGCAGGTACGTCGTCGTGACGGCGCGCCCAACCCCGGCACCGACGGCCGCGGCGGCGAAGGCGGCAAGGTAGAGGCCCTGGCGGCGCATGCGCGGGCGCGCGTCCAGCTCGAGGTGACCGGCGATCGCGCTCATGGCCTCACCAAGGCCAGGGCACCCGGCACGACCTCGAGCGTCACCGGCCCCGTGCCGAGGTTGGTCGTGTCCGCGATGACGGGCGATTGGCCGAGCGTCGCGATGCGGACGCGCTCTGCCGTCCACGTCCGCGTGCCCGGCCGGCCGAGGTGCGTGCCGCGACGCAGCTGGGCGATCGTCGGGACGATCCGCGCCCGCCCTTCCCACGGCAGCGCGACGACGTCGAGCAGGCCGTCGTCCGCACGGGCGTCCGGTGCGACCTGCAGGCCGAACGCGTAGAGCGAGAGGTTCGCGACGAAGAGCTGGCCGACGCCGAGCAGCTCGGTGTGTCCGTCGCTCGAGACGCAGACCGAGAGCCCGTCGAAGCCGCGTGCGGCCGCGAGCGCGGATCGGACGGCCGCGCGCACGTCGGCCGAGTTCGGTGCCCGGTAGCTCGCTCTCGCAACCGCGTGGAACCCGACACTGACCCCTTCGACCACGAGGTAGCTCTGCGTCGTGCTCGTTGCGGAGACGAGGTCGATCCGGCGGACCCTGCCCGTCGCGGCGAGCTCGGCTGCCGCCCGAAGGTCAAGCGGGATGCCGAGCGCGCGCGCGACGTTGTTCGCCCGCCCGGCGGGGAGAAGCGCGAGCTCGGGCGGGCCGAACGGCAGGTTGGCGGCGGCATGGAGCGTGCCGTCCCCACCCAGGAGGACGACGCGGCGGTCGCCGAAGTCGGGCCACGCAGCCGCGAGCTCGGCGATGCTCTCCGTCACGCGAGTCTCGACGCGCACGCGGTGGTCGCCGAGCGCGCGGGCAGCCGCGCCGAGAACGGCGTCAGAGTGCCCGAGCCCGCTCGCGCTCCCGTTCGCGACGAGAACGACGTGGCGGGACGTCGCGCGCCCGGGCAGCGCGCGTGCCGGAAGCCTCACCTGTGCCGGAACCGCACTCATGTGTCCCCTCGCTACACCTCGAATTCACGGTCGCTTCACCGTTGCTTCACTTTCTGAAGTAACGCGAGATCCGTCGCCTGGATTCCGCCTCTAGGTCTCTGACCGTTGGCGCCTCCCCGATGTGACAACGGCTGAGCCGGCTGGCGCTAGAGTGGCTCCGCTAAGCCAAACGCCCCCGTAGCTCAGTGGATAGAGCAGCGGTTTCCTAAACCGCGTGCGCTGGTTCGATTCCGGCCGGGGGCATCCCGCTGTTTGCGCGGAAACGCTCTTCTGAGCAGGCTTTTTTGTTCGGACGAGTGTGTGGCAACTTCCGCCCAAGACCGCCATGCGGTTGGCTGTCGAGGTCGAGCTCCACCTCGGCTCATCGCGATCGTGCGGCACCGGGATCGCGCGCAGAGCGCAGCCTCCGTCGACCTGGTCGAGCTCGCGACCGAGGTGGTGGGCGCGGCGATCGGCGTGGTCCCGGACCGAACAGCGGCCTCTCGCAAACCGCGCGCGATCTTGAGCGAGTCGGCGAGTGCCGCTCGCTCGGCATCGAGAATGCTGAT
Organism: uncultured Actinomycetes bacterium; assembly: GCA_963715705.1. GTDB lineage: Bacteria > Actinomycetota > Thermoleophilia > Gaiellales > Gaiellaceae > GMQP-bins7. The sequence goes on along the minus strand of OY970267.1, from coordinate 2,698,392 downwards.
GACCGTGCGTCCTCTTCGAGGTAGCGCGCTCCGACACGATCGATGCCGCGCATCATCTGGTCGCTCCGCGTTCGACCACTTCCCTGATTGCCTCGAAGAAGAGCGCCGACGAGGCATCCCACGTTGGCCGTGAGAGGGCGCGGCGCTTCGCCGCCGCCCCGAGCCGCGCCCTCACGTCGCCTTCGAGTACGAGCTCTAGCAGTGCCTTCGAGAGAGCCTCAATGTCGCCTGGCTCCACGAGGAGTCCTTCGCGGCGATCCTCCGCCAGGTGCGGGAGGTTGCCAGCATGCCAGCCGACGACAGGGAGGCCGAAAGCCATCGCCTCGCCCCAGACCGTCCCGTACGACTCGCGAGAAGCCGGAAGCACGAAGACGTCGGCTGCTCGGTAGAGAGTCGCGACCTCCTCGAGCGTGAGCGGACCATGGACGATCACGCGGCTGGTGAGGTCGGTCAGCGCGAGACGAGACCGCACACGTGCCGCGTAGCGTGTATCGGCCGCATCGTCGCCGGCGAGGTGGAGCGTCCCCGCGTCGTCCGGGAGTCGCGCGAACGCCTCGAGAAGCTCGAGGATCCCTTTCTGCGGCAGCCAGTTGGCGACGGTAAGGAACGCGGCTCGCCGCCCTTTGCGAAGGTCCGGGGGAGGACCTGCTGGAGGAGGCGCTACGTCCCGTCCCGGGGGACGACTCGAATCCGCGAGCGCGGGAAACCCCCCTCGACGAATTGCCTGGCGAGGTGATCACTTGCCGCGATCAGGAGGTCGGCTCGGCGCAGGGCGAGCCGATCGAGCGGCGCCTGCACCCTCTCGCGAACGGCGCCGTGATCGATCCCACCGGGCGGCTGGTGCAGGACGGCGATCACAGGGACGCCACGACGGCGCAGAGCCAGGGCCGGACCCGCAAACGCAGCAGCGATCGAGTCGAGCAGGAGGGCGTTCGCCCCGAGCTTCTCGCACTGACGAAGCACCGCCGCGCCGCGAAGAGCGGCGAGCGGGAACGGCCACTCGGGGAATGAGAGGAACGGGATTCGCGCCGAGTGCGCGCGCGCGGCCTCCGCCATCCGCAGGTGGTACAGGTAGCCCCCGCTCAGGCGGCCGGGATCGCCTAGCGTGATCAGTGGGAGAACGAGATGAGCGTGGTTCATGTCGTTCAGACGCCCTTCGACCCGGCTGACATCTCCACTCCGCTCAGCTCACGCTCTCCCCTTTGCACACCGCTCCACCCCTATCCCGTCCGGATCAATCGCCCCTACTCAGAGCTCGTTGGCACCCCAGCGCGGTAGCCGCCGAACGCCGTCGGCGACTCCCAGACGCGCACCGTCAGCGCCTCGCCGCCAGCGGCCGCAATTGCATCCGCGAGCCGCTGATGGAACCAGCGGGCCAGGATCTCCACCGTACCGCCTCCGCCTCCGGCGGACGAATCGAGTCGAGGTCATTGCCCTCGATGGCGGCGACGCATCTCGAGAGCCGCCTCGACGACATCCAGGTCGATGACCATCCCTCGTCCGTCGAGGTCGCGCGCTCGATACGACCTCCACCCGGTACTCGTGTTCGTGGAGATCGCCCTCGGAGGCGGGAGCCACGGAATCCGGTGCAAGGCGCGCAGGTCTGCCGACGCACCGACTTCGAACCCGCTGGTCATGAGTAGGCGAGGGCGACGTGGACGACGCCGTCGTCGCCGCGGTCGAGCGCCGCGTAAGCCTCCGGCGCGCGCTCCAAGGGCAGGTGTGCGAGGCGAGGGCTGCGAGTGGAAGCTCCGCGAGCAGTGCCTGTGTCACCTCGATCCTCCGGAGCCTCCCACCGGATGGCCCGACTGCCAATCGTCGAGACCTGGCTGCTTCGAATCTCGAGACGACGGCGGTGGAACTCGGCCCCGAGTGGGAGCGTTACCGGCTTCTCCCCGTACCAGACGCGACATTGCGATGCCTTCTGTCGAGAGGAGCCCCAGGCTCTCGCCGAGCGCTTCCGGATTCCCCGTCGCCTCGACGATGACGTCCGCGCCACGCCCCCGCGTCGTGGTCCGACCGCAACGCCAAGCGCCTCGGTTCCACCGCCTCGAGTCCGCACATCTCGGCGGTTTCGCGGCGCCAAGGCTTCGGATCGCTCCCCACTACGGTTGCGCCGCTCCTCAGGAGAAGGATGCCGGTGAGGATTCCGACCGGGCCGAGCCCCAGGACGGCCACAACCTCGCGGTAGCGAATGCCGGCTCGAGCGAGATCTGCAGCGCTGTCTCCACGAGCGGGAAGAGCGTCGCGGAGCGCGGGTCGGTCGCGCCGATGCGCACGACATCGGTGGCCGAGACGACGAAGCGACTCTGGTGCGGGTGAAACGCGAAGACACGTCTCGCCCTCCCTCACATCGCTCCGTGAGGCCTCGACCGTCCCGACGACGCTGTAGCCGTACGTGAAGGGGTAGTCGAAACTGCCCGCGAGAGCGCCAAGCGTCTCGTCACCGCAAGCTTGGGTTCGAGCTCGCCCCGATACGCCAGCATCTCCGTACCGCCGCTTATGCCCGATAACTCCGCGCGGACCAGAACCTCTCCTGCTCGATTCCTCGGACAGCGACCTCGGCTAGTTCAACCACATACGGCGCGACGAAGCGAACCGCTTCCGCCCGCCCCCCGTTCGCATGAGCCGCCCGCACGCCACTAAAGTATCGGCGAGTGTCCCCTCGCAGGTCGCGACGCTCCCACTCGCCACCACTTCCGGCGAGTTCGAGCTACGTGCGTTCGAGTTCGCTTCCGGCGCGGTCTACCTCGCGCTCGTGCGCGGCGAGATCGCGACGGACGCGCTCCTGACCCGGCTCCACTCGCAGTGCCTAACCGGTGACGCACTCGGGTCGCTTCGCTGCGATTGCGGCACCCAGCTTCGAGAGGCCGCGCGCGAGATCGCCGCGGAAGGGCGCGGCGTCCTCGTCTACTCAACCGACCACGAGGGACGCGGGATCGGCTGTCAACAAGCTGCGCGCCTACATGCTTCAGAGACGCGCGGATACGATCGACGCCAACGTCCACCTCGGCTTTCCCCCACGCACGCAGCTACGACGCAGCCGCGCGCTGTCTCGGCCTCCTCGGTGTCCATTCTGTGCGCTCCTCACGAACAACCCGAGCAAGGTGGAGGCGCTCACGCGTGCCGGAATCGACGTCGAGCAGACCGTCCCGCTTCAGACGTCGCCGCACATACGAAACGCTGAGTATCTCCGTGCCAAGGAGGGCGCTCGGCACGTCGCGCCCGCCGGCGCTCCACTAACGCGATCCGATCGCGACGCGATCGACGTTGCCCCGCTGCTCGGCGTCCGCGCGCCGTCGTGCGGCCATAGTCGTGCTCAAGTACGCACAGACGATCGACGGCGCATCGCAACGCGCGAGGCGAGGCCAAGTGATCTCCAGCGAGCAGCCGGATCTTGGCTGTAGCCTGCGCGGATCACGCCGCGTCGCGGCACGGCCATCATCCGCTCCCCTTGATGCCCCTGTCCCCGAAGACACTCGCTCGCCGTTCTCGCGCTCGCCATGCTCCTCCTCCCCGCGTCCTTACCGCTGACGTCGTGTTAACCCAGCAGTCACCGAGGAGCGTCGCGCCGCCCTTCGCGCACGCTCCGTAGCGTTCACGTCGTCACGCCGCCCGCGCGGTCACCTCGCGAGCGCGCTCCAGACGCTTCGAGGCTCGCGTTGTTCTCTTCTCGTCGAGGCGGCACGAGTGATCACCTCGTTCTTCGCCGAGAGCTCGTCACCGCCTCGTCGTCGATCGCGCCACCATTATACCGGCATCGACCCGTCGGCGACCTCGGTGTCGCACACGTCGCGGAGAGCGTCCGACTGACGAACCGTCCGTGCACCAGGCCGGCGGCGACCTGCTGGTCGCAGCCGACGTGCGCTGATGTAAGGACGGCAGCCATGGAGCGAGCGCTTCTGGTCCGCCACGCGGAGAGTGTCTTCAGTGCCCGAGGGCTCGCGACGGGAAGGGTGGACGTCCGCTGCCCGTTGAGCGAGCGCGGCGAGGCGCAAGCACGAGCCCTCACGGAGGACCTCGCTAACGAGGGCATCGACCTCTGCGTGACGTCCGAGCTCGAGCAACGCGCCAACCGCGGAGATCACGCTCGCGGAGAGAAAGTTCCACGGATCGTTCTCCCTGAGCTCAACGATCCACTCTACGGCCGCTACGAGGGCGTCCCACTCGACGCCTACCTCGCCTGGGCGCTCGCGAACGACTCGGCGGCAAGCCTCCCGGCGGCGGCGAGCAAGACATACGCTTGTCGCGCGCTACGCGGACGGGTTCCGGAGGGTCGTCGAGAGGCCAGAGCGGGAAATCCTCGTCGTCACGCATTCGCTGCCGATCGCATACGTCCTGATGGCACTTGCGGGCCGTGACCCCGCGCGCCGCGTTCCGGTCGTGGAACACGCGAAGCCCCATGCGATCTCGGGCCTCGAGCTTGCGCAGGCGGTTGTCCGGCTCGATGCGTGGTGCGCGGCGCCGACCTGGTAGTCGAAAGCGGACTGAGCGACCCCTACTCCCCAGCCGTGCGCGACAGCCGTTCCTCGGCGACTGTGTGGGCCGCCGCGTGCGCCGCTTCGTGTCCTGTGACCGCTGCGAGGAAGTCGTCACGTTGCAGCGCGTACACGCGGCTGTCCACGAGCGCCGTGACAGTCGCGGTTCGTGGCACGTCTCGAAGGAGTGCGATCTCGCCGAAGTAGTCGCCCTCGTCGGCAGTCGTCCGCATACCCTCTGCGGTGATCTCGAGCGCGCCGTCTCCGACGATGTAGAAGCGGTCCCCGCTCTCCCCGGCGCGGATCACGACCTCACCAGCGGACACTGACTGCGAGACGAGGTGTGCGGCCACCCGTTCCTTCGCCGCGACAGAGAGCGGCTGGAACATCGGAACCCGCTGGACGAGCTCCAGCTCGGGGACCGGCGCCACCTCTCTGTCGATCTCCGCGAGCTTCCGGTATGTCGCGAGCGTGAGCAGCGGCAGGATCGCGCCCACGGCGACGAACGCCGGCCGCGGCCCGACTGCCTCGACGAGTGCGGGGGCCGCGACCGAGCCGAGCGCCACGCCGCCCATCGCGAGGCTCCAGACGACCCCTAACACGCGGGTCAAGATCCGGTCCGGGACGAGTCGCTGGAGCAACGTGAATGCTGCGACGTCCTCGACGCTGTTGGCCGCGCCGACGACCGCAAGCATGAGCAGAGCGAATGGGAGGTCCGGTAAGGGCCCTATGAAGGCGATCGGCAGCGCCCCAGAAGACGAGCGCGATGCCGAAGGGGACGGCGAGGCGGTGGCCTCCGAGCGCCATCGCTCCGATCGCACCGATCAGGCCGCCTACGCCGAGAGCGGCGGTCATGTAACCGACCGCCTCTCCACCCGCGTCGAGCACCTGGAACGCCGCGACGACGATCAGGACGTTCAGGCAGCCGCGGACGAACCCCTGAGCAAAGATCAGCGAGACGACGAGACGAAGGCGCGGCATGCGCGCAATCGCGCCAAACCCCGCCGCGAGCAGCTTGCCGTGCACCTTCGTCAGGCGCCGCAAGGCTGACCCGGTCCTCGACCCTGACTCCAACGAGCAGGAGCGCCGCCAGCGAGAAGCGCGCCGGCGCCGACGGCGAACACGATCCCGGCGTCCGCCACCGCTACGAGCACGCCGGCGAGCAGCGGCCCGACGAGTGTGCCGAAGCTCTCGATCGTCGACGTAGCGCCATTCGAAGCGATGAGCTCCTCGGGAGTGCGCGCGAGCGAGGGCAGCAAGGCCTGCAGCGCCGGCCGGATGAGCGTGACCGCGAACCCGAGCAAGGCAGCGAATGCGAACACGAGGGACTACGGCGTCTGCGAAGAAGGCGATCGGCCGACGCGCCGAGCGCCACGGCAAGCAACGAGCATCAGCGCCAGGAGGAAGCGCTCCCTCGGGAAGCGGTCGCCCAACGACGCCGCAAACGGCGCGACGATCGCGGCGGGCAGCAGACGAACGAGCCCGGCGATGCCGACCGCTGCCGGGCCGCCGACGTCGTAGGCGTAACACGCCGAACGCGACGAAGTGCGCCCACTCCGCCGCGATTGCCGCGCCCCACGCCAGCTCCACGCGCCTGACGTTCGGGTTCCGAAGAGCTGAACCGAGTGCTCCGAGCACCTGTCGGGCGCGACCCACCGGTCAATTGAACCGGCTCCAGCGTCGGGGAGCACCGCGAATCGTCAGTGGAGACGATCCGCGCGACCCGCGAGTCGCGAACTACCCGTTTCTCGAGGTGCGTGAGGGCTCGATGGGCAAGCCGGTGCCGGGCTGGGACGTGCAGCTCCTCGACGAGGAAGAGCAGCCCGTGGGACAGGGGGAGCGCGGCGAGATCTGTCTGCGCGCCCGCTCGCACCCGCACTATCCGCTCGGTTACTGGCGTAACGACCAAGCGAGCGTGGAGACCTTCGGCGGTGACTCTCGCTTCGGGAGCTGGGGACAAGAGGTCTACCTGTGTCACGACGAAGACGAGCTCCGCGCCCGGCTGGCGCGGCTCCGCGACGAGCGCTGGTTCCGTCGCCAGGGCGCGCTCGTTCAGTCGCTCGTGGCACCGACGGGCCGAGACCTCCGCGTCGTGGTTGCCGCTGGTCGCGTCGTCGGCGCCATCGAACGGCGCGCCCTGCCGGGCGAGTGGCGGTCCAACGTCTCGCTCGGGGCCGTCCGTCAGCGGGTTGAAGCACCGCTCCCGCGCAGTCGCTGGTGATTCGCGCGGTGACCGCGCTCGGCCTCGACCTTGCCGGCGTTGACATCGTCACCGGCCCTGCAGGACGCATGATCGTCCTCGAGATCAACGGGGCGGTCGACTTCACTGCCGCTTACGGTGACGACGTCTTCGCGGCTGCGGCTGGTGCACTGCTTGCGAGAGCGGCCGTACGGCTCAACACACGCTCGTCGTCACCGCCCTGCAGCGCTTGACGCCGTCGTCCACGGCTCGTAGCCTCGAGCGCGTGGCAAAGCCTGCTTCCTGATCAGGTGTCGCTCCGCCAGACCGCGGATCGGGTCGCCGTCGCGAAGGCGAGCTCTCCGCGCAGGAGGGCCTCGCAGTTCATCGCTGGTAGACCAGCTCGCAGGCTAAGCCCGATCCCGCTCGTGCTATACCAATCGCCGTTCCGAGAATGAGCGCCATCACCCAACTCGTTGCCGGTGTCCCGGTTTCCGACCTCGACGCCAGCATCGACTGGTACACGCGGTTCTTCGGCCGGCCACCGGACCTTCGCGTCGGGGACGAGGTGCTCTGGGACATCGACGAGCACGCCACCCTTTTCATCGAGCCGAACACGGCGCAGGCGGGTGCGGGCCGGATCACCTTCGCGGTCGATGGACTCGACGGGCTCCTCGAGCACCTCGCGGCCCAGCGCATCGAGCACGAACCGATCGAGACGTACTCGAACGGCGTCCGCCACGTGAACATCCCCGATCCAGATGGGAACGCGATCGCGTTCACCGAGCCGCCCGACTAAGTGGAGCCCCTGGTTCATTGGTGAGTCAAGACGGCCGCAGCCCTAACTGCGCATGCGGCTCAAATTGTCTTCGACACCGAACGCCGAGCTGAGCTTTCCGTTCCTCACCCGGAAGAGATAGATCTCATCGACGCTCTCGAAGCGGCGGCCGGTCACCGCCACCCCAAGCCACGCACCCTCATGCGTGCCCGAGCAGCTGAAGTGGGCGACCACCGTGTCGCCTTCTGCGACGAGGTCGACGATCTCCATCCGGAAGTCCGGGAAGGCGTTCTGAAACGGGCTGGCCCAGCGCCGCGCGAGCCTCGCGAACTCGCCCTCGGCAACCTCGTCCAGAACATCCGGATTCCGCCGGTTCATGCCCTCGTCCACCAGTCGCGGACGAGCGCCTTGTTCGCTTCGAGAGTCACGATCCGTGAACTTCGTCTCCTCCGTCGCTCGATCCTTCCACGGTTCAGACCGAGTGACAATGCCGAAATCATCGGCGCAGCGGCTTGGTGCGATCGGTGCATTTCGCCGCCTGTCCCCTTTCACACGGTACGTTCGTCGTCGGAGACGAGACCGAACTGCAGAGGAGGACGCATGAAGTACTTACTCCAGATCTACCCAGCCGACGGCGAGTTCGAGGGGCTGTCGGAGGAGGAGCAGGGCGCAATCGTCGGCGAGTACGTCGCGCTCAGGCAGTCGCCTGGCGTCATCGGTGGTGACCAGTTGCAGCCGTCGAGACCGCGACCGTCCGCGTCGACAACGGACAGGCGCTTCTCACCGACGGTCCGTTCGTCGAGGCCAAGGAGCACCTCGTGGCGCGCGCCTCGCTCAGATCGTTGGAAGTCGTCCCGAATGCAGGGACGTCTCGAGACGCGCGAGAAGCTTCCTAAACCGCGTGCGCTGGTTCGATTCCGGCCGGGGGCACTTCGCCGCGGCGGCCAGCTGTACCTCCATCGGTACCTTGACCGGAGATGGCGGAGCTGGTCTTCATCGATGCGCACGTCGAGTCCGAACAGGATGGGCGCGCGCCCGGCGAGCCGAGCGAGGCGGAGGCGCTCGACGCCTACTCGCAGGCGGTCATCTCGGTCGCCGAGCGACTCACGCCGTCCGTGGCCAACCTCGCGTGTCTCGGCGGCGCGCCGCGGCCGGCGCATCCTCGACGGCGGCGGGAGCGGCGTCGTGATCTCGCCGGACGGCTTCCTGCTGACCTCCGCGCACGTCGTCGCGCGCTCCGACTCGCGCGGGCACGCGTCGTTCGCCGACGGTCGCAACCTGGACGTCGAGGTCGTCGGAGCCGACCCGCTGTCCGACCTCGCCGTGCTGCGCGCGAACGGCGGCGATCTCGTCCCGGCCGAGCTCGGCGAAGCCGAGGCGGCTGCGCGTCGGCCAGCTCGTCGTCGCGATCGGGAATCCGCTACGGATTCGCGGGCTCGGTCACGGCGGGCGTCGTCTCCGCGCTCGGCCGCTCGCTGCCGGGGCGGTCGGGCTCGGCGGTGCGAATCTCGACAACGTCATCCAGACCGACGCGGCGCTGAATCCCGGCAACTCCGGCGGCGCGCTCGCCGACAGCCGCGGCCGGGTGGTCGGCATCAACACCGCCATCGCCGGGATCGGTCTCGGCCTGGCCGTTCCAATCAACGCAGCGACGCGCCAGATCGTCGCGGCGCTGATACGGAGGACGTTTCGCAGGGCGTACCTCGGCATCGGCGCAGGCGAGCGCCCGCTTCCACCACGGCTTGCGCGCGAGCTCCACGAACGATGCGTGGAGGTGAGCGAGGTCGTGAGCGACGGCCCCGCAGCCCGCGCTGGACTGCAAGCCGGCGACCTCCTCATCGCTCTCGACGGCGAGCCGATCCACGGCATGAGCGACCTCCAGCGGCTCATGGTCGCCGAGCGAATCGGCTTGCGGAGCGTCTTCACCGTCGCGCGCGACGAGCGCGTGTTCGAGCTGCCGCTGGTGCCGAGCGAGCTCCCCGCGTAGTACCCATCCGCCGCCCCGCGGAGGTAGCCTCCGCGGTCACGGCCGCGTTATGACCGCCGTCCCCATGACTCGGTGCTCGGGATACTCGATAGCGGCCGTCCTGGCGGCCTTGCTGCTGCTCGGCGGAGGAACGGCGCTCCAGAGGGCCGCTGAGCTGCCGCTGCCGGCCATCGTCGCGGCCGGGCCCAACGCGACGGCGGCCGTGCTTTCCGACGGAACCTGGCGCGCCGAGCTCGCCCCGCTCTACCCGGGAGACAGCGACCCTGCCGTCTCGCCGGACGGGTACCGCGTCGCCTTCGTCTCCGAGCGGGACGGAAACCCGGAGCTCTACGTCGCGGACGCGCGTACGGGCGAGACGCAGCGGCTGACCACGAACCAGCGGGCAGCCGACCGCCGGCCGGCGTGGTCGCCGGACGGCCGCCGGATCGCCTGGCAGAGCGGCCTCCCGGGAGCGGCGGACATCTACGTCATGCGCGCCGACGGGTCGAAGAAGACACGGATCGTCGGCGGCGCAGCGGACGACGCCGAGCCGGCGTGGTCGCCACACGGCGCGCGGATCGCGTTCTCCTCGAGCCGCTCGGGCCGGCGTCAGCTGTGGGCGGTCGGTGCGCGCGGGGGCGAGCCGGTGCGCGTGACGGAGGTCCCGGGAAGAGCCTGGGCGCCCGCATGGTCGCCTCGCGGAGGAACCATCGCGTTCTCGCGCGAGCGCGGAGGAGGCGCCGACGTCTGGCTGCTCGAGGTCGCTGACGGGACGACGCGCCAGCTCACCCGCGGGCCGGGGTGGGACTCGCGCCCCGACTGGTCGCCAGGCGGCCGATCCGTCGCATTCGCGCGCGCGACCGCGCGCGGCACGTCGATCTGGGTGGCCAGGGCGAACGGCGCCTCGGCAGCGCCGGTCGCGGGCTCCGAGGGCCTCGCCGACCCGGACTGGGCCGAGACCTACCGCGCGCTGGTTCCCCGGCCCGACGAACGGCTCCCCGATCTCGACCAGCGCGCGCCCGCAGGCCTCGTCGTCACGAAGGCGCGCCGCAGGTTCAATCTCGGCTTCGCTTCGTCGACGGAGAACCACGGCGTCGGCCCGCTCATGATCCGCGGCGTGCGTGTGGGCCGCTCGATGCGCGCGGAGCAGGTCGTGATGCTCCGCGGCGGCGGCGATCAGGTCGTCCCCGACGTCGGCCGGCTCCACTACGAGGTGCACCCGCCGCACCGCCACTGGCACCTTCAGTCGTTCGTCACCTACGAGCTGCGCCGCGCGGACGACTTCGAGGTGGTGGTTCGCGACCGCAAGAGCGGGTTCTGCCTGATGGACCGCTGGGGGCGCGTCGCGCCGCAGGTGCCGGGCTCAGGCCCCCCGCGCTTCGTCGACGACTGCGGCGCGGGACAGCCGCGCCGCAGTAGCGTGATCCAGGGCACGTCCGTCGGCTACATCGACCGCTACCCGGCGTTCTTCCACGGCCAGGACCTCGACGTGACCCGGCTTCCAGCGGGCCGCTACGTCCTCACCCACCGCGCGAACCCGACCCGCAGCATGCGCGAGCTCAGCTACTCGAACAGCAGCGCGTCGCTCCTCGTCGAGCTCGCCTGGCCGAACGGGAGGTCGGCGGCTCCCCGCGTGACGATCCTGCAACGCTGCGAGGGAACCGAGCGCTGCCCTCCGCGCTGAGGACGCCCTCAGCGACTACTTGTGCCGATAGACGATGCGGCCGCGGGTGAGGTCGTACGCGGAGACCTGGACGTTGATGCGGTCTCCGGGGGCCATGCGGATGCGGTAGCGGCGCATCTTGCCGGCGGTATACGCGATCAGCTCGTGGCCGCTCTCGAGGGAGACGCGGAACATGCCGCCGCCCAGTGCCTCGAGCACCTCTCCTTCGACCTCGACCTTCTCCTCTCGAGCCATGCGTTCCCTTCGCCGTGAAACATGAGCGCGCGGCCTCGGTGTTCGACACCGTAGGCCGCGCGCCTGCCTCGGCAGTCCTAGACGGACTGCACGTTGATTGCCTCCGGGCCCTTCGCGCCCTCGCGGGCCTCGAACTCGACGCGAGCGTTCTCGCTCAGCGACTTGAAGCCGGAGCCCTCGATGTTCGAGTGGTGGACGAACAGGTCCTTACCACCCTCGTCGGGCGTAATGAAGCCGTAGCCCTTCGCATCGTTGAACCACTTGACGGTTCCAGTTGCCATAGAAACACCTCCCCTCACCCTTTTGTCGAACGGGTAGGGAAGCGCATGCCACCGGTACTCGTCCTGGTTTTCGCCCGACAGCCTAGCTGGCGCGGGCCGTTCGGGGCGAGGGTGGTAGCGTCAGGCCTCGTGCAAGAGGCGCAGCGGGTCATCGCGATCGCCGGCGCAGCCGGAAGCCTCGGGCCGCTCGTCGTCCAACGGCTCGACGCGACAGGGGCGCGCCTCTGCCTCTGCGGACGCCACCGCGAGAGCCTCGACGCGCTGGCGGCGGAGACGAGCGGCGCAGACGTCGACGTCGTCGACCTGCTCGATGCCGCCGCGACCCGAGCCTGGGCCGACGAGCTCGCGGGACGCCACGGCCGGGTCGACGCGCTCGTGCATCTCGTCGGCGGCTGGCGAGGCGGAAGCGCGATCGAGGAGTCGCCCGCCGAGGACTGGGAGTTCCTGCACGACCTCCTGATCACCACCGTCCAGAACGCGACGCAGGCGTTCGCTTCTCAGCTGCTCGCGAGCGGGCAGGGGCGCTTCGTGATCGTCTCCAGCGGCCAGGCACAGGCGCCGACGCACAAGAACGCGGCCTACGCGGCCGCGAAGGCCGCCGCGGAGGCGTGGACGCTCGCGCTGGCGGACCGCTTCCGCGGCACGGGCGCCACGGCCAACGTCGTCGTCGTGGGGTCGATCGTGACGCCCGAGATGCGCGCGGAGAGCCCTGACAAGGACTTCTCCACCTTCACGCCCGCGGAGGAGATCGCGGAGGCGATCGCCTATGTCGTCTCGGACGGGGCTGCCTCGATGAACGGGCAGCGCGTCACGCTGCGCGGCGCCGCGTAGGTCAGAGGTTCCAGCCGCCGGCGACCTCGAGCACCTGGCCGGTGACGTACTCGGCCTCGGGCGAGGCGAAGTAGCAGACGGCGGCCGCGACCTCGTCCACAGTGCCCGGGCGGCCCATCGGGATCTCGCGCAGCGGCTTCGTCCTCGAGCTCTCGATTACGCCCGGCGCGACGACGTTCGCGGTGATGCCGTTCGCGGCCTCCGCGCGCGCGATCGCCTTCGTCAGGATCGTCACGCCGGTCTTGGCGATCGCGTAGGCCGCGATGTTCGGCCGCGCGACGAGGTTCTGCGCCCCCGCGTAGCCGAGGTTCACGATTCGCCCGCCGCCGGCCTCCCGCAGCAGCGGAACCGCCGCGCGGCAGGTCGCGAACGTCGCCTCGAGGTTCGTCGCGAGGACGTCATCCCACTCCTCGAAGGTCAGCTCGTCGAGAGGCCTGTGGACGTAGTTCCCGACGTTGTTCACGAGCACGCGTAGTCCGCCGAGCTCTCGGTGCGCCTCCTCGACGAGCGCGGTCGCAGCGTCGCGATCGGTCACATCGGCCGCGAGGGCGACGGCGCGCACGCCGCTCGCTTCGGCCTGCGCACGCGTCCGCTCGGCCTCCTCGCCCGACGTCAGGAAGTGGATCGCGACGTCGTACCCGTCGCGCGCGAGCGCGAGCGTGATCGCGCGGCCGATGCCCTTCGCCGAGCCGGTGACGAGGGCGCCTCCGCGGCTCACCGGCGCAGAGCCTGGCGCGCGAGCTGCTCGCGCCTGAGCTGGAGGAGCGGAAGCACGAGGATCTGGGTGAGCGCGAACCAGAGGTAGAGCGTCGGGACGCCGAGGAGAAGGCACACGCCGAGCGCGAGGAGCTGGGTCGAGAGCCCGAGATTCGCGAGCACCGCGAGCGAACCGCGGTCGTGGTAGGCGCGCGTCGCCTCCCGCCGCCAGGACGGATCGTGCTCGCCGCGGAGCAGCCGCTCGAGCCCGCGGCCGGAGACGGCTCTCACGAGCCGGTCCTGCGGCGCGAAGACGAGCCCGTAGACGCGCGCGAGCGCTCGCTCGAGCGGACTTCCGGAGGCGGGAGGCGGCGACGAGGGCTCCAGGTGCGTCTCCCGGTAGAGCTCCACGAGGTTGAAGTCGACGCTCAGCAGCAGCGTGAGCGCGACGAACGCCGCGAGCGCGAGCAGCGGCTCGCCCGTCAGCGCCCCGAGCGTCGCGAAGAGCGCTGCGTTCACGACGAAGTCCGCCTCGGTGTCGAGGTAGCGGCCGAGGAGGCTCACCCGGCCCGACGCGCGCGCGAGCCTGCCGTCGGCGTTGTCGAGCACGGTCTTGAGCTGGAGGAGCACGGCCGCGACGACGAGCGCCTCGAGGCCGAGCGCGACAGCGGCGACGAGGCCGGCGACGGCGTTCGCGAGCACGACCGCGGACGGCGGCACTCGCAGCGGAAGAAGCGCGGCGGCGACGAGGTTCGCCAGCGGCCCGAAGAGAGCCGCGACCGCGAATTCGCGCACCGGAACGTCGCGCCTCGAGCCTTCGAGGGGGCGGGCGATCGAATTGTCGGACGAGACCGTCATCGTCAGCGCTCGATCGTAGATACTGGGCCGGTGGCCGAACTGGATGGGTGGGACGAGGTCGACGGCGCGCTCGAGCGCACGTTCTCGTTCGACGACTTCCGCGCAGCGCTCGCGTTCGTGAACCGGGTCGGGGAGCTCGCCGAGGCGGAGAACCATCACCCCGACATCGCGATCCACTACAACAAGGTGACGCTCCGCTGGTGGACGCACACGGCCGGCGGGATCACCGATCGCGACCGCGAGCTGGCGGCAAAGACGAGCGACCTCTGACCACGCTCGTCGACGTCGGCCCACGCGACGGTCTCCAGAACGAGCCGGACATTCTCGCGCCGGAGGTGCGCGCCGAGCTCGTGAACCGGCTTGCCGGGGCGGGGCTTCCCGTCGTCGAGGCCGCGAGCTTCGTCGATCCTCGCCGGGTCCCGCAGATGGCCGGAGCGGAGGAGGTCGTCGCCGCGATCGAACGAATCGACGGTGTCGTCTACGCGGGCCTCGCCCTGAACGAGAAGGGCTACGACCGGCTCGTCGCGTCCGGCCTCGACGAGGTGCGCTTCGCGTTCGGCGCGACCGAGTCGTTCAACCAGCGCAACCAGAACGCCTCGGTCGCGGAGTCCGCCGCCGCGGCGACTCGCATCGTGGAGCGCGCGCAGGCGGACGGGCTCCGCTCGGCGATCACGATCAGCGTCGCCTTCGGGTGTCCGTTCGAAGGCCGGGTCGACGAGGAACGCGTGCTCGAGCTCGCGGCCGAGGTCGCCTCGGCGAGGCCCGACGCCCTACTGCTCGCCGACACGATCGGCGTCGCGGTGCCGAGGCAGGTGACGAGCCTCGTCGAGCGCACCGGAGAGCTGAGCCTCCCCGTCGGGTGCCACTTCCACAACACCCGGAGCACCGGCTATGCGAATGCGCTGGCTGCGCTCGCCAGCGGCGCGACGATCCTCGACGCGTCGATCGGCGGCCTCGGCGGCTGCCCGTTCGCGCCGAACGCGACCGGGAACATCGCGACCGAGGACCTCGTCTACCTCCTCGACGGCGAGGGGATCGAGACGGGTGTCGACCTTGCCGGGCTGGTCGCCGTCTCGGAGTGGCTCGAGGGCCTGCTCGGCCGCCGGCTCGAGGGCCAGGTGTACCGGGCCGGGCCCTTCCCGGCCGCCTGATCAGCAGGGCGCGGGAAGGATCGTCCCGCGGACCTCGGCGAGCTCGACGTCGCCCGCGCGGCCGCGGAGCACGACCTCGTCCCCGTCCTCGAGGAACTCCCGCTCGCTCCCGTCTCCGAGCCTGATCGGATGCGCGCCGTTCGAGGTCAGCTCGATGAGCGAGCCCTCGCTTCCGTGCTCGGGACCGGAGATCGTCCCGGACGCGAACAGATCGCCGGTGCGCACGGACGCGCCGTTGACAGTCGCGTGGGCGAGCTGTTGCGGCATCGTCCAGTAGAGCCCTCCGGCGTTCGTCCGCGAGACGACCGAGCCTGCGATCTCGACCTCGAGCTCGGCATCGAGCGCGCAGTCGTCCGCGACGACGAGGTACGGCAACGGTGCCGGATCCTGCACGGGAGGCGGCATGAACCGGTCCTCGAGCAGCGCCAGCGGCGTCACCCAGGCCGAGACCGAGGTCGCGAACGACTTCCCGAGGAAGGGGCCGAGCGGCTGGTACTCCCACGCCTGGATGTCGCGGGCGCTCCAGTCGTTGACGAGAACGACGCCGAAGACGTGGTCGCGAAACGCCGACGCGGGAACCGGCTCGCCGAGCGTGCTCTCCACGCCGACCACGAACCCGAGCTCGAGCTCGAGGTCGAGCTTCCGGCTCGGGCCGAAGCGGGGCACGTCGTCCTCCGGGCCCTTCACCTGGCCGCAGGGCCGGACGACCGGCGTCCCGCTGACGACGACCGTCCCCGCCCGGCCGTGGTAGCCGACGGGAAGATGCCGCCAGTTCGGAAGCAGCGGCTCCGCGTCCGGCCGGAACATCCGCCCGAGGTTCGTCGCATGCTCCAGGGACGAGTAGAAGTCGACGTAGTCGGCGACCTCGAACGGAAGCTGCGGCGTGACGTCCTCGAGCGGCAGGAGATCGGCGCCGGCCTCGACGAGCTCGGCCGCACGACCGATGACGTCCTCCCACGTGCGGCGGCCGAGCGCGAGGAACTCGTTCAGCCGCGGAGCCTCGAAGGCGGCCCCGAGCCCGTTCGTCGCGAGATCGAGAACGCCCTCGCCGACGCGAAGCCCCACGCGGGGCGGCCCGCCCGCGTCCGAGAACACGCCGAACCCGACGACGCCCTTCACAACGGCAAGACCCCCAGCTGCTCGAGCTCCTCGACGGGCTCGAAGAACGAGCAGCTCCCGATCGCGCGCAGCCGCTCGCTCCGGGCCTGCGCGAGCTCGGGAGCGAATGCGCGTCGCTCGCCCCACGAGAAGCTCTCGGAGTCGAGCGAGAACGCCTCCGGATCGGCCTCGGCCAGCGCGTCCTCCTCCTCTCCGAACACCGCTGCCGCGAGGAGGTTCAGGAAGCCGTGCTCGCCCTCCCGCCGGATCGCATGGTGGAGCCCGGCGGTCGCCTTGAACGGGATCGCGCGCTCGCCGCACAGGCGCACGAAGCTCCCGAGCGCGGCCTCGTTCGGGACCGACGCGCCGCCGCAGCGCACTTTCGCGCCCAGACCGCGCTCTTCGAGCTCGTCGAGCAACGCCTCGAGCTCGTGGTCGAGCGGCGTCTCGACGTAGACCTCCCGCGCGAGCTCGCCGAGCCGTTCGAGATCCGCGGGCATCCTCGCCTCGACCGCCTCGACGAGCGCCGTCCGCTCGAACTGACCGTCGTCGAGCACCACGCTGATGCCCCGGCCGACGTCGGGCAGCTCCGCGAGCCGCGAGGCGGGGCAGACGAAGCGGCCGAGCATGAACGAAGAGGCGCTCTCGGACGCGCGCGTATCCTCGACGAGAGCCTCCGGAAGCTGCAGGGACGCCGGCGGGAACAGGGGAGCGTGGTCGATCAAGCGCGCGAGGAGCGCGACCCGTGCGTCCTGGAGGGTTGCCACCACGGCGGATACTTGCAGAGAGAAGTCTCAAGAGGGCCCGCAGGACGTCCGATGAGTTCGTCGAGCCCAAACGCCATGTCCGACCCTGCGCCCAACCCACTCGACCCGGCTCCGCCTCCCGCGGTGAGCCTTGTCTCCGCCGGCTCGGCCGAGCCGTACCGCCGGCTCGCGGAGGTCTTCCACGACGTCCTCTCGGAGGAAAGCCCGACCGCGCTGCTCGAGCGCATCGCCGACACGCTCGCGGAGCTGATGCCGTACGAGGCCGTCCACATCTACGAGGCCGACGAGACGAAGCGCGAGCTGCGGCCGGTGCTCGCCCGCAGCGAGTGGGAGGAGGAGATCATGAACGCGTCGTTCTCCTTCGACGAGGGCATCACCGGCTGGGCGGTCGGGCATCGCGAGCCCGTCCTCTCGAACACGGCGCACCTCGATCCCCGCGTCCGCTTCGTCCCCGGCACGCCCGTGGAGCCGGAGGCGCTGATCGCCGTCCCGCTGATCGCCCGAGGCCGGCTCAAGGGGGCGCTCAACATCTACCGCGTCGGCGAGGACGTCCACTTCACCGAGGAGGAGTTCCTGCTCGCGACGAGGTTCGGGGACGCCGCGGCGCTCGCCATCGACAACGCGCACATCCGCGCGCGGCTCGAGCACCAGGCCTCGACGGACGCACTCACGGGTCTCTACAACCACCGGACCTTCCACGACCGCCTCCGCGAGGAGCTGATGCGCGCGTCGGTCGAGCAGGACACCGTCGCCCTGGTGATGCTCGACCTCGACGACTTCAAGAAGGTCAACGACGTGTACGGGCACGGTGTCGGGGACGAGCTCCTGCTCCAGGTCGCCGACGTGCTGCGCGCCTCCGTCCGCGCGTCGGACGTCGTCTGCCGGGTCGGCGGAGAGGAGTTCGCGGTCGTCATGCCGTCGGGCGACCTCCGGAGCGCGGTGACGCTCGCGGAGCGCGTCGGCGTGGAGCTCGGGAAGCTCGAGGCGGACGCGGCCGGGACGCTGACGGTCT
This sequence comes from uncultured Actinomycetes bacterium, assembly GCA_963715705.1. Taxonomy (GTDB): domain Bacteria; phylum Actinomycetota; class Thermoleophilia; order Gaiellales; family Gaiellaceae; genus GMQP-bins7. The sequence continues at coordinate 2,680,379 of OY970267.1, read as the reverse complement.
CGACGGGCATCGCGGTCGGGCCGGAGCACGCGGCGAACCCGCGCGAGCTCGTCGCGTGCGCGGAGGCGGCGATGATGACCGCCAAGGCGCGGGGCAAGGGCCTCGTCCTGCTCTTCGACGACGACACCCTCGAGCGGCCCTCGCAGGAGGACGTGCGCCGGGACGACGTGCGCTCGATCGCGCACCTGAAGATGCTCCAGAGCCTGTCCGGGAAGCTCTCGCGGCTCAACGACGTCTCCCAGATCGGGCTCACGATCGCCGACGAGCTCCGGCTCCTCATCGACTACCACAACTGCCGCGTCTTCCTGCTCGAGGGCGACGACCTCGTGCCGGTCGCATTCCGAGGCGACCTGCTGTCGGCCGCGCCCGGCGAGTCGCTCGAGCTCCTGGCGACCCGGGTCGGACGCGGAATCACCGGCACTGTGGCCGCGACCGGCGAGCCGCTCCTCGTCCACGACGCACGGAATCACGAGCACGCCCACCACATCGAAGGCACGGCGGAGATCGCAGAGTCGCTGCTCGCGGTCCCACTGACCTTCGGCTCGCGCGTACTGGGCGTCATCGTCGTGTCGAAGCTCGGCCTGAACCAGTTCGACCTGGACGACCTCCGGGTGCTGGAGGTGCTCGCGGGCCACACCTCGGTCGCGCTCGAGAACGCGCGCCTGTACGAGGCGCAGCGGCGGGAGGCCGAGAGCGCGACCGCCCTGCTCGCGTTCTCCAGCAACCTCGCGACGGCCGAGGGGATCGCGGAGGTCGCGGAGCGCGTGGTGCTGGGGACGGAACGGATCCTTGCGAGCCCGAGCGTGTCGCTCTGGCTACAGAACGCCACCACGGGCGACCTCGAGCGCCTGGCCGTCACGCCCGAGCACCTCGCGTCCGAGCGCACGTCGATCCCGGTCGAGCACCTCGAAGCCTGGCTCGGCCGCCGTGATCCCTACTCCATCGGCGCCGAGGACTACGCATCTATCTCGTCGCCGCCGGAGCACACCGACGGACGGTTCGCGATCGCGCCCTTCGTGGTCGACGGGCGCTGGGGCGTCATCGCCGCGGCCATGCCCCCGTCCGAGACCTATGCGGATCGCGAGCTCGACCTCCTCGGCGGCCTCGCCCAGCAGACGAAGCTCGCGCTCCAGAGTGCCGCGAGCTACGAGTCCCTCGAGCGGACGTTCCTCTCGACCGTCGAGGCGCTCGCGAATGCGCTCGAGGCCAATGACGAGCACACGTCGCGGCACACGCGCTGGATCACGGACCTCGCGCTCAAGGTCGGCGAGCTGCTCGGGCTCGAGCCGCGCGAGCTCAAGCGCCTCGAGCTCGGGGCGCTGTTCCACGACATCGGCAAGATCGGGATCCCCTCGCCACTCCTCCTGAAGCCCGGCCCGCTCACTGCCGAGGAGCGTGCGATCGTCGAGACGCATCCGGTGCTCGGGGAGCGGATCCTCGCTCCGATCGAACAGCTCGGCGAGGTACGTCCCATCGTCCGCAGCTGCCACGAGCGCTTCGACGGCAGGGGTTACCCGGACGGCCTCGCGGGGGACGCGATCCCGATCGAGTCGCGGATCATCTTCGCCTGCGACGCGTTCCACGCGATGACGACCGACCGTCCGTACCGGCAGGCACTCGACCTCGACGAAGCGCGGCGCCGGCTCGAGGAAGCGGCCGGGACGCAGTTCGACCCGGCCGTGGTCGACGCGCTGCTGCGGGTCCTCGGCGAGCCCTCGTAGGGCGAGATGTGTCTCGCCCCTACGCGCCGGCGGCTTCCGCGTTGCGGAGGCCGAAGAGCGCCCACGTCCAGAACGCGACGCCCAGGCCGATCGCGAGCGCGAACGCGCCGAGGACGTGCGGCGCGTCCCCGGCGACGAAGCCGCGACCGGTCTCGAGGAAGTACGTGAGCGGATTCACCGACGCGACGCCCTCGATCCACCCGTCGAGCAGCTCGAGCGGCACGTAGACCGGCGCGAAGAAGAGGACGAGGAAGACCGGCATCTGCATGAGCGGCCCGGCCTGGATCGTCCGGAAGCGCATCGCGATCCCGCCCGACCAGAAGAAACCGCAGAAGTTCACGAGCAGCGCGAGCAGATAGAGGCCGGCGAGATCGACGGGTCCCCCGGCCACGTCCATTCCGACAGCGAAGGCGACGATGGTCAGGACGACCGCGACGATCGCCCACCGGAGGAGCGCGGCGAGCCCGTATCCGAACACGATTCCGCTCCGGTGGGGCGCCGCGAGCAGCAGCCGCTTCGCGAACCCGCCCTCGAAGTCCCGCGCGACACCGAAGCCGGTGAACACGCCGCTGAACGCCGCGGACTGGAGCAGGACGAAGACGAACTGGAACGCCGTGTACCCGGGCGGGAAGTCGAACCCCGGGACGTTCGCGACCTGCGAAAGGCCCCCGGCGAAGGCGGTGAAGAAGAACAGCGGGAACGCCATCGTCGGAATGAGGATCTGAGGGTTCGTGAGCGCGTTCTTGAGCGTTCGCCAGGCCACCCCCGAAGTCACGTTCCACCAACTCCTCATGTCCGTGTCATCCTCGTCCTGAGGGCCCGAGTCGCGAGGGCGAAGGAGACGATCCCGAGGGCGATCGTGAACCCGAAGCCAAGCACGAGCGCCTGCGCGTCCCAGCCGTCGATGATGAGACTCCGGACGCACTCGATCATGTACGAGACCGGATTCAGCGTCGCCGCGATCCGGAACCATTCGACGCCGATCAGGTCCCGCGGCGCGTTCATCGAGGAGATGAACAGGAAGACGAAAAGGACCGGGAAGAGCGCCTGGATCGCCTCGCCCGAGCCGGTGCGGAACGCGAGCCACGCGCCGAGCGCGCCGAACGCGAGCGAGACGACGACGGCGTAGACGAAAAGCACCGCGACCCCGGCAGGCCCGGTCGCGATCTCGACCCCCGCCGCGATCCCGACTGCGAGGTAGAAGATCGCCTGGACGACGCCGAGCACGACGATCCCCGCGAGCTGACCGACGAGCAGTGCCCAGTCGCGTAGGGCGGTGAGCGCGAGCCGGTTCACGAAGCCCGTCTGGATGTCGCGCGCGAGGTCGGAGCCCGCGTTGATGGTCGAGAAGAGCGCGCCCTGGATGAACGGCACGGCGAGCGCGAACGCGAGGAACGACTCCGTCGGAAAGCCGGGTAGCTCGGTCGAGGACTTGAGACCCGCGGCGTTGACCGTCATGAGCAGGATCGGGAACAGCAGCGGCGGGATGAAGCTCGCCGGCTGGCGAGCCGTGCGGATGACCGAGCGATGGGCGATAGCGCCGACCTGCGGCCAGGCAATGCTCACCCGCGGCGCCCCTGCTGCTCGGCGCCCGCTTCCTCCTGCGCGCCTTCGAGCGTTCGACCGGTCTTCGCGAGGAAGACGTCGTCGAGCGTCGGCGCGCGCAGCTCGAGATCGACGATCTCGACGCCGTTCGCGTCCACCGCGCGCACGATGTCCGTCAGGCCGAGGCCGTCGCGCAGCCGTACCGCCACGTCGCGGGTCGACGCCAGCGGATCCCCGAACTGAGCGAGGAACGAGGCGATCTTCTCCCGGTCCTTCTCGTCGTGCGGGATCGCGTGCACGCTCGGCCGGCCGATCTCGGCCTTCAAAGCGGCGGGCGTGCCCTCCGCGACGATCTTCCCCTCGTCGATGATCCCGACGCGGTCGGCAAGGACGTCCGCCTCCTCGAGGTACTGCGTCGTGAGGAAGACAGTGACGCCCTCCTCGCGGCGCAGACGCGCGACCTCCTCCCACATCGACGTCCGGCTCTGCGGGTCGAGCCCGGTCGTCGGCTCGTCGAGGAAGAGAATCCTGGGCAGGTGGACGAGGGCGAGCGCGAGGTCGAGCCGCCGCTTCATGCCGCCCGAGTAGCCGGAGACCTTGCGGTCGCCCGCGTCGGCGAGCCCGACCCGGGTGAGGAGCTCGTCCGCGTGCATCTTCCGCCTCGCCTTGGGGACGCCCTGGAGCGTCGCCTGCAGGCGCAGGTGGTCGCGGCCCGTGAGCAGCGGGTCGAGCGCCGCCTCCTGGAGCGCGACCCCGATCAGCGAGCGCACCTTCGGCCCTTCCTTCTCGACGTCGTAGCCTCCGACCCGCGCTGTGCCCGCCGTCGGGGGCAGCAGCGTCGTCAGGACGTGGACGGTCGTCGACTTGCCCGCACCGTTAGGGCCGAGGAAGCCGTAGATCTCACCGGGCGCGACGGAGATGTCGATCCCGTCGACGGCGCGCGGCCCTTTCCGGTACTCCCGGACCAGCCCCTCGACCTCGATCCCGTTCTGCGCCTCCACCGTCCAACACTAGCGGCGCGTGTCACGACATCCGTGCCTCACAGGGGCTCGAGGGGGAGCTTCGTCGCGACGACCCGCTGCCCGTCGCTCTGGTACACGACGTCCACCGAGTCGTTCTGGCGATACGTGCCGGCGACGCCCACCCACAGCGAGAGCCAGCGCCAGAAGCCGAGCTTTCCCTCCGTCTTGAGCTCGCGGTCGAAGACGAGCGTGCGGCCCTCGATCCGGAAGTCGGAGCCCTCCTCCTGCGGGACACCGTTCAGGTAGACGTCGAACGGGCGCACGACGTCCGACGGCAGGCGGACGCGTGTTCTCCGGGACGCAGGCTCGGGCACGTTCATAGAATGGCAGCCGGTGCGCAGGCTCCTCGTCTTCGCGGTCGTCTCTGCCTTCGCAGCCCTCGCCGCGCCGGTCGCGCTTGCCCAGTTCACGCCCGTCGACCCGGCTTCGCCGAACGCCGAGGGGATCCGCGACAGCTGGCTCTTCGTCTCGATCTTCGTCGTGGCGATCTTCGTGCTCGTCGAGGCGGCGCTCGTCCTCTTCATCTGGAGGTACCGCCGGCAGCGCCGCGACCGCTTCGAGGACGGCGTCCAGATCCACGGGTCGACGCGGCTCGAGCTCATCTGGACCTTCGCGCCCGTGGTCGTCCTGTTCGCGATCGCGGTCTTCGTGCTCGTGGAGCTCCCGGGGATCACGGACACGCCGTCCGCCGGGGCGGGCGGCGAGGGCCGGCTCGAGGTGCAGGTGACGGGGCGGCAGTTCTACTGGGAGTACGAGTATCCGAACGGGGTGATCGCGATCGACCGGATGCGCGCGCCCGAGGGCGTCCCCGTCGAGCTCGAGGTGACCGCGGGGGAGAACGACGTCATCCACTCGTGGTGGATCCCTGCGCTCGGCGGGAAGATCGACGCGATCCCGGGCACGGTGAACACGACCTGGTTCGAGCCCACCCGGACGGGGACCTTCACCGGCCAGTGCGCCGAGCTCTGCGGGGTGGAGCACGCGAAGATGCTCGCGGAAGTCGAAGTGCTGCCCGCGGCCGAATTCGCGGCGTGGCTCGAGGAGCGCCGCACGGACCAGAGCGCGGACGCGTCCGAGCTCGGCGAGGAGCTCTGGGCCGGCGTGTGCGCCAAGTGCCACGGCCCCGACGGCGAGGGCGGCATCGGGCCCCGCCTCGCCGGCTCGGTCGTCCTCGAGGACCCCGAGGCGATCGAGAGCATCGTCCGGAACGGCCGCCGCGAGATGCCCGCGGTGGGCTCCGGCTGGAACACCGAGCAGATGAGAGCCTTGACGACCTACCTCCAGGAGAACCCGCCCAGTGGCGGTTAGGGCCGAGACCACTCCGGCGTGGCAGCGCGGCAGGTTCGCGAGCTGGCTGGTCACGACCGACCACAAGCGGATCGGGATCCTCTACATCGGGACCTCGCTGCTCTTCTTCGTCCTCGCCGGGCTCATGGCGCTCGTCATGCGCCTCCAGCTCATGCAGGCGGACGGCGGCGTCGTGGGCCCCGACCGCTACAACGAGCTCGTCACCATCCACGGCACGGCGATGGTCTTCCTCGTCGTCGTCCCGATCCTCGCCGGCTTCGGGAACTACCTCGTTCCGCTGATGATCGGCGCGCGGGACGTCGCCTTCCCGCGCCTGAACGCGCTCTCGTACTGGCTCTTCGTGTTCGGCGGGATCGTCCTCATGCTCTCCTTCTTCGCAGAAGGAGGCGCGGCGAAGTCGGGCTGGACGGGCTATCCCCCGCTCTCGACCGACGCGGCCGGGAACGGCCAGGACCTCTGGATCCTCTCGCTCCACATCCTTTCGATCTCGTCGCTCGTGGGCGCGATCAACTTCCTGGTGACGATCCACAACATGCGTGCGCCCGGGATGACGTGGACGCGCATGCCGCTATTCGTCTGGACGATGTACGTCTTCTCGTGGCTGCTGATGGCAGTGCTCCCGGTGCTCTCCGCGGGGCTGACGCTGCTCCTGCTCGACCGCGGCATCTCGTTCGCGGGCATCGACGTGCAGACGCACTTCTTCACCGCCAGCGAGGGCGGTTCGCCCGTGCTCTACCAGCACGCGTTCTGGTTCTTCGGCCACCCCGAGGTGTACGTGATGGTGCTGCCCGCCATGGGGATCGTCTCGGAGGTGCTGCCGGTCTTCGCGCGGAAGCCGATCTTCGGCTACAAGGCGGTCGCGTTCTCCACCGTCGCGATCGGCTTCTTCTCGATGCTCGTCTGGGCGCACCACCTGTTCACGGTGGGGATGCCGAACTCGCTGAACATCTTCTTCATGGTCGCGTCGATGGTCATCGCGGTCCCGACGGGGGTGAAGATCTTCAACTGGCTCGCGACCCTCTGGCGCGGGAACCTGAGCCTCGACACGCCGATGCTGTTCGCGCTCGGCTTCATCTCGATCTTCATCGTGGGCGGGCTCTCCGGGATCTACCTCGCCGCATTCCCGATCGACTGGCAGGTGCACGACACGTACTTCGTCGTCGCCCACTTCCACTACACGATCCTCGGCGGGGTCGTGTTCGGGATCTTCGCCGGGCTCTACTACTGGTGGCCGAAGATGTTCGGGCGCATGCTCGGCGAGACCCTCGGGAAGTGGCACTTCTGGTTCATGTTCGTGGGCTTCAACGTCACGTTCTTCCCCCAGCACTTCCTCGGGCTGGAAGGGATGCCACGGCGGATCTACACGTACACGAACCAGGAGTGGGAAGGCTTGAACCTCACCTCGACGATCGGCTCGTGGGTCATGGGCGCCGGCTTCCTGTTCTTCTTCTGGAACGTGGTGAAGGCGCGGCGCGGGCCGCGGGTCGGGAACGACCCCTGGCAGGCGGACACGCTCGAGTGGTACACGACCTCGCCGCCGCCGCCGCACAACTTCGACGAGGTCCCCTACGTCACGAGCGCACGGCCGCTCTACGATCTCAGACGGAGGCTCCGTGAAGAACGTGGAATGCGATCGGTCTTCTGAGCGCCCGGCAACAGGGCTGCTGCTGCGTCTGACGACCGTCGCGGCCGCGCTCGCCGTCTCGCTGATCGTCGTGAGCGCGGTCCTCGAGCTCGGCACGACGCACTGGGGGATCGCCGCGGTCGCGCTGCCGTTCCTCGTCGCCGTGGTGATCATCGCCCGCTACGCGTACCCGCATCTCTTCGGGCGGGCGTTGCTCGCCCTCGGGTTGCTGCTGGCCGCGGTCGCGCTCGGCGGGGTCGTCGCCTGGAGCTCGAGCGCAGCCTGGGCGGTCGCGCTGCACGTGGGAGCGGCCGCGGTCGCGCTCGGCGCTTCCCTTGTCGTGGTCGTCTCCGTGTTCCGCGGCCATGCGACGCCGCTCGCGTCGGCTCGCGACTACGTGACGCTGACGAAGCCGCGGATCATGTCGCTGCTGCTCGTCACGGGCGCGGGCGGGATGTTCGTCGGCGCGCAGGGCGTGCCGGCGCTCGACCTCTTCGTGCTGACGATGGTCGGGCTGGCGCTCGCGTGCGGCGGCGCCTCGGCGCTCAACCACGTGCTCGACCGCGACATCGACCGGCTCATGGGCTCGAGGACGCGCGGGCGCCCCGTCGCCTCGGGCCGGGTCTCGGTCGCGCAGGCGCTCGAGTTCGGGATCGTCCTCTCGGCGCTCTCGTTCGCGCTGCTCGCGTCGACGGTGAACGTCCTGACGGCACTGCTCGCGCTCGTCGGCAACGCGTTCTACGTCGTCGTGTACACGCGCTGGCTCAAGCGCTCGACACCGCAGAACATCGTCATCGGCGGCGCTGCCGGCGCGGTCCCGCCGCTCGTCGGCTATGCGGCGGCCACCGGAAGCCTCGCCCTGCCCGCGCTCTGGCTCTTCCTCATCGTGTTCCTGTGGACGCCGCCGCACTTCTGGGCGCTCGCGCTGATGATCAAGAACGCGTACGCGGCCGCGGGGATCCCGATGCTTCCCGTCGTGCGGGGGGATCGCGAGACGGCGCGCCAGATCTTGCTCTACTCGATCGGCCTGGTCGCCTTCACGGTCGTCGTCGGCCTCTGGCTCGGGCCCGTGTACACGGTCGCGGCCGTCGGGCTCGGAGCCGTGCTGCTCGCGCTCGCGTGGCTCCTCCGCCGCGACCTCTCACGCGCACGCGCGCAACTCCTCTTCCACTACTCGCTCGCGTATCTCGCGCTGCTCTTCGTCGCCGCCGCCGTCGACCCCCTGCTCACGTGACGGACGACGACCTCGCGAGCAGGAGCAACCGCTTCGGCTGGGCGCTCTTCGGCCTCTTCTGGCTGCTGTTCCTGGGCACGGTGCTCGTGGCGCTGCTCTACATCCAGCTCGCCTAGTGACCACCGACCTCGAGCTCGGATTGCAACTCGCTGACACGGCGGACGCGATCTCGTTCGGCCGCTTCAAGCCGGGCCTCGCGTTCGAGACCAAGGCGGACCTGACGCCGGTGACCGAGGCCGACCGGGCGGTCGAGACCGAGATCCGGTCGATCCTGGCCGACGCGCGGCCGGACGACGCCATCCTCGGCGAGGAGGAGGGGACGACCGGCCGCGGCGAGCGGCGCTGGATCGTCGACCCGATCGACGGCACCCGCAACTACGCGCGCGGCATCCCGGTGTGGGCGACGCTCGTTGCGATCGAGGAATCGGGAGAAGTGACGATGGGCGTCGTGTCGGCGCCCGCGCTCGGACGGAGATGGTGGGCCGAGCGGGAACGCGGTGCCTTCGCGAACGGCGACCGGATCGGCGTGTCGTCGGTCTCCCGGGTCGAGGACGCGGTCGTGAGCTTCACGTACGAGAACCCGATTCCGAAGCTCGCCGGCCGCGCCTGGCACGCGCGCGGCTTCGGCGACTTCTGGGCGCACATGCTCGTGGCCGAGGGAGCCGTCGACGGCGCCGTGGACGCGATCGGCGTCAACGAGTGGGACCTCGCCGCCGTGCAGGTGATCGTCGAGGAGGCCGGCGGGCGCTTCTCGGACCTCTCCGGGGTCTCGCGCATCGACGGCCGCAGCGCGGTCTCCTCGAACGGGCTCCTCCACGACGAGCTGCTCGTCGCGCTCGGCGCGGGGTAGTACTAGATCGACGGCGCCGGCTCGGGCGACGGGGTCACGCCCTCGTCGCGGAGCCGCTTGATGACGTCGTGGAGGTCCGCGATCTCCTGCTCGAGATCCCGCTGGCGCTCCTCGAGCGCCTCCAGGAGCTGCTCCCGGTTCGGAGCGCGGCGCATTCCCTTACGGCGGTGTCTGCGTTCGTGGCACATAGGTCACCTCCCTTCCTGAGACTCGAGAAACGGAGACAGGCTCTCGCGGAGCCGGACAATCGACTCACGCCAGGCAGTGAGGACGGCCGAGCCGTCGGCGGTCAGCGTGTACGTGCGCTTCGCCGGTCCCGGCAGCTCGGCCTGCCACTCCGAGACGACGAGGCCTTCCTCCTCGAGTCCGCGCAGCGCGCGGTACACGTTCCCCACGTCGACGCGGTCCTCGCCGATGAGAGGCGGGAGCCGTTCGAGGAGCTCGTACCCGTGCGTCGGGCCGGCGTCGAGGAGGAGGAGCAACGCGGGCTCGCCGAGACGCTCCACCCTGGCGCGCACCTCCCAGCTCCCGTCCGGGAGCCGGCGGCGGTTGCGAGCTAGGCGATGTCTCCGGCGGTGCATGGCTCGGAGTATATGCAAATTACATATGTCTTGGTACCGACCAAGGTTCGGTCAGCTCAGGTTTGGTCAGCTCAGGGCAAGGATTCGGCAGCGCTCGCGATCCCGCCGCTGCGCCCGGGTAGAAGCAAGCAAGCGACAAGGAGAGAACGATGAGACGAACCACACTCATGTGCGCGGCGCTCGTGGCCTTCGCAGCCGTCCTGCTCGCACCGACGGCCAGCGCGAAGGACGGCGACGTGCTCGTGGCCGGGAAGTGCACGAGGGCGACCACGTCGAAGCTGAAGCTGAGCGAGGAGAACGGCCGGATCGAGGTGGAGTTCGAGGTCGACCAGAACCGCAACGGCGTGCGCTGGACGGTCTCGCTCCGCCGGAACGGCACCCGCTTCGCGCGGCTCGTCCGGACGACCCGGCCGCCGAGCGGCTCGTTCGAGGCAAGAGCGCTCGCGCGGAACGGCGCCGGAGCCGAAGTCATCCGCGGGCGCGCAGTCAGCCCGTCGGGCGAGGTCTGCACGGCCCGGGCGACCTGGAGGTAGGACTACGGCGCGGGGATCAGGAGACGAGCGCCGCCCGGCGCTCGTCGATCCCGGCGAGGAGCTGCCGGAACGAGTCCGAGAACTTCTCGACGCCCTCCCGCTCGAGCGTCTCGACGACGTCGTCGTAGTCGACGCCGGCCTCAGCGAGGTCGTCGAAGAGCTGAGTCGCCTCGTCGATCCCCTCCGTGAGCGTGTCCCGCACCTCGCCGTGATCCTGGAACGCCACGATCGTCTCGGCCGGCATCGTGTTCACCGTGTCCGGGCCGATGAGCTCCTCGACGTAGAGGACGTCGCGGTACGCGGGGTTCTTCGTCGAGGTCGAGGCCCACAGGCACCGCTGCGGGCGAGCTCCTGCCGACGGCGAGCCGCTCCCACCGCTCGCCGGCGAAGGTCGCGAGGTAGTGCTGGTAGGCGAGCTTCGCGTTCGCGACCGCGAGCTTGCCCTGGAGGTCCGTGCGTCCCAGCTCCTCCAGGCGTCGGTCGGCTTCGGTGTCGACGCGCGAGACGAAGAAGCTCGCGACGGAGATCGCCTGCGAGAGATCGCCGCCGTCAGCGGCGAGGCGCTCGAGGCCGCGGATGTACGCCTCGACGACCGCGGCGTGGCGCTCGAGGGAGAAGATGAGCGTCACGTTGATCGAGCGGCCGGCGGCAATGCAGTCCTCGATCGCGCCGAGCCCCGGCTCGGTGCCCGGGATCTTCACGTACGCATTCGCCCGGTCGACGAGCTCGTGGAGCCGGATCGCCTCGTCGAAGGAGGCATCGCGGTCGTAGGCGAGGTCGGGATCGACCTCGATCGAGACGCGGCCGTCGACCCCCTGCGTTTGCTCCCAGGCGGGGCGCAGAAGGTCGCAGGCCTGCTGGACGTCCCGGACCGCGAGCTCGATGAAGACCTCCTTCGTGTCGTCGTGCCGCTCGAGCACGTCGCGCAGCTGGTCGTCGTACCAGCCGCCCGTGGAAAGGGCCTTCTCGAAGATGGTCGGGTTCGAGGTGACGCCGACGACCGCGTCCTCGTCGATCAGCCGGGCGAGCTCGCCCGTCTCGAGCATCTCGCGCGAGAGCGAGTCCATCCACACGCTGACGCCGTGGGCCGAGAGCTCGTGGAGGCGGCTTCGCGCCATGTGCCTACCGTAGCGCGCGGGAGCCCGTAGGCGCCCACGTAGGATGGCCACATGGGGGAAGCGGCCGCTCGGCGGAAGGAGCTCGGACAGCAGCTTCGGGTCGATTCGGTCCGGATGGCTGCGGCGGCGAAGTCGGGGCACCCGACCTCCGCGATGTCCGCAGCCGACCTGATGGCGGTGCTCGTCGACGGGTACCTGCGCTACGACTTCGACACTCCGAAGAGCCCGGCCAACGACCGGCTCATCTTCTCGAAGGGTCATGCGTCGACGCTCCTGTACGCGATCTACAAGGCAGCGGGAGTCGTCTCCGACGAGGAGCTGCTCACGTACCGCAAGCACGGCAGCCGCCTCGAAGGGCATCCGACCCCGGTCCTGCCCTGGGTCGACGTCGCGACCGGTTCGCTGGGGCAGGGCCTGCCGATCGGGGTCGGGACGGCGCTCGCGGCGAAGTATCTCGACCGGCTGCCCGCCCGCACGTGGGTGCTGTGCGGGGACAGCGAACTCGCCGAGGGCTCCATCTGGGAGGCCTTCGAGCACGCCGCACACTACTCGCTCGACAACCTGACCGCGATCCTCGACGTGAACCGGCTCGGCCAGCGCGGGGAGACGATGGTCGGGTGGGACACGAAGACCTACGTCGACCGCACTCGCGCTTTCGGCTGGCACGCGATCGTCGTCGACGGGCACGACGTCGAGGCGATCGACAGCGCGTTGGCCGAGGCGGTCGAGACGTCCGGCCAGCCCACCGCCGTCATCGCGCGCACGGAGAAGGGGCACGGCGTCGCGGCGGTCGCGGACAAGAACGGACTGCATGGGAAGCCGATCGACGATCCGGAGGCCGCGATCGAGGAGCTCGGGGGCCTCCGCGACATCCGCATCGAGGTCGCGAAGCCGGAGCCCGGCGAGCCGTACCGGTTCGAGACCGGGGAGCTCGAGCTTCCTGCATACGAGGTCGGGAGCGAGGTCGCGACGCGCAAGGCGTACGGCGAGGCGCTCGCTGCGCTCGGCTCCGCGCGCGGCGACGTCGTCGTCCTCGACGGCGAGGTGTCGAACTCGACCTTCGCCGAGATCTTCGCGCAGGAGCATCCCGACCGGTTCTTCGAGATGTACATCGCCGAGCAGCAGATGCTCGCGGCCGCGGTCGGCCTCCAGATCGTCGGGTGGAAGCCGTTCGCGTCGACGTTCGCGGCCTTCTTCACACGCGCGTACGACTTCGCCCGCATGGCCGCCGTGAGCCGCGCGCGACTCGTCCTCTGCGGCTCGCACGCCGGTGTCTCGATCGGAGAGGACGGCCCCTCGCAGATGGGGCTCGAGGACATCGCGGCGTTCCGCGCGATCCACGGGAGCGTCGTCCTGCACCCGTGCGACGGCAACCAGACGGCGAGGCTCGTGACTGCGCTTGCCGACAGCGAGGGCATCTCGTACCTCCGGACCCTGCGGCCCGCTACGCGCGTGCTGTACGGGCCCGACGAGGACTTCGAGATCGGAGGCAGCCGCGTGCTGCGCTCTTCGGACGACGACGACGTCGCGATCGTCGCCGCCGGCATCACCGTGTTCGAGGCGCTCGACGCGGCCGACGCGCTCGCGCGCGAGGGCATCGGGGCGCGCGTGATCGATCTCTACTCCATCAAGCCGCTCGACACGGCAACGCTGTATGCGGCGTCCGAGGCAACGCAGGGTAGGCTCGTCACCGTCGAGGACCACTGGCCGGAGGGAGGGCTCGGCGAGGCCGTACTGGCAGCGTTCGGAGACGCAGACGAGCGGCCGCGGGTCGCACTGCTCGCGGTCCGGGGAATGCCCGGCTCCGGGACGCCCGACGAGCTGCTCGCCGCGGCGGGGATCGATGCGGAGGGCATCGCCACAGCGGCGCGCGAGCTCGTCGGAGTCCCCTCGACGGCCGGTCGCTAGTCCGTTTCTACGGCAAGCATTGGCGCGTCGGTGTAGCCGCGTACTCCGGAACGACACGAGGGGCCTCGCGGCCCCCCGTGGTCACACCATGTTCGTGGTCGTCTCGGGCTAGTTGCTGCAGACGACGAACGCCTCGATGGTCGGGCTCTGTCCGTTCGCGGTTCTGATCGTGATGATGCCCTGTGCTTCCCATCCAGTCGGCGTCACGCCATCGGTTCTCGGCGTTGGTGCCGACAGGTAGACCGCGGCCTTGGCGTTGCTGCCGTTGGCCACGATCGCGCCGCCGCCCAGGGCAACCTCTCCAGCCGGGCAGGAAGCAGTCGACGGGCCGAACGGCGTGCCCGCGGCATCGTTGCCTCCCGCCGACACCGCAGGCCCGAACTTCACCTGGCTCGCGGCGGGGCCGGTGGGACCAGCCGGTCCATCCGCGCCGGTCGGACCAGCGGGGCCGGCAGGTCCATCGGCGCCGGTCGGACCAGCGGGGCCGGCTGGACCATCGGCGCCGGTTGGACCGGCGGGACCGGCTGGGCCTCCAGGACCCTCGGGGCCCATGTCTCCCTGCGGCCCTGCCGGGCCGACGGCGCCCTGTAGGCCCTGGGCTCCGGCCGTGCCCGCGACACCTGAAGGGCCGGTCGGGCCGAGGAGGCCCCGCGGGCCGACCGGACCACGAGCGTTCCATCTCACGCGTCGTTCGGTCGGCTTGCACCGGCGCGACGTCGTCACGAGCCGCAGCGCGCCGCCTTTCTTGACGTAGCAGCCCGCGAAGATGCCGCTGACCCCCGGAATCCCCGTCTTCTGCTCACGCGCGTTCGCGCCGCTCGCGGCCGTCAGGCCGACGGCGAGCGTTGCAAGCAGCCCGACGGAAACCGCCAGGGTGAAAAAGCGATGCATGATGTCGATGCCTCCTTTGTTGCCCGATCTCGATTACGAGAGCCGCAGTCAGGCTCCCCGCCTTCGCGCATGGTTCGCTCTACCCGTACGTTGTCCCTCCCCCGAATGCGTCAGTTCGCAGACCTGTGGCCAGCGGGTGTCAGGAAACGCGACTATGCAGGTGCAATGTCCGTTCTGAACGCATCCAACCTGCGCAAGGAGTTCTCCGGCGACCCCCTCTTCGACGGGGTGTCGTTCGCGGTCGGAAGGCGCGACCGCCTGTCGCTCGCGGGCGCGAACGGGGCGGGCAAGACGACGCTGCTCCGCGCGATCGCGGGCGAGGTCTCGCTCCAGGGCGGCGAGCTGGCGTTCGCCAAGGGCACGCGCGTCGCGCTCCACGACCAGCGCCCACCGCGCGAGCTCGACCTCACGCTGCGCGAATACGCCGTCTCGGGGGCGAAAGACCTGCTCGCACTCGAGGAGGAGCTCGAGCGCCTCGAGCGCGAGATGGCCGCCGGTGCGCACGACGAGCGGACGCTGCGGCGCTACGCGGACGCGCAGGGGAAGCTCGAGCACGCGGGTGGCTGGGCCTGGCGCGAGCGGGCCGCGCGGACCCTGCGCGGCCTGGGCTTCCGCGACGAGGACCTCGACCGGCCGCTCGCAAGCTTCTCCGGCGGAGAGCTGACCCGCGCGTCCCTCGCGCGCGCGCTCGCGGTCGACCCCGACCTGCTGTTGCTCGACGAGCCGACGAACCACCTCGACGTCGAGAGCCTCGAGTGGCTCGAAGACGAGCTTACGACGCTCAATGCGGCGGTCGTCCTCGTCGCCCACGACCGCTGGTTCCTCGAGGCCGTGACGACCGCCGTGCTCGACCTCGCCCCCGGCGGGGTCCACTACTTCGCCGGGCCCTGGCACGCCTGGCGGCGCGAGAAGGCGGCGCGGGCCGCAGCAGCCGAGAAGACCGCGGACCGCGTCTCCGAGGACATCGCCCGGCTCGAGCGCTTCGTCGAGCGCTTCCGGTACAAGAAGTCGAAGGCCAAGCAGGCGCAGGCGAAGCTGACGCAGATCGGCCGACTCGAGCAGGAGCGAGGCGCCGCGCGCGGGGAGCTCGCCTCGCTGACGACGAAGCGGCGCACGCTCGGCTTCGACTTCCTCTCGCCGCCGCGGACGGGCCGGATCGTCGTCGAAGGGGACGGGATCGTCCTGTCCGCCGGCGACAAGCGGCTGCTCGAGAGCGCGGAGATCGTCGTCGAGCGCGGCGAGAAGGTGGCGCTCGTCGGGCCGAACGGGTCCGGGAAGACGACGCTGCTCGAGGCGCTGCTCGGCCATCGTGACCTGGACGCCGGCAGAGCTCAGCTCGGCCACGGCGTCGTGCCCGCGTACTTCTCGCAGCACACGCAGGAGCTTCCGACGAAAGGATCGGTTCTCGATGCCGCGGTCGCGGCGACGGGCCTGACGCGACCCCAGGCCCAGTCGCTGCTCGGCCGGTTCCTCTTCTCCGGCTGGGACACCCACGAGCGCGCGGTGACGGCCCTCTCGGGCGGGGAGCGGCGGCGTCTCTCGCTCGCGCTCCTCGTCGCGTCGGGCGCGAACTTCCTCGTCCTCGACGAGCCGACGAACCACCTCGACCTGGAGAGCCGCGAGGCGCTCGAGGCGGCTCTCGAGGCGTTCCCCGGGACGGTGCTCATCGTCTCCCACGACCGGGCACTCCTGGACGCCGTGCCCGACCGGATCGTCGCGGTGGAGGAACGCACGCTGCGCTCGTACGACGGCGGCTGGGCCGACAAGGCGTCCGCGGAGGCGCCGAAGCAACCCGCGGCTCCCGCGAAGCCGAAGCCTCGACCGAAACCGGCCCGGAAGCCCTCGAAGGAGACCTCCGAGCTCGAGCTGCTCGAGGCGGAGATCGCGGCCGTCGAGGCTCGCGTCTCGGAGTTGGAGGGGAAGCTCGCCGACGACTGGGCGAACATGGACGTTCTCGCCGCGCATCGCGCAGGACGCGACGAGCTCCAGAAGCTCCTCGAACGCTGGGAGGCGCTGTTCGACGATGCCCGCTCCTCGCCGTCCTGACGCCTGTGACATCGCCCGGCACGGCGGCGTACTAGGAACGTGCATGCCGTGACCCTCGACGCGCCCCGGACCGGCCACGCCGTCGCGCCCTCCTTCGCCGCCGTCGCGGAGGAGCTCCTGGACGACGTCTACGGCTACCTGCTGTACATGACCAAGAACTGGGCGCTCGCAGAAGACCTGACGAGCGAGACCTTCGAGACCGCGCTGCGCAAGTGGCGCCGCTTCGACCCCGGGCGCGGGACCGCGCGCGCGTGGCTCCTCTCGATCGCTCGCTCGACCGCGCTCGACTGGTTCCGGGCCGATCAGCGACGGCGCCGCCGCGAAGAGCGCGCCGAGGCCGGTGAGCTCCGCGAGGGACGCGAACCGTCCTTTGGCGAGGGCTTCTCGGCCGAGCTCGAGGAAGCGCTTGCTGCGCTGACCGCGGGAGAGCGCGAGGTCGTTGCGCTGCGGATCGTCCTCGATCTCGAGGGCGACGAGGTCGCCCGCCTGCTCGGAATCACGCCCACCGCCGTCTCGACGCGGCTCCACCGCGCGCTCGCGAAGCTCGAAGAGAGGATGAGAAACCATGACGTCGTCGCCTGACCTGATCAACGAGCTCCGGGCAGCCCGCCCCTCCGCACCCGTGGCGCTCCGCGCGCGCGTCCGGGAGATCGCCCGCGAGCAGCCGTCGCGAGTGCCGGTCTGGGCGCGCTTTCAACTCCCCGTGCGGCGCGTCGCGCTCGTCGCGGTGCCGGCAGTCGTCGCGCTCGCGCTCGTGAGCGCCGGCGCAGTCGGGCTCTCGCGCTCGGACGGGACGGCTGAGGCGATCCGCCAGGACACCGTTGGAGAGGCGCTCGTGCCTGAGGCGACGCTCGGGGCGAAGTCGGCGGCTCCCCCGGCCTTCGACCGCAGCGCGATCGGCCCGACCGCCGGCCGCGCCCAGCGCGTCAGCGCGACGCTCACAGTCGAAGTCGCGGACTCCGACGAGGTCTCAAGCGCAGCGCAGGAGGCGCTGGACCTGACCCGTCGGCTCGGCGGCCACGTCGTCAGCGCGTCGGTCGTGACCGGCGAGGAGGGGAACGCCGCGCTGACGGTGCGCGTCCCGGTCGGGCGCGTGCAGGAGGCGATCGTGCAGCTCTCGGCGCTCGGGCGCATCGTCACGCAGCAGATACGGATCGACGACCTCCAGCAGTCACTCGACCAGCTCCAGGCCCGGAAGCGCACCGTCGAGGCGCAGATTGCGCTGGTCCGGGCACAGCTCGAGTCCGACTCGCTCGATCCGGTGCGGCGCGTTCAACTCCAGAACCGCTTGCGGACGCTGCAGGCCGAGCTCCGCCAGCTCAAAGGCGGGATCTCCGCGACGAGCGCCGAGGCCCGGATGGCGACCGTGCAGCTCACCGTCACGACGCCGGATGCGGGCACCGTCGCGGTGCCGTCACGGCTCGAGCGGACGCTCGACGAGGCGCTGAACGTCCTCGTCTGGGAAGGCGTGGTCGCGCTCGCGATCGTCATCGTGGCGGCGCCGTTCGCGCTCGTCGCGCTCGCGGCGTGGCTCGGCCGGCGTTTCTACCGCCGCCGCGAGGACGAGCGCCTGCTCGCGACGTAGGGCCCTACGCCTCCAGCGTCGCGATCAGCGCCTCCGCGACGACCTTCAGCGGCCGCCCGGAGATCTGGCTCGCCTTGCGCAGCCGCGCGAAGGCCTCCTGCTCGGTGAGCCCCTCCCGGTCCATGAGGATCCCCTTCGCGCGCTCGATCTTCTTGCGAGCGTCGAGCGCATCCGCCAGTGACGCGGCCTCCTCCCGCAGCGCGCTGAGCTCCTCGTGGCGCGCCCGCGCAGTCTCGATAGCGGGCAGGAGATCGGTCTCGCGAAACGGCTTCACGAGGTAGCCGAAGACGCCCGCCTCGACCGCGCGCGCGACCACCTCGCGCTCGCCATACGCGGTCACCATGACAATCGGGATCGGCCGCTCGTCGAGAATCCGCCTCGCCGCCTCGATCCCGTCGAGCCGCGGCATCTTCACGTCGAGGAGCGCGACGTCGGGCTCCGTCTCGCGGGCAAGCGCGACCGCCTCCTCGCCGTCCTTCGCCTCGGCGCACACCTCGAACCCGGCGCTCTCGAGCAGCCCCTTGAGGTCGAGGCGGATGATCGTCTCGTCCTCGGCAACCAGGACGCGCGTCACGCGGGGAACACCACCTCGGCGCGCAGGCCGCCGTCGTTCACGAGGTCGATCTCGCCACCGAGCTCGTCCCGAACGAGCGCGCGGACGATCGAGAGCCCGGTTCCCGAGCCGTCGCCCTGGATCCCGGCGCCATCGTCGGCGATCGTGAGCACAACCTCACCGTTCCCTTCCCTTGCGGCGAGCGCGATCGAGACGTGGCCGCCGCCGTGCTGGAGCGCGTTCTGGAAGAGCTCGGTGAAGACGAGCGCTAGCGCTGTTGCCTGCTGTCCCGCGAGCGAGACGGGCGCGAGCTCCGCGGTCACCTCCTTGCCCGAGACGAGGCCCTGGACGAGCATCGCGCGCAGCCGGTCGACGAGCTCGCCGAGGTCGACGTCGTCCTCGCGGTGCTCGGTCAGCACCTCGTGCACCGCCGCGATCGCGAGGATCCGGTTGACCGAGTCGGAGAGCGCCTTCCTCGGATCGACGTTCTCCGCCCGCGCCTGCACGCGCAGGAGCGACGCCACGGACTGGAGGTTGTTCTTGACGCGGTGGTGGATCTCTTGCGCGAGGACGCCGCGCATGACCGCGCGGCCGTGCTCGAGCGCGACCGCGGCGTGGTGGGCGATCGCTTCGAGCAGCGCGCGATCGTCGTCCGAGAACGGCGTGGCGCGATCGCAGACGAGCTCGCCGATCTGGCGGCGCTTCCAACGCAGCGGCATCCGCACGGCGTAGGCCCCCGGCCTTCCCTCCGGCCATGCGATCTTGCCGTCCTCGAGCACGAGCGCGGCGCCGGTCGCGTGCAGCGACTCCATCGTCGTC
This sequence comes from uncultured Actinomycetes bacterium, assembly GCA_963715705.1. Classification (GTDB taxonomy): domain Bacteria; phylum Actinomycetota; class Thermoleophilia; order Gaiellales; family Gaiellaceae; genus GMQP-bins7. The sequence continues at coordinate 2,661,041 of OY970267.1, read as the reverse complement.
TTGACGATCGCCTCGAGCGACTCCTCGAGGTACAGCGACTCCGAGACCGCCTCCGAGATGCGCGCGAGCGCCTCGAGCTCGACCACGCGCCGCTGAGCGGCCGCGTACAGCTTCGCGTGCTCGATCGTCTGCGCCACCTGCGACGCGATCGCGACGAGGAGCTCGATCTCGGCCTCGGTGAACTCGCGCGGCTCGCGCGTGCGGACGTTGAGGGCGCCTTCGAGCGTGTCGCGAGCGAGAATGGGCACCGCCAGGATCGACTCGTACTCGTCCTCGGGGAGGTTCGGGAAGAGCTTGAAGCGCGGGTCGAGGTGGGCCTGCGACGGGATCATGACCGGCGCGCGCTCGGCGGCGGCGACGCCGGTGATTCCCTCGCCGGGACGCATACGCGGCGTCCGTGTCATCTCCTCGACCCGGCTGCCGTGCGTCGCGCGCAGGACGAGCTCGCTCGAACGTTCGTCGTACAGGTAGACGAAACAAGCATCCGTGCCGAGCGCGTCCGCAACGTTGCGGGCGACGAGCTCGAGCACCTCCTGGAGGTCGAGCGAGGAGTTGACCGCGGCGATCGTGTCGGTGAGCAGGCGCAGGTGGCGAGCTGTCGTATCCACGGCGCTCATTGTCGCCGCGACTGCGGCGCGCGGTGTGTAAGGATCGAGACGTGAGCCTGGACGAGTGGGCCCTCGCGTTGCACGTTCTGAGCGCTTTCGCATTCGTCGGCGGGATCGTCCTCTTCTGGGTGCTGATCGTCGCCGGGCGGAACGTCGACACGCCCGACGCGACCCTGCGCATGGAGCCGGTCGCGAAGATCGGGAACATCGCGGTCGGAGTCGGAGCCGGGGGAACGCTGCTGCTCGGGATCTTCCTCGCGCTCTCGTACGGCGGCTACGACCTGTGGGACGGCTGGATCATCGCGGCGATCGTCCTCTGGTTCGCGGCCGCCGCCGTCGGCTCGCGCACCGGGGCCGAGTACATGAAGCCGCTGCTGAAGGCCCGGGAGCTCTCGTCGGCGGGGCAGACCGGGCCGAACGCCGAGCTGCTCGCGCTCAACCGGACGCAGCGTGGGGTCGTCCTGCACGCCGTCTCGTCGCTCATCCTGCTTGCGATCCTCGTCGTGATGATCTGGAAGCCGGGCGCATGACGAGCTGGCTGGCCGTCGTCCGTGAGGACGACTGGAACTTCCCGCTCTTCCTGCACATCCTCGGCGCGACGGTGCTCGTGGGAGCAACGCTCACCGCGGCAGCGTCACTTGCGTTCGCCCGGGGCGACGCACGGATGCTGCGGCTCGGCTACTGGACGCTGCTGGTGGTAGGCCTGCCGAGTTACGTGCTCATGTGGGCGGCTGCCCATTGGATCTACTCGAAGGAAGGGCTCGACGAGAGCCCCATCGACTCGGCGTGGACGACCATCGGCTTCATCGTGGCCGAGGGGGGCGCGGTGCTGTTCGTCGCGGCGCTGATCACCGGTGGGATCGGCGTCCGCCGCCTCGCCCATGGCGGCGGCCAGGGGCTGCTCAAGGCGACGCTGGTCCTCTCGCTCGTGCTGCTCGCCGCCTTCGTCGTCGCGGTCTGGGCGATGGCCGGCAAGCCCGACTGACCCGCTGTTAGCACGGGCGCAGGACGCGAGTTCAGGCCGCACGCTCGTCGCTCCCGAGGCGAACGGCGGCTCCGCGAGCTCAAAGCTGACCAACGACGAGCAGCGCGTGCTGGCCCTGTTACGCGATGGGCTCGCGGTCCGGGAAGCTGCGCAACAGCTGCACATCTCTCGCCGGACCGCTGATCGCAGGCTCGCCGCAGCACGCGCGAGGCTCGGCGTCGGAACAACTGCCGAGGCAGTCGTCGCCGTCTGCCCGAGCTAGGGCGAGGGCGAGGGCGAGGCTCGCCCCTACTGAGCAGAAGGAGATCGGCCGGTACAGACGCAACGGCCGAGCCGGAGGCCGGCTCCGCCGGCCGGGAGGCTGGAGCCGCGACCCGCGCAGCCAGTGGCAGCAGGAGGGGGCGCATGGGGGAACCTCGGTTCCCCCATGAACGACCACGGGCTCCTCAACCGGGAGCCCGCGATCGGCCGTCAGATACAAGGCGCCGGCACTCGCCTAGAGCCGCGCCTTGCAAGAGTGCATCATCCGGCATTTCGCGGGCCACTGCAAGGGATGTCGCTCACAGCGCGGCCAGGTACTTCTCCTTCTCCCACTCGGTGACCTGGACGCGGTACTCGTCCCACTCCTGGCGCTTGAGCTCGACATAGCGCGGGAAGATGTGCTCGCCGAGCGCGCGGCGCATGAGCTCGGAGTCCCCGAGCTCGTCGATCGCCTCGCCGAGCGACTCCGGAAGCGCGGTGATCCCCTGCTCGCGCCGTTCCCGGGCCGACAGACGGTAGAGGTTGCTCTCCATCGGGTCGGGGAGCTCGTAGCCCTGCTCGATCCCCTCGAGCCCCGCATGGAGGAGCGCCGCGAACGCGAGGTACGGGTTGCAGGCGGGGTCCGGGCAGCGGATCTCCGCCCGCGTCGCCTGCTCGGAGCCCGGCTTGTAGAGCGGGATCCTGATCAGGGCCGAGCGGTTCCGCTGCGACCAGGCGACGTAGACCGGGGCCTCGTACCCGGGCACGAGCCGCTTGTACGAGTTCACCCACTGCGCGAGCACCGCGGACATCTCGCGCGCGTGCACGAGCAGGCCGGCGATGAAGGCCTTTGCGCTCTTCGAGAGGTGGTACTCGTCGCGCCGGTCGAAGAACTGGTTGCGCCCGGCTCTGAACAGCGACATATGGGTGTGCATGCCAGATCCGTTCTCGCCGAAGAGCGGCTTCGGCATGAAGGTCGCGTAGTACCCGTGCCAGGCGGCGACCTCCTTGACGATCAGGCGGTAGGTCATCGTGTGGTCGGCCATCGAGAGCGCGTCCGCGTAGCGCATGTCGATCTCGTGCTGCGAGGGGCCGACCTCGTGGTGGTGATACTCGATCGGGATCCCGACCGACTCGAGCGCGGCGATCGTGTCGTTCCGCATCTCGCTCGCGGCGTCCACCGCCGTCATTGCGAAGTAGCCGCCCTCGTCGATGGTCTCCGTGCCCTTGTCGTCCTCGAATACGAAGTACTCGAGCTCGGGCCCGACGTTGAAGGCGTCGAAGCCGAGATCCCGCATGCGCTCGAGTGCCCGCCGCAGCGCGTAGCGCGGGTCGCCCTCGTACGGCTCACCGTCCGGCGTGACGACGTCGCAGATCATCCGCGCGACCTTCGCCCCGATCGCCTGGCCGTGCTCGTCGAGCGGCCGCGGCATGAGCTGGAAGCTCGCCGGGTCGGGGATCGCGACCATGTCCGACTCCTCGATCGCGTTGAAGCCCGTGATCGACGAGCCGTCGAAGCCCATCCCGTCGTTCAGCGCCTCCTGCATCTCGGCAGGCGTGATCGCGAAGGACTTCAGGTGCCCCTCGAGATCGGTGAACCAGAAGAGGACGTGCTCGACCCCTTCGTCCTTGATTCGCTTCAGCACCGCGCGCCGGGCCGCGACGGGGGAGGTTGCCCGATCCTTGCTCTTCACCATCGTGCTCCGCGAGCCCTTCCTGGGCGTCTGCGTCCTCGGTCGTGCCATGAAACTCCTCCTTGAAATGGAAAAAGCCCCGGACGGACGAGCCGCCCGAGGCAACATCGCCCCAAAGACCGCGGCACTCTAGCAACGACGACTAGGCGGAGGCGCCGGTGTAGTTCCGGAGGCCGAAGCGCCAGAACCAGCGCGAGACCGCGAAGGCGACGACGGTGAACAACGCCGCGAATGCGAGCGTCTGCACGTCGAGACGAGAGGTCACCGCTTCGGCCGGGACCGTGATCGCGAACGCGATCGGCACGAGGAACGTGATCCCGAAGCGCAGCCAGTCCGGGTAGATGCCGACAGGCCAGCGGCCGGTCTGGAAGATCCCTTCGAAGAGCTCGGGCAGGAACCACATCTGGATCACCCAGAACGACCCTGTCGCGAGGACGAGCCAGAAGCAGTAGAGAAGGACCGCTCCGAGCCCGAGCGCGACTCCGAAGCCGAGCGCGTCGAGCACGCCCAGGCCACCACCGAGCTTCGCGAGGGCGACCCCGATGATCACGGCGCCGGTGACGATGTCCACGGCCTGCCAGAGCTGGACCTCGCGCACGCTGACCAGCATCTGGGCGTCGACCGGCTTCGTGAGCGCGTGGTCGAGCTTCCCCTCACGCACCTCCTCGGTCAGCCGCATCATGTTCGGCTGGATCACGGAGTGGATCACCCCCGCCATCACGGCCTGGACGCCGAGCACCGCGAGGAGCTCCGAGTGCGTCCAGCCGTTGAGCTCCGTCGTGTGCGAGAAGACGAGCTGGAAGACGACAAGCCCCACCGTGACGGCCATGACGGACTGGAGGATCTGGAGCGCGAAGTTGACCCGGTACTGGAGGTCCTTCATCAGCCCGACGCGGAGATGCAGCAGCGCGACGCGAAGCGTGGTCATCAGTTCCCCACCGCCGTGTAGCGCCGGACGGCGTACCGCCAGACGAGCGAGAAGATCGCGATCCCGACGAGCGTCCAGAAGACCTGCATCGCGAGCCCCCCGAGCAGCTGCGCGTTCGAGAGATCGCCCACGAGCGCCTCGATCGGGAAGTAGAACGTCCAGCGGAAGGGCAGGAGCCAGGCGAGGGTCTGTGCCCAGTCGGGCATGATCGACAGCGGGACGAGCCGTCCGGAGAGCAAGAGCTCGAGCAGGATGTAGAACGAGAAGAGCGCCCCGACCCGGGTCGTCCAGAAGCAGACGAGCCCGAGCGCCGACTGGTTGAACGTCCGGATCAGGTACGCGCCCCAGATCGCGACCGCGAAGACCGCGATCTCGATCGGGCGTATGTCGAACGTCGGGTCGAAGACGAGCGTGAGGACGACCGCAATCGGGAGGTAGTAGACGAGCCACGGGATCTTTCCCCCCGCGAAGCCCGCGATGTCGTAGTGGATGGGATGGAGCGGGCGCAGGAGCTGGCCCGAGAGCTCCCCCTCCCTGATCCGCCACTCCCAGCCGTACGGCGTGAAGACGACGTTCATCGTCCGCACGAACGTCCAGACGATGTAGTAGGCGGCGAACTCGCCCGACGTCAGCCCGCCGGCGCTCCCTCCAGCCTGGTCCGCGATCGTCGTCCAGACGACGAGATAGATGACCGGCTCGGCCACCATCCCGAAGAGGTACATGTACGTCGCGGCGCGGTACTGGAACTGCGCCTGGACCTGCGTCCGCATCGAAGTCAGGTAGAAGTCGACGAGCGAGCGGAGGCGGCCCGGCCGCATGGAGGCGGGGATCGCGCTCAAGCGCCCGCTTCCTGCGCGAACACGAGCTCGATCACGTCCTCGATCGGCGGGTCCTCGACGTTCAGGTCGAGCACCTCCAGCTCGGCGAGCAGGCGGGCAGTCACGCGCGCGGTGTCTGCCTTCGGAATGCGAAGCGTGACCAGGTCGCCGTCGCGGTGGATCACCTCGCCGTATGCGGAGAGGTCGCCGGCGCCGTTCTCGAGCGCGACCACGATCGTCTTCCACGCTGCGACCGTGTTCGAGAGCTCGGCGAGGTCGCCGTCGAAGAGGATCCTCCCGTGGTGGATGACGATGACGCGCTCGCACAGCGCCTCGACGTCCGCCATGTAGTGGCTCGTCAGCATCACCGTCGCCTCGTGGCGCTTCCGGTACGCGGCCACGAATTCGCGGAGGCGCTTCTGCATCGTCACGTCGAGCCCGATCGTCGGCTCGTCGAGGAAGAGCACCTGCGGCCGGTGCAGGAGCGACCCCACGATCTCGACCTTCATGCGCTCGCCGAGCGAGAGGTTCCGGACGGGTTTCTGAACGAGGTCGCCGATCTCGAGGAGCTCGACCAGCTCGTCGCGCATCGAGAGGAAGTCCTCGCGCGGGATCTGGTAGATCGAGCGGTTGAGCTCGAAGGAGTCGAGCGCGGGCAGGTCCCACTGGAGCTGGTTGCGGTTCCCCATCACGAGCGCGATCCGCCGCAGGAACTCGCGCTCGCGCTTCGAGGGGACGTGCCCGAGCACCCGCGCCTCGCCGCTCGTGACGTAGAGGAGCCCCGACAGCATCTTGAGCGTCGTCGTCTTGCCGGCGCCGTTCGGGCCCAGGAAGCCGACGATCTCGCCCGGCGCGATGTCGAACGAGATCCCGTCGACCGCCTTCACCTCACGCGTCTTCCTGCGGACGAGGCTCTTCGTCGCGGCTTTGAGGCCCGCGTCCCGCTCGGGGACGTCGAAGACCTTGCGGAGGTCGGCGACGTGGACCGTGCTCTCCATCAGCCGGACCTCTTCAGCTTGCCGTGCTTCTTCGCGTAGTGCTCACCGCGCGCGAAGGTCCAGAGACCGAGCGGGATGGACACGACCCCGATGACGATCAGCGGCCAGAGCTCGTCCCACATCGCCGTCAGTCCTTGCCCATCGATGATCGCCTCGCGGATCCCGTCGAGCGCGTACGTGGCCGGCGAGATCGTCGCGATCGCCTGCATCCACTCCGGCAGCACGTCGACCGGGTAGTAGACGCCCGAGACCACCAGCAGCGTGCCCTGCGCGACGAACCCGAGCTGCGTCCCCTTCTCGGGCGAGATCAGCGGGAGCACCGACATCATCATCCCGATCCCGATGAACGAGATCGACGAGACGACGAGGACGACGAATGCGGCGAAGTAATTCGCGTTCGGCATCGAGAGGTCGAAGAAGACGAACGCACACACGACGAACAGGAAGAGCGCCCGCACGAGCCCGTACAGGATCGCGAACGCGCCCTGACCGGCGAGGTGCATCGCACGCGAGAGCGGTGCCATGAACGTGTACTCGATCGTCCCCTCCCAGCGCTCCCAGGCGACCGTCTCCATCAGGAACATGAACAGGATCCCGAGGTACGCCCAGACGACCGCACCGATCAGGAGCGTCGTCATCGTCGCGTTGACGTCGAGCGACCCGCCCGACGCCTCGATGCCCTTCGCGATGAAGACGATCGTGAGCGTGTTCGCCACGGTCCACGCGAACCACGCGAGGTCCCACCAGATGTAGCGCTTCGTCAGGTAGGCGTTGCGCTCGACCACGCCGCCCGCCCCGACGAGCTCCGCACGCATCGTCCCGTACATGGCTCTCATGCCCGCTCACGCGCCGGCAACGCAGCCGCCTGCGCTTCCTGGCCGGCTCCGTCGAGCCTACGCCGTCTCGATGCTCCGTCGAGCCTACGCATCATGCAAACACCTCCCTGTCGTCGTCCTCGTCGTCCTCGTCGCCCTCCGCCTCGAACTCCCGCCCGGTGGCCGCGAAGAACGCCTCCTCGAGCGTGGACGCCTGGTAGCGGCGCTTGATCTGGTCAGCCGGCTCGAGGAAGAGCAGACGGCCGCGGTCGAGGATCCCTACCCGCTCTGCCAGCACCTCGGCCTCCGCGAGGTCGTGCGTGCAGAGGAGGATCGTCGAGTCGTGCGAGGTGCGGATCTCGCGGATGAAGTCCTGCACCTCGAGCTTGGAGCGCGGATCGAGCCCGGTCGTCGGCTCGTCGAGCAGGAGCACGACCGGCGAGGTGAGCAGCGCCCGCGCGAGCGCCACCTTCTGCTGCATCCCGCGCGAGAGGTTCTCCATCGACTCGTCGCGCCGGTCGACCGGGAAGCCGACCCGCGTCAGGATCGCCGGGATCTTGTCGCGCGTCTGTCCCGAGGTCATGCCGTAGTAGCGCGCCGCGTAGCTGAGGTTCTCGGCCGCGGACATCTTCTTGAAGAACGACGCCTCGACCGACACCCGGTTGACGAGCCGGCGCACCGCGCGGTGCTCGGACACGACGTCGTGCCCGAAGATCTCGGCGCCGCCGCCGTCCGGCAGGAGCAACGTCGAGAGGAGCCGGACGAGCGTCGACTTCCCGGACCCGTTCTGGCCCAGGATGGCGACGGTCTCGCCGCGCTCGATCGCGAACGTGACGTCGTCGAGGGCGACCCGTGTGCGCCGGTTCTTTCTCCGGAACCGCTTCTGCTTGCGGTCGCGGCGCGAGAACTCCTTGCGGAGCTCGTGCACGGCGACGGCGGCCGGCGACGGGACGCGGCGAACGCCCTCCATCGGTACTGCCTCTGGAATCTCCGTCATGTGGTGCTCCTTCGAAGTACTGCGTAGCGAGAAACGTGCAAGCAAGAACCAGGCCCAAGAGGAGGGCCTCGGCATCCGGTGTCTCAGCTACGGAGGAGCAGCATCAGGTCGCGGAGGATAGCCATGCGACCGGACGCGGTCAACCTACGGATCGTGCGCGCCGAGAGCCGGGCCGGGCCCGTCACTTGGGATCGCGTTTGCGTCGATCTCGTCCATGCGCGACCTCCCTCGGCGTGTCGCTCGCGGCTGCGAGCGGGAAGCGGACACCGTACCAGCAGCCTCCGCGGCACGCTTGCCTCCGTCCGCGGGCGTGGCTAAGGTGGCTGCAGGTCGGGCCGCGGAAGGCTCGGCCGAGGCGACGTGGCCTCGGGACTCTTCGGAGACCCGGGGTCTTTTTGTTTGGTCCGAACGAGAGGAGGCGGGACGGATGTCCGAGATCGAGGAGAGGCTGCACTACCTGCGAAACGGCGGCGAGACGCTGCCGGACGCGCGCGACGCGCTCGACTGGGCGACGGAGACGCGCGCGGCGATGGTCGACCTCAAGTTCTGCGACCTGCTCGGGACGTGGCAGCACGTCTCGCTCCCGATCAGGGCCTTCGACGAGAGCGCGTTCGACGACGGGCTCGGCTTCGACGGCTCGTCCATCCGCGGCTGGCAGGCGATCCAGGACTCGGACATGCTGCTGCTGCCCGACCCCTCCTCCGCGATCCTCGACCCCGCGACCGAGGCGCCGACGCTGAGCCTCGTCTGCGAGATCGCCGACCCGATCACCCGCGAGCCGTACCTCAAGGACCCGCGCGGCGTCGCCCGCCGGGCCGAGGAGCACCTGCGGGCGAGCGGGATCGCCGACACCGCGTACTTCGGCCCCGAGTGCGAGTTCTTCGTCTTCGACGAGGTGCACTACGACTCCGGGCCGAACCGCGCGCACTACTCCGTCGACTCGGCCGAGGGGTACTGGAACTCCGGCAAGCCGGGTCTCGGCTACACCGCGCGGCCGAAGGAGGGCTACTTTCCCGCCGCGCCGTCCGACACGCTCCACGACCTGCGCACCGAGATGGTGCTCACGCTCGAGCGGATCGGGATCCCGTGCGAGTTCCACCACCACGAGGTCGCCTCCGGCGGCCAGTGCGAGATCGACCTGCGCTTCACGTCCCTGACGCGCATGGCCGATCAGGTCATGACCTACAAGTACGTCGTCAAGAACGTCGCGCACGCGCACGGGAAGAGCGTCACCTTCATGCCGAAGCCGATCTACGGCGACAACGGCTCGGGGATGCACACGCATCAGTCGCTCTGGAAGCAGGGGACGCCGCTGATGGCAGACAAGTCGGGCTACGCGGGGCTCTCGCAGCTCGGGCGCGCGTACGTCGGCGGCCTGCTCGCCCACGCGCCGGCGCTCCTCGCCTTCTGCGCACCGACGACGAACTCGTACCGGCGGCTCGTCCCGGGCTTCGAGGCGCCGGTCAACCTCGTCTACTCGCAGCGAAACCGCTCGGCGTGCATCCGCATCCCGATGTACTCCGAGTCGGCGAAGGCGAAGCGCATCGAGTTCCGGCCGCCTGACTCGGCGGCGAACCCGTACCTCGCGTTCTCGGCGATGCTGATGGCGGGCCTCGACGGGATCGAGCGCGGGCTCGACCCGGGCGCGCCGGCCGACTACGACCTCTTCGAGGACGCGGACGGCGACGTGCCGCAGGTTCCGGGCTCGCTCGCGGAGGCGCTCGACGCGCTCGAGGCCGACCACGAGTTCCTGCTGAAAGGCGACGTGTTCTCGAAGGAGCTCATCGAGACCTGGATCGCCTGGAAGCGCGAGAACGAGATCGACGCAGTGCGCCTGCGGCCGCATCCGGCCGAGTTCGCCCTCTACTACGACTGCTAGGCCCCGCTACTAGGCCGCGGGTGACGAGGGGCCGGGCTCACGGGCTCGGCCCCTCCGGCCTTCGACGAGCAGCGCACACACGACGATCGTGGCGAGAGCCGTGATCTGTGTCTTCCCGTCGAGCTCGGTGCCGAGCGGAATCGTCGCGAGAGCGAAGACCGCGGCGACCAGCCTGGCGCCGCCGCGTGGGATCCCGAGCGCACGCCGGAACCCGACGTCGCAGGCGACGAAGAGGGTCACACCGACGGCGAGCTCGCATGCGATCCACACGTCGAGCTCGTCCGCGGGCGCGCCGACCGCCTTCTTCAGGCCCGCGGCGATGGCGATGACGCCGAGGAGGAGCCCGAAGTGCCAGTACCCGTACCCGACCAAGGCCATCCGTGGACGCCGCTCGGGCGGCGCGTCGTGCAGCGCCCGCTCGATCGCGCTCTCGTCCGAGAAGTAGAGCCACCAGAGCGACGCGCTGAGCGCCAGCGAGAGGAGGGCGACGAGCGCGAGGCTGAGATCGAGCGGCAGGCCGGAGGCGCCGACGCCGATGACGACGACGGACTCCCCGAGCGCGACGATCACGACGAGCCCGTGCCGCTCGACGAAGTGGGCGGGCGTGACGACGAAGCCTTCGACGCCAGTGAGCCAAGGCGTCACCCAGAGCAGAAGCGCCGTCGCCCCCCAGATCGCCCACTGCGCGTCGCCTCCGAGGGCGCCGCCCACGAGCACGAGCGCGACCGCGGCGACGTTGAACGGCACGATCCGGAGGATCGCGGCGACCTCCGACATCGAGGCCCCCTTCGCGTACATGCCCGCGTGCAGGAACACGACGGCGATGTAGGGCAGGGCGAACGCCAGCCCGCTTCCCTCGAACGCCTCGGGAACAGCGAGCGCGATGACGAGGAAGCCGCCCATCCCGCCGAGCAGGAGCAGACGGAAGCGGACGCGGTCGGTCGCGATCGCGTTCGTGAGCCACGCGTACGCGTCGTACATCCACCAGATCAGCAGGAACATGACGACGACCTGCACAACGGACGCCGCGTCGCCACCGTCGACCAGCACGCCGGTCAGCTGCGTGATCGTGAAGACGAAGACGAGATCGAAGAAGAGCTCGAGCGTCGAGACGCGAACCGCGCGCTCGGGAGAGGCGGACACACGTGCATGATCTCCCGTCGGTCGGAAGAGCGAGCGGCTCTGGGGCGTCTGGTATGTCGAGACAGAACGCACTAGTCTGCGCTGGCGGATCCGCGCGGAAGAAGGGAGACGATTGGGGCGACGTCGCCGGTTACCGGTATCGCTACTCGCGCTGCTCGTCGCAGGCGGGGTCTTTGTCCAGGTCGGCTCGACGTCGGGTGGGCAGTCCGGAGGCATCTTCCGCATCAGCCTCGCGCCACAGTCCGGCCTCGACTACATCGACCCGGCGCTGTCCTACACGCCGCCAGGGTGGGCGCTGCTCGACACGACGTGCGCGCGACTCATGACCTACCCCGACCGGCAGCCGCCGAAAGCGTTCGAGGTCGTGCCCGAGGTCGCGGCCGGCTACCCGGGGATCGGCGACAACTACAGGCGGTTTACGTTCCGCCTGCGGAAGGGATTTCGCTTTAGCGACGGGTCGCCGGTCCGGGCGAACGCGTTCGCGCACGCGATCAACCGCACCCTGGCGCCCGGTGTCCACTCGCCCGGTGCGATGTTCACGCAGGACATCGTCGGCGCAGCCGACGTGCTGGCGGGGCGGAAGAAGACGGCCACGGGCGTCGTGGCGCGCGGGAACACGCTCGTCGTGCGGTTCACGAACCCGGCCCCGGACTTCATCAAGCGCACGACCCTGCCGTTCTTCTGCGCGGTGCCGCCCGGCCTCCCCTCCAGTCCGGAGGGCATCGGCGCGTTCGACTCGGCAGGCCCGTACTACGTCGTCGAGTACCGGCCTGGCGAGCGTGTCGTGATCCGGAGGAACCGCTTCTACGGCGGGACGCGGCAGCGCCACCTCGACGGCTTCGACGTCGACCTCCGCGCCCCCTCACCCACCGAGATGCTCCGGCGCATCGACCGCAACGAGGCCGACTGGGGCCACACGGTCGCGGGCGTCTTCATGGATCCCTCGCTCGACCTCGTGGAGAAGCACGGCGTCAACAGGACGAGGTTCTTCGTCAAGCCGGGACTGACCATACGAATGCTCGCCTTCAACTCCTCGCGTCACGCTCTTCCAGAAGAACCCCGGGCTCCGCAGGGCGATCAACTTCGCGCTCGACCGCCAGGCGCTGCAGGCGACCGCCGGCGGTTCGATCACGAGCCGCCCCACCGACCAGTACCTGCCGTTCGTGATGCCCGGATTCAGGGACGCCGCGATCTATCCGCTCCGGGGCCCCGACCTGGAGCGCGCGAGAGCGCTTGCGCGCGGGCGCCTGCGCGGCGCCAAAGCGGTGTTCTACGCACCGGACTTCCCGCTGCCGATGCAAGCCGCGCAGCTCGTGAAGCAGCAGCTCGCGAAGATCGGCCTCGACGTGGTGATTCAGCCGGTGCCTCTCCACATCGCCAGCGCGGGCTACTTCGACAGGCTCGCAGCGCGAGGTGAGCCGTGGGACATCGCGCTCATGCTCTGGGCGCCCGGCGTGGCCGACCCGTTCGCCTTCACCAACCTGCTGCTCCAGGTGCCGACGATCGACGGCCCGACGGTCACGCGCTTCCGCTCGAGCAAGTACCGCCGTGAGATGGAGCAGGCCGCGCGCCTCCTCCAGAGCCGCCAGCGCGCTCAGGCATATGGGACGCTCGACGTCCGCCTCGCGCGGGACGCCGCGCCGCTCGCGGCGCTCAGCGTCATCGGCGAGGCGACGCTCGTGTCCGATCGCGTCGGGTGCATCACGCTTCGGCCGATCCTCGATCTCACGACGGTCTGCTTGGAGCAATAGACGCCCTACGGGGCCTGAACCCCTACCCAGACGAGCCCCGCGCCGACGGCAACCCCCGACGGCGGGTTCCCGATCGGGATCGTCTCGGTCACCTCGTTCGTCGCCGGATCGATGCGTGACAGCGTGAGGCCGCCGCTCTCCGCCACCCAGACCGCGCCTGCTCCGACAGCAGTCGCGGTCGGGCGGCTCCCGACCGCAATGGGGAACGCTGATGTTGCAACGCGGCTCGGGTCGATCCTCGTGACGAGGTCGCTGTCCGGGCTCGCGACCCAGATCGCACCCTCGCCCGCCGTCAGGCCCGTAGGCGATCCGCCGACAGTGAGCTCGTCGAGCGGGCCTTCCTGGAAGGTCGCGGGACTGAAGCGCTCGACGCTCGACTCGCCGGAGTTCGAGACCCACACCGAGTCGAAGGCCACGACTACCGAGGTCGGGCCGACGCCGACGAGCACGGATCCGATCCGCCGGTTCGTCGCAGGGTCGAGCCGAGCCAGTGTCGCGTCCCCGTAGACCGCCCATACGGCTCGCGGCTCGACCGCGACACCGCCCGTTGCGTAGGTGATCGACCTGCCTGCGAGAGTGACGGTCTCGACGATCGTGTCGAAGGCGGGATCGACGCGCGTGAGGGTTCCCAGACGGCCGTGGACGACCCATACGGCATCGTCGTCGACCGCGATCCCGTCGGGCGTCCCGGGGAGCGAGATCGTCTTGACGATCCGCTTGGTGTCGGGGTCGATGCGCACCAGCGACCGGTCTTCGAGGCTGCCAACCCAGATGGAGTCCGCGCCCCAAGCCACCGGGCCGGGCCGGAGCACGCCCTCGACGACGTCCTCGACGCGATTCGTGGCGGGGTTCACGACCGCGACCGAATTCGCAGTCACGGTGATCGGAGCGGCATCGTCCGGGCGCAGGAGGAGCGCAGCGACGACAGCGGCGGCAGCGAGAGCGGCCGCGGCGGCGAAGGCGACGCCGATCCGGCGGGACGGCGCTCTGGCCTCGCGCGTCCGTCGGCGGGAAGGCCGCGGCGGCGGAGCGGGGCGCTCCCACTCCACCTCGTACAGCCGCCAGCGTTCGTCGAATCCCTTGAACGAGTGCCGGCCGCGGTCGCGGAAGGAGATGCCGGGCATCGTCCCCGCCAGGCGCACGACCATCTCCGAGGCGAAGATCTGGCCGCCCGACGCCTTCGACATCACGCGTGCGCCCGCGTTGACAGCGGCGCCGAAGGGGTGACCGTCCCGCTCGAGCACCTCACCGACGTTCAGACCGAGCCGGACCCTCAACATCCCCTCGGGCCGTTCGCGCTCCTCCGCTGCAAGTGCCTGCTGCACTGCGATCGCGCCGGCGATCGCCTGGCGCGTGGACGTGAACGTGAACATCATCGCGTCGCCGACGGCGTCGATCTGACGGCCGCCGAACGTCTCCGCCCGCTCGCGGACGATCCGCTTCGTCCCCTCGAGCGTCTGTCGGCCCACCTCGTCGCCGAGCCGCGTCGTGAGCTCCGTCGAGCCCTCGACGTCCGCGTGCATGATCGTCACGACCCCCTGCTCGGCCATGCGCGGAAGCCTCGCACGCCCGTCGCGGAACGTCGACCTTCGCGCGGAGGGGATCGAGCCCGAAGGCCCGATCCCCGGCCCCGGCTAGCGAAGCTCGAAGGTAACGCTGATCGTCGCCGTCGTCTCCTGCGTGCCGGGGACGATCGGGGTCGACGCGTCGAGTGCGGCGCGCTCGGCGTAGTACGGCATGGGTGGCTCGGCGGAGCTCTCGACGACCGACGTGATCTCGCCGAGCGACCGGCCGGCGGCCTTGGCGAGCACCTGCGCGCGAGCGCGAGCCTCGTCGACCGCCTTCGCCAGAGCCTGGCGGTAGAGCGCCTCGGTGTTGCTGGAGCTCAGGCCCGGCCCCGAGACCTGATTCGCCCCGGCGCCCGTGGCCGCGTCGATCAGCCGGGCGGCGTCCGCGGTGTCGGACGTCGCGGACACGCTGTTCGAGGCCGAGTACTCCGTGATCGCGCCGTTCTCGCCGTTCGAGATCGGATAGACGCTGACCCACTCGGTCGCGAGCTCGCGGCCGCCCGCCTGGCGCAGCGCGTTCACGATCCGGCGCATCGCGTCAGCGTTCGCGGCGACGGCGGCCCTGGCTGTCGCGCCGCGCGTCTCGAGCCCGAACGACATGGTCGCCTCGTTCGGCACGGACTTCACCGAACCGACGCCCGACACGGTGATCGAGTCGGTCGCCTCGGGAGCGTCCTGAGCACCGGCGAGGTCGGGCAGGCCGACCGCGCCCGCGAGGGCGACGAGGGAGAAGAGCGCGGCGACGGCGAGCAGCAGGCGTTTCATGGAGTACCTCCGCTTTCGGGTGACGCCTGCGTTACGCCGCCGGGGCGCCCCGGCGTCACACGGAGGTCAGTCCCAGCCGAGGTAGGGCGCCGCGCCGCGCTTGAAGACGCCGCGGGAGAGGATCGAGCGCTGGATCTCGCTCGTTCCCTCCCAGATCCGGTCCACGCGGAGCTCGCGGAAGAAGCGCGCGGCGGGGCTCTCGGTCATGTACCCGCGGCCGCCGAGCGCTTGCACGGCCCGGTCGGCGACGCGGCCGGCCATCTCCGAGGCGTAGAGCTTCGCCATCGAGACCTTCCCGTGCACGACCCGCCGGTCCGCGAGCGTGTCGAACGCATGCGCAGCGTGGTACGTCATCAGCCGCGCCGCGTGCAGCTCGGTGAGCGAGTCGGCGAGAGGGAACGAGATGCCCTGGTACTCGGCGATCGGCGAGCCGAACGCCTCGCGCTCCTGCGCCCAGCCGGCGGTCAGGTCGACGAGCCGCAGCGCCGCGCCGCAGCAGCGCGCCGCGATGAACAGCCGCTCGACGAGGATCCACTCCTTCGCGCCCTCGTCGCCGCTCGCGGGCACGCGGTTCGCCTCGGGCACGCGGCAGTCCGAGAAGACGATCTCCGGGTGGTGGTCGAGGTACGGGTCGTGGAGGAACCCCGGCGTGCGCCGGATCTCGAGCCCGGGCGCCTGAGGATCGACGAGGAAGAGCGTCTGCTCGCCGGCTCTGTCTCCCTGGGCCACCGCGAGAACGATGTAGACGCCCGGCGGCCCCTCGCTCGTCACGAACCACTTCTCGCCGTTCAGAACCCACTCGTCGCCGTCGCGAAGGGCCGTCGCCCGAAGACCGGAGAGATCCGATCCCGCACCCGGCTCGGTGAGCGCCCACGCCTCGCGGTACTCGCCGCGCAGCACGGGCATGACGTAGCGCTCGTTCTGCTCCTTGGTCGCGATCTCGTAGAGCTCGCGCGGGCCGCGGTCGACGACGGCAAAGCCGAGCCCGTTCGTCGCCTTCCCCGACTCCTCCTCCAGCGCGACCTGGCCGAGCATCGAGAGGTCGCGGCCGCCGACCTCCTCCGGCATGTTCAGCATGGAGAACCCTGCCGCGCGGGCCTTCCTCCGCAGCTCGTCGATCTCGTCCCAGTCGATCGAGCCGCGGGCGGCGATGCGCTCCTCGAGCGGGTAGACCTCGGCCTCGACGAACGCGCCGACGGCCTCCTTGAGCGCGGCGATGTCCGAGGGCAGCTCGGGGACGACCATCGCGCCGGAGCCTAGCCCGCGCCTTCGAAGGCTGCGCGCTCGACTTCGGTGAGCGGCCGCGAGCGGCCGGTATCGCGGTCGCGCGCGACGAGGACGGCCTCGGACTCGGCGGAGAGCTCTCCGTCGCGCGTGCGGACCTCCTCGCGCAGCGTGAAGCTGGAGTTGCCCATGCGTGCGAGCCGGCACGAGACCACGACCTCCTCGTCCTCGAGTCGCAGCTCGCGGCGGAAGTCGATCGCGACGCGCGCAAGCACGAAGTCCCAGGGATCGCCGGCGTCCCCGAGCGCGCGCTCGACCCACTCGTCGCGGCACTCCTCGAGGTACGTCGCATAGACGGCGTTGTTCACGTGCAGGTACGCGTCGACGTCGCGCCAGCGGATCTCGACCTGCTTCTCGTGCGCCACCGCTCGACTCTACGGAGAGAATGAGCGCCGTGCCTGACGTGCGCGCGCTCCTCTTCCCCCGCTCGCTCGCCGTCGTCGGCGCATCCCCGCGGAACATCGACGCGGTCGAGACCGTCGTCCGCAGCGGCGTCCGCGCGTGGGGCGTGAATCCGAACCGCGACGAGGTCGCAGGCCTTCGCTGCTACCCGAGCTTCGCGGAGCTCCCCGAGCAACCGGAGGCCGCATTCCTGCTCGTGAACCACATCCGGGTCGAGGACGCCTTCGAGGAGGCGGCGGCGGCAGGCGTGCGGGCGTTCGTCGTCCCTGGCGTCGGGGCGGAGGCCGGCGTCGCCGCCCAGCCCACGACCGAACGGCTGGCCGCCCGCGCGCGCGAGCTCGGCGCTGCGCTCCTCGGTCCGAACTGCATGGGCACGTTCGCGCCCGACGGGCCGGCGGCCTGGATCGGCCACGCCCCCACGACGACTGCCCCGGGTCACGTCGCCGTCCTCTGCCAGTCGGGCTCGATCGCGGACGCCTTCCTCTCGCTAGGCGGACGGGTCGGGTTCCGCTGCATCGTGTCCTCGGGAGCGGAGGCGGTGACAGACGCGGCCGACTACCTGTCGTTCTTCGCCGGGGACGAGGGGACGCACGCCGTCGGGCTCTTCCTCGAGACGGTCCGCCGGCCGAAGGCGTTCGTCGAGGCGCTCCAGGCCTGCGCCGAGGCCGGCAAGCCGGTTGCGTGCCTGAAGGTCGGCCGCTCGGAGGCGGCCGCACGCGCCGCGCTCACGCACACCGGGGCGCTCGTCGGCTCCGGCCGCGCGTTTTCGGCCGTGCTCCGCCGCTACGGCGCGATCGAGGTGGAGGACTTCCACGAGCTCGTGGAGACGCTCGAGATCCTCGGCCGGACCCGCCGCCCGCGCGGACGCCGGATCGCGGCGATCTCGGAGTCCGGCGGCGAAGGAGCTCTCCTCGCCGACCAGGCGGAGGCGGCGGGCATCCCGTTCGAGCCGCTGCCGGAGGACCTCGCCGCGCGCCTGACCGACGAGTTCCCGAACTACCTCGCGCCGGGGAACCCGCTCGACGCCTGGGCGGTCGCGGACGAGAGCGTCGTGTATCCGCGCTCGCTCGAGCTCATGGCCGAGTCCGGCGCGTTCGACGTCCTGCTCGGGCAGGCCGACCTCTCGCAGTTCCGCGACGAGACGAACGAGGAGTGGTGCGAGCTCACCTTGCGCGCGCTCGCACGGCTGGCCCAGGACCACGACCTGTTTGCCGCCGCGACGACCGTGCACAGCTCCGACCCGCCGACCCGCTTCCAGGAGCTCGCGCGCGAGCTCGACCTCCCGCTCGTCCGCGGCCCGCGCGACTCGATGCGGGCGCTTGCGCACGTTATCGGGCTCCGCCCGTGGAGACCGCTGCCCGAGACCGGGAGAGGCCCGAGCGTGCGCGACCTCCTCGACCCGGGCGTGGTGCCCGAGCACGAGTCGGCGCTCGCCCTCGAGCGCTACGGCGTGCCGTTCGCGCCACGGCGGCGCGCGGTGTATCCGGGCGAGGCGGAGGCGGCGGCCTACGAGCTCGGCCCGCCAGTCGTGGTGAAGCTCGACGGTCCCGCGCACAAGAGCCGGGAAGGCGGCGTCGTCCTCGATGTCCCGACGCCCGAGGCAGCCGCCGCCGCGGCGCGCAAGCTAGGAGGCCCGGTGCTCGTGGCGAAGCAGGTCGCCCCGGGTGCCGAAGCGCTCTGCGGGATGACGCGCGACCCGGACTTCGGCCCCGTGCTCGCCGTCGGGCGAGGCGGCGGCGCCGTCGAGCAGCTGGACAGCGTCGTTCTCTCCCTCGCGCCGATCGGCCTCGAGGACGCCCGCGAGCTCGTCGCCGAAGCCGGTCTCGACGACCCCGACGAGGTCATCGCCCGCACTCTCGTCGCCGTCGGCGACCTCGCGCTCGCCCATCCGGAGATCGAGGCGATCGACGTCAACCCGCTCGTCACGGGCCCCGATGGCACGGTCGCCGTCGACGCGCTGATCGTCGTCTCGGATTGACCGCGCCCGCCGACTCTGGTTCACTCGCCCCGGGCGATGACGTTGCATCCACGAGAGGGGCGCTACGGGCGGCGGGAGTTCCTGGGGAGGTCCGCTGCGGGTGCGCTTGCGCTGTCGAGCATGGGGACACTGCTCTCGGCGTGCGGCGGCGGCTCGAACGGCGAGACCGCGGACCTCGTGCTGGCGCGCCCCGACAACCCGGTCACGTGGCAGCTCTTCGACGACAACCCGGCGATCGCGTCCGGCCTCGAGCCCGAGAGCGGCACGCTCCGGATCTACAACTGGAACGGCTATCTGTGGCCGAGGATCAAGAAGGACTTCGGGAAGGAGTACGGCGTCAAGGTCGAGGAGACGTACTTCGTCACGATGGACGAGGCGATCTCGAAGATCTCGTCAGGCGCAGTCGACTACGACGTCTTCATCCCGGTGCCGGATCGCCTCGGACGGCTGGTCATAGGCAAGGTCCTCCAGCCGTTGAACCACGAGTACCTCCCGAACCTCGCCAACGCGTGGCCGTCGGTGCAGGACCCGTGGTACGACAAGGGCTCGCTGTACACGGCTCCGTACCTGACCTGGACGACCGGGATCGGCTACCGCGCGGACAAGGTGAAGACGACGCCGGGCGACCTCGCCAACCCATACGAGATCTACTGGGACGAGGCGAACCGCGGCAAGACCTACCTCCTCGACGACAGCCGCGACGCGGCCGGGCACATGCTCCTGAAGAACGGGATCGAGGACATCAACACGGAGGATCCCGCGCACATCGAGCATGCGAAGGAGGAGCTCAAGTCGCTGATCCCCGCGGTCAACGTGAAGCTCTCGACCGACGACTACACGAATCTCCCCGAAGGCCGCGCGTGGGTGCACCAGACCTGGTCGGGGAGCGCAATCTCGGCGCAGTGGTACCTCCCCGCGGGGGTCGGGACCGACGCGCTCGGGTTCTGGTTCCCGGAGGACGGCAAGGGCACGATCGGGAACGACCTCATGGCGATCCCGAAGTCGGCGAAGAACCCCGTCCTCGCGCATCACTTCATCAACTACCTCCTCGACGTGAAGCACGGGTACGACAACTTCGTGAACTTCGTCGGCTACCAGCCGCCGCTGACCGCGCTCGATCCCGACCGGCTCGTGAAGGACGGTGTCGTGCCGGCGAACCTGAAGACCGCCATCGTCCGCGAGAGCGACTTCGATACCGGCTACTTCCTGACGGAGCTGTCTCCGGCCGGCCAGGTGGCCTGGCAGAACGCCTGGGCCGAGTTCAAGGCGGGTGTCTGAGCCCGAGCCCCGTGACGTCGAGCACCGTGACGTCGAGCACCGCGTAGCGGGCACGAAGGGAAACGCCGTCTGGGCGGGGCTGGCGCTTCCCGGCGTCGCCTGGCTCTGCCTCTTCTTCCTGCTCCCGCTGTACGCGATCCTGGCGGTCGCGTTCGGGACGGTCGATCCGCTCTTCCTGAGCCCGAGGCCGGAGTGGAACCCGCTCCAGTGGAGCACGGCGTCCTTCGAGTTCGTCCTCGACGGCCTGTTCACGAGCGGGGCCGGGTTCCAGACGGTGTTCCTGCGGACGCTCGTGTACGTCGTCATCGCGACCGCGCTCTCGCTCCTCATCGCGTATCCGGTCGCGTACTACGTGGCGCGCTACGGCGGCCGCTGGAAGGGGCTGCTCCTCGCCGGGCTCATAGCTCCCTTCTTCATCAGCTACCTGATGCGGATGCTCGCGTGGATCAACCTGCTCCAGGACGACGGCTGGGTGAACGACGTGCTCGTCTGGGTCGGGATCCTGGACGCGCCGCGGAACTGGCTGGACGGGCGAGCGTCATCGGTGATCCTCGGCCTCGTCTACGGCTACGTGCCGTTCATGATCTTGCCGCTGTACGCCTTCCTCGACCGCATCGACCGCAGCCTGCTCGAGGCGGCGCGCGACCTCGGGGCGAGCCCGTTTCAGACCTTCCGGCTCGTGACGCTGCCGCTCTCGAAGCCGGCGATCCTCGCGAGCATCGTGATCATCGCGCTCCCGATGTTCGGCGACTACTACACGACCGACCTGCTCTCGCAGTCGCCGACCACGAGCATGATCGGCAACCAGATCCACCTCTACGTCCTGGGCGGCCAGCAGATCCCGGTCGGGGCCGGGCTCGTCGTCTGCCTGATGCTCTTCCTCTCGATCTTCATGGTCTACTACCTGGTCGCGACGGCGCGGGCGCAGCGGCGGTTGGGGTCGTGAGCGCGCGGCGCCGTGGCTGGTGGGCGAACCCGTGGGGACGGCCGCGCTTTCTCGTCCTCTTCACCGTCCTCTACCTGATCTGGTCGATCGTCCCGATCCTCATCGCGATCCGGTTCTCGTTCAACGAAGGGCGGTCGCGCTCGACGGGTCAGGGCTGGTCGCTGCGGTGGTACTTCGACGATCCGGACCTCTCCGTGTGGCACGACCCCGACCTGCGCGCCGCGCTCCTCCAGAGCCTGCGGCTGGCCGCGATCGCGGTGCTCGTCACGGTGCCGCTCGGCGTCGCGCTCGCGATCGGGCTGACTCGCTGGCGCGGCCGAGGCTCGGGCACCGCACGCGGAGTCTCGCTCGCGACCCTCGTCACACCCGAGATCGTGATGGGAACCGCGTTCCTGCTCGTCTTCACGCACCTGCTGAAGTTCGTCGAGCTCGGCACCCCGGCGCAGGCGATCGGGCACATCACCTTCTCGCTCGTCTTCGTCCTCATCATCGTGCGGGGACGCCTGCTCTCGATCGGCCCCGAGTACGAGGAGGCCGCGCGCGACCTGGGCGCGTCCGCATTGCAGGCGGTGCGCCTCGCGCTGCTGCCGCTCCTCGTCCCCGCGATCGTCGCGAGCGCGATCGTCGTCTTCGCGATCTCGATGGACGACTTCGTGATCACCCAGTTCCTCTCGTCGGGCACGAACACGGACACCGTTCCCGTGCGGATCTACTCGACCGGCCGCACAGCGCCGACGCCGGCGCTGAATGCCCTCGCGACGCTGACGCTGGCGATCACGATCGTGATCGCGCTCGTGCTCTTCCTCGTGTGGCGGGCCGTGCGCACGACGCGCGGCCAGACCGGCTCAGCGGTCGAGGACTTCGCGACGCTCGAGACGGACGCAGGGCGCTAGCGAAAATCGAAGTCGAGCGCTTGCTTCAGAACGCGAGAACGGCGTCCGCTGCCGACTCGCCCGACCGGACGGCGCCCTCGACGTGCATATGGCCGCGGCCCGCGATGTCGGAGCACGCCCAGTGGATCGGGCCGACAGGGCGGCGGAGGTCCGGGCCGAAGCGTGTGAGGCCGCCGACACCGAAGGTCGCGGCGTAGGCGCCGCGCGTCCACTCCTCCGCGGTCCAGTCCGTCTCGATGAAGTCCGTGGCCTCGAGGGCTCGGTGTCCGAGGAACCTCGCCATGCCCTCGAGGACGGCCGCGCGCCGCGCGCCTTCACTCATGCGCGCGACCGCGTCCGCCTGCTCGCCTGGGAGGAACGTGCAGAGGACGCCCACCGCGCCGGAGGGGGGCGAGTTGTCGTACAGCTCGCGGACGAGCTGGCGCGGCGCGAAGCCCTCGCCCGAGAGCCCGTCCGCCCGCCAGAACGGCTCGTCGTAGACCGCCAGGTACTTCGTCACGCTGCCCTGCGAGATCGCCTGCTGGAGCCGCATCCGCCACGCCGGGAGCGCCGGCTCGAAGGTGATCGCGACGGTGAGGTTCGGCGGGATCGCGACGATCGCCTCGCCGGCGCGCACCACCACACCGTCGCCGTCGAGCTCGACGCCCTCGCCCGACCGGCGAATCGCCCGCACCGGGGCTTCGAGCAGGACGCGCTCCCCCAGCCGCTCCGCGAGCTTCAGCGGAATGAGCTGCGACCCGCCGACGACGCGGTACGCGAGACACTGCTCAGCCGAGAACAGCTCGTGGGTCCCGCCGGCACCCGCGATCGCCCAGAGACCCTGGAGCAACGAGAACGCGTGCGCCGGCTTCGTCATGAAGCCGTCCGCGAGATACGACGCGAGGTTCTCGCGCGCCTCCTCGTCGCGGACCTCCGCGCGCAGCCACTCGTCGAACGTGATCGTGTCGAGCTCGCGCGCACGGGGATGCTCCCACGGCGCCTCGGGGTCGAGCTCCTTCGCGAGTTCATCGAGCTTCGCTTCGGCCTCCCCGAGCGCGCGCTCGGACGCGTACGAGAGCCCGCTTTCGCCGCCCGCGTGCCGATGCGCGCGGCCAGCCTCGTCCACGTACACGTCGTCGCCGTCGCGGTACGCAGGAAAGAGGTCGATCCCGAGCTCGGGTAGAAGCTCGTGCAGCCGCGAGTGGTACGGGGCAACCCACTCGCCGCCGAGCTCGTTCGCCTCGCCCCCGATCTCCGTGTTCCAGAGCCGGCCGCCCACGCGATCGCGGGCTTCGAGGACGACGACCTCGCGGCCCTCGGCGACGAGACGCGACGCCGCTGCGAGCCCGGCCGCGCCGGCGCCGACGACGGCGACGTCCGTCTCGATCAGACGGTCGCCCACGACTCCTGCCCGAGCGCCGCGCGCGCCGCCGCGCGGCCGGTTCGCACCGCGCCCTCCATGTAGCCGGCGACCCACTGGTCTGAGCCGCAGACGTAGAACGGCGGGTCGTGCGTCCCGTGCAGCGCGCCTACGCGCAGGACGTCGCCCGGCCACCAGTGCGTCGTGTACCCCAGCGTGTACGGGTCGACGCCCCAGAGCCGCAGGAACGTGTGCACCGGCACCCCGGCCTCCGGCCCGTACATGCGCGCGAGCTCCACGTGCAGCACCTCCGCGCGCTCCTCCTCCGCGGTGGCGACGAGCCAGGCAAGCCTCTCGGGAGCGACGAGCCCGGAGAGGACGCCCGTTCGCTGCGGCCACGTCGACGTGAGCAGGTGCTCGCCCTCGGAGAGCCCGTTCGCGCCGAAGTCCTCCCACACCGAGCGGTCGTAGGTCGTGACGACCTTCGCCGCCTGCGCGTGGCGCTGCGCCCGCAGCGACTCGAGCCGTGCGCCGGAGATGCCTTCGATGTCGATCTCGTGCAGAACGCTGACCGGGAGGGCGCAGACGACGGACTCCGCGCGAACGTCCTCGCCTGACGCGAGCATGACGCGGCACCCCTGCGGGCTCACCGCCACGGAGGCGACGACCGCGCCAAGGCGAACGCGTTCGCCGAGCTCCGCACCCATGCGCAGCGCGACCTCGGCGCTCCCCTCCGCGACCTGGGACGACTCCCAGAGGTCGTACGAGTAGAAGCCCGTGTCGCCCACGGAAGCGGCCTTGCGCAGCTCCGACAGAAGCGACGTGCGCTCGCTCGACCCCGCGGCGAGCGCGAGCGCCCCCGCCTCGATCGCCCGCAGAGTCGACGGCAGCGCCTGCACCGAGCGCAGCCAGCCCGCCACCGAGGCATCGTCCAGTCGGGTCGCGTCCGCGTGCGACCACGGGTCGTCAGGGTCGACGGTTGCCGCGAGCGCCCCGAAGAGCTGCTCGACGCGCTCGAAGTCCGCGCGCTCCTCCCCGCTCGCGAACGGGAACCCGTCCTCCGAGCGGAGCACGCCGTCGACGAGGTCGTACGTCGTCGCGCCCTCGACCGCCGTGTACGTCGTCGTCAGCGTCAGCCCGAGCTCTTCGACGAGGGCGAGGTACTCCGTGTGCGCGCTCCCGACCAGCTCGCCGCCGAGCTGCACGGGGCGCTCGCCGTCCACGGAGACCTGCTCCACCCGCCCGCCGACCCGCTCGCGTGCCTCCAGCACGACCACG
Source organism: uncultured Actinomycetes bacterium (assembly GCA_963715705.1). Lineage (GTDB taxonomy): Bacteria > Actinomycetota > Thermoleophilia > Gaiellales > Gaiellaceae > GMQP-bins7. The sequence continues at coordinate 2,636,454 of OY970267.1, read as the reverse complement.
TCGGCGCCTCCCTCGGCGAGGTCGCGCGCGGCCGCAAGACCGGCGAGACCGGCTCCGAGCACGACGACGTCGGTCACGACGCCGAGCCCTCCGCCGGCAGCGCGCGCAGCGCATCCGGCGGCAGATGCGCGACGACCGCGTCGCCACGCGTGTACGGAAGCGGCTGCCCGGTGTTCGCGAGAAGCGCCTGGAGCGACGCTCCGCTCTCCGTCAGGACGAAGACCTGCGTCGTCGAGCCGAGGTAGACGAGCTCGCGCACGGTGCAGCGCAGGCGGCTCGGCCCCGGCGCGCCGACCGCCTCGAGCTCCACGCGCTCGGGGCGGATCGTGACCCGCACCTCGCCGGCGGCGCGCGTGTCCCCGGCACGCGCCTCGAGCGGCACGCCGTCGACGGTCACCGTCCCCGCGCCGTCGCCCGTGCCGGTCATGAGGTTCGAGACCCCGAGGAAGTCCGCGACGAACGCGGTCGCGGGCTCCTCGTAGACCTCGCGCGCCGTCCCGAGCTGCTGGATCCGGCCGCCGTGCATGACCGCGAGCCGGTCGGACATCGTCAGCGCCTCCTCCTGGTCGTGCGTCACGTACAGGAAGGTGATCCCGACATCGCGCTGGAGGCCCTTGAGCTCGACCTGCAGGCCGCGGCGCAGCTTCGCGTCGAGCGCGCCGAGCGGCTCGTCGAGCAGGAGGACCGACGGCGAGAGCACGAGAGCGCGCGCGAGCGCCACCCGCTGCTGCTGTCCGCCCGAGAGCTGATGCGGCCGGCGTCGCTCGAAGCCGCCGAGCGAGACGACCTCGAGGATCTCGCCGACCCGCCGGCGGCCCTCGTCCTTCGGCATGCTCGTGAACCGAAGCCCGAACGCGACGTTCTCCTCCACGGTCAGGTGCGGGAAGAGCGCGTAGCTCTGAAAGACCGTGTTCACCGGCCGCCGGTGCGGCGGCGTCTCGGTCACGTCGGCGTCGCCGATGAGGATGCGTCCCGCGTCGGGCCGCTCGAAGCCCGCGATCATGCGCAGGCTCGTCGTCTTGCCGCAACCGGACGGGCCGAGGAGCGAGAAGAACTCGCCGCTCCGCACCTCGAGCGAGACGTCGTCGACGGCCGCGACGTCGTCGAAACGCTTCGTGAGGCGGTCGAGCGTCACGGCCTGCGAGCGTTCGTTCAAGGACCGAGCTCCCGCGTCGACGCACGACCGGAGGAGCCCGAGCGCGGCTTCGCGGTCGAGCAAGCCGAGGTACTGGATCGAGTCGAGCCCGTCGGCGGCGGCGGCGAGCCTCCAGCCGGCCGCCTCGGAATCCACTGTCTGCGGCACGGAGCCGTCGGCGCGTGCTTCTTCGATCAGCCGAACGATTCTCTCCGCCCAGGCCCGGTAGCGCTGCTGGACGAGCGGCCGGAGGTCGTCGTCGTCCCGTACGCTCGACCAGACCTCGTTCCAGAGGGCCGGCACCTCCTCGAGCGCGGGATCGAGCGTCCGGTCGAGCGCCCGTTCGGCGCGCTCGAGCCCGGTCGCGAGCCCGGCGAGCTCCGCCTCGAGCGCCTCGACGCGCCGGTCCTCGGAGTACGCGAAGGTCGCCCGCAGCAGCTCCTGCCGCGTCGAGAAGTAGTAGTGGACGAGCGTGCGCGACACGCCGGCCTCGAGCGCGACGTTCCCGATGCGGAGAGCGTGCGCGCCGTGCGTCACGACCACGCGGCAGGCTGCGCGGAGGATGTCGTCGACGCGGTTGGAGGTCGGGCGAGTCGGGGCTGCGGGCGGCGGCAGGTTGCTCCTTTCAGGCAGGCCCGGGTATCCTGACTGACAGTAGTGTCAGGAATCAAGTCGACAGCGGTCGATGCCCCCGAGCGGCCTCTCGAGGAGGGCTGGACGCTGCCCGCGAGCTGGTACTCGGACCCGGGTGTGTACGCGCTCGAGCGCGAGCAGGTGTTCGCGCGGGCCTGGACGTATGCGGGGCCCGCGGATTGGGTCTCCGAGCCCGGCAGCTTCTTCGCATCGCAGATCGGGCACGTGCCGGTCGCGATCGTCCGCGGCCAGGACGGGACGCTGCGCGGCTTCGTCAACGTCTGCCGCCATCGCGGCCACCTCGTCGTCGACGGACAGGGCTGCCGCGAGACGCTCCAGTGCCCGTACCACGCCTGGACGTACGACCTCGACGGGTCGCTCCGCCGCGCGCCGCGCGCCGAGCGCGAGCCCGGCTTCGACCCGAGCGGGCTCTCGCTGCTCCCGGTCTCGGTGGGGATCTGGGGCCCCTTCGTCTTCGCTAATCCCGAGCCCGCGGCCGAGCCGCTCGAGAAAACGCTCGGCGAGCTGCCCGCGCTCGTTGCCGAGAGCGGACTCGACCTCGACGCGCTTCGCTTCCACTCGCACCACGAGTGGCCGGTCGCGTCGAACTGGAAGGTCGCGATCGAGAACTTCCTCGAGTGCTACCACTGCCCGACCGCGCATCCGGGCTTCAGCAAGGTCGTCGACGTGAACCCGGATTCGTACCGGCTGCGCGTGCACCGGACGTTCTCGAGTCAGGTCGGTCCGGTGCGCGCGTCGGCGCTCTCCGGCAACGGGAAGGCGACGTACACGCCGCGCGGCGACGTCTCGCAAGCGCAATACCACTTCCTATTCCCGGCGACGACGGTCAACATCGCACCTGGGCTCCCGAACATCGCGCTCGAGCGCTGGCTCCCCGACGGCCCCGCGCGGACGGTCGAGGTCACCGACTACTTCTTCGAGCCCGGCGCGCCCGCCGCGGAGATCGAGGAGCTGATGGCGTGGGACACACAGGTTGCAGAGGAGGACACGGCGCTCGTCGAGTCGGTGCAGCGCGGGCTCGACTCGGCGATGGTGCCGCAGGGCCGGCTGATGGCCGAGAGCGAGCAGCTCATCGCCGACTTCCAGCGCCGCGTGCGGGACGCGCTGCTCTCTGCGCAAGACCGCGCGATAAGACAAAGGACCTAAAGCGGCCGGCTTCGCGCGGCCGCAGGCCGGTAGAACGCCGACGGCGTCAGAGGTTGTCGGCGAAGCGCCGGCGGGCGTCCGCGAGCGCCTCGTGGATCCCGCCGGGGCCGGGCGTCGGGCGCTTGGCGGCGGTACGCGGCTTCCGGAAGGCTCCGTCCCGGACCTTCGCGGCGACCTCCTCGTGGGCGTCGCGGAACGGCGTGCCCTTGCGGACGAGCGCCTCGGCCGCGTCGGTGGCGAAGAGCAGCGGGTCCGCCGCCGCCTTCGCGAGCCGGTCGCGGTCGACCTCGAGCCCGCTCACGAGCACGCCCAGCGCACGCAGAGCGAGCCGGACGTCGCGACGGGTGGCGAAGACCGGCGTCTTGTCCTCCTGCAGGTCGCGGTCGTATGCGAGCGGCAGCCCCTTCAGCGTCGCGAGCAGGCCCGTGAGCCTCCCGAGCACCGTTCCCGCCTTCCCGCGCACGAGCTCGGCGACGTCGGGGTTGAGCTTCTGCGGCATCATCGAGGAGCCCGTGGACGCGCTCTCGGGCAGCCGGACGAAGCCGAACTCGGAGGTCGCCCAGAGCGCGATCTCCTCGCCGATCCGGGAGAGATGCGTGAAGAGGACGGCCGCGGCGTACAGGTAGTCGAGCGCGAAGTCGCGGTCGGCGACGGCGTCGATCGAGTTCCGCATCTGCCCGGCCGGCGGCGGGAGGTCGAGCGTCGAGCCGGCCAGCGCGCCGGCGCCGAGCGGGCTCGCGGATGCAGCCTCGGCGGCGAGCGCGAAGCGTGTGCGGTCGCGGTCGAGCATCTCGACCCACGCGAGCAGGTGGTGGCCGAGTGTGACCGGCTGCGCGCGCTGAAGGTGCGTGTAGCCGGGCATCACGGTCTCGGCCTCGGACTCGGCGAACGAGAGGCAGACGAGCGCAAGCGCATCGATCCCCTCTCGCGCCTCGGCGCACGCGTCGAGCACGTACAGCCTGAGCGCTGCGACCACCTGGTCGTTCCGCGAGCGGCCGGCGTGGATCTTCCGCCCGACGTCGCCGAGCAGCCGCTCGATCGCCGTGTGCACGTCTTCGTCGGACTCGAGATAGCCGTCCGGATCGTGCGCGATCTCGGCCAGCTTGCCCTCGACCTCGTCGAACTCGTCCTCGGTCAGCAGCCCGGCGTCACGCAGGCGCTGCGCGTGCTCGCGCGAGGCCTCGCAGTCGTACGGGAGGAGCTCGGCGTCGTCCGCGCGCAGGAACTCCCACACATCCGGGTCGAGAGCGCTCCCGACCCGACCTTGCCAAGTGGTCACGCCTCGATTCTGGCGCGTTGACGAGCCGCGTGCAGCTCGGTCTCGAGCGAGGAGATCCTGATGAAGCCCTCGGCGGCCTCGTGCGGGAAGGTCTCCCCGGTCCCGTACGAGGCGAGCTCGGTCGAGTAGAGGAGGTGCGAAGAGCGCCGCCCGGTCACGACGGCGGCGTTCGGCCGCAGCTCGAGCCGCACGTCGCCGGTGACGAGCTGCTGCGTCGAGTCGACGAACGCGTCGATCGCCTCGCGCGCGGGGCTGAACCAGCGCCCCTCGTACACGAGCTCGGTCCAGCGCTGCTCGAGCGGCCGCTTCAGGCGCGCCTCGTCCTTCGTCAGGACGACGTCCTCGAGCGCGGAGTGCGCGGCGATGAGCGCGATCGCGCCCGGGGCCTCGTAGACCTCGCGGCTCTTGATGCCGACCGCGCGGTTCTCGATCATGTCGAGCCGCCCGATGCCATAGACGCCGGCGAGCCGGTTCGCGCGGGCGATCAGCTCTGCGAGCGGAAGCTCCTCGCCGTCGAGCGAGACCGGGATTCCCCGCTCGAAGCCGACGACGATCTCCTCCGGCTCAGGCGCGGACGCGGGATCGGACGTGAGCGCGTACGGCTCCTCGGGCGGCGCGTTCCACGGATCCTCGAGCACGCCCGCCTCGATCGCACGGCCGAAGAGGTTCTCGTCGATCGAGTAGGGCGACGCCGCCGTGTGCGTGATCGGGATGCCCTTGCCGAGCGCGTACTCGATCTCCTCGTCGCGGGTCCAGATGCGATCGCGGAGAGGGGCGATGACCTTGACACCCGGGTAGTGCGCCTTGAAGGCGAGCTCGAAGCGAAGCTGGTCGTTCCCCTTGCCGGTGCAGCCGTGGACGACCGCCTCGGCGTCGTGCTCGAGCGCAATCTCGGCGACGGCCTGCGCGATGACGGGTCGCGAGAGCGCGGAGACGAGCGGGTACTTGCCCTCGTACAACGCGTTGGTGACGATCGCGCGGGCGCACTGCTCGTTCGCGAACGCGTCCTTGCGGTCGACGAGAAGCACGTCGTCGGCGCCGGCTGCGTTCGCGCGCACGATCGACTCGTCGAGGTCGAACTCTTGACCGACATCCACGAGTACGGCAACGACCTCGTCGAACCCGTACCAGTCCTCCTTGAGCCAGGCGAGGATGCAGCTCGTGTCGAGCCCTCCCGAGTAGGCGACCACGGCGGTCTTGCTCATGCGGCTCCTTCCAGGATGTGCCCGGCCAGCTCTTCGCGCAGCACGGCAGCCGGAGTGCCGTCGCGCGCGACCACGAGGATCGTGTTGTCGCCTGCGAGGGTCCCCGCGATCCCCGGATGGCCCGCCTCGTCGATCGCCTGCGCGAGGGCGTTCGCGTAGCCCGACGGCGTCGTGAGGACGACCATGCTGCCCGCCGCCTCCATCCCGATCGCGTACCGGCGCATCGCGGCCGCGAGAGCCCGCAGGCGGTCGGTGTCGGTCGTCCCCGGCGGGGCGTAGACGAGGCGCCCGCTCGGCGCGCGCACCTTGACGAGCCCAAGGTCGGCGATGTCGCGCGAGACGGTCGTCTGGACGACCTCGAACCCGGCCTCCTTCAGGGCGGCGGCGACCTCGGCCTGCGTCGAGAGGGCGCGGTCGCGGACGAGCTCGAGGATGGCTGACTGTCGTTCGCGGCGGTTCATAGAATGCAGCAAACTAGCACTTTATGCAGACGCTCCAAGCACGCCCGCGAGGATTCCCAACGCTTCCCCAACGTCATCCGCGTCGACGACGAGCGGCGGCGCGAGCCGGACCACATCGTCGCCCGCGCTGAGCACGAGCAGGCCGCGGTCGCGGCACGCATCCACGGCCGTCCCGGCCGGGCCTTCGACGACAGCGCCGAGCAGGAGGCCCCGACCCCGCACCTCGAGCACTCCGGGAAGCTTCCGGAGGCCGGCGGCAAGCGCGGCTCCCTGCTCGACGACGTTCCCGAGCAGCTCCTCGTCGATCGCGTCCACGACGGCACAGGCGGCCGCGCACACGACGGGGTTGCCGCCGAACGTCGAGCCGTGGTCGCCGGGGACGAAGGCGCCCGCGGAGTCGTCCGCCACGAGCAGCGCCCCGATCGGCAGCCCGTTCGCGAGCGCCTTCGCCATCGTCACGAGGTCCGGCTTCACGCCGAGCTGCTCGAATGCGAAGAAGGACCCGGTCCGACCCATGCCGACCTGGATCTCGTCGAAGCAGAGCAGGACGTCGAGCTCCGCCGCGGCCACGACGAAGGCGGGCTCGAGGGGGACGACCCCGCCCTCGCCGAGGATCGGCTCGAGGAGGACGAGCGCGGTGTCGTCACCGACTGCCTCCTCCAGTGCGCTGATGTCGTTCGGCGCCACGAAGCTCACGCCGGGCACGAGCGGCTCGAAAGCCGCGCGCTTCCCGGGCTGCCCAGTCGCCGAGAGCGCGCCGAGCGTGCGGCCGTGGAACGATCCCTCGAGCGCCACGATCCCGGGCTTCCCGGTCGCTTTACGCGCGTACTTGAGCGCGGCCTCGATCGCCTCGGCGCCGGAGTTGCAGAAGAACGCCTGCGCGCCGCCGAAGCGCTCGGAGAGAAGCGACGCGAGCTTCTCCGCCGGCTCGGTCCGGTACAGGTTCGAGGCGTGCCACAGGCGCTCGAGCTGCGCGGTCGCAGCCGCGAGCGGCGCCGGGTGGCAGTGGCCGAGGCCGACGACGGCGATGCCGCCGCCGAAGTCGAGGTACGCGCGGCCGTCGACGTCCCAGACGCGTGTTGCCGCCCCGCGGGCAATTTCGAGGTCTGCACGCGCGTACGTCGGCAGGAGCCGCTCGAGGCCGGACGCGAGCGCGCTCACGCCAGTACCTCGGTCACGCCGATCTCGACGCGGAGGCCGAGCTTCGCCGCGCGCACCCCGGCCAGCAGCTTCGGAACGATCCCACCCTCGAAAGCGCCTGCCGCGAGCAGCCGGTCCGCGTGGACGGCCTCGAGGCGTTCTGCGAGCGCTCCTTCGACGTAGACGCCGGCCACGTCGGTCACGAAGACGATGTGCTCCGCGCCGAGCCCGATCGCGAGCGCGCTCGCGGCCTCGTCGGCATTCACGTTCAGCGGCCCTTCGGCGATCGGCGAGACGACCGGGATCCGGCCCTCGCCGAGCGCCCGCTCGACGGCAGGCGGAGAGACCGGGATCGGCTCGCCGACGAGCCCGAGCTCCGGCAGCGGGCGCGCTCGCAGCCCGATCTCGTCGCCGACGAGCTGAAGCGCCGCGGGGCCGAGTGCGGCGGCAAGCTCGGCCCCGACGGCGACCAGCGACTCTCGCACGACGGCGGCGGCCGCTGGACTCGTGACGCGGCGGCCGTTCACGAACTCGGCACGGATCCCCCTGCGGGCAAGCTCGGCGCTGATCTGAGGCCCGGCGCCGTGGACGACCACGACCTCGTTGCCTGCCTGCACGTGCTCGAGAACGTGGACTGCCGACACTTCCGCGACCCGCCCGCCGACCTTGACGACGATCCGGCTCACGTCGTGTACTCCGCGTTCAGTTTCACGTAATCGTACGTGAGGTCGGACGCGAGGTAGGCGGCGGATCCATCGCCGAGCCCGAGGTCGAGATCGATCGCCACCGCTGCGCCTCCGAGTGCCGGTGTGGCTCCTGTCGGCGCGCCCTGCTCGAAGACCTTCATCCCGTCGAAGGCGACGCTCAGCCGGTTGGGATCGAGGCGCGCGAAGCCGCCGTTCCAGGGCGCCGAGCCGGCTGCGGCAAGCACGCGTCCCCAGTTCGGATCGCGCCCGAACGCCGCCGTCTTGACGAGCGGCGACGTCGCGATCCTGCGGGCGACCGCCACGGCCTCGTCGTCCGAGGTTGCTCCGACGACCCGGATCTCGAGGAGCACGGTCGCGCCCTCGCCGTCCTCGACGATTTGCCGTGCGAGGCTCGCACACACGTCGTTCAGCGCCGAGACGAACTCCCGGTCCGTAACCGAATCGCGCGCGACTCCGCCGGCGCCGTTCGCGAGCAGCACGACAGCGTCGTTCGTCGAGCACTCGCCGTCGACCGAGATGCGATTGAAGCTCGCGTCGGCGGCCGCTCGGAGCAGCTCGACCGGTTCGCCCGGCGCGAGCGGATAGTCCGTGGTCACGACCGCGAGCATCGTCGCCAGGCGCGGGTGGATCATCCCTGCGCCCTTGGCCATTCCCCCGACGGTGAAGCCTTCGGCACGGGCGACGGCCTGCTTCGGCCCGTTGTCGGTCGTCAGGATCGCCTGCGCGGCCGCGGCCCCGCCGGCCGCGTCGAGCCCTCCGGCAGCGTCCTCGACCCCGGCCAGCACCTGCTCCATCGGGAGCGGGACGCCGATCACGCCAGTCGAGAGCACCACGACCTCCTCGGGCGCGAGCCCGAGGTGGCGCGCGGCCTCGGCGGCCGTCAGCTGCGCGTCCACGATCCCGGCCGCGCCCGTCGCCGCGTTCGCGATCCCGGAGTTGATCACGACGGCCTGCGGCTCGGCCAGCTCGAGATGGCGGCGTGAGACCTCGACCGGCGCCGCCTGGACGCGATTGGTCGTCCACACCGCCCCACCGACCGCGCGGGGCACCGACCGGACGAGCGCGAGATCGGGAGACGCCTTGCGGATCCCAGCGGCAACGCCGCTCGCCTCGAACCCGAGAGCCGCGGTCACGGACATCAGACGAGCACCCCGGACAGCCGCAGCCCGGCCGTCTCGGCAAGGCCGAAGAGGACGTTGACATTCTGGATCGCCTGGCCGGCGGCGCCCTTGCCGAGATTGTCGATCGCGCAGACGATCACGGTCACTCCGGTGAGCCGATCCTCGAAGACGCCGATCTCGGCGCCGTCGGTCTGCTGGACCCGGCCGAGCTCGGGAACGACGCCGTCGGGCAGCACCGAGACGACGTGGCTCTGCGCGTAGTGCTCCTCGAGCAGAGCGCGCAGATCAGCGCCGGTCGAGCGCACGTAGCACGTCGCGATGAGCCCCCGGCGGATCGGGAGCAGATGCGGGACGAACGCGACCGGGAAGCCGAGGAGCGACGCGATCTCGGGCGCGTGCTGGTGGGCGCCGACGCGGTAGGGAGAGGCGTTCTCGAGGACCGCGCCGGCGTGAGAGCTCGCGGTCAGCGACCGGCCCGCCCCCGTCGTCCCCGACTTCGCGTCCACGACGACGCTCCTGGCCTCGATCTCCTCGCGGATCGGCCACAGCGCGAGGAGGGCGGCGGTCGCGTAGCAGCCCGGGTTCGCGACCAGGCGCCCCACCGGCGGGCTCACCTCGGGGAGCCCGTACGACCACGATCCGAGCTGCTCCGGGTTCGGGTGCCGGAACCCGTACCAGCCGTCGTAGACCGCCGGATCGACGAAGCGGTGCGCGCCGGAGAGGTCGACGACGACGCTCCGCTGCGGCGCCTCGACGGACGCCGCCTGCTCGTGCGGCAGGCACAGGAAGACGACGTCGGCACCGCTCTCGAGGGCAGCGTCGTTCGTGATGAAGCGCGGGATCCGGCTCCAGCCGTTGCGGCCGAGCCGCGGGTCGAGCGCGTTCGCGGGCTGCCCGGCCAAAGTGTCCGATCCGAGCGCGTACAGCTCGAGGCCGGGGTGCGAGAGCACCCGGTCGAGAGTCTCCTGCCCCGCATAGCCCGAGGCACCGACGACTGCTGCCGTGGCCATGTGGCGTATTATGCAGAAAGTTCGCGAGTTATGCGAAGGTGGCAGCCTGACAGTGCGCTCGTGCAGGGGAAATCGGCTGCTACGCTGCGCGCGCGGTGGAGCGGGTACTCGTCTTGAACGCAAGCTACGAGCCTCTGAACGTCTGCTCGCTCCGACGCGCGCACGTGCTCGTATGGAAGGGCAAGGCGGAGATCCTGGAGCACCACGACCGGCCGATGCGGTCGGCGACCACCAACTTCGCACGACCGAACGTGATCCGCCTGAAGACGTACGTCCGCGTGCCCAGAGGAGTGACGCGCAGGATCTCGAGGCGCGTCCTGTTCGCGAGGGACGGCTGGCAGTGCGCCTACTGCGGGTCGGGCTCGAACCGCCTCACGCTCGACCACATCGTGCCGCGATCGCGCGGCGGAACGTCCGTCTGGGAGAACGTCGTCGCCTCGTGCGCGCCGTGCAACCACCGCAAGGGCGACCGACTGCTGGAAGAGACGAGCATGACGCTGCGCACGACGCCGCGCCCACCAACGCCTGTCCTCTTCATCCGCCTGACCGCGGAGCACATCCCGGACGTCTGGCGCACGTACCTCCCGGGTCTCGAGAAAACCGCCGCAGCGGCCTAGATCGTGGGGGAACCCATGGTTCCCCCACGTGCCCCCTCCTTCCGCGTCGGGCTGGGGAGCACGCGGCGTCGCGCCTCCCGGCCGGCGAAGCCGGCCTCCGGCTCGGTCGTTGCGTCTGTATCGGCGGGGCACCGCGCGGGCGGGCTTGCCTAGCGGCTCATCGCGCGCTCGACCGCCTCCTGCTCCTCGGGCGAGAGCGCGACCGACGAGCGGCCGCGGTCGAGATCCTTGACGTAGATCCGCGCGTAGTCGCGGCCCTGGATCGCGGAGACGACGGTGCCCGTGCGGGTCGCGTCGAGCAGCGCGACCGAGGCCGACTGCTGCCCGCCGGTCCCCTCGTACGCGTCGTAGCGCACGACCGCGACGTTCGTCACGGCTCCGTCGACGCGGCGGTCGACGCGGGAGAGTCCCGTCGCGACCTCGTCCACGACCCGGTGGACATCGTCGATCCGGCCCTGGAGCGCGACCGCGAAGTCGAGGAGGTCGCGGTGCCCGCTCGCGAGGACGACCTTCTGGCCGGCCTCCAGCTTGGAGAGGCGCCTCGCCAGCACGACGACTCCGACGAGTGCCAGCAGCGCCGCCGCGCAGGCCGCCAGCAGCCACCGCGAGAGAGGCCGTCAAAGCGAGAAGATGACCGGGTACTCGGCCGTGTTGTTGGCCGCGTTCGTCTCCCCCGCGACGGGATCGACGTCCACCTTCACCGAGATCTGCTCACCGAACGGCACGAGGGCGCCGATCTGGAACGTGACCGGCTTCGTCTCGCCCGGGTCGATGATCGGGATCGTCTCGGTCTTCACGATCGGGTCGGGCTGCTTCGGGATCGTCAGCGTGACCTTGATCCGGACCTCCTGGCTGTCGCCCGTGTCCTCGACGCCGACCTCGAACGCGAGGTCTTCGGTCACCTGGATCGTCGTCTCCGTGTCCGCCGACAGGAGCTGCTCGCTCGGAAGGACCTTCACGTACGAGATCCCGCTTCCGTGGAGCCCGGTGGGCGTCCCCCCGTCGGATGCGCCCTGGATCCGCTGCCAGATCGCGGCCAGCGCCTCCGGCGTCGTGACCTCGTCCGCGGTGACGAACTCGGAGGCAGGCACCTCGAGGCCCACGACCCCCTCGGACTCGGCGACCGATTCGGCGCGCGCCTTGAACGAGTCGGCCCAGATGACGTCGCTGGCCAGCAGCCTCGACATCTGCGCCGCCAGCTGGCGGCCGGCGGCAGTGCCATCGGTGACGGACGCCGTCTCCTGGAACGCTGTCTTCAGCCCTTGGAGGCCGTTCGCACGGAAGATGAGTGCCTCGACCGCACCCTCGTGGGCCCGGTGCAGCGCTCCGGGCGCGTCGATGCCCTCCGCGCGCTCGACCTGGGCTTCGGCGGTCTGGACGTAGCCACCGAGCTTCGCGTCGAGATCCTCGAGCTTGAGCGCCGGCGTGGTCAGAGTCGTCGCGAGCTGCTGTCCGAGGCGAGCCGACGCATTGCCGACTTCGCCCATCTCGGTCGTGTAGTCGGTGTAGGACTCCCGCTTGCGATCCGAGGCACAGCCTTCGACCCAGACGGCAAGCAGCACGACGATGAGGATCGCGAGCGCGATGAGCGCGACCAGCCGCAGGAGCGGGGTGAGGTTCCCGGGCGGGCGGAGACGCTGCCGGGGCCCACGGGGCGGCCGCCCGCGCGGCGGCCCAGGAGGCTGCTCGGCCGGCTCCTCCCACGACGGCGGCTCGTCCTCGCCGAAGAAGTCGAAATCGAGGATGTCTTCGTCGTGCGTCGTCATCAGACCACCCGTCCCTGCGGCCACTCTAGACGAGGCATAGGAGCGAACGGCCTGGAAGCCGCGCCAAGAGGAGTTCCAGGCGTCGTGGCCAAGAGGGCCGGTACCGGTGTCGTCCCTCGCGATTCCCTCCACCCGAGAGCTCGTCCTCGGCCGCTACCGGCCGGTCCGCCCGCTCGGAAGCGGGGGCTCCGGCTCGGTCTGGCTCGCATGCGACGAACGGACGGGGCTCGACGTCGCGCTGAAGATCATCACGCGCGAAGGAAAGGCGGCCGCGCGCGCTGAGCGTGAGGCCCTTGCCGCGCGCCGGCTGCGCCACGACCGCTGCGTGCGCGCGTACGACGTCGGCCACGACTCCGGCCACGTCTACATCGCGTACGAGTACGTCGCGGGGCGCACGCTGCGCGAGGCGATGAGGATGGACGAGGTCGGCGACGCCGACGCCGTCGAGATCGCGGCCCAGGTGCTGGACGCGCTGGCCCACGCGCACCGCATGGGGATCGTGCACCGCGACGTCAAGCCGTCGAACATCCTGCTCGAGCATCAAGACCAGGTCGCGACCCGCCTGCTCGACTTCGGCCTCGCGCAGTTCGACGGCGCCGACACGCTCACGAACGTCGGAGACGTCCCCGGAACGCTCGCGTACATCGCGCCGGAGCGGCTCGCCGGCGCCGAGGCACAGCCCGAGAGCGACGTCTGGTCGGTCGGGGTCGTCGTCTGGGAGGCGCTTGCGGGACGCCATCCCTTCTGGGGGCTCCCGCTGCAGGAGGTCGCCACGGCCATCGAGGCGGGGGCGCCGCCACTCGGCAGCGAGCGCCGGGACCTGCCACGGCGGCTGCTCGCAGCGGTCGACGGCGCGCTCGCGCCCGCTCCCGACGCCCGCCCGCGCGCCTCGGCGTTCGCCTCGGAGCTCCGCTCCGCCCTTCGCTCCGCTCCGCCCAAGAGAACGGCCCGGCCGCGCGGCGCTCCCAGTACCCGCCCGCGGACGCGCCCGGAGTGGCCGAAGCGCGCTCTGCCGGTGGGCCTGGCCGTGGTGACGGCCGCCCTGGGAGCAACGCTGCTCCCCTTCTGGCCGGCCGCGCTCGTCGTCGCGATCGCCCTCGGCGCAGGGCTCGCGGCCTGGCTCGATCCGCGCCTCGGGCTCGCGGTCGCCCTTGCGGCGCCCGTCTTTCCGATCGGGAACGTCTCGCAGGGCGCCGCCGCCGTCTACGGAGCCTTCGCACTGGCATGGCTCGCCGTGGCGTGGCGCGACGCGCGCTGCGGGCTGCTGTTCGTGTCGGGACCGCTCCTCGCGCCCGTCGGTCTTCTCGCGCTCGTCCCGCTCGTAGTCCAGCCGGCACGGGGCGTTGCGAGGCGAGCCGCGCAGGCCGCGCTCGCGGTCCTCGCGGCTGCGCTCACTGCGGGCGTCGCGAAGGAAGGCCTTCCGCCCGCGGGCGAGCCCGCGGATCCCTTGCGGATCACGCCGGTCGACTCGCCGCTCGAGGTCGGCGCCGCCCTGTACGAGGCGCTCCTCGACGCACCGCTCGTGCCCGCGGCAGCCGTCGTCGCCGGCGCTGCCGCTGCGATCCTGCCGCTGGCCCGCCGCCGCTCGCGCTACGGCGTGCTCGCGGTCGGAGCGGTGTTGCTCGCAGGTGTCGTCGCAGCGGGAGCGGGGGTCGTCACGGTGCTCCTCGTTGCGCTTGCCTGGGCCGTTGCGGGAGCCGTCGCAGCAGGGGCACGCGGGTAGACTCACCCCGGGTGGGAAGCCACCGATGAGCGTGTTTCGCACGATCGAATCCAAGATCGAGGGTTTGTTCGAGGGCGTCTTCGGCCGCGCGTTCCGGACGCACGTCCAGCCCATCGAGCTGGCGCGCAAGCTCGCGAAGGAGATGGACGACCACCGCACCGTCTCCGTCTCGCGCGTGTACGTGCCGAACGAGTACACGATCTACCTCTCGCCGGAGGACCGGCAGCAGCTGACCGGCTACGAGGAGTCGCTCGTGGGCGAGCTCGAGGAGTACCTCGCCGAGCACGCGCGCCGCGAGCGGTACGCGCTCCTGACCGCGCCGGACGTGCTCGTGACCACGGACGCGGACCTCGCCGTCGGCGAGTTCGGGATCGCGACCCGCCTCGTCTCTGCTGACGCCGACGTGCCGTCGGGCGATGCGCTCCCGGAGCTCCCTCTCGACCAGCCGGCCGGGCAGACGATGATCTACCGCGCGCCCGTTCCCGACCCCGGAGCGGACGACGACGCGCCGCCGGCCCCGGCCGAGCAGGAGATCGTCAGCCTGACGATCGCCGGCCGCAAGCAGGAAGTCACGTCGCCGCGAGTCGTGCTCGGCCGCTCGAGGACGGCCGACATCCACGTCTCCGACCTCAACGTGTCCCGCCGCCATGCCGAGCTGCGCCAGGAGGGCGCCACGTACTGGATCGTCGATCTCGGATCGACCAACGGAACCCTCGTCAACGGGAAGCAGGTCGAGCGCGAGCGCCTGCGGGACGGCGACGTCGTCACCCTGGGCTCGACCGAGATCACCTTCGGGCGCTCGCTTCCGTGACAATCCCGACGCCGGAGTTCGCGCTCGCAACGGACGAGACGCTCCTGATACTCAAGATCTCCTTCCTCGTGCTCCTCTACGCCTTCATCCTCTACATCGTGCGCTCGGCCACGCGAGACATCGGCGAGGCGCCGCAGGAGAGCATCATCCTGGGCGCGGCCGAGGCCGCGAGGGCGCGTGCCGAGTACGGCGTGGACGAGAAGGCGACGGCGAGCTTCGTCGTCCTCGAAGGCCCGGACCTGAAGACGGGCAGCAAGATCGAGATCACGTCGACGAGCGTCGTCGGGAGAGAGGCCGACAACGGGATCCCGCTCCACGACGACGAGTTCGCGTCCGCCCACCATGCGCGCATCGACCCACGGACCGACGGGGTCTGGGTCGAGGACCTCGGCTCCACGAACGGGACCTTCGTCAACGGCGGACGGATCGCCGCGGAGCGACTGAAGCCGGGTGACGTGCTCCGCATCGGCCAGACCGAGCTCCGGTTCGAGCCATGACGACTGCGATGCGAATCGGTCGCGCAGCGGGCATCACCGATCCTGGCCGGCGGAGGCTGCGGAACGAGGACGCGTTCATTTGCGAGCCGCCGCTCTTCGCCGTCGCCGACGGCATGGGCGGCGCCCGCGGAGGCGAGGTCGCGGCCGGTCTCGCCGCCGCCGCGCTCGAGGAGGCGGGCAGCGAGACGCACGGCGAGGAGGGCGTCGTCGCGCTCATCACCGAGGCCAACAGGCGCATCTGGGAGCGCTCGCTCAACGATCCGGCGACCGCGGGCATGGGAACGACCGTCACCGTCGCGCTCGTCGACGCCCCGAACGGGACCGTCGGCATCGGGCACGTCGGGGACTCGCGCGCGTATCTCTTGCGTGACGGCCGGCTCGAGCAGATCACGACCGACCACTCCCTCGTCGCGGAGCTCGTGCAGAGCGGCGTCCTCACTCCGGAGGAGGCCGAGCGTCACCCGCAACGGTCCGCGATCACGCGGGCCCTCGGGACGGAGCCGTCCGTCGAGGTCGACGCGTTCACGGTCCACGCCGAGCCCGGCGACCTGTTCTTGATCTGCTCCGACGGGCTGCCGGTCATGGTCGGAGACGACGAGATGGAAGCGGCGATCGAGGCCGCGGGCCGCGACCCGGTGCGCGCCGCCGAGGCGCTCGTGACAGCGGCCAACGACCACGGCGGCGAGGACAACGTCACGGTCGTGTTGTTCGAGCTGCTCGAGGCCGTCGACTCGCCGGACGGCGTCACGCTCGAGGACGTTCCCACCACAACCGTCGAAGCCGACGCGAAGCTCGACGGCGCGGGCGAGCCGGAGACGGACGGGGCGTCCGCGCCGTCGCGCTCTCGATTCGGCGCCGGCAAGGGCGGCCGCTGGAGCGCGCTCGCGTTCATCGCCGTCGTCCTCGCGGTCGGCGTCGTCGCTCTCTACCTCGCAACCGCACGGTGACGGCCCGCAACCGGGAGCTCTTCGGGCTCGTCGTCGCCGCTTTGATCGCGGGGACCGCGCTCGCGACCGTCACGATCGCGCGCTCGTCGCAGGTGTCGCCGAGCGTGTTCACGTACGGGCTCCTGTTCCTCGCGCTGTACGTCGCGGCGCACATCGTCGTGCGCCGGACGGTCCCGTACGCGGACGGCGCCCTGCTCCCGCTCGCCGCGGTCCTCACTGCCTTCGGCCTCGTCCTGAACTACCGGCTCGATCCGACGGGGGGCCGGCAGGCGCTGTGGGTGCTCATCGGCGTGGCCGCGTTCGCGGGAACCTTGATCGTGCTCCGCCACGACTACCGCGTCCTCGAGTCGTACCGCTACCTGTTCGGCATCGCCGCCGTGGTGCTGCTCGTGCTCCCGTCGTTCCCGGTCATCGGCGAGCGCGTGGGCGAGGCGCGGCTGTGGGTCGACCTCGGCCCGCTCCAGTTCCAGCCCGGCGAGCTGGCGAAGATCTGCCTCGTCATCTTCCTCGCCGGCTACCTGCGCGAGAAGCGCGAGGCGCTGGCGCAGGGGAGGATCAAGGACTTCGGGCCGCTCTTGGCGATCTGGGGCGCCGCCATGCTCGTCATCGTCCAGACGAACGACCTCGGGAGCGCGCTCCTCAACTTCGGGATCTTCCTCGCGATGCTCTACATCGCGACCGGGAAGGCCGTGTTCGTCGCTGCGGGCCTCGCGCTCTTCGTCGGTGGCGCGACCTTCCTGTACTCGGCGATCGACCGCGTGAACGAGCGGGTCACGATCTGGCTCACGCCCTGGACAGACGAGCCCGTGGCCTGTGCGCAGAGTGGCGGCGAGCTGATGCTCCGCCAGGACTGCGCCTCGTACCAGCTCGTGAAGAGCCTCTACGCCATCGGAAACGGCGGCTTCGGCGGGACCGGCCTCGGCGAGGGGATCTTCACCTCGCCGGACGGAGCCGAGCTGATCCCAGCCCTGCGCACGGACTTCATCTTCTCCGCGATCACGCAGGAGCTCGGGCTCATCGGCGCAGCCGCGCTCCTCCTCGTCTACATGGTCTTCGTCGCGCGCGGCATGCGGGTCGCGCTGCGGGCGCAGGACGGGTTCTCGAAGCTGCTCGCGGCGGGACTGACGTTCGGCTTCGCGTTGCAGACGTTCGTGATCGTCGGCGGGATCCTTCGCATCGTGCCGTTGACCGGGATCACGCTCCCGTTCGTCTCCTACGGCGGGACGAGCATCGTCGCGAACTTCGTTCTCCTGGCCCTGCTCCTCCTCGTCTCCAACCGGGCAAATGTCCTGAGCCGGACGTGAACAAGCAGATCGTCCGGCTCACGTACGTCGCGCTCGCCCTCGTCGGGGTGCTCGTCGTCATGACGACCTACTGGACCACGTGGGCGTCCGCCGGACTCGCGGATCGCCAGGACAACGCGATCAAGCGTGTGGCCGAGATCGCCATCGACCGCGGGCTCATCCTCTCGGGCCAGCCGCGGCGCCAGCTCGCGCGCAACAAGCCGCGCAAGGTGGACGGCAGGACGCTCTACTTCCGCCGCTACCCGCGCGGCCCGCTCACGGCCCATGTCGTCGGCTACAACACGGTCGGACGGTCGCGGACGGGGCTCGAGCGCTCGCTCAACGACTACCTCACGTCGTCGACCGCGAATCTCTCGGCCCTCGTGGACAAGGCGCTCGACGAGCTGCGCGGGAAGCCGATCAAGGGCAACGACGTCCACACCACGCTCGACCTCGACGCCCAGAGAGTCGCCCTCGAGCAGCTCGGGAAGCAATGCGGCGCGGTGGTTGCGCTCGACCCGCGAACGGGAAAGGTCAAGGTCATGGCCTCGTCACCCAGCTTCGACCCGAACCTCGCGGAGACGCAGTTCGACAAGATCGAGGCGATCGGCGCGGACTGCCGCTTGCCGGCGCCGCTCCTCAACCGCGCGACCGCCGGCCTCTTCGTTCCCGGCTCGACCTTCAAGGTCGTCACGGCCTCGGCGGCCCTCGAGTCGCGCAAGTTCACGCCCGCGTCGTCGTTCGTCGACCCCGGCTACTGCACCGTCTACGGCAAGCGGGTGAACAACTTCGACACGAGCAGCCCGTTCGGGCGGATCGACCTCGTGAACGCCCTCGCATACTCCGTGAACTCGGTCTTCTGCAACATCGGCAAGGCGCTCGGCGCGAAGCGCATCCTCGACACCGCGAGGAACTTCGGCTTCTACGAGCTGCCACCGCTGGAGACGCCCGCGGACGAGCGGCGGCCGAGCGGGCTGTACGACAACGGCCGTCTCTACTATCCGAAGGAGAACCCGGACGTCGACGCGGGCCGCATGGCGTTCGGCCAGGAACGGATGCTCGTGACACCGCTGCAGATGGCGATGGTCGCGGGCGCTATCGGTGTGGGCGGAAAGCTCTATGAGCCTCAAGTCGTGAGCAAGATCGTCAGCCCGAAGGGGAGCGTCGTCCTGCGTCAGCGACCCGTGCTCGTGCGCCAGGCCGTGAGCGCCTCGACCGCCCGCGCGGTCGCGGGGATGATGCGGCTCGGCGTCTCGAGCGGGACGGGAACGGCCGCGCAGATCCCCGGCTGGTCGGTCGGTGGCAAGACCGGGACGGGCGAGACGGGCGTTCCCGGCGCGAACACGACGTGGTTCATCGCCTTCGCCTCCCGCGACGAGAGCTCGCCCGCGGAGCTCGCGATCGCGGTCGTCCTCCAGAACCAATCCGGGACCGGCGGCTCGACGGCGGCGCCGATCGCGCGCGCGGTCATGCAGGCAATCCTGCCGTAAAGGGAGAATCCCTAACCTCTAGGAAATATGGCGACCCAGCACACACTCACCGGCACGCTCTTCGCAGGGCGCTACCGCATCACGCGGAAGCTCGGCGGGGGCGGCATGGCGGACGTCTACCTCGCGGAGGACCAGGAGCTGGGGCGCCGCGTCGCGATCAAGATCCTCCACAGCCGGTACGCGAACGACGAGCAGTTCGTCGAGCGCTTTCGTCGGGAGGCGACCCACGCGGCCGGCCTCTCCCACCCGAACATCGTCTCCATCTTCGACCGCGGCGAAGCGGACGGCTCGTACTTCATCGTCATGGAGTGCGTCGAGGGGCGCACGCTCAAGGAGCTGATCCGGAGCCGCGGCCCGTGCCCGATCCCGGTCGCGATCGCGTACACGCGCCAGATCCTGTCCGCGCTCCGCTACGCGCACCGAAACGGCGTCATCCACCGGGACATCAAGCCGCACAACGTGATCGTCGACCCGGAGGGCGTCGTCAAGGTCACGGACTTCGGCATCGCCCGCGCGGGTGCCAGCCAGATGACGGAGGAGGGCGCGATCATCGGCACGGCGCAGTACCTCTCGCCCGAGCAGGCGCGCGGCGCGCCGGTCGACCAGTCGTCCGATCTCTACTCGACCGGCATCGTCCTCTACGAGCTGCTCACGGCACGGGTGCCGTTCTCGGGCGAGACGCCCGTCGAGATCGCGATGAAGCACATCGCCGAGCCGCCGCGGCCGCCTTCCGACCTCCGTCCGGAGGTGCCGGAGGATCTCGACCTCGTCGTCCTGCGCGCGCTCTCGAAGGAGCCCAAGGAGCGCTACCAGACGTCGGCCGCAATGGACGCGGACCTCGAGACCGTCGCGCACGGCGGCCACGTCCCGGTGGAGACGGCGGAGGCCGCGACGATGGTCCTCGGCACGGACGCGACCGCGGCAACCCTGGTCGCGCGGCGACCGCGGGTGACCGCAGCCGAGCCGACGGACTTCGACCCGACCCGCCCGCGGCGGCGCCCGATCTGGCCGTGGCTCGCGGGCGCGGGCGCGGCGCTCGCGCTACTCATCATCGGCTTCCTGCTCTGGGACACGATCTCGAACCAGCTCGAGGACGCGAGGCCGGTCGCCGTTCCCTATGTCGTCGGGCTCCAGCAGGCGCAGGCAGTCAGCCTGATCACCGACGAGGGTCTCGTCCCGCGCGTCCGCCGCGTCCCCAACTCCGACGTGGAGGAGGGCGTCGTCTTCGGGCAGAACCCGTCCGAGGGCACCCGCGTCGAGGACGGGACGAGCGTGCAGCTCGAGGTCTCCTCGGGCAAACCGGAGGTCGAGATCCCGAGTGTCGTCGGCCAGACCCGGGACAGCGCCGTGGCGGAGCTGACCCAGGCCGGTCTCGACGCACAGGTGGTCGAGGTCAACTCCGACAGGGAGGCCGGGACCGTCACGTCGCAGTCGCCGAAGGCGGGCGTCGTGGTGATCGAAGACACCCGCGTGCAGATCAAGGTCTCGACCGGGCCGCGACCGGTCAGCGTGCCGAACGTCATCGGCCTTCCCTTCGACCAGGCCTCGTCCGAGCTCCAGAGCGCGGGCTTCAGCGTCAACCGCGCGGACGTCGCGTCCGATCTCGCCAAGGGCATCGTCGTCGACCAGGACCCGAACGGCGGAGCGGAGAGCTCGAAGGGGACGACCGTGACCCTCTCGGTCTCCAGGGGCCCCACGACCGCGGCGATTCCCGACGTCACGGGCCAGGACGTCACGGTCGCCACAGCGACGCTGGAGAACGCCGGCTTCCGCGTCCGTGAGTCGCTCGAGGACACGAACGACCAGTCGCTCGACGGGGTCGTGAGCTCCCAGGATCCGGCGGGCAACGTGCAGGCCGCGCCGAACACGCTCGTGACGCTCTTCGTGTGGCGTTTCGTCGAAGAGACGTTCACGGAAGAGACCACCACGACGCCGTGACGCAGCGGATACGCGTCGCCGTGATCGCGGGCGGGCGCTCGAGCGAGCACGACATCTCCGTCGCGTCGGCGCGCTCGGTGCTCGATGCTCTCGACCCCGACCGCTACGAGGCGACGACGATCGAGATCGGGCGGACCGGCCGCTGGCAGCTCGGCAACCCCGGGGCCCAGAGCGCCGCGGAGCTCACTGACGGGACCAGCGTCGAGACCCTGCCAGTGGTCGCCGACTCCGCTCCCGCGGAGGCTCTCGGCCGGATCGACGTGGCGCTTCCCGTCCTGCACGGGCCCTTCGGCGAGGACGGGACGGTGCAGGGCCTCCTCGAGCTCGCCGGCATCCCCTACGTCGGCGCGGGGGTCGCCGCGTCGGCCCTGTGCATGGACAAGGACCTGTTCAAGGCCGTGCTCCGCGACCGCGGGATTCCCGTCGCCCGCAACGTGACCCTCCGCGACGGCGACCCGCCGGAGCACCCGTTCCCGTACCCCGTCTTCGTGAAGCCCGCGCGGCTCGGATCCTCGGTCGGCATCTCGAAGGCGCACGACGAGGAGGAGCTCGACGCCGCCGTCGCGCTCGCGCGGCGCCACGACGACAAGGTGCTGATCGAGGAGCTCCTGGACGGGGTCGAGGTCGAGTGCGGCGTCCTCGGCAACCGGGAGCCGATTGCGTCCGTGGTCGGCGAGATCGACGCGCACGCCGAGTGGTACGACTACTCGGCGAAGTACGACGAGGGCGGTATGGACCTCATCGTCCCGGCGCGGATCTCCGCCGAGGAGACCGAGCGAGTGCGAACGATCGCGGTCGAAGCCTTCGTCGCGACCGAGTGTGAGGGCATGGCGCGCGTCGACCTCTTCGTCCGGCCGGGCGGCGAGGTCGTCGTGAACGAGATCAACACGATTCCGGGCTTCACGGCCACCAGCGTGTACGCAAAGCTGTTCGAGGCCTCCGGGATTCCGTACGCCGAGCTGCTCGACCGGCTCGTCGAGCTCGCGCTCGAGCGCCACGAGCGGCGGTCGAAGCTCCTGTTCTGAGCTGGCGGGCCGGGCGGTCAGGCGCCGAGAACCGCGCCCAGCGCCTCCTCCCAGACGTCGAGCCCTTCGCCGAGCTCGGCCTCCGAGATCGTGAGCGGGCAGAGCACGCGGATGCAGTTGCCGTGGACGCCCGCCTTGAGCAGCAGGAGCCCGCGCCGAAGCGCCTCGTCGATGACCGCCTCGGCGAGCTCCGAGGCGGGCGCCTTCGTCGTCGGATCGTGAACGAGCTCGATCGCGAGCATCGCGCCGAGGCCGCGCACGTCCCCGATCCGCGGCCAGCGCTCCTGCCACTCGAGCATGCGCGAGCGGAGCACGTCGCCGAGCGTGCCGGCGCGCTCGACGAGCTGCTCCTCCTCGAAGACGTCCAGGACCGCGGCGGCGGCGGCCAGCGCGACCGGGTTGCCGATGTACGTCCCTCCGATCGCGCCCTTGTGGGCACCGTCCATGATCTCGGCCCGTCCCACGACGCCCGAGAGCGGGAGCCCTCCGGCAATCGACTTCGCGACCGTCATCAGGTCGGCCTCGACGGCGAAGTGCTCCATCGCGAACATGCGGCCGGTGCGGCCGAAGCCCGTCTGCACCTCGTCCGCGACGAGGACGATCCCGTGCTCGTCGCAGATCCGGCGTAGCCCTTCGACGAATGCGGCGGGCGCGGGCAGGAACCCGCCCTCGCCCTGCTGGGGCTCGAAGACGATGGCCGCGACGTGCTCGCTCGGGACGTGCGAAACGAACATCCGCTCGAGCGAGGCCAGTGCCCGCTCCGCGTCGGGGCCGCGGTACGCGTTCGGATACGGCGCCCGGTACACCTCCGGCGCGAACGGGCCGAGGCCCGTCTTGTACGGATGCGTCTTCGACGTCATCGTCAGCGAGAGCAGCGTCCGCCCGTGGAACGCGCCCTCGAAGGCGATCACCGCGTGCCGGCCGGTGTGGAGACGGGCGAGCTTCACGGCGTTCTCGACCGCCTCGGTGCCCGCGTTGAAGAACGCGGCGCGCGTCTCGCCCGAGATCGGGGCGAGCGCGCCGAGCCGCTCCGCGAGCTCGACGTAGAGCTCGTAGGCCACGACGGTGAAGTCGGTGTGGACGAACCGCTCCGCCTGCTCCTGGATCGCCCGCACGACCGCCGGATGGCCGTGTCCCACGTTCATGACCCCGACGCCGCCGACGAAGTCGATGAGCGTGTTGCCGTCGACGTCCGTGATCGTCGAGCCGCGCGCCTCGGCCGCGACCACGGGCGCATGCACGATCAGCGGCCCCGCGACCGCCCTCCGCTCGCGCTCGAGGATCTCTCGCGAGCGCGGTCCGGGGATCTCCGTCCGAAGCTCGATCACGCGGGTCGCCGCCATGCGCGCAGCCTACTCAGGAGGCCGTACGGCATCCTCTCGCGCGATGGATCTCGCCGACCTCGATCCGGATCCCATCGTCGCGCTCCGCGCCTGGCTCGAGGACGCAGCCGAGGCTTCGCCGCAGCCGGACGCGATGGTCGTCGCGACGGCGAGCCGCGAAGGTCTGCCGTCGGCGCGCGTCGTCCTTCTCCGCGGCCTGGACGCGCGCGGGCTCGTCTTCTTCACGAATCGCGAGCTCGCGGAAAGGGCGCGAGCTGGCCGAGAACCCGCAGGCGGCGGTCGTCCTCCACTGGTGGGAGCTCGGGCGGCAAGTGCGGGCGGAAGGCGCCGTCGAGGAGGTCGCGCGAGAGGAGGTCGAGGCGTACTGGAAGAGCCGCCCACCAGCGAGCCGGCGCGCGGCCTGGGCCTCGCCGCAGTCGCAGCCGCTCGCAAGCCGAGCTGAGCTCGACGCGCTCTACACCGCGGCCGAGGAGCGGTTCGCGGACGACGAGGTTCCGCTGCCCGACTCCTGGGGCGGCTTCAGGATCGTCCCCACGGCCTTCGAGTTCTGGGTACATCGCGACGACCGGCTGCACGACCGCATCGCGTACGCGCGCACTGCGACCGGCTGGACGCGGACGCGGCTCGCGCCCTGACCGTCTACGGCGCCGTCAGCGTGCCGGACGTGTAGACGCCCCGTGCGTTCCAGAGCAGGTAGCCCTTGGCGCCTGCGATCCGCGCCGCATAGATCTGCGCCCGGACCTCGTCCTTGCCGTACGGCGTCGAGAAGCTGAAGTCCTGCACCCACGGCACGAGCAGCGTGCGTCGTCCCTCGAGAGCACGATTGAAGCGCCCGAGGGCGCGCGAGACCGTGGCCCCGGGCGACGCGCTCGGATCGGCGAGCCCGAGCTCGCCCGACCCGAAGAGCGACGGGTAGGTCATCGCGTAGATCGCATGCACGTGCTTGGAGATCTTCCGCGGGATCTGCCCGATGCCCATGTCACGCGTGGCGGAGAGCCCGAACAGGGCGGCGGACACGCGCACGCCGAGGGGCTCGAGCTTCTTGGACGCGTACGCGAGGAACGCCGGGACCGCGTCGTTCTTCGCCCGACCCGCTCGCTTGCCGTAGACGGCGCTCTGCACGTCGCCGTCCGACGGGAAGCGGACGTAGTCGAACATGATCTCGTCGAAGCCGCTCTTCGCGGCCGCCGCCGCGATCGCGATGTTGTAGTCCCAGACTCGCTTGTCGTACGGGTTCGTCCAGGCGAGCCCGGCCGCGTCCTCCCAGACCGAGCCGTCGCTCCTGCGCACGGCCAGGTCCGGACGGGCGTGCGCGAGCACCGGATCCTCGAAGACGACGACGCGCCCGATGAGGTACAGGCCTTCGTTGTGGACGAGCCTCGCGGCTTCGCGCGGCTTGTAGTAGCTGCGAGTCGCGCCGACCGCGTTCGCCAGGCGCAGCGAGCCGGCCGTGAACCCGACCTGGCCGTCCTCGTCCTTCACGTCGAGCTCGATCGCCGTCAGGCCGTCGTCCTGGAGCGAGACGTACTCCTCGAGCTTGCCCGGGAGCGACGCGAGCCCCATCGTGACGTGCACGCCGCGGATCTCGACGGGCAGCGGCCGTACGGCCGAGGCGACGACTGGGCGGACGCCTGGCGCCGCTGAGGGCTTGTCCTCCCCGCCCCCCACGAACTGGGCGCCGAGCCCTGCAAGAGCGACCCCGACGAGCAGAAGCCCGATGAGCGCTGCACGCCTCTGTCGTTCTCTGCGGCGAACCGCGGCGCGACGCTCTCGGAACCGTTCGTTCGGGTCGATGGGTGGGAACAGCATCGACACCGCAACGGGGACCCTATCGCAGCGTCACCCTCGGGCACGCCCGCTGCGGGGGACCTCGTGACAGATTGTCACAAGCGGGTGGTGCGGTCGGGCCTCGTAGAATCGCCGCGTGGTTCTCTCCGACCGAACCATCCGGCGGCTGCTCGAGGAGGGCCGGATCGGCATCGACCCCTACGACGACGCCCTCATGCAGCCGTCGAGCCTCGACGTCCGCGTCGACCGCTACTTCCGGGTCTTCCGCAACTCGCGCTACCCGTACATCGACGTCAAGACCGAGCAGGAGGAGCTGACCGAGCTCGTGGAGGCCGGCGACGAGGCGTTCATCCTGCATCCGGGCGAGTTCGTCCTCGGCTCGACGCTCGAGCGCGTGACGCTGCCCGACGATCTCGTGGCCCGATTGGAAGGGAAGTCGAGTTTGGGCCGCCTCGGGCTCTTGATCCACTCGACCGCCGGCTTCATCGACCCGGGCTGGGACGGGCACGTGACGCTCGAGCTCTCGAACGTCGCGAACCTGCCGATCACGATCTATCCGGGGATGAAGATCGGGCAGCTCTCGTTCGTACAGCTCTCCGAGCCGGCGGAGCGGCCGTACGGCTCGCAAGGCATCGGCTCGAAGTACCAGGGTCAGCGCGGCCCGACGCCGAGCCGGTACTGGCAGAACTTCGAGCGCTCCTGACCCTCCTACTACTCGGGCAGCTCGCAGGTGCCGGGGTCCTCGCCGCCGAGGCGCGTGAGGAGCGACTCGAGGTCGGTGAGCTCCCGCTCGTCGTAGCGGCCGCCGAAGAGCTCCTCGACCTGGCCGAAGTGCGTCGAAGCCGCCTCGCGCAGCTTCCCGAGCCCATCGTCGGTGAGGACCGCGTAGACGACGCGCCGGTCCGAGTCGCACGTGTCCCGCGCGACGAACCCGTCCCGCTCGAGACCGTCGAGGAGTCGCGTGATCCCCGACGCGGTCAGGAGAACCTCCTGCGCGAGGTCGACCCGCCGCATGCGCAAGTCCGGCGACCGTGCGAGCCGGATCAGCACCTCGAAGTCGGTGATGGTGAGCCCGTGGTCGGCGCTGAGCTGAGCGTTCAGCTGTCGCGTCACGGCCGCATGCGCCCGCAGCAGCGAGATGAACGCTTGTGCTCCCAATGATTGTTGGCTCAATACTTGACTAGGCATGCTTTCTCCGCTACAGTTGTTTGCGTCCTCAATAGTAAATCACACAAGGAGAGTGCAATGTCAATCGTCGCACACACGCCGGTCACCGAGATCCCCGCAGGGACCTGGGCGATCGACCCCGTCTGGTCGGCGCTCGAGTTCGAGGTCAAGAAGCTCGGGCTGGTGACGGTGAAGGGGCGAGTCCCCGGCTTCTCGGGCACGATCGTGGGCGGGGAGCAGCCGAGATCGAGGGGAGCGTCGACGCCACCAGCATCACGACGTTCGACGAGACGCGGGACGGCCACCTGCAGTCACCCGACTTCTTCGACACGGAGCGCTACCCCGAGCTCCGCTTCGTGTCGACCGCAGTCGAGAGCCGACGGCGACGACGCTCGTCGTCGACGGGCGAGCTCACGATCAAGGGCATCACGAGGCCGATCGAGCTGCGCGGCCGCTACCTCGGGCTCGGGAGCCGACCCCGTCGGGAACGACCGGATCGGGCTCGAGCTCGCCGGCACCGTGCGATCGCACCGACTTCGGGCTCACCTGGAACGCGCCGCTTCCCGGAGGCGACTTCCTGCTTCCGGATGAGGTGACGCTCAAGGCGACGCTTCGCGGCGGTGAAGGCGGACTGACATGAAGATCCTGGCCATCTCCGGCAGCCTGCGGGCGGAGTCGTTCAACACGGCTCTCGCCCGCGCTGCGTGCGAGCTCGCCTCCCCGGGCGTCGAGGTCGAGCTCTACGAGGGCCTCGGGTCGCTGCCGCACTACGACCAGGATCTCGACGAGGGCCACCTGCCGACGCCGGACTCGGTCGCCGACCTGCGGGCGCGCATCGAGTCGGCCGACGCGCTCCTGTTCGTGACCCCGGAGTACAACGGCTCGATCCCCGGCGTGCTCAAGAACGCGATCGACTGGGCGTCGGCCCGCCACCGCGGGAGCTCGCTCCAGAACAAGACGGTCGCAATCGCGGGCGCCACGACCGGGCAGTACGGCGCGATCTGGGCGCAGCAGGACCTCCGCAAGGTGCTGGGGATCTCCGGCGCGAGGGTGGTCGATGGCGAGCTGCCCGTCTCCCGGGCGAGCATGGCCTTCGACGAGTCCGGGCACCTCGTCGATCCGCTCGTCGCCGAGCGCCTGCGCGACCACCTCGCGCACCTCGTCGCCGAGGCGCAGCCCGCGCTCGCGGCGTGACGAGAACGACGAAGGGCCGCGTGAGCGGCCCTTCGTCTTGTAACGGTGACCAGCGTGGAATTAGTAGAGGCGCTTCCGGCACGCGCGCTCTCGAAAGAGCTGACGTGCGGCGCGAATCGCGAGCCCCCTACGCTGGCTAGGCGTTTCCCGGTGGTCCCGGGGGCACACCTCTACCCGCTGGTACCTCCGCTGCCCGTACAGTCATCGCTCAAGCCGGACCACCTCCTTTCCGCGGTATCGAGAGCATACGCACTTCAGGCGGATGGAGGGCGGACGAATTCGGCGAGCGCGACCGTGACCTCGAGGCCGCGGTCGAGCGTCACGGTGACGCTTACCAGCGTCGGATCGGCCTGCCGGGCCGCCGAGTACGCGGCCAGCGGATCTGCGTGCGAGAGGACGTTGTCCGCGACTACCAGCGCGCCGGGCTCGAGCAGCGGCCGGATCAGCGCGAAGAGCGCCTCGTAGTCGTCCTTCTCCGCGTCCAGGAAGACGAGGTCGAACACGTCCTGCGTCTCGCGGAGCGTCTCGAACGCGTCGCCCGGGACGAGCTCGGCCCACTCCTCGAGGCCGGCCGCCGCGACGTTCTCGAGCCACGCCTCGCACTTCACGGGGTCGTGCTCCAGCGAGACCACGCGTCCGCCGAGCACCCGCGCCCCGGCCGCGAGCCAGATCGACGAGTAGCCGCGCGAGCCGCCGACCTCGAGCACCTCGATCCCCGCCTGCGAGGCCGCGAGCGTGAACAGAAAGCGTCCGGTCGTCGGCTCGACCTGGCGCGACCGTTCGCGGGCGGGAACCCCGGCTTCGCGCTCGGCGCGGTCCTCCTCCTCGAGCCGGGCGAGCACGGTGCGGACTGCGTCGTCGAGCACTAGTCGTCCACCTCGACCACGATCATGCCGTCCCGCACCGAGACCGGGAACGTCCGCACGGACTCGAACGCGGGCAACGACATCGGGATCCCGGTCTGGAGGTCGAAGCGCGACCCGTGCCGCGGGCAGACGACCATGCATGCCTCGGGCTCCCAGTCCCCCTCGCAGAGCGGACCGTCGTCATGGGAGCAGCGATCCTCGATCGCGTACAGCTTGCCCCCGCAGTTGTAGACCCCGATCACGTCCGAGCCGGCCGGGACGAGTCGCATCGACCCCGGCGGAAGCTCGTCCACCGCGGCGACCTCGATCTCCTGCATCTACTCGAGCACCAAGTCGCGCGCGGCCGTGCCCCACTCCTCCGGGAGCGGCGTCCCCTTCGCCTTGTGCAGCGCGAGCTTGAGGACACCGAGCCCGAGGATCGCGCACTTGAGCCGCACCGGCGTCAGCGGAATCCCGAGCTCGTCGAGAAGCTCGTCCTTCGGCATCGCCGCCACCTCGTCGGCCGTCCTGCCCTTGACGAGATCGGTGAGCATGGACGTCGCAGCCTGGCTGATCGCGCAGCCGCGCCCGTCGAAGCCGACCTCCTCGATCCGGTCGTCGGCGTCGAGGCGAACCGTCACCGTGATCTCGTCCCCGCAGAGCGGGTTCTGGCCCTCCGCCCGCGCATCCGCGGGCTCGAGCAGCCCGTGGTTCCGCGGGCTCTTGTAGTGATCCAGGATCAGCT
The DNA here is from genome assembly GCA_963715705.1 of uncultured Actinomycetes bacterium. Lineage (GTDB taxonomy): Bacteria > Actinomycetota > Thermoleophilia > Gaiellales > Gaiellaceae > GMQP-bins7. Next base: position 2,607,417 of record OY970267.1, on the reverse strand, counting down.
CCCTATAGAGCTGGTCGAACTCGCCCACTACGCGAATACCTTCTTGACCTTGTGCAGGCCGTCGATGAGGCGGTCGATCTCGTCCGGGATCGTGTACACGTAGAAGCTCGCGCGGTTCGTCGCCGCGACGCCGAGCTTGCGCATGAGCGGCTGGCAGCAGTGGTGGCCCGCCCGGATGGCAACGCCTTCGAAGTCGAGCACCTGCGCGACGTCGTGCGGGTGGACTCCCTCGACGTTGAAGGAGACGATCCCGGCCCGGCGGTCGGCCGGCGGGCCGTACGAGGTCACCCAGGGGAGCTCGGCGAGGCGCTCGAGCGCGTACGCCGCGAGTTCGTGCTCGTACTGCTCGATCGCGTCGAACCCGATCTCGTTCAGGTAGTCGATCGCGGCGCCGAACCCGACCGCCTCGGCCATCGGCGCGGTGCCGGCCTCGAACTTGTGCGGAAGATCGCCCCACGTCGTCTGGTCGTCGCCCACCGCCCGGATCATGTGGCCTCCGGTCAGGAACGGCTCCATCGTCTCGAGCAGCTCCGCCTTCCCCCAAAGCACCCCCACGCCGCTCGGGCCGCACATCTTGTGCGCCGACACCGCGACGAAGTCACTGCCGAGCGCCTGGACGTCCATCTTCATGTGCGGAGCCGACTGGGCCGCGTCCGCGACCATGATCGCTCCCCGCTCGTGCGCCCAGGCCGAGAGCTTGTCGACCGGGTTCATCGTGCCAAGGGAGTTCGAGACGACGCCCGTCGCGACCACCTTCACGTTGTCGTCGCCCGCGAGCCCGTCCAGCTCGTCGAGCCGGAGCTCACCGCCCTCGTCGAGCGGGATCATCCGGAAGCCCGCGCCGGTCCGGTGCGCGATGTACTGCCAGGGCACGAAGTTCGAGTGGTGCTCGAGCTCGCTGACGATGACGACGTCGCCCGGCCCGAGGTTGTTCAGCCCCCAGGCGTAGGCGACGAGGTTGATCCCCTCGGTCGCGTTCCGGACGAAGATCACCTCGCGCGCGGAAGGCGCGTTGAGGAGAGCGCGCACCTTCTCGCGCGCCAGCTCGAGCCCCTCGGTCGCGCGCTCGGCGAGCGCGTAGACACCTCGGTGCACGTTCGCGTACGAGGTCTCGTAGAACTCGTTCATCGCCTCGAGCATCTGGCGGGGCTTCTGCGAGCTCGCGGCGGAGTCCAGGAAGGCGAGCGGCTTGCCGTGGAAGCTCTGCTCGAAGATCGGAAAGTCCGCCCGCAGTCGGTGCGCGTCGAGCTTCCGGTCGGCAGTTACGGCCATGGCTGCATCGTACCCCTGAGGGGTTGGCTCACTCGAAGTCGACACGGCCGTTCGTTGCCGCTCGCTCGGCCGCGTGGCGCCTGCGCTGCACCGTCACCGCCGCGCCCTCGAGAAGCTCGCAGACGCGCTCGAGCCGAATCCGCTCCGAAACCTCCACGAGCAGCTCGAGCTTTACCTCCGCACCGAGCTCGACCCGCGCTGCCAGCGCGAACGACAGCTGGGGATCCGTGGCGTCCGGGACCTCGACGTCGCTGCCCGTCAGCTCGCGCAGGCGCCCGAAGAGCTCGCGCGCGCGCACGACCGAGACCGGCTCGGCCGGATCGTCGGCGTCGACGACCGGAGCCACCGCCCCCGTCTGGAAGCTCCTGCCGCTCGTCAGCTCCGCGAGCCGGAAGCGCTCGCCGCCCTCGACCACGATGTTCAGCCGACCGTCGTCGAAGCGCGTCAGGACCTCGACCACGGCCGCGCGCGTGCCAACCTCGCGGATGCCGTCGTCGTCGGCGTACACGAGCCCGAACTCCGAGTCCGTGTCGAGGCACTCTGAGATCAGCTCCTGGTACCGCTCCTCGAAGATGTGGAGCGGCACCTGCTCGGTCGGGAGCAGCACGAGCGGCAGCGGGAAGAGGCCGAGCTCGCTCACGTGCGCTGGAACGCCGCGTACTCCCACGCGACCCCGTGCCCGCCGCCCGAGAGGCGCAGCCCTTCGGCCTCCGCGGCCGCCACGAGCGCAGTCCGCGGATGGACGAAGAGCCTGAACGAGCGGCCGAAGAGGGCAAAGCCCGCGTTGACGAGGCGGCCGCCGCCGCGCACCCAGGCGACGTCACGGGGGAAGCTGAGGACGAGCGTGCGTCGCGCGAGCGCGGCCGCGCGGCGGGCGAGCTCGACGCCGTCCGGAGAGCAGCAGACGACCCGGTTCATCAGCACGACATCGGCGGGCGAGACGGCTTCGGGCTCCTCGAGCACGTCGACGACGCGGAACGAGCTCCGCTCCTCGAGACCTCGCTCGAGCGCGAGCTCCCGCGCGTACGGCTCGAAGGCCGCGACGAGCTCCACGACCTCACCCTGCTCTGCACCGGCACCCAGCAGCTCGGCCTGGAGCGCGCCGATGCCGCCGCCGATCTCCAGCACGCGAGCGCCGTCGAGCCCCGGCTCCGAGGCGACCCCGACCATCCGCTCTTCGAGCTTGCCGAGGCCCTTCCGCCGGAAGTTCTCCAAGCTTCGCCTTGCGAAACGGCGCGTGAAGATCTCCTCGCACGGACAACTGCGGCAGATCACGATCCGCTCGCGCGGATCGCGATCGCGCGGAAAATCCCTAAAGGCGGCCGCTTCGCGGCCGCGGCGTCGGTGGCGACGAGGTCAAGCTTCATCTCGCTGGAGGTCGAGCGCGCACGAGTTGATGCAGTACCGCTTGCCCGTCGGCGCCGGCCCGTCGTCGAACACGTGGCCCAGGTGACCGCCGCAGGCGGAGCAGACGACTTCGGTGCGGGTCATGCCGTGACTCGTGTCCGCCTCAGTGCGCACGCTGTCCAGCGACGTCGGCTCGACGAAGCTCGGCCACCCCGTGCCCGAGTCGAACTTCGCTTCCGAGCGGAAGAGCTCGGCGCCGCAGCCCGCGCAGCGGTAGACCCCGGGTGCGTGCTCGTCCCAGTAGGCGCCGGTGAATGCGCGCTCGGTTCCCTTCTGGCGGAGGACGGCGTGCTGCTCGGGCGTCAGGCGCGCGCGCCACTCCTCGTCCGTGAGCTCCATCTTGGCTTTCATCACGCGAGCGTAGCGACTACCGTCAGGTACGTGGACGCTGACGCTGTCGAGATCCGGATCCTCGGCTGTCTGGTCGAGAAGCAGCGGACGACACCCGACGTGTACCCCCTGACGCTGAACGCGCTTCGGCTCGCGTGCAACCAGTCGACGAACCGCGACCCGGTCGTCTCGTACGACGACGAGACGATCCGGACTGCGCTCGCACGGCTCTCCCGGAAGGGCTGGGCGCGGCTCGCGAGCGGCCGCGGGACCCGCGTCGTCAAGTACCGGCACCTCCTCGACGAGGCGCTCGGCGTCTCGCACGCCGAGCTGGGCGTGATCGCGGTGCTCATGCTCCGCGGCGCCCAGACACCGGGTGAGCTCAAGCAGCGGACCGAGCGCCTGCACCCGTTCGCGTCGCTCGACGAGGTCGACGGAGTGCTGGAAGGGCTCATCGAGCGCGAGCTGGTCGAGCGCCTGCCGAGGCGCCCGGGGCAGAAGGAGCTCCGCTACAAGCTGGTGGTCGCGGGCGAGACTGCGACCGAGGCGCCGGTGCCGGCGGCGGAAGCAGGCGACGATCGCGTCGCCGAGCTCGAGGCGCGCATCGCGGCCCTCGAGGAGGTCGTCGAGGCGCTGCGGCTACGCCTGGGGGATGCGGGCCTCGAGGGCGGCGGCGAGGGCGTCCCGGACCGCTACCAGCTCCACGCGGTCGAGGACGTCCTGGAAGAACCCACGAACGATTAGGCGTTCGGCCTCCGGCCTGGATAGGCCGCGGGTCATCAGGTAGAAGAGCTGGTCGCGATCGACCTGGCCGAGCGTCGCGCCGTGCGTGCAGCGAACGTCGTTGGCCATGATCTCGAGACCGGGGATCGAGTCCGCGTGCGCGGTCTTCGAGAGCAGGAGGTTGCGGTTCTCCTGGTAGGCGTTCGTCTTCTGCGCGCCCTCCTCGACGCGGATCATCCCGCGCCAGACGGTGCGCGCCTTGTCGCGGAGCGCCCCCTTGAACGCGAAGTCCGAGGTCGTCGACGGCGCGATGTGCTCCTGGAACGTGTCGTAGTCGAGATGCTGCGTGCCGTCGGCGAAGTAGGCACCCGTGACGCGAGAAGTCGCCCCGGGCCCGGCGAGATCGTTCTGGATGCGTACTTTCCCTTTCGCGGAGCCGAAGCCGCCGGTGACCCAGTCGAGCTCGGCGTCACGGTCGACGCGGGCGTGGTGGGAGGCGAAGTGCCACGTGTTCAGCGAGTAGTTCTGGACGGAGACGTACTCGACCTTGGCCGCGTCCTTGACCACGATCTCGACCGCGGCGTTCGAGTACGACGACAGGTCGGCCGAGGCCGAGGCGTACTCCTCGATCAGCGCGAACCGGCTCTCCGGCTCGGCGACGACGAGCAAGCGCCAGAAGAGCGATCCGCCCTCGACCGAGTTCGCGATGCGCACGTAGAGCGGCTGCTCGAGGACGACGCCGCGCGGCACGTGGACGAGCAGGCCGTGCTTCCAGAGCGCGGCGTTGTGGGCGGCGAACTTCTCGTCGAAGCCGACGAGCGAGTACAGGAGCTCGTGGTCCTCGGGCAGCGGCTCGAAGCGGATGCCGTCCGGCGCGCGCTCGATCTCGATGCCTCCCTCGCCGACGTAGGCGACTCCCGAGACGTCGACGTCGACGAGCGAGGCGGGCGTCGCGATCTCCGCAGCGCCGTTGGCCGTCCACGCGTCGGGATCGAACCCGGCGAGGTCGGTGAAGCGCCAGTGCTCGTCCTTCGTCGTCGGCAGCGGCAGCGCCTGGTAGCGCTCGAGCGCGTCAGCCCTGGCCACGGCGCACCTTCGGCGCGTACCGCCGGTGGAGGATCAGAACGTTCCCGTCCGGATCCTTGACGAAGCCCATGTGGCAGACGCCCGAGTCCTCGATCCCCATGACCTCGCCGCCCGCCGCACGTACCTCCGCGACGGCCACCTCGACATCGGCGACGCGGAGCGCGATCCCGTTCTCGTTCGGGACGAACGGCTCGCCCTGCTCCTCGGGAAGCCAGAACCCGAGCGTGACGTTCGGCGTCTCGACCTCCCCCTCGGCGAACTCGCTCTCGGGCAGCCCGAGCACGTCGCGGTACCACGCGACGGCACGCCCGGTGTCGCGCGTCGGCACGGAGACGAAGTCGACCTGCTCGACCTGCATCAGACGTCGAACCGTCGGTGCAGCATGATCGCGTTGCCGTCGGGATCCTTGAACCACGCCTGCTTGCAGACGCTCGTCTCGATCGTCTCTGCGTCGAACTCGACGCCCTGCGCCTCGAGCTCGGCCCGCGCGGCATCGACGTCCGGCACGCGGAGCGCCAGGCCCGCCGGCGACGGCGCGAACGGCTGGCCGATGCTCGACGGGTCGAAGATGTCGAGGGTCACCTGGCCGCAGGCGAGCTCCATGTCGCTCTCGCCCTCGGTCTCGACCTCGAGCCCGAGCACCTCCGTGTAGAAGCGCTTCGCGCGCGCGAGGTCCTGCGTCAGGAAGGACACGAAGTCGACCCGCTCGACGTGCATCAGGGCGTGGTGCCGTCGGGGTAGGGCGCGTAGCGGCGGTGGAGAAGGATGCGGTTGCCGGCCGGGTCGGTGACTCCCACGCCGCGGCACTTGCCGGAGTCCCACATCTCGCCGACCTCGAGCCCGGCGGCCTCGAGCTTCGCCTTCGCCTCCGCGACGTCCTTGACGCGCAGCGCGATCGTGGCCGGAGGCAGGGCCGAGAACTCGTACTCGTGCGTGTGGGGCGTCATCACCGCGAGCGTGCCGTTGCCGAGCTCGTACTCGACCCAGTCCTCGTCGGGCGAGTTCGGATTCCGCCGGAGGCCGAGGAGCTCCCCGTAGAAGCGGTTGGCCTCGTCCATGTCCGTCACCGGGACGCGGATGTAGTCGATGCGCTCGACGTCGATCACGGCTGCGACCCGTCGGCGTACGGCGCGTACCGGCGGTGGAGCATGAGGCCGTTGCCGTCGGGGTCCTTGAAGGCGGCGCCGTTGCAGACGCCGGAGTCGAAGGTCTCCCCGAGAAACTCGATCCCCTCGGCCTGGAGCTTCGCCTTCGCGTCGTCGACGTCGTCGACCCGCAGCACGATGGCGGCGAAAGGAAGCGGCGTGAACGGCTGCCCGGCGGACGTCGGGTCGACGAGGGCGAGCGTCACATTCCCGGTCTCGAACTCGACCCAGGTGTCCGTCGAGTTCGGGTTGCGCTCGAGCCCGAGCGTCTCGCCGTAGAACCTCTCGGCGCGCTCGCGGTCCTTCGTCGGCACGGCGATGAAGTCGACTCGCCTTGCGTGGATCAACCGGCCGCCTTCTCCGCGTAGGGCGCGTACCGCTTGTGCAGCGCGAGCTCGTTGCCGTCCGGGTCCCTGAACAAGGCCATGTGGCAGACGCCCGAGTCCCACGTCTCGCCGATGAACTCGACCCCCTTCGCCTCGAGCTCCGCGCGCGCTTCGGCGACGTCGTCGACCTGCAGCAGCGCGAGGCCGTTCTTCACGGGGTGAAACTCCATCCCGACCTGCGTGGGCGACCAGATCGCGAAGCACGTCTCGCCGACCCAGAACTCGTTCCAGGCGTTGTCGTCGGGCCGCAGGCCGAGGGTCTCGACGTAGAACTCCCGCGAGCGCTCGAAGTCCCCCTGCGTCGGGATGCCGACCGTGTCGACCCTCGAGATCGTGCTACCCAACCGACCCTTCCATCTGCAGCTGGATGAGGCGGTTCATCTCGACCGCGTACTCGAGCGGGAGCTCCTTCGTGATCGGCTCGACGAAGCCGGAGACGATCATCGCGCTCGCCTCCGCCTCGGAGAGCCCGCGCGACATGAGGTAGAAGAGCTGCTCCTCCCCGATCTTCGAGACCGTCGCCTCGTGCCCGAGGTCGACGTCGTTCTCGTCCACCTGGATGTACGGGTAGGTGTCGCTGCGGGACTCGTCGTCGAGGATGAGTGCGTCGCAGACGACCTTCGACTTCGAGCCGACGGCGCCCTTCGCGACCTGGAGCAGCCCGCGGTAGCCCGCGCGGCCTCCGTCCTTCGAGATCGACTTCGACGTGATCACCGACGTGGTGCGCGGCGCGACGTGGACGACCTTGCCGCCCGCGTCCTGGTGCTGCCCCTTGCCGCCGAACGCGATCGAGAGCACCTCGCCGTGCGCCCCCTCGCCCATGAGCCAAACGGCCGGGTACTTCATCGTGACCTTCGAGCCGAGGTTCCCGTCGACCCACTCCATCGTGGCGCCCTCGTACGCGACGGCCCGCTTGGTCACGAGGTTGTACACGTTGTTCGACCAGTTCTGGATCGTCGTGTACCGGTGCCGGCCGCCCTTCTTGACGATGATCTCGACGACCGCGGAGTGCAGCGAGTCGGACGAGTAGATCGGCGCGGTGCAGCCCTCGACGTAGTGCACGTAGGCGTCCTCGTCGACGATGATCAGCGTGCGCTCGAACTGGCCCATGTTCTCCGCGTTGATGCGGAAGTAGGCCTGGAGCGGCATCTCGATCTTCACGCCCGGCGGCACGTAGATGAACGACCCGCCCGACCACACGGCCGAGTTCAGCGCGGCGAACTTGTTGTCGTTCTGCGGGATGATCGTCCCGAAGTACTGCTTGACGAGCTCCTCGTGCTCGCGGAGCCCCGAGTCCATGTCGAGGAAGAGCACCCCCTTCGCCTCGAGGTCGGCCTGGAGCTTGTGGTAGACGACCTCGGACTCGTACTGGGCCCCGACGCCCGCGAGGTACTTCTTCTCCGCCTCCGGGATGCCGAGCTTGTCCCAGGTGTCCTTGATGTCGGCGGGCAGGTCCTCCCAGGACTCCGCCTGCTTCTCCGTGGGCTTGATGTAGTAGAAGATGTTGTCGAAGTCGATCCCCGAGAGGTCGGCTCCCCAGCTCGGCATCGGCCGCGCGAGGAAGTAGTCGAGCGACTTGTGCCGGAACTTGCGCATCCAGTCCGGCTCGGACTTGTGGTCCGAGATCGCGTCGATCAGCTCGTGCGAGAGACCTCTCGACGACTTGAAGAAGTAGTCCTTCTCGGAGTCCGCCCAGCCGTACTCGTAGTCCGAGCGAATCCCGCGGACGACCTCCGTCTCGTGCGTGCTCATGCGCCACCACCTCTGCCGTTGCCGTTGCCGTTGGGCGAGAAAGCCTCGTAGCCCTCCGCCTCGAGCTTGTGGGCCAGCTCGGGGCCGCCTTCGGCCACGATGCGGCCGTCCACGAAGACGTGCACGAAGTCGGGCGTCACGTAGTTCAGTATGCGCTGATAGTGCGTGATCACAAGCGCCCCGGTCTCGGGGCCGACGAGCGCGTTGACGCCGTTCGCGACGATGCGGAGGGCGTCGATGTCGAGACCGGAGTCAGTCTCGTCGAGCACAGCGATCCGCGGCTTCAGCAGCGCCATCTGGAGGATCTCGACGCGCTTCTTCTCTCCGCCCGAGAACCCGTCGTTCAAGTATCGGGACGCGAGCTCCCTGGGAACCTTCAGCTCCTCCATCGCGGAGAGCAGCGCATCCCGGAACTCGGGGATCGGGATCGGATCGTCCTCGCCCGCCTTCGCCTTGCGGATCGCGTTGATCGCGCTCCGCAGGAAGCTCGTCACGGTGACCCCCGGGATCGCGTGCGGGTACTGGAACGCGAGAAAGAGGCCGCGCTGCGCGCGCTCGTCGGCGCCGAGCTCGGTCACGTCCTCGCCGTCGAAGACGATCTTCCCCTCGGTGATCTCGTACGCAGGGTGGCCCATGACCGCGTACGCAAGCGTGGACTTCCCGGAGCCGTTAGGGCCCATGATCGCGTGCTTCTGGTCGAGGTCCACGGAGAGGTCGACTCCCTTGACGATCTCGGGGCCGTCTTCCAGCGCAACGTGAAGGTTCTTGATCTCGAGTAATGCCATGTGAAAAGGGCCTGGTTGAGCCGCGGCAGGCGCAAAGACCACCCGCCTCGGCCATCGTAGCCGGACCGTTCCCGAGGGGGGCCGGTGGTATCGTGGACGCATGCCGCTCCAGTGGTGGGAGCTTCTCCTGATTCTCCTCGTCGTGCTCCTCCTGTTCGGCGCGAAGCGCCTTCCGGAGATGGGACGATCGCTCGGCCGAGGCATGCGTGAGTTCAAGGACGCGGTGGGGGGGCTCGACAAGGAGCCGACCACGACGCCTCCCGCCGAGCTCCCGTCCGCTCCCTCCGAGACGGCCCCAGCGCCGCACGAGGCCGAGCCGGACGAGGCAGAGCGGGAAACCGTCCGCTAACGAGGTTCTGCGTTGCGACGGTGGCTCCCCCACCGCCTCCGACACGGTGAGGAGGCCACCCTCGTCGAGCACCTGGACGAGCTGCGCTCGCGGATCATCGTCAGCCTGCTCGCGCTCGCGCCGGCGTTCGCGCTCACGTACGCGTTCCACGAGCGGATCATCGAGTGGCTGACCGGGCCGCTCCCGGACGACCGGGCTCTCGTCACCCTCGGCGTCACCGAGCCGTTCACGACCTCGGTCAAGGTAAGCCTCATCGCCGCGTTCGCGATCGCGCTGCCGGTCGTCCTCTGGCAGATATGGGCGTTCCTCGCCCCCGCGGTCGAGCCCCACTTCCAGCGTATCGTCCTCGTGCTCGTCGGATTCGCGACGGTGCTCTTCGCGTGCGGCGTCCTCTTCATGTACTACGTCGTCCTCCCGCGCGCGCTCGACTTCCTCACGTCGTACGACGAGGACCTCTACGACATCCAGATCCGTGCGAGCTACTACTACTCGTTCGTCTCGTTCATGCTCCTCGCCGGCGGGATCGCGTTCCTGCTCCCCGTGTTCGTACTCGGCCTCGTGCGGCTCCGCGTCCTCTCGACGGACACGTTGCGGCGCAACCGCCGCATCGCCTTCGTCGTGCTCCTCGTCTTCGCAGCGCTGCTGCCCACGGTCGACCCGGTCTCGCTCGCGTTCGAGCTGATCCCGCTCCTCCTCCTCTACGAAGTCTCGCTCTGGCTCGCCGTCCTGCTCGAGAGACGCTGGCAGCGCTCGCTGGACGACGACCTCGCCGAGGCGGGCCTGTGAAGGTCCTCTCCGCGGACTGGGTCGTGCCGGTCGACGGCGATCCGATTCGGGACGGCGCGGTCGCGATCGAGGATGGCCTCATCGCCGCGGTCGGCGCGGCCGACGACCTCGGACCGGGAGACCACCACGAGGACGCGGTCATCCTGCCCGGCTTCGTGAACGCCCACACGCACCTCGAGTACGCGGTCTACGCCGGCTTCGGGGACGGGCTCTCGTTCGCGCCCTGGATCGGCCTCCACGTCCAGCGCAAGGCGGGGATCGACCTCGAGGACATGGAGGCAATCGCACGCCTCGGCGCCTTCGAGTGCCTGCGCTCGGGCATCACGACGGTCGGGGACTGCAGCTTTGCGGGGGCGGCGGCGACGGCCTGCGCCGACGTCGGCCTGTCCGCGGTGATCTACCTCGAGGTGTTCGGGCGCGGGACGGATGGGCCGTTCGGGATCGAGGAGCGATTCGTGCCGATCCGCGATCGGATCGCCGGCGCGTTCTCGGACAGCGTGCGCCTCGGGATCTCACCGCATGCGCCGTACACGTGCACGCTCGACCTCTACCGAGCGTGCGCAGAGCTCGCCCTCCCGATCGCGACCCACCTCGCCGAGAGCGAGGCCGAGACCGAGTACGTCCGCTCCGGCAGCGGGAGCTGGGCAGACCTCGGGGACCTGCTCGTGCCACCGCTCGGTACGACGGGCATCCGGGCGCTCGCGGAGAACGGGCTGCTGGGGTCGCACGTACTCGCGGTCCACTGTGTGTACGCCGATGAGGAGGAGATCGAGCTCCTCGCCTCCCACGACGTGGCGGTCGCGCACTGCCCACGATCGAACGCATACCTCGGCTGCGGCGTCGCGCCGCTGGCCGCGCTCCGCGAGGCCGGGGTCAGGGTCGGCATCGCCACCGACAGCCCCAACTCCACGCCGTCGTTCGACATGTTCGACGAGATACGGACCGCCGTCGTGACCGCACGCGCCCGCGAACGGCGCCCCGATGCGCTCACGGCGGCCGACGCGCTCGAGCTTGCGACCCTGGGCGGCGCCCGCGCGCTCGGGCTGGACTCCGACCGAGGCTCGCTCACTCCCGGCAAGCGGGCCGATCTGACGGTTCTCTCTCTCGCCGGATCGCCTTTCCTACCATGGGAAGATCCCGTTACGGCAACCGTTCTCGGCGGCGCTCCCGAGCGCGTCGTCGCTACTCTCGTGTCCGGCCAACCGCGGTACAGGAAAGGAGGGAAGAGATGGCTCGAGCTGATCGGCGCAGCGCACAGCGCGCGCGAGCGACTCCTGCTGCCCGTCGGCAGGACGTCGTAGTCGAGGACACCATGTTCTTCCCTCGCTTGCGCCGGCAGGCGAAGTGGGTCTTCCTGTTCCTCGCCCTCGTGTTCGCCGTCGGCTTCGTCGGCTTCGGCGTCGGCGCCGGCGGAATCGGTCTCGGCAACGTCCTCGAGGGCGTCGCCCAGGACGGCGTTCCTTCGGTCGACGAGGCTCAGGAGCGCGTGTCCGAGAATCCCCGCGACGCGCAAGCGTTCCGCGAGCTCGCCGAAGCTCACCAGGCGAACCTCAATACGGACGGCGCGATCGAGGCCCTCGAGAGCTTCGTCCAGCTCCGGCCCAAGAACACCGACGTGCTCCGCCAGCTCGCCGCGCTGTACCTCGCGAAAGCCGACGAAGCGCAGACGCGGGCCAACGAGGCGAACGCCCGGGCGGCGTACATCGCCCCGGGTGCCACCGTCGCGAGCTTGACCCTGATCGACGGCAAGCCGCTCGATGCGGACCCGATCTCGAGCGCCGTGAGCCAGGAGCTCTCGGCCGCGGTCCAGACGGCTCTCGGGGAGGCGCAACAGGCGTCGGCGAGCGCGGTCGCGACCTACCAGAAGCTCGCAGCCGCGACCCCGAGGGATCCGGGCGTCCAGCTGGAGCTCGCAGACGCCGCCACGACCGCAGGCGACACCGCCACGGCGATCAAGGCGTACAAGACGTTCCTCCGCATCGCTCCGGAAGACCCGACGGCGGTCGAGGTGCGGCGCATCCTGAAGCAGCTCCAGGCCTCCTCCGCGCCCACGGGTTAGACTCGCCCGCAGTGAGGGTCGCCTCTTTCGCTGCCGTCGCATGCGCGGCCGTCGCGACGCTCGCGTCGGCGGGTTGCGGCACCGGCGGCTACACGAGCGAGGGGAGCCAGGGCGCCGGCAAGGAGCTCTTCATCGCCCGCTGCGGCACCTGCCACGTCCTCGCCGACGCGGGAACCGCCGGAACGATCGGCCCGAACCTCGACGATGCGTTCGCGCAGGCGCGCGCCGACGGGATGACGAGCGACACCTTCACGCAGGTGGTCGCAGGGCAGATCCGGTATCCGATCTCGGATCCGGTGACCGATCAGACCGGAATGCCGCCGGTGGACGAGACCCTTCCGAGCTGCGACGACGTCGAGGGCGACGCCTTCTGCGTCGACGACCAGGATCGCGCCGTCAGCGACGTCGCCGCCTACGTGGGCGCAGTCGCCGGCACCGGCGTCGCCCCGGAGAAGCCGACGGACGGCAAGTCGATCTTCACGGCGAGCTGCGGCGGCTGTCACACGCTCGCCGACGCGGGCACGGGCGGGACCGTCGGGCCGAACCTCGACGACTCGATGCCGCCGAAGGCGCTCGTCACCGACCGGGTCACCAACGGGAAGGGCGGGATGCCTTCGTTCAAGGACTCGCTCGACCCTGCGCAGATCGAGGCTGTCGCCGAGTACGTCTCGACGGCCGCGGGCGGCTAGACGCGCTCGAGGTCGACGACGACGTGCCGGACCGGCAGGTCGTACCGTTCGCGGAGCGCGTCCACCACGCCGCGCTCGAGCCAGTTCGACCGGCCCTCCGGATGCGTCGAGACGACCATCTCCTCCGGGCGGAAGAGCCGCACGGCATCCTCGACCGCGACGAGCGGATCGACGTCTCCGACCTCGCCGCGCGCCTCGATCCCGACGGATTGGAGGCGCGAGAGCACCGAGTCGAGTCGCGCCTCGGCGGCGGTCCGCGCGGGATCCTCGTCCGAGACCCACGTCTTGAGCCGTGAGTTGAGCGCGGGGCAGATGACGTAGAAGCGCGTCTTGCCCTCGATGGCCATCTCGCCGATCGCGCTCATGAGCTCCTCGCCGCCGACCGTCTCGTTCGCGACCACGAGCACGCGGCGCTCGTCCTCCGGGCCGACCCGCTCGATCCGCTCGGGAGGAGGCGCAGGCCCCCGCTGGCGGAAGTAGATCCAGACCGCGGCTCCGGTGAGCGCGAGGAACACGAGGAGCCCCAGCCAGGGATTGATCCAGGACGCGAGCACGATGAGCGCAAACGCGCCGATGCAGATGAGGAGGAACCTGAAGGCCGCGGCTTCGCTGCGAAATGGGCTCTCCACGCTGCGAGCCTCAGATGAGGTAGACGACCGAGTAGACCACGATCCACATTACGTCGACGAAGTGCCAGTAGATCCCCGGCAGCTCGACCCCGTGGTGGTGCTCCGGGGAGAAGTGACCGCGGAAGCCTCGGATGATGACCATCCCGAGGAGCGTGAGGCCGATCGCGACGTGGGCCCCGTGCAGGCCCGTGAGCCCGAAGAAGACCGACGCGAAGGCGCCGTCTCCGGTGTTGAAGCCCACGTTCAGGTATTCGACGACCTGCGTGAGCAGGAACGCAAGGCCCATGAGGAACGTCAGCACCATCCCGGCGAGGAACGCCGGCCGGTTCCCGCGCTTGATCGACTGGAGCGCCCAGTGCATCGTGAAGCTCGAGGTGACGAGGATCGCCGTGTTGACGCCGGCGACGAAGACGGGGAAGTGGAACGGCTCCGGCGGCCAGTGGTCGGGAGCGCCCGGATTCACGACGCGGACGAAGAAGTAGGCCGTGAAGAACGAGCCGAAGAGCATCGCCTCGGAGGCGATGAAGAGGAACATCCCGAGCACGCGCGCGTCGACGCGCGAGCTCTGGTGCGCCTCGGGCGGATGCTCGTGATGGTCGTGCAACGCCTCGGCGTGCGCGGTCACGGCGCTCACCTCCGCAGGCTCGAGCTCCGAGACGATGTGCTCGACGGGGAGGCCGCTCTCCGAGCGGAGGCGTCCGACGAGATCGCGCCGGAGCCAGCCCGAGCGTTCCCCCGGGAAGGTCGAGACGATGATCTCGTCCGTGCGCTCGTCGTGGACCGCCTGCATCGCGGCGGTGAACGGATCGGGGTGCGCGATCTGGCCGTGGACGTCTATGCCCTCGCTGCGCAGCGTCGAGAGCGCGACCCGGAGGCGCCGCTCGGCCTCTGGATGCTCGGCGCGCGACAGGTCGCCCTGGGGGCAGACGATGAGGAAGGCGACGTCCCCCTCCTTGGCCCGCGCGCGGATTCGGTCGAGCAGCTGCTGCCCGATGACGGTCTCGTTCGCGACGACGAGGACGTTGGCGCCGGACTTCGCGGCGGCGTCCACGACGACGTGCTCGACGGGGCGGTCGCCCGCAACGCGACGGATCTCCTCGACGAGGTTCTTGCGCAGCCAGCCGGACTTCGTCTCCGGGTGCGTGGAGACGATGATCTCGGCGATCTCCTCGGCGGCGAGGACGTCCTTGACCGCGGTCAGCGGGTCGTCGTCGAAGACGCCGCCGTGCGCGGGGATCCCGGCCTCGCGAAGCGCGGTGAGCGTGCGGTCGAGGCGTCGGCCGGCGGACGCGCGGCGCGAGTCCTGGTACACGACGTAGCCCTCATGCGGCTGCGTGACCGGAGCGATGACCACCACGCGGATCGGCCCCCGCGCAGCACGCCGCTTGACCGCGTCGACGAGCTCGTCCCCGACGAGCGTCTCGTTCGCGACGACGAGGATCGGGGTCGGCGTCGGCTCGGCCTCGCTCATGCGTGCACCTCCTCCGCCTCACGCTCCTTCGCCGGGCTCATGACGGCATGCCGGGCGCCGGGAACGCCGTACTCGTATGGCCCGCCGACGACCTGTGGGATCTCGTCGAAGTTGAAGATCGGCGGAGGCGACGAGACCTGCCACTCGAGCGTGTGCGCCCGCCAGGGATTCGACTCCGCGATCGGCCCGCGCACCCAGCTGGTGACGATGTTGTAGACGAACACGACGAACGAGGCGCCGAGGACGAACGACGCGATCGTGATGACGAAGTTCATGGAGCCGAACGCCTCCGAGTAGTCGAAGACGCGGCGGGGCATCCCCCGCAGGCCGATGTAGTGCATCGGGAAGAACGTCGCGTTGAAGCTGACGAACGTCAGCCAGAAGTGGAGCTTCCCGAGCCGCTCGTTGTACATCCGCCCGGTCATCTTCGGGAACCAGTAGTAGACGCCGGCGAAGATCGTGAAGACGGAGCCGCCGAAGAGGACGTAGTGGATGTGCGCGACGATGAAGTACGTGTCCGAGGAGGCGATGTCGATCGGCACCGATCCGAGGTAGATGCCGGAGAGGCCGCCGATCACGAACATCGTCACGAACCCGAGCGCGAACAGCATCGGCGTGTTGAGGTGGATGCGCCCTCGCCATAAGGTCGCGGTCCAGGAGAAGACCTTGATCCCCGTCGGCACGGCGATCAGCAGCGTCGTGATCATCATCGGGACGCGCAGCCAGTCGGCCATGCCCGCCACGAACATGTGGTGGGCCCAGACCGAGAAGCCGAGGACGAGGATTCCGATCAGCGACAGGGCCATCAGCCGGTAGCCGAAGATCGGCTTGCGCGACATCGTCGAGATGACCTCCGAGACGATCCCGAAGCCGGGCAGCATCATGATGTAGACGGCCGGGTGGCTGTAGAACCAGAAGATGTGCTGGTACCCCAGCACGTACCCGCCTCCGTCGGGAACGAAGAAGTCGGTGTGCATGATCCGGTCGAACATCACGAAGAACTGCGAGCCCGCGATGAACGGTGTCGCGATGACGACGAGCAGTGAGGTCGTGAAGTTCGCCCAGACGAGGAGCGGCATGCGCCAGAAGGTCATCCCCGGCGCGCGCATGGTGATGATCGTGACCAGGAAGTTGAGGGCGGTCATGATCGACGACGCCCCCGCCCACTGGACGCCCATGTTGAAGAAGGTCTGGCCTAACGGCTGTCCCTCGGAGAGCGGCGCGTAACCCGTCCAGCCCGCCCCGAATGCGCCGCCGGGGGCGAGGAAGCTCGCGACGAACATGACGCCGGCGATCGGCAGGAGCCAGAACGAGAGGGCGTTCAGGCGCGGGAACGCCATGTCCGGCGCGCCGAGCATCAGCGGCACCGCGAAGTTCGCGAGGCCCGCGAAGGCCGGAATGATGAAGAGGAAGATCATCAGCGTCGCGTGCACCGACACGAGGCCGTTGAACGTCTGCGAGTCGACGAACTGGAGGCCGGGCTGCGCCAGCTCGGCGCGGAAGAACATCGCCATCAGGCCGGCGACCGTGAAGAAGAAGAACGTCGTGACGAGGTACTGGACCCCGATCACCTTGTGGTCGGTGTTGACGCGGAAGTAGTCCTTCCACGTGCGCGCGCCGTGGCCCGAGTGGTCCTCGGGACGCGTCGGGCGTCCGGCGACGTAGTACAGCCAGTAGTCGAACGAGCCGATCCCGGCGAGGAACCCGATCGGGGCGGCGGTCATCCCGGCGACCGTGAGGACGACTTCCGTGTTCCAGACCGGCGTCCAGCCCCACCACCAGCGCAAGCCCAGCACGAGGAGCGTGCCGAGCCCGAAGAAGAGGGCGCCCATCCACAGGCCGCGGACGAGGCCCGGGCCGAACACGAGGCTCCACATCCGGCCGCGCGGGGGCTCGAAGTGCTCTGGGTAGAGCTCCGGCGGCGGCTCGTGCGTCGTGGTCACGCCTGCTGCTCCTCGACCCAGGCGTCGAACTCCGCCTGCTCGACGACACGGGCCTTCGCGCGCATGGTCGCGTGCCCGAGCCCGCACAGCTCCGCGCAGACGACGGTGAAGTCGCCGAGCCGGTTCGGCGTCACGAGGATCTTGGTCTCGATGCCGGGCACGGCGTCCATCTTCTGCCCGAAGTTCGGGACCCAGAACGAGTGGATGACGTCCACAGAGCGCATCGTGAACCGCACCTCCTGGCCGAGGGGCAGCACGAGCTCCCCCGACGAGAGGTCGTCGTAGTCCGCGTACGTGAACTTCCAGGCGAACTGCTGTCCGAGCGCCTCGACCTCGAGTGGCCGGTCTCCCGCCTCGCCGTTCTTGGCGAGGACGACCGCGCTGAAGATGCCGATCGCGATGACGAGGAGCGCCGGGACCGCCGTCCACGCGATCTCGAGACCCGTGTGGCCGTGGATCGGCGGCCCGTCGGCGTCGTCGTCGAGCGGGACGCGCCATTTCCAGACCGAGAAGATGATCACGGCCGCGACCAGCGAAAAGATGATGATCGAGATCACCGTCGCGAACCAGAAGATCGCCTGGATGCGATCGAACTCCTCGGAGGCCGAGGTCGGCAACCACTTGAACAGGACGGCCACGAGCGTGAGCGCCACGCCGATCACGACCCCGATCGCGACGAGCTGAACGATGCCCTTGCGCACCTGTTCGAGCGTACTTCAAGGGCGAGCTATCGTGCTCGGACACCGAACCCGCCCGCTCGCCGCCTTCGTCACATGACCCGCCTCGCCGCTCTCTTGCTCATCGTGCTCGCGCTTCTCGCCGCGGCTTCGGCGACGTTCGCGGCGTTCGACGGCGAGGAGAGCGTGGCGGCTCCCGCCCAGGTCCGAGGGCCGCTCGGAAGCGGCGAGCAGGTCGTCTTCGCGTTCGGCGGCGACGTCCACTTCGAAGGCGTCCTGGCGGACAAGCTCGCGGCCTCGCCCTCGACCGTGCTCGCTCCCATCGAGCGCGTGCTCGGGCAGGCCGACCTCGCGGTCGTCAACCTCGAGACCGCGATCACGAACGGGGGCAGCGCCGCCGTCAAGGAGTTCGTCTTCCGCGCGCCGCCGAGCGCATTCGCGGCCTTGCGCGGAGGCTCGGTCGACGTCGCGTCGCTCGCGAACAACCACGGCATGGACTACGGGGAGTCGGGCCTCCGCGACACGATGGCGGCGGCGAAGCGCTATCGGTTCCCGGTCGTCGGGGCGGGCATGAACGCGAAGCGCGCGTACGCCCCGTTCCGGAAGACGGTGAACGGCCAGCGAATCGCGATCGTCGGAGCGACGCAGGTCCTCGACGACCACCTGATCTCGGCGTGGACCGCGGGCGGCCGGAAGCCGGGGCTCGCGTCCGCGAAGACCGTCCCGCGGCTCGTGGAGGAGGTCCGGCGCGCCCGCAAGACCGCCGACACCGTCGTCGTCTTCCTGCACTGGGGCGTCGAGGCCGAGCGCTGCCCGTCGAGCCGGCAGCGCTCGCTCGCGAGCGCGCTCGTCACCGCCGGCGCGGACATCATCGTCGGAGGTCATGCGCACCGCCTGCAGGGCGTGGGGAAGATGAAGACGGCGCTCGTCGCGTATGGCCTCGGGAACTTCGTCTGGTACGGGACGAGCGAGCTCTCGACGAAGACCGGCGTGCTGCTCGTGACCGCGACCGGCCGCCGGATCGACCAGTACCGGTGGGTGCCGGCGAGGATCTCGGGCGGGGTCCCGAGGCCTCTCTCGGGCGCCGCCAAGCAGAGCGAGATCGCGTCGTGGCGCGCGCTCCGCGGCTGCACCGGGCTCGGCCGGTAGTGGGTGTAGGGCGGGGCTACACTTGGCCGTTCCGGGCCGTTAGCTCAGTTGGTAGAGCAGGGGACTCTTAATCCCAAGGTCGAAGGTTCGAATCCTTCACGGCCCACTCGCGAAGCGAGTTGTCCGGCGAAGCCGGACCAGTGGAAGGGTCTCGGGGGAACCGGGACGTTCCCCCGGCGAGAGCAACAGACGTCTCCGCGGCGATGTTAGGTTTGGGCCGGCGAGCCCGATGGCAGTCACTCGTGACGCGCGAAGCTGGAACGACCTCTTTGCCGCGCGAACGCGCGTCGAGGTCGGCGCGGGGCTGGCGGACATCCTCGCCCTCGCCGGCGACACGACGCTGATTCCGTTCGCGGGCGGCTTCCCGGACGCGCAGACGTTCCCCGGCGCCGCGGCCGCGACGCTGCTCGGCGAGCTCGTGGCCGCCGGGGACGCGAGCGCCCTCCAGTACGCGCCGACGCAGGGGCTGCCCGGCCCACGGGAGGTCGTCGCCGACCGGCTCACTGCCCACCAGGGGCATCGCCCGGCCGACGACGAGGTGCTGATCACGAGCGGCACGGTCGAGGCGCTCGAGCTGATCGGCAAGTCGTTTCTGGACGCGGGGGACGTCGTCGTCGTGGAGGGCCCGACCTACCTGGGCGCGATCATGGCGTTCCGGAGCTTCGAGGCCGATGTCGTCGCCGTGCCGATGGACGGCGAGGGTCTGCGGGTCGACGATCTCGATGGCCGGCTCGCAGCCGGGCTCCGGCCCAAGCTGCTCTACACGATCCCCGACTACCAGAACCCGGCGGGCCTGACCCTGGCACAGGACCGCAGAGCGGAGCTCGTCGAGCTGGCGCGCCGCTACGGCTTCCTGATCGTCGAAGACGTCGCCTACCGCGAGCTCGGCTTCGGGCGCGAGCCGCCGCCGAGCATCTGGAGCCTCGCGCCGGATGTCGTCGTCCAGGCCGGTACCACCTCGAAGACGTTCTTCCCGGGCGTCCGGCTGGGCTGGGCCGTCGGCCCGGCGAACGTCGTCGCCCAGCTGGTCGCAGCGAAGCAGAACACCGACCAGTGCGCGGGCGCGCTGGGCCAGCGCCTGTTCGAGGAGTACGCCCGCCGCGGCTGGATGGACGAGCAGCTCGAGCGTTCGCGCGAGCTCTACCGGCGGCGCTGCGAGCTGATGCTGGGCGCGCTCGAGCGACACATGCCGTCCGAGGTCGCCTGGACCCGGCCCGAAGGCGGGTTCTTCACCTGGCTGACCCTGCCGCCGCCGCTCGAGTCGGCCGAATTCACGAAGAGCGCCGCAGCGCGGGGCGTCGCGGTCGTCCCGGGCATCCCCTTCTTTCCGGACGGGCGCGGGGGAGCGAACGTGCGCCTGTCGTTCAGCAGGGTCGCGGACGAGCTGATCGACGACGGCATCGGACGACTCGCCGCTCTCGTCGCCGACGAGACGGGACGGTAGACGTCGAAGCATCGACGATCGCGCCGAACGTGCCCTTGATGAGGTCGCTGACGAACCGCGGGAAGTCGACGGCCCAGAGGCCGGGCTCGTCAGCAGTGAGAGGAACGAGTTGGCGTTTCGCTCGCTCGGTTCGTGGGACACTCGCTCCATGCGGAAATGGCGGTACGCGGTCCTCGGTTGGCTCACGTGGAGGATCTGGAAGCGTCGATTCCGCCGCAAGCTCCGCCTCCCTCGTCGTTGATCCGCGCGGCCAAAGCCCCGGAGATCGCTTCGAGTCCTTCACGGCCCCACTTACGAGCTGCCGTAGCGAGCGAGCCATTCCGCACTCACAGCATCGCTCGTCCTCGCGGTGAGCTCGGCGATGTCCGCGCGGTCCACTCGAAGCTCCAAGAACCCGAGCACCGTCTGCGTCGTGCCGAATGGGTCGGCGACGAGATCCTCGAAGCGCACGGTGAGCGGTTGAACTTCGTGGGCTGCGAACCACCGCAGCCAGGCGGCGTCGTGCTCTGCCGCCTCACGGGCAAGCGCGGCGATCTGCTCGCCGTCGTAGACGGGGTCGGCGTGCGGGCCGGGTGTGTCCCAGTGATGCCAGAGCCCCGTCTGAATTGCTTTCGCCCACGACACGGCCTGCGCGACCACGTCTTCGCGTCGGACCCAGACGAAGCGCGGACGAGGAAAGTGTCGCTCGATCGCCGACAGGACGTCGTCACCGGGCTCTCCCAGACGCGCGAGAAGGCCCTCGAAGTAGCCCCACATCAGCTTCGCTGCGAAGACGCCGTTGGGCGTCGTCCCAGCGTCGCGGACGCGTGCAACGTAGTCGGAGAAGCGCGAGACGCCCCAGGCGCGCCGGTTCACGTCCTCCGTGTCGCGCCAGAACCACTCGTGCGGTCGCCCTGCGACGCCGGTACTCGCCAGCAGACCGCAGAGGAGCCAGGTCCCGCTGCGGGGCGTGCCGCAGACGAAGTAGGACGAGCGGGTCTGCGCAGGCCGCTCGGGAAGCGGTGGACTGCGCACCCACCCTGCGTAGTCGTCCAACGGTGAGCTCATCTCGACGAGCGCGGCGCCCTCGCACAAGCCTCCCGGTCGGGCCAGCCCGCTATGCGGGTGGTCGGGGCGTGAACGGCTTCAGCTCGTCCTGGCCCTCTTGGATCACCCCGTAGCTCGACTCGGGTACCTCGTTCCAAGCGCCGGCGAGGTCACCGAGCGGCTCTGAGACCACGAGCCTCGTCTCGTCGGAGAGGCCATGGAGAACCGGGTTGTCCGGGTATTGCTCGCGGAGAGTGTCCACGTTCGTGCTGTAGAAGAGCGAGCGCGACTTCCCCTCGCTCGAGTACCGGAACCCCCACAGGTTCTCGCCGTCGCTCGTTGCGACCGTCATCTGGATCGGATGCTCGATCCCAGTGCGACGTCCAACGCTCTCGATGAGCCCAACGGCGCGCTCGACTGCCCCGGGCGGGTCGTCCTCGAGCCCGAGCGTGAGCGCAAGGAAGAAGAACGCCTCGGAGTCGGTCGAGCCCTCGACGTCGGAGTAGAGGGACGGGTCGACCGCGAGCATGAGCTCCCGTTTCACGTCATGGAATCGCGCGATCGATCCGTTGTGCATCCACAGCCAGCGACCGTGACGGAACGGGTGGCAGTTCGTCTGCTGTATGGGCGTCCCCGACGATGCTCGGATGTGCGCGAAGACGAGTCCCGAGCGGATGTGCCCGGAGAGCTCGCGCAGGTTGCGGTCGTTCCAGGCCGGCTCGATGCTCTTGAAGACGGCGGGCTCGTCGCCCTCTCCGTACCAGCCGACGCCGAAGCCGTCGCCGTTGGTCGTCTCGGCACCCAGCCGTGAGTGGAGGCTCTGATCGATCAGCGAGTGGGCGGGCTTGTAGAGGAGCTCCTCCAGCAGGACCGGCGTTCCCGAGTAGGCGAGCCAGCGGCACACTTGTCTCTCCTTCCGTCTCGCTAGTGAGCGAAAGCCGACCCGCTGACCTCGTCGTGAACTGGAGCGTCTTGCTGCTGCAGCCGCGGCAGCTGCCGCTCGAGGTCGTGGATGAGCATGTCGGCCATGTCGTGCGTGAACCCCCGCCTGACGACCACGCGCAAGGCGGCGAGGTCGGTGCGGTTCTCCGGGAACGTGTACGCCGGAAGCTGCCAGCCGCGCTCACGCATCGCGTTCGAGACATCGAACACCGTGTAGTTCTCGACCTCGTCCTTCAGCGTGAAGGCGAAGACGGGCAGCTCGTCTCCTCTCGTCAGGAGCTCGAAGGGGCCCAACTCGGCGATCTGCGCCGAGAGGCGCGTGGCGACGTCGCGGGCGTAAGACTGAACGCGGCGATAGCCCTCGAAGCCGAGTCGGAGGAAGTTGTAGTACTGCGCGACGACCTGAGAGCCGGGTCGCGAGAAGTTCAGCGCGAAGGTCGGCATGTTGTCGCCGAGGTAGTTGACCCAGAAGATCAGGTCCTCCGGTAGCGCCTCGGCGTCGCGCCACACGATCCACCCGACCCCCGGGTAGACGAGCCCGTACTTGTGCCCGGACGTGTTGATCGACGCCACCCGAGGGAGCCGGAAGTCCCATTCGAGATCGGGATCGACGAACGGTGCGATCATCGCCCCGGATGCGCCGTCGACGTGGACGGGGACGTCGATGCCCGTGTCCTTCTCGAAGGCATCGAGCGCGTCGCAGATCTCTTTCACCGGCTCGTAGGAGCCGTCGAAGGTCGAGCCCAGGATCGCGACGACGCCGATCGTGTTGTCGTCGCAGCGCTTCACTGCTTCCTCGGCCGACAGGTTGAAGCGGTCGCCCTCCATCGGCACGAGACGCATCTCGACGTCCCAGTAGTTGGCGAACTTCTCCCAGCACACCTGGACGTTGATTCCCATGACGAGGTTCGGCTTGTCGTCCGGCTTGCCCTCGGCTGTGCGCTTCTTCTGCCAGCGCCGCTTGAGCGCAAGGCCGCCTAGCATCGCTGCCTCACTCGAGCCGGTCGTGGAGCATCCCGTTGCGTCGCCCTCGTCGGGCACGTGCCACAGCCTGCTCAGAATGTTCACGCAGCGCATCTCGAGCTCCGCCGTCTGCGGGTACTCGTCCTTGTCGATCATGTTCTTGTCGAAGCACTCGGCCATGAGCTTCTCGGCCTGGGGCTCCATCCACGTGCTCACGAACGTCGCCACGTTGAGGCGCGCGTTCCCGTCGAGCATCAACTCGTCGTGGATGATCTGGTAGGCAAGATCAGCCGGCATCTCTCCGGCGGGCAGCTCGTGGCGGGGGATGGTGCCCGTCTCGAGGGTGAAGAGCGGTGCAGCCGCGTCGTCGCCTGTTCGGTTCGCGGGGCCCTTCGGATGCTTGAGGCTCACGGTCTCACTCTCGTCGGCAGCGCACGGAGTATCCCATCGCGCGGTTGCCGCCCGCGGCAATGAGCCGCCTTGAACGGAGTACGTTTGCGCCAATGTTCGGGAATGTCATGAGTCGCGAGCGTTGGATGGCCGTCTGTTTTGCCCTTGGGTCGACGTGCTTCCTCATTGGCCCGTTCCCCGGGTATGCGCAGCTGGTCGGCGAGTCGGCTGACGCCATCACCTTCTTCGTCGGCTCGATTCTGTTCACGGCCGGCGGAGGGCTACAGAGCTGGCTGGCATGGCGCGAACGGCACTCTGCCCGGCGGCGGACGGGCGGCGTGGTGGGCCGCCGTCATCCAATCCGCCGGCACGCTGTTCTTCAACGCCACGACGTACCAAGCCATGCACACCGCGTTGACGAGCACCATGTACGACGAGCTCGTCTGGCGGCCCGATTGGCGCGGGTCGATCTGCTTCCTCGTCTCGGGCGCGATCGCCTACCGCGCCTCAGCGCGTCATGGCTGGTTGCCGGTGCGCGGCGGCGCGGGCTGGTGGCAGCCCGCAGTCAACCTGCTCGGCTGCATCTTCTTCGGAATCTCGGCTGTCGCCGGCTACGTCGTTCCGACGACCGGGTCGATGCTCGACCAGGCGGCGGCCAACTGGAACACAGCGCTGGGCGCGGCGTGCTTCCTGGCCTGTGCGCTGGACACCCTGCACACCGACAGGGCCTCGAAGATGCCCCTAGGTCGGCGGCTCCGCGAGCTCGAGCACAAGCTCGAGGCCGACGTCAGGTAGGTCCCCACGCGAGTACCGCGGGTTCGCTAGCGCGCGTCTCCTTGACGGCCGGTGATCCCGAAGAGCCCGAGCGCGAGGCCGAGGCCTGCACCGGCGGCGACGAGCGCAACCGTCACGAAGAGGGTCGGATACACGACCGAGAACTGCTGGAGCAGGACGACGATGCCGATCGCGAAGAGGGCGCCGAGGAGGCCGCCGAAGACCGGCGAGGCTCGCGTCTGGCCGACGCGGACGGCGAGCGCGAGCGCGCCGAGAGCACTGAAGAGAGCGAGGGCGAGAGCGGCGAGCCCGATGGGCCTCGACAGCGGGTCGAGCGGATTCTCTCCCGTCACCTCGACGAGCGCGGCGCCCTCGCAGTCGAGGCCCGAGGCACTCGAGCTCGACGCGACCACCTTGTAGATCCCGAGCCCGTACGTGGCGTAGTCGTCGACCCGGACCTCGCTCGCCCACGAGTCACCCGTAGTCGGCCGGTCATGGACGGTCCAGCGCCGCCCGACGAACTCGAGCTCCACCTTGAGGCGGTCGATCTCCTGGCCGGAGTCGGACTCCATCGTCACCGAGATGGGACGGTCGTCGGTGACCTCGATGGGATCGCTGATCGCTCCGACCTCGTGTCCGCCTATGTCGATGCCGTCGATCTCCGCCGTGCACGGGCCTTCGATGGTCGCGGCCGCCGGAGCGGCGACGGTCAACGCGGCGAGAGCTGCGAGGACGAGCGTGGAGACGGCGGCGGTGCGACGGAGCATCTGACCTCCTCGAGCGACGCGGCGGAGTGTACTTCCGGGTCCAGATGGCTCCCATCGGCCCCGCGCCAAGGCACCTGGAGACAGAAAGTGGCGATTTCCAGCCGCTTCGACATGAGAGAGATCTCATGGCCTGCTTATCACCCCTTGACCGGAGAGGCGGAGACTCCGGCTGTTTGGCGATTGCGGCGGCAACAGAGCTGCCCTCTGGGAAAGGGAGAGCCTGGTGGGTGCGGAGACGGGGATCGGCTGGCGAAGCGATCCCCACGGAGGTAACGGGGAAAGGTTTGGGGAGAGGAGCACCGGTCGCGCCAGCCCGCCTCGGCGGCGTGGCGGGCGGCGCGGCCGTTCAACCCTCTTCGGCTGAGCCGAGCCTCGTTAGGGTCTCGGGATGCTGCCGATCGAACGTCCCGGGAAGATCGTCTGCGTCGGTCTCAACTACCGCGACCACGCCGAGGAGCAGGGCGTCGACCTCCCGGAGGAACCGCTGCTGTTCGCGAAGTGGCCGACCGCGCTCGTCGGTCCCGGCGACCCGATCGTCATCCCGCCCGCGGTCACGATGTGCGACTACGAGGCCGAGCTCGGGGTGGTCATCGGCTCGCGCGTGAAAGGCGTCTCGAAGGAGAACGCGCTCGAGGCGGTGCGTGGCTACCTGTGCGCGAACGACGTGACCGCCCGCGACCTCCAGTTCGGCGACGGGCAGTGGACGCGCGGAAAGTCGCCCGACACGTTCTGTCCCGTCGGGCCCGCGCTCGTGCCGGCGGCTGACGTGGGCGACCCGCACGACCTCTGGATCCGCGCCACGGTGAGCGGCGAGGTGCTTCAGGACTCGACGACCGCGAACCTCATCTTCGGCATCGACGAGGTCATCAGCCACGTCTCGCAGACGGCGACGCTGGAGCCGGGCGACCTGATCCTCACCGGGACGCCCGCGGGCGTCGGCGTCTTCCGGACTCCGCGCCGGCTGCTCGAGCCCGGCGACGAGGTCACGATCGAGATCGAGGGTCTCGGCGCGCTGACGAACCCCGTCGTCGCCGGTTGACGCGATGACGAAGGTCGAGCTGCTCTTCTGGAAGGAGTGCCCGTCGTACCCGGAAGCGCTCGCGCTGCTCGACCAGGTGCTCCGCGAGCGCGGCGTCGACGCCGAGATCGAGGTGCGCGAGGTCTTCACGCACGAGGACGCGGTGGAGCTCGGCTTCCCGGGCTCGCCGACGATCCGCGTCGACGGGCGCGACGTCGACCCCGACAGCGCGGCGACGGCGCCCGGGCTGACCTGCCGCGTGTACCGTCACGCCGACGGTCGCTTCTCGCCCGTCCCCAGCCGCCAGCAACTCGAGGAGGCTTTCTCATGAGCGTCATCGAAACCGCACCGACCTTCACGCTCCCGGGCGTCGACGGACGCGAGCACTCGCTCGACGAGTACGCCGGCGCGCAGGTGCTCGTTCTCGTCCAGTCCTGCAACCACTGTCCCTACGTCCTCGCGTGGGAGGGCCGGATCGACGCGCTCGCGCGCGAGTACGCCGACCGCGGCGTCCGCATCGTCGCCGTCAACTCGAACGACGCCGAGGCGTACCCGGCGGACTCCTTCGACGCGATGGTCGAGCACGCCCGCGAAGCCGGCTACTCGTTCGACTACCTGTACGACGAGAGCCAGGAGCTCGCCCGCGCGCTCAACTCCGAGCGCACGCCCGAGGCGTTCGTCTTCGACGCGGACCGCCGGCTCGTCTACCACGGCGCGGTCGACGACAACCGCGAGGAGGAGCACGTGACGACGCATTACCTTCGCGACGCGATCGAGGCCGCGCTCGCGGGCGAGGCGCCGCCGGTCCCCGAGACGCCTCCCGTCGGCTGCACCGTCAAGTGGCGCAGCTGACGCCATACCGAGACTTCTAGCTAGGCCCGTCCGCCCTCGAGCGGGAGGCCGGCCGCCCTCCAGGCTTCCTTCCCGCCGGGGAAGTGCAGGACGTTCCGGTAGCCGAGCTCGACGAGCCGCGTCGCGACGTCCACCGAGCTCTCGCAGCCGGGATTCGCGCAGTAGACGACGACCTCGGTGTCGAGGTCGGGAATCCAGCGCTCGGCCCGCGCGTCGACCGAGGGCGGCGGGATGTTGACCGCACCGGGCAGATGCACCGCGGCGTACGAGATCGGCGGCAGCGCGTCCACGAGCACGAGCTCGTCCCCGCGCTCGAGCCGCTGCCAGAGCTCGTCGCAGCCGATCTCGGGAAGCTCGCTCATCGGCTGAGCCCGGCGAGCGCGCGGTACGTCTCGCGGGCGGCCTCGACGCCGAGCGGGAACGTCTCGAGCAGCATCCGCTCGTTCGGCGAGTGCGTGTGGCTGTCGGGGAGCGCGAGCCCGGCCATCACCGTCGGGATCTCGCGACGCGCGAGCGCGGCGAGGATCGGCAGCGTCCCGCCGGCGCGCACGATCAACGGCTGGCGGCCGAAGACGCGGGCGAAGGCCTCGCGCCCGAGGCGCAGGGCCTCGCTGTCGCGGGGCAGGACGGCCGGAGGGTTCAGCTCGACGGCCACGTCCATGCTCGCGCCCGCAGGCAGGGCGTCGCGCAGCAGCCGCTCCGCCGCGTCCGCCAGCTCCGCCGGATCCTGGCCGGGCGCGACCCGGATCGTGACGCCGGCCATGGCACGCGACACGATCGTCGTGTTTCGCAGGGCAGGCTTTCCCCCGACTATTCCCGTCACGTCAACGGACGGCTCGACGAAGGCGCGGACGTAGAACTCCTCGGCCGCCTTCGCGTCGAGCGGGACCGCTCCGACGCGCGCGAGCTCGTCCTCGCCGGGCGGCAGCTCCGACCAGCCGGCGACCTCGTCCTCGCTCGGCGCCTCGACCCCGGCGCGCAGCGGGTCGGGGAGCCGCCCGTCGCGCGGGAAGAGCGCGGTGAGCGCCTCCGCGAGCGCGTGGATCGCGTTCAGCGCCGTACCGCCGTAGTGGCCCGAGTGGAGGTCGCGATCGCCCGTCTGCACGTCGACGTCGAGCGCGACGAGGCCGCGCGTCGCGACGACGAGCTCGGGCGTGTTCCGGGTCTTCATCCAGCCGTCGAAGACGACGCACGCGTCCGCGGGTCCCGAGTCGGCGTCGAGGAAGCGCGAGATCGCGTCGCCGCCCGTCTCCTCTTCTCCGTCGCAGACGACGCGGAACGTCACGGGCAGCTCGCCCTCGGCTGCGAGCGACTCGATCGCCTCGAGCTGCATCCAGAGCTGGCCCTTGTCGTCGGCGACGCCGCGGGCGTACAGCCACTCGCCCCGTGGCTCGGCGGCGAACGGGTCGGAGTCCCAGAGCTCGAGCGGATCGGGCGGCTGCACGTCGTAGTGCCCGTACACGAGGACGACCGGCGCCCCGGGCGGCCCCGGGATCTCCGCGACGACGAGCCGGCCTTCCTCGCGGAGCTCGGCCTCGCCGCCGGCGCGGCGCACCTTCTCCGAGACCCAGTCGGCGGCCCTCGCGACATCGGCCGCGTGCGCTGGGTCCGCGCTCACGCTCGGGATGGCGAGGAACTCGCGGAGCTCGTCGAGCCAGCGATCGGGAAGCGCATCCGCCACGAGGGCGGATCGTACGTGGCCGCCTAGGTCTCGAGCCCGACGACGAGCTCGCGCTCGCGACCGTGCCAGCTCACGTGGGCCAGCTGCCCGAGCTGGCGGAGGAGCGAGACCGCGGGCGGGTTGTCGCCGCAGACGGTCGCGCGGAGCTCCGTGATCCCGGCGGCCCGCGCGTCGGCGGCGAGCTCGCGCGCGAGGAGCGACCCGATGCCTCGACCCTGGTGCACGTCTGCGACCTCGAACGCGATCTCGGCGCTCGTACCGTCGCGGACGATGCGGGCGAGGCCGGCGGGCTCCGGATCGCCGTCGACGTAGCCGACGAGCGCATGGCGATCGACGTCCACGCGGGCCAGCGCGGCGAGCTCGGCGTCCGACAGCCGCGGCTTCCCGACGCAGAAGCGCTGCTCCCGCGAGCGGTCGCCGAGCCGCTCGAAGAGCGCCGCGACCGTGGCCGTGTCCCCGTTGCGGAGGGGCCGGATGGTGATCCCGTTCACGTAGCGCGACTGCATGCCTCCATGGTGGCGGCGGGCATGGCCCGCTCGCGTCGCCGCGACGGGCCATCTTCTTGACATGGCCCGCTCGGGCCATGTAACTCTTGTGGTCATGGAGCAGGACATCCGCTTCTGCGAGCTCGAAGGACGCCGGATCGCGTACGCAGCGATCGGCGAAGGGCCGCTGCTCCTCTTCGGCGGCAGGTGGGTGTCCCACCTCGAGGAGGAGTGGGAGGACCGCCGCACCCGGAGCTTCTTCGAGGATCTCGCCCGCACCCACCGCGTCGTGCGCTACGACCGCCTCGGCGCCGGGCTCTCCGAGCGCAAGCTCCCCGGCCCTCCGACGCCCGAGCTCGAGACCCGCCAGCTCGAAGCGGTGCTCGAAGCCTGCGGCGGCGGGCCGGCGACGCTCTTCGCATGCTCGTGCGCGGGGCTCGCGACCGCCCGCTTCGCGAGCGAGAGGCCGGATCGGGTGCAGAAGATCGTGTTCTTCGGCGGCTACGTGTCGCGAGACGACATCCCGGACGCCACGCGCCGCTCGATCGTCGACTTCGCCCGCGTGAACTGGCAGCTCGCGGCGCAGATGCTCGCCGGGCTCCTCCTCCCGCACGGCAGCGGCGAGGAGATCGCCGCGCTCAGCCGCTACCAGCGGCACTCGGCGTCTGCGGACGTCGCGGCGGCGTTCCTCGACCTCGACCTGACATCCGACGCGCGGCCGTTCCTGCGCAGCCTCACGATGCCCACACTCGTCCTGCATCGACGCGGAGACCGCACCGTGCCGATCGGCCGCGGCCGCCAGCTCGCGTCACTGCTTCCGAACGCGCGCTTCGTCGCGCTTCCGGGCGACTCGCACCTGCCGCACATGGACGATCAGCGGCCGCTCCAGCGCGCCCTCGCCGGCTTCCTCGACGACGCCGTCCCGGTCGAGGCGAACGGCGACTCGCCGCTGACCCGCCGCGAGACCGAGGTGCTCCGGCTCATCGCGGTCGGCCTCTCGAACCGTGAGATCGCCTCCTCGCTCGTGCTCTCCGAGCACACCGTGCACCGGCACGTCGCGAACATCCTGCGGAAGCTCACGCAGTCCTCGCGCGCAGCCGCGGCGGCTCAGGCGACGCGCGCGGGGCTCATCTAGACGCGCTGTTCGATCCTGACGAGACCGATGGAGATGATCGTCCGGTACTGCTCGAACGCGTGGTGCCCAGCCTGCAGCAGGTACTGGTCGCCCGACTCGACCATCCGCCGGTAGACGTAGAGCGGCACCTTGACCGTCCGCTCGCAGTCGCTCCTGATGCACTCGCAGCCGAACTCGACGAGACCCTGCCCGTCCGTCATCGGATCGGCTTGGGACGCCATCCGCTCGTTCGAGCGCCGTCGCTGCACGCGGTGCTCGACGCCTTCCTCGATCATCGACGCCTTCTCGCCTGCGGGTACGGCCATTGCGTCTCCCTCCTGCCATGAACGGGATAAGGAGGGCGCAGGCGGCGCCTTCGGTATTCGTCCCGTGTGTCTCCGAAGTGTAGGCGCACCGAGCGGATGCGTCGCCTGCTGCTACCGTGAGGGGCACGGACGCCGCCGGCGTCCCGTGAGGTTTGACTTCTTCGGTTCCTCCTAGTGGGTCGAGGCAGACGGATCTCGACCCCGCAACAACAGGAGTTGAATCGAGTGCACCAGTCCTTTTCCGATCTCGGCGTACCCGCGCGCATCGTGCGCGCCCTCGCCGAGCGCAACATCCGTACACCGTTCCCGATCCAGACGCGCGTCCTTCGCGACGCGCTCGCGGGACGCGACGTGCTCGCCAAGGCCCCGACGGGCTCCGGCAAGACGCTCGCCTTCGCGATCCCGATCGTCGAGCGGCTCGACCTGACAGGTCGCAAGCCCGCGGCGCTCGTGCTCGTGCCGACGCGCGAGCTCGCGTCCCAGGTCTCCGACGAGATCCGGGCAGTCGCGCCCGGCGGGCTTCGCGTCGCCACCGTCTACGGCGGTGTCCCGCTCCACGCGCAGGCCAAGCGTGCACGCGACGCGCACGTGCTCGTCGCGACGCCCGGCCGGCTGATCGACCTGCTCGAGCGCAAGTCGGTCGCACTCGAGGGCGTACGCATCCTCGTGCTCGACGAGGCCGACCGCATGCTCGACATGGGCTTCAAGCCGCAGGTGGACCGGATCGTGCGCCGCCTGCCGGGAGATCGCCAGACGATGTTCTTCTCGGCCACGCTCGACGCGAAGGTCGACGAGCTCGCGCGTGCGTACACGAGCGATCCCGTGCGCTGCGAGGCGGCGCCCACGCCGCCTCGAACGGACGAGTCGGTCGAGCACCGGTTCGTCCCCGTCAAGGCCGACACGAAGATCGAGACCCTCGTCGAGCTTCTGCGCGTCGAAGGCGGTCACACGCTGGTCTTCGTCCGCACGCGGCGGGGCGCCGATCGCCTCGTCCGGAAGCTGGCGCGCCAGGACGTACGCGCCGTGGCGATGCACGGAGACCTGAGCCAGGGCCAGCGCGAGCGGGCGCTGCGGCGATTCGAGTCGGGCGAGGTCTCGATCCTCGTCGCCACCGATGTCGCCGCCCGGGGTCTCGACCTCGTCGAGATCACGCACGTCGTCAACTTCGATCCGCCCGCGGAGCACAGCGGGTACGTGCACCGCGTCGGGCGCACCGGGCGAGCAGGACGCGGTGGCGTCGGCGTCACCTTCGTGCTGCCCGAGCAGCAGGACGAGGTCAGCAGGGTCGCCCGCCTCGCCGGTCACACCGAGCAGTTCGCGACGAGCGGCCTGAAGCTGGCTCCCCCGCGCCGGGTGTACTCCTCGCGACGCGGCCGGTCGAAGTGGGGAGCGCCGACGCCGCGCCGGAAGATCTAGCGCCGGAACCGCGTCCCCGAGCGCACGGGAATCGGGCACCATGTGTGATCCGTGACAAATCCGGGAAAAGGGGGAGCGTGGTGAACCAGGTGGCCGAGATCCTGGAGGAGAAGGGCGGCGAGGTACTGAAGATCGCCGCGGACGCGTCGGTGTTCGACGCGGTTCAGCTGATGGTGGCGATGAACGTCGGGTCGCTGCTCGTCACCGACGGAGAAGAGATCGCCGGCATCGTCACGGAGCGCGACTACCTCCGCCGCGTCACGCTCGAGGGGCGGACCGACAGGGAGACCCCGGTGCACGAGATCATGTCCTCGCCGCTCGTCGTGGTCATGCCCGAGACGACGATCGACGAGTGCATGGCGGTGATGACCGACCGCCGCATCCGGCACCTCCCGGTGGTCGAGGACGGCGACGTGGTCGGCGTCGTCTCGATCGGAGACCTCGTCAAGTTCAAGTCGAAGCAGCAGACCTTCGAGGTCGAGTACCTGACGCGGTACATCACCGCGGGCTGACGCGCACGCGGTGCCGCGCCTGATCGTGCTCCTGCGCGGGGTCAATCTCGCCTCGCGCAACCGGGTCGCGATGCCCGCTCTGCGTGAGGCCCTCGCGGATTCGGGCTTCGGCGACGTACAGACGTACGTCCAGAGCGGGAACGTCGTGCTCTCGAGCCGGAAGTCGCCCGCGCGGGTCGCCGGCGACGTCGAGCGGCTGGTCGCCGAGCGGTTCGGCCTCGAGATCGGAGTCGTCGTGCGGACGCGGGACGAGCTCGCCGACGTTGTCGAGCGCGACCCGCTCGGGAAGGTCGCCGCGAACCCGAAGCTCTACCAGGTCACCTTCCTGGCGGCCGAGCCCGACCGAGACGCCGTCGCCGAGCTCGAGGCCCTCGCGACCGGCGGCGAGCAGCTCGTGGCGAGCGGGCGGGAGCTCTACGCCTGGCACCCGAACGGCGTCGGTCGCTCCAAGCTGGCGGCTCGGCTGTCCGCGCGCGAGCTCGGCGGCACCGCCCGCAACTGGAAGACGGTGACGACGCTGCTCGCGATTGCCGAGGAATAGGCCTCCACTACGCTGGAGGAATCTCCGAGCGCGCATGAGCACCGACACGACAGCAGCGATCGTCTCCGAGTACACGCTGAGCGCGAGCCCCGAGCATGCGTTCGCGACGTACACGGAACGGATCGGCGAGTGGTGGGACGGGCAGTACACGGCGAACGCCGAGACGCTCGAGGCCGTCACGATCGAGCCGCGCGTCGGCGGGCGCGTGTACGCGACCCATTCGGACCTCGGCCGGGACGACTGGGGCGAGGTCGCCGTCTGGGAGCCCGGGCGCCGGCTCGTCCACACGTTCACGCTCGCCCAGGACGAGCGCCATCCGAGCGAGGTCTCGGTCGAGTTCGTGCCTGACGAGGGAGGCTGCGTCATGCGCTTCGCGCATGGCGGGTGGACGGAGGCGAACGTCGCAGAGCGCAGGAAGTTCAGCGACTGGTCGCACCTGCTGAACCGCTTCGCCGTCCTGGCCGACGAAGCCTGAGCGTCCTGCCCGATACTGCCCGGGTGGTGACTCCGATCGAGCTGACCGCCATCGGGTTCGTGCGCTCGCCGCTCCGGGACCGTGACGCGGCGCCGCGCCAGGGACGCGAGGGAGCGCCCGATGCGTGGCTCGACCTGCTGCCCGAGGTCTCCGAGGCGCTGGACGGGATCGCGGTCGGCGACGAGCTCGTCGTCGTCACCTGGCTGCACCAGGCGCAGCGGGACATCCTGAAGGTGCATCCGCGAGACGACGAGAGCAATCCGCTGACCGGAGTCTTCGCGACGCGCTCCTCCGACCGGCCGAACCCGCTGGGACTGCACGAAGTGACGGTGCGGGAGATCGCCGGGCTCGAGCTGAAGGTCGGCCCGCTGGAGGCGATCGACGGCACGCCCATCGTCGACCTCAAGCCGGTCATTTGAGTCAGATGAAGCTAGTGCGCATCTCGCTCGTGGGGCTCGGCACCGTCGGCACGTGGGTCCTCGGGGCCCTCGACGCACAGGCGGAGAGGCTGGCCGCTCGCTACGGCTTCAGGCCCGTCGTCGTCGGGGTCGCGAATGCCCGAGACGGACTCATCCACCGCGCGGAGGGCCTCGACCTCTCGACGCTGCTCGAGCTCGCTGCGCCCTGGCGCTCGCTCGTCGAGCACGAGGATGTCGTGCACTTCCCGAACGCCCTCGAGGGGCTACGGGCCACCGAGGCCGATCTCCTGGTCGAGGTCACGGCGAGCCCAGCCTCCGACGGCGAGCCGGGCTTGACGCACATGCGCGAGGCTCTCGGCAGGCAGATCCCGGTGGTGACCTCGAACAAGTGGCCGGTGGCGCTGCACGGACTGGAGCTGGTCGAGCTCGCGCGGCGCGAGGGGGTCGCGTTCCGCGCCGAGTCCACCGTGATGTCGGGCACGCCGGTCCTCGGCACGCTCGTCGACGGCCTCGCGGGGACGACGCCGACCGCGGTTCGCGGGATCCTCAACGCGACCGCCAACTTCATCCTCACGGCGATGACGACCGGCAAGACGTACGAGGACGCGCTGGCGGAGGCACAGGCAATCGGCCTGGCCGAGCGCGATCCCGCAGCGGACGTCGACGGTCATGACTCGGTGGCGAAGACGATGATCCTTGCGGCGCTCGTCTTCGGCCGGCAGCTCCGACCCGAGGAGGTCGTTCGTCACGGGATCGCCGAGATCACGCGGAGCGAGCTGAGCAAGGCGGCGCGCGCGGGCACGCGAATCAAGCACGTCTCGACGCTCGAGCTGTCCGCCGACGAGCTGGAGGCGCGCGTCGAGCCCGTGCAGCTCCCTGCGGACGATCCCCTCGCGACTGTCGAAGGCGTCACGAATGCGGTGATCTGCCGCGCCGAGCCGGTGGGCGAGCTGACAGTCATCGGCCCGGGCGCGGGGCCGGAGCTCGCCGGTCAGGGCGTGCTCAGCGACCTGATCGCCGTTGCGAGCCGGTGACCGAGGGAGCGTGGGAGTGGGACAGGACGCTCTTCGGTGGCAGCGCTCGCTACTACCGCGCCGGGCGCTTCCCGTACCCGACTGACCTCGCGACCGCCTTCCGAGAGGAGCTGGGCCTCGACGGCAGCGGACGATTGCTCGACGTCGGTTGTGGCACCGGCGAGATCGCGCTCCTCCTCGCGCCGCTGTACCACGAGGTCGTCGGCCTGGACGCAGACGAGGACATGGTCGCGGAGGCGCGAGCGGAGGCGCGGCGACAGGGCCAGGGGAACACGACTTGGGTGCACGCGCGCGCCGAGGAGCTGCCTCTCGACCTCGGGACGTTCCGCACCGCGACCTTCGCCCAGTCCTTCCACTGGATGGATCGCCCGCGAGTGGCCGCCACGGTCTTCGAGATGCTCGAACCCGGCGGCGCGTGGGTGCACGTGGACACGAAGACGCATCGCGGCGCCGCGAGCGACAAGCGACTGAGCCATCCCGAGCCACCGCGACGCGAGCTCGAGGGCCTCGTCACGCGCTTCCTCGGCCCCGTGAAGCGCGCCGGGCAGGGAACGCTCCCTGGCGGGACGCCCGGCGGCGAGAGCGAGATCATGGTCGCGGCGGGGTACGCCGGACCACGCCGCCGCGTCGTCGACAGCGGTCGTGTGTTCGAGCGTTCGGACGACGAGATCGTCGCCTCGATCTTCTCGGTGACCTCGTCCGCACCGCACCTGTTCGGTCCCCGCCTCGCAGAGTTCGAGCGGGACCTGCGACAGCTCCTGAGGCGCGTCTCCCCCGACGGCCGCTTCTGCGAGGTCACGTGGCCGCTTCAACTCCTCGTCTGGACTCGGCCGGAGGACTGAGTCCGCAGTCGCCCCTGTACGCTCCGAACGTGGCGTACCGCACGATCGACGAGCTCGAAGCCGCGCTTCGCGGGGCGGACTACCTGCCCGATCGCGGGCTCGCGACGGCGCTCTTCCTCGGGCTCGCGCTGGAGAAGCCCGTCCTGCTCGAGGGCGAGGCGGGCGTCGGCAAGACCGAGGCCGCGAAGGCGCTCGCGACCGCGCTCGACGCGCGGCTGATCCGGCTCCAGTGCTACGAGGGCCTCGACGTCTCGCACGCGGTCTACGAGTGGAACTACCCGCGCCAGCTCCTGCACATCCGCGCCGCGCAGGAGGGGACGATCTCCGAAGAGGAGCTTTTCGGGCCGGAGTTCCTGATCCGCCGCCCGCTGCTCGAGGCGATCGACACCGACGAGCAGGTCGTGCTCCTGATCGACGAGGTCGACCGCGCGGACGAGGAGTTCGAGGCGTTCTTGCTGGAGATCCTGTCGGATTTCCAGATCACCATCCCTGAGCTCGGCACGATCCGGGCTCGACGACGACCCGCAGTGGTCCTCACCTCGAACCGGACGCGCGAGCTGCACGACGCGCTCAAGCGACGCACGCTCTTCCACTGGATCGGGCACCCGCCGATCGAGCGCGAGATCGAGATCGTGAAGCTGCGGGTACCGGGAGTGCCCGAGCGGCTCGCCGCCGAGGCGGCCGCGTTCGTCCGCGGGCTGCGCGGGCTCGACCTCGCGAAGCCGCCGGGGGTCGCGGAGACGATCGACTGGGCGCAGGCCCTCGCCGCGCTCGGACGGGAGGAGATCGACGCCGAAGTCGTCGAGCAGACGCTCGGCTCGGTGCTCAAGTACCGCGAGGACATCGAGGCCGTTAGGGACGAGACCCTCGCCGGGCTCGTCGAGGAAGCTCGCGCGACCGCGAACCGCTGATGCAGGGCACGGCGATCGTCGGCCACGTCGTGACGTTCGGCCGCGTTCTCCGCGAGGCCGGGATCGAGGTCGGGCCGGGGCGGGTCGCGGATGCCATGCGAGGGCTCGACGCGGTCGATCTCACGAAGCAGGAGGACGTCTACTTCGCGCTCCGCCAGACGCTCGTCTCGCGCCACGACGAGCTCGAGCTCTTCGACCGCGCGTTCCGGGCGTGGTTCCTGCGCGGGCCGGTGGCGCCGCTCGTCCGCCAACGCAGCGAGCAGCTCGCGGTTCAGGTCGAGAGCGACACGGCCGGAGCGTCCGGTGACGAAGGCGACGCGACCGGGCACGCCGAGCTCGGCGCCTCCGCGCAGGAGCTCCTGCGCGAGAAGGACTTCGCCGAGATGACACCGGAGGAGTTCGAGCGCGCGCGACGCCTTCTGGACGCGATCGCGCGGGCGCGACCGCGACGCACCTCCCGGCGCCGCTCGCCCGATCCGCGCGGCGACGTGCTCGACCTGCGACGGCTGCTGCGGCGCAGCCTCCGTTCCGGCGGGGACCCGGTCGACCAGCCGTGGCGCTCGCGCAAGGTCGTCCCGCGGAAGCTCGTCGTCGTCTGCGACATCTCCGGATCGATGGACGCGTACGCACGGGCGCTTCTGCTCTTCCTGCACGCGCTCGTCGGCACGCGGCACGTCGAGGCGTTCGCGTTCGGCACGCGGCTCACCCGGCTCACCGGAGAGCTCGCGACCCGCGACCCCGAGGCCGCGCTCCGCTCTGCCACCGAGCGCGCCGTGGACTGGGGAAGCGGGACGCGAATCGGCGGCTCGCTCGCCGAGCTCAACGCCGTGTACGGGCCGCGGGCGCTGCTGCGCGGCGCGGTCGTCGTCGTCGTCTCGGACGGGTGGGAGCGGGACGATCCAGCCCTGGTCGGACGCGAGATGGCGAAGCTCGCGCGCGCCGCATACGCCGTCGTCTGGGTGAACCCGCTGAAGGGGAACCCGGAGTACCAGCCGCTCGCCGGCGGGATGCGCGCTGCGCTGCCGTTCGTCGACCGGTTCCTCCCTGGCCATAATCTCAGGAGTCTCGAGGAGCTGGCGACCGTGCTCGCCGGCATCGAAAGGAGGCACGCCGCGTGAAGGAGATCCTGCCCGAGGTCGAGCGTTGGCAGAAGGAAGGCGAGAAGGTCGTCCTCGCGACCGTCGTCGCGAGCCGCCGGTCCGCGCCGAGGCCGATCGGCTCCAGCCTCGCGATCTCGGAGTCCGGGAAGATGTGCGGCTCCGTCTCGGGGGGCTGCGTCGAGAGCGACGTGTTCGAGAACGCGCGCGAGGTGTTCGAGTCCGGAGAGCCGCGGCTCGTCTCGTACGGCTTCACCGACGACGAGGCGTGGAGCGTGGGGCTCCCCTGCGGCGGCGAGATCGACGTCTTTCTCGAGAGGCTGGAATGACGTTGGTCGAACGACTTGCGCGGCTGCGCGAGTCCGAAGAGCGCGGCGTCCTCTTCACGCGCGTGGAAGGCGACGGCGTCGGCGAGAAGGTGCTCGTCCTGGAGAGCGGAGAGCGCGTCGGCGACGGGCTCGAGGAGGCAGTCGTGCACTTCGACGAGCTGATCCGGCGCGGGCGGAACCGCCTGCTCGAGCTGGAGGATGGGTCGAAGGTGTTCGCCGAGTGGTACGGCCCGCCGCCGCGGCTCTTCGTCTACGGCGCCGTGGACACCGCGGAGGCGCTCTGCCGGAACGCCAAGCTCCTCGGCTGGAGGACGATTGTCGCGGACGCGCGCGGGAAGTTCGCGACACCCGAGCGAATCCCGTCGGCGGACGAGCTGATCGTCGAGTGGCCCGAGGAGGCGCTCGCGCAGGTGCAGCCCGACCACCAGACCGCGATCGTCGTCCTCACGCACGACGACAAGTTCGACGAGCCGGCGCTCGCGCGCGCGCTCGAGACGGAGGCGTTCTACATCGGGGCGCTCGGCTCGCGGCGAAACCAGGAGCGGCGGCGGGAGCGACTCCTCGAAGCCGGCGTGACCGAGGAGGCCCTCGAGCGGATCATGGGCCCGTGCGGCCTCGACCTCGGCGCCGACACGCAGGAGGAGACGGCGCTCTCGATCCTCGCGGAGGTCCTCGCCGTGCGCGCGCGGCGCGCGGGCGGGTTCCTGAAGACCGCGAAGCAGCGGATCCACGTCGAGGTCGAGTAAGTAGCCGCCGCACGCGTCGTCTGGCTGTCCGTCGCTCCCGTCAAGTCCATGCGGCTGGTCTCGGTCGACGCGATCGCGCTCGAGCTGACGGGGGTCCTCGGCGACCGGCGCTTCTACGTCCTCGACGACGACGGCCAGCTCGCCAACGCCAAGCGCGTGCCGCAAC
This sequence comes from uncultured Actinomycetes bacterium, assembly GCA_963715705.1. GTDB lineage: Bacteria > Actinomycetota > Thermoleophilia > Gaiellales > Gaiellaceae > GMQP-bins7. Next base: position 2,568,509 of record OY970267.1, on the reverse strand, counting down.
TGCTGACGGTGCGACCCGCCGTCGAGAACGGGCGCCTGTTCCTCCGCTTTTCCGACGGCACGACCGCCGAGGGCGAGGTCGAGCCTGGCGAACGCGTCGAGACGAGCTTCTACGGGCGTCCGGTGACGGGCCGTCTCGTCGCCGGGCCCTGGAACGAAGCACTCTCGCAGCTGGCGGGCAGGCGCCTGCGTCTCGCGCAGACGGAGCGCGAAGGGGACGGCCAGGATCGTGGGCAGGTGGCGGGTGCCTCGCTCGTCTCGACCGCCTCGCTGGAGGCGCTCGGAGCGGCCGCAGGGGCGACCGCGCCGGTCGACGGCCGCCGATTCCGCATGACGATCGGCATCGACGGCGTCGAGCCGCACGGGGAGGAGGACTGGCTCGGCGAACGGGTCCGCGTCGGCGGAGCCGTCGTGGTCCCGCGCGGGAACGTCGGACGCTGCGCCGTGACGACGCTCGATCCCGACCGCGGCGTCCGCGACCTCGACACGCTGGGCGCAATCGCCGCCTACCGGGCCGACGTCCCGACCCGTGAGCCGCTGCCGTTCGGAGTCTGGTGCGAGGTGCTCGAGCCCGGGCCCGTCGCTGTGGACGACCCCGTCGAGGTGCTGTAGTGCCGACGGCGATCGTCACCGGCGCGGCCCGCGGGCTCGGCGAGGCGATCGCGCGACGGCTGCACGGCGACGGGTACCGCGTGGCGCTCGCCGATATCGACCTCGATGGCGCCGAGCGCGTCGCAGCCGAGCTCGGCGACGGTTCGCTCGCGCTGCGACACGACGTCCGTGACCTCGAGTCCTGGGAGACGCTCGTGCGCGACGTTCGCTCGGCGCTCGGCGACGACCTGCACGCGCTCGTCAATAACGCCGCCCGCACGGAGCTCCGCTCGTTCTGGGAGATCGAGGTCGAGGAGTGGGACGACGTCCTCGCCACGAACCTGCGCGGCACGTATCTCGGCTGCCGGGTCGTCGGCGAGCTCCTCCGCGAGCGCGGATCCGGCCGTATCGTCAACCTCGCGAGCGTTGCCGGGCAGGCGAGCCGAGCGGTCACCGGCGTCCACTACGCAACCTCGAAGGCGGCGATCGTGGCGCTCACGCGCCACGCGGCGACCGAGCTCGCGCCGCACGGCGTCACGGTCAACGCGATCGCGCCGGCCGCGATCGACGGCCCGATGGTGGCCTCCGTCCCGCCGGAGCGGCTGGAGCCGATGCTGAAGGCAATTCCTGTCGGCCGCCTGGGCCGCCCGGAGGAGGTCGCCGCGCTCGTCTCGTTCCTGCTCTCCGACGAGTCCGGCTTCACGACCGGCGCGACGTTCGACGTCAACGGCGGCCTGCTCATGCGATGAGCGCGGCCGAGGTGACTCACGACCGCTGGAACGCGTTCATAACACGCGTCGAGCCCTCCGGCGCAGTGCGCGACGGGCCGCTCGCGGGGCGTACGCTCGCGGTCAAGGACCTCCTCGACACCGCGGGCATCCGCACGACCTACGGCTCCCGCCTCTACGCCGACCACGTGCCCGAGCGCACCGCCCCCGCGGTACAGCGGCTGCTGGACGCGGGTGCCGTGCTCGTGGGGAAGACGCACCTGCCCGAGTTCGCCTGGAGCGTGCTGGGGCAGAGCCCGTGGTACGGAACATGCAAGAACCCCGCGGCGCCCGGGAGAACGACCGGCGGGTCGTCGAGCGGGTCGGCGGCCGCGCTCGCCGCGGGACTCTGCGAGCTCGCGCTCGGGACGGACACGGGCTGCTCCGTCCGCCTTCCTTCGGCGGCCTGCGAGACGGTCGGGCTCAAGTCGCAGTGGGGGCTCATCCCGCTGGACGGCGTCTTTCCACTCTGCCCCACGCTCGACACGGTGGGACCGATGGCGCGGAGCGTCGAGGACGTCGCGCTCATGTGGTCGGTCCTCACCGGCCGGCCCGTCCCCGAGCCGCGCCTCGCGGGGCTCACGATCGGGCTCCTGCGGCAGCCGCCTGGGATCGGGGACGGGCGAGAGACGGAGACGAGCGACCTCGCGGCGCAGTGGGTCGGCGACCTCGAGCGGCTCGGAGCGCGGGTCGTCGAGGCGCAAGTCCCGGAGCCGTCCGCGAACACGTGGCCCCAGTTCCAGCACGAGGCCCTCCAGTCGCACGCGACCACGTTCCCGAGCCGCGCGGACGAGTACGGCGAGGTCATGCGGATCAAGCTCTCGGCCGCGCAGCGCGCGACCCCGGACGAGATCGAGGCCGCGTACCGGGCGATCGACGAGTGGCGGCGCTACGAGCCCGATGTCGACCTCTACGTGAGCCCCTGCTACGCGATCGAGCTGCCGCCGGAGGACGCCGACGAGCTCGAGATCCGGCTCCCCCTCTCCTCGTTCCTGCGCTGGGTGAATCTCACAGGCTGGGCCGGGCTCGCGATCGGGAACATGCAGCTCGTGGCGCCCACGGACGAGGTGGTGCTCGCCGCGGGGCTCGCCTGGGAACGCGGCTAGCGCCGAGCTGTCAGGGCTTCGGCAGTCCGAGCGGGAGAACGATCTCGGTCTGCGGGATGTCGAGCAGTGGAGGATCCCCGGCGGTCGGAGCCGGGATCTGGATCGGCGGAACTTCCACCTCGGCGGGCGGCACCTCGACCGGGAGTTCCGGCAGCTGCACCGGCAGCTCCACGGGGGGCACCTCGACCGGCGGTAGCTCGAGAGGCGGGAGGAGCTTCGTCGGCAGATCGACCGTCACCGGGGCAACCTCGAGCACGGGCCGGCTCCGCGGCGGCTCCGCGGCGGCAGGCTCGGGAGGAGCCGCTTCGAGTGCCGGGCCGGTCAGCTCCGGTGCCGCCGGAACTGCGGCAGTGGGCGTCGAGCTCGCCCGCTCGCCCGGGACTTGCCCGGTGCGGTCCCGGACGGCGTCGCCGTCGCTCGTCACGGACTCGCTGGTCACGAGCACGCGCTCGCGAGCGGCCCTTTCCGCAGGGCTCTCCTCGGCCGCCGCACCCGTAACGCCCGTGACCCCCGCCCCGGTCACGGCGATCACCGTCACCGTCGCGGCCTTGATCGAAACGCCCCCGAGAAGCGCCTTGAAGTGCGCGCGGATTCCGACGACGAGCGCGCCCAGCCCGAGCGCGGCCTTCCCCGGGGCCGTCAACGCCTGCGCGAGAGCGTGTCGAGCGCGGGTGAGGAGGGCATGGGTCTGCGGGGCCGTCAGCCCGAGCTCGACCGCGATCTCCCGAGCCGGAACGCCATGCCACTCGCGCAGGACGAGGGCCTCCCGCTGCCGGGCCGGAAGCGACTGCAGCGCCTCGCGCAGCCCGGCGAGCCGCTCGACGTCCTCGACGGACTCCGCGCAGGCGAGCGACTCGAGCTCGAAATCGTCTGCGACCGGGCAGCGACGAGCAGCGGTGCGCTGGTGCCAGCTGCACACGTTTCTCGCGATCGTGTGCAGCCACGCCGACTCGCACTCGGGCTCGACGCCGCGCCGGAGAGCGCGCATGGCGTAGAGGAACGTCGTCTGGACGGCGTCCTCCGCGTCCGACCGGGAGCGGAGCCTGCGGATGCAGTACGCGAGGATCCGGCCCGCGTAGGCCGAGTACAGCCTCTCGGTCTCGGCATCCTCCAGCGTCCTCGGAGTCGGGTATGGCTCGGCCGCCGAGCTCACGCGCTGCCTCCTGATCGACGTTCGCTGTTCCCTACGTGGCCCTCCCCCGACCTGCGCAGCTACCGCCCGAACGGGTGATCTCGGCGCTCGATGGAGTGAACCGCGCGAGCGACGCCGCACGATTCCGCCCCGGCCGGCATCGAACCGAGCACACCCCCCCTCTCTCTGCCAGGAACGGAGGCCAGTGATGACGCCCCACAGCTCTGCCGAGGAGACACGCCCGTCCGCTCAGATCATCCCCTGGCCTTCGGTGGCGGCGGCGTCGGCCCAGCTGCGGTGGCGGCGGCGCCTGCGGGCGGTGTCGACGTGTGCCGAGAGCCCTGCGGTCCTCGGCCGCGTCACACCGCTCCGGCGTCCGGCGGCGGGCGGGAGCACGCGCCGATGAGAGAGCGGCTCCGCTCACGGCGGGAGCTGGCGATCGTCGCCGCCGCGCTGCTCCTACCGGTCCCGCTGCTCACGGCGAGCGGCTTGCTCGTGCCGTTGCCGTCCGCGGTCGAGCGCGCGTTCGTGTCGCTGATCCCGGGCGGCGACGTCGAGACCGGCTCCGCGTCCAGGCCGGGTCGCGGGACCGGACCCGACACCGCTGGAAACGACCAGACCTCCGCGGGGGCCCTCGTCGAGGGCGGCAACGCACCACCCCCCGCGTCGGGGAGCGGCGCGGCCGCCAGCGACGACTCCTCCGCCGACGACGTGCTCCCCGAAGACGAGCGCATCGTCCCAGGCGGCAGCGAGACCGAGCTACCGGCCGCGCCGGCCTCTCCCCGCGACGGCGGCACGCAGCAGGAGCCCGACGCGGACGACCGGGACGTAGCGGCGGCCTCCATCTCCACCGACCTCGGCCGGCGTGGACCTTGACGTCTCGGAGGAGGCCATCGCGCTCTCGGTCGACGCCGACACGGAGGACGACACGTCCGCCCACGCGATCGTCACCGTCCCTCTCCTCCCGCTCCCGCTCCCGTAGGCAGCCGTGCGGAAACCACCCCCTCGTTCCCGCACGGACGGACGGCCTCCGCGGCTCGTGCTCCGGTTCGCGGTCTGCACCGCGCTCGGGCTCGCAGTCGCGGGGGCCGCCATCGTCGGCGTCGTTCGCGACCAGACCACGGCCCAGTCGCTGCGGCACGCGAACGACCGCGCGGTCTTCGCCACCGAGGCCGTCCTCGAGCGGGAGCTCCGCGCAAGAGACCTGACCGGACCGCCGCCCGCCAGACGCCGGGAGCTCGACCGGACGCTGCGGGAGAGCGTCCTGCTCGAAGGGATCCTCGGAGTCACGCTGTACGACGCGAAGGGCCGTCCGGCGTACTCGACCGGCGGTCCCGCGCCCGCGTTCCCCGAGTCACACCTTCAGGACGTCCTCCAAGGCGTGGCCGTCTCGGAGGTCGGCGAGGGGAGCGGGGAGCGGCGCGTGCTCCGCACGTATCACCCGCTCGCTCTCGGCTCGCAGACGGGAGTCGTCGCGTTCGAGCAGGACTACGGGAAGATCGAGGCGGCCGTCCAGCGCTCGACCTGGCTCATCGCCGGCGTTCTCGAAGGGCTCCTGCTCCTGCTGTTCCTCGTCCTCGCACCGGTTCTCGCCGGAGTCGGCTCCCGGATTCGCGGGCACGTGGCGGAGCTCGAGCGGGTTGCGACGCACGACGAGCTGACCGGCACCGCCAACCGTCTCGGGCTCCGGCGTGGCGGTCGAGGAACGGCTTGCGTCCGGGGCGCCAGGGACGCTGCTCGTGCTCGACGTCGACGGCTTCTCCGACCTGAACCAGGTCTTCGGGTCCGACGGCGGCGACGAGCTGCTCGCGGAGGTCGCCCTGCGCCTCCGCTGGGAGCTCGCGGGCTGCGATGTCGTCGCACGCCTGGGCGACGACGAGTTCGGCGCTCTCCTCGACGACACGGGCGCCGACGACATCGCCGCCCTGGGAGCGCGGATCGCGGCCTGCCTGGAGCCGCCCGTCGACGTCGACGGCGTGCCCGTCGCCGTCTCGATGAGCATGGGAGCTGCGGTCCTCCGGCCGGGCGGCGGCGACTTCGCGACGGTCCTGCGCCAGGCGGGGGCCGCGCTCGCCGCCGCCAAGGCCGAGGGCCCTGGAAGCATGCAGGTCTACGAGCCCGACCACGAGTCGGCGGACACCTCGCGGAGCCGGCTGGCCGCAGGGCTGCTGGAGGCGCTCCTGGCGGGTCAGCTGGTGCTCCACTACCAGCCGCAGGCGGATCTGCTCACGCGACAGATTCGAGGCGTCGAGGCGCTGCTCCGCTGGGAGCATCCGACGCGCGGCCTGCTCGCCGCCCACGAGTTCATCCGGGACGCCGAGCAGAGCGGGGTTGCGACCGATCTCCGGCGCTTCGTGCTCGAGGCGGCGACCAACCAGTGGCACGAGTGGAGCGCGGCCGGGATCAACCTCGAGCTCGCGGTCAACCTGAGCGCGATCGACCTGCACGACGTCTCGCTCCCGGAGGAGGTTGCCTCCCTGCTCGAGCGTCACGGCATCCCGCCCTGGAACCTCGTTCTCGAGATCACCGAGCGCATGCTGGGAGACGAGCTGCGCGCCCGCGAAGTCGTCGAGCGGCTGACCGCTCTGGGCGTGCGGCTCGCGATCGACGACTTCGGAACCGAGTACGCGTCGCTCTCGAGCCTGCGGCGGCTCCCGGTGCACGTCGTCAAGCTCGACCGGAGCCTGCTGGCGGACGTCCCGGGCGAGCCGACGGCAGAGGCGATCGTCGGCGGGAGCGTCGAGCTGGCGCACGCGCTCGGGGCGACGGTCGTCGCGGAAGGCGTCGAGACCCGAGAGCAGTGGCGCTTCGTCCACACGCTCGGCTGCGACATCGCGCAGGGCTACTTCGTGGGGCGCCCCGTCCCGGCGAACGAGATCACCGAGCTCCTCCTGGACGAGGCTCCCGCGGTCACGACCGAGACCGCCGCCGCCTGATCGCAACGCCGACGACGCGCGCCAGTAACCTCCCGGCGCCGTGAAAGTCCTCACCGTCGTCGGTAACCGCCCGCAGTTCGTCAAGAGCGCGCCCCTCTCCGTCGGCTTCCTCCTGACCGGGATCGACGAGGTCGTCGTCCACACGGGGCAGCACTACGACCGGGAGCTGTCGGAGGTCTTCATCGAGGAGCTCGGCCTGCCCCAGCCTCGCCACCGGCTCGACCTGCACACGGCCGACCCGGACATCATGGAGCCCGCGATCGAGCAGGTGATCCGCAGCGAGTCCCCGGATCTCGTGCTCGTCTACGGCGACACGAACTCGACCCTCGCCGGCGCCCGCGCGGCAGCGCAGGCATCGATCCCCGTCGCCCACGTCGAGGCAGGGCTCCGGAGCGGCGACCTGTCGATGCCCGAGGAGCACGCCCGGATCGAGGTCGACCGCATCGCCTGGCTCCTCTTCTGCCCGAACGACCGGGCTCGCGCGACCCTCGCGGAGGAGAACGTCCTCGGCCAGGTCCATGTCGTCGGCGACGTGATGGCCGAGGCGAGCGCACGCTTCGCGCCGATCGCCCGCGAGCGCTTCCCGATCCCGTTCGAGCCGCAGAGCTATGTCGTCGCGACGGTGCACCGGCAGGCGAACGTCTTCCAGCCCAGGCTGGGACGCATCGTCGAGGCGCTGAACCGGATCGAGGAGCGGATCATCTTTCCCGCGCACCCGCGGACCCGGGCCCAGATCGACGCCGAGCGGCTCGAGCTGGCCGACCACGTCCACCTGACCGAGCCGCTGAGCTACCTCGAGCTGGCGTCGCTCGCCTCGCAGGCGCGGGTCATCGCGACCGACTCCGGCGGTCTCCAGAAGGAGGCCTATTGGTACGGAGTGCCGTGCGTGACGCTGCGACCGTCGACGGAGTGGCTGGAGACGGTCGAGGCCGGCGCGAACGTGCTCGTCGACGACGACCCCGACGCGATCGTCGCCGCGATCCGGGACGCGAAGATGCCCGACCGGCGCCCGCAGCTGTACGGCGACGGCCGTGCGTCGGGGCGGATCGCGGGCGTCCTCCTCGCTACGATGCCCGGCCGATGACGCGCGACGTCGCCATCGTCGGCGCCGGCTACGTCGGCGTGCCGCTCGCGCAGGTCTTCGCCGAGGGCGGGCGGTCGGTCTTGCTCGTGGAGGTCGACGAGGACCGCGTCGAGCTGCTCAACCGGGGCGAGAGCTACATCGGGGACGTCTCCTCCGCGGACCTCGCGCCGCTCGTCGAGAGCGGTCGGATCGCCGCGACGACGGACTACGACGCCCTCCGCGAGGTCGGCGCCATCGTCCTCGCGCTCCCGACGCCGCTCTCGCGCCAGCGCGAGCCCGATCTCTCGATCCTCCTCGACGCGGCCGAGAAGGTCGCAGAGCGGCTGCGCGCCGGACAGCTCGTCGTCCTGGAGTCGACGACGTACCCGGGGACGACACGCGAGCGACTGCTGCCGGTGCTCGAGCGCGGGAGCGGGCTGCGCGCGGGCGAGGACTTCCACCTCGCGTACTCGGCCGAACGCGTCGACCCGGGCCGCACGGACTGGACGACGAAGAACGTCCCGAAGATCGTCGGCGGGATCGACGAGGCCTCGACCGCGGCCGCCGCCGCCCTGTACAGCCCGGCGATCGATGCGGTGCACACGGTCTCGTCACCCGAGGCAGCCGAGCTGACGAAGCTGCTCGAGAACATCTTTCGCTCCGTCAACATCGCGCTCGTCAACGAGCTCGCGCAGCTCTGCGACCGGATGGACATCGACGTCTGGGAGGTCGTCGAGGCGGCGGCGACGAAGCCGTTCGGGTTCATGTCCTTCCAGCCCGGCCCCGGCCTCGGGGGCCACTGCATCCCGATCGACCCCTTCTACCTCACGTGGAAGGCGCGCGAGTTCGGCTTCTACACCGAGTTCATCGAGCTCGCGGGGAAGATCAACGAGTCGATGCCGTACTTCTGCCGCTCGGTCGTCTCGCAGGCGCTCAACCACTCGTCGCAGAAGTCGCTCTCGGGCTCGCGCATCCTCGTCCTCGGGGTCGCGTACAAGCCCGACGTCGACGACACGCGCGAGTCCCCGGCCGTGAAGCTGATCTCACTGCTGCAGGCCGCCGGCGCGACGGTCGAGTACCACGATCCGCACGTGCCGTCGTTCGCGCAGAACGGCCTCGCCATGAGCTCGGTGGAGCTCGATCCGCGCTCGTACGACTGCGTGGTGATCGTCACCGACCACTCGGCCATCGACTACGACCGGCTGGTCGCGGAGGCGCAACTCGTGGTCGACCTCCGGAATGCGACGGGCGCGAGCGGGAAGGGCTCGGCGAAGGTGTGGAAGCTGTGACGAAGGTCGCGGTCGCCGGCCTCGGGCACTGGGGGCCGAACCTCGCGCGGAACTTCGCGGAGCTCGCGGAGCTCGCCTGGCTCTGCGACGCCGACCCGGCGAAGGGCGAGCTCGCGGAGCGCTACCCGCAGGCGCGCTTCACGACGAGCTTCGACGACCTGCTCGCCGACGACTCGCTGGACGCGATCGTCGTCGCGACCCCGGTCCCGACTCACTTCGACCTCGCTCGCAGGGCGCTCGACGCCGGGAAGCACGTCCTCGTCGAGAAGCCGCCCGCGATGCGCCGGGAGGAGATGGACGAGCTCGTCGCGCTCTCGCAGCGGCAGGACCGCGTCCTCATGCCGGGACACCTCCTCCTCTACCACCCGGGCGTCAAGCGGGTGAAGGAGATGATCGAGGCAGGGGAGCTCGGGCAGGTGCTCTGCGTCTACGGGAACCGCCAGAACCTCGGGATCATCCGCTCGAACGAGAACGCGCTCTGGTCGCTCGGAGTGCACGACCTGTCCGTGATCCTGTACCTGCTGGACGAGGATCCGGAGACGGCCGTGGCGCAGGGGCGCGACTTCCTCACGCGCGGGGTCGAGGACGTCGTCTTCTGCTACCTCCGCTTCCCGTCGGGGAGGATCGCGCACATGCACCTGTCCTGGCTCGACCCGCACAAGATGCGCAAGATCACCGTCGTCGGCACCGAGAAGATGGTCGTGTTCGACGACATGGAGCTCGAGCGGAAAGTGACGGTCTACGAGAAGGCGCCGTGGCGCCCTTCCGACCGCTACGGCGAGTGGCAGACGCGGACCGGGGATATCTTCAGCCCCCGCATCGCGAACGACGAGCCGCTGAAGCTCGAGTGCGCCGAGTTCCTGCGCCTCGTGGCGGGGGACGGCGACCGGCAGAAGGTGGCCGCGGACGGGGCGCGCGTCGTGCGCGCGCTCGACATGCTCACGACTTCCCTCGATGGCAGCGGCTGAGATCCACCCGACCGCGACGGTCTACCCCGGCACGGTTCTCGGGGACGGCGTGCGCGTGCTCGAGAACGCCGTCGTCGGCAAGCAGCCGGCGCTCTCTGCGCACTCGACCGCGAAGCGGGAGGCGCTCGCTCCGGCGGAGATCGGCGAGGGCACGGTCGTCTCGACGGGTGCGATCGTGTTCGCGGGCACGACTCTGGGAGCGCGCGTGATCGTCGGCGACCAGGCGTGCGTGCGGGAGCGGGTGACCGTCGGCGACGACGTCGTCATCGGACGTGGCTCGCTCGTCGAGAACGACACGACGATCGGGGCGCTGACGAAGATCCAGGCCAACGCCTACATCACGGCTCGCTCGACGCTCGAGGAGCACGTCTTCATCGCGCCCGGCGTCGTGACGACCGACGACAACTTCATGGGCCGGACCGAGAAGCGGCACGCGCTCAAGAGCGGCCCGACGATCCGCCGCGGCGCGCGTGTCGGCGGCGGCGCGGTCCTGTGCCCGGGAGTCGAGATCGGCGAGGAGGCGTTCGTCGGCGCCGGCGCCGTCGTCACGAAGGACGTGGCGGCCCGCACGGTCGTCGTCGGGAACCCCGCGCGTGCGCTGCGCGGGGTCCCCGAGGACGAATTCGCGCCGCCGTAGTCAGGGGGTGGGCAGCGCGCACGAGGTGCCGCCGAGTCGGGGGGCCGCGTGTGCCTCGTGACTCTCTGAGCTTGCCGAAATCAGGTAAGCGCAGGATTACTACGAGGTGAAAGCGCCCTTACGGAGGTCAGACGCGGACCGAGTAGCGCGTCCACGACCGCGTGCGATCGCGATATGCGGTCGGAGGGTAGAACCCGTCGAGCGCGTGCTCGGGCGGCGGATAGAGCGTGTAGACGACGTCCTCGTTCCGATCCTCGTACTCGACGACGATCGCGGGATCGCAGGAGCGCGCGGCACCGTCCCAGAACAGCCTGACGTGCACACCGCTCGACTCTCGTTCCGCCAGTAGCCGCACCATCGGACCCACCGCCCCTTTTGTCGTTTCACCAACGATGCGGACGTCGGGTAAACGCCCCGTCACGAGCAGATGAAAGACCCCTTATCTGCGAGGCGTTATCTGCGCTGCGGGCGTGGGCGCTTCACGACGAGCAGGCGGTAGCTCGTCGTCCCCGGGGTGGAGAGCCGGACCTGGATCGAGTACCTCCCCGACGCGCGCGCCCGGTACGTGAGGAACTCGCGCGCACCATTGTGCGCCGAGGTCTTCACGCGCCCGCGGCGGTTCATGACGAGGTCGATCGAGCGCGTCCCCGGGAGCCACAGGGCGAGGTTGAGGTCGGCGTCCGCATCGGTCCCCGTCAGCGTCACCAGGATGCGCTGGCGCGCGAGGAGGCGGATCGAGTAGACGTCGTCCTGGTCGTCCCAGAAGTCCACGGTCGCGCTCAGGGCTCGCCTCTTCCGCTGGGGCAGAGGCCAGGAGCGCGGCCCGGGGCCGTCGTTCGACTCGTAGCGGTCGCGCAGGGGAAGCGGCTGCTCGACTGCCTCCAGCGCGGCGGCGACGTCCAGGTGGCCCCAGCCCGAGAGCTGGTCGCGGCCCTTCGTGCAGTCCTTGCAGCCGGTCTCCTGCGTCATGTCGACCGCGGTGTGCTGGAGGATCGCGCTCACCTGCTCGGGGCGGAGGCCCGGACGCACGCTCAAGAGCAGCGCCGCGGCGGCGCTGGCGAGCGGTGCCGCGAATGACGTCCCCTGCGCCTCGCGGTACTCGTCCGGACCGCAGCTCGAGTAGCCCTGCTCCGAGCAGGCGGGGAACCGCGAGGTCAGCGGGCGCGGGAAGGTCGAGAGGATGCGCTCGCCCGGAGCCGCGAGGTCGTTGAAGATCTGGTCGCGATTCGAGAACTTCGGCACGCTTCCCGACTCGGCGACCGCGCTCACGCCGAGGACGTGCGGAAGGGCGGCCGGGTAGCTCGCGTAGGGCCATGGCGTCTGGGGAGACTGGTCGCCGTTCCCGACGGGCGCGACGACGACCACGCCGTTCGAGACCGCGTACGCGACCGCGTCGGCCTCGAGCTGCGAGAAGGTGTCGCGCTCCGGGTCGAGCGGGTCGCGCACCCCTCCGAAGCTCATGTTGATCACGCGCGCGCCGTTCGCGACCGCCCACCGGATCGCTTTCGCCACGGCCTCGACCGGGATGATGCGCTTGCCGGTGACGACCTTCGCGACGAGCAGCTCGGCCGACGGCGCGAGGCCGGCGATGCCGATCTTGTTGTCGAGCCCCGCGGCGATGAGCCCCGAGACGAAGGTCCCGTGGCCGAGCGTGTCCTCGCGCGCCGTGCCGCCGACGAAGCTCCGCCAGCTCAGGATCTTCCCGTCGAGCTCGGGGTGGGTGGCGTCGAATCCGGAGTCGATGACCGCCACGGGCACCGGGATCAGCGGCGGCAGGCTCGTCCACGTTTCGTAGAACCGGCTCTTCGTCAGATACCACTGCCGGGCGGCGAGCGGGTCAGTGGGAGTCATCGCGAGGTGCCGCGAGAAGGTGCGTTCGACGTAGCGGATCCCCGAGATTCCCCTCAGCGAGACGCCTGCCGGAACCTCGACGGTGAGCGCCGGGATCGGGCTCAGGCGCGCAGGGCGGTTCCCGGTCCTCCGCTCGATCGCGGCCGCGACCTTCTCGGCGTCGGCGCCGGGCTTCAGGCCGACCGCCACCCGAGCCGCCCCGACAGTTCCGGGGAACGCGAACGCTGCGCCGAGCGCGAGCAGGACGAGGACGAGACGGCGGCTCATGCCGGCGTCACCTTCACGACGATCGCAGGAGAGGCCGCGCCCTTGACCTCGAGGCGGTAGCGCGTCGTGCGCGTCGGCGCGACCTCGACCGACACCGCGCCGCCCGGCTCGCGGGTAACCGGTCCGACCCGCGCCCACGCGCGGCCGTCCTTCGACGCGGCGAGCATGGGCAACGTGAAGCCGCGGGCGAGCCCCGTGAGCCTGAGTGTCGTGCCGTCGGCAACGGCTCCCTTCGGGCGGTCGAGCCGCAGCACGCCGATCGTCACCCAGGTCGAGCGCAGGCCGAGCGAGGTACGCAGCAGCGCCCCCGGCACGTTCGAGGGCCCGTTCAGCGTCTGCAGCGTGAGCGTCTTGACTCGGCCCGAGGGCGTCGGCGGCCCGAGGGCGTCGACCACGCGCGAGTCGAGTCCCAGCTTCGACTGCAGCGTCCGCGCGCCGATGAGGATCGGCCCCCACTTGTGATGCGGCGACGCCTCGTCCCAGGGGTCGGGTCGAGAGACGAGGTACGGCACCGAGGTTCCGAAGACGTCGGCGGCGTTGGCCGTCTTGCCGCCGGAGGTCGAGAAGTAGTACGTCGTCGCGACCTTCCCGCCGTAGAGGACTACCTTCCCCGCGGTCGCCTTGACCGCCGCGTTCGTGGACGGCTTCTCACCGGCGACCCCGCGGTAGACCTGGCTCCGAACGTCGGAGTAGAGGTGGTACGGCTTCCCCTTGACGATGCTGGCGAGCGCGTACGTGCGCGCCGCGATCGCCTGCGCCTCGAGCGCCTCCTCCGGCCAGCCGAAGGGCATCTCGTTCGCGACCACGCCCTGGACGTAGCTGTCGAGCTGGACGACGTTGATCACGCGCACGAAGCCGTTCACCGCGTGGAGCTCGAGCGTTCCCCGGAACGGCGTCCCGTCCAACGACAGCAACCGCCGCGGGGCGGGGCGGACGATCAGAGGCGAACCACCGTTCACGAGACCGTCGGCGCTCTTGAAGCGGAGGTTCGACCGGATCGTGACCGCGCGCTTCGGGAGCTTGTGCGCCTTCCCGTTCGGGCCGCGGACCGTGAACGGCGCCGGGGACGAGATCGAGACGGCGGGGCGACCCTCGGCGATGAGGACCTTCACGGCGCTCAGGGGCGCCTTCCCGAGCGTCGTGCCCGTGTAGTAGTGCGCGAGGATCTCGTGGTGCGTCTTCCCTTCGAGCGCCTGGCCGTGGGCTCCCCACTGGCTCATGCCGACGCCGTGACCCCAGCCGCGTCCGGACACGACGAACAGCGCCTCACCGGTGGTGGGAGCGGGCTGCGCCGAGGCCGACGTGGCTACGAGCGCGATCACGGCCGCAAGAACGATCGAGACTCGCACGAGGAGGTTCCAGGCTAGCGACATATCGTTAACTGACTGTGTTTCGGCAGTCGGAGGTGCCCGCGCGAGGCCTATTTCAACGCCAGGCCGTCTCCTCGACCGGCGCACGCCTCTTGAGCGGCTCCCACCACAGGCGGTTCGAGGTGTACCAGGCTACCGTCTCGGCGACGCCCTCGCGAAAGTCGTGCTCGGGCGTCCAAGCGAGCTCGGTTTGCAACTTGGTCGCGTCGAGGAGGTACCGCCGGTCGTGGCCGGGGCGGTCAGGGACGATCTCCTTCAAGGACTGCGGCTTTCCGGTCAGCTCGAGAACGAGGTCCGCGACCTCTTCGATCGAGGCCTCGAAGCCCGAGCCGACGTTGTACGTCTCGCCCACGCGGCCTTCCCGGAGGACGAGATCGATCGCCGCACAGTGGTCGCGGACGTGCAGCCACTCGCGCCGGTGCCGGGTGGACGCGTACAGCGGCAGCGGCTCGTCGTCGAGCGCGTTCGTGACGAAGAGCGGCAGCACTTTCTCGGGGAACTGGTACGGGCCGTAGTTGTTCGAGCAGTTGGAGATCGTCACCGGCACGCCGAACGTCTCGTGGTACGCGCGGACGTAGTGGTCGGCGGCGGCCTTGGAGGCGTTGTACGGGGTGCGCGGGCGGTACGGGGAGTCCTCGGTGAATACCTCGTCGGAGTCGAGCGCGAGATCGCCGAAGACCTCGCAGGTCGAGATGTGGTGGAAGCGGGCCCCGGTCGCGCGCGCGGCCTCGAGCAGGAGCTGGGTCCCGAGCACATTTGTTCGAGCGAACAGTCCCGGATCGAGTACGGCGAGGCTGTTGTGCGACTCTGCGGCGAAGTTCACGATCGTGTCGAGCTGCTCGTCCTCGATCGTCTTGCGGGCGAGCGCCTGGTCGCCGATGTCCCCGTGCACGAAGACGATTCGCTCCTCGACGTCCGCGAGGCTCGCACGGTTGCCGGCGTAGGTCAGCAGGTCGTAGACGACGACGTGGTCGTCCCGGTGGCGGTCGAGCCAGTGGCGGACGAAGTTCGAGCCGATGAAGCCCGCGCCGCCGGTGACCAGGAGTCGCATCCGCAGAAGGCTAGCGCCGCTTTGTGCGCAGGTCCCTTCATGGGAAGCCCGAGCGGCGGGATCGTCGGGGTGTGAAGTCGACTGCGTGCACGATTACTCAGGGACTTCGAGCGCCTCGAGGCACTCGCGCAGTCCCTCGCGCCAGTGCGGGAGGAGGGTGCGCCCGCGCGCTCGCTGCGGAGGATCGCGCAGGCGGGCCGCGCTGCCGGCCGCCCGAGCCCTTCGCTCGAGATCCGCCGAACGCGGCAGTCGACGCCCGCCTGCTCGAAGATCGCCTCCGCGAAGTCGGCCCAGGTGCTGTCTCCACCGCCGGCGAGGTGCCAGACGCCGCGCGGAAGCTCCCGGTCGACGAGCTCGCGGACCGCGGCGGCGAGGTGCGGTGCGTAGGTGGGGCAGCCCCGCTGGTCGTCGACGACCGCGACCTCGTCGCGTTCTCGGGCGAGCCGCAGCATCGTGCGCACGAAGTTTCCCCGGTCGGGCCGAAGAGCCAGGACGAACGCACGATCCACGCGTCCGCGCCCGCGGCGGCGCCTCACCGTGCAGCTTCGACCGCCCGTACGCGGAGAGCGGGTTCGGCCCGTCCGACTCGACGTACGGCTCGCGCTTGCGTC
Source organism: uncultured Actinomycetes bacterium (assembly GCA_963715705.1). GTDB lineage: Bacteria > Actinomycetota > Thermoleophilia > Gaiellales > Gaiellaceae > GMQP-bins7. The sequence goes on along the minus strand of OY970267.1, from coordinate 2,552,871 downwards.
CGTCGAAGACGTAGTCGGTCGAGAACGTGACGAGCGGCGCGCCATGTGCTCGACAGAGCGCTGCGACGTTCGCGGTCCCGCCCACGTTGACGGCCGCGGCGCCCTGCGGGTCGCTCTCCGCCCCGTCCACGTCCGTCCAGGCCGCGGCGTGCAGCACGAGGTCGAGCGAACCTTGTAACTGATCGTTACAAGGTTGGGTGACGTCCCACTGCTCGCGGGTCAGCACGACGACGTCGTCGTCCGCGAACACCGCCGCGAGCGCGTGGCCGAGCTGGCCGCCGGCGCCGGTGATCAGGACCCGGCGGGCGGCCGTCACGAGGGCTGGTTCGCGCCCGTCTCGTCGATCCGGCGCCCGATGTCCGCGAGGTGCTGCCAGTGCTTGCCGGCATCCTCCCACCAGCCCTCGACCTCGGTGGCGACGAGCCTCCCCTGCTGCGCGTAATGGCGGTTCACGTCGGTGATCTCGAGCTCGCCACGCACGGACGGCTCGAGCCGTGCGGCCACGTCGAAGACGTCGGGCGGATAGCAGTAGAGGCCCACGACGGCGTGCGAGGTCGGCGGCGCGTCGTAGCGCGTGTCGACGACGCCGGCCTTCTCGACGAGGTCCACGACCGCGCCGTCCTCGCCATAGACGACGACGCCGAAGTTCTCGGGATCGGGGACCTCCTTGACGAAGATCCGCGCTCCTGCGGGATCCGCTGCCCACTCCGCGATCGCAGCCGACTGCGAGCGCTCGAAGATCTGGTCGGCGAGCACCACGACGAGCGGGTGGTCTCCGGCGAAGTCTCGCGCGATGCCGACTGCCTGCGCGATCCCGCCGGCTTCGTTCTGCACCTTGTACGAGAGATCGAGCTCGAGGATCGGATCGCCGCCGCCGCGCGGCGCGAGCCGCCCGTCACCGAGCAGGTCGATCATCTGCCCCGCGTGGCCCTTGCCGGTGACGACGAGGACGTCGGTGATCCCGGCGAGCTGCAGGAGCTGGAGCGGGTAGTAGATCATCGGCCAGCTCCCGACTGGGAGCAGGGCCTTGTTCGTCACACGAGTCAGCTCGCCGAGCCGGGTCCCCTCGCCTCCGGCGCAGATGAGGCCCTTCGGCGGCACGGCGGGATGCTAACCGCGAGGGGCCTGGACCCTCCGGCGAGGGCGCGTTCGCCAGCGCTCCCGGAACGCCGCCTTCCGCCGCTTGACCGCCGGGACGGCCCGCACGGCCGCGAACCAGACATAGAGGAAGAACGCGAGCAGGCCGGCGACGAGCCTCAGAAGTCGTTTCGGGTGGAGCAGAAAGAGGAACCCCCGCACCTAGGCGATCGTAGCCGACATACTTCAAGCCCAGACGACGAAAGGTGGTACCGCATGGCGAAGACAAAAGAGAAGCCGACAGTCGCAGTCGACGCGCTGCGCCCGTACGTGAAGCGCGCGATGGAGGACCCCGAGCTGCGCGAGGACCTGCTCGCGGCGTTCGTGGCGGCGCGAAGCCTGTATGGGCAGATCGCGAAGGGCGACGGCGTCAAGGGCAAGGCCGAGAAGGTCTCGGACAAGGACTTCCAGAAGGAGCTCCAGGACCTGGTGACGGAGGTCTCCGCAGCGTCCGACAAGCTCCAGGGCAAGGCGGAGAAGTCCCACAAGACCCGGAACCGCGTGATCCTGCTGACCGGCGTTACGCTCGGCGTCCTCTACAACCCGTGGACCGGCCAGGCGACGCGCGACTGGATCATGAACCGCGTCGCCGGCGAGAACGGCGACGGGTTCGACGAGTTCGCCGAGTCGCTCGGTGACGACGCCGGGAACGGCGGCGACCCCGCGGCGACGGAAGTGGCCTAGAGCTCTAGCCCGACAGCGCTCGCTCGAGCGCGCCCGGCACGAGGCCGCTCGTCGGCGCGATGTCGTCCGCTCGCAGGAGCACCGCCCCCGGCGGTGGGAGAGTGCTCGCCCTCGGACCGACGAGGATGTAGACACGCCCGGCTGAGAACGAGATGTCCTCGGCGCGACGCCACGCGACGAGGATCGGGTACGGCGCGATCACGCCGTCGTAGCCGAGCCCGACCATCGAGGCCGGATGGATCTCGAAGTGGAGGTGCGGCGCCCCGCCCTCGGCGTCGCCGGTGTCGCCGACGAAGCCGATGACGTCGCCGGCCTCCACTCGCTGCCCGTCGATCGCAAGCGTCGTGTAGGCGGAGAGGTGCGCGTAGTAGAAGTCGTTGCCCTGATCGTCCCGCAGCCACAGGCGGTAGCCGCCGAGCTTGATGAACCCGACCGTGTGGATCGTCCCGTCCGCGACCGCAAGTATCGGCGTGCCTGCGGGAGCGAAGATGTCCTCGCCGTGGTGCCAGCCTCCCGGGATGTTCGACCTCGGCGCCCCGAAGCTGTCCCCGAACGACACGTTGTCGCCGAACAGGGGGAAGACGTAGCCGCCGGCCGAGAGCTCGGCGGTGACCTCGGGGGGCGCGAGCACGGGGCCTCCGGGCACCGCCGTGCCCGGGTCCGGGGGCTCGGGCGCCTGGGGGAGGTTCGGACGCACCGGCCTCGGGGAGGAGGGCGGCGGTGGCTTTGCCCCCGGACGACCGGGCGGCTGCGCGCGGGGCTGCGCGACCGCGACGGCCGAGGCGCCTCCGACGACGATCTCGCTCCCGGCGGGGAGGCCACCGTGCTCAGCGAGCAGCCGGACGCGGAGGGCGGTCACCGTTGCCTCCGCCCGCGGAGGGCTCGCCTTCGTGCTTCCGATGTCCTCGGACAGGACCGAGAGTGTCCCCCAGTCCGACAGCGAGGCAGTGGATCCACGTGCGGTCGAGATGTCCTGGTCGAGCGCCCGCAGCCCTTGTACCGACGACGCGGTCGCTTTCCCTTCGGCCGAGCGCGAGCTCGCTCCCGCGCTCGTCGACGCAGTCAATTGCGCTGCGGTGACCTCGCCGTCGAAGAGCGAGAGCACGATCACCTCGGAGAACGCCTGCGACGCGGCGGCCTCACCCGGCTGCGCGGAGACGACCGCGCGCGAGCGTCCGATCCGGACCACCGAGCCGTCGTCCGGGTACTGGAACGACTGCACGTCCACACTGACGTTCGTCGGCCAGGTGAGCTCACCCAGGAAAACGCTGTCCTGGCCGGGGATGATGATGCGGACGAGGTAGCGCGCTCGAGGACGTCGTCGCGGTACGCGGCGGCGGCGCTGCGGAGGCGGCGAGCGCGGTCGAAAGCGCCAGAGCCGCGCCGGCGAGGGCGGCGACACGGATCACGGCGGCCCGGCTCACGGCGACTCAGGGTAGCGCCGTTGGGTGCGGTACGTCCTCAGCGCGAGCCTGGCGGCGACGGCGAGCAGGAGCACCGCGAACAGCCGCCGCAGGACGGATTCCGGCAACGAGATGGCGATCGCCGCTCCGACGGCGACACCGGCGAGCGACGCGACGCCGAGCGCGAGCGCAAGCCGTGGGCGGAGGTTCCCGTACCGGCGCTGGTTCCACGCGCCCGCAGCGACCGTCGGCAGGATGGCGAGCAGGGACGTGGCCTGGGCCTCGATCTGACCCAGGCCGAGCGCGAGGAGCGCCGGCACGAACAGGAGCCCGCCGCCGACGCCGAACAGCCCCGAGAGCACGCCGGCGGCAATGCCGAGGGACAGAGCGAGGAGAACGGTCGAGGTGCTCACGGCCAGAGCAGCCAGATCCCGGCCCCGGTGAGGAGGGCGGCGAAGCCGAAGGACAGGAGGTGCGTCGCGACCCGCTGCTGGAGCCACGTGCCCGCGAGCGCGCCGGCGGCCGCCGGGAGACCGACGAGCGCGGCGTGGGCGATGTCGACGTCGCCGCGGACGCCGAAGACGACGACCCCGGCCAGCGCGGTGATCCCGATCGCCCCGAGTGACGTCGCAGCGGCGACCCGCTCCGGGATGTCGGCGAAGAGCACGAGCAGCGGAACGGCGACGATTCCGCCACCGACCCCGAAGAGCGCGGAGAAGACCCCGGCCACGAGGCCGATCGCCACGATTCGCACGCGCGTATCGTAGGAGCGTGATCTGTCGGGCCGTCATGGTCACGGGGGCGATCGGAGTCGTGCTGCTTGCGGGAGCGACGCCCGCGAGCGGAGATCCGCCGGCAAGCGTCTCCACGTATTTCGCCTCGGTCGCGGATGCCCGCCTCTGCCTCTCGCCGATCTGCGGCGGAATCTGGGCCGGCCGGTCGAACCGCGGCAAGACGCTCTGTGGCGACGGCGCGTGGCAGCGCCGCTGCTATGCGGCCGACATCGATCTGCGCCGGACCAGGGTGGCGAAGAAGAAGCGCGCCAAGCTCGAGCAGAAGATCCGAGAAGGACGCGCGCTGACGCGCGGCTGGCTCGTACGAGGTCGTGTCCGCGGCTTTCCCCGGCTCGACACGCTCGTCGTCACGGAGGCCTGGGCGGCATCGAGCTCACAGGCTCCGGCGCAGGGCACCTTCTACCGGCTACGTGACCGCAACATCGAGTGCGTCGCGACGCCGTGCTTCACGATCCACGCCGCGGTTCTCAACTCGGGGCGGCACCTCGACGTCTCCGAGGTCGATCTCAACTCGACCGACGCGACGTCGGCGGAGCTTGGTCGGGCGATGCAGGAGATCGAGAAACGCGGCCTGATCGTCGCCGGCACGGTGGAGACCGTTCCCGACGCGGGCCCAGCAGGCGACGGCCGCAGGCTCGTCGTCACCCAGTTCTACATTCGCGCCCGCTAGTCGACCTCGATCCCGCGTCGCTCGAGCGACTTCTCGAACGACTGGAGGAAGCCGGCCGGGCCGCGTATCTCCAGAGTCGAGTCGACCAGCCGGCGATCCACGTCCGGCGTGTACTTCGCCGCCAGCGCGAGGTACTCGTCGAAAACTGCGGCCATCTCCTCGTCCCACTCGAGGGCGAGGTCGAGGCCGCCCGGAACCCGGCTGGCGCCTCGAACCCGATCGAAGACGACGTCCGAGATCTCCTCTCCGCGGATGACCTCCGAGTCGTCGTGACCACCGACGCGGTCGCGGAAGGGGAAGTCCTCCGGATCGACGGCGAGGCGCTTGAGCGGCCTGACCTCCTGCGGGCTGGCCCACTCGTTCGAGTCCGGCCCGCCGGGGAAGAACGGGCTCGGCCGAAACGAGTCGCGCGGGAGCAGGTAGAGGGTTCCGGAGCGCCAGATGTCCTCGCCCACGTGCGAGTGGTCGACGGAGAAGAAGTAGAGGTCGAGGGTACGCCCCTCGCGGTCGGTCCAGTGCTGGACGCCGTTCCGGATCGTGCCGCGAAGGCGCGACCGGTCGAGGACGGCGAACCACAGCGCCCACAACCCCACCGGAGTCCCGTAGACCGCGGCCAGGTTGCCCTTGCCCGCGTGATCCATCACCTCGATCGAGCTGCGCACCGGCAGGAAGACGTCGATGTCGGGCTTGGGCGAGCCGTGGAAGATCACGGCCTCCTGCCGCGTGAGCCAGTCGACGAAGCGCCAGCGCGGGCGGTCGTCGCCGAGCTCGAGCCAGTCGCCGTCCGGGCTCTCGAGCAGCGCGGCGAGCAGGCGCTCGTACCTCGTCTCTTCGTCGGGGTCGAGCTCGAGCGGGGGTGCATCGAGCCCGCGGCCGCCCGGGAGCTCGTAGCCCTCCGGGGCCCGCTCGAACCCGAGCACGCCGCCGAACACCCCGCCCGGGCACGGGTCGCCCTCGGCGAAGACGAGCGACGCGCCGTCCAGATCGCCGCCTTCGAGCCGGAATCCGTCTGCGGCCGGCACCGCCCGCGCGGCGAACTCCGGCGGGACCTCGGCAAGCGAGAGCACGAGCGCGCCGTCGTGCTCGAACACGAGGATCGGCTCCACCCCGAGGAGGTACGTGCCCCAGAGTCGCTCGCTCACGAGGCTGTCGACTCCCTCCGCAGCACATCCCACGCAAGGCGCACGTCGTCCTCGGTCGTGCGGAAGCTGCCGATCGCGAGCCGGAGCACGTAGCGGTCGTCGAGTCGCGTGTGCGAGATGAAGATCTCACCCGTCGCGTTCACGCGTTCGAGCAGCTGCTCGTTCGACTCGTCCGACCCGCGGAAACGGAAGCAGACGACCGAGAAGGGACGCGGGGCGACGACCTCCCAGTCCGGGTCGGCCTCCACCCACTGCTCGAAGCGCTCCGCGAGGGAGACGGCCTCGCGGATGCGCTCCTGGAGCCCGCTCCGGCCGTAACAGCGGAGCACCGTCCAGAGCTTCAGCGCGCGGAAGCGGCGCCCGAGCACCTGCGAGTACTCGCTCAGGCTCGCGACGTCCTCGGCCACGCGCAGGTACTCGGGCACGAGGCTGAACGCGTCGCGGAAAGCGTCCGGGTGCGGTGTCCAAAGGGTGGAGCAGTCCATCGGGACGCCGAGCCACTTGTGCGGGTTCACGACGACGGAGTCGGCGCGCTCCCAGCCGGCGAAGCGGTCGCGGAGCTCCGGGCACACCGCGGCCGCGCCGGCGTAGGCCGCGTCCACGTGCAGCCAGACGCCCTCCGCTGCGCAACGCTCGGCGATCTCCGGCACGGGGTCGACCGAGGTGGACGACGTCGTTCCGATCGTCGCTACGACCGCGCAGGCCCCGTCGAGGTCGAGCGCATCCGGCCGTAGCCGGAACGCATCGTCGGCCGGGATCTTCCGCAGCTCGAGCTCGAGCAGCTTCGCAGCCTTGTCCACGGACGAGTGCGCGTGCTCGGAGCAGACGACGACGCGGCGATCCGGCCGCCTCGCCCGCGCGGCCGCCAGAGCGACGAGCGTGCTCGTCGAGGCCGTGTCCTCGATGTGCCCGTGCAGCCCGGCCGCCAGCCCGAGCAACTGCGCGAGCCAGTCGAGCGTCACCTCCTCGAGCTCCTGGAGCGCGGGGGACGTGCGCCAGAGGATCCCGACCTGGTTCAGGCCGGCGATCAGCAGCTCCGCCAGAACTCCGGGCTCGGAGCCGGTCGTCGCGAAGTACGCGAAGAAGCGCGGGCTCTGCCAGTGCGTGAGCCCGGGCAGGAGCACGCCGTCGAGGTCGCGGAGGACGGCCGCGAACGGCTCCGGCTCGTCGGGCGGCGAGGAGGGGAGCGCGGCCCGGATCGCGCCCGGCTCGACCTGTGCGAGCACGGGAAGGTCGCGAACGCGCTCGAGGTAGGACGCGACCCAGTCGAGTGCTGCCGCGCCGTCGTCGCGTAACGTGCTCGAGCTCACTTCCGCAGCTTCGCGATCTGCGCCCACGTCCGCGTGTTCAGGATCTGCTCCTTCGTCAGCCAGGCCCGGCGAGCCTGCGCAATGCCGAGCTCCGCGTAGGCGAGCGCCCCCACGGAATGCGCGTCGGTCGTCACCGGAATGAGCACGCCCGCCTCGCCGGCGAGCCGCGCATGCGTGTCACGCATGTCCAGGCGGTCCGGCTGCGAGTTGATCTCGAGCGCGGTCCCGGTCTCCGCCGCGCGCTCGATGACGCGCTCGACGTCGATCTCGGCGCCCGCCCTCTTGAGCAGACGGCGGCCCGTCAGATGTCCGATGCAGTCCACGTGCGGGTTCTCCATCACGCCGAGGACGCGCTCGGTCGGGCTGCGGTCGAAAGCGGTGTGCAGTGACGCGACGACCCAGTCCAGCTCCGCGAGCGTCTCGTCCTCGACGTCGAGCGAGCCGTCGGCACGGATGTTCGTCTCGATCCCGCGGAGCACCTTGAACCCGCGACCGAGCCGGGCGTTCAGCGCCTCGATCTCCTCCCACTGCGCCGCGAGCCGCCCGTCTCGCAGGTAGTGCGAGTGGTCGGTGATGCAGAGGAACACGTAGCCGCGAGACTTGGCCGTGCGCGCCATCTCCTCGAGCGAGTTCTTCGCGTCCGCAGACCAGGTCGAGTGGCAGTGCAGCTCGCCACGCAGGTCGGAGAGCTCGACGAGCGCGGGAAGCTCACCTTGGCGCGCCGCCGCGACTTCGCCGTCCGCCTCGCGCAGCTCGGGCGGCACGAGCTGGTAGCCGAGGTACGCGTAGAGCTCCTCCTCGCTCGCGTGCGTCACGACCTCGCCGGTCTCGGCGATGGTGACGCCGTACTCCGAGATCGAGAGGCCGCGGCGCACCGCATCCTCGCGGAGGGCGATGTTGTGGTCCTTCGACCCGGTGAAGTGCTGGAGCACGTTCCCGTAACACTCGTGCGGCACGACCCGGAGGTCGAAGCGGAGGCCGTCGTGACCGACGACGGTCGCCTTCGTGTCGCCACGCGCGACGACCTCGGCGACCCACTGTCCCTCGCAGAAGGCCTCGATGAGGGCGGGCGCGTCGGTCGCGGTCGCGATGAGATCGAGGTCGCGGACCGTCTCCTTCCGCCGGCGGACGCTACCGGCTTCCGAGACGGCGACGGCGGCCGGATGCGCCTCGAGCTCGGTCGCGATGCGACGGACGCCCGCGAGCCCGACGGCGAGGAGCCACCGCTCCTCGGGCTCTTGCCCGATGCCGGCCTCGAGCGCCTTCAGGATCTTCTCCTCGCTCTTCTGCCCCATTCCGGAGAGGTCGCGCAGCCGCCCGGACTCGGCGGCGTCCTGGAGGCCGTCGAGGGTTGTGACGCCGAGCTCGGTCCAGATCCGCGCCGCGGTCTTCGGGCCGACGCCGGGGAGCCGCAGGAAGTCGACCACGCCCACCGGTACCCGGTCGCGCCGCCGCGCGAGCGCGGCCATCTCGCCGTCGTTCACGACCTCGACGACCTTCTCCTCGATCGTCTTCCCGATTCCGGGCAGCTCCTTCGCGCGTCCCTCCAGCGCGAGCTCCGCGACGGGGCTCGGGGACTCGCGTATGCGCGTCGCGGCGCGGCGGTAGGCGATGACCTTGAAGGACTCCTCGCCGAGGATCTCCGAGAGGTCCGCGAGCAGGTCGAGCTGGTCGGCGAGCTCCGCGTTTCGGGGCAGGGTCTTCGCCATGCGGCGATGATATGTACGTGCTTCGCGCCGTCGTCTGCCTCCCGACCTACAACGAGCGCGAGAACCTCGAGGCGATGGTGCAGGCGCTCGGCGAGGTGCTCGACACGTCGCGCGACGCGGTGCTGGTGATCGACGACAGCTCGCCGGACGGCACCGGGGCTATCGCGGACGGGCTGGCAGAACGGCTTCCCTGGGTGTCGGTCCTTCATCGCGGTGCGAAGGAGGGCATCGGCCCGGCGTACAGCGCGGGCTTCCGCCGCCTGCTGACCGAGGACGCGGAGCTCATCCTCGAGATGGACTGCGACTTCTCGCACGACCCCGCCGACGTGCCTCGGCTGATCGAGGCCGCGGAGGACGCCGACCTCGTGCTCGGCTCGCGATATGTCGCCGGGGGCGGAACCGAGAACTGGGGGCTCGTCCGGCGGTTCGTCTCGCGCGGCGGCTGCCTGTACGCGCAGGTGCTGCTCGGCGTACGGGTGCGCGACCTGACCGGGGGCTTCAAGTGCTTCCGCCGGGAGACGCTCGAAGCGATCGACCTGGACGCGGTCGCGGCACGCGGCTACGGGTTCCAGATCGAGACGACGTACCGCGTCTTGCGGAAGGGCCTGCGCGTGCGCGAGATCCCGATCCGCTTCGTCGAGCGCCGCGAGGGCGCGTCGAAGATGACTGGGTCGATCGTGGTCGAGGCAATGTGGCGCGTGCCGCTGCTCCGCTGGCGGGCGCTCATCGGCAGGCTGTGAAGGCATGAGGGTCACGCTGCTCGGGGCAGGAGTTCCCACGCCGACTCCCCGCCGGTTCGGATCGGCCTACGTGCTCGACGTGGCGGGTCGAAGCCTCCTGGTGGACTGCGGACCGGCTACGACCTCCAAGCTGGTCAAGGCCGGTCGTCGACCGGAGGAGATATCGATGCTGCTCTTCACCCACCACCACTTCGACCACAACGCGGACTACCCGTGCCTCGTGCTGACGCGCTGGGACCAGGACGTCGACCAGACGCCGCTTCGTGTGTACGGGCCGCCGCCGACCGAGGCCTTCACGCGTGCCTTGTTCGAAGCGCCGGGCGGAGCGTACGTCCCGGACTGGACCGCGAGAGTCGAGCATCCTGGGAGCCAGCGGGTCTTCGCGAACCGCGGCGGCACGCTGCCACGCCGCCCACCGCTCATCCGGGCGACCGACATCGACGCGTCGTTCGTGCTCGAGGAGGACGACTGCTCCGTCCGTGCAGCCGACGCGGTGCATGCACAGCCGTGGCTCGAGTCGCTCGCCTACCGGATCGACGGCGAGCGCGCTTCGGTCGTGTTCACCGGCGACACCGAGCCCGTCGCCAGTGTCGTCGACCTGGCCGGCGACGCCGACATGCTGGTCTGCATGTGCTGGGACACCGACCGGGCGATGGCGGAGGACGGCCTGAGCCGAGGCATGACCGGTACGGCTTCAGCAGGGCGGCTCGCCGCCGAGGCCGGCGTCGGAACGCTGATTCTGACCCACATCGGCCCCCACCTCGACGAGCAGGAGGTTCGCGAGGAGGGGATCCGAGAGGCCGAAGCAGCATTCGGCGGGCCCGTCGTGCTCGGCGAGGAGCTCATGGTCCTCGAGGTCGGGCGGACATAGCGTGGACGAGGTCACCGACGAGACGTTCGCCGACGAAGTGCTCGCCTCGCCGGTGCCGGTGATCGTCGACTTCTGGGCTCCGTGGTGCAAGCCGTGCGACGCGATCGAGCCGCACCTCGTGGCGATCGCGCAGGAGCGAGGCGTCCGCCTCGTGAAGCTGAACATCGACACGAACCTGGCCACGCCGGGCCGCTACGGCGTCCTCGCGCTCCCCACGGTGATGCTCTTCACCGGCGGCGAGCCGCGCGAGACTGTCCACGGGGCGCAGTCCCGCGCCCACTTCGAGCGCGCGTTCTCGCCGCACCTCGATTAACCAAGCTCGGCTCTACTCTCCGCGGCGCTGCGGAGACTACTCGGCCCGGCTGCCACGACGACCGCGCTGCCCTTGTCGGGAAGGCCTCGCGCGCCGCCTTCACGCGGGCACGGCCGGGAGCCGCCAGACCGCCGTAGGAGACGGCGACCACATTCGCCCTCCGAGCGTCAAACGTGCCCGCGCCGGGTTGCGACTCCTACTTCGCCCATACGTCCTCGGCGTCTGTCGCCGAGCCGACGAAGACGAAGAACGGCACGTCTCCGCGAGGAACGAGGATCGTGCTGCTGGATCCCCAGGGGTTGACCCCGGTGAGCCCCGTATCGGTCGGCGACGGCGGCAGCGTCCCCTCGCGCAGCTCCAGCCCCTGCTCCTCGAAGGCGGACTGGACGCCTTCGACGCCGTACGTGTCGGAGGCGCCGCACGCGCTCGAGAAGGCGGCGACGGCGAGTGCGAGGGCAAGGAGGAGCTTCACGGATGCGATTATCCGGCACAGCGCCGACTGCGACACTGGCCGCGTGGCGACCGAGACCGCAGGCTGGGCCGACCTCCTCGAAGGCGAGGAGATCGCGTACGCCGGAGTGGAGCCGCCGCGCGACGCTCGCAGCGCGCCGCTGCCCGACGACCTCGATCCGGCTGTCGCCTCCGCGCTCGTGGCAAACGGCGTCACGGCGCTCTACCGGCACCAGGCCGAAGCCTGGGAGGCGACGCGGCGCGGCGAGAACGTCGTCGTCACGACCGGGACCGCATCCGGGAAGTCGCTCGCGTTCAACCTCCCCGTCCTCGACGCGATCGCGCGCGAGCCGAAGACGCGGGCGCTGTACCTCTATCCGACGAAGGCGCTCGGGCAGGATCAGGCCCGCGCGCTCGCCGAGCTGCGGGTGAAGGGTCTCAAGCCCGCGATCTACGACGGCGACACGCCGGCCGAGCGGCGGTGGCAGATCCGCAAGTGGGCGAACGTGATCCTGACCAACCCGGACATGCTCCACATCGGCGTGCTCCCGCACCACGACCGCTGGGGCGACGTCCTGCACAACCTTCGCTACGTCGTCGTCGACGAGGCGCACGTGTACCGCGGCGTCTTCGGCTCGCACGTCGCGAACGTCCTGCGCCGGCTGCGGCGGCTAGCGCGGGTGTACGACGCCGAGCCGCAGTTCGTGCTCACCTCCGCGACGATCGCGAACGCAGGCGAGCTCGCGGAGGCGCTCACCGGCGCGCCGGCGACCGTAGTCGATCGGGACACGTCGCCCAGGTCCGAGCGCGAGGTCGTCATCTGGAACCCGCCGCTGCTCGACCCCGAGCTCGGTCTGCGCGCGAGCCCGCTCGGCGACGCGGCGCGGCTGCTCTCGGAGCTCACCTCGCGCGGCCTGCGCACGATCTGCTTCGCGAAGAGCCGCAAGGCGGCCGAGCTGATCCATCGCTTCACCGTCGAGCGCGTCGGGCGCGAGGTGGGCGAGCGGCTCGCGCCGTACCGCGCTGGCTACACACCGGAGCAGCGCCGCGAGATCGAGCGCCGTCTCGTAGAAGGCGAGCTGCTCGGGGTCACCGCCACCGACGCGCTCGAGCTCGGCATCGACATCGGCCTCCTCGACTGCGCGATCTCGGTCGGCTTCCCCGGAACGGTCGCGTCGCTTCGCCAGCAGTGGGGCCGAGCCGGCCGCCGCGGGCGCGGCCTCGCCGTGCTCGTGGCGAGCGACGACGCGCTCGACCAGTTCTTCGCGCGCGAGCCGGACGCGCTCCTGTCGCGTCGCGTCGAGGCCGCAATCGTCGACCACACGAATCCCAGGATCCTCGACCCGCACGTCCTCTCGGCTGCCTTCGAGGCGCCGCTCGACGAGGCGGACGCCGAGATCCTCGGCCCGCAGGCGCTCGAGCGCGCGGCGCTGCTTCCAGAGCTCGAGAAGACCGCCGCGGGATATGTCTGGAAGGGCCGCGACTACCCGGCCGCCCGCGTCTCGCTGCGCACCGGCGACGCGGAGGCGTTCACGGTGGTGGACGCGAGTACGGGCTCGCTCCTCGGTCTCGTCGAGCGAGAGCGCGCGTACCAAACTGTTCACGACGGGGCGATCTATCTCCACCTCGGCGAGCAGTACCTCGTCGAGACGCTCGACCTCGAGGGGCGGGTCGCGCTCGTGCGTCCGGCCGCGGTCGACTGGTACACGCAGGTGAAGAAGGAGACCGAGACGACGATCGAGGAGTCCGAGCGCGTCGAGCGGCGACTCGGGGTCGATCTCCACTGGGGACGAGTCTCGGTCTCGGAGCAGGTGATCGCGTACGCCCGGAAGGCGGTTCGCGACGGCTCGACGATCGACGTCGTCCCGATGCTCATGCCCGAGACGACGTTCGAGACCGAGGCGATCTGGTTCTCCCCGGAGCCGGGGCAGCTCGAGGGGCTGGAGCAGATGCCGAAGCTCCTCGGCACGCTGCACGCGGCCGAGCACACGCTCATCGCGCTGCTCCCGCTGTGGGCGATGTGCGACCGCTGGGACATCGGCGGCCTCTCGACGAACGTCCACTACCAGACCGGCGCGCCGACGATCTTCGTCTACGACGGCCACGCCGGCGGAGTCGGGATCACTGCCCGCGGCTTCGCGAGCTTCGAGGGCTGGGTCGAAGACACGACAGCCCTGCTCCGGCAGTGCCCGTGCACCGCCGGCTGCCCGTCGTGCGTCCAGAGCCCGAAGTGCGGGAACCTGAACGACATGCTCGACAAGGCAGGCGCGCGGACGCTGCTCGAGCGGATGGCCGCGTAGGGAACAGCATCGACCCGCCGTGCACCCCGCCGCCGCCCCGATTCCGACTCCCGCGCGTTTCCCCACCCTGGGTGGGGTGTTCGGCCACCCTCCACCCGCTGCGAGCGTAACGCGACAGCACTGACGAGTGGTTCGCGAGAGCATGCGGAGTTCGCACCTGTCTCTCCACAGGCTGTGCTGGTGATCGCTACCCGTGTCGATCTCGGGCCTCTCCGCTCGTCGTCATGTTGAATCCCGCGCAAAGGAGGCCACATGCAGTACATGGCGTTGATCTACGGCGACGAGGAGCGGTGGAGCGCCTTCTCGGAGGAGGAGCGAGAGGAGGTCAAAGGCCGCTACCGCGCGCTCGCCGGCGAGGCGCAGAAGGCGGGAGTCATGGCCGGAGGAGACGAGCTCGGGCCGACGCGGGACGCGACGACGGTTCGCGTACGCGGCGACGAGACGCTCGTGACGGACGGGCCGTACGCCGAGCTGAAGGAGGCTCTCGGCGGCTACTTCCTCTTCGAGTGCGAGTCGCTCGACGAGGCGCTCGGCTGGGCCGCGCGCATCCCGGCCGCGGAGCACGGCGCAGTCGAGGTCCGGCCCGTGTTCGTCGATCCCGCGGAGCCGCAGCTATGAAGTACGCACTCCTCATCTACGGTGACGAAGCCGGCTGGTCCGAGATGTCCGAGGACGAGCAGGCGCAGCTGCGCGCCGACGTCATGCCGCGCTGGAACGCGCTCTTCGGAGAGCTCGCGGCAGCGGATCCCAATGTCGGGGGCAAGGAGCTCGACCACGGCGGCACGGCGAAGGTCGTCCGGGTCGTCGACGGCGAGCGCGTCGTCACCGACGGCCCCTTCGCCGAGACGAAGGAAGTCCTCGGTGGGGTGTTCATGATCGAGCTTCCCGACCTCGACGAGGCAATCCGGCTCGCCGCGCTCATCCCCTCGGCGGAGAGGGGAGCGATCGAGATCCGCCCGATACCCGGCTGATGGCATAACAACGGGGTGCCGACCGGGATCGAGCAGGTCTTCCGCGAGGAGTGGGGCCATGCGGTCGCGATCCTCACGCGCGTCCTCGGCGATCTCGAGCTCGCCGAGGACGCTGTCCAGGACGCGTTCACGACAGCCCTCGAGCGCTGGCCACGCGACGGCACGCCGAGGAACCCCGGCGCCTGGATCGTCACCACGGCCCGCAACCGCGCGATCGACCGCATCAGGCGCGATCGCGTGTTCCGCCAGAAGGCCGAGCTCATCGGCCGGCTCCAGGAGCTGCCCGCCGAGGAGGAGGACGTGACCGGCATTCCGGACGACCGGCTCGCGCTCGTCTTCACCTGCTGTCACCCGGCGCTCGCTGCCGAGAGTCGCGTCGCGCTCACCCTGCGCGAGGTCGGCGGGCTGACGACGACCGAGATCGCACACGCCTTCCTCGTCAGTGAGCCGGCGATGGCGCAGCGGCTCGTCCGCGCGAAGCGCAAGATCCGCGCGGCGGGGATCCCGTTCCGTGTCCCTCCCGACCATCTGCTCCCGGAGCGGCTCCGCTCCGTGCTCGCGGTGCTGTACCTCGTGTTCAACGAGGGCTATGCCGCCTCCGGAGGTCGCGACTACGTGCGCGACGAGCTCTGCGACGAGGCGATCCGGCTCGGAAAGCTGCTCGCCGTGCTCATGCCGGACGAGTCGGAGGCGCTCGGGCTCCTCGCGCTCATGCTGCTCCAGGACTCGCGCCGCGTTGCCCGTACGGGGCCCGACGGCGAGCTCGTGCTGCTCGAGGACCAGGATCGCGCGCTCTGGAACCGCGACCGGATCGACGAAGGGCTGCGCGTGCTCGAGCGCGCCGTGTCGCTCCGGCGGGCGGGGCCGTACCAGCTCCAGGCGGCGATCGCAGCGGCGCACGCCGAGGAGCGGTCATGGGAGGAGATCGTCGTCCTCTACGACCGGCTTGCGATCTACGACGCGTCTCCGGTGGTGCTCCTGAACCGTGCGGTCGCCGTCGCGCTCGCAGGCCGCCTGGAGGACGGGCTCGCGCTCATGGACGGGCTCGACGGTCTCGAGAGCTACCACCTCCTGCACGCCGCGCGAGCCGATCTCCTCCGGCGGCTCGACCGCCGGAGCGAGGCGGCCGACGCGTACAGACGCGCGCTCGAGCTCACGGCGAACGAGCCCGAGACCCGCTACCTCGAACGGCGGCTAGCCGAGGTCTCGTAGCGCGAGCTCGACCGCCTCGGCGGCAGTCGCAGCGGTCTCGATGCCAGCGACAGCGGGAGTCCCCTCGAGCGCGACGACGCGGCGGCCGAGCCGGCTCGCGAATGCGATCTCGGCCAGGGTTCCCCACGAGCCGCCGACCGCGATCACCGCGTGGCCGGACGCCGCGACCGCGAGGTTCCGCGCGTGGCCGATCCCGGTGACCACGACGTGGTCCGCCCACTCGTTCGCGGCACCGTGCTGCTCGCCGGGGAGGATCGCGATGGTCGTCCCGCCGGCCTCCTTGGCGCCGCGGTGCGCCGCCGCCATCACCTCGTCGAGGCCGCCGGTGACGACCGTGCAGCCGCGCTCGGCGAGCAGGCGCCCGATCTCCTCGGCGGCCGCCTCCCACTCCGCCCCGCTCCCGATCACGGACACCTGTGTTGCCACGCCGTGGTAAGCATGACGGGTGGAGCGACGCGAGGCCCGCGGCGGGACGCTCGTTCTCGGCGGAGGCTTCGCCGGGAGCTACGTCGCGCGCTACCTGGGCCGCCGTGGCGCGACGATCCTCTCGCCGGAGAACTTCATGCTCTACACGCCGCTCCTGCCCGAGGCGGGCGCGGGCACGCTCGAGCCACGGCACGTCGTCGTGCCTCTCCGGCAGATGTGCCCGCACGCGGAGCTGTACCTCGGCCGCGCGACGAGCCTCGACGAGGAGCGGGGGATCGTGCACGCGGAGACGCTCGCCGGACCACTCGAGATCGGGTACGAACAGCTCGTGGTCGCACTCGGCGCGGTGACCCGCGTGCTGCCGGTCCCCGGTCTCGCCGAGCACGGGCTCGGGTTCAAGGACCTGGCTGACGCGATCGCGCTGCGCAACCGTGTGCTCGGACAGCTCGAGCGGGCGACCGTCGATCCGAGCGCGCCCGAGGAGCTCGGCTTCGTGTTCGTCGGCGCGGGCTATGCCGGCGTGGAGGCACTCGCCGAGCTCCACGACCTGAGCCAGGATGCGCTCCGCTTCTACCCGACGCTCCGCAACGTGCAGCAGCGGTGGGTCCTCGTCGACGCGGCCCCGAAGATCCTCCCGGAGATCCCGCGCCGGCTCGGCGAGTACGCGGCCCGCCACCTCGAGCAGCAGGGCGTCGAGATCCACGTCTCGACGACGCTCGCGTCCTACGACGGCCGCGAGGCGCGGCTCTCCGACGGCACGGTCGTCCCGGCGCGCACCCTCGTCTGGACCGCCGGCGTGCGTCCACACCCGTTCCTCGCCGAGCTCGGGCTGCCGCTGGACGAGCTCGGGCGCGTCCGCGTGGACGAGACGCTGCGCGTCGAGGAGCGTGAGAACGTCTGGGCGCTCGGCGACTGCTCCGCCGTCCCGAACGTGAAGACCCCGGGAGCCTTCGATCCGCCGACCAGTCAGCACGCACTTCGCCAGGCGCGGCGACTCGCGAAGAACCTCACAGGCGTACCGAAGCCGTACGGCTACCGGATGCTCGGGCAGGTCGCGACACTCGGGCGCCACAAGGGGATCGCGGAGATCCCGGGAGTGCGGCTGCGCGGCTTCCTCGGCTGGTTCGTCGCGCGGACGTATCACCTGTACCAGCTGCCGCTTCTCTCCCGGAAGCTCCGTGTCGTCGCCGACTGGACGGTCGCGCTCTTCTTCGAGCGCGACATCGTGGAGCTCTCGTTGCTCGGCCACCCGAGAAAGCTGAGCGAGTGACGGACGTCTCCGCGCTCTACGGCCTCCGCCTCCGTACACCGCGACTCGAGCTGCGGCTGGGCTCGCACGAGGAGCTCGTCGAGCTCGGGCGGCTCGCGGAGCAGGGCGTCCACCCGCCGGAGGAGATGCCGTTCGCGATCGCCTGGACGGATCGGATCGGCGAGCCCGACTTCGTGGACTCGAGCGTCGCGTACCACGAGCAGCACCTGGCCGACTGGTCGCCGGACAAGTGGCAGCTCAACCTCCTCGTCTGGGCGGGCGACGAGCTCGTCGGGACGCAGGGGCTGCACGCGGAGTCGTTCGCGGAGCAGCCGGTCGTCAACACGGGCTCCTGGCTCGGTCGCGCGCACCAGGGGCGCGGTCTCGGCACAGAGATGCGGGCGGCGCTCCTCGAGCTCGCGTTCCGCGGTCTCGGCGCCGCGCGTGCGGAGTCGTCCTGGCTCGAGGGAAACGAGGCGTCGAGGCGCGTTTCCGAGAAGCTCGGCTACGTCGAGCGCACCGTACGCACGCAGAGCCCGCGCGGCATGCCCGTCCCCGACCACGTGGTGGCGCTCGAGCGGGACGCATGGCGGTGCCCGATCCGGGTCGAGATCGAGAATCTCGACCCCTGCCTCCCGCTCTTCGGCGTCACTCGCCCGTCGGGGAAGTAGTCGGCCTACGTCGCGGACGCGACGAGCGAAACGCCCGGTAGCTCGACGCCGCGTGACCCGACGAACGACGCCGCCCGCCTGCGGATCTCCTCGCCGACGTGCTCCCGCTCGTCGGGGTCCAGCCGGTCGAGCACGATGGTCACGCCACCCGCGGCGTGCGTGATGAAGTCCCAGTAGCCGTCCAAGCCGTCGAACGTCCACGTGAACGACACGTCTTCGAGCACCGGGTCGCCGAAGCCGGCACGCAGGAAGAGATCCCGCACACGCGGCCGCTCCGCCAGCGCGAAGATCCCGGGCGCGCCGTCGGCGGGCGGAGGTATGTGCCCGCGTTCGACGAGGACACCGATAGGCAGCGCCGCCCACGGGTTCTCTTCGGGCCGAGTGAAGACTGCGCACGACACGCCGCCTCCCGGTCGCAGCACGCGGCGGGTCTCGGCGAGCGCCGCCGCCGCGTCGCTCATCAGCATGTATCCCCACCGGCAGAGCACGCCGTCCACGGAGTCGTCCTCGAGATCCAGTGACTCGGCGTCCAGGACGCGGCACTCGACGTTCTCGAGGCCGAGCCGGTCCGCGTGGCTCGCGGCGGCCTCGACCATGGCCTCCGCGAAGTCGCTCACGATCACATGGCCCTGGGGACCGACGAGTGTGGCTGCCGCGAACCCGGCGATGCCCGTCCCCGCCGCGAGGTCGAGGATCGTCTGTCCTCGCCGAGGCCCGAGCCGCGCGACCATAAGCTCCGTGACGGGGCGTGCGATCTCCTCGAGGTAGGCATGACGACCGTCCCAACCCGGGGCCACGGCCTCCCACACGGCGAGGCTCGCGCGTCGGAATTCGCCCGCGTCCATGTCCGGAGGGAGGCTACCGCGCGAGCGGCCGGGCTACCTGAGCGCCTTCAGCGCCTGTGTGAGCGACTGCCCGCCCTCGAGCACGCCCGCGAAGAGGTCACCGTCCCGCGCGACCCGGTCGAGCACCGCGTCCATGGTGAACGCCGCCATGTCGAGCTCGGGAACGACCTCCTCCCAGCGGAGCGGCGTCGAGACCGGCGCCCCCGCCCGCGGCCGCACCGAGTAGACCGTCGCGTTCGTCGCCCCCTGGCGGTTCTGGTTCGCGTCGACGAGGACGCCCCTGCGCTTCTTCCGCGCCCACTCGGTCGTCACCAGCCCCGGATGCGCCCGTGCAAGCGCGCCCGCGACGATCGAGGCGAAGTCGCGCGCCTGGGAGAACGTGTGCCGCCGCGCGACCGGAACCAGTACGTGAATCCCGCGCGAGCCCGAGGTCTTCGGATAGGACGCGAGCTCGAGCAGGTCGAGCGTCTGCTTCACGAGGAGCGCGACCTCGACGACGTCCTCGAACGTGGCTCCCTCGGACGGGTCGAGATCGAACATGACCCAGTCCGGCCGCTCGGGCTTGTCGACGCGCGAGGACCACGCGTGCATGTCGATGCAGCCCATGTTCACGACCCACAGGAGCGCAAGCTCGTCGTCCACGAGCGCGTAGTCGATGACCTTCGTCTCGCCCTCGCGCGTGGACGCGGGCTGCGGCGAGCGCTGGATCCACTCCGGCATGTGCGACGGCGCCTGCTTCTGGAAGAAGTTCTTCCCCTGCCACCCGTCGGGGTAGCGCTTCATCGTGAATGGGCGCCCGCGCAGATGCGGCACGAGGACGTCGGCGACGCCACGGTAGTACGCGAGGAGATCGCCCTTCGTGATCCCTTCCTCGGGCCAGAACGGCTTGTCGAGGTTCGACAGGCGGAGCTCCCGCCGGCCCTTCTTCAGCACGGTCGGCACCGGTGTCCGCTCGCGGCGCACGTCCTCGGCAGTCTTGTCCTCCCGCAGCCCCATGTAAACGGGCGCCCGCAGGCGGCCCTCGTGCGTCCACTCCGCGAACTCGACCTGCGCGACGAGCTTCGGCTCGACCCAGAAGACGTCGCGTGGCTTGACGCGCGGCATCTTCGGCGTCTCCGCGAGAGGTGAGTCCTTCCGCCTCAGCGGCTTCAGGAGCTTCAGCAGCCGGTCGATCTCTGCGTCACTGAAGCCGGTGCCGACGTTCCCCGCCCAGCGCAGCCCTCCGGCTTCGTGCACCGCGACGATGAGCGCTCCGAAGCCTCCTGTCCGCCGGCCCTGGCCCGCCGTGTAGCCGACGATCACGAGCTCCTGCCCGTCCCGCAGCTTCTTCTTCCGCCACTCGGCGACGCGTCGGCCCGGCTGGTAGGTGGAGTCGAGGCGCTTCGCGACCACGCCTTCGAGGCCTTGCGCTCTCGCGGCGGCGAGGAGCGCAGCGCCGTCGTCGAACTGCGGCGAGACGAGCACGCTCCCGGCCTCCGGGATCACGAGCTCCTCGAGCCGGCGGCGCCGCTCCTCGAGCGGAAGGTGGACGACGGGCTCGCCGTCGACCTCGAGCAGATCGAAGACGACGACCGCGAGCGTCCCCGAGCCCTCCTGGAGGCCGGAGAACCGCGAGCGCCCTCCGTCGTCGAGCGCGACGATCTCGCCGTCGAGGACGGCGTTCGCGGAGCGCAGGCTCGCGGCGACCTTTCGCGCACATTCGGCGAAGCGCTGCGTCAGGTCGTTCCCCCTCCGGCTCGTGAAGGTCGTCTCGCCGCCCGCGACGGCCACGATCGCGCGGTACCCGTCCCACTTCGGCTCGAACACCCAGCCCTCGCCTGTCGGGAGGGTCTCCGTGGCAGTCGACAGCATGGGCCAGTAGCGCGAGGTGCCCTCGCGATCCCCGTCATGCCGGAGCAGGAGCCAGTTCTTGGGGTCGCCGTCGAGATGCGCGGGGACGAGCGTCCACTCGCCGTCGAGGCGCTCGCCGCGGAGCCTGACGGTCAGCCCGCCGTTCTTCTTCTCCTCCACCAGCTCGTACGTGCCGCGATCCCAGATCTCGACCGTCCCCGCGCCGTACTCGCCGGCCGGGATCGTGCCCTCGAAGTCGGCGTACTCGAGCGGGTGGTCCTCGACGTGCACTGCGAGATGGCGCTCGCCCCGGCGCAGCGGGATCCCCTTCGGCACCGCCCAGCTCGCGAGCGCCCCGTCACGCTCGAGGCGGAGGTCGTAGTGGAGCCGCCGCGCGGCATGGCGCTGGATCACGAAACGCGGCTCCGCGGTCGGCTTCCGCCGCTTGGGCTTACCGAACGGCTCCGGCGTCTTCGCGCGACTCCGCTTCTTCTCGTATTCGTCGAGCGCCACTTGTGGATTGTCGCCTCGGTCGCAACGGTTTCTTCACCAAACCGCTGCTGGACGGAGATTCTCCCTGCTCAATCGGCGTTCCCATGCCGGGGATAAGCCTGTGGAACGTGTGGAGAACGCATAAGGAACTAGGCGCCGACACGTCAGGCCGAGGCTAGCACCCCCATGACGCGGTACTTCTCGCGCCTCCGGCGGCGCCGCTCGTCCGAGTCGAGCGCGTCTATCTCGCCCAGCGCCTCGACGATTGCGCTTTGCAGCAGGCTTGCTGCCTCGTCGGGGTCCGTATGGGCTCCGCCCTCGGGCTCGGGCACGATCGCGTCCACCACGCCGAGCTCGAGACAGTGGGCGGCGTCGGGCTTGAACGCGGCGGCGGCCTTCCGGGCTTCCGCGGCGTCGCGCCAGAGGATCGCGGCGCAGCCTTCGGGCGAGATGACGGAGTAGATCGCGTGCTCCTGCATGAGGACGCGGTCGGCCACGGCGATCGCAACCGCGCCGCCCGAGCCTCCCTCGCCGATGACGCACGCAACCGTGGGCACCGACAGCCGCACCATCGCCGCCTGCGATCGCGCGATCGCGCCCCCCTGCCCGTGCTGCTCGGCGGCCACGCCCGGGTACGCGCCGGGAGTGTCGACCATCGTGACGAGCGGGAAGCCGTGGCGGTCGGCGAGCCCCATCGCCCGCATCGCCTTCCGGTACCCCTCGGGATACGCCATCCCGAAGTTCCGGCTCGTGCGCTCCTTCAGGTCCCGCCCCTTCTGGTGCCCGAGGAGGACGACGGTCCGTCCTTCGAGCGAGCCGAGCCCCGCGACGATCGCCCGGTCGTCGGCGCGGCCCCGATCGCCGTGCAGCTCGAAGAAGTCGTCGAAGATCCGCTCCACGTAGTCGAGCGTGTACGGCCGATCCTGGTTGCGAGCGAGCTCGACCGAGTTCCAGATCTCCTCCGCGCTCGGCTCCTCCTGCAGGCGGTCGAGCTGGTCCTGGAGCCGCTCGAGCTCGCCGGTCACCTTCGTCCCCCGGAGGAGCTTCATGGCGCCGAGCTTACTGAGCCGCTGGCGCAAGCGCATTTCTGCCTCGTTCGGCACTGTCCTAGTGCGCAAGACCGGAATCCGCTAGCGCGAATTCCGGTCGCGCGAAAATCCCTAAAGGCGTCCGCTTCGCGGCCGCGGTGTCTGTGATTTTTGCCGGCATGTCAGTTCTTCGAGAACAGCCCGATGAGGCGCGAGATCGTCGGGCGCAGGTCCGCGCGCGGGACGATCGCGTCGACGTGGCCGAAGCGGTAGTTCGACTCGGCGAGGCCGAAGTCGTCGGGGAGCTTCTCGCGGGTCGTCTGCGCAACCACGCGCGGGCCCGCGAACGACATCAGCGCGCCCGGCTCGGCGAGGACGACGTCGCCCAGGCTCGCGAAGCTCGCGAGCACGCCGCCGGTCGTCGGATGCGTGAGCACCGAGATCAGCGAGCCGCCCGACTCGTGCAGCTCCTCGATCGCGCACACGGTCTTCGGCAGCTGCATCAGGGCGAGGATCCCCTCCTGCATGCGGGCGCCGCCGGACGCGGCGACGGAGACGAGCGGCACCCCGGCCTCGCCCGCGCTGTCGCAGGCGCGTGCGAACTTCTCCCCGACGACGCTTCCCATCGATCCGCCCATGAACGCGAAGTCCATGACCGCCAGCCGGCAGTCGGAGCCCTCGATCGTGGCCTGGCCGCAGACGATCGCGTCGCCGAGCCCGGTCGCGATCTCGGCCTCGGCGAGGCGCTCGGTGTACGGGCGCAGGTCGAAGAAGCCGAGGGGATCGCTGGAGCGGAGCTCCGCGTCCTCCTCGACGAACGAGCCCGGGTCGGCGAGCTGCTCGATGCGCTCCGGCGCACGCACGGGAAAGTGGTGACCGCACTGCGGGCACACCCGCAAGCTCTGCGCGAGCTCCTCGTCGCGGTAGTGGGACCCGCACCCCGGGCAGGTGTTCGGATGCGACTTGTCGGGAGGTGCGTCCGGTGCGCGCTTGCTCTCTATGGACACGTCGACGCGTCCCGAGTCCGAGG
The DNA here is from genome assembly GCA_963715705.1 of uncultured Actinomycetes bacterium. Classification (GTDB taxonomy): domain Bacteria; phylum Actinomycetota; class Thermoleophilia; order Gaiellales; family Gaiellaceae; genus GMQP-bins7. The sequence continues at coordinate 2,529,594 of OY970267.1, read as the reverse complement.
AGGACATGACCGGGATCTTAGATCCCCGTCGGTTACAGCCCGGCCGCGGCGAGCAGGCGCGACACGACGGGGACGTTCCGCTCCTCCGGGAGGAAGCCCGTCACGCCGATTCCCGCGAGCGGAGCGCGGCCGGCCACGTCTCGCAGGATCGCCTCGACGTCCTCGACGGTCGGCCCCGCGGGCTCCGGCATGAACATCGCCGCCTCGTTCGGATCGAGCACGTCGACGTCGAGCGCGACGTAGACGGCGGCGACGCCCGTGAGCGCGCGTTCCACCGAGTCGTCGATCGCGGTCCCGGCGAGGTAGTCGACCTCCGGCGGATCGAGATTCCGGGCTCCGACGAGCGCGACGTCCTCCGGAGCGACGATCTCGTCGTCGAGCAGCATCCGCAGCGGCATCCCCCACTCGTTCCCCGAAGGGGAGGTCTCGGGCGTGTTCAGGTCGCCGTGCGCGTCGAGCCAGACCACGCCGAGCCGCGGATGGCGTGCCGCCAGCCCGCGAACCGCGCCGACGTGCGAGCAACAACAGCCGCCGAGGACGACCGGCCTCTCGGGCAGGACCGAGGCGAGCTCGGCCGTCTGCTCCTCCAGCGTGTCGCGCTCGACCGAGCCGGTGTCGGGATACGGCAGCGCGAGGAGTGCTCCCTCGGCCATCGCCTCGCCGCCGCTTCCCCATGCCCGCGGAACACGGACGAGCCCGGCGGCGAACTCGCGGCCGCAGGCGTGGCACTCGTAGCCCGGCCCCATCGCAACCGCCGTGAACGTACGGCAGTCGGGGCAGCGGGCGCGCAGTGAGCTCACGACTGAACGAGCTCGTCGAGGGTGTCGGCGAGGCCCGTGAGGGACGCGAGCGTGCGGTCGGGACGGTCGTCGGCAGGCTCGTCCTGCCGGTTGATCCAGATGCTCGGGATCGCGAGCTCTCGCGCGGGGGAGATGTCGTGGAAGAGGCTCTGCGCGACGTGGACGTGAGCCTCCGGGTCGGCCGCGGTCTGCTCGCGAAAGACCTCCCAGTGACGAGTCGCCGGCTTGTACGAGCCGATCTCGCCCGCGACGATCGACGTGTCGAAGGGGACGCCGATCGTCTCCATCGAGGCGTCTAGGAGGTCGCGGTCGGTGTTCGAGAGGATCGCAAGCCGCCAACCCCGCCCCCGTGCCTCCTCGAGCGCCGGCGCCGCATCCTCGAACACCGGCCAGCCGGGCAGGGCGTGAGCAAGTGCGCTCGCGTCCCCCTCCGGAAGCATCAGCCCTTCCTCCTCGGCCAGCCGCTCGAGCGCGATCGTGAGCACCTCACGGTAGGAGTGGCCGGGGTTTGCAGCCTGGATCTCGGGCTCGAGCTCGTGATAGCGGGCGAGCAGGCGGTCCGCGTGCTCGACGCCGAAGAGGTTCTCCAGCTCCGCGCGGATCCCAACATTCCAGTCGACGATCGTCCCGTAGCAGTCGAAGGTCGCCCAGCGCTCGGCCACGCCTCAAGCCTAGTCTCTCGACGTGGTCGAGATTCGCGCCCTGACCCGCGACGACTGGCCGCGCGTGGAGGCGATCTACGCGGAGGGGATCGCCACTGGGAACGCGACGTTCGAGACCGAGCCGCCAAGCTGGGACGAGTTCGACTCGACGCGATTCCCGGCGCACCGCTTCGTCGCAGTCGACGCAGGTGACGTCGTCGGCTGGATCGCCGTCTCGCCGACGTCCTCGCGCGAGTGCTACGCGGGCGTGGTCGAGCACTCGGTGTACGTCGCCGAGGCTGCCCGCGGCCAGGGTATCGGGCGCATACTGCTCGAGGCGCTCGTCGCGTCGACCGACGCCGCCGGGCTGTGGACGATCCAGACGAGCGTGTTCCCCGAGAACGAAGCGACGCTCGCGCTCCACGAACGGGTCGGGTTCCGCCTCGTCGGACGACGCGAGCGGATCGCGCAGCTCGACGGCAGGTGGCGCGACACGCTCCTCCTCGAGCGCCGCTCAGGGCTCGTCGGCTGACCACGGAAACGCGCGCAGCGTCTCGACCGCCTGCTCCCGCATGAAGCCGCCGACGACCTCGAGCGGCTGCCAGTCGGGCTGCGCGTTCACCCACTCCGCGACGACCGGCAGCCCGCCGCCGAGCGGAGGCCTGAAGCCCGGAACGTCCGTCCCGTAGGCGGCGAACACGACCCTCCGCAGGCCGGCCTGCAGGATCACGAACGAGCACGCGAGACACGGCTCGCAGCTCGAGTACATCGTCGCGCCACGCAGCGCGCTCCAGGAGCCTGCACGCCGCCAGGCGTCCCGGATCGCGGCGATCTCGCCGTGCGCGGCCGGGTCGAGGTCGGCAGGCACCGAGTTGCGTCCCTCGCCCAAGATCGCCTCGCCAGCCCCCACTACGACGGCGCCGAACGGGTGCTGGCCGCCGGCGACGGCCTCCTCCGCGAGCTCGAGCGCCCGCTCCATGAACCGTGCGTCGTGCTCGCTCAGCTCTCGTTCCAGCGGCGGAACACCACGCAGGCGTTGTGGCCGCCGAAGCCGAACGAGTTCGAGACGCCGATCTCGATGTCCGCGCGACGCGCCTCGTTCGGGATGTAGTCGAGGTCGCACGAGGGGTCCGGCGTCTCGTAGTTGATCGTGGGCGGGAGCACTCCGCGCTGCGCCGCGAAGATCGTGAAGATCGCCTCCACCGCGCCCGCGGCGCCGAGGCAGTGCCCGGTCGCGCCCTTGGTCGACGAGACCGGAGTCGCGTGCGCGTTCTCCTCGCCGAGCGCGAGCTTGAGGACGCGGGTCTCGGCCGGGTCGCCGAGCGGAGTCGAGGTCCCGTGCGCGTTCACATACCCGACCTGGTCGGGCGTGATGCCGGCATCGGCGAACGCCATCGTCATCGCCCGCGCAGGGTTGGCCCCCGTGGGGTCGGGCTCCGTCACGTGGCTCGCGTCCGACGACACGCCGTAGCCGAGCAGCTCGGCGTAGATCTTCGCGCCACGAGCCTTCGCGTGCTCGAGCTCCTCGAGCACGAGCATCGCCCCCGCCTCCCCCATCACGAAGCCGTCGCGGTCGGCGTCGAACGGCCGCGACCCGCGCTTCGGGTCGTCGTTCCGCTGCGAGAGCGCCCGCATCGCGCTGAAGCCGGCGATGCCGACCCGCGTGACCGGCGCTTCGGTGCCACCGCAGAACATCGCGTCGGCGCGGCCGAGGCGAATCGCGTCCAGCCCGTCCCCGAGCGCCATGTTCGAGGCGGCGCACGCAGTCGTCTCGGTCGCGAGCGGGCCCTGTGTGCCGAGCTCCATCGACACCCACGCCGCGGCCATGTTCGGGATGATCTGGACGATCGAGAACGGGCTCGTCCGGTCGGGACCGCGCTCGAGCAGTGTCTGGAAGCAGTCCTCGAAGGCGCCGAGCCCGCCGATCCCGGTCGCGACCGCCGCGCCGACGCGCTCCGGCGCCTCCGCGACCGAGAGCCCGCTGTCCGCCTCGGCCATCCGCGCCGCGGACAGTGCCATCTGCGAGAACCGGTCCATGCGGCGCGCCTGCTTCCGGTCCATCCAGACCGTCGGGTCGAAGTCGTCGAGCTCGCAGGCGAACCGGACCGAGTAGTCGGTCGAGTCGAACTGCGTGATCGGGCCGGCCCCGGACTCCCCCGCGACGAGCCGCTCCCACGTCGACTCGGGGTCGTTCCCGAGCGGGGTCACCATCCCGACCCCGGTGATGACGACTCTGCGTCGTCCGTTCCTGAGTGCCTCGCTCATCGCGTCACATCCCGAGCCCGCCATCGACCAGGAGCACTTCGCCCGTGACGAACGATGCCTCCTCGGAGCAGAGGTACCGTACCGCCCCGGCCACGTCCTCCGGGTCGCCGAGCCGGCCGAGAGCCGTGTTCTGGAGCATCAGGGCCGTCGCCTCCTCCGGGAGCACGTCGGTGAGCTGCGACTTCACGTATCCGGGCGCGATCACGTTCGCGCGGATGTTTCGGCTCCCGAGCTCCTTCGCGAGCGACTTCGTGAACCCGATGATCCCCGCCTTGGACGCCGCGTAGTTCGTCTGCCCCCAGTTCCCGTGCAGCCCGACGATCGAGGAGATGTTCACGATCGCGCCCGCCCGCTTCTTCATCATCCCGCGGACGGCCGCGCGGCACGTGAAGAAGCACGAGGCGAGGTTCGTGTCGAGCACGGTGTGCCAGTCCTCGTCGGACATCCGCACGAGCAGTCCGTCCTTCGTCACGCCGGCGTTGTTCACGAGGATGTCGAGGTCGCCGGCCTCCTCGACGAGAGCCCGCGCCGAGTCGGGATCCGACACGTCGGACTGGACCGCCCGGCCGCCGATCTCGGACGCCAGCGCCTCCGCTTCGTCCACTCCGGTGCGGTACGAGACGACGACCGACGCTCCGGCGCGCGCCAGCTCGACCGCGACCGCGCGACCGATGCCGCGCGACGCGCCGGTGACGAGCGCGAGCTTCCCCTCGAGGGAGCAGAACTCCGCCAACGTCAGCGGGCGAGCGCTTCCTCGGCGCGCTCGAGGCTCTCGGGGGTGTTCACCGAGATCGTCTTCACGCCGCGGTCGATCCGCTTGACGAGCCCCGAGAGCACGTTCCCCGGGCCCACCTCGACGAAGGTCGTCGCGCCGCTCCGGATGAGCTCCGTCGCCGCCTGCGTGAAGCGGACCGGTGCCGTCAGCTGATCGACGAGCAGCGTCGCGAGCTTCTGCGCCGGCTCGACCTTCGCCGTCACCGTGGACATGAACGGCGTCAACGGCTCCGGGAACCGCACCTTGTCGATCGCAGGCTTCAAGCGATCGGCTGCACGCGCCACGAGCGGGCTGTGGAACGCGCCCGACACCTTCAGGCGCACGGCTCGTCGAGCGCCGAGGCTCTCGGCCTCGGCGCAGCACTCCTCGACCGCCTCTCGCTCGCCGGAGATCACGATCTGTCCGGGGCAGTTGTAGTTCGCAGGCCACACGCCGACGATCTTCCGGCAGAGCTTCTCGACCTCCTCGTCGGCGAGGCCGAGGATTGCGGCCATCGTCCCGGGCCGCTGGCGCGCCGCCTCCGCCATGGCGAGCCCGCGCTCGCGGACGAGCCCTATTGCTTCTCCCGTCCCGAGCGACCCGGCTGCCGCGAGAGCCGCGAACTCGCCCACGCTGTGGCCGACGACGACGTCGGCCTCGAGCCCGCGCTCGCGCATCGCGGCGAGGATCGCGAGGCTGGTGGCGACGAGCGCCGGCTGCTGCACCTCCGTCTCGACCATCTCCTCGAGCGGCGTCTCGAAGCACAGACGCTCGAGGTCGAGCCCCGAGGCCTCCGAGCCGACGCGGTACACCTCGCGCGCCACCGGAAACGCCTCTGCGATGTCCCGGCCCATTCCCATCTCCAGCGATCCCTGTCCTGGGAAGCAAAACGCGATCTTCGTCATGACGCACTCCCGTTCGTCCATTCGATCAAGGCCGAGCCCCAGGTGAGGCCCGCGCCCATGCCGGTCATCAGGATCAGCGCGCCGTCTTGCAGGCGGCCGTCCGCCCTCGCGTCCGTGAGGGCGAGCGGGATCGAGCCTGACGAGGTGTTTCCGTAGCGGTCCACGTTCACGATGATCTTCTCCTCGGGAAACCCGAGCTTATCGGCCGCGTAGTCGATGATTCTCTTGTTCGCCTGGTGCGGGATGTACACGTCGACGTCCTCGACGGTCTTACCGCACTTTGCGAGGATCTGCTCCCCGGAGTAGACGAGGATCCTCGTCGCGAACTTGAACACCTCGCGGCCGTTCATCTTCACGAACTGATCGGGGTCGTCGAAGTGCCGCGAGCCGGAGCCGGGAAGCCACAGGTTCTCGCCCCCGCCGCCGTCGGCGCCGAGCTCGAAGCCCAGGAAGCCGCCGTGGTCGACGGGCTCCATCACGACCGCGCCCGCGCCGTCGCCGAACAGCACGAGCGTCGAGCGATCCTCCCAGTCGAGGATCTTCGAGAGGACGTCTCCGCCGACGACGAGCGCCCGCCGCGAGAGACCCGAAGCGAGCATCGCGTACGCCTGCGCGAGCGCGTAGACGAAGCCCGTGCACCCTGCGAGCAGGTCGTACGCCGCCGCGTCGGGCATCCCGAGCTCGTCGGCGAGGAGGGCCGACGACGTCGGGAACATCATGTCCGGAGTCACGGTCGCGCAGATGAGGAGGTCGATGCTGCTCGCCTCGACGCCCGCGTCCGCGAGAGCCGCGCGCGCCGCGGGCCGCGCGATGTCCGTGAGCGCCTCCTCCTTCGCCGCGATGCGTCGCTCCTTGATTCCGGTTCGCGCGACGATCCACTCGTCGGACGTGTCGACGAGCTTCGCGAGCTCGTCGTTCGTGAGCACGCGCTCCGGCACGTGTGTTCCAAGGCCGGTGATCCCTATCCGCACCCCTGTCGCCGTGCCGATCATTCCCCGCTCCAGCCAACCGCCCCGCTTCCGCTGAAGCCGAAGCCGCCGCCGCCTCGCCGGCTCCCAAGCCTGCGCCGGTGGAGCCTCCGTCGAGCCTACGGCTCATCCCGCTCCACGGCGAACGTGAGCGTCCCGCGCGCGGCCAGCTCGCCCCCCACGTGCGCGGTCGCCTTCCCGCGCCCGATCGGCCCGCGCACCGTGTCGATCTCACACGTGAGCGTGAGGGTCTCCCCGGGAGAGACGATGCGCTTGAACCGGCAGTCGTCGATGCCGGCGAAGAACGCGATCTTGCCGCGGTTCTCCTCCTCGATCAGCACCGCGACCGCACCCGCCTGCGCCATCGCCTCGACGATCAGGACGCCCGGCATGACCGCCCGCTCCGGAAAGTGCCCCGGCACCCAGAAGTCGTCCGCCCGCACCTCGCGCGTCGCCACGACGCGCCGGCCGGGCTCGAGCTCGGTCACCTCGTCCAGAAGCAGGAACGGGTCCCGGTGCGGCAGGATCGACTCGATCTCCGCCCGTCCGAACGGGACGCTGGGGACCGCCTGGGACACGAGGCGAGTCTACTCGCCGGACCCGCGCTCCCCCTCAGCCGCGCTTCCGTACTCTCGAGACCGGCCCGCCCGAGTTTCCGGCGGCGTCCCAGGCGACGACGCGGACGTTCCGCGCGGAGCCGGCGCCCGGAATCGTGACGATGCCGGCCCGCTTCGCTTCGCGCGTCGAAGACTTTCCGTCGATCCGAAGGAGGAGCTTTGCCGGCTCGCTCACGCGAAGGCGCAGCCTCGTTCCGTCGAGGATCTGGACGCGCGGCTTCGTCGAGTCGGCGACGAACGGCACCTCGACGGCGACGGTGCCGATCGCGTCGGTCGCCTCGAGCCGCGCGACGTACGAGCCGTCGCGGATCGAGCCCGAAGCTCGCTGCCCGTTCCACCGGAAGCGACGCGGCCCCGCCGCGTACGGGGCCTCGAAGAGCGTCGCGACCAGGCGGCCGCCCCGAAGAACGCGCACGCGCACGTTCGCCGGCCCTCGCAGGGGGAACCGGATGTCGAGCCGGTCGAGCCGCCCGTCCGCATTCGGCGAGAAGAGCGCCGGCGTGACCGTGACGAGTCCGAGCGTCCGGCTCACGGTCAGCGGAACGATCTTCTGGACCTCCGGGTCGAATGTCGTTCGGGCGGTCACGATCACGCTGTAGACGCCGTCCGCGAGCGCCGCTCCGGGGACCGTCACGGTGTGCTCGCCGGCTCGCGTCGAGACACCGTCGACGATCGTGGCGACGAGGACGTTCGAGGCGTCGTACACCTGAATCGTGACGTCCGCCGGCGCGGTCAGCTTGTACGTGAGGACCGCGTCGTCGCCCTGGCCGTCCCCATTCGGCGTGATCCCCGCCGGAGTAGCGAGCGCTTCGACCGCGAGTGGGGCGTTCGCGCCCTCGAGCCGGAGCGGCCCGGTCGCGACGCGCGCCGAGCCGGCGCCGATCGTCCACGTGTACTGCCCGTTCGGCACGAGTGTCGCGTCCCAGGTGAAGTCCACGGTCTTGCCGGTCCCTGTGCCGCGCGCCACCTCGACGTCCCCGGCGTCCGTGATCGAGACGTACCAGCTTTGCTTCGAGGACAGCCGCGCGCGGAAGCGGAGGACGTTCTCCACGTCCTCGACGAGCGGCTCGTAGATCTTCGGCAGCCCGATCTTCGACGCCGCGCCGGCGAGCGCGTCCAGGCGCGCGAAGAGCACGCCCCCGGGACAGGTCGTCGCCCCGGTCTCCCGGTGCCCGGAAACCGCCCGGAGCCGGACTTTCGCACCCGGCGGGAACTTCTCGCTCCCGCTCGACTCGACGAGGGATTTCGCCAGCGGATCGACGTGGGCAACGTCGAGACGCCACGCGATCAGCCGCGCGATCGCGTCCTGGGCGGCCTGCGACGGAGCCGTCGAGGTGTACGTGCCGAGCAGGGCGATGCCGACGGAGCCCGTGTTGAAGCCCCTCGCATGCGCGCCGATGACGTTCCTGTCGACGCCTCCGAAGCGGCCCTCGTAGATCGTCCCGAACTTGTCGACGAGAAAGTTGTAACCGACGTCGTTCCAGCCGTTCGACCGCACGTGGAAGAGCTGGATGCCCCGCACGATCGCCGGCGCCTGCGCCTGCGAGTAGTTGTTCGTGCCCGCCGTGTGGTGGATCGTGACGCCGCGGATCGACGTCGCATAGGCGGGAGGCCCGCGGCGGATCGACTCGTTGGCGCCCCAGGAGCTCCGCAACACGATGCGTGGCGTCGTCGTGATCGCAGGGACGCGGTAGCGCGTAGGCGCTCGAGTCGCCGGGCTCCAGACGAGGAAAGCGCGCACGCTCGAGACCTTCCCGGTCGAGCGCGTCTGGATCCGGTCGGACGGGCCGACCCACCACGGGCTCCCGATCCGCCAGCCGGAGCGCCGCAGCCGGTCTTCGGGCGAACCAAAGTCGGGGCCGTCGTGGTCCTCGGCAGCAGCCGGGCGCCAAGCGCTCCAGCGGCCCGCGAGCGAGCGCGTGCGGAAGGCAACGTTCCCCGTGCCGCGCCAGCGCACTCCGGCGAGCGTGAAGTGCTTCGGTGCCAGCGCGGCGCCGTTCGGCGCGAGCTCGAGCGTCGCGACGGACTCGGCCGCGACCGCCGGCGCCGTGAGCATCCCCGCACCCGCAACAGCAAGGACGAGGACTGCGAGGCGGCAGCGCATGTCAGCCAGGGTCGCAGGGAAGCCGCCGGCCAGCAAGGGTGAGATCCCGCCCGTTGATAGACTCCTTACACCGGTGCGGACACGTTCTTTGCGGGGATTTCTTCTCGCTTTCGCGACGTTGCCGCTCGTCATCCTCCCGCTCGTTCTCCTCGCGCTCCTCGCGCCGCAGGTTGCAGCCGGTCAGGAGGACAGGCCACGCGTACTGGCGGTCCATCTCGACAACGACATCAACCCCGTCACGCAGGAGTACCTCGAGAACGCGGTCGACCGGGCCGAGGACGAAGAGTTCGCTGCCATGGTCGTCCTCCTCGACACGCCTGGCGGGCTCTCGTCCTCGATGCGCGGAATCGTGAAGAAGTTCCTCGCCGCGACCGTCCCGGTGATCGTGTACACGTCGCCACCCGGCTCGAGCGCGGACTCGGCCGGATCGGTGATCGCGATGGCGGCGGACATCGCGGCGATGGCGCCGCAGACCAACATCGGGTCCACGACGCCGATCTCGCTCGGCGGCGAGGACATCTCGGAGGACCTGCGCCGGAAAGTCGTAAACGACGCCGCCGCCTATGTCGGCGAGCTCGCGCGCGAGCACGGGCGAAACGTGAAGGCCGCACGCGAGATGGTCACGAAGGCGTCGAACTACGGCGCCAGACAGGCGGAGGCAATCGGGCTCGTCGACGTCGTCTCCCCGACGCTCCCGGCCCTCCTGCGCGAGATCGACGGCACGAAGACTGTCCCCAAGGGATTCGTCCTCGAGACCGCCGGCGCGGACATCGAAGAGATCGAGATGAGCTTCTGGCAGCGGGCCCGCGACCTGCTCGTCGATCCGAACCTCATCGCGCTCATGCTCTCGATCGGCCTCATCGGGATCGTCGTCGAGCTCTGGAACCCCGGCCTCGTGTTCCCGGGGACGGTCGGCGCGATCTCGCTGATCCTCGGCCTCTACGGGCTCCAGGTGCTCCCGGTCTCGCTTGCGGGATTGCTGCTGATGCTCCTCGCGGCCGGGTTCTTCGTGGCGGAAGCGTTCGTGCCGACGCATGGCGCGCTTGCGGTCGCGGGCGGGGTGATGTTCGTCCTCGGAGCGCTCATCCTCTTCGACCCGGCCGGAGAGGCGTATCAGGTGTCACTGCCGGTCGCGGTCGCGATCGCCGGCACGCTGACAGTGCTGCTCGGCTTCGCGCTTACCCGGGTCGTCCGGGTCGCGCGCCGACCGGCGGCCGTCGGCGTGCACAGCATGGTCGGCGGCGAGGGGGTCGTACGCAAGGACGGGCTCGTCGCGATCAACGGGGAACTCTGGCGCGCACGCGCCGAGGACGGGTCGCCGCTCGTCCCGGGCGAGCACGTCAGGATCGAAGGCGTCGAGGACGACCTGCGGCTCGTCGTAGGATCCACATGATGTCCACCGTGAAGGAGCCGAGCTGATGGAAATCGGATTGATCGCCGTCGCCGCAATCGTCCTGATCCTGATCCTGGTCGCATTCGCGGCGGTCAAGGTCGCGCGCGAGTACGAGCGCGGAGTGATCTTCAGACTTGGCCGGCTGATGCCCGAGCCGAAAGGTCCTGGGCTCTTCGTGATCATCCCAGTCGTCGACCGCATGGTCCGGGTCGACCTGCGCACGGTGACGCTCAACGTGCCTCCGCAGGAGGTCATCACCAAGGACAACGTCCCCGTCCGCGTCAACGCGGTCGCGTACTTCCGGATCGTCGACGCGAACGCGTCGATCGTCCAGATCGAGAACTACATGGTCGCGACGTCGCAGATCGCGCAAACGACGCTGCGCTCCGTCCTCGGCCAGCACGTGCTCGACGAGCTCCTCTCCGAGCGCGACAAGATCAACGTGATCCTGCAGGGGATCATCGACGAGGCGACGTCGCCCTGGGGAATCAAGGTGTCCGTCGTCGAGGTGAAGGACGTCGAGATCCCGAGCGGCATGCAGCGCGCGATGGCCCGCCAGGCCGAGGCCGAGCGCGAGCGCCGCGCGAAGGTCATCTCCGCCGAGGGCGAGTTCCAGGCGTCCGAACGGCTGAAGGACGCTGCAGCGGTGATGTCTCAGGAGCCGATCACCGTCCAGCTGCGGTACCTGCAAACGCTTCTCGAGATCGGCTCTGCGAACAACTCGACGATCGTCTTCCCGATCCCGATCGACCTCTTGACCGCGCTCTCGAACACGGCCGCGAAGACGCAGCCCTGAGTGCGGCCTGGCGGGAGAGCCGCACCGAAGCGGAGAGCCTAGGCCTCCGGAGGCTCTTCCGGAGTCTCTGCCGGGGGCTCGTCAGCGATGTCGTCGCCCGGGACGTCCGCGTCCCCGGTGCCCATGACCGGCGCGAGCGTCGCAACCCTCTCGCCGTCACGCGGCCGCATCACGATCACGCCCTGGGTCGAGCGACCCGAGCGCTTGATGTCGTCGACCGCCATCCGGATCACGGTGCCGCCGTCGGAGATCAGCATCACCGCATAGCCGTCGCGCACGATGCGCGCCCCGGCAAGCTTCCCCTTGCCCTCTACGAGCTGCGCGGTCTTCACGCCGAGCCCGCCACGACCCTTCACGGGGTAGTCCGACACACGCGTGCGCTTCCCCCACCCGTTCTCGGTCACGACCAGCAGATCGGCGTCGGGATCCGCGACGTCCACCTCGATCACCTCGTCGTCGCCTCGCAGCCGCATGCCCTGAACACCGGCTGCCGGCCGGCCCATGGCACGAACGCCCTTCTCGTGGAAACGGATCGCCTGACCGCCGCGCGAGACCATGAGCACGTCGTCGTCCCCGTTCGTGAGCCGCACCCCGACGAGCTCGTCGTCCTCGCGCAACCCGAGGGCGATGATCCCGTCCGCCTTCAGCGGCGTGTTGTAGGCCGCGAACTCGGTCTTCTTGACGATGCCCTTCTTCGTGGCGAAGAGCAGGTACTTCGCCTCCTCGAAGTTTCGAGTGGCGATCACCGCGCGGACGTACTCGTCCTGCCGCAGCGGGAGGAGGTTCACGATCGCGCGGCCCTTCGACTGGCGAGAGCCGAGCGGCAGCTCGTGCACCTTCAGCCGATAGACCTTGCCGACGGTCGTGAAGAAGAGGATGTAGTCGTGCGTCGAGCCGACGAAGAGGTGCTCGATGTAGTCCTCGTCCTTGAGATCCATTCCCATGACGCCGATGCCGCCGCGGCGCTGCTCGCGGTACGTCGTCACCGGTAACCGCTTGATGTAGCCGGAGTTGGTGATCGCGATCACCATGTCCTCCTCCGCGATCATGTCCTCGAGCTCGAGGTCGGTCTCGCCGGCAACGATCTCCGTCCGGCGCTCGTCGGTCTTCCCGTAGATCTCCTTGATCTCGAGCAGCTCCTCGCGGACGACGCCGTCGATGCGAGCAGGGTCGCCGAGGAGGCCGCGCAGCTCCGCGATGCGCTCCTGGAGGTCGGCGAACTCGTCCTCGACGCGCTTGCGCTCGAGGCCCGTCAGCGCGCGCAGGCGAAGGTCGAGGATCGCCTGTGCCTGGAGGTCGGAGAGCCCGAAGCGCTCCTGCAGCGCCGTTCGGGCCGAGTCCGTGTCGTCCGCCGCGCGGATGAGCGCGATGACCTCGTCGAGGTTGTCGAGAGCGATGAGGTAGCCCTCGAGGATGTGCGCGCGGTCGACCGCCTTTCTCAGCTCGAACTTCGAGCGCCGCGTGACGACCTCGCGCTGGAAGTCGAGGTAGTGCTGGACGAGCTCGAGCAGGGACAGCGTCCGCGGCACGCCGTCGACGAGCGCGACGGCGTTGTAGCCGAACGTCGTCTGGAGCGCCGTGTGCTTGAAGAGCTTGTTCAGCGCAACCTGGGGGATCGCCTCGCGCTTGAGGTCGATCTGGATCCGCAGCCCCGTCCGGTCGGAGTGGTCCTTGACGTCCGCGATCTCCGTCAGCACCTTGTCGCTGACGAGGTCGGCGACCTTCTTGATCACTCCGGAATCGCCGCCCTTCTTCACGCCGTACGGCAGCTCGGTGACGATGATCGCGTTGCGCCCGCCGCGGAGCTCCTCGACGTGGGCGCGGGCGCGCATGATGACGCGGCCGCGGCCGGTGCGATACGCGTCCCGGATCCCGCTCCGCCCGACGATGATCGCGCCGGTCGGGAAGTCGGGCCCCTTGACGTGCTTCATCAGGTCCTCGACGTTCGCGTCCGGCTTGTCGATGAGCTGCACGATCGCATCCGCGACCTCGCCGAGCCGGTGCGGCGGCATGTTCGTCGCCATTCCGACGGCGATGCCGGAGGAGCCGTTGACGAGCAGGTTCGGGAACCGTGCCGGCAGCGCCTGCGGCTCGCGACGCGACTCGTCGTAGTTCGGGCCGAAGTCGATCGTGTCCGCGTCGATGTCGCGGAGCATCTCGGTCGCGAGGCGCGTGAGCCGCGCCTCCGTGTACCGCATCGCGGCAGCCGGGTAGTCGTCGATGTTGCCGAAGTTCCCCTGGCCGTCCACGAGCGGGTACCGCAGCGAGAACGGCTGCGCCATGCGCACGAGGGTGTCGTAGATGGCCTGGTCGCCGTGCGGGTGGTAGTTACCCATGACGTCTCCGACGACGCGCGCCGACTTCAGCCGCGGCCGGTTGGGCTGGAGCCCGGCCTCGTGCATCGCGTACAGGATCCGCCGGTGCACCGGCTTGAGCCCGTCCCGAACGTCCGGCAGCGCGCGCGAGACGATGACGCTCATCGCGTAGTCGAGGAAGCTCGAGCGCATCTCCTGCTCGAGCTCGCGCGACTCGATCCGCCCGGAGCCGAGAGGCTCGACGACGTCAGACATCGAGGAAGCGCACCTCGCGCGCGTTTTGCTCGATGAACGCGCGGCGAGGCTCGACCTGGTCACCCATCAGCGTCGAGAACACGCGGTCCGCCGCTGCCGCATCCTCGACGTCCACGCGGATGAGCACCCGGTTCGTGGGATTCATCGTCGTCTCCGCGAGCTCCTCGGCGTCCATCTCGCCGAGACCCTTGAAGCGGCTGACCTGGATGCCCTCCTTCGCCAGCTCGAGCGCGTACTCGCGGAGCTGGCCGAACGTCTCGGCCTCGCGCGTCTTCTTGCCGAACGCGATCCGGAACGGTGGCCGCCCGACGAGCTCTGCCAGGCGGGCGTAGGTCTTCCGGACGTTCGCGTAGATCGGGGACGCGAGCAGCTCGGTCGGAACGACGACGCTCGCGGCCGCGCCCGTCTCGCGCTCCACGACCCGGAGAACCTCTCCATCCTCGGCGGTCGAGAGCACCGAAAGCTCGTACCCGTTCGGATCGAGGTCGCCCAGCGCGTCGCCGATCGCGCCTGCGACAGCCTCGGTCTCGACGATGCGGTGGTCGATCACGAAGTTGGCCGCCGCTGCGCCGAAGTCTTCGCGCAGCCTCGAAGCCCAGCCGTCGAACTCGTGCTGGATCCTGACGAACCTCCCGAAGCGCGCCTCGGTGAGCTTCTGCGTCTCGCCCGAGCGGTCGGTCACGTCCATGTCCTTCACGCGCTCGCGCACGAGCAGGTCCTCGAGCTGCGACTCCTTCTCGACGTAGCGCTGCTGGCTCCCGATCTTCACCCGGTAGAGCGGCGCCACCGCGATGTACACGTGGCCGCGCTCGACGAGCTCCTGCATCTGCCGGTACAGGAACGTGAGGATGAGGGTGCGGATGTGGGCGCCGTCGACGTCGGCGTCCGTCATGACGATCACTCGGTGGTAGCGGAGCTTCGAGATGTCGAACTCCTCCCCGATCCCGGTGCCGATCGCCGTGATGATGGCCTGGATCTCCTCGTTCGAGAGGACCTTGTTGATCCGGTTCTTCTCGGCGTTGATCACCTTGCCGCGCAGCGGCAGGATCGCCTGGAACGTGCGGTCGCGGCCGTCCACCGCGCTCCCGCCCGCGGACGGGCCCTCGACGAGGAACAGCTCCGCGGACTCGGGATCGGAGATCTGGCAGTCGGCGAGCCGGCCGGGGAGCGAGTTCGAGTCGAGCGCGCTCTTCCGGCGCGTCAGCTCGCGCGCCTTGCGGGCGGCCTGGCGCGCGTTCCGCGCCGCCACGGCCTTCTGCACGATCTGCCGGGCATCGGTCTTGTTCTCCTCGAGGAACTCGCTGAGCCTCTGGTTGACGATCCGCTCGACGAGACCCGCGATCCCGGGGTTCCCGAGCTTCGTCTTCGTCTGGCCCTCGAACTGCGGGTTCCGGAGCTTGACCGAGATCACGGCGGCGAGACCCTCACGCGCGTCGTCACCCTCGAGGTTCTCCTCCTTCTCCTTCAGCAGGCCCTCGTTGCGCGCGTAGTTGTTGAGCGTCCGGGTCAGCGCCGAGCGGAATCCCTGGAGGTGCGCGCCACCCTCGGTCGTGTTGATGTTGTTCGCGAAGGAGAACACCGACTCGACGTACGAGTTGTTCCATTGCATCGCGACCTCGACCTGACCCTCGTCGCTCTCGCCCTCGAAGTAGACGATGTGCTTGTGCACGGGGTCCTTGGACTCGTTGACGTGCGCGACGAAGTCGCGGATCCCGCCCTCGTAGTGGAACTCCTCCGTCTTGCCGCCGGCGCGCTCGTCGCGGATGACGATCTTGAGGCCGCGCGTGAGGAATGCCGTCTCGCGGAGTCGCTGCGAAAGCGTTGCCGCGTCGAACTCGGTCTCGTCGAAGACCTCGGGGTCGGGGAGGAACGAGATCGTCGTCCCCGACTCGCCCTTCGGAACGACACCGATCTTCTTCATGTCGGTCGTCGGCTCGCCGCGCGCAAACTCCTGCCGGTGGACCTTTCCGTCGCGTCGGACCTCGGCGACAAGCCATTCCGAGAGCGCGTTCACGACCGAGACCCCGACGCCGTGCAGTCCTCCGGACACCTTGTACCCGTCGCCCCCGAACTTGCCGCCTGCGTGCAGCTTCGTCAGAACCACAGTCAGGGCGGGAAGGCCTTGATCGGGCAGAGCATCGACCGGAATCCCCGCCCCGGCGTCCACGACGGTGACCGAGTTGTCCGGGTGGATCGTGACGTCGACGAGCTCGTTGCGCCCTGCGAGCGCCTCGTCGACGGCGTTGTCGACGACCTCGTAGACAAGATGATGAAGGCCTCGCGATCCCGTCGACCCGATGTACATGCCGGGTCGAAGCCGGACCGGCTCGAGGCCTTCCAGGACCGTGATGTCCTTTGCGGTGTAAGCTGCTTCAGCCAATAGAAAAAGCCCTGCAAATCGACGTTTTGCGGGCTGCTGGAAGTCTATCAGAAAAAGCGGTCGGAGCGGGCCCTCGAGAGGCTTGCTCGTGCCGCTTTTTCGACGATTTCGCGCAGTTCCGGATCCTCGATCTCACCCGCGGCCGCCTGGGCTGCGGAAGCCGTCTCCGGAGTCGTGCGGAGCGGCTCGGCGGATGCCGACGCGGGCTCGTCGGACGTACGGCCGTGCTCGGGAATCGGGCCGACGCGGAACCGAAGCTTCGCGGGTGCGGAGGGCCCGAGGGCTGCAGCGAGCTGCTCCTGTATCTCGGGACCGAGCCGGTCGAGCTCGAACGCCCAGGTCGCCGACGACGTCGCCACGTGCAACGTTCCGTCGCGCCCCAGTCGCAGCGGCCACGCCTGCCTCGAGACCGCTTCGCCGACCGCCCCCGGCCAGGCCGCGGTGATCTCCCCGAGCGCGACCACTGCGCCGCCGCCGCTCGCCGCCAGGGTCTTCTCGATCTCCGGTCCGATTCGCTCCATGGCCTCTACGCCGTTCGTACGCTCCCCGAGGATACGACGAGCGACTGCGCCGGGTCAGCCGGGAGCGCGGCCGGTGAGGTCGCCGTCACGATCGTCTGGCCCAGGTCGCGGACGAGCGCCGCGAGCGCGCGGCGCCGCTCCTCGTCGAGCTCGGAGAGGACGTCGTCGAGCAGAACAAGCGGCGGGACACCCGACCTCGCCGCGATCGCCTCCGCCTCGGCGAGGACGAGAGAGAGGACGGCAATGCGCTGCTCGCCCTGCGAGGCGAAGCTCCGCAGCTCACGATCGTCCGCTCGCAGGTCGATGTCGTGCAGGTGCGGCCCGAGGCCGGTCGTACCACGCTCGAGGTCCCGCGCAAGCCGCGACTCGAGCTCGGCGAGCGTCGGCGCGGTCTCGTCGTACGAGACCGTCGCGGCCGGAAGCCCGAGCGTCGCCGCAACGTCGGCGAACGACGGAGCGAGCAGTGCGACGGCGGCTCTCCTCGCAGCGACGAGCGCGTCGCCGAGCGTGGCCACGGCCTCTGTCCACGGGTGCAGCGCCTCGGGCGAGGACATCCCCGCCGACAGCCGCCTGAGCGCCGCGTTCCGCTGCCCCACAGCCGCGCCGTACTCGAGCGGAAGCGAGGCGCGAGCGGGAAAGAGGCGGCCGAGGCTCCGGTCGAGATAGGCGCGTCGCGCGCCAGGGCCTCCCTTCACGACCGCGAGGCGGTCGGGCGTGAAGACGAGCGTCTGGAGCTCCAGGCGGAGCTGCTCCGCCGACCGCAGCACCGCGCCGTTCAGCCGTGCCCGCTTCCCTTCGCCGGTCGCGAGGCCCACCTCGGTCTCGAACGGAGTCGCGCCGTTCGCACCTCGAAGCAGCACGCGGGCCGCCGAGGAGCCGAAGCGGATCATCTGCGCGTCGCTCCGCGTGCGCGGGGAGAACCCTTGCGTCCCGAGGTGGAGCGCCTCGAGGAGGTTCGTCTTCCCCGCCCCGTTCGGCCCGGTCACGAGCACGACCCCGGCCTCGAGCTCCAGCTCGAGCCGTTCGTACGAGCGAAAGTCCCGGAGCGTGACCCCGCGGACCGTCAGGCCCGACCCGCTCAGTCAGGAAGCCGGATGGGCATTATCAGGTACCAGAAGCTCTCGTCCGGCGACACGATGAGCCCGGGTCGGAGCGGGTTGATCAACTTCAGCTGCACCGACTCGGTCGCCACCGCTTCCAGCCCGTCGCGGAGGAACTCGGGGTTGAAGCCGATCTCGAGCCCCTCGCCCGCGTAGTCGATGGGGATCGACTCGGTCGCCTCGCCGACGTCCTGCGTCTGGGCAGACACGTTCAGCTCGCCCTCGGCGAAGCGGAGGCGGAGCGGTGCGTTGCGCTGCGCGAGGACGCCCGCTCTGCGGATGACCTCGAGGAGCGGCGCCCTCGGGGTCGTGATCTCGGCCTCGAAGGTCTCCGGCAGGAGTTGCTTGTAGTTCGGGAATTGCCCGTCGATCCGGCGGCTCGTCAGCCAGACGTCGCCGACGCCGAAGATGACGTGGTTGTCCTGAACGCCGAGCTTGACCTCGTCACTTCCGGCAGCAAGCCGCGAGAGTTCCTGGAGCGCGCGGGCCGGGATGATCGCCTCGATGTCCACCCCGCCTGCGTCGAGCTCTGTCTCCTTGACCGCGAGCCGGTACGAGTCCGTGGCCGCCATCACGAGCTTCTCGCCCGCGAAGCTGACGAGAATGCCCGTCAGGACCGGCCGGGACTCGTCGCGCGACGCAGCGCGCGAGACCTTGTCGATCGTCGCGAGAAGCGCCGGCGCTCCCGTCGTGTGCAGGTCGCCGTCGACCGCCGGCAACCGCGGAAAGTCCTCGGCGCTGTACACGTTGAGGCGTGACGAGTGGCTCCCCGAGGTCACCGTGAGGACGCCGTCGCCCTCGTCGTGGGCGAGCGCCACATTCTCGTCGGGAAGCAGGCGCGCGAGGTCGGTCAGGAGCTTGCCGGGGACGACGACCGAGCCGTCGCCTTCCACCGTCCCGGGAACCGAGGCGCGAAGAGAGATCTCCATGTCCGTGGCCGCAAGCTGCAGCCGGCCCTCCTCGGCGCGGATGAGGATCCCGCCCAGCACCTGCACCGTTCCTCTCGTCGACAGACCGCGTGCAACCGTCGCCAGCGACGAGGCGAGGTCGCTCCGCGAGCAGGTCGCTCGGAGCTCGGTTCCGGAGACTAGGTCTGTGTTCATGACTTAAAGAGAAAAGCTCGTAGCAGTAGTAGGAGTGTGAACTACGGGGACGACGCAGCGATTCTGCCGCAACTGCGGGAGAAACGTCGGTGGACAAGCATGTGCGTGGGGATTCACTGGTCCCACAGGGGCCGTGAGCCGCGTCGCCCGGTCCCCCACTTCAGCGGGCCTGCTTCACACGTGCGGTGAGCTCTTGCACGAGGTTGTACACAGAGCGATCCTCGCGAATCAGGCGCGTGATCTTGGACGTTGCGTGCATGACCGTCGTGTGGTCTCGCCCTCCGAACTCCTTGCCGATCTTCGGCAGCGAGGAGTCCGTGAGCTCGCGCGAGAGATACATCGCGACCTGTCGCGGATACGCGACCGACTGCGAGCGCCGCGGGCTGACGAGCTCGTCGAGCGTGACGCCGAACCGCTCCGAGACCGCCTCCTGGATCCGCGGGATCGTGACCTCGGGGGCCGCCTCGCCCATCGGGAAGACGTCCTTGAGGACCTGCTCGGCGAGCTCGACCGTCATCGCGCGGTCGGTCAACGACGAGAACGCGACGACGCGAGTCAGAGCACCTTCGAGCTCGCGGATGTTCGACGAGACGCGCCCGGCGATGAACGTGAGGACCTCGGGGTCGTCGACGGCGATCCGCTCCGTGTTCACCTTCTTGCGCAGGATCGCGATGCGCGTCTCGAGGTCGGGCGGCTGGACGTCCGTGAGCAGTCCCCACTCGAACCGCGAACGAAGCCGCTCCTCGAGCGTCGCGATCTCGCGCGGCGGGCGATCCGAGGAGATGATGATCTGCGATCCACCTTCGTAGAGCGAGTTGAAGGTGTGGAAGAACTCCTCCTGGATCCGCTCCTTGCCCTCGAAGAACTGGATGTCGTCGATCAGCAGCACGTCGTAGTTCCGGTAGCGGCGCTTGAAGCCCTCGATGCGCTTGTCGCGCAGCGAATCGATGAAGTCGTTCATGAAGGTCTCGCTCGTGACGTACCGGCGCGTCAGGCGCCGCGAGTGTTGCCGGACGTAGTGCCCGATCGCCTGCAGGAGATGCGTCTTGCCGAGCCCGGTCGAGCCGTAGATGAAGAGCGGGTTGTACGCCTGCGCCGGTGCCTCGGCGACTGCCAGGGCGGCGGCGTGCGCGAAGCGATTCGACGAGCCGATGATGAAGAGGTCGAACGTGTACTTCGGGTTGAGCTCGAGCTCGCTCGAGTCGCGGTAGCGGAGGTCGGCGCCTCCGCGATCGCCCGCTCCGGACTCGGAAGCCGGCGTCGGCGGCGGCTCAGCGGTCGGGCGGACGACCTCGGCGACGACGAACGACACCCTGATCTCGCGGCCGAGCACCTCGCGCGCCGCGCCGGCGACGAAGGCCGAGAAGTGGCTCTCCACCCAGTCCCGCGTGAAGTCGTTCGGAAACCCGATCACGAGGCCGTGATCGTCGAGCGACTGCGGCTCTGCGTGCGCGAACCAGGTGTCGTAGATCGTGTCGCTGAGAGTCCTGCGGAGGCCCCCGGCAATTGCGGTCCAGGCGTTGGCCGAGGTCAGGTCAGTCGTATGCTCCACGCTCGTCGGGCTCCTCCGGCGGTCGGAACGAACGGCGAGCATACCACCCTATTCGACCCCTCTCAATGCCTGATTTCCGGCCGCCTGTGGATGAAAACCCCCCTGTTTTGCAGGGCTTTTGTCTATTCCACACAGATTTCCACAGGTGTGGAACAACGCCTTTTTGTTTGCGCACAAGACAACCGCTCAGGCGCCTGTGCAGCGATTTCGGCGACCTCCGGCTGCCGCCTCATTGTGGAAAACCCTCCCGCCGAAGAGGGTTGTCTATACTCGTCGCTCCGATTTCCAGGCGATCCGCCCGAGGACCACGAGACCGTGAAACGCACCTATCAGCCGAACGTACGCCGTCGAAAGCGACGGCACGGTTTTCGAGCGCGAATGGCGTCGCGCGGCGGTCGCGCGATCCTGAAGCGCCGGCGTGCAAGAGGGCGGAAGCGGCTCTCGGCCTGAAGGCGCCGGGCACGTGCAGCGCCGCCATCGGCTGTCACGCTCGCGTGACTTCGACGCCGTGTACCGACGCGGCACGTCGGCGAGCACCCGGTACCTCGTGCTGCACTGGTTCCCGCGCGAGGACGATCCGGACGGCGATCCACGGCTCGGGCTCGCAGTCCCGCGCGCGGTCGGCTCGGCGGTCGTCCGGAACAAGATGAAGCGGCAGCTGCGAGAGGCGTGGAAGCGCCTCCTCTCCCAAGTCCCGCCGGGTCACGACTACGTCCTCCAAGCGCGGCCGGGAATCGCGGAGCCGGCGCTCACGCGTGGACAGGACTGGGTCGTCGAGGAGCTCGCGGAGGCTCTCGGGAAGGTCGAGTCGTGAGATACGTCGGGATCGCCCTCGTCCACGCGTGGCGCTGGACCTTCGGGCTGCTGACTCCGCCCGGCACGTGCAAGTACCACCCGAGCTGCTCGCAGTACGCGATCGACGCCCTCCGCGAGTTCGGTCTCGTCCGGGGCTCCGTGCTCGCCGGCTGGAGGCTCCTCCGCTGCAATCCGTGGAGCCACGGCGGCGTCGACCCCGCGCGTGACCAGACGGTGTTCCCGCTGCTTCGCTCGAGGCGGGTGAAGACGTGATCGTCGCGGGCGTCCTGTCGCCGATCGAGAACGTCCTCACCGAGGTCCTCATCTGGCTGCACGAGACCGGCGGGCTGACGTGGGCGTGGTCGATCGTCGCGCTCACGGTCATCGTCCGCATGCTCCTCGTCCCGCTCACGATCAAGCAGATCCACTCGATGCAGAGCCTCCAGATGCATGCGCCGGAGATGAAGGCGATCCAGCAGAAGTACAAGAACGATCGCCAGAAGCAGAGCGAAGAGCTGATGAAGTTCTACCGCGAGAACAAGATCAACCCGTATGCCTCGTGTCTCCCGATCGTCGCCCAGATCCCGATCTTCATCGCGCTGTTCTTCGTGCTCAGGGACTTCGACACGGAGGTGTACCCCGAGTTCGCTGCGACATCACTCGAGTGGCTGAACCTCGTCGACATCACCGCGGACACGAAGGACGGGTGGGGTCCGCTCATGCTCGTGATCTACGTCCTGAGCCAGCTCACCTCGACCTGGCTCATGTCGACGCAGATGCAGAGCGCCGCGCAGCGGTGGATCATCATGCTGC
Organism: uncultured Actinomycetes bacterium; assembly: GCA_963715705.1. Classification (GTDB taxonomy): domain Bacteria; phylum Actinomycetota; class Thermoleophilia; order Gaiellales; family Gaiellaceae; genus GMQP-bins7. The sequence continues at coordinate 2,507,517 of OY970267.1, read as the reverse complement.
TCCCGATCTTCTTCATCCCGTTCATCCTCAACTTCCCGGCGGGGCTCATGATCTACTGGCTGACGACGAACCTCTGGACGACCGGCCAGGGCATCGTCACGCGCCGGCTCATGCCGAGGCCGGCGCCTCCGCCGAAGCGCTCGAGCCGCACGCCTCCGCGTGAGGCAGCTACGGGAGATGCGGCGCTCGCGGCAAACGGAGGGACGGTCTCGGAGCCGACGCGGACGGGCCCGCCGAGGCGCGTCAAGCGGCGCAGGGGCGGTCGCAAGCGATGACCGAGAACACCGCCGTGCGGGTCGAGACGACCGGGGAGACTGTCGGCGAGGCCAAGTGGGCTGCGCTGCGCGAGCTCGAGCAGCTCGTTCCCGGGCTCGACCGCGACCGGGTCGAGTTCCAGGTCGTCTCGGAGGGCGAGCGCGGGTTGCTCGGCGTCGGCCACACGCCCGCCCGCATCGTCGCGACCGTCGCCGACGCCGAGCCCGTGAGCGAGACCGAGAACGCCGCGGCGGCGAGCGACTTCGTCCGACGCATCGCGGCGGCGATCGGCGCGAACGTCACCGTCTCCGGGGTCGAGCGGGACGACGTCGTCACGGTCACCTGCTTCGGCGCCGACCTCGGCCTCCTGATCGGGAAGCACGGCCAGACGATCGACGCGATCCAGTACCTCGCGAACGCGGTCGTTCGCACGGAGGGAGGCGAGCACGAGGTGGTCGTCGACGCCGCTGGCTACCGGGCACGGCGGAAGGCGGCGCTGCAGACGGTCGCGAACCGGGCTGCGCGCCGTGCCGCGAGCACCGGCCGCCCCATCGAGCTCGATCCGATGACGTCGATCGAGCGGAAGATCGTGCACGAGACCCTGAAGGAAGACGCCGAGGTCGAGACCGAGAGCGAAGGGTCGGAGCCGAACCGGTTCGTCGTGATCACCCCGCGGGCCTGATCAGCAACTCCGAGCCGTTTCTGCAGCGCTGGCTCGCGGATGCGCTTGCGACGCCCGGGATCACCGGTCTCCGGACGATCGAGGAAGCGCGACACGTGCTCCTGGAAGATGCCCTCGGAGCCGTGCCGCTCGTGGACGCCGCCGGAGGACTCGTCGTCGACGTCGGGTCGGGCGGCGGGTCGCCCGGTATCCCGCTCGCCGTCTCGCTTCCGCAGCGGTCGTTCGTGCTTGTCGAGGCCGAGCGCCGCAAGTGCGAGTTCCTCGAGCGCGTGGCGTCGCAGCTCGGGAACGTCGAGGTCGTCTGGGGTCGCGCGGAGGAGCAACCGGTCGATGCGTGCGGCGTTGCCCTCGCGAAGGCGCTCGCGAAGCCGCCCGTTGCGGCCGAGCTCTGCCTTCCCCTCGTGCGCCCCGAGGGGATCGCGATCCTCTGGGTCGGGACGACGGCGGACCGCGAGCACGTGTCCCGCGTCGCCGAGGCTCTCGGGAGCGAGCTCGAGTCGGCCGAGGAAGGCTTGCTCGTGCTGCGAAAGTTGCGCCCGACGCCTCCCGGCTTCCCTCGGCGCGCGGGCATGGCGAAGAAGCGCCCGCTTGCCTGACGCGCGACTCAGCCGCCCGCGTCGATCCAGAAGGCCCGGTATGCGAGCCGCGGGTGCGGGTGCTGCCGTTCGCTCCGGCCGGCGATCGCGAATCCCCAGTTCGCGACGAGCTCTTCCTGCGTGCGCCGCTCCGTCTCCTCGTTGAAGACGCCGACGACGACCCGGTCCGCATACGAGAGAAGGTGCTCGAGCAGTGCCTGGCGGCGTGGTGCAGGGACGAAGTCGAGGCAGGCGCGAGCCACGTCGAAGGGCCGCGGCGGCCGCCAGTCGAGCGCGTTTCCGACCCAGATCCGGTCGCTCCAGTGCGGAAGCCGCCTCCTCGCTAGGGCGGCGAGCTCGGGAGAGATCTCGAGCCCGTACGGCTCGACGCCCGCCCACCGCGCCATCGATTCCATCAGGTGCCCGTTGGCGCACCCGGCGTCGAGGAAAGCCTGCCCCGGGGAGACCGCATCGGCGACGAGCGACCGCGCCCGCTCCCAGCCGGCGGCATCGCGACTGCTGCCGGAGCCGCCCTCGGGTGTCCCGGCGGCGAGGTACGCGGGCACGACGAGGGCCGCCATGGCCTCGTGCCAGCCGGTGTCGTCGAGCTCGCCTCGCTCGTACGCCGCGTCGATCTCGGCCGTCTCGCGCCAGCCACGCTCCTTCGCGAACTCGAGCTCCTCGTCCACCGGCTCACGGTACCCGGAGGCGTCCGGCCGCCTCGTTAGGTTGAGCCCATGCCCGCCCGGGTCTACGCAGTCGCGAACCAGAAGGGCGGCGTCGGGAAGACGACGACCGCGGTCAACGTCGGTGCCTGCCTCGCCGAGGCGGGCGAGCGCGTCCTGCTCGTCGACCTCGACCCGCAGGCGAACGCGACCTCCGGGCTCGGTCTGCGCGCGAACGGCGCCTCGACGCACGAGCTGCTCGACGGCGTACCGCTCGCCGAGCTCGCGAAGCCCTCGGGCGTCCCGAACCTCGACGTCGTGATGGCGAAGAGCGACCTCGCATCCGCCTCTGTTGAGCTGTCCACGCGTGCCGGTGGCGAGCGCTACCTGGCGGACGCGCTCGAAGGGCGTCTCGACCCGTACTCGTTCGTCTTCTTCGACTGTCCGCCCTCGTTCGGTCCCCTGACGGTCAACGCGCTCGCGGCCGCCAGACGCGCGCTCGTCCCGGTGCAGGCGGAGTACTACGCGCTCGAGGGGCTCTCGCAGCTCCTCGGCACGATCAACCTCGTGAAGGCCAGGCTGAACCCGGAGCTCGCTGTTGCGGGAATCCTCCTGACCATGGCCGACGCCAGGACGCGTCTCGCCGCCGAGGTCGAGACCGAGCTCCGGCGGCACTTCGGCGACCTCGTCTTCACCACGACCGTGCCCCGCTCGATCCGTCTCGCCGAAGCGCCGAGCCACGGGCTTCCTGCGATCGCCTACGACCCGCGTTCGGCCGGCGCGGAGGCCTACTGGAAGGTGGCGATGGAGCTTGTCGAGCGTTCCTAAGGAGCGGCGCGGCCTCGGCCGCGGACTCGAGGTGCTGCTGGGCGACGCGGGTCAGCCGGAGCTGCTGCATCTCCCTGTCGAGTCGATCCATGCGAACCCGCGCCAGCCGCGGAAGCGTTTCGAGCCCGAGGCGGCTTCCGGACTGGCCGCGTCGATCCGGCTCCAGGGCGTGCTCCAGCCGATCGTCGTCCGCCGGCGCCGAGAGGGCGGCTTCGAGCTGATCGCCGGCGAGCGCCGCTGGCGGGCCGCGCGGGAAGCGGGGCTGCCCACGCTCCCAGCGCTCGTCCGCGACGCCGACGACAGTGACTCCCTTCTCCTCGGCCTCGTCGAGAACGTCGCCCGGGAGCAGCTCTCCCCGGTCGAGGAGGCGCGGGCATACGCGTCGCTCGTGGACGAGTTCGAGCTCTCACTCGGCGACGTCGCGGTGCGCGTCGGTCGCTCCAAGCCGTCGGTGTCGAACCGGCTGCGACTGCTCGAGCTCCCGGAGGAGGTCCTGTGGATGCTCGCGCGGGGCGACATCACGGAGGGACACGCTCGCGCCGTGCTCGCGCTCCCAGACGACGAAGCGCGGCGACGTCTCGCCCGGCGCATCGCGAAGGAGGGCCTCACCGTCCGTGGCGCCGAGCGCGCAGCTCGAGAAGGCGGCGCAAAGCGTCGCCCGCGCCGGGTCAGCCCCTTCGACCCCGCTCTCGCAGACCGCGCGGCCGCGGCCGCCGAGCGACTGACGGGGCTGCCCGCCCGCGTCGTCGGCGGCACGCTCCAGATCCGCTTCGACGACGACGTGAAGCTCGAGGAGCTGGTCGAGGCCCTCGAAGCGGCAGCGGCCTAGCGCCGGCGACGACAGAAGCGCGGTACTCGCACCGACGAATCCGGGCGAGGACCATGTCCATAAATGGGTCTTGCCTGTCGCGCCCCGGAAACTCGCGAAAGCGAGTTTCCGGATATGGCGCAAAGCATGGGCGATCCTGGACTCGAACCAGGGGCCTCCGCCTTATCAGAGCGGCGCTCTAACCGACTGAGCTAATCGCCCGCGCCCCGTTCGTCGGGCAGCAACTTTAGCGCAGCCCTCGTGTCTAAGATGAGCGTGGGCCGGCGATGCGAGAGATGACCCTCTATGGCGTGAGCTTCGAGCCCGTCGGCAAGCAGCCGATCGTGCTCCTGAAGACCGCTGACGACGACAAGTTCCTCCCGATCTGGATCGGCCACGCCGAGGCGGCCGCCATCCTCATGAAGCTTCAGGGCGCGACCCCGCCGCGGCCGATGACGCACGACCTGTTCACCGAGGTCGTGTCCGAGCTCCAGGCCGAGGTCGTGAAGGTGACGGTCACCGAGCTTCGCGAGAACACCTTCTACGCGCGGATCACGATCGTCCAGGACGGGCGGGAGGTCGAGATCGACTCGAGGCCGTCCGACGCGATCGCGCTCGCCGTCCGCTGCGACGCGCAGATCTTCGCCGCGGAGGACGTGATCGAGGAGTCCGGGATCGACTTCCAGGCCGAGGAGGATCAGCCCGGCCTCATGGCGGCTTCACGCCTCAGCGACCTCGATCCGGGCGAGTTCCGGCGCTTTCTCGAGAACGTGACCGTCGAGGACTTCGCCTCGAGCCTGGAGGCGCTCGGCTACGAGAGCGGCGCCGAAGAGGACGAGGAGGAGGAGCTCGACGAGGACGACGAGGACGACGAGCGCGCCTAGCGCCAAGCCAGGCTACGCCGCGACGGCGACGAGTAGGCTCGTCCCGTTGAAGACCATGTGGACGAGCATGCACGGATAGACGCTGTCCGTCCGCCAACGCAGCCAGCCGACCACGATCCCGAAGACCGCCAGCACCGGGAGCGCGACGAGCAGCCCGTGGACGGCGCCGAACAGGAACCCGGTGACGAGAATCGCGACCCAGGCGCCGTACGGCGCGAACAGCGTGTAGCCGATTCCCCTGAACGTCAGCTCCTCCACCGCCGGCCCGAGGAACGTGACGACGAGGAAAAATGCGACGAACGCGCCCGCGCGGCTCGAGTCCCAGTCCTCGGGCACGAGGCCCTGCTCCTCGCCGGCGTCGAGGAACAGCGAGAGCGCTCCGCCGACGACGAAGATCGTCACCAGCGCCAGCAGCGAGAGCCCGAGCGCCTTCGGCCACGACGCCGGCGGGCGGAGTGCGAAGGCCTCGCGTGGCGGGAGGTGCACCGCGATCGCCACCAGGATCCCGAGCATGATCCAGTACTGGACGAGCCCTGCGATCGCCGCCGAGTACCGGTACGCGATGTCGTCCGGAGTCTCCGTCCCGGCGAGCCGGGACACGTAGTTCAGCGCAGTCAGGGTGAGGACGAAGACGAGCCAGCCGGCAATTCGGCCGGGCGAGGGTCGGCTGAGCGCTGCGGCCTCCACGGGCGGCATTCCATCACGACGATTGCCGAACGCCGCTGAGGAGCAGCGTCGCCGCTGTCGAAAGCGACGGAGTGACGGCTAGCATCAGCCCATGAGCCCGCTGGGCGGGAGGCGTTCTTCGATCGATCCCGAGCTGCTGCTCGCCCGGAACCGGCGTCTGCGAGCAGCTCGACGCCGGCGCCGCAGGCGGGGCGCTCTCGTCGGCATCGCGGTGCTCGCGGTCGTGGGCGTCGGGGCCTCGATCGGCGGCGGAGCCGCGGTGTTCGCCTATGGCTCGTCCTGCGACCTCGACTCGCTCAGGTCGATCCGGATCGGGCAGAACTCGTTCCTCTACGCCTCGAACGGGTCGCTCCTCGGCTCGATCCCCGCTGAGCGGAACCGCCAGCCGGTCGCGCGTAGCGAGATGTCGCCGTGGATCCGGAAGGCCACGATCGCGATCGAGGATCGCCGTTTTTTCAAGCACGGCGGCGTCGACATCGAGGGCATCGCGCGCGCCGCCGTAACCGATCTCAAGGCGGGCCGCATCGTCGAGGGAGGCTCGACGATCACGCAGCAGCTCGTGCGGAATCTCTACATCTCGCGCGAGCGCACCGTCCAGCGCAAGCTCAAGGAAGCGTGCCTCGCGACCAAGCTCGAGCGGCGTGAGACGAAGCCGTGGATCCTGACGACGTATCTCAACCAGATCTATTACGGGAACCAGGCGTACGGCATCGAGGCCGCCGCGCAGACGTACTTCTCGAAGCCGTCACGCGAGCTGACGCTCGCCGAGTCGGCTCTCCTCGCCGGGCTGACGCAGGCGCCCTCGATCTTCAACCCGTTCACCAACGCGGCCCGGGCGAAGGCCCGGCGAGCAGAGGTCCTCCGCGCGATGCTCGACACGGGCGCCATCACGGCGAAGCGATTCTCCCGGGTCGTCGATTCGGGACTGCAGCTCGAGCCGGGCAGGCTCTACAGCCAGATCCGGGAGCCGTACTTCTTCGGCTATGTGCGCGACCGGCTGATCGAGGTCTACGGAGCCGCGACGGTCCGCTCGGGCGGTCTCCGCGTCTATACGACGATCGTCCCGCGCTACCAGCGCCTCGCCGAGGCCGCGATTCGCGACACGATGACGGAGTCGACCGACCCGGCGGCGGCGCTCATCTCGATCAGTCCGGGCACCGGCGCGATCCGCGCAATGGCCGCAGTCATCCCGAACCGCCCGAAGAACGAGTTCAACCTCCTGTCGCAGGCCCGCCGGCAGCCGGGGTCGACGTTCAAGACCTTCGTTCTCGCCGCCGCGGTCGAGCAGGGCATCAACCCGGACTCGACGTACTACGTCTCGGCGCCGTTCACGCTCAGGGTCCACCCCGCCGGGAACTGCGACGACGGGTCGTGGTGGTGCGTCCACACGTATGCCAACGACTACTACGGCTGGAGCTCGATCAGGAGCGCGACGCTCCGCTCCGACAACTCGGTCTACGCCCAGCTGACGCTCGACGTCACGCCGGAGAAGGTGGCCGAGACCGCCCGCCGGATGGGCGTGCGCTCGCAGCTCGACGTGCAGGGGGCGTACGTCCCGTCGATCGGCCTCGGGTCGGTGGCCGTCTCCCCGCTCGATCTCGCCTCGTCGTACGCGACACTGGCCGCGGGAGGCGTCCACGCCGAGCCGATGGCCATCCGGCGTGTCGTCCTCGCCGATGGTCGCGAGGACAAGGACGCGGCCTGGGGCGTCCCGAAGCGCCGGCGCGCGCTCTCGGAAGGGACGGCCGCGGTCGTGACCCGCATCCTCGAGCAGAACATGCAGTCGGGCACGGGGACGCGCGCGGCATTCGGCCGCCCGGCCGCCGGCAAGACCGGGACGAACGAAGAGCACAAGGACGCGTGGTTCGCCGGCTACACGCCCGACCTCGCGACGACGGTCTGGATCGGCTACACACGAGCGGAGATCCCGATGGAGAACGTCCACGGGATCGCAGTCAGCGGCGGGAGCTTCCCGGCGGAGATCTGGAGGCTCTTCATGGAGCCCGCGCTCGAGAACGTCGAGCCGACGCCGTTCGCCGAGCCCACCTTCTGGCCCGAGTGGGAGCCATTCACGCGTGGTCGCTATGCGCTGACGTACGACCCGCACGCGAACCAGTACACCGCGTCCGAGGAGACGGAGACGACCGAGACCGAGACGACGACTCCGCAGCAACCCACGCAGAAGCCTCCACCGGCCGGCACGAACCCGTAGCTCGCGGATGGCCGACCTGCGAACGCTGGAGGAGGCGCTCGAGCTCATCCTTGCCCACGCCGAGCGTCTGCCCCCCGAGCCGGTCGAGCTCGCCCGCGCCACCGGCCGAGTCCTCGCCGAGCCGGCGCTCGCCCGCGCCGATCTCCCGCCGTTTCCGAGCTCGGCGATGGATGGCTACGCCGTGCGGGCCGCGGAGACGCCCGGGCGGTTGCCCATCGGCGCACGGATCGCGGCGGGGAGCCCGCTCTCGGGAGCCCTGCCGGTCGGAACGGTCGCGGCCATCGCCACGGGAGCCGCGGTGCCCGAGGGAGCCGATGCGGTCGTGCCGGTCGAGCGCACAGCCGAGGTCGACGGTCACGTCGAGATCCCTGCGCCCGCGGAGCCGAACGCGCACGTGCGGCCGCGTGGAGGCGACGTTCGAGCCGGCGACACGGTCGTCGAGCAGGGGGAGATCCTGCACGCGGCCCAGATCGGGGCGCTTGCCGCCGCCGGCGTGGCGGAGGTCGTGTGCGCACGACGCCCGCGAGTGGCCGTGCTCGCGACCGGTTCGGAGCTGCAGGCGCCGGGCGAAGAGCTCCGGCCCGGTCAGATCTACGAGTCGAACCGTACGATGATCGCGTCCGTCCTGACGACCGCGGGAGCCGACGTCGTCGAGCTCCCGGTTGTCCCGGACGACGAGGAGGCACACGAGCGAGCGCTCGAGGAAGGTCTGACGGCCGACGTGCTCGTGTCCTCCGGAGGCGTTTCGATGGGACCTCATGATCTCGTCCGCCGCATCGCCTCCCGGCTGGGAGTGGAGGAGGTGTTCTGGGGCGTCGCCGTCAAGCCCGGCAAGCCTCTCTCGTTCGGCGTCCGCGGGTCGACGCTCGTGTTCGGGCTTCCCGGAAACCCGGTCTCCACGCTCGTCGGCTCGGTGCTGTTCGTATGCCCGGCGCTCCTCGCTCGTCAGGGGGCGAACACACCGGGGCCGTCGTTCGAGCTCGGGCGAACCGCTCGAGCGTTGCATCGAAACGAGCACCGCGATGAGTTCGTCCGAGCTCGGCGGATGATTGACGACGACGGCGTCGTGCTCGAGCCGATAGTCGGGCAGGAGTCGCACATGATCGTCCGCGCGTCGACGGCCGATGCGCTCGTGCACGTGCCTCGCGGGTCCGGCCAGATCGCGGGCGGCGAGCGCGTCCGCTTCCTGAATCTCCCCTAGTCCGACTCCGTGCGCCGCCTGGCAGGCGGCAGATGGGAGATCACCGCGCGGACAAGCCCGGGCCGAGGCGGCTCGGCACCCCGCTCGTACGGCACGTAGCGGCCGAACGCGAGCGCCCCGAGCTGCGCGGCGACAGCTCCCCAGACGAGCGAGAGGAGCACCCAGCTCGCCGGCACGTAGCCGACGGTGCCCAGCCCGACGACGTAGAGGGGCGCTTCGGTTACGCCGAGGCCGAGCTCGTTGGACAACGAGACCAGGCCGATGAGCGGGCCGAGCAGGCCCGCGAGAAAGGCGACCGCCCGTACCCAGAGCCGTGTGAGCAGCGGAAGCCACAACCACGCGTAGAGCGATGGCAGGAGGAAGAAGAGCCCGTACGGCCTCGTGAAGGCGACGAGGATGGCGAGGACGGCCAGCGCTGTCAGGCCGGACGCGTAGCCGGCGAGGCGCTCGCCGGTGGTCGGGTCGTACGGTGGCGCGATCCGCCTTCGCATCACGATCCAGCCCATCGCGACTGCGATGCCCAGCAACGCGAGCCCCGCGAGCGGCGGGTCCTCGACGAACCGCGAGTAGGGCGGAAGCGGAAGCGCGTCACCCGTCGGGAAGGCGCCCGCGAAGGCGCCGAGCCAGACCAGGAGGCCGAGGAACAGCCAGAAGAGGATGCGGGTCCGCAGCGCTCGTGCTGCCGGCTTGAGCGGCAACGACATCCGCCGGGCGCGCACGAGCAGGTCGAGCACGCCCAGGACGAACGGCACCACGGCGACGATCAGCGTGAGCCGCACGGCCCAGCCGCTCGCTGCCCGGTCGTCGAGGAACAGGCTGTCGTGCGTCGGAAATGCGCCCCCGACGCTCCCGTCGATCGATCCGATGAGGGACTCGGTCGCGCGTCCGAGCTTCGTGAACTTGTCGAGCGCCAGCGGCGCGGCGGTAGTACCTGCGGGAACCTGAGGGTCGGAGGGGTCGTGGGTGGTCAGCGTTACCGTCGCGACGCCTCGTTTCAGCAGCCGCCCTTGCTCGTCGGCGGCGAACGGAATCCCGAGGTCCGCGAGCTGCGTCCCGACCGAGGCGACCACCGGCTCTCGGCCGATCTGCTCGGCGATGCGGGTCGAAGCCGTCTCCACGAGCACGCGCGCCGGCGAGACGGCGGCGTCACCGGCGATCGCCAACCGCGGCCGTCCGCCGCCTCCGATCCCGTCGAGGACGACGGCGGCGATCGCGCCCTCCGCGTGGGGCGACACCTCGGCGAACCGCTGTGCGCCGGCGCCGCCGTACGCACCGCCGTCGGTCGAGACGAAGACGAGTGTGCGTTGAGGCATCGGCGCCGGCACGGAGTCCTGCGACGCATACCCGCGCGCCAGCTCGATCAACGCCGCGGTGCCGGAGACGTTGTCTCCGAGCGGTTGCTCCACGCCCGCGTTGTCGCGATGGGCGATGACGATGATCGCCTCCTCCGCTCGCCCCGGGATCACGGTGACGAGATTTCGGAGCTCGACGACGCCGAGGTCGGCGAGATCGGCAGTCCAGACGTCTTGCTCGGCCGGCAGTCCGAGCCCGGCGATCGTCTCCTCGTACCAGACGGCCGCCGCCTGAGCCTCGGCCGTTCCCGGGACTCTGGACGGGTGCTCGGTCGAGAGCTCGGCCGCCACCGTCGCAGCCTGGGAGCCGTTGAAGAGCGGTGCGAGCTGTGGTGGCGGCAGCGTGCCCGTTGTCGAGATCGAGAACAGCAGAGCGAGAAACGGGAGCGCCACGACGAGCGCCGCAATGCGGACGAGACGGACGTTGAGAGGCCTGTCGACGGTGCCGCGGCGCGCCCGTCGGCGCAACCCTCCGGGCCGAGCCGCTTCCATCGCGGGGCTATAGTAGGCAGGGAGGCGGCCGCCGAGCACCGCCACCTGAACCGCTCCGATGCCGAACGCCTCGACCATCCTGCTCGTCGACGACGAGGACTCGATTCAGACGCTGCTCACGTTCCCGCTCGAGCGGGACGGATACCGCGTCGTACAGGCTCGGGACGGCGAGGAGGCTCTCCGGAGGTTCGGCGAGGAGGAGGTCGACCTCGTCGTGCTCGACGTCATGCTCCCGCGCCTCGACGGGCTCGAGGTGTGCAAGCGCCTGCGAGCCCAGAGCAGCGTGCCGATCATCATGCTGACGGCACGGGGCGAGGAGCTCGACAAGGTGCTCGGGCTCGAGCTCGGCGCCGACGACTACATCACGAAGCCGTTCTCGATCCGCGAGTTCCGCAGCCGTGTGCGCGCTCTCCTGAGACGCGCCGCGGCGCCGCACGTGGGGAGGGAGCGCGTCGAGGTCGTCGATCGCGGCGATCTCAAGATCGACTTGCCGCGACGGACGGTCTCCGTCCGCGACGAGCTCGTGCAACTGACGTTCATCGAGTTCGAGATGCTCGCGCTCCTGGCCTCGAACCCTGGCGTCGTCTTCTCGAGACGCGAGCTCCTGGAGCGCCTACGCGGGGGCGCGGACTATCGCGAGCCCCGAACCATCGACGTGCACGTGCGCCACCTGCGCGAGAAGATCGAGCGCGACCCCAGCAACCCCGAGCTGATCCTCACGATTCGCGGGGCGGGGTACCGATTCAGGTCTGAGTGAGGCCCGGATGACCATCCCGGGCGGCATCCGCGTCCGGCTCGCGCTCGGCCTCGTCGCGATCGTCGCCGGCGCTCTCGGCGCCGCCTACCTCATCGTGGTGCCGTCCCTCGAGCAGCAGCTGGTCGACGCTCGCCTCGACGAGCTGGAAACGGTGGGCGGGCCGCTCGCCAACGGGCTCCCTGAGGACCGCCTTCTCTGGGAGGACGAGATCGAGGGATTCCAGGTCGCCACGAACGCACGGGTGATCGCTTTCGACGTGCTGCCCAGGATGCCGCCGGCGCTCATCGTCATCGCCGACTCCCGGCGTCGTAGCTCCCGCGACGTGACGCAGGATCCGATCGCGCTGCGGGCGGCAGAGTCGGGGCAGGTCGAACGCGGCCGCGTCACCGACGCCACGGAGGACTTCGCGGAGGTCGCGGTGCCGCTCGAGACGGACGCGGTCGTGCTCTATCGCGCGGCGCTCGCCGACTCCCTCGCCACGGTGCGGCTCGTCGAACGCCGGCTACTGCTCGCCACCGCGTTCGCCCTGGCGTTCGCTCTCGTTCTCGGCCTGACTGCCGCGGGGATGCTCGCGCACCGGCTTCGCCGGCTGGAGACTGCGGCGGAGCGAATCGCGGGGGGCGACTTCGAGGCTCCGATCGTCGATCGAGGCGACGACGAGATCGGGCAGCTCGCGATGACGTTCGACCGCATGCGCGTCCAGCTGGCGCGGCTCGACAATGCACGGAAGGAGTTCGTCGCGAACGCCTCGCACGAGCTTCGAACCCCGCTCTTCTCGCTCGGCGGCTTCCTGGAGCTGCTCGCCGACGAGGATCTCGACGACGACACGCGGCGCGAGTTCCTGCACACGATGCAGGGACAGGTCGAGCGGCTCACGAAGCTCTCGGCCGACCTGCTCGATCTCTCGCGGGTCGACGCCGGCCAGCTCCAGGTCGCGGCGGAGCCGGTCGATCTCGGCGACGTCGTGCGCGCGCTGGTCGAGGAGTTCGAGCACGTCGCGGCTTCGTCGGGCCACGTGCTGGAGACGGAGGAGGGGGACGACGTGTGGGCGCTCGCCGACGAGGAGCGCGTGCTGCAAGTCGGCCGCGCTCTCGTCATGAATGCGGTCGTGCACACTCCGGCGGGGTCGCGGCTCGTCATCCGCGCGACTCGAAAGCTCGACCGGGCGGAGCTGACCGTCGAGGACGACGGGCCCGGCATCCCGGCCGGCGAGCGCGAGGCCGTGTTCCAGCGCTTCTACCGGATCGAAGGCGGGAAAGCGTCCGGCAGTGGGCTCGGGCTCACGATCGCGCGTGAATTGGCGCGGCTCATGAACGGCTCGATACGGCTCGAATCGGCACCCGGCCGCACGGTCGTCGTGCTCGATGTTCCGGGCGACGCGCACGACGAGCACGAGGCTGCCGCGTTTTCACGTGAAAACGGCGTGGGCTCCACCCGAGATCGATAAACAGCCGCGCGGTCTACGATCTCGACGAATGAGCGAACTTTCGCACGTCGGCGAATCGGGCGAGGTCGGGATGGTGGACGTCGGCGGGAAGCCGATGTCCCGCCGCCGGGCCGTCGCCCGTGCCTCCGTGCGGATGTCCGAGTCGACGGCGGACCGCCTCCGGGCGCTTCCCAAAGGGGATGCTCTCGTGACCGCGCAGCTCGCGGGCATCATGGCCGCCAAGCGCACGGCCGAGCTCATTCCCCTGTGCCATCCGCTGCCGCTGACGCATGTCGAGGTGTCGCTCGAGGTTCGCGGGGCTGGCGTCGAGATCGAGGCGGCCGCGGAGACCACCGCCCAGACAGGGGTCGAGATGGAGGCGCTCGTCGCCGCAACGGTCGCCGCGTTGACCGTGTACGACATGGCCAAGGCGATCGACAAGGACATGGAGATCGGCGCGGTCGCGCTGGTCGAGAAGACGAAGGAGCCGGCCGCGTGAAGGCCGCCGTCCTCACCGTCTCCGACGGTGTCCACAGCGGCCAGCGTGAGGACCGGAGCGGCGACCTGCTCGCAGGGCTGCTCGGGGAGGAAGGGTTCGACGTCGTGCGCCGCGTCGTGCCCGACGAGCTCGACGCGATCGCGGACGCGATCACCGAGCTCGCAGCAGCCGCGGCTCTCGTCGTCACCACCGGCGGGACCGGGTTCGCTCCGCGGGACGTGACGCCGGAGGCGACGAGCAGCGTGCTCGATCGGCACGCGCCGGGAGTCGCCGAGGCGATACGGGCCGATGCGCTGGCGAGAACGCCGCACGCGCTCCTCTCGCGCGGTGTCGCCGGTCTGCGCGGCGAGACCGTCGTCGTGAACCTTCCCGGCTCCCCCGGTGGCTGCCGAGACGGGTTCGCCGTGCTCAAGCCGGCGCTGCGACATGGGCTCGAGCTCGCCGGCGGCGTGACCGCGACCTCGCACGAGCAGACGTGAGCACGACGATCGCACCGCTGCCGCGGCGCCTTGCGTCGCTCGTGAGGATCGAGCACACGGTCTTCGCGCTGCCGTTCGCCTACGTCGGGGCGTTCCTTGCGGTCGCGGGCTGGCCGGGTCTCGCCGACCTCGTCTGGATCACCGTCGCGATGACGGGAGCGCGGACGCTCGCGATGGCGTTGAACCGGCTCGTCGACGCCGACCTCGACGCTCGCAATCCGCGAACTGCATCTCGCGAGCTCCCCACCGCCGCGCTGAGCCGCGCCCAGGTGGTCGTGTTCTCGATCCTCGCGCTGGCCGTGTTCCTCGTAGCGGTGTTCCAGCTCGACCCCGTCGTCCGCTGGCTCTGGCCGATCCCGGTCGCGATGTTCTTCGTCTACCCGTACCTCAAGCGGTTCACCTGGCTCTGCCACCTGTGGCTCGGCGCCTGTCTCGGGCTTGCGCCGGTCGGCGCCTGGCTCGCCGTGTCGGGCGCGGCGCCGTGGGAGGCGTGGACGCTGGCGGGCGCGGTCGCTTTCTGGGTGGCCGGCTTCGATCTCTTCTACTCGCTCTTCGACCTCGAGCACGACCGGCGGGAAGGGCTCCACTCCTGGGCAGTCCGCTTCGGGGAGCGGGGAACGTTCTGGGGGGCTCGTGCCTTTCATGTCGCCGTAGTCGCGCTCCTCTCGGCGACGGGGGCAGGGCTCGAGGTGGGCGTCTTCTACTGGCTCGGCGTCGCGGCGGTCGCGTCCCTGCTCGGATACGAGCACTCGATCGTCCGTCCGGGAGATCTTCGGAGGCTCGACGCCGCGTTCTTCACCGTCAACGGTGTCGTCAGCGTCGTGTTCTTCGCCTTCGTCGCGGCGGACGCGGTCGTCGGATGATCCGCGCACTCGGCGTCGAGAAGCGCTTCGGCCGGAGGCGTGTGCTGCGGGGTCTCGATCTCGAGCTTGCGACTGCCGGCTGCCTCCTCGTCACCGGGCCGAACGGCTCCGGCAAGACGACGCTGCTCAGGATCCTTGCCGGCCTCACCGCCCCGACGCGTGGGACCGTGGACATCGAGGTCGACCGCGGCCGGGTCGGCTACCTCGCGCACGAGCCGCTCGTCTATCGCGAGCTGACCGCTCTGGAGAATCTCGACCTCTTCGGACGGCTCTACCGGGTCCCGGAGCGGCGCGAGCGGATCGGGATGCTGCTCGAGCGTTTCGGCCTCTGGGACGCTCGCGGCGAGCGGGTCGCGGCGTACTCGCGAGGCATGACCCAACGGCTCGCGCTCTGTCGGACGCTCCTCCACGAGCCCGACCTCCTCGTGCTGGACGAGCCGTACGCGGGGTTGGACGACACCGCGGCGACGCTTCTCGACAGCGAGCTCGAGAGCCTCGCCGGCTCGTCCACGCTCGTGGTCGCGACGCACGATCCCGCCCGACTTGTGGCAATTGCCACGAATAGGCTGGCGCTCACGTGACGTACCTCGCGGACGTTGCGGCGCTCACGCGCAAGGACCTGCGGGTCGAGCTCCGCGCGCGCGACACGCTGCCCGCGATGCTGCTGTTCGTCCTGTCGACGCTGGTCGTCTTCCACTTCGCGGTCCCGGAGGGAACGGGGGACGAGGCGGCGTACGGCCTGCTCTGGGTGGCACTCGTGTTCACGGCGCTCCTCGGCCTTGCGCGCGCCTGGGTGCCGGAGCACGAGCACGGAGTCCTCGACGGCCTGGTGCTCGCGCCGTGCGATCGAAGCGCGATCTGGCTCGCCAAGACGCTCGCGACGCTCGCGTTCCTGCTCGCGGCGCAGGCGGTCGCGCTGCCCGCGTTCGTCCTCTTCTTCGCGCCGCTCGACGGCGTCGCGCTGGCCGGCGTGCTCCTGGCCGACATCGGGATCTGCGCAGTCGGGTCGCTCATGGCCGCGCTCGCCGCGGCCGGCCGGGCTCGTGAGCTGCTGCTGCCCCTGCTCTTCCTGCCGCTCGCGATTCCGCTCATCGTCGGCGGCGTCGGGGCTGCGGTGTCGCCCGACGGGGCGCGCTACCTCGTCCTTCTCGCGCTCTACGACGCGATCTTCGCGGTACTGTCGTGGGCGTCGTTCGAGTACGTCGTCACCGAGTCGTGAGAGCCCTCTGACCGCGCGCATCAGCAGCCTGCCAGCACTCGCAGTCGCGGCCGCTGCGCTCATCGGCCTCTCGACCGTCTTCGCGTTCTTCGTGGCGCCCGAGGATGCGGACCAGGGCGTCTCGCAGCGGATCTTCTACATCCACGTCCCGATCGCGCTCACCGCCTACTTCTGCTTCGGCCTCGCCGCCTGGAAGGCCTTGCTCCTCCTCTGGCGCGGCGACGAGCGCTACGACCTCGAGAGCTACGTCGCCGTCCATCAGGGCACGATCTTCGGCTTGCTGACGCTGATCACCGGTTCGATCTGGGCGAAGGCATCGTGGGGCCGGTGGTGGACCTGGGACTCGAACCAGCTCGTGCTGTTCCTCACGCTCTTTCTCTTCTACTGCGCGTACTTCATGCTCCGCTTCTCGCTTCCCGAAGGGCCGCGCCGGGCGCGCTCGTCGGCGGTTTACGCACTGTTCGGCGTGGCGCTCATCCCAGTCAGCTTCTTCGCGATCAGGCTCGCCGAGGACTTCATTCATCCCGTGGCGTTCAAGCGGGACGGGCCGGACATGGAGGGCGTCATGTTCCTCACGTTCTGCATCTCGTGGGCGGCGGTGACGCTCCTCGCCTATGTCCTGTACCGGATCGAGATCCTCGGGAAGCGGCTCGATCGGGATCTCCGCGAG
The DNA here is from genome assembly GCA_963715705.1 of uncultured Actinomycetes bacterium. Lineage (GTDB taxonomy): Bacteria > Actinomycetota > Thermoleophilia > Gaiellales > Gaiellaceae > GMQP-bins7. The sequence continues at coordinate 2,490,963 of OY970267.1, read as the reverse complement.
CTGCGCGAGGCGCTCGAGTGAACCAGGGTCAGTACGTCGCGGCGGCCTACGGGGTCGTCTTCGTCTTCGTGCTCGTGTACGTGGCGATCATCGCCGCGAAGCTCGCTCGGCTCCAGCAGGAGACGTCCGCGCTGCTCGAGCTCGCGCGGCGAAGCCAGGCACGAGACTCTTCGGGGTGATCCTCAGGGTGACCCGCCGGTCGCCCGTCTATCCTGCCGCGCGTGCCGTTGGTCGCTGATCGCCACGAGCCGGACGGGGCCGGCGCGTGACGCGACCGGTTCTCTTCGCCCGCCCGCTTCCGGTGCAGGCCCCGACTGCCTTCGTGCGGATTCGTCCCTCCGGCTCGCGGATCTGTGGCGAGCTCCGGCTCCGGCCGCAGGCTCGGTGCCTGCCGGCGCACATGCAACGTCGGCGCTAGGCGTTCCGCGCAGGGAGGGCGTTACGCTCCACGGGTGTTCATCACCTTCCTGAGCGACTTCGGTCTAAAGGACGACTTCGTCGGAACCTGCCACGGGGTGATGAAGGGGATCTCGCCCGAGGCGCAGATCATCGACATCACGCACGGGATCCCTCCCACGGCGGTTCTCCAGGGCGCGCTCGTCCTCGCGAACACCGTCGTTTACATGCCCGTGGGAGTTCATCTGGCGGTCGTCGATCCGGGGGTCGGCGGCCCCCGCCGCGCGATCGCGCTTCGCGACGGTGAGGGTCGGCTGTACGTAGGGCCGGACAACGGCCTCCTGCTTCCGGCAGCCGGTCGCTCTGGTCTCGAGGCGGCACACGAGCTCGCGAATCCGGAGTACGCGCTGGAGACGATCTCGCGGACGTTCCACGGCCGGGATCTCTTCAGCCCCGCGGCCGCCCACCTCGCCTCGGGAGTGCCGCTCGAGGACCTCGGGCCGACGCTCGACCCCGAGACGCTCATCAGCCTCGACCTCCCGGAGCCGGTGATCTCGAACGGCGTGCTGCTCGCGAGCCTGTTGTACGTCGACAGCTTCGGGAACATCGCGCTGAATGTGACCCGCGACGACGTGGAGCGGCTGGGCATCGTGTCGGGGACTCGCATCGAGATCGAGCTCATGGGCGAGCGGTACTACGCCGTCATGGCGCGCACGTTCGCGGATGCGCGGCCGGGCGACGTGATCCTGTACGAGGACAGCTACCGCAACATGTCCGTGGCGATCTCGCGAGGTAGTGCTGCCCGGATGCTGCACGCGTCTCCCGGCCAGACGATCAAGATCATCCCCGGCGTTTGACGCTTGCCCGAAGTGCGTTAGGCTCGGACGAAGAAGAGACGTCCGTGAAGCGCCCGAGAGCGGTCCGGACGTCTCTTTTTGTGGCTACGAGATCGGGGGGCGGCTCGCGCTCCACGGGCGGGCGGTCTCGAGCTGCGCTGCCAGCCTGAAGAGTTGTGCCTCGCCGGCCGGCGCCCCGATCAGCTGTACCCCGATCGGCAGCCCCGCCTCGTTCTGGTGGAGTGGCAGCGACATCGCCGGGAGGCCGGTGAGGTTGGCGACGGCCGTGAACGGCGTGAAGACGGTGTTCCGCCGAAGTTGCTCGAGCGCTCCGTCGACTCCTTCGTGCTGCCAGCCGATGGGGACGGGCGGGAGCGCGAGCGTCGGCGTGAGGACGACGTCGAAGTCGTTCCAGAACGCGACGATCGGGCGAGCGGCCTCCAGGAGTCGCATCGCTGCGTTCGCGTACTCAGCCGCCGTGGTCGTCCGCGCGGCTTCGGCGAGCCCCCGGTTGAGCGGCGTGAGGTGAGCCGCGTCGATCGGGTAGAGCGTGGGGCTCACCTGCCAGACGACGATGAAGGAGTCGATCAGCTCGTCCTCCCTCCACGGCGGGCTCGCTTCGACGAGCTCGTGACCGAGATCCTCGAGCAGCGCCGCGGCCGACCGCAGCGCGGCCGTGCAGTCCGGATGCACCGGCGTGTCGATCGGCGGCTCGGCCGCCACGGCGATCCGGAGCCGTCCCGGCTCCTCGCCCGGCTCGTCGGCGAACGGGCGCCCGGGCGGCGGCGCCCACCAGGGATCGCCCGGCTCGTAGCCGGCGAGCACGTCGAGGAACCGCGCCGCGTCCTCGACGGATCTCGAGATCGGGCCGGCCGTCGAGAGACCCTCGAGGGAGTGGAACGGCGCCGGCGAGACGCGGCCTCTGGACGGCTTGAGGCCGAAGACCCCGCAGCACGACGCCGGGATCCGGATCGAGCCGCCCCCGTCGGTCCCGTGCGCGAGCGGAGTGAGGCCCGCGGCGAGTGCGGCCGCTGCGCCTCCGCTCGACCCACCCGGCGTGCGGCTCGGGTCCCAGGGGTTTCGCGTGTTGCCATTGAGCTCGGACTCGGTGAACGCGAGCGTCCCGAACTCCGGCGTGTTCGTCTTTCCCACGATGACGAAGCCCGCCTCGCGGACTCGCCGGACGACGGCGGTGTCGAAGTCGGGCACGTTGTCGGCGAACGCGCGGCAGGAGTACGTCGTGCGGATCCCTTTCGTCGCGGCCAGGTCCTTCAGGGCAATCGGGACGCCGCGAAACGGCGCGCCGTCGCCGGCCTCGTCGCAGGCTCGGGCGTCTGCTAGCGCCTCGTCGCCGCGCACGGTCACGTATGCGTTCAGGTCGGGGTCGAGGCGCTCGATCCGGTCGAGGTAGAGCTGAACGAGCTCGACCGAGGAGACCTCACCCGCGCGAACGAGCCGAGCCTGCTCGGTCGCGGAGAGGAACGCGAGCTCCATCGGCGCGACCGTAACAGGGAGTGGCGAGGGCCGGACTTGAACCGGCGACACCACGGTTTTCAGCCGTGTGCTCTACCAACTGAGCTACCTCGCCGCGGCGACTCAGTGTAGCCCGCGGTCGCCGGCGGCCAGGATCGCATAGCGTTCCGCGCCGTGGCGGACGCGACGCGCAAGGTGACCATCATCGGCGCCGCGCTCGACCTCGGCCAGGGCCGACGCGGGGTCGACATGGGCCCCTCGGCGATGCGTGCCGCCGGGCTCGAGGAGCGGCTGCGCAGCCTCGGCTACGAGGTGCAGGATCGCGGGAACGTCGCGAGCCCGGAGCCCGAGGAGACGGCGCTTCGCGACGAGCGAGCGCGCTTCCTTCCCGAGATCAAGGAGACGTGCGAGCGCGTGGCCGCGCTCGTGGCGGAGGCACGCGCGGCCGGCGAGATCCCGCTCGTGCTCGGGGGCGACCACTCGGTCGCGCTCGGCACACTCGGTGGCCTCGCGTCGGTGGGAGGTGCCGGGGGCGTGCTCTGGATCGACGCGCACTCGGATGTCAACACGCCCGAGACGAGCCCGACCGGGAACGTGCACGGGATGCCTCTGGCGGCGGCGCTCGGGCTCGGAGGTGAGATGTTCGAGAGCGACGCCTGGCCGTTGCCGGCCGTTGATCGCCGGCGTGTTGCTCTCATCGGCACGCGCGAGCTGGACGAGGGCGAGCGCGTGCTGCTGCGCGAGGCGGATGTTCGCGTCTTCACGATGAGCGAGGTCGACCGCATCGGAATCGAGCGCGCGGTCCGTGAGGCGCTCGACCGGGTCTCGGGGCCCGGGTTCGTCCACGTCTCGCTCGACATGGACGTGCTCGACCCGGTCGTCGCGCCGGGCGTCGGCACTCCGGTCCGTGGCGGGCTCACGTATCGCGAGGCCCACCTCGCGCTCGAGCTCGTTGCGGAGTCCGGGCTCGCAGGCTCGCTGGAGGTCGTCGAAGTGAACCCGATCCTCGACCGCGAGAACACCACAGCGCTGACCGCGGTCGAGCTCGTGGCGAGCGCGCTCGGGAAGAAGATCCTCTAGCGCTACGTCGCGCGGGTGCCCGCGAGCTGCGGGATGATGTCGCTCCCGTAGGCGGCCAGCGTGTCCTCCTGGCCCTGCGTCATGAGGTAGATGTTGAACTGGTCGACGCCGACCGCCTCGAGCTCCTTCAGCTTGGCGGACGCCTGCTCGGCGTTGCCGAGGACGCAGAAGCGGTCGCAGATCTCGTCCGTGACGAACTCACCGTGCTTCGCGCCGACGCGCGAGTGCTCCTCGTAGTCGTAGAACTTCCGCACGCGCACGAACTCCGTCAGCTCCTTCGGGATCTCGGACTCGAAGCCGTACCGCTCGATGAGGTCCATGACGTGGTTCGACACCATCGCGGGGAACCAGCGCACCTGCTCGCGGGCGTCCGCGATGTCGTCGGAGATGTGGCTCGGCGCGCAGACGATGCACTGGAGCGCGTCGGGGTCGCGGCCCGCCTCCACAGCCGACTTCCGGGCTGTGTCCATGATCCACTGGATGATCACGGGATCGGCGAGCTGGATGATGACGCCGTCACCGACGCGGCCTGCGACCGCGAGCGCCTTCGGCCCGTAGCCCGCGACGTGCATCGGGATCTCCGGGAGCTCCGGGCGCACCCACTTGAGCTGGAGGTCCTTGTCGTTCCAGTTGACCTCGCGGCCGTTCATGAAGTCCTTGATCATCGCGAGCCGGCGCTCGAACTCGGCGACGCGTACCGGCTTCTGCCCGATGAAGCGCCGTGCGGAGTCGCCGCGACCGATGCCCATGACCATCCGCCCGCCCGAGATGTCCTGCAGCGTCGCGTAGCCGCTCGCGAGCACAGTCGGCTCGCGCGTTCCGGGGTTCGTCACGCAGTGCCCGAACTTCATGGTCGACGTGGCCTCGGCCGCGAGCGTGAGCAGCGGGAACGACTCCTGCCAGAGGACATGGGAGTCGTACGTCCAGCCGTACTCGAAGCCGTGCGACTCGGCCAGCTGGAACAGCTCGACGAGCCGGCGGGGCGGGGGATCAGGGAGGACGGTGACACCGAAGCTCAGAGCCATCTCGGATTCTCCTTCGCTCGTTCGGGATCGGAGGGATTATCGCCGCGGGGATCCAATCGCGCTGGACACGCGGCGGAGGCCCAGCCTCGCCTTGCGCTCAGCGACCGCCGCCGGCCGCCACCCAGTCGATCGTGCGGCGGGTGAGCCCGTCGAGCGCGGCGACGGAGAGCTCCAGATGCTCCTCCTTCGTGTCCTCGAGCTTCGTGTGCGAGAGCCCGCGCAGGCTCTGGACGAACATCATCACGGTCGGCACTCCCGCGCGCGCGACCTCCGCCGCGTCGTGGAGGGGGCCGGAGGGCAGGCGATGCGCTGCCGGCGCGACGTCGAGGATCGCGTCCTCACAGAAGCCGAGCAACGTGTCGTCGAAGAGGATCGGCTCGATCGACCAGATCTTCTCCCACTCGACGTCGATCCGCTCCTCGTTCGCGAAGCGCGCAGCCGCCTCCTTCGCACGGGCGAGAAGCTCCGCGAGCTTCGCGCCATCGAGGTGGCGCTGGTCGAGGAGCTGCTCGGCGGTCTCGACGACCGACGTGACGATTCCCGGCTTGCAGATGACGCCCCCCGACGTGCAGACGGCGCCGTCCCCCACCGCGGCGGCGATCTCGCGGATCTCGAGCGCGAGCTTCGCGGCACCCGCGAGCGCGTCACGCCGCTCGGCCATCGGCGTCGAGCCCGCATGTGCCGCCTGGCCGCGCCACGTGATCCGGTGTCGCTCGACGCCGAAGGTCCCCAGGACGACGCCCAAGGGAAGGTCGAGCGACTCGAGCACGGGGCCCTGCTCGATGTGGAGCTCGAGGTAAGCCGCAGCGTCGCGGAGCTGCGCGCTCGCGACCAGGGCGTGGTCGAGGGCGACGCCGTACTCCGCGAGCGCATCGGGCAGCGAGACGCCGTCCACGTCCGTGAGCGCCCGCAGCTCGTTCTGGTCGGCCATCGAGCCGGCGGCGGCGCTCGACCCGAACAGGCTGCGGCCGAACCGCGCGCCCTCCTCGTCGGCCCAGTTGACGAGCCTCACCGTGACCGGGAGCGCGCCGTCCTCCGCGACGCGGCGGAATACCTCCGCGCCCGCGACGACGTTGAGCGCCCCGTCGAGCCACCCGCCGTTCGGAACCGAGTCGATGTGGCCGCCCAGGAGCACCGCGCGCTCCGTCTCGCCGCGGAGCGTGAACCACTGGTTGCCCGCAGGGTCGATCTCCTCCTCGGCTCCCGTACCGGCCATGAGATTGCGCAGCCACGCTCGCGCCCGCTCCCAGGTCTCGGTCCACGCCACGCGTTGCGCTCCCGCGTCGTCTCCGGTCAGGGCCCGAAGCTCCTTCAGCTCGGCCACGGTGCGGCTGGGGTCGAGGGGCACGGCGCGACTTTAACCCCGAAGGAGCTCTGTGGTGGAATAGCGCCATGGCCTACGCCGCCTCGGCTCCGGCGCGATCCGGCCTCCTCGAGCAGGAGCGATTGCGCGGCGTAGCGGTCCGCGTCGGGCTCTTCGTCGCAGTGCTCGTCGTCCTCTGGGTGGTGTGGGAGAGCTTTCGCGCGTTCGGCGAGGCGGTCGGGCTCCGTCTGGGCCAGTTCCAGCCGAACGAGCGCACGATGCCGCACGTCCACGACATCGTCGGAACGCTGTTCGAGCCGTCGCGGCGCAACGGCCCGCTGCTGATCGACGTTCTCTGGGACGCGGCGCTCTTCACGGCGAAGGAGGCGGCGATCGGCTTCCTGCTCGGCGCGGTGGTGGGGTTCGTCCTCGGTGCCGTGCTCGCGCACTCCGGCCTTCTGCAAAGGGGTTTTCTCCCGTACGTCGTGGCGTCCCAGACGATCCCGATCCTCGCCGTCGCACCGATGGTCGTCGTCTGGGTCAACCCGAGGCTGCCCGAGGGCCTCCGGGACTGGGGAGCGGTTTCCGTCATCGCGGCGTACCTCACCTTCTTCCCGGTCACGATCAACACGCTGCGAGGCCTCACCTCGGTCGACCCGCGCGCGCTCGAGCTCATGCGCTCCTACGCGGCGTCGGACTGGCGAGTGCTCTGGAAGCTGCGCGTCCCTGCGGCACTCCCGTTCATCTTCGTCGCGCTCAAGATCGCAGCCCCGGCGAGCGTGGTGGGCGCGATCATCGGCGAGCTGCCCGCCTCCATCCAGAACGGGCTCGGGGGGGCGATCATCAACTTCAACCAGTACTACGTGACCGGCCCCGAGAGGCTCTGGGCGACGAACCTCATCGCTGCGCTGCTCGGGATCACGTTCTTCCTCCTGGTCGTTCTCGCCGAGCGGATCGTCGTGCGGCGCGCTCCGGAGCACGTCGCATGAGCGGCGAGCCCGTCGTCTCGCTGCGGAACGTGACGAAGACGTTCGGCACGGGCGGAGTCACGGCGCTGCAGGAGATCGACCTCGACGTCTACCCGGGCGAGTTCGTCTCGCTGATCGGCCCCTCGGGGTGCGGCAAGTCGACGCTTCTCCGCGTCGTCGGCGACCTCGTGGACGCGACGTCCGGAGAAGTGGTCGTCAACGGGAAGAGCGCGCGCCAGGCCCGCCGCGACGGCGACTACGGCATCGTCTTCCAGGACGCCGTCCTCTACGACTGGCGCACCGTCGAGAGGAACATCGCTCTCCCGCTGGAGCTGCTCGGCTGGGACCGCGCGAGACGGGCTGCGCGCGTGCGCGAGATGATCGCGCTCGTCGAGCTCGAGGGCTTCGAGGAGCGCCACCCGTGGCAGCTCTCCGGTGGGATGCAACAGCGCGTCTCGATCGCGCGCGCGCTCGCGTTCAACCCCGCCCTACTCCTCATGGACGAGCCCTTCGGCGCGCTCGACGAGATGACGCGCGAACGCCTGAACAGCGAGCTGCTGCGGATCTGGGACGCCAGCGGGAGCACCGTCCTATTCGTCACCCACTCGATCGCGGAGGCGGTGTTTCTCTCGCGCCGCGTTGTCGTGATGTCGCGCCGCCCAGGCCGCGTTGCCGCCATCGTCGACGTCGACCTACCGCAGCCGCGGAACGCCGACACGCGCGAAGAGCCGCGTTTCTTCGAGCTCGTCACCGCGGTCCGAGATCGTCTGCGCGAAGGCGGTCTGGACGAGGAGAGCACGGCGCCCGGCGACGGCGAGCTCGTCGTGACCGAGGAGCTGCAGTGACGCCCGCCCGCAGGTTCGCCGCCGAGTGGCTGCCCGCACTCCTCGTCCTGCTCGCGGGGCTCGTGATCTGGGAGGCGGCCGTGCGCGGACTGGACGTCCAGAACTTCCTGCTTCCGCCTCCGTCGGACATCGCGCAGGCACTCTCGAACGAGCGCGACCAGCTTGCGAACGGGATCTGGATCACGTTCCGGGAGGCGTTCTTCGGCTGGATCGTGGGCTGCTCCCTCGGGTTTCTCGCTGCGATCGCACTCGCGCGCTGGCGCCTTCTCTCGATGGCGCTGATGCCGTACGCGATCGCGGCCGGGGCGATCCCGATCGTCGCCTTCGCGCCGATCACGAACAACTGGTTCGGCGTGACCGGCCTCACGTCGAAGGTCGTGATCGTGGCGGTGCTGTGCTTCTTCCCGATGATGGTGAACACGCTCAAGGGGCTCACGTCGATCGCGCCGTCCTCGATCGAGCTCATGCGGTCCTATGCCGCCGGCGAGTTCACGGTGCTCCGGCGCGTTCGCCTCCCGAGCTCGCTGCCGTACGTCTTCACGGGCTTGAAGGTCGCGACGGTTCTCGCCATGATCGGCGCCATCGTGGGCGACTACTTCGGAGGTGCGTCGGGGTCGCTGGGCGTGGAGATCCAGCGTTGGGTCGGCATCTTCGCGTTCGACGAGGCCTGGGCCGGGATCGTGCTCGCGAGCGTCGTCGGGATCGTCTTCTACGCGGCGGTCGCCGTCGTGGAGCGACTGACCATGGGCTGGCATCCATCGGTACGCGGAGCTCGAGCGGAGTAGGGTTGACGTCGGTTCGTCAAGGACGAAGAGAAAGGGAGACATGCAGATGAAGAGCCGCAAGTGGACGCTTTTCGCAGCACTCGGGCTCGCGGCGATCGCGCTTGCGGCCGTGGGCTGCGGCGGCGGGGACGACGAGGCCTCCTCCGAGGACCTGACGCCGGTCACGCTCCAGAGCAAGTGGGTCGTGCAGGCGCAGTTCGCCGGCTTCTACGCGGCCGTCGACCAGGGGTTCTACGAGGACGAAGGGCTGGACGTGACGATCAAGCCGGGCGGCCCGCAGATCGTCCCCGAGCAGGTCGTCCTCGGCGGACAGGCGGAGTTCGGGATCGACTGGCTCGACAATCTGCTCGCCACTCGCGATCAGGGCGAGGACATCGTCAACATCGCACAGGTTTACACCCGCTCGGGGATGACCGAGGTGACGTGGAAGGACACGGGCCTCGACGACATCAAGAAGCTCCGGGGCAAGAAGGTCGGCGTGTGGATCAACGGCAACGAGCACAAGCTGTTCGCGGCGCTGACCAAGAACGGGATCGACCCGCAGGAGGACGTGGAGGTCATCGCCCAGCCGTTCTCGATGGAGCTCCTCCTCAACCGTGAGGTGGATGCAGCCGCGGCAATGACGTACAACGAGCTGGCGCAGGTGCTCGAGGTCGAGAATCCGGACACCGGCGAGCTGTACACGCTCGACGAGCTGAACGTCTTCAGGATGTCCGATCTGGGGACAGGTGCGCTCGAGGACGGCATCTTCGTGCGCGGCGACTGGCTCGAGGACGAGGCGAACCAGGACATCGCGAAGCGGTTCCTGAAGGCGAGCTTCCGCGGCTGGATCTTCTGCCGTGACAATCCGGACGACTGCGTCGACATCGTGCTCGAGAACGGCCCGACGCTCGGTGCCGGGCACCAGGCGTGGCAGATGAACGAGGTCAACGACCTCATCTGGCCCGCACCGCTCGGACTCGGGGTGATGGATCCGGAATCGTTCGAGGTCACGAACCAGATCGCGACCGACTACGGAATCATCAAGAAGCCGGCGACGAGCGACGCGTACCGGACCGACATTGCCGAGGCCGCACTCGCCGAGCTCGAGGACGAGGACGTCAACGGCGAGGAGTGGACGAAGCCCGAGGTCGAGGTGACGCCAGGAGGCGAATGAGTCGAATGCCGAGGACGGGATCCTCGGACGGAAAGGAAGCGAGGTGACGTCGTGTCGGTTCTGATCAAGGGCGGAAGGATCATCACCGCCGCCGACGACTACGTCGGCGACGTCTTCGTCGAGGGAGAGCGGATCTCGATCGTCGGCGAGTCGCTCGACGTCGACGCCGACCGCGTGATCGACGCTGCGGGCAGGTACGTGCTTCCCGGCTGCGTCGATCCGCACACGCATCTGGACATGCCGTTCGGCGGCACGACGACGATCGACGACGTCACCTCGGGGCAGACGGCCGCGGCGTTCGGAGGGACGACGACGCACGTCGACTTCTGCATCCAGTCCCCCGGCCAGTCGTTTGCGGAGGCGCTCGACATCTGGCACGGCAAGCGCGAGGGCAAGCAGATGATCGACATGGGCTTCCACATCGCCGTCACCGACCTTCGCGAGGGCGGCTCGCTCGAGGAGCTCGCACGGCTACCGGAGCAGGGCGTGACCTCGTACAAGCTCTTCATGGCCTACAAGGGCGCGCTCATGGTCGACGACGAGACGCTCTTCAAGACGATGGAGGTCGCGGCCGAGACCGGCGCACTCGTGATGGTGCACGCGGAGAACGGGGACGCGATCGACGTGCTCGTCAAGCAGGCGCTCGCCGCCGGGAACACCGCGCCGCACTGGCATGCGCTCACCAGGCCTCCCGAGCTCGAGGGCGAGGCGACGAACCGGGCGATCCAGCTCGCCCGCATCGCGGGCTGCCCGCTCTACGTCGTCCACGTGTCCTGCAAGGAGGCAGTCGACCCGATTGCGCGCGCCCGCGAGCAGGGCTGGGACGTCTGGGGCGAGACGTGCACGCAGTACTTCTTCGTCGACTACACGTTCCTCGAGCGGCCGGACTTCGAGGGCGCGAAGTACGTCTACACGCCGCCTCCGCGCGCCCAGGAGAACCAGGAGATCCTCTGGCACGCGGTCCGCTCCGACATCCTCTCGGTCGTCTCGACGGACCACTGCGCCTTCCTTTGGGACGGGCAGAAGTCGATGGGCAAGGACGACTTCTCGAAGATCCCGAACGGCGGTCCGGGGCTCGAGAACCGGCTGCACATGATTCACGAGTTCGGCGTCCGCACCGGGCGGATCACGCTGAACCGAATGGTCGACCTGCTCGCGACGAACCCGGCGAAGCTCTTCGGCCTCTACCCGCGGAAGGGCACGATCGCCCCTGGCTCGGACGCGGACATCGTGATCTTCGACCCCGAGAAGCGGCACCTGATCACTGCCGCGACGCAGCACTCGAAGACGGACTACAACCTCTACGAGGGCACCGAAGTGACCGGGACGCCCGAGGTCGTGCTCCTGCGCGGAACCGTTCTCGTCGAGAACGGCGACCTCGTGGCCGAGCCCGGGGTCGGACAGTTCGTGGAACGCGCAGCCTTCGGGCAGGAGCTCCTCCCGGCGCGGGCCCACTGATGACGCTCGTCGAGACCGATCCGAACCTCGGCGCGAAAATCGTCGAGGACGCGAAGGAGTACGTCCTCTACTCGTGGTCGGTGCAGGACACGATCGACCCGATCCCGGTGGCCGGGGCCGAGGGCCGCTACTTCTGGGACTACGACGGGAAGCGCTACCTCGACTTCGCGTCGCAGCTCGTCAACGTCAACATCGGGCACCAGCACCCGAAGATCGTCGCCGCGATCAAGGAGCAGGCGGACCGGTTGTGCACGATCGGGCCGCCGATGGCGAACGAGTCGCGCTCGCAGCTCGGGCGGATGCTCGCCGAGATCGCGCCCGGCGACCTCGACATGTCGTTCTTCACGAACTCGGGCGCGGAGGCGAACGAGAACGCGATCAAGCTCGCGCGGCTGTACACCGGCCGGCACAAGATCATCGTGCGCTACCGCTCGTACCACGGCGCGACCCACGGCGTGATCTCGCTGACCGGCGACCCCCGCCGCTGGCCGAACGAGCCGGGGATGCCGGGCGTCGTCCGCATGCTCGACCCGTACACGTACCGCTGCCCGGCCGGGCATCCTGACCCGTGCCCGGTCTGCACCGGCGCGCCGCACCTCGAGGAGATCCTCCAGTACGAGGGCCCAGAGACGGTGGCGGCCGTCTTCATGGAGACGGTGACGGGGACGAACGGCGTGATCCCGCCGCCGGACGGCTACCTCCAGTCGATCCGCGAGGTCTGCGATCGGCACGGGATCATGCTCGTCTTCGACGAGGTCATGGCCGGCTTCGGGCGCACCGGCCGCTGGTTCGCGTGTGAGAACTGGGACGTCGTCCCCGACATCGTCACGGTCGCGAAGGGGATCAACTCGGGATACGTCCCGCTCGGGGCGATGATCTTCCGCAAACCGCTGGCGGACTGGGTGCGCGGGCAGTTCTTCCCCGGAGGGCTCACCTACGCCGGGCATCCGCTCGCATGCGCATCGGCGGTCGCGTCGATCGAGGCGTTCAAGGAGGAGGGCGTGCTCGAGAACGCGGCCGAGGTCGGCGCGTACCTCGGCGAGCAGCTGCGCGGTCTGGCGGCGCGCCACCCGTCGATCGGGGACGTTCGCGGGCTCGGCTGCTTCTGGGGCGTCGAGCTCGTGAAGAGTCGGGAGACGCGGGAAATGCTGGTGCCCTTCAACGCGTCGGGCGAGGCCGCGGCGCCCGTCGCTCGGCTCGCGAATGCGGCCCTCGAGCGCGGCCTCTACCTCATGACGCACTGGAACGTGATCATGGTCGTGCCGCCGCTGACGATCACGCGCGAAGAGGTGGACGAGGGTATCGCGATCCTCGACGAGGTGCTAGCCCTCGCCGACGAGCACGCCGAGGACTAGTCGATCGCAGAGATCGTCTTTTTCGTTGCGGTGGTCGCGGTTCCTGTGGCGCTCGGAGCGGTCACCGCGGTTCTCGGACGTCCCTGGTGGTGGGCGGCGCTGCTCGCGATCGCCGTCGCGCTCGTCGCCGCGATCGCTCCGGAGCCGGAGGAAGGCGAGTCGCGGCTCGTGGCCGGTGATCTCGTCTTCCTGCTCCTCGTCGCGCTGTTCGTGGCTGCACTGACGTGGGTCGGAGCCTGGGTGACGCGGAAGCTGCGATCCCGCCCTACGGGGTAAGGAAGCGGGCGACGGCTGCGGCCGTCTCCTCGAGCGCGTCCCACAGCACGGTGTGCCCTCCGGGGACCACGGCAACCTCGAGGAGATCGCCGAGAGCGGCGCGATGCGCCTCGAGCAGGTGGTCGTAGGGGAGGTACGACGTCTCGCCGAGCACGAGCAGGGTCGGCACGCGCACCCGCTCGAACGGCGGCGGCTCTGACGCCATCTCGCCGTACGCGGCGACGACGGCCGACTGCGAGTAGCGGTAGCGGTAGAGGTTGTCCTCGCTCCAGACGAGGTGGCCCGTGAGCTCCTCCTCGACGAGCTCGCGCGGCGCGCGCTTGAGCTGGCTCTCGTCGAAGCGGCGCTCGATGCCCTCGGCGAAGGAGACGTACGTGCGCTCCTTGCGGGCGTTCTCCGCCGCAAACAACGCAACTGTCGGGAGAACGAACAGCGCGGGATCGAGGAGCACGAGCCGCGGGACGAGCTTCGGCGCGCGCGCGGCGAGCTCGAACGCGATCCGTCCTCCGAACGAGTGCCCGACGAGGAAGGCGGGCTCGGCCCCGACCGTCTCGACCACCGAGTCGACATGCGCGGCGAGCGACCACGGCGGCTCGTAGGGCGACGAGCCGTGACCGAGGAGGTCGGGCGCGAGGACGTGGAAGCCGGGGAGCGCCTCCGCGAGCTTCGCGAAGTGCCGCCCGTGGTTCGTCACCCCGTGGAGGCAGACGACCCGCGGCGCGCCGGGCTCGCCCCACTCCTCGAGCGCGAGCCTCAACCGTCTGCGCGAAGCGTGTCGAGCGACTCGGGGACCATCTCCGTCCGGCGCTCGCCGGAGATCTTCACGAGCGACCAGATCACCGTGCCTTCCTTGTCGATCAGGAACGTCCCGCGGTGCGGCGCGCCGTTCTCGTCGTTGAAGACCCCGTACGCCTTCGCGGCGGCCCCGTGCGACCAGAAGTCGGAGGCGAACGTGAACTCGGCGCCGATCTCCTCCTTCCACGCCTGACGCGCCGGCGCCGGGTCGCAGGACACGAAGACGATCTCGGTCTGCGCGTTCCGGAACGACTCGAGGTTCTCCTGGAGGTCGCGTGCCTCCTCCTCGCACACCGGGGTGAACGCGAACGGGTGGAAGACGAGCAGGACGTTCGAGCGGCCGCGGAAGTCCGAGAGCGCGACCCGCTCGTCTCGGATCACCTCGAGGTCGAACTCGGGCGCCTTCTCACTCGTCGTCACCGCCATGCCTGCACTCCTCGCCTTCGCCGGTCGGGCGATAGTACCGGCGTCATTCCCGATCGAGAGCTTCGAGCTGCCCTGCGAACGAGCCGCCGCCGATGACGCGCTCGACGTGACCTGCGACTCGCTCTCGCAGCCCGCGGTCCGACGAGACGAGCCAGAGGCGATGCCCATCCCGCGCCTGCTCGCTCGCGTGCCTCGCGATCCAGTCATCGGCGCTTTCGCTTCCCGTTCCGACGATGGTGACCCCTTCAAGCTCTCCGGGAGCGCGCCCGTCGAACACGGCCACGACGCCAACGCCTTCCTGCTCGGCCCAGGCGCGAGTGAGCTCGACGAACCGGTCCGTGCGGATGTTCGGCCAGCGCGAGCGCATCACGTTCCATGCGTCGACGAGGACGACTGGACGGGACGTCACGACTCGAGCTCGGTGCGCGGCGGCGGCTCCTCGGGTCGGTAGTACCGGCGCCCCCGGAGCTCCTCCGGGAGGTACGAGACCTCGAAGCCGGCGGGATCGTCGTGCGGGTTGAGGTAGCCGTCGCCGTGGCCGCGGTCCTTCGCCGCGCGCGTGTGCCCGGTCGAGCGGAGCATCGCCGGCGGCCGCACGTTCCCGTGCTCGCGCACGTCCCGGCGCGCCTCCCAGATCGCGACCGCAGATGCGTTCGACTTCGGCGCGCGCGCGAGGTAGGTCGCGGCCTGCGCGAGGTTGAGCTGCGCCTCCGGAAGCCCGACGTGCTCGAGCGCCTGCGCCGCGGCGACCGCGACGACGAGCGCCTGCGGGTCGGCGTTGCCGACGTCCTCGGAGGCGAGGATGACCATGCGGCGGGCGACGAAGCGCGGGTCCTCGCCCGACTCCAGCATCGCCGCGAGGTAGTAGACCGCTGCGTCCGCATCGCCGCCACGCATCGACTTGATGAACGCCGACGCGAAGTCGTAGTGCTGGTCGCCCTTGCGGTCGTAGAGCAGCGGGCGCTTGCGGGCGGCGTCGAGGACGTGCTCCTCGGAGATCGGGACGCCCTCGGCGCGTGCGGTGTCGCTCACGAGCTCGAGGATCTGGAGCGCCGCCCGCGCGTCGCCGCCGGCCCGGCCCGCGATGAGCGCCGTGAGCGTGTCGTCGAGCTCGGCGTCGAGCGCCTCCGCTCCCCGTTTCACGACGACGCCGATCTCCTCGTCCGACAGCGCCTCCAGCTCGATCACCGTGCAGCGGGAGAGCAGCGCCGAGTTGACCTCGAAGTACGGGTTCTCGGTGGTCGCGCCGATGAGCGTCACGAGCCCGTCCTCGACCGCGTGCAGCACGGAGTCCTGCTGCGCCTTGTTGAAGCGGTGGATCTCGTCGATGAACAGGATCGTCCGCTGCCCGTTTCCGCCGAGGCGGTCGCGGGCGCGCGCGATCACCGCTCGCACGTCGTCGACGCGGGCCGAGACCGCCGAGAGCTCCTCGAAGATCGCGCCCGTGCGCTCGGCGACGATGCGCGCGATCGTCGTCTTGCCGGTCCCGGGCGGGCCGAAGAGGATCATCGACGGCGGGCGGTCCTGCTCGATCGCGAGCCGGAGCGCGGATCCTTCTCCGAGGACGTGCTGCTGACCCACGAGGTCCTCGAGCGTGCGCGGTCGCAGCCGAACCGCCAGCGGCGCGGTCTCCGTGAGGCGGTCTGCGGCGGCTTCCGAGAAGAGGTCTCCCACGACCCGAAGTATGCTCCGGACATGGCCAGCCACGAGGCCGAGGACTACTCCCAGCCGATACTTTCGGGCGCCGCCGCGTCCGACTACGAGCGGTACCTGAACACCGAGCAGCTGCTTGCGCTGCAAAAAGGGCCGGACGAGTGGGTGCACCGCGACGAGCTCCTCTTCCAGGTCACGCACCAGGCCTCGGAGCTCTGGCTGAAGCTCTCCGCGAGCGACGCCGACGAGGCCGCGCGCCTGATCGAGGAGGGCGATCTCCGCGGCGCGCTCCGCCTCCTCGAGCGCGCGTCCCTCTGCATCCGCTTCGTCGTCTCGCAGCTCGACATGCTCGAGCGGATGTCGCCGTGGGAATACCAGGAGATCCGCAAGGTGCTCGGCCACGGGTCGGGCTTCGACTCGCCCGGCTGGAACGAGCTCCGGCGGGTGCTGCCGCGTCTCGGGCAGGGATTCCACGCGACCCGGCGAGCCGCCGGCCTCTCGCTCGCGGAGCTCTACGTCCAGGGGCGCGAGCACGAGGATCTGTACCGGATCGCCGAGGCGTTGCTCGAGCTGGACGAGGTGGCCCAGCTCTGGCGCCTGCGCCACTACCAGGTGGTCTCGCGCGTGATCGGCGACAAGGTCGTCGGCACGCAGGGCACTCCCGTCGAGCTGCTCGGCCGCCTCGTCACGAAGACTTCCTTCCCCGAGCTCTGGGAAGTGCGCAACGAGCTCACCGCGCTCTCCAAAGCGGAGCTCGAGTGACTCTCCGCGAAGAGGTCACCGCGCTCCTGCAGGAGCTGATCCGGCTCGACACCGTTAATCCGCCGGGGAACGAGACACGCGCGGCCGAGGTCCTGCGCGACTATCTCGCCGCGAGCGGGATCGCCTGCGAGCTGTACGCGCGCGAGCCGCACCGCGCCAACCTCGTCGCGCGGATCGAGGGCGGAGACGGCCCGTCGCTCGCGTTTCTGAGCCACACCGACACGGTGCTCGCCGACGCGGCCGAGTGGGATCGCGACCCGTGGTCGGGCGAGCTCGTCGAAGGCGAGGTGTGGGGGCGAGGCGCGCTCGACATGAAGGGGCAGGTCGCGGCGTCGTGCGTTGCGTTCGCGACGCTCGCACGGGAAGGGTTCAAGCCCTCCGGCGACCTCATCCTCATCGTCGTCGCGGACGAGGAGGTCGGCGGCCGCGACGGCTACGGCCTCGTGTGGCTCGCGGAGGCGCACCCGGACGCGATCCGCTGCGACTACGCGATCAACGAAGGCGGCGGCGAGCGGCTGGTCCTCGGCGACACCCCGGTCTACATGTGCGCAACCGCCGAGAAGATGTCCGCCCCGTTCACGCTGCGCGTCCATGGGCGCAGTGGGCACGCATCGATGCCCGGGATCGCGGACAACGCGCTCGTCAAGGCGGCCCGCTACGTCGAGGCGTTGGGCACGTACGAGCCGCCACGCAACATGATCCCGGAGGCCCGCGGCTTCCTCGAGGCAGTGCTCGGCGAGGCCCCGCCGCTCGAGGACGCGCTCGCGCGCGCCGGCGCGCTCGACCCGATGCTGCCCGCGCTCGTCGAGCCCCTGCTCTCGTTCACGCTGTCACCGACGATGATCGACGCGTCGCACCAGCGGAACGTCATCCCCGCGCTGTGCGAAGTGGGGGTCGACTGCCGTCTGCTGCCGGAGCAGTCGCCCGTGGACGCCGAGCCGCTGATCCGCGCCGCGCTCGGCGCAGGCGAGTACGAGCTCGAATGGCAGGAGGCCGTCGGCGGCACGCGCTCCGATCTCTCGACGCCGCTCTGGGACGCGCTCGCGAAGTTCACCTCGCAGATCGAGCCGGGCGCGAAGCTCGCGCCGATCGCGTGTCCCGGGTTCACCGACAGCCACTACCTCCGCGAGGCGTTCGGGACGGTCGCGTACGGCTTCTTCCCGATCAAGGAGATGGACCCCGTGTTCGCGACGAAGCTCGTGCATTCCGCGAACGAGCGGATCGCGGTCGCGGATCTCGAGCTGGGCACGGAGATGCTGCGCGCGGCGGCGCACTCGCTGCTCGGGTAGCGCGACGCTCTAGGCGTGCGGCGCTGCGGCGGCGTCCGCGACGACGAGCTGGTTCTCATTCGCGATGCGTGCGGCAGGGATCGAAAGGTCGCGTGCGAGAAGTTTCGCGAGCACTTCGCGCTTGCCCGTACCCGTCACGAGCCAGATGATCTCGCGGGCAGCGTCGAGCGCTGGATACGTGAGCGTCATCCGGCGCCGTCCCTGAGACTCGCCGGTGACGGCGACGAGACGGTCGGTGACGTCGAGAACCGGGTCATCGGGGAGGAGCGAGGCGGTGTGGCCGTCCTCACCGAGGCCGAGATGGACGAGGTCGAGCGCCGGCGGAAGCTCGGCCGCGTAGCGCGCGGCGGCCGCGTCGAGGTCGTCCACGTCGACCGGCATCGGCCGCAGGTCCGGCCGTGCCTCGTCCGGGAGCGTGGCGAGCAGCTCCGAGAGGTTCCGGTCCGGATGCCCCGGCGGAGCGACTCGTTCGTCGACCTGGAAGATCGAGACGCGCTCCCACGGGACCTCCTCCTCCCAGAGTGCTTGGAAGAGCCGTGCGCCGCGGCTCACGGCGAGCGTGAGCCCGTCCTCGTACTGTCGAGCGCGCTCGGCGACCAGAGCGGCGACTCGCCCGACAGCCGCCTCGGCGTCGGGCAGCACCTCGAAAGCGAGGGTCACCTCGGTTTCTCGAGGTGCCCGCCGAACGCCGCGCGCATCGCGGAGAGCAGCCGGTTGGCGAAGTCGGCCTCGTCGCGCGACGTGAAGCGGGAGTAGAGCGCGGTCGTGAGCACCGGCGCGGGCGTGCCCGTCTCGATCGCCGCGACGGACGTCCACCGACCCTCACCCGAGTCGGAGACCCGCCCTGCGAAGCCCTCGAGGTCCGGGGACGCGACCAGCGCCGCGGCAGTGAGGTCCAGGAGCCACGACGACACGACGCTGCCCCGACGCCAGAGCTCCGCGATCGCTCGGAGATCGAACGTGTAGCGGTAGAGCTCGGGCATGGCGAGTGGCGCGGTCTCGGCGTCCCGTTCACGCTCCTCGAGCCCCGCGCCCGCGTGCTGGAGGATGCTGAACCCCTCCGCGAGGGCGGCCATGAGCCCGTACTCGATCCCGTTGTGAATCATCTTCACGAAGTGCCCGGCGCCGCTCGATCCGCAATGGAGGTAGCCGTGCTCCTCCGGAGCGATCTCGTCCCGGCCCGGCGTTCGGGCGGCTGCGTCGACCCCCGGCGCGAGCGACGCGAAGATGGGCTCCAGCCGACGGAACGCCTCGTCGTCCCCGCCGATCATCAGGCAGTACCCGCGCTCGAGACCGAAGATCCCGCCGCTCGTCCCGCAGTCGAGGTAGTGGATCCCGCGCTCGGTGAGCGCGGCGGCGCGCCGGATGTCATCTGCGTAGTGCGTGTTGCCGCCGTCGATGATCGTGTCGCCCGTTTCGAGCAGTCCGGCGAGCTCGGAGACGACGCCCTCGGTGATCGCGCCGGCGGGAACCATGACCCAGACCGCGCGCGGGGCCTCGAGCGCGGAGACGAGCTCGGGGAGCGATCCCGCTCCTCCTCCGCCCTCCGCCCGCAGGGCTTCGATCGGCCCCGGACTGCGGTTGTACCCGACGACCTGGTGGCCGTCGCGCAGGAGTCGCCGTGCGATGTTCGCGCCCATCCTTCCCAGCCCGACGATCCCGAGCTGCAGCGGTGAGTCGGTTGCCACATCAGCTCCTTTCCGCGAGCATCGTGTCCGTGGCGCGTAGCGCGTACCCCGTCCGGCCGGAGGTTACGCCCTCGTGACCGAGTCGGCGGACGGTCTCGTCGTCTTCGGCATCACCGGCGACCTCGCTCGGAGGATGACGCTGCCCGCGCTCTACCGCCTGACCGAGCAGGAGCTCCTCACCTGCTCCGTGCTCGCGGTCGGGCGCCGGCCGCTGCGCGACGACGAGCTGGGCGAGCTGGCGCGGAAGGCGGTCGAGGACGCCGTCGACGATGCGGACGAGGGCGTGCTCGACGACCTCCTCTCGCGGCTCACGTACGTCGGCGGCGACGTCTCCGACCCGGCGCTGTACGAGAAGCTCCGCGACGCGCTCGGCTCCGCGAAGTCGCCGGTCTTCTACCTCGCGATCCCGCCCGGCTCGTTCCTCGAGGTCGCGGAGGGGCTCGCGGCGGCGGGCCTCGCCGAGAACGCGCGGCTCGTCGTGGAGAAGCCCTTCGGGACCGACCTCCATTCGGCGCGCAAGCTGAACGAGCGCCTCACCGCGATCTTCCCCGAGGACCGCCTGTTCCGGATCGACCACTTCCTGGGCAAGGAGCCGGTGCAGGACATCATCTACTTCCGCTTCGCGAACGCGCTCTTCGAGCCGGTCTGGAGCCGTGAGGACGTCGACTCGATCCAGATCACGCTCGCCGAGGACTTCGGCGTCGAGGGGCGCGGCTCGTTCTACGACGGCGTCGGCGCGATCCGCGACGTTGTCCAGAACCACCTCCTGCAGGTGCTCGCGCTCGCGGCGATGGAGCCGCCGTCGGGCGGGGACGACGCGATCCCGCGGCGGCGGCTCGACGTCTTCCGCTCGATGCCGGCGGCCGATCCGGAGCACGCCGTTCGCGGGCAGTACGACGGCTACCGCGAGATCGAGGGCGTGCGGCCGGACTCCGACACGGAGACGTTCGTCGCGCTCCGGCTCGAGATCGAGAGCTGGCGCTGGGCCCACGTCCCGATCCTCGTCCGCGCCGGGAAGGCGCTCCCTGTGACCGGCACCGAGGTGGTCGTGCGCCTCCAGCGCGTGCCGCAGCTTCGCTGGGGCTCGTATCGCCTCGAGACGCCCGGCAACGACGACATCGTCCTCCGGGTCGGCCGCAACTCCGGGGTCACGATCGGGATTCGCGCGAAGACTCCCGGGCGCGAGGTGTCGCAGCCCGTCTCGCTCGACCTCGACTTCGAGGAGGAGATGGGCGAGCCGCCGGAGCCGTACGAGCGCCTGCTCGCGGACGCGCTCCGCGGCGACAGCACGCTCTTCCCGCGCTTCGAGGTCGTCGAGGAGACGTGGCGGATCGTGCAGCCGCTCCTCGACTCTCCGCCGCCGATCGAGCCCTACGAGCGGGGGACGTGGGGGCCCGCGAGCGCCGAGCGGCTTGCGGCCGAGCACGGCGGCTGGCGCGAGCCCGAGGGCGAGAGCTAGATCTAGAGCCGCTCGACGTTCTCGCCGCGGCCGACGAGCACCTCGGAGACGAGCTGTGGGGGGAAGAGCCCGTGCTCGACGACCCCGGGCGTGGCCGCGAGGCGGGCCGCGAGCTCGGCCGGGTCGCTCGACGGCCCCGTGCCAGTCCGCGATCACGCCGCCATCGGGCGTGCGCGGCGCATCGCGGTCGCGTGCCTCCCCGAGCCGGGCGAGCGTCGCCGCGAGCCCGTACTCGAGCAGCTCGAGCGGGACGGGTGGTTCGACGACCTCGACGAGCTTGTCGGAGGAGACGATGACGACGAACCAGTCTGCCGCCGCCGCGACGACCTTCTCGCGCGTGTGGGCGCCGCCTCCGCCCTTGACGACCCAGCGGTTGCGGGCGACCTGGTCGGCGCCGTCGACGGCGAGATCGAGGCGAGGGAGGGCGCTCAGCCCCGCAAACGGCTCGACCGGCAGGCCCACGGCCTGCGCCGACTGCTCCGTGGCCGGGGACGTTGCGACACAGCGGATCCCGAGGCGGCGGGCGGAGAGCGCCTCGACGAAGAGGGCGGCGGTGGAGCCGGTGCCGAGACCGACGGTCATGCCGTCCTCGACGAGTGCGGCCGCCGCCTCGGCCGCCAGGCGTTTCTCGCGCTCGACGTCCGCCACGAGTGAAGACACTAACCCGCTTCCTGGCGCAAGACCGGAATCCGCTAGCGCAGATTCCGGTCGCGCGACAATCCCTGAAGGCGTCCGCTGCCCGGACGCGCCAGTTGCGACTGTCCAGAACCGCCCGAGAGCGCGTTCGTTTACCGTGCGTCGGCGATGACATGGACGAACGGCGTACGCGCGGTCGAGGTCGAGCCGTCGCTCTATGCAGCCGACTTCTCGCGCCTCGGCGACCAGCTCGGCGCGCTCGTGGAGGCGGGCGCGCGCGTGTTCCACTTCGACGCGGGCGACGGCCACTTCATCCCCGAGATCACGATCGGACCGGTGGTCGTGGCGTCTTTGGCCCCGCTCGTCCACGCGTGGGGAGGCATCCTGGACTGCCACCTCATGGTCGAGCGTCCGGAGCGCCATTTCGAGGCCGTGGCCCGCGCCGGAGGCGACAGTGTGACCTTCCACGTCGAGGCGGTCGAGGACCGGCTGCACGCGATCGCGCACGCCCGCGCGTTCGGGCTCGGCGTCGGCGTCGCGCTGAACCCGGAGACGGCGACCGACGAAGCGGTGTCCGCCGCGCAGGGCGCCGATCTCGTCCTCTGCATGTCGATCCATCCCGGATACTCGGGGCAGGCGTACATGCCGGAGGCGACCGAGCGGATTCGGGAGCTGCGGGAAGCGCTTCCGCCGCACGTTCGGCTCCAGGTGGACGGCGGGATCAACGGCGAGACCATCGGCGAGGCGCGTGCGGCCGGCGCCGACCTGCTCGTCGCCGGGAGTGCGGTCTTCTGGAAGGACGATCCCACCGCTGCCTACCGCGATCTCGTTCGCGCGGTCGGAGAGCCGGCAGGTGCCTGAGACTCTGCGCGAGACGGCGGCCTGGCGCAGGCTCGAGTGGCACCACGCCGAGATCGCGAGCGAGACGCTCCGCGAGCTCTTCGCCGGCGACCCCGGCCGCGGGGAGCGGCTGACGGCCGAGGCGCGCCGGCCTCTACGTCGACTACTCGAAGAACCGGGTGACCGACGACACGCTCCAGCTGCTGCGCAAGCTCGCCGGCGAGCGCGGGCTCGAGGAGAAGACGCGCGCGCTGTTCCGCGGCGAGCGCGTGAACGTCTCCGAGGAACGGCCCGCCCTCCATGTCGCGTTGCGGATGCCGAGCTCGCGGTCGGTGTTCGTCGACGGCGACGACGTCGTCAAGGACGTGCACGCGGAGCTCGACCGCATGGCCGCGTTCGTCGAGGACGTGCGGCGAGGGCCGATCCGCGCCGTCGTCAACATCGGGATCGGAGGGAGCGACCTCGGGCCCGCGATGGCATACGAGGCGCTCCGCTCGTACGCGGATCCGCGCTTGACCGTGCGCTTCGTCTCGAACGTCGACCCGGCCGACCTCGACGGCGCGCTCGCCGGGCTCGATCCCGCGGAGACCCTCTTCGTCGTCGTCTCGAAGACCTTCACGACGCTCGAGACGCTGGAGAACGCGCGGCGCGCGCGCGCCTGGCTCGGGGGCGTGAATGCCGCGAACCTCGTCGGCGTTGCCGTGAGCGCGGAGGCAGGGAACGCTCTCGAGATCCCGCCCGAGCGCATGTTCCGGATCTGGGACTGGGTGGGCGGGCGCACGTCGCTCTGGTCCGCCGTCGGCCTCTCGCTCATGGTCGCGATCGGCGACCGGCACTTCCGCGAGCTCCTGGCGGGGGCGCACGCGCTGGACGAGCACTTCCGCAGCGCGCCTTTCGGCGGGAACCTGCCCGCGATCATGGGCCTGCTCGCGGTCTGGTACCGGAACTTCGGCGGCGCGCAGTCGACCGCGGTCTTCCCGTACAGCCACGAGCTCCGGCTCATGCCGTCGTACCTCCAGCAGCTGTGGATGGAGTCGAACGGGAAGCAGGTCACCACCACGGGCGAGGCGGTGGCCGCGGATACGGGCTCGATCCTGTGGGGCGGAGCCGGGACGAACGCGCAGCACGCGGTGTTCCAGCTGCTGCACCAGGGCACGACGCTCGTGCCGGTGGATCTGATCGGCTTCGCGCAGCCCGCAAGCGGCTCGGCGGAGCAGCACGATCTGTTGGCCGCCAATCTGTTCGCGCAGGCCGAGGCCCTCGCGTTCGGCCGCACCGCCGAGGAGCTGCGCGAGGCGCGCTCGCCCGAGGAGACGATCCCGCACCGGGTGATGCCTGGGAACCGGCCGTCGACGGCGATCCTCGCCGAGCGGCTCGATCCGGCGACCCTCGGGGCGCTGCTCGCACTCTACGAGCACAGCGTCTTCACGCAGGCGGCAGTCTGGGACATCGACCCCTTCGACCAGTGGGGCGTCGAGCTCGGGAAGGAGCTCGCGGCGCGCCTCGCGCCGGAGCTCGCGCCCGGCTGGAAGCGCGAGCTGCTGCACGACTCCTCGACCAATGCGCTCGTTCGCCGCTATCGGTCTCTTCGAGATGGGCGCTAGCGACTCGCTCGAGCTGCGGGAGCCCGCCGGCGCGTTCGGCCGGATCGAGGAGTGGCTACGCGAGCGCGGGTTCTTCGAGCCGGGCGGCGAGGGACTGGTGGCCGATCTCTTCCTCGGCTACGGGCTCTCGGACGCGATCCGCCGCGAGGCCGCGCCCGCGCCGCCGGAGCCGTGCGCGGCGCTCCCGCTCGCCGCCTGCCGCGTCGGAGGCGAGGCAACGCTTGCAACTGATCGTTACAAGGGGCTCGAGCTCGGGGACTGGGAGCCGTCCTGGACCGCGGACGAGCACGGGGATGCGGTCGAGGCGGTGCGCGAGGCGATCCGGCGCGGCGACGTCTACCAGGTGAACGTCGTGCAGCACCTCTCGGCGCCGTTCGCAGGAGACGTTCCGGCGCTCGCGGCCGCGCTTGCCCCGCTGCACCCGCTCGTGCCGCAGCCGCTCGTGACCGACCATTGGGCGGTCGTGTCCGCCTCGCCCGAGCTGTTTCTTCAGCGACAGGGTGACGTCATTCGGACGATGCCGATCAAGGGGACGCGCCCGGTCGGCGAGGCCGCCGAGCTGCGCGAGTCCGAGAAGGACGCCGCCGAGCACGTGATGATCGTCGACCTCGAGCGGAACGACCTCTCGCGTGTGTCCCTCCCGGGAAGCGTGCGCTGGCCCGAGCTCATGAGGACGAGCCGACTCGCGGGCGTCGAGCACATGGTCTCGACGGTCGAGGGGACGCTGCGGCCGGAAGCCGGGCTTGCCGAGATCCTCGAGGCGACCTTCCCCGGCGGCTCCGTGACGGGAGCCCCGAAGATCGCCGCGGTCGATCTCATCGCGGCGCTCGAGCCGGTGGGACGCGGCGCGTCGATGGGCGCGCTCGGGCGCGTATACGGGAACGGGGACTTCGACCTCGCGCTGACGATCCGGACGTTCGCTGTCGCGGACGGCCGCATCCACCTGTGGGTGGGGGGCGGCATCGTGTGGGACTCCGATCCGGAAGCCGAGATCGAGGAGTCGTGGACGAAGGCGCGCCCGCTGCTCGAGGCGATCGGCTCCCGCGTGCCGGTCGTGGCCGGGTCCCGGCGGTGACCCTCCTCGCGCTCGCCGTCGCGGGCCGCGGGCTCGTCGATCCGGGCGAGCCGGTCGTGCGCGCCGACGACGAGGCGCTCCTTCGCGGCCGTGCCGCCTTCGAGACGCTGCGCGTCTACGGCGGGAAGCCGTTCCGGCTCGCGACGCATCTCGAGCGCCTTGCCGCCTCGGCCGAGAGCATCGGCCTCCCGCCGCTCGAGAGCCGCGCGCTCGAGGAGCTCGTGCCGCTCGTCCTCTCACGCGCCGGCGACGAGGACGCCGTGCTCCGGCTCGTCTGGACGGCCGGGCCGGCGGAAGGCCCCGCAGCCGGCCTCGCGCTGGTGAGCGAGGTGCCTGACTGGATCGAGGAGACGCGCGCGCGCGGCGCCCGGGCCGTCTCGCTGCTCGGCGTGCGCGCGGCGGTGCCGTGGCTGCTTCCGGGCGTCAAGTCGACGAGCTATGCGGTGAACATGGCGGCCGAGGCCGAGGCGAAGACGCGCGGCGCCGAGGAGGCCGTCTTCGTCGACGGGGACGGCGTCGTCCTCGAAGGTACGGTCACGAACGTCTGGTGGCGGAGCGGCGAGCTGCTGCGCACTCCCTCGCTCGAGCTCGGAATCCTCGCGGGCGTCACACGCGCGGCGCTCCTCGAGCTTGCGCCCTCGTGCGGCTTCGAAGTGGAGGAGGGCGTCTACCGGCTCGACGAGCTGCTCGGCGCCGACGAAGCCTTCACGTCGTCGTCGATTCGCGAGGTCATGCCGCTCGCCGAGGTCGACGGGCAACCGCTCGGTCGCGGCCCCGCCGCCGATGCCTTGCAACAGGCGCTGCGTGACCTCGCAGCTATCGTCTGACCCGTGGCGCAAGACACCGTCCGCCTCGGCGGCATGGCACTCCAGAACGGCGTACTCGTCCACGGCCCGACGGCGTGGGCCGTGGCGGTTCGCGACGAGGAGGGCACGCTGCACGTCGCTTCCGGCAAGAAGCCGAGCCTCGCGCCGGCCGCGCGGGCCAAGTTCCCGGTGCTACGCGGGCCGATCGCGCTCGCAGAAGCGTTCGCGCTGCTGCCGCTCGTCCGCCGCCGCCTTCCTCTCGTGCGCTTCCCGTTCGAGCGGCGCGCGGTGCTGGGCTCGATGGCCTTCTCCGCGCTCGTCGCGCGCCGTCTCCGAGGCTCGAAGCTGTCTGCTGGCGGGCGCGAGCTCGCCGCGGCTGCGGTGTCGCTCCTCCCGGCGGCGCTCGCGCTGCGCGGGCCGGGCCTGGCCGCGTATCACGGCGCCGAGCACGTCTCGATCGGGACGTACGAGAACGGCGGCGAGCGAGCGCCGAAGGAGCACCCGCGCTGCGGCTCGCAGCTGATCGCGCCGATGCTCGTCTCCTCACTGGCCGCGAACGTGGCCGCCGCGCAGGTCCCGGCTGCGGCTCGCGGGATGGCGCGGATCGTCGGCACGACCGCCGCTATCGGCGTCTCGGTCGAGGCTTTCGCGTGGACGACGCGCAACCCCGAGCATCCGCTCGCGCGGCTGCTCGCGCTGCCCGGGCTCGAGATCCAGCGCCGGTTCTCGACCGCGGAGCCTTCGGACGCGCAGGTCGAGGTCGCCGACGCCGCGCGCGACGCGTGCCTCGCGCTCGAGCGCGAAGACTGACGCGGTCGCAAATGACACCCTCGGCACCGCGTCTGCCGAGCGGGCTCCTCGTCGATCTCTACCAGCTCACCATGGGAGAGAGCTACGTCGCCGAGCGCACGGCCGAGCGGGAGGCGACCTTCTCCCTGTTCTTTCGGACGCTCCCCTCGGGGTGGGGCTATGCGCTCGCCGCTGGGCTCGAGCATGCGCTTCGCTATCTCGAGGAGCTGCGCTTCCGCGAGGACGACCTCGCGTATCTCGCGGAGACGGGGCTGTTCGGCGAGCGCTTTCTCGAGCGCCTGCGTGCGTTTCGGTTCAGCGGGACTGTGCGGGCACTGCCCGAGGGAACCGCCGTGTTCCCGAACGAGCCGCTGCTCGAGCTCACCGCGCCGCTCGTCGAGGCGCAGGTCGTCGAGACGATGGTGCTAAACGAGATCCACCTCCAGACGCTCGTCGCGAGCAAGGCCGCGCGGTCGGTCGAGGCAGCGGGCGGTCGCCTGCTGGTCGACTTCGCGCTGCGCCGGGCGCACGGCGGCGAGGCGGGCCTGAAGGTCGCGCGGGCGAGCTTTGTCGCAGGCTTCGACTCGACGAGCAACGTGCTCGCGGGGCGGCTCTACGGGATCCCGATCGCCGGCACGATGGCGCACTCGTACATCGAGAGCTTCGACGACGAGCTGGAGGCGTTTCGCGCGTTCGCGCGTGCGTATCCCGACGACTGCGTGCTCCTCATCGACACGTACGAGACGCTCGAAGGCGCACGGCGCGCCGCGGTCGTGGGGCGGGAGCTGGCTGCGGGCGGTCATCGGCTGCGCGGAGTCCGGCTCGACTCCGGGGATCTCGTCGAGCTGAGCCGGGGTGTACGGGCGATCTTGGATGAGGCGGGGCTCGAGGACGCGATGGTGTTCGCCAGCGGGGGCCTCGACGAGCACGAGATCGCACGGCTGCTGGCTGCGGGCGCACCGATCGGCGGCTTCGGCGTGGGAACGAAGATGGGAGTCTCGGCGGACGCGCCGTTTCTCGACGTCGCGTACAAGCTCGTCGAGCTCGACGGCCGGCCGGTGCTCAAGCTCTCCCCGGGCAAGGCGACACTGCCCGGCCGGAAGGGGGTGTGGCGGGTCGCGGGCTATGACGTGCTCGGGCTCGCCGGGGGAGAGAGCGAGGGCAAGCCGCTGCTCCGGGAGGTCATGCGCGACGGTCGGTCGATGCGGTCGGAGACCCTCGAGGAGATGCGCGAGCGGGCAAGACGTGAGCGCGAGTCGCTTCCCGAGGTCGTCCGCGCGCTCGACGCAGCTCCGTACGACGTTCGAATCGATCCCGAGCTCGAGCGGCTGCGGGACGAGCTTACGACACGGCAGCGGCCGCGATGACGCCGGGCCACGTCGAGATCGGCTCGGTCGACCTGACGACGTGCGCTCCGGCCTCGGCGAAGCGCGCGAACGC
Organism: uncultured Actinomycetes bacterium; assembly: GCA_963715705.1. GTDB lineage: Bacteria > Actinomycetota > Thermoleophilia > Gaiellales > Gaiellaceae > GMQP-bins7. Next base: position 2,462,745 of record OY970267.1, on the reverse strand, counting down.
CGCGTCCGCGTCCTCCGTGTAGTCGACCGCGCCGGGGACGACGACCGGCGACGAGCAGTCCTCGAGCAGGTACACGCGCGGGGCGATCTCGGGCACGTCGGTCAGGAGATCCTGGACCGTCCAGGCGACGCAGTGGCTCTTCGCCTGGCCGGCCACCAGCACGGCGTCGAAGTCGAGCAGGTGCTCCAGCAGCGCGGTGTTCCGGGTGCCGAGCCGCTCGCCGCCGCCGCCGCGCTCCACCTCGGGCCCGAGGACGGAGTAGTGCTCGGTCAGCGGGCTCGTGCCCTTGATCTCGAAGCGTGTCTGCGCGTGCCGCGCGAGCGCATGGAAGAAAAGCGCCTCCTCGACCGCGCTGACGAGCGCGTGCCCGATGCCGCCGAGCAGCGCGTGGAATGGCCAGATCGTGAGGTCGTACTTCCCGCCCGCGGCAAGCGCGTCAACGTAGGCGCGCAGGTGCTCGTTCCCGGCCCCGAGCACCCTGGCGGCGTCGTGGTCGACCCGCCATCTTCCCGTCGCCACGTCCTCGGGAGTGACGAGCGTGTACGGGCTCGGGTGGCGGCCGTCGGCGTCGACGAGGTACGGGGCGTGGAAGACCTGGAACGCCTGATGCGTGTCGAGCGTGGCGACGATCCCGGTGATCGCGTGCAGGTTCCGGTAGAGGAACGCGCACAGGCGCCGGCTGTCGTCGAGCGCGCCCGTTCCCGAGCGGCCGGCGACGAAGAGCTCGAAGCCGGGCGTGCAGAACGTGTTCTGCGAGTCCACGAGCAGGAGACAGACGCGGGTCGCGTCGTTCGCTGCGGGCTCGAGAGCATGCTCGGTCGCCCACGCGCTCGCGTCGGCGAAGCGGGTTTCGTAGTCGACGCGCCACACCTCCGCGACTCGCTCGAGGTCGACGTGCGGCGGGAGCGGCAGCTCGCGCGTCACGAGGGCAAGGCTAGAGAAACGCGGCAGTTCAATGGGGCCACCCCGAACCACCACCCGCCGACAGCGTAACGAGGAAAAGCTTGCGTGTGGGTCACGGACCGTGCCGAAAGTGCAACAGGTTCCGAGTTGAGGCATCCGTCTCTCCTGCCGATAGGCGTTGGGGTGACGGACCTCGAGAACACGCTGCTCACGTGGCTTCCGATCATCTTCTTCGGGGTCGTCATCGGCCTGCTGCTCTGGACGATCCGCTTCATGCCGCGAGCGAAACCGGCCCCGGTCGTCCGCGGCTCGCAGGTCGACGTGTCGTGGACGGACGTCGCGGGGCTCGACGAGGCGAAGGAAGAGCTGCACGAGGTCGTCGAGTTCCTGCGTGACCGGCAGCGCTTCGAGAAGCTCGGCGCGCGCGTCCCGCGCGGCATTCTCCTGCACGGGCCGCCCGGAACCGGCAAGACGCTGCTCGCGAAGGCGGTTGCGAGCGCGTCGGGTGCGAATTTCTACTCCCAGAGCGCATCGTCGTTCGTCGAGATGTTCGCCGGGCTCGGCGCCGCGCGGATCCGGAAGCTGTTCGAGGAGGCGCGGAAGAACTCGCCCGCGATCGTCTTCATCGACGAGCTCGATGCCGTCGGCACGGCCCGCGGGGGCGGCGGAATCCATCGCGAGCACGATCAGACGCTGAACCAGCTGCTCGTCGAGCTCGACGGCTTCAACGCCCGCGACGAGGTCGTCGTGATGGCCGCGTCGAACCGGCTCCAGGATCTCGACACGGCGCTCCTGCGACCAGGCCGCTTCGACCGGCAGGTGCACGTGGCGCCGCCCGACGTCGCCGGGCGCGAGGCGATCCTCGTCGTCCACACGCTCTCGAAGCCGCTCGCCGCGGACGTCGACCTCGGGCAGATCGCGCGGCAGACGTCCGGCCTCACCGGCGCCGATCTCGCGAACCTGTGCAACGAGGCGGCGATCCTCGCGGGGCGTAGCGGCGCGCAGCACATCCGCCACGCCGACTTCGACGCCGCGATGGAGCGCATCGTCGCCGGGCTCCAGCAGCGCCGCGTCGTCACGGAGAAGGAGAAGCGCATCCTCGCCTACCACGAGGCCGGCCACGCGGTGATGTCCCACCTCGTCGGCGACCTCTTTCCCGCGCAGAAGGCGACCATCGTCTCCCGCGGTCAGGCCCTCGGCTACACGCTGAACATGCCGGCCGAGGATCGCTACCTGCACACGCGCGAGGAGTTCGTCGACCTGATGATGGTGTTTCTCGCCGGCCGCGCGGCCGAGCAGATCGTCTTCGGGCGGATCACGAACGGCGCCTCGAACGACCTCGAGCGCGTGACGCAGATCGCCCGCTCGATGGTGTTCGAGTACGGCATGTCCGAGGTCGCCCCGTCGCGGACGATGCGGGCGGACAACTACGCGCTCTCCGAGGAGACGAAGCGCCTGCGCGACTCCGAGCAGGCACGACTGACGGATCATTCGTACGAAGAGGCGCAGCGACTCCTGATGAAGCACCGTTCCTCGCTCGATCGCGTCGCCCAGGCGCTGCTCGACAAGGAGACGCTCGACCGTGCCGAGCTCGGGGCGCTGCTCGAGGACGTCAAGCCGGAGTCGCGGTCGTCTGAGACCGTCGGCACGGTCCGGGCGCTTCCGCTTCGCGACTGACCGGCCGCCTCGCCGCCGCGGGATAGCATCGCCGCGTGCGCCTTCGCGGAGTTCATCACGTCGGTATCGCGGTGCGCGACCTGGAGCAGGCGATCGCGACCTGGGAGCGCCTCTTCGGCGCCCGCATCGAGCATCGCGACTCGCTCGCAGCACAGGGGGTCGACGCGGTGTCGCTCCTCGTCGGCGACGGCCGGATCGAGCTCGTCGCGCCGACCGGGGAGGACACGCCGGTCGGGCGGTTCCTGGCCCGCCGCGGCCCGGGCATGCATCACGTCGCGCTCGAGGCGGGCGACATCGACGAGGCCGTGCGGGAGCTCGCGGCCGCGGGCGTGCACCTGATCGACCTGACGCCGCGCCCTGGACTGTTCGGTCTCCAGGTCGCGTTCGTCCATCCTGATGCTGTGCACGGCGTCCTGACGGAGGTGGTGGCAGGTGGTTGACAACGGTTACGTACGGGTCGAGATCGGCCTCGACGGCGGGCAGATCCTGAGCGTGCTCGTGTCCGCGAAGAGCGCGGACGAGCTCGAGACCGCGCTCGAGGGCGGCGCCTCGGGTGCGCTCCCGCTCGAGGCGCAGGATGGGAAGATCCACCTCATGCTGCCGCGCGTCCTGTACGCGAAGCGCTTCGCGCGCGAGTCGCGGGTCGGCTTCGCCGAGTAAGGCGTGCCGCTTCAGGTCGGCATCGTCGGCCTGCCGAATGCCGGCAAGACGACCCTCTTCAACGCGCTCACGCGTGCCGGCGCCGAGGTCACCGCGTACGCGTCGGTGGTGGAGAAGGCGAACGTCGGGATGGCGATCATCCCGGACGACCGGCTCGGTCGGCTGGCGGAGCTCGTCGGGTCGAAGAAGGTCACGCCAGCGGCAATCCGCGTCGTCGACGTTCCCGCGACGAGCGCCGACCTCCCGGGCGGGCTGAGGCAGGCGGACGCGCTGCTGGCGGTCGTGGACGGGTTCTCCGAGGGCGCGGACCCCGCAGGCGACCTCGAGAACCTGACGCTCGAGATGATCGTCGCCGACCGCGACCACGTCGAGCGGCGGCTGGAGAAGGTGCGCAAGGACGCGAAATCCGGCGAGGCCAGCCTGCGGAAGGAGCTCACGGTCCTCGAGGACGTGCTCGCGCACCTCGAGGCGGGCTCGTCCCTGTCGGCCTGGCCAGCGGAGCTCCCCGGTACGCTCGAGCCGCTCACGACGAAGCCGCTCCTCACGGTGGAGAACGGACCGGCGGGAATCGATTGCAAGCTCGAGATGGAGCTCGCCGAGCTCGACCCCGAGGAAGCCGCCGAGTTCCGCGCGGGCCCGTCCGCGCTCGACGAGATCGTCAACCGGCTGAAGGACGCGCTCGGCCTGATCGCCTTCTACACCGTCGGCGACAACGAGGCGCGCGCGTGGACGCTGAAGCACGGCCAGACCGCGCTCGACGCGGCCGAGTCGGTTCACACGGACATCGCGCGCGGCTTCATCCGGGCGGAGGTGATCCGCTGGGACGACCTCCTCGAGTGCGGATCCCATGCCGAGGCTGCCCGCCGCGGCCTGCAGCGGCTCGAGGGCAAGACCTACGTCGTCGAGGACGGCGACGTCGTCAACGTGCGCTTCAACGTCTAGCCGGCGGCGACGAGGACGGCCCCGGCGATGGCGACCACACCGCCGACGCGCCGCGCGCTGCTCAGGCGCTCGGCGAGCACGATCCGCGCCAGCAGGACCGTCACCACGGGGTAGAGCGCGCTCAGCACGGCGACGATGCCGGCGGAGCCGTGCGTGGTTGCGAACGCGACGAAGACGTTCGCGGCCGTGTCGAAGACCCCGATGCCAACGAGCAGAGGAAGGAGACGGCGCGGAGGCCGGAGCGAGACGGACATGGCCAGCGCGGCGACGACCGCGATCGAGACCGAGGCCGCGCGTGCCGCGACCACTGCCCAGGGAGCGCTTTCGTCGGCCCCGGCATCGAGCCCGACCACGAACAGGCCGAACCCGAGCGCCGCGACGAGCGCGAGGCCGACTCCCGCTGCCAGCCGGCGGTCGCCGGCGGACGAAGGCTCGCGCGAGAGCGTGACGATCCCGGTCAGCACGAGCGCGATGCCGGCCCACTGGAGCGCGCTCCGGGGTCGTGCCTCGAGCGGCGTCGACCGCGAGCGGGACGAGCGGCGAGGCGGCGGAGATCGGCGCCACGATGCCCATGGCGCCGACAGCCAGCCCGCGGTAGAGCGCGCCCAGGCCGACCACGCCCGCGACGCCCGCGCCGGCTGCGGGAAGGAGCTCGACCACACCGGGGAACGGATCACCCGCGGCCAGCACCCAGAGCGCAATCCCGACCAGTCCGATCGCCTGCGAGACGGCGAGGACGACGAGCACCTGGAGCTTTCGTGAGGCGAGCCCGCCGAGGAAGTCGCCGACGCCCCACGAGAACGCGCCGCAGAGCGCGAGCAGCGCTGCCAACGTCGCCCTCTAGTCGCCGACGGGGCGCGTCGCGGCCTGGGCGTCGAGCTGGTTCGCGTGGTAGAGGACGGCCGCCTCGGCGGTGCGCGCCGCGGGGCGGTCGTGGTGGCAGGCGACGGCATGGAGTAGCTCCGCGAGCACGGCCGGGTCGAGATCGCGCGAGCGCTCCTCGATCAAGCGCAGCCCGAGGTGGACGTGTCCGAGGAGCCGCCCCTCCTCGGTCTGCCGGAACGCGGGCCCGCGCCCGAGCTCGCGCGTCCTGCCGACGTCGTGCAGGAGCGCCGCGCCGAGCAGGAGGTCGCGCCGGAGCCGTTGATGGAGCTCGGCAGTCTCCCGGCAGAGCGTCGTCACCCCGACCGTGTGCTCGAGGAGCCCGCCCGCGTACCCGTGATGTGCGTCCGCACCGGCCGCCGGCAGGGCTCGCAGGGACGCGCGGATCTCGGCGTCGCCGAGGAACGAGCCGACGACGGCTGCGAGGCCGGGGTGGGCGATCTCCGCGGCGAGGAACTCGAGGAAGCCGTCGAGCTCGTCGGGATCGCGGCGAAGCCCGGGTGTCAGCGTCGCCGGGTCCGCGTCCTCCGCGGCCTCGAGCGCCCGCACCTGCACCTGGAGCTTCCCGCCGAAGCTCTCGACGCGCCCGAGGACCCGCACCGCGTCGCCCTCTGCGAAGCGCTGGTCGAGCAGCTCGACGTCGCTCCAGACCCGCGCCTCGATGCGGCCGCTCGCGTCGGAGAGCTCGAGCGCGAGATACGGCGCACCGGCTCGCGTCCTCCGCCGCTCCTTCTTCGCGACCGCGTACACGCCCTCGACGGTCCGGTCCTCGACGAGCTCGGCGATCGTGGCCATGTCGGGCAGTCTAGGTCCTCCGGCACACGTTGGTACGCTCGCGCCGATGGCCGATCTGAAGCCGTTCCGCGCCGTCCGTTACTCCGGCGCGGCCGGCCCTGCGGCCGATCTCGTGGCTCCGCCCTACGACGCCGTATCGCCCGAGGACCGGCAGCGGCTCGTCTCACGCAGCCCCTTCAACGTCCTCCACCTGACCCTGCCGGAGTCCGTGGAGGTAGCCGGGCGCCTCTACCGTGACTGGCTGGCCGAAGGGATCCTCGAACGCGACGACGAGCCGGCGACCTGGCTGCTCGTCGAGGACTACGTCGGGCCGGACCACGTTCCGCGCCAGCGGCGCGGCGTCGTCGCCTCGCTCGCGGTCGAGCGCTACGAGACCGGACGCGTGCTCCCGCACGAGCGCACGCACCCGGGGATCCGCGAGGACCGGCTCCACCTGCTGCGCACGATGCGAGTCGCAGCCCGAGCCGATCTTCATGCTCCTCGACGGGCGGCTCGAGACGGAGCACCCCGACCGCCAGCCCGAGCTGGAGGTCGACGGCACGCGGCTCTGGCGGATCGACGACTTCGATCCCGCGCCGCTCGAGTCGCACGTGCTCCTCGTCGCCGACGGCCACCATCGCTACGAGAGCGCGCTCGAGCTCGATGCCGAGCTCGGGTCCGGAACGCGGATCATGGCGCTCGTCGTCGCGACCGGCGATCCCGGCCTGCACGTGTTCCCCACGCACCGGGTCTTCTCGGGGAGGCCCGATCTCGCTACCGGCACCGGAGAGCCGTATCCGAGCCTCGAGCAGGCTCTCGCCGCGCTCGACGAAGCTCCCACCGACCGCTCCGCGGCGGTCGCCTACAGGAAGGCAGGTGCCGAGCTCGTGCGCGGTGTAGAGGGCGAGCTCGACGTCGAGCTCGTCGACCGCCTCGGCGTGGAGGGCCTCTCGTACACGCCGCAGGCGGACGCGGCCGTCACGGCCGTCGACAGCGGGGGCGCCGACGTCGCGTTCCTCCTCCGCGAGCCGCGCGTCGAGGACGTCTTCGCGGTCGCGCGGCGCGGCGAGCGAATGCCGCCGAAGAGCACGTACTTCTTCCCGAAGCCGCTCTCGGGGCTCCTTTTCCACCCCGTCGAACCGGACCCCGAGCCCTGACCGACTGGCTCGACGTCTGCCGGCTCTGCGTCGCCGACATCCGCGGCGTGCTCGACGCGCTCCCGACGCGGGTCGAGCGCGAGCCCGTCCTCCGGCTCGGCCAGGGCGGCGACGACACGACCGCGATCGACGAGGCGGCGGAGCTCGCCGTCGTCGCGCGGCTGGTCGAGCTCGGACAGGACTTCGTGCTCGTCTCGGAGGAGCTCGGTGAGCGCACCTTCGGCTCGGGCGGCCCGACGCGCGTCGTCGTCGATCCGATCGACGGCTCCGTCAACGCGAAGCGCGGGATCCCGTTCTTCTCCTTCTCGCTCGCGGTCGCCGAGGGCGGCACGATGGACGACGTCGGCTTCGGCTACGTCTACGACTTCGGGACGGGCGAGGAGTGGACGGCCGAGCGCGGCCGCGGTGCGTTCCTCGACGGTGCGCCGCTCGAGGCGCCGCCGCCGAAGGACGAGGTCGAGATCCTCTCGTTCGAAGGGACGACGACGCAGGCGATCGCGGCCCGGATCGACGGCCTGCTCGGGCTCGCCGGGCGCATCCGGGTCATGGGCTCGCTCGCGCTCTCGCTCTGCCACCTCGCCGCGGGACGCGTCGACGCGGTGTGCTCGCTCAAGGAGGCGCGCTCGGTCGACATCGCCGCTGCCCAGCTGCTCGTGCGCGAGCGAGGTCTTGCGATCGAGCTCGTCGACGATCCCCCGTTCTCAGCGGCGCCGCTCGACCTCGTCACGCGCTCACGCGTGGTCGCCGCGGGCTCGGACGCGCTCGTCGCCGCGGTCGCGGGGGCTTTGCGCGGCTAGCGCCAGACGACGTATGCCCACGCGCCGAGCGGCGGATCGATCGCCTTCCCGGTCGCGTTGCAGAGGCGGAAGAGGATCCGCCCGGCGCGATTCGTGTTGAACACCGGCGTCACGGAGACTCCGAGGGGGAGGTTCTGCGTCGGCAGGAGCAGCGTGCGGTCGTACGGCTTCACTCCGGCGACGGTCGTGCGGAGCGAGAGGCAGGAGTGCGGCGCAATCGAGGGCGCGTCGATGCGCGCCTGCCCGGAGAGAACGGCGGTGTCCGCGAGCCGAAGCGACTTGTCGAGGACATCGGCCGACTCGATCGCGTCGGGCGCGAGCACCGGCGCGGGGAAGATGCCGGTGAGGTCGCCGCCTGCCGCGACGCCCTCGATCGTCCCCGGCGGCCCCTGCGGGCCGGCTGGACCTCGCGGGATCTGGCCCGGCTTGAAGTCGCGCACGAGCAGCGAGTGATCCTTGACCTCGGCCCCGGTCACGGACCCGTCGCGGAGGTGAACCGCGCCGACCGAGTCCCGTGGCAGGACGACTCCCGCGACGGCCTGCTCCGCCGCCTCGCCGAGCGGTGTCACGCCGAGGAGCGCGACCGCGAGCGCGACGATGGCCAGCACGAGCGCGACCCGGGACATGACTCACTCATTCGGCTTCCTCGTCCCGGCTCCTCGCAGGTACGCTCGACGCCATGAAGCCGGATCGCGACGCCATCCTGCGTGCGCTCGAGCAGGTGATCGACCCCGAGCTCAAGCGCCCGGTAACCGACCTCGACATGGTCCGCGACGTCCTGGTCGAGGAAGACGGCGCCGTCTCGGTCACGATCGCCCTGACAGTCGCCGGCTGCCCGCTGCGCAACTCGTTCGAGGAGCAGGTGGGGCGGTTCGTGGGTGAGGTGCCCGGAGTGACCTCGGTCCGGCTCGGCTTCGACGTCATGACGCCGGAGGAGAAGACCGCGCTCGTGACGCGGCTGCGCGGCGGCCAGCCCGAGCGGACGATCTCGCTGTCACCCTCGACGCGGGTCGTCGCCGTCGCCTCGGGGAAGGGCGGAGTCGGCAAGTCCACGCTAACCGCGAACCTCGCGTACTCGCTCTCGACGCTCGGCGAGCGGGTCGGCGTCCTCGACGGCGATGTGTACGGGCACTCGATCCCGCACATGCTCGGCGTGCACCAGAAGCCGATCGCGGTTGACGACATGATCGTGCCGCCCGTGCGTGGCGAGCTGAAGCTCATGTCGATCGGGTTCTTCCTCGAGGAGAACGCGCCGATCATGTGGCGCGGCCCGATGCTGCACAAGGCGCTCGAGCAGTTCCTCTCGGACGTCCACTGGGGCGAGCTGGACACGCTGCTCGTGGACATGCCTCCGGGAACCGGCGACGTCGCGATGTCGCTCGGCCAGCTCCTACCGCGCGCGGAGGCGCTCGTGGTCACCACACCGCAGCCGGCGGCGCAGCAGGTGGCGGTGCGCGCGGCGCAGATGGCGCTCAAGACCGGGATGCGCGTCACCGGCGTCGTCGAGAACATGACCTACCTCGTCGGAACCGGCCAGGAGCTCTTCGGCTCGGGCGGCGGGCAGGCGCTCGCGGACGAGATCGGCGTTCCACTCCTCGCGCAGATCCCGCTCGACCCGGTCCTGCGGGAAGCCGCGGACGAGGGCACGACCGCGCTCGAGGTCGCACCGGACTCGGAGGCTGCGCAGGCGATCCTTGCGCTGGCCGAGTCGCTTGCGGCAACGCGCGCGGGGACGATCCGCAAGCCGCTGACTGTGCTCTCGTAGACTCGGCGGGTGCCAGGGGGCGCGTTCTTCGACCTCGACCGGACGCTGCTCTCGCGCTCGAGCTCGCTCGCGCTCGCCGGGACGTTCCGCCGGCGCGGGCTCATCGGAAGACGCCAGGTGCTGGCGGCCTTCGTCGCGCAGCTCGTGTTCGTCCGCTTCGGCGCCGGGCACTCGCGGGTCGGGCAGACCGCCCAGCGCGGTGTCGCGGTCCTCGCAGGGCTGAGGGTCGAGACGCTGCGGGAGATCGTGGACGAGGCGGTGGATCTAGTGCTGAAGCCGCTCGTCTACCGCGATGCCCTCGACCTCGCGACGGAGCATTCGGCGAGAGGCGAGCGCACGTTCATCGTCACCGGCGCCCTCGAGGACGTCGCAGAGGCGCTCGCGCGTGAGCTCGGCTTCGACGGCGCCGCCGGCTCGCGCGCAGAAGTGGTCGACGGGGTTTTCAGCGGTCGCCTGGAGCGGCGCCTCTACGGGCCCGCGAAGGCCGACGCGCTCGTCGAGCTCGCGGCCGCGGAGGGCCTCGACCTCGCAAGCTCGTACGCGTACTCGGACTCCCACTCGGACCTCGAGTTTCTCGAGGCGGTCGGGCATCCGGTCGCGGTGAACCCGGACCGGGAGCTGCGCAGGACGGCGGTCGCGCGCGGCTGGCCGGTGCGGCAGTTCCGGGAGAAGGCCTTCGCGTGACGCTCGAGGACGCGCGCGAGCGGCTGCGGGGGCTCGGGCTCGACGAGGGCGCCTCCGAGGTGCTCCTCGCCCACTTCGCGGACGCCGACCGGCGCGGCAAGCGCGGCCACGGCCTCTCGCGGGTCGAGTGGCTCGCGACGCAGGACTTCGACCCCGCAGCCAGGCCCCGCCGCGTCGTCTCCGAGGAGGGCTTCGAGCGCTGGGACGGCGCCGGCGCGCTCGGCTACCTCGTCCTCGACGAGATCGTGACCGCGACGCTCATCGAGCCGCCTCCGCACGCGCGTGTCGTCGTCGCCGAGCGCTGCTTCCCGACCGGCGTGCTCGGCTACTGGGCTCGCCGGCTGGCCGAGGGCGGGCTCGTCGCGGCGCTGACCGCTACCTCGCCGCGCAGGCTTCCGCATCCCGAGGGCGGTCCCGCGCTGACCGGGACGAACCCGCTCGCGATCGCCGTCCCGTCGAGCGGCGGAGACCCGGTCGTCGCGGACGTGTCCATGGGAGCGGTCACGCACGGGGACGTGCTCGCGGGAGTAGCGGCACCCGAGGAGCTCGTCCCGTTCGGCGGCGAGCAGGCGTACAAGGCGTTCGCGCTCGCCGTCGGCCTCGAGCTGCTCGTGGGCGCCCTGACCGGGGCGGAACCGGGAGCAGTCCTCGTCGTCGCGAGGCCCGAGCACGACCCCGTCCCTGCTCTGCGCCGGCTCGCAGCCGGTCGCCGGCTTCCGGGCGACTAGAGGACGACTGGCGTCAAGGGCGGCTCGCCGCGTGCGACGGCGAGGAGGTTGTCGACGACGATCCGCGTCATCGCCTCGCGCGCCTGCCGTGTCGCGCTGCCGAGATGCGGGGTCAAGACGACGTTCTCGAGCCCGACGAGCTCCGCCGGCACGTTCGGCTCGTCGACGAAGACGTCGAGGCCTGCGCGGATACGGCCAGAGACGAGCTCCCTGACCAGCGCCTGCTCGTCGACGATCTCGCCTCGTGCGGTGTTGACGAGGCACGCGCCGTCCCGCAGCAGCGCGAGCCGTCGTGCGTCGAGCAGGCCGCGCGTCTCGGGCGACAGCGGGACGTGCAGCGTCACGAGGTCCGCCTCCGCGAGCAGCGCGTCGAGCTCGCGGTACTCGCCGAGGTCCGTCTCGACCGGGCTTCCGCCGCGTGTAGAGCACGCGCAGGTCGAAGCCCCGAGCGCGTCGCGCGACGGCGCTGCCTATGCCGCCGAGGCCGACGATGCCGAGCGTCGAGCCGGTCACCTCTTCGGCGACACGTCCTTCCGACCACGACCCGGCCCAGCCGCCGGAGCGGACGAAGCGGTCGCCCTCGACGACCTGCCGGCGCGCCGCGAGGATGAGCCCGAACGCGAGATCGGCGACCGTGGAGTCGAGGACTCCGGGCGTGTTCGTCACGAGCACCCCGCGCTCGCGGCAGGCCTCCACGCCCACGCGGTCGTAGCCGACGCTGTAGTTCGCGACGACGCGCAGGCTCGGCAGGAGATCGAGCGGCACCGGCTCGTTGGCGACGACGAGTCCCTCGACGTCGGGGCGCGGCTCCCGCAGCTCGGCGAGCGGAAGCACCTCGACGTCCTCGAGCTCGTCGAACGCCGGGCCGGGGTAGCGGCGGGTCGAGAGAACCTTCACGCGCGGGAAGTTTCGCGGTTCCGGCATCCGGGCACGCCGGACGGGTCGTGATCCTCATGCGCGCACTCTTCGCTCCCACCGTCTGGATCGTGATCGGGGTCGTCGTGGCCGCGATCTACGACTACTTCGACGAGCTGTCGACGGTAGGCCAGGTCCTGACCGCGATCGCCGCCGTGGTCGTCTGGCCGATCCTGCTCTTCGGCTTCGAGATCCAGATCTCTCGCTAGTTGCGCTTCCGAGCGGGTCAGTCGCCGCCGGTGTGCTCGAGCAACGCCTCAGCATCTGCCCGCGGCACCTCACGCGGGTCAGTGCTCCCGGGGTCGATGACGGCCACGTCCCAGTCTCCGTCGACGAAGAGCCGGAGGACGTCCGGGCACGGGACGCTGACCCACGCCGAGCCCTGCGGGTAGACCTCGCGCAGCCCGAACTCGCTCGTGAAGAGCGGCAGAACGTGGCGGTCGGCGTCGTCGGCGAGCGAGCGCACGGAGGTCGGCAGGTCGTGCTCCACGGTCTGGCCGGTGGGAGCCACCAGGCCGTGCTCGACGGTCGCGAGGATGAACTCCCGGTCCAGGAGGTCGAGCCCTTCGGGCGGCTTCTTCTTCCGGAAGCGCACGCTAGCCCGTCTTTCTCCTGAGCCGTTCGAGCACGAACGGGTCGATCGCGTTCTCGCCGTCGACGCGCTCCTCGAGGTTCTCCTCGCCGGCCCAGTCCTCGAGCCGCTCGAAGCCGAGCTGCGCGAGGCGCTCGTCTATCTCCGCGCGTAGCGTGTCGTCGACCTCGAGCCAGCGGTCGCGCGGCGTTTCCACGAAGAGCTCGTGGTGGATGCCCACGATTCGGCGGAGCTCCTCGAGCGGTCGCTCGTGGTCGTCCACGCGCAAGTCGACGAAGACGTCCGAGAGCCCGGCGTAGCCCTGCTCGGGCCCGACGACGCGGATCGCGGCCGACTGCTGCCCGCGGCGGTCTCCTCCCGCCGCTTGAGCGGCGTCGAGGCAGTCGAGGAGCCGCTGGACGAGCGGCTTGCCGGCGGTTGTCTCGAAGGTGTCCGCGAGCCCGTCGACCGTCTCCGCGGAGACGAGGATGTTCCCCTGCGCCGCGTACCCGTCGCCGACGCGTCCGCCCGCCCACTCGTTGCACTCGTCGCCCGTGTAGCTCGCGCCGCGCCCCTGGCCGTCGACGACCCCGAGCTGGCGCTGGGCGCGGTGCTCGTCGGCCGCAGTCAGGCGCTCGACCACCTCCTCGGCGGGAACCCCCTCGCGAAGCAGTGCGAGCCCCTCGGGCCCGTACCGAGGGTTCGCCCACGACTGCGTCGCGACCGCGCCGACGAGCGGCTCGGCCCACGGAACGATCGAGCCGACGCCGAGGAACTTCGACTGCACCGCGACGCCCCACTGCCGCGCCTCGAGGTCGCAGGCGCAGATGGAGTACGTCGAGACGAGCACTCGCTACCCGTACGTGAGCTGGGCGAGGTCGAGCTCGACCAGGGCGGGATCGCGGACGAGGGCGCAAGCGACTTCACCGAGGGAGAGGGCCGCGTGCACCTCTTCCACTGTGGCCGCGCGCACGACGACCGGCGTCCCCCGCTCGTGCGCGGCCTGGATCGTCGCGAGGTCGGAGACATCGTCGAGCACGAGCGCGCCCTCGAGGTCGACCGTCCCCTCGAGGACGATCTGGGGCACCTTCCGCCCCGTCGCCCCGAACCAGCGCTCGCGCATCATGCCGTCAGCGTCAGTGTCTCACCCGGCTCGGGCGAGAGGATCTCGACGCCGGTCGGCGCGAGCTCGCGCAGCTTGTCCGGCGTCCCGGTCAGGAGCGGGAAGGTCCCGTAGTGACAGGGCACGCAGCGGACCACGCCGAGCAGCTCGAGCGCGACCGCGGCCTCGCGCGGCCCCATCGTGAAGTGGTCGCCGATCGGGATCACCGCGACGTGCGGCTCGTAGATGCGGCCGATCAGGGACATGTCCCCGAAGACGTTCGTGTCGCCGGCGAAGTAGAGCTTGAACCCGTCCTCGACCTCGACCACGAACCCGCAGGACTCGCCCGTGTACTGGAACACCCCGTCCGCGAAGACGCTCGACGAATGGTTGCCGTGGGTCAGCGTGAGTGTCACGCCGGCGACCTGGATCGTGCCGCCCTTGTTCACCGCCTGCGTCGGGTCCATGGCGAGCCCCTGGGTCGAGAGCCAGCCGCGCAGCTCGACCTGCGCGATGACGGGGCAGTCGAACCTCTGCCCGATCGCGATCGTGTCGCCGAGGTGGTCGTCGTGCCCGTGGGTCAGGAGGATCAGGTCGCAGCGCTCCGGCTCCCGCTCGGCCTCCGGGCAGGTCGGGTTCCCGTTCAGGAACGGGTCGAGGTAGACGCGCTTCCCGCCGGGCGTGTCGAAGCGGAACGCCGAGTGCCCGAGCCACGTCAGTTCGGTGGGCATGACGGGAATCTAACCCTCAGAACGGCAGCGACGCAGCGGCGTCGGACGCGAGGTCGAGGATCGGCTGGACTGCGAAGAACGACCCGACCGTGACGACCAGCGACGCCGCGACGCCGACCCCGAGCGCGTACTCCCGCGGCGGGGCTCCTCCGGCCGGCGCGAGCCGCAGCTCGGCGCCCGCGCGCATGTAGAGCCAGCGCACGACGTTCAGGTAATAGGCGAGCGAGAGTGCCGTCGCGGCGACCCCGACGAGCACGAGCCACCAGTCGCCCGCCTCGTACGCCGCCGAGAACACGAACAGCTTCCCGAAGAAGCCGCCCGTGAGCGGGAAGCCGGCCATCCCGAGCATGAAGACCCAGAGCGCGAGCCCGTAGAACGGCCGCTCCCAGCCGAGGCCCGCGAGGCTCTCCAGCCGGACGTCCGTGCCGAGCTCGCGCTCGCGGGCGGCGACGACGGCAAACGCCCCCACGGACACGGCCGCATAGGGCACGAGGTAGAACAGCAGCGCCTCGAGCCCCCGCTCCGTCCCGGCCGCGACGGCGATCAGCATGAAGCCGGCGTGCGAGATCGACGAGTACGCGAGCAGGCGCTTCACGTCGCGCTGTGCGAGCGCCGCGAGGTTCCCCCAGGCGAGCGAGGCACACGCGAGCACCGCGATCGCGATCGTCCAGATCTCGCTCTCGTCCGGGAACGCGGTCACGAGCACGCGGTACGTCACGACGAGCGCGGCCGTCTTCGTCGCGGCCGACATGAAGGCCGTGATCGAGGTCGGAGAGCCCTGGTACACGTCCGGCGTCCACATGTGGAACGGGGCTGCGGAGACCTTGAAGGCGAGTCCCGCGATGATCATCGCCAACCCCGTGACGAGGAAGGCGTCGCTCCCGGCGTCCGCGGCCGCGATCTCCGTGAAGCCGAGCACGCCGGTTGCCCCGTACACCAGTGCCGATCCGAAGAGCAGCACCGCGGAGCCGAAGCCGCCGACGATCACGTACTTCAGCCCGGCCTCGAGCGAGGTCGCGCGCTCCGTGTCGAAGGCGACGAGGACGTACAGGCAGAGCGAGAACCACTCGAGGCCGAGGAAGAGCGTCATCAGGTTCTCCGCCCCGACGAAGAACGCCATTCCCGCGCCCGCCGCGGCGAGGAGCGCGTAGTACTCGCCGTGGTCGTCCCGGCGCCGTTCGCTCCAGGAGACGAAGACGACGACCGCTCCCGTCACCGCGACGAAGAGCTGCGCGAGCGCGGCCAGCTGGTCGCGGACCATCGACTCCGCGAGCAGCACCTCCGGGGTCGCGCTCTCTCCGAAGACGACGCCCGCGCAGATCGCTGCTGCGACGAAGCCGGCGAAGGCCGCGGTCGCCGCGACCGCCTTGCGCATCCAAGCCGGCAGCAGCACCGCTCCGAGAAGCGCGATCCCGCCCCCCGCGAGCAGCGCCAGCGTCGGCGAGAGCGCGAGCCAGTCGACGCTCGGCGTCTCGATCATCGGTAGCCCTCGGTGACGACGCGGGCGGGCTCGTCGTCCTGGAAGGAGCTTTGGCTGATGAGCGCCGGCCAGGCCGACAGCACGGCGAGGCAGGCGACGAGCGGGAGCACGAGCGCGAGCTCACCCGGCCTCAAGTCCAGGGCTTCCTCGCGAACAGCAGCCCCCGGGCGCACGTGCAGCACGGCGGAGATGAGCCGCAGCACGTACATCGCCGCGAGCACGATCCCGAGCGCGATCACGGCCGCGTAGCCCCAGCCGTTCTCGTACGCGCCGGCCATGATCAGGAACTCCCCGGCGAACGTCGCGGAGCCGGGAACCGCGAGCGCGACCATCCCCGCGACGAGGAGCACGGTCGCGAGCACGGGCCGTCCGCGCGCCATGCCTCCCAGAGCATCGAGGTCGCCGGTCCCGCAGCGCCGCTCCACCATGCCGACGAGGAGGAACATGCTCGCCGAGATCAGCGCGTGCGCGATCGACAGGAGCACGGCGCCGTCGAGCGAGAGGTCGTTCAGCGCGAACAGCCCCATCGTGATCAAGCCCATCTGCGCGAGCGACGAGTACGCGACGATCCCGCGCAGGTCCGGGGCCCGGAACGCGAGCAGCGACCCGTACACGAGCCCGGCGGCGGAGAGCACGAGCACGACTCCCGTCAGGTCCTCGACGGGCTCCGGGAACTTCGCGAGCACGATGACGAGGAAGCCGTAGACCGCGGTCTTGGAGACGATCGCCGAGAGCACGGCCGCGACCTCGACCGGCGCCTCGCGGTACGTGAGCGGCAGCCAGCCGTGCAGGGGGAAGAGCGGCGCCTTGACCGCGAAAGCGACGGCGAAGCCGAGGAAGATCCAGACGTTGTCGCTCGTCCCCGACTCCACGAGGCTGAACGTGCCCTGCGTCACGCCGAAGGCCACGACCGACGCCAGCATCAGGAGCGACCCGGCCATCGTGTACACGACGAACGTCAGCGTCGCCGCCAGCCGGCGCTCGCCGCCCCACACGCCGACGAGGACGTAGAGCGGGATGAGCATCGCCTCGAACGCGACGTAGAAGAGCAGCAGGTCCTGCGCCGCGAACGTCGCAACGATCGCGCCCGTCAGCAGGAGCATCAGCGCGTGGTAGGCGCGCGGCCGGTCGCGGCCGACCCAGAACGCGTAGCCGATCGCCGCAGCCGAGACGACGACCGCGGCCCCCGTCAACCAGAGCGAGAAGCCGTAGAAGCCCACCGTGTACGAGATCCCGAGGCTCTCGACCCATTCCTCGGACGCGCCGAGCTGGAGCCCGCCGGCCTCGAAGTCGAAGCGCGCGGCGGCAACGATCCAGAGACCGACCTCGATCAGCGCGACGAGGAACGCGAGGCTGGCGGTCGTCATGCGCGGCAGCGGGAGCGCGGCGACGAGGAGCCCGCCGGCGATGGGAAGCAGGATGAGCGCGGTCGTCAGCATCCGCTAGCGCACCGCCAGGAAGACGACGACGAGGACGAAGACCGCCACGGCGAGAGCGAGCGCGTACGAGCGGAGGAGGCCGGTCTGGAGCCGCGCGACCTCGCCACTCGCCTGGATCGTCCCGGATCCGATCTCGTCGAGCGAGCGCTCGATGACGGGCTCCTCGACGTTCCGCCGGAGAGCGTTCGAGACCGCGACTGCCGGGCGGTAGAAGAGCGCGTCGTAGAGCTCGTCGAAGTAGAACTTGTGCTCGAACGTGCGCCAGGCGTCCGGGCTCGTCACGAGCTGCCGGTCGCGTCGGAACGCGCGGCGGGCGAGCACGAAGCCGACGAGGCCGAGCAGGACGGCGACCAGGCTGACGAGGTACTCCTCGCTCGTCGTGGGCTCGACGAGCGCCGGGGCCGACTCCTCGACCCAGTGCGTGAACGGGTGCCAGACGCCGGGGATCGAGAGCAGGCCGCCGACGGCCGACAGCACCGCGAGCGCGCCGACCGGGACGAGCATCGACAGTGGCCCCTCGCCGTGACCCCCATGAGCGGCAGCGGCCTCGCCGCGCGGGCCGTGGAAGACGGCGTAGTAGAGCCGGAACGAGTACGCCCCCGTCAGCAACGTGCCGACCAGCCCCGCGACGAAGAGTGTCCATCCGAGGCCGCCTCCGAGTTCGAGCGCCGATGCGATGATGGGGTCCTTCGACCAGAAGCCCGCGAAGGGCGGAAGCCCGACGAGCGCGACCGTCCCGATCAGGAACGCGAGGTGCGTCCGCGGCAGCTCGGCCTTGAGGCCGCCCATCCGCCGGATGTCCTGCTCGTCGGCGAGGTGATGGATGACGACGCCGGCGGCGAGGAAGAGCAGCGCCTTGAAGAAGGCGTGCGCCATCAGGTGCATGATCGCGAACCCGTACGCGCCGATCCCCGCGGCGAGGAACATGTAGCCGATCTGCGACATCGTCGAGTACGCGATGACGCGCTTGATGTCCCACTGGACGAGCGCGACGAAGCCCGCAAGCAGGAGCGTCACTGCGCCCAGGATCGCCGCGAGGTGCTGGATGTCGGGAGCGGCCTCGAAGATCGGATGCGTCCGCACGAGGAGGTACACGCCCGCGGTCACCATCGTCGCGGCGTGGATGAGCGCGGAGACCGGCGTCGGGCCCTCCATCGCATCCGGGAGCCACGTGTGCAGCGGCACCTGGGCCGACTTCGCGACCGCGCCTCCGAGCAGGCCGAGTGCGACGAGGTTCACCGTCGTCTCCGAGAGGCCGTCGACCTGCTCGAACACGCCGAGCAGCTGGAGCGTCCCGGCGTTCCAGATCAGGAGCACCAGGGCGAGCGCGAACGTCGCGTCGCCGATCGCGTTCATGACGAAGGCCTTCTTCGCGGCCGCGATCGCCTCCGGCCGGTGGTGCCAGAATCCGATGAGCAGGTACGACGCCAGGCCGACGAGCCCCCAGCCGACGAGCAGGAGCAGGAAGTTCCCCGCCTGTACGAGCAGGAGCATCGAGAAGACGAAGAGCGACATGTAGGCGAAGAAGCGACGCTCCTCGTCGTCGCCGGCCATGTAGCCCATCGAGTACCAGACGATGAGCCCGCCGACCCCGGAGACGATCAGCATCATCACGACCGAGAGCGGGTCCACGAGGATCTCGAAGCCGACATGGAAGTCGCCCGCGGCGAGCCAGGTGTAGGCGGTCGAGAGCTCTTGGCGGTTCTCTGCCTCACGCCCCCACAGGCCGAACAACGCGACGAGCGCGCCGCCGAACGCGACGAAGGTCGTCAGCGTCGAGATCCAGCCGGCGAGGCGGCGCGAGATCGCCTGCCCGGCGAAGGTGATCGTCAGCGCTCCGGCGAGCGGCGCGAGCAGGCAGATCCAGGCGCCGGCGATCACTTAACCGCGGAGCGCGCTCGCCTCGTCGACGTCGAGAGCCAGCCCGCGGCGCGCCATCGCCACGATGAGCCCGAGCCCGATCGCCACCTCTGATGCGGCGACGGCCATCACCGCGAGCGCGAAGATCTGCCCGTCGAGGTTTCCGTGCTGGCGGGCAAAGGCGATGAGCGTCAGGTTCGCCGCGTTCAGCATGATCTCGAGCGAGAGGAGGACGATCAGCGGGCTCCGCCTCAGCATCACGCCGAGCGCGCCCGTCCCGAACAGGAGCGCCGCGACGATCAGATACCAGCCGACTCCCGGGCCGTCCATCAGACGCGCTCCTTCTCGCGAGTCGTCCCAAGCACGACGCCGCCGACCGCCGCCACGAGCAGCACGATCGACGTGATCTCGAACGCGAGCAGGTGGTCGGTCAGGAAGAGCTCGCCAATCTCGGCGGGGCTTCCGAAGGAGCCCGAGACCTCGGCCGAGTCGTTCAGGTTGTCCCCCCACGCGAGCCCGAGCACGACCACGATCTCGACGAGCAGCGCGACGGCGGCAACGACCGCGGCCGCTCGCAGGAGCGGCGGCCCGCCGGCCCAGGGAGCATCCGCGCGACCTCCGAGGTACGCGACGACGAAGAGGAACATGACCATGACCGCGCCGGCGTACACGAGCACCTGCGCGGCCGCGAGGAACTCCGCCGCGAGGAGCAGGTACAGCACTGCGAGCGAGGCGAGGTTCCCGATCAGCGAGATCGCGGAGTAGAACGGGTTCGTCATCGACACGACCGCGACTCCGGTCCCGAGACACGCTCCTGCGGCGAGGAACCACACGATCCAGACGAGGACATTGCCCATTACTCTCCGCAGAGCAGGATCCGCTCGCGCGGATCCCGCTCGCTCAAGATCCCTAAAGGCGTCCGCTTCGCGGCCGCGGGGTCAGTGGTGATCTCGGTCGTCATGTCACGAGCTCGTCTTGTAGGAGGGCTCGGGCGTGTCGTAGCGCGTTCCTTCGGCGACCGGGACGCGCTTGATCGGCTCCGCAAGGAGCATGTCCTTCGTGTAGATGAGGTCGTCGCGCGAGTACTCGGCGATCTCGAACTCGTTTCCCAGCGTGATCGCGTCGAACGGGCACGCGAGCTCGCAGTAGCCGCAGAAGATGCAGCGGCTCATGTTGATCTCGTAGATGCGCGCGAAGCGCTCGCCGGCCGAGACGCGGTACTCGGGCGTGTTCTCCGCGGCCACGACCCGGATGCAGTCCGCCGGGCACGCGGCGGCGCAGAGCGAGCAGCCGACGCACTTCTCCAACCCGTTCTCGTGCCTCCAGAGCCGGTGCCGCCCACGGAAGCGCGGGTACACCGGCCGCTTGTACTCGGGGTACTGCTGCGTGATCGGCCTCCGGAAGATCTGCCGGAAGGTGACCCCGAAGCCTTTGAAGCTGTCGAACGGCTGCGGGCTCACAGCGCCACCACCAGAACGGCCGTCACGACGGCGTTGATCGTCGCCACCGGCAGCAGGATCTTCCACCCGAAGCGCATCAGCTGGTCGTAGCGAAGCCGCGGGAGCGTCGTCCGGATCCAGATGAAGACGTATAGAAGGATGAGCAGCTTGAGGATGAACCAGAGCGGCGCCACCCACGACGGCCCGTCCCAGTACGCCCCGTGCCAGCCGCCGAGGAAGAGCGTCACGCAGAGCCCGGAGAGCGTGATCAGGTTGATGTACTCGCTCATCGAGTAGAGCCCGAAGCGCATGCCGCCGTACTCGGTGTGGTAGCCGGCGACGAGCTCCTGCTCGGCCTCGGGGAGGTCGAACGGGGCCCGCGCGGTCTCGGCCGTGCCTGCGAACAGGAACACGACGAGGCCGACGAACTGCGGCACCGCGTACCACCAGGTGCCGTCCTGCGCAGCGACGATCTCGGTCAGCGAGAGCGTCCCCGCCATGAGCACCACGCCGAGGACCGAGAGCGCGAGCGAGACCTCGTACGAGACGAGCTGCGCGCACGTGCGCATCGAGCCGAGGAGCGCGTACTTCGAGTCAGACGCCCAGCCGCCGAGGATGAAGCCGTACACGCCGATCGACCCGATGGCGAAGATCAGGACGAGCGCGATGTCGAGGTCGGCGACCTGGCCCGGGATGTAGACGCCTGCAACTTCCCAGCCGGGGCCGAACGGGATCACCGAGAACGTCGTCAGCGCCGTGAAGGCTGCGAGGAACGGGCCGAGGAGGTAGAGGCGGTCGATCGCGGCCGTCGGCATGAAGCTCTCCTTGTGCAGGAGCTTGACCAGGTCGGCGATCGGCTGCATGAGCCCGTACGGCCCCGCGCGGTTCGGCCCGTAGCGGAGCTGCATGCGCCCCATCACCTTGCGCTCGGCCAGCGTCAGGTACGCGAACGTGACCATGACGAGGTTGATGACGACGAAGGCCTGGATCAGGCTCACGTACCACTCGACCTCCATCAGGCCTTCACCACCTCCACCGTCGCGTGCAACTCGCCGGCGTGCTCGTCGGCGATGCGCGCGACGCCCTCGAGCAGCTTCCGGCTGACGCTGGCCCGAAGCTCGACGGACGTGCCGTTCGAGCGCACGACGACCTCGTCGCCTGTCGAGATGCCACGCCGTTCCGCATCCTCGTGCGACAGTTCGACCTCGGGCTCGGGCCGCTGGAACGCGAGCTCGCGGACGCGCTCGACCGCGGGCCCCGACAGGAGCGGCCGGTACCGGTGGAGCCGCAGCTCGCCGACGAAGTGCTCGCCTGCAGTCCCCGGGAGCGGAGCCGGCTCCGGCGTCGTCGCGGGCTCCGGCTCCTCGTAGGCGTGTCGCGCCGGCAGCGGTGCGTTCAGCCCGAGGTCGTCGAGCGTGACGTCGCTGAAGAGCCGCTCCGAGAGCTCGTCGAAGAGGAGCGAGGCCTGCGGCGGCACCGCGACGCCGAAGCGCGCCGCGAGCGCCGAGATCCAGATGAGCTCGTCGGGGCAGGGCGGGGGGACCGCGCGGCGCAGACGCTGGAGGCGACCTTCGAGGTTCAGCGAGGTGCCGTCGCGCTCGAGCGCTCCGGTCGCCGGCAGGATGAGGTCGGCCCAGCCGCCGGCGAGCCCGTGGAACATCGTCACCACGAGCACCCGCTCGGACTCCTCCGCGAGCGCCCGGACGGCGGGATCTGCGGCGGCCTCGTCTCCCACGACGACAAGCAGCCCGATCGGCTCCGGGCTCGCTTCGTCGGCGTCGGCCGCGACCGACCACGAGAGGGCGGCGCCGCGGCCGTTCGGAGTCCCGGGCAGGTGGAACGCGCCGCAGCCCGGCTTCTCCTCGAAGCCGAGCGCGTGCGCGAGCTCGGCGATGCGCGCGCCTCCACCGCCGCCGGGGCCCGACCACACGAGCACTGCCCGCTCGGACGCCCGCAGACGCTGTCCGAGCTTGTTCCGACTCTCCGTCAGCTCGCGACAGAACGCCGCCGCGCCGCCCGGCGCCACCTGCGTCGGCCCGGTCGGCGAGCAGACGACGACATCGGCTCCGCGGCGGCGCGCCTCGCGGATCCAGAGCTCCACGATCGGCGCCCTCTCGACGGCGGGGTCGTCGCCCACGACCACGACGAGCTCGGCGTCCGCGATCGCCGAGAGCGGCAGCCGGAACGCGTCGAGCACGTCCGAGGTCGCCTCGCGCAGCACCGCAGAGTGCGCGCCGAGGCCGACGCGCAGCAGCCGCGCCAGCCCGTACGCGATCTCGTTCGTCTCCGAGCCCGAAAGCGCGGTCACGATCGCGCCCTGGGCCTCGCGCAGCATCTCCTCGGCGGCGTCGAGCGCCTCGTCCCAGGACACGTCCTTGAGCCCCTTCGCCCCACGGCGGAGCGGCGCGACGATGCGGTCGTGCGCGTGCAGGTGCGGGTACGAGAACCGCCCCTTGTCGCAGAGCCAGCCGCGGTCGACCTCGGCGTGGTTGCGCGAGAGGATGCGCTTGACCTTCCCCTCGCGGATCGTCGCAGAGATGTTGCAGCCGACAGCGCAGCCGGTGCAGACGGTGGGCACGCTCTGGATCTCCCACGGCCGCGCGTCGAAGCGGTAAAGGCTCGACGTGAGCGCGCCGACCGGGCACAGCTCGATCACGTTGCCGGAGAACACCGACGCGTAGGGCTCGTCCTCGAAGGTCGCGATTTCGCTGCGTGCGCCCCGGTTCCGCGCGATCAGGAGGCCGTCTTCGGCGACCTCCTCGGAGAAGCGCGTGCAGCGGTAGCAGAGGATGCAGCGCTCGCGGTCGAGCGCGATCAGCGGCGAGATCGGGATCGGCTTGTCGAATGTGAGCTTCGGAAAGGTCATCCGCGTGGCGCCCGGCCCGTAGCGGAACGTGAGGTCCTGGAGCGGGCACTCGCCGCCCTTGTCGCAGACCGGGCAGTCGAGCGGGTGGTTCACGAGGATGAACTCGAGCGTCGACTCCTGCCCGTCGGCTGCTTTCGCGGACGTCGCTGCCGTGCGTACGACCATCCCCTCCGAGGCGGTGAGCGTGCAGCCGGCCTGGAGCTTCGGGATGCCCTCGATCTCGACGAGGCACATACGGCACGCGCCGACGGGCGGGCCGAGGCGCGGCTCGTAGCAGAACACCGGGATCTCGATCCCTGCCGCGAGCGCGGCCTCGACAAGGCCCGTTCCCGCCGCGACCGAGACAGCGCGGTCGTCGACCGTGAGTGACACGAGCTCAGGCATGCGCGGCCTCCGGGACGCCGTGGCCATGCTGATCGACGGGAGCGAAGGTGCCCTCGATCGAGGACTTCCCCTCGAACGGGCAGCGAGCGAGCTCGACGTGCGCCGTGAACTCGTCGCGGTACTTCCGCAGGTAGCTCTGGACCGGGTACACGGCGAAGTCGCCGAGCGCGCACAGCGACCTTCCCAGCATCCGGTCGCAGACGTTCTCGACGAGGTCGAGGTCGGTCGCCACCGCGTTCCCCGACTCGATCTTCGTCAGGAGCTGCACGAGCCACCGCGTACCCCCGCGGCAAGGCGTGCACCTTCCACACGACTCGTGCATGTAGAACTGCTCGGCGCGCAGGGCGAGCTGCACCATGCAGCAGCGATCGTCGATGACGATGAGCGCGGCCGAGCCGAAGAACGAGCCCGCGGCGCCAATCGAGTCGTAGTCCATCGGCGTGTCGATCTGGTCGGGCGTGAGGATCGGCACGGAGGAGCCGCCAGGGATGACGCCCTTCAGCTCACGGCCATCCGCGACGCCGCCGCCGACGTCGTAGATCAGCTCGCGAATCGTGATCCCGAGCGGGCGCTCGTAGTTTCCGGGGTTCGCGATGTTGCCCGAGAGCGAGAAGACGGCGGTCCCGGGTGCGGACGGGACTCCGATCTTCGCGAACTCTCCGGCTCCGAGCTCGATGATCTTCGGGACCAGCGCGATCGTGCTCACGTTGTTGATCTGCGTCGGCGCGCCGTAGAGCCCGTTCACGGGCGGGAAGGGCGGTCGCGGACGGGGCCACCCGCGTTGGCCCTCGAGCGACTCGAGGAGCGAGGTCTCCTCGCCGCAGATGTACGCGCCGGCTCCGCGGTGCAGGACGATCGTGACGCCGCCGAGAAGGTCGGCCTTCCGCGCGTCCTCGAGCGCCGACCGCATGACGTCGAATTCGTGGCCGTACTCGCCGCGTATGTAGATGAACACGGTGTCGGACTCGATCCCGTGCGCGGTGATCAGGCAGCCCTCGATGAGGCGGTGTGGCGTGAAGCGCATCACGTCGCGGTCCTTGAACGCGCCCGGCTCCGACTCGTCCGCGTTCACCACGAGATACGTCGGCTTGCCCGTACCCTTGGCGAGGAGAGAGGCCTTCCGGCCGGTCGGGAACCCTGCACCGCCGCGTCCACGCAGGTTCGCCGCCGTGATCTCGTCGATCACGGCCTGCGGCTCGAGCGCGCGCGCCTTCTCGAGCGCGTCGTAGCCGCCCACCGCGCGGTACTCGTCGAGCCGCGTGAGGTCGTGGTCCTCGGTGCCGGCGGTGAGGAGGTTCGGGCTAGCCACGGAGCCTCTCGGTGATTGCCGCAACGCTGTCGGGGAGAACTCTCTCGTGGTAGACGTGGTCGACGACGACGACGGGCGCCATTCCGCAGCCGCCGGCGCACTCGATCGCGCGCAGCGTGACCTCGCCGTCCTCCGTCGTCCCGCCCGGGTGCACGCCGAGCTCCTCCGCGAACGCGTCCAGGACGGCCTGCGCTCCGGCGAGCGCGCAGGAGAGGTTCGTGCAGACCTCGACCATGTGCGTCCCCACGGGCTCGAGGTGGTACATGTCGTAGAAGGACGCGATCGAGTGGCAGTAGGCAGGCGTCTCGTCGAGCGCGTCCGCGACCTCGCGCAGCGCTTCCGGCGGGAGCCAGCCGTGCTTCTCCTGCGCGAGTCGAAGTGCGTCCATGACCGCGGACCGCCGCCGCGGATAGCGCTTCTGGAGCTTCTGTACCTCGGCGTAGAAGTCGGCGGAGCTCACCGGTCCGCATCCCCCATCACGGGATCGAGCGAGCCGGCGATCGCTATGAGGTCTGCAACCAGGCAGCCCTGGACCGTCGTGGCAGTCGCCTGCAGTGCGGCGAGGCTCGGCGCGCGGAACTTCACGCGCCACGGCCGCGGCCCGCCGTCCGAGACGAGGTAGCAGCCCATCTCCCCGCGGGGCGACTCGATCACGACGTAGACCTCGCCCTCGGGCACGACGTAGCCCTCGGTGACGATCTTGAAGTGGTGGATCAGCGACTCCATCGACGTGTGGAGCTCGTGCCGTGGGGGCAGGACGACCTTCCGGTCGTCGACGATCCACGGCTCCCCCTCCGTCTCGTCGATCCGGTCGAGGCACTGGCGGACGATGCGCACCGACTCGCGCATCTCGTCCATGTGCACCTTGTACCGGTCGTAGACGTCGCCGTTCGGGTACACGGGCACGTCGAACTCGACCTGGTCGTAGAAGAGGTGCGGCATCGCTTTCCGCAGGTCCCAGTTCACGCCCGACGCGCGCAGCATCGGCCCCGACTGGCCGAGCGCGAGCGCGTCGTCGGCGGACAGGAGCCCGATGCCCTTCGTCCGCTCGAGCCAGATCGCATTCCGATCGAGGATCGCCTCGTACTCGTCCACCGAGCGCTCCATGCGCGGGAGGAACTTGCGCGCCTCCTCGGTGAACGCGGGCGGGATGTCCTCGGCGAGCCCGCCGACCTGGAAGTAGCGCGTGTGCATCCGCGTGCCGCCGACCATCTCGAAGAGGTCGAGGATCTCGTCGCGGTCGTCGAACGTGTACCAGATGAGCGAGATCGCCCCCAGCTCGAGCGCGGACGTGCCGAGCCAGATCAGGTGCGAGTGGATGCGGTTGAGCTCGGTGAGCGCCATGCGCGCCCAGGTCGCGCGGCGCGGGACCTCCAGCCCGAGCAGCTTCTCGACCGCCATGACGTACACGAGCTCGTTCGCCTGGAACGAGAGGTAGTCGACCCGCGGCGCGTACGCGACGTTCTTCCACCAGGTCTTCGCCTCCATGTTCTTCTCGAAGCCGGTGTGCAGATATCCGATTACCGCCCGTATCCCCGCGACCGTCTCTCCGTCGAGGTCGACGATCAGCCGCAGCACGCCGTGGGTGGAGGGGTGGTTCGGCCCGAAGTTGATCGTGAGGATGTCGTCCGGGTTGTGCTTCGCGGGATCGACCTCGAGGATCGTCGGCACCGGGCTCGGGATGCGCGTGCCCTCGTAGATGCGGTGGCTGGGGACGACGGCCATCCTCACTCCTCGTCCGAGAACCTCACCGGCTCGCCGCCGAGCGGGTAGTCCTTGCGCAGCGGGTGGCCCTCCCAGTCCTCCGGCATGAGGATCCGCGTGAGGTTGCCGTGGCCCTCGAAGGGGATGCCCATCATGTCCCAGGCCTCCCG
The DNA here is from genome assembly GCA_963715705.1 of uncultured Actinomycetes bacterium. GTDB lineage: Bacteria > Actinomycetota > Thermoleophilia > Gaiellales > Gaiellaceae > GMQP-bins7. The sequence goes on along the minus strand of OY970267.1, from coordinate 2,435,806 downwards.
CTCGAACCAGTCCGCGGCCGGCCAGGCCGGGAGGACGCTGGCGATCGCCTCGCCGTCGTCGAGCCAGACCTGCACGCGCACGCGGGCGGGCTCCTCGGAGACGCGGAGCAGGTGGTAGTTCACCGAGAACCGCTTCGGCTTCGGCTCCGGCGAGCGCGCGAGCCCCTGCGAGCCGGGCGAGTTCAGGTCGCGTCCCGTGGCGGTGCCGATGTAGCCGGCGACGCCCGCGTCGCCCCAGCCGAGGTAGTCCGTGGGCGTGATGTCGGAGAGGAGGTTGAACCCGTGCTCGTCGCGGAGGGTCAGACAGGCGTCGAGCAGGCGCGCGGGGTCGACGACGAGCGTCGTCTCCCCGAACGACTCGCGCGTCTCGACCACGCCGGGGACGCCGGCATAGCTCACTCTGCCACGCCTCGGATCTCGTACGCGGGAGGCACGCCCGCGCGGATCTTCTCGTGCAGCCGGACGACGCCCTCCAGCAGCGCCTCGGGCCGCGGCGGACAGCCGGGCACGTGCACGTCGACCGGGACGATCTTGTCGACGCCCTGGAGGATCGTGTAGTTGTTGAACATCCCGCCCGAGCTCGCGCAGGCGCCCATGGCGATCACCCACTTCGGCTCGAGCATCTGGTCGTAGACCTGGCGGATCGGCGGCGCCATCTTGTGCGTCACGCGGCCCGAGACGATGAGCAGGTCGGCCTGGCGCGGCGACGAGCTGAAGCGCTCCATCCCGAAGCGGGAGATGTCGTACCGCGAGGTGACGACCGCGATCATCTCCATCGCGCAGCAGGCGAGCCCGAACGTGTCCGGCCACACCGAGCTCGACTGCGCCCATTTGATCGCCTTCTGGACGGTCGTCAGGAGCAGCGCGTCCTCGATCTCCGCGACCTCCTGCTCGAAGACGCCGGGCCCGCGGCTCGGCCAGAGCACGCGCTCGGACTGGAGCCCGGCCTTGGCGAGCGGCCGGTCGCTGATCTGCGGGAGGTCCTTCTTCAGCGCCAGTTGAGCGCTCCTTTCCGCCAGATGTACACGTACGCGACGCCGAGGATCGCGATGAACACGAGGAACTCGACGACGCCGAACCACCCGAGCGCCTCGAGCTGCACGGCGAGCGGATAGAGAAACACGATCTCGATGTCGAAGAGGATGAAGAGGATCGCCGTCAGGTAGAAGCTGACGGTGAACCGGCGGTCGGGGCCCGGCGCGCCCTGCGAGACCCCCGACTCGAACGGGATCATCTTCTGGCGGGTCCGGGCGACCGGCCGGCGCGGGAGGAAGAACGAGAGCCCGATCATCGAAGCCGGGATCGCCGCCGCGAAGAGCGCATAGATGAGAAACGGCAACCAGTTGTCCAGCACGGGTGATACCCCCGCTCGAGCCTCGGTCCTCTGTCTCGCGTCGAAACCTAGCACCCTCCCTTCCGGCGCACGAAGGGATCCGAATTTCCGGACAGAATGCGCGATACGAGTGTCACAAAGTCCGATCTGGAACCCGCCACTCACTCCGCTACCATGAGCCCATGGCCATCGTCGAGCAGCCTGCCGACACCCTGATCTCCCTGACCCCCGTCGCCGCGGCGAAGGTCAAGGAGCTGCTCGCGGAGGAGTCGGACGACACCCTCGTCCTGCGCGTCGCGATCCAGGGCGGTGGCTGCTCCGGGTTCCAGTACGGGCTCGGCTTCGACACCATCGCGGAGGGCGACGTCGAGCTCTCGCTCGAGGGCGTGCCCGTCGTCGTCGACCCGTTCAGCGCCCCGTACCTGCGCGGCACGACCATCGACTTCCTGAACACGATCCAGGAGTCCGGGTTCAAGATCGACAACCCGAACGCCGTCTCGTCCTGTGGCTGCGGTCACTCGTTCCAGGTCGAGGACGAGGAAGAGCTGCCCGAGGGAACGCACGTGGGCGGCTGCGGCTCGGGTTGCTCGCACTGACGCGCAAGCGCGTCAGTGGTGGCTGCTCGCACTAGCGACCCCTACCCGGCCATAGGGGCGAGGCTTGCCTCGCCCTCGCTCGTGTCGTACGCTCCCCCGCGGTCTACGGGCAGGAGGATGACGTGAGAACCGTCTACTGGATCTGGTCCTGGGTGCTCTTCGCGGCGATCATGGTGCAAATCGGTCTCGCGGGCTACGGCGCGTTCTACGCGGCCGGCAAGCTCGACGACGAGGGCGCGACGATCGACGAGGACGTGTTCGGGCACGGCTTCGAGCCGCACATCGCCCTCGGCTATCTCATCGTGCTCGCCGGCCTCATCTTCCTCGTGATCGGGCTCATCGCCGGCATCGGCAGGTGGCGGCTCGGGATGCACGGCCTGATCTTCGGGCTGCTCGTCCTCCAGGTGCTGCTCGCGTGGTTCGGGTTCGAGGCGCCGGTGATCGGCTTCTTCCACCCCGTCAACGCGGTCGTCATCGCGCTCCTCGCGGGGTGGGTCGCCTGGACCGAATGGCAGCTGCGCAAGGCGGGACCGGCGGCCGTACCGGCCGCGTAGCGCGCTACTCGGGCCGGTTGTCGTGCTCGCCGCCGACGTCGAACGGCGTGGTCACGCCGGCGTAGGCGACGTGCATCGTCAGCCCATCGGCTGCGTGCCGCAGGTTGTGGCAATGGTCCATCCACAGGCCGGGGTTGTCGGCGCGGAACGCGACGCGGTACGCCTCGCCGGGGGCGACGTTCAGCGTGTCGGCCCACCACGGGCTGCCTGACACCGGACGGCCGTCGCGCTCGAGCACCAGCACGTGATGGCCGTGCAGGTGCATGGGGTGGTGCGCGTCGGTGTCGTTCGCGATCGCGATCTCGACGAGGTCGCCTTCCTCGACGACGAACGTCGGCACGTCCGGGAAGATGTGGCCGTTGATCGCCCACTGCCTCCCCGGGCGGCCGTCGAGGAACCCCGGCTTCTGCGTGATCTCGAGCTCGAAGCTCCGGTCGAAGTTGCTCTCGGGGTCGAACGGCGTCGACGCCGGACGGCCGTAGGTCGCCGGGTCGAAGACCGGCAGCTCCTCCGGCACGACCGGGGCGACCGCGCTCTCCGGCGCGTTGAGCGCGAGCGCGGCGCCGGTGTCCACGAGCGCGAGCCAGACCGGCGACCCGGGCACGGTGAACGCGATGTCGAAGCGGCCGCCGCCCGCGACCTCGAGCAGCGTGTCGGTGAGCTCGGTGGGCTCGTTCAGGTCCGTGCCGTCGAGCGCGACGACCTCGAACGGAGCACCGGTCAGCGCGAAGCGGTGCGGTGAGTTGTCGGAGTTCACGAGGCGCAGGCGCGCCCGCTGCCCGGCCGGGAGGTCGAGGTGGTCGACGCCCTCGTTCGCGTCCAGGGTCGGGATGCCGTCGAACGTGTGCGCGATCAGCACGCGATCGAGGTCGAAGTCGTCCGGGGCGGCCGGCTCGATGACGAGCACGCCGAAGAGCCCGCGGCGGACCTCCTTCGAGGACGCCTGGTGCGTGTGGTACCAGAACGTCCCGACCTGCTCCGCGCGAAAGCGGTAGACGTAACGCTCGCCGGGCGCGACGGCGTCCTGCGTCACTCCTGCGACGCCGTCCTCGGCGTTCGGCACGTCGACGCCGTGCCAGTGGATCGTCACGCCCTGTGTGACGTCCGCGTTCGCGAGGGTCACCTCGACGAGGTCGCCCTGCGTCACCCGGAGCTCGGGCCCGGGCGAGCGCCCGTCGAATGTCAGCGCGTCGACCTCGCGGCCCGAGGCGAGCTCGATCGTGGCGTGCCTGGCCGTCAGCGTGAACCGGGCGTCGGGCGTCCCCTCGCGCGGGCCGTGCAGGGACTCGACGCTGACACCGCCCGCGTGCTCGTGGGACACGGGCCCGCCGCCGTGGTCGTGCTCGCCGTAGTCCATGACGTTGTAGGTCCCGGGCAGGCGGCTGTCCCACCACATGAGGCCGATCCAGCCGACGGCGACGACCGCGGCCACGGTCACGAGGGCGATCGAGATGCCGAGGGCGGCCCTGCGCACGGCACTAGGATGGCGATACGTGAGCGACGACGGCGCCGGCAGGGCACTTCGCGTCGCCGTGGTCGGCTCCGGCCCGGCGGCCTTCTACGCGGCCGGGCACTTGCTCGCGAGCGAGGATCCGCGGGCGGAGGTGGACATGATCGAGCGGCTGCCGACGCCGTGGGGGCTCGTCCGGCTCGGCGTGGCGCCCGACCATCCGCAGCTGAAGACGGTCTCGCGGGCGTTCGAGAAGATCGCCGCGCGACCCGGCTTCCGCTTCGTCGGGAACGTCGAGGTCGGCCGCGACGTCTCGCAGGCGGAGCTCGCCGAACGGTACGACGCGGTGATCTACGCGGTCGGCTCGCAGACCGACCGGCGGCTCGGCATTGCCGGTGAAGACCTTCCCGGGTCCTGGGCGGCCACCGAGCTCGTCGCCTGGTACAACGGCAATCCGGACTTCCAGGACCTCCGGTTCGACCTCTCGACGGAGCGCGCGGTCGTGGTCGGCAACGGGAACGTCGCGCTCGACGTCGCGCGCATGCTGGCTCTGACGAGCGAGGAGCTCGCGCCCACCGACACCACCGACCAGGCGATCGAAGCCATCGTCGGCTCGGGGATCCGCGAGATCGTCGTCCTCGGGCGCCGCGGGCCGGTCCAGGCGGCGTGGACGTCCACCGAGCTCGGCGAGATGGGCGACCTGGCGGGGGCCGACATCGTCGTCGACCCGGCCGAGCTCGATCTCGATCCGGCGAGCGCCGCCGAGCTGGAGGGGGCGTCGAACCTCGTGCAGCGCAATTTCGACATCCTCCGCGAGTTCGCGACGCGCGAGCCCGAGGGCAAGCCGCGCAGCGTCCAGCTGCGGTTCCGCGTCTCGCCCGTCGCGATCCTCGGCGAGGACATGGTCGAGGGCGTCGAGATCGTGCGGAACCGCCTCGAGCCCGACGGCGCCGGGAGCGTGCGGGCCGTCGCGACCGAGGAGCGCGAGGTGATCCCGTCCGGGATCGTCTTCCGCAGCGTGGGCTATCGCGGCGTGGCGCTCGACGGCGTGCCGTTCGACGAGCGGTCGGGGACGATCCCAAACGTCGGCGGCCGCATCCTCGACCAGACCGGAGCCCCGATCCCGGGCCTCTACGCGGCCGGCTGGATCAAGCGCGGCCCGACCGGCGTCATCGGTACGAACAAGAAGGACGCCGTCGAGACTGTCGACCTCCTGCTCGAGGACGCGCGCGCCGGGCTGCTGCCCGCGCCGGTCGGCCGACTACTCGACGCTCGACGAGCTGCTCGCCGAGCGTGACGTGGAGGCGGTCCTGTACGCGGGGTGGGAGTCGATCGACGCGCGCGAGCGCTCGCTCGGCGAGCCGCAGGGCCGGCCGCGGGTCAAGCTCTGCACGTGGGACGAGCTGCTCGCCGCCGCGCGGGCGCGTTCGTAGCCCTGGGGACGAATTGGCATCTAGACTCGCCGCGTGGCGAAGCTGACCGAAGGCGAGGAGCTCTGGGGCGTGGAGACGAGCAAGGCCGTGGACAACTTCCCCGTCTCCGGCGAGCCGATCCCGGTCCCCGTGGCTCGCTGGCTCGGCCGGATCAAGGCCGCCGCCGCGCGCGCGAACGCCGAGCTCGGCCTGCTCGAAACGGACAAGGCGGAGCGGATCGCCGCGGCCGGCGACCGGATTGCCGCGGGCGAGCTCGACGACCAGTTTCCGATCGACGTCTTCCAGACCGGCTCCGGCACGAGCTCGAACATGAACGCGAATGAGGTCATCGCCGCGCTCGCCGGCGATGACGTCCACGCGAACGACGACGTCAACATGGGGCAGTCGTCGAACGACGTCTTCCCCTCCGCCGTCCACCTCGCGGCGCTCGACGAGCTCGTCAACGACCTCCGGCCCGCGCTCGACGCGCTCGCCGCCTCGCTCGAGCGGAAGGCCGCGGAGTTCGACGACGTGGTCAAATCGGGCCGCACGCACATGATGGACGCCGTCCCTGTGACGCTCGGCCAGGAGCTCGCGGGCTACGCGGCGCAGGTGCGCCAGGGAATCGCGCGGATCGACGACGCCGTGCCGCGCGTCGGCCAGATCCCGCTCGGCGGCACCGCGACCGGCACCGGGCTCAACACGCATCCGGAGTTCGCGGCGCGCGTCCGCGCCCTGCTCGCCGCCGACACCGGGCTCGCGATCTCGCCCCCGGCCGACCCGTTCGAGGCGCAGGCTGCACGCGATGCTCTCGTCGAGGTCTCGGGAGCGCTGAAGGTCGTCGCCGTCTCGCTCACGAAGATCGCGAGCGACCTGCGGCTCATGGGCTCCGGCCCGCGCGCGGGGCTCGCGGAGATCTTCCTCCCGGAGCTCCAGAAGGGAAGCTCGATCATGCCCGGGAAGGTCAACCCGGTCATTCCCGAGGTCGTCACCCAGGTCGCCGCGCAGGTGATCGGGAACGACACGACGATCACGGTCGGAGGCATGAGCGGCCAGTTCGAGCTGAACGTCTATGTCCCGCTCATGGCGCGGAACCTCCTCCAGTCGATCGCGCTCCTCGCGAGCGCAAGCCGGCTCCTGGCCGAGAAGTGCGTCGACGGGATCGAGGCGAACCGGGAGCAACTGGAGCGCTACGCGGAGCTGACCCTTTCGGCCGCGACCGCGCTCAACCCGTACATCGGGTACGACAAGGCTGCGGAGATCGTCGCCGAGGCGGCCGCCTCGGGACGCTCGCTACGAGACGTCGCGCGGGAGGCCGGAGTCGACGAGGCGATCCTCGACGAGGCGCTCGACTACCGCGCGATGGCCAAGCCGCACGACTGACGCCAGATTTCCGGTGGGAGAGGACGCCGCAGCGACCCCTCCCACCGGATCTCCCCCGCCCCTATGTGAGGAAGCGCTTGGCGCCTCCCGTTCCTGAACAGCCATGCGTCGGCGCGCGGCGTGCCGCGGCCCTTCGCTTTCGATATTCAGGACGACCACGATGAGAAAAGTGAGTCCGCCGCAACCAGCCTCTCCCTTATCCCCTCGTAGCTCGCGGTGAACTCTAGTCAAGCGTCGTGGGAGCGCGCAAGCGGTGAGCACTACCGGGTGGAGATCAGGACGAGCTTGTCGGTACCCGACTCCGCGCCCCAGATCTCGCCGCGCCGACCGAGTATCTGCCGCACCTCGGCACCCGCGCTCGGGAGACGGACGCGCGTGAAGCGCTGGGTGACGGGGTCGAACCGGACGAGGGCGTTCGCTCCGAAGTCGCTGAGCCAGACCTTGTCGCGCTCGTCGACGTAGACGGCGTAGATCATCGGGTTCGCGCCCGGCACGCGCCACTCGCGCCAGCGCTTCGCGCGCGGGTCGTACATCCCGACCTTGCCGGCGTTCCACTCGCTGATCCAGATGCGACCTCGCGAGTCCGACCAGGCCCGGCGCGCGCCCTGACCGGCGGTCGGCGGGCGGAGTACCGACGCCTTGCCCGTGCGGACGTCGATCCGGCCGAGGTAGCTCCCCGCGAGCGAGGCGTAGTAGACGTCTCCGGAGGGCGTGGTCGTGATCCCGTACGGGCCCTCGCCGCGCGGCGCGCGAAAGACGCGCACCTTCCCGACCTTCGGATCGAGACGGCCGTAGATCCCGCTCTGGCCGGTGAACCAGAGCACTCCGCGCTTGCCGAACGTCGCCGTGTTGAGGTTCGCGTACCCGGCGCTCGCCGGCAACGGGAAGCGGCGGACCTTCCGCGTCCTCGGATCGACCCGCACGATCGCGTTGAGACCGCCGTCGGTGATCCACGGCGCGCCGTCGGGGCCGACGATGACGCCGTGCGGAGCCGAGCCCGCGCCGAGCGGCGTGAGCCTCGAGCGTCCCGTCTTCGGGTTCAGCCAGCCGAGCTCGCCGGTGTGCTGAGCCGTGTACCAGACGCCTCCATCGCGGGCAGGCGCGACGTCGTGCGGATGGGTCCCGGCCGGGACGCGGAACTCCCGGACCCGAAGCTGAGCCTCTCCGCCCGCCGCCGCGCTCGCCGTGCCGACGCCGACGAGTGCGACGATCGCGAGGAGCGCGTAGCGAGGCATACCTCGCCGGTCAGTACGCGACGGCGCCGCGCCCGGTTTCGGCGGCGTGGCGTTGCTCGTCCGCGCGGTAGGAGGAGCGGACGAGCGGCCCCGAGAAGACCGACCCGAAGCCGAGTGCCTCGACCCTGCTCGCGGAACCAGCGGAACTCGTCGGGATGAACCCAGCGGTCGATCGTCGCGTGCTTCGGCGAGGGCTGGAGGTACTGGCCGATCGTGACGACGTCGACGCCGTGCGTGCGCAGGTCGCGCATGGTCTCGACGACCTCGTCGTTCGTCTCGCCGAGCCCGACGATGATCCCCGACTTCGTCAGGACGCGGTAGCTGGCGATCTCCTTGACGCGTTGCAAGAGCCACAGCGCCTTGTCGTAGCTCGCCTTCGCGCCGCGCATCCGCGCGTGTAGCCGGCGCACGGTCTCGATGTTGTGCCCGAAGACGTCCGGGCGCGCGTCGAGCACCGTCGCGAGCGCGTCCTCCTCGACGTCGAGGAAGTCGGGCGTGAGGATCTCGACCGTCGCACCAGGGAGCTTCCGCTGGAGCGCCCGGATCGTCGCCGCGTAGTGCCCGGCGCCGCGATCCGGGATGTCGTCGCGGTCGACGGACGTGACGACGACGTGCGACAGCCCCATCTGCGCGGCGGCCTGCGCCAGGCGGAGCGGCTCGAGCGGGTCGGGCGGCGCATCCGGCTTCCCCGAGGTGACGTAGCAGTAGCGACAGGCACGCGTGCAGACGTCCCCGAGGATCTGGAACGTCGCCGTCCCGCGGCCCCAGCACTCGCCGATGTTCGGACAGCGCGCCTCCTCGCAAATGGTGACGAGCTGCCCTTCGCGCATCAGGCCCTTGACCTCGTGGTAGCGCGAGTTGGCGCTCGGCGCGCGCACCTTCATCCACTCGGGGCGCCGCGGGCGGTCCGCGACCGGCAGGGACTTCTGCATCGCGCGATTAGTCTAGAGACGGTGGTACCGGAAGCCCCTCTCGAGCGGAACGACGCCGGCCTCTACCCCGCGGGCGAGGGCTGGTTCGTCCTCAACGCACGTGATGCGCGGTGGTTCGACTCGGGCCAGCTCGGCCTGTACGGCCCGTTCGAAGGCGAGAACGCGAGGTTCGAGCAGCTCGGCATCAACCTCAGCGTCCTCCGCCCCGGCGAGCCGGCGTGCATGTACCACCGTGAGGGGGCGCAGGAGGACTTTCTCGTGCTCTCGGGCGAGTGCCTGGTCATGATCGAAGGGCAGGAGCGGGCGCTGGGCGCGTGGGACCTCGTCCACTGCCCGCCGGAGACCGGGCACGTGCTCGTCGGAGCGGGCGACGGGCCGTGCGTGATTCTCTCGGTCGGCGCGCGGATCAAGGGTCGCAGCCTCGTTTACTCGCGCAACGAGATTGCATTGCGTCACGGCGCCGGCGTCGAGACCGAGACCAGCGACCCGGCGGAGGCCTACGCCCGCTTCCCGCAGCCGAAGGCCACTCCCTGCCCGCCGGAGTTCCCGGGATGAACGACTAGCGCGTCGCGAGCGAGGCGTGGATCGGCTGGGCCCAGAGGCCCGCGCCGTCGTCCGCCGGGATCTCCTCGAGCTCGAGCCCGAAGACCTCCGCGATCGCGGCGATCGCAGCCGGCCTGACCTCCTCGACGGAGATCGGCCGACAGAGCTCGCGCGCCATCGTCGTGAACGAAGCGTCCTCGAGCCCGCAGGCCGTGATCCATTCGGTGAACGGGGCGGGATCGAGATCGACGTTGAGCGCGTAGCCGTGCGTCGTCACCCAGCGAGAGACGTGCACGCCGATCGACGCGATCTTCCGCGGCCCCTGGCCGCCGCCGGGTGGCATCCAGACCCCGGTCAAGCCCTCGTAGCGCTGCGCGCCGAGCTCGAACGCGGCCAGCGTGCGGATCAGCGCCTCCTCGAGGTCGCGCACGTAGCGCTTCACGTCCTTCCCGTGGTTCCCGAGGTCGAGGATCGGGTAGCAGACGAGCTGCCCCGGCCCGTGGAACGTGGACTTGCCGCCGCGGTCGGTCTCGGCGATCTCGACCTCGGCGCTTTCCGGCACGTGGAGCTCGCGCTCGGTCTCGGTGCGCCGCCCGACGGTGATCACCGGTGGGTGCTCGAGGAACACCACGGTCTCGGGAATCGCTCCCTGCGACACCGCTCCCGCGAGCGAGCGCTGAAGCGCGAACGCCTCTGAGTACGGCACGAGGCCGAGGCTCATGAGGTAGGCGCCGCGCATCGGCTGAGCGTACCGGCTCAAAGTGGCGCGATCAGCGCGCGAGCGGCCTCGAGATCGGCCTCGCGGACGAGGATCTCGCGGGCACCGGCGCCGGCCGATCCGTCGAGCGCGCCGGCCGCGACATCCGTCGGACGCAGCAGGCATTCGATCCCCTCGGTCGCGAGCAGCCCGCGGATCACCTCGGCCTCGCCCTCGGTCGGGACCACCGTCAGCCGCACGGGAGGGTCGGCGTCGCGAGTCATGCCTGCTGGAACATCCAGCGGTGACCCTCGAGGTCCTCCGCCGTGTAGAGGCGGCCGTCCGGGCCTTCCTCCGGCGGCCGGATGACGTTCGCGCCCGCTGCGAGCGCGCGGTCGTGGTGCGCGTCGAGGTCGTCGACGAGGACGAGCAGGCCGTCGACCACCCACGGGTTGTCGAGCCAGCGGTCGGCTGCTTCGCACAGCTGCCGGTGACGAGCCGGGCTCTGGTACTCGCGACTCGGGGTCGCGAGCATCACGGTGGCGCCGCCGACGTCGAGCTCGGCATGGCCGATGGTGCCGTCGTCCATGACGTAGCGCTCTCCACGCTCGCTGAAGCCGAACGCTGTCGTGAGCCAGTCGATCGCGGTTGCCGCGTCCTCGTACGCGATCATCGGGAAGACCCGCTGCGTCACGGCGCACGCACCTCGTAGTGTCCCGCGCCGTCGTCGGGAAGCACTTCCCACGGCGCGAGCGAGCGGACGAACGTATGCGCCTCGATCGGGCCCTCGAAGGGCTCGTCGAGCGAAGACAGCCGGACGCTCGTGAACTCGCTCTCGGGCCAGCCGCCACCGAACAGGTTCGTCCCGCAGCGCGAGCAGAAGCTTTTGATCGTGCCCTCGTCGGGCTCGTACGACGTGATCAGGTCGCGCCCCTCGAGGATGCGGACGTTCTCCGTCCGCGCGCGACCGCTCGCGGTGCCGCCTCCGCCGGAGATCTTCTTGCAGCTCGTGCAGTGGCACGCCGTGACGCGAATGAACGGCACCGTCACTGCGAACCGGACGCCTCCACACCAGCAGGTTCCGGTCAGCTCGGCCATCGGTCACTAGTAGGCGGCTTCGTCCCAGCTCTCGAGCCGGGCGCGGAGGTCGCGGAGGTACATGCCCGCATACGCGCCGTCGACGAGGCGGTGGTCGTACGTGAGCGTGAGGTTCATCAGCGGTCGGATCCCGATGACGTCGTTGCCGAGTTCGTCCTGGATGACCCACGGCCGCTTCACGAGCGCGTACGTACCGAGGATCGCGGACTGTGGCTGGTTGATGATCGGCGTGCCGTGGAAGGTGCCGAAGCTGCCGGGATTCGTGATCGTGAAGGTGCCGCCCTGCACGTCGTCCGGGAGGAGCTTCTTCGTCCGCGCGCGCTCGGCGATGTCCTGGATCGCGCGTGCCGTGCCCTGCAGGTTCAGATCCTGCGCGTTCCGGATGACTGGAACGATCAGGCCCTTTCCCTCCTCGAGCGCGACTGCGATGCCGAGGTTGATGTTCGGCCGCGTGACGATGCTCTGACCGCGGATCTCGCCGTTGATCCACGGGTACTCGGCGAGCGTGTCGACCGCGGCGCGGGCGATGAACGCGAGGTAGGTCAGGTTGACGCCCTGCTTCGCGAGCTCGGGCTTCAGCGTCTGGCGCAGCGCGACGACGCGCGCGAAGTCGACCTCGATCGCGCTCGTGACGTGCGCGGCGGTGTCGACCGAGCGGCGCATGTGCTCCATGACGCCGCGGCGCATCGCCGTCATCGGCTCGAGCTGCTCGCCCGGTGCGAGCTCGGGCTCCGCCGCGGCGGGCTCGGGGGCCTTCGGAGGAGCCGGTGCGGCTGGAGCCGGCGCCGCCGGAGCCGGTGCTGCCGGCTCGGGCGGGGCTTCCGCCGGCGCGGCTGCCTCGGGAGCCGGAGCGGGCTGCGTGCCCGACTCGATGAACGCGAGAATGTCCTTCTTCGTCACCCGCCCTCCGGCTCCGGTGCCCGGGACGGAGGAAGGATCGACGCCGTGCTCGGAGGCGATGCGGGCGACGACCGGCGAGACGAAGGTCTTCCCATTCCCAGCTGCCGAGGGGGCGACCGGTGCCGGAGCCGGAGCCGGAGGTGCAGCGGTCGGCTCGGCGGGCGCCGGTTCGGGCGCGGAAGTGGGGGGTTCCGCGGGTGCTGGTTCCGCCGCGGGAGCGGGCGGTGCCTCGGCCGGCGCCGACTCGGCGGGACCGATCAGCGCGAGCACCGTCCCGACCTCGACCGTCTCCCCTTCGGGCACGAGGATCTGCGTGACCACGCCCTCACCAGGGCTGGGAACCTCGGTGTCGACCTTGTCGGTGGAGATCTCGAGCAGCGGCTCGTCCCGGGCGACCTGGTCGCCGGGCTGCTTGAGCCACTTCGTGATCGTGCCCTCGGAGACGGACACGCCCATCTGCGGCATCACGACTTCGGTCTGGGTTCCTGTGCTCACGCTTCCTCCCGGCTCAATATGCGGCCAACTCCCGCAACGCCTTCGCCACGTCCTCGGTCTGCGGGATGAATGCCTTCTCGAGCGGCGGCGAGAACGGGACGGGCGTGTCCGGCGCCGCGACGCGCATCACGGGCGCGTCGAGATCCTCGAACGCCTCCTCCGCGATCGTCGCGGCGATCTCACCGCCGAAGCCGCCGGTTCGCGTGTCCTCGTGCAGCACGAGCACCTTCGACGTGCGGCGGACGCTCTCGAGCACCTTTTCCTTGTCCCAGGGAATGAGCGTGCGCAGGTCGAGCACCTCGGCCTCGAAGCCCTCACCGGCGAGCTGGCCTGCCGCCTCCGTCGCGGTGTGCACCATCGCCCCCCAGGTGACGATGACCGCGTCGTCGCCCTCGCGGTGGACGTTCGCCTGTCCGAAGGGGACGGTGTAGCGCTCCTCCGGCACCTCGCCCTTGATGCGCCGGTACAGGTGCTTGTGCTCGAAGTAGAGGACGGGGTTCGGGTCCTCGATCGCGGTCGCGAGCAGTCCCTTCGCATCGTGCGGGGTCGCGGGGCACACGATCTTGAGCCCGGGGATGTGCGCGAACGAGCTCTCCGGGTTCTGCGAGTGGAACGGGCCGCCCGAGAACCCGCCACCGGAGGGAAGCCTCACGACGATCGGCACCGGCGTCCGCCCGCGGAAGAACTGCTTCGAGGCGACGGTGACGAGGTGGTCCCACGCGCACGAGATGAAGTCGGCGAACTGCATCTCCGCGACCGGGCGCATCCCCATCAGCGCCGCGCCGGTCGCGCCGCCGACGATTGCGGTTTCGGAAAGCGGCGTGTCGATGACCCGCCACGGCCCGAACTCCTCCTGGAAGCCGAGCGTGACCTTGAACGCACCGCCGTAGACGCCGACGTCCTCGCCGAGGACGAACACGCGCTGGTCGCGCCGCATCTCCTGGCGGAGGCCGTCGGAGATCGCCTGGATGTAGGTCAGCTCCGGCATTACTTGTGGTGCGGCGTGTCGAGGTCCTCGGGCGAGGCGAAGACGCCGGCGACGAGCGTGGAGGGATCCGGGAGCGGCGACTCGTCGGCCCGCTCGAGCGCGTCGTTCAGAACCCGCTTCACGGAGGACGCGATCTCGTCCTCCTCCCCGTCCGTCAGCTCGGCGTGAGCTCGGAGCCACGAGCGGAAGCGCTCGATCGGGTCCTGCGCTGCCCACTGCTCGAACATCTCGTTCGGGACGTAGAACGCGTCGTCGTGGACCGCGTGGCCCTCCATGCGCAGGGTCAGGCACTCCACGAGCGTCGGGCCCCCGCCCTCGCGCGCCTTCTCGATCGCGGCCTTCGTCTCGCGGTAGACAGCGAGCACGTCGGTGCCGTCGACGACGACCCCGTCGAAGCCGTACGCGGCGGCGCGGTCGGCGATGTGCTCGACCGGGTACGAGAGATACGTCGGCGTCGAGTACGCCCACTGGTTGTTGTCGCAGATAAAGACGATCGGGAGCTGTCGCACGCCGGCCATGTTCATCGCCTCGTGCGCGTCTCCGCGCGCCGCGGAGCCCTCGCCGAACCAGCCGACGGCCACGCGCCGCTCGCCGCGAATCTTGAACGCGAGCGCCATGCCCGTCGCGACGGGGAGCATCGCGGGCAGGTGGCTGACCATCGGGTGCAGGCCCAGCTCCGGCATCGCCATGTGCACGTTCCCGTCGCGCCCGCGCGTCGGCCCGCCCTCGCGGCCCATGTACTGCGCGAAGATCCGCCACGGCTCGACGCCGCGGGAGATGTGCACGCCCATGTCGCGGTGGAGCGGCGTCCCGACGTCGTTCGGCCCGATCGCGATCCCGACGCCGACCGCCGCGCCCTCGTTCCCGCGTCCCGTGTAGAACGAGCCCGGGATCTTCCCCTGCTTGTAGAGGATGTGGCCACGCTCCTCGATCCCGCGCGTGATCAGCATGTGGCGGTACATCGAGAGCAGGTCCTCGCGGTCGAGGCCGGCCTCCCTCACTTCCTGGAGCGAGCCAAGCGGCTCGGCTTCACGCACTGCCATCAGGTGGTCTCCAAAGTCGTCGCGCTCGGTCGGCCTCACTCTAACGACTGCGTCAGAGGCTCCTCCCTCGAGGGCGAGGCAAGACTCGCCCCTACGATTCGGACGTGGCGAAGCCGAAGCGGAGCTGGATCCAGGAGGAGCGGAGGAAGACGCTCGGCGACTGGGTCGCGTTCTGCCTCGGCTGCGGCCATACGCAGCGGTACTTCCTCGAGGACGAGCAGGAGCTCCCGTCCGAATGTCCGCAGTGCGGGGGTGAGCTGCGCCATCGCTGCCCGGCCTGCGCCGCCCCGATCCCGTCGGCGTTCGCGGTCGCGTGCGAGGAGTGCGGCGCGGAGGTACGCTCGCCCGAGCTCTTCGGGACGCACATCCGCAAGCCGGGCCGCTAGGCACTACTCCGCTTTGCAGCCCGGTTGGGTGCCGCAGATCGCGACGCCGCCGTTGGAGACGGAGCGGCCGGCTAGGACGAGGTGATCTGCGAGAAGCGGATCAGCGTGACGATGTCGTCCTCGGTCACCTCGCGGTTGTAGAGCTGACCGAGGAAGCGGGCGAGCTCGTCCGCGCGCCGCACCTCCGGGTTGTCGTGCTCGATCTCGCGAGGTGAGAGGTCGCGGAGCTGCTTCACCTCGACCTTGTCGATCACGGCGTCGAAGATCCGCTCCCGCTGGCCGTAGCGTGCGCCGCAGAGCACGGTCACGATCATGCCCTTGCGGTACTTCGGCGACTTGTCGCCGAGCCGGATGGTGGCGGTCTTCCGTCCGGTGCGGAGCTGGTCGGCGACGGCGGGGTTGTAGAAGTTGAGGGCGTAGCTCGGCACGCGCGGCGGATCATAAGCGGTCGGAGGACTCGTCCGGCTCGGCGCACACAGCGTCGATGGCGCGCTCGGCCATCTCGCGCTCGCCCTTGTAGGCGAGCAGACGCGGCGCGTCGGCGAGCGGAAGCCAGCGCGCCTCGGCGACCTCGATCTCCATGCCCGGAGGGAGCTCTCCGATCCGCCCTCCGGCCACCCGGGCGAGGTAGAAGCTGACGACCTTGAAGACCCGTTCGCCCTCCCACGTGTAGACGTAGCGGACGTCGCCGAGCTTCGTCGGCTCCCCGCCGCGGAGCCCCGTCTCCTCGAACCCCTCGCGAAGCGCGGTCTCGACCGGCGCCTCGCCCTCGTCGACGAGGCCTTTGGGCAGCGCCCAGGTGCCTTCCCGCTTCCCCTGCGGACGAACCGCCGCGAGCCACCAGCGACCCTGCATCCGGCGGACAAGGACGGCGCCGGCCGAGAACTCCCGCCGAGTCACGACTTTGTAACAACTTCGTGCGTCATGGTCACCGGATCTCAGTCTGACAGACTCAATTCCGCCGGGCGAGTGGCCTGGAGAGTGCTATGGTCTACTGGCACTCAGCCAGTCGGAGTGCCAGACGTGTTACAAACTCGCAAGTAGGAGGTTCCTGCATGGATCTGCAGCCTCTGGGCGACCGCCTGATCGTCGAGGTCCTCGAAGAGGAGGAGATCACGGTCAGCGGCATCGTGCTTCCCGACACGGCGAAGGAGAAGCCGCAGCGCGGCAAGGTCCTCGCGGTCGGTCCCGGCGCCCGGGACGAGGACGGGGAGTACATCAAGATGGACATCGAAGTAGGCGACGAGGTCATCTTCTCCAAGTACGGCGGGACAGAGATCAAGCTCGGCTCGGACGACGTCCTCATCCTGCGCGAGTCCGATGTGCTCGCGAAGGTCGTAAACACAGGCGGCAAGGGCAAGCGCAAGCTCGCCAGCGCCACCGCATAGCTCATTCCGCTGAGGAGGAAGAGATGGCTCACAAGGAGCTCAAGTTCAATGAGGACGCGCGCCGCTCGATCGAGCGCGGCGTCAACGTCCTCGCCGATGCGGTCAAGGTGACGCTTGGCCCCAAGGGACGCTATGTCGTCCTGGACAAGAAGTTCGGCGCGCCGACGATCACGAACGACGGTGTCACGATCGCGCGAGAGATCGAGCTGGAGGACCCGTTCGAGAACCAGGGCGCGCAGCTGATGCGCGAGGCCGCCACGTCGACGGACGACGTCGCCGGCGACGGCACGACGACGGCGACGGTGCTCGCGCAAGCGATCGTCCGCGAGGGCCTCAAGAATGTCGCGGCGGGCGCGAACCCGATGGGGCTCAAGCGCGGCATCGAGAAGTCCGTGGACGCCGTCGTCGAGGATCTCAAGGCGCACTCGAAGGAAGTGTCGGGCAAGGAGGACATCGCCCGCGTCGGCACGGTCGTCTCGCGTGAGCGAGGGATCGGCGACGTGATCGCCGACGCGATCGAGAAGGTCGGCAAGGACGGTGTCGTGAACGTCGAGGAGGGTCAGACCTTCGGTCTCGAGCTCGAGTTCACCGAGGGCATGCAGTTCGACAAGGGCTACCTCTCGCCTTACATGATCACCGACCCCGAGCGCATGGAGGCCGTGCTCGAGGAGCCGTACGTCCTGATCGCGAACTCGAAGATCGGCGCGGTGAAGGATCTGCTTCCTGTGCTCGAGCAGGTGATCCAGGCCGGTCGGCCGCTGCTCATCGTCGCCGAGGACGTCGAGGGCGAGTCGCTCGCGACCATCGTCGTCAACAAGCTCCGCGGCACCTTCACCGCCGTCGCGGTCAAGGCGCCTGGCTTCGGCGACCGCCGTAAGCGGATGCTCGAGGACATCGCCATCGTCTCCGGCGGCGAGGTCATCACCGAGGAGATGGGTCTCAAGCTCGAGAACACGAAGCTCTCGCAGCTCGGCAAGGCCCGCAAGATCGTCGTGGACAAGGACACGACCACGATCATCGACGGCGCGGGCGAGACCGACGCGATCAAGGGCCGCATCAAGCAGCTCAAGGCCGAGATCGACAACACCGATTCCGACTTCGACCGCGAGAAGCTCCAGGAGCGCCTCGCGAAGCTGTCGGGCGGCGTCGCCGTCGTCAAGGTCGGTGCGGCCACCGAGGTCGAGATCAAGGAGAAGAAGCACCGCGTCGAGGACGCGCTCAAGGCCACCCGCGCCGCCCTCGAGGAGGGCATCGGCTCGGGCGGCGGCGTCGCGCTCCTGAACGCGTCGGCCTCGATCAACCTCGACGACTACGACGGTGACGAGAAGACGGGTGCGCAGATCATCCTGCGCGCGCTCGAGGAGCCGCTCCGCCAGCTCGCGTACAACGCGGGCCTGGAAGGCTCCGTCGTCGTGAACCAGGTCCGGGCCGCCAAGAAGGGCGAGGGCCTGAACGTCGAGACCGGCGAGATCGAGGATCTCGTCAAGGCCGGGATCATCGACCCGACAATGGTCACGCGCTCGGCGCTGCAAAACGCCGCCTCGATCGCGAAGAACATCCTCACGACCGAGGCAGTCGTCGCGGAGATGCCTGAGAAGCAGGCAGCCATGCCCGCGGGCATGCCCGGTGGCGGGATGGACTTCTAGACCGACTTCTGTCGGAGGTACACGAAGGGCCGGCTCACGCCGGCCCTTCGTTCGTTTCAAGGGGCCGTGCAGCCCTAGAAGTTCGTGAACAGCAGGTGCCGGTTGGTCGTGTTCGAGGACGTGACGATGTTCTTGGTCGTCAGGTTGAAGAGCGTCGTCCGGACCGTCGCCGGCGACGCGCTCGGGTTCGTTTGCAGGTACTGCGCGGCAACGCCCGCCGTGTGCGGTGTCGCCATCGAGGTCCCGCTGATCGTCCTCGTCGCGGTGTTGCTCGTGTACCAGGCCGATGTGATGCTGACGCCGGGAGCGAACCAGTCGACGCAGTTCCCGTAGTTCGCCCATGTCGCCTTGCGGTCGGTCGAGTCCGTGGCGCTGATCGTCATCGCCTCGGCGACGCGCGCAGGCGAGCCGTTGCAGGCGTTCACGGCCTGGCCGAAGATGTTCCCGTTGCCGGCTGCGACCGCGTAGCTGACGCCGTCCGCGATCGAGGTCCGAACCGCGTTGTCGAGCGCGGTCGACACGCCGCCGCCGAGGCTCATGTTCGCGACGGCGGGCTGCCCGGGCAGATGGTCGCCCGTCACCCAGTCGACGCCCGCGATGACACCAGACGTCGAGCCGCTCCCGTTGCAGTTCAGGACGCGTACGGCGACGAGCGTGACGCCCTTCGCGACTCCGTGTATCGAGCCGCCGACCGTTCCCGCGACGTGCGTCCCGTGCCCGTGGCAGTCGGCTGCGGGAAGCGCTCCGTCGACGGTGTCTCGCCCCTGCACCACGCGGCCGCCGAACTGCGTGTGGCTGGCGTGGATCCCCGTGTCGATGATGTACGCCTTCACGCCCGCGCCGGTCGCCGTGTATGTGAACGTGCCGGAGAGCGGGAGATTGCGCTGGTCGATCCGGTCGATACCCCACGTCGCGCCCGTCTGGGTCACCGACGCAGCCACCGGCTTGTCGACCTCGACCGACGCGACCCGCGCGTCGTCGAGGAGCGCGCCGAGCTGACCCTTGGCGAGGGTGGCGGAGTAGCCCTTGAGGGCATTCGAGTAGACGTGCCCGACATCGGCTCCGAAGCGCTGCGCGTGCGAGCTCGCTACAGGCGTGACCTTGGCTACCGAGTCGTTCAAGACGACGATGAACGACTGGCGCTGCCCGCCGCTTTCAGCAGCGGAGGCAGGGGCGAGGAGCAGCGCGCAGACGGCCAGCGCCACTGCTGGGAGAACGAACGGTCTCATGAGAGTCCCTCCTGGGAGAGTGTCTGTGCCCGCCGAAGCGGGCGCCGCACTCCCGGCCCTCCCACGAACTTGCGATCTTCAAACATGACATCCGACGATTGCCTGCAAACGCGAAGGACGACGCTGTGCCGGGTCTCGACTAGACGAGCGGGGAGGGGAGGAGAGGTGGTTCCCTTTAGGGATGTGTGTTTCGACGCAGGTGGGATCGCGAAGCGATCTCCACGATGCGTTCGCGCGAAGGGGATCCGCACTCGCGGATCCCTTCTTGCGCAAAAAAGAGAGCGGCCGCTGGGACGGCCGCTCGAGGGGAAGAACTGGGAGGATGGGTTGACCAGGTTGTCGCGGATAACGCCCGCCCGATCCTCCCCCGGAAGGGGGAAATCAGAAGCCGTACCGCTGTTCTTCGAACGGATCCGCGTCGTTGTGGTAGCCGTAGCGCTCCCAGAACCCGGGCTGGTCGCTCGCCGTGAGCTCGATTCCGCGGAGCCACTTCGCGCTCTTCCAGAAGTACTTGCCGAAGATCACGAGCCGCAGTGGCCACCCGTGCTCGGGGGTCAGCGGCTCCCCGTCGGCGTGCGTTGCGAGCAGCGAGAGCGGGTCACGGAGCGAGGCGATCGGGACGTTCGCCGTGTAGCCCTGCTCCGAGTGCGCGACGACGAAGCGGGCCGACGGCTTCGGCTTCGCGAGCTCCTCGAGCGCGCTCCAGTGGACGCCCTCGAAGGTCACGTCGAAGCGGCTCCAGCGGGTCACGCAGTGGATGTCCTCGGTGATCTCGGTGCGGGGCAGGGCGTTGAACTCTTCCCAGCTCAGACGGAGCGTGCTCTCGACCTCGCCGGTGACGGTGAAGTCCCAGGTCGCGAGGTCGGTGTCCGGGATCGTCCCCGCGTGCAGGACGGGCCACTTCTCGGTCAGGTACTGACCCGGAGGCAGCCGCGACGGGTCGTAGCCGGCCTCGATCACCTTCCGCTCGGCTCTGCCCCTGAACACGATTCCTACACTAGTGCCGATGGCTCTGACCGCGTTACGTGTGGCCTCGCGCCCCCGCGACTTCGTCGGCGTGCGCGGCCCCGACGCCGAGTCGTTCCTCCAGGCCCTCGTGACGAACGACGTCGAGGCGCTCGGGCCGGGTGACGCGTGCGAGGCGCTGCTCCTCAACCCGAAAGCGCGTGTCGTCGCGCCGCTGACCGTCCTCCGCCGGGCCGCGGACGACTACCTCCTCCTCACCGAGGCCGGGCTCGGCGAGCGACTGCGCGCGGCGCTCCTCCGCGCCCGCTTCGCCGCGAAGTGCGAGATCGAGCTCGAGGAGCACGACTCCGTGATCGTCCTCGGCGGCAGCGACGGCATCCCGACGCGCGACTACGGCGTCGAGGCGGTCGAGGTGCTCGACGCCGGGCTCGAGCCGACCCTCGGCGAGGACGAGCTCGAGCTCCTGCGGATCAAGGCGGGGACGCCGCGGTACGGACGGGAGATCGACGACCGGGTGCTTCCGGCCGAGGCGGGGCTGGACGCCCGCGCGATCGACTTCGCGAAGGGCTGCTACGTCGGCCAGGAGCCGGTCGCGCGCCAGCACTACCGCGGTCGCGTGAACCGTTCGCTGCGCGTGCTTGCGGTCGAGGGCTCGGATCTGCCCGAGTACGACGCCGAGCTCACCCGCGAAAGCAAGGTCGTCGGGCGCGTCACGAGCGCGGCCCGCGACGGCGACGGCGTCGTCGCGCTCGCATATGTTCGCGCAGAGGTTCCCCCCGACGCCGTGCTCGACCTCGGGGGGCGCGAGGCGCGATCACTTGCGTCGTAGTCTTCGCCTGCGAGCTGCCTAGACGCGCGGGCCTGTCTGCGGCTTCGAGATCTCCTCGACGAGCTCGCCCACGTCCTTCTCATTGGCCTCGAGCGCGACGTCGGCCTGCGAGACCATGCCGACGAGTCGGTTGCCCTCGTCGACGACCGGGATACGCCTCACCTGAGCCCTTGCCATAACCTTGAGCGCGTCCGAGAGGGTGTCGTCAGGGCCGATCGTCGTCACCTCTCTGCTCGCGACTTCGCGCACGGGCATGCCCTTCGGATCCTTCTCCTTCGCGACCGCTCGGATGACGATGTCGCGGTCGGTGACGATCCCGGCGAGCTGGTCGCCTTCGAGGATCGGAAGCGCCCCGACGTCCTCGCTCTCCATCAGCCGTGCGGCCTCGGAGACCGGAGTGTCGGGCGTTACCGCGCGCGGGCGGTCTGTCATGACCTCGCGTACTTTCGTTCGCATGTCAGCCTCCTCGAGTTCGGGGAGCGGGCAGCAGAGTGGATGATCTGCCCACGAACCTGATGCATACCCAGAGGCGAGCGAGCGCAAAACGCCGTCGGAGGCTGGGCGTCGCCGCAGCGCGGCTAGACTTGACCTCCCTGCGCCCGTAGCTCAGGGGATAGAGCGCTGCCCTGCGGAGGCAGAGGTCGCATGTTCGAATCATGCCGGGCGCACCAAGAGAAAGCCCCGCGTTTGCGGGGCTTTCGTCATCTCGGAGAGAGTCCTTCCGTAGAAGCGCTGGCTGCGTCCGCTGGCTGCTAGAACGACATTGGACGAGATGTCGGATGCGATTCTGTATGTGGACACATCAGTCGTTCGTGAGGGAGCGCTGGGCGAGTTGAAGCCGGCCATCGAACGGCTCGTCGACTTCATCGAGGCGAACGAGCCTCGGCTCCTCGCTTACAACGTCTACTTCAGCGAAGACGGCACTCGGATGACGGTCGCGAGCCTGCATCCCGACTCCGCGTCCTTGGAATTCCACCTGGAGGTCGCAGGGCCGCTCTTTCGCCAGTTCGTCGAGTTGGTCGAGCTGTCCTCGATCCACATCTACGGTGAGCCGAGCGAGAAAGTGCTCCAAGAGACACGGGAGAAGGCGAGGTTGCTGGGGCGCGGCGCCGTTGAAGTGCAGTCCTTGCATGCTGGGTTCGATCGTGTTGTAGGTGCGTCCGTCGAGCCCCACGCTCAGTAGACGCGACCCTCGCAGCGCTGAGCCTTAGCTATGCCGACCGGCGAAGAGCGCGACGGCGCCGACGACCTCGATCTCGACGTCGGCCAGCTGCGTGGCAAGCCCGAGCTCGAGTCCCCGCTGATCGTCCTCGAGGTTCGAGAAGATTCCCTTCCGGTTGTAGAGACGCATGAGACGGCGTCCGAGCAGGTTGTGCTCGACACCGCGACCGAGGATCGTGCTCCCGAAGAAGACGCCGCCCGACGCGAGGTAGGGACGCAGGTTCGAGAGCACCGTTTTCGCCTTCTGCTCGAGGGTGCCGGGAAGACAGTGGAAGAGGTAGTTCGCCCCGATCGAGTCGAAGCGCGCGTCACCGAGGTCGACCGGATCCAACACGTTCGCCCGAGTCGTCGCGGGCGCGAAGCGGCGGATCCGTTCCGCGGCTGTCGTCAGCGAGTTCTCGTTCAGATCGAGCAGCGTGATGTGCGGCGCCTCGACCGGCCAGCTGCAGTGGTCGAGAAACCACCCGGTGCCGACCCCGACGTCGAGGTGACGAGGACCGACGTAGCGGTCGTAGCGCTCGAGCATCCTGGAGCTGCGACATCGCCAGACGAAACGGTTCGAGAACCCGAGAACGACGAGGTCGTAGGCCCGCAGCGTGAGCGGCGTGTAGACGCGCTGGCCGGCCTCGACGTCATCCGCCCGCGGCCTCTCGTCGGCCATTCGTAGAGCCTACGCCGCATTCGCGCGTGTAGGAGCCTCTCGCGCCGTGCCGAACCCGGTCCGGGCGATGCCAGTGCCCGAGGGGCTCACGCTCGATCATCACCGCGACCTGCACGGGCGCGAGCGGCGGCCCAACGTCCGACACGTGCTGTTCGCGTTGCTCTGCGCGTTCCTCCTGCTCGGGCTTCTGAGCGTCTTCGGTCAGGTTCCCTCGTCCGACGTCGCCGAGACGGAGGCGGCCCGCTTCGAGGTCAACGCGCCGACGAAGCTCCGCGGTGGGCTCTTCTTCCAGGGGCGCTACGAGGTCGAGGCGATCGAGGATCTCGAGGAGGCGACCGTCGTCCTCGACCCGGGCTGGCTCGAGGACATCACCCTCAACACCGTGGAGCCCGCGCCCGTCGAGGAAGCGAGCCGCGACGGGAGGATCGCCCTCGTGCTCGGCCGGATCCCCGCGGGGCGCAGGCACATCCTCTTCCTCCACTTCCAGGTCAACCCGACTGCGGCCGGGCGACGCTCGCAGGACGTCGAGCTGTACGACGGCGAGCGGCTGCTGGCTTCCTTCGACCGCGACGCGATCGTCTGGCCCTGATGGACATCGTCGCTCGCGCAGCCTTCGCGTTCTTCTTCGTCCTCCTCGTGACGCGCGTCGTCGGCCGGCGCGAGCTCTCCTCGCTCCAGCCGTTCGACCTGATCCTGCTCGTGATGATCGGCGATCTCACGCAGCAGGGCGTCACGCAGAACGACTTCTCGGTGACGGGGCTCATGCTCGCCGCCGGCACGATCGCGGTCCTGACGGTCTTCGTCTCCTACTCGAGCTTCCGCTTTCCGCGGCTGCGGCCGGTGCTCGACGGGGAACCGGTCATCGTTCTCGAGAAGGGCGAGCCGATCAAGAAGAACCTCGACCGGAACCGGATCACCGTCGACGAGCTCCGCGCGGCCGCGCGGCAGGAGGGCCACGGAGCGCTCGACGAGATCGAGTGGGCCGTGCTCGAGACGGGCGGCCAGATCAGCTTCATCGCCAAGCCCTCCAGCTAGGACGTCGGCGACCTATAGCCCATCGCGGCCGGGCCCGTCAGGCGTGCGCTCATGACGGTCTCCGCAGCCTCCGCGCTCTGCGGGTGCCCGGTCACGGCCGAGAGGAAGTCCTCCCGGTCGAGCGCGTAGAGGACGACGTTCGTCTTCGCCGTCACGGTCGCCGTTCGCGGCACGTCGCGCAGGAGGGCTATCTCGCCGAAGTACCCGCCTGCGTCGAGCTCCGAGATCTTCAGACCGTTCTGCGACACCTCGATCTCGCCCTCGGCGACGATGTAGAAGCGATCTCCGGCGTCGCCCTCGCGGACGATCACCGTGCCGGGCTCCAGCCGCAGCGGCACGAGGCGTGTGGCCAGGTGCTCGAGCGACCCACCGGGGAGCGGGGCAAAGATCGGAACCGACGTGAGCACGCGGAGCTCGTCCACGTCCGGTGCGGGTGCGGCTGCATCGATGCGTGTGACGGTCACTCCGAAGGCCGCCACGAGCGTGGGCAGTAGAGCGCCCGTCACGACTATCGCGGTGTCGGTGCCCAGCAACGCGATGAGGACCGGTGCGAATGCGGCTCCGATGCCCATCGCTGCGAGGAAGAGCATCTGGATGACGCCGAACACTCGTGCCAGCACGTCGTCCGGTACGGCGCGCTGGATCAGCGTCAAGCCGGCCACGTCGGCGTACGAGTGGCCGAGGCCCATGACGCCGAACACCAGGAGAGCCACGGTCACCTCGTGCCAGAGGCCGAGCGCGACGAGCGGAATCCCGGCCAGGACGAGGCCGGCGAGAAACGGCAGGCTGAGGCGCTTGGCTCCGGTCAGCGTCAGCGCCGAGACGGCCCCGACGAACGCGCCCACTCCGATCGCGGCGTTCAGGTATCCGACGCCGCCCTCGCCGAGACCGAGGAGGTCGATCGCCGCGATGACGATGAACACCTGGACCAGGCCGAACATCCCGGTCAGAGCGGTCAACAGGAGGACCAGCACGCGCAGGGACGGGTTTTGGGCGAGCGTCGTGAAGCCCGCAAGACGCTCGGCGGCGATCGTGGAGGCGTCGAGCTCACGTTTGGGCTGCTCCTCACGGTCGATGGACATGAGCAGGACGAACAGCGCCGACGCGGCGATGAGCGCCGCCGTCATGGTGAAGACCACGCCGATGCTGGCCGCGGCGAAGAGCACACCGGCAACAGCCGGTCCCGCGAAGATCGCGATGCTGTCGATGCCGCTTGCGACGGCGTTCGCCGCGGTGAGCTCCTCGGGCGTCCGCGCGAGCGTCGGTGTGAGCGCTGCCTGCGACGACCTGAATGGTGTCGTCGCAATGGTCGCCCCGATCGAGAACGCGTAGACGACGAGGGGATCCGCGTCGGCGAACACCGCCAGTGCGGCTGCCAGAACCAGCAGGACGCGGGCGGCGTTCGTGTACAGCAGGACCTTTTCGCGGGGATAGCGATCGCCGAGCATCCCGGCAAACGGGGCGACGAGAGCGGCTGGAATGAGACGTGCGAGGAAGACGAGGCCGACGGCCTTCTCGCCACCTACTGTGTAGGCGTAGACGGAGACGGCGATCAGGAACGCGTAGTGGCCGACGACCGCGGCCGCCCACGCGAGCTCGAGCCAACGTAGGTTCGGGTTGCGCCAGACGGCCGCGAACGCGGCGGCCGACTCCTTCAGACGGTCTCCGACTCCACGCACGGACGCCAGCATCTCACCAGGACTTGCGGATTGAAAGAGGGCGAGGGAAGATTCCGGCACCATGCGCGGTCTTGTGTGACAGAACCGCGCTTCGAGCGCACGAATAGGAGGAGCACATGTCGGATCTCAGGGACACCGCGAGCGACGTGGCAAGCGACGTGGCGAGCGCCAACGAGGAGCCGGACGTCGAGGGCCACCGCGACGTGGGCATGGACGTGGGCATGGATGTCGCCTCGGACGTCGCAAGCGACGTTGCGAGCGCCAACGAGGAGCCGGACGTCGAGGGCCACCGCGACGTGGGAATGGACGTGGGCATGGATGTCGCCTCGGACGTCGCAAGCGACGTTGCGAGCGCCAACGAGGAGCCTGACGTCGAGGGGCACCTCTACCTGCCCGGCGACGTCGCCAGCGATGTCGCGAGCGACGTGGCAAGCGACGTAGCGAGCTAGGCGACGGTCGAGCGACTAACCGTCGCAAGAGGTTTTGAAAGGCCCGGTCTTCCGGGCCTTTCTCATGCCCCGAGAGTCGCGGCGAGATCCTTCAGAAGCTGTATGCCCGCGGCCCGCCGATCATCCTCCAGCGCGTCGACTGCCGCCGCCAGGCGCGCGACGACCGCGAGCTCGCCGCCGTCCGCCTCGAGCAGGTGCTCCGCCGCGCGCGCGCGCAGGAGCAGGTCGACGGCGATCGCCGCCTGGTGCGCGAACAGCCCCAGAAGCTCCATCTCGTGGAGGCTGAACAGCGACTGCTCTGGCCGGTCGAGAACCTCGAGCACGCCGAGCGCCCGCTCGTCGTGCAGGAGCGGGGCGGCCATCAGGCCGCTCGGCACGTAGCCCGTGTCCTCGGCGACGTCGGTCGCGAAGCGGGGATCCTGCTTCACGTCCTCGATCACGAGCGGCGTCCGGGTCGCGAGCACCCAGCCGGCGATGCCCTTGCCGGCGGGGAAGCGCACGCCGAGCAACTCCTCCTCGCCTTCGCCGACGACCGCCTCGAAGACGAGCTCCTCGGTCTCGGGGTCGAGGAGGAGGATCGAGGACGCGCGCGCGCCGAAGATCTGGCGGGCGACCTCGACGATTGCCCCCAGGAGGGCCCGGAAGGAGGCCTCCGAGCCGACCACGCCCGACGCGACGGCCGCTCGGAGCTCGTCCCGATCGCTCATTTCTCGCCTCCCACGTTCGTCGCCGTCAGGTACAGGACGCTCTTCAGCTGGAAGGGTGTCAGCTCCGGGTGCTTCGCGAGGATCAAGGCGCAGATCCCGCTGAGATGCGGCGTCGCGAAGCTGTTGCCGGACACGGACAGCGTGCGACCGCCGAGCCACGCCACCTCGACGTTCACGCCGCGCCCGAAGAACTCGACCGGAGGGCTCGGGTTGTAGAAGAACGTGAGCGGGTCCGGCTCCTCGTGGCTCCCGACCGAGATCACCGACGAGAACCGCCATGGGTAGCTCTCGACGGGCATGTTGTGCGCCGACGCGACGAGCACGGTGTTCCTGAAGTACGCGCTGTCGGCGAGCTCGTGAAGAACGCTCGCGAACGGCTTCTTCGTGGTCGAGAGGCTCATGTTGATGACGTCGAAGCCCTGCTCGACCGCGTAGCGGAGCCCTGCGAGCAGCACCGGCCCGGATCCCGTGTAGCTCGGACCGAGGACTCGGACGCTCGAGAGGCTGCAGTCGGGCGCTATCCCGCGGACGATCCCGGCGCATGCGGTCCCATGGCCGGAGAGATCTCCCTCGGTGTCCACCGCCGCGACCGTCTCCCCGTCCTCGTCGACGGAGATCGTCATCGCGTCGTCGAGCCCGCCGACGCGGGGGTGCACGGCCTCGACGCCCGAGTCGAGGATGCAGACCCGCGCTCCGGCCCCGGTCGACCCGCCCCAGGCCCACTCGCGCGTCACGTGCTCGGGCCACTCGGACGGGAGCGAGATGCGGTCGACCGCGTCCTTGGGCAGGCTCCACGCGGGAAGCGGAGGCCCCGAGCCCTCGGCGTGTCCCGAAACCTCAGCCACGGCTCGGGATGCTACGGCCCCGGACGCGAAGGCGGCTCAGGAGTCGGTGTAGCGCTGCTCGAGCTCGTTCAGGAGACGCCGATCCGGCTCGTAGCCGGCCTCTGCGAGCGCGGCCTCGAGATCGGCGATCAGCTTCGCTCGGAACTCGAGGTCGGCCTCGGCGCGCGAGACGATCTCGTCGAGCGAGTCGCGGACGCCCGGCAGCTCCTGCGCTGCCCGCACCCAACCAGTGGGAGCCGGGCGCAGGATGCGCAGGAGCTCCCCCAACCTCTCTTCATCGAGTGGGCGATCCATCTACCCACCAGACTCCGGAGACGGCTCACTTCTTCCCTCGAGCTCGTCACGCAACTTTCCGAGGCAGCGCGCGATGCGGCTCGCGATCGTGCCGGCAGGAAGATCGAGCTCCTCGGAGATCGTGCGGTAGCTCTGGTCCCGGGTGAAGAAGCGGTCGAGGATCTCCTGGCAGGCCTCCGGCAGGTTCGTGAGCGCCTCGCGGACGGTGAAGGCCTCGTCGATCTCGTCCAGGTCGTCCGTGACCCTGCCCGCGAGAGGATCGGCCGCAGGTTGTTCCCTCCGCCCGCGGGCGACCGAGTCGATGCAGAGGCGCCGGGTGAGCTGCGCGAGCCACGGCCGCACGGCGGCGTCGTCGCGCAGCGAGTCCAGGTGGCTGTACGCGCGGGCGAAGACCTCCTGAAAGACGTCCTCGGCGTCCGCGTCGCTCATCCGGAAGCCCTTCGTGCAGACCGCGTACACGTAGCGCGAGAAGCGCTCGACCAGCTCGTTCCACGCGTCGGGGTCGCCGGCGCGGCAGCGGTGGACGAGCTCGGAGTCCGTGAGGGTGGAGAGTTGGCTGCTCACAGGCGAATTGTCACCGGATCGTGGCGAGAACGCGATCCGCATGCGCTGCGGCGATGTCGGCACTGGCGAGAGCTCGCGCGAGGCGCTGATCCGACGGGCTCACGCCGAGGTTGACCTCGACGAGGTGCGCCGCCGCCCGTGCCCCTCCGGCGGCGAGTGCGGCTGCCGCGGCAGTGTCCGCGCGATAGGCCGGATCGCAGTGCTCGCCGACGAGCGCGGCGAGGGCCGCGACGTCGGCGGCGAGCTCGGCGACGTCGAGCGGGATCGCGGCCGCCTGCCCGAGCGCTGCTTCGAGCTTTCCGTCGCTCCGCTTGCCCTCCCCGTCGCCGGCGGCGCCGAGCGCGGCGGACGCGGCCTCCCACGCTTCCGCGTCGACGAGTGCGAGCGGGGCCGCGCGGTCCTGCAGGGCGAGCGCCTGTGCCGAGACTCCGACCGCCTCGTCCCACGACTCGCGCGAGGAGCGCGCGACCATCGCGACGAGGCTCGCGGCGAAGGCGACGGTCAGCGCCGCCGCAGAGCCGCCGCCGGGCGCGTTCCCGCCGGCGGCGAGCCGGTCGAGGAAGTCGTCGAGCCGCAGTTCGAGGTAGTTCTCGGTCGTCAGAACGTGACGAGTGTA
Source organism: uncultured Actinomycetes bacterium (assembly GCA_963715705.1). GTDB lineage: Bacteria > Actinomycetota > Thermoleophilia > Gaiellales > Gaiellaceae > GMQP-bins7. The sequence goes on along the minus strand of OY970267.1, from coordinate 2,406,632 downwards.
CGTCGGCCCAGTCGGCGTTCATAGACTCTGCGCTCATGCCGCTCTACCTCACGGAGCAGGACGTCGCCTCGCTGCTCGAGCCCGCCGACGCGGTCGCCGCGGTCGAGGCGTGCTTCGGGCGGCTCGCGCGGGGCGAGATCGTGAACGCGCCCAGGCGACGGCTGCGCCTGGCCGAGGGGTCGCTCGCGGACATGGCCGCGTCAGATCTGGAGCTCGGGCTCGCCGGAGGCAAGCTGTACGTGGCCACCGGCGACGGCACATTCTTCGTCGTCTGCATCTTCGAGACGGACGGGCCCCGGCTTGCGGGCGTCATCGAGGCCGATCACCTGGGTCGGCTGCGTACGGGCGCCGCGAGCGGGGTGGCGGCGAAGTACCTCGCCCACGCGGGCGCCGAGACGCTCGGGGTCATCGGCTGCGGGCATCAGGCGGAGACGCAGGTCGCGTGCATTCGCGCGGCGGTTCCCACGCTCGAGCGCGTCGTCGCGTACTGCCGTTCCGAGGAACGCCTCGCCGCGTTCTGCGAGCGCGTCGGCGCCGAGGCGGGCGAGAGTCACAGCGATGCGGGCACGCAGGACGTCGTGGTGACGATCACGAGCTCGCGCGATCCCGTTCTCCGCGGCGAGTGGCTGCGGCCGGGGGCGCTCGTGATCGCTGCGGGAGCGAACCTCGCAAGCAAGCGCGAGCTCGACAACGCCGTCCTCGAGCGGGCGTCCTTCGTGTGCTGCGACTCGCTCGAGCAGGCGAAGCTCGAGTCCGGCGACCTGATCGAGCCCATCGCTGCGGGAGTCCTCGACTGGCTCGAGGTGCACGAGCTGCAGGAGGTCGTCGCGGGAGAGGTCGCCGGCCGTCAGTCGGACGACGACATCGTCGTCTTCAAGTCGAACGGGCTGGCCGCCTGGGACATCGCGATCGGCGCAGCTGCCCTCGAGAGAGCTCGCGAGCGCGGCGTCGGCACGGAGGTGTAGGGGCGAGGCTTGCCTCGCCCTCGCCCTACGAGGGCTCGACGGAAGCCTTGGCGGAGTCGATCGTCTCTCGCGAGGCCGACTCGATGACGTCGGGCCGGTCGAGCAGCCTGCGCTGCTGCTCGGGTGTCAGCCGGTTCTGGACGTACTTGTCGGCGAGGATCTCGTCGAGCGCCCTGCCGCTCTCGTGCTCGCGGATCACGTAGCGCGCGACATGGTCCTCGGCAGAGCTCTTCTGGAAGAGGAACGAGAAGAGGTTCTTGAACGCAGACACGAGACGCGATTGTATCCCTGTGCCATGAGACGACGATCTCGCGAAGGACGGTTCGCCGAGCGAACGCTCGTGGGTGTCGACGATGCAGGCGAGGAAGAGCGGATGGTGCTCTGGATCGAGCGGCGCGCGGGGGGTGTCTGGGCGGTCGCGCGTGCGGTCAACCCGCACCTGCGCGAGTCGGACGAGACGCGGCCCGACGACGTGATCTTCGAAGGGTACGAGCTCGACGACGCGCTCGCGCGCGCGAACGAGGCGCTCGAGGACGACGTGGTCGTGCTCGAGGGAGACGGCCGCGAGGCGGATGCGAGGCCGTTCACGCGCAAGGAGGTCCTCCCGTTGCTGGAGCGCTGGTTCTTCAATCGCTGAGGGCCCGGCGCCGGGTCGTCGCGGGCGGCAGGGTGCTCGTGTACGCCTACGGCTGAGGCGGGTTGTCGAGTCGCCGGCCGCGGGGGCGGTGCTAACTTGCCGCGCCTCGTGCGGATCAGACTCGGCCACAGTCCCGACCCCGACGACGCGTTCATGTTCTGGGCGCTGACGACGGATCTCGTGGACCCGCGCGGCCTTGTCTTCGAGCAGGTCCTCGCGGACATCCAGACGCTGAACCTGTGGGCGCGGGCGGGCCGGCTCGAGGTGACCGCGATCTCGCTCGCCGCGTATCCGTTCGTGCAGGAGGACTACGCGCTGCTGCCGCACGGCGCGAGCATCGGGTCGGGCTACGGGCCGATTCTCGTCGCGCGGAAGCCGATGTCGCGCAAGGAGCTCTACGAGGTCGAGATCGTCGTGCCCGGCGCGCTGACCACCTCGTTCCTTGCGCTCCGGCTCTTCCTCAACGACTTCCCGTACCGCGTGCTGGCGTTCGAGGACATCCCGGAAGAGGTCGCATCCGGGCGGGCCGAGGTGGGGCTCCTGATCCACGAGGGCCAGCTCACGTTCGAGGACCACGGTCTCGTGAAGGTGCTCGACCTCGGCGAGTGGTGGCTGCTCGAGACGGGCCTCCCGCTTCCGCTCGGGGTGAACGTCGCCCGCCGCGATCTCGGCGACGACGTGCTCTGCGACGTCTCCGCGGTGCTGCGCGAGGCGATCCAGTGCGGGCTCGACCACCGCGCCGAGGCGCTCGAGTACGCGCTCCAGTTCGGCAGGGGCATCGACGCCGCGGTCGCCGACCGCTTCGTCTCGATGTACGTGAACGAGATGACGCAGGACTACGGCGACGAGGGACGGAAGGCCGTCACGGAGCTCCTCCGCCGGGGCGAGGTGCTCGGCGCGTTTCCCGCCCCGGTGCACGTGGACTTCGTCGGCCGGTAACGTCGCGCGCATGCCGCGGGCAGTCGTCCTCTCCGGCGTGCGCACGCCGATCGGCCGCTACGGCGGAGCGTTGTCGGGCGTCCGGCCGGACGACCTCGCCGCGGTCGCTATCGAGGCCGCGGTCGAACGGGCGGGGGTGGAGCCTGGGTCTGTCGACGACGTGTACTTCGGCTGCGCGAACCAGGCGGGCGAGGACAACCGGAATGTCGCGCGCATGGCGCTGCTGCTCGCGGGGCTCCCGGAGTCGGTCGCGGGCGTCACGCTGAACCGGCTCTGTGCGTCCGGGCTGTCCGCGGTCGTCTCCGCGTCGCACGCGATCATGGCCGGAGACGCGGAGATCGCGGTCGCGGGCGGCGTCGAGTCGATGTCGCGCGCGCCGCTCGTCACGGCGAAGCCCGAGCGGGCGTTCCCGCGCGGCGACCGGACGCTGTGGGACACGACGCTCGGCTGGCGCTTCCCGAACCCGCGGCACGAGGCCATGTTCCCGCTCGAGTCGATGGGCGAGACCGGCGAGAACGTCGCCGAGCGCTGGAGTGTCTCGCGAGAGGAGCAGGACGCGTTCGCGCTGCGCTCGCAGCAGCGCTGGGCGGCGGCTCAGGAGGCGGGACGGTTCGCCGACGAGCTCGTCGCGGTCGGGGACGTCGCGGTCGACGAGCACCCGCGGCCGGAGACTTCTGCGGAGGCGCTGGCCGGGCTCAAGCCCGCGTTCCGCGAGGGCGGGACCGTGACTGCGGGCAACGCGGCCGGGATCAACGACGGCGCCGCGGCGCTCGTCTTGGCGAGCGAAGAGCGGGCGCGGGAGCTCGGTCTCGAACCGCTGGGCGTCTTCGCCGGGTCCGCGGTCGCGGGGGTCGACCCGCGGGTCATGGGCATCGGGCCGGTGCCGGCGGTGCGCAAGCTGCTCGAGCGCGTGGGCGTCGGGGTCGACGACCTCGACCTGGTGGAGCTGAACGAGGCCTTCGCGTCGCAGAGCCTCGCGGTCGTCCGCGACCTCGGCCTCGACGAGAAGAAGGTGAACGTGAACGGCGGCGCGATCGCGCTCGGGCACCCACTCGGGATGAGCGGCGCGCGCCTCGTCGTCACGCTCCTGCACGAGCTTCGGCGCCGCCAGGGTCGGTACGGCCTGGCAACCATGTGCGTCGGCGTCGGCCAGGGCCAGGCCGCGCTGTTCGAGCGTTAGGCCGTCTCGGCGAAGACGCGCTCCCGCTGTGGGCGCATCCAGACCGTCTGGCCGCGCCAGAGGCCGAGGCCGTCCCACTTCTCGCGGGTCATGAGCACCACGACCTCGGCGCCACCGGTGTCGTGCAGCTCGACCTTCACGTCGCGGCCGAGGATCGTCACGCGCACGATCATCGCCTCGACCGCGCGCTCCTCCGGCTCGGCGAGCAGCTCGATGTCGTGCGGCCGGACGAGCGCGTCCCCGATCGGCTGCGCCTCCCCGACGAACGTCATCACGAACTCGCTCGCCGGCTCGTCGTAGAGCTCCCGCGGTCCGCCGACCTGCTCGAGGCGGCCGTGGTTGATCACCGCGATCTGGTCGGAGATCTCCATCGCCTCCTCCTGGTCGTGCGTGACGAAGACCGTGGTCACGTGCACGACGTCGTGGAGCCGGCGCAGCCATTCGCGGAGCTCCGCGCGCACGCGCGCGTCGAGGGCGCCGAACGGCTCGTCGAGGAGGAGCACCTGCGGCTCGGGCGCGAGCGCCCGAGCGAGGCCCATGCGCTGGCGCTGACCGCCGGAGAGCTGAGCCGGATAGCGGTGGCCGAAGCTCTGGAGCTGGACGAGGTTCAGGAGCTCGTCGACGCGATCGTTGATCTCCGCCTTCGGCCGCTTGCGCACTTTCAGGCCGAACGCGACGTTCTCGCGGACGGTCATGTGCTTGAACGCGGCGTAGTGCTGGAAGACGAAGCCGACGTTCCGCTTCTGCGGGGAGAGCGGAGTCGCGTCCTTGCCGGCGAGGAGAATCTCGCCCGCGTCGGCCGTCTCGAGCCCGGCGATGATCCGGAGGAGGGTCGACTTGCCGGAGCCGCTGGGGCCGAGGAGCGCGGTCAGCGAGCCGCTCTCGACGTCGAGCGACACGTCCTCGAGTGCGACGAAGTCGCCGAAGCGCTTGGAGACGTTGCGGACGAGGATGGACATCTACGCAGCCTCGCTCAGACTGTCGGCGCAAGACCGGAACCCGCTAGCGCGGCTTCCGGTCGCGCGAAGATCCCTGAAGGCGCCCGCTTCGCGGGCGCGGCATGTCGACCTCATCTCAGCTCCCGTGGGCGGACGACGGTCAGGGCGACGAGCACGAGGATGGCGATCAGCGCGAGCACGATCGAGATAGCGTAGGCGCCCGCGAGGTCGAGGCTCTCGTAGCTCTCCTGCACCCTGAGCGTGGCGGTTTCGGTCTGCCCCTGAACGCGGCCGGACACGACGGCGACCGCGCCGTACTCGCCCAGGCAGCGCGCGGTCGTCAGGATCACGCCGTAGATGACGGCCCAGCGGATCGACGGCAAGGTGATCCTCCAGAACGTCTGCCAGCCGCTCGCGCCGAGCGTGCGGGCGGCCTGCTCCTGCTCGTCCCCGATCTCGCGCAGCGTCGGCACCACCTCGCGCGCGACGAACGGAAGGGAGACGAAGATCGTCGCGATCACCATCGCGGGTAGCGCGAAGAGGACGTCGATCCCGTGGTCCGAGAGCCAGCTTCCGAACCAGCCCTCGCGGCCGTACAGCAGGAACAGCGAGAGCCCGACGACGACCGGCGACAGCGCGAGCGGGAGGTCGATGAACGCGTTCAGGACGCCCTTGCCGTGGAACGTCCGGCGCACGATCGCGAGCGCGCAGATCACGCCGAAGACGGTGTTCACGGGGACCGCGATCGCGGTGATGATCAGCGTCAGCTTCAGTGCGTTGAGCGTCTCCGGGGTCGTGAGCGCGTCCCACGCCGGGCCGACGCCGTTCTCGAACGTCCGCCAGAACACGACCGCGAGCGGGCCGACGAGGATCAGCACGAGATAGCCGATCGCGACCGTGCGGAGGCCGAGCCGGCTCACCGGTCGTGCCTCGTCGCGTAGTGGCGGATCGCGCCGATCAGCAGCAGCGTGGCAAACGAGATTCCGAGGAGCACGACGGCGACGGCGGCGGCCGCGGTCGTGTCGCCGCTCTCGATTCTCCCGAAGATGTAGACGGACGAGACCTCGGTCTCGAACGGGATGTTCCCCGTGATGATCACGACCGCGCCGAACTCGCCCACGGCCTTCGCGAACGCGAGCGCGACGCCGGAGAGGATCCCGGGGAGGATGCTCGGGAGCACGACCCGCCGGAACGTCGTGAGCTGCGACGCGCCGAGCGAGTGCGCCGCCTCCTCGATCTCCGGGTCGAGCTCCTGGAGCACCGGCTGCACTGTTCGGACGACGAACGGGAGCGTCACGAACATCAGCGCGAGCACGATCGCCGCCTGCGTGAACGCGACGTTGATCCCGACCGGCGACTCCGGGCCGTAGAGCGCGAGGAGCGTGAGGCCCGCGACGATCGTCGGCAGCGCGAACGGGAGGTCGATGAGCGCGTTGACGACCGACTTCCCGCGGAAGTCGTCACGCACGAGCACCCACGCGGTCACCGTGCCGAGGACGGCATTCAGGAGCGAGACCGCGAGTGACGCGCCGAGGGTGATCTTCAGCGCCGCGACCGCGTCCGGGCTCGTGACGGCGTCCCAGAAGGTCCCCGTGCCCTCGCTCGAAGCCTCCCAGAGGAGGGCCGCGATCGGGAGCATGACCATGACGGTCAGGAAGGTCGTGACCACACCGAGCGACAGGGCGGTAGCCGCCCTGTCGTTAGCCCGCCGCGCGCGGCGCGGCCGCTCGGTTGCTGCGACGCTCGCAGACATCGTCCTAGCCCGTGTCGCCCCCGACCTCGCGCTCGATCTCGGCCATGATCCCGGTCCGCGGGTCGAAGAACCGCTCCATGACGTCGGGCCAGCCGCCGACGTCCTCGATCGTGAACTGGCCGGGGACGACCGGCAGCTCGTCGCGGTTCTGCTCGAGAACGGACTCGACCACCGGCCGGTAGCCGTTGTCGGCGAAGACCTGCTGCGCGTCCGGAGTCCACAGGAAGTTCAGGAATGCCTCCGCCTTCTCCTTCGCGCCGCTTTCCTCGAGGGCGGCGACCGGGTTCTCGATCAGGATCGTCGCGCTCGGGATGACGAAGGGGAGGTCCTCGCCCTGCAGGCGCGAGAAGATCGCCTCGTTCTCGTATGCGAGCAGGACGTCGCCCTTGCCGCTGAGGAAGGTGTTGAGGGAGTCGCGCGCGCTCTTGTCCTGGACGACGACGTTCTGGAAGAGCTGCAGGAGGTTCTCCTGCGCTTGCGCGTCGGTCTTGCCGGCCTTCCGCCAGGCGCCGTAGGCGGCCATGATGTTCCAGCGCGCGCCACCCGAGGTGAACGGGTTGGGCGTGACGACCTCGACCCCCGGCTTCAGGAGGTCGTCCCAGTCTTTGACGCCTTTCGGATTGCCGGGCCGCGTGACGAGGACGACGACGGAGTTCGTGACCATTCCGCCGTGCGGCTGGCTCGTCCAGTCGGCCGCGACCAGGCCCGACTCCACGAGCTTGTCGAGGTCGGGAGCGAGCGAGAGCGCGACGACGTCGGCGTCGAGCCCGGCGATGACCGCGCGCGTCTGCTCGCCCGAGCTCCCGTACGACTCGGCGAACGAGACGCCTTCGCCCTCGGCGGTCTCGCTGAAGCGTGACGTCAGCTCCTCGTAGGCCTCACGTGGCGTGGAGTAGGCGACGAGGTTGATCTCGCTCTCGTCGCCTCCCGACTCGGAGCCGGATCCGCCGCATGCGACGAGCGCGAGCGACGAGAAGGCGAGCGTGAGGGCGACTGCGATTCCGGCGGTGAGCTGACGACGCATCTGACCCCTTTCCGTCGTAATTCACAATGTCGATAAGTTTTGTCAAGTTAGTACGACTAGCGGACAACGTATTGACTGTCTGGTGGGCTGTCAAACCCGAACCGATCGAGGAGGTCAGCTGTGTGGGTTTCTCGGAGAACCGACTACGCAACGCGCGCGTTGCTCGCGCTCGCGATCGAGGGTGGCGGTCCGCTCAAGCTCGAGGCTCTCGCCCGGCGGACGGCCGTCCCTCAGTCCGTCCTCGAGCAGGTCATGCCGACGATGCGGATTGCGGGTCTCGTCCGCTCGGAGCGCGGCCCGTCGGGCGGCTACCGGCTGAACAAGGCACCCGAGGAGATCACGCTCGAGCGTGTCGTCAAGCTCTTCCACGGCCAGCTCGCGCCGATCAGCTGCGCGACGCGGCACAACCCCGAGCCGTGCCCGATGATGCTCGGGTGCACGTTGCGGGACGTGTGGGAGGAGATCCGTGACGCGACGATCTCGTTGCTCGCCGGCGTGACCTTCGCGGATCTCGCCGCGCGGGCGGGAGGCCCGTGGACGGATCCGTCGCTCCTCGAGCCGACCGCGGAGCACGCCGCTCGGTAGATTCCGGGCGATGGCGGTCGCGACGCGCGAGTACCTCCTCTTCATCGGCGGCGAGGCCGCCGAGCCCGCAGCCGGCGAGGTTCGCGAGCTGACCGAGCCGGCGACCGGGGAACCGCTTGCCCGCGCCGCGCTCGCGGGCGAGGCGGACGTCGACCGTGCGGTCGAAGCGGCCCGCGTGGCGCTCGACGGGCGACTGGGGGAAGACGCCGGGCACCGAGCGCGCGCGGCTTCTCCACGCGCTCGCGGACGCGATCGTCGCGAACCGCGCCGAGCTCGCCGAGCTCGAGGCGCGCAACGTCGGCAAGGCGATCTCGTCGGTCAAGGCCGAGCTCCACCAGGCGGTCGAGAACTTCCGCTACTACGCCTCCGCGATCGCGACCATCGGCGGCCGCGCGAACCCGATCGGCGGCTCGCTCCTCTTCTACTCGCTGAAGGAGCCGGTCGGCGTCGCCGCGCAGATCGTCCCCTGGAACTACCCGCTGATGATGTCGACCTGGAAGCTGGCGCCTGCCCTCGCGGCCGGCTGTTCGGTCGTCCTCAAGCCCGATCCGCAGACGCCGCTCACCGCGATCCGGCTCGCCGAGCTCGCGACCGAGGTCGGCTTCCCGGCGGGCTCGATCAACGTCGTCGCCGGCGACGGGCCGACGACCGGCGCGTACCTCGTCCGCCACCCCGGCGTCGACAAGGTCGCGTTCACGGGCTCGACGAAGACGGGCGGCGAGATCATGCGGCTCGCCTCCGACCCGGTGAAGCGCGTGACGCTGGAGCTCGGCGGCAAGAGCCCGAACCTCGTCTTCGCGGACGCGGATCTCGCGAGCGCCGTCCCGAGCTCGGCCTGGGCGATCTACTACGCGGCGGGGCAGAGCTGCGAGGCGCGCTCGCGCCTCCTCGTCGAGAGCTCGATCTACGACGACGTCGTCTCGCAGATGAGCGACTTCGCGGGCCAGGTCAAGGTCGGCGACCCGCTCGACCCGGAGACGCAGATGGGCTCGCTCGTCTCTACCGGCCATCGCGACCGCGTGCACGGCTTCGTCGAGCGCGGCGCCGGCGAGGGCGCCGAGGTCGTCGCGGGCGGAGCGGTTCCCGACGGCGCGGGCGCGTTCTATCCGCCGACGGTCGTCGCCGCGACGAACGACCTCGAGATCGCGCAGGAGGAGGTCTTCGGCCCGGTCGTGACCGTGACGCCGTTCGAGGACGAGAAGGATGCGATCCGGCTCGCGAACGACGTCCGCTACGGCTTGATGGCGACGGTGTGGACCGGCGATCCCGCGCGTGGCCACCGGATCGCGGCGCGGATCAAGTCGGGCACGGTCGGGATCAACATGCCGTACACAGCCTTCCCCGGGATCCCGTTCGGCGGCTACAAGCAGTCGGGCTTCGGGCGGGAGCTCGGGCTGGAGACGCTCGACCTCTACCTCGAGACGAAGAGCGTCGTCGTCTCCACGGGCGCCCGCCCGATCAACCCATTCGGGCTCTAGGCATGCGGCCGGGGATGCTCGGCGCGATCGGCTCGACGCCGATCGTCCGCCTCGAGCGCCTCGTCGAGCCGGGCATGTCGGAGATCTGGGTCAAGGTCGAGTCCGGCAACCCGACGGGCTCGTACAAGGACCGCATGGCGCTCGCCATGATCGAGGGCGCCGAGCGCGATGGGCGGCTGGCGCCCGGGCAGACGGTCGTCGAGTACACGGCCGGCAGCACGGGCTCGTCGCTCGCCTTCGTGTGCTCGCTCAAGGGCTATCCGCTCCGGATCGTGAGCTCGGACGCGTACGCGGCGGAGAAGCTCCGCACGATGCAAGCGCTCGGCGCGGACGTCGAGGTGCTGCCGAGCCCCGAGGGCGTGACGCCGGACCTCGTGCCGCGCATGGTCGAGCGCTCACGCGAGATCCTCGAGGAGCACGGCGGGTACGCGACGGACCAGTTCCGGAACGAGGACATGCTCCTCGGCTACGCGTCCATGGCCGACGAGCTCCTCGAGCAGCTCGACGGGAGCATCGACGCGTTCTGCGCGTATGTCGGCACGGGCGGCTGCTTCTGCGGCGTGGGGCGGCGCTTGCACGAGGCGCTGCCCGAACTGCTGAGGGTCGCGATCGAGCCGGCGGAGTCGGCCGTGCTCTCGGGCGGGTCTCCCGGGATACACCGGATCGAGGGAGGCGGCCCGGGCTTCTGGCCGCCGCTTCTCCGGCCCGAGGACTTCGACGAGGTCTTGACCGTCTCGTCGGACGATGCCTTCGCGATGGCTCGGCGTGCCGCGCGGGAGGAGGGTCTCTGGTCCGGCCCCTCCACCGGCGCGAATCTCCTGGTCGCGCTCGATCTCGCTCGCAGGCTCGGTCCAGGGAAGCGCGTCGTCACACCGCTTGCCGACAGCGGCCTCAAGTACCTCGCGGGCGATCTCTACGGCTGAGCCGACGAGGTACCGGTGGGCGGTCCTCGCCGCCGGGACGGCCGCCGCGACGACCAACGCGGCCTTCGGGATCGGCCTGCCGGTCATCGTCCCGCAGCTGCGCGAGGAGTACGACCTCTCGCTCGGCCAGATCGGAGTTCTGCTCGCCGCGTCCTGGATCGGGACGACGCTGACGCTCCTGCCGTGGGGGCTCGCCGCCGACCGCTTCGGCGAGCGGGTTGCGCTCACGGTCGGGATGCTCGCGAGCGCGGCCTGTCTCGTCGGCGCGGCGTACGCGTCGAGCTTCGAGGAGCTCGTGGTGTTCCTCCTCCTCGTCGGCGCCGCGGGGAGCGCGGTCAACTCCGCGAGCGGGCGAGCGGTCATGCACTGGTTCGGAGCCGAGGAGCGCGGCTTCGCGCTCGGGGTCCGGCAGACGGCGATCCCGCTCGGAGGCCTGATCGGCGCGCTGTGCCTGCCGCCGATCGCGGAGGCGGGCGGATCGGAGGCGGCGTTCCTCTTCCTCGCCGGGCTGATCGTGGTGGGCGCGATCTTCGGCGCGCTCGTGCTGCGCGGCCGGGACGCGGAGGACGGGATCGAGCCCGAGTCGGTCGCACGGACCATCGCCGACAAGAAGCTCTGGCGGCTGTCGATCGGCAGCGGCCTCTACCTCTATGCGCAGATCGCGGTACTCGGCTTCGGCGTGCTGTTCCTGGTCGACGAGCACGACTTCTCGAAACAGTCGGCGGCGTTGGTGTTCGCCGCCGGGCAAGTCCTCGCTGCGGCACTTCGGATCGGAGGAGGGCGCTGGTCGGATGTGCTCGGCGCGCGGATCGTGCCGCTGCGGTACGTCGGGGTCTCGATCGTGGCCGTGATGCTGCTGCTGGCGCTGTTCGCGGGCGGGCCCACGTGGCTCCTCGTCCCCGTCCTGATCCTCGCCTGCGGGCTGACGATGGCCTGGAACGGGCTCTCGTTCACCGCTGCCGCCGAGCTTGCAGGCGCCATGCGGACCGGTGCCGCGATCGGCGTCCAGCAGACCGTGCTGGCCGCGGCGGGTGTCGCCGCGCCGGTCCTCTTCGCGGCGACGGTGTCGTGGACGTCCTGGCCGGCGGCGTTCGTCGTGGCCGCGCTGATCCCGCTCGCCGGCTGGTGGCTGCTGGCCGCGCTGAGCGAGCGACATACTGCGGCGCGATGAGGGTTCTCGAGCGGCTCGAGCAGCTGTACGCGATCGGCGGCGGGCCGGGGGCGAACCGTCCGTACGGGTCGGCGGCCGAGGACGAGGCGCACGAGCTCGCGGCCGGCTGGCTGCGCGAGGCCGGGCTCGGCGTCGAGGTCGACGCGGACGGGAACCTTCTCGGCCGCTCGGCGACGCGCGACGACGTGTGGGTCGGGTCGCATCTCGACACCGTCCCACGGGGCGGCCGGTTCGACGGCGCGCTCGGGGTCGTGGCCGCAATCGAGGCGGTCGAGAGCACGGGAGCCGGGTCGGTCGTCGCCTTCCGAGGCGAGGAGGTCGGCTGCATCGGCAGCCGCGCGCTCTGTGCCGCGGGTGTGGGGCTTCCGAGCGCGTTTCTCGAGCTGCACGTCGAGCAGGGGCCGGTGCTCGCGAACGCGGGCCTCCCGCTCGGGGTCGTGACGAGCATCGTCGGCTACGCGCGCGGCGAGCTCGTCTTCGAGGGGAGCGCCGGGCACGCGGGCACGACGCCGATGGACGGCCGCGACGACCCACTCGTGCGTGCCGCCGAGGCGATTGTCCGGATCGACGCTGCGGCGCGGGGCATCGACGGCGCCGTGGCCACGGTGGGTCAGCTCGATGTCGAGCCAGGCGGGTCGAACGTGATCCCGAGCCGCGTGCGGATCAGCGTGGACGCGCGTGCTGCCGACGCGAAGCAGCTCGAGAAGCTCGTGCACGAGATCGGCTTCGAGCCGGCTCAGCTCACGTCGCCGGCTCCGATGGACGACGAGCTGAGGCAGGTCCTACAGGACGAGATCGCCGCGCGCGGTATCGCCCTCCACGAGCTGCCGTCGGGAGCCGGACACGACGCCGGAATCCTGGCCGCGGCCGGCGTCCCGAGCGCGATGCTCTTCGTCCGCAGCCTCAACGGCGGCGTCAGCCACTCGCCGGACGAGCTCTCCTCCGACGAGGACATTGCGCTTGCGACAGATGTTCTCGCCGGCGCGCTCTCGCGCCTCGCCGCTACGACTCCTTGAAGACGATCTCCTGGGCGCCGTCCCAGAGCATGCGCCGGCCGAGCTCGAGCAGGTTCTCGTTCCCGGAGACGATCGTCGCGAAGTGGTTCCCCGCGAGCGCGCCCGCCTTGCTCGCGAACGCGACGTCGCCGTAGGCGAGCAGGAGCTCGGTCTCGCTCAGGCCGCCCGGGTAGAAGATGAGCTCGCCCGGGCTCGGGTAGCGCGTCGCGTTCTCGGGGCCGATGCCGACGTCGAGGTCGCCCAGCGGGATCCAGCCGCCCTCGCCCGACCAGCGCACGTGGATGATCTTCGACTCGAGCGGGAGCATGCGCCGGAATACGGCCACGGTCTCGGGCGCCGCATCCTCCTCGAAGCGCGCCTCGAACGAGAATCCGCCAGCCGTGATCTCGAGCACGTCGTGACCCTAACGCTGCGCCAGCCAGGCGGCGAGGAGCTCGCGCTCGTCCTCGGTCATCCCCGTCGAGTTGCCCGGTGGCATCACCTGCGTCAGCACCGCGACACGCTCGATGTCCTCCGCGCGCGCCTCGATCTCCGCCTGCGTCTCCAGCCGAACGCCGAGCGGCGCCGACGCGCCGGAGTGGCAGGTCGCGCAGCGCTCCTCCACGATCGGCTCGATCTGGGCGAACGAGACCGGCCCGGCGGTCGACGACGCCACCTCGTCGGGCTGCAGCCAGAACGCAAGCGCCACGGCGCCGGCCGCGGCCGCGCCGAGGATCCACCAGGCCCGCCGCCCTGCATGCCAGGCGTTGAAGAAGTGCCGCACCCCGGCGAGCAGGACCGCGATGAGCACGAGCGCGAGCCAGGCGTCCTCGTGCCCGTAGACGAACGCGAAGTGCCCGACGAGCATCGTGAACAGGACCGGCAGCGTGAGGTAGTTGTTGTGCACCGACCGGTTCTTCGCTTCCACCAGATGCCTCGGGTCGTACAGACGCCCCGCCTCCATCGCCGCCACGAGCTTGCGGTGCGCCGGGATGATCACGAGCAGGACGTTCGCGGCCATGATCGTCCCGAGCATCGCGCCGATCTGGAGGTATGCCGCGCGCGCGGTGAAGAGCTCGCTCGCGGCCCACGCGGCGAGCGCGAGGAACGCGACGCCGAACGCCGCAAGCCAGAGCTCTCCCTCCCGCCCGATCGTCCGGCAGACCACGTCGTAGACGATCCACGCGAGCGCGAGACCGCCGACCGACAGCGCGATCGCCTCCCACTCCTCGAGACCCGCAACCGCCGGATCGATCAGCCGAATGTCGGCATCGAAGTAGTAGAGGACGACGAGAAGCGCGAAGCCGGAGAGCCACGTCGTGTACGCCTCCCACTTGAACCAGTGCAACGGCTCGGGCATCTCCTCGGGCGCACGCCGGTACTTCTGCGTCCGGTACAGGCCGCCGCCGTGGACGCCCCAGAACTCGCCCGCGACGCCCGCCCCCTCGTCGTCCGCCTTCGGCCGCCTCAGCCCGAGGTCGAGCCGCACGAAGTAGAAGGAGGCGCCGATCCACGCGATCCCGGCCGTCACGTGGAGCAGCCGCAGGCAGACGTCGAGGACGTCCCTCAGGTACGGGTCCATCGATCCTTTGCGATCGCGACGAGCTCGCGGCAGCCCGTCTCGAGCTCGTGCTCGCGCGTGTTCCCGATCCGCACGCGCAGCACCTCGAGGATCTCGCGCATCGGGCGCCCCGCGACGAAGACGACGAAGCGGAAGCCGAACTTCTCCTGGTAGATCTGGTTGAGGTACGCGAGCTCGGACAGGATCGCGGGGTCCGCCGAGGTTCCTTGCTCCGCGGCCGAGCGGGCCGAGAGCTTCCGCGCGCCGATCGCCGGATGCGCGTCGAGCGCCTCGAGCTTCTCCTCCTCGCCGAGCTTCGCGAGGACGGAGTCCGCGCGACCGAGCGGGTCCTCGATCTCGGCCAGGCGCTCGACGAGCGCCGTCCGGCCCTCGAACAGCTCCTCGAGCTGCTCGACGCTCAGCTTCCGCGGTAGCTCGCGCATCCGTAGGGCGAGACGAGCAGCGGGACGTGGTGGTGGCCGTCGGAAAGCTCGACCTCGAGCTCGACCCGCGTGAAGTACGGCGACGGCGGCCAGAAGACGAGCGAGTAGCGGCCCGCGTCCAAGGCTTCGGCGAGGGGCGCTATCCGTCCGTCTCCGTCGGTGCTTCCGGAGGCCAGCACTTCGCTGCCGCGGCAGAGCTCCACGCGCACGCCGCTCGCCGGCCGGCCGGCGGCGGTGTCGAGGACATGCGTCGAGACCGAGACGCTCACGTCGCGAATCTTCGCGCCTGCTCGCGCTGGGCGCGAGCGATCTCGGCCTCGTCCGCGTTCACGAGCGCGCCGCCGCGGACGACATCCTCGCCGCCGATGACGAGGCGATCCACCCGATGCGGCGCCGAGAACACGAGCCCCGCCACCGGGTCCTCGGCCCCTCCGAGCTCCAACACGTCGGTCCTCCAGACGGCGAAGTCCGCGCAGCGGCCCGGCTCCAGCGAGCCGATGTCGTCGCGGCCGAGCACGGCCGCGCCCCCGCGCGTGCCGAGGCGGAGCGCGTCGCGCGCGGTCATCGCCGCCGGCCCACCTCGGCCGCGCGCGACGAGCAGAGCCTGCTTCACCTCGAACAGGAGGTCGCTGCGCTCGTTCGAGGCCGAGCCGTCGACGCCGAGCCCGACCGGTGCGCCCGCGTCGACGAGCTCGCGCACGGGTGCGATTCCTGCGCCCAGCCGCAAGTTCGAGGTCGGGCAGTGCGCGACACCCGTCCCGGTCGCGCCGAAGTCGTGGACGTCGTCCGGCGAGAGATGCACGCAGTGCGCGCACCAGACGTCGCCGCCGAGCCAGCCGAGGTCGGTGAGGTACTCGACCGGCGTACAGCCGTACAGCTCGAGGCAGTACGCGTGCTCCTCGACCGTCTCGGCGAGGTGCGTGTGCAGCGGGAGGCCGTGGCGGCGGGCGAGTGCGGCGGACTCCTGCATGAGCTTGCGGGTGACGGAGAACGGCGAGCAGGGCGCAACCGCGATCTGGACGCGCGCGCCCCGCCCGCGCTCGTGCAGCTCCGAGACGAGGCGCTCGGTGTCCGCGAGCACCGCGTCGAGCTCCTCCACGAGCTCGTCGGGCGGCAGCCCGCCGTCGGACTCGCCGAGGTCCATCGACCCGCGCGAGGCGACGATGCGCACTCCGAGCTCGCGCGCGGCCTCCACCTCCGCCTCGATCAGGCCGGTGCGTCCCTGCGGGAACACGTAGTGGTGGTCGAAGACGGTGCTGCAGCCGGAGAGCGCGAGCTCGGCGAGGCCGGTGCGGGCCGCTGCGTGCTGGGCTTCCGCGTCGAGCCGGGCCCAGAGGGGGTAGAGCTCTCGGAGCCAGGTGAAGAGGTCGGCCTGCTGCGCTCTTGCCCGCGTGAGCGTCTGGCAGAGGTGGTGGTGCGTGTTGACGAGACCCGGCGTGACGACGGCTCCGCCCAGGTCGACGCGCTCGTCGGACTCCGGCTCCTTGCCGCCTCCGACCGCCGCCACCAGCTCGTCCTCCACGAGCAGCCATCCAGACGGATGTTCCGTCCCCGCGTCGTCGCAGGTGACGATCCAGCCTCCGGCGAAGAGCCGTCTCATGCCTCGAGCGGGACGAGCTCGAAGCGGTCGACGTCGACGAGCCCGCGGTCGGTGATCTTCAGGTGCGGGATCACCGAGAGCCCGAGGAACGAGAGGGTGAGGAAGGGCGTCGCGCCGGTCCAGCCGAACCCGTGCGCCGCCTCGTTGCAGGCGCGGCTCTGCGCGATGACGTCCGGCAGCCGCGCGTCCGAGAGGAGCCCGGCGATCGGCAGCGGGCACTCGGCGACCACGTGCAGTCCGTCGACCGCGACGATCCCCCCGCCGATCTCCGCGAGCCGCTCGACCGCGTAGGCCATGTCCCGATCGGACATGCCGACGACGACGAGGTTGTGGGCGTCGTGCGCCACCGTCGAGGCGAGCGCCCCGCGCTGGAGGCCCGATCCGGCGAGGAACCCGATCCCGATCCGACCGGTCGCGAGGTGGCGCTCGACGACGGCGATCTTCGCGAGGTCGCCCTCGGGATCGGCGAGCGCGAGCCCGCCTTCCACGAGGGGATCGCGCACGAGCGACTCCGTGACCACCTGGTCGGGGACGAGGCCGATCGCCCGCACGCTCCCACTTGCGCGAACCGCGAAGTCCTCCGGACCGACAGGTTTGATGCGGACGGTCTGACGTACCCAGTCCGGGATGTCCACCGGGGACGTGTCTTCGATCCGGCGTCCGTGCTTGAGCACGAGCTCGGGCACGAACTCGACGAGATCGGGAAGCAGCAGGAGGTCGGCCTGGTAGCCGGGAGCGATCGCACCGTGCTTCCGAAGCCCGTGCCAGAGCGCGGGGTGGTGCGAGGCCATGACGAGCGCGTCCTCGGGGCTCACTCCGGCCGCGACCGCCTTGCGCACCATCCCGTTCAGGTGGCCGTCGTCGACGATGTCGTCGGGGTCGCGATCGTCGGTGCAGAACGCGATTCGCCCCGGCCCGTACTCGGCGACGAGCGGCAGGAGGTCGACCAGGTTCCGCGCCATCGACGCCTCGCGCGCGAGCAGCCACATCCCCGCGCGCAGCCGCTCGCGGCCCTCCTCGACGGTGAGCGCCTCGTGATCCGACCGAATCCCGGACGCGGCGTATGCCTGGAGCTCTTTCCCCTCGACGCCCGGCGCGTGGCCGTCCACGTGAGCCGCGCCGTCGAGAACGAGCTTCGCGAGCTCGCCGTCGTCGCCGGCGATGACGCCCGGGAAGTTCATCATCTCGGCGAGCCCCAGCACCCGCCGCCGCCGCATGAGCCCTTCCAGGTCACCGGGCTCGAGCGGGCGGCGAGGCGACTCGAACTGGGAGGCCGGGACGCACGACGGCGCCATGAAGAAGACGTCGAGCTGGAGCCCCGACGAGGCGTCGAGCAGCCAGTGCACGCCGTCGACGCCGAGGACGTTCGCGATCTCGTGCGGGTCGGCGACGACCGCTGTCGTGCCGAGCGGCAGGACGAGCCGTGCGAACTCGTCGACCATGAGCTTCACCGACTCCAGGTGCATGTGCGCGTCGACGAAGCCGGGAACGACCCACTTCCCGCGCGCGTCCACGGTCTCGCGGCCGTCGTAGTCGCCGAGCCCCGCGACGAACCCGTCGACCACGGCGACGTCCGTCTCGAGCCACTCCTTCGTGAAGACCGAGAAGACTTGCCCCCCGCGCACGACGAGGTCGGCGGGCTCGTCTCCGCGAGCGACCGCGAGCCGGCGGCGGAGCCCCTCCATGACGCGACAGCGTAATACCCTTGCCCTCCATGGACGTCCTCACCCCGCGCTCGCTCGACGAGGCGCTCGCGCTGAAGGCGGAGCGCCCGGAAGCCGTGCCGATCCAGGGTGGGACCGACCTCATGGTCGCGCTCAACTTCGACCACGTGCGCCCGGACGCGATTCTCAACCTGAACGAGGTCGCGGAGCTGCGCGGGTGGGGCCGTGAGAACGGCTCGGTCCGGCTGGGGGCCGGGCTGACCTACGCCGAGCTCATGAGTGACCCGCTCGCCGGCGAGCTACCCGCTCTCGCCGAGGCCTCGCGCACCGTCGGCTCCCCGCAGATCCGCAACCGCGGGACGATCGGCGGGAACCTCGGCACGGCCTCCCCGGCCGGCGACGCGCTTCCGCCGCTTCTCGTCGAGGAGGCCGAGATCGAGCTCGCGAGCGTTCGCGGGACGCGGCGCATCACGCTCGGCGAGTTCCTCGTCGGGCCGAAGCGGAACGCCCTCGCGGAGGACGAGCTGATCGCGGCGGTGCTCGTCCACCCGAGCGGGCAGCCGCAGACGTTCATGAAGGTCGGTCCGCGGAACGCGATGGTGATCGCGGTCTGCTCGCTCGCGCTCGTCGCCGACCGCGAACGAGGAGAGCTCCGGGCCGCGTATGGCTCATCGGGCCCGGTCGTGGGTCTCGTGCGTGCCCCGCTCGACGACGCGGACGCCTTTGCGGAGCAGGTCGCGGCGGCGGCGAGCCCGATCGACGACGTCCGTGGGACGGCCGCGTACCGGCGTCACGCGCTGCGTGTCCTGGCGAGCAGGGCTCTGAAGCGGTGCCTTGCGTGAGGATCGAGCTCACGGTCAACGGCGAGGCGCGCGAGGCGGAAGTTTGGGCCGGCGAGAGCCTGCTCACCGCTCTTCGCGACCGGCTCGGGCTCCCGGGGTCGAAGAACGCGTGCGAGCAGGGGGAGTGCGGGTCGTGCTCGGTGACGCTCGACGGGACGCTCGTCTGCTCCTGCCTCGTCCTCGCGGCGCAGGCCGACGGGCATGAGGTCGTCACGGTCGAGGGCCTCGCCGGCGGCGACGGCCTGCATCCGGTGCAGGAGGCGTTCGTCGAGACGGGAGCCGTGCAGTGCGGCTTCTGCACGCCTGGGCTCGTGGTCGCGGCCGCGGATCTCCTCGCCGACAACCCGGACCCGACCGACGACGAGATCCGCGAGGCGCTCTCCGGCAACCTCTGCCGCTGCACGGGGTACCAGAAGATCCTCGACGCGGTGCGCCTGGCGGCCGCGCGATGAGCGTCCCCGTCCGTACGGTGCGCCGGCTCGAGCGCGGTGTGGCGACGCCGGCCACGCGCCGCCACGACGGCGTGCCGAAGGTCAAGGGCGAGTTCGAGTACGCGAGCGACCTCGAGGCTGCCGGGATGCTCTGGGGACACACGGTGCGAAGCCCGCACGCGCATGCCCGCGTGCTTTCGATCGACACGAGCGAGGCCCGGCGGATGCCGGGCGTGCATGCGGTGCTCACGCAGGACGACGTCCCCGGGCAGAAGACGTACGGCCTCGACTTCCCGGATCAGCCCGTGCTCGCCTCCGAGCGCGTGCGCTACTTCGGGGAGGCGGTCGCGATCGTGGCCGCGGAGGAGCCCGAGCAGGCGCGCCGAGCCGCGGAGGCAGTCAAGGTCGAGTACGGCCCGCTCGAGCCGATCGTCGACCCGGAGCGCGCGACCGAGTCGGAGCCGCTGCATCCGCGCGAGACGACCGCGCGGCACGGCTTCCGCGACGACCCGCGGCCGAACGTCGTCCGCGCGCTCGTCATCCGCCGTGGCGATCCCGACGCTTCCGGCGATGTGACCGTGTCCGGTGTCTACGAGCTGGGCCAGCAGGATCAGGCGTTCCTCGGCCCCGAGTCCGGCCTTGCGATCCCGGACGGGGAGGGCGGCGTCGACATCCACGTCGCGACGCAGTGGACGCACGTCGATCGCGACCAGGTCGCCCCGTGCCTCGATCTCGAGCCGGAGCAGGTGCGGATCCACCTCTCGGGCGTCGGGGGCGCGTTCGGCGGGCGCGAGGATCTCTCGATCCAGGTGCACGCGGCGCTGCTCGCGCTGCGGACGGGCCGGCCGGTGAAGATGGTCTACAACCGGCAGGAGTCCTTCGTCGGCCACATCCATAGGCACCCGGCGAAGATCTGGGCCGAGCACCGGGCGACGCGGGCGGGGCAGCTCGTGTCCGTCCGGATGCGGATCCTCCTCGACGGCGGCGCGTATGCGTCGAGCTCCGAGGCCGTGATCTCGAACGCGTGCTCCTTCGCCGTCGGCCCGTATGCGGTCGAGAACGTCCTGATCGACGGGCTCGTGGTCTACACGAACAATCCGCCCTGCGGCGCGATGCGCGGGTTCGGCGCCGTGCAGACGTGCTTCGCCGCCGAGGCGCAGATGGACAAGCTCGCGGCCGAGCTCGGGATCGACCCGGTGGAGCTCCGGCTGCTGAACGCGCTCGAGCCGGGCGGACGGCTGGCCACGGGCCAGGTGATCGCGGGCTCGCTGCCGACGAGGGACGTCATCCGGCGCGCGGCCGCACTCGCGCCGCCGGAGCCCGAGGAGCTGCCGCGCGAGGCGATCAGGCTGCCGGGCGGTGCGGGGAACACGACCCGCGGGGAGGGCGTGCGGCGCGGTGTCGGCTTCGCGGTCGGCTTCAAGAACATCTGCTACTCGGAGGGCTTCGACGACTACTGCACGGCGCGTGTCCGGCTCCTCGACGATGGGCGGGCGGAGGTCTATTGCGCCTCGGCCGAGGTCGGCCAGGGGGTGCACGACGTGATCCTCCAGGTTGCGCGGATGGAGCTCGGCGCCGACGAGGTCCTCCTCGTCACGGGCTCGACCGCGGACGTCGGCTCGGCGGGCTCGTCGTCGGCGTCGCGGATGACGTGGATGGCTGCCGGGGCGGTCCAGCTCGCCTGCCGAGCCGCGCTCGAGGAGCGCCGGCGGACAGGCGGCAGAGAGGTGGACGTCGAGCGCGTGTACCGGCATCCGCGCACGTTCCCGCTCGATCCCGAGACGGGTCAGACGCTCGGCGAGCGGTCGCACGTCGCGTTCGCCGTGGCGGCGATGCACGTCGTGGTGGAGGTCGACGTCGATCTCGGGCTCACGCGCGTCGTCTGGGTCGGGACGGCGCAGGACGTCGGCCATGCCATGAACCCGCTCGCGGTCGAGGGTCAGATCGAGGGCGGCACTGCCCAGGGCCTCGGGCTCGCGCTCATGGAGGAGATCCAGACGCGCGACGGCGCGATCCTGAATCCCAACTTCACGGACTACCTCATCCCGACGTTCCTCGACATGCCGCCCGTGGTGTCGGAGCTCGTGGAGGAGCCGGAGCCGGACGCGCCCTACGGGGTCAAGGGCGTCGGCGAGCCGCCGACCGTCGTCTCGACCGCGGCGATCGTCTCGGCGCTGCGCGCCGCCACCGGGCGGGAGCTCGCGCGCGTTCCGGTGCGGCCGGACGACATCGTCGGGCTGTAGGCGACGAGAAAAGAGGCCTTGCGGCCTCTTTCCTCCCCCGGATGGATCGGACGGACTGAATCAGCAGAGCGTTCCGCTCGGACTTCCGTTCACGATGATCTCGAACGTCTCGGACCCGCACGGGCCGGAGTCGCCGAGGCGGACGAGCTCTTGCGTCCGCTGCGCGACCAGGCGCGCGGCCTTGCGCTTCGCGATCAGGCGTGCCGCCGTTGCGCGCTGGAGCTTGGCGACCTGGAGCGTCGAGCGCTGTGCCTTCGCGCGGTGGGCCGTGACGACTTGAGTGGTTGCGACCTGCGGCTTGACCTGCGCGACGATCTGTGTCGTCGGGTTGCCCGCCGACGCCGCGGCCGGAATGGCCAGCGCGGCGGCGATGCCGACGATGGTGGCTGTGCGCTTCATGGTGTGCCCCTTTCCCGTCCGATCCTTCATGCACCGAGACTAGGAGCCGCAGGTCCCCGTGTCGTTCGCGCACGCGACGTTGCGAGTGTCACGGTCGTGACACAGACTTCGGGCCGTGGAGTGGCCACTGCTGTCCGATCTCGAGCCGGAGGACGTGCGCCAATTGCTCGCGATCGCGCGGCGCCGGTCGTTCCAGAAGGGCGACATCGTCTTCCACCGCGGCGACCCGGCGGAGTCGCTGCACCTGATCTCACGCGGGCGTTTCGGCGCGCGGGTCGTGACCCCGCACGGGGACACGGTCCTGCTCGACGTGCTCGGGCCGGGGCAGGCGTTCGGCGAGCTCGCGCTGCTGCTGCCGGGGACGGGCCGCTCGGCCACGGTGTCCGCGCTCGAGGACGGCGAGACGCGCTCGATCCTGCGGGACGACTTCGCGCTGCTCCAGAAGAGTCACCCGGGCGTGAAGGACGTCCTGCTCCGGCTTCTGGCCGAGCAGCTCCGCCGCGCGGGCGACCGCCTCGTCGAGGCGCACTACGTGGACGCCGACACACGCGTGCGCCGGCGTCTCTGCTCGCTGGCCGAGATCTACGCAGGCGGCGTCATTCCGCTCACTCAGGAGGATCTTGCGGAGATGGCCGGGACCTCGCGCGCGACGGTGAACCGCGTGCTGCGGGAGGAATCGGAGCGCGGCGCCGTCACGCACGCGCGCGGCAGCGTGACGGTTCTCGACGCCGCCGAGCTCGGGCGCCGCTGTCGCTGGGTCGCGTAGGCCTACCGCGAGAGGTCGTCGAGCAGCGCGCCGAGCAGGCGGTAGAAGCGCTGCGTTCCGGAGATGCTGAGGCGCTCGCCGGGCGCGTGCGGGCCGACGATCTCGGGGCCGAGCGCGATCATCTCGGCGCCCGGCAGCTTCTCGCCGAGAATCGCGCACTCGAGGCCGCCGTGGACGACGTCGAGCCCGGGCTCGACGCCGAACAGCCGCTCGAACGTCGCCTTGGCGATGTCCAGCAGGTGGGAGTCGACGTCGGGGCGCCAGGGCGGATAGGACCGCTTGATCTCGACGTCCGCGCCCGCGAGCCGAGCGGCGGCCTCGATCGAGAAGACGACGTCGTCGAGCGCCTGCGCGTTGGCGCTCCTCGTCATCGACGCGAGTGTGAGGACGCCGCCCTCGGTCGTCGCGACGTTCAGGCTCGTGCTCGTCTCGACGCTCGCCGGCAGGGCCGGGCTCATCGCGACGACGCCGCTCGCAGTGGTCGCGAGGAGGTCGAGAGCGCGCTCGCTCGCGGCCTCGTCCGCGGCGTCTTCCCGCTCCGCACTCTCGATCGAGAGTACGAGCCCGTCGTCGCTCCCCGAGAATTGCTCGCGGATCGCGGCGAGCTCCCGCTCGGCAGCCTCGCGGAAGGCAGCCCCCGCGCGAACCGCGACGACTGCCCGCGCCTCCCGCGGCAGCGCGTTGCGGCTCAGACCGCCGTCGAGTCGGGCCAACCGGAGCGGTCCCCGGCCGAGCACGCGGCCGAGTGCCTTGATCGCGTTCGCCCGCCCCTTCGCGATGTCGCCGCCGGAATGGCCGCCCCGCGCCCCCGACACGGACACCTCGAGCTCGACGTGATCGTCAGGCACGGGCTCGAGGGGAAGCGGAAGTCGCGTGAACGTGTGCGTGCTCCCCGCGCACCCGATCGTCAGGGAGGTATCGCTCGTCCCGTCGAGGTTGAGGAGCAGGCGGCCCGAGACGATGGCCGGATCGAGCGCCTTCGCCCCGTCGAGCCCCTGCTCCTCGGACACCGTGAAGAGGAGCTCGAGCGGGCCGCGCGCGACCTCCGAGTCCTCTGCGACGGCCATCGCCGCCGCCACGCCGATGCCGTTGTCCGCGCCGAGCGTCGTCTCCGGCGCGATCACCCAGTCGCCCTCGACCTCGACCAGGATTCGCCCCGCCCGCGGATCGTACGAGCTGTCCGGGTCGCGCTCGCAGACCATGTCGAGGTGCGACTGGAGAACCACGACCGGCGCCGCCTCGCGCCCGGGCGAAGCCGTCGCGCGAACGACGAGGTTGCCCTCGGCGTCCGCCTCGCTCTCGAACCCGAGCCGGTCTGCCCACGCGCTGACGTGCTCGCGCGCAGCGGCCTCCTCCTTCGGCGGACGGGCGATACGGGTCAGCTCGGAGAAGTGCTCCCACACACCGGCGGGCTGGAGACCGGCGAGGACGTCGGTCGCGCTCACCAGCGCCGGAGCGTCAGTCCCGCGCCGACGAAGAGGAGGACGATCCCGACCACGCGCGGCCAGGTGAGCGCGATCTGGTTGACGCCGAACCACCCGTACCTGTCGATGATCGCTGCGAGCGTGAACTGCGCGGCGATGAGGACTGCGGTCGTCGCGACGATGCCGATGCGCGGGCCTGCGACGGTGATCGCGAGGATGATGAGCGCGCTCATCGCGCCGCCGAGCAGCATCCACTTGGGCGCTCCGAAGGCGTCGCCGACGCCGGCGAGCGACTGCCGGGCGAGGAGCAGCACGACGAGCGCGATGACCGCCCCGATGAGACTCGCCGTCGCCATCGCCTCGATGCTGCCGACGCGCTCGCCGAGGCGGCTCTGAACGGCGATCTGCACCGCGCCGCCGAGACCGGCGGCCAGCGCGAGCAGAGCCGCGAGTGCCGTCGAGTTCATGGCGCAGGACGCTATACGCTCCCCGCGTCCGCGACGAAGGGAGACGAATGGTCCGCGCGATCATCCAGTACGAGTCCGAGCCGGACACCGACCGCTATCAGCAGCACATCGACGAGTACGCGTCGAAGGTCGACTGCTCCGCGTTCCGGCACGGCAAGGTCTTCGGGTCGCCGTTCGGGGAGCCGACCTGCCGGTACTACGCCGAGTTCGAGTGGGACGACATGGACGCGTTCAAGACCGCCGCCGGCCAGCCGGAGTTCGCCGCCTCCGGGAAAGACGCCTCCCAGATGGGCATCCCGTTCACGGTCAACTTCGTGATCGTCGAGTGACCGAGCCGACGCACCCGCGCCCGCGCGATCCGGCCGAGCTCGGCTTCGAGACGATCGTCTACTCGAAAGAGCCTCCGCGGGCCACGATCCGGCTCAACCGGCCGGACGTCCTCAACGCGTTCGACTTCCGCATGCTGCGCGAGATCGCTCGGGCCGCGGAGGACGCGTCGTGGGACGACGACGTGCGCGCGGTCGTGGTCACGGGAACCGGTCGCGCGTTCTGCGTCGGCGCCGACCTCCGCTCCTGGGACGAGGACTACCTCGGGAACCCGAAGGACTACTGGAAGTGGTTCGGCGCGTTCAAGGACGCGCACGACCGGCTGCGCGAGATCGGCAAGCCGACGGTCGCGCGGATCAACGGGATCGCGGTCGGCGGCGGGAACGAGCTGCAGATGGCCTGCGACCTCGCGGTCATGGTCGACTCGGCGTTCATCCGGCACGTGGGGCTCGAGCACGGCTCCGTGCCTGCGGGCGGCGCGACGCAGTGGCTGCAGCTCATGGTCGGCGACCGGCGTGCGCGCGAGATCGTCTTCCTGTGCGACGAGGTTCCGGCCGCGCAGGCGGCGGAGTGGGGGCTCGTGAACCGTGCCGTCCCGGAGGCGGAGCTCGACGCAGTTGTCGACGAGTGGGTCGAGAAGCTCGCGGCAAAGCTCCAGCAGACCACGCGCTACGCGAAGCACCAGCTCAACGTCTGGCGCGACCTCGCCTGGCACCAGACCGTCGGGCACGCGCGCGACTGGCTCGCGCTCTCCATGCTCGGCGACGAGGCGCAGGGCGCGGTGCGGGCGTTTCTCGAGAGGAGGGGCTGATGGCGAACGAGGTGCTCACGAGCCGCGACGGCGCGGTGCTGACGATCACGCTGAACCGGCCCGACGTCTACAACGCGTTCAACCTGGCGCTGCACCAGGGGCTCGCCGCGGGGCTGGAAGAGGCCGCCGACGGGGACGTCCGCGCGGTCGTGATCACCGGCGCCGGCCGTGGGTTCTGCTCGGGGCAGGACCTGAAGGAGTTCCAGGAGATCCCGGCCGACGGCGGGATCCGGCAGCGGCTCGAGGAGACCTACCACCCGAACATCCGCGCGATCCGCGCGCTCGAGAAGCCGGTGCTCGCGGCGGTCAACGGAGCGTGTGCCGGGGCGGGGCTCTCGCTCGCCTGCGCGTGTGACGTGCGGATTGCGTCGTCCGAGGCGTCGTTCGTGCCGGGGTTCATCGGGATCGGGCTCGTGCCCGACTCGGGCGGGTCGTGGTTCGTGCACCGGCTGCTCGGGTTCGCGAGGGCGTTCGAATGGATGGTGTCGAACCGGAAGCTCGGCGCGGACGAGGCGCTGGACTGGGGCCTCGTGTCGGAGGTCGTTCCTGCCGACGCGTTCGAGATGCGCGTCGCCGAGCTCGCGGCCTGGTACGCGGCGCTTCCGACGCGCGGCGTGGCGATGACGAAGCAGCTCTTCGAGCATGCGTACGCGGCGTCGCTCGAGGACCAGCTCGAGCTCGAGGCCGAGCTCCAGCAGGCGGCGACGGGCACGGAAGACTTCGCCGAGGGCGTGCAGGCGTTCGTCGAGAAGCGCTCGCCGGTGTTCCGCGGCCGGTGAGCCTCCTCGAGGAGGCACGCAGGCGCCTCGACGCCGGCGATCCGGGCTCGGCCCGCCGCCTCGCCGAGCGGGCGCTCGAGGCCGGTGGCACGTCGGGCTCGCGGAAAGCCACCGCCGCGGCCGCGCACCTCGTCGGCGAGTGTCTGTACGTGCAAGGCGACATCGCCGGCTCGCGACGTCTGGCCGACGAGGCGCTTGCGCTGAGCGAGGAGCTCGGCGATCCGGCGGCGCTCGGCGCCGACCTGAATCTGCTGGGAGTCCTCGAGCTGACAGAGGGACGCAACGAGGAGGCGATCGAGCTGCTCCGCCGCTCCCTCGAGCTCCGAGGGCAGTCGCTCGGGCCGGACGATCCCGAGACGATCGAGAGCCTTAACAACCTCGCGGTCGCGCTCTGGCGTGCGGGCGCGCAGGACGAGGCGATCGCGCTGCACGAGGACGCGCTCGGGCGCTGCGAGCGCGCCCTCGGCGAGGATCACAGGCGAACGGCGGAGACCCTCAACGCGCTCGCGGTCAAGCTCGAGGCGCGACCCGAGACCCGGGCCCGCGCCCACGAGCTGTACGAGCGGGCGCTCGCGTCGGCGGATGCCGCCCTCGGCCCGGACGCCGACCTCGTCGCGAGGCTCCTGGCCAACGTCTCGAACGCCCGGATGGAGGCCGGCGATCTGGAGAGCGCCGGGCCGCTCCACGAGCGGTCGGTGAAGCTGCACGAGAAGCACTTCGGCGTCTCCAGCCGCTGGACCGCGTACGCCCTCGTGATGCAGGCCAGCCACGCGGAAGAGGTCGGCCGGCTGGACGTCGCCCGTCGAGCGTTCGAGCGCGCCTTCGTCATTCGTGTGCAGGAGCTCGGGCCGGACGAGCCAGAGACGATCGAGGCGACCATGGGGCTCATGGGAGTCCTCGCGCAGGACGGCTCGGAGGAGGCGCGGAACCTCGCGACCGCGCTCTACCTGCCCCTCGTCGCGTTCGACCCGGAGCTGGGAGCCTCGGCTCCGGGAATGACGCCCGACCCCGAGCGAGCCGCGGAGCAGCTGCGCCAGATCGCCGATCGCCTCGCGCGGCAAGTCGCGCCGGAAGAGGGGACGCTCGAGGCGCTCGCGCGTGCCGGCGAGCTGACCGAGCAGGCCGACACCGCGTACCTCGTGGGCGACCTCGCGTCGGCAGCGCGTCTGCTCCGCGAAGCCCTCGCGCTCCTCGAGACCGAGCTCGGCCCGAACGACATCGCGCTCGTGGAGCCGCTCGAACGTCTCCGCCGGGTCCTTCGCTTTGCCGGGACCGAGAGCGAGGTGCTGCCGATCCTGCGGCGGATCGCAGAGATCTATGCGGCCGCCTACGGCGACATCCATCCGCTCGCGATCCGGGCGCTCGCCGAGGTGTACTGGCAGGAGCAGCGCGAGTACGGCCCTGCGGGCGGTGCGGAGACGGCCGCTCGTATCGCACAGCTCTCGCGGGACGCGATAGGAGACGAGAGCGATCTCGGCCGGCTGCTCCAAAGCGTCTTCGACGTCGCCCGTGCACGAGTTCCCGAGGGTGCGACCCCGGAGGACCCGCCGCTCTCCGTGCGTCGCGAGCGGATCCTCGCCGAGCCGGACCCGCTTGCTGACGAGCTGCTCCCGGACCTCGACACCGTCCCGTGGGCCTCGCTCGAGCACGCGTACGGGCCGGCGATCGACACACCGCTTCACCTTCGGTTGCTGCTCGCCCGCGACGAGCGGGTTCGCACCGACGCCCACGACCTGCTCGCCGACTCGCTCCTGCACCAGGGATCGACGTACCCGGCGACCGGGCCCGCTCTGACGTTCATCCGACGACTGGCCGCCGACGAGCGCGTGCCCGGCCGCGACGACCTCCTGGGGTTCGTGGAAGCGGCCGACTCGCTCGAGTAGGCCCGTGCGCGTCGAGGCCGTCGACTACCACACGGGCGGGGAGCCGTTTCGAATCGTCACCAGCGGCGTCGAGACGCCGCGCGGGAACACGATCCTCGACCGCCGCCGCGACGCGCTCGAACGGCTCGACCACGTTCGCCGCTTTCTGATCCACGAGCCCCGCGGCCATGCCGACATGTACGGCTGCCACGTCGTCCCGCCGAACGACGATGGTGCGGACCTCGGCGTCGTCTTCTTCCACAACGCCGGCTACTCGACCGCCTGTGGCCACGGGACGATCGCGCTCGTGACCTGGGCGCTCGACGAGGGAATCCTCGAGCGCCGCGAAGGAGAGAACCGCGTCGTCGTCGACGTCCCGTCCGGCCGGCTCGAGACCTGGGCGCGCGTCGAGAAGGGCCGCGTTCGCGCGGTCCGGTTCCGGAACGTCCCCGCGTTCGTCTGGGCCGAAGGGCTCCGGGTCGGCGGACACACCCTCGACCTCGCGTTCGGCGGCGCCTTCTACGCGTCGCTCGAGGAGCGTGTCGACGCGCGGGAGCTCCCGCGCCTCATCGAGCTCGGTCGCGAGCTCAAGCGCCTGCTCGAAGCCGAGCACGAGGTCGTCCATCCCCTCGAGCCCGAGCTCCGCGACGTCTACGGCGTGATCTTCTGGCAGGAGGAGCGCGAGAGCCCGCTGACGCAACGGAACGTCACCGTCTTCGCCGACGGGGAGGTCGACCGCTCGCCCTGCGGCAGCGGTACGTCGGCGCGACTCGCGCTGCTCGACCGCTCGGGACGGCTCCCGCGCGGTGACGAGCTCCTCCACCTGGGCATCGTGGGCTCGGAGTTCCGGGCGCGGGTCGTGGGCGAGGTCGAAGTCGCGGGCCGCCCGGCCGTTATCACCGAGGTCGAGGGGAGCGCTCATCGCACCGGCGAGCACGTCTTCACGCTGGACGCCGACGACCCGCTTGGGGAAGGTTTTCTCCTTCGCTAGCCAACTCTGAACCCGCACAGGGGTATCGTTTGGTGCTCGCCCGGGTACTACCGTGGGTATCGCTATCGCGACTCAGGCACTCCCGAAGAGATACGCGTCCGCAACGCTGATCGCCCGCGGTGGCATGGGCGAGGTGTACCGAGCGACCGACTCCGTGCTGGAGCGGAAGGTCGCTGTCAAGCTGCTCTCGGAGCGCTACGGGACCGAGCCCGAGGTTCGCGCGCGCTTCCGCCGCGAGGCGCTCGCCGCCGCCCGGCTCTCGGGCGCGCCGCACGTGATTACGGTGTTCGACGTCGGCGAGCATCGGAAGCGCCCCTTCATCGTGATGGAGTACGTCGAAGGGGGATCGGTTCACGACCGTCTGCGGGAAGGCCGGGTCTCGCCGGAGCAGGCGCTCGACTGGCTCGAGCAGGCGGCGAAGGCGCTCGACAGCGCTCATGCCGAGGGCGTCGTGCATCGGGACGTCAAGCCGGCGAACCTGCTCGTCGATCGGAACGGGAACATCTGCGTCACCGACTTCGGGATCGCGTCGACCACCGGGGTCGACACGCTCACGCTGCCCGGCACCGTGCTCGGGACGGCGGGCTACCTCTCCCCCGAGCAGGCGCGCGGCGAGCCGGCGACGGCCGCGAGCGACCGCTACGGGCTGGCGGTAGTTGCCTTCGAGCTGCTCACCGGGCGGCGCCCGTTCGAGGCGGACACCGCCGCGACCGAGGCGTTCGGGCACCTGAACGCGCCGGTGCCGAGCGCCGAGAGGCTCCATCCGGAGCTCCCGGACGGCGTCGATGCCGTGTTCACCCGGGCGTTGGCCAAGGATCCCGCGCAGCGTCCCGCGACCTGCGCAGGGCTCGTGTCGGAGCTCCGCACCGCCTTCTCCGGCGAAGGGGCACCGACGATGGTCGCCGCCGGCGCGCCGACCGGAGCGCCGACCCGCGTGTATCCGCCCGCTCCGCGCCGCCGCCCGCGCACCCCGCTGCTCCTGGCCGCGCTCGGTCTCGTCCTCGCCGGGCTCGCGCTGGCCGCGCTCGTGGGTGCGCTGCGCGACGGGGACGGCTCGGCGGGTGCCGCCCCGACGGGGACGACCACGACGACGACCACGACCACGACGGCGCCGCCCTCGACGACGGTGCCGGTGGATGCGGCGGCCCTGAACGACGCCGGGTTCGCGCTCATGCGCGCCGGTGACTACGCCAGTGCGCGGCCACTCCTCGAGCGCGCGGTGAAGGCGCTCCGGGGATCGGGTACCCGGCTCGAGGGCTATGCCCTCTACAACCTCGCCTACACGCGGTTCGCGCTCGGCATCTGCGGAGGCATCCTGCGCCTGCTCGATCGCTCAGAGGCGGCCCAGGGCGAGCGAGTCGAGATCAACGAGCTGTACGGGGTCGCCTACGACCGGTGCGTTCGCGGGAACTCCGGCGAGGGCGGCGGGGACGACGACTAGAGCCGGGCGAGGACCTCACCGTCCTCGGGGAAGCGGCCCTTGTCCTGCTTCGAGAAGAGGACGTTCCCGGCGGCGACGACGTCGAACTGCCCCTTGGAGCCGGGAGTGACCGTGACGGCGATGCCCCGCTCCCGCTCGATCTCCGCCGCGAGACTCGCAGCGCGTGCGTCGTAGCCGCTTCAGGTCGGACAGAAGAAGATCTCGACCGTCACGCGCCCGACCCTAGCTGACCGTCACCCGGCAGCCGCGGCCGGTGCCGCTCGACGATCGCCGTGCAGTCGGTCCCGCGCGGGAGCGTTCCGTACGCCCGCCCGCCTTCGTCACCGAGCCGGGTCGCACAGAACGCGTCGGCGACCTCGGTCGGCGCATGCCGGACGAGCAGCGAGCCCTGGAGGCAGAGGGCGCCGAGCTCGACGATCCGCCGCGCGCGGTACTCGAGCTCCTCGGCGTCGCCGAGCTCGTCGCGCAGCCGCCGGACGGCGGCGTCGAGACGGGCGTCCGCGCCGGATGCGAGCTCGATCTCTGCGAGGAGAGCCTCCACGCTCTCCGGCTCTCTCGCTGCCGCGCGCAGGAGGTCGAGCGCGTTCACGTTCCCTGCGCCCTCCCAGATCGAGTTGAGCGGGCTCTCGCGATAGAGGCGCGGGAGAACGGACTCCTCGACGTAGCCGTTCCCCCCGATGCACTCGAGCGCCTCGGCGACGAGCGAGGGAGTCAGCTTGCACACCCAGTACTTCGCGAGCGTCGTCGCGAGCCGCTGGAACGCGTGCTCGCCCTCGTCGACCGCCCGCGCGAGCCGGAGCGAAACGGCGGTCGCGGCCTCGGAGTCGAGGCAGAGATCCGCGAGCACGTTCCGGTGCAGCGGCTGCTCCGAGAGGAGCTTCCCGAACGCCGAGCGGTACGCCGCATGGTGCGTCGCCTCCGCCACGGCGCGGCGTACGAGTGCCGTCGAGCCGAGCACGCAGTCGAGCCGTGTGTGCACGACCATCCCGATGATCGTCGCCACGCCGCGGCCCTCCTCGCCGAGTCGTAGCGCCCACGCGTCGCGCAGCTCGATCTCCGCCGACGCGTTCGAGCGGTTCCCGAGCTTGTCCTTGAGCCGGACGAGATGGAAGCCGTCTCCGCGAGGGACGACGAAGCAGGTGAGCCCGCCCGGCGCTTGGGCGAGGACGAGGAACGCGTCGCACATCGGCGCCGAGCAGAACCACTTCTCGCCGTTCAGCAGGTAGCCGTCACCCTCGGGCTCGGCGCGCGTCTCGTTCGCGCGCACGTCCGACCCGCCCTGGCGCTCGGTCAGCGACATGCCCATGAGCGCCCCGTTCTTCCTCGCTGACAGGCGCGGCGTCCACTCCGCCGCGAGCTCTTCGTCGTGCCGGAGCGCCGGCACCGCGGCGTAGGTCATCGAGAGCGGACAGCCGACGCCCGCCTCGGCGTAGGCGAGGGTCATGAACCTCGTGGCACGCGCGACGTGCGGCGCCGGCCCGGCGTCCTGCCACGGGAACGCGTGCAGCCCGTGCTCGACACCGATCCGCAGGAGCTCGTGCCAGGCGGGGTGGAACTCGACCTCGTCGTCGCGCCGTAGCGTGGGCGGGTTCTCGTTCGCGAGCCGGCCGAGCTCGAGCGGCTCGCCGCCGCAGAGCTGCCCGAACGTCGCGGACTCGCCCTCTCTCCGTGCGCCACCTTCTCGCGCCAGCGCCTCGACGA
The DNA here is from genome assembly GCA_963715705.1 of uncultured Actinomycetes bacterium. Taxonomy (GTDB): domain Bacteria; phylum Actinomycetota; class Thermoleophilia; order Gaiellales; family Gaiellaceae; genus GMQP-bins7. Next base: position 2,374,292 of record OY970267.1, on the reverse strand, counting down.
GCGGGCGGTTCTCGGAGAAGAGGTCGTACCCCTCGAGCGGCGGCGGCTGGTTTGCGGCGCGAAGGAATGCGGACGTCGTCACGCCCCGTAGCGTGCGCGAGCGCAGCTCGGCCCGCAAGACACTCCCGCGCGTTCTCCCGGCGGGCGATGACGCATGTCGGCGGTGGTGCTACCGTCAGGACGTGGGCGGGGAACTGCCTCACGCCGTCAGCACTCGCCGCCGGACCGGGTCGTACGTCGCGGTAGGGCTCGCCGTGGCCACGCTCGCGTGCGTCCCGGCGGTTCTTGCGCAGGGCGGCGCGGGGGACCGTCACGACAGGGTGTCGGTCTGCCACGCGCTCCCCGCCGGGACGTACCAGGTTCGCACGGCGCTCGAGACCGACCTCTACCGCTCCCGACCGCAGGGACACGGCACGCACCGGCGGGACATCGTCCCGCCGTTCGTGATCGAGCGCCCGCGGCCGGGTGAGCTCGCCTCGTTCCCGGGCCGGAACTGGACCCAGCGGCGACAGGCGATCCTGAACGCGGGCTGCCTCCGGGGACCGCCGACCAAGGTGCGCATCTGCCATGCGACCAGCTCCTCGAGCAACCCGTACACCATGCCGGAGCCCGCGATCGCCAACAACGGCGACCTCAGCGGGGGCCACCTGAACCACAAGGGGCCGATCTACCCGGCTGAAGACTGGGGGGACATCATCCCGCCATACACGTACGTCGACGCGAAGGGCGAGACTCAGACCTTCCCCGGCTACAACTGGAGCGAGAACGGCCAGGCGATCTGGCAGCACGGGTGTGAGCTTCCGCCACCGCCCGTGCCCGTGCGGGTCACGCCGATCCTCGAGTGCGTGGAGGCGACGGAGGACCGATTCCTTGCGCACTTCGGATACGAGAACCCGAACGCGACGACGGTCGAGCCGACCTCGAGCTTGAACCGGTTCGCGCCGTCTCCGCCTGACCGCGGCCAGCCGACAGCCTTCGCCGTGGGACGGGTGGAGGACGCGTTCCAGGTCGACTGGGACGGAGCCCCGCTGACGTGGTTCCTGACGGGGAACGCGCTGACGGTCTCGAGCACATCGCGCCGGTGCGCGGGCTCGATCACAGTCGTCAAGCGCCTGGTACCGTCGGGCGACCCGGGCCGCTTCGATCTCGAGATCGACGGCGAGGTCGCGGGCGGCGCTTTCGCGGTCGGCGACGGCGACACCACCGGGACGATCGCCGTGACGGCGGACCGGCACACGGTCGGCGAGTCCGGCGCGCCCGGGACGTCTCTCGACGACTACGAGGTCGAGATCGTCTGCCGCGGAGACGGCGGAACCGGGTCGGTCGTTGCCGCCGCGAACGGACCGTCGGTCGGAGTCCAGGTGCGCAGGAACGACGCCGTCGTCTGCACGATCACGAACACGCGGGGGGCGCAGGCACAGAGCGTGACCCCGATTCTCGACTGCGTCGTCTTCAACGCGTCCGCGCCCGACCTCGCGGTATGGGGGTATGCGAACCCGAGCGGCGCAGCGGTCCGGATCCCGATCGGTGCGAGCAACGGCTTCAGCCCCGATCCGGCAGACCGCGGCCAGCCCGACGTGTTCGAGCCGGGGAAGCTGGTCGGCGTCTTCCAGACTCCGTTCCAGGCGGGTAGCACGACACTCCGGTGGACGCTCTCGGGGAAGACCGCGACCGCGTCTGCAAGCTCGACACGCTGCACGGCGACGGTCGAGCTGCGCAAGGTCGTCGTGCCCGCGACCGACCCGGGCGTGTTCGAGCTGCGGATCAACGGCCAGAGACTCGCGAGCGGCGGCGACGGGACGACGACGGGGCCGGTCGTGGTCGGCGTCGGCGAGGGAACGGCCAGCGAGACGGCCGCACCGGGAACCAACCTTGCGGACTACGAGTCGAGCGTCCAGTGCACGCGGAACGGCGCCGTCGCGGTGTCCGTGCCCGGAACGAAGGTCGACGGAGCGGTTGCGCGAGGCGACGCGGTCGTGTGCACCTTCACGAACCGGAGGATCGGCCCCCAGCCGCCGCAGCCGCCCCCGTCCCAGCGCCTCGACCTCGTGGTCGTAAAGACCGCGCAGCCCACCGTGGTCACCGTCGGCCAGCGGATCACCTGGACGATGACCGTGACGAACCGATCGACAGTGACGGCCGCGGATGTGAACGGGGTGAAGGTCAACGACTCGCGCTCGTTCCGGACGAGGTTGATCTCCCTCCGGTCGTCGCAGGGCACGTGCAGGCCGTTCACGTGCAACCTCGGACGGCTGGCACCCGGCGCGTCCGCCACGGTCGTCGCGGTGACCCAGGCGACTCAGGTCGGTGTCGTCGTCGACATCGTCCGCGTCGGCTCGGAGGAGGTCGAGTCCAACTACCGGAACAACGTCGCCGCGGCGCTGGCGCGCGTCGTCGGCCCGTTCCGGCCGCCGCCTGCGCTCAACGTCTGTCGGACGCTGACGGCGGCTCCGCGAGCGCTCGAGGCCGGACGCTCGTCGGTCGTGCGCGTGTCCGCGCGCAACCGGCGGGGACGGCCGATCCCGAGGCTCCTCGTTCGCGCGGCCGGGCCCGGCGTGCGGGCGCGGGCGTTGACCGACCAACGCGGCATCGCGCGCCTGCCGCTGCGGCCGAGGGAGGTCGGGCTCGTCCGCTTCGCGTCGGGTCACCCGCTCGCGACCGGCTGCCTGACTCGCCTCGGCGTCCTCCGGGCGAGAGAGACGCAGCTAACGGGCTAATGGCTATAACGAGAGCACCACGGTCTTCGGCTCGGTGAAGGCCTGAAGCACCTCACCTCCGCCCACGCGCCCGACGCCGGAGCTCTTGCCCGAGCGGCCGCCGAACGGCAGGTGGCTCTCCCAGTAGTTCGTCGACTCGTTGACGTTCACCCAGCCCGCGTCGACGGCTTCCGCGAAGCGGAGCCCGCGCGCGAGGTCTCGCGTCCACACCGCGGTCAGCAGACCGTACGGCGAGGAGTTCGCGATCTGGAGGGCCTCCTCGTCGCTCGAGATCCGTAGCACCGGCACGACCGGGCCGAACGTCTCCTCGCGCGCGATCTCCATCTCCTCGGTCACGTCGGCGAGCACGGTCGCCTGCCAGTAGAGGTCGGTGGGGAAGCCGGAAGCGCGCTCCCCGCCGGTGACGACGCGAGCGCCGCGCTCGACAGCGTCCCCGACGTGCTCGTCCGTCTTCTCAGCCGTCGACGGGTTGTTGAGCGGGCCCATGGTCGTCTCTTCCGCCAGCGGGTCTCCGAGTCGCACCGAGCGTTCGACCGCGGCGTCCACCTTCTCGAGGAACTCGTCGTGCACGGTCTCGTGCACGAGAAAGAGCTCGCCGGCGGTGCAGCTCTGCCCCGCGCAGAGGAACGACGCGACGATGCTCGCCTCCGCCGCGGCGTCGAGGTCGGCGTCGTCGAGCACCACCATGGGCCCGTTCCCGCCGAGCTCGAGCACCGTTGCCTTTCCCGCGGCCCGGCGCGCGACCTGGAGACCGGTTGCGACCGAGCCGATGAACCCGATCGCATGTGTCCCCCGGCTCCCCGCGACCTCGTCGCCGACGACCGACCCGGGCCCGGTCACCATCGAGAAGACGCCAGGAGGAAGCTCCGCGTCGACGATGCACTCCGCGAGCTTCACCGCGCAGATCGACGTCGACGACGCCGGTGTCCACACGACCGCGTTCCCGGCGGCGAGCGCGGGCGCGATCAGCTCCGCGGGCATCGTGTACGGCCAGTTCCACGGCGTGATCACGCCGACCACCCCTCGGGGGACGCGGTAGGCGAGGATCCGCTTTGCGGAATCGACGGAGGGCGGCATCGAGCCGTGCAGGCGGGTCGCGTCCGCGGCTGCCATGCGCCAGTAGACGACGAGCTCCTCGACCTCGCCGTAGGCCTCGGCGTGGAGCGGCTTTCCCTGGTCGAGGGTGAGCGTTCGGGCGAGGTCGTCCCGCCGCTCGTCGATCAGGTCGGCGACGCGCTCGAGCGCCGCGGCCCGCTCGAACGCGGAGCGCCCCGCCCAATCGCGACGTGCCGCGTTCGCGGCCGCGATCGCCCGCTCGGCGTCCTCGCGCGTTCCCCCGGGCACCGTTCCCAGCGACTCACCCGTGGCCGGGCTCGTCGCCTCGAACCGCGCGCCCGACTCGGATTCGGCCCACGCGCCGCCGATGACCATCCCGTAATCGCGCGTCCCGACGCTCACGCGCGCCCCTGGCCGGCTGCGGCTCCCGCCGGGCCCAGACTGTAGATGGCTCTGCCGGCTCCGCCGCCGCCTGACCTTGCTCGCGGCACGGGTCTCTCCGGGCCCGTGCGTCTCGCACTGTTCCCTCCGGCCCCGCACCGCGAGCGTCGCCCCAGGGACGCGCGTTTCATCGCTTCCCCCGCGAGAACGCATTGCGGTAGATCTCCTCGTAGTCGGAGACTCCGACCTCGCGCGGGTTCCCCGTCGTCTGCGGATCCTCGAAGGCGATCGCGGCGAGCATCGGGATCTCGTCCTCGGCGAATCCGAGCTCCTCCATCGTCGGGATGCCGACCTCGTCCGTGAGGCGGTAGACCTCCTCCACGCCGGCGAGGGCTGCCTCGAGCTCGCCCTGTCCGCTCGTGTCGACGCCGAGGCCGACCGCGATGCGTGCGTAACGCTCGGGCGCGGCCGGCGCGTTGTACTCGCAGACAGGCCCGAGGACGCGCGCAGTGAGCGCCCCGTGCGGGCAGTCGTGCACCCCGCCCGCGGACTGGCTCATCGCGTGCGCCGCGCCGGCGCTCTCCGTCCCGTACGCCATGCCGCCGAGGGTCGCGGCGTGCGCCATCTGCGTCCGCGCCTCGAGGTCGGAGCCGTCCGTGACCACCCGTAGCAGCCAGCGCCCGACGAGCTCGATCCCGAGCAACGCCACAGCGTCGGTGAAGGGCTGGTTGTAAGCGCACGTGTAGCACTCGATCGCATGGCTCAGGGCGTCCATGCCGGTCGCCGCGGTCATCGCCGGGGGCAGCCCGAGCATCAGCTCCGGGTCGACGATCGCCACGTGCGCGCCGATGAGCGGAGTCCCGCCGACGTTGAACTTGATCCGGCGGTCGTGGTCCGTGATGACGGCCCAGAGCGTGACCTCGCTGCCGGTCCCCGCCGTCGTCGGGATTGCGACCAGCGGCGGGATGCGACGTTCGATCGGGTCGTGTCCCCACTCGTAGCTCAGGATCGAGCCGCCGTGCTCGGCGACGACGCCGATCGACTTCGCGGTGTCGATCGAGGAGCCGCCGCCGAGGGCGACGAGCCCGTCGCAGCCGGACTCGCGGTAGATCTCTGCGCCGAGATCGACGAGTGCAATGTCCGGGTTCGGCCGCACGTCGCCGAAGACCACCACGCGATCGTCGAGTAGCGCAAGCGTGCGGTCGGCGAGACCCGCCGCGGCGACGCCCGGGTCGGTGACGAGCAGGGGGCGTGTCACGCCGAGCTCCCCGAGCGTCGCGCGCAGCTGCGCGAGCGCCCCGGGACCGTGCACGAGGCGGGTCGGCACCTCCACCGCTCGGACGACGTCGACCTCAACCGGCACTCGTACTCCTTCCCTGAGCAGTCTGCAAGAGACCCAGCGCCCGCTGCCGCCAGCGCTCGGTCGCCTCGAGAGCGTTGAACGTGAAGATATGGAACCCGCCGACGTTGGGCCGCGGTCCACCGAGGCTCGCGTCGAGGCCCGAGACGAGGGAGCCGGGGTCGAAGTCCCCGCCCGCGTCGTGCTCGACGAGCTCGATCGACGGGCCGACCCCGATCCGCTCCGAGACCCGCAGAAGCTTCGAGCGCGGCACCGCTCCGGGAAGGCCGAGCTGGATCGGCAGGTGCGTCCCACGCTCCCAGACGGCCGACACCCACGCCGCGGTCACCTGCGGGTCGAAGCAGATCTGGCTGACGATGTACGTCGCGAACTCCTCCTTCTCGAACATCGACTTGATCGTCGCCTCGTCCGAGATGAACGCGTGGCTCTCCGGGTAGCCCGTGATGCCGACCTCGGTGAACGGCCCTCCGAGCTCCGCGAGCGCGCGCAGGAGCGGCACCGATCCGTCGAACTCGCCCGCCGGCTCCTCCGCGTCGCCGGCCATCACCAGCACGTCGCTCGCGCCGTGCGCGCGCACGCGCTCGACGAGCTCGCCGAGGTGGCCGCGGTCGCGAACATGGCGCGCGGCGAGATGCGGCACGACGGCGTAGCCGTGGTTGGCGAGCCGCTCCGCCAGCTCGAGCGTCGGCTCGAGGCCTTTCCTCGGCGACGTGGTCACGGTCACCTTGACTTCGGCCGGCACGTGCTCGAGCACGGCTTCCTCCGTCCCGGCGAGCGGGATCACCTCGTAGCGTGGCCGCGCGAGGAGCTCGACGAGCCGGTCAGTCGACGTTCGAGGCCTCCGCGGTCGCGCCGACGGCGACCTCCTGCTTCGGGGTCTCCTTCGCCGGGTCGATGAACGGCTTCCGCACGACCACGGCCTGCTGCCGGCCGGTCGGCGCGTCCACCTCGAGCTCGGTGCCGAACTCCGCGTACGCGATCGGAACCATGGCGAACCCGATGTTCTTCTCGAGCCGCGGCGAGTAGCACGCGGAAGTCACCAGGCCCACCTGAGACCCGTTCGCGAAGACCGGGAAGTAGTCGATCATCGCGCTGTCGTTGTAGCTCCCGAGCCCGGGCCCGGCGATCTCGACGCCGACGAGCTTGCGCGAGACACCCTCCGCTTTGATCCGCTTGAGCGCCTCCTTGCCGATGAAGTCGGCCTCCTGCTCGAGGTCGACCATCCACTCGTAGCCCATCTCGACCTCGTACGGGTTCGTGTCGAACCACATGTCGCAGCCGAGCGCGAGGATCCCCGCCTCGATCCGCTTGATGTGGCACGGGCCGATCACGGCCAGCCCGTGCGGCTCGCCCGCGGCGAGCACCGCGTCCCAGAGCCGCACCCCGTCGCGCGTCGCGTTCCGGAGGTAGATCTCGTACCCGAGCTCCCCGGTGTAGCCGGTTCGCGACACGACGACGTCCATTCCGTCGAGGTCGTAATCCCGACAGAAGTAATAGGGAATGTCCACAATGCTCTCTCCGAAGAGATCGACCATGACGTCCTTCGACTTCGGGCCCTGCACCTGCAGCGGCCCGACGTCGGGCTCCGAGATCGTCACGTCGAGGCCCGAGTTCAAGGCGGCGCCCCAGGCCCAGAGCAGGATGTCGCTGTCGGCGAGCGAGAGCCAGAAGCGGTTCTCCTCGAGTCGCAGCAGCACCGGGTCGTTGAGGATCCCGCCCTCGTGCGAGGTCACGAACACGTACTTGCACTGGCCGACCTCGCACTTCGTCAGATCGCGCGGCACGAGCATGTTCGTGAACGTGAACGCGTCCGGGCCGGAGATCTCCACCTGCCGCTCGACGCCGACGTCCCAGAGCGTCACCCCGTTCAAGAGCTCCCAGTACTCCTCGACCGGATCGCGGTAGTGCCGGGGGTGGTACATGTGGTTGTAGAAGCTGTACTTCTGCACGCCGTGCCGGCGGGAGGCGTAGAAGTAGGGCGACCGGCGGATCCGCGAGTAGAAGAGGACTTCGGGATGCTCGTTGACGGGCAACTGGTACCTCCTTAGACAGGGGTCATGGTCGGCGTGGGCTGGCCCTTGATGCGGGCGTTCTCGGGGTCGAAGAGCGGTGTCGAGCCGACGACGGCGACGGAGACCGGGTAGCGCTCGCCGAGGTAGTCGACCGCAAGCTCGGCGCCGACGACGGCGTGCTCCGGTGGGAGATACGCGAGGAGGACGTGCTTTCCCACGGATGGTCCGGTGCCCGCGCTCGTGACGTACGAGCGGCGGCCGTTGGCGTCGACGAGCACCGACCCGTCGCGGGTGAGGACCGGTTCGCGGCCCTGCGGGTAGCGCTTGACGCCCGCGGAGGACGTGTGGTCGTCGACGGTCAGCGTGCAGAGGAGCGCGGCCGGCTCCTCCTCGCGCTGTCGCAAGTGCGCCTCCCGGCCGACGAAGTCCACGTCCTTCACGCCCGGCCCTGCCATTCCCGCCTCCACCGCGGTGTACTCGCTCTCGAGCTCCGCGCCGTACGCGCGGTAGCACTTCTCGAGCCGCCCGGTCGTCCCGTAGACGCCGATCCCGGCGGGGACGAGGCCATGCGGCTCTCCCGCCTCCCACACGAGGTCCCAGAGCCGCGCGCCTTGCTCGATCGGGACGTACAGCTCCCAGCCGAGGTCGCCGACGTACGAGATCCTGGACGCCAGTACGCGGAGCGGACCGATCTCGAGCTCGCGGCAGGTCGCGAACGGGAAACCCTCGTGCGAGACGTCGTCCGCGGTCAGCTCGCCGAGGACCTCGCGCGCGAGGGGACCCCAGAGCCCGAGCGTAGTCCACCCGCTCGTGACGTCTGCGAGCTGGGCCGAGCCGTCGTCCGGCAGGTGATCCGAGAGCCACTTGCGGTCGGCCATCCCGTGCGCTCCGCCCGTCACGACGCGGAAGTGCTCGTCGCCCAGGCGCATCACGGTCAGGTCGGACTTGAACCCGGCCGCCGGCGAGAGCCACGGCGTGTATACGACCTTCCCGAGCGCGACGTCGATCCGCCGCAGCGACACCTTCTCGAGCGCCGCCAACGCGCCGGGCCCAAACACGTCGAAGACGCAGAAAGCGGAGAGGTCGAACAGCCCCGCCCGCGCCCGCATCGCAAGGTGCTCCGCGTTGACGATCGGCGACCACCAGCGGCGGTCCCACTCCGCCGGGCGGTCGGCGACGAGGTCTTCGAACTCCTCGAGCAGCGGTGCATTCGACTCGTACCACTGCGGCCGCTCCCAGCCCGCGGCCTCGAAGAACACCGCCCCGAGCTCCTGTTCCCGCCGATGGAACGGCGAGAGCCGGGCGTCGCGATTCGACGCCCACTGCTCGAGCGGGTGGACGATCCCGTACGTCTTGTTGAAGGCCTCGGAGACGCGCGCACGCACGTGCGCGCGCGTCTTCTGCTGCTCGTGGAAGCGGGCGACGTCCGAGGAGTGCAGGTCGATCTCGGACTCGCCGTGCGTCATCCACTCGGCGAGCGCGCGGCCGACACCGGGCCCCTCCTTGATCCAGACTGCCGCCGCCGACCACAGCCCCCTCACCTCCGGGGTCTCGCCGAGGATCGGGGCGCCGTCGGGGGTGAAGGAGAGGATCCCGTTGACCGCCTTCACGACCTGCACCGACTCGTCGCGCAGGAAGGGCATGAGCTCCCGCGCCTCCTCGAGCTGCTGCGCGAAGTCCTCTTCCGTGAACGGAAGCTCGGTCGGCGACGGATCCGCCTCCCCGACCGGGAGCAGGTCCTCGGGATCGTGGAGGAGCGGCCGGTGCGCGTACGAGCCGATCTCCAGGCGGTCGAAGCGCTGCCGCTCGTACATGCCGGCGTCCATGTCGCGGACGATCGGGAACGCGATCTCCGCCGTCGTGCCTTCGAACCAGCGCACCGGCGCGACGTCGATCATCTGGTGGACGGCCGGCGTCAGCGGGATCGCGCTTCCGGCCATGCGGGCGAGCCGCGGGCTCCAGACACCGCACGCGATCACGACGGTCTCGGCCTCGACGTCGCCCTCGGTCGTCCGCACGCGCCGCACGCGCCCGCGCTCGACGTCGATTTCCACGACCTCGACGTCGGCGACCACGGAGAGCCGGCCGCTCTCGACCCCGCGCTCGCGCATCAGCTCGCCGGCCCGGATCGGGTCCACGATCCCGACCGACGGGGTGTAGAAGCCGCCGAGCAGCACGCTCGCGTCGACGTACGGCGCGAGCGCCTCGATCTCCGCGGGCGTGATCATCGACACCGGATCGACGCCCCACGACGCAGCCGACGACATGCGCCGCCAGAGCTCCTGCATGCGCTCCTCGGTGCGCGCGACCTCGATCCCGCCCGACGCGACGAAGGTCTCCAGCTCCTCGTACTGCCGGATGCTGTCGAGCGTCAGCGCCGTCATCTCCTTCGAGTGGTCGACGGGGAAGATGAAGTTGGAGGCATGGCCGGTCGAGCCGCCCGGGTTCGGCAGCGGCCCCTTGTCGATCAGGAGCACGTCGGTCCAGCCCTCGCGCGTAAGGTGGTACGCGAGGCTGGATCCCACGATTCCGCTGCCGACGACCACGGCGCGAGCCTGGCGCGGCAGTGAGCCTTCAGAGGACACGCCGGATCGCCTGTTCGAATCCCATCACGTGCCGGTGCATGGCGTCCGCGGCCCGTGCCGGATCACCGTCGCGGATCGCCTCCAGAAGCTGGCGGTGCTCGCGGACCGCGTCCTCCAGCCGCGCGACCTTGTCGAGTGCGAGGCACCAGATCCGAAGCGTGAGGACGTAGTACTCGTTCAGGGTCGCCTCGAGGAACGGGCTGTGCGCGGAGCGGTAGATGTGCCGGTGGATGCGCTGGTCGAGGTCGATCAGCCCTCGTTCGCCGAGCTCGTCCCCGGCCCCGTTCAGCTCCGCGAGGAGCGCGGCGATCTCCGCAAGGTCGTCCTCGGATGCTCGCTCCGCAGCGAGCCGGGCCGCGTGGCTCTCGAGCACGGCCCGGACCTCAGAGAGACCCGCCAGGTCGCCGACGTCGATCCCCGCGACGAAGATCCCGCGCCGCGGGTACACGTCGACGAGCCGCTCGCGCGCGAGCGCGCGGAGCGCCTCGCGCACCGGCGTCCGGCCGAGCTCGAACTGCTGCATGAGATCGCGCTCGCTGATGAGCGACCCGGGCTGCAGCTCGAGCGACACGATCAGCTCGCGGATGCGGTAGTAGGCCTGGTCCGAGAGCGAGCGGGCCTCGGCTGCTTCGGGCTGGTGGATGTGGAGGGCAGGAGTTGCCATCGCCGGGAGACGTGCGGCGGGGACGGCGTCACCGTCCCCGCCGCGAGCCGTCACCTACTTCAGCCACGCGTTGACCGTCTTCGGGTTTGCGTTGACCCACCTCTCGGCTGCCTTCTCCGGCTTCATCTTGTTGCCGGCGATCCACTTGCCGACGAGGTTCTGCGCGTCGTTGCTCGGCCACCTGAAGTTCCGGAGCACCTTCACCGCTGGAGAGCCGCTCCGGGCGAACTCCTTGCTGAAGAGCTTCTTCAGCGGGACGGACGCGTAGCGACACCGGTACTTCTTGACGTTCCCGCCTGCGCCGCCGACGTCACTGCAGCCCTTGAACCGCGGTGGCAGCTGCACCTCGACCAGCTTGAGCTGTGCGTTCAGGTACTCCGGCGTCCACCAGTACATGATGACCGCCTTGCGCTGCTTGATCAGCTGGGTGGCGCGGGCGACCTGGGCCGAGTACCCGCCCGCCGTCACGTGCTTGAAGTTGAGCCCGAGCGCCTGAATCAGCTCCTTGTCCTTCTGCTGGAACGAGGGGTCGCCGCCGACGAACATCCCCTGCGAGCCGGACTCGGGGCTCTTGAAGATCGCCTCCCTGCCCTTGAGGCCGCGCCAGGTCTTGAACGCGGGGTACTTCTTGAGCAGATAGCTCGGGATGAACCAGCCGATGTGGCCGGTCAGTCCGTTCGAGCCGTAGTGGACGACGGTCTTCTGCCTCGTGACGTACTGCCGGTACTGGTCCGGGTAGCCCCAGTCCTCGAGGACCGCGTCGACTTCCCCGTCGGCCATCGCCTGGTAGCTGGGTACCTCGGCGAGCTTCTCGATCTCGACCGTGCACCCGAGCCGCTTCTCGAGCACGTACTTCGCGACGTACGTGTTCGCCGTGGACCCGGCCCAGCCGTACTCGTTCAACGTGACCGTGCCGCACGACTGACTCGAGCCGCCGAGGGCGCTCCCCGACGAGACGAGCGCGATCACCGCGACGAGCGATGCGCCGAGCAGCAGCGTGATCCGCCCGCGGGCCGTTCTGGACATCGAACCCTCCTTGCTGTCGACTGCCCTTGCCTTCCTCATGCGACTTCCTCCTTCCACCTACGTCGACTCGCCTGCGTGACGCGATCGAGCGCGATGCCGAGCGCGAGGATCGCCAGCGACGCGATGAGCCCCACGCCGAACTGTCCCCGCTGGAGGCCCTGCGCGACGAGATAGCCGAGCCCGCCCGACCCGACGAGCCCCGCGATCACGACGACGCCCAGCACCATGATGATCCCCTGGTTCACGCCGAGCATGAGCGCGTCGTTGGCGAGCGGGATCTTGACCTTCAGTAGGACCTGCGGCCGGCTGGCGCCGTACGCGCGTGCCGCTTCGACGGAATCCGGTGCGACGTCCCGGACGCCTCGCTCGACGAGTCGGACGACCGCCGGGAAGGCGTACAGCACGCTCGCGAGGATTCCGGGCACATAGGAGATCGGCGTCAGGTAGACGAACGGGATGATGTAGACGAGCTGCGGCAGTGTCTGGAACACGTCGTTCACCGGGCGCATGATCTTCGAGACCGTCTTACTCTCTGCCGCCGCGACGCCGAGGGCGACTCCGATCAGGACCGCGAGCCCCGTTGCGACGAGCACCTGCGCGAACGTCTCCATCGCCGGCGTCCACATGCCGAGCAGTCCGATCGTCGAGAACATGGCGAACGTCGTCACCGCGGGTCGCACGCCGCTGATGACGAACGCGATTGCCGTCACGCCGAGCAGCGTCGTGAACCAGGGGCCCTCGGTCACGAAGAGCAGCAGTGGTTGAACCAGATGAACGACGATGAAGGTCCCGACCGGCTCCGTGACCGAGAAGATGGCGGTGGTCGGGTCCTGGACGTAGTCGAGCACCGCCTGCACCTTTGCGATCAGCCACTCCTGCGCGGCTCTCCCTTCGGGGTAGGTCGCCGCTGCTCCGAGCGACTTCGCGAGTGCGACGGCGGCGACGATGCCTACGAGTGTCGCGACGGTGAGGAGTCTCAGCCTCTTGCGCAGTTCCTCGGTCAGGTGCCGGCGCGCGGGGTCGGTGCGGTCGGCGACGGCCTCGGTCGAGCGGTCGAGGGCCATCGCCATGACGACGATTGCCACACCGCCGAGGACGGCGAGCGCAGGGTTGTTGGTGAGCCCGCTGGTGACGACGTCGCCGAGCCCGCCGCCTCCGATGAGACCGGCGATGACGACCATGGAGAGGGCGAACATGATCGTCTGGTTGACGCCGAGCAGAATCGTCCTCCGCGACAGCGGAAGCTGCACCTTGGACAGCGTCTGACCGCGGGTCGCGCCCATCGACGTCGCGGCCTCGACCGTGTTCACGGCCACGCCACGGATCCCGAGCGCGGTGATGCGGACGGCCGGCGGGATTGCATAGATCATCGTCGACACGACCGCCGCGCCGGCACCCACCGAGAACAGGACCACGACCGGGATCAGATACGCGAACGCAGGCACGATCTGCATTGCGTCGAGAACGGGCGTGATCGCCCGTGAGAACCGGTTCGAGAGCCCGCTGAGGATGCCGAGCGGGATCCCGACGAGGAGCGAGAGGCCGACCGCCGCGAGCATGAGGGCCAGCGTCTGCATGCTCTCCTCCCACAGACCGACCAGGGCAAACGTCGCGAACGCCGCAACGGTCCAGGCCGCCGCCCGCCAGCCGCCGAACCGCAAGGCGAGCAACGTTCCTGCGACCGTCGTCCCCATCCACGTCAGCCACAGCAGCAGCCGTTCGAACCAGCCCACGAGGTTGTCGAGGAACGTCGCGAAGGCGTCGAACGCCGCGAACACGATGCTCGGCTCCTCGACGTTCCGCTCGTCGATCAGCCAGGTCTGGAAGTCGTCGAGGTGGCCCGAGAGCGCGTTCCACTCGAGTGACACGGGCCACGGGTACTCGAGCGCCCAGATGCGGTACGCGACGTACATGAGCGCGACGATCCCCGCGACCTGCACGAGCTTCCCGCGCCACCACGGCCGATGTGCAACCACGGGAGCGGGCCGGACGGTCTCCGCGGCGACGGACGCCACTAGCCCTCGCCCTCGCCGGCGATCGCGGTCAGCACGGTATCCCGGTCGACGAGCCCGACGACGTCTCCGTTCTCGACGCAGCACACCGGCTTCTCGCTCGACGCAAGCACGGGAACGGCCTTCCGCACGGTCGTCCCGACGTCCAGCCGCGGGCCGTCGAGCGGCTCCCCCGGCTCGGGCGCGCGCATGACCCAGCGCAGCGTGAGCACCTGGCTGCGCGGAATGTCACGCGTGAAGTTCTCGACGTAGCCGTCCGCCGGGGAGCCGACGAGCTCCTCCCCCGTACCCAGCTGGACGATCGCGCCGTCCCGCATGATCGCGATGCGGTCACCGAGCCGGAGCGCCTCCGCGAGATCGTGCGTGATGAACACCATCGTCTTGCCGGTCTCCTCCTGGAGCCGGCAGACCTCGTCCTGCATGTCGCGCCGAATGAGCGGATCGAGCGCGCTGAACGGCTCGTCGTAGAGCATCACCTCCGGGTTCACCGCGAACGCCCGCGCGACGCCGACGCGTTGCTGCATACCGCCGGAGAGCTGGTCTGGGAACTGGTTGGCCGCGTCCTCGAGGCCGACGAGCTTCAGCACCTCGTGAGCTCGCGCGTGTCGCTCCGCCTTCGCCATCCCCCGGACCTCCAGCCCGAAGGCGACGTTGTCGAGCACGCGCCGATGCGCGAGGAGGCCGAAGTGCTGGAACACCATCGAGACCTCGTGCCGGCGCAGCTGCCGCAACTCCGACTTGCCCGCGGCGACGACGTCCCGGCCCGCGATCTCGATCGAGCCCGCCGTCGGCTCGATCAGCCGCACGAGCGTCCGGATGAGCGTCGACTTGCCCGAGCCCGAGAGCCCCATGACGACGAACACCTCGCCGGTCCAGACCTCGATCGATACGTCCCGCACGGCCACGACGCAGCCGGTCTTCTCGCGGAGCTCGCCGCGCGGGAGGTAGGCATCCGGCGAGCCGACGAGGCGCTCGCCGCGCGGGCCGAAGACCTTCCAGATTCCCTGCGCGCGTATGACGGGCGGCCCCGTCCGGTCGATCCGGGCCTGGGTCGGCGCGACGGCAATCGCGCCCGACTCGCTCATGCCGCGTCCGCATCCACGCGCGCACGCTGATATATCACTCGGCCTCGCGCTTGTCTAGAAGCGCGGCGGAGCTAGAGAGTCTTGAATTGCTCGAAGGGCTGGCGGCAGCTCTCGCAGTAGCGGATCGAGCGACACGGCGTCGGCCCGAAGATGTTGTCCAGGCGTGTGTCGGTCGAGCCGCAGTACGGGCAGCGGAAGACGCCCTTCCGAAGCTGCACGAGGTCGAGCTTTCCAGCCGGCCGCGGCGAGGGCGGCGCGAAGCCCGCCGCGCGCAGCTTCTCGCGTCCCGCGGGCGTGATGCAGTCGCTCGACCAGGAGTCGTCGAGGAGCACGCGCACGTCGGCCCGCGCGCCCAGCTCCTCGACCTTCGCCTCCATCGCACGCTGCATCGGCTCGAGCGCCGGGCAGCCCATGAAAGTCGGCGTGAAGTCGATGTGCACGGTGCCGTCCTCGACCTCGACGTCCTTGATCACGCCGAGATCGACGAGCGAGATGACCGGGATCTCCGGATCCGGGATCTCCGCGAGCGCTTCCCAGACCTGATCGACGGTCACCACTGCGCACCCGCAGGCGCCGAGCGGCGGACCATCGTCATCTCCTCCCACAGCTCCGCGAGCTCGGCCTCGTGGACTCCGCGCGAGATCGGCTCGACCTCGGGCAGCTCGCGGCCGAGCCGCCGTTCCACCCGACTGCGCAGCTCCGGGCGGAGCTCGTCGTCGAGAACGCCGAGCGCGTACGGCCACAGCTCGTCGACCGCTTCGTTCAGTCGCGTCCGTCCCTCTTCCGACGCGAGCAGCCGCTCGATCCACATCTCCGCATGCATGCGGTGGTACGCCTCCTCGCGGTCGATCTTGGCCGCGATGCCGGCGACCTCGGGGTCGTTCGAGGCCTTCAAAGCCTCGAGCCGGATCTCGTCCGCCGTCTCGTACAGCCAGTGGCGCGCGATCGTCCGCGCCCACTCCAGCCGCCGGAGCTGGACGAGCGGCGCGCACCGGTACTCGTCCGGCTTGCGGTCGAAGGCGAGCTCGTCTGCGGTCGTCCCGAGCTCGGCCGCCGCGAGCTCGTACAGCGCGCGCGCGTGGCCGATCTCGTTCTGCGCGATCGACGAGAACGCGACGTCCTCCTCGAGGAAGGGCGCGATCCCCGTCCACTCGGAGTTCCGCCAGCCGAGGAAGAGCTCGTCGTCGGCGATCGCGAGCAGGAGGTCGGTGCGGTCGCTCACTCGTCCGCCTCCCGGCGCCATCTCGAGCGTCCCCGCCTTCTCGCGCGCTTCGCGGAGCCGCGCCTTGATCGAGTACCCGTCGACCCGGCGGTACTTCATCTCGAACTCGTCCGGGAACTCCGAGATCTGGCTCACGGCCTCGCGCGGCACGAGCCAGAGCGCGACCGACTCCTGCCGCCGCGCGTACTGCTCGCGGGCGTAGATCTCGGCGAACCGCTCGTCCGGTGCCGTCACCGACCCCGCGTGCTGGAACGGCTGCCCCTTCCGCTCCTGCCGGAAGACCTCGAAGACCACGTCGCTACGCCGCCTCGGCGAGCACCACCTGCTCGACCCATGCCACGTCCTCGCGCGAGAGCCGCCTGAATGCGAGCCGCTCCGCCGACGCCGGCCCGTGCCCGGTGACGACCGCGCGGAGCTTCTCCCAGTCCGGCTCGGTGTAGCGCCAGACGCCCGCTTCCTCGTCCTTCGCGAGCGCCGGGTCCGGAATCGACAAGCCGAGCTCGCGGATCTGCGGCACGTAGCCGTCGAGGAACTCCTGCCGCGCGTCCTCGTTCGCCTGGCTCTTGATCCGCCAGACGTACATCGGGTCCTCCTCGGCCGGGATCGGGTTCCCGTGGAAGTGCATGAGCGGCTCCCACCAGCGGTCGAGCGCCTCCTGCACGAGCGCGAACTGCTCGTCCGTCCCCGTGACCATGGCGAGGATCACGTCGCGGCCGTGGAGGATGTGGAACGACTCCTCCCAGCAGATCTTCTTCATGATCCGCGCGTACGGCGCGTACGAGCACTTGAGCAGCGCCTTCTGCGAGACGATCGCGGCCGCGTCGACGAGCCAGGCGATGACGCCGACGTCGCCCCAGGTGCGGGTCGGGTAGTGGAACACGTTGTGGAACTTCGCCTTGCCGGAGACGAGGTCGTCGAGGCAGGCGTCCCGCGGCTTGCCGAGGTCCTCGACGACGCGGTAGATGAGCTGCGCGTGCCCGACCTCGTCCTGGATCTTCGCGGTGAGGGCCAGCTTCCGCTGCAGCGTCGGCGCGCGGAGAATCCAGTCGCGCTCGGGGAGGACGCCCATGAGCTCCGAGTTGCCGTGCATCTCGATGAACTTGACGAGCTTCGCGCGGTACTCGTCGGGCATCCAGTCCGTCGTCTCGACCTGCCCTCCCGACTGGACGTACTCGAGGAATTCCTGCGTCCGCGTGTCCATGCGCTTGGCCTCCTACCGAACGGTCGTTAGCATCGAGTATATGCCCACGCGAAGAGACGAGCTAACGCGCACCGCGGCCCGCCTTTTCGCCGAGCGCGGCTTCCACGGGACGTCGATGGGAAACCTGGCTGACGCCCTCGGCGTGCAGAAAGGCTCGCTCTACTCGCTCACGGGATCGAAGCAGGAGCTTCTCTTCGCGACGATGCGGGCCGGCGCCGACGCGTTCCACGCGGCGCTCGACGAGGTGCCCGAGGATGCGCCTGCGACCGAGCGAGTCCGGCTCGCGTTGCGCGGCCACCTGCGCGTGGTCGCGGAGCAGATCGACGTCGCCACCGTCTTCACCCGCGAATGGCGCTACCTCGAGGGCGAGCATCGCGAGGAGATCCTCGCCGAGCGCCGCCGCTACGAGGATCGTTGGCGCGCGCTCTTCCAGGAGGGCCTGGAGAAGGGCGGCCTCCGCACCGACCTCGACGTGAGCGCTGCCGTGCTGCTCGTCCTCTCGGCCGCGAACTGGGCGTACACCTGGCTGACGCCCGGCCGTGACACCGACGAGCTCGCCGACCGCTTCACCGCGATCCTCGTCGACGGCATCCGCGGTTACGCAACCCCGCGCTGACGCGGATCCACGCCAGAGGCCACTCGAGGATTGAACGGCGCGCCGCGTGGGTAGTTGACACCCCGAGAAGTGGTGTAGTAGAGTCGGCTCACTCCACCACTTGATGTGGTGTCAGACTCGGGAGGCACAGCACATGTTCAAGCGTCACAGACTTGCGGGAGCGCTTCTCGCGCTCGTCCTGGTCGTCGGCGTCTCGGCCGTGGGCACCGGAAGCGCGAGCACCGGTGACTCGAGCCGCTACCTCGTGGTCTTCGCGGGTGACTACGCCGTCGACGGCACCTACGCAGTCGGGAGCACGTACGCCGTGCTCTGCAGCTACGCCGTGGACTCGAACTACGCCGTCGGCGAGGACTACGCCGTCGGCTGCGAGTACGCGGTCGGAGACGACTACGCCGTGGGCGGCAGCTACGCGGTCGGCCAGGCGTACGCCGTGTACGCCGTCGCGCACGAGTACGCCGTCTCGCTCGTCGAGAGCGCCGGCGGCTCGGTCGTCAGCGACCTCTTCGGCCAGATCGGCGTGCTCGTGGTCGAGTCCCCCAGCGCGACTTTCGCCGACCTCATGCGCTCGTACGCGGTGGTCGACGAGGTCGGCTCGGACTTCGGCGTCAAGAGCGTCCCCGGCCAGAACGACGCAGCCGGAGGCGGCGGGCCGGAGTCCTCGGAGGACCTGACCGAGAGTCAGCAGTGGGGCATGAGGATGATCCAGGCGCCGGAAGCGCACGCGGTCCAGGCGGGCTGGCGCGCGGTCGACGTCGGCATCCTCGACACGGGCATCGACGGTCTCCACCTCGACTTCGACGACGACGGGCTCCCCGGAGGCTCGACGAATGTCGACTGCTACCGGGGCCGGAACTCGATCCGCTTCGTCCAGGCGGGAGGGCCGGGCGTCGGCACGCTCGACCCCTGCGTCGACAACGCGTTCCACGGGACGCACGTGGCCGGCATCGTGGCTGCCCAGGCAAACGGGCTCGGCGCCGTCGGCGTCGCTCCGAACGTGACCCTCGTCCCGATCAAGGTCTGCGACTCGAGCGGGTTCTGCTACGCGCACGCGGTCGTCGACGGGATCACATATGCGGGCGACCAGAAGCTCGACGTGATCAACATGAGCTTCTTCGTCGACAACGACGAGTTCCAGTCGTCGACGGAGTTCAAGTGCCTCGACGACCCGACTCAGAGCGCGTTCCGGAAGTCCGTCGAGCGCGCGATCCAGTACGCGCGCAAGCAGGGCGTCGCCCCGGTCGCCGCTCTCGGCAACTCCGACGCAGATCTCGCGAACCCGGCAGCCGGTAACGGCTGCGAAGTGGTGCCCGCGGAAAGCCCGGGCGTGATCGGCACGACGGCGCTCGGCAACGCGAAGCAGAAGGCGTCGTACTCGAACTACGGCCAGGGCGAGGCCGACGTCGCGGCTCCCGGCGGGACCAGCACCGGCGATCCGCAGACCGGCATCTGGTCGACGTTGCCGGGCAACACGTACGGCGCGATCTCCGGCACGTCGATGGCGTCGCCGCACGCGGCCGGCGTCGCGGCCCTGATCGTCAGCCAGTACGGCGTGCTCGGCCCGAACGGCGACGTGAAGCTGTCTCCGGACAGCGTCCAGTCGCGACTCGAGAAGAGCGCGATCGACCAGGGCCTCAAGGGGAACGACGAGTGCTTCGGCCACGGACGCATCAATGCGCTCCGGGCGGTGACCGGGAGCTCCTTGAAGGCCTACGACGCTGCGGCGCCCTTCTGCCCGGAGTACACCGAGTGAAATTCAAGGCTGGCGCTCCCGAGCGCTGACACGGCGCCAGGCCCGTCGTCCGCAGGCGACGGGCCTGGCGACCGTGAAAGGGGGTATCGATGAAGGCGAAATTCCGTGGAGAGCTGTCGGGCCGGGTCCTCGTCTCAGCGGTGGTCGTCGTCCTGGCGGCCGTCGGAGGCGTCGCCTGGGCTGAGACGACCGATCCGCTCGATCCCGCGCACAACCTCGCCCTGCCGTGCTCTTCGGTGAGCTCGCCCGGATCCGTGCCGCGGGCCGCGCGGAACATCTCGCACGTCGCGAACGTCTGCGGCTTCGTCGGAACGGACGTCGAGTTCCAGTCGCGCCTCGCCGACGACGGGCTCCACGACTACGCCTTCGTCGGGACGATGGGCGAGGGGTTGAAGATCTTCGACGTCACCGACCCCTCGCGTCCGCGCTCGGCGGGCCAGTACACGGACAGCGGCTGGCAAAACGACGTGCAGGTCCGCGGCGACCTCGCGGTCGTCGGCTTCGACCCGCTCACCTCCGGGATCAACCCGTCGCTCTCGGCCTGCCTCCACCAGAAAGGCGCGAGCGGCGGCGTCGACCTCCTCCGGCTCGAGTACGACAGGGAGACGGCGCGATTCACGACCCACCTCCGCGGCTGTGTGTCGGCGTCCCCGAGCGGCGGCGCGCACAACTCGACGATCCACCCGAGCGGCACCTGGCTCGCGATGGTGAACCCACGCGGCAACGGATCCGTGGACGTCGTCGACCTGCGTCCGACGCAGCCGTTCCGGATGTACCGGATCGTCCAGGCCGGGAGCCTCGGTAACGCAGCCTGTGCGGGCGCGGCCACCGGTCAGTGCATCTCGAACGGCCGGCCGGGGACGTGGAGCCCGCACGACGTCCACTTCTCGAAGGACGGCCGGACGATGTACATCTCGGCAGTCGGAAACGACACCGTGCTCGTCGACGTGAGGAACATCCTCGCGGGGTCGGTCCGGACGATCGGCGTCGCTCCCAACGACAGCCCGCCGGCGAACGACGTCGACTCGAACCCGCAAGACGTCGAGATCTCGCACCAGTCGGACGTCACCTCGGACGGAAACCTCCTCGTGGTCACCGACGAGCGCGGGGGCGGCACCGGCGAGACGCGCTGCAACACCGAGCCGAACGGCGTGATCGGCGGGATGCACTTCTGGGCGCTCGATCGCCTGTCGGGCGTCCCCGCCTCCGTCGGCGCGTCGCCGGCGAGCCCGAGGCGGATCGGCGGCTGGTTCTACCCGAACCCGACCGTCCTCCCCGACGTGCTCGCGACGCAGCTCGCCACCATGGGCCGCCTGGAACGCGCGTGCACGATCCACGTCTTCCGACTCGGCGGCAACGGGACCGCGTCGCCCGGCTCGATCCAGAAGGGCTTCGACGGCGTGTCGAGCCTGCCCCGCCGCCAGGCCGTCTCGGCGCACTACGGCGCGGGCGTCTGGCACATCGACTTCTCGCGAGCGCGGAGCGACGTCGACGGCGTCGTCGAGTCGCCCTTCACGACGTGGGGCAACACGCTCGGCTGGAACGTCATGCCCGGCGCCGAGACGTGGTCGGCGAAGGAGTACAAGGGCTTCATCTACGCGGGCGACATGGTGCGCGGCTTCGACGTGTACGGCTTCGACGAGTGCGAGGGCGTCCAGTGCGTCGATCTCGTCCCGGACCTGTGCGGGGTCGGGAGCGGCGATCTCGACGGCGACGGGCTCGTCGACGAGCTCGAGGACATCTGGGGCTGGCTCCTCGACGATCCGGACTCGGACCGCGACGGCGAGCGCGACGGCAACGAGGACTCCGACGCAGACGGCCACGACGACGAGGACGAGGACGACGCCACCGACCGCTGCGCGACGGACTCCGACGGCGACGGCGAGGACGACGAGGACGAGGACGACTGACCTTTCAGCGGGCTGCGGCCGGGACCCCGGCTTTCCGGAGCGCGATCGGATCTCCCACCCATCCCCGACGGGTTGCGCTCCGGAGCCTGGGTCGATGAGGAGATTTAGTTGAACCACGCGGCGTGGTTACGTAGAGTGCATCTGGTGGACAGCGCCCACCTCGAGCGGCTGCAGCGCCTCGGCCTGACGAGCTACGAAGCTCGCGCGTACCTCGCGCTGTTGCGTCGCGACTCCTCGACCGCGGCCGAGACCGCGCGGCTCGCCGGCCTTCCCCGGCAGCGTGTGTACGACGTCCTCTCCAGTCTCGTGGAGAAGGGGCTCGCGTCCACGCGGCCCGGCAAGGCCGTGAAGTACGCCGCGACGCCGCCCGACCAGGCGCTCGAGGGCCTGCTCGCGAAGCATCGGCTCGATCTCGCCGACATCGAGCGCGAGACCGCGGCCATGGCCGAGACGCTCCAGCCCGCGTTCCTCGCGGGGCGGGAGCACACCGATCCGCTCGAGTACATCGAGGTGCTCCGCGACCGGCGCGCGATCAACGAGCGCTTCGGCGAGCTCGAGGCGGGGATCAAGAACGAGATCCTCGTCTTCACGAAGCCGCCGTACGCGACGCCGGTGTTCGAGCACGACGAGGGGCTCCAGGTCGTGAGCTCGCACGAGGCTCGCAGCGTGTACGAGTACTCCGCGCTCCACGACCCGCGCTCGGCGGAGGCGATCCGCCGCTACATCAAGGCCGGCGAGCAGGCCCGTTTCGTAGAGCTGCTGCCGCTGAAGCTCGTCATCATCGACGAGCAGATCGTGATGTTCGGGATCGAGGACCCCGTCGCGGGAAGCTCGATCCTGACGATGATCGTCGTCGACCATCCCTCGCTCGCGCAGTTGCTGAAGATCGCGTTCGAGACCGTGTGGGAGTCGGGGCACACGTTCGACGCAGCGACCAAGCACGTCGCCGAGCAGCGAAAGACCGCGTGAGACGAGCCGGAGTCGTCGTCGCGGGCGCGCTGGCGGCCGTGGCCGTCGTGACGTACATGCTGTCGGCCGGAGCAGCCGCGCCGGCGGCTTCGAAGCAGCCGACGCCCGCGCTCAGGAGCGACCTCGCGTCACTCCTCGGCGGGCGCACGGATTCACGGGTCGCCCGCCTCGTGGCCGGCCAGCGGCCGGGCGATGTCGCGTACTTCGTCGTCCTCGACGAGCCGAAGACCACGGCTCATCGCGTCGCGCTCGAGCGAGCGGGTGCGCGCGTGCTCAACGACTACCGCACGCTCGACGCGTTCGCTGTCACGTCGTCGCCCCGCGCCGCCAAACGCGTCGCGCGGCTTCCGGGGGTGGCGCGGCTCGCTCCCGTCGAGGTCATCCGGGCCGAGGCCGAGCAGGAGGTCGACCAGTCGAAGGGGACGACCGCCGACGTGGGCGCGCCGGCGCTCTGGAACCAGGGAGTCACCGGCACCGGAATCCGGATCGCGGTGCTCGACACCGGCGCCGACGTCACGCATCCCGACCTCGACGACCTCGACTTCCGGCGCTGGTCGAGTCTCCTCAACCCGCGCAAGGTCGTCGATGCGCGGAGCTTCCTCGGCGGGCGCTGCGACCCGCTTGCCGGTGCGGTCGACGGGAACGGCCACGGGACGCACGTCGCGGGCATCGCGGCCGGGACCGGCGAGGGCACGCCGCTCGCGGACGACAACGGCCGCTACGCGGGGATCGCGCCCGGCGCCGAGCTCGCCGTCGGCAAGGTCATGACCGATGCCGGCTCGGGACTGAACAGCGACCTCCTCGCGGCACTCGAGTGGGCGGCGACGCCGGCCGGCTCGTCGTCGTGCTCGATCGGCGCCCACGTCGTGAACCTCAGCCTCGCGACGGAATCCCGGCCCGCGCGGCTGAACACGAACTCGGACATCGACCTGGTGAGCGAGATGGTGAACCGGCTGGCGGTCCGGTACGGGACGCTCTTCGTCGGAGCGGCCGCGAACAGCCAGTTCATCGGCAGCGTGCACGAGTCGCCGGCCGCCGCCGCGCAGGCCCTCAGTGTCGGCGCATCCGCGAAGGACTACGACGTGAACCACGACGACACCCTCTCCGGCGACGTGTGCGCCGGATACCAGCAGGGGGCGAACGACTGCAGCGCCGGCCCCGGCTCGCAGCCTCCGTCGCTCAGCGCGTTCTCGGCGCGTGGTCCGACGGGCGACGCCTGGCTGAAGCCGGACTTGACCGCACCGGGGTACAACATCGTGTCCGCGCAGGCGTCGACCGGGGCCATGATCGCGCAGGCCGATCTGAGCCCGAACACGCGTCCCGATCCGCTCTACGCCTCGATCAGCGGAACCTCGATGGCGACACCTGCGGCCGCCGGCAGCGCGGCGCTCCTCCTCGAGGCGTATCGGAACCGGCACGGCGCGTTGCCCTCCGGCCCGTCGGGCCTCTCCAGTTTGACAGCGCCGGCCTACGCGCTCGTGCGGGCCGCGCTGATGAACACCGCCGGCGACGGGCAGCTCGAGGCGCGCGTGATGCTCTCGAGCGGCGTCGATCCGATTCCGTGCCCGCCGGTCCCGAATCCGCCGTTCATCGACGTGTGTGCCTTCTTCGACCCGTTGGCGGGGCTCGCCGGCGACACGACCGTCTTTCCGGTGCGGAACGGCGCCGCCGACCCGTTCGTCGGCCCGCTCGGCGAGGGAGCCGGGAAGATCGACCTGCCGCGCGCGCTCGCCGCGCTTCGCGACGGCGTCGTCGTGTACAGCGCTGCCTCGGGATCGGGCCAGGAGGCCGGAACCGGCCCGCGCGACCTCCAGGGCAGCTGGCAGGTCGGCGCGATCCGGGCCGGCGTCTCGCGGACGCAGAGCTTCGTCGCCCATGCCGCGCCGGGCGTGTCCACCTCGGTCCGCTTCCAGTACGCCCCCGGCCATCCGTCCGACGGAACGGCGGCCCTGCCGGCGTCGTGGGTCAAGCTCCCGACCGGCTCCACGAGCGTCCGCTCGGGCCGGAAGACGACCGTGACGTTCAAGGTCTCGGTGCCGTCCACGGCTCCGGCCGGGATGTACTCGGG
Organism: uncultured Actinomycetes bacterium; assembly: GCA_963715705.1. Classification (GTDB taxonomy): domain Bacteria; phylum Actinomycetota; class Thermoleophilia; order Gaiellales; family Gaiellaceae; genus GMQP-bins7. The sequence continues at coordinate 2,349,658 of OY970267.1, read as the reverse complement.
GAAGGTCGTGGTCGGCGCGTCGAACGGTCAGACGCTGCAGGTTCCGATCTTCGCCGCGGTCGTGCTGCACGACCCGAAGACGACGCTCGGCAACCCGCCGGGCCAGCAGGGAAGGATCACTTCGGGCGGGGGCGTCTACGCGAAGTTCGACACCGTGTGGCCGTTCGTCCCAGGCTCTGGCTTGACCGGTGCCGGCTCGGACTGGTTCGTGTACCCGGTCGAGCTCGGCTCGCGACTGACCGAAGCGCGCTTCAGCGTCCACGACGCGGCCGCCGGGGACGAGACGTACGACCTCTACCTCTACGACGCGGACTACGACCTGCTCGCGACCTCGCACCCGTTCGCGTCCGAGGGCGTGACGGACCTCGTCGCGAACAACGCGCGCGGGCCGACGCCCGCGACCGCACCGCAGGTGCTGACGCTGACGGCGCCGACCGCCGCCCGCTACTACGTCGCCGTGAGCCGCGCGAAGGTCGGTTCCGTGGGCACCGGCGACTTCGGCGCATTCGTGCTTACCCTCGACGAGGTCGCGCCGCCCCCGTAGAAGCCCGGCGCTACCCTCCGGGCGCGTGCCGTTCCTCCTCATCGCGAACCCGTGGGCCTCGGGCGTCGACGAGGCCGGGCTGGCAGCCGTGCGGGCCGCGCTCCCGGAGGGCACCGAGCTGCGGCTGACGAGCCGAGGTGGTGAGGCGACCGAGATCGCGCGCGAGGTCGCCGGTCGCGTCGATGCTCTCTACGTCTTCGGCGGCGACGGCACGTACAACGAGGTGCTGAACGGGATCGACGCCGACACCCCGGTCGGCTTCGTCCCCGGCGGCGGCGCGAGCGTGCTTCCGCGCGCGCTCGGCCTCCCGCGCGAACCGTTCGAGGCGGCTCAGCGGCTCGCGGCAGGGGAGTTTCGGAAGATCGCAGTCGGCCGCGTCAACGGCCACCGCTTCGGCTTCGCGTGCGGGATCGGGCTCGACGCCGAAGTGGTGCGTGCGGTGGACGAGCTCGGGCGGCGCGAGGACGGCCGGCGGCCCGGGAACCTCGCGTTCGCCTGGACGGGCCTGCGCACGCTCGGGCGCAACCGGTTCCGCGTCGAGCCCACCCTCGAGGTGAAGGGGTACGGCCGGGCTGCGTGCGCGTTCGTCTCGAACGGGCCCGCGTACACCTACGCGGGACGCGTCGCGGTCCAGGCCTCACCCGCGGCGACGTTCGAGGGCGGCCTCGATCTCGTCGCGCCCGTCCGCCTGCGCGCACGGGACCTTCCTCGCCTCGCGTGGTACGCGGGCGGCCACGGCGACCGGGCGCAGGCGGAGGACATCGTCTACGTGCACGACGCCGACCGGATCGAGATCGCGTGCGACCGCCCTCTGGCGCTCGAGGCCGACGGGGAGGACCTGGGTGACGTCGAGCACGTCGTTCTCGAAGCCGAGCGCGACGCCGTGACCGTGCTCGTCTGAGCTAGGCGGCCGCAGCCTCCGAGCGACGCCTGGCACGCATGGCGAGCGCTGCGGTCAGCGCGCCGAGCGCCGCGAGCAGCGCGATCGTCCCTGCGACCGGCCACGGGAACGAGCCGTCCTCGCCTCCACCGGCGGTCGGTGGGCTCGCGGGGAGACCCGCCTCCACGAGCACGGCCTTCAGCGCCTCTCCGGCGACGAACCAGCCCCCGTACGTCTTCTCGGTCCCGAAGACCGTCTGGCCCGGCTTCGTGTACGAGACCGGTGCCGGGGTCGCGTACGGGTAGAGATGCTGCTCGAGGACGTCGCGCTCGCTGTTCGGTCCCGGCACGACATAGGTGACCACGTAGCGCGGGCCGAGCTCGCCCGCGGGCCGCTGCTTCAGCATCGGGTCGGGCATCGTCTGGAACACGGACGGGAAGAACCCCGAGAGCTCGGTCACCTCGCCGAGCGAGCCGCTGCCCTCGTATCCCCGCAGGTGGAGGGCGCCGGAGAGCCCGGGTCCCTCGATCTCGCCTTCGGTCGGTCCCTTGCCCTGAGCCGGCGGCGCGAGCACGACGCAGGCCGCGGCCGCGAGCAGGAGCAGGACGATCCGTCTCATCGTGGCCTCCTTGTTCGGCATCGCCCTCCGATACACCGTTCCCGCGCCGGAGGTTCCGGGCGCCGCGCCTACAATCCGGCCCGTGACCCAGGTGCTGCCCGCGGACCGTGGCCTCCGCCGTGTCATCGGCGACGGCGCGGGTGAGCCGGACGGCCAGGTCGACGGGCTCACGCCGGACGACCTGGTCGCGCTCTATCGCGACCTCGTCCTCCTCCGCACCTACGACGAGCGTCAGGTCGTCTACCACCGCCAGGGCCGCATCGGGACGTACGCGATCTACTGGAACCACGAGGCGATGCAGGCCGGCGCCGTGTTCGCGCTCGAGGAGCGCGACTGGATCTTCCCGGCCTACCGCGAGTCGGCGATCGGGCTTCTGCGCGGGATGCCGGTCTCGACGGTGCTCTCCTGGTGGCGCGGGCATCCCGCGGGCTGGTGGAACCCGGAGGACTACGGCGTCGCGTCGATCTGCGTGCCGATCGCGACGCAGGTCCCGCATGCGGTCGGGTTCGCCTGGGGCTCGAAGCTGAAAGGGGAGGACCGGGTCGCGCTCACGTTCTTCGGCGACGGCGCGACGTCCGAGGGCGCGTTCCACGAGGGGGCGACCTTCGCCGGGGTCATGAAGGCGCCGGTGGTCCTCTTCTGCAACAACAACCAGTGGGCGATCTCGACGCCGCTCTCGTCGCAGACGGCGGCGCCGACCCTCGCGGACAAGGCGATCGGGTACGGGATGCCGGGCCTCCGCGTCGACGGGACCGACGTCCTCGCCGTCTACGAGGCGACGCGCGAGGCGGTCGCACGAGCGCGCGCGGGCGAGGGGCCGACGTTCATCGAGGCCGTCACCTACCGGGCCGCGCCGCACGCGACCGCCGACGACCCCTCCATCTACATCGACCCCGAGCGGGTCGAGGAGGCGAGGGAGAACGAGTGCGTCGGCCGCTACGAGCGCTATCTCCTCCGCTCCGGCGTGCTCTCGGAGGAGCAGGCCGAGGAGATCAGGCAGGAAGCGCTCGAGCTCATGCGGGCGGGGATCGCCGAGGCCGAGGCGGAGCCGCCCGCGGATCCCAGCCTCGTGTTCGAGCACGCGTATGCCGACCCACCGCCGTCCCTGGCCGAAGATCTCGCGGAGCTCCAGAGGATCCTCGGGCAGTGAGCGAGCGGTTCCTCGTCGAGGCGGTCAACGACGCGCTGCACGTGGAGATGGAGCGCGACGGCGACGTGCTCGTCATGGGCGAGGACGTCGGACGGCTCGGCGGCGTCTTTCGCGCGACGGCCGGCCTTCAGGAGCGCTTCGGCACCGACCGCTGCGTGGACACGCCGTTGGCCGAGGCCGGGATCATCGGTACCGCAGTCGGCCTGTGCATGGCCGGCTGGCGGCCGGTGTGCGAGATGCAGTACGACGCATTCAGCTACCCCGGGCTCGACCAGCTGATCAACCACGCCGGCCGGTACCGCTGGCGGACGCGCGGGAAGATGTCGTTCCCGCTCACGATCCGGATGCCCTACGGCGGAGGCGTGCGCGCGCCGGAGCTCCACGACGACTCGCCGGAGACGTACTACGTCCACACGCCCGGGATCAAGGTGGCGATCCCCTCGACCCCGGCCGACGCGAAGGGGCTGCTGGCCGCCGCAATCCGGGATCCCGACCCGGTCGTCGTCCTCGAGCCGAAGCTCATCTACCGGACCGCGCGTGGCGAGGTGCCGGAGGGCGAGCACGTCGTCCCGCTCGGGAAGGCGCGCGTGGCGCGCGAGGGAACGGACGTGAGCCTGATCGCGTACGGCGCGATGATCCCACTCTGCGAGCGCGCGGCCGAGGCGCTCGAGGGAGAGGCCTCGTGCGAGGTGCTCGACCTGCGGAGCCTGAAGCCGCTCGACGAGGACTCGCTTCTCGCCTCGGTTGCGAAGACGGGGCGCGCGGTCGTCGTGCAGGAGGCGCCGCGCGTGTCCGGGTTCGCCGCCGAGGTCGCGGCGGTGCTCGCCGAGAAGGCGATCTTCGACCTCCAGGGGCCGGTCGTGCGGGTCACGGGCTACGACGTGCCGTACCCGTACTGGCAGATCGAGGACGCGTACATGCCGTCGGTCGAGCGGGTCGTCGACGCGGTGCGCCGCGTTCTCGGCTCGTGACGCTGCACGAGATACCGCTCGAGCGACGGACGCTCCACGGCCACTTCTCGCGCGACCTCGAGCCGATCCTGACCGTCGACTCCGGCGACTCCATCGCGATTCGCCTCACCGGACGCCGGCTGGGGCATCGGCCCGCCCCAGGACGCCGGCGGGACTCGTGACCGCTTCGAGCCCCGGGACCCGGAGCTCGACCGCGGGCATCCGTTGATCGGGCCGGTGGCCGTGCGGGACGCGCGAGCTGGTGACACGCTCGAGGTCCGGATCGACGAGGTGCGGGTCGGCACGTGGGGCATCACGGACGCGGGCGGCTGGGACGCGCCGCTCAACCAGCGTCTCGGCGTCGCCGACGGCGAGCCCGCGACTCTCGTGTGGGAGCTCGACGCCGATACCGGGATCGGCCGCGACCAGGCCGGGCGGGAGGTCGCGCTCGGGCCGTTCCTCGGCGTCATCGGCATGCCTCCGGCGGAGCCGGGCGTCCATTCGACCCAGCCTCCGCGCGCGTGCGGGGGGAACATCGACTGCAAGGAGCTCGTGGCCGGCACGACGCTCTTCCTTCCGATCCCCGTCGACGGTGCGCTCCTCTCTGCGGGCGACGGGCATGCGGCGCAGGGCGACGGTGAGGTCTCGCAGCTCGCGATCGAAGCGCCCGTCGACCGCGCTCGGCTGACGCTCATCCTGCGTCACGACCTGCCGCTGACCACGCCGATCGCATGGACGCCCGACGCCTGGCTGACGTTCGGGTTCGACGAGGATCTCGATGAGGCGGCGGCGATCGCGATCGATGCGATGCTCGACCTCATGGGCCGGGAGCACGGGCTCGAGCGCCGTGAGGCGCTTGCGTACGCGAGCGTCGTCGTCGACCTCCGCGTCACGCAGATGGTGAACCGCGCACGCGGGATTCACGCTCGGCTCGCCCACGACGCGTTGCGTTTTCCTTCGGCTGCATGAGACTGGGTGCATGAACGACGCGCTCGTCCAGGTGCTGCTCATAGCGCTCTTCGCGCTTTCCTGCGGAGCGCTGTCGCTCGCCTGGATGCAACGGCGGCTCGGGCTCGCCGCCGGAATCCTGTTCGGCATCGCCCTCACGGTGTGGGTCGTCGACTTCGCCGTGATCGCCGCGGGCGTCGGCGACGCGGACAGCTTCGCCGCCTGTACCGAGGAGTGCTCGGGCGTGCACTACTCGGTGGTCGTGGGATTCCTCGCGCCGCCGCTCCTCATCGCCCTCGCCTCGTTCGCGGGCATCGTCGCGATCGAGCAGCGGCGCCGCGCGCGCCGCGCGCAATAGACGAGAATCGCGCCGTGGCGCACGCGTTCAAGCTGCCGGATCTCGGCGAGGGCCTCACGGAGGGCGAGGTCGCGCGCTGGCTCGTCTCCGAGGGGCAGGAAGTCGCGGAGGACGACCCGCTCGTCGAGATCCAGACGGACAAGGCGACCGTCGAGATCCCGTCTCCGTATGCGGGCACGGTGCTGGAGATCCGCGTCGCCGAGGGCGAGGTCGCTCCGGTCGGAGCGGTGCTCGTCGTCATCGGAGTGCCCGGCGAGGAAGTTCCCGGCGAAGCGTCGGCCCCCGTCGCGGCGCCGACAGGCCGGATCGCCGCGACGCCGCTCGTGCGGAAGGTTGCCCAGGAGCTCGGCGTCGACCTGGCGACGGTGACCGGCACCGGTCCCGCCGGCCGGATCACCGACGACGACGTTCGGGCTGCGGCGGCCGGCGGCTCGGCGGAGGAAGGCCGGCGCGAGCCGCTCCGCGGCGTGCGTCGCCTGATCGCGGAGCACATGACGCGCGCCCACCGCGAGATCCCACCCGTGACCTGGGTCGAGGAGTGCGACTTCGAGGGGGTCGAGCTCGAGCAGCTGCTCGCCACGCTCGTCAAGGCCGTTGCGGACGCGCTGCCGGGGTTCCCCGAGCTGAACGCGCGGCTCGACGGTGACGCGATCGTCTTCCTCGACCGCTACGACATCGGCGTCGCCGTCCAGACCGAGCAGGGCCTCGTCGTGCCGGTCGTGCGCGGGGCGGGCTCGCGCTCGCTCGAAGACCTCGATACGGAGATTCGACGGCTGGCCGAAGGGGCGCGCGCCGGATCGCTGAAGCCCGAGGAAGTGCGCGACTCCACGTTCACGGTCACGAGCGCGGGCAAGCTTGCCGGTCTCTTCCAGACGCCGATCGTGAATCACCCCGAGGTCGCGATCCTCTCGATCGGCCGCATCGCGCCGCGGGCGGTCGTGCGGGATGGCGACGTGCTCGTGCGGAAGACCGGGACGATCGCGATCACCTTCGACCACCGGGTCGTCGACGGCGCCCGCGCGGCCGCGTTCGGGCTGGAGGTGATTCGGAGGATCGAGGGCGACCCGGCGAGCTGAGCCCGCCGGGTCGCATCCTCAGCGTCTAGTCGTCGTTGTGTCGCTTGCGGTCGAGCTGCCCGCGGATCTCTCCGCCGGGGAAGCCCGGAGGCGTCGCCGTCGGCGACGTATGGACGTTTGCATACGTGACGCCGAACTTCATCGCCGCCAGGACCTCGAGGAGCTCACCTGCCGCGATGCCCTGCGGGGTGCCCTTGACGTCCGTCGCGGCGAGCGTCCCGCTCACCGTCTCCTTGGTCGCGGTGTTGCCCGCGGGGCAGGCTGGCGTGTCGGCGGCCGGATCGGGGTCAGGGTTCGTGGCCGATTCGCAGAGCCACAGCACGATCGCTCCGTTCACGCCTTTCTGCGCGAAGTGGATGTGCGCCTGTGTCGCCGGGGTCGTCAACCCCGAGTACGACAGCCGGTAGTCGATCGTCCCGGTCGACCCGTTCCGGATCTTCAGCTTGAGTTTGCCGCGCGCGGCCGTGGAGATGGCCGGCACTTCCTCGTATCCGATGAGCTTCACCTCGAACGACCGCTTGCTCTTGCCTTTGCCCCTATCTGCTGCGCCGACAGATGCGAGAAGGCCGAGTGCGAGAGCTCCTACGATCGCGAGGACCATGACAAGGCCAGTTCGTCTGGCCATATGAACACCCCCCTGTTTGGGACGTCGTTGAGTCTACGAAACTCATTCTCCACTCGGTTTCCGTCCTCACAATTCCTAAACTGGCTGCGATGGGCTCCTGGTACACCATCGGCCTCTGCCTGGGACTCGGCCTCGGGCTCGGGGTGATCCTGTCCGGGCTCCTCGGCGTGAACACCGTCGGAGCGGGCATCGCGGCGCTCGTCGGCGCCGCTGCGGGGGGAGCCCTCGGCTACGCGATCGGCGACGTCCCGGAGACGATCGCCGGCGCGCTCGCCGGCGCTCTCGGGGCGCTCTCCGCCGCCGCCGTCGTCCATGGCGCAATGCGTCGCGGCGCCACGCGGATGGGAGTCGCTGCGTACCTCGGCGCCGTCGGCGTGCTCCTCTGCCTGATCGCCTTCGTCCCGATCGTGGGCTACGTCGCCGCAGTCGGCCTGCCCGTGCTCGCCGCGCGGATGCGCGGTCGCGAGGCCGCGCGCTTCGCGGGTCTCCGGACGCTGGCGAAATGAGCGGGCGGGGGCGAGCTGCCCCGACCGCGGCCGATCCGGCCGAGGCGCGCGAGCGCATGGTCGAGCGCCAGCTCCGGCGGAGGGGCATCACGGACGAGCGCGTGCTCGAGGCGATGGGCCGCGTCCCGCGTCAGCTCTTCGTCCCGGAGCACCTGCGCCACCTCGCGTACGAGGACGGCGCCTTGCCCATCGGCGGGGGGCAGACGATCTCGCAGCCGTTCATCGTCGCGACGATCTGCTCGCTCTTACAGCTCCGAGGGGACGAGCGCGTGCTCGACGTGGGAACGGGCTCCGGGTACCAGGCGGCCGTTCTCGCCGAGCTCGCGGCGGAGGTCGTAACGATCGAGCGCGTACCGGAGCTCGCCGAGCGCGCGCGGGAGACGCTCGCCCTCGCCGGCTACGACCGCGTCGAGGTACGCATCGGCGACGGGTCGCTCGGCGCTCCCCGACCGGGCGCCCTTCGACGCGATCGCGGTCGCCGCTGCCGCGCCGGCGATTCCGCCCGCGCTCTACGGGCAGCTCGACGACGGAGGACGGCTCGTCCTCCCGCGCGGCGGTCGCTGGGGGCAGCAGCTCGTTCTCGTGGAGCGCACGGACGCGGGGCCGGTCGAGCGCGCCTCGGTCCCGTGCCGCTTCGTGCCTCTCGTCGGCGCCGAGGGCTTCGCCCGCGGCTGACCCGTCCGGGGGTCGCTGTCAGCGCCTGCGCGGATACCCTCCGACACCTGTGGCCACCGCAGCGGAGCTGAAGGCTGGGATGACAGTCGCACGCGTGCGAGCGGGCCTCCGCAAGCGCGGGAACTGGGAGCAGCTCGTCCAGTTCTGCCTCGTCGGCGCGTCGGGCTACGCGGTCAACCTCATCGTCTTCTCGTTCCTCTTCTACGTCGTCGGCGTCCACTACATCCCGGCGGCGATCTGCTCGTTTCTCGTGGCGGTCACGAACAACTACACGTGGAACCGTCTCTGGACGTTCCGCCACCAGCGCGGCCACGTCGCCTATCAGGGCATGAGGTTCCTGATCGTCTCTACTCTCGCGCTTGGTGCGAACCTGGTCGTCCTCACTGCGCTCGTCACGCTCGGGGTCGAAGAGGTGCTGGCGCAGGCGACCGCGATCGTCCTCGTCACGCCGATCAACTTCCTCGGCAACAAGCTCTGGTCGTTCGGGCCGAGGGCGTGAGCTCGCGGCGGCCGCGGCCGCCGCGCTCGTCGCACTCGTAGCCGCCCCGGAGGCGCTAGGCCAGTCGGGAGAGGACCTCGCGCGCCTCACGGAGGACGAGGCGATCGAGATCGCGCTCGCGCATCCGAAGATCTCGGCCTGGGTCGACCGCTACCCGGCTGACCCGACGACCTCCGCGCGCTTCCGGACGGAGGGGCGGACGTGGCTGGTGAAGGCGTGGTCGGGCGACGCGGGCCAGATCGCCCAGGTCGTGGTCGAGGACACGACCGGTCGCGTCACCGAGGCGTGGACGGGGCCGCAGGTCGCGTGGAAGATGGCTCGCGGGAGGACCGGCGCCTTCGGCGGCAAGACGCTCCAGACGTGGTACGTCTGGGTGGCGTTCTGCGCCTTGTTCTTCGTCGGCCTCGCGGACCTGCGCCGGCCGCTCTCGCTGCGGAACCTCGACTTGCTCGTCCTGCTCTCGTTCTCCATCTCGTTGCTCTTCTTCAACCGCGGGGAGATCTTCGCGAGCGTCCCGCTCGTCTACCCGGTGCTCGCGTACCTGCTCGGGCGGAGCCTGTGGGTCGGCGTGCGGCGCCGGGAGCAGGCGCCTCGCTTCATGTGGCCGACCTGGGCGTTCGCAGCCGCGGCCGTGTTCCTGCTCGGGTTCCGTGTCGGCCTCAACGTGGAGACGCCGCGCGGCGTCATCGACGTCGGTCTCGCGGGCGTCGTCGGCGCGAGCCGGATCCTCGACGGCGAGGCGCCGTACGGGAACATGCCCCGGACCGGCGACCTCGAGAAGTGCGGGCCTGCCGACACCGACGGCTTCGTCCGCGAGCGCATCCAGACGAACGGGCGCTGCGAGGCGGCGATCGAGCGCGGCGACACGTACGGCCCCGTCTCGTACCTCGGCTACGTCCCGGCGACGCTCGCCTTTCCCTGGAGCGGCGAGTGGGACTCCCTGCCGGCCGCGCACGCGACGTCGATCGCCTTCGACCTGCTGACGATCCTCGGCCTCGTGCTCGTGGGGCTCCGGTTCGGGGGAACGCGGCTCGCGGCCGCGCTTGCCTTCGGCTGGGCCGCCTATCCGTTCACGGCGTACACGCTCAACGCGAACACGAACGACACGATCATGCCGGCGTTCCTCGTGTTCGGGTTCTGGCTCGTGACCTCGGCGCCCGCGCGAGGAGCCGCGGTTGCGCTCGCGGGCTGGGCGAAGTTCGGCGCACTCCTGCTGGCGCCGCTCTGGGCGAGCTACCCGAGACTCTCACTGCGCCGGTTGGCGTGGTTCGCGCTCGGCTTCGCCGTTGCGACCGTCGCCGCGTTCGCCGTCCTCCTGCTCGAGCCGAGCCTCTGGGAGGCGGTGCGCACGTTCTGGGAGCGGACGATTGCGTTCCAGGCCGAACGCGACTCGCCCTTCTCACTCTGGGGCTGGGGCCAGTACTACGCCGAGGGAATCCCGGATCTCGGCTTCATGCAGCCCGTGCTCGCCGGGCTCGCGATCGTGCTCGGGCTCGTCGTCGGTCTCGTGCCGCGTGAGAAGGGCCCGGTGGAGCTGGCCGCGCTGACCGCGGCGGTGCTCGTCGCGGTCGAGCTCTCACTCACCCACTGGTTCTACCTCTACCTTCCGTGGGTGCTCCCGTTCGTCCTCCTCTGGCTGTTCCTGCCGCGGGAGGTCCCGGTTCAGGAGATCGAGACGCGGACCGACTCGATCGACGACGCCTTGCCCGAGCCCGCGTCGCACTCGATCACGGCGCCCTCGATCCGCACGTCGCCCTGAGCCGTTTCGAAGCGGACGGGCATCCCCGTTCGCATGCGCTTGACCGCGAGGTCGACTTCGACCCCGATCACGGAGTCGTGCGGGCCGGTCATGCCGGCATCTGTCATGAACGCGGTCCCCTTCGGGAGCACGCGCGCGTCGGAGGTCTGGACGTGGGTGTGCGTCCCGACCACCGCCGTGACGCGACCGTCGAGCCAGCGGGCGAGCGCCACCTTCTCGCTCGTCGCCTCGGCGTGGACGTCGACGAGGACGAGCGGTGTCTCGGCAACCGCCGCGTCGACGAGCTCGTCGACCATCTCGAACATCGAGATCGCCGGGTGCAGGAACAGCGAGCCGAGCACGTTGATGACGGCGAGCCGGGCCCCGGTGCCGGCCGGCACGACCGTGAGACCGCTTCCGGGCGAGTGCTTCGACAGGTTGGCTGGCCGCACGATGCGCTCGGAGCTCTCCAGGTAGTCCCCGATCTCGGAGCGCCGAAACGCGTGGTTGCCGAGCGTGATCGCGTCCACGCCGAACGAGACGAGGCGTTCGGCGAGGCGGGGCGTGATCCCGATCCCGTCGGCGGCGTTCTCGCCGTTCGCGACGCAGACGTCGATTCCGAGCTCGGAGCGGAGGGCCTGCAGGCGCGACTCGAGCGCACCGCGGCCCGGTGTCCCTACGACGTCGGCGATGAAGAGGATGCGCAAGGCGCGCGGAGACTAGCGACTACGGAATACCGAGCGAGGCGGACGGGTGGACCTCGATGGAGACGTTGTTCCCGCCATCGGGGGCGAACCGCGCGAGCGCCTGTCTCTCGAAGCGCTTGATGTCGACGACGCGGCCCAGCTTCGACGAGCCGGCGGCGACGTTCGCGCCGACCGTGAGCGCGCGATCCGGGCGGACATTCTGGATCGCGACGACCAGCGACGGCGCCGCGGTCGGCCGCAGCTCGATCTCGGCGCCGACGACGCGCCCCGACACGACGTGGTCGCGGATCGCGACGACGGTCCCGTCGACGGGCGAGTACACGTCGGTCCCGGCGACCGCACCGACGACGAGCGTGCGCGGCTCGCCGCCCTCGAGCTGGTACCACGCGAGACCCTGCGGGGACGACCCGGTGATCCGCCGCCAGAGCCGCGCGAGCAGGCCCTCGTTCGCCTGCGGCCCCTCCGGGTGGAGGACGAGCGCCCCTTGGCCCGACCCGTGGAAGCCCACCGCGGTGACTCCGCCCTGTGCGACCGGTGACTGCACGCGAAGATTTCCGACCGTCGCGAGCAGCTGAGGCTCCGGGGGCGCTGACGTCACCGGAAGCGGCGCCGGCCTGGGCGTGGTCGCGGACGTCTCGACCGCGCTCGAGTCGAATGCTGTGAACAGGAGCGTGGCCACGGCGAGGACGCCGATGACGACTGCGAGCGCGAACCAGCGTGCCCGCTTCTGAGCCCGCCGCCGGTGAGCACGCAGCCTGGCGGCGTGCCGGGAGCGGGGGGTCAGCGTCGTCATCGAGCGGACCGTAGCAAGGGTTCCCGCGGGACCGAACGCAGTGGCCGGAGGGCCCGGCTGTACGATCAGCGCGGATGGGCACTCCGGGCCCGACGATCCAGATTCCGCGCTGGGTACAGCTCGTCGGCCTCCCCGTGCTTCTCGTGCTCGCATTCTTCATGGCGAGCACCCTCGGGCACGCGCTGTTCCTCTTCCTGACCGCGTCGGTGATCGCGTTCATGCTCAATCCGCTCGTTCGCGACCTCACCCGCGTGAAACTGCCGCGCTCGCTGTCGGTGGCGATCGTGTACTCGATCTTCGCCGCGACGGTGGTCGCGTTGCTCGTCGCGATCGGCGTCGTCGCGTTCGACCAGACCCGCGCCGCCGGCGAGCGGATCGACGACTACGTCTCGGAGACCAGCCCGGGCACGGAGCGGACCGCGGCGGAGCGGGACATCGACGAGCTCCAGGCGTGGCTCGACGATCACGGCCTCGAGCGGATCCAGATCCGCGAGCAGTTCGAAGAGTGGCTCGACTCGCTCGGCACCGGCGAGATCTCGGGCTACGTGCAGGAGGGCATCGAGTTCGCGCAGGGCGCCGCGATCTCGGTCGTGCTCCTGTTCTTCTCGCTGATCCTGATCGTGGTCATCTCGATCTACATGCTCCTCGACATGCCGAGGCTCGAGCGGTCGATCGACACCCGCTTCCCGCCGCACGGCGGGCCGCCGCTGACGGAGCAGATCGAGAGCGCGCTCTGGGGGTACGTGAAGGGCCAGGCGATCCTCTCGACGGTCATCGGTGCGAGCGCGGGCATCGGCATGTGGATCCTCGGCGAGACCGGCCTTGTCGAGGGCGCGCAGGAGTACGCGCTGCTGTTCGCGCTCTGGACCGCGTTCATCGAGGTGATTCCGTACATCGGGCCGTGGCTCTCGGCCGTGCCGCCCGCGATCTTCGCGCTGTTCGCGGACCCGCCCTGGGGGATCATCTGGGTCGCCGTGCTCTTCCTCTTCATCTACCAGGTGGAGGGGCACGTCGTCGTCCCGAACGTCATGGCGAGCGCGTTGCGCCTGCATCCGTTGCTCGTGATCTTCGGGCTGCTCGCCGGCGGCGAGCTGTACGGGATCGCCGGCGTGCTCGTCGCCCTGCCGACGATGGCCGGCCTGCGCGCGATCTGGGGGTTCTTCCACCCGCGAATCCGCCTCGAGCGGTGGGACGAGGGCGCGCCCGAAGTGCCCGTCGAAGTGGAGTTGCAGCCGCCCGAGCCCGAGGCGCCGAAGGCCGCGTCCGGCTCTCGCTAGGGTCCCGTTCCGTGTGGGACGCGATTGCGGCCGAGGCCTCTGAGGAGAGCCCGCTCTGGGCCGACGCCCTGCTCGCGGAGGAGGCGCGCAGGCACGAGCCGGTGTTCTCGCCGCTCTCCCCGCCCGAGCTCGGCCCCGGGGTCGAGACGATCTACGAGGGCTACCTCGTCCATTACGGCAGGTCGCGGCTGTTCGCACCGGACGATGCCGACGTCGCGTTGCTCCTCGGCGACTACCTCTACGCGCACGGCCTCGTGCGGGTCGCGCGGACGGGGAACGTGGGCGCCGTCGCCGATCTCGCGGAGCTCATCTCGCTGTGCGCGCAGGCGCGGGCGGAGGGCCGGAACGGCGATGGTCCCGCCTGGGCGGCGACGGCCGCGCTGCTCGGTCGGGGTCTGCTCGACGAGGCCCGCGACGAGCTTCGCGATCGAGGAGACGCCAGCCGGCTCGAGCGTGTGGCGCGGGGCGCCGCGGGGGACGACGCGGTCGACGGCGCCCTCGCCGCGCACGCCCGTCACGTGGGATAGAGTCGCGCCGTGCTCGCGCTTGCCGACTTGCTCGCCAAGACCGCGGCCGAGGAAGGCCGCGACATCGTGCTCTCGATGCTCGTCGTCGGGCTCGTCTTCATCGTCGTGATCATCCTCGGCGACCTGAACGCCTGGCGCATCCACCGGCGCAAGAACCGCTAGTAGCCGTCCTCCGAGCGCTCGTCTCTTCGGAGTGCTGCCCGGGGCGTCGCCGCACGCCCCAGGCACCACTGTCTAGCCCGAGAAGGGGGTGAAGTCCTGGTTGCACTCCGTGCCCGCCGCCGGCGTCGCCGACGTCAGCAGGTACGCGCTGATCGCCTGGTCGGCGCACTGGGACAGGAAGAGCGACGTGTGACCCCACCCATTGACCGTGAGAAGCGTCGAGCTCGGCAGGAGCGCCTCCACGGTCTGAGCTCCCTCGTAGCGGGTCGCCGGGTCGAACCGGTTGCCGACCACGAGGACCGGATTGGCCGTGCTCGCGGTGAACGGCCCGACGTAGCGGTCGGCGTCCGCGAAGGTCCACTCGGCGCAGATGCTCGTCACCCACGTCCAGAGCCGGCCGAAGTAGCCGAAGTTCGCGTCCGCGTCGGCTCCCGCTGCCGACCACGCGCCGTACGTGTCGGGATTGTCGCTGTCCGAGCACGCCACACCCGGGAACCCCTCGACGAAGTTGGGGTACTGCGGGAACCCGCGCTTCGTGATGTACATCGGCCGGTGGGCGAACGCCTGCACGCGGGCCTGAAGGCTCGGCGAGAACGTCGTCGCGGCCTCGATGTCTGCGAGCAGCTGGGCGAAGCCCTCCCAGGTCGACGAGTCGTACATTGCCCCGAGCGTCGTCGCGATCAGGATCGAGTACGGGACGACGCTCTGGCCGGCCCGGGCCGCCGCGGCGAGATCCGCGTACCGGTCGGCCGAGTCGGGGCCGAACGCGCAGTCCCCCGCGTCGCACAGCCGGAAGAACTCGTTCAGCGTCGCCATCGCGCCGGCGTCGCTATGCAGGCGTGTCGAGAACGGCAAGTGCGACTGCCCGGGTGCGCCGGTCGTCCACGCGATCGGGTCCAGCACGCCGTCGACCACCACTGCGCGCACCTTGCCCGGGAAAAGGTTCGCGTAGGTGACGCCGAGGAACGACCCGTACGAGTAGCCCGCGTACGTGAGCGTCGAGTCGCCGACGGCCTCGCGCAGCCGGTCGAGGTCACGCGCGACGTTCGCCGTCGACATGTGCTCCGCGATCGCTCCACCCCGCTGGTCGCAGGCGCCGACCAGGTAGCGGTCGGCGTCGGCCCAGATCGCCTCCTCCTCCGGAGTGAGCGGGAACGCGAAGGGCGTGAAGTACGGCGCCCACTGCCTGGGGTTGCCGAAGCAGCGAAGCGCGGTGCTGCGCGCGATGCCGCGCGGGTCGAACCCGACGATGTCGAAGCGAGCCCGCACCTCGTCGGTGTAGAGGAACGGGCCGGCGAACAGCGCGAAGTCGACTCCGGAGCCGCCGGGGCCGCCGGGGTTGACGAACAGCGATCCGACGCGGCGGCCCGTGTCGGAGGCCGGCAGACGGATCATCGCGATCGAGATCGCAGCGCCGTTCGGCGAGTCATAGTCAAGCGGCACCTGGACCGTGCCGCACTGGAACGGGCCGAACTGCTTGTAGCACGGGCTCCACGCGATCTTCGGCTTGCCCGGTGCGGCGACGCCGTCCTTCCCGGCGAAGCCGAGCGCCAGCGCGACGGAGCCGAGCAGCGCGACGACCCACCACCACTTCCTGGTCATATCCCCTCCCTCGGTGGGTTACGCCGTGGACTCTCATAGCCCTCGAGATTCGTGTCAAGTGTCGCGAAGACTCGCGACCCGCCCGCTTTCGGCGCATGATCCGGGTCGCATGCGGCGCGACCTCCCGAGCGGCACCGTCACCTTCCTCTTCACCGACGTCGAGGGCTCGACGCGACTGCTCCAGGAGCTCGGGGCCGAGGGCTACGCGGGCGCGCTGGCCGAGCACCGGCGAGTGATCCGGGAGGAGTGCGCTACGGAGGGCGGGGTCGAGGTGGACACGCAAGGCGATGCGTTCTTCTTCGCGTTCCCGACCGCGCCAGGGGCGGTCGCGGCAGCGACTGCGTTCACCGAGGCCCTCGCTTCCGGCCCGATCCGGGTGCGCGTCGGCCTGCACACCGGCTCACCGCTCGTGACCGAGGAGGGATACGTCGGCGACGCCGTCCACTTCGCGGCTCGGGTTGCCGCTTCGGGGCACGGCGGCCAGGTCATCTGTTCGGATGCCACCGCCGTGCTCGTCGAGTTTCCCCTCACCGATCTCGGCGAGCACCGGCTGAAGGACATCGCCGAGGCGGTTGCGATCTTCCAGCTCGGGAACGGCACGTTCCCGCCGCTCAAGACGATCTCGAACACGAATCTCCCGCGGCCGGCGAGCTCGTTCGTGGGCAGAGCGGCCGAGGTCGAGGCCGTGCTCTCGCGGATCGAGGACGGTGGGCGACTCGTCACCCTCACCGGCCCCGGCGGCTCGGGAAAGACGCGGCTCGCGATCGAGGCAGCGGCGACGCTGGTGCCCGAGTACAAGGCGGGCGTCTTCTGGGTGGCGCTGGCGGCGCTCCGCGACCCGGCGCTCGTCACCGAGACGATCGCGCAGACGCTCGGCGCCAAGGACGGGCTAGCCGAGCACATCAGCGAACGGGAGCTGCTGCTACTGCTCGACAACCTCGAGCAGGTGATCGAGGCCTCGCCCGAGCTTGCCTCACTCCTCGAAAGCTGCCCGAACCTCACGCTGCTCGTCACGAGCCGCGAGCTGCTCCGCGTGCGCGGTGAGGTCGAGTACGAGGTGCCGCCGCTCGCCGAGCCAGAGGCGGTCGCGCTCTTCTGCGACCGCTCGCAACTCTCGCCGAGCGAGGAGATCGCCGAGCTCTGCGCGCGCTTGGACAACCTCCCGCTCGTGGTCGAGCTCGCGGCCGCTCGCACGAAGGCGCTCTCCCCGGCGCAGATCCTCGAGCGGCTCTCGCAGCGCCTCGACCTGCTCAAGGGCGGCCGCGACGCAGAAGCCCGCCAGCAGACGCTCAGAGCGACGATCGAGTGGTCCTACGAGCTGCTTTCAGAGGAAGAGCAGCAACTGTTCGTCCGCCTGTCGGTCTTCGTTGGCGGATGCACGCTGGAGGCGGCCGAAGAGGTCGCCGACGCCGATCTCGACACCCTTCAGTCGCTCGTCGAGAAGAGCCTCCTCCGCTTCAGCGACGGCCGCTACTGGATGCTGGAGACGATTCGCGCGTACGCGGAGGGCGTGTTGGACCATGCATCCGAGCGCGATGGGCTCCGCCGCCGTCTCGCCCAGCACGTCGTCGCGGTTGCGCTGGAGGTGAGGGCTGGACTGCGCTTTGGTGACGCCGCTGACATGTTCGCTCGGATCGATGCCGAGCTCGCAAACGTTCGTTCCGCGCGGTCGTGGCTCGAGGAACGTTCACACCGCGACGAACTCTGTGAACTCGTCGCTGCCACGACGCTCTACTGGACGCTGCGGGGCTTCTTGAGAGAGGGGCTGCTCTGGGCGGAAAGAGCTCTCGCCATGAGCGACCGGCGCGACGACAAACAGGCTGGAGTGTTGTTCGCCGCGGCTTCGTTCGCAGGTGATCTCGGCGACCTGACCGGGGCAAGGACCTATGCCGAGGAGTGCCTTGCCATCACACGCGACGTAGGAAGCGCGAGCAATGTCGCGAGCGTGCTCGGTGTTCTCGGCCGCACCCTCGCCGATCTCGGTGATCACGAGGAGGCGGAGGCTGCCCTGGAGGAGGCGGCTGCTCTCGCACGACAGGAAGGACGAGACGACCTCGCTGGCTCCACGCTCGCCAACATGTCGGACCTGGCGCTGAGAAGGTACGACTACGAACGCGCCCGTAGAGCCTCGGCGGAAGCACTCGCGCTGTTCCGGGGACTCGGCGACAAGCAGGGAATCGGCTGGGCGTCGTACAACCTCGCCTTTGCGTACTACGGCGAAGGCGACGACGAGAAGGCGTGCGAGTACTCCAGTTCGAGCCTCGTTGCCTCGCACAACCTCGGAGACACGATTGTGGCGGTGTGGTCGCTCAATCTCATTGCCGCCCTGCTCGTGCGTCGTAACGACCCGGCGGCGGCGGGAACGCTCCTGGGGGCGGCAGACGCCGTGGTCGAGCAGTCTGGCTACACGCTCGGGGGTGCCGAGGCAGAGCTCCGGCGGCGAACCGAGCTGGCTGTTCGAGATGGCCTGCAGACCGCACGATGCGCCGGAGTTCTCGCCCGAGGCTTTGCCATGGCACTCGACGAAGCCGTCGAGTACGCACTCGCCTCCCTAGACTGACGCGCGGTGGCGCCGCCGAAGGACCTCCGCGAGTGGATCGCGCTCCTCGAGCGCGAAGGGGAGCTTCGGCGCATCGCGGCCGAGGTCGACCCCGACCTCGAGATCACCGAGATCACCGACCGCGTCGTCAAGGCCGGCGGGCCCGCGCTGCTGTTCGAGAACCCGAAGGGCTCACAGCACCCGCTCCTGATCAACCAGTTCGGCACCGAGCGGCGCATGTGCCTCGCGCTCGGCGTCGACCGCCTCGACGACGCGGCCGCGAAGCTCGGGGACGTCCTCGACATGCAGCCGCCGCAGGGGGTCGTCGAGAAGGTCAAAGGCCTCCTGAAGCTCAAGTCGGTCGCGGACTCGATGCCGAAGACGGTGTCCAAGGCGGCGCCCTGCCAGGAGGTCTTCTACGAAGGGGACGCGGTCGACCTCCGCCGACTCCCGATCCAGCGCTGCTGGCCGCGCGACCCGTCGCCGTTCATCACGCTCCCGGCCGTCATCACGAAGGATCCGAAGACCGGCGTCCGCAACGTCGGCATGTACCGGATGCAGGTGATCGACCGCCGCTCGACGTTCATGCACTGGCAGATGCACAAGGACGGGCGCGCGGATCTCCTCGCCTCCGAGGACGGGAAGATCCCGGTGGCCGTCGCGATCGGGCTCGACCCTGTGACGACGTATTCGGCCAGCGCGCCGCTTCCGCACCACCTGGACGAGCTCATGCTCGCGGGCTTCCTCCGCGGCGAGCGGGTCGAGCTCGTGAAGTGCAAGACCGTCGATCTCGAGGTCCCCGCGAATGCCGAGATCGTCCTGGAAGGCACCGTCTCCCGCGACGACATGGGCCTCGAGGGGCCGTTCGGCGACCACACCGGCTACTACTCGCACGCCGAGCCGTTCCCGATCTTCCGGATCTCGGCGCTGACCATGCGGCGCGACGCGATCTACGCCTCGATCGTCGTCGGCAAGCCGCCGGCCGAGGACGCCTGGCTCGGAAAGGCGACCGAGCGCATCTTCCTGCCGGCCGTGAAGATGACCTTGCCCGAGATCGTCGACTACGACCTTCCCGTCGTGGGCGCGTTCCACAACTGCGTCATCGTCTCCATCCGCAAGGCGTTCCCCGGGCACGCGCAGAAGGTCATGCACGCACTCTGGGGGCTCGGGATGCTGTCGCTCTCGAAGTCGATCGTCGTCGTCGACGCGCACGTGGACGTGCACGACTACGCGGACGTCTTCTTCCGCGTGACGGCGAACGTCGACCCGAAGCGGGACGTGCTCATCTCGGAAGGGCCACTCGACCACCTCGACCACGCGCCCGGGCGGCAGTTCTACGGGGGCAAGCTCGGGATCGACGCGACGCACAAGCTCCCCGAGGAGGACGCGCGGCCGTGGCCGGACGAGATCGTCATGTCGGACGAGATTCGCGATCTCGTGTCGCGCCGCTGGGCGGAATACGGCTTGTCCTGACACGCATTCGGCCGAAACGTTCAGAATCAACGGCGTCGCGACAAGCGTCACGTCTTTGACAGCGGCGAGGGGCCAGCGATTGAATCCAGCCAGGGACAGCTTTGAGCGATAACGGCGACGACACTCCGCACGTCCCGGGGCCGAGCATGTGGCCGATCGCGTTCGCGATCGGCGTCGCGTGTCTCCTCCTCGGCCTCGTCATCAGCTGGATCGTCGCGCTCGCCGGCGCCATCCTCGTCGTCGTCTTCGGCCTCCTCTGGGCGCGTGACGTCACCGGGGAGGTGCGCACCGAGGTTCCGGTGATCGAGCCGGAGCGGCGGGCGGTCGATGCCGGAGCAGTCGAGGGCGCGGCCCCCGAGGCGCTTCCCGCGTACTCGCGCTCCGTGTTCCTCGAGGTGTCGCTCGTCGGGCTCGGCGCGGCGATGGGCGCGGTGCTCACGCTCCCGGTGCTCGGGTTCATGGTGCTGCCCTCGTTCACGAACGTCGAGGAGGACGAGGCCGACCTCGGCCCGATCGAGAACTTCCCCGAGGGCAAGTACGTCATCGCGACGTACCTCGCGCTGCCGGAGCAGGGCGAGGTCAGCCGCCGAACCGCGTTCGTCCGCAGAAACGAACCCGCCGAGGGCGGCGAGCCGAGCTTCACGATCCTCTACAGCCGGTGCGTCCATCTCGGCTGCCCCGTGCAGCCGAACGGCCCGATCGACGAGGCGGCGCTGAAGAAGGTGAACGGCGTCGAGTTGCGGCCCGTGCTCGCGCAGTCCTTCGGGTGTCCGTGTCACGGCGGCCTCTACGACGCCGAGGGCAACCGCCAGGCCGGCCCGCCGGTGCGCTCGATGGATCGCTACTCGTTCTCGATCCGCAACGGGCGCCTGATCCTGGGCGAGCTGTTCGCGGTCGGCAACGTCTCCGGCGCGGGCGCCAACGCGGTCATCTCGCGGTACCCGTGGTCGGTGCCCGGGACGCACGTCGACGGGATCGAGGCCTGGCTCTATCCGATCGTTCCCAGCCAGGTGACCGGCTGATGGCGATCAAGACCCGGCGCCAGGTTCTCGTCGAGACGGCGATCCTCGCTCCGCTCGACTGGATCGACGAGCGCACGGGCGCGGTCCGCGGGACGCGGTGGTTCCTCTTCCGGAACGTGCCGCGCGACATCAGCTGGGCGCAGACGCTCGGCTTCGCGACGCTGATCGCGTTCACGTCGCAGGCGCTGACGGGCGTGATCCTCGCGATGTACTACAAGCCCTCGTCGGAGATCGACCCGCTGACGAACAAGCCGATCGCGTACACGTCGATCGAGCACATCACGAACGACCTCACGCTCGGCTGGCTCGTCCGCGGGATGCACCGCTGGGGCGCGAGCGTGTTCGTGATCCTGCTCTTCCTGCACATGGGCCGCGTGTTCCTCTTCGGCGCCTACAAGTACCCGCGCGAGCTCCAGTGGATCACCGGCGTGCTCCTGCTCGCGTCGGGGATGCTCATGGGCTTCACCGGCTATCTGCTGCCCTGGGACCAGACGGCGTACTGGGCGACGGTCGTCGGGATCAACCTCAACGGAACGGCGCCCTTCCTGGGGCCGTGGATAGCTCAATTCCTCGCCGGCGGGCCCGAAATCGGGGGCGACACCTTGGCGAAGTGGTACGCGCTGCACATGCTCCTGATACCGGGACTGATGATCGCGCTGATCTTCGTCCACCTGTACCTCGTGACCCGGCTCGGCGTCGTCTCGCCGCCGTGGTCGAAGGAGCAGGCCGGGCGTGACCGGGGAGACGGTCCGCCGTCGCCCGCGGGTGCGCGGAGAGGCCTTGTCCGCGGCTCGGGAGACGGTCGCTGATGGCCCGCGATCTCGGCGAGCGCAACCGCGAGTGGTTCGCGCGCTACAAGGACGACGTCAAGAAGGAAGGCAAGGGCTTCTTCCCGCGGGCGATGCTCCACGACACGGTCATGGGCTTCGTCGCGATCGGCGTGATCATCGGCCTCGCGGTCATCTGGTACTACGACGCGGACGGGACCGAGCCCGGGATCCTCGGGCCGTGGTACACCGAGCCGGCCGACCCGGGAACGACGGACTTCATCCCGCGGCCCGACTGGTACTTCTACTTCCTCTTCTACCTCCTCCGGATCTTCGAGTGGCCGGAGACGGTGTTCATCGCGACGGTCGGCATCCCGACCATCCTGCTCATCCTCCTGCTGGGGCTGCCGTTCTACGACCGGCGGCCCGAGCGCAGGCCGTCGCGGCGGCCGGTGGCGATGGTGGCGGCCGTGCTGACCGTCCTCTCGATGGGCGTCCTCACGTACAAGGGCGCGACCGCGAGCGAGGCGCTCGGCTCGGAGCTGATCCTGTTAGTTCCCGAGTGGTCGGAGGAGCAGGGGTTCGCCGACAACGAGCAGGCGGTCGAGGGCGCGGAGCTGTTCGCGGTCTCGGGCTGCCTGAACTGCCACACGTACCTAGGCCAGGGGTCGGGCACCCTGGGCGCGCCCGACCTCTCGGCGGTGGGGCAGACGAACGACGCTGCGTACTTCGTCCAGTACCTCGCGAACCCCGCGGCGTTCGGGAACACCGTCATGGGCTCGTACTCGTACCTCGGGCAGGAGAACCTCGAGGCGCTGGGCGCGTTCCTGGAGGCGTCGAAGGGTGGCGCCGAAGAAGCGTCGCCGTAGACCGCACCCCACGTAGCCTTACACCGATGCGCGTCTTCCTCGGCGTGACCGGTGCTTCCGGTGCTCCGTACGCCGAGCGACTGCTTCGCGCCCTCGCGGCCGCCGACTGCGAGATCGGGCTCTGCGCGTCGCGCTCGGGGATCGAGGTGCTCGCGACCGAGCTCTACCGCGACCCGTCGCTGCCGCGCGACGACGTCCTCGAGCGCTTCGTCGGGGACGCAGGCGAGCGGGTTACCGTCTACGGCGAGGGGGACTTCTCCAGCCCGTTCGCAAGCGGGTCGGCGCAGGTCGACGCGTACGTCATCTGCCCGTGCTCGATGGCGACCGTGGGCACGCTCGCCTCCGGAGCGATGCAGAACCTGATCCACCGGGCCGCCTCGGTCGCCCTCAAGGAGCGGCGGAAGCTCGTCCTCGTTCCCCGCGAGACTCCGCTCTCGTCGATCCACCTGCGGGGCCTCGCGACGCTGAACGACGCGGGCGCGGTGATCCTCTTCGCGGCGCCCGGCTTCTACCACGGCGCCGACACCGTGGACGACCTCGTGAGCTTCGTCGTCGCGCGCTGCCTCGACCAGCTCGGGATCGAGAACCCGCTCGCGAAACGGTGGGGCGAATGACGCACGAGACCGGGACGCTTCAGCCCGACGAGGTGCGCGGCATGTTCGACCGCATCGCGCCGGTCTACGACGTGATGAACCGGGTGATGACCGCCGGCCTCGACGGCCGCTGGCGCAAGCTCGCGGTGAAGGAGGTCGTCTGGCCGGGCGATCGCGTCCTCGACGCGTGCTGCGGGACGGGCGATCTCGCGGTCGAGGCCGAGCGCCGCGGCGGGCGGGTCGTGGGGCTCGACTTCTCCGAGCCGATGCTCGAGCGCGCGCGGAAGAAGTCGGGCGCGATCGAGTGGGTCCACGGCGACGCGATGGCGCTCCCGTTCGGGGACGGTGAGTTCGACGCAGTGACCGTCGGCTTCGGCGTTCGCAATCTCGAGGATCTCGGCGGCGGGCTCGCCGAGCTCGCGCGCGTGCTCCGCCCCGAGGGGAAGATCGCGGTGCTCGAGATCACGCGTCCCCGCGGCCTCCTGCGCCCGTTCTTCCGGCTCTGGTTCGACGTCCTCGTCCCGTTCGCGGGGAGGGTGCTTCCCGGCGGGAAGGCGTACACGTACCTTCCGGCGAGCGTGCGGCGCTTCCCCGGGCCCGAGGATCTCTCCGCGCTGATGACCGGCGCCGGCTTCCGCGACGTGCGCTATCGACTCCTCGGCGGCGGCAGCGTGGCGCTGCACACGGCGGTGCGTCCGTGAGCGCCCAGGCGGTCCTCCGGGAGGCACGCCCGTTCCTGGACGAGCTCGAGCAGCGGCTCGAGCTCGAGGCCGGCCGCTACCCAGGGCTCGTGGCCGCGGTCGGCGCGAATGCCGTGACGGCCGGCGGCAAGCGCCTCCGCCCCGTGCTCGTCCACCTCACGTCCCCGTCGCGCGAGCGCGCGCTCCGAGGGGGAGTCGCGGTCGAGCTCGCGCACGTGGCCACGCTCGTCCACGACGACCTGATCGACGGCGCGGAGCTCCGCCGCGGCCGCTCGTCCGCGTGGCACGAGCACGGCCCGGAGGCGGCCCGCGCCGGCGGCGACTACCTCTTCGCGCGTGCCTTCGCCGGGCTCGCCGAGGCGGGCGACCTCGAGGGCGTCGAGATCCTCGCGCGCGGCTGCCTCGCGATCGCCCGCGGGGAGGCGCTGCAGCGCCTCCAGGCCCACGATCCCGACACGCCGATCGACGCGTACGTCGAGCGCATCACGCTCAAGACGGGGAAGCTCTTCGAGGCCGCGTGCCTGCTCGGCTCGCGCGACCGCCGACTCGGCGAGTTCGGGCTCGCGCTCGGGATCGCATTCCAGATCGCGGACGACATCCTCGACTGCGTCGGCGACACGATCGAGACCGGGAAGATCCCCGGCGCAGACCTCCGCGAGGGCGTGCCGACACTGCCGCTGATCCTCGCCGCGCGCGAGGACGAGGTCGTCCGCGGCGCGCTCGCCGGCGGCCCGCTCGAGGGCGCGCTGGTCCGCGTCGCCGAGACGAGTGCGCTCGAGCAATCCAGGGCACTGGCTCTCGACTACGCTAGGTCGGCGAGGGAGCTCCTGCGGGACGAGCCCGAGCTGGAGGCCCTCACGCACATCGTCATCGACCGGGAGCAGTGAGGCATGGCCGTCGCCGAGCTACGGACGCTGGAGCCGATTCGCGAGAAGGTCGAGGCGGGCGAGCGGCTCGGCTTCGAGGACGGCCTCGCGCTCCTCGAGTCGGACGACCTCCTTGCGATCGGCGAGCTCGCCGACACCGCGCGGCGGCTGCGCGGCGGGACGGACGAGGTGTACTTCGTCCAGAACCTGTACGTGAACCAGACGAACGTCTGCCGCGTGAAGTGCAAGTTCTGCGCCTTCGCGGCGACGCGCAAGCAGCCACACGCGTACACGTTCACCGCCGAGGAGCTCGTCGAGGACGTCCTGCGGCAGCGCGAGAACACCGGGTTCACCGAGATCCACATGGTCAACGGGGAGAGCCCGCACGTGGACTTCGAGTTCTACCGCGGCACGGTCGCGGCGCTGCACGGGGCGCTTCCCGACGTGCATCTCAAGCTCTACACGGCCTCCGAGATCCACCACATGACGACGCTCTCCGGGCTCACGCACGAGGAGGTCCTGCGCGAGCTCCAGTCGGCCGGGCTCGGGTCGCTGCCGGGAGGCGGAGCCGAGGTCTTCGCGGATCGCGTGCGCCGGCTCGTCGCGCCCGGGAAGGAGAGCCCCGAGCTCTGGTTCCACGTGCACGACACCGCTCACAAGCTCGGCATCCCGACGCACTGCACGATGCTCTACGGGCACGTGGAGACGTACGAGGAGCGCGTGGATCACATGCTCCGGCTCCGCGAGCAGCAGGACCGGACCGGCGGCTTCCTCGCCTTCATCCCGCTCGCGTTCCATCCCGAGAACACCGTCTTCGAGCGGCGCGGCTGGCGGCACACGACCGGCACGGACGACCTGAAGATGCTCGCGTTCTCGCGCCTGATGCTCGACAACGTCCCGAACATCAAGGCGTACTGGATCATGATGGGGATGCCGCTCGCGGCCGTCGCGCTGCACTTCGGCGCGAACGACGTGCAGGGGACGGTCGTGCGCGAGGAGATCTTCCACGCGGCGGGCGCACGCACCGAGACCGAGCAGAAGGTCGAGGAGCTCGTGCGCTACGTGCGCGAGGCGGGCCGGATCCCCGTCCAGCGCGACACGCTCTACAACGAGCTCAGGCGCTGGTGACCGAGTTCGTGTCTGCGGTCCCCATCATCCCCGCGCGGGACATCGAGGCTGCCACCGCCTGGTACCGCGACGAGCTCGGGTTCGACGTCTTCCACACCGAGCGCGAGTACGGGATCGTGGGGCGCGGCGAGTCGTGGATCCACTTCTGGGGCCCGAGCGACATCGCGCCCGAGGACTCGATGACGATGATCCGGCTCGGCGTACAGGGCATCGACGAGCTGTATTCGCACTGCGAGGAGCATGGGATCGTGCACCCGAACGCTCCGCTCACGGAGCAGCCGTGGGGCTTCCGCGAGTTCTCCGTCACGGATCGAGACGGCAACCTCGTCACGTTCTTCGAGCCGCCCTCCGACCACGACCCGCGCGAGGGAGACTCGTGATCCGGCTCGGCCGCATCTCGTACGTGAACATGGCGCCCGTCTTCCACGGGCTCGAGGCGGACGTCGAGGAGGTCACGGGCGTCCCGACCGAGCTGAACCGGATGCTGCTCGCCGGCGAGCTCGACATCGCGCCGATCCCGTCGATCGAGTACGCACGGAACGCCGACCGGCTACGGATCCTGCCGCGGATGTGCGTGTCGTCGGAGGGCGCAGTCGAGTCGATCCAGCTCGTCACGCGGGCGCCGTTCGGCCAGGTGCGATCGGTCGCCGTGACGCCCGAGAGCGCGACCTCCGTCGTCCTCACGCGGATCCTCCTGCCGAAGGCCGAGATCCTTCCGCTCGGCGCGGAGGCGGACGCGACGCTGCTCATCGGAGACGCCGCGCTCAAGAGCGCGTTCGAGGACCCGACCCCGCACTACGACCTCGGCCGGCTCTGGCTCGACCGCACCGGGCTGCCGATGGTCTTCGCGGTCTGGGCCGCGCCGGAGCCCGTCGCGGAGGGTCTGATCGAGCTCGAGCACTCGCTCGTCGCGTCGGTGCGGCTCGCGCGCTCCGAGCCCGAGCGCCTCGCGCGGCAGGCGAGCGAGACGTACGGCTACCCGCCCGGATTCCTCGCTCGCTACTTCGAGAAGCTCCGCTACAGCTTCGGGCCGCGCGAGCGCGCAGGGCTGTACACGTTCCTCGAGATGGCGCGCGACGTGGGCGAGCTCGCCCACGTGCCGGAGCTCCGGTTCGTGCGCGAGGAGGTGGTCCCGGCGTGAGCGTCCCCGTGCGCGAGGCGAGAACCCCAAGTGTTGATCAGTTACAAGCGTTGCCTGCCGTCGGCGAGGTGCTCGAGAAGGCTCGCTCGGGGGAGCGGATCTCGGATGACGACGCGATCGCGCTCCTGCGCTCTCGCGACCTCGTCGCGGTCGGCCGCGTCGCGAACGAGGTCCGCAACCGCTTGAACGACCCGAGCAGGGTCACGTTCATCGTCGACCGGAACCTCAACTACACGAACGTCTGCGTCACGGACTGCGACTTCTGCGCCTTCTACCGCCGTCCCGGAGACCAGCGCGAGAGCTACCTCCTCCCGAAGCCGGTCATCTTCAAGAAGATCGAGGAGACGCTCGCGCTCGGCGGCACCGGTCTCCTCATGCAGGGCGGCCACCACCCCGACCTCGGGATCGACTACTACGAGGATCTCTTCCGCTCGATCAAGGCGCGCTACAAGATCCACCTGCACGCGCTCTCGCCGCCGGAGATCCAGCACGTTGCCCGGCGCTCGAAGCTGACGATCCCAGAGACGCTCACGCGGCTTCGCGACGCGGGGCTCGACTCGGTGCCGGGCGGCGGCGCCGAGGTGCTCGTCGACCGCGTGCGCAAGATCATCGCGCCGAAGAAGACCAAGAGCGACGAGTGGCTCGACGTCATGCGCCAGGCCCACCGGCTCGGCATGTCGACGACCGCGACGATGATGTACGGCCACGTCGAGACGCTCGAGGAGCGGGTCGAGCACATGCGCCGCGTCCGCGAGCTCCAGGACGAGACGCGCGGCTTCCGCGCCTTCATCTCGTGGACGTTCCAGCGCGACGGCAACCGCCTCGACGACCTCGTTCCGGAGGACTCTCGCCCGACGTCCTTTGACTACCTACTGACCCAGGCGGTCTCGCGTATCTACCTCGACAACGTGCCGCACATCCAGTCGTCGTGGGTGACGCAGGGGATGAAGGTCGGCCAGGTCGCGCTCGGCTTCGGCGCGGACGACATGGGCTCGGTGATGATCGAGGAGAACGTCGTCTCCGCGGCCGGGACGACGTACCGGACGACGACGGACGAGCTCGTGCACCTGATCCGGGCGGTCGGGAAGGTGCCGGTGCAGCGGGACACGCTCTACCGCGAGGTCAAGGTTTTCGAGTAGCGAGCCGGTCGAACGCGACCAGCGCTCCGACCGCGACGACGAGCAGCGCCACGCCGATCCAGACCCAGGGAGGATCCGAGTCGACGGGCTCCGCCTGCACCGAGCGGACCAAGGACTCCACCATGGCCGCGGGCGACGCGGCCGCCTGCTGCTCCGCCGCCAGCACGAGCTCGGTCAGGCGCTCCTCGCCGATGTCCTCACTCCAGGTGCCGAGCTCGGCGCCCGCGAGGACGACGAGCGTCCCGTCGAGCTCGGCCTCGCGCGCGACCTCGTCGGCCACGGCGTTCGGGCCGCCCACGATCTCGGTCAGAGCTTCGGGGGGCATGAAGGCGACCTTCGGGTTCGAGCCCACGATCTGAGGAAAGCCGCCGGCCTCGACGTCGCTGACGACAGCGCCTGGTTCGTAGGACACGGAGAGGGTGCCGAATGCCTCCACCGCGCGCCCGATCGCGGTCGCCGGCGAGTGCGCAGAGGCGTCCCCGGCGCCGGCCAGAGCTAGCATCCCGACCACGATCAGGCGAAGCCGCACCGGCGCAGGCTACGCGTACCCGCAGAGCCGTGCGGGCTCGCGCGCGGCTGTACGAATCCTGTAAGAGCCTGCAAATCGGCTCTTTGAGTGCGGTAGCCTCGACGGGCCGTGGTCCGCCGCCTCGCCCTCGCAGGGCTCGTCGCCCTCGTCCTAGCATTCGTCCTCGCGGCGCCGGCGCAGTCGGCGACGCAGCTGCTGCCCGGCGTGAGCTACGAGTCGAGCGTCCAGTTCACGAACCACGGGCCGGTCGCGCTCCACGTCGTCCGCGGGCCCCGGCCGACGGGCCTGTACCGCCTGCGGCCAGTGCTCTCGAACGAGACCGTGCTCGGGCGCGAGCGCGTCTCCTCGATGCAGAGGCGGCTCTCGTCGCAGGCGACGTCGGTGGGCGTCAACGGCGACTACTTCTCGCTTGCGGACGGGCGCCCGAGCGGGCTCCTCGTCCGCGACGGCGTGCTCGTGACGCCGCCGAACCCGACGCGATCGAGTGCGGGCGTGATGCTCGACGGCACGCTCGACATCCGCAAGATCGGGTTCCGCGGCAACTGGCGCGGGCTCGGCGCGCGCAGGTCGCTGACCGCGATCAACAAGGCGCCTGCGAGGAATTCGAGCGCGCTCTTCACCTCCGATTGGGGAGGCATGACGCCCTCGCTCGACGGAAACTCGTACATCGTCGTCCTCAGCCCGTTCCCGCCGGCCGCGCCCGGCGTCGACATCATCGCGACGGTGACGAGGGCTCAGCGCGGGGTGCGTGTGGGCGGGATTCCGGTCGGGAGCGCGGTGCTCGTCGCCCGCGGGACCGCGGCCACGAAGCTCGAGGCCGAAGCGCCGGTCGGTGCCATACTCACGATCAAGGTCGCGCTGGTGCCGGACTGGGCTGAGGTCTCGGATGCGATCGGCGGAGGGCCTTTGCTCGTCCGCAACGGCAAGCCGATCTTCAACGCGCAGGAGACGTTCAAGACCTCCCAGCTCTCGCCCCGCGGGCCGCGCACGGCCGTCGGGCAGGCTGCCGACGGGAGCGTGCTCCTCGTCGCGACCGACGGACGGCAAAAGGGCTACTCGGTCGGGATGACGAACTACGAGCTCGCGCAGACGCTCGTCCGGCTCGGCGCGGTGCGCGGCATGGCGCTCGACGGAGGCGGCTCCTCGACGCTCGCATTCGACGGTGCCGTTCTCAACCGGCCCTCCGACGGAAGAGAGCGCTCGGTCGCGAACTCGCTGATGCTCCAGTACTACGGCGTGTACTCGCCGCCGCCGGCCGAGGCCGTCGTGTCCCCGAACGGCGACGGAGTCGCGGAGAAGCAGTCGCTCACCTACAAGGTCGTCCGCCCGTCCGAGGTCACCGTCACGTTGACGGCGCCCGACGGCTCGGCCGCGTTCCAGGAGACGATCGCGCGCGGCCCGGGCTCGTACGCGATCGGCTTCCCGCCGCCGCCTCCGCCCCCGCCGCCTCCCGACGACCCGACGCAGCCGGTGCCCCCGCCTCCGCCGGCAGGTCCGCCCGCCGAAGGAGCGTGGACCGTAAGCGTCAACGCGACCGACGACCAGGGTCTTGCGTCCTCCGCTTCGCGGCGCTTCAGCGTCAACTCGACGCTCGGGTTCCTGCGGCTCGCGCCCTCGAGGCTCGTCCTCCGCAAGAAGGTGGGCGGCACGGGCACGGTCCGCTGGACGCTGTCGCGCTCAGCACGGGTGAAGGTGGTGGTCGAGACCGCGGCAGGCGCCCTCGTCCGTGTCGTCGCGAGCAGGAAGTTCGCCGCCGGCCAGCGCTCGGTGACGTGGAACGGAAGGCACCGCAACGGCAAGCTCGTGGCCGGCGGCACGTACGTCGTCCGCGTCGAGGCGACCAATGCGCTGGGAGCGATCTCGCTCCAGAAGTCGCTTGCCGTCCGCAGGCTCGCCGAGTAGCAGCGCTGACACGTCGCGTATCTAGACTGCCGCGGTGCTCGTCGCCTCGATCCTGAGCGGGATCACCGACGCGATCACGTCCGCGATCGGCGACCACGGCCTCTACGCGGTCTTCGCGCTCATGCTGATCGACGCCGTGCTGCCCGCGGCGAGCGAGGTCGTGATGGTGTACGGCGGCGCCCTGGCCTCCGGAGCCTTCGTCGGCCAGGAGGTCGTGCTCTTCGGGAACACGATCGAGGAGGGGTTGCCGGCGTACCTCGCGATCGCGCTCGCCGGGACGATCGGATACACGATCGGCGCCGTCGGCGGCTGGGCGATCGGGCTCTACGGCGGCCGGCCGTACCTCGAGCGGCACGGTCGCTGGCTCCACCTGAACGAGGCGAAGCTCGCCCGGGCCGAGCGCTGGTTCGACCGCTGGGGAGACTGGGCGGTCTTCCTCGGCCGGCTCACTCCGGTCGTGCGCTCGTTCGTCTCCGTCCCGGCCGGGGTCTTCGAGGCGAAGCTCGGTCGGTACACGCTCCTGACGCTCGTCGGCTCGGCGATCTGGTGCTTCGCGTTCGCGGGGGCGGGCTACGTCGCGGGCGATAGCTGGGAGGACTTCCACCACGCGTTCCGGTACTTCGACTACCTCGTGGCCGCGCTGATCGTCGCCGCCGTCGCGTACCTCGTGATCCGACACATTCGGCGTCGCCGCCGGCTCGCCGAGGAGTCTTCGAGCGCCTGAGGAACTGGATGGTCGATCGGAAGCTCCCGCGGGCCGGATGACGGCCACGACACGGCGCCGGATCGCCACCCGCGCGCGTCGCACAGGCCACCAGCCTGCACGACGCGTACGTGCGACGCCCGGCTTGGTCGTGACCGTCCCCGTCGGCGCGGCAACTTCCGACCGACCATCTGGCCTGAAAGCCCCGAAGCTAGACTCCGCCCCCGTGACCCGGCCGATTCCTCTCGTCGACGTCAAGTCGCAATACGCGCCGCTCATTCCACAGATTCGAGAGGCGATCGACGAGGTGCTCGAGGGCGGGCAGTTCGTCTTCGGGCCGAACGTGAGCGCGTTCGAGGAGGAGGCCGCACGCTATCTCGGCGTCCGCGAGACCGTCGGAGTCGCGAACGGGACCGACGCCATCGTGCTCGTTCTGAACGCGCTGGGCATCGCAGCCGGCGACGAGGTGATCTGCCCCGCCTTCACGTTCTATGCCACCGCCGAGTCGATCGCCCGTGTCGGCGCGACACCCGTCTTCGCCGACATCGACCCGCAGACGCTGAACCTCGCTCCCGAGCGTGTCGCGGAGAGGATCACTTCGCGAACGAAGGCGATCATGCCGGTGCACCTGTTCGGCAGGCCCGCACCGCTCTCGGAGCTCGCGGAGCTCGGCGTGCCGCTGATCGAGGACGCCGCGCAAGCTTTCGGATCGCCCGACATCGCGCGCACCGGCGTCGCCTCGACGTTCAGCTTCTATCCGACGAAGAACCTCTTCGGCCTCGGCGACGGCGGCCTGATCTCGACGGACGACTCCGAGCTCGCCGAGCGCCTGCGGCTGCTGCGCTTCCACGGCTCGAAGGAGAAGCGGATCTTCGAGTACATCGGGACGAACTCTCGCCTCGACGAGATCCAGGCTGCGGCGCTCCGCATCTTCCTCCGCGAGCTCGACGGCTGGACCGCGCTTCGGCGCGAGGCGGCAGAGCGGTACCGGGAGCTCGGGCTCGGCGAGGCGTGCGA
The DNA here is from genome assembly GCA_963715705.1 of uncultured Actinomycetes bacterium. Classification (GTDB taxonomy): domain Bacteria; phylum Actinomycetota; class Thermoleophilia; order Gaiellales; family Gaiellaceae; genus GMQP-bins7. The sequence continues at coordinate 2,317,633 of OY970267.1, read as the reverse complement.
GGTTCCGGCCGACGAGCCCGGCCACGTGTACCACCTGTTCGTGTCCCGCTCTCCCCAGCGCGACGAGATCCGGAAGGCGCTGACCGAGGCGCAGATCGGGAGCGCTGACTACTACCTGCCGCCGCTGCACCTCCAGCCCGCGCTCCGCTACCTGGGCTACTCGGAGGGCGATCTTCCCGAGACCGAGCTGGCCGCGCGCGAGAACTTCGCCGTGCCGCTGTGGGCAGGGATCACGGAGGAGCAGCAGGCGCGCGTCGTCGAGACCGTCCGCACCGCGCTGGGTGTACCCGCATGACTGACGTGGAATCCATCGACGCAGCGGCCGCGAAGCGGACGCCTTTAGGGATTTTCGCGCGGCCGGGATCTGCACTAGCAGATTCCGGCCTTGCGCACTAGGGATGCGCTCGCCGGTCAACAGACACCGTCTCTGGCAGGTCGCGGTGGACGCTGGGCTCATCGTCGCCGCGTGGGTGCTCGCGTGGTACGTGCGCTTCGACGGCGACACGGGGCCGGTCTACTACGAGCGCTACCTCGAGTGGGACGTGATCGTGCTCGTCCTCGGCATCAAGCTTCCGGTCTTCGTCGCCTTCGGCTTCTACAACCGTTGGTGGCGCTACGTCTCGACGAAGGACATGTGGGGCGCCGTGCGCGGAGTTGCGGTCGCGACGATCGCCGCATTCCTCGTCTTCACGCTCCTGAGCTTCCACCCGGCCGGCGTCCCCCGCGGGATCTGGGTGATCGACGTGCTCCTCCTGATGGCGTTCGTCACCGGTTCGCGCCTGCTCGCGCGCACGCTCATCGAGCGGCCGACGGCCGGCAGGATCGTCGCGCGCGGGAAGGAGGTCATCATCGTCGGAGCCGGTGACGCGGCCCAGCTCATCCTGCGCGAGATGCTCCGCAACCCCGCGCTCGGCTACACGCCCATCGGGCTCGTCGACGACGATCCGCGCAAGAAGAACGTCCGCCTGCACGGGATTCGCGTCCTCGGGACCTCCCACGACCTGCGGCACCTGCTCCGCGACCGCCGTCCGGACGAGCTCCTGATCGCGATCCCCTCGGCGTCCGGAGACGTGCGCGAGAAGATCGTCGAGATCGCGCGCTCGGAGAACATGCCGGTCAAGACGCTTCCGGGCCTCCCCGAGCTCATCACCGGCGACTTCGACCTCGCGAGACAGATCCGGCCGGTCGAGGTCGAGGATCTCCTCGGGCGTGAGCCCGTCGAGGTCGACATCGACTCGATCGCCGACTACCTCACGGGCGAGGTCGTGCTCGTCACCGGCGCCGGCGGGTCGATCGGGGCCGAGCTCTGCCGCCAGATCGCGCGCGTCCGTCCCACCCGGCTCGTGCTCGTGGACAACGGCGAGCCCGGGCTCTTCGACATCGAGCGCGAGCTGGTCGACGAGCGGGGATTCCGTGCGACCGCGGCCGTTCTCGCCGACGCCGGGAACAGGACGAAGATGCGCCAGGTCTTCGAGAAGTACGGGCCGGCGGTCGTCTTCCACGCGGCGGCCTACAAGCATGTCGGCCTGATCGAGGCGAACCCCCTCGAAGCGGTCCGCAACAACACGCTGGTGACGCGCACGGTCGCCGACATCGCGGTCGAGTTCGGGGCGAAGCGGTTCGTGCTCGTCTCGACCGACAAGGCCGTCAACCCGAAGACGCTCATGGGCCAGTCGAAGGCGATCTGCGAGTGGATCGTCGAGGCCTGGGGCCGCGACGATACGCCCACGCGCTTCTGCGCCGTCCGCTTCGGGAACGTGCTCGGCTCGTCCGGGAGCGTCATCCCGATCTTCCGCAAGCAGATCGCCCGCGGCGGCCCGGTGACCGTGACGCACCCGGAGATGACCCGCTTCTTCATGACCATCCCGGAGGCCGTGCAGCTCGTGATCCAGGCCGGTGCGATCGGCGGTCGCGGCCAGGTCTACGTGCTCGACATGGGCGAGCCGGTGAAGATCGTCGACCTCGCGGAGACGATGATCCGGCTCTCGGGAAAAGAGCCCGAGCGCGACATCCGCATCGAGCTCATCGGCGCGCGCCCGGGCGAGAAGCTGCACGAGGAGCTCTGGTCGGCGGCCGAGTCCGTCACGCCGTCGGCGCACGAGGCGATCTCGCTCGTCACGCGCGCGCCGATCGACGCGGCCTGGCTCGAGGAGGAGCTCGACCTGCTCGCGCGGCTCGTCGACGCGGGGGACACGCTCGAGCTCGTCGGCCGACTGAACGCGCTCTGCGGCGCGCCGCGCCGTGCGCCCTCCGGAGACGGAGCGGGCGCCGTGGAGACGGCGCCCGCATCCGAGACGGTGTCGTAGCCCGCGCTACGACCTACTAGTCGTCGTCATGGCCGTGGTGATGTCCACGCCCCAGGCGGATGAGCAGTAGCTGCCCGCCCTCGCGCTCGTAGGTGAGGGTGCCGATGACCTGGCGCTCGACGACCAGCGTCGGCGCCTGGATGTCGACGAGCAGCGCTCCCTTGCCGAAGATGCTCGAGGCGTCGACGATGCCGCTCGACTCCCAGGCGCCCCAGAGAGCCGCTGGAGTCGGGTCGGTGTCGGTCGGCCCCTCGTCCGCTCCCTGGTTCACGGTTGCGAGGACGCGGAGCTTCTTCCTCTTGAGGTCGTACTCCCAGATCCGCGCGGTCGTCCCGTTCGGATCGCCGATCGCGTACTGGTTGTGGCTGCCCGGATCCTCCTGGATGTACAGGAAGCCCTTGGTCGTCTCGAGGTTGTCCGGCTGGTGGAGCAGGTCGAGCGCCTTGACGCCGGCCGCTCCACGCGCGTCGCCGTCGATGAGAATCGACAGGCTCTTGACGATCTTCGGATTCTTCTTGTCGAAGACGAACTTGAAGATGCGGCCGTTCGACCACTGCCCGAGCGGCCCGGCCGGGCCTCGCTGGAGGCGTGTCGAGGTCGGGTGCGGGATCGCCCGCGGCTCGCCCGTGTCCGCCATGTAGACCACGTTCGACTTCTTCCGGTCGTACGCGATGTCCTCGAGCCGGATGAACTGGAAGACGTTGTTCGCGTTCGACCAGTTCTCGAGCCCGGTCTGATCTCCGACCGCGATGTCACGCGGCACCGGGATGAAGGTGCCGGAGACGCTCGCGCTGCCCGAGAGGTCGCCGTAGTCGTTGATCGCTGCGTTGTCGGACTTGAACGCCCAGAGCGAGCCCTGGTCGTTCCAGACCTTGTTCGCGTTCCTCGCGAGGTACATGTAGAGCTGCGAGGACGGCGCGGCGAACGTGTCGTCACCGGACAGGATCACCGGCTTGCCGTAGCCCCGCAGCGCCACGCTGTTCTCGTGGTTGTGCCGGCCCATGCCGTAGATCGTCTTGTACTGCCCGTTGCGCGGGTCGTACGCGACGACGACGCCCGCCTGCTCGGCGCCCGGCCCCGCCGGCCACGCGGTGCCCGTCCGGTTGACGAGGTCGGTGGCCTCCTCGTTCGTGAACAGGAGCGGCCTGCTGAAGCCGTGCTCCTTTGTCGCCATGAAGTTCGAGCAGAAGCGCTGGTAGTTCGCGCTCGACGGGATCGCGAAGAATCCCGACAGGACGCCGGCTGTCTTGGTGTTCAGCTTGATCCGACTGAGCTGCGAGTTGTCGAAGTCGTTGAAGCCGACGCCCGTCGCCGGCGTGAACGGGAACGGCACCGTCGAGGTCTCGTGGTTGACGAGGATCTCCGCGGTGCGCTTCTTACCGTGTCCGCGATGCGACGGGACGATGGAGATCCCGTCCGGTATCGCCTCGAACCGGTAGGTCGTCCCCGGAACCGTCTCTCCGACGGTGATGATCGGGGTCACGCTCTTGCACGTCGGGCAGTCGAGCATCGCGGCCTGGGCGGTCTTGAACCCTGGCGGCGAGTGACCCGCGCCCGCTGCCGTGACGAGCACTGCCGCCGTCACGAGCGCGCCTGCTGCTGCGGTCAACCGCAGTCGTCTCATTCTCCCCTCCTGAGATTGCTTGTGCCCTCGACCCTAGACCGAACAGGCAGGTCTGTGCTTCACCAGACGGTCACAATGCGCTGAGCAGCAGGTCGAGCAGGAGCGCGGGGTCGCGCTCCACCGGCGGCGCCGTGGTCCCCCTCTTCTCGAGCACGAGCTCGTCCGCCGACGAGAGCGCGCGCAACCGCCCGTCGCGGAGGAGTTCCTCGTCCACCGCGCCGATCCGCCCCGCGAAGGTCGTGTAGACCGGTACGCCGAGCGCGACCGCCTCGCGGTTCATCGTGCCCCCCGCCGAGACAGCCAGGTCCGAGAGCGCGAGGAGGCTTTGCGCGTCGATCGCGTGCTCGGGGAGGACGAGCGACGACAGCCCGAGCACCCCGATCGCGGTGCGCTGCTCGGCGGTGCGAGGGAGGACGACGGCTTGCACCGCCGCGTCCGAGCCGAGCCGCCGGAGGACGTCCGCGAAGAGCGGACTTCCGTGGCGGTGATAGAGCGAGACGTCGGGCGGCGTCCGGACGACGACGAGGATCCGCTCCGGCTGGATGCCGAGCTCCATGAGCACCGAGCGGGTGGGCTCGAAGCCCGAGAGGTAGTACTCCTCCTCGAGGCCCGGGAAGCGGCGGACCTTTGCCGTGCGGGCTCCCAGGCGGTCGAGGCGCTCCTGCGGAATCGCCTCCGGGACGACGACGCGCCGTGCCGCCCGCGAGCCGAGGCCGTGCTGGACGCGGGCGAACTCGTAGTCGAAGGCGTACGCCGACGGGATCCCGAGCGAGCGGGCGACGAGCTGGGGCTCGTGCGAAGCGTGCGAGAGCGCGACGTCGAAGCCGCGACCCTTCGCGAAGCGCCGGAGCGCCGGCAAGCGTCCGGCCGTGGCGCGCGCCTTGCCCCAGACGCTGCCGCCGCCGTGACCCGGCCCGACGACCTCGTGCGGGATCGCGTGCAGGCGCAGGAGCTCGATCGTTTGTGCGTAGTCCCGGGTTGTCACCGAGACCTCGTGACCGCGCGCCTCGAGAAGCGCGATCAGCGGGCGGAAGAACGGCACCTGCGGCGAGTTCGAGACGTCGATCCAGACGCGCATCCGCGGACCCTATCCCGCCGCGGACGGATAACGTTCGCTTATGGACACGAAGCAGCTGGCGGCGTTCTGCGCTGTGGTCGAGCGGCGGAGCTTCTCGCAGGCGGCGGACCGGCTCGGGGTCACGCAGCCCGCGGTTTCGCTCCAGGTGCGCGCGCTGGAGAAGCGCCTCGGCACGCAGCTTCTCGACCGCTCGGGGAGGCGCGTCGAGCCCACGGAGGCCGGGTGGCGGCTGTACCGCGGAGCGCAGAAGCTGCTCGCGCTCGAGGATCAGCTGGTCGCGGACGTCGCCGCGTCGACGGAGGGGGACCTCTCCGGCGATCTCGTGCTCGGTGCATCAACAGGGCCTGCGGCGATCGTGGTCCCGGTCCTGCTCGGCGAGTTCCAGCGCGAGAACCCGGAGGTGCGCGTCTTCCTGACCGTGTCCGACACGCACACGATCGTCGAGCGCGTGGCCGAGCGCGAGCTCGAGCTCGGAATCGTCGGCGCCTCCAGGCGGCATCGCGGCGTCCGCTTCGAGCCGTTCTTCGCAGACGAGGTCATCGTCGCGTGCCCTCCGGGGCACCGCTTCGCCGGCCGCACGGTCACGCTCGACGAGCTCCGCGAGGAGACGCTGATCCTCATGCAGGAGGGCGCGGGCGTCCGTCAGATCGTCGAGGACGCCCTGCGCCGGCAGGGAGTCCGGCTCCGCGACCTCGACGTCCGCCTCGAGCTCGGGCTCCAGGAGTCGGTGCGGCGTGCGGTCGAGTCGGGCTTCGGAGTCACCTTCATCTCGAAGACGGCAGTGGAGGCCGAGCTTGCGGACGGCAGGCTCGCCGAGGCGCGGGTCGAGGGACTCGACGCGAGTCGCGAGATCTCCCTCGCGTCGGCGTCGGGGCGAGCGCGGACGCGGGTCGCCGAGGCGTTCGTGGCGTTCGCCGCGGAACGGCTCGCCTGACACCTGCTGTGGGTTGACTCGCGCCCGCGGATGCGCAGGATATGGACGTGGTCGAGTACGCGAGCATCGTGTCGGCAATGGCCGTGCTGGCCTCGACGCTGGCGGGAACGTTCGGCCAGAAGCTCGCGGTCCTGCCGACGTCGACCGCGTCCGCGATCTCCTCCGTCTCGGTCGGTGCGAAGGCGCAACACGTCCCGCCGGCGCAGGCAAGGGCGGCATACAAGCGGGCGCCCTACTCGAAGCCCGTGCTCAAGTACCTGTACGCGGTCGGCTGGATCGGCGGGAAGAAGAGCGCCGTCTCCTGTCTGTTCGCGCGCGTACAGCCCGAGCGGACAGCGCAGGAGACGCTCGTCGAGATCCGGAAGAACAAGAAGCTCTCGAGGCAGCTCGCCAAGCGCGGAGTGAGCAAGCCGACCGCGGCGAAGGTCCTCGTCGCGGGAATCGCGTCGGCCTGTAGCTGACGCTCAGGCGGCTTCGGGCGCCGGCGCCGGCTGGCGGCGCCCGCCGAGCACGCGCCTGAGGCTGACGACGCCGAGCACGTTCGAGCCGTCGACGACGGGCAGGTGGCGGAAGCCGTTGTCGAGCATGATCTGCGCGGCCTCCTCGAGATCCAGATCCGGCGGGGCCGTCATCGGATCCGCGGTCATCCACTGGCGTACGCGCGCGTCACTCGTGTGCACGCGCGCGGCCATCGCGCGCAGCATGTCGCGCTCGGTCAGGATGCCGATGAGACGTCCGAAGTCGCGGACGACGACCGCGCCGGTGTTCTGCTGCGTCATCCGCTCGGCGACCTCGCCCAGGGTGTCCTCCGGGGCGACGGTGATGAAGTTCGGCGAGACGATCTCGGCAAGCGTGCCCATGAGCGCGAGTCTATCGTGATCCTTCGAATAACAGTCGATAATGACAGGCATAAGCAGTTCCGCTAGCATCCGGCAGGTGCGACGGGCCGAGCCCATCGACGTGCTCGTCATCGGCAGCGGTGCCTCCGGGCTCGCGGCGGCTGTCTCGGCCGACCACGCGGGCGCCCGCGTCGCGCTCGCGACCAAGACCACGCTCCAGGCGTGCAACTCGGCGAAGGCCCAGGGCGGCATCCAGGCCGCGTTCGGCGCCGACGACTCGCCCGAGATCCACGCCGAGGACGTCATGCGCAGCTCTCACGAGACTGCGAACCCTCGCCTCGTCGAGGTGCTGACCAGCGAGGCGCCCTCCGCCATCCACTGGCTGGAGGAGCTCGGCGTCGAGTTCACGAGGTCGAACGGCGGCTACCGCCTCGCGCGCTGCGGCGGGGCGACGCGGCACCGGTTGCTCCAGGTCGGCGATCGCACGGGGCATGCGATCACGAGAGCGCTGCGCGAGACGTACGAGGCCGGTGACGGGACCGAGCTTCCGCATCACGCGTTGAATGAGCTCGAGCCGGTCGCGGGCGGCTGGCAGGCGACCTTCGAGACGAAGGACGGCGAACGCGCGCTGACGGCGAGCGCGGTCGTCCTCGCGGCCGGCGGGCGCTGCTTCGCCGAAGCGCGGACGCGCGGCGAGCTCTCGACGAACCATCCGAACGCGACGGGCGAGGTGACGCGGGTCGCGCTCGCAGCCGGTGCCGAGACGCGCGATCTCGACGCGCTCCAGTACCACCCGAACGGCGGCGCCTGGCCGTCGACGATGCAGGGCTACTCGATCCCCGAGACGACGCGCGCGTACGGCGCCGTGCTGCTCAACGCACGCGGTGAGGAGTTCACGGACTCGCTCGGCGCGCGCGATGCGGTCTCCCAGGCGATCTTCGACGAGGTCGAGAAGGGCGACGGCGTCACGACGCCGGACGGGAGGCCGGCCGTGTGGCTGGACACGACCCGAATCGCCGAGGAGGACGCGGAGATCTCGCTCCCGTACATGCTCCGGCGCTACCGGGGAGCCGGGATCGACCCGCTCACGGAGAAGATCTACACCTACCCCGTCCTCCACTACCAGAACGGCGGGCTCGTCATCGACGAGCAGGCCGAGACGACGCTCGAGGGCGTCTACGCCTGCGGCGAGATCGCCGGCGGGACGCATGGGAGGAACCGCATGATGGGAAACTCGCTGCTGGAGTGCACGGTCTTCGGCCGCCGCGCGGGACGCGCGGCCGCCGAGAGGGCCAGGACATGAGCGACCGGCCGCCTGCGCTCGACCCGGCGCTGGTCGAGTCGATGGTCGCGAAAGCGCATGGCGACCTCGACGGCGTGCGCGAGCTGCTCGAGGAGGAGCCCGCGCTCGTCAACGCGACCTGGGACTGGGGCGGCGGCGACTTCGAGTCCGCGCTCGGCGCGGCGGCGCATATGGGCCGCCGCGACATCGCGCTCCTCTTGCTCGAGCGGGGCGCGCGGATCGACCTCCCGACGGCCGCGATGCTGGGCGAGATCGCGATCGTCCGCGCGGTGCTGGAGGCGTTCCCGGGCGCGCGCGACGTTCCCGGCGCGCACGGGATCCCGCTCGTCGAGCACGCTCGCGCGGGAGGCGAGCAGGCGCGCGAGGTGCTCGAGCTGCTCGAGTCGGCCGAGGTCGGCGCATGAGCGTGGTCGCGACGGATCTCGCACAGGCGGTCGAGGACGCGGCCGCGCACCTGTACGTCTGGGCGCTGAAGGACATCCCGCAAGATCTTCGCGACGCCCTCGCGGCCGCGGCCGGGAGGGAGACCTCGGTCACGGGTCAGCGCGTCCTCCAGACCATCCTCCGCAACGTCGACGTCGCCGAGGAGGGGAAGAACCTCGTGTGCCAGGACACGGGGATCGCGGTCTACTACTGCCGTGTCGGCGAGGGCTTTCCCCTGCATCCCGCTCGGATCTACGAGGCGCTGAAAGAGGGCACCGAGCGCGCGACGGTCGAGCATCCGCTGCGCTCGAACACCGTGCACACGCTGACGCGCGAGAACACCGGGCAGAACGTCGGTTACCGCGTGCCGATCGTGCACTGGCAGTTTGTTCCCGACTGGGATGGGTTGGACGTGAAATGCGTGCCGAAAGGCTCGGGCTCCGAGAACATGAGCTTCCTCAAGATGTGCGTTCCCGCCGACGGCGTGCGCGGGATCAAGGAGTTCGTCCTCGACTCGATCGTCGGCGCCGGCGGGAAGCCGTGCCCGCCCGGGATCGTCGGAGTCGGGATCGGCGGCTCGGCCGACTACGCGATGCATCTCGCGAAGGAGGCGATCGCGCGCCCGGTCGGCACGCACAACCAGGATCCGCTCGTTGCGGAGCTCGAGCAGGAGCTCTACGACCTCCTGAACGAGACCGGGATCGGGCCGATGGGCCTCGGCGGCGACGTGACCGTGCTCTCGGTCCACGTCGAGCACGCGGACACGCACATGACCCTCAACCCCGTCGCGGTCAACTACCAGTGCTGGGCCGCGCGCCGCGCGTCTGCGCACATCGCGGCCGACGGAGCCACGACCTTCGAGAGGGACGTGTGATGGCGACGCACGAGGTCACCTTCCCCGTCACCGACCCGGCCGAGATCATGAAGCTGCGCGCCGGGGACGAGGTCGTCGTCCAGGGGCACATCATCGGGATCCGCGACCGCTCGCATATCCGGATCTTCGACGAGGGGGTCGACCCGCCGATGGATTTCCGCGGCGCGTTTCTCCTGCACACGGCGCCAGGCGTCCGCAAGGTCGGCCCGGGCCGGTACGAGAAGGTCTCGATCGGGACGACGACGAGCGCGCGCATGGTGCGCTTTACCGAGGGCCTCGGCTCGCAGTACGGCGTGCGCGCGATCTGCGGCAAAGGAGGCTTCCCGGACGAGGCGATCGAGCCGATGCAGCGGCTCGGGATGGTCTACTTCGCGATCGTCGGCGGGGCCGCCGCGCTCGAGACGACCCAGATCGAGGAGATCGAGGAGGTCGCCTGGGAGGAGCTCATGCCCGAGTGCCTGTGGAGGTTCCGCGTGAAGGACTTCGGCCCGTTGACCGTGGGCATCGACGCGCACGGCGGCTCGCTCTACCGCGACGTCCAGGCCGAAGCCCGCAAGCGACTGGAGGAGATCTATGCACGACTCTGACGGCGGCGCGTTCCTCGACATCCCCACGCGTGCAGGAAAGCCCCGCACCCGCGGATTGACCCACGTCATGGACAAGGGCCTCAACCTGCGCGAGATCGAGGGGCTCTTCGACACCGCGGGCGAGTACGTGGACATCGTCAAGCTCGGCTGGGGCACGAGCTACGTCACGAACAACCTCGAGAAGAAGGTCGCGCTCTACCGCTCGTTCGCCACGCCTGTGGTCTGTGGCGGGACGTTGTTCGAGGCCGTCTACGGCCAGTCGAAGATCGACGAGTTCAAGCGCTGGCTCGAGCACTACCGCTTCGCGCACGTCGAGATCTCCGACGGCACGCTCGACATCCCGCGCGAGCGCAAGCTCGAGCTGATCGCGGACTTCGCGACCGACTTCGTCGTGCTCTCGGAGGTCGGCTCGAAGGACTCGGACGTGAACATCGCGCCCTACCTGTGGGTGCAGTGGATGCGCGAGGAGCTCGAAGCGGGCGCCTGGAAGGTCATCGCCGAGGGGCGCGAGGGCGGCACCGCGGGGATCTATCGCCCTACCGGCGAGCTCCGCACCGGGCTCGTCGACGAGATCGAGCACTCGCTCAGCTTCCACGACCTCATCTGGGAGACGCCGACGAAGGACTCGCAGGCCTGGTTCGTGAAGCACTTCGGCCCCGAGGTCAACCTCGGAAACATCCCGCCCGACGAGGTGATCGCGCTCGAGACGCTCCGGCTCGGCCTGCGCGCCGACACGCTGAAGGAGGTGCTGCTTGGCGGTTCCGGCGCAGAGCAGCCCACCGCAGCTTCCTGACCTCGACTTCGAGGCCATGGCGGCCGAGGAGGTCATCGCGTGGGCGCACCGGTTCTTCTGGCCGCGCCTGTGCCTCACGTGCTCGTGGCAGAAGCAGTCCTCTGTCCTCGTCCACATGGTCGCGGAGCTGGGCCTGCGCATGGACACGGTCGAGCTCGACACGCACCTCTTCTTCCGCGAGTCCTACGAGACGCGCGACGAGCTCGTCGAGCGCTACCAGCTCAAGCTGATCAAGCCGGGGATCCCGTCGATCGCCGAGCAGCACCGCGCCGAGGGCCCGAACCTGTGGGAGCGCGACCCGGACCGCTGCTGCCACATCCGGAAGGTCGAGCCGCTCGTCCGGGCGCTCACGCCGTACGACGCCTGGATCTCCGGGATCCGCCGCGACCAGTCGCCGAGCCGCGCCGATACGCCGAAGGTGCAGTGGTCGGAGCGGTACCGCGTCTTCAAGATCCATCCGCTCGCGGACTGGGACGAGAAGCGCGTCTGGGCGTACGTGAACGCGAACGAGATCCCGTTCAACCCCCTCCACGAAGCGGGTTACCGTTCAATAGGCTGCATCCCCTGCACGCGGCCGACGCGACTCGACGAAGAGGAGCGCGCGGGCCGGTGGGCCGGCTCCGACAAGCTGGAGTGCGGCATCCACGAAGACCAACCAGGTGAAAGGACCGTATGAGCCAGCACATCTACGCGCACGAGCATCCCGAGTCCGAGACCGACCGCGGAGGGGGCTTCACGATCTGGTTCACGGGGCTCTCCGGCTCCGGGAAGACGACGATCGCGCATCACCTCGGCCCCGAGCTCGATCGGCGCGGCCAGGTCGTCGAGTACCTCGACGGCGACACCGTGCGGACGCACCTCTCGAAGGGCCTCGGCTTCTCGAAGGAGGATCGCGACGCGCACGTCGAGCGGCTGGGCTGGGTTGCCTCGCGGATCACGCGGCACGGCGGCGCCGTGATCGTCGCCGCGATCTCCCCGTACGAGCAGGCGCGCAAGAACGCCCGCGCGCTCGTCGAGGAGCACGGCCCGTTCGTCGAGGTGCACGTGAAGACCTCGCTCGAGGAGTGCGCGCGCCGCGACGTCAACGGGCTCTACGCGAAGGCGTTCGCCGGCGAGATCAAGGGCTTCACCGGTGTCGACGATCCCTACGAGGAGCCGTCGTCGCCCGAGATCGTCGTCGACACCGAGGGCGTCGAGCCCGAGGAGTCGGCCGCGTTCGTCATCGCGGAGCTCGAGAAGCTCGGGCTCGTGCCGGCGAAGGTCACCGCGTGACCGTCGCCGCGACCGACCGGCTCATTCGTCCCCACGGCGGCATGCTCGTCGACCGGACCGGCGATGCGCCTGGCGATCTCGGCAGCCTGGAGATCGTCGCGCTCACGCCGCGCGAGGTCTCCGACCTCGACATGATCGCGTCGGGGGCCCTCTCCCCGCTCGAGGGCTTCATGGGCCGAGCCGACTACGAGCGCGTGATCGAGGAGATGCACCTCGTGAACGGGCTCCCGTGGGCAATGCCGGTGTGTCTCGCTGTCGAGGCTCCGCCGTCGGGTGATCGCGTCGTCCTCGTCGACGAGAGCGCGCGCCCGGTGGCGGTGCTCGAGGTCGAGGACGTCTACGAGTACGACAGCGCGCGCGAGGCCGAGCTCTGCTTTCGCACGACGGACGAGGCGCATCCCGGAGTCGCGCGCCTGTACGCGCAGAAGCCGCTCTACCTTGCTGGGCGCGTGACCGTGTTCGACCGCCCCGAGCCGAGCTTCCCCGAGCTCGCGCGCGACCCGGCCGAGACTCGGCGGATCTTCACCGAGCGCGGGTGGAAGCGGGTCGTGGGGTTCCAGACGCGGAACCCGATCCACCGCGCGCACGAGTACCTGACGAAGGTCGCGCTCGAGACGGTGGACGGGCTCCTCGTGCACCCGCTCGTCGGCGAGACGAAGTCCGACGACGTCCCCGTGGACGTGCGCGTGGCCTGCTACAAGACGCTGCTCGACGAGTACTACCCAGAGGATCGAGTGTTGCTCTCCGCGTTTCCCGCGGCCATGCGCTACGCGGGCCCGCGCGAGGCGATCTGGCACGCGATCTGCCGCAAGAACTACGGGTGCTCGCACTTCATCGTCGGCCGCGACCATGCGGGCGTCGGCGACTACTACGGCACGTACGACGCGCAGCTCATCTTCGACGAGTTCGCGCCGCACGAGCTCGACATCGAGCCGATGTTCTTCGAGCACACGTTCTGGTGCAACGTCTGCGGGTCGATGGCGAGCACGAAGTCGTGCCCGCACGGCGCTGACGACAGAGTCTTTCTGTCGGGAACGAAAGTCCGGGAGATGCTCGGCGAGGGCGAGGTGCCGCCGGTCGAGTTCACGCGCGCCGAGGTCGCGCAGGTGCTGATCGACGCGTATCGAGATCGGGAGTGAGCTCTCGAGGTGCAGGCGTGGCCTCTCGCCGCGCAGGGGTGAGCGCGCATCGCGCACAGACGCCGGACGTCCGAGGTCACGAACTTGGCACGGAGTTGAGACCCACCCGTGAAATCGCGCCCGGTACCGTTCGTGTAGGGACACGGGAGTGCCCTGGGGGCGCGTGGGGGTGGGAGGGCCGGCAAGCAGCTGCGTCTAGGCGATGGACTGGAAGTACACGTCCTCGGGCTGCTCACCGGGCTGCTAGTCGGGATGACGGGCATGGGTGGCGGCTCGCTGATGACGCCGCTCCTCGTGTTCCTCTTCGGCGTCCCGCCGACGACCGCGATCGGGACGGACATCGCCCACGGCGCGGCCTTCAAGACCGTTGGCGCGGTGCAGCACCGGCGCATGGGGAACGTCCGCGCGCAGCTCGCCAGCTGGATGCTCCTCGGCTCGGCGCCGCTGTCGCTCGTCGGCGTGTGGGCGTCCGTCCAGATCAGGGAGCGGTACGGGGACGGCGTCGAGGGCGTGATGGCGCAGGTGCTCGGCGGCGCGCTGCTCTTCGGTGCGATCGGGCTCGTCGCGAAGAGCCTCGTCCACACCGGCACTTCCGGCGACGAGGACTGGCACCTGACGAACCGCGATCGGGTCGCGGCCGTCCTCATCGGAGCCTTCGGCGGCTTCATCGTCGGGCTCACGTCGGTCGGGAGCGGCGTCTTCTTCGGGCTCACGCTGCTCGTGCTGTTCCCGCTCCGCGCGCACAAGGTCGTCGGCACGGACATCTTCCACGCGGCGGCGCTCCTGTACGTCGCCGGCGCGGGGCACTGGCTCGCCGGGAACGTGGACTTCGGCCTGCCTTCTGGCTCCTCCTCGGCTCGATCCCGGGCGTGCTCCTCGGAGGCCGGCTTACGCTCTCCATCCCGGAGCAGGCGCTGCGCCTGGTCCTCGCCGGCGTGCTCGGGCTCGCAGGGATCAAGCTCCTCGACGTCCCGGGCGCCAGCGTGGTCGTCGTCGTGGCGCTCTCGGCCGGCGCGGCGGCGCTGCTGGTCTGGATCGGCCGGCACAGCTGGATCCGGTACCAGCGGGGCCGCGACGCGCCCACGCTGGAGCCGAGCCCCGGAACCCGGCAGCGATAGCATCGCGCGGCACGATCCTCGAGCCGCCCTTTGACCTCGTGTGTTGACCCGGCTGCCCAAGCTGCTCCTCGTCCTCGTCCTCCTGGGCGCGACCGCGGCCGCCTTCGCCGTGACCGAGCGTCTGAAGCTCGAGCGCAGCCCGATCACGGGGACGAGGGTCGACCGCGTGTTCTCGCCCGTCTGCGAATGCGCACGCGACGTCGCGGTCATCTCGTTCGTCCTCCGCCGGTCGGAGAACGTGACCGTCGACTTGCTCGACGCGGCCGGGGAGTCGGTGCGGACACTCGTCCGGGACCGCGACGAGCCGCGCGGCCGCGCCTCGTACACGTGGGACGGGCGAGACGACGCCGACGTCGTCGTCCCCGAGGGGCGCTACCGACCGCGCGTCCGGCTCGAGGATCACGGGCGCACGATCGTGCTTCCGAATCCGATCAGCGTCGACACGACCCCTCCAGGGATCCGCATGCGGAGCCTCTCCCCGCGCGTCTTCTCGCCCGACGGCGACGGGAGGCGCGACCGCGTCATCACGACCTACGAGATCGACGAGCCCGCCCGCGCGATGCTGCTCGTGGACGGCAAGCGGCGCGTGCTGGCCAGGTTCTACGAGACGGAGGGCCGGCTCGAGTGGCACGGCCAGATCGGGGGACGTCCGGCGAGGCCCGGCGTGTACCGCATCCGCCTGCGCGCGACCGACCGGGCCGGGAACCGCGGGAGCACCCTGCGCGCGGTTCCGGTGCTCGTGCGCTACGTCGCGCTGACGCGGGACCGGATCGAGGTCGCCGCGGGGGCCCGGTTCAGGATCGGAGTCACGACCGACGCAGCCTCGTACCGCTGGCTCTTCGCTGGACAGCGCGGGATCGGGCGGCGCAAGGTGCTCCGGCTGACGGCGCCCGAGGAGCCGGGGGACTACGCCGTCTTCGTGACCGTCGGCCGCCACGCGGACGCCGCGGCCGTCGTCGTCACCGAGCCCGACGAGCCCTAACCCTCCTAGCGGACTCCGACCGGGCGGTCGGGCTGCACGCTCGCGGGCTGCCGCTTCTCGCTCGAGGGCTCGTCCTTCGTCTCACGGACCTTCCGTCCCCGCGACGCCATCACCTTGCCGTTCAGCGTGAAGTAGTACGTCCGCTCGGTCGCGATCACCGGTGAGTACTTCCCGACCGGCAGTCGCCAGACGATCTCGCCGGTCGCCATGCGGGCGGCGTACGTCCGCCCTTCCAGCGTCGCGAAGAAGACGTGCTCGCCGATGACCACGGGCGCGCCGAGAATCCTGCCCGGCACCCACGTGCTCCAGAGCTGGTCACCGTCCGCCGTCGAGAACGCGCGCAGGCGTCCGTCGAAGCCGCCCGCGAACACACGCCCCTTCGACACCGCCGGGGTCGTGTAGCCGTACCCACCGACGTCTGCCGTCCAGGCGACGGCGCCGGTGTCGGCTTCGAGCGCGACGACCTTGCCCGAGCGAGCGACCGAGAAGATCCGCTCGCCGTTCGTCGAGGGGCTCGCATAGAAGCTCTCGTACCTGAAGGCGTCGCGCTTGAGGTACGTCGTCCAGAGGTGGCGACCCGTTCTTGCGTTGACGCACACGAACGAGCCGGCGTACGTCGTGACGCACGCCTTGCCCCCGAAGACTGCAGGGCTCGCGTTGATCTTGCCGCCGGTCCGGTAGGCCCACCGGATCGCGCCCGTCGCAGCGTTGACCGCAAAGAGCCGCTTGTCGTGCGAGCCGAAGTAGACCAGCCTGTTCACGACGACGGGCGAGGACTCGACCTTCCCGCCCACCCGAACCTGCCACAGCTGCCGCCCGCGTTCGCGATCGAGCGCAGTGACGGTGCCGGCCTGCGACGCGACGAAGAGCCGCGGGCCGTTGATCGCGGGGCTCGACGGAAGCTGGCCGCCGACCCGGCGGCGCCAGCGAATGTCTCCCGTCTCGGACTCGAGGGCGTACGTCGAGCCACGGGTGGTGTTGACGTACAGGGTCCCCTCGCAGTACGTCCCGGGGAACTCGATGTACGTCTTGAGCCCCCGGCTCCAGAGCGGCTTCTTCTTGGGGAGGCCGAGGTCCGCGAACGGGCGTGCGAGCGAGCGGCGGGAGTCGCCGCCGAACGTGAGCCAGCACTCCTCGTCACTCTCCGGCGCCTTCGGCGTCGGCGGCAGGCGCGGCGCCTTCTTCGGCTGTGTGACCGTCACGTCGTCGAGGTCGGTGTCGAGCGCGCCCGCGTCGCGGTCGTTCGCGTACCAGAGCGCGATCCCGGCGCCGGCGAGGGCGACCACGAGCACGACCGCAGCGATGATGATCCACTTCAGAGTCCTCGGCATAAGGCAAGCGCCGGGCGAACCGGCGCGCTGTCAGTGTGCCAGCTGGGGTGGACCGTCCGATTCACGGGGCGTTGCGGCGAGCACCGCGGCCGTCAGGCCGAAGACGCCCCAGGTCAGCGGATCTTCGAAAAAGCCTGCATAGAGCAGCGAATGGACGAAGAGAACGAGGAGTACCGCGGCGAGCCCGACGCCGAAGGTGCGGTTGTGCCGCGCGACGAGGACGAGCCCCCACGCGACCGCTCCGAGCACCCAGGCGTAGAGCGCGAACCCGACCACGCCGAGCTCCGCGAGCACCGTGAGTGGCGTCGTGTGCGAGGCGTTCCGCTTCGGAGAGCGCCCGCCGATCGCCTCGGCGCTCGCGCGCGGCTGTCCGCCGATGCCGACCCCTGCGACCGGCCGCATCTCGAACGCGTCGAGCGTGATCGAGACCAGCCGCGAGCGTCCGCTCGTGATCTCCTTCGCGGACCGGCCGTCGATCGCCTGGGCCGCGATCGCCGCCGCCCCCAGTGCCGCGACCGCCGCGCAGGCGACGAGAACGAGCCGTACCCGCCGGTCCGCGGCGAGGAACGCGACCGCGAACGCCACGACGAAGAGCGCGACGAAGCTCGACTGCGAGTACGAGTAGAAGAGACCCGCGAACAGCACCGCGACGACGAGAGTCAGCGTCACCCAGTCGACCGGCCGGTTCCGGCGCAGGAGCAGCACCACGAGGAGAACCGCGATCGGGATGACGAGGTAGCGCCCGTACAGGCTCGGGTCCTTGAACAGCGAGTTCACCCGGAAGAAGGTCGTGTACGCGTTCGCGACCTCCAGCGGGGGCGAGAGAAAGAGCGTCTTCGTCTGCGCCTGCCAGAGGCCGACCGCGGCGAAGAGCAGGCCGAGCCCGGCGAGCGTGAAGACGAGGGCGCGAGGCAGCCAGGCCGCGAGCGGCGACCGCGCGACCACTCCGAAGCCCGCGACGAACGGGAAGACGAAGAACGCGAGCGCGACCGCTCCCTCCCGTTCGTCCTTCGTCCAGAGGAACGACAGCGCGACGAACGCTGCGAAGGCCGCGATCGGGAGTGCGAGCAGGAACGGAGGCGGCGTGTGCGGCTCGCTCCTCACCAGGCGGTACGCGAGGGCGAGGACTGCTGCGGAGAGGACGCCATAGAGCGGCAACAGGAGGTACGCCTCCTCGCTGCCGACCTCGACTGGAATGCGGAATGGAGCGACCGCCAGGAGCGCGACCGGGACGGCCGCCGGATAGCGAATAAGCGGAATCGCCCCGAGGACGGCGCCCACGGAGCCGACCCCGATCAGTGCGAGCCCCGCCGGCTCGGTGAAGAGCAGCTCGAGGTCGTCGTCGCCGACGAGCGACCAGCCGAGCCCGGCCGCGGCGAGCCCGAGCAGGGCGAACCCGGCGATGGGCAGGAACCGGTCCCGGGGCACGAGCGCGAGCACCGCGCCGAGCGCACCCAGGAGCGCGGCGACCTGAGCGGCGTCCGTGTGCTCCACCGACGCGAAAGTTACGCGGGTTCGCGTCTACTCGGAGCCGTAACCGAGCCGCCGCTCGAGGTCGGCGAGGCCCGGCAGGATGCGCGCGATCGCGTCCGGGTTCTCGTCGCGCCACTTGTCGGCTCGCGGCGCCGTGAGCGCGGTGCGGGACGGCCGGTCGGCGAGGCGCGCGGCGTATTCCCGCGCCTCGGCCGTGAGCTCGAGGCCGAGCGACTCGTAGACGCGCGCAATTTCCTCGACAGGTGAATGGACGAGTTCCTCGTACTCGAGGTCGATCCAGCGCGCCGGGTCGATCTCGGCGCGCGCGTGGAGCACGGCCTCGTTGCACGCGGCGTACTGCGCGGCGCAGATCTCCTCGAGCGACGCGCTGCGCAGCTCGCGCCAGCCGGGCACGAGGACGAGGCTCCAGCGGTCGCCGCTCAGCTCACCCAAACCGGTCAGCGGCTCGGGCAGCCGGTACTTCACGAAGCGCGGCCTCGCCCTCCACGCCTCCATCAGCGAGCTGACGTTGTCCGCTGCGCGCCGCCGGAGGAAGACGAACGTCGCGTCCGGGAAGAGCGCCTCGAGGTACGGGACGCGCAGGCAGCTCTCCGGCGTCTTGTCCACGAAGCGCCGTCCCCGCGTGAACCAGCGGATCGCGAGGTAGACGTACTCGCGCTCCCGGTCGGACACGTCCGCGGCGGTCAGGGCGTCCGAGGCCCAGCCTGCGTCACGCGGATGGTGGAACTCGTCCCAGAGGATGTGCCCTTCGGTCTGCACCGAGCGCAGCTCCGGGCTGCGCAGGAGCGCCTGGAGCAGCGTGCTCGTCCCGGAGCGCGGGCAGCCGAGCACGAGGACGGGCGCCACGGGCGGGTCGCGCGGCGGGAGGACGCGGGAGACGGGACGCGCGAGGCGAGGCGGGCTGCGGCGCACGCGCCAGACGAGCCTGCGCAGCCTGAACAGTCGAGTGGTCCGCACATGGGCGATCGTAGTGAGCAGGGTGGTAGAACTCCGCGATGATCGAGGCCTGGCAGAAGGCGCTCGTGCTCGCGCCGCACACCGACGACGGCGAGCTCGGCTGCGGCGGGACGATGGCCAGGCTCGTCGAGGGCGGGTGCGACGTCCGCTACGTCGCCTTCTCGATCGCGACGCGCTCGCTGCCCGACGGCTTCGAGCCCGACACGCTGGCGCGCGAGGTGCGTGAGGCCACCACGGAGCTCGGCATTCCGGGTGAGCGGGTCACGGTGCACGACTTCGACGTCCGCACCTTCCCGCAGCACCGGCAGGACATCCTCGAGCTCCTCGTCGCGCTCTGGGAGGAGTGGCAGCCGGACGTCGTCTTCCAGCCGTCGCACCACGACGTCCACCAGGACCACCAGACGATCGCGACCGAGGGCCTCCGCGCCTTCAAGCGCACGACGATCCTCGGCTACGAGATCCCCTGGAACAACTTCGACTTCTCCTACGGGGCGTACATCGCGCTCGAGCAGCGCCACGTCGAGCGGAAGGTGGCCGCGCTCGCCTGCTACGCGTCGCAGCAGCACCGCCGGTACGCGAATCCCGAGTACGTCTGGAACCTCGCGCGTGTCCACGGCGTGAACGTGAACCGCGAGTACGCCGAGTGCTTCCAGGTGTACCGGATCGTGGCCTGACGACGACCGTTCCTAGAATCGAGCCGTGAGCAGTCTCCTTGAAGCCGCCGCCGCGGCGCGTTCGCACGGCGGGCCTCCGGCCGTCGTCCTGGATGTCGGTTGGGTGAACGGGCTCGCGGCGATCCGCTCGCTCGGACGGGCGGGGGCGCCGGTGCTCGCCGTCGACCACCGCCCGAGCGCGCTCGGCTTCCGCTCCCGCTACGCGCTGCCGGTGCACGCCCCGGACGCGGGCGCGGACGAGGACGCGTTCGTCGCACTGCTCGCGGAGCTCGGCAGCGCGCTCGGCCGTCCGGCGCCGATCTTCCCCACCCACGACGAGGGGCTGAACGCCGTCGCGCGGCGGCAGGACGAGCTCGGGGACCGGTTCCTCTTCCCGTTCCCCTCGTGGGACACGATGGCGCGGATCCAGAACAAGCGCACGCAGCTCGACGGCGCGCGGGCGGCGGGGATCGACATCCCGGGAACCGGGCATCCCTCGTCGGCGGCGGAGGCGCTGGCCTTCGCGCGCGAATTCGGCTTCCCGGTGCTCGTCAAGCCCGCCGACCCCGTCCACTTCAGGCGGCGCCACAAGCGGCAGGCGTTCCGTTGCGAGACCGCCGCCGAGCTCGAGACCGCGTACGCGGAGTCGGAGCAGTTCGAGCCGATGGTCCAGGAGCTCATCCCGGGCGGCGACGACGAGCTGTACACGCTCGGGAGCTACCTCGACGCGAGCGGCCGGCCGCTCGGCGTCTTCAGCGGGCGCAAGCTCCGGCAGACGCCGCGGCTCGTGGGCACGTGCCGCGTCGGCGAGGCGGTCTGGGTGCAGGAGGTCGTCGACGCGGGCCTCCGCCTGCTCGCGGCGTTCGAGTTCCGCGGCATCTCGCAGGTCGAGTTCAAGCGCGACCCGCGCGACGGCCGCTTCAAGCTCATGGAGATCAACCCGCGCCTCTTCCAGTGGCACGGGCTCGCCGCCGCGTGCGGGGTCGACCTGCCCGCGCTCGCGTACTGGGACCTGCTCGGCGCGACGCGCCCGCCCGCGTCGATGAACGGAGGCGGCAAGCGGTGGGCGATCAGCTTCCTCCCCGGGGAGCGCCCGACGCTCCAGCGGCCGCCATATGTCGACGCGGTGCTCGCGCGCGACGACCTTCGCCCCGCGGCGGTCTACGCGGCGCGCATCGTGCGGAGCCTCGGCCGCTGATCCCGCCGGCCGTCGAGCGCCGCGCCCGCTGGGTGCTGGACACGATCGGGGGCCGCGGGCTCGAGCTCGGAGGCGACCTCCCGTACGACGCGGCGGCCTGGGAGCAGGTCTCCCGCGGGGAACGTCCGGCAGGAGACGAGCTCGCGGAGGCGTTCTTCCACCTCGCGCGGATCGAGGAGCTCGACGGGCGGCGGGACGCGCACGGCCGCTTCGCGGCCGCGTCGTCCTGTCTCGACCCGCTCGACCCACCGCTGGAGCGGCTGCGGCGCGGGCTCGGGCTCGAGCCGCCGCGCTGGCGTGGCGCCCGCTTCGCCGTCGCGCTCACGCACGACGTCGACGTGCCATGGCGCTGGACGCGCCGCGGGATCCTCGGCTCGGCGGCGCGGCTGAAGTCGAGCATGCTCGCGCGGCAGCGAGGGCCCGCCCTCCGCGAGGCCCGTGCGCTCGCCGGGATGCCGGTGCACAAGCTGCGCCGTACCGACCCGAACTGGCGCTTCGAGGCGGTGCTCGACGCGGAGCGCGAGCGGGGGACGACGTCGACGTTCTTCGTCCTCGCGGGTCATTCGGACCCCCACGACGGGCCGACCCCCGCGACGTACGAGCGGCTGCGGCCGCGGCTCGTCGAGACGATTCTCGGCGGCGGGGGAGAGATCGGGCTGCACGGAAGCTATCTCGCTGCTCGCGATCCCGGCCTGCTGGGCCGCGAGGCCGAGGTGCTGCGGGAGCTCGGCGCCGAGGTGCACGGCCAGCGCTACCACTACCTCCGCGTCGACCCGCACGCGAACCTCGCGCCGCTCCCGGCGCTCGGACTGAGCTACGACTCGACGCTCGGGTTCTCGGATGCGCCGGGCTTCCGAGCGGGCATCGCGCACCCGTTCCGCCCCTGGGACGTCGCCGCCGACCGCCCGCTCGACCTCGTCGAGGTCCCGCTCGTCGCGATGGACGTGACGCTGGGCGAGAGCCGGTACCTGGGACTCTCGGCGCGCGAAGCCGAGGGGCCGCTGCTGGCCCTCCTCGACCAGGCCGCCGAGCACGGCGGCGGCTTCGCGATCCTCTGGCACACGGATCGCTTCGACCCCGGAACGGCGCAGGGCTGGGACAAGCTCTACCTGAGGCTGCTCGACGCCGTGCGCGAGCGCGAAGGAATCTGCCTGTCCGCCGGCGAGCTCGCGGCCGCGGCGGACGTCTGGCTCAGGTGAGGCGCCCGCGCAGCCGGAGCCGCGCGCCGATTGCCCTGCGCTCGGCCGGGAGGTAGAAGCCGAGCGGGAAGAGCACGAGCGGGTACACGAGCGCGAAGAACAGCGCGACGGGGAGCCCTCCGCCGATCAGCTTCCCGGCGACCGCGAGCGCGACGCCGGTCAGCCCGGCCGTGAAAGCACGGCGCCACTGGTACGGCACCCAGAAGATCCGCTGCGCGCGCCAGACCGTCCCGGCGAGCATCGTCGCGTAGGCGGCGATCAGCGCGACCGCCGAGCCCATCATCCCGTAGCGGGGGATGAGCAGGAGGTTCACCGCGACGTTCACGGCCGCGGCCACGGCCGACACGACCCAGTTGAACTGCATCCGGCGCGCCCGCCCGACCGCGACGACGACGACCACGAAGGCCGAGAAGATCACGACGGCGAATGCGAGGGGCCCGACGACTCTGGACGAGCTCGAGAACGCGGGCGCGGCGATCCAGTCCACGATCCAGGGCGAGAGCAGCGCGAGGCCGGTCGCGACCCAGGTCGTCACGAGCACGACGTAGGTCAGCACGAAGGCATACGTGTGGCGCGCCTCGTCGTCGTCCTCGATCGAGTACGCGAACGCGGGCCAGCTCATGCGGAACGCGGTCAGGATGAGGACCATCGCGGACGCGATCCGGACGCCGATCGAGTACAGGCCGACCTCCTCCGCGTCGGCGAGCTTGAGCAGGAAGAAGCGGTCGCTGAAGTTCGTCACCCAGAGGAAGAGCGCGCTCGGCACGAGCGGGAGGCCGAAGCGGTTCATCCGGCGCAGGAGCTCGCGGTCGAACTGGAGGCCGAGCTGCTCGCGCCGATATCCGAGGAGCGCGACGTAGACGACCAGCGTGCCGGTGAAGCCGCCGACGATGACGCCGAGCGGCCCCTGGTCGAGCTCGACGACGAGGAGCAGCGTCGCGGCGATCGTGATGGCGATGTTCGCAAGGCTGGCCGTCACGAACGCGACCGAGCGTTCCTCGACGCGGAAGAGCGCGGTCAGCTGCTCGTAGTTCATCTGCGCCCAGAGACCCACGAAGGCCGCGGCGACGATCTCCGCCTCGTCGGCGGAGCCGAAGAGCACGCTCGAGATCTCGCGCGAGAAGAGGAGGCCGAGCGCGAGGCCGAGCGTCGCCATCCCCATCGTGAACCAGAAGGACGTCCGCAGGACGCGTCGGCGCTCGACCGGGTCGGGCGAGTCGAAGTAGAAGCGGATGAACGCGTTCGAGATCCCGAGCCGGAGCGTGATCACGAGCACCGTCGTGAGTGCGATCAGCGTCTCGACCGTGCCGTAGTCGGCCGGCGAGAGATAGCGCGTGTAGACCGGCAGCAGAAGGACGGCGAGGATCCGCTGCACGAGCCCGCCGAGCCCGTAGATGGCGGAGTGCTTTCCGAGCCGTCTGAGCTGCGGGCCGAGCGCCATCTCCAGCGCGAGCCTAGATTGCGCGCAGGTCGGTCTCTGCGGTTACGTCACGCCGCCGCGGGGCAGGAGCCAGGGCGACGCCTTGCTCCAGCGCGAGATCGCGCAGCCGTCCGTGCGGTCGAACCAGGCCGAGATCTTCCTGGGACCGACCTTGCCCACGACCCGCGCGACCTGAGGGCCGCCGTAGATCTGCGTGCAGTAGAGCTTCGGCGAGACGGGTGCGAAGAGCTTCGTGCCGTCCGCCTTGAGCTTTGCGCACGCCCTCCTCGGCGCCTGGAGCGTCCCGCCGGCCGGGTTGCACTTGAGCGTCCACCTGACGCCGGGCTCGGAGGTTCCGTTGGCCCAGTACGTGATCTTCAGCGAGGTCGTCGGAGTGCCGGCCGACGAGCCCGTGACCGCCACCGCGAGGGCGGCGGTGACGGAGGCGGCGATCGCAATCGCCGCGGCGGCGAGGGCGAGCCTGCGCATCGGCCCAGGGTACTCGGCGGGCGCCCGCGTTCGTCGCACCGAACTTGACAAGTGCCATGTTGTGAGTGAATAATCACTTCCTTCCATGGCGACTCAGGCGAGACAGACGGCCGCGGAACGGCGCGAGGCCGTGCTCGAGGCGGCGAATGCCGAGTTCGCGCTCCGCGGGCTCCACGGCGCGTCGACCGACGCGATCGCGCGCAGGGCCGGGATCTCGCAGCCGTACCTCTTCCGGCTCTTCGGCTCGAAGAAGAAGCTCTACATCGCGGCGGTCGAGGACTGCCTCGCGCGCACGCTCGAGGCGTTCCGCGCGGCCGCGTCCGGGAAGTCCGGAGAGGAGGCGCTGCACGCGATCGGGGACGCTTACAGGGATACGATCGAGACCGATCGGACGATGCTTCAGGCGCAGCTCCAGTCGTATGCCGCCTCGGTCGCCGACGACGACATCCGCGAGGCGACGGCGCAGGGCTTCGGCCGGCTCGTCGACTACGTCGAGACGGTCTCGGGCGCCGACCGCAGGACGATCGCCCAGTTCTTCGCGACCGGGATGCTGCTGAACGTGCTGGCGGCCATGGACTACTCGCTCGGCGTCGATCCGCGCCACTCGTGGGTCGCACGCCTCGCCGAAGGCTGCGAGGAGAAGGCATGAACGCCCCTCTCTATTTTCTTCAGAAGCTGAGTAATCAGTCACTAGATCGACGCGACACCGGGAGGTCGTGATGCAAGCCCGAACCCGAACCGTCTGGACCTTCGTCGTCACGTCCATCGCGCTCTTCATGGTCGTGCTCGACAACCTCGTCGTCTCGACCGCGCTCCCCGTGATCCGCGTCGATCTCGAAGCGACGATCGAGGAGCTCGAGTGGACGGTCAACGCATACACGCTGACCTTCGCCGTCTTCCTGCTCACGGGCGCCGCGCTCGGCGACCGCTTCGGGCGGAAGCGCATGTTCATGATCGGGGTCGGGATCTTCACCGCCGCCTCGGCGGCGGCTGCGCTCGCTCCCTCGGCCGACTGGCTGATCGCCGCTCGTGCCGTCCAGGGCTTCGGCGCGGCGATCGTCACCCCGCTGACGCTCACGATCCTCAGCGCTGCCGTCTCGCGCGAGCGGCGCGGCGCTGCACTCGGCGCCTGGTCGGGAATCGCGGGGCTCGCGGTCGCGATGGGGCCGCTCGTCGGCGGCGCGGTCGTCGACGGGATCTCGTGGCAGTGGATCTTCTGGCTGAACGTCCCGGTCGGGTTGGTGCTGCTGCCGCTCGCGACGCAGCTGACCGAGTCGACCGGGCCCGACAAGGCGCTCGACCTGCCCGGCCTGGGCCTGGCGAGCGTGGGGATGCTCGGGATCGTGTGGGGCCTCATCCATGGCAACGGCGACGGCTGGACGAGCCCTCAAATTCTCGGCTCGCTCGCAGTCGGCGTCGTCGGGCTGGTCGCGTTCGTCTGGTGGGAGCTCCGGGCGAAGGAGCCGATGCTCCCGATGGGCTTCTTCCGCGACCGCGCGTTCGCCGCCGCGAACGCCGCCTCGCTACTCATGTACTTCGGGATGTTCGGCTCGATCTTCCTGCTCACGCAGTTCTTCCAGACGGCGCAGGGCTACTCGCCGCTCGAGTCCGGGCTGCGCGTGCTGCCGTGGACGATCATGCCGATGTTCGTCGCCCCGATCGCGGGC
Organism: uncultured Actinomycetes bacterium; assembly: GCA_963715705.1. Lineage (GTDB taxonomy): Bacteria > Actinomycetota > Thermoleophilia > Gaiellales > Gaiellaceae > GMQP-bins7. Next base: position 2,291,953 of record OY970267.1, on the reverse strand, counting down.
GCTTTGTCGGATCGCATCGGCGGGCGGCCGCTGATGGCCGCCGGTCTCGGGCTCCAGGCGGTCGGCCTGGCCTGGATCGCGTCGGTCTCGACCGCGACCGTCGGCTACTCGTCGCTTGTCCTTCCGTTCGTGCTCTCGGGAATCGGGATGGGGCTCTTCTTCGCCCCGGTCGCGAATGTCATCCTGTCGGCCGTGAGGCCGGAGCAGGAGGGCAAGGCGTCCGGCGCCAACAACGCGATCCGCGAGGTCGGGGGCGTCCTCGGCGTCGCCGTGCTCGCGTCGATCTTCGCGCGCGTCGGCGGGTACGAGTCGCCGGTCACCTTCACTGACGGGCTCGTGCCTGCGATCTGGGTCGGCGCGGTGGTCGTCGGGGTCGGGGCGGCGCTCGCGCTCCTCATCCCGCGCAAGCGGCGTCCGGCGGAGGTGGTCGCCGCCGAGCCCGAGCGCCTCGTTGCCGAGGCGGAGGCGGCCTGATGTTCTCGACCCGGGCGCTGGCAGGCGCGAGCGCACGCCATCCGTGGCGCACGATCGTCGCGTGGATCGCGGTCACCGTCGCCGCGTTCGTCGCCATCGCGGCTCTCCTCGGCGGCAGCCTCACGACCGAGGGCGCTCCGACGAACAACCCGGAGTCCGAGCGCGCCGACGACGCCCGGTTCGAGGCGTTCCCGCCCGATCCGGCGACGGCGTTCAGCGACATCGTCGTCATCCGGTCGGAGCAGCACACGGTCGACGCGCCGGAATTCGAGGCGTTCTTCCAGGGCTTCGTCGACGACGCCGGCGTCCCGGCGCTCGCGCGCGCCCGCACGTACTTCGGCTCGAACGACGAGACGCTCGTCTCCGAGGACCGGCACGCGACGCTCGTCCCGATCGTGCTCTCCGAGGGCGAGACGGAGTCGCTCGTCGAGCAGCTCGAGGCGCGCGAGGACGGCGCCTTCGCCGTCTCCGTGACCGGCGAGGAGACGCTCGACCACGACTTCAACCTGCTCTCCCAGGAGGACCTCGAGAACGGGGAGCTCAAGTTCGGCCTCCCGGCCGCCCTCATCATCCTCCTGCTCGTCTTCGGCGCGGTCGTCGCCGGGCTCATACCGCTGCTGATGGCGATCGTTTCGATCGTCGTCGCGCTCGGGCTCTCGGCGGTCCTCGCGCAGCAGTTCGAGCTCTCGATCTTCCTCGTGAACATGCTGACAGGCATGGGCCTCGCGCTGGGCATCGACTACTCGCTGTTCGTCGTGTCGCGCTACCGCGAGGAGCGCGCGCACGGGCGCGACGAGCTCGGCGCGATCGAGGCCTCGGGCGCGACCGCGAGCCGCGCTGTGCTCTTCAGCGGCACGGTGTTCGTCGTCGCGATGTTCGGGATGCTGCTCGTGCCGAACTCGATCATGCGCTCGCTGGCGGTGGGGGCGATCCTCGTCGGGATCGTGTCCGTCGTGGCCGCGCTTACGCTGCTGCCCGCGGTCCTCGGGCTGCTCGGCGACGGGGTGAACCGGCTACGGATCCCGATCGTGGGACGCCGGACGCTCGAGTCGGCGAGCTCCGAGAGCAGGTTCTGGGGCGCGATCGTGCGGCGGGTGCTCGCGCGGCCCGTGTTGAGTCTTGCTCTGTCCGTGGGCGTGCTCGTCGCGCTCACGCTGCCCGTACTCGCGCTGAACGTCGGCACGAGCGGAGTCACGTCGCTGCCGGACCGGTTCGTCTCGAAGCAGGGGTTCCTCGCGCTCGAGCGCGACTTCGGCGGGACGTCGACGGACCCGGCGGAGATCGTCGTTCGGGGAGCGGACGACCCGGAGGTCTCGCAGGCGCTCGACGGGCTTGCCGCTGCGTTGGCCGCCGACGCACGCTTCGGCGAGGGTGAGATCCGCCGCTCGGACGACGGCAGCGTCGCGCTGTTGACGGTGCCCGTGCAGGGAGATCCTGCGACGTCGGAGGCGGTCGCCGCGGTGCGGGAGTTGCGGACGGAGACGATCCCGGAGACCTTCGGCGGGACGGACGCGGAGGCGCTGGTCGGAGGAACGACCTCCGAGAACATCGACTACTTCGACTCGGTGATCGACCCGGCGCCGTACGTGATCGCGTTCGTGTTGCTGCTGACGTTCGTGCTGCTGACGGTCGTGTTCAGGTCGGTGGTCGTCGCGGCGACCGCGGTCGGTCTCAACCTGCTCTCCGTCGGCGCTGCCTACGGCCTGCTCGTGCTCGTGTTCCAGGAGGGCATCGGCGCGGGCCTGCTCGGCTTCCAGCAGACCGACACGATCGAGGCGTGGGTGCCGCTCTTCCTCTTCTCGGTGCTCTTCGGCCTCTCGATGGACTACCAGGTGTTCCTGCTCTCGAGGATCCGCGAGCGCTACGACGCGACCGGGGACACGACCGATGCGGTCAGGTTCGGCGTTGGCTCGACCGCACGGATCATCACCGGCGCGGCCCTGATCATCGTGGCCGTGTTCTCGGGCTTCGCGCGCGGTGACCTCGTCATGTTCCAGCAGATGGGCTTCGGCGTGGCGATCGCGTTGCTGATCGACGCCACGATCATCCGCTCGGTCGTGCTCCCGAGCGCGATGAAGCTGCTCGGCGAGCACAACTGGTACCTGCCTCGCTGGCTCGAGTGGCTTCCTCGGCTTCAGGTCGAGGGCGGCGAGGCAACGTCTCGCCGGGACCTGGCCCAAGCGCCGGAACCGGGCCGCGGCTAGCGGCTCGACCTGCGCCAAGCGCGTCACGAAAGAGCGCCGATCGCTCCCGAAAGTCAGGACTTGGGGTCAGACCCTGGATGTGTCCGCCCGAGACATGTCGGAAGCGCTGGTACGGTCGCCGCGTGCCGAGCGCGGACGCTCCCCGGTACGGGCCGCCGGACGCCCTGACGTCTCCGCGCTACGCGGGCGTGAAGACGTTCGCGCGCTGTCCGCTCGTCGAGAGCCCCGAGGACGTCGACGTCGCCGTTCTCGGCATCCCGTTCGACACGGCGACGACCAACCGTCCTGGCGCTCGCTTCGGCCCGGAGGCGATCCGCTCCGCGTCGATCGCGCTCCGTCCGTACAACCCCGCCCAGGACGCACAGGTCTTCGGCCGGCTCTCGGTCGCCGACTTCGGGGACGTCACCGTCACGCCGGGGAACGCCGAGCGCACGGTCGGGCAGATCGCCGAGCGCCTCGAGCCGATCGTGCGCACCGGGACCAGGACGCTGTGCCTCGGCGGCGACCACCTCGTCGTGCTCGGCGAGCTGCGGGCGCACGCGGCCGTCCACGGCCCGCTCGGGGTCGTGCTCCTGGACGCCCACGCCGACGTCTGGGACGTCTACTGCGGCGAGCGCTACTACCACGGCTCGCCGTTTCGGCGCGCGCTCGAGGAGGGTCTCGTCGACCCCGGGCGCTCGCTCCTCGCGGGCATGCGCGGGTCGCTGTACGGCTCCGAGGACGTGGAAGCGCCGGCGGAGCTCGGCTTCGAGGTCATCTCCGGCGATGAGCTTGTAACGATCAGTTACGAGGAGTACGGCGCCCGCGTGCGGGCACGTGTCGGCGACGGGCCGCTCTTCCTCTCCTTCGACGTGGATGTGCTCGACCCCGCGTACGCGCCCGGCACGGGGACGCCCGAGGTCGCCGGGCTGACGACTCGCGAGGCGCTCGGCTACCTGCGCGCGCTCCGCGGGCTCCGGTTCTCGGGCTACGACGTCGTCGAAGTGAGCCCGCCGTACGACTCCCCGGGAGCGCCGACCGCCGTCGCGGCCGCCAACGTCGCGTTCGAGCTCCTGACGCTCGACGTGCTCGGGTCGGCCGGATGAGTCGCAGCGTCCGCATCGCGGGAACGCTCGTCCTCACCGCCGCCGCGGTCGCCTACCTCGTCTGGAAGGTCGACCTCGGGACGACGCTCGACGTCCTCGGGGACGCGAGCCTCGCGTGGTTCGCCCTCGCCGCGGCGATCATGGTGCTCACGGTGCCCGTGCTCGCCGCGCGCTGGGACGTGCTCCTGCGCGCGCACGAGATCCACGAGCGGGTCGCGTGGCTCACGCGGGCGTACTTCGTCGCCTACACGGCGGGCCAGATCCTCCCGACGGCGCTCGGCGGCGACGCGGTCCGGGTCGTGGACACTGCCCGCCGGCACTCCGGCCGCACCGCCGCGATCACCGGGACGGTCGTGCTGGAGCGGGGTCTCGGAGGGGCCGCGACCGTCTTCCTCGGTGCGATCGCGTTCGTGCTCGCGATCGGCCGCTACGACGTGAGCGCGTACCTGTGGCTCGAGGGCGTGTTCGTGCTTGGGACGATCGTCCTCGCCTTCCTCTTCTTCGCTCGCTCCGCACGCCCGCTGCTCCGCCGGGCCGAGCCCGCTCTCGAGAAGGCTCGCGTCGCCGGCGTCCTGCGCGCGTTCTACGAGAGCGTCCACCACTACCGCTCGCGCCCGCGGCTCCTGCTCGGCGTGTCGGCGCTCACGCTCGTGGTGCAGGCCGTGCGCGTGCTCGCGATCTGGGCCTCGGCGAAGGCGGTCGGCATCGAGCTCGGCGTGCTCGCGTACTACGTGATGGGGCCGCTGCTCTTCCTCGTCATGCTCGTCCCGTTCACGCTGAACGGGATCGCCGTGCGCGAGGCGTTCTTCGTCAGCTTCCTCGGGAGCCTCGACGTCGGAGCCGACGAGGCCTTCGCTGCCGGCTTCCTCTTCTTCCTCGTGACCGTGGTCATGGCCCTGCCGGGGGCCGCGATCCTCGCGTGGGAGGGCGTGCGGGGAGGGACGCGCCCGCGGGTCGAGCCGGGCTAGCTACTTCCCCCAGGGATTGCGGCCGTCAGGGGGCAAGACGGACGCGGTGTTCCCGAGAACGGCGACGACCCGGACCTTGTGGCCGCGTCCGGGCTGGGGCACGACCGACGTCGGCAGGCGGAACAGGAATCCGGCTCTCGAGATGCCGTGGCGCGTGCGGATGTCGCTGCGGCTCTTCCCGGGATGGCCGATGTACACCGACCGCCCGTTCACGAAGACGATGATCCGCTCGGCTTTGCGCTTCGTGAGGACGTCCCCGGCCCAGCCGGTGAAGGACGCGAGCCCGCCGCTCCACTTCATCTCGACCTCTCCGGCCAGCGCGCCGGGCTTGACCTGGATCGTGATCCCGGGGCCGCGGATCTTCGGCCTGGAGCCGCCCACGAGCCGGAACTTCAGCTCGGTCTGGCGGAGCTCCTCCAGCACGAGCCTCGATCCGGCGTGGCGGACCGCGAAGACCGAGAGATGATTTGCGCCGTCGCGCAGCGACTCCTCGGGTAGGAGAGCGGCGAACTGCGTCTCGCCACCGTCCGTGAAGCTGCGCGTGACCGCCCTGATCGTCCCGTTCACGGAGATCGCGAGGTTCTGACGAGGTCGAGTGGTGCCGGTCAGCTGCCCCGTCACGTAGGTCGGGATCACGTCGGTCGCGAGGTCGACGACGTCGAGGAGCTCGCCCCCGTTCAGCTCGACTCCCGCCGTCGCGCTCGGCCGCACGTCCAGGTCGGCGACCCGCTTGTCCAGGAGGCTCCTGTTCGGGCCGATTCGGTATACGCGCGCGATCCGCCCGGTCCCGAACGTTGCGTGCTGGATCTTCAGCCCGCGCGCGCGCTGCCGCTCGAGCGCGCGCAAGGGCGCCTCGACGACCTTGTCCTCGAGCCCGACGACGCGGACGATGCCCTCCTGGGGCGGCGCCTTGGGGCCGCCGATCAGCGGGCGGCCGTCGACCTTCCACGGAAGCTGTGCGCCGAGCGCGGTCGCGATCGTCGGCAGCACGTCGATCGTTCGCGCGAACGAGTCGTCGGTCTTCGGGGTGGTCTGTCCGGGCAGCTTGACGAACATCGGCACGAAGGCGATGTCGGCGAGGTTCCCAGGCCGCACGTCCCGCCTCGGCTGGCCCGGCTGGAACGACTCCCCGTGATCGGCCACCACGACGACGAGCGCGCGATCGTAGATGCCCGTCTCCCGCAGCTTGCCGAGGACCGCGCCGAGCGCTCGATCCGTGTACCCGAGCTGCAGCAGGTAGCGCTGCTGGGCCTGCGTCGTCAGCCAGTTGTCGTTCGCCCAGGTCGCGCCCTCACCCGGGATCGCCTGGACGTTCCCGTCGTAGCGCTTGCCCGAGGGGAGGAACCGCCACGTGCCGTGCGGGAGCGACTCGTGCAGGAAGTAGAGCGCGGGCTTGTCGTCCGCGTGGATCCGCGCGTTGAACCTGCAGATGTTGTACGCGCACGGCGGCACCGTCTCCACGGGCTCGTCGAACGTCCGCAGCTCGAGCTCGAGCCCGCGCTCGCCGAAGTCGCCCCAGGTGTTCCCGACCGGTGGGAGGTTGTCGGCGTAGGGGTCGGGAAGGACGACGTGGAGGTAGACGACCCCCGCATCGGATGCGAGTGAGGCCGTGTCGGCGCCGGGGGTCCCGCCCTGCTGGCTCGCGCGGCTGTTGAGGCAGAGGGTCGGCGGGCACAGGCGCAGCACTTCGATGACCTTCATCTCGTGACTGCCGGCGAGGAAGGTGTAGAGGCTGTTCGGGTGGTCTCCGTAGACGGGCAGCTGTCCCGGCTTCGACCTCTTTCCGGTGAGGATCGCCGGCACCGCGCCCACGGTGTGCGAGTTCACGGTCGTCGCGTTCCGGAACCACGTCGACTGCGACGCGAGGGACGCGAAGTTCGGCCAGCGCTCGCGGTCGATCCGGTTCTCGCGGTCCATGAGGGACCCCGTCGGGAACTCGTCGAACACGAGCACGACGACCGGGGTCGTCGAGTTGATCGCCGCGACCTTCGCCTCGGCGTCGTCCACGAAGACGAGCTCCGAGACGGGTGAGACCGCGAGGAACAGCGCGAGGAACACGAACGGCGCGGGCACGAGGACGGTGAGGAACGTGCGCATCGCCCGCACACGGGCATAGAGCAGCGTCGCGGCGACGCCGACGAGGCCGGCCGCGACGAGAGCCGCGATGCCCGAGAACGGGTCGGCCTTGGTGACGAAGTAGAGCGCGACGACGGCGCTCAGGCAGGCGACGAAGACGAGGTGCAGCGTCTGCGCGGCGGTCCGGCTCGCGAAGCTCACCAGGACCTCGACTCCGATGAGCACGAGCGGGACCGCCAGCACGACGACGAGCGAGAAGACCACGATCTGCGTTGCGCTCGAGCCCCGAACCGCGAAGAACTCCGGGTACTGCCCGAGGATGTCGAACAGCGGCTGCGCGAGCGCGAAGGCGGACAGCACGGTGAGGTGGGCGCCATTGACGAGTGACCAGTGCAGCCGGGACTCAGCTCTTGGGTCGGACATGGTGGAGGGCACGGGTGCCGGACGAGAGTGTCTCGGATCGCACGATGTCGAACCGCTCTCTTAGGCATTGCTCGAACCAGTCCTGCCGGTAGTCCGGGTGATCGTGCGCGCGCTTCCGGGCAAGCAGCTGCGCGACCATCGGGTCCTCCGGCGTCGGAAACTCGATCACGACCGCCGCTTCGAGCCCGCGCAACCAGTCGAGGAACTCCGCGACCGGGACGTTTCCCCCGATCGAGACGTGGTGGATCAGCGCGAGGCAGAACACGAGATCAGGGCTGCCCCGATCTGTGAAGGGGCGCCGCTCGAGCCCGCGCCAACCGAGCGCGGGCGACGGGTCGACGAGGTTCATCGTCAGCGGGAGGATCGTCTTCGACCCTTCCGTGCGGAGCGCGGCGTAGAGGCGGTCGACGACGAGCGCATCCGCGTCGACGGCCACGACGTAGTCCGCGACCTCGGCGGCGATCCGCGCGTGATGCCCTTCGTTGCAGCCGAGATCCCAAACGAGCCCGGGCCGCTCCACCTCGACCGCCTCCCGCACGAACGCGGCCTTCCGCTCGGCGTCCTCGCTCGAGTACGTGGTGGTCAGCTCGTAGCCCGACCAGGTCGACGAGGACTCGTCCGGCTCGAGGTTCGAGATCGTCTTCTCGAGCTTCTTGACGTTGGCCACGATCAGCTCCTTGTGGAAGCCGGCAGCCTTCAGCTCCTTCTGCACGTCCCGGCTCGACGCCTGGTGGCGCCGGTCGAGGCTGGCATGGAGCGCAACGTGCGTCATCGCCCCGCGGCGGACGAGGTCGCGCCTCGAGAGGAGCGCCCGGAACTCACCCGGCGTGATCCCGTCGATGCTCCCTCGCAGCCACGGCTGGAAGGGAACGCCCTTCCACGCGTGCAGGAGGAGCGGGTACAGGAAGAGCATGCAGAACTGGCGGTAGCCCGCCCAGGCCTCCCCCTCGCGCAGCTGCTCGAACGAGCCGACGTCGACGAACGTCGGCTGCGAGCCGGCGAACTGCACGTTGTAGGGAGACGAGTCCTTGAGGATCAGGCCGGCCCCGATCGCGCGCCGGACGAGCTCGAGCTGGAGGAGCGCAGCGTCGCGGAGCATCCCGAACGTCCACTCGTACGGATACGAGACGACGGGGATGCGATCGTGCTCGAGGACGGCGACGACGCCCGAGTACAGCCCGTCGGCCGGCACGGCGTCGAGCTCGCCGGCCGCCTCGCGGGTGCCGACGAGCTTGCCCTCGTCGATCAGCTCGGCGAGCAGCCCGGACGAGCCAAGCGCCTTCCAGTCCTCGAGCCCGCGCTCGCTGAGCAGTCGGAGAACGCGTCCTTCGGAGATGACGACCCGGCTGTCCGGGTCGCGGAAGGAGCCGGCCTCGATCGACGCCGGCGCCGCTTCCCGCTCGACCTCGGTCCGTCCTGCCGTGCTCAGCTCGACGGGGCTTCTTCGTCGCTCGGCTTGCGGATTCGCAGAAGCAGCATCAGCCTGCCCCAGTAGAACTTCGCGCCGACTGCGACCGCTGCCACGCCACCGGCGATTGCTTGGAGAAGCAGGCTTCCTGTTCCTGGATCGATGTATCCGAGCAACCGAACCTCCTCCAACCTGTGAATCTCTGGTGACCGAATGGACAGGGGCGATGGTAGCCCAGCCACCAGATCGCTGCAACGACGCCGGGACGCGCTCGCGAGTGGAGCTAAGCTCTGCGCCCCGGCCGTGCCGACGGTCGCGGTCCCCCACGCTCGACCTTGCCCGCGACAGGATCCCCCATGATGCGCCCTGCGCGCACCGCCTGCGACGACGTCTCGCGGGGTCGAACGCGATGACGAATGTGTCGACCTCGATACCGGACGTGTCGGTCGCGATCGTGAACACGTCGAGCCGCGAACTGCTCGCGGCCTGCCTGGAGTCGCTCGAGCGGGACGAGTCCCGGGAGGTCGACGCCGAGTTCGTGGTGCTCGACAACGCCTCCGAGGACGACTCGGTGCAGCTCGTCCGGGAGCGCTTTCCGTGGGTCCGCGTCGTCGAGCAGCGGTACCGGGCGGGGTTCGGCGCGAACCAGAACACGGTCTTCGCCGAGACGAGCGGGAGGTACTTCTACGTCCTGAACGAGGACACGCTCTCGGAGCCCGGCTCGCTCGACGCGCTCGTCGCGTATCTCGACGCTCATCCCCGGGTGGGAGCGGTCGGACCGAGGATCGTGTACCCGGACAGGCGGCTGCAGACCTCGGCGTGGCGGTTCCCCTCTCCCGCGCGCTCGGCCCTCGGCGCGCTCACGCTCGGGCGGGCGGGAATCGTGCAGTCCGGGGGCGACGAGCCGCGGCGCGTCGACTGGGCGATGGGGTGCGCGCTGCTGGTGCGACGCTCGGCGGTCGAGGGTATGGGCCTGTTCGACGAGGGCATCTTCATGTACGTGGACGAGACCGATCTCTGCCGCCGGCTGGCCGAGGCCGGGTGGGAGACGCACTACTTCCCGAAGGTCACCGTGGTGCATCTCGAGAGCCAGTTCTCGGCGTCGATCCCCGAGCGGCGCATCGTCGAGCACTGGCGCAGCCGCCGCCGGTACTGGCGGAAGCACCACTCGCGACCGGCCGCGCGCGCCGCTGCGTTCCTCATGGGCGCGCAGTTCGCGGTGCGCTCGGCGATCGTCTCGGTGCTGCGCCGGCTGCCGGAGAGACGCCGTCCGCGCTACGCGACGCGCGCGTTCTCGACGACCTTGAACACGCACGTGCGGAACGCCTGGTTCGGTGAGACGGGGCCGGGGCTGAGAGAGCTTGCCCGCGAGTGGAACGAGCGGAATCGCGTGTCCCCGCCGGACGAACGGCCGCCACCAACCACATGAGCGCGATCGGGCTGTACCTGGTGCTCGCCGTCTCGACGGCGCTGCTGCTCATGCCCGGCTGGCTCCTCGCCCGCGCGCTCGGCTGCCGGACGGTCTCGGCGACCGTCGCGTGGTCGCTCGTCCTCGTCTTCGGCGCGCTCGCGATCACGTTCGCGCTGCGCGCCACGCTGACCTACACGCTGCTGCTTCTGATCCTGGCGGGATTCGTCCTCGCCGGCGTGCGGCTCGTCCGGCCGTGGCCGGAGGCGAGCTCGATCTCCGGCCGCTGGTGGGTGTTCGGCTCCGGTGTGTTCCTGGGGATGCTGCTCTGGCGCATCGTGCCGACGGGCTCCGGCGACGCGTTCTTCCATCTCGGGCGCGTGACGAAGCTCCTGGAGCTCGACGAGCTCTCCGTCGACCGCGTGTCCGAGTTCGCGGACGGCAGCCCGCATCCCGGCTACGCGTTCCCGCTGTGGCACGGAGCGCTCGCGCTGATCGCGCGCCTGTCGGGAGAGGACCCGGACGTGGTCGTGCGCTACCTCCCGGCCGTGCTCGCCCCGCTCGCGGTCGTCATCGCGTACGAGGTCGGGTGGGCGGTCTTCCGGCGGACCTGGGCTGCGGCGGCGGCCGCCGCAGCCGAGGTCGCCCTCGTCGGCTTCGCAGCCGGCAAGGGCGGGGCCTACGTCTTTCTCTCCCTCCCGGCGACGTCGTCCCGCCATCTCCTGGTGCCGGCGACGCTCGCTCTCGCCTTCGAGGCGGTGCGCTCGCCCTCGCTCGTGCTCCTCGCGTCGACCGCTGCTTCGTCGTTCGTCCTGGCGGTCGTGCACCCCACGTATGCGCTCTTCCTGTGGATTCCCTTCGTCGGGTTCCTCGGCGTTCGCCTGCTCTGGACGCGACGCGACCTCCGGGCGGGTCTCGCCGTGCTCGGAAGCCTCGTCGTGCCGGCCGCGCTCTTCATGCTCTGGCTGGCGCCGTTCGCGAGCGACACGCTCTCGGTGTCGCCGGACGGCGACGAGATCCAGCGCGCATTCGACCAGTACCGAGGTCAGCTCGACGTGCGCTCCGAGACCGTCTACAGCCTGGCCGCGGAGGTGTTCACGCGGCGAGGCGCGATCGCGATCGCCGCGCTCCTCTTGCTGCCGCTGGCCGGCTTCGCAGCCCGGCGCCGGTGGTCCTCGTATGTCGTCGGCGGCTCGCTCGCCCTGTTCGCGGTCATGCTCGTGCCGCTCTTCTTCACGACGCTGGCGGACGTCGTCTCGATCTCGCAAGCCCGCCGCGCGGCGGGGTTTCTCCCCTTCGCACTCGCGCTCGTCGGAGGCCTCGGCATCCTGTCGCGACTTCTCGGACGCGTGCTCCCCCCGCTCGCCCTCGGTGCGGGGATCATCCTCCAGATCGTCTATCCCGGGGACTTCGGCTACGTGCTCGACGACGCCGGGCCGGCGGAGATCGTGTGGATCTCGGTCCTGGGCTGCGGGGCCGCGCTCGCCGTCGGCGTGCTCCGTCGCGGGCCTCCGCTGGAGAGCCGCGCCGCACTGGCAGCGGCCCTCTTCCTCACGCCGGTCTTCGTCGCCGGGCTGTTCGACTGGGAGCGCCCGCCGACCCCTCCTGATCCAGGGCTGTCCCTCGGGATCGTCGAGGCCGTTCGGGACAACGTGGACTCGGGCGGCATCGTGTACTCGGATCCCCGAACGAGCTACCGTCTCGCCGCCGCCGCGCCCGTGTACATCGCCGTCGCCCCGCCGGGTCACGTCGCCGACACGCTCGCGAACCAGCCGTACGTGCGCGCGCGCGACGCGCGTCGCTTCCAGCGCACGCTCGATCTCGCGATCCCGGAGCGCTACGGAGCGACGTACCTCGTCGTGGACCGCTCCGTCGTGAGCGAGGATCTCGAGCTGCCGGTTCTGTACCGGGACCCGCGCTTCGTGCTGTACGAGCTCCCCCGTCCTTCGACGGGCGCATGACTACTATCCCGCCCGTGAAGATCCTCGACGTCCGGTCGCTTCCGGTCCCGGATATCAAGATCGTGCGTTTCGGCCGCTTCCTCGACGAGCGCGGCTACTTCACCGAGCCGTACCGCCGGAGCGACTTCGAGGCTGAGCTGGACTTCCTCGCGGGCCTGTCCTTCCCGCAGGCGAACGAGAGCTACTCGTGCGCGGGCGTCGTCCGCGGCCTCCACTTCCAGTGGAGCCCGTTCATGGGGAAGCTCGTGCGGACGATCAGCGGGCGCATGGTCGACCTCGTGCTCGACATCAGGCTCGACTCGCCGACCCTCGGGAAGATCGTCGCCTACGACCTGCCGGCCTCGGCCGCCGACGAGTGGTCGGAATGGATCTGGGTCCCGCCGGGCTTCGCCCACGGCAACTTCTTCAGCGAGGAGACCACCATCGAGTACTTCTGCAGCGGCGAGTACTCGCCGGGGAACGAGGCCGGGATCTCGCCGCTCTCTCGGGACCTGGATTGGTCGCTGTGCGATGCAGTGCTGCGGGAGGAGTTCGAGGCGCTGTTGGGCGGCGCGCCGACGATCTCCGCGAAAGACAAGGACTCGGGCTCGCTCGAAACGTGGCTCGACGACCCTCGCTCCGGGAACTTCCGCTACTCCGAGCTCGCGGTGACCGCGGCGTGAGAGTTCTCGTCACCGGCGCCTCCGGACAGCTCGGAACCGATCTCGTCGAGGTGCTCGAACGGGCCGGCGAGACGCCGATCCCGGCGACCCGGGCGGACGCAGACTTCGCGGATCCCCCCGCCTTGCGGGCGCTCGTCTCCCGGGAACGGCCGGACGCGGTCGTGAACTGCGCCGCTTTCCACGACGTCGCCGGGTGCGAGACCCAGCCCGAGCTCGCCCGCCTGATCAACGCGACCGCCGTCGAGGCGCTCGCGGGGGCGTGCGGCGAGGTCGGGGCGAAGCTCCTGACCGTGAGCACGGACTACGTCTTCGACGGCGCGAAGGCCGGCGGCTACGTCGAGGCCGACGAGCCGAACCCGCTGAACGCCTACGGCGCGAGCAAGCTCGAGGGCGAGCAGCGGGCACTGGCGGCGCACCCGCAGACCTTCGTCGTCCGCTCGCAGAGCCTCTTCGGCCTCGCCGGCCCGAGCGGGAAGGGCAAGAACTTCGTCGAGCTCATGCTCTCCCTCGCCGAGGACCGCGACGAGCTCAAGGTCGACCAGTTCCGCATGGCGCCGACCGCCACGGCCCCGCTCGCCGCGAACATGCTCGAGCTCCTCCGGACCGAGGAGTTCGGCCTCTACCACATGAGCTGCGAGGGCGAGACGACCTGGGCCGAGTTCGCGACGCGGATCCTCGAGCTCGCGGGCTCCGACACGACGGTGACGGCGGTCCCGAACGACTTCTACGAGACTGCGTTCGTGCGGCCGGAGCGCTCGTACCTGATCAACGCGCGGCTCCGCGAGCTCGGCCTCGACCGCATGCCGAGCTGGGAAGACGCGCTCGCGGACTACCTGCGCGCGAGGGAGAAGGTCGGCGTGGGGGGTCGCGCGTGAAGATCCTCGCCGTCGGCGGCGCGGGCTACGTCGGCTCCTCGCTCGTCCCCGCTCTGGTCGAGCGCGGATACGAGGTCGACGTGATCGACTTGAAGTGGTTCGGCGTCCACCTGCCGGAGGGCGTCTCGGTCGTCGACAGCGACGTCCTCCGCTGCCACGTCGAGGACGTCGCCGGGTACGAGCAGGTGATCTTCCTCGCGGGGCTCTCGAACGACCCCATGGCCGAGTTCGACCCGGCGATGAACTTCGTCGCGAACGCGGCGGTGCCGTCGTACCTCGCGTACCTCGCGAAGATGGCGGGCGTCCGCCGGATGATCTACGCATCGTCGTGCTCGGTGTACGGGTACACGGTCAACCAGCTCTACGACGAGACCGCGCCCGTCGCGTCGAGCTACCCGTACGGGATCTCCAAGCTCCAGGGCGAGCAGGGGGTGCTGCAGATGGGCGACGACGAGTTCTCGGTCATCGCCTTGCGGAAGGGGACGATCTGCGGCTACAGCCCGCGCATGCGCTTCGACCTGATCGTCAACACGATGTACAAGGCCTGCATCCAGGACGGGAAGATCGTCGTCAACAACGCCTCGCTCTGGCGTCCCATCCTCGACATGCGCGACGCGGTGGCTGCGTACCTGCGTGCGATCCAGGCGGACTACTCGGTCAGCGGGGTCTTCAACATCGCTTCCGACAACTACACGGTCGGGCAGGTCGGGGACATGGTCAAGGACGAGATGGAGAGGCTCCTCGAGCGGCGCATCGACCTCGAGATCAAGCACATCGAGGACTACCGGAACTACAAGGTCGAGATCGGGAAGGCGCGCACCGTCCTCGGCTTCGAGCCCAGCCGCGACGTCACCGACATGATCGAGGACCTGCACGCGCACCGGGACCTGTACGGGGACCTCGACGACGACCGGTACTACAACATCCGCATGTTCCAGAAGATGCTGGAACAGGTTTCGTAGGCGCAAGACCGGAATCCGCTAGCGCGGATCCCGGTCGCGCGAAAGCAGACCCCTTTATGGGGTGCCCGAGACGCGGTCTTGCCGGGGTGTGAAGTCGGCTGCCTGTAACCCTTCGGGGTCGTCTCAAGTCTCTCGTGAGCGGCCGCTGCCGCCGCCGCCCGGGGTCTCGATGCGGAGGAGGTCGCCGGGCTCGACGTCGACGGTCGCGAACGCGGGCAGCTCCTCTCCGTTCAGCAGGTTGCGCCCAGGGAGACCGTCGTCGCCGCCGCTCTCGCCGCGGGGCGCGAGTGCGCGGCGTTGGGTGAGGAGCGAGAGGCGGCACCGTTCGAGCGCTCGGAGCTCGCGGACGACGCCGTCGCCGCCTCGGTGCTCGCCTGCGCCGCCGGAGCCGAGCCGCAGCTCGTAGCGCTCGACGCGGAGCGGGTACGCGAGCTCGAGCGCCTCGACCGGCGTGTTCAGCGTGTTGGACATCGCGACGTGCACCGCGGACGGCCCGTCCGCGTCCGGGCACGCGCCCTGCCCGCCGCCGATCGTCTCGTAGTACGTGAAGCGCTCGTTCCCGAAGACGACGTTGTTCATCGTCCCCTGCCCCTGAGCCGGGACGGGAACGGCCTGCGCCAGCGCCGCGAAGACCGTGTCGACGATGCGGCTTGAGGTCTCCGTGTTGCCGGCGGCCACCGCGGCCGGCGACCGCGCGTTGACGACGCAGCCCTCGGGTGCGCGCACGGTCACGGGCTCGAAGGCGCCGCCCGAGGCGGGGAGGTCGGGAGCGGTGAGGCAGCGGACGACGTAGAAGCACGCCGAGCGCGTCACCGAGAGCGGGCAGTTCAGGTTCCCGTCGTGCTGCGGCGCCGTGCCATCGAAGTCGATCTCGATCGCGTCGCCGGAGACCGTCACTGCCGCGTGGATCTCGAGCAGGCCCGTCGGAGTCTCCAGCGCGTCGGAGCCGGCGAAGCGCCCGTCCGGCAGCTCGCGGATCCCCGCGCGCACGACCCGCTCGGAGTACGCGAGGAGCTCGTCCATCGCCGCCGCGACCCGCTCGCGTCCGCGGCGTGTGCAGAGCTCCTCGACGCGGCGCTCGGCGAGGTGGTGCGCCGCGAGCTGGGCGCGCAGGTCGCCGCGACGTTCGTCCGGGTTCCGCATCTGCGCGACGAGCCGCTCGAGCGCGTCGTCGTCGAGGCGCGTCGGCGGGACGACGACGCCCTCCTCCTCGAGTGTCGTCGACCAGGCGGGGATGCTGCCCGGCTCGGCGCCGCCGACGTCCGCGTGGTGGGCGCGGGAGACGGCATAGCCGAGAGCGGTCTTCGTCACGATCGTGAGGTCGGGGAGATGCGTGCCGCCCGCGTAGGGGTCGTTGAGGATCCACGGCTCGCCGGGCGCGGGGTCGTGGGCTCGGACGGCGGCGACCGCCTCCGGCATGGCGCCGAGGTGCACCGGGATGTGCTCGGCCTGCGTCACCATGCGGCCCGCCTCGTCGAAGAGCGCGGTCGAGCAGTCGCGGCGCTCCTTGATGTTCGCGGAGAACGCGGAGCGGACGAGCACGGCGCCCATCTCCTCGGCGATCGCCCGCAGGCCGCTGCCGAGGACCTGGAGCTCGACCGGATACTCGGTCATCGACGGAGAACCAACGTGCCGTGGTCGTCGGTCTCGCCGGCCCAGCCGGCCGGGACCCAGACGGTTGCGCCCTCGAGCTCGAGCACCTCGGGGCCGCGGGCGGTGAGCTGCGGTCCCGTCACGTCGAGCCGCGGGGCGGGACGGATCTCCGCCGTGCGCACCGCGACGAGCTCGAGCACGCGCTCCGGGTCCGAGTAGCCGTACCGCTCGGCGTGCGCGGCGTGGAAGCGCTCGGCGAGACCGGGGCCGAGCTCGACCGTCAGCTCGAACGACTGGCCCGCGTAGCGGAGATCGGCCTCGCCTTCGGCCGGCAGCTCTCCGGCGTCCGCGAGCGGGACGACGTGCGAGCGCACGGCGTCGCGCCGCTCGTCCGCGGCGACGAGGCCGAGGGCCGAGAGCACGCCGGCCGCCGCCGGGACGAGCACGGTCTCCATGTCGAGCTCCTCCGCGAGCGCGCACGCGTGCAGCGGCCCCGCGCCGCCGAACGCCACGAGCGCGAAGTCGCGCGGATCGAGGCCCTGCTCGACCGAGACGACGCGGAGCGCACGCGTCATCTCCGCGTCGACGACCGCGATCGCGGCCGAGGGGTCGATGTCGCCGAGAGCCGCGCGCGCGGCCTCGTCGTCGAGCTCGATCCCTCCCGGGAGGACACCAGGCAGTCGTCCAAGAAGCAGATTCGCGTCGGTCACCGTCGGGAGCTGGCCGCCGTGGCCGTAGCAGGCCGGGCCGGGATCGGCGCCCGCGCTCTCGGGGCCGACCCGCAGCGCGCCGCCCTCATCGAGCCGGACGATCGAGCCGCCGCCCGCGCCGACGGTGTGCACGCCGACCGTCGGCAGGCGAACCGGCAGCCCGCCGACCGCGCGTTCGTGGTCGCGGCGGGCGTGGCCGTCGACGATCGCGCACACGTCCGTCGAAGTGCCGCCCATGTCGAAGGAGAGCGCGTTCGGGAAGCCGGCCAGCGACGCGATCCGGGCCGCTCCGACGACCCCCGCCGCCGGGCCCGAGAGCAGGGCGAACGCGGCATGCTCGGCCGCCTCGGCGAGCGTCGCGAGGCCGCCTGAGGAGCGCATGACGAGCGGAGTCGGGAGCCCCGCCTGCTCGCAGCCGTCCTCGAGCGCACGCAGGTAGCGGGAGAGCGTGGGGCCGAGGTACGCGTCGACGACGGTCGTGGACGCGCGCTCGTACTCGCGGAGCTCGGGCGCGACCTCGTGCGACGCGACGACGTGGGCATCCGGATGGCGGCGGCGGAGCTCGTCCACGACGACCCGCTCGTGACTGTCGTCCCGGAACGCGAACAGGAGGCAAACAGCGATCGCGTCCGCTTCGACCTCGGGCAGCGACGAGAGTTCGAGCGGCTCGAGCTCGCCGTCGCTGGAGATCCGGCCGCGCACTCCGATGCAGCGCTCGAGGGGGACGAGTGGCGCCGGATGCTCCGCGCACGGCCGATACAGGTGCGCGCGTGTCTGGCGGCGGAGGTGGAGGAGGTGCTCGAATCCGGCTGTCGCCACGAACGCGGTTCGCGCGCCGCGCCGCTCGAGCAGCGCGTTGGTCGCGATCGTCGTTCCGTGCGTGAAGCGCTCCACGTCCTCCGCGCCGACCGCCGCGGCGGCTTCGAGCACGGACTCCTCCTGGCTGCGCCGCGTCGGCACCTTCGCGGTCCGGACGCGGCCGTCGGCGACGAGCACGGCGTCGGTGAATGTTCCGCCGACGTCGATCCCGAGCGCGCGCACGCGCGCATTCTCGTTCCAAGCGGACGGACCCGCAGTAGAGTTCACGCGGAGTGGAGCGCCTCGTCTGCCTCGGCCTGAGCCACCGAACCGCGCCCGTTGAGCTGCGCGAGCGGCTCGGCGCGCTCGGTCCCTCGGCCGGCAGCTGCCCGGCGGTCGACGAGCACGCCGTGCTCTCGACCTGCTACCGCGTCGAGCTGTACGCGTACCTCTCGGACGGCGTCGAGGGCGCGCGCGAGGAGCTGATCGACGTCCTCGCGGAGGGCCACGCCGTCGACCGCGACCTGCTCGTCGACCACCTGTACGTCCACGCGGGCGAGGACGTGTGCCGCCACCTCTCCCGCGTCGCCTCCGGGCTCGACTCCCTCGTGCTCGGGGAGGCGGAGATCCTCGGCCAGGTCCGTGGCGCGTTCGAGCAGGGCCGGTCCGAGAAGACGGTCGGCCGCGCGCTGTCGCTGTTGTTCCGGACCGCGATCACGGCCGGCCGCCGCGCGCGGTCCGAGACCGCGATCGGGGCCAACCCGGCCACGGCGAGCTCGATGGCGCTCGCGCTGGCCGCCGGGGCACTCGGCGATCTCGGCGGCAAACGCGTGCTCGTCCTCGGAGCAGGCCGGATCGGGCTCCAGACGCTGAAGGCCTCCTCCGGACGGGGAGTCACGCAGATCGCGGTCGCCAACCGGACGCCCGAGCGCGCGGCCGAGGTGGCTGCAGGCTTCGACGCCGCCGCGCATGGCCTCGGCGAGCTCGAGGGCCTGCTCGCGTGGGCCGACGTGGCCGTGACCGCGACGAGCTCGGAGGAGCCAGTCGTCTTGGCGACGGCCGTGGCCGGTGCGATGGCGAGCCGCGAGGGGCGACCGCTCGTCCTCGTCGACCTGGCCGTTCCCGCGGACGTCGAGCGCAGCGCCGGAGACGTGCCGGGCGTGCGCCTGTTCGACGTCGACGACCTGCGCGCGGGCCTCGACGACGCGATCGCGTCGAGACTCAGCGAGGTCCCGAAGGTCGAGGAGATCGTCGACGAGGAGGTCGAGTCGTTCGGCCGCCGGTATCGCGAGCTCGAGGTCGAGCCGCTCGTCGCGGAGCTGCGGCGGCAGGCGGAGGCGGTGCGCGCGAGCGAGGTCGAGCGGACGCTGCGCGTCCTCGGCGCCGACGTCGATCCCGAGACCGCGGAGCGGATCGAGCACATGTCTCGTGTCCTCGTGAAGAGGCTCCTGCACGACCCGACCGTCCGGCTGCGCGAGCGGGCGGGCGAGGGCGACGCGGAGGACGTCGCCGCCACCGTGCGCGAGCTCTTCGGCCTCGCCGCCCCCCACGACCCGTGACCGCGCCGCCGCCCAGGCTGGCGGCGACTGCGGCGGTCACCGTGGGCACGCGGGCGTCACCGCTCGCCCGTGCGCAGACCGCGCGCGTCGTCGAGCGGCTCCAGGCGGCCTGGCCCGGCGTCTACGCGGAGACGGTCGCGATCGTGACGACCGGCGACCGGACGCAGGAGAGCGGCGAGCCGCTGCCCGAGATCGGCGGCAAGGGGCTCTTCACCGCGGAGCTCGAGCGCGCTCTGCGCGCGGGGGAGATCGACATCGCGGTGCACTCGCTCAAGGATCTGCCCACGGAAGAGGTCGAGGGCATCGCCGTCGCCGCGGTGTGCGAGCGGGAGGACGTCAGAGACTGCCTCGTCGCACGGGACGGGCTCGGGCTCCACGAGCTTCCGGCGGGAGCCCGCGTGGGAACGAGCAGCCTGCGCCGGGGCGCACAGTTGCGGGCGCTCCGGCACGACGTCGAGATCGCCTCGGTGCGCGGCAACGTCGACACGCGCATCCGGAAGGTGCACGAGGGCGAGCTCGACGCGGTCGTGCTCGCGGCGGCAGGCGTGCGCCGGCTCGGGCTCGGCGACGCCGTCACCGAGTGGTTCGAGCCGGAGACGTTCCTTCCCGCGCCCGGCCAGGGTGCGCTCGCGATCCAGTGCCGCGCGGAGGACGAGTCCGCGGTGCACACGCTCCTGATCGCGATCGACGACCCGGTCGCCCGCGGGACGACGACCGCCGAGCGGGCTTTCCTGCGCGCGCTCGATGCCGGCTGCACCGCGCCGGTCGCCGCGTACGCGACGCACGTCGAAGGCACCGAGCGCGTGCACCTGAACGGCCTCGTCGCGTCGGTCGACGGGCACGAGGTCGTTCGCGTCGAGGGAGAGGGAGAGCCGGAGGAGGTCGGCGCGAGGCTCGCGCGCGAGGCGCTCGCCGTGGGCGCCGCGGGCATCCTCGGGGCGATTCGTGGCTGAGCCCCTCGCGGGCCGCCGGGTCGCGATCACCCGGCCGCGAGAGCACTCTGGTGCGCTCGTGGAGGGACTCGAGCTGCTGGGCGCCGAGCCCGTGGTCGTCCCGCTGATCTCCGTCGAGCTGCTCGACGCGGACGGGCGCTTCGGCGACCTCGTCGCCAGTGGCTCCCACGACTGGATCGTGTTCACGAGCGCGAACGCCGTGCGGGCGGTCGCGGCGCAGCTCCGAGAGGCACGTGCCCGGACGGCCGCCGTCGGCCCCGTCACCGCGGGAGCCCTGCGCGAGCTCGGCGTCGAGCCCGCCTTCGTCCCGCAACGGTTCGCGGCGGGCGAGATCGCGGCGGGGCTCGAGCCGCTCCGGGGGACGCGCGTGCTGCTCCCCCAGTCCGAGATCGCCGAGCCGCTGCTCGCGGACGAGCTGAGCGCGCGCGGAGCGAACGTCGACGTCGTCGACGCGTACCGGACCGCGACTCGCCGTCCCTCCGAGGGCGAGCTCGCGACCCTCCGGGCCGCAGACGCGATTCTCCTCGCGAGCGGCTCGGCGGCGCGATCGCTCGCAGCGGTCCTCGCGGAACCGAGTGGGCTCGTCGTCTGCATCGGCCCCTCGACCGCGGAGGCTGCGCGCGGGGACGGCGTCCGCGTCGACCTCGTCGCCGAGGAAGCGACGGGTCAGGGCATGATTCAGGCTCTCGTGACGCACTTCGGGGAGAACCGGTGACGGAGTCCACGCTCGACGCGCTCCGCGCGCACGCGGGCGTCCACCGCCCGCGGCGGCTGCGGCGTACGGCCGCGCTCCGCGATCTCGTCCGCGAGACGACGCTTCGGCCGGACGACTTCGTCTACCCGTTCTTCGTCGTTCCCGGCGAGGGCGTCCGGCGCGCCATTCCCGTCGATGCCCGGGATCGAGCAGCTCTCGGTGGACGCGCTCGCAGGCGAAGCCCGTGAGCTGGGGGCGCTCGGAATCAAGGCCGTGCTCCTGTTCGGGATCCCGAGCGCGAAGGACCCGCACGGGCTCGAGAGCTTCGCCGACGACGGCGTCGTCCAGCAGGCGATCCGCGCGCTGAAGGACGCGAGCGCAGAGCTCGTCGTCGCGACCGACGTGTGTCTGTGCGAGTACACGGATCACGGGCACTGCGGGCTGCTCGACGCCGACGGCGAGGTGTTGAACGACGAGACGCTCGAGATCCTCGGCCGCATCGCGGTCTCGCACGCGGAAGCCGGCGCCGACGTCGTCGCGCCGAGCGGGATGCTCGACGGCATGGTGGCCGCGATCCGGGCGGCGCTCGACGGCGAAAGCCTCGAGCGGGTCGCGATCCTCTCGTACGCGGTCAAGTACGCGTCCGCGCTGTACGGCCCGTTCCGGGACGCGGCCGAGGGCGCGCCGCAGTTCGGCGACCGGCGCAGCCACCAGATGGATCCCGCGAACGCGCGCGAGGCGCTGCGCGAGGCGGCCCTCGACGTCGAGCAGGGCGCGGACGCGCTCCTCGTCAAGCCCGCGACCGGGTATCTCGACGTCGTCGCGCACGTCCGCGAGCGCTTCCCCGAGCTTCCGCTCGCCGCGTACAACGTCAGCGGCGAGTACGCGATGGTGAAGGCCGCGGCGGCGAACGGCTGGCTCGACGAGCGCGCGGTCGTGCTCGAGCTCCTGACGGGGATCCGCCGTGCGGGAGCCGACCTCGTCGTCACGTACCACGCGAAGGAGGCGGCGGGCTGGCTGCAGGGCGCCCCGTGAAGGCCCGGGTCGACGACCGGCCGGACGAGGAGGCGTCGCTCGACGAGGCCGACGTCGCCGAGCACGGCCGCACGGCCGAGGGCGAGATCACGTCGCTCGACCGGCGGCTCTTCATGCAGCTGCACGCGTTCGGCGGCGCGCGGGACACGGCGGGGCTCGCCGCCGCGCTCGACGAGGCGGGCGTCGAAGGCGCCCTGTACGAGGACGTCAACGACCCGACCGGAGTCGCGCTCCTCACGCTGACCGAGGACCCGGGCGCGTTCGTCTCGAAGCACCGCGGGTTCCTCCAGGCGACCCCGTTCGCGGAGCTCGCGCCGAAGCCGGAGCTCACGATGCTCGGCCGCACATACGCGATCGGGCACGAGCCCGACCTCGAGGAGGCGCTCGTCGACCGGCCGAAGCGCCGCGTGCTCGACTCGGAGCTGCGCTGGGCGATCTGGTACCCACTCAGGCGCTCGGGCTCGTTCGAGCAGCTGTCGCGCAAGGAGCAGAACCAGATCCTCATGGAGCACGGCGGCGTGGGCATGTCCTTCGGCCGCGCCGGGCTCGGGTACGACATCCGGCTCGCATGCCACGGGCTCGACCAGGCCGACAACGACTTCGTCGTCGGGCTTCTCGGCCCCGAGCTGCATCCGCTCTCGATCATCGTCCAGCGCATGCGGAAGACCCGGCAGACCTCGCTCCATCTCGAGCGCCTGGGGCCGTTCTTCGTCGGCAGGGTGGCGTGGCAGAGTCGATCGGCTTGACCGACGCCCCGGCTGCGGGGGCGGACACCGAGCCGACCTCCCCGTTCCTCCGCGCATGTCGTGGTCTGCCGGCCCCGCGCACCCCCGTCTGGCTACTGCGGCAGGCCGGGCGCTACCAGCCGGAGTACCGCGCGCTCCGCGAGAGGCACTCGCTGCTGGAGCTGATCCGCTCGCCGGAGCTCGCCGCGGAAGTGACGCTGCTGCCGGTCGACGCGTTCGGCGTGGATGCGGCGATCGTCTTCTCCGACATCCTCCCGCCGCTCGCCGCCATGGGTCTCGAGCTCGAGTTCGTGAAGGGCGACGGGCCGGTGATCCGGAACCCGATCGCGACGGCGCGCGACGCCGATCTGCTCGGGGCGCCACCGGCAGAGGAGACGATGGCGGGGACGCTGGGCGCGATCTCGCTCGTGCGAAAGGAGCTCGAATCGCGCGACGTGCCCGTGATCGGCTTCGCGGGAGGGCCGTTCACGCTCGCGAGCTACGCGATCGAGGGCGGCACGTCGAGGGACTTCTCGAAGACGAAGGCGTTCATGCTCTCGGAGCCCGGCGCCTGGCGCCGGCTGCTGACGAAGCTCGCAACCGTCCAGGCGGACTACCTGCTCGCGCAGGCGCGCGCGGGTGCGCAGGCGCTGCAGGTCTTCGACTCGTGGGCGGGGCGCGCGCTCGGGCGGGAGGACTATCTCCGCTACGTCGCGCCACACAACCGCGAGCTGTACGCGTCAGTCGCGCGCGCCGGCGTTCCGGTGATCAACTTCTCGCTCGGCGTGGGCGCATACCTCGAGGACGCGGCGGCCTGCGGCGGCGACGTCGTCGGGCTCGACTGGACGCTGCCGCTCGACGAGGCATGGGCCCGGGTCGGCTTCTACAGGCCCGTTCAGGGGAACCTCGACCCCGCATCGCTCCTCGCGCCCTGGCGCGAGCTTCGGCACCGGATCGACGACGTGCTCGATCGCGCAGCCGGCCGTCCGGGGCATGTCTTCAACGTCGGGCACGGGCTCGTCCCGCAGACGCCGGTCGACAACGTGCGCCGGCTGGTCGAGCATGTGCAGGAGCGGACCTCGTCATGACGCCAACGGGCGTACTCGTCATGGCGTACGGCGGACCGGAGTCGCTCGAGGAGATCCCCGGCTACCTCGCCGACATCCGCGCCGGCCGCCCCACGCCGGCGCACGTGGTCGAGGAGATCACGGAGAACTACCGCGCGATCGGTGGGCGCTCGCCGCTCCTCGAGGTCACCCGCCGGCAGGTCGACGCCCTCGCGGAGCGGCTCGGCGGCGACTACCGCTGCTACCTCGGGATGCGCCACTGGGCGCCGTGGATCGAGGAGGTCGTGGGGGAGATGGTCGAGGACGGGATCGAGAACGCCGTCGGTCTCGTACTGGCGCCGCAGTTCAGCGCGCTGTCGGTCGCGAAGTACCAGCAGCGCGTGGCCGACGGGCTCGAGCTCCACCGCGGGCGGATCGCGTTCGAGCACGTGCCGAGCTACCACGACGCGCCGGGGCTGATCGACGCGTTCGCCCTGCGCGTCGAGGACGGGCTCTCGCGCTGGCCGGAGGAGGAGCGCGGGCGCGTACACGTCGTCTTCAGCGCGCACAGCCTCCCCGAGCGGGTGCTCGCGGACGGGGATCCGTACGACGCGCAGTGCCGCGAGACCGCTCGCCTCGTCGCGGCGCGCGCCGGTGTCCCCGACGATCGCTGGTCGTGGAGCTACCAATCCGCGGGCCGGACGCCCGAGCCGTGGGCGGGCCCCGACCTCGGCGACCACGTTCGCGATCTCGCCGCCGGCGGCGTGCGCGACGTCGTCTGCGTGCCGGTCGGGTTCGTTTCGGACCACGTCGAGCTCCTCTTCGACATCGACGTGCGGGCACGCGGCGTGGCGGAGGAGCTCGGGATGCGCCTCGAGCGCCCGCCCGCGCTGAATGACGACCCGGTGTTCGTCGAGGCGCTCGCGACCCTCGTCGAGCAGCACGCGCTCGTCCGGACATGACCCGCGTCGCCGCGTGGGCGGAGCTCGCCCTCTGGGCGCGGGTGGAGGTGGCCGCGTGAGGGTCGTCGTGCTCGGCGGCGGCATCGCGGGGCTGGCAGCGGCGCGGCGGCTCGAGCAGCTCGTCGCGGGCGTGGAGGTCGTCATCGTCGAGCGCGAGTCCCGGCTCGGCGGCAAGCTGCGCACGGAGCGGGACGGCGGGTTCGTCGTCGAGGGCGCCGCGGACAGCTTCCTCTCGCGGAAGGCGCGCGGCGTCGGGCTGTGCGAGGAGCTGGGGCTCGGCGACGAGCTCGTCGGTCGCCGCCCCGAGCACGCGCGGAGCTTCGTCAAGCTCGGCGGCGAGCTGCACCCGCTCCCCGAAGGGCTGACGGGGATGATCCCCACGAACCTCGATGCCCTCGCGGAGAGCACGCTGCTCACGCCGGAAGGACGCGAGCGGTTGGCGGCGGAGCCGGAGCTCGCTCCGGACACGGCTCTCGCAGACGAGTCGATCGCGTCCTTCGTCACGCGGCGGCTCGGGCCGGAGGCCTACGAGCGCCTCGTCGAGCCGCTCATGACGGGAATCTTCGGCGGCGACGGCGAACGGCTGTCGCTCGCGGCGACGTTCCCGAACCTGCGCGCGCTCGAGCTCGAGCACGGCAGCGTCCTCCGGGGCCTCGCCGCGCAGCCTGCGCCGTCCGCCGATCGCCCGCCGTTCCTCGCGCTGCGCAACGGCATGGAGGCGCTTCCCGCGGTGCTCGCCGCCTCGCTGGAGCGGACGCGCGTCGTGACGGGCCGCGCAGCGACCGCCGTTCGCGCCGCCGGTAGCGGCTACCGGGTCGAGCTCCACGGGGCCGAAGACCTCGGGGCGGACGGCGTCGTCGCGGCGCTGCCCGCGTTCGCCGCGGCCGAGCTCCTCGCGCAGACCGACGACGAGCTCGCGGAGGAGCTGGCCGCGATCCCGTACGCGTCCTCGGCGGTTGTCACCGTGGCGCTCGCCGAGGACGACGTCGCGCGCCCGCTCGACGGCTACGGCTACGTCGTCCCGCGGGCCGCGGGCTCCGACGTCCTCGCGTGCACCTGGAGCTCGAGCAAGTGGGAAGGACGCGCGCCGGCGGGCTTCGCGCTCGTCCGCGTGTACGCAGGACGCTTCGGCGGGCGGGACGTGATGGAGGACACCGACCACGAGCTCGTCGCGCTTGCGCGGGAGGAGCTACGCACGGTCGGCGTCGTGGCGCCGCCCGTCCGCACGTGGATCCACCGTTGGCCGCGCGGTATGCCGCAGTACGTCCTCGGTCATCTCGAGCGGCTGGATCGGATCGACGCGGCCGTCAAGCGGCACTCCCGCCTCGCGCTCGCCGGCGCCGCCTACCGCGGCGTCGGCATCCCGGACTGCATCCACTCCGGCGAGGAAGCGGCCCGCTCAGTCGCCGAGTCGCTCGCGGCCGTCCGGTCATGAAGCGAACGAAGTCCGAGGAGCTCTTCGCGGACGCCCTCGAGCTCATGCCCGGGGGCGTCAGCTCGCCCGTGCGCGCGTTCAAGTCCGTCGGCGGGACGCCGCTGTTCGTCGAGCGCGGCGAGGGCGCTTACCTCGTCGACGTCGACGGGAACCGCTACGTCGACTACGTGCTCTCGTGGGGGCCGCTGATCCTCGGGCACGCGCACCCGCGGGTCGTCGCCGCGCTCGAGGAGGCGGTCCGCCGGGGGACGAGCTACGGCGCCCCGAGCCCGCTCGAGCTCGAGCTCGCGCGGCTGATCAGGGACGCGCTGCCGAGCGTCGAGCTCGTCCGCTTCGTGAGCTCCGGCACCGAGGCGACGATGAGCGCGCTAAGGCTCGCGCGGGCGGCCACCGGCCGCGAGACGATCGTCAAGTTCGCGGGCTGCTACCACGGCCATGCGGACTCGCTGCTCGTCCAGGCCGGCTCGGGCGTCGCGACCCTCGGCCTGCCCGACTCGCCCGGGGTCACGACCGGAGCCGCAGCCGACACGCTGACCGCGCCTTACAACGATCTCGAGGCCGTCGAGCGGCTCTTCGCGGAGAACGAGATCGCCGCCGTCATCGTCGAGCCGGTCGCCGGGAACATGGGCCTCGTCGTGCCGCGCGAGAGCTTCCTCGAGGGCCTGCGCCGCATCACCGAGGACCACGGCGCGCTGCTCGTCTTCGACGAGGTGATGACGGGCTTCCGCGTGCACCCGGGCGGCGCGCAGGCGCTGTACGGGATCACGCCCGACCTCACGACGCTCGGGAAGGTCATCGGCGGCGGCCTGCCGGTCGGCGCCTACGGCGGCCGGCGCGAGCTGATGGAGCTCGTGGCGCCCGCGGGACCGGTCTACCAGGCGGGCACGCTCTCCGGAAACCCGCTCGCGATGACCGCGGGGATCGAGACGCTGCGAGCGCTCGCCGAGCCGGGCGCGTGGGAGGGCATCACCCGCGCCGCCGACCGCCTCTTCGAGGGCCTCGGCGACGCGGCTGTGGAGGCCGGAGTCGCGGCGCAGCCCGCGCATGCGGGCACGATGCTCGGCTTCTTCTTCACCGAGTCGCCGATCACGAGCTGGGAGGACGCGAAGCAGCACGCCGACACCGAGCGCTTCGCGCGCTTCCACGGCGAGATGCTCGAGCGCGGCGTCTGCCTGCCGCCGTCCCAGTTCGAGGCCTGGTTCGTCTCGACCGCGCACGGAGATGCCGAGATCGACGCGACCGTGGCCGCCGCGCGGGAAGCGTTCGCCGCCCTCGGCGCTGTCTAGGCTTCGCGCCTGTGAAGGTGCTGCTGGTCACGCTCTACTTTCCGCCCGCGGGTGGCGGCGGAGTGCAGCGCTCGCTCAAGCTCGCGCAGTACCTCCCGGCTCTCGGCGTCGAGACGCACGTCCTCGCGCCGCACGACCCGAAGTGGGTGCACCGCGACTCCGAGCTGCACGTCCCCACCCAGGCGTGGATCCACCGCACGCGGTACGTGGGGCCGAGGGGACGCAAGCCCGCGGAGGAGCTGCGCGCCGCCCAGGGGCTCGAACGGGCGCTCGTCCAGGCACAGCTCACCGGCCGCCGCCTGCTCTTTCCCGACGAGAACGTGACCTGGAACCTGACCGCGATCCCGGCCGCGCTCCGGATCGCCCGCGCCGAGGACATCGACGTCGTGATCACGACGTCGCCGCCCGGCTCGGTGCACTACGTCGGCGCGGCAGTGCAGCGCGCGACCCGAGCACGCTGGCTTGCCGACCTCCGCGATCCCCTCGTCGCCAACCAGCACCGCCGCGTGGACACCGCCGCTCAGCGCTTCAAGCAAGCAGTGAACGAGCGGCTCGCGCGTCTCGTCACGCGGCGCGCCGACGCGATCTCGTGCGCGTCGGACGCGATCCGAGCCGAGGTCGAGGCACTCGAGCCCCGCGGGATCGTCCGCACGATCGGAAACGGCTGCGACTTCGACGACTTCGCCGGGCTCGAGTACCGGCCGGCCCCGCGGTTCCGGATCACGCACGCCGGGAGCTTCTTCGGGAAGCGCGACCCACGGCCGTTCCTCCAGGCGCTCCGCGACTCGGGCGTCGACGTCGTCGCGCGCTTCGTCGGCGACTTCCGGCCCTCCGACCGCGAGTGGGCGGAGACGCTCGAGCTCGACGACCGCCTCGAGCTCCTGCCCTACGCGGCGCGCGAGGAGTCGCTGCGCCTCCAGCGCGACTCCGAGGCGCTGCTGCTGCTCGTGCCCGACGCGGACGGCCGCGGCAAGGGCGTGCTCACGGGGAAGATCTTCGAGTACCTCGCGGCCGGGCGTCCGATCCTCGCCGTCGTGCCGCCCGATGGGGAGGCTGCGGCCCTCGTACGCGACACGAACGCGGGCATCGTCGTCGCGCCCGACGACGTCGAGGGCATGGGCGCCGCGCTCCGGGAGCTGCACGCGAAGTTCGCGGACGGCGGCCTTCCGCCCGTCGAGCTCCCCGAGGAAGCGCGCGAGCGGCTCTCCCGGCAGGCGAGAGTCGAGGAGATCGCGGAGCTGCTGCGGGAGATCGGCCCGTGACCACGCACTCGCTCGACGTGGGCAGGCGCAGCCTCCGCCGCGCCGGCGAGGGCGTCCTCGAGCAGCCGGTCCTGGACGGGCTCTTCCTCGGGACCGTGCTCTTCGTGACGTTCCACAAGCTCCAGTGGGAGATCGCCGGCGCGCTGCAGCTTTCGGACATCCTCACATCGTTCTTCCTCGTCCTCTTCGTCTGGGACCGAATCGAGCGCGCGGACGCGCACATCCCGCGCACGGCGATCGTCGCGTTCGGGTTCATGCTCGCGTTCGCCCTCGTCTACCTCGCCGGCTTCTACTCGCTCGACACCGGCCAGGCGCTCGCGCAGTGGGCGAAGGGGATGGTGAAGTTCGTGCTCCACTTCGGCTTCTTCGTCGCCGGGATCGCGCTGCTCGCGCGTCGCTCGGCTCGGTTCTACTGGCTCACTCTGGCCGCCCTCTGCGGTGGGATCGCGATCAACGCTCTCTACGGCGTCGTCCAGCTCGCGCTCGCCGAGGTGACCGGGACGAACCTCGACGCCGTGCTCATCCAGCCGATCACGTCGCGCGAGACCGCGATCAACCTCTTCGGCGTCGTCGGCGGGACGCAGGAGATCTTCCGCCCGAACGCGCTGACGGGAGACCCGAACCACCTCGGGATCGAGCTCGTCATCCCGCTCCTCGTGCTGACGCCGCTGTACCTGCGGCTCGAGGCCGGTCACCGCCTCCGGGGACCGCTCGCGGCGCTACTCGCGTTCCTGCTCGTCGTCGAGCTCGCGACGCTTTCGCGCAGCGGCCTCCTCGGGCTCGCGTGCGGCGTGCTCGTGCTCGCGCTCCCGTACCGCCGGCACCTCCGGCGAGCCGCGTTCTGGATCCCGTTCGGAGCCGTGGTCGCGCTTGTCGGCGCCGTCGTCATCGCGCGGCTCGACTTCTTCCGCACGGTTCTCGAGTCGCGCGTGAATACGAGCGAGGCCGGGACCGAGCCGCACTTCCTCGTGTACAGCTTCGTCCCCGACGTGCTCTCGACGCACCCGCTGCTCGGGCTCGGGCTCAACAACTTCGCGGTCTACTACGAGTTCGTCACCGGGCGGCCGGACTTCGGCCCGCACTCGTACTACGTCGCGACCCTCGTCGAGACCGGGATCATCGGCACCGCCCTCTCGGCGGTGTTCTTCATCTGGATCTTCCGGCGACTCGGCGCCGCGCGCAGGCTCGGGCGAGCGCTCGCCGCGGCCGGCGACCCGCTCTCCGTGAGGGTGCGCCCGCTGGCGTGGGGGATGACGGCCGCGCTCGTCGCGACGCTCGTCGCGAACCTCTTCTACCTGACGATGATCTTCTACTACTTCTTCGTGTTCGCGATGCTCGCCGTCGCCTTGCCGGTCGTGTTCGGGCGCGGGCCCGAGCCCGAGCCCGGGGTCGCCCGGCGCTGAACGCTTGCGGGTCGTCGTCCTCACGACGTCGTACCCCCGCGGGCCGGACGACGTCGCAGGGGCTTTCGTCGGGGACGCGGTCGAGCATCTGCGCGCGGCAGGGACCGACGTCACGGTCGTCTCACCCGCCTCGTTTCGCCACTTCGGGCTCGCCTACGGGGACGGCATCGTCGGGAACCTCAGACGGCAGCCGTGGCGCGTGGTCCTCGTCCCGCTGTTCCTGCTCGCATTCGCGCGGGCGGCCCGGCGGGCCGCGCGTGACGCCGACCTCGTCCATGCCCACTGGCTCCCGTCGGCGCTGCCCGCGCTCGCGACCGGCCGCCCGTTCGTCGTGCAGCTCTGGGGCACCGACGTCGAGCTCGCGCGCCGG
The DNA here is from genome assembly GCA_963715705.1 of uncultured Actinomycetes bacterium. Taxonomy (GTDB): domain Bacteria; phylum Actinomycetota; class Thermoleophilia; order Gaiellales; family Gaiellaceae; genus GMQP-bins7. The sequence continues at coordinate 2,261,616 of OY970267.1, read as the reverse complement.
GTGCCCTGGGCGTTCCGGTGGCTGGTCCGGCGCGCGCGGCTCGCGATCTGCCCGTCCTCAGCCCTTGCCGCGGCCGCGCGAGAGCTCGGCGCGCGCGACGTGCGCATCGTGCCGAGCGGCATCGCACTTCCCGAGCAGGTCTCGTCGCCTGAGGACCCGCCGCACGTCCTCTTCGTCGGCCGGCTCTCGGAGGAGAAGGGCGTCGCGGAGCTGCTCGAGGCGACGGCGGACCTCCCGCGAGTCGTCGTCGGCGACGGCCCGCTGCGGTCGCAGGTCCCGGACGCTGTGGGGTTCGTGCCCCCCGGCGAGCTCGGCCCCTACTTCGAGCGTGCCGCGATCGTCGTCTGCCCGTCCCGCCGCGAGGGCTACGGCGTCGTCGCGCGCGAGGCGATGGCGTACGGGCGGCCGGTCGTCGCAACCGCGGTCGGCGGGCTCGTCGACGCCGTCGAGGACGGAGTCACCGGGATCCTCGTCCCGCCGCGTGCTGCGAACGCGCTCCGGACGGCGCTCGAGAAGCTGCTCGCGGATCCCCAGCTCAGGCGGAAGCTGGGCGAAGCGGGGCGAAAACGGGCGCAGGAACGCTTCTCCTGGGCCGCTGCGACGACCGCGACCCTGGCCGCGTATCGCGGAGTCCTGGACTAACGGACTTCCCGTATCTAGCCGATATTCCGATGCGCGGACGATCCGTTCCGCCCAAGCTGTAGGTACACATGAAGACCACAGTCGCAATCCTGGGCCCCGGCACCGTCGGGGGTACCTTCGCCGCTAGGTTCGTCACCGCCGACTACCGCACGGTGTGCGTCGCCCCGGCAGCGAATGTTCAGCTGCTGGCGCTCGCAGGGATCTCGCTCGAGTCCAACGGCGGGCCGCCCCTCGTCGTCCGGCCGGAGGTGACGCAGCACCTCACGTTTCCCGTGTCGCTCCTGCTCGTCACGGTCAGGGCCGCGCAGCTCGAGGATGCCCTCGAGCGCGTCGATCCCGATGCGGTCGCCGACGGCGTCGTCCTGCCGCTGCTGAACGGGCTCGAGCACATGGAGACGATCCGCGAGCGCTTCCCGGGCCGGGTGGCGGCCGGGGCGCTGTCCCATTTCGACGCGTACCGCGTCGGCCGCATGCAGATCGTCCAGCGGACGCCGACCGCCCACGTGAGCATGGCGTCGACCGACCTTCCTCGCGAAGACCTCGAGCGTGCCGGCAGGATCCTGGAGCAGGCCGGCATCGACGTCGAGCTCGACGACGACGAGCGGCGGGTGCTCTGGCGGAAGGCCGTCCGGCTCGCCGCCCTCGGCCCGGCGACGATGCTGACCCGGCGGACCGTCGGCGATCTCCGCAGCGACTACGAGTGGCGGCCACGCCTCGAAGAGGCCGTCGCGGAGGCCTGCGCCGTCGCGGCCGCGGACGGCGTCAACCTGATGCCCTCCGCCCAGTGGACGCGGATCACGGAGATGCCCCCGGACGTGACGACCTCGGTCGAGCGCGACGGGTCCGCGGGCCGTGCGCACGAGGTCGACGCCGTCACGGGCGCGGTCGTCCGCGCCGGCGAGCGCCTCGGCGTCCCCTGCCCGGTGCTTCGCGAGCTCGCCGCGCAGTCCGTCGGCCACTGAGACTGCCCACGCCGCCCCGCGCGGTAACGTGCGCGGGCGATGGCGGCGAAGCGGGCTCTCATCATCGGCATCGCCGGGCAGGACGGCTCGTACCTCGCCGAGCTGCTGTTGACCGAGGGCTACGAGGTGCACGGCGTCGTCCGAGACCCGGCCTCGGCGCCGTTCGAGAACCTCGTCCACCTGAGCGACCGGCTCGGACTGCTCGAGGCCGACGTCCTGGACGTAGCGTCGCTCTCCGGCGTGCTCGCCTCGTGCCGCCCGCACGAGGTGTACAACCTCGCCGGGGCGTCGTTCGTGCCCGAGTCCTGGCAGCGACCCGTGCGAGCGGCCGAGCTCGGCGCGGTCGGAGTCACGGCTCTGCTGGAGGCCATTCGCTCGGTCGACGACTCGGTCCGCTTCTTCCAGGCGTCGTCGAGCGAGATCTTCGGCGAGCCGCGCGAGGTGCCTCAGACGGAAGAGACGCCGCTCACGCCGGTGACGCCCTACGGCGTCATCAAGACGTACGGACACTTCATCACCCGCAGCTATCGCAACCGCTACGGGCTCCACGCGTCCTCCGGGATCCTCTACAACCACGAGTCGCCTCGGCGCGCGCTCCACTTCGTGCCGCGGAAGATCGCCCACGCCGCCGCAGCGATCAGCCTCGGCCTCGAGAGCGAGCTTCTCCTGGGCAATCTGGAGGCCCGCCGGGACTGGGGCTTTGCCCGCGACTACGTCCGCGCGATGTGGCTCGCGCTCCAGCAGGCCGAGGGCGGCGAGTACGTGATCGCGAGCGGGGAGAGTCACAGCGTGCGCGAGCTGGCCGCGGCCGCCTTCTCGCACGTCGGGCTCGACTATGAGGAGCACGTGCGCATGGACGACTCGCTGACGCGTGGGAGCTCCGAGCTTCACGACCTCATCGGCGACGCGACGCGGGCGCGCGAGCGGCTCGGATGGACGCCGACCGTCGACTTCGAGGGGCTCGTCCAGCTGCTCGTGGACGCCGACCTGGAGCGCCTGCGCGCGCAGCTCGAGCTCGCGGAGAGAGCCCCCGGCTAAATGAGCGTTTCGGAACAGGCCCGCCGCATTCGAAGCCGGCTTCCCCGGCCGGCGCCGCCCACGCGATCCGAGGGCCAGCCTCGACGGGACGGAATGCGGCAGCCGCCCCCGACTCGCGTCGCCGCCGTCTTCCCCGCGCTGACGCCGCAGCGCGCGCCGCTGCTCGACCGCCTCGCCGCGCGCCCGGAGATCGACCTCACGGCGCTCTACGGATCCGACGCGCGGCGCGTCGACCCGCGCCACCGGGCCGTCTTCCTCCGTGGGCTGCCCGTGCTCGAACTGCGCCGCACGCTTGCGAGCGCCGGGCCGGAAGTCGTCGTCGTCTCGGGCTGGAGCACCCTCGCCTCGCAGAGCGCCATCGCGTGGTGCCGGCTCGCGAGGGTTCCGTACGTCCTCGTCGTCGAGGACCACGTCGGCGCTCCACGGGTCGGCTGGCGGGGCACGCTCGGCGACGCGGTCCTCACGCCCATCGTCCAGCGCGCGGGAGGCGTGCTCGTCGACGGGGCGTTCGCCCGTCGGGCGATGCTCGAGCGGGGAGCCTCGCCGCAGCACGTGCGCGTCTTCGCCAACACCATCGACGTCGAGGACTTCGGCGCTCGGGCGGATCGCGTCGCTCGGCGACGGGAAGGGCTGCGCGAGTCTCTCGGCGCGGGCTCCGATGACGTCGTCGTCCTGTCGGTCGGTCCGCTCACGCTCGAGCGGCGGCATGTGGATCTCGTCCACGCGATCGCGGAGCTCGGCGACGAGCGGTTCGTGCTCGTGCTCGCCGGAGACGGTCCCGAGCGCGAGCGGATCGTCGAGCTCGCGGGCGTGCGGGACGTGCGGCTCGTCGTCGCGCGTGACCGCGACGCAGGGCCCGAGCTCTACGCGGCCGTCGACGTCTTCGCCCTCGTCTCCGAGCGCGAGGCCTGGACGGTCGTCGTCACCGAGGCCGCCGCCTGCGGCCTGCCGCTGCTCCTCTCCGACGGGGTGGGCGCGGCGCACGATCTCCTCGACGACGGCGAGAACGGCGTGCTCGTCGAGGCGCGGGACGTGGACGCCGTGTCGGCCGCGCTGCGTCGGCTCGGGGCGGATCCCAGGCTGCGCGAGGCCTTCGGCGCCCACTCGCGCGAGCTCGCGCGGGACTGGGGCTACGGCCCGAGCGTCGACGGCTTCCTCGCAGCCGTTCGGGAAGCCGTGTCGAGTCGCCGCTAGTGATCGCCGTCAAGGTTCTCTTCTGGTGCTCGCTCGGCGCGCTCGCGTGGACGCACGCCGGCTACGCGGCCGCGATGGCGGTCCTCGCGCGCGTACGGCCGCGGCCCGTGGCGCAGGACGAGATCACGCCGTCGGTCGCGCTCGTCGTGTCCGCGTACGACGAGGAGGACGTGATCGCTCGGCGCGTGGAGAACCTCCTCGAGCTCGACTACCCGCCCGAGCAACTCCAGCTCGTCGTTGCCTCGGACGGCTCCGCCGACCGCACCGACGCGATCGTCGAGGAGATCGCCGCGCGCGAGCCCCGTGTCCGCCTCCTGCGCTGCTCGCGGGAGGGCAAGGTGGCCGCGCAGCACCGGGCGGTTCAGGAGACGGAGAGCGAGGTCCTCGCCTTCACCGACGCGAACACCGAGTGGAGAGACGACGCGCTCCGAAAGCTCGTTCGCAACCTGGCCGACCCGGAGGTCGGGTACGTGTGCGGACGGCTCCAGCTCGAGAGCGCGGACGGCGCAAACCTCGAGGGCGTCTACTGGCGGTACGAGACCTGGGTGCGCGAGCAGGAGTCGCGCGCGAGCTCGATCACGGCCGGAAACGGGGCGATCTACGCCGTGCGGCGCGAGGCGTACGTCGAGGACGACCCGAACTTCGGCCACGACATGGGGCTCCCGTACCTGATGGAGCAGAGCGGGCGCCGGGCGATCTACGAGCCCGAAGCGGTCGCGGTGGAAAGGGCGGCGAGCGAGCCCGAGGACGAGTACGGCCGGAAGGTGCGGATGAACACCGGCTCCTGGGGACACGTCCTGACCGGCCGGCTGTTCCGGCGGGCCCGGCCGCTCTACCTCGTGGAGCTCTTCTCGCACCGCGTGCTGCGGTACGCGAGCGGGCTCCTGCACGTAGTGCTCCTCCTCTCGAACCTCGCGCTGCTCGGGCAGGGCTGGTTCTACCGGGTCTTCCTCGGGCTCCAGCTCGGCAGTTTCGGGCTCGCTGCCGCCGGCAAGCTCAGGCTGCCGCTCCCAGGCGCGAGGCTCGCGTACTACTACTTCGTCGTGACGAGAGCGACCGCCGCGGGACTCGTTCGCTACGTGCGCTCGGGAATGCCGCAGACGTGGGAGAAAGCCAAGGGTACGAGGTGAACCGCGCGCTCGACATCGTGCTCGCCGGAACCGGTCTCGTCGTCGCGAGCCCGATCCTCGCGGCTGCGGCGATCGCGACGAAGCTCCAGGACGGAGGTCCTGTCTTCTACCGCCAGACGCGGGTCGGCAAGGACGGTCGGGACTTCGACGTGATGAAGATGCGAACCATGGTCGTCGGCGCCGAGACGCTCGGCTCGGGGTTCGCGGTCGACCAGGGCGACACGCGCATCACGCGCGTCGGCCGCTTCCTCAGGCGGACCTCGATCGACGAGCTCCCGCAGCTGTGGAACATCCTCCGCGGGGACATGAGCGTCATCGGGCCGAGGCCGACGCTCCAGTACCAGGTCGAGCAGTACGACGAACGTCAGCGGCGCCGGCTCGAGGTGCGGCCCGGTCTCACCGGCTGGGCGCAGGTGAACGGCCGCGCGTCGCTGCCGTGGTCGGAGCGGATCGAGCTCGACGTCTGGTACGTCGACCACCGCTCGCCGCGGGTCGACCTCGAGATCCTGCTCCGGACGCCGCTCGCGCTCTTCCGCGGTACGTACCGGGGTGCGACCGGCGGCTGGCGCTAGGTGCGTCGGGCCGCCGCCCTGAGGCGCTGATAGGGTCGCGGGCCGAATGAGCGACCGTGCCGCCGCTCCAGGGCCGTACGACGAGCAGGACGTCGACCTCGCCTCCGCCTGGGAGCGCATCAAGCTGCGCTGGTGGCTGCCGGCCGCGGGCGTCGTCCTGGGAGCGATCGTGGGCCTCGCCCTCGCGCTCTCGGGCGGGTCGTTCTACCGCGCCGCGACGATCGTCTATCTCGGCCAGCCGTTCGCGCCGCTCGGCGGCGGGCAGATCCAGAGCCTCGCGACGAACCCGAAGACCGTGTCCGAGATCATCCGCTCCGAGTCCATTCTCCAGGACCTGTCCGACGAGACCGGCATCCCGGTGGCGAAGCTCCGCTCGTCGATCTCGACGCGCGAGCTCCGGGAGGAGGGCCAGCTCCGCGGGATCAACCCGCTCATCGAGATCGCGGTCAAGGGCGACGTCACGCCCGGGAAGATCGAGGACGCCGCCGACGGGCTCGCCGCCCGTGTCGTCGACAACGTCTCCGTGTTCGTCGCGGACAAGGTCGACCTCCTCGAGCAGCAGATGGCGACGACGACCGTTCAGCTCGAGGAGACCATCGAGCGCATCCAATCGGCGCAGGAGCAGCAGGCGGCGATCCTCGAGAATCGGTCGCTATCGCTCGAGCAGCGGCTGCTCGTGACCGCCAACCTGAACACCGTCATCACGACCGCCGACACGCGCCGCGCCGTGCTCCAGGAGGACCTCTCGGAGGCGCGGCAGCTGCTGAACCTCGCCGAGCAGGTCGAGTCGAGCCGGGTCGTCGTGCCGTCCGCGGCGGTGAAGACGACCGCGCGGTCCCGCCGCACGTCGCTGATCGTCGGCGCGCTGATCGGGCTCATGATCGGCGTCGTCGCGGCGCTCGCGGCCGAGCCGATCGCGGCGCGGCGCCGGCGGGCGGCTTCGGCTTCGGCTCCGGCCTGATGTTCGAGGGGAAGCGCGTCGCGGTCGTCGTGCCGGCACACGACGAGGAGCGCCTGGTCGCGGACACGCTCGCGGGGATCCCGGCGCTCGTCGACCGTGTGTTCGTCGTGGACGACGCGTCGCGAGACGGCACCGGGGAGCGTGCTTTGGCGGCGGGTGATCCGCGGGTCGAGGTCATCCGGCACGAGACGAACAGCGGCGTCGGCGCGGCGATCGCGACCGGATATCGGCGGGCGCTCGAGGAGGAGATCGACGTCGTCTGCGTCATGGCCGCCGACAACCAGATGGACCCGACCGAGCTCGAAGGGCTCGTCGGGCCGGTCGCGCGCGGCGAGGTCGAGTACGCGAAGGCGAACCGGCTCGTGTCGGGCGAGGCGTGGAAGGTGATCCCGCGGACGCGGTACCTCGGGAACGCGGTGCTCTCCCTGTTGACGAAGATCGCGTCGGGCTACTGGCACGTCGCCGACTCGCAGGCCGGCTACACGGCGCTGTCGCTGGAGGCATTGCGGCGCCTCGACCTCGATCGCCTGTACCCGAGCTACGGCTTCCCGAACGACATGCTCGTGCACCTGAACGTCCAGAACGCGCGGGTGCGCGACGTGCCGTCGCGGCCGATCTACGACGTCGGCGAGACCTCGGGGATCAAGCTGCGCTCGGTCGTGCCGCGCATCTCGTGGCTCCTGTTCAAGGGCTTCTGGTGGCGGATGGCGCAGAAATACGTGATCCGCGACTTCCACCCGCTCGTGTTCTTCTACGTCTTCGGCGTGCTGATGTCGGTCGCTGGGCTCGTGCTCGGGGTCGTGGAGGTCGCCTTGCGAATCGCGGGAAACGAGATCACGCCGGCGACGATCGTGCTCGTCGCGGTGCTCCTCATCGCCGGGCTCCAGCTGACGCTGTTCGCGATGTGGTTCGACATGGAGGCGAACAAGGAGCTGCGCTGATACGGCGTCACGAAGCGCTTCGCGGGACTTGGACCGTTGATCCGGCAGATCTCCTGCACATCAGTCGAATCCTGCGCGACGAGCGCTCAATTCCGTCAGCATCGCCTCTCAGATACGAGTTGGGCCGAATCCAGCCTGCGACAGACAGCGCAGGCCACCAATGCCCGACCGTCCCTAACCCCGAAAGGGGAGAGAGGAGGGCTGGGCATGTCCAGCGCGGCAGCATCAGACCGCGTGACGGCACGTACCGCGAGGCGGCGGCACGGCTCTTCACGAGCGACGCGGAGCCCGCGCGCGCGGCAAAAGCATGCGCACGCGCGAGATTCATCTTGAACCCGGTGAACCTGGCCGATCCCCCTTTTTGGGGAGGCGGATCCCCCTTTTTGGGCAGGCGCAAACGCCAAGCGGCGAACACCGTCCGTTTCTAACGGCGCCCTGCGGTGCCTCGAAGTTGAGGAGCGTACGTGATCAGAAGGAAGAGCAAGACTCTGCCAGAGGCTGTGGAGACGGCGGCGACGCCAGCCGCGCCGCTGGCGACGCGACTTCGTGAGGAACGAAGGACCGTCTACCGACCGGAAGGTCCCCGTGCTCCAACCGCGTCATCTCGATGGATCGATCGCTGGCTGGCAGCCTGCAGCGAACTGGCCGAGCTCGAGCGGTCCAACCCTATGACGGACGCTGTCATCGACGAGATCGACGGCCGGATGATTCGCATTGGCGACCAGTGGCTGGCCGACTTTGCATCCTGCAACTACCTCGGCTTCGACCTCGACCGCGAGATCATCGCCGCGGTCCCCGAGTACCTCGAGCAGTGGGGGACGCATCCGAGCTGGTCGCGCATGCTTGGCAGCCCCGTGCTCTACCCGCAGATCGAGGAGCGCTTGGTCGAGCTTCTCGGCTGCGAGGACGCGCTCGTCATCCCCACCATCACGCTCATCCATCTGTCCGTGATCCCGGTGCTGGCGGGGGACGGAACGATCTTTGTCGACAACCGCGCGCACAAGACGATTTACGACGGCTGCCAGTTCGCGGCCGCTCGCGGGGCGACGGTCAAGCGCTTCCGCTTCGAGGATCCAGACGATCTCGAGCGGCTGCTGCGGCAGGACCGCTCCTCGACGCGGCTGATCTGCATGGACGGCGTCAACAGCATGACCGGAAACGCGCCCGATCTGAACGACTTCGCGCGTATCGCGCGCTACTACGACGCTTTGCTCTACGTCGACGACGCCCACGGGTTCGGCGTCATCGGCGAGCGTGGAGCGGACGAGCCGAGTCCGTACGGGCTCCGCGGGAACAGCGTCGTCCGCTACTGCGGCGAGTCATACGACCGGATCATCCTCGTCGCCGGTTTCTCCAAGTCGTACTCGTCGCTCGCGGCGTTCGTCGCCTGCCCGACCGAGCTGAAGCAGCTGCTGAAGACGGCGGCGCCGCCGTACCTCTATTCAGGACCCTCTCCGATCGCCTCGCTCGCCACGGTGCTACGCGGCCTGGACGTCAACGAAGCCCGAGGCGACGCGATTCGCGACCATCTCTGGCGCAAGACCGACCAAGTGCTCCAGTGCCTCGATCGCCTCGGAGTCCACACGCCGAATCACTCCGGCTTCCCGATCATCGAGGTCCCGCTTGCCCGCCACGAGGACATCGACGCGGCCGGGCGCTTCCTCTTCGACAACGGCATCTACATCACCCTCGCCGCCTACCCGCTCGTGCCGAAGAGCGATGTCGGTTTCCGCATTCAGATCACCGCCGCGAACTCACAGGGCGAGATCGAGCAGCTCGTGGAGGTCCTCGGCAAGCTCGCCAACGCGTTCGACCTGCGGCCGAGCACCCGGGCACAGCACGCGGCATGAGCCGACTGGGGCATCTTGACTGGCGCGGACGCGCCTGGATTCTGTACCTGGCGACAGGCGCGCTCCTGACGGCGACCTACCTTTGGTTTCCGCCGCTAACGGGGAATGGGCCGCTGATCAATCTGCTCGGCCTCTCCTCGTCGATCGCGATCGCGGTGGGGATCTATCTGCATCGTCCCAAAGCGCGCGCCGCCTGGCTGCTCTTCATTGTCGGCCAGTTTCTCTTCTTCGCCGGCGACCTCTACACCTACAGCTATCCGAAGCTCATGGGAGCCGAGGTCGAGTTCCCGTCGTTCGGCGATGCCATCTACCTCACCGTGTACCCGGCACTCGTCGCCGGGCTTCTTGTGCTGGTGAGACGGCGCAACCCGCAGGGCGACCGCGCGGGCGTAATCGACTCGCTGATTCTCACAGTCGGAATTAGCCTCCTCTCATGGGTCTTCCTCGTCGCCCCGAACACTCACTTGTCGGGACTAACGGTGCTCGAGAAGGTGGTCTCGGCGGCCTACCCGCTCGGCGACATTCTCCTCCTCGCCGCCGCCGTCCGTCTTGCTGTCGACATGGGCAAGCGGGCACCAGCCTTCTACCTCCTTGCGGGGAGCATCGTCTCGCTACTCGCGGTCGACTCCGCCTACACGCTTGCCCTCCTCACGGACACCTACAACCACCAGCTCACATACGACGTTGGATGGATCGCCTACTATCTCCTCTGGGGGGCGGCGGCGCTTCACCCGTCCATGCGCACGCTCGAAGAGCCCGCGCTGGACTCCCGCACGCGCCTCACTTCTGCCCGTCTCGGTCTGCTCGCCGGAGCCTGCTTGATCGCGCCCGGCGTCCGCTTCTACCAGGCGCTCGGCGATCCGGACGTGATCGTGCTGATCGTGGCCTCGGCGCTCTTGTTCCTGCTTGTCGTCATGCGCATGGCTGGCCTGGTTCGTCAAGAAGAACGCGCGACTGCCCGTGAGCTCGCGCTGCGTGCGGCGGGTGTCGAGCTCGTCGCCGCCGGCGGCGGCGAGCAGGTCAACGCAGCCGCCATCTCGGCCGTCCGTGCGCTCGCTGGCGACCGGGTAGCGGTCCGTCTCGTGCTCCGGCGCGAGGGCGGCGCCGTCGTGGCCGCTTCCTCCGAATGGACTGGCGAATGGGAGCTGTCGAAGACGACGAATGCGTGGCTTCGCGAATCCGCCCGCGGAACCGAGCAGGCCGCGCTGACGCGCCTGCCCGAGGAGGTGCGGAGCGAGCTCCGGCTCCTCGAGGGCGGACGCGTTCTCCTGCTCCCCCTATCGGCGCGCGACGAGGGCCGCGGAGTCCTCGTCTTGTCTTCCCCGCACGCCCTTCCACCAGAGCTCGTCGACTCACTGGTGTCGCTCGCCTCCCAGCTATCCCTTGCCGTCGAAGGTGCCTCGCTGGCCGAGGACCTGCACCGGCGCCAGAGCGAGGCGCGCTTCCGGTCGCTCGTAGCCCATTCGAGTGACCTCATCACCGTGCTCGACGCACAAGGGACGGTTACCTATCAGAGCCCGTCCGTCCAGCGTGTGCTCGGCTATCGCGTCGAGGAGATCGAGGGTAGCGACTTCGCCGACCTGCTGAGTCTGTCCGACCGGCCGCGGCTTGCGCAGATCCTTTCAGGCGTCGGCGAGGCGTATGTCGGCGGCGGCTCCGAGACGCACGTCATCGAGTGCTCGCTCAAGCATCGCGACGGAACCTGGCTTCACTTCGAGGTGCAGTACACAGACCTGCTCCAGGACGAGCATGTGCGCGGCATCGTCTTGAACGGCCGAGATGTCAGCGAGCGAAAGGCGTTCGAGGAGCAGCTCGCCCACCAGGCGTTCCACGATCCCGTCACCGAGCTGGCGAACCGCGCCCTCTTCGCGGATCGCGTCCAGCATTCGATCAGGCGCTCGAGTCGCGGGGGCCCTTCGATCGGCGTCGTCTTCATCGACCTCGACGACTTCAAGACTGTCAACGACAGTCTCGGGCATGCGGCCGGCGACACGGTTCTCCGGGAGGTAGCACGACGGCTTCAGGACACAGTACGGCCTGCCGACACGGTCGCGCGCTTCGGCGGAGACGAGTTTGCTGTCCTGCTCGACGAGGTCACGGACTCAGCCGAGGCCGCGAGCCTCGCCGGGCGCATCCTAAGCGCACTAGAGGCTCATTACGACGTCGGCGGGAAGCTTGTCTATCCACGCGCCAGCCTCGGTATCTGCCTGGCCGGCAACGGGTTGGGGCCGGCGGACGCGGAGGAGCTGCTGCGAAACGCCGACGTCGCCATGTACATGGCCAAGCGCGAGCGAAAGGGAAGCTACCGCGTCTTCGAGCCGGCGATGCACGAGCGGGTGGTCGAGCGCCTCGAGCTCCAGGCCGAGTTGCAGAGCGCGCTCGAGTTCGATCAGCTCGAGCTTCACTATCAGCCGGTCGTCCGACTCGAAAAGGGCGCCAGCTACGGCGTCGAGGCGCTCCTCCGGTGGCTACACCCGACACGGGGAGTGATCCAGCCGACGTACTTCATCTCCCTCGCTGAAGAGACCGACCTCATCATCCCGATCGGCCGCTGGGTCCTCGAGGAGGCCTGTCGACAAGGCGTTCGCCTGCATGAGCGCTTCCCGCAGATGCCGCCCTTGACGATCAGCATCAACCTCTCCGCGAAGCAGCTGCAGTCGGAGACGATCGTCGACGACGTGCGCAAAGCGCTCGACGGGAGCGGACTCCGGCCTTCCGCGCTCGTCCTCGAGATCACGGAGACGGCGATGATGGCGGACACCGACCTTGCTGTCCGGCGCCTGCACGAGCTGAAATCGCTCGGCGTTCTCCTGGCGATGGACGACTTCGGGACAGGCTACTCGTCGCTTTCGTATTTGAGCCGTTTCCCGGTCGACGTCATCAAGATGGACCGGTCGTTCCTCTCGCCCGAACATGAAGACTCCAACCTCGCCGCGTCGATCATCGCCCTCGGCAAGAGCCTGAAACTCCAGGTCGTAGCCGAAGGGATCGAGCATCGCGAGCAGGTCGCCTCGCTTCGTGCGCTCGGCTGCGAGCTGGGTCAAGGGTTCCTCTTCGCCAAGCCGATGAAGCAGCGCGCGCTCGTCAACTACCTCGGCGCCCAAATGGCTGCTGCGGGCAAGCGGCGATCGCGTGCAGCATAGCCACGAGATGCTCGACCGCCCGGGAGGTTTCTCCCGGGTCAACCTTCTCGCTCCGCTGAGGCACCGAGACTTCCGGCTCCTCTGGGCAGGCATGACCATCTCTCTCGTCGGGGACGGGATCTTTCTCGTGGCCATGGCATGGCAGGCGTACGAGCTCTGGAATGCTCCCGCCGCGCTATCCCTGATCGGGATCGGTATGACGATCCCGACAATCGCGTTCCTTCTTCCGGCTGGGATCCTCAGCGATCGGCTCGACCGCCGCTCGCTGATGCTGTTCGCGGACATAGCCCGTGCGCTCGTCATCGGCGCGCTCGCCGTCCTGTCGGTATCGGGCCACCTCACGTTTTGGGAGCTCGTGGTCGTCGTCGCGCTCTACGGCGTCGGCACTGCGTTCTTCACGCCTGCCTTCGAGGCGATCGTCCCGGACATCGTCCCAGCTACCGACCTCGCAGCGGCCAACTCACTCGACCAGTTCGTCCGGCCGATCGCACTCCGTCTCGCCGGCCCTGCTCTGGGCGGCGCGCTCGTCGCCGGGCTCGGCTTGGGCGGTGCGTTCGCCCTCGACGCCGCGTCGTTCCTCGCATCGGCTGTCGCCATCTTTCTGATGCGCCCCCCGGCCCACCCACGCTCCGAGCACGTTCAGTCGTCCGTCGGCGCCCTCAAGGAGGGCTTCGTGTTCGTCCGTCGGCGGGTTTGGCTGTGGGGCACTCTCCTCTCCGCGGCGATCGCCTACCTCGCTTTTATGGGACCCGCGGAGGTGCTCCTACCGTACCTCGTCAAGAACGAGCTGAACGCCTCGGCAAGCGACCTCGGATTCGTCTTCGCCGCCGGAGGCGTAGGAGCAATCCTTGCGGCGCTGATCATGGGCCAGCGCGGACACCCGAGCCGAGACGTCACCTTCATGTACGCGACCTGGACACTCGCAACGCTGGCAATCGCCGGCTACGGGCTCGCCACCGCAGCTTGGCAGTTGATGGTCGCATGTCTGCTCTTTAACGCACTCGAAACAGCGGGCCTGATCGTCTGGGCCACGATCAAACAGCGCCACGTCCCCGGTTCGATGCTCGGCCGGGTCTCGAGCCTCGACTGGTTGATCTCAATCGGGCTGCTCCCGCTCTCCTTCGCCCTCACCGCTCCCATCGCCGCTCTCGTCGGCATTCGCGCAACTTTGATCGGAGCGGCCGTGATCGGTGGTGTGTTCACGCTCGGCGCGCTGTTCCTGCCAGGGATGCGAAACATCGAGGGCGTCGCGGCCGAGGCGCTCGCAGAGCATGACGGTCCACCCCGCGAACGAGAGGCGGAGCCTTTGCGGGCACCAGCCTTCGTCGACGCGCGGAGCTAGGTCGCCGCCGGCAATCTGGCCGGGGTTCTCCCACGGCCGCCGGTGCGAGGATGGAGCCCCTATGGAAGTTTGGGTATGTGTGCGCGTCGTTTCCGAGAGCGCCCAGTCGGTAGCGCCGGGTTGGGAGCCGCGAACCGACCCGATGCGTCAGTCCGGGTACTCGTCCTTCCGCCAAGCGCGGGGCTCGGCGGGTTGCTCCTTCGGCGTTCGCTCGGGCAGGAAGCCGAAGTACGGCGCGACGAACGGGTCGGGCGCCGTCGTAGGTGTGGTAGACGGTCCCGTTCTCGCGCGCGAAGGCGATCCAGCCCGGGAGGTTCACCCACCTCGCGATGAGGTGGGAAAGGCAAGTACCAGATCACCGCCAGAAAGACGACAAGGACGATCCCTTGGCCGATCTCAGTCATTTACTGTCGGAAGCATAGGCGCCACGTGCGTGGGGCGATCCGGCGGCCGTCGTAGCCTCTGTCGCATCGGCCAGAACGCTGAACCGCCGCCGCCGCGCTCCGCTTCGCCTACCTGGCTTCGCCGGCTGTGGAGGCTCGTGCCCAGGCGGATCCGGCGCTATCTCGAGGCGCGGTTCAGTGACGTCTCGACGAGCGAGGCCCGCGGCTACGCCGTCTGGAGTGCGATGGGCGTCGTCGTCGGCGTGCCGGAGATCTGGGCCGCGGTCGCGGGCGAGGACTTCTACTGGCCGACGATCTCGACGACGATCGGGCACCTGCAGGAGCGTTGGCCCGTGGTCGCGCTCCTTCCCGTCGCTGCGATCGTGATGGGCGGCTACTCGGTCTTCCGGATCCGGACGATCGGGGACACGGTCTTGCAGGCCGACTTCCAGGCCCTCGGGACGAACGCCCCAGGGCAGGCTCGTGAAGCAGGACATCGTGAGGGAGGAGCTCGAGGTCGGCGGCGTCCCGGCGACCGCGCAGGTCGTGCGCCGCAGGACGTTCGTCTCCTACTTCGGGCTCGCGGCAGCGATCGTCGTCGCCACCAGCCTGGTCGCGTCGCGGAGCGACAACCGGTTCCTCGTCGGCTACGTGCTCTACTCGCTGATCGCGATCTTCTGGATCGTGGTCCCCAACCTCGCCGCGTACTACTTCAACCGCGACTTCCCGTATACGAACCTGTTCTTCACCGTCAGCTCGCTCGGCCGGCGCGTGCAGCTGGTCGCCGGGCTCGTCGCCGCGCTCCTCGTGATCCTCCTGCTGCATCTGGCCTTCTACCCCTGGCCCGTCCCACCCGACTAGCTAGCATCCCGCCGATGCCGACCTCGGTCGTCACCGGCGGCGCCGGCTTTCTCGGCTCCCACCTCTGCGAGACGCTGCTCGAGCGCGGCCACCGGGTGTTGTGCGTCGACAACCTCGTCGTCTCGTCGCTCGCGAACATCGACCACCTCCGCGACGACGCGTTCACGTTCCTGAACCACGACGTCATCGAGCCGATCGCGGTCGATGAGCCGGTCGACGTCGTCTACCACCTCGCCGCGCTGGCGAGCCCGGTCGACTACCTGCGCATGCCGTTGCACTCGCTGAAGACGGGGTCGTACGGAACGCACCACGCGATCGGCCTGGCGAAGTGGAAGCGCGCACGGTTCGTGCTCGCCTCGACGAGCGAGGTCTACGGCGATCCCCAGGTGCATCCGCAGCCGGAGACGTACTGGGGCCACGTGAACCCGATCGGCCCGCGCGGGGTCTACGACGAGGCGAAGCGGTACGCGGAGGCCGTCGTCATGGCGTACCACAGCCAGCAGGGAGTCGATACGGCGATCGTCCGGATCTTCAACACGTACGGCCCGCGCATGCGCGCGTACGACGGTCGCGCGATTCCGACCTTCCTCCGGCAGGCGCTCGATGCGAAGCCGCTGACGGTCTTCGGCGACGGCTCGCAGACGCGGAGCTTCTGCTTCGTCGACGACCTGATCCGCGGGATCATCCTGCTCGCGGAGTCGCGCGAGCACCTGCCCGTGAATCTCGGCAACCCGGACGAGAAGACGCTGCTCGAGCTCGCCGAGACGATCATCCGGATCACCGAGTCGTCGTCCGAGATCGTGTTCGAGGCGCTCCCAGTCGACGATCCGCAGCAGCGCCAGCCCGACATCACACGGGCCCAGCAGCTGCTCGGGTGGCGGCCCGAGATCTCACTCGAGGACGGGCTTCGCAAGACGATCGCCGCGCTCGGTCACGAGGCGGCCGTCGGTTCGGCGTAGTCAGCCGGTCTCGCTGCGCCCGAACGACGCGCGCCGCGCGATGTCGGCCTCGTCGACCATGTGCCCGTCGCGCTCGACGTAGCCTCCCTTGCCGCCGACGACGACGAGGACGAGGTCCTCGGTCTCGCTCGCGTTCGACACCTTCCGCGGCGTCGTCGACTCGACGTGGCACATTCCGCCCGCTTCGAGCACGCGTTCCTCACCCTCGATCTCGAAGCGCGCCGAACCGGCGTGGACGAAGTAGAGCTCGTCCTGCGTGTCGTGGTAGTGGTGGAAGCCCTCGTAGCCGGGCGGGTACACGATCGCGTTCACGCCGAACGCGTTCACGCCGAGCGGCACGCGCACCTTCCGGAACCCGTAGCCCTCGCCGAGCTCGTCGATCGATCCGAAGCGGTAGGCCATGCTCACAGCCTAACCGCCGGTCTCCTCCTCGACCGTCGCAGCGCCCGCGGCCGAGAGGCCGAGGAGCAGACAGGTCGCGGCCTGTAGCGGGGTTCCGGGCTGCAGCCCGACGAGCGCCCACTCGCCGGCGAGCGCGACCAGGGCGCACATCACCGCGAGCCCCGCTCCCCCGGCCCACGGGCTCGACGCGTACGCGGCCGTGCGCCAGCAGAGGACGAGCCCACCGACGCCGGCGAAGAGCAGGAGCGCGAGCCCGATCGCCCCCGCGTCGGCGAGCAGCTGGACGTAGAGGCTCGGGACGCCGAGCTCGCGGCCCTCCGCCGGGAACGCCTCCTCCTCTTCGTCCGGATACCGGGCGCGCGCGCCGGCGAGGTACGGCTCGACGACCTCAGCCCGGCTCGAGCGCTGCCACCCCACACCGAGGATCGGATGGTCCTGAAAGATGCGCAGCCCGATGTAGCCGAGCACCTCCCGGCTGGGACCGGGCTCGTCGGTGGCTTCCTCATCCGCGATCCCGATCGCCTCGACGGCCCGCTCGAACGCGCTCGCCCGCACCGCGCTCACGCCGACGGCGAGGACGCCGACGAGCGCGACGAGCGCGAGCAGCCGCGGTCCCGACGGTGCGAACCGACTTCGCGCGGCGAAGGTCGCCAGGATCACTCCCGCGGCAAAGCCGACGAGCCCGCCGAGCGATCCCGCGAGCACGAGCCCCAGGCCGCCGGCGACCAGCGCGACCGGAAGGAGCGCCGGCGCGGGAATGCGTCTCCGGGTACAGAGGATTCCCGCCGCGCCGACCCCGAGCGCCAGGAGTGCGAGTGCCGCCAGGTCGTGGAGGCTGAGGAACGACGGCTGGCGCAGTCCCGCTTCCCGAGCGTCGAAGACGTCGACGCCGACGAACTGCACGAGCGCGACGCAGGTCGCCACGAGCGCCCAGAGGATGAAGGCAGCAAGGACGATGCCGAGGTCCTGCGCACGTCGGACCAGCAGGGGCACGGCCACCGCCAGCAGCGCATACCCGACAAGCTCGACGTAGGTGACGACGTGGTCCTCGAACAGCGCGTCGTCGTACGCCGCCGGGCGGAACGTCTCGAACGCGAGCCACGCGATGAGCGCGAACCCCGGGACCCAGACGATCCGGGCCGCGTTCAGGCGCGAGGCGCCGAGCCGGATCGCCGAGACGATCGCTGTGAGGAGGATCGCTAGCACCGCGCCGTCCGACAGCGTGAAGCCGTGCGACTCCGAGCCGATCTCGAGCGCGACCGAGGGAACGTGATCCTCCCCGAAGAAGACGATCGGGACGGCGAACGCGAGGACGAGCGCGCCGAGCGACTCCCGGTTGAACACGCGGCGGAGTCCCATTCGGAGGCGGACTCTAGACCGGCGGCGTGATCACCTCGGCGTGGGCTCGCTCGATCGAGGGATGGCTCTACCATCACGGCATGGCCAAGGCCGCTCCACCCGCTGGATCGCGGCGGGCGCCGTCCGCCGTGTCACCCACGGGGCGCGACGTCCGCGCGTCGCGCTTCTACCTCTTCTCGCGCGGCGGGCTCGCGGCCTTCGCCCGGCGCGTCCTGTCGGTCGCCTCGCTCGTCGTGCTGGACGTCGTCGGTCTCGCCCTCGGGATCTACTTCGCGCTGGTTCTCCGCCAGGCGGTCCGGGGGGAGGGCGACATCCTCTGGAGCCTGCTCTGGCGCGACGGCCCGGCCGAGTGGCTCGACTTCGCGGCCCCGATCACGGTCCTCGTCTTCGCGCAGGCCGGGCTCTACCGCCAGCGCGAGCGGCGGCCCGGCGCGGGGAGGATCTTCTCGTCGCTCATCGTCGTCGCGCTCATCGTGCTCGCGTTCGGCATCGGGACGGACTACGACTTCGCGACGTCGGGGTTGATCCCGACCGCGGTCGTCGTCTCGACCTTGACGATCGGGATCCTGCGGGCTGCGTACTACTCCGTCTCGCTCGAGCTCATGCGCGCGATGGGGATCAGGCGCCGCGTGGTGCTCGTCGGCGAGGGAGAGGACCTCGCGCGACTGCGGGCGTCGCTCGCCGCGACGCGCGGCGGCCTCGAGTACGAGTTCGTCGGCGCGATCGTCACCGAGGGCGTGCGCGGGCTCCGGCGGCTCGGCACGCGAGAGGAGCTGCCGGCCGTCCTCGAGGAGGTGCGGCCCGACGAGGTGATCCTCTCGGAGGCGCAGCTCGACGAGCGCACGGTGTTCGAGATCGTCGAGCAGGCGCACCGCCAGGGCATCAAGGTCCGGCTGGTGCCCGACACGACGGAGGTGCTCGTCCAGCGCGGCGAGTACGTGCCCGGGCCGGGCGTGCCGCTGTTCGAGCTGCGCCCGCCGGTTCTCACGGGCTGGGACTGGGCGCTCAAGCGCACCTTCGACTTCGTCGTCAGCGTGCTTGTCGCCGTGCTGCTGCTCCCGCTCTGGCTGCTCGTCGTCCTCGCGATCAAGCTCGACTCGCGCGGTCCGGTCTTCTTCGTCGACCGGCGGATCGGCGTCGGAGAGCGCGAGTTCGGGATGCTGAAGTTCCGGACGATGGTCGCCGATGCGCCCGCCCTGCAGCCGACGCTGGAGGAGTCCAACGAGGCCGAGGGGGCGCTCTTCAAGATCCGCGACGACCCGCGCGTGACGCGCGTCGGCCGCGTCCTCCGCAGGCTGTCGCTCGACGAGTTCCCGCAGATCGTGAACGTCATCAAGGGGGAGATGAGCCTCGTCGGGCCGCGGCCATTGCCGCTTCGCGACTACGCGCAGCTCGAGGACTGGCACCGGATCCGGTACTCCGTGCTCCCGGGCATGACCGGCCTCTGGCAGATCTCGGGGCGCTCCGGGCTCACGTTCGACGACCTCGTCCGGCTCGACTTCACGTATCTCGAGAACTGGTCGATCTGGCTCGACATCACGATCATCGTGCGCACGATCCCGGCCGTGCTCATGGGCCGCGGCGCGTACTAGGACTTAGCGCCGGACGCCGAGCAGCGCCCGCACGACGCCCCAGTACGCGCGCAGCGGCACCGACACGAGCGGCGAGCGCGTCGCCGCGCCGAGGTACTCCGAGTCGAGCGTCGCGACCATGCTCTCGGCGAAGCGCGCGGCCGGCACCGTGCGCCCACGCTGCACGCGGCGGCGCTGGCGCAGCCAGGCCGGCATGCGTTGCACGCAGTCCTGCGCGGCCAGCAGCTTCTGGCGCCACCAGCCGCCTCGAACCGCGGCCACGAGGACGGCGAGCTCGACCACGAGCAGCAACGGGGCGAGCAGCACGAGCAGCGCGGTCGGATACGTCCTCACGATCGTCGCCCACCGGTTCCGCTCGAGGTAGCGCCACTTGGGCGCCCCCTTGTCGAAGTCGTACTCGTGGTCGACGACGGCGTCCTCGCAGACGCCGATCGCGCCGCCCTCGAGCAGCACGCGCAGCGAGAGGTCGACGTCGTCGTGGTACAGGAAGTAGTCGCCCGCGAAGCCGCCGAGCTCGTGGAAGCGGTCGCGCGCGATGACGAGGCAGGCGCCGCTCAGGAAGCCGAGGTGCTCGACGGTCGCGCCGCGCGGACGTCCGGCTCCGCCGGCCCACGCGATGCCGGTGAAGTGCAGCACGCCTCCGGCCGAGTTGACGAGCCGGCCGTCGCCTGCGGTCACGAGCGCCTGCCAGGCCGTCCAGCCCGATCCGTCGACGGCGGGTCTCTCGATCGCGTCTCTGAACCCGGGTTGCGGAGCCGCGTCGGGGTTGAGGAAGCAGAGGAGGTCGGCGCCGGCCGCCCGCGCGCCGTGGTTGCAGGCTGCCGGGAAGCCGAGGTTGGCGCCCGCGTCGACGATCGCGGCTGACGGCGAGAGGCTGCCGACGACCTCGGCGGTGCCGTCGGTCGAGCCGTTGTCGACGACGATCAGCTCGTCGTCGTCGCGGAGCTCGGCCGCGACGGCGGGGAGCGTCCGGCGCAGCGGCTCGGCCTCGTTGAAGGCGACGATCACGACGGCGAGGGTCGGCACGGCGCCATCTTCGCAGTGGCCAGATGGACCCGCAGGCGACTTCACACCCCGACGAGCCCGCCTGTTCGGGCACCCCATGAAGGGGTTTGCTTTCGCGCGATCGGAATCTCGCGCGAGCGAGATTCCGATCTGGCGCATCTGAGCCGCGAGCCATACTTTCGCGCCATGGCCGCTCGCCGGACGATCGCGATCGTGCCCGCTCGCAACGAGGCGGCGTCGATCCGCGGCGTCGTCGAGGACATCAAGTCGTTCGACGGCTCGTACGAGGTCGTCGTCGTGGACGACGGCTCCACGGATCGGACCGCCGCGCTCGCGGTCGAGGCCGGCGCGCGCGTCCTCTCGCTCCCGTACAACCTCGGAATCGGCGGCGCCGTGCAGACGGGCTTCAAGGTCGCGCGCGACGAAGGCTTCGATCTGGCCGTACGGCTCGACGGCGATGGCCAGCACATCGCCGCCGAGCTGCCGAAGCTGCTCGCGCCGATCCTCGACGGCTCCGCGGACATCGTCGTCGGCTCCCGGTTCGCCGGTGCGAGCGAGTACCGGCCCACGTTCGTCCGCCGCCTCGGGATCCGCATCTTCGCGGGCGTCGTCTCGCTGCTCACGCGGCAGCGCGTCACCGACACGACCTCCGGCTTCCAGGCGTGCAACCGAAAGGCAATCCGCCTGTTCGCGGCCGACTACCCGCACGACTACCCCGAGGTCGAGGCAACCGTGATGGTCTTCAAGCACCGGCTTCGCCTCACCGAGGTGCCGGTGCTCATGCGCGAGCGCTCGGCGGGAACGTCGTCCATCGGCGCGCTCGCCGCTGTCTACTACGCGATCAAGGTGTCGCTCGCGATTCTCGTCGCGATCTCGCGCCGGGCCGCCACTCCGTTGGAGGAGGAACATTGACTCCCTGGTTCGTCTCGCTCGCCGGTGTCGCCGCCTCGCTCCTGTTGCTGGCCGTCGTCTTCCACCTGATCCGGAGCCGCCGCCTGCGAGAGCGCTACGCGCTGCTCTGGCTGCTCACGGGGTTCGTCCTGCTCGCGCTGTCGGCCTGGCGCGGCGGGCTCAACACGATCGCGGGGTGGGTCGGAGTCACGGGTTACCCGCCGGCCGTGCTGTTCGCGACGGCGATGCTGTTCATCCTCGTCGTGCTCCTGCACTACTCGACCGTGATCTCGCGGCTCTCCGACCAGAACTCGCTGCTCGCGCAGCGGTTCGCGCAGCTGGAAGAGCAAGTGCGCCGCACTGACGACACTGACGACAAGGACGAAGCAAGCGCCTAGCGGTTACAGGCAGTCGACTTCACACCCCGAGGTATCCGAGTTCGGGCTCCCCATAAAGGGGTCTTGGTTCTGCGCGATCGAAATCCGCGCTAGCGGAATTCGATCTGGCGCATCACGCCGGCTGTGACTCGCCGCGGGCCTTGACTGTCGGGCTGGTGCCGCCGAGCCAGTCGACGCGGCCTATCCACTTGTCGCGGTTGTTCGCGTACCAGCGGATGGTGTGCGCGATCCCCTCTTCCCAGGAGACTTTCGGCTCCCAGCCCGTCTCCTCCCGCAGCTTCTCGTAGCCGACGCGGAGGGCGGTCACGTCGCTCGAGCCCGGACGGAGCCGCGCCTCGGTCTGCACGATCTCGCGTGATCCCTCGGGCCAGCAGCCGAGCTCGGCGCCGACCTTGAAGATCAGCGCGGCCCAGTCGGCCATCGAGATGTTCTCGCCCTGGCCGTAGACGTAGTGCTGGCCGGGCGTGCCCTGGGCGGTCACGATCAGGTGCCCGCGGACGCCGTCGGTGCAGAAGCAGAAGTCGCGCAGCGGCTCGAGCGCGCCGAGCTCGACCTCCTCGCGCTCGAGCGCCTGCGTGATGATCGTGCCGGTCACGTAGCGTGGGTTCTGGCGCGGGCCGTAGTTGTTGAACATCCGCGTGACGATGCCCGGCAGGCCGTAGGCGTCGTGGTAGTTCAGCGTGAGGAAGTCGGCCGCAACCTTCGACGTCGCGTAGACGGACTTCGGGTTGATCGGCGAGCGCTCGTGGAGGATCAGGCCGCCGGAGTCGTCGAAGTCGTGGTGATGTGAGACCGATTCGCGGACGTTCCCGTATTCCTCCGAAGTGCCCGCGGTGTCGAACTTCTCGAGCTCGAGGCCATGGTCGATGATCGACTGCAGGAGGTTGAGCGTCCCCAGCGTGTTCGACATGAAGGTCTCGTACGGCCGGTGCCACGACTCGTGGACGTGGGCCTGGGCCCCGAGGTGGAATACGTAGGGCCGGTCGGGCGTATCGACGAGGTCCTGCCTGACGAGCAGGTCGATCGAGTGCTTGTCGGTGAGGTCTGCGAAGTGAACCTTCAGCCGGCCCCGCAGGTGCGCGATGTTGTTCAGCGCGCCGCTCGAGGTCGCGCGCACGAACGCGTGCACGTTGGCCCCGAGCGCGACGAGCGCGTCCGTGAGGTGCGAGCCCATGAAGCCGTCGGCGCCGGTCACGAGCACGGTCCGGCCCTCGTAGACGCCCCCCAGCTCGCGGCGGAGGTCGTCTAGCGCGCTCTCTGTCCAGAGGGTGTCGTTCGGCATGGGGCGTACGCTTCCGCGTCGGTGCGCAAGCGTATCGGCTCGTCAGGTCTCGGCTCGCTGGCTACCGGCGCGCTGACGGCGTCGTCGTTCCTGGTCGTCTCAGTCGCGGCCGCGGCGATCGGGGTCGTGATCGCGCGCGAGTTCGGTCGCTCGGAGGAGACCGACGGGCTGCTCGCGGCGTACGGGGTCTCGATCGTCATCGTGATCGCGGCTTCGGCGATCCGCATCGCCGTGCTGCCGACGCTCGCGCGCGCGCGAGACGAGCACCGGCTTGCCGGAGAGCTTGTCGGGTACGGGCTCGCGCTGCTCGTCGTCGCCGTCCCGCTCGTCCTTGTCGCCGAGCTCGGCGCAGATCTACTCGCCGGACTGCTTACCGGTGACGAGTCCGGGGTCGCGAAGGACACGGCGTCGGATGCCCTTCGCTGGATCGTCCCGGCGGGAGTCGCGCAGCTCTACGCCGCTGTCGCCGCGAGCGGCCTCGCTGCCCTCGACGACTACGGGACAGCCGCCCTCGGGTATGCCGTCGCGAGCGTCGCTGGGCTGACTCTGATCCTGCTGCGGGTCGAGCCGGACGGGATCGCCGCGGTCACGTGGGGGATCGCCCTGAACGGGGCGATCGCCGTGGCAGTGCCCTCGGCGGCACTCGTCGTTCGAGCGAGGCGCGCGCGGATGCTTCCCGGATCAGCCCGCCCGAGCGGGCTTCCGGTACGAGCCAGGCTCGCCGCGTTCGCGATCGGTGCGTCGCTGCCCCTCGCGCTGCAGCTCCTCTACGTCGTGTGCCTCGCGTTCGCCTCGCGCCTCGAAACGGGTGACGCGACAAGCTTCGTGTACGCGTACCTGGCGGCCTCGGCGCTGGTCGGGACCACGGCCGGTGCGCTCGGGATCGTCACCTCGGTGCCACTGTCGCGCGCGGGGCTGACCGCGACGGAGGCCGTCCGTCATGTCATGGCCACGTCGTGGCTGGCACTGGTAGTTGCGGGTGCTGCGGCCGGGGTGTTCGCGCTCGCCGGCGGCCAGCTCGTCGAGGCCGTTCTCGGCGGCGCCTATGCAGGTGGCGTCGGAGCCGATCTCGGACGGCTCGTCGTCGCTTTCAGTCCCTGGATCGTGGCCATGATCGGTGTGACGGTCACGTTCCCGCTCGCATTCGTCGCCGGTCGCACACGCAGCCTTCCGCTGATCGCGATCGGTGCACTCGCGGTGCAGGTTCCGGTTGCGTGGGCCGCCGCGCGTCTGCTCGGGCTCGAAGGTCTTGCATTGGCCCTGGCCTCGGCGACGGCGCTCGTGCTCGTCGCGCTGCTCGTCGTCCTCGCCACTGCCGGCGCCACCATCCGGGCGCTCGCGACCGCTGCGCTTGTGGTCGTGGGGTTGACGCTCGCCGCGTTCGTGCCACCTTCGATCGTGCTGGGCGATCTCGAGTCGGCCGGGGTAGGCCTCGTCCTCTACGTCGCGCTCCTCACGCTCATCCGGCCACGCGGGCTGGCGCTCGGGTGGCGCTACCTGCGCGCCTTAGAGTGAGGCGCTCGTGGCCGTCCTCTCGTCGAGCTCATGCGGTGTGACCCGTGGTTTGACGAGCTTCAGGTAGACGACGCCCCGCCCGGCTCTCGCGATGAGCTCGGGACTCGACGACGTCTCGAAGTTCGATGGGCACACGAACCGGAGGAACGGCCCGATGGCGTACGACCATGGCGCGTGCGCGTGGAGCCAGCGTTCGATGCCCGGGCGTCTCTGCACCGTGTACGAGCGCTCGGACACTTGCCACGGCCTCTGCGCGACGAGGCGCTCGACCTCGTCGACACCGTAGTCGTGCTTGAAGAAGAAGCCCTTGCCCTCGATCGCCAGGCTCGCGTCGCCATAGCGCTTGTCGGAGATGAAGACGTCCTGCGGCTCCGACCCGACGTCCGTCGTCACGTGAAGGACGCCGCCAGGTTTCAGCACGCGCCACATCTCCGCGAGAGCCGCAGTGTCTGGCCCGAGTCCTAGGTGCTCGAGGACAGAAATGCAGATGCAGTGGTCAAAGGTGTCGTCGGCGAAGCGGAGTGCCGTCGCGTCCTCCACCTCGAGCTCGAGCGACGGATCCACGATGCGCCAGGAGACGATCTCATCCTCGAAGAGGTCGATGCCGACCCAGCGGCCCTTGCCCTCGGACTGGAGGAGCGACGGCAGCAGCTTGGGGCTCGATACGTCGAGGCACGTCCCCCAGAATGGCTCCTCGGCGACCCTGCCCATCTCGTAGTAGCGCCAGGCATCGAGCGGCAGGAGCAGCCGCCCGGCTCCCACCCTTGTCGCGCGCCTCCAGCCGTGTCTCGCCTCGCGCACCGCCCATCGCGCCCCGAGCGCATAGCTGTGCCGCCAAAGCCGCTTCCAGCCCGGCTGCTCGGGGCTGCGTGACGTCACCCTGTGGGCGCTGGTCCTTGGACCACGCGGAGCTCCGGCAGCGGGACGATGAGCTTCCCTCCGCTGCGCAGGTACTCGGCCTCACGCTCGACGAACTCGTCGAGGAAGTGCCACGGGAGAACGAGGTAGTAGTCCGGCTTCCGTTCCCGCGACTCCTGCTCGGAGACGATCGGGATGTGCGTTCCGATCGTCTCCGATCCCCACTTGTCCGGGTTCCGGTCGGCGGCACACTCGATCAGCGAGTCGTCGATCCCCACGAACTGCAGAATCGTGTTGCCCTTCGTCGAAGCCCCGTACACGTGGATCGTCTTCCCGTCGGCCCGGAGATTCCGGAGGAGGGCGAGGAGATCCTCCTTGAACGTCTGGATGCGCCTCGCGAACGCCTCGTACGGAGCCGCGGTGTCGAGCTCGAGCTCCGACTCGCGGTCGCGGAGACGGCGTAGTGCCGCCGCGTCGTCGGGGTCTGTGGTCAGGCGGCCTGCGTGCCCCGCGAAGAAGCGGATGCTGCCACCGTTGACGTCGTTCAGGTCCGCCCGGACGATCTCGAGCCCGGCGCTCGCAACGACACGCTCGATGACGGCGAGGGAGTAGTACTCGAGGTGCTCGTGGCAGATCGTGTCGAAGGCGCCCATTTCCAGCATCGTCGGCATGTACGAGAACTCGCTCACCCAGACGCCGTCGTCAGCCAGCGAGCGGGCGATGTCGGCGACGAAGGCGCCGGGCTGCTCGAGGTCGTAGAACATGGCGATGCTCGTGATGACCCGAGCCCGACGGCCCGGGAAGCGCGCATCGAGAGCCGCGTGGCTGTAGAAGTCGTTGACGACGTCGTAGCCCTTTTCGACCGCGTACCTCGTGACATCCGAAGGGTCCATGCCGAGCAGCGTCACGCCCTTGACGTCGGGATACCCGTCGAGCAGGGTCCCGTCGTTGCAACCGATGTCGAGGACCAGATCTCCGGGACGCAAGCCGGCGACCGCGCCGGCTGCTTGCTCGGCGATCTCGTGCAGATTCTCGGTCATCGAGCGGTTGACCCCGCTCCGGTACCAGTACGAGCGGTAGAGCAGGGACCCGGGCAGCGTGTGCCCGAGCTGCAGGAGCCCGCACGCTCCCGGGTCTCCAGCGCAGTCGCAGCGCACGAGCTGGAGCGGCAGGCGCGGCTCGGGCAGCCTCTCGGAACCGGGCGGCGTGAACGCGCCCGAGTTGCACATGTCGCCGAGGTCGAGGACCGGGATCAGCGGCTCGGAGCCGCAGACACGGCACGTCATGCGCGTCTGCACGCTGGCGGCGATCTCGGCCTCATTCCACATGGGAGTCGTCTCGCTGGACACGGTGCTAGGTAACGGAGTGTTGTGGCAGGTCGCGCCGGGCAGAGCCGGCGATCGACACACGGTGCTCCTCGAGGGTGGTCCTGTTCAGCTGGTAGTCGAGTCGTCGGAACTCGAGATAAGCGTGTATCGCCTTGCTCACGCTGCCATGTGCCAGTCGTTCCCGGAGGCCACCGACCATCATCGAGCACAGCGCCAGCCGCCTCTCGGCCATTGCGACGAGGCGGTCGCTTCCGGGGATGCCTCGCGCGGCCCACCAGCGCCACACGCGGAGGAACGCATACGTGTACTGCCAGCGCATTTGCCAGAGCTGCTCGCCGAGGCCTCGCCTGGTCATGCTGCTGTTCGAGAGGACGAGCGTGACGAGCCGCTCGCCGACAAGCTCGACGCCGCCGCCCTCCATGGCGAGCTCGGAGAGAAAGCCGACGTCGTTGCCGTACGCGTCGCGCGAGTAGTCGTACCCGCGCGGATTCTCGATGTCGATGTGCCGGTCGAAGACCGTCCGGGTGACATCGGTGGGGTAGACCGAGCAGATCTGGGACAGCGGAAACCGCCGGAGGAAGATCCCTTCCGAGTACTCGAGAGGCGTCGCCAGCCCCGCGTCCGTTGCGAGGTAGGGAAGGACACCCTTGTCGTTCTCGATGTAACCGCTGCAGGTGACGAGCGTTCGACCCTGCGCGACGGCTCGGTCCGCAGCCGCCATCATGCGCGTGCTGAAGTCGGCGTGCAGGACGTCGTCGGACCACACGAAGCAGCACCAGTTGCCGGTGATCTCGTGCAACGCCACCCGCCAGGCGCGCACGGGGCCTGAGTTCTCCTCCGAGGTCAGAAGGCGCGTCTCGATCTCGGGATCCGCCGCTGACAGCAGCCCCTCTGTGATCTCGCGTGTCCCGTCCCGGCTGGCCTCGTCGTACACGAGGACCTCGAGCGGGCGGTGCTTCTGCGCGAGCGCCGCCCCGAGTGACCGCACGATCGTGTCGGCGTTGTCGTGCGTCGGGATCATGAGAGACAGCTTCACGAGCCCGCGATCGTAGCCGAGGGGCCAGGCGACGGGCGTGTACCCTCGAGCGCGGCGTAGACCTCGTCGTGGAGGCGCGCGGTCTTCTCCCACGTGAACTCCGCCGCACGCCGAAACCCGCGCTCGCGCCACGGCTCGGGGTCCTCGAGCACCTCCTCGACGGCCGCCACGAGCTCCTCCGCCGAGGTCGGGTCGAAGAGCCGCGCCGCGTCGCCGACCACCTCGGGCAGCGCTGCGACGTTCGAGGACGCGGCCGGGCAGCCGCACGCCATCGCCTCGAGCGGCGGCTGGCCGAAGCCCTCGAAGAGGCTCGGAAAGACGAGGGCGGAGGCCGTCCGGTACAGGCGCGCGAGCTCCTCGCGGGACACGCGCCCCAGGGAGCGCACGCCGTCCGGGGTCGCCCCCGCGTACGCGGTCAGCACGAGCTCCAGGCCGGGACGTCGGCGCCGTAGCTCCGCGAACGCGTCGAACAGGAGCGCGTGGTTCTTGTGCGGCCACTCGCGGGCGGGGTAGAGGAGGAACGGCTCGCGCGGCTCGTCGCCGGGACGAAACAGCTCGTGGTCGATGCCGAGCGGAATCGCGCGGATTCGCTCCCGCGGGACGTCGAGGCGGTCGACGATCGTCTCGGCGGCGTGCTCCGAGATCGTGATGACAACGGCGCTCCGGCGCGCGGACTCCGGGTACACGCGCCGCCGATAGAAGAGCTCGGCCCGGGAGAAGAACTGGGGCAGGTACTCGTGCTGGACGTCGAGGATGCTCGTTACCACGGGCGCTCCCGAGATGCGCGGGATCGTCACGGTCAGCGGGAAGTGGACGACGTCGAGGCCGTCGAAGCGGCGCCGTAGCCGCCCGCCGAGGAACCAGCCGCGGGACATCGCGGCGATGCGGCCCGGCATCGACCGTGACGCGCGGTACTCGTCGACGACCTCGGCGGGAAGCCCGTCGACGTCGGCCGCGATCGACGGCAGCAAGACGCGGTACTCGTGCCGCCCGACCCGCCCGAGCGCGCGGACGAGCTCCCGCGCGTATGTCTCGCTGCCGCCGGAGATTCCCGGAACGAGCGTGAGGAGGGAGAGCCCGACCCGCATGCGGGGCGGACTCTAGGCGAGCGTGCGGTACATCTCCTCGTGTCGCCGCGCGGCCTCCTCCCACGTGAACGTCGCAGCCCGCTCGAGGCCAAGCGCGCGCAGCTCCTCCCTGCGGTCGTCCGTCTCGAGGATCGCGTCGGCGATCGCCTTCGGGTCGAGGGGGTCGAAGAGGACTGCCGCGTCCCCGACGAGCTCCGGCAGGGCCGCCGCCTTCGAGCAGGCGACAGGACACCCACATGCCATCGCCTCGAGCGGCGGCCGCGCGAACCCCTCGTACAGACTCGGGAAGACGAGGCACGCGGCACGCCGGTACAGCGACGCGAGCTCCGCTCCCGCGACGACGCCCCAGCGCTCGACGCCGTCGGGGAGCTGCCCCAGCCGGTCGAGCCCGTCTCCGGCGAGGACGAGCCGGAGCTGCGGCCGCGTCTTCCGCAGCTCGGCGAACGCCTCGAACAGCCGCGCATGGTTCTTGTGCGGCCACGCGCGGGCGGTGTAGATGAGGAACGGCTCGCGGGCGTCGCCGCCCGGCCGGTAGAGCGTGTGGTTGATCCCGGGCGGGATCACGTGCACCCGCGGTCGATCGAGGTCGAGGGCGTCGATCGCGCGCTCACGCACGAACTCGGTCGCGACGACCACCGCGCTCGCCGAGCGGGCCGCCCGATCGTGCTCGTCGCGCTGGAACGAGCGACGCGCCGGGCCGAAGAAGTCGGGGACGTCGCGATGCTGCGTCTGGTGCAGCGTGACGACGGTGGGCACGTCGCCGTTCCAGCTCGGCAGCGGGCTTGTCCGCGTGTAGTGGAGGGCGTCGAGCGTCTCGAGCTGCGTGCGCACCTGCCGGGTGCGGAACTTCTCGACGACGCGCGCCGCGACCTGCGCCGGCAGCCTGCGCGAGAACCTCGGCTCGCGCACCTCGACGACCGGGACGCCCGCGACGGCGTCCTTCTCCCGCGGAGGAGCGAAGACCGTGTACTCGAGCGTCCCGTTCCCTGTGAGCGCCCGCACGAGCTGCCGCGCGGCCACGTCCGATCCCCGGCTGTCACCGGAAGCGAAGGTGAGGAGCGACATCCCGACCCGCACTGCGGTCCCAGCGTACGAACGTGTCGCCGGTGCGCATCCCCCGCCTGTTGGTGTACGAACCCGTGTGCATGAGGATCGCCTTCGACGTCTCGCCGCTCTCGCACCGGCTCCTCGGGATCGGGAGCTACCTGCGGGAATCGCTGCGCGCGCTCGTCGAGGCGGCCGGAGACGAGCACGAGGTCGTCGCCTTCGCGCCGTCGAGCTTCCGCGGGCCGGGCCGGATACGCGAGGTGCTCGCGGGGATCGACGTCGAGCTCCGGACGTGGCGGCTCCCGGCCTCGCACGCGCTCCGGACGGCGTGGAGCCGCGCCGGCACGTCCGGCGGCGGAGCGCGTCCTCGGCGGCTTCGACGTGCTCCACTTCGGCGACTGGATGTACCCGCCCCAGCGAGGCGGCGTGCGCGCGACCACGATCTACGACCTCGTGCCGCTCCATCACCGCGAGTGGGTGACGCCGAGGACGTTCGCGATGCACTCGCGCAAGTACGAGAACGCGGCCGCGACCTGCGACGTCCTCTTCGCGATCTCCGAGTACACCGCCCGCGACGTCACGGAGACCCTCGGCGTCCCCTCCGAGCGGGTCCGGGTCGCGCACCCGGGTGTGAAGGACGTGTTCCGGCCGGACGGTCCCGCGGCCGATCTCGGCGTGCCGTACGTGCTCACGGTCGCGACCCTCGAGCCGCGCAAGAACCTCCAGGCGCTCGTCGAGGCGCACGCCTTGCTCGACGGCGACCTCCTGCTCGCCGTTGCGGGTGGAGAGGGCTGGGGCGACCAGCCGGAGCTCGGCGGGGCGCGCGTGCGCGCGCTCGGGTTCGTGCCCGACGCCGAGCTCGCCCGCCTGTACCGCGGCGCCGCGGTCGCCGTTTACCCCTCGCGCTTCGAGGGCTTCGGGATGCCCGTGACCGAGGCGATGGCCTGCGGCTGCCCCGCGGTCTCGTCCTCGCATCCCTCGCTCGACGAGGCGAGCGGGAACGCTGCTCTGCGCGCGGACCCGGACGACCCTGCGGCGATCGCCAGGGCGATCGAGCGTGCGCTCGCCGAGCGCGAGCGGCTGGTCGCAGCCGGGCTCGAGCACGCCCGCTCCTTCAGCTGGCGCGCGGTCGGCGAGACCTTCCTGCGCGGCTACGAGGACGCGCTCTCGCGATGAGGACGGATCACGAGGTGCTGCTCGCCGTGCACCGGCCTGGGCCGGAGTTCCTCGTGCTGCTGCGCGCACCGGAAGACCGCGGCTACTGGCATCTCGTCTCCGGCGGGATCGAGGAGGGCGAGTCGCCGCTCGAGGCGGCGCGGCGCGAGCTCGACGAGGAGACCGCGCTCCGGCCCGCGACGTTCGAGCCGATCTCGCTCGAGCTCGGGTACCGGCTACCCCGGGGGGCCTGGATCACGCTGCATCCCTTCGTCGTGGAGGCGCCGCCTGCGTGGGAGCCCGTCTTGAACGACGAGCACGTGGACTATCGCTGGTGCTCGGAGGAAGCGGCGCTCGCCTTGCTCCGGTATCCCGAGCCCAGAGCCGTGCTCGAGCTCGCCGCGCGCAGCATCGGAGCCCAGGCGTGAGGGTCGGCATCGACATCTCGCCGCTCGTCCAGACGCGGGCGGGAACCGCGCGGTATGTCCGCGGCCTCGTCGGGCGCGCTGCGCGATCGCCTGGGACTCGAGCTCGAGCTCCTCTCCTTCGGCGGGCCGGGACGCCCGTCGAGCCTCGTCCGCGACGTCATGTGGTACCCGCACGGGGTGGCGCGGCGAGCGCGGACTACCTGGACGTCCTCCACTGCACGACGTTCCGGGGGCCTGTTGCGGCGAAGACGCCGACCGTGCTCACGGTGCACGACCTCGCGATCCTCCGCTATCCCGAGTCACTTCCGCGCTGGCACCGGCTGTACGGCCGGCTCGGGCTCTCCCGCGTCGTGCACTCCGCGGACGCCGTCGTCGCGGACTCCGAGTTCACGAAGGCCGAGCTCGTCGAGCTTCTTCGTGTGCCACCAGAGCGCATTCGTGTAATTGCGCTCGGCGTCGACCCGGTCTTCACGCCAAAGGGGCCGCGCGCCGACGGCGACTACGTGCTCGCGGTCGCGACGCTGGAGCCGCGCAAGAACCTCGGTCGCATCGTCGACGCGGCGAGCGTCGCGGGCGTCGAGCTCCGCGTCGTCGGCGCGCGCGGCTGGGGCGGCATCGACGTCCCGGGCTGGGTGGGCGAGGTCCCGGACTCCGAGCTCGCCGCCCTCTACCGCGGCGCGCGCTGCGTCGTCTCCGCGTCGCTCTACGAGGGCTTCGGGCTTCCCGGTCCTCGAGGCGATGGCGACCGGCACGCCGGTCGTGACCTCGCGCGGAACGTCCTTGGAGGAGGTCGCGGGCGGCGCGGCCGTCCTCGTCGACCCGCTCGATATCGAGTCGATCGCCCAGGGCATCGTCGAGGCCGCGGCGCGCCGCGACGAGCTGGTCGCGGCCGGCCTCGCCCGCGCGGGCACGTTCACGTGGGCCGGCACCGCTGACGCGGTCGAGGCCCTCTGGAGGGAGCTCGCGTGAAGCTCGTGGCGATCGACGCCGACGTCCTCGGGCGCCGGCGCACCGGCGACGAGACGTACGTGCGGAACCTGCTCCGCGAGCTCGCCTCGCTGGCGCCCGGCGCGGGCATTCGCATCGCTGCGGTCACCCGCCGCGTCGACCTCGTTCCGGACGGCATCGAGCCGGTGGAGCTGACGACGCGGGTGCAGGAGCTCCGCCTGGCCTTTTCGCTGCCCCGGACGCTGCGCCGGCTCGGCGCAGATCTCGCGCACACGCAGTACGCGCTGCCGCTCCGGTCGCCCTGCCCCGTCGTCGTCACCGTGCACGACGTCTCGTTCGCCCGCGAGCCCTCGCTGATGAGCTGGAAGGATCGCCTCGTGTTCCGCCGTGTCGTGCCGCGTGCGGTGCGCCGCGCAGCGCGCGTGCTCACTGTCTCCGAGCGTTCGAAGCGGGACCTGCTGGCGCTCTACGGCGTCCGCGAGGAGCGCGTCGTCGTCACGCCGAACGGCGTCGATCCGGCGTTCCATCCGGACGACACGCCGCGCGACGGCTCGTACGTCCTCGCCGTGGGGGCGATCCAGGCGCGGAAGGACCAGCTCGCCGCGCTCGAGGCCGCGACCGCCGCAGGGCTTCCGCTCGTCGTCGTCGGTCCCGAGAAGGACGCGTCGCTCGCCGACGAGCTGCGACGGCGGGGAGCCCGGGTCGAGGGCTACGTCGAGACCGACCGCCTCGCGGAGCTCTACCGCGGCGCTGCGTGCGTCGTGCAGGCGTCCCGGTACGAGGGCTTCGGGCTTCCTATCGTCGAGGCGATGGCGAGCGGGACCCCTGTCGTCGCGGTGCGTGAGGCCGCCCTCGAGGAGGTCGCAGGAGAGGCCGCGGTGCTCGTCGAGCGCGACGGGCTCGCGGACGGGATCCGGACCGCGCTCGCCGAGCGCGACCGCCTCGTCGCCGCGGGTCTGGAGCGTGCTCGTGCCTTCAGCTGGCGCGCGAGCGCCGAGCGGACGCTGGCCGTGTACCGGGAGCTCCTCGCGTGAAGGTCTCCGCGGTCGTCGTCTCCCACGGCCACGCCGCCGAGCTCGAGGACCGCGCTCGCCGCTCTCGCTCCGCAGGTGGACGAGATCGTCGTCGTCGCGAACGTGCCCGGCTCCGTCGCCGCGCTGCCCGAGGTGGTTCGCGTCCTCGAGAACCCGCGCCCGCTCCCGCTCGCCGCGAACGTGAACCTCGGCATCGCGGCCACGAGCGGCGAGTACGTCCTCAACGCGAATCCCGACGCGCTCCCCGAGCCGGGCGCGGTGGCCGCCCTGCTCGCGGTGGCCGAGGCCAACCCGCGCTGCGGCATCGCGGGGCCCGAGATGCGGTGGCCGGACGGGCGCTGGCAGCCCTCACGCAGGCGCTTCCCGACCGTACGGGGAACGCTCGTGCGCCGCACGCCGCTCCGTCGCGTCCGGGGGACGTACTCCCAGAAGGAGCACTACCTCCTCGACGAGCGCCCGACCGAGCCCGTCGAGGCCGACTGGCTGCTCGGCGCCTTCCTCCTCCAGCGGAGGAGCATGCTCGACGAGCTCGGCGGCTGGGACGCGGGCTACCGCCACTACTGCGAGGACATCGACCTCTGCTACCGCGCGGCCCGTGCGGGCTGGGAGCGCTGGTACGTGCCGGACGCGGTCGTCACGCACGACTACGCGGCCGTGATCGACAAGCGGTTCCTCTCGCGGCACACGCTCTGGCATCTCCGCGGCATGGCGCGCTTCGTGCGCAAGCACCCGGAGCGGCTTCTCGCGCTCTGAACGTCGCGATTCCTACACTGAGCGGCATGGCCCGTGCTGCTCGTAGCAGGGAGCCGGGCGTGCGGGTCGAAGTAGGCGACCCCTTGACCAGCGCCCGTCTCCGACTCACCGTGAGAGAGAGAACGACCCGCCCATGACCGCCCGCACCTGCCCAAACTGGCCCGAGCTGATGGAGGTCGACCCCGACCTCCAGTTCAAGCACTACACCGTGGCCGAGGCACAGCTTCCCGCCGAGACGCTCGCGCGCATGTCCCAGGTGTCGCTCGGCGAGGTCGAGATCTGCTGCGACATCGACCACCACGTCTTCAACCCAGCGCACACCGATCCCGAGGTCTGCGACGCCCTTCGCGACACGCACTGGTTCGACGTGAACGAGTGGGCGACGAGCGGGCCCGGCGCGGACGCCTCCTCGAACGCCGCCTAGAGAAGCGCAGCCCGACGAGGCGAAGCGAGCCTCGCCCTACACTGCGCCTCGTGCTCACGACCGTCGTGCCGTACCGCGGTGACGCAAAGCGCCGGCTGCCCGCGTCGCTTCGCGCGGCCGCGGCGGTCGCAATGCTCGGGGACGTCGTCGAGGCGGCGGCCTCGCTGGGACGCGTTCTCGTCGTGACCGACGACGTCGCGGTCGTTCCCCGCGGTGCCGAGGCGGTCGACGATCCCGGAGACGGGCTCGGCGCGGCCGTCGCAGCCGGACTGGAGCTGGTCGACGGTCACGCGCTCGTCGTCAACGCGGACCTGCCCTGTGCCACCCCGTCCTCGCTTCGGCTGCTCGCCGCAGCCGGGCTCGCTCTCGTCGAGGCCGAGGACGGAACCACGAACGCGCTCTCGCTCCCCGACGTCTCGGTGTTCGCCCCGCTCTACGGGCCGGGCAGCGCGGCACGCTTCCGCGCGCATGCGCCGTTCGCGACGGTCGCGACTCCCGAGCTCGAGGCCGACGTCGACACGGGCGAGGATCTCGAGCGCTTCGCCGCGCGGCTCGGACCGCGGACGCGCGCGCTCGTCGCCGTGCACGCGTGATCGTCCTGCTTTCGGGCGGCGGCGGCGGTGCCCGCTTCGCACGCGGCCTCGCGGGGGTGCTCGAGCCCGGCGAGCTGACGGTGGTCGGCAACGTCGGCGACGACGTCGAGATCCTCGGGCTGCACGTGTCGCCGGACCTCGACAGCCTGCTGTACGCCCTTGCGGGCCTCAGCGACGACGAGCGCGGCTGGGGCCGCGCCGGCGAGTCCTGGAACGCGCTCGCGTCGGCGGGGGAATGGGGCGGCGAGGACTGGTTCCGGCTCGGAGACCTCGACCTCGGGCTCCATCTCGTCCGGACGCAGTGGCTGCGGGACGGCCTGCCGCTGTCCGAGGTCACCTCGCGGTTGGCCGCGCGGCGAGCGGTTGCGACGCGAATCCTGCCCGCGACGGACGACCGGCTGCGCACGCAGGTCGAGACGACCGCGGGGACGTTTCCGTTCCAGGAGTGGTTCGTCGGTCGAGGCTATCGCGACGAGGTGATCGCGGTGTCGTACGAAGGTGCTGACGCTGCCGCGCCGGCGCCGGGCGTCCGCGAGGCGCTCGCCGCGGCCGACGCGATCGTGCTCGCTCCCAGCAACCCGTACCTCTCGCTCGGGCCGATCCTCGCAGTGCGCGAGATCCGGGACGCGATCGTCGCACGCCGGGTCCGCTGCGTCGCCGTGAGCCCGCTCGTCGGCGGCAAGGCGGTTTCCGGCCCGCTCGACCGTATGCTCTCGCGCATGGCAGGCGGGACGACACCTGCCCATGTAACTGATCGTTACAAGGGTCTGATCGACGCACTCGTCATCGACGAGGCGGACGCGCCGGCCGAGGCGGAGGTCGAGCTCGTCGTCATGCAGACGCTCATGCGCGATCGCGACGCGGAGCGGCGGCTCGCAGAGCGCGTCTTGGAGGTCGCGTGCGGGTAGCGATCGTCGGCGGGACGGGGCCGTTCGGCAAGGCGCTCGCGACGCGGCTCACCGGGGGCGAGCACGAGGTCGTCATCGGCTCGCGCGACGCCGAGCGCGCCGCAGCGGCCGCGGCCGAGGTCGGCGCCGAGGGCGCCACGAACGAGGACGCCGCGCGGAGCGCCGACCTCGTCATCCTCGCGACCAACGCCGACGCCGCGTTCGACACGGCCCGCGGACTGCGGGACGCCATCGGCACGACGCCGGTCCTCTGCGTCGCCTCCGAGCTCGTCTTCACGCCGTCGGGCGTGCTCCCGTCGCCCGAGGCGACGTCTCTTGCCGAGCGGATCCAGGCGGAGCTGGACGCGCCGGTCGTCGCCGGCCTGCACTCGCTCGCCGCCTCGACGCTCGGCTCGGACGAGCCCCCCGACGAGGACGCATTCGTCTGCGGCGACGATCCCGAGGCCAAGGCCCTCGCGCTCGAGCTCGCCGGGCAGCTGATCGCCGGGCGGGCCTACGACGCCGGCCCGCTCGGGAGCGCGCGGGCCCTCGAGGGGATGATCGCGGTCGCCATCAACCTGAACAAGCGCTACCGCGGGCACGCGGGCATCCGGGTAACCGGCCTTCCTTGACCGGCGAGCTGCGCGTCATCCCCGTTCGCGGGATTCCGGAGCTCGAGGAGGGAGACGACCTCGGCGCGCTGCTCGTCGAGGGTGCGGCCTTCGAGGCGAACGATGTCGTCGTCGTCGCGCAGAAGGCGGTCTCGAAAGTCGAGGGCCGTGTCGTGCGCCTCGACGACGTGGAGCCGTCAGCGCGGGCGCGCGAGCTCGCGGGCGAGGAGGACGCGCGGCGGATCGAGGTGATCCTGCAAGAGAGCCGGGAGATCGTCCGTGCGCGCCCGCCGCTCGTGATCGCCGAGACGCGGCACGGGTTCGTCTGCGCGTCGGCGGGCGTCGACGCGTCGAACGCGAAGGGGCCCGGGACGCTCGTTCTCCTTCCGCTCGATCCCGATGCTTCGGCCCGTCGGTTGCGGGAGCGCATACGCGAGCTCAGCGGCGTCGAGGTCGGAGTCGTGGTCTCCGACTCGTTCGGCCGGGCGTGGCGGCGGGGGACGACGGACGTCGCGCTCGGCGTCGCGGGGATCGCGGCTCTGCTCGACTTGAAGGGCACGCGGGACTCGGCCGGCTACGAGCTGCACGCGACCGAGATCGCGATCGCGGACGAGATCGCAGGCGCAGGGGAGCTCGTGATGGGGAAGACCGACGGGATCCCGGCGGCGATCGTGCGCGGGCTCGAGATCTGCCGGGGAGGGGCGGGGCGCCGATCTCGTCATGCCCCGTGAGCGCGACCTCTTTCGGTAGCGACTTTCCCCCACGTGCCCCCAGGGGCACTCCCGTGTCCCTGAGGACACGCTAGCGACGATCGGCTCACGCGTGGGTCACGAGCTCGTGCCAGGTTTCATGAGCGACGGCCGCGGCGTCCGACCCGCACGGATACCGGATAGCCACCAGCCGTCGTTAGACTCGCGGCGTGCGGAAGTACGCCATCTGGGGGAACGCCACCTCGCCGGCTCACGAGGAGTGGGTCGCCGAGATCGGCAAGCAGTTCGAGCAGGACGACTTCGTCCGCGTCGACGACATCAACGACGCCGACTTCGTCCTCAACATGTTCGATGCGGAGGATCCGAAGGCATTCAGGCGCGCGTCCCGCGGCACGTACTCGGCGGCGTTCTACGAGCTTCCCGAGACCCCCGAGGACGTTCTCAAGGCGAGCTACCCGATGCTCGTGCGCACTCTCTCGAACGTCGTCCTCCTGCGGATCCCGGGCGAGGGCGTCTGGTTCACGACGATGGAGCGCGGCACGTACCACGTCGAAGACGCCGCGGCATCGATCTACGAGCGCCTGGAGCCGCTCGCGACGTCGCGGCTGGTGATCGACAACGACTGGCACTCGGACCTCGAGCCCGAGCTCTGGGGCGGTGACGAGGTCACGGAGGACATCGGGTCCGCCGGGCGCCGGCTGGACGAGCTCGACCTGCTCCCGTCGCCGTTCCCCGTCGAGGAGTACCTCTCGGGCCGCGACCTTCGGCACGTCATGCGGCTCTACAGCGTGGGCGGGCTCTCGTACGGGAACCTCTCCGCCCGCAAGGACGAGACCCGCTTCTGGATGAGCGCGAGCGGCGTCGACAAGTCGAAGCTCGAGACCGTCGGGCGCGACATCCTCCTCGTGAAGGACTTCGACGAGGAGCGCGGCGTCATCGTCCTCAGCGTCCCGCCGGGGATCGAGCCGCGCCGCGTGTCCGTGGACGCGATCGAGCACTGGATGATCTACCGGGCCAACCCCGACGTGGGCGCGATCCTGCACGTGCACGCGTGGATGCAGGGGATCGCCGCGACGGACGTGAACTACCCGTGCGGCACGCAGGAGCTCGCGGTCGCCGTCGCCGACCTTCTCGCGCTGGAGCCTGATCCCGCGCACGCCGTCATCGGTCTCCGGAACCACGGTCTCACCTGCACGGGCGACAGCCTCACGGAGATCCTCGACCGCATCGCGCCGAAGGTGCTCCGCCAGGTCCCGATGACGTAGGGGCGAGGCTGGCTTTAGCCCTTCATCGCACATGGCAACCACGATCCGATCCGCCTATGACATGTGGCCGCAGTACAACCGGCGGCTGCGCGACGTGGTCGCCGCCCTGACCGACGAGCAGCTCGCCATCCGTCCGGCGCCGGAACTCCTGCCGATCTGGGCGACAGTCGGCCACACGGCCGCGATGCGCGTGTACTGGCTGTGCGGCGTCGTCGGCGAGCCCGGTGCGGAGACGACACCGTTCCGCGTCGACGGCGGCGCGACGATCGACTGGGCGGACGACCTCGACCACCCACGTTCCGCCGGCGAGCTCGCCGCGGCTCTCGACTCCAGCTTCGCCATCGTCGACGGGTGCCTGGACCGCTGGACGACGGACATGCTGACCGATGAGATCGAGCGCTCCTTCGGCGACACCGTCCAGATCCACACGCGCAGCTCGATCCTCCAGCGCCTCCTCACCCACGAGGCCTGGCACGCCGGTGAGCTGTCGCAGACGCTCGGCATCCATGGGCTGCCCCAGCCCGACCTCTGGCGCCCCGACTCCCTATGACCTGAGCCTGAGCGCGGTCAGCACCGCGAGCGCGGGCGCGACCACGAGGTCGTTCGCCATGCACCAGGTGCAGACGGCGTCGATCACGAAGAGCTGGAGCGCGAGCAGGTACATGCTGAAGAGGAAGCCGACGAACGCGAGCGCCGCCGCGGCGAGCCGCGCGCCGACGCTGTCCCAGAGGACGAGCGCGAGGATGGTCAGCGTACGCCCCGAGGCCGAGGACGGCCACCGGGATCCCCGCGATCTCGGCGTACTCCGACTCCTGAACCTCCTCGCAGCCACCGCCGGCGACACACAGCACTGACGTATCCGCGAAGTGCGCCCACGTGAGGTAGCCCGCCACACCGACCCCGGCGAGCGCGACGAGGCCGGCCGCCAGCCGGAGGGCGCGGTCGTTCAACCCTCGAGCGCGTCGTCGAGCGCGGGCCGGAACGCCGACGGGTCGAGCGCGGTGAGCTCGAGCTGGACCGGCTCCTCGTCGCCGATCTGGACGTAGAAGGTGGGCGTGCCGCGAAGGCGCGCCGCCTGCGCCTGCGCCTCGGCCTGGGCGGCTAGCGCGGCCACCTCCTCGCCGTCGGCGTCGGCGAACAGGCGGTCGACGTCGAGCCCGTCGATCTCCTCCGCGAGCGAGCGGACGAGGTCGTCCGTGACCCAGCCCGAGTTCTCGTCGCCCTGGTTCCGGTAGAGCGCCTCCTGGAGCTGCCACAGGCGATCCTGAAGTCCCGCCGCGTAGGACGTACCGCCGCGCTTCCACGGAGTCCTCGCCGATGAACGCGAGAGCGCGGAACTCCGTCTTGACCCGTCCCGGCCGGACGTACTCGTCGACGATCGCCGGGAACACTTCCTCGGAGTACACGCGGCAGAACGGGCACTGGAGGTCGGCGTACTCGATGAGGGTGACGTTCGCCGAGTCGGCTCCGAGGAGGATCCCGTCCTGCGGGATTCCGGTGAGGTCGACCGCAGGTGTCGGAGACGGCGTCGGCGCGTTGCCGTCGTCGTCGCCGCGCAGAAGCAGCGCGACCGCGACGAGGGCTACCGCGGAGCCGATGGCGATTGCGAACGCGAGCACGACCATCCGCCCGGACGGGCCCTTCTTGACCGGCGCCTTCTTCACTTTCGGCTTGCGGGCCACGCGCGCAGTTTGCCGACCGCTAGCGGACGGCATCGATGGACACCACGCTCTACGCAGCGGCGAGATCCGCGAACTTCGCATACCGGCGCAGGAAGGAGAGCTTCACCGTCCCCGTCGGGCCGTTGCGGTGCTTCGCGAGGATGACCTCCGCGATTCCCTGCTGCTCGGACTCCTCGCCGAGGTAGTACTCGTCCCGGTAGACGAAGAACACCAGGTCGCTGTCCTGCTCGAGCGATCCGGACTCGCGGAGGTCGGAGAGCAGCGGCCGCTTGTCGTGCCGCTGCTCGACCGCGCGCGAGAGCTGCGACATCGCGAGGATCGGCACGTCGAGGTCGCGCGCGAGCACCTTGAGCGCGCGCGAGATCTGCGACACCTCCTGCACGCGGTTCTCGACGGTCGACCCCGAGGTCATGAGCTGGAGGTAGTCGACGACGATGAGCCCGAGGTTCGGCTCGCGCGACTTCAGGCGCCGGGCCTTGGAGCGGAGCTCCATCATCGTCGTCGAGCCCGTGTCGTCGACGTAGATCGGCGCCTTCGACAGCCGGTCGCACGCAGCGGTGAGTCGCGGCCAGTCGTCGGGGGCGAGCCTGCCCGTCCGCAGCCGCTGCGACTCGACCTTGCCCTCGCTGCACATCATCCGCTGCGTGACCTCGGCCTTGGACATCTCGAGCGTGAAGAGCGCGACCGGGGTTCCGTGTCTCACCGCCAAGTTCGCTCCAATGCACAGCCCGAGGGCGGACTTCCCCATCGAGGGCCGCGCCGCGAGGATCACGAGGTTCCCTGGCTGGAAGCCGGAGGTCAGGAGATCGAGCTCGCGGTAGCCGGACGGCACGCCCGTGACCTCGACGCCCATCTCGACGAGCTGCGAGATTCGCTCGAAGCTGTCCTTGAGCAGGACCTCGATGTGGGAGAAGTCGCTCGTTGCCCGGCGCTGCCCGAGCTCGAACACCATCTGCTCCGCCCGATCCACGAGGTCGGGGACCTCTCCCGGTCGCTCCTGGCCCAGCCGCTGGATCTCCTGGCCGGTCCGGACGAGGCCGCGCAGCATCGCCATCTCCTTGACGATGCGCGCGTAGTGCTCGACGTTCGACGTGGAGGGGACGAGCGCCGCGAGCTCGGCCACCCGCGCCGGCCCGCCAACGCCCTCGAGCTCGCTCCGCGCGTCGAGCTCGTTCGCGAGCGTGATCGCGTCGACGGGCTCGCCCTTGGCCCATAGTGCGAGACAGGCGCGGTAGACCTTCGCGTGGCTCTCGCGGTAGAAGTCCGACGCGTCGAGGATCTCGCTGACCGTGCCGACCGCGGTCGCGGACAGGAGCATCGCGCCGAGGACCGACTCCTCGGCCTCGAGGTTCTGCGGCGGGACATGCGCCCCCAACTGAGAGCGCTGTCTCTCAGACCCCCCCGCTAGCTCCGCCCGTGCCATCCCGGCCCGAGTCAAGCGCGCACCGCCGCCGGCGTCCAGTTCGCGGGCTGCGCCCTCCCGCGACCCCTCGTGCAGGGAGATCGGAACATATGTTCGTATCCTATCCACCGCGTCGGCTGGACAGCCCACCGGTGGTGCCAGGTTTTCCAACCGGAATCTCCCGCTCGCAGCGGGGGAATCGTGCGTTCCTCAACAGGGCTGTGAGCGGCCTGTGGAGGAGCCTGGGGAAAGAATCGCCCTCAGACGTGCGCGAGCACGGCGTCCAGCGGCCGGGGCACCCGGTCGAGATCGAGGGCGTCGACGAGGATGCGCGCGTAGCGGAGGTTCCGGCGATCGGAGCTGCGCATGAAGCGCTTGAGCTGCGCCTCGACCTTCTGCCCCCGCCAGGCGGGCTGCTTCTGGAACGTGCGGAACGACCCGAGGTCGCGGTGCGCGTCGAGGACGGCTTCGATGCGGGCGGCACCGACGGCGCGGATCAACTCGTCCTCGAGGTCGGAGACGCACACGTGGAATCCCAGCCGCTCCATGTCGGCGCGCGTGAGGTCGGAGCCGAAGCCGGCGCGCTCGAGGCCGCGCCGGAACACCTCCTCCTCGCCGACGTCGCAGAGGCCGGCAAGCCTCACGCCCGACTTGCCGGGGCCGAACCGGGTCAGGAAGCGCCCGATCGCCTGGGCCCCTCCGATGGGCACGATCACGACGCCCTCGGCCTCGAGATCGCGCCCGCGGCGCGCGGCGAGGGTCTCGAGCGCGATCTGGTCGCTGATCCCCTCGACGAGCACGATCGACCGCGCGCCGTCCACCCGCTCGAGCGCCCGGCTCGTCGCCTCCGGGCCGCCCGGCGCAGGCTCGATCCGCGCGCGTCGCCGCTCGCGCCGCTCGAACTCGTCGACCACGCCACGTTCCATCCGGATGACCTCGACCGGAACGGTAACGGCAGCGGGTCAGGCCGTTTCGGCCTCGGTCTCCTCGTCGGCCGCGGGCTCCTGCGTCGGCCGCCGGCTCTGCGTCGGCCGCCGGCTCCTCGGCCGTCTCAGCCAGGGGGGCTTCCGCCGACTCCTCCTCGAGCTCCTCCTCCTCGAGCTCGTCCTCCGCGATGAGCTCTGCGATCACCGCCTCGGCCTCCTCGTGCTCGGCCTCGGCCTCCGCCTCCACGGCGGCCTCCGCCTGGGCCTCGGCCGCCTCGAGCTCGGCGAGCACCTCCTCAGGCGGGAGCTCCCCGCCCTCGGGGACGACGAGCGTCTTGACCTCGACGCGGACGCCCTCGAACACCTCGATCGGGATTGCGTACCGGCCGATGCGCTTGATCGGGTCGCTCTCGACCTTGCGCCGGTCGACGCGGATCTTCCGCGTGCGCCAGATCTCGTCCACGACGTCCGTCGACGTGACGGAGCCGAAGAGCGAGCCGGTCGGGCCGGACTTCACCTCGAACGTGAGCACGGTCTTCCCCAGCACCTCGGCGATCTCGCCCGCCTGCTCGGCGGTACGGGCCTCCTGCGTCGCCCGCAGCGCCTCGACGCGGCGGAGCTCCTTCACACGCGCGGGCGTGGCGGCTTCAGCCAGCTGTCGGGGAAGAAGAAAATTCCGCGCGTAGCCGCGGGCCACGTCGACGACGTCTCCGCGCAGGCCGACGTTCTCGACGTCCTTGAGCAGGATGATCTGCATCGCGCTAGTGCGAGACGTAGGGCAGGAGCGCCATCTCGCGCGCGCGCTTCACGGCGGACGCGACCTGGATCTGGTGGCGGCGGCAGGCGCCGGTGATGCGGCGGGAGCGGATCTTGCCCTTCTCGGAGATGTAGCGCCTCAGCTGCGCGAGGTTCTTGTAGTCGACCTCGACCACCTTGTCGCGGCAGAGGTGGCAGCTCTTCCTCCTGCCAGGCGCCGTGGTCGGGCCCGTGCGCCTGCGTTGCGGTTTCTTCGGTGCCATGGCGCTCCTAGAAGGGGATGTCGTCGTCTGCGGGGGACGGCGGGAAGTCGTCGCCGGTCGCTGCGGTGGCGCCGGCCGGGACGTACTGGCCTCCGCCCTCGCCTTCCATGCGGCTGTCGAGGAACTGCACGCTCTGCGCGACGACGTCGACCTTCGAGCGCTTCGTGCCGTCCTGCGCCTCCCACGAGCGCCAGTCGAGCCGCCCGTCGACGCCGATGCGGCGGCCCTTGGTCAGGTGCTGCGAGAGCATCTCGGCCTGGTTCCCGTAGACCTTCACGTCGAAGAAGTTCGGCTTGTCGACCCAGTTGCCGGCGTCGTCCTGCATGCGCCCGTTGACGGCCACGCCCATCTCGAGCACGG
Organism: uncultured Actinomycetes bacterium; assembly: GCA_963715705.1. Lineage (GTDB taxonomy): Bacteria > Actinomycetota > Thermoleophilia > Gaiellales > Gaiellaceae > GMQP-bins7. The sequence goes on along the minus strand of OY970267.1, from coordinate 2,217,640 downwards.
GTGTGCCCGACGGCAGGTGCCGTAGCTCCGGGTCGCGCGTCAGGCGCCCGACGAGCGTTACGCGATTGATGTCGCCTGCCATTGCCTACTCCTCCTCTTCCTCGACGTCGGATGCGGTGCCTTCATCCTCGCGCGTCGGTGCGCCCACCGCTACCGGCCGTGCGGGACTCCCCTCGATCCGACGTGTCGCCATGTGACGCATGACCGCGTCGTCGATGCGGAGCACCCGCGAGATCTCGTCGAGCGTCTCGGCGTCGCACGTGAAGTGCAGCAGGTGGTAGACGCCGTCGCCCTTGTGCGCGATCTCGTACGCGAGCTTGCGCCGACCCCAGACGTCGTGCAGGTCCCACGAGCCGCCGGACTTCTCGACCAGCTCGCGGGTCCGCGCGATCACCTCGTCCTGACGAGCTTCGTCGAGGTCGGGGTCGAGCAGCAGCAGAATCTCGTACTCGTTCACAGGTTCCCGTGTCTCCTTCCTTCGGTCTCGTCGGCCTCGCAGTTGCGACTGACACCGCCGGGAACGGGCGGGCCTGTGCGAGGCAGGAAGCCGCGGCAGTCTACCAGCAGCCGAAAACGCCCCGACTGCCGCCTTCTGCCACGGGCGCTACCATCGACTCGTGCGCCGCCTTCTCACGTGGGTCGTGGTCACGCTCGGGATCGCTGCGCTGATCCGCCGGCTGCGGCGGAGGAGCCGCGATCAGGAAGCTTCGTCCGACGCCGGGGCGGGCGCCGCGGTCGAGGCCGATGCCGAGGACGACCCGGCCGACGAGCTCCGGCGGAAGCTCGCCGAGACCCGCGCCGAGGACGAGCCGGAGGCGTCCGTCCCGCCCGTCTCCTCGGTGGAGGAGCGGCGGGCCGAGATCCACGGCCAGGGACGCGCGGCGCTCGACGAGATGAACGAGCCCGGCGAGAGCTAGAGCGGCATGGCCGACCCTTCCGAGACGACGCAGCTTTCGGTCGGTTCGCCCGAGCCCGACCCGGCCGAGCTCCTCGAGGCGATCAAGGAGGTCTCGTCCGAGATCGACGGCTTGCAGTCCGAGCTCCGGGCCTTGAGGGCGCAGGCGCGCGGGCTCCCGGTAGCCGACCGCGGCGCCCACGGGTGGGACGACCGCGTGTCCGTGCGCCGCGAGAGCTCGCCCTGGATCCGCTCGCTGGAAGGGCCGGGGCCGCGGCAGCCCGCCGTCCCGAGGCTCCTCCTGGAGGTCGTCTTCCTCGTCGTCGTCGCCGGCGCGGTCGCGATCGCCCAGCTCGATCCGCTCGTGATCGTGCTCGTCATGGCCACGGCGTGGGGCATCGTCGCGCTCGCGGAGTGGTTCGCGGCACGCGAGGCGAGGCGCAAGGCCGAGCTGTCCCTCGCGCCGCTCGTCGGCATGAACGCGGTGCTGGCCGACGACCCCTCGTGGTTCTCGCCTCCGGTCGAGCGGACGCAGCTCGAGCCGGCGCCGCCCGCGGAGGAGGACGAGGACACCGAGGAGGGGCGGACGCCCGCTCCCCACCCGTCTGTCTGAGGCATTACCCTCGTCCGCGTGCGGATCGCCGTCGTCACCGTGCTCGCGGGCGCGCTTGCGACGCTCGCCGCGCTCGCGGCTCCAGGAGCCTCGGCGACCGTCGAGGCGCGGCGGTCGCTGCTCGACCTCGGTGACTCCCTGAGCGTCGGCACTGCGCCGTACCTCCGGGCCCGCCTGGTCGCGTACCGGATCTGGAAGGTGCACGACGTGGGGCTGCACGCCTACGACGCGGCCGAGCGCCTCGACCGGGCCCGAGTCCGCCTTCCCGCGGTGGTCGTGGTCAGCGCCGGCACGAACGACGACCCGCGCCAGGTCGCGGTGTTCGAGCGCGCGGTCGCCCGCGTCCTCGCCACTGCGGGCCGCAAGCGCTGCGTCGTCTGGCCGACGATCGCGCGGCCGCCGGCCGTCGGCGCGACCTACGGCGGCCTGAATCGATCCCTCGCGCGTGCGGCGCGACGCCACTCGAACCTCGTCCTCGTCGACTGGGTCGGCATGGTCAAGCGGCACCCGCGCTGGCTCTCCGACGACGGTGTGCACGTGAGCGCGGCCGGCTATCGCGCCCGGGCCGCCGCGATCGCGGCTGCGGTGAAGACGCGCTGCGCCCGTGGATGAATTGGCGCACTCTCGGCACAGTCACCCCTTGACGGAAACCGGTGCCCGACTCCGGTCTTAGCTGAGGCGCGCCGTGCTCTTCCCCACCGCCACCTTCGCGATCTTCTTCCTCGTCGTCCTGCCGCTCTCGTGGGTGCTGATGCCGCGCGGAGAGCGCTGGCGCCCGTTCATCGTCGCCGCGAGCTTCGTCTTCTACAGCGCGTGGGACTGGCGCTTCGTCCTCCTGCTCGCCGCGTCGATCGTCTGGAACCAGGCCTTCGCGCTCGCGATCCACCGCCGGGCGGAGAAGCGCGCGCGGAAGCGCCTGCTCGCGCTCGCGATCGCCGGGAACATCGCGGTGCTCGGCTACTTCAAGTACGTCGACTTCTTCGTCACGTCGACGAACAACGTCTTCGCGTGGGTCGGCGTCGACGTGCCGCTCGAAGCGCGCTCGGTCGTCCTCCCGGTCGGGATCTCCTTCTTCACGTTCATGGGGATCAGCTACGTCGTCGACGTCTACCGCGGCGACTTCGCGCCGACCGGCCTCGGGAAGTTCGCGGCGTACCTCTCGTTCTTCCCCCACCTCGTCGCCGGGCCGATCGTGCGGCCGGGCGAGCTCATCCCGCAGCTCGACTCGCCGCGTGACCCACGCTACGTCGACACCTCCCGCGCGTTCTTCCTGATCGCGACCGGGCTCTTCATGAAAGTCGTGATCTCGAACTACCTCGCGTCGTCGATCGTCGACGACGTCTTCGGCGCGCCGAGCCAGCAGTCGTCGCTCGAGGTGCTCGTCGGGATCTACGCCTACGCGGTGCAGATCTACGCGGACTTCTTCGGCTACACGAACATCGCGATCGGGATCGCGCTGCTCCTCGGCTTCAAGTTCCCGCAGAACTTCGACTCGCCGTATGCGGCCGTGTCCATTCAGGACTTCTGGCGGCGCTGGCACATGACGCTCTCGCGCTGGCTGCGCGACTACGTGTACATCCCGCTCGGCGGGAGCCGCGGCGGACGGCTGTTCACGTACCGGAACCTCATGCTGACCATGCTCCTCGGGGGCCTCTGGCACGGCGCCGGGTGGACGTTCGTGGTCTGGGGCGGAATCCACGGAGTCGCGCTCGTCGCGGAGCACTGGTGGCGAGGCCGGCCGGGATACGTCGAGCGCCCGTCGACCGCGTGGAGCCGGGCATGGAAGCGCTTCGTGACCTTCCAGATCGTCTGCTTCGCGTGGATCTTCTTCCGCGCGGGCTCGTTCGAGGACGCCTGGGAGCTCATCGTGCGCCTGTTCACGGCGTGGGGCGAGCCGTCGGAGCTCGTCACGGGCGGGGTGCTTCTGGCGATCGCGGTCGGGATCGGGTCGCAGTACCTCCCGCGCCGGCTGCCGCTCGACCTCATGGCGCGCTTCTCGCGGCTCCCGATCCCGGCGCAGGCCGGAGTCCTCTCGCTCGCCCTCCTCGTCGTCCACGCCATGGGCCCGGAGGGCGTGGCCCCGTTCATCTACTTCCGCTTCTGATGCCGAGCACGCGACGCAGACCACGAAGTCGCCTGGGTGAGGACGGGCGCCGCCTGCACTCGGCCGGCTCGGCCGTCGTGGTCGCCACGCTCGCGCTCGGGATCGCGCTCCTGCTGAACGCGCCCGGGCTGCACAAGTCCGCGACGATCCAGTCGGAAGGCTGGAAGCGGGACGTCGCGCTCGCGGTGACCGGGCCGCTCGAGTCCCTGAGCGACGCGCTTCTGCTCGACCGGCCCCGCCGCGCGCTCAAGGCCGTCCTCGGCCGCTCCGAAGACGACGAGATCGACACCGGCGTCGCGGTGCCCGAGCCGCCCGTGGAGGAGCCGGCGGAGACACCGCCTCCTCCGCGCACGAAGTTCACGCCGAAGAAGAAGCTCCGGATCTGGGTCGCGGGCGACTCGCTCGTGATCGTCCCGGGTCAGTCGCTCCTGAACGCGATCGGCGGGAGCCGGGTGATGGAGCCGGTCGGCCCGGTCGACGGGCGGATCTCCAGCGGCCTCGAGCGCCCCGACGCCTTCAACTGGTTCAAGGAAGTGCGCAAGAAGATGCGGAAGGAGAAGCCGCGCGCGGTCGTCCTCATGTTCGGCGCCAACGACGACCACGGGTTCATGACGGGGCTCCCCGCGGGGGTCGAGGTCGACGGCTTCGCGAGCGAGAGCTGGACGGCCGAGTACCGGCGGCGCGTCGGCGGGATCATGGACACGGTCACCCGGAACGGCGCGTTCCTCGTCTGGATCGGGCTCCCGATCACGAACGACGCGGCGCAGACCGTCCGCTTCGACACGATCAACGGGATCGTCCAGACCGAGGCGGAGAAGCGGGCGCCGAACGTGTCCTACCTCGACACGTACTTCTTCTTCGCCGGCGACCACGGCGGCTACGCGGAGTACGTCCGCGAACGCGCGGGGGACGCTCGTGAAGATGCGCGCCGACGACGGCGTCCACTTCGAGCGCGAGGCGGGCGACCTCATCGCGCGCCAGGTGCTGAGCCGGTTGAACAAGCGCTACGACCTCACGAGCTGGCGCCGCGAGGCAGGTGGCTAGGGCTGGATCGCGTCCCCGACGAGGAAGAACCAGGCGAACGCGACGGCGAGGAGGAGCACCGAGGCGCCGAGCGTGAGCACGAGGCAGCCCGCCGAGGACATTGCGAGCGAGCCTAGATGGTTGATCGTCTAGTCGGCTACGCTCGCGCGCGGAGCGGCATGGGCCCGGTGGCCCAGCGAGTCTTCAAAACTCGTGCGGTCGTGTAGCCCACGGCTCGGTCGGTTCGACTCCGGCGCCGCTCCGCTCACGAACTGAGGTCTTCGACGGTGCAGCCGGCGATCAGGACGACGGTCCTCACGAGCGACCCGAGCGGTCCTGCCAGTCCCGCCAGAGCCCGTACGCCCACCACCGCCACGCGACGAACACGAAGAACACGATCGCGGCGACCACCGCCTCGGTCCTCCCGAAGGCGAGCGACGTCACGAGGTAGATCACGCCGGTGAGCGCGAACGAGGCCGCGACCGTTCCGGCGATGGTCTCGCGGTTGCCTTTCCGCAGCGCGTACTCCTTGTCCCCGGCGCGGAAACGCAGACGGTGGTGGGCGGCCGGCGCCAGGAACAACACGAGCGCGACGGCCGTGCTCACCAGCGTCGCGTAGTACACGTAGCGCTGAGCGTCGTCCAGCTCGCCGAACTGCTCCGTGAAGGTGATCGCGAGCAGGAAGCCGAGGAGGACCTCGGCGCCGGGGATCAGCGAGCGCAGCTCCTGCAGCAGCTCGTTGTGCTCCCGCTCGAGCCGGTCCTTGAGCGTCTCCTGGGACTGGTCGGCCTCCAGGCGCTCCTGGGCATCGTCCGGGTGCGTCACCGCTCAGTCTTCGAGGTAGCGGTGGTCCGGCCAGTCCGTCCTGCGGTTGAGCATCTCGCAGCTCGATCTTCTCATGCGGTAGCTCGGGGGTGAGAAGCGGCGCGTGAAGGCGAACGCGAGGTGGCGCGCTCGTCCCGCCTTCGCCTCGGTGTAGCCGATCCACTCCGCGCCGGGCAGGACGGCGTCGTTCGCGAGGCAGGTCGTGATTTGCTCGTGGCGCACGCCCTGCCGGTGGAGAGCCTCGTGCAGGAGAACTGAAAACGCGGCCGCGGTCTCGAACGTGTTCTCTCCGTCGATGAACCGGTGGATGTTGTGACAGGTCGTGTGCCGGAGGAACACGTTCGAGCCGCCGGCGTAGTACGCGATCACGCGATCGGCCGGCTGGCCGTACCGGCGCTCGAACGAGCGCTCGAACCCGGGCTCCGTCCGGAAGCAGCGCACGTAGGTCGGCAGGACCGCATCGCGACGGATCGGCCGGTCCGGTGACGTCGCTCGCCAGAGCGTCTCCCGCGCGGCCATCCGGAGCTCGCGGTCGTAGACGTAGGGGACGTACGAGCGGGCTTCGGCGGTGCCACCAAGCACCGCCCCAGCGACGACGGCTGCGGCGAGGAGCCCCCTCACTCCACCTGCAGGGTACCCCCGCATTAGGCTGCCCAGTCGTGATCACCACCTCGATCGCGATCGCGCCGGAGGAGCACCGCGCCCGCTGCGACGCCCTCCTCGAGCGCGTCGGTGGGGAGGGCCTCTCGGGCGTCGTCCTCTTCGATCCGTACTACGTCCTCTACTACGGCGGCTTCGCGTTCGTCCCCACCGAGCGCCCGATGGCGCTCGTGCTCGGCGCGGACGGCACGCGCGCGCTCGTCGTGCCTCGGCTCGAGGTCGAGCACGCGCAGGCGAAGGGGACGTTCGACCGCGTCGAGCACTACGACGAGTACCCGGGCGAGCCGCGCTCGGAGACGGCGCTCGAACGCGCGCTCGAGGCGCTCGGGCTGAGCGGCAAGATCGGCGCCGACCAGGACGGGTACCCCTGGATCCTCGGCTACCGCGGGCCGACGCTGTCCGAGCTCTCGGGGGCGACCGTGGTGCGTGTCGGCGAGCAGATCGAGGAGCAGATGGCGATCAAGTCCGAAGCCGAGGTCGCCCTGATCAAGGAGAGCGTCCGCTGGGGGAACCTCGCGCACCGCCTGCTCCAGCGCTACACGAAGCCGGGCGTCACCGAGACCGAGGTCGAGCAGCGCGCGTCGAACGAGGCGACGTTCGCGATGCTCGACGCGATCGGCGAGATCTACCGCGCGCAGAGCTGGGGTCGCGGCGGCGCGCACGCGGGCTACCGGGGGCAGATCGGGCGGAACTCCGCGATCCCGCACGCGCTCGCGGGCAACATCGTGTTCGAGAAAGGAGACGTGCTCGTGACCGGGGCGAGCGCGCCTGTGTGGGGCTACCTGTCGGAGCTCGAGCGGACGATGTTCGTCGGCGAGCCGACGGCCGACCAGGAGCGGATGTTCGGGCACATGAAGGCGCTCCAGGAGACCGCGTTCGACGCCATCCGGCCGGGCGCTCGGTGCTCGGACGTCGACATGGCCGTGCGCGCGTACTTCGCACACCACGACCTCTTCCCGTACTGGCGCCACCACACCGGGCACGCGATCGGGCTCCGCTACCACGAAGGCCCGTTCCTCGACTCGGGCGACCACACCGAGATCCGCCCCGGGATGGTGTTCACGGTCGAGCCCGGCCTCTACGACCCCGAGCTCGGTGGCTTCCGCCACTCGGACACGGTGCTCGTCACGGACGACGGGTGCGAGATCCTCACGTACTACCCGCGCGATCTCGCGAGCCTCGTCATCCGCGCGTGATCGCGGCGCTGCTGTTCGACTTCGACGGCGTCGTCGTCGATACCGAGGTGCCTACGTACCAGTCCTGGCGGGACACGTACGCGGAGTACGGCGTCGATCTCGCGCTCGAGGACTGGCTGCCCGCGGTCGGGAGCGGAAGCTCGACGGAAGGGGCGTTCGACGCCGTGGCGCATCTCGAGGGGCTGATCGGCCGGACAGTCGATCGCGAAGCGGTGATCGCCGGCCGGACGCGCCGGAAGGCCGAGCTGTACGCGCGCGCTCCGCTCCTGCCCGGCGTGGCGGAACGGCTCGCCGAGGCTCGGGAGCGCGGGCTCAAGACGGCGATCGTCACGCGGAACCGCGAGGATCGGGTCGTCGCGCAGCTCCGCTCGGTCGGTCTCGAGCACGAGTGGGACGCGCTCGTCTGCGCGAACGAGAACCCGCTGCGCGACAAGGCGGAGCTGTATCGGCTTGCACTCTCGGAGCTCGACGTCGACGCCGCGCAGGCGCTCGCGTTCGAGGACTCGCCGGCGGGCCTGGAGGCCGCGAAGCGGGCGGGCGTCCTCTGCGCGGCGGTCCCGAGCGAGATCACGCGCGGGGCTGCGTTCGAGGGCGCCGATCTCGTTCTCGACTCGCTCGCCGGGCAGACGCTCGACGAGATCCTGCGTCTGGCGGAGCGCTAGCTCCGGCGGGCGAGCTCGATGCGCGCATGGAGCGCGCGCCGCTGCTCCGACACCTCGCGCTCCTGCCGCTCGAGCTCCGCGATCTGCTCGTCGACGTCGGCTCCCGGCCCGCCGCCGCCCGTGCGGAGAAAGTCGAGACGGTCCTGAATCCGCGTCCTGCGAGCCGAGAGGCCTCTTTCCTCCTCGTTCATCTGTTCGAGCCCGCGGTCGGTTTCCACGAGACCGGTATCGGAGGGTTCCCGCCGGTCCGTTAGCCCACGTCGAGGGGAGCGCTACGCTTGACCGAAAGGCAAGGAGGCGAAGCGGATGAACGCAGCGGTGACGACGGAGCTCAAGGTCATCGACCACTGGATCGGCGGTGAGCCCGTTCGAGGCTCGTCGGGCCGCATGGGCCCGGTCTACAACCCGGCCACGGGGCAGCAGACCGGCGAGGTCGCATTCGCGAGCGTCGAGGACATCGACCTGGCGGTCGCGACCGCTCAGGCCGCGTTCCCCGCGTGGCGCGCGACGTCCCTGTCGAAGCGCGCCGACCTCTTCTTCCGGATCTACGACCTCTTCGACCGGCACCGCGAGGACCTCGCGCGCCTGCTGACGCTCGAGCACGGGAAGGTGCTCTCGGACGCGCTCGGCGAGGTGCAGCGCGGGCTCGAGGTGATCGAGTACGTGTGCGGGATCCCGACCCTGCTCAAGGGCTCCTTCACCGAGCAGGCCGCGACGGGGATCGACGTGTACTCGATCCGCCAGCCGCTCGGCGTCGTCGCCGGGATCACGCCGTTCAACTTCCCCGCGATGGTGCCCATGTGGATGTGGGCGCCCGCGATCGCGTGCGGGAACGCGTTCGTCCTGAAGCCGTCCGAGAAGGACCCGTCCGCCTCGGTCCTCACCGCCGAGCTGCTGAAGGAGGCCGGGCTTCCGGACGGCGTCTTCAATGTCGTGCAGGGAGACAAGGTCGCGGTCGACGCGATCCTCGAGCACCCGGAGATCGCCGCGGTCAGCTTCGTCGGCTCGACGCCGATCGCGCGCTATGTCTACGAGACCGGGACGAGGCACGGGAAGCGCGTCCAGGCGCTCGGAGGCGCGAAGAACCACATGGTCGTGCTCCCCGACGCGGACATCGAGATGGCCGCGGACGCCGCCGTGAGCGCCGGGTACGGCTCGGCGGGCGAGCGCTGCATGGCGGTCTCCGTCCTGGTCGCGGTCGGTGACGCAGCGGATCCGCTCGTCGGCGCGATCCAGGAGCGGCTCCCGAAGGTCAAGGTCGGGGACGGCATGGATCCGTCCTCGGAGATGGGCCCGCTCGTAACGCGCGAGCACCGCGACAAGGTCGCGTCCTATCTCGACTCCGGGCCGGAGCAGGGGGCGACGCTCGTCGCCGACGGCCGCGAGACGTCGCCGGACGGAGACGGGTTCTTCCTCGGCGTGTCCCTCCTGGACGAGGTGACGCCCGAGATGGACGCCTACCGCGACGAGATCTTCGGGCCGGTGCTCTCGGTCGTGCGCGTGAAGACGTACGACGAGGCGCTCCGGCTCGTGAACGAGAACCCGTACGGCAACGGCGTCGCGCTGTTCACGCGGGACGGCGGAGTCGCGCGGCAGTTCCAGTTCGACGTCAACGTCGGGATGGTCGGGATCAACGTCCCGATCCCCGTGCCCGTCGCGTACTACTCGTTCGGCGGCTGGAAGAGCTCGCTCTTCGGCGACCGGCACATCTACGGGCCGGAGGGGATCGACTTCTACACGCGGACGAAGGCGGTCACGAGCCGCTGGCCGGACCCGGCGACGAGCAAGGTCGACCTCGGCTTCCCGCAGACGCGCTGATGCCCCACATCAAGCTGGTCGAGGAAGGCGAGGCCGAAGGGCCGCTGAAGGAGGACTACGACGCCGCGATCGAGCGCGCGGGGAAGGTCTTCAACATCGTCAAGGCGATGAGCCTGCGGCCGGGCGTCCTGCGGGCGTCGATGGCGCTCTACCGCGAGATCATGTTCGGCGAGTCCGGGCTCTCGCGGCAGGAGCGCGAGCTGCTCGCGACCGTCGCCTCGGCCGAGCAGAGCTGCCACTACTGAACGGTGGCGCACGCCGACGACCTCCGTGCCGAGGGCGCCGCAGACGAACTGGCAGCACACGCCGCGCACGACTGGCGCGAGGCCGAGCTCTCGCCGCGCGAGCGGGCACTGTGCGAGTTCGCCGTCAAGCTCACGCACCTGGCCGCGGAGGTCGACCAGGCCGACATCGACGCGCTCCGCGCGGAGGGACTCGACGACGCGACCATCTCGGACGCGATCCAGGTCGTCGGCTACTTCAACTACGTGACGCGGGTCGCGGACGGCGTCGGAATCGAGGACGAGCCGGAGTGGCAGGCATCACTCAAGTGAGGGACGACCCGGGCCGATACATCGGTTCGTGCCACGCGGGGAGGACGGATTCACGCTGGTCGAGCTGATCGTCGTGCTGACGATCATCGCGATCCTGCTCCTGGTCGCGATCGGGTTCACCGGCCAGGCGCGCGAGCGTGCCGGTGACGCGACGGGGGCGCGAACATCCGGATCGCGGTGTCGGCGATCGAGTCGTATCGCTCCGGGAGGGCACCTACTCCGGGATGACGCTCGCGGCGCTCCAGGCGTCGTACAGCCCGGGCGTCCAGGGGATCGAGGTCCTCTCGGCGGACGACGCGGGCTACTGCGTGCGGGCCGTCGAAGCCGGGCGCACCTGGTACCTGGCCGGCCCCGACGGCGACATCACGACGACGGCCTGTCCGTAGACAGCGCCGCCCGGCGCAGGACGCGGTGATCGCCGATGCGGCGCGTGAGCCCGTCCTGGTCGAAGCGCTCGAGCAGGAGCTGCGCGTCGCGCCGTCCTGTGCCGACGAGGTCGCGGAAGCGCGCGAGCGTGATCTCTCCGGCCGCTGCGCACTCCTCAAGCAGAGCCTCTTTCGCGCTCTCGTAGGCAGCCGCGCTCACGGCGTGCTCGGACCCGAGGCGGACCAGCGTCCCGCGGGCCTCGAGAAAGCGCGCGAAGTCACCGTTCTCGACCTTCGTCGCGCGCACCCCCGCCGCCGAGAGCTCGCGCTCGAGCTCCGCCGCCTCCGCCTCGCGCGCACCGAGCGACGCAACGGCGCCGGGTGCGTACAGCTTCGCGCCGCGAAGCTCGAACGGCAGCAGGGGAAGCACGTCGGCGGCCCAGGGCTCGGGCGGGAGCGGGATCCCGGGATCGATCGGGTCCGCCTCCGCGATGCGGGAGCTCAGCTGGTGCTCGAAATCGGTGAGCCAGGCACGGGAGAACGCCCACGGGCCCGCGCGCTCTACTCCCGTCGGCTCGTCGTCGAGCACGTGCCGGAGCGAGTCGACGAGCACCGGAGCATGGATCGAGACTTCGCCGCGCTCGACGGCGGCGGGCCGTTCGGGATCTCGATGCCGAGGTGGGGCGGGGTCGAGCACGGTCCCGCCACCGAGCGTCGTCTCGCCGCGGAGGATCACGCGGTCCCCGCGCGCCGCGACGACGGGCTCGGCCAGCCGCAGCTGAGCCCAGCGCTCTCCCACGCGCACGACCCGGGCGACGGCGTGTCCCGTGCCGACGAGCGCGTGCACGCGAGCGCCGTCCGGGATCGGCTCGAGCTCGTCGACCGCGACATCGAGCCGGTACGAGACCGGGTATGCGCCCGCTGCGACGAGCGCGTCGCCGCGCCGCACCTCCGTGCGCTCGACGCCCGGGACGCTGACAGCGACGCGCTGCCCTGCTTCGGCCCGATCGACGTCGCAATCGTGAACCTGGACGCTCCGGACGCGCACCGCTCGTCCCGACGGCTCGAGGCGCAGCTCGTCGCCGGTGCCGATCGTTCCGGACCAGAGTGTCCCGGTCACGACGGTGCCGATTCCGCGAAGCGTGAACGCGCGGTCGACGTAGAGGCGGGTCGGGCGGTCGGCTCCGGCTTTCTCGACTTCGTCCGCGACCGCCGCGATGGCTGCGCGCAGGTCGTCGAGCCCCGATCCGGTCTTCGCGCTGACGGCGACGACCTCGGCTCCGGGAACGAGCTCGCGCGCCTCCTCGACTGCGAGCTCGAGCGTCTCCGCGTCGACCGCGTCCGCCTTCGTCACCGCGACGACGCCGCGCTCGATCCCGAGCAGCCGCAGGATCGCGAGGTGCTCGTACGTCTGTGGCCGAGCGCCCTCGCCCGCGTCGACGACGAGCAGAAAGAGGTCGATGCCGGTCGCGCCCGCGACCATCGTCTGCACGAAGCGTTCGTGGCCCGGCACGTCGACGACCGAAAGCCCGCGGCCGTCCGCGAGCTCGAGGGGCGCGTAGCCGAGGTCGATCGAGATCCCGCGCCGCTGCTCTTCCGGCAGCCGGTCGGTGTCCTTTCCGGTCAGCGCCCGGACGAGCCACGTCTTCCCGTGGTCGATGTGACCGGCGGTCCCGATCGTGAGCGGCATCACAGGCGCTTGATCATGAGCAGGCACGGGTTCTGCTCCCAGAGCCCGTGGATCTCCTCGAGCGCGACGAAGCCCCGCGCCTCGTAGAAGCGCCGCGTGCGCTCGTACCCCTCGTCCGGGTCCGACGGGCCAAGGGTTTTCACCTGGAGGTAGTCGACGCCTCGGGCGCGGAGGTGGTCCTCGGCCGCCGCGAGCAGCGCCGTTCCGTGGCCGCGGCGGTGCTCGCGCGGGCGCACGCCCATGACGTACACCTCGGCCGCGTGCGGTGAGTGAACTTTCACGGACAGGAAGCCCGCGTCGGCGGCGGCGAACGTCGGCAGTTCGGCGACGTCGCGGATGTACGCGGCCGTCGCCTCCTCGATGCCGAACCAGTCGGGAAGCTCGCGCAGGATCGACTCGCAGAGACGCGACCGCTCCGCAGGGTCCTGCACCTCGACCACCTCGGTCACGGACATCGCGCTTGAACCAGGCCGTCCTCGATCGAGACGGGCTCGAGGCCGGCGCCTTCGAGCAGCGTGCGCCACTGCGGCTCCGTCCGCTCGCGGCCGCCCGCGAGGGTGAGCATGAGCAGGTCGAGCCACTTCGCTCCGTCGGGCTCGTTCCCCGGCTGGATGACCGTCTCGGTGGCGAGGACGCGGGCGCCTGGCCGCGCCGCGCTCGCGATCGTCCGCAGGATGGTCGTCGCCGCCTCGTCGTCCCAGTCGTGGATGATCCCCGAGAGGACGTACGCGTCGCCCTCGGGCACGCGCTCGAAGAAGCTCCCCGCGACGAACTCGAGGTCGGGGCCGAAGGTGCTCTCGTCGCGGTCCGTCTCCGGCAGGTCAAACACGATCCCGCGCAGCCCGGGGCGGCGGTGAAGGAGCTCCGCGAGCAGGGATCCGTTGCCGCCGCCCACGTCCACCACGGTCTCGCCGTCGCGCCAGTCGAGCTCGGCGAGCCGCTCCGCGCCACGCCCCTTATTGCCCGACATCGCGCCGTCGAAGATCGCGCGCTCGTCGGGGTGCGCTTCGAGCCACGACCAGAAGTCCGTGCCGAAAGCGTCCGGGAAGGTCGCCGCGCCGGACCGGACCGCGACGTGAAGGTCGGCGACGTTCCGGTAGAAGACGTCGCCGAACAGGTGCGCGAACTCGGCCCAGCCAGGCCCGAGCAGGAGCTCGGACGTCGGTGTGTGCGCGAAGACGCCCGGCTCCTCCTCCTCGAAGACGCCGTCACTCGCGAGCGCGCGCAGGATGCGGTGGAGCGCGTCGGCCTCGGCTCCGGTCTCGCGCGCGAGCTCCGCCACCGGGCGCGGGCCGTCCGCGAGCGCCTGCGGGATGTCGAGGTCGACGACGATTGCGAGCGCCTTGGTCATCATCGCCCCGCGCAGGAAGTCCCAGAGGAGGGTCTCGGGAGCGCGTTCGCTCATCGGCGCGCGCGCTCGACCGCTGCTGCGACGTCTTCGATGTCGCTGTCGAACAGGGCTCGGCAGTCGAGCAGGAGCCTCCCGTCGCGGACGATGCCGATGACAGGTGGCTCACCCAGGCGGAGCCGTTCGGCGAGCGCCTCCTCGACCGCGCAGGCGGCGCTCGGGAGCTCCGCGAGCGGGAGCGCGCCCCCGCCGACCCGTGCGACGGTCTCCTCGACCTCGCCGCCCACGAGCTCGGCGAGCCGCTCGGCGCGGGCACGGACGGCCTCGACCGGCTCGTGGAGCATCCGCAGCACGGGGATCTCAGCGCGTGTCGCGGGATCGAGCGCGAGCGAGAGCGTGCCTTCGAGCGCGGCGAGCGTGAGCTTGTCCGCGCGCAGCGCGCGCTGGAGCGGATGGCGACGGAGGCGCTCGACGAGCTCCGCGCGCCCGACGACCACGCCCGCCTGCGGGCCGCCGAGGAGCTTGTCCCCGGAGAAGCAGACGAGATCCGCGCCCGCGCGGAGGCTCTCCGCAGGCGTCGGCTCGTCTCCGACGGCTCCGAGCGCACCGGAGCCGAGGTCGTCGACGAGCGGGAGGCCGGCTCGCTGCGCGATCTCGGCCAGCTCCTGGAGCCTCGGCCGCTCGGTGAAGCCGACGACCCGGAAGTTCGACTGATGGACGCGCAGCAACAGCGCGGTCTCCGGCCCGATCGCGCGCTCGTAGTCGGAGGCGCGCGTGCGGTTCGTCGTCCCGACCTCGACGAGCCGCGCGCCCGAGCGGGTGAGGACGTCCGGAATCCGGAAGCCGTCCCCGATCTCGATCAGCTCACCGCGCGAGACGACGACCTCGCGACCCTCGGCGAGCGCGGCGAGCGCGAGCAGCACCGCGGCCGCGTTGTTGTTGACCACGAGCGCGGCCTCCGCGCCCGTGAGGCGCTCGAGGAGCGGGGCGAGATGAGCCTGCCGCGAGCCTCGCTCGCCGCTCTCGACGTCGTACTCGAGATTCGAGTACGCGCCGCCGACCTCCGCGACGCGCGCGAGCGCCGCATCGGCCAGCGGCGCCCGACCGAGGTTCGTGTGCACGAGCACGCCGGTCGCGTTGAGCACGCGCCGTAGCGAGGGGCGGCGCGCGCCCGCGATCTCCTCGAGCACCTCCTCGACCAGCGGCCCGGGCTCGCCTCCACGCCGAATCTCCTCTCGCGCCCGCTCGAGCACCGTGCGCGCCGCGGCGACCGCGAGCTCGTGCGGCTCGTCGGCGAGGCGCTCGTCGGCGAGCAGCTTGTCCACCGACGGCAAGTCGCGAAGGGAACGCGGCCCGGACACGCCGCCAGTGTCGCCCCTCGCGAAGCTACGACGCAAGCCCCTGCCTGTCGCGCGCTCGGAATCTCCGGCTACGGGGACTCCGAGCTTGCGCAGAGCGTGGGCAGAAGCTCGCGGAGGAGCGCGGTCAGCCGCGGCTGCGCTTCGACGCCGACCGCGAGCACCTCCTCGTGGCCGAGCTTGCCCTCGACGAGGCCCGCGGCCATGTTCGTCACGACCGAGATCCCGAGGCAGCGGATCCCGAGGTGGCGCGCCGCGATCACCTCGGGGACCGTCGACATACCGGCGAGGTCGCCTCCGATCGCGCGCATGAAGCGGATCTCGGCCGGCGTCTCGAACTGTGGCCCGAGCCAGGCCGCGTAGACGCCCTCGCGCACGTCGATCCGGAGTCGCGCGGCAGCAGCCAGGGCCGCGCGCCGCAGCTCGGAGTCGTACGCATCGGACATGTCCGGAAAGCGTGGGCCGAGCTCGTCGTCGTTCGGGCCGACGAGCGGCGACGTCCCCTGGAGGTTGATGTGGTCGGAGATGAGCACGAGCTGTCCCGGGCGAAGCGACTCGTTGATCGCGCCCGCCGCGTTCGTGACGACGAGCGTGCGCACGCCGAGCTTCCCGAGAACGCGAACGCCGAAGACCGCCCGGTCGGCGCCGACGCCCTCGTACAGATGCGCCCGCCCGCGCAGCACCGCGATCGGCACGTCGCCGAATGTCCCGAGCACGAGCACGCCCGCGTGCCCGATCGCGGTCGACGTCGGCCAGCCCGGGATCTCGGAGTACGGCACCTCGACGCGTTCCTCGATCTCGTCCGCGAGCTCGCCGAGACCGCTCCCGAGGACGACGCCGACGGCGGGCTCGAGCGTGCTCGCCTCGCGGATCCTCGCGACTGCCTGCTCGAGCATCAGGTCGAGCCCTCGGCGATCCGCGTGTCGTACCGCGAGACCACCATCTCGACGACCTCGCGCGGGTCGTCGGTGACGAACAGCAGCTTCACGTCCTCGGGCGAGATGAGCCCGTCCTCGAGCATCTCCTCGCGCATCCAGTCGAGCAGCTCGTCCCAGTAGTCGCGGTCGAAGAGCACGACGGGGAAGTCTCCGATCTTCCGGGTCTGGATGAGCGTGAGCGCCTCCCACAGCTCGTCCTGCGTGCCGAAGCCGCCGGGGAAGATCACGAATCCTTCGGCCGCCTTCACGAACATGACCTTGCGGGCGTAGAAGTGGTGGAAGATGAGCCCGATGTCGCAGTAGGCGTTCAGCCCCTGCTCGTGCGGCAGCTCGATGTTGAACCCGACCGAGAGCCCGCCCGCCTCCTGGCAGCCGCGGTTCGCCGCCTCCATGACGCCGGGCCCGCCGCCGGTAACGACCGCGAACCCCGCCTCCGCGAACGCCGCGCCGGTCGCCCGCGCGCTCTCGTACGTCGGCGTGCCCTCGCGCACGCGCGCGGAGCCGAAGATCGACACGGCCGGCCGGTCGATCCGCTGAACCGCCTGGAAGCCGGCGAGGAACTCGGAGGCAATGAGCGAGATGTCGCCGGCGAGCGTGTCGTGCGTGCGCCGGAGGAGCTGACGGTCGAGCTGGCCGTCGCTCATAGGCCTTCTGGCCTATGAGCGGGGAGGGGTGTGGGGAACCGGGAGGTTCCCCACGCTCTCAGGAAGAAGGGGGCACGCGGGGGAAACATGGTTTCCCCCGCGACCGCGAGCCAGAGGCGAGCGGTGCTCACACGCGATCCTGCGGCACGTGCGCCAGGAACAGACCCGCGGCCAGCGCCGCAGCCGTCGCGATGGACAGCACCGCGACCCACAATCCGAGCTGCCGTGCTCGTTGCGGCGTCGCGGCTCCTCCACCTGCGCGCAGCACCTTCCAGGACTGGAAGAGCCGACCTCCGTCGAGGAATCCGATCGGGATGAGGTTGAAGAGGTTCAGGAGAAAGCCCGTGTAGGCGAGCGCGCGCAGCAGATTCGAGTCGGTAGCCTCGCCGGCCACCAGCATCGCGACCGCGCCGGCGCCGCCGACCACCGGGCCGGCAACGGTCACCCGCGCGTCGCGCCAGGGGTCGAAGGGCATGTCCTTCAGCGCCACGTACGCGCCGAGGAACGGGATGAAGACCGGCAGCGACGGGTTGAAGCCGACGCGCTTCGCCTCCACGTAGTGGCCGAGCTCGTGCACGAGGATCAACGCGACGAGGCCAACCGCGAACGCCCAGCCCCAGATGAGTGCGTAGCCGCCGACGGCCGCGAAGATCGTGAGGAACTTCAGCGCACCCCCGAACTTGAGGAGGAGCCCGCCGAGCACGAGGAACGGTGCGGCGAGCCGGATCAGCAGACCGCGCCGCTCGGCCCGGCTTTCGAGCGGCAGGGTCTCCGGCTCCGGAGCCGTGCGCGGCTCGGGTGCCGTCTTCCCGCTCAGCTCCCCTGGCCGACCCACTCCTCGCCTCCTTCGTAGACCTCTTTCTTCCACAACGGGACCGAGGTCTTCAGCTCGTCGATCGCCTCCTTGCAGGCCGCGAGCGCCTCCGCCCGGTGTGGCGCGGAGACCGCGATCACCACGCTCGCCTCTCCGATCTCCACGCGTCCGATGCGGTGGTGGATCGAGATCGCGGACAGGCTGTGGCGCTCCGTCAGCCGCGCTGCCAGCTCGGCCATGACCTCCTCGGCCATGCCCTCGTAGGCCTCGTACTCGAGGTACAGGACGTCGCGCCCGCGCGACCGGTTGCGGACGGTTCCCGTGAACGTGGCGATCGCGCCGGCGCCGTCGCCGCGCACCTCGTCGACGGCCGCTTGGAGCGAGAGCTGTTCCTCGGCGAGCGTGAACGCGCCACCCGAGACGGGCGGGATGAGCGCGACCTCGTCCCCGCCGGAGAGTGTCGCCTCGCGCTCGGCGTACGTCTTGTTCACGGCGAAGAGGATGCCTGGAGGCTCGTCTCCGAGGTCGAGCGCGTTCCAGACGTCGGCGACGCGCGCGTCGTCCGGGAGCTCGACCTCGACGCTCCCCGCCCCGGCACGCTCGCGAAGCGCTGCGAACAACCGCACCCGCACGTTCATCGGGTGAGTGTAGGGGCGGCGACTCCGTACGATGCAATGCATGGCGACGGCCGAGGATCGCCGCCTGACCGACTCCGGCATCGAGGTCAAGCCCGTCTACACGGCGGCCGACCTCGCACCGGGCGACCTCGAGCCGCCGGGCGAGCATCCGTTCACGCGGGGCCCGTACCGGACGATGTACCGCGGCCGCCCGTGGACGATCCGCCAGTACGCGGGCTACGGCTCGGCAGAGGAGACGAACGCGCGCTTCCGTTACCTCCTCGCGCGCGGCCAGTCCGGGCTCTCGGTCGCGTTCGACCTCCCGACGCAGCTCGGCTACGACTCCGACGACCCGCTCGCCGCAGGGCGAAGTCGGCCGCACCGGGCGTCGCGATCGACTCGCTCGCGGACATGGAGGCGCTCCTCGACGGCATCCCGCTCGACGAGGTCTCGACCTCGATGACGATCAACGCGCCGGCCGCGCTGCTCCTCCTCCTGTACGAGCTCGTCGCCGAGGGCCAGGGCATCCCAGCCGACAAGCTGCGCGGCACCGTCCAGAACGACGTGCTGAAGGAGTACATCGCGCGCGGCAACTACATCTTCCCGCCGCGTCCGTCGATGCGGCTCACGACCGACCTCTTCGCGTACTGCGCCGAGCGGCTGCCTGGCTTCAACACGATCTCGATCTCCGGTTACCACATTCGCGAGGCGGGGGCGAGCGCGGCGCAGGAGCTCGCGTTCACGCTCTCGAACGGGATCGCCTACTGCGAGGCGGCGGTCGCGGCGGGGCTCTCGCCGGACGAGTTCGGCGAGCGCCTCTCGTTCTTCTTCAACGCGCACAACCACTTCTTCCAGGAGGTCGCGAAGTTCCGCGCAGCGCGCCGGCTGTGGGCGCGGATCATGGCGAGCGGTTCGGCGCGACGAACCCGCGCGCGATCGCGCTCCGCTTCCACGCGCAGACGGGCGGCTCGACGCTCACCGCGCAGCAGCCGGAGAACAACGTCGTGCGGGTCGCGATCCAGGCGCTCTCCGCGGTTTGCGGCGGCGCGCAGTCGATCCACACGAATTCATACGACGAAGCCCTGGCACTTCCCAGTGAGCACGCCGCGCGCGTGGCGCTGCGCACGCAGCAGATCCTCGCGCACGAGGCCGGCGGGACGGACACGGCCGACCCGCTCGGCGGCGCGTACTTCCTGGAGGCGCTCACCGACGAGCTCGAGACGCGAGCGCAGGAGCTGATCGCGCGCGTCGACGGTATGGGCGGGGCCGTCGCCGCGATCGAGCAGGGGTTCGTCCAGGCCGAGATCGAGGCCTCTGCGTTCCGCTACCAGGCAGACGTCGAGACCGGCGAGCGTGTCGTCGTCGGCGTGAACAGGTTCACCGAGGACGACTCGCAGCGGGTCGAACTGCTCCAGGTCGATCCCGAAAGCGAGCGGCGCCAGCGCGAGCGAACGGCTCGGGTGCGGGCCGAGCGATCCACGGCGGCCGTGGAGAAGGCGCTGTCGCAGGTGGTGCGCACGGCGGAGAGCGACGCAAACCTCCTGCCGGCGCTGCGCGAGGCGCTGGGCGCCGGCTGCACGGTCGGCGAGGTCTGCGGCGTGCTGCGTGAGCTGTGGGGGACGTATGACGCCCAGCACGGATAGAGGGCGCCGGGCTCGAGTCGCCGTTGCCGCAGCGATCGTTCCCGCGGTCCTGCTCCTGCTCTTCGCGTTCGCGGCCTGCCAGGGCGGCGACGGCGCGGGCGGGCCCGGAGTCGCGCCGCGGTTCACGCGCGACGTTGCGCCCGTCATCCGCGACAAGTGCGCCGGCTGCCATCAAAGCGGCGGCATCGCGCCGTTCCCGCTCACGACCGCGAAGCAGATCTCGTCGCGTGCGGGCCTCATCGGCGCCGCGGTACAGGCCGGCGTCATGCCTCCCTGGCCGCCCGGCGGTCAGTCGCCCGCCTACGCCGGGGAAAGCGAGCGGACGCTGAGCGGGCGCGAGCGGGCGACCCTCCTGACCTGGGCGCTCGCGGGCGGCCGCGTCGACGGTCCGGCGCTCGGGGCCCGCCCGGAGCCGGGGATCACGCTTCGCCAGGGCGAGACGCTCCTGCGCCTCCGCATGCGCGGGTCGTACAGGCCGAAGGCGCCGGCGGGGGCGACCGACGACTACCGCTGCTTCCTCGTCGACCCGAAGCTCGTCCGGGACGCCTTCGTGACCTCGGTCCGGATCCAACCCGGTCAGCCGAAGGTCGTGCACCACGTGATCCTCTTCCGCGTCGATCCCTCGCAGGTCTCCGAGGCGCAGGGGCTCGACGCCGCCGCGCCTGGCCAGGGCTGGCGCTGCTTCGGCGACACCGGGCTTTCGCTCGACCCGTCGCAGAGCACGCTGGACGACGCAGACTGGGTCGCGGCGTGGGCGCCGGGCTGGGGAGGCGGACGCCTCCCGGCCGGGACCGGCGTCCCGCTGGCAGCCGGGAGCCGCCTCGTGATGCAGGTGCACTACAACCTGCTCAACGGGCGAGCCCCCGACCGCTCGCAGGCGCTCGTCACCGTCACCCCGGCGTCCGCGAAGCTGAAGCCGATCCGCACGATGCTGCTGCCCGCGCCGGTGGAGCTTCCGTGCGCGGACAGCGAGTCAGGACGTCTCTGCAACCGCCAGGAGGCGCTTGCCGAGCTTGCGCGGAAGTACGGGCCGGAGGCCGCATTCGTCCCCGCCGGGCTCCAGCTTCTCTGCGGCAGCTCGGAGAGCGAGGACGGCGTCTCGACCTGCGACCGGCGAATCCGCGAGCCGTCGACGATCCGCGTCGCCGCCGGCCACATGCACCTGCTCGGATCGTCGATCGAGATCGAGCTCAACCCCGGTACCGACCGTGCCCGGGTGCTGCTCGACATCCCGCGCTGGGATTTCCACTGGCAGAACGGTTACGCGCTGAAGCGCCCGGTGCTCGCGCGAGCCGGCGACGTTGTCCGCGTCACCTGCCGGCACGACGTCGGCAAGCGCGCGTCAGGCCAGCAGGGGATTCCGAAGACGCCGCGCTACATCCTCTGGGGCGAGGGCACGACCGACGAGATGTGCCTGGGGCTGCTCCAGGTGACGCGCGGCTAGTGCGGATCCTGCTCGTCTCGCAGATGTACCCGGGGCCGGACGACCCGGACCTCGGCGTGTTCGTCGCCTCGCTCGAGCGGGAGCTCGCCGCGCGCGGGCACGAGTTCGAACGCGCGGTCGTCGACCGGAGAGCCGGCGGGCGCGGCCGTCACCTCCGACTCATTCGGGACGCGAGAGCCGCGGCTCGCCGGTTCGACCCCGACGTCGTCTACGCCCACTTCCTCGTCCCTGCCGGCCTCGCCGCCGCCCTCGCGACGAGGGCGCCGCTCGTCGTCACGGCGCACGGTCAGGACGTCGCGAACGCGGTCGAGAACGCCGCGGCCCGAGCCGCCACCCGCTACGTCGTCAGGCGCGCCGCGACGGTGATCGCCGTCTCGGGGTGGCTCCGGGACCGCCTCGAGACCGCCATTCCCGAGGCCGCCGGCAAGACGGAGGTCGTGGACTGCGGAGTCGACCTCGAGCGCTTCGCACCGCGCGACGCGGGCGAGGTGCGTGAGCAGCTCGGCCTGCCGGCGAACGGGACGCACTTCCTCTGCCTCGGCGCCCTCTCGGAGCGCAAGAACGTGCTCCGCATCGCACGGGCGTTCGAGCACCGTGGCGAGGGCGTGTTGACCTTCGTCGGCGACGGTCCGCAGCGCGCGGCGCTCGAAGGTCGGTCGGGGATCCGCCTCGCCGGCCGCGTGCCGCACGAGGACGTTCCGCGCTGGATCGCGGCGGCGGACGTCGTCTGCCAGCCGAGCCTCGTCGAGCCGTTCGGCCTCGCGACGCTCGAGGCGATGGCGTCCGCTCGCTCGGTCGTCGCGACGCGAGTCGGCGGGCCGCCCGAGTTCGTCCCGCCCGAGGCGGGAGTTCTCGTGGATCCGGAAGACGACGAGGCGCTGGCGGCCGCGCTCGACGCCGCCGCCGCGCTCCCCCGACCGAACCTCGCCGCCCGCCAGGCGGCCGAGGCCCACGACGTCAGGCTGCAGGCGGGTCGGGTGGAGGAGATTCTCGAGCGAGCCGTTCGAGATCGGCGAGCCTGACCTCGACGAGCGGGCGCACCGAGTCCTCGAGCCCGGCCTCCCGAGCGACGGCCAGAGCCTCCTCGTACGTCTGTCGCACCTTCTCCGTCGACACGCCCTGCTTCAGCCGGTTGTCACCGGTAACCAGGAGCTTCTGGATCCGCGCGCGCGCGTCGTCGTCGGCCACGGGGCGACACTAACGCGCTTGCTACCCTGGCTCGCCGATGTCGATCCCGTGGCTCCAGATGTCCGCAGTCCTTCAGGTGCTCCTGAGCGCCGTCGTGGTCACGCTCGTGCTCATGCACTCGGGTCGCGAGGCGGGCATGGGCGGCCTCGGCTTCACGCCCCACTCTCAGGGCGGCACGCACATCGTGGAGCGCAACCTCACGCGGCTCACGGTCGTGGTCGCGGCGATCTACGGCGTGAACACGGTCATCTTGTTCCACCTGCTCTAGAATTACCCCGGCTCGCGCTGGTGGCGGAATTGGTAGACGCGCTAGGTTGAGGGCCTAGTGGCCACTTAGGCCGTGGAGGTTCAAGTCCTCTCCAGCGCATATGAGTCGAGCGGGGTCAGACTCCGGTCTGACCCCGCTTCGCCGCCCAGCCGCTTGACGCCGTCCGAGCAGGGATCTACTCTCTCCTGACGAACATACGTTCGTAACCCGACACTGGAGACGAGACCCGATGCTCGAGAACCCGCTGCTCACCGCGCGTCAACAGGAGATCTGGCAGTTCCTCGTCGAGTACGTCGACGACCACGGCTACCCGCCGACCGTGCGGGAGATCGGCGACGCCGTGGGGCTCGCATCGCCGTCCACCGTCCACGCACACCTCGCGAACCTCGACCGCGCGGGCCTCATCCGCCGCGATCCCACGAAGCCGCGCGCGATCGAGCTCGTCGGCCGCCCCAAGGTCGAGGCCGTCGGCGGACTCGGCCGCGCCCAAGCTGCCGCTCGTCGGCCGGATCGCCGCCGGTGGGCCGCTGCTCGCCGAGGAACAGGTCGAGGACCGGATCGCCGTCCCGGAGATGCTGGGTCGAAACGCCGACTTCCTGCTGCGCGTCACCGGCGACTCGATGGTCGAGGCCGGGATCCTCGACGGAGACATCGTCGTCGTGCGCCGGCAGGACGACGCCCGGAACGGCGAGATCGTCGTCGCGCTCGTCGGTGACGACGAGTCCGCCGACGAGGCGACCGTGAAGACCTTCCATCGCGAATCCGGCCGCATTCGGCTCCAGCCCGAGAACAGCGCGCTGGCGCCGCTCTATCCCGAGCACGTGCAGGTCCTGGGCCGGGTGACTGGTGTGTTACGGAGCCTGGCATGAGTGTCTCTCGGATCGACCGGACGCTCGACCAGGAGCTGACCGCGCTCGTCCGCGGCGCGAGCCTCGAATGCCTCGTTTGCGGGGAGTTCGTGCTCCGGGTGCGCGGGGCGCTCGCGTGCCCCGAGTGCCGCTCGATCCTGGCGGAGGGGCGAGAAATCCCGAAAGTGGAGCTACCATCGGCCATGCAGGCCGGGTGACCGCGGGCCTCTTCGCTCTACGAGCGTGCGAGGCTCGAGGAAAGTCCGGACACCGCAGGGCAAGGACGCTGGGGAGACCCAGGCGGCGAAAGCCGACGGAAAGTGGAACAGAAAGGAGACCGCCGGCTGAGGGAGACCGAGGTCGGTAAGGGTGAAACGGTGGGGTAAGAGCCCACCAGCGGCGGTGGCGACATCGCCGGCTAGCCAAACCCCGTCCGGTGCAAGGCGAAGCAGGTCCCGCTGACGCGGCCCGCCGAGGGACCGGGTACGCCGCAGAGACAGATGGTCATCCACGACAGAATCCGGCTTACAGGCCTGCTACGGAAAGCCCCCGCAAATGCGGGGGTTTTCTATTTGGCGCTGGAATCGGGCTTGACATCGCGGCGTCGATTTAGTCAAATGCATTAGTCAAATGGCTAAGACAGCTGTTCGCCCAGGGCACGAAACCGAGCAGGCGCTCCTCGACGCGGCCGAGCGGCTGCTCGTCGAGGTGGGCGCGGCCGGCATTACGACCCGACGGGTGGCCGAGGAGGCTGGCGCGAACCATGGCCTCGTCCACTACTACTTCGGCTCCGTCGAGCAGCTCCTCGTGCGCGTGCTCGAGCGTTTCACCGAGCGCCTCATCGCCCGCCAGCGCGAGCTCTACGCATCCGAGGAGCCCTTCGTCGAGAAGTGGCGGACGGCGATGCGCTATCTCGTGAGCGAGGACGCCACGTACGAGAAGGTCTGGCTCGAGCTGCAGGCGCTCGCGTGGAACCGTCCCGAGCTGCGGGATCGGCTCGCGCAGGTCAACGCCGAGTGGCGCGCCGTGCTCACGGACGCGTTCGACGAACCGCGGCGCCAGCTGAACATCGACATGCCGCTCGAGGCGCTCGTCTCGCTCGTCCTGACGTTCAATATCGGGGTCATGGTCGAGCGCCTCGGCGGCATCGAGACCGGCCACGCCGCGCTCCTCGACTGGATCGACGGATGGCTCTCGAGCTGAAGGCGCCGGTGCGCGAGCAGACGCGGGCTCGCTATCCCGAAGCGGAGGGTTACGTCGAACGCGACGGCGTTCGACTCTTCTACGAGATCTACGGCTCGGGTGAGCCGACCGTCCTCCTCATGCCGACGTGGTCGATCATCCACTCGCGCCACTGGAAGATGCAGATCCCCTACCTTGCACGGCACTGCCGCGTGCTGACGTTCGACGGCCGGGGGAACGGCCGCTCCGACCGCCCGTCCGAGCCCGACGCCTACCGTGAGGAGGAGTACGCCGCGGACGCGATCGCGGTGCTGGACGCAACCGCGACGGAGCGTGCTGTGCTCGTGTCGTTGTCGCGGGGCGCGGAACGGTCGCTGCTGCTCGCGGCGAACAATCCCGAGCGGGTCGAGAGGATGGTGTTCATCGCCCCGGCGCTACCGCTACCGCCGGCCACTCCACGCCAGGAGGCGATGCGGGAGTTCAACGAGCCGCGCGACGACTACGCCGACTGGGGAAAGTGGAACCGTCACTACTGGGTCGAGCACTACGAGGACTTCCTCGAGTTCTTCTTCTCGCAGTGCTTCACCGAGCCGCACTCGACGAAACAGCGCGAGGACTGCGTCGGCTGGGGCCTCGAGACGGACGCCGAGACTCTCGTCTCGACCCAACTCGCACCGCGGCTCCAGGACGAGGAGGGCGTGCGCGCGCTCCTTGCCCGAATCGACTGTCCGGTCCTGGTGATCCACGGTAGCGACGACGCCATCCGACCCTGTGCCTCGGGCGCACGGCTCGCCGAGCTCGCGAACGGCCCGCTCGCGATCCTCCAGGGATCGGGGCATCTTCCTCATGCGCGCGACCCGGTCAAGGTCAACCTGCTGCTCCGCGACTTCGCCTGTCCGCGCCCGCCCGCCGCGGGCTGGCCGCGTGGGCGCGCCCGCCGCAAGCGCGCTCTCTACGTTTCGTCACCGATCGGGCTCGGCCACGCGCAGCGCGATGCGGCAATCGCCGACGAGCTGCGCAAGCTCCACCCCGACCTCGAGATCGACTGGCTCGCCCAGCATCCGGTCACGGCGGTGCTCGAGGCGCGGGGCGAGCGTATCCATCCGGCCAGCTCGCTCCTCGCCAACGAGTCGCACCACATCGAGAGCGAGTCGGCCGAGCACGACCTGCACTGCTTCCAGGCCATCCGGCGGATGGACGAGATCCTGCTCTCGAACTTCATGGTCTTCCACGACCTCGTGCAGGAGGAGCAGTACGACCTCTGGATCGGCGACGAGGCCTGGGAGCTCGACTACTACCTCCACGAGAACCCGGAGCAGAAGCGCGCGCCGTACGTCTGGCTCACCGACTTCGTCGGCTGGCTGCCGATGTCCGACGGCGGCGACCACGAGGCGTTCCTGACCGGCGACTACAACGAGGAGATGATCGAGCACATCGCGCGCTTCCCGCGCGTGCGCGATCAGGCCGTCTTCGTCGGCAACCGCGAGGACATCGTGCCCGAGCGGTTCGCGTCACACCTTCCCTGGATCCGGGAGTGGACGGAGGAGCACTTCTCGTTCGCCGGCTACGTGACTGGCTTCGATCCCGACGACTTCGCCGACCGCGCGGCGCTCAGGGCAGAGCTCGGCTACCGCGACGACGAGCAGGTCTGCATCGTCACCGTCGGCGGCTCGGGCGTCGGCGGCGACCTCCTGCGGCGGGTGATAGCTGCCTTCCCGGAGGCGAAAGAGCGGGTGCCCGCGCTCCGGATGATCGTCGTCGCCGGTCCGCGGATCGACCCGGCCACGCTGCCCGCGCACGACGGGCTCGAGGTGTGCGCCTACGTCCACGATCTCTACCGGCACCTTGCCGCCTGCGACCTCGCCGTCGTCCAGGGGGGCCTGACAACGTCGATGGAGCTCACCGCCAACCGTCGTCCGTTTCTCTACTTCCCTCTTCGCCACCACTTCGAGCAGAACTTCCACGTCCGCCACCGGCTCGGCCGCTATGGCGCCGGCCGCTGCATGGACTTCGAGCACGAGACGCCCGAGACGATTGCGGCCGCGATCGCCGAGACGATCGGGCAAGAGGTCGACTACCGGCCGGTCGAGTCGGACGGTGCCGCTCGGGCGGCGGCACTGATTGCGCCCCTGCTCGAAGAGGGCAAGGGCCGAAGACCGCTCACGCCGCGCCCACGCCGCAACAGTGCCAGCTGAAAGGAGCACTCA
This sequence comes from uncultured Actinomycetes bacterium, assembly GCA_963715705.1. GTDB lineage: Bacteria > Actinomycetota > Thermoleophilia > Gaiellales > Gaiellaceae > GMQP-bins7. The sequence continues at coordinate 2,190,736 of OY970267.1, read as the reverse complement.
TGCACGCGAACCACGACAAGCCCGCTTCCTTCCACGGCTCCCCACGGGAGGCCATGCAGGCGCCCCCGGAGGAGTTCCTCTACCTCGCGTGCCTGCACGAGGGCACCGGGGTCGAGCAACCCGACTTCCTGGCCGTCGTCGACGCCGAGCGCGGCGAGATCGTCCACGAGACGCCGATGCCCAACGTCGGCGACGAGCTGCACCACTTCGGCTGGAACCGCTGCTCCTCGGCCTGCCACGGTCCCGACCGCTCACACCTGATCGTCCCCGGCTTCCGCTCCTCGCGCATCCATGTCGTGAATGTGGCGGACGACCCGCGCCGGCCCCGGATCGAGAAGGTGATCGAGCCGGACGAGGTCATCCGCGAGACGGGATACACCCGCCCGCACACGGTGCACTGCATGCCCGGAGACAACATCGTCGTGGCCATGCTCGGCGACGCCGACGGCAACGGCTCCGGCGGCTTCGCCGTGCTCGACGCACAGACCTTCGAGGTGAAGGGCCGCTGGGAGAACGGCGGCGAGCGGCCGCCGCTCAACTACGACTTCTGGTACCAGCCGCGCAAGAACGTCCTCGTATCGAGTGAGTTCGGCGAGCCGAACGCCTACGAGCCTGGCTTCGACTTGTCCGACGTCGAGGCGGGCCGGTATGGGCAGCGCATCCACTTCTGGGACCTGGAGCAGCGGACGCTGCAGCAGACGGTCGACCTCGGCGAGAAGGGCCTCGTCCCGCTCGAGGTGCGCTGGCTCCACGACCCGGACGCCGAGCAGGGCTTCGTCGGCGCCGCCCTCTCGAGCGTGATGTGGCGCTTCCACCGGAACGGGTCCTGGGCGGCCGAGCCGGTGATCGAGGTCGAGAGCGTCCCGCTCGAGGGCTGGCCCTTCCCCGTCCCCGGCCTGATCACGGACCTCGTCCTCTCGATGGACGACCGCTTCCTCTACTTCGCGAACTGGCTGCACGGCGACATCCGCCAGTACGACGTGTCCGATCCGGGGAAGCCGAAGCTGACGGGCCAGCTCTGGCTCGGTGGCGTGATCGGGAAGACGAGCGACGGGCCGCGCGAGCTGAGCGGCGGCCCCAACATGCTCCAGCTCTCCTACGACGGGCGCCGCCTGTACGTCTCCAACTCGCTCTACTCGACCTGGGACAACCAGTTCTACCCGGGTATGCGCTCGTGGCTCCTGCGCGTCAACTGCGATCCGGACGGCGGCATGGAGATCGACCGCGACTTCTTCGTCGACTTCTACGATCGCCCGGACGGGCCCGCCCGCGCGCACGAGGTGCGTCTCCAGAACGGCGACTGCACGACGGAGATCTTCCAGTGATCGTCTCGCACGTACTGGGGCTGCCGCTGGAAGAGAGCATTCTTCAGCTCGTCCCGGCCGCCGTCGCGGTGGTGACGGCGGCCAGGCTCGCCGGCCGGACGGGCCTCAGCCGGGCACGCTTCCTGCTTCGTCAACGGTCGCCCGCAAGAGATCACTAGCGCAGCAGGGCTTCGGCATCGTGGTCGAGCAGGGCGGCGGCGAGGCGCCCGTCGCGGAGCGCTGCTTCGTAGAGCGCGCGCTCGCGGCCGCTCAGGTCGTTCGCGTTCAGGTTCGCCAGCCAGCCCACCGTCCCCGCGAGCAGGAGGAGCAGCGACAGGCCGCACTCGAGCCGAAGCTCCTCGGCCGAATAGTCGGTTACGCCGTGCTCCGCGAGGAGCGCGAGGTAGCGCTCGAGCAGCTCGACCTCCGCTGCGCGCCGGTCCTCGATGCTCAGCGAGTCGACGAGGAAGAGCGTGACGTCCCAGGCCGGAGAGCCGACGGACACGGTCTGCCAGTCGAGGACGGCGACAGAGCCGGCGGCACGCGCGTCGAAGATCAGGTTGTCGAGGTGCAGATCGCCGTGGGTGAGCGTCCGCGGATGCTCGTGCAGCGCCTTGGCGATCTCGGCGAGCCTCGCTCGCAGGCGCGACGCGAGCTCGAGGACGGAAGCCGGCACGCTGTCGCCGTGGCGCTCGAGGAACGTCTCGACCTGACCCGCGTACCGGTCTTGCCACTCCCTCGGGTCGCGGTGCAGGCGTTCGAATCCGCTTGCTGGCGCGCGCTCGCCCCACCAGCGAGCGTGGAACGCCGCCAGCTCGTCGAGCACGAGTGTCGCCTCTTCGGCGGAGCAGCCCTCCAATGCGTCGCCCTGGCGTCCTCCGCTCAGGTCTTCCAGCAGCAGTACGACCTGGCTCGTCGTATCGTCCGTGGCCGAGTAGAAGAGATCCGGCGCGCAGGAGGCTCCGACGTCGCGATAGAACCGCGCTTCACGCATGCAGCGCTCGTAGTAGCGGCGCATCCGGTCCGGGTCCCGCTCCTGGAGCGCGCGATAGCCGGACCTCGCGTCGCCCTCCGCCATGGGCAGCTTTGCGATCAGCGACGCGGGCAGCCGGGCGCGCCCGGGCTCGAAGTCGAGCTCGCCGCGGAGGACGACGCCCGTGAAGCCGTACTCCGCGCCCACCCGCTCCCAGCGGGCGGCGACCACTTGCTCTCGCGCGAGAACGCCCGACTCTGCCAGCGCCGCCGTGAGCCACTCGGGCGTCAGGTCGGCTGGAGTCTCGGGTATCTCCATGCGTCGCATTCAACGTGATCGGCTTGCGTAACCGCGGGCCACAGGGCTACCCTGACCCGCGATGATGCTCGCTTCGCTTTCGTCTTGGTGGTGGCGCACGATGCGAAGCGGGAGCACGCGCTGAGAGAGCCTTCACAACCCGCTTCGCACACGGCCTCGGAGGAGGCCTTTTTCATGCCATGACGCCGACGCACTCGATCCCCGCAGACCTCCTGACTCCGCTCGGGGCGTACCTCCGGCTGCGGTCCGCGAACGGTGGCAGCTTTCTGCTCGAGTCGGTCGAGCGTGGTCGCATGGGGCGGAACTCGTTCGTCGGCTGCGGCGCGAGGCTCGTCGGCTTCGACGAGGTCGAGCGCCTCGGCGTGCCGGCCGTCGGCTACGTCGCGTACGACCACGTCGCGCGGCTCGAGCCGACTGTGCCGCTGCCGGCCGATGGGCCACTGCTCCCTGAGAGCCTCTTTATCGTCGCCGACACGCTCCTTCGCTTCGACCTCGGCGCCGGGGTCGTCGACGTGCTCGCAGGTGATCCCGACGACCTTGCGCGCCGGCTCGAGGAGCGGCTCGCGGACGACTCGACTACACCGAGCTCGAGTTCGGGCGCGCTCGTCCGCTTCCCGTCGCAGGAGCGCTACGAGGAGATGGTGCGCACCTGCCAGGAGCACATCGTCGCGGGCGACGCGTACCAGATCGTCCCGTCGCAGCGGGCCGAGCGGCCGACGTCGGCGAGCCCGCTCGCCGTGTACCGCGCGCTCCGCCGCGTGAACCCGTCCCCGTACCTCTTCCTGCTCGAGCTCGGCGAGGTGGCACTCGTCGGCTCGTCACCCGAGCGGCTCGTCGCGTGTGAGAACGGGCAGGCGAGCGTCTGCCCGATCGCGGGGACGACCGCGGCGGGCGAGGGCGACGCGGAGCGCCTGCTCGCGTCCGAGAAGGACCGCGCGGAGCACGTCATGCTCGTCGACCTCGGCCGGAACGATCTCTCGCGCGTCTGCACCGCGGGCTCGGTGCGCGTGACGCGCTCGCTCGAGGTCGAGCGCTTCTCGCACGTGACGCACCTCGTCTCGGAGGTCGTCGGTGAGCTCCGCGCCGGCGTCACGCCGTTCGACGTCCTCCGCGCCTGCTTCCCAGCCGGAACGGTCACCGGCGCCCCGAAGATCCGCGCGATGCAGATCATCTCCGAGCTCGAGGGCTACCGCCGCGGCCCGTATGCGGGCGCCGTCGGCTACGTGCTGCCGGGCGGGACGATGGACACCTGCATCGCGCTGCGCACGATCGTCATGACCGACGGCGTCGCGCGGCTCCAGGCGGGCGCGGGAATCGTGGCAGACTCGGATCCGGCGGCCGAGCACCGCGAGTGCCTCGCAAAGCTCGCCGCGCTCGAGGCGGCGATCGACCTCGCGGAGGAGGAGTACGCGTGAAGCTCCTGATGATCGATAACTACGACTCCTTCACGTGGAACCTCGTCCACCTGTTCGAGGAGCGCGGCGTCGATGTCGCCGTCTATCGGAACGACGCGATCACGGTCGAAGAAGCCGAGGCGCTCGAGCCCGACCGCCTCGTCGTGTCCCCGGGCCCGGGACGCCCGTCCGACGCGGGCATCTCGGTCGAGCTCATCCGCCGGCTCGGCCTACGCGTGCCCACGCTCGGCGTCTGCCTCGGGCACCAGGCGATCATCGAGGCGTTCGGCGGCGACGTCGGACAGGCGAAGGCGCTCCTGCACGGGAAGGCGAGCCGGGTCAGCCACGATGGCGCGGGCGTGTTCGCCGGGCTGCCGGCGGACATCGACGCGGGGCGCTACCACTCGCTCGCGGCCGTGCGCGTGCCGGACGACCTCGTCGTGACCGCGCGCACCGACGACGGTGAGGTCATGGGCGTCCGGCACAAGGAGCACCCCATCGAGGGCGTGCAGTTCCACCCCGAGTCCGTGCTCACGCCCGACGGGCCGGCGATGGCGGAGAACTTCCTGCGGTGATCGAGGACGCGACCGCGAAGGCGCTCGCAGGGCGTGACCTCACGCGCAAGCAGGCGCGGAAGGTCATGCGCGAGATCATGCGCGGGGACGCGACGCCGGCCCAGATGAGCGCGTACCTCGTCGCGCTGCGGGACAAGGGGGAGACAGCGGACGAGATCGCCGGCAGCGCTGAGGCGATGCGCGAGCACGTCCTCCGGGTGTACCCGGAGCGCGAGGACGTCGTCGATCTCGTCGGGACCGGCGGCGACGGGGCGAGGACGTTCAACATCTCCACGACTGCGGCGATCGTTGCCGCCGCCGCGGGTAGCGCAGTCGCGAAGCACGGGAACCGGGCGGTCAGCTCGGTATCGGGGTCCGCGGACGTCCTCGAGGCGCTCGGGTTCCGGCTCGAGCAGCCGCCCGAGCGCATCGCCGAGTCGATCGACCGGCTCGGTTTCGGCTTCATGTTTGCGCCCTTGCACCACCCCGCGATGAAGCACGCTGCGCCGGTGCGGCGGGAGCTCGGGACGCGAACGGTCTTCAACGTCCTCGGACCGCTGACCAACCCGGCCGGGGCGCGTGCGGGCGTCTTCGGCGTCTTCTCGCCCGAGCTCGTGCGCACGATCGCAGAGGCCCTCGTCGCGCTCGGAGCGCGGCGCGCGTACGTCGTCCACGGCGCGCACGGGATCGACGAGCTGTCGCCCGCGGGCCCGAACATGGTCTGCGAGGTCGTCGACGGGCGCATTCACGAGCGCACGATCGACCCGCGCGACCTCGGCCTCGAGCGCTGCTCTCCCAGCGAGCTGACGGGCGGGACACCCGAGGACAACGCGCGGATGGCGCACGAGGTCCTGTCCGGCGTTCGTGGCGGGAAGCGCGACGCGGTCGTCCTGAACGCTGCCGGCGCGATCGCCGCCGGCGGGCATGCGGCCGACCTCCAGGAGGGAGTCCATCTCGCCGCCGCCGCGATCGACAGCGGTCGCGCGGGTGAGCGGCTCGAGGAGCTCGTCGCGTTCTCGTCAAAGGATGCGGGCTGATGGGCCGGTTCCGGGATGCGCTCGCGGCGCCGGAGCTCTCTGCGATCGCGGAGATCAAGCGCCGCTCGCCGTCGGCCGGCGACCTGCGGCCGGACGCGGATCCACGCGCGCTCGCCGCTGCGTACGAGCGAGCCGGAGCGGCGGCGGTCTCCGTCCTCGTGGACGAGCGCTTCGGCGGCACGTGGGACGACCTGCGCGCGGCGCGCTCCGTGGCCTCGCTGCCGCTGCTCGCGAAAGGGTTCTTCACGACCGAGGCCGACCTGCTCGAGGCGCGGGCGGCCGGGGCCGACGCGGCGCTGCTGCTGCTTCGCGACCTCGACGACGTGTCGTGCGCCGAGCTGCTCGGGGCGGCTACCGCGCTCGGCCTGGAGACGCTCGTCGAGGCGCACGACGCGGCCGAGCTCGAGCGTGCAGTCGCACTCGGGGCGCCGGTGATCGGGATCAACGCGCGCGATCTCGACTCGTTCGAGATCGATCGCGAAGCGCAGCTCGACCTCGTCGGGCGCGCTCCGCGGGATCGAGTCGTGATCGCAGAGTCGGGGATCGCGACCAGGGCGCAGGGCGCGGCCGCGGAGCTCGCCGGCGCCGACGCGATCCTCGTCGGCTCGGCCTTGATGCGCGCGCCGGACCCGGCGGCGAAGCTCGCCGAGATCCTCTCGCGGCCGCTCGTCAAGGTGTGCGGGCTGACGCGAGAGGAGGACGTCGGGGCAGCGGCTGAAGCAGGCGCGGACCTGCTCGGCTTCGTCCTCGCCCCCGAGAGCCCGCGCGCCGCAACCGACGTTCTGCCCGTGCCCGAAGGGACGCTGTCGGTCGCCGTCTGGGTCGGCGAGGCAGGCGAGAGCGTCGCAGCCCTCGACCAGGTGCACCCGCGCGAGGACGGCAAGGTCCGCGGCCGCGACGGTGTGCTCCTTCGCGAGGGCGAGGTCGTCGCGAGGCATCTCGACCTGCCCTGGGAGGGGGACGATCCCGCGCACTGGGAGCGCGCGGCGGAGGTCGAGGGGAGGGTCGTGCTCGCCGGCAAGCTCGGCCCCGACAACGTCCGCGCCGCGATCGAGCGGGTGCGACCGTGGGGCGTCGACGCGAGCTCGAAGCTCGAGACCGCACCCGGCGTGAAGGACCACGCGAAGGTGCGCGCATACGTCGAGGCGGCACGCGCATGACCGCGACGTACGGCGAGTACGGGGGGCGGTACGTCCCCGAGACGCTGATCCCCGCGCTCGACGAGCTGACCTCCGCGTGGGAGGCGGCGAAAGCCGACGAGTCGTTCTGGGCCGAAGTGGACGAGCTCGGCCGCACGTACGCCGGCCGGCCGACGCCGCTGACGCGGGTCGACCGTTTCGCCCCGCCGAAGCGGCTCTACCTCAAGCGGGAGGATCTCCTGCACACCGGCGCGCACAAGCTGAACAACACGCTCGGCCAGGCGGTGCTCGCACGCAGGCTCGGCAAGCGACGCATCGTCGCGGAGACGGGTGCGGGCCAGCACGGCGTCGCCACCGCGTCGGTCTGTGCGCGCTTCGGCCTCGAGTGCGTCGTGTACATGGGCGCCGAGGACATGCGTCGACAGCAGCCGAACGTCGAGCGCATGGGCCTGCTCGGCGCCGAGGTCCGGGCGGTCGAGTTCGGCACCCGCACGCTCAAGGAGGCGACGAGCGAGGCGATTCGCGACTGGATCGAGAACGTCGAGACGACGCACTACCTCATCGGCTCCTGCGTCGGCCCCGCGCCGTATCCGGAGCTCGTGCGCGATCTGCAAGCGGTCATCGGCCGCGAGACGCGCGAGCAGATCCTCGCCCACGAGGGCCGGCTGCCGGAGGCGGTGGTCGCGTGCGTCGGGGGAGGCTCGAACGCGATGGGCATGTTCGCCGGGCTTCCTCGACGACGGGGAGGTCGCGCTCGTCGGTGTGGAGGCAGCCGGAGCCGCGTCGCTCTCGAGCGGCCGTGCGGCCGTGCTCCACGGCGCGCGGTCCTCCGTGCTCGCCGACGAGGACGGGCAGGTCGTCGACGCGCACTCGATCTCGGCGGGGCTCGACTACCCGGGAGTGGGGCCGGAGCACGCGTTCCTGCGCGACTCGGGGCGTGTCCGGTATCTCACCGCGACGGACGCCGACGCGCTGGCCGCGTTCAGACGTCTCGCCGAGACCGAGGGGATCATCCCCGCGCTCGAGCCGGCGCATGCGCTCGCGCGCGTCGACGAGCTCGACGCAGAGCTCGTCGTCGTCTGCCTGTCCGGCCGCGGTGACAAGGATCTCGCCGAGGCGCTGCGGGCGCTGGCGGACGCATAGCCGTGCCGAAGACGCTCGTCGTCTACCTCATGTCGGAGCCCGAGACGCCGTCGCTCGCGGAGGCCGCGGTCGAGGGCGGAGCAGACATCGTCGAGCTCGGGTTCCCGTTCTCCGATCCGCTCGCCGACGGGCCGGTGATCAGGCGAGCGGCGGAACGGGCGCTCTCGCGAGGAATGAGGACGCGCGCGTGTCTCGAGTGCCTCGCCGAGGTTCGCGCCCGGGTCGGCGGTACGCCGCTGATTCCGATGACGTACGCGTCGTTGCTCGAGGCGTACGGCTGGGAGCGCTTCGCCGAGGACGCGCGTGCGGCGGGTGCAACGAGCCTCATCGTCGCCGACCTCCCGGCCGGCGATCGCCCGGAGGTGCGGCGCGTCCAGCTCGTCGCCCCGACCTCGACCGACGAGCGGATCGCCCTCGCCGCGCGCGAGACCGACGGCTGGCTCTATCTCGTCACGCTCACCGGGACGACCGGGGTTCGGGACGAGCTGTCGTCGTCGCTCGGCGAGCTCGCGTCCCGAGCCCGCGGGCTCGGCCCCGGCGTTCCGCTCTACGCAGGGTTCGGCATCTCGACGCCCGAGCAGGCGAGGGAGGCCGCCGACCTGACCGACGGCGTCGTCGTCGGGTCGCGCGCGCTGCTCGCCGCGGAAGAGGGCCAGGACGCGTTGCGCGAGTACGTGCGTTCGCTACGTGACGCGCTCGACGCGTAGCGACTCGATCGGCCTGCGGGCGCAGTCTCGATCCCCAAACGCCCCCAGGGGCACTCCCGTGTCCCTGAGGACACGCTATCGAGGATTGTCTGACGCGTGGGTCACGACTTTGCGCCAAATCGGTCCCCGACGCGACGCCGTGACCACCACCCTCGCGGCTCAGGCCGTGTCGGCCCGGCCGCCCAGCTCCCGCTTCGTCAGATCGAGCAGCTCGCCGAAGAGCGCACGCATGCCCTCCTCCGAGAGCGGGCCGCCGTTGGCCGCCGCGAGCTCGGCGAGGAGCTCGCGCTCCCGGTCGGGGTCGACGAACGAGATCCCGAGGCGCTCCTTGTGCTCCTTCAGCCGGGCGACGAGCGCGAGCCTCGTGTTGACGGCCCGAAGGATGGCCCGATCCACGTCGGAGATCTCCTGCCTGAGGCGATCGATGGTCGGGTCGGTCATGACCGGGTCTCCGCAGGGTACGACCCGAAGACCCGCAGCCGTCGCGCCCTTGCTCCCAACTCCCCGAGCGCCTCGCGGACGATCGGGTGCAGCGGGTGGCCGTCGAGCACCGCGTCGAAGCGGTAACGCCACGGCGACTGCGGGATCGGCCGCGACACGAGCTGGAGGAGGTCGATGTCGTGACGTGCGAACGGCTCGATCGCGCGGTGTAGAGCCCCCGGCTGATGATCCGTCATGAAGGAGAATGCCGTCCGCCACGCGCCGCCGTTCTCGTCCAACCGCAGATAGTTCGCGATCGCGACGAAGCGCGTGAACGCCTCCGGGTGGTCGCCGACGTCGCCCACGATCACCGCCAAGCCGTGGAGCGACGCCGCGCGCTCGCTCGCGATCGCCGCCTCGGCCGGATCGGCGTGCCCGGCGACCTGGGCGGCTGCATCCGCGGTCGTCGGCGCCGCGATCGCGGTCGCCCATGGCATCGAGGCGAGCAGCTTCCGGCACTGGTCGAGCGCGACGGGGTGCGAGCGGATCACCGTGATCTCCTCGAGTGGCACCTCCGCGACACCGACGAGGCTGTGCGTGATCGGCAGCATCGTCTCGCCGGTGATCGCGAGCGGCGAGTCGTAGAGGAGGTCGTGCGTCTCGGCGACCGGTCCCGAGAGCGAGCTCTCGATCGGGAGCACGCCAACCTCGACCGCCCCGTCCGCCGTCGCCTCGGCGACGGCGGTGAAGCTCGCCATCGCGACCAGCTCCGCTTCGGGAAAGAGCCGATCGCAGGCCGCGGCGCTGTGCGCTCCGTCCCGGCCGGGATAGGCCACCGTCGTCATGTCCCGCATCGTAGGGAGAAGGGGGGCCGCCTCTACACTCACCGCCCATGGCCGTCACCGCATCGAACTGGACGCCCTCCTCGTGGCGAGAGCTCCCCGTGGGCCAGCAGCCCGAGTGGCCAGACGCCACGGCGCTCGCCGCTGTCAGAGAGCGCCTGAGCGGGCTGCCGCCGCTCGTGTTCGCCGGTGAGGCGCGAGCGCTCTCCGCCGCGCTCGGCGAGGTGAGCGACGGCCGCGCATTCCTCCTCCAGGCGGGCGACTGCGTCGAGTCGTTCCGCGACGTCTCGGCGCCCGCGATCCGCGAGAAGCTGAAGGTGCTGCTTCAGATGTCGGCCGTGCTGACGTACGGAGCGACCTTGCCCGTCGTCAAGGTCGGGCGCATCGCGGGCCAGTTCGCGAAGCCCCGGAGCGAGCCGACGGAGATCGTGAACGGGGTCGAGATCCCCTCGTTCCGCGGCCACGTCGTCCACTCCGACGAGGCGACCCCGGAGGCGCGCGTCCCCGACCCGGAGCGGCTCGTGCAGGGGTACTACCAGGCCGCGTCCACGCTCAACCTGCTCCGCGCCTTCGCCAAGGGCGGCTTCGCGGACCTGACGCTCGTGCACACGTGGAACCGCGAGTTCGTCGCCAACTCGCCGGCTGGGAAGCGGTACGAGGCGCTGGCCGACGAGATCGAGCGCGCGCTCCGGTTCATGGAGGCGATCGGGATCGACCTCGCCCGCGAGCGCACGCTGCACGAGGTCGAGGTGTGGACGAGCCACGAGGGGCTCCTGCTCGAGTACGAGGAGGCGCTCACGCGGAAGGACTCGCTCACCGGCGACTGGTACGACTGCTCCGCGCACCTGCTCTGGATCGGGGAGCGGACGCGCGACCCCGCGGGCGCGCACGTCGAGTTCTTCGCCGGCGTGCACAACCCGATCGGCGTCAAGCTCGGCCCGACCGCGACCCCGGACGACGCCGTCGCGCTCGCCGAGAAGCTGAACCCCGGTCGCGTGCCGGGACGCCTCACCTTCATCTCGCGGCTCGGCGCCGGGCGCGTTCGGGAGGGCCTACCGCCGCTGCTGCGCGCGGTACGGGAGACCGGGATCCCGGTCGTCTGGGTCTGCGACCCGATGCACGGGAACCTCGTGCGCACGCCCCGCGGAACGAAGACGCGCCACTTCGACGCGATCATGGACGAGCTCGGCGGCTTCTTCGCCGCGCACCGCGAGGTCGGCACCTGGCCGGGCGGCGTCCACATCGAGTTCACGGGCGAGGACGTGACGGAGTGCCTCGGCGGCTCGGAGGCCGTGCTCGAGGAGCAGCTCGACCACCGCTACGAGACACTCTGCGACCCACGCTTGAACGGACGCCAGTCGCTCGATCTCGCGTTCCGCGTCGCCGAGCTGATGCGGTCCGTCTGAGAACGTGCGCCTCGCCGTCGTCGGCACCGGGCTGATCGGGGCCTCCGTCGGCCTCGCGGCCCGGCGGGCCGAGCTCGGCGAGGTCGTCGGCTGGGACGAGGACTCGAGCGCGCTCGAGGTCGCGGCCGATCGCAGCGCGGTGACAGCTGCGTCGTCGCTGGAGGGAGCGCTCCGCGAGGCCGACGTCGCGCTCGTGGCCGTTCCCGTGGCCTCGCTTCCGAGCGCCGTACGCGCCGCTCTCGAGGCGGCTCCGGCGACCTGCGCCGTCACCGACGCCGGCTCGACGAAGGAGTCGGTCTGCGCCGCCGCGGCCGGCGATCCCCGTTTCGTCGGCGGCCACCCGATCTGCGGCGCCGAGACGCGCGGCCCGGAGCGCGCGAGCGCGGAGCTCTTCGACGGGGCGACCTGGTTCCTGACCCCCCTCGCAACCACGGACCCCGAGCGCTACCGCGCGATCCATTCCCTCGTCGCCGCCATGGGCGCTCGGCCCGTCGCGATCGACGCAGTTGCTCACGACCGGCTCGTTGCGGTGACGAGCCACCTTCCACACGCGCTCGCGAACGTCCTCCTGAACCAGGCGGGCGCGGCGCGCGTGGAAGGGCACGAGCCGCTTGCGGCCGCCGGTGGCTCGCTCCGGGACATGACCCGAATCGCCGGCGCCAACCCGCGCGTGTGGGTGGACATCTTCCTCGACAACCGGGCGGCGGTCGCCGCCGCGCTCGCGGAGCACCGCCGGCGCGTCGAGCAGCTCGAGGCCGCGCTCGCCGAGGGAGACGCCGGATTCCTGGCCCGCTGGATCGGCGAGGCGGCCGGCAATCGCCGCCGGATGCTCGAGACGGCGTACGAGGACGCGGGGCAGCTGCACAGGCTGCGCGTGCACGTGCCCGACCGCCCCGGAGTCCTCGCAGGCATCTTCCAGGCGCTGGGTGCGGAGCGGATCAACGTCGCCGACTTCGATCTCGAGCATCTCTCGCACGAGCGTGGCGGCACGCTCACGATCCTCGTGTCGGGCGAGGAGGACGCGGCGCTCGCGGCGTCGATGCTCGAGGCGCAGGGCTACGGCGTCGTCGTCGCGCCGGTGGTCGAGGAGACGTAACCCGTTACGATCGACCCGTGACGCACGCCGTGCACGACCGCGGCGGGATGCCGACCGACGCGCCGATCGACCGGAGCGAGCACGAGCTCGCGGACTGGGAGATCCTCACCGACGCGCTCGTCGGCGCCCTCGGCCAGGCCGGCGTCATGAACGTCGACGAGCTGCGCCGCGGGATCGAGGGCATGCCGCCGGACGAGTACGAGCGCGCCTCCTACTACGAGCGCTGGCTCTACTCGATGGAGACCCTCCTCGCCGAGAAGGGACACGTCGCGAGTGGCGAGCTCGATGCGAGGCTCGAGCCGTGACGTTCGAGCCGGGCGCGAGCGTCCGGGTCGCAGATCGGTCGCATACCGGCCACCACCGAACGCCCTCGTACCTGAAGGGCAGGACCGGAGTCGTCGAGCGCGTGCACCGATCGTTCACGAATCCCGAGACGCGCGCGTACGGCGCCGACGGGCTTCCCGAGGAGCGGCTGTACCTCGTGCGCTTCGCGCAGGCCGAGCTCTGGCCCGGGTACACGGGCGAGCCGGCCGACCGGCTGTACGCCGACGTTTTCGAGCACTGGTTGGAGCACGCGTGACTCACGACCACGATCACGATCACGATCACGAGCCGATCGGGAACGGCGACGAGCCCGAGGCGGCGGCGCGCGTTCGCGCGCTCGAGGCGCTCCTGGTCGAGAAGGGCGTGATCGACCGCGAGAGCGTGCGGCGACGAATCGACTGGCTCGTGTCGCGCTCGCCCGCGGACGGCGCGCGGCTGGGGGCGCGCGCCTGGGTCGACCCGGACTTCAAGCGCCGCCTGCTCGAGGATGCGCGCGCGGCCGCCCTCGAGCTCGGCCTCGATCCCGGCCCCGCGCCCGTCACGGTCGCGCTCGAGAACACCGAGTCCGTGCACCACCTCGTCGTCTGCACGCTCTGCTCCTGCTACCCGAAGGCGCTGCTCGGTCCGCCGCCGGACTGGTACAAGAGCCTGCCGTACCGCTCCCGCGCAGTGTCGGACCCTCGTGGCGTGCTCCGGGAGTTCGGGATCGAGCTCGGCGACGACGTCGAGGTGCGCGTGGTCGACTCGACTGCCGACATCCGCTACCTCGTGGTTCCGCTCCGGCCCGCCGGCACGGACGGTCTTGCCGAGGAGGAGCTGGCTGCGCTCGTCACGCGCGACTCGATGATCGGCGTCGCGCAGCCGCGCGCGCCCGAGCCCGCTCCCGCCTGATCCGGCGTACAATCGCCCGCATGACGACCACGGCGGTCTTCCGTGCCCGTTCGGCAGCGACCCCAGCGGGGCGCTCCGGGCCAGCACTTTCTCCGCAGTAGCAGACTCGCAGCGGACATCGTCGCTGACGCCGGGATCGTTCCCGGCGAGCTCGTCATCGACATCGGTGCGGGCACCGGCGTCCTGACGAACGCGCTCGCGAACGCGGGTGCTCGCGTGACGGCCGTCGAGCTCGACCCCGCGCTCGCGGCGGACCTTCGGCGCCGATTCGCAGACCGCGCCGTCGAGATCGTCGAGACGGACGCCCGTGATTTGGTCTGGCCGCGTGAGCCGTTCTCGGTCGTCTCGAACCTGCCGTTCACGGGCTCCGGCGAGATCCTGGCCCGGCTGCTCGCCGACCCGGCGAGTTGCCTGCGACAGGCGGACGTCATCGTGCAGTGGGAGCTCGCGCAGAAGCAGACGGCGGTCTGGCCGGCGACGCTGCGGAGCACGTACTGGCGAGCCTGGTTCGAGCTCGCGATCGTCGCGCGGCTCTCGCGCAGCGCGTTCTCCCCGCCGCCGAGCGTGGACGCGGCCGTGCTGCGCGTCTCGCGCCGCGCGAGCGCACTCGTCCCGCCGAGCGAGCACAGGCGCTACCGCGCGTTCCTCGACGAGGGCTTCGACCCGCAGGGCCGCCTCAGCCGGGCTCTTCGCCGCCGGCTCGGCCCACGTCAGTTCAAGCGTCTCGCCGCGATCCTTGGCTTCGACCCCGATGCGAGCGCACGCGATCTCGACGCGCGGCAGTGGGCGCGCCTGTACGCCGCCGCTACACCGGACGGAGGACGACCTCGATTGCCGTCCCGCGCCCCGGCGTCGAGTTGAGGCTCAGCTCGCCCTGGATCGCATCCGCGCGCAGCCTCATGTTCTCGAGCCCCTGGCCCTTCGTGGTCGTCTCCTCGTCGAAGCCGACGCCGTCGTCGCGCACGCGGACGACCCGGCGGCCCGCTCGCTGGACGATGTCGATGTCCACGTGCTTCGCCCCGGCGTGGCGGCGGGCGTTCCCGAGCCCTTCCTGGACGATCCGGAAGACCTCGATCTGCTCGTCCGGCGCGAGCCGCACGCTCCGGTCGACGTCGACCTCCACCTCGAGCTCGCCGTCGGCGGTCAGCACCTCGACGTAGCGCCGAAGAGCGGAGTCGAAGCGGGCGGAGCCGCCGGCCGACGACAGCGCGAGGACCGCGAAGCGCGCCTCTTGCTGCGCCGAGGTCGACGCGCGCTTCAGGCGCGGGAGGACCTGCTCGAGCGAGCCCCCGGTCTCGAGCATGTTCACCTGGGTCGAGATCGCGAACAGGTACTGCGCCAAGCCATCGTGGATCTCGCGCGCCACCCGCGCACGTTCATCCGAGACCGCTCGGCCAAATTCGGCATCCGCAATCGCACGCCAGACGCCGACCAGCAGGATCCCGTACGCGATCAGCCGCAGGAAGTCGCCCTGGAGCACGAACTCGCTCGAGACGACGGGCGTCAGCACGAGGTGGACATCGGCGAAGAGCGCGAGCGTCAACGACAGGCAGAGCCAGCTGTCGAGATCGCGGCCGTACCGTCGATACCGCACCGCGAAGCCGATAAGCGCGACGAACCAGAGGACCGAGAGGAGCGTGGCCGCAAGCACGACCGATGAGCCTTCGACGAGCTCGACCTCCGGCACGACGTCCCACTGCGGCGTGCTCAGGCCCATCCCGGCGGACGCGAGGAGCGCCGCGATGCCGATTCCGACCGCGACGAGTGCCGGGCGCCGCGACTGCAGCCGGCCGTCCGCCCACGGCGCGACCGCGATCAGCGCGGCCCCGAGCAGGCGCGCTCCGACGAGCGCCCACGCAGAGGCGGGCGGGAGCGTCTCGCCGCTGAGCACGGGGACGATCCCGAACACCGTCGTTCCGAGCGCGATGCTCCAGAACCCGGCGGCCACGAGGAGATCCAGCGTCCGGCCGTCGACGAGGAAGCGGACGCTCGCGAGCACGGCCACGATCGCGCCAACGACCGCGATCGCCGTGTCGAGGACGAGCCTCGCCTCGGGGAGCTCGTACGCGGACTGGAGCGACCCGCTGGCGGCGAAGAGCGCGGTCGCCGATGCGAGCAGGGCGACGAGCAGCACCTCGCTCACGACCCAGGAGCGGTACGTCTGCGAGCGACGATGTTCCACGCTCCTCTTGTCGGCACGCCGCGTGCTGCCGATAAGCGGAAGGTGGCCGAGCGGATCTTGCTGGTCGACGACCATCCCCTGACGCGGGATGCCCTCGCCGCCCTGCTCGCCCAGGAGGGCTTCGAGGTCGTCGGCGACGCGTCGAGCGGGGAGGAGGCGATCGCGGCCGCGGAGCGGCTCCAGCCGGATCTGATCCTCCTCGACCTGACCATGCCGGGCATGGACGGCCTCACCGCACTCCCGAGCATCCGGGAGGAGGCGCCCAACAGCGAGGTCGTCGTCCTCACGGCGTCCGACGCCGAGGAGAACCTCCTCGCCGCGATCCGCGCCGGCGCCGCGGGCTATCTGCTGAAGACTGAGCCGCCGGAGCAGATCGCGACCTTCCTTCGCGGTGTCGCCCGGGGCGAGGCCGCGCTCTCCGGCGGGGTCGCGCGCCGGCTGCTCGACCGCGTGCGCGAAGGGGGCCGCCTGGACCGCATCCCCGAGGAGATCACCCGCGTGCTCTCCGCCCGCGAGGTCGAGGTGCTGCTTCTGCTGGACGAGCACCTCGGGACCGACGAGATCGCGCAGCGCCTCTTCATCTCGGAGCACACCGTCCGCTCGCACGTAAAGAGCCTCCTCCGCAAGCTGGGCGTCTCGTCCCGGCGCGAGGCGCTGGAGCGGCTCGAGACCGCCCGCGGATAGCGCCGTTCAACCTGTGAAGCCGTCGAGCGCTGCCTGCACGAGGTCTGGCAGCGTGTCCAGGTTGTAGCCGCCTTCGAGGACTGCGGCCGTCCGCGGCCCGAGCGCGGCGCAGCGGGCGGCGAGCTCGCGGAAGCCGTCCGCGGTGACGCGCATCTCGCCGAGCGGATCTTGCTCGTGCGCGTCGAAGCCGGCGGACACGAGCACGAGGTCGGGGCCGAACGCGTTGACCGCCGGCTCGACCTCCTCCGTGAACGCCCGCATGTAGTCGTCGTCGCCCGAACCGGCGGGGAGCGGGACGTTGAGCGTGTGCTCGTCGCTCGTGCCTGGCCCGCCGGAGCCCGGCCAGAACGGCCACTGGTGCAGCGAGACGAAGAGCACCGTCGGATCGTCGCGCGTGAGCTCCTCGGTCCCATTCCCGTGGTGGACGTCGAAGTCGACGATGGCGATGCGGGCGAGGCCGAGCTCGACCTGCGCGTGGCGTGCGGCGACGACCACATTCCCGAAGATGCAGAAGCCCATCGCCTCCGCCGCGAGCGCGTGATGCCCGGGAGGACGCACGAGCGCGAAGCCCTCCTGCTCGGCCGCGGCGACGGAACAGCCGGCGGCGAGGCGCGCCGCTTCGCAGGTCGTCCGGCCGGCGAACGTGTCGGGGTCGAGCCAGACCTCGTCGTCGATCTCGTCGATCGCGCGCACGTACTCCGGCGCGTGGACGCGCTCGAGCTGCTCGCGCGTCGCCGGCCTCCCTTCGGCAATACCCGGAAAGCGGGCGTGGAGCGCTGCGAGCCGTGCGGGGCTCTCGGCGTGGATGTGTTGGCCCGGCGTGTGGAGCTGCGCCATCGCCGCATGGCTGATCACGTTCACGCCTGCGCCTCTACGAACCGCCTCGCGAGCCCTTCGAGGCCGATCTCGCGCGCGTGCTCGGCGGCCCGCGCCCAGTCCGGCTCGGTGTCGGGAAGCGGCGGCAGCGGCGCCGCGCGGTCGAGAGTCGCGATGTGCCGATAGAGGCGAAGCGCGTCGGCCTCCGCCGCGAAGCGGCCCTCTGCGAGCAGCGCATCGAGCGAGCCGTACTGGGCGAGGAGGTCCGCCGCCGTCTTCGGGCCGACCCGGCGCGCACCCGGGATCTTGTCCGACGGGTCGCCGCGGAGCGCGATGAAGTCCGGCACCTGCTCGGGATCGACGCCATAGCGCTCGCGCACCTCGTCCGGCCCGATCCTCGTGGGCGACTCGCCGCGCACCGGTTGGAGGATGGTCGTCTGCGAGCTCGCGAGCTGGAAGGCGTCGCGGTCGGAGGTCGCCACGAGGACTCTTCCTCCCCGCGCCTCCTCCGCGGAGACCGCCGCACCGAGGAAGTCGTCGGCCTCATACCCGGGCGCCTTCGCGACCGCGAACCCGGTCGCCTCGACGAGCGCGGGGAGCATGTCGAGCTGCTCGAGCAGCTCGCGGTCGAACTCACGCCCGCTCTGGTACGCCTCGAGCGCCTCGTGCCGGTACGTCGGGGTCGTGAGCGTGTCCCAGGCGACGAGCACGGTCCGCGGCTGCTCGCCCTGCCAGAGCCGGACGAGGTAGTTCGAGACGCCGATGAGCATGTTTCCGGGGCCGCCGTCGCGGCGCCGGATCGTCTTCGGCACGCCGTGATACGCGCGATGCGCGAACGAGTCGCCGTCCATGACCAGGAGCGGCCTCACGCGAGCGACTCCTCGAGCTCGGCGATGGTCTCCTGGAGGCGGTCGGTCGCCGCCTGGGCGCCGTCGGCGAGCGAGAGAGGGACGAGATCGTCGAGCTCGATCGGTGCTCCGTAACGAACGCGCAGCGGCCCGAGACGGGCGAGTCGATCCGTGCCCACGATGCCCGCAGGGACGAGGGGGACGCCCGCTTCGAGCGCGATGCGCGCCGCCCCCGAGTGCCAGCGCGCCTCGTGCTTCTTGCGGATGCCCTTCGCGCGCCGCGTTCCCTCCGGGAACATGACGACGGCATGCCCCTCGCGGCAAAGGTTGACCGCCGTCGCGATCGCCTCCTCGTCGCGCTCCCCTCGCCGGACCCGAAACGCGCCCCCCGCCCTGAGGACGAGGCTGAGCGGGAACCAGAAGAGCTCCGACTTCGCCATGAAGCGGAGAAAGCGTCGCGGGAAGAGCGGGATCCCGAGCGGCCAGGGATCGAAATTCGACCAGTGGTTCGCCGCGAGGACGAATCCACCCTCGCGCGGAACGTGCTCCAGGCCGCTCGCGCGATGCCTGAAGACCGTCTTCAAGACCGGCCAGCTGAGCGCCGCGACCGCGAAGTAGAGCCAGCTCGGCCGGGGTGGCTTCCGCACGCGCGGCAGTATCGCGACATTGCGGCAGTGCTGAGCCCTGCACAGAACAGAATCCGCTCGCGCGGATTCTGTTCGCGCGAATCCCGAAAGGCCCTAAAGGCGGCCGCGTGCGCGGCCGCTTGGCGCCGCCAACCCGGCTTGCAAAGTGGAGGGCGCTAACCTGTCGCGCCGATGGGAAAGAGCCTCGTCATCGTGGAGTCGCCTGCAAAGGCCCGGACGATCGCCGGTTACCTCGGCGGCGACTACGCCGTGGAGTCGAGCATCGGGCACATTCGCGACCTTCCGAACCGCGCGTCCGACGTCCCGGCCGCCGAGCGGAAGCGCTTCGGCGCGCTCGGCGTCGACGTCGCGCAGGGCTTCGAGCCCTACTACATCGTCGACGCGGAGAAGAAGAAGGTCGTCAGCGCGCTGAAGAAGGAGCTCCAGGGCGCGGACGAGCTCCTGCTCGCGACGGACGAGGACCGGGAGGGCGAGGCGATCGCGTGGCATCTCGTAGAGGTGCTGAAGCCGAAGGTGCCGGTCCGGCGCATGGTCTTCCACGAGATCACGAAGGAGGCGATCGCCCGCGCGCTCGAGGAGACCCGCGATATCGACAAGGATCTCGTCGACGCCCAGGAGACGCGCCGCATCCTCGACCGGCTCTACGGCTTCGAGGTCTCGCCGGTGCTCTGGAAGAAGGTCATGCCCCGCCTGTCCGCCGGGCGGGTGCAGTCGGTCGCGACGCGGCTCGTCGTCGAGCGCGAGCGCGAGCGGATCGCCTTCGTCTCGGCCGGATACTGGGATCTGCTCGCGACCTTCGATCCGGGCTCCTTCGAAGCGCGGCTCGTGACGGTCGCCGGGAAGCGCGTCGCCCAGGGTCGCGACTTCGCGTCCGACGGCACGCTGCGGGACGCCGACCTCACGGTCCTCGACGAAGCCGGAGCACGGGGCCTCGCGGAGCGCCTCGACGGCGCTCGCTTCGCCGTCCGTACCTCGGACGAGAAGCCGTACCGCCGCCGGCCGGCGGCGCCGTTCAGGACGGCGACGCTCCAGCAGGAGGCGAGCCGCAAGCTGCGCTTCTCCGCCCAGACCACGATGCGCGTCGCGCAACGCCTCTACGAGTCCGGCTACATCACGTACATGCGCACCGACTCGACGACGCTGTCGGAGTCGGCGCTCGCCGCCGCGCGCGCGCAGGTCAAGCAGCTCTTCGGCGACGACTTCGTCCCCGAGAAGCCCCGCGCCTACGGCCGCGCGGTCGCGAACGCGCAGGAGGCTCACGAGGCGATCCGGCCGGCGGGCGACACGTTCCGGACGCCGGACCAGATCAAGGGCTCGGTCTCGCGCGACGAGCTCGCGCTGTACGACCTCATCTGGAAGCGCACGCTCGCGTCGCAGATGGAGGACGCGCGCGGGCAGACGGTCTCACTGCGGATCGCGGCGACGTCCTCGAGCGGGGAGGACGTCGAGTTCGGGGCCTCGGGCACGGTGATCACATTCCGCGGGTTCCTCGCCGCCTACGAGCCCGGGCGCGACGAGCCGGGCGCCGACGACGAGGAGGAGCGGCGCCTGCCCCAGCTCGAGGTCGGGCAGGAGGTCACGGCGCTCTCGCTCGAGCCCGACGGGCATGCGACGTCGCCGCCTCCGCGGTACACGGAGCCGACGCTCGTGAAGGCACTCGAGGAGCGCGGGATCGGGCGGCCCTCGACGTACGCGGCGATCCTCTCCACGATCGTCGACCGTGGCTACGTCTTCAAGAAGGGGACAGCGCTCGTCCCCGCCTTCCTCGCGTTCTCGGTCGTGAATCTCCTCGAGCGCCACTTCGAGCAGCTCGTCGACTTCGACTTCACGGCGCGGATGGAGCACGATCTCGACCGAATCGCGGCCGGCGACGAGGAGCGCGTGGCGTGGCTCGGCCGCTTCTACTTCGGCGACGGCGGCCCGGGCCTCCACCATCTCGTCACCGAGCACCTGGACGAGATCGACGCGCGCGCGGTCAACTCGATTCCGATCCCGGGCAGCGACGTCGTCGTGCGGGTCGGCCGCTACGGCCCCTACCTCGAGCGCGGTGACGAGCGCGCGAGCCTCCCCGCCGACCTCGCGCCGGACGAGCTGACCGTCGAGAGGGCCGAGGAGCTCCTCGCGCAGCCGGACAGCGTCTCGCTCGGCCACCACCCCGAAAGCGGGTACGAGATCGTCGCTCGTGTCGGGCGCTACGGGCCGTACGTCACCGAGGTGCTGCCCGACGGCGCCGACGGGAAGCCGCGCACCGCGTCGCTGTTCGCGTCGATGTCGCCCGAGACGGTCAGCCTCGACGACGCCTTGCGCCTGCTGACCCTCCCGCGCGTCGTCGGCGAGATCGACGGCGAGGAGGTCACCGCGCAGAACGGTCGCTACGGCCCGTACGTCAAACGCGGCTCGGACTCCCGCTCGCTCGAGAGCGAGGAGCAGCTCTTCACCGTGACTCTCGAGGACGCGAAGGCGCTTCTCGCGCAGCCCCCGCGCCGGCGCGGCCGCGGAGCCGCGCGCGGCCCGCTGCGCGAGCTCGGCGAGGATCCGTCGAGCGGCAAGAAGATCGTCGTCAGGGACGGCCGCTTCGGCCCGTACGTCACGGACGGCGAGACGAACGCGAGCTTGCGCGAAGGGAGACACGGTCGAGGGCGTGACGACCGAACGCGCGGCCGAGTTGCTGGCAGAAAGGCGCGCTAAGAGCGCGTAAAGCTTCTCACAGGGGGTTTTCGCCGTCCGTCTACCGCGGTCATGATCTAACTGCCGGGGACGTCACGACGTCTCAGGTCGTACGTGGGCCCTCGGGCTCCGGACGGCAGTGCCGCCAAACCGCCGACCCGTTGCGGTCGGAATAACCAGAGAGGGCACGGACGTTCAAGGAGTTTGTGACACCACGTCACGCCGGATCACCCCTGGAATCAGAAGGATTACGGCTTTACACTTCGTAAGTTTGTTGCTCTTCACGTAGCCGCCGATCGAAAGGACTGAAGTACTCTCTTGACGCAGAACCAGCTCATCGAACTGCTCGAATCCGAGCATGTAAAGGCGCTGATCGAGCGCGCCGAAGAGCACGGAGGCAGTCTCGGCACCGCCGAGATCGAGGCATTCGTGCTCGAGCACGACCTCGGCGAGGACGACGCCGAGCTTCTTCAGCGTGAGCTCGAGGCGCATGGGATCGAGATCGCCGTGCCGGACGCCGAGGCAGCCGAAAAGGGGCCCGAGCGGCCGCAGTACGAGGCCGGCGCCGTCTCCGGCGCCGCAGACAGCCTTCAGCTCTTCCTCGCCGACGTCGGACGCCACAAGCTCCTGACGGCGTCCGAGGAGGTCGCTCTCGCGAAGCGCATCGAGCGCGGTGACCCCGTCGCCAAGCGCACGATGATCGAGTCGAACCTCCGGCTCGTCGTCTCGATCGCGAAGGGCTACCGCGGCCTTGGTGTTCCCTTCCTCGACCTGATCCAGGAGGGGACTCTTGGCCTGAACCGCGCAGTCGAGAAGTTCGACTGGCGGCGCGGCTTCAAGTTCTCGACCTATGCGACCTGGTGGATCCGCCAATCGGTGCAGCGCGCCGTCGCGAACCATGCGCGGACGATCCGCGTGCCCGTCCACGTCGTCGAGCGGCAGCAGAAGCTGTCGCGGGCCGCGCGCCGCCTCGAGGTGGAGCTCGGCCGCGAGGCGACGAAGGAGGAGCTCGCCGAAGCCACCGGCCTGCCGCTCCAGCACGTCGACGAGGCGCTCGGGGCAGCCCACGCGTCGGTCTCGCTGAACCAGACGGTCGGCGCGGACGACGAGGGCGAGCTCGGCGACCTCTTCGCCGATCGCGAGGCCGTCGACCCGTTCGACGAGGCCGAGGAGTCGCTCCGGCGCCAGAGCATCCGCCGGGCGCTCGACGCTCTCCCCGAGCGGGAGCGCCGGATCCTGGAGCTCCGCTTCGGGTTCGAGGGCGAGCCGTGGACGCTCGAGGCCATCGGGCACGAGCTCGACCTGACGCGCGAGCGCGTCCGGCAGCTCGAGGGCCAGGCGCTGAAGCGCCTCGAGGCGCTGCGCGACCTCGCAGGCCTAGCGGCCTAACCCGGAACGACAAGCAATCGCGAGAGAGGCGGGCCGAGGCCCGCCTCTCTCGCGTTCACGGTCCCTGTCCGCAGCGCTCTTGCCATACTGGCCTCTCCGCCGAATCCAGTGAAGGGAGAGCTCATGGGAAGGTTGAGGGGACTCGCACTCTCCGGCATGGCAGTGTTGCTCGCGGTCGCAGCATTCGGCTGCGGCGGTAGCGGTGGCGGTGGAGACACGTTCGTCTACGGCACTCCCGCCGACCCGACCGCCCTTGACGGCGCGCTGATTTTCGACGGTGAGTCGATCCGCGTCCTGTATCAGATCACGGAAGGCCTGACGGCACTCGAGCCCGGCAGCTCCGAAGTGATCCCGTCGCTCGCAACCGAGTGGGAGACCAGCAGCGACGGTCTCGCGTGGACGTTCACCCTCCGGGAGGGCGTGACCTTCCACGACGGCGAACCGTTCAACGCCGAGGCGGTGTGCTTCAACTTTGACCGCTGGTACAACTTCCCACCGTCGCTCCAGAGCGATTCGACGACCTACTACTGGCAGTACGGCTTCGGCGGTGGCTTCAAGAACCCGACCGAGGGTGCCCCAGGGCCGGACGAAAGCCTGTACGAGAGCTGCGAAGCCGTCGACGAGACGACCGTCACGCTGAACCTGACGAGGCCGTCCTCGACGGTCCTGTCCACGCTGACCCTCCCGAGCTTGCACATCGCGAGCCCGAAGGCTCTCGAGGAGTTCGGGGCCGATGACGGCTCCCTGAACGACGAGGGTCTGTTCCAGCCGAGCGGGACATACGCAACGGAGCATCCCACCGGCACAGGGCCGTACAAGTTCGAGTCCTGGACCAGGAACGAGGAGCTCGTCCTCACCCGCAACGACGACTATTGGGGCGAGGAGACGCGCGGCACCGGAGGTGGAACGCATGGCCAGGCGCTGACCGAGCGACTCATCTTCCGGCCGATCGGCGACAACGCCGCGCGGCTCCAGGCGCTGCAGACAGGCGAGATCCAGGGCTACGACCTCGTCGAGCCTCAGGACGTCGAGACGATCGAGGGCGACTCGGAGCTCCAGCTCATCGACCGACCGCCCTTCAACGTCGGGTACGTCACGATCAACCAGGCGAAGCCGCCGATGGACAACCGTCTCGTCCGGCAGGCGGTCGCGCACGCGCTGAACAGACAGGAGGTCGTCGACTCGTTCTACGGCGGACGCGGCGTTGCCGCGACGCAGTTCATGCCGCCGGAGATCTTCGGCTACGCCGACGACGTGCCGACGTACGACTACAACCCGCAGATGTCGCGCCGGCTCCTCCAGCAGGCCGGGCTCACCCTGCCCGTGGAGGTCGAGTTCTATTACCCGACCGACGTCAGCCGCGACTACATGCCGGATCCGAAGCGGAACTTCGAGGCGTTCGCCGCGGATCTGAACGCGGCCGGCTTCCGAGTCACTGCGAAGACGGCGCCGTGGTCGCCGACGTACACGGGGCTCGTCAGCGACGGCAATGCCGGCCACCTGAATCTCATCGGGTGGATTGCCGACTTCGCGGACCCGGACAACTTCATCGGTACGTTCTTCCAGACTCCGACGGACGAGTTCGGGATGAACGAGCCGGCGATCCACAACCTCCTGGCCGCGGCCGAGGCCGAGCCCGACCAGGCGAAGCGGGAGCAGATGTACCAGCAGGCGAACCGTCTGATCATGACGAACATCCCCGGTGTCCCTTATGTGCATGCGGAGTCGGCGCTCGGCTTCCAGAGCAACATCTCGGGCTTCGTCCCGAGCCCGGTCGGAGTCGGTGGCGAGTCGTTCGCCACCGTCGAGGTCGGAGAGGGCGACGGCGAGGAAACGGAGACCGAAACCGAGACAACCGAGACGGGATAACGCCGAGAGTCACCGTTAACGCGGACAGCCGGCGGACGGCCTAGTGGTTAGCTTCGTCGCCCGCCGGCTGCTCCTGCTCGTCCCCATCCTCCTCGGGCTCTCGATCCTGTTGTTCGTCTGGGTGCGGGCGCTTCCCGGGAGCCCGGCGGACGCGCTGCTCGGAGAGCGGGCGACGCCGGAGTCGCGCGAGCAGGTCGAGCGGGCGTACGGTCTCGACCGACCGATCTGGGAGCAGTACCTCAAGTACCTCGAGAACCTCGCGCAGGGCGATCTCGGAACGAGCATCCAGTCCCGGCGCCCGGTGACGGAGGAGATCGGACGCCGTTTCCCGGCGACGATCGAGCTCGCCCTCGCGGCCATGATCTTCGCGATCGTGCTGGGCTTGCCGCTCGGCTTCTTCGCGGCAAAGCGCTACGGCAGCGCCCTCGACCACGGCAGCCTCGTGGCGTCGTTGATCGGGATCTCGATCCCGGTGTTCTTCCTCGCCATCCTCCTCAAGTACGTCTTCTCGGTGAAGCTCGGGCTGTTACCCACGATCGGCCGACAGGACGTGCTCATCGACGCGGAGCACCCGACCGGCTTCTATGTCCTCGACGGGATCATCACGCTCAACCCGGAGGCGGCCTGGGACGCGAGCCTGCACCTGATCCTGCCCGCGATTGCGCTCGGCTCGATCCCGCTCGCGATCGTCGCCCGCATCACACGGGCGTCGGTCCTCGACGTCCAGAACGAGGATTACGTGCGCACCGCGCGCGCGAAGGGCGTCGAGCCGCTCATCGTCGACCGGCGACACGTTCTTCGGAACGCGATGCTGCCCGTGGTCACGATCATCGGGCTGCAGATCGGGCTGCTGCTCTCGGGGGCGATCCTCACGGAGACCGTCTTCGCGATTCCGGGCATGGGCTCGTGGCTCGCCGGCGCGATCGAGCATCGTGACTACCCCGTGCTCCAGGGCGGCATCCTCTTCGTCGCGGTCGTCTTCGTGCTCGTAAACCTCCTCGTCGACGTCTCATACGGCCTCCTCGACCCTCGGATCCGGGTGAGCTGACATGTCCGTTGCCGAGCTCGAGAGCCGAGAGATCGAGCTCGAGGGGCCGAGCGGCCTCTGGAGCGACGCGTGGCGGCGGCTGATCCGCAATCCGGGTGCGATCGTCGGCGGCGTCCTTGTCGCCATCTTCGTGCTCACCGCGGTCTTCGCACCCTGGATCGCACCGTACGACCCGCGCGGACCTGGGGACCTCACCCTTCTCGCGGACGGCTGCTGTCCCGGGCCGTCGTCCGAGCACTGGTTCGGCGTCGACCAGCAAGGCCGCGACGAGTTCTCGCGCGTCGTGTACGGCGCTCGCTACTCGCTGCTGATCGGAGTCGTCGCGGTCACCGTCGGAGTGAGCGTCGGGCTCGTGATCGGATCGTTCGCCGGCTTCTTCGGCGGCTGGGCCGACTCCACGCTCATGCGGTTCATGGACATCATGCTGTCGGTCCCGGGCCTGCTGATGGCGATCGGCATCGCAGCGCTGATGGGGCCGGGGCTCCTCTCGGTCATGATCGCGATCGGGGTCGTCAACATCCCGATCTTCGCCCGGCTCTTACGCGGGTCCGTCCTGGGCCAGAAGGGCAACGACTTCGTGCTCGCCGCGCGCTCGGTCGGCGTGCCCCGGCGCACGATCCTCGTGTCGCACATCCTTCCCAACGCGATCTCGCCCATCATCGTCGCTGCGACGCTCGCGCTTGCGACCGCGATCATCGACGCCGCCGGGCTCGGCTTCCTCGGCCTGGGCCCGCAGGATCCGTCCACGCCCGAGTGGGGCACGATGCTCACGGACACCGTGCGGTACCTCCAGACCGCGCCGCATCTCGCGATCATCCCGGGGCTCGCGATCGTGATCTCGGTCCTCGGGTTCAACCTCATCGGGGACGGGCTGCGCGAGGCGCTCGACCCGAAGCTGCGCGGGCGGACCTGATGCTGCTCTCGGTCGAGGACCTGCGAGTCGAGTTCTGGACGAGCCGGGGGACGGTTCACGCCGTCAACGGGATCTCGTTCGACATCGATGTCGGGCAGACCCTTGGCATCGTGGGCGAGTCGGGGTGCGGGAAGAGCGTGACGTCACTCGCGCTGCTCGGGATCCTCCCGCGAGCGGGCCGGGTGGTCGGCGGGCAGGCGCTCTTCGACGGGCGTGACCTGATCGGCCTCGACGACCGAGAACTGCGGAAGATCCGCGGCCGCGAGATCGCGATGATCTTCCAGGACCCGATGACCTCGCTGAACCCGGTCCTGACGATCGGGCGGCAGATCGTCGAGGCACTCGAGGCGCACTTCGAGCTCGAGGACAAGGAAGCGCTCAAGCGCGCGGCGGATCTCCTCGACCAGGTGGGAATTCCGAGCGCGCGTCAGCGGCTCAACGACTATCCGCACCAGTTCTCCGGCGGCATGCGACAGCGCGCGATGATCGCGATGGCGCTCGCCTGCGAGCCGAAGCTCCTGATCGCGGACGAGCCGACGACGGCGCTCGACGTCACGATCCAGGCCCAGATCCTCGACCTTCTCCGCGAGATCGTGTCCGAGCGCGACGCGGCGCTCATCCTCATCACGCATGACCTCGGCGTGGTCGCCGGCATGTGCGAGCGCGTGAACGTGATGTACGCAGGCACGTTCGTCGAGACCGCAGGCGCGTCGCAGCTCTTCGACCACCCGCGGCACCCGTACACGTTCGGCCTGCTTCAGAGCATCCCGCGGCTCGACGCCAAGCGGGCGAAGCTGCAGCCGATCAAGGGCAGTCCGCGGGACATGCTGAGCGCGCCGGAGGACTGCCCGTTCGCTCCGCGCTGTCCGAACGCGATTCAGATTTGCGTCGAGCACCTGCCGCCGCTCGACCCTGTCGAGCCGGGCCACCGGGCCGCTTGCTTCAACCCGGTCGCGGAGGACGCGTGGCAGCGGGCACGACTCGAAGGCGCGGCGTGAGCACGAACGGCGCTTTCGTCGAGATCGAGAACCTCAAGGTCTACTTCCCGATCAAGAGCGGGCTCCTCTTCGACCGGCATGTCGGCGACATCCGTGCCGTCGACGGCGTCTCGCTGTCGATCGAGCGAGGCGAGACACTCGGTCTCGTCGGCGAGTCGGGGTGCGGCAAGTCCACGGTCGGCCGCGCAATCCTCCGGCTCTACGAGCCGACCGACGGGCGCATCGTCTTCGACGGGCGCGACATCACACATCTGGGTGAGAGCGATCTCCGCCCGCTGCGGCGGCGGATCCAGATGGTCTTCCAGGATCCTTTCGCATCGCTCAACCCGCGGCATTCTGTCGGCCGCATCGTAGGGGAGCCGTTGCGCGTGCACGGCATCTCCAACCGGACTGAAGCGACGGCACGGGTCCGTGAGCTGCTCTCGCTCGTCGGCCTTCCGCCCGATGCCGCGGGGCGCTATCCGCACGAGTTCTCAGGGGGACAGCGCCAGCGAATCGGGGTCGCGCGGGCACTCGCGCTCAACCCCGAGTTCCTCGTCTGCGACGAGCCGGTGTCCGCGCTCGACGTGTCCATCCAGGCGCAGATCGTCAACCTCATGGAGGAGCTCCAGAAGGAGCTCGGCCTCACCTACCTGTTCATCGCGCACGACCTGGCCGTCGTCCGCCACATCTCGAATCGGATCGCGGTGATGTACCTGGGCAAGATCGTCGAGGTCGCGCCCGCGGACGATCTCTACGACAACCCGCTGCACCCGTACACGATCACCCTTTTGTCGGCGATTCCGATCCCCGACCCGGCGATCGAGCGCCGCCGGACCGCGATTCGCGTGGAAGGCGACCTCCCGAGCCCGGCCAACCCCCCAGCCGCGTGCCGCTTTCACACCCGATGCCCATTCGTGCAGCCGACGCGGTGCGCGGACGAGGAGCCCGAGCTCAGGGAGCTCGACGGACACGTCGTCGCATGTCACTACGCAGAGGACGTGAAGGCCGGACGCATCGAGCCGGCGCGGCGAGAGCGTAGTCCCTCGTTCGAGCGATACGAGCACGCCTGATCTAAAGCGGGTTCCCGGCCTCGCCGATACCGGTGGCGTGGATGCTGCCGAGCGCAAAGAGATTCTGGACCGCTACCGCGACCACAGCCGCCGCTTCGAGGCGGCCGCCGCACGTCGCAGCGCTCGGAGGCACGGATCGGTCATTCCGTTCACCGCCCCCGCGACGCGAGAGGCGGGTCAGGATCCCACTGCACGCGAGATCGAAGTGCTCCAGCTCGTCGCAGACGGGCTGGTGAATCGTGAGATCGGCGAACGTCTCTTCCTCTCGGAGGAGACGGTCAAATCACACGTGAGGCACCTGCTCGCGAAGCTTCAAGCGCGCAGCAGAGCCCACGCCGTAGCGGTTGGCTTCCGGCGTGGGCTCATTGCGTAGCTACGGCCGTCTGATCTTCGATCCGCTGGCGCCGGCCTGCAGGTAGGTATCCCAAGGCGCTAACCCGAAAGAGGGATGCCTACCCCCAGCGGAGAACGGAGGATGAGACGGCTACCAGTACTTGCCACCTCTGGCCATAGGCGATGACTCCTAGATTGGGAACTGACGGCAACCGCATCGTATACCCCATTCGAGGGATAGCGCAAGGCGTCCGCGGGCTCGGAAGCCACCCCCAGCGCCGAACCGTCGCGTACGTCGTCGTCGTCGTGTGCGCCGCCCTTCTCACCGGATCTCGCCTTGCTTGCAGCCGGCTTCGGCCTCGAAGCGCCGATCGTTGTGCTGACGCTCGCCGGGGCGGCAGCTGTAGCTGAGCGCAGCAGCGTTCGATTGACGCGTACCGACGAGCTGTCGCTCTCCGTCCTTCCAACCCTGTTTGCAGCAGTCCTGTTCGGCCCCCTGGCAGCTGCGGTCGTGGGCGCCGCCTCGATGCTCGGCGATCCCGAGTTGCTCTCGAGGCGTCCTGAGCGTTCGCCGCGGCTGAAGTGGGCCGCCTACACAAGCACGCGGTTCATCACGGGCGCTCTGACAGGGCTCGTCGCCCAGTCGGTCATCTTGCTCGTACCGTCTGATTTCGGTGGCCTCATAGCCGCGACGATCGTTGGCGCCGTTGTCAGCGAGGGGCTTGAGATCATCTTCGCCGTCATCACCGCGGCGGTACGCGGCGGATCGGTGCGCGAAGCCGCGTCGGACACTCATCACCGGCGCTCGTGCTCGCCCCGCCCATATACACGCCGATCGTGGCTCTGCTCGCGTTCATGTACCTCGAGGTTTCACCATGGACACTCGTGCTCTTCTTGGTGCCCACAGTTGCAGCGCAACGCCTCTACGACCTCTACCAGGAGGAACGCCGATTGGCCGCCGACCTCACGACGGCCAATGAGACGCTTGAGCGCGCAAACCTGCAGTTCGCCGCGGCGCTGATAGCCACCCTCGACGCGAGAGACAGATACACGGCAGGTCATTCCGCGGCGGTCGCGATCTACTCCCGTGACATCGCCGAGCGCATGGGGCTCTCGGTGGAAATGCAAGAGCACGCCTATCTGTGCGGGCTCGTCCACGACATCGGAAAGATCGGGCTCTCTCCCGGCCTGCTCGAGAAGCCCGGCGCATTGACTCTGGAGGAGCGGCGCCAGATGCAGGAGCACTCGGCGATCGGTGAGCGGATCCTCGCGTATGTTGACGAGTACGCCGAGATCGCAAAGGTCGTCCGTCATCACCACGAGCGGATGGACGGACAGGGATACCCCGACGGACTCGACACCGACGACATCCCGCTCGTCTCGCGAATCATCGCCGTGGCCGATGCCTACAACGCGATGACGTCGGATAGGCCGTACCGCGACGCGATGCCGAGTCGTGTGGCTCGTCTGCGTCTCGCTCAGGCGGCGGACAGCCAGTTCGATACTTCAGTGGTTGCGGCCTTCGAGGCGATTCTGGCCGGCGCCAAGGAGGAATACCGCGTCGCAAAGCGCAAGGATTTCCTCGAGTTCGCTCAGAGCACCGACGCTCCCTCCGAGCCGTCGGTGGCTTCGATCGCTGAAGTCGCCTGATTCTTCCCTGCAGCCTCGCCTGAAAGACGATCTCTCGTCGGGAGTGCACTCCGAGCTTGTCATAGACGCGCTGAGCGTGGAGCTTGGCTGTCGACTCCGCGATGAAGAGTGTCGCCGCGATTTGGCTATTGGTGAGTCCGTCTTGTATGAGCGTGAGGACCTCGTGCTCGCGTCGCGTCAACCGCGACCTTGGATCATCGAGCGATAGCAGTTGGCCGACGGCTTCGGTGAGATCCTCGTCACCGACCCGGACGACGAGTCTCGCGAACTCGTCTCGATGCTTAGCATTGTCGAGTAGTAGGAGACGAAGGAGCTCGGGTGTAGACCGATATGCCGTCACGAGGAGGTCAGGCGCTCCGAGATCCATGGCGGTCTCGAAGAGGTCTGTTACCCGGCCAACAAGATCTCGAGAGCCGCTCTTGAGCGCAACGATCGCGTCGACAGCCGCAATCAGGACGCTAGGCTCGATCGCGCGAGACAACCCCCGTATCTCGTCGATGAGTCGCTCCGCCTCACGCAAGCGAGCTGAGGACGCAAGCGCCAATGCTCTCGATCCGAGAACCTCGGCCTTTGCTGCTGGGACGGAAGTGGGCTGACTCGGAAGGTTGAGCGCGAGCGCGCTGTCGTGCCTTCCCTGCTGAGTAAGAATTCGAATCTTCGCGGCGAGTGAGACGTGCTCCGCATAGTCGCTTTGGCTTGCCCGGGCTGCTCCGAGTGCCTTGTCAATGTGCGCATTCGCCGCAGGCCAGTTACGCCGACCAGCTTGCGCGGCCGCAGCCGCACATTGCGCATACGGCACCGCGAAGTCGAGTCGCAGTGCTTCCACGAACTCGATGAAGGTGTTCGCAATCTTCAGCGCTTCGTCATAGCGTGCGGCTATGCAAAGAGCCAATCCATAGATGCTCTGGAACGATGCTCGCGCAAGTGGATCCTTGACTGCATCCAACACCTCGTACGCTCGGTCGGCCTCCTCAAGAGTCAAGGTACCGAGCCTGAATTGATACGCGAGGCCGACTCCTGCGCTCCTCGTGACATCGTCTGGATCCGAGCGGATCAGCGTCGATCGAAGCGCTTCCAATGTCTCCGCGGCTTCGGGCAACTCCAGATCAACTTGGCAGAGGACTTGGTACCACTTGGCTGCTCGCCGATCCAGTTCGGTTGGGCTTACCAGCTCGGCTCTCCGATACAAGTCAAGTGCTTCTCCCTCCCGCGAAGCCAGATGAGCGGCCCTTCCTGCGGTCGAGAGGGCGCGGTACGTGAGCGTTGAGACCACGGCTGCGGCTGCCTCGGCATGGGTCTGTGCCTCGGTGAAGCGTCCGCGGCGGAGTGCGACGTCGGCACGGGCGAGCGCGAAACAAGGGGCTTCCGTCTTGTCACGATCCGCGAGCGCACACCAAGTTTCGATCGTCGAGAGCCGAGCGGTGTCGAGAAGCTCGTCGAGCGCTTCCAGCATTAGGGGCTCCAGCTGGTCTCGTGGCCCATTTCGCGAGATCACGTCGAAGGCGGCATCCCAGTCCCGGCGTTCGCGATAGTGAGCCGCGCAACTCTCAGCGACTTGAGCGGTGGGCCTGAATCCCACGTGAGCTGCACGTTCTTCGAGAAACGACCGCGCGAGTGGGTGAAGCTCGAGCTGCGCTCCGCGCTCGACCATGATGCCGGCGTCTAGGGCTGCTCGACAGACCGCCTCCGCGGTCTCGGAGCCGAGCAGCTCGGTCGCGAGCCGTCGATCCAAGATCGACGCGATCGACAGGGTGACGAGGCCTTCCTGAACACTCGGATCGAACGCGCCGAAGACTTCCTCCGCGAAGAATCGGTACAGCGACTCCGGAACTTCGTGTGGCTCCTGAACTTCGGCGGACGAGACGCTCGCTAGACCGATGACTGCGGGCCATCCGCCGGCCAGTGCGAGCAGTCGCGACGTCGAGGCGCTGCGATTGGCGAGGACTTCGGCGGCCTCCTCGTTATCCATCGCCAGGTCTGCCTGAGTGATCTCGGAGGCGTCGCCGTAGAGGATTGTTCGCTCGCGGACCCAGGACGGGCGCTGCCGGCTCGCAATGAGGAACTGGACCGGCGACGCGGCAATCAGCGCTTCGACGAAGCCTTCCGCCGCGCTCGAGCCGGCGATCTCCTGGTACTCGTCGATGACGAGCCAGGCGGTCGGCGGCCACTCAGATAGGTCCTCCCCGAGGATCTCCGCGAGCACGTCGGGGTTCTCGGCCGGCGCGGGAAGTGCGCGGAGGTGCTCGCGGAGACGTTCGTCGCAACTGGGAACCACGCCGGCCGCGACGCGCGCGAGGTCGAGTGCCAGCGCGGCGACGTCGGTCGAGGAACGTCGAGCCCTGAACCACGCGCCGGTTCGTCCGTCGCGCGCGATCCACTGGTCCGCGAGTGTCGTCTTCCCGTACCCGGCCGACGCCACCAGGAGACGGACACGGGCCTTCGACTCGTCGAGGAGGGCGAGGAGCCGCGGCCGCTCGATGATCCGGCGGCGCTTGAGTGCCCCCTGGTGCACTGTCTGCATTGACACTATGGCCTGGCCGCAGTTTGCGGGCCCGGTGCTCCGACCCTAACACCTTGAATCGCGACCCGACTCGTCAGCGGGTGAGCGGTGCTCCCCGCGGCCGGCGGGACCCGGCGGAAAGCGGGTCCTCACCCGTGAGCAGGCGATAGGCGATCGGGATCTGACGCCGTCGCTTCACGCCGAGCTTCTGCCGGAGCACGTCGCTATGCGCCTTGGCGGTCCTGGGAGAGATCCCGAGTCGCGCGCCGATCTCGTCGTTCGAGCATCCGGCCGCAATCAGAGTTACGACCTCCCGCTGGCGCTCCGTGATCTGTGTCACTCGATGCGTTGGCGTGGCGATTTCGATCACGGCCAGGGAAGCTACTCCCTCGATCGAGGGACGCCCATTCGTCGGAAGGTGTAACCCGCGGTGTATTCGTAGCCATCCGCGGTCGCGTGCAACACTGCCGCACGTGCCCGCGACCGTAATCGTCGGGGCGCAGTGGGGCGACGAGGGCAAGGGCAAGATCGTCGACCTCCTGGCCCAGGAGTCCGACCTCGTGTGCCGCTACCAGGGCGGCCCGAATGCTGGCCACACGATCGTGGTCGAGGGCGAGACGTACAAGATCCGCCAGATTCCGAGCGGGATCGTCGCCGGCAAGCCGAGCGCGATCGGCGCGGGCTGCGTCGTCGATCCGGCGGTCCTGATCGCCGAGCTCGACGAGCTCGAGGCGCGCGGACATGCCACGCACGGCCTGCTCTTCCTATCCGGGAACGCACACCTCGTCATGCCGTGGCACGTCGCGCTCGACGGAGCCCGCGAGCGTCGCCTGGGTCGGCTCCAGATCGGTACGACGAGGCGCGGGATCGGTCCCGCCTATGCGGACAAGACGACGCGCATCGGAATCCGCGTCCAGGACCTTCTCGATGCGAAGATCCTGCGCCAGAAGCTCGAGCTCGCGGTGGAGGAGAAGAACGTGTGGCTCGAGCGCGTCTACGGGCTCGAGCCGTTCGAGGTCGAGGCGGTCGTGGAGGAGCAGCTCGGCCACGCCGCTCGGCTTGGACCGTACGTCGCGGACACGTCTCTCCTGGTCGATCGCGCGCTCCGCGCGGGTCAGCGAGTCCTGTTCGAGGGTGCGCAGGGAACGCTCCTCGACCTCGACCACGGCACGTACCCGTTCGTGACCTCGTCGAGCCCGATCGCGGCCGGCGCGGCCGTTAGCTTCGGCATCGGCCCGAACCGGATCGACGAGGTCGTCGGTGTCGCGAAGGCGTATGTCACGCGAGTCGGCGAGGGCCCATTTCCGAGCGAGATCGATGGCTCCGGCGCACGATCGCGTGCGCGAGCTCGGAAACGAGTTCGGCACCGTGACCGGCCGCGAGCGCCGCTGCGGATGGCTCGATCTCGTCGCGCTCCGGTTCGCGGTGCGCGTGAACGGGATCACGTCGCTCGCACTGACGAAGCTCGACGTGCTCTCCACGTTTTCGGAGGTGCCGGTGTGCGTCCGGTACCGCTTGCCCGACGGCAGCGAGACCGAGGAGTTCCCTGCTCACCAGACGGACTTCCACCACTGCCGGCCGGTGTTCGAGACGCTTGCCGGATGGGAGCGCGAGATTGGCGACGAGCTTCCGGATGAGGCCCGGGGATACGTCGAGTTCGTCGCGCAGAGCCTGGAAGTCCCGGTCGGTCTCGTCGGAACCGGTGCTGCGCGCGAGCACGTGCTCGCGTTCGACTGAGCCTTCAGTCCGTTCGCCGGAGGAAGAGCTCCGTGAACTCGCGGCAGCGGTAGTCTTCGTCGAACCGGCAGAGGAACACGTTGTGGTACTCGCGATCGACTCCGCCGTCGGCGTCGAGGTAGCGCGACACGCCGACCGCGACGGCGCGGTCGCCTTCGATCGCCCAGGGTGCGTACTCGGCGGACCACGTGCCGGGCTCGTCGCGATCGTCCAGCCAGCTCGCGACGATCGCCTTCCGCCCGTGGACCGTCTCCGATTCGTCGTCCCACGGGTGGTAGCGGTACGAGGCGTCCTCGCTGAAGAGATCGCCGATCGCGGCTTCGTCGTACGTCTTCCAGGCCTCGACGTAGCGGTTCAGCCAGCGCTGGAACTCCGCATGATCCATGCGGGCACCCTATGTGAGCGCGTGCCATCTGGTGTCAGCTCGCCCCCGCAATAGACTCGCCGGATGCGCGTGCTGCTCGTCGGTTCCGGGGGGCGGGAGCATGCGCTGGCGTGGAAGCTTGCCCAGTCGCCGTCGTTGACGGACCTGCACGCTGCACCCGGGAGCCCCGGCATCGCGCGGCTCGGCGAGTGCCATCCGATCCGTGCCGAGGATGCCGAAGGGCTGCTGGCGCTCTCGCACGCGCTTGGAATCGACCTCGTCGTCGTCGGGCCCGAGGCTCCGCTTGTCGGTGGGCTCGCGGACGTTCTCCGGCCGGCGGGCGTGGCGGTCTTTGGGCCGAGTGGGGCGGCGGCCGCAATCGAAGGCTCGAAGTCCTTCGCGAAGGACGTCATGGCGGCGGCCGGAGTTCCGATGGCGGCGCCGTTGGCCGTCGCTCGTCCGCCGTGCGTCGTGAAGGCGGACGGCCTCGCGGCCGGCAAGGGAGTCCATGTCTGTCGAACAGAGGCCGAGCTGGCGGGCGCTCTCCGTGCGGTAGCCGCGCTCGGGGGGACCTTCGTGGTCGAGGAGCTGCTCGAAGGACCCGAGGTCTCGCTCCTGGCGGTCTGCGACGGGCACGAAGCGGTGCCGCTCGTGCCTGCGCAGGACTTCAAGCGGGCCTACGACGGTGATGTGGGGCCGAACACGGGTGGGATGGGGTCGTACGCGCCGGTGCCCGGTGTCGATGCCTCGCGAGTCGACGAGCTGGTCGAGACGCTCCTTCGGCCGGTGCTTGCCGAGCTCGCAAGTCGCGGTGCGCCATTCGTCGGGTTGCTGTACGCCGGGTTGATGCTGACCTCCGACGGCGTGCGCGTTCTGGAGTTCAACTGCCGCTTCGGTGATCCCGAGACGCAGTCCGTGCTCCCGTTGCTCGAGGGCGATCTCGTGGGCGTGCTCGCGGCAGCGGCGGCCGGAGAGCTGGGGGGTGTCGAGCTCGCGACACGGCCGGGTGCGGCGGTAACGGTCGTTCTCGCGGCGCGCGGGTATCCGGACGAGGGCGACCGTGGGTCGACGATCGCCGGTGTCGCGGAGGCGGAGGCGGCCGGAGCACTCGTCTTCCACGCCGGCACTGCGCTCCAAGGGACCCGGCTCGTTACGAACGGCGGCCGGATTCTGGGGGTGACCGGGCTCGGTGACACCGTGGCCGACGCGAGGGCGTCGGCGTACGCAGCGGCCAGCCGGATCCAGTTCGAAGGTGTTCGGCGGCGCGAGGACATCGCGCTCGCGGCGGCGGCGGGGCATGCGGTTGGCCCGACGTAGCATCGGCTCGACTGGCCACGTCCGAGTTGGCGCTGTCTGGAGGGGCCACCCCGGGCCACCACCCACTGCCAATTCTATTTCCGAACTCGGTACGAGTGGGACACGAGACCGTGCCGAAAGCGTGCCGTTTCGCACCTCGCGCCGTGGCGCAACACGGCAGCGCGGACACCTGGCGACGGGCCCGCCGGGTCGGCTCACTACAATCGCTCCAGTGATCCCGCGCTACTCCCGGCCCGAGATGACGCGCGTGTGGTCGGAGGATGCGAAGCTTGCGAGCTGGCTCGCCGTCGAGCTGGCGGCGCTGGAGGCGTGGGCACAGGTGGGAGTCATCTCGGCCGAGGTCGCCCGTTCGATTCGCGAGCGCGCAACCGTCCCGTCGTCGGAACTGGTCGCACGCATCGAGCAGACCACGAATCACGACGTCGCCGCCTTCGTGGACGCTGTGGCGGGCGAGCTTGGCGAGGAAGGTCGCTGGTTCCACTACGGGTTGACGTCTTCCGACGTGCTCGACACCGCGCTCTCGCTCACGATTCAGGAAGCCGGCCGGATCGTGCTCGAAGGCGTCGATCGGGCTCTCGACGCGGTCATTGCGCGTGGGGAGGAGCACCGGAGCACGCTCACGATCGGCCGGACCCACGGCGTGCACGCAGAGCCGACGACCTTCGGGCTGAAGCTCGCAGGTTGGGCGTTTCAGCTCGATCGGGATCGCCGTCGCGTTGCAGCTGCCGTGGACGGTCTCCGGGTCGGCAAGCTGTCCGGCGCCGTCGGGACGTACGCCGCGACGTCGCCGGAAGTCGAGCGCATCGCGTGCGAAGCACTCGGGCTCGAGCCGGCG
The DNA here is from genome assembly GCA_963715705.1 of uncultured Actinomycetes bacterium. Taxonomy (GTDB): domain Bacteria; phylum Actinomycetota; class Thermoleophilia; order Gaiellales; family Gaiellaceae; genus GMQP-bins7. The sequence continues at coordinate 2,153,339 of OY970267.1, read as the reverse complement.
CCGAGCTCGACCCAGATCCTCCAACGCGATCGTCACGCCGAGCTTCTGACCGCCCTTGCTCTGCTCGCGTCGTCGCTCGAACGATTCGCGCTCGAGATCCGCCATCTCGCACGGACCGAGGTGCGCGAGGTCGAGGAGCCGTTCACGCGTGGCCAGAAGGGCTCGTCGGCGATGCCGCACAAGCGCAACCCCATCGTCGCCGAGCGGATCTGCGGCCTTGCGCGCGTCGTCCGCGCGCATGCGCAGGTCGGTCTCGAGAACGTCGCGCTCTGGCACGAGCGGGACATCTCGCACTCGTCGGCGGAGCGGGTCGTTCTTCCCGATGCGTTTCTCGCGGTCGACTACATGCTCGACCGCTTCGCGTGGCTGGTCGAGGGTCTCATCGTGCGCTCGGAACGGATGCGCGAGAACCTCGAGTCGACGCGAGGGCTGTTCTTCAGCCAGCGTCTCCTGCTCGCCCTCGTCGACTCGGGTCTCGGCCGCGACGTCGCGTATCGCGCCGTGCAGCGGCACGCGATGAGAGCCTGGGACGAGGGTCTCGACTTCCGCGAGCTCGTTCGTGCGGACTCGGAGCTTGCTGGACGCACCGACCTCGATGCGGTCTTCGACCTCGGTGCGTTCACGCAGCACGCCGATGTCATCTTCGCTCGTATGCGAAGCATCACCCGGCTGGGAGAATCGGTTCGTGCCTGACGCGGTGCATGTCGCGAGCGGCAAGGTGCGGGAGATCTACTCGCTCGACGACGAGCGGCTGCTGCTCGTTACGAGCGATCGTCTCTCGACCTTCGACGTCGTGTTGCCGACGCCGATCCCCGACAAGGGGCGCGTCCTCACGGGCCTCTCGGCGTACTGGTTCTCGCGGACACGGCACATCGTCCCGAACCATCTCCTCGAGATCCGGCCCGACGGCCGGTCGCTTGTCTGCCAGAAGCTCGCGATGCTCCCGATCGAGTGCGTCGTGCGGGGGTATCTCTCGGGCTCCGGCTGGCGGGACTACCGCGAGACCGGTGCAGTCTGCGGCCACGTGCTGCCGGCGGGGCTGCGGGAGTCCGAGCGTTTGCCGTCACCCATCTTCACCCCCGCGACGAAGGCGACCGACGGGCACGACCAGAACATCGACGAGGAGCAGGCGGCGGCGCTCTGCGGCGACGAGGCCTATCTCGCGGCGAAGACCGCCTCGCTGGCGCTCTACGAGCACGGGTCGGCTCACGCCGAGGAGTGCGGGATCATCCTCGCGGACACGAAGTTCGAGCTCGGGCACGCGCCCGACGGCGCGCTCGTGCTCGGAGACGAGGCGCTGACCCCCGACTCGTCGCGGTTCTGGCCGCGTGACGGCTACGAGCCGGGCGGGCCACAACCGTCGTTCGACAAGCAGTTCGCCCGGGACTGGTGCGAGGAGTCCGGTTGGGACAAGACCGCGCCAGGCCCCGCGCTTCCGTCCGAAGTCGTCGCGGGGACGCGCGCTCGCTACGTCGAGGCGTTCGAGCGGCTCACGGGCATCGGGTTCGACCGCTATGTCGCCGACCCCGAGGTCGTGCTCGCATGAAGGCGACGGTTCTCGTGCGGCCGAAGGAGGGCATTCTCGACCCGCAAGGGGAGGCGGTCGAGGCGTCGCTCCGCAAGCTCGGCTTCGCGGTCGACCAGGTCCGGATCGGTCGAGTGATCGACCTCGAGCTCGAAGCGGAGGGGCCGAACCACGCGAGGATGCAGCTGGAGCGGATGTGCTCGGAGCTGCTCGCGAACCCGTTGATCGAGAGCGTCCAGTTCCGGATCGAGGGAGGTTGACCAGGTGACCGGCCGGCCGGTCGTCGCCGTCGTCGTCTTTCCAGGCTCGAACGACGATCGAGACGCCGCCTGGGCGCTCGGGGCGATCGGCGCGGAGCCCGTCCTCGTCTGGCACAACGAGCAGGAGCTTCCCGCCGGGACCGGCGGGGTCGTCCTGCCCGGAGGCTTCTCGTACGGCGATTACCTCCGGTGCGGCGCAATGGCGAAGCTCGCCCCGGTGATGGGCGCCGTGCGCCGTTTCGCCGGCCGTGGTGGCCCGGTCCTCGGGATCTGCAACGGGTTCCAGATCCTGTGCGAGGCCAAGCTCCTGCCCGGCGCGCTCCGCGCCAACCGGCAGCTTGAGTTCGTCTGCCGCGATGTCCTCGTGCGCGTCGAGCGTGCCGACTCGGTGCTCACGAGCCGCTGCGAGATCGGTCAGGAGCTCGTCCTTCCGATCAAACACGGCGAGGGCGCCTGGTACGCCGACGAGGGCCAGTTCATGCAGCTCGTCGCGAGGAAGCAGATCGTCCTTCGCTATGGCGGGGACGACGACGTGAACGGCTCTTTCGCGGCCGTCGCCGGCGTCGTCAACGAGACCGGCAACGTCATGGGGCTCATGCCTCACCCCGAGCACGCCGTCGACCCGTTGCTCGGCTCAGCCGACGGAGGGCTCCTGCTCGCGGCACTCGTCGACGCCGCCGCCGAGCACGCCTTCGCGGCCGCATAGCGGCGCGCCGCGGGAGCGGGAGCTGAGCCCCGCGCCGACGGATCAGAGCCCGGGTCCGCCGGACCAGAGCGCTGCGTCGACGGAGGAGGGCCGCCGAGGCGCAGCAGCACCTCGAAGCCCCAGGCGATCGATGACCGGCTCAAAGTCCGAGCGCCTTCTCGAGCACGGGCGCGCGCTCGAGCGCCGCCCGCAGCCGCTCGATGTCACGCGCCCGCATCGTGACGGGACCACGGCGCGCCGATCCCGCGGTCGTGTAGGCGAATCGGACGAGCCGCTCTCCCTTCGCCGACTCGAGCAGCTGCACGAGGACGGAGAACCGCTTGTCGCCGGCGCGCTGCGGGACCGAGACCTCCTCGAGGACGGTCGCCGATCCCCACGGCGTCGCCACCGCCCGAGCCTTCTCCTGTGCCACTGCCATACGTCGAGGGTAGGGCGCATCGGGTCACGCGTGGGACACGCCTTCGTGTCAAGAGTGCGACAACTGCGCACTGACTGCGAGTGCGGAGACCGGACCTGCGAAGCCGACGTCGAGCTGGCCGTCGGAGCGTTCGGAGACGGGCCGCTGCTCGCCCACGGCCACGGCTGAGCCGCCGCTACCGCCTACCGCGCTCGATCAGCTCGATCCGATACTCGTCGGGATCGCGAACGAAGCAGATCCGCGATCCGCCCTCGCTCACCTGGTAGGGCGGACGTTCCGGCTCGATCCCGTGCTCGGACGCGAGGGTGGCGAGGGTCGCATCCATGTCGTCGACGCCGATCGCGACGTGCCCATACCCGGTCCCGACGTCGTACGTGCGGCCGTCGTGGTTGAACGTCAGCTCGAGGACGTTCTCCTGGTCGCCGATCGAGAAGAAGTAGTTCGTCGCCTCGAGCTCGCCGTTCCGGACGATGTCCATGTCGCGGTTGAAGCGGAACCCGAGCGCCTCGTAGAAGGCACGGCTCTTCGCCGGGTCGGTGATCCGAACCATCGTGTGCAGGAAGGTGGCCATGCCGCCGAGCCTAGCTCCCGGACAGCCGCCCGTGCGCCTCGAGCAGCGCGAGCACCTCGTCGTGCGGCAGCGCCCGACCGACGCGCCCCTCCCGCCCGACGACCTCGGGCGCGGCCCACAGCGCGTTCAGCACGGCTTCCTCCGTCGCGTCGACGACCGCCTCGAAGACGTCGTTCAGGTCGCCGTCGGGAACCGTCGCGCGAGGGGCGTCGCCACGAGGCGCTCCACCCGGCGGCGCGAAGGCGACGAAGATCTCGCCGCTTCCGTGGTGCGCGACGGAGCCTGTGCGCGCGAGGCCGAGGCCCGCCCGCTTCGCCACGCGCTCGAGCTGACGCGCGGAGAGCGGAGCGTCGACCGCGACGACGGCGATGCAGCTGCCCGTCCGCGCGCGCGGCGGCACCTCGGCGGACTGGAGCAAAGCGCCGACCGGTACACCGTCGACCACGAGCGGCGGCGGCGGATAGAAGTTGGAGAGAACGAGGACGCCGACCGCGCCTCCGATGCCCGGGACGACGCGGCTCGCGGTGCCGATCCCGGCCTTGAACCCCTTGGTCATCATCCCGGTCCCGGCGCCGACGGCGCCCTCCGCCACCGCGCCACCGGCGGCCGCGTCGAGCGCACGCCTGACATCGCCGGCCTCGACCTGCACGACCCGGCTCTCCGAGAGCCAGCTGTCGTCGCACTCGCCGACGACGGGGATGACGAAGTCGTCGACGCCGACGCGGGAGTCGAACGCGACAGCCGCCTCGACCGCGCCGTCGTACACCCGCCCGACCGCATGCGTCGACGTCAGGTAGACCGGCGTCTCGAGCAGACCCCACTCGGCGACGGCGATCGACCCGGTCAGCTCGCCGGCTCCGTTCAGTACCGCGGTCCCAGCGGGAACCGGGGTGCCGAAGATCGTCTCGACCGGCGCCGGGAGGATCGCGGTCACGCCCGTACGCGCGGTCCCGCGGCCCTCCGGCGGCTCCGGCTCGTCCCGCCAGGCCGTCACGTGACCGACCGCGACACCGGCGACATCCGTGATCGCGTTCGCCGTGCCTGCCTCGAACCGCCCGATCCGCAGACCGAGCTCCCGGAGCCGCGGCCGGCGTGGCTCAGGAGGCGGCACGCGCGCGAGCCTACACGGGCCGCGCTTCTCGGGAATAATCGTCAGCTACTCGACCCCGGGAGGCTGATCCCCCGTGAGACTCTTCGCGCTCGTCACCGCCGCAGTGTCCGCCGTCCTCGTGCTCGCCCTCGCCACCGGGGCCGCGGCCCAGAATGACGAGAAGGTCGTGCTCACGATCGGCCTCACGCAGGACCTGGACAGCCCGAACGTGACCGTCGGCGAGCTCGTGTCGTCGTACGAGCTGTGGAACCTCCAATACGCGACGCTGACCGACCTCGCGGCCGACGACTTCGCGACGACCCCGGGCCTCGCCGAGTCGTGGAGCTCCGAGGACGGGAAGAAGTGGACGTACGTGCTGCGCGAAGGTCTCGAGTGGTCCGACGGCACGCCGCTCACGGCCGAGGACATCGAGTACACGATCAACCGCTCGCGCGAGGAAGAGTGGCTGAACCACACCTCGACCGTCCAGAACCTCACCGCGGAGGCGACCGACGAGCGCACGCTGGTCGTGACCTCGAGCGTCAACGACCCGAAGCTGCCTGGGCTCTCGGTCTACATCGTCCCGAAGCACGTCTACGAGAAGATCCCCGCCGACGAGATCACGAAGTACGGGGCGCTCGACGGCGTCGCCTCCGGCCCGTTCTCCCTGGCGGAGTGGAAGAAAGGCCAGTTCTGGCGGATGACGGCGAACCCGAGCTACTGGCGCGGCCAGGTCGAGATCGACGAGGTCGTCTTCCGCGTCTTCCGGAACCCCGACGCGATGGTCGCCGCGCTGCGGAACGGCGAGCTCGACGCCGCGCACAACGTGCCGGCGGCGACCTTCCCGCAGCTCGAGACCGCCGAGGACATCGTCGCGGTCGAGGGCGAGCAGGGCAGCTTCGACTACCTCGTTCTGAACAGCTACGCGGGGAAGCCACCGCGCGACGAGTCGAAGTTCGACTCGCCGCATCCGGCGCTGCGCGACATCCGCTTCCGCCAGGCGATCGCCCACGCGATCGACAAGGAGACGCTCGTCGAGCGCGTGCTGTCGGGGATCGGGACGGCGGGGACGACGATGAGCCCGAGCCCGGATCCGGCGTGGATCCCCGAGCTCACCGCCGAGGAGGACTTCGAGTTCGACCTCGAGAAGTCGAAGCAGATCCTCGAGGACGCGGGCTACACCGACTCCGACGGCAACGGCATCCGCGAGCACGAGGGCGAGGACATCGTCCTCCGCTACGCGCTCCGGACCGAGTCCGAGTACTCGAAGCCCTACTCCGAGTTCATCACCGGCTGGCTCGAGGACATCGGCATCCGGACGACGCTCTCGTCGTACGACGACGGCCAGCTGATCGAGGTGGCGGGCAAGGGTGACTTCGACCTCTACGTCTGGGGCTGGGTGCCGTTCGTCGACCCGGACCCCATGCTCTCGTACATGCAGTGCAGCCAGATCTCGGTGGACGCGTCGGACTTCTCGAACTACTACAACGACACCGGCATCTGCGACGAGGAGTACGACGGGCTCTACAAGCAGCAGAACACGGAGCTCGACAAGGACGCCCGCCAGGGGATCGTCCACGACATGCTCAAGCGCTGGTACGCGGACCTGGGGTACATGGTGCTGAACACGAGCCCCGACCTCCAGGCGTACCGGACCGACCGCTTCGAAGGCTGGGTGAAGCAGCCGGCCGAGACCGGGCCAGTCCTCTTCTCGAACTCGTCGCCGTCGTACTGGAACCTGAAGCCGATCGCGTCGTCGGGCGGGGGCGGCGGCCTGTCGACCGCGGGGATCGTCGCGATCGCGATCGCGGGCGCCATCGGCATCGCGCTCGTCGCCTGGTACTTCCTCAGGCGCCGGTCGGTGGAGGAGCGCGAGTAGCTGTCGGCGGCGAGCAGACGCGGGGATGAGCGCCCGCTTCGTCGCCGGGAAGTTCCTCGGCGCCTTTGCGACGCTCGCGTTCGTCCTCGTCTTCAACTTCTTCCTCTTCCGCGTCGTCGAGACGAACCCCGTCGCGACGCTCTACCGGGGCCGCAATCTGACGGACGCCCAGCGGGACCAGCTCACGCACGAGTTCGGGCTCGACGGCTCGAAGCTCGAGCAGTTCGTCCGCTACGTCGAGCAGACGCTCCAGCTCAACCTCGGCCGCTCGTACGCGACGAACCAGCCGGTGATGGACGAGATCTGGGCGGCCGCGCCGCAGACGATCGCGCTCGTCGGTGTCGCGACGCTGCTCTCGATGGTGTTCGGGATCCTGGCCGGGATCTCCGCCGGCTGGCGGCGGGGAACGAGCCGCGACCGGCTGCTGACGTCGACCTCGATGACGACGTGGTCGACGCCGGACTTCTGGCTCGGGATGATCCTCCTCACCGTCTTCGCGGTGCAGCTCGGGCTCTTCCCGACCGGCGGCATCGAGGATCCGTCGTCGGACGCAACCGGGCTCGAGCACCTGCTCGACCAGGCCTGGCACATGGCGTTGCCGTGCCTGACCCTCGCGATCGCGTACGTCGGGGAGTTCGCGCTCGTCATGCGCTCGTCGATCCTCGACGTCATGCGGGAGGACTACCTCACGCTTGCCCGCGCAAAAGGACTGCGTGATTCGCAGGTTCGCGACCGGCACGCCGTGCGGAACGCCCTGCTTCCGTCGACGGCGCTGATCGCGATCAACTTCGGCTTCGTCCTGTCCGGCGCGATCGCCGTCGAGACGGTGTTCTCGTGGCCCGGCCTCGGGCTGCTGACGACCGAGTCGCTGAGTGGGCCCGACCTGCCGATGCTCCAGGGCCTGTTCCTCGTCTTCAGCGCCTCGGTCATCATCTTCAACCTCGTCGCCGACCTCGCCTACCCGTTTCTCGACCCTCGGGTGCGGTACGGATGACGGCGGTCGCGTGGGAGCGTAGGCGGCGGGCCTTCACGCGCGGGTGGGCCGAGTACCGGCGTGACCGGGAGGGCATGTTCGGGCTCGTCGTGCTCGGCGTGTTCGTCGCCGTCGCCCTGCTGGCGCCGGTCCTCGCCGACCACAGCCAGCTGAGCGCCGTCAATACGGTCGACAACGAGACCTGGGCTCCGCCCCTGGAGCATCCTCCGCTCGGCACGGACAACCTCGGTCGGCCGGTCTGGGACCAGCTCGTGTACGGGTCGCAGGTGAGCCTCCTCGTGGGTATCGCCGCGACGTTCATCGCGATCGTGATCGGAACGGTCGTGGGCGCTGCGGCCGGGTTCTTCGGAGGCTGGACCGACGCCGTGCTGAGCAGGCTCTCCGAGTGGTTCCTCGTGATCCCCTTCATCCCGCTCGCGATCGTCCTCGCAGCGATTCTCGGCCCGTCGCTGCGGAACATCATCTTCGTGATCGGCGTGACGTCGTGGCCGGTCACCGCCCGCTTGATCCGCGCCCAGGTGCTCACCGTCAAACAGCGCCTGTACGTCGAGCGAAGCCGCGCCCTCGGGGCATCGAGCCGCCACATCCTCGGCCGGCACATCCTCCCGAACGTCATGCCGCTCGTGATCGCGAACGCGACCCTGACCGTGCCGATCGCGATCCTCTCGGAGACCACGCTCGCCTTCCTCGGGCTGAGCGATCCGCTCCGCGTCTCCTGGGGGTCGATGCTCGACGACGCGTTCTCCTCGGGTGCGCTCGGCCGCGAGGCCTGGTGGTGGTACCTGCCGCCGGGTCTCTGCGTGATCGCCGTCGTGCTCGCGTTCACTCTCGTCGGGCGTGCGCTCGAGACCATCTTCGACCCGCGGCTGCGCGCCGGGCTGCGCGGATGAGCGAGCCGCTCCTCTCGGTCCGCGACCTCGAGGTCCGGTACCGCACCGACGCCGGTGACGTCCCCGCCGTGCGCGGCGTCTCGTTCGATCTCGCCCCCGGCGAGACGCTCGGGCTGGCCGGGGAGTCGGGGTGCGGGAAGTCGTCCGTCGCAGGCGCGTTGCTCCGCGTGCTGCCGCGCGGGACCGTGGTCACGGGCGAGGTGCTGCTGGACGGCGAGGACGTGTTGACGATGAGGCCGGGCCGGCTACGGGCGGTCCGCTGGTCGGAGCTCTCGATCGTGTTCCAGGGCGCCCTCCATTCGCTCAACCCGGTCCAGCGCGTCGGCGACCAGATCGCCGAGGCGATCGAGCTCCACCATCCGAGGACGCCGACGAAGGCGCGCGTCGGGGAGCTGCTCGAGACCGTCGGGCTCCCGGCGCGGCGCGGCGCCGACTTCCCGCATCAGCTTTCCGGAGGGCAGCGCCAGCGGGTGCTGATCGCGCTCGCGCTCGCCTGCAACCCGCGCATCCTCATCGCGGACGAGCCGACGACGGCGCTTGACGTGATGGTGCAGGCGCAGGTGCTCGCGTTGCTCGAGAAGCTCCAGAGGGAGCTCGCGCTGTCGATGATCTTCATCACGCACGACCTCTCGACCCTCGCATCAGTCTGTCGGCGCATCGCGGTGATGTACGCGGGGCGAATCGTGGAGGAAGGGCCGAGCGCGGAGGTGTTCGGCAGTCCTGCTCACCCGTACACGTCGGCGCTCGCGGCGGCGTTCCCGGTGATCGGCGACCCGTCGTTCCGGATGCGGCCGGCCGGTCTCGGAGGCGACCCGCCCGACCCGCGGGCGCTCCCCGGTGGGTGCCCGTTCCATCCTCGCTGTGCAGTCGTGCAGCCCGAGTGCCCGGAGCTCGACGTGGAGCTCTGGCCTGCGGGTGACGGGCGCCGTGCCGCCTGCGTCCATGCGGTCGGGGCGCCGCAGAGCGTGCGATGAGCGACATCCTGCTCGAGACCCGCGATCTGCACGTGCGCTTCCCCGCGCGGCATGGGGCGGTCGCGCGTGCGGTCGACGGCGTCGATCTCGAGGTCCCGCGTGGGGAAGTGCTTGCGCTCGTCGGCGAGTCGGGCTGCGGGAAGACGACGCTCGCGCGGACGATTCTCGGGCTCGAGCGCCCGGCCGAAGGCGAGATCCGGTACGAGGGCGAGGCAATCCGCTACGACGCGGGGTACCTGCGGCGCTACCGCGGAAAGGTGCAGATCGTCTTCCAGGACCCGATGGGCGCGCTCAATCCGAGGCAGACGGTGTACGAGGCGGTCGCGGAGGGGCTCCGGATCCAGAAGCTCGCGGGCGACGAGTCCGTGCGCGTGGCGGACGCCCTGTCGCGCGCGGGCCTCCGGCCGCCGGAGCGCTTCGTCCATCTCTACCCGTACGAGCTCTCCGGCGGGCAGCGCCAGCGTGTAGTCATCGCGGGCGCGATGGCGCTCGGGCCGACCCTGCTCGTCGCCGACGAGCCGGTGTCGAGCCTCGACGCGTCGGTCCGGGGCGAGATCCTCCAGCTCATGCTCTCGCTCGTGCGCGAGGCGGGGGTCACGATCCTCGTCGTCACGCACGACCTCGGGCTGGCGTGGAACATCGCCGACCGGATCGCGGTCATGTACCTCGGCCGGATCGTCGAGGAGGGGCCGGCCGAGGAGCTCCTGCGCGAGCCGAGGCATCCGTACACGCGAGCGCTCCTCTCCGTCGTCCCCGAGGTCGAGGAGATGGAGCAGGTGATCCTCCGCGGGGAGGCGCCCGACCCGACGAGGATTCCGGCCGGGTGCCGCTTCCACGAGCGCTGCCCGTTGGTGGAGTCGGGCGAGGCGGCCCGGCTCGGGATCGAGGAGCGCTGCCGCGGAGAGGATCTCGGCCTCGAGCCCGTCGGTGGCGGCCTCGACGGGAAGCACCGCGTCGCCTGCTTCGCGGTGTCTCGCTCGGCCTAAGCTTCGGCTTCGTGCGGCCGGCCGAGGAGGCCGAACGTCAGGCGACGTAGGCGTTCGCGGCGACGCGCCTCGCGCTCGTCGGCGAGGCGGTGGCGTTCGAACATCCGGGCGAAGATCTCCTCGATCTGACGATGCCGCTCCTCCTGCTCGGCGTGGTAATCGGCGTTACTCTGTTTCTTCGCGGCCATCCTCTTCTCCCGCAACCTCGTCGGCGATCCGTCGCACTGCCGCGTCGATGCTCATCAGCAGCAGGATCAAGCCGTTCATCTCCGCTCGGGTGAGCACCGGTTCCCGTCTCCACAGCACGACTCCATGATGCCCAGCGCTGTCGATCGTTCGCAAGATGGCCAGAGCGGCAGTGTCTATTGCAGCCGTCGCGGGATCGTCTGCTCGAAGCGGCGCTCGACCCGCCCGAACTCGCCGTCGATCTCCTCGGCGACGACGTCGACCGTGACGTGGTACGCCTCCGCGTCCGAGCGGAGGTCGAGGCGCGCTTCCGTCTCCACGGTGAGCTCGGGCCACGCGATCCGATACCGCGCCGAGCCGAGCGCCCACGCCTGCCCCGGATCGTCCTTCGAGACGCCGACCGTGCCCTCGTAGCGCTCCTCGATCCTCGCGCCGAACGAGCCCTCGTAGTCGGAGCCGTAGCTCGTCACTGCTCGCGTCTCACCGTCGTCGCGTTCGACGCTCCAGGCCGCGGGCGGCCCGGCGTCGTCCTCGTCCGGCTCCTTCGGTGGAGCTGGCGGGAGGTCCGGCGGGGGTGCGGCCGGCCGGCCTTCGAGCACGGGCAGCGTCAGCTCGACTGACGAGCGCTCGATCTCGAGCGAGCCGCCATGCGGCGGCGGCCAGACGTTCGGCCAGTCGGCGCCGGCGAGCGAGAGCCGCACGCGGTGGCCCTTCTCGAAGATCCAGGAGGTCGCCTCCAGCTCGATCTCGACCTCCACCGGAACGCCCGGCTCGAGCGCCTTCGGGCTCGCGTGGCCGTCGCGGTGCGCCAGGTTGAGGATCCCGCGCGTGACGAGAGCCGACGTCCCGTCCGGGAAGACGTCGCAGAGCTTCGTCGACACGTACGCGACCTCGTGCGGCGAGGTCACCGTCAGCCGGAGTCGTGGATGGCCGAGCACCTCGAGCTCGTCCTCGAGAGGGTTCCACTCGTAGACCAGCGAGCGCGCGTCGTCCTCCTGCTGGTCGCTCGGGAGCACCCACGGCGCCTTTCCCGCGCACGAGATCCACGCGCTCGCGCCGACGTCGCCGGCAACCTCGATCGCGTCGACCCCCTCGCCCACCGGCCTGAGCACGGACTCGCGCAGGCGCTTCGGCGGCCATTCGCGCTCTGCCCGCCACTCGCCCCGTAGCTCCGGAAGCTCGGGCGCGGGTCGCGTCGACCGCCGCGCGAAGTACACGAGCCGCGGCTCCTCGTCGACGCCGTTCGGCTCGTCGCGCAGCCAGCGCGCGAACCAGCGCACGAGCTCGGGGACGAGGTCGATGTGCGGCCCGGGGATCGAGGTCGCGGGCGACATGTGGCTCCACGGGCCGATCAGCACCCGGTGCGGGCACTCGAGGCTCTCGAGCGCGCGGAAGGCGATGTTCGTGTACCCGTCGGCCCAGCCGGCGACGATCATCGTCGGGCAGACGATGCGCTCGTAGCGCGGCCGGAGCGAGCCGTGCCGCCAGTACGGCCCGTCGACCTGCTCCTCGAGCCAGCGCAGGAGCCACGGCTCCGTCCCGTCCACGCGCCTCCGCCACTCCTCCTGCCAGCCTTCGCCGAAGACCGCGGGCACGGGCGGGAGCACGTTGCACGCCGCCATGTACAGCACCCAGTCGACGAGGTCGAGCGCCTTGAGTGCGCCGCCCATGTAGTGGACGTCGTCCGTGTAGCGGTCGTCCGACGCGTAGATCGGCGCGATCGCGCCGAGCGCTGGCGGCCGCTCCATCGCGACCTGGATCGAGTTGAACCCGCCCCACGACGTCCCGTACATCCCGACGCGCCCGGTCGACCACTCCTGCTCGGCGAGCCACGCGATCGCCTCGCACACGTCCGCCTGCTCCTGCGGGTGGTACTCGTCGAGCGCGATCCCGGAGGAGGACCCCGTGCCGCGCAGGTCGAGGCGGCAGACCGCGAACCCGCCCTCCTCGCAGAGCCGCCGGCACTCGGAGTCGTACGACGCCGTGAGGTCGTCCATCCGGTACGGGAGCGCCTCGAGGAGCACGGCGGCCGGTAGTTCGTCGGGGAGGAAGAGGCGCGCCGCCAGCCGAGTGCCGTCCGCCATCTCGATCCACTCTCGCCGCTCCTCCATCCGCGCGATCCTAGGCGCACTACGATCGCCGGTCGTGGACCTTCGCCTCACGCCCGAGCAGGAGGCGCTCCGCGAGCAGGCCGACGCGTTCGCGCGCGGGCTCCGGCCGCTGCTCGAAGGAGACCCCGAGTGGCGCCGCCAGGGGATGCTCTCGGACGGGGACTCGCGCGAGGTCACGCGTGCGCTCGGCGACGCGGGCTGGATCGGGATGACGTGGCCGGAGGAGGTCGGCGGGCGCGGGCTCACGCACGTCGATGCGGCGCTCGTCGAGGAGGCGCTCGGCTACTACTGGCTCCCGCTCTCTCTCTACCTGCTCTCGTACAAGACGGTCGGGTGCGCGCTCGAGCGATTCGGCTCGCCGGAACTCCGCGAGCGGCTGCTGCCCGCGATCGCGCGCGGCGAGCTGACGTTCTGCCAGGGCTTCTCCGAGCCCGGAGCGGGGAGCGACCTCGCGTCGCTGACGACCCGCGCGGAGCTTCGCGGAGAGCGCTTCGTCGTTCACGGCCACAAGATCTGGACCTCGAGCGCGTGGCTCGCCGACTGGATCTACCTCGCGGTCAGAACCGATCCGGACGAGCCGCGGCACCGGGGCCTGTCCGTGCTCGTCGCACAGCTCGACACCCCCGGCATCGACGTGCGGCGGTTCCCGGTGCTCGGCGGCGGCCACCTGTGCGAGGTCTTCCTCGACGGCGTCGAGATCCCGGCAACGAACCTCGTCGGCGAGCTGAACCGCGGCTGGGAGGTGCTCTTGCACACGCTCGACTTCGAGCGCATCACCGCCGAGAAGCTCGGCGGGCTCGCCTGGGTGCTCGACGGGCTCGAAGCGCAGGTGCCTACGGGCTGGAGAGGCCTCGGCCGCCTGCGCGGCGAGCTTGCCGCCGCGCTGCTTCTCTCGCTCCGCGCCGCCGACCTGCTCGACCGCGGAGAGCCCGCGAGCGCCGCCTCGGCGATGGCGAAGCTCGCGGCCGCCCGCCTTGCGCAGGCGGTCGCGCGCGAGGCCGTCGACCTGCTCGGCCTCGACGGGCTCGCGGACGGAGACACGGCTGCCCCGCTCGAGGGCCGCGTCGGCTCGCTCTACCGGGCGGCGGTCGGCGCGACGATCTCGGGCGGATCCGCGGAGGTTCTCGAGGGCGTGATCGCGCGGCGCGGGCTCGGGCTGTCGTGACTGCTCCGCTCGACGGCATCCGCGTGGTCGAGTACGCGCAGTACGTCGCCGGCCCGCTCTGCGGCGTCCTGCTCGCCGACCTCGGCGCCGAGGTGGTCAAGGTCGAGCCGCCCGCCGGTGACGGGTACCGCCATGTGCTGCCCGTCGCGCCCGGGCTCGGCCGGTACTTCGTGCCGCTGAACCGCGGCAAGCGCTCGGTCGTGCTCGACCTGAAGACGGACCTCGGGCGCCGGCAGAGCGCGCGCCTGCTCGCGTCCGCGGACGTCGTCCTGCACAACTTCCGGCCCGAGCGGGCGCGGGACTTCGGGCTCGACTGGGAGAGCGTCCATGCCGCGTCGCCCGGCACGGTGGTCGGGCTCGTCAGCTCGTACGGCCCGGACGGGCCGCTCGCGGGCTCGCCAGCCTACGACCTCGTCGCGCAGGCGCACGCGGGGCTTCTGACCGCCCACGCATCTCCTGGCGACCGCGTGCCGGTGCGTGCGGGCGGCATCCCGATGGCCGACCTCACGGCGGGCTTCCTGCTCGCGACCGCCGTTCTCGCAGCGCTCGTGCGGGCGAAGGAGACGGGGGTGGGAGAGCTCGTGGAGGCCTCGCTCCTTGCCGCCGCGCTCGCGGTGCAGCTCCAGGATCTCGTATGGCTCGAGGGCGAGCGCCAGTCGCCGCTGCTCGCCGACGGCGCACAGCTCGAGGCAAGAGCCGACGAGATCGCGGGCGGCGTCGCGATGAATCCGTACTACCGCACGTTCGCGGCGTCCGACGGGTTCGTCGCGGTCGCGTGTCTCAACCTCGCGCAGCGAGAGGCGTTTCTCGCGCTCTTCGGGCTGGCCGACCCGACCGTCGACGCCCCCGACCTCGTTCCCGAGGACGCGGACGTGCTCGCCGCCAAGGTCGCGCTGACTGCGGAGATCGAGCGAGCGTTCGCGGGGGAGACCGTCGAGGACTGGCTCGAGCGGCTGCGCGCCGCCGGCGTTCCTTGCGGGCCGGTGCACATGCGCGAGGGCCTCCTCACCGATCCGCAGGTGTCCGCGACCGGTCTCATCGGCGAGGTCTCGCAAGCAGGCCTCGGCCGCATCCGCCTGCTCGGGCCATTCGTCCAGCCGGGTGCGTCACCGACTCCGGCGCCCGCGCTCGGAGCCGACACCGACGCCGTCCTCGGAGCGCTCGGGTGAGGTTCGACGTGTCGGACGAGCTCCGTCTCTTCGCCGAGTCCGTGCGAGCCGCGATCGGCGAGTGGGAGCCATCGCGCGAGCCCGAGCTCGGAGCCTGGCTCGACGACCGCGACGACGCGCTCGCGTCGCGGCTCGAGGTGGCAGGCTGGGCCGATCTCGATGCGCCCGGGTTGCGCGAGGTCGCCGTCGCCGGCGCTATCGAACTCGGGCGCGCCGGCGCCCCGATCTGCCTGCTCGACGAAGAGACGCTCGGGGCGCCGCTCGCGGTCGGCGGACGGGTGCGGCACGGGTCCGCTGCGCGCGCGGTCGCGGTTCCCATCTCTGGCGGCGGGCTCGGTCTCGGGCAGCTACGTCCCGCGCCGGCTCGCGAGCCCACCCTCGACGCCACGGGAACGCTGCGCGCCGAGATCGAGCAGGTGAAGCCGCGCCCGCCCGACGAGGCCGCCGCGCGGCTCGGCGCCTGGTCGGCGGCGACGCTCGGCTACACGGCCGGGATCGCCGGTCGCGCGCTCGAGCACGCGGTCGAGCACGCGCGTACGAGGGAGCAGTTCGGCGCGCCGCTCAGCGCCCTACCCGCCGTCCAGACCCTGCTTGCCCGAGCGGCGCTCGCGGCGGACGGGATCGCGCTTGTCGCCTGGTCGTCGGCCCGAGAGGGCCAGCCCTTGCCGATCCCGGAGCTCCTGTGGGCCGGTGCTGCGTGCTCGGAGGTCACTGCGGTCGCGCACCAGGTACATGGCGCGCTCGGGTTCGCGCTCGAGACCGGCCTGCACCGCTTCCACCGCCGGGCGGCATCGCTGCAAGTCTGGTCGGCCGAGGTCTGTGCCGCCGTGCGCTAGGCGGGGGCGTCACGCCACGCGGGCGAGCGCACCTGCTCGAGCGCCCAGTCGACCCACCCGAGCCGCGTCTCGACGGAGCGGATGCCTCCCTCGAGCGCGATCCGGAAGGCCTTCGCCTTCCGGCCCGCCCCCGTCGGCTCCTCGCGGATGCGTTCGAACTCGTCGAGGATCCCCCGCAGGTACGTGCGCTCGTCCTCGAGTTGACGCTCCGCCTCGTCTGGCTCGAGCACCCACAGGAAGAACGTCCGCAGCGCCGCGTCGCTCCGGACCCGCCGGTCCGGCTCCGTGCCGAGCAGCCAGCGCCGGATCTCGTCGCGGCCGGCCGCCGTCACCGCGTATGTCTTCGAGCCGCGCGGGCCCGTTGCCGTTTGCTCGATCAGGCCGTCGTCGACCAACCGCGCCAGCTCGGGATAGATCTGGCTGTGGCTCGCCGGCCACGCGTACGCGAGCGACTGCTGGAAGTGCTTCAGCAGGCCGTAGCCCGTGCGCGGCTCGTCGGCGAGCGCTCCGAGGAGGGCATGACGGAGGGACATCTCGCTATCTCGTATATGTCAGACTTGACATGTCAATACCTGCATGAGCATGATGTCACGCGATGCGGAAGACAGGCGTGCTCCTCGTTGTCGTCGCCGTGGCGTCCATCGCCTCCGGGGCGCACGCACGCCCTTCCGCCACTGCGACTCCCGCCGAGGACGTCCGGCTGCTGAGCCAGATGATCCAGACGATCCATCCGGAGCCTTTCCGCAGCGTCACGCGCGCGCGCTTCCGCGCCGAGGTGAACGCCGCTGCGCAGCGCGCGGCGGGGCTCGAGCCGAACCAGCGCGTCGTCGACCTGCTCCGGATCGTCGCGCTCCTCGGCGTGCGGAACGGGCACACCGGAGCCTTCCCGCTCGACCCCGGCCACGCGCGCGAGCTGCATCCCTACCCGTTGCGGCTGTACGACTTCTCGGACGGCCTCTTCGTCGTCGACGAGTCCGGGAGCCTCGGCCTCGTCGGCTCGCGGCTCGTCGCCGTCGAAGGCCGGCCGATCGGGGAGGTCCTGGCTCGCGTCCGGCCGCTCGTCCCACGCGACAACTCCTCTCACCTGCGCGGCCTCGCGCCGCACTATCTGCTCGTCTCGGAGATCCTCGACGGCCTCGGGCTCGTCGAGGGCACCGGGCCCGCGGAGATGACCTTCGAGCGCCCCGGCGGAGAGCGCGTCGACCGCACGCTGACGCCGATCGCGGCCGCGACGTACCGCGCCGCATTCGCCGACCCGATCCACGGCCACTACCCGTCCGTGCTGCCGACCGCGCGGAAGCCGCTCTACCTCTCAGGTGCGCGCAAGACGCTGTGGACGCGCACGGTCGCCGGCGGACGCGCGGTCTACGTCGGCTACAACGCGGTCGTCCCGCCGTCGCCGGCCGTCGTGGGCAAGATCCGGCGCCTCGCTCGGGGCTCGAAGGTGCGTCGCGTGATCGTCGACGTGCGCCGAAACGGCGGCGGCGACAACACGACCTACGGGCCGCTGACGTCCCTGTTCAGCTCGAAGGGCATCAACCGCCGCGGCCGCCTCTACGTGCTGATCGGCCGCGCGACGTTCTCGGCTGCCGGGAACTTCGCGGCCGAGATCGACAACTTCACGCGCGCGACCTTCGTCGGCGAGCCGACCGGCGGAGGCGTCGAGACGTACGGCGACACGAACCAGGTCCTCCTCCCGACGAGCGGCCTGAACGTCCACATCGCGGCCGAGTACCACTCACGGCAGCGCGGCCCGAAGGACAGGAGGCTCGCGGTCGCGCCCAACGTGAGAATCGAGCCGAGTTCGAAGGACTACTTCGCCCGCCGCGACCCCGTCCTCGACCGGGCTCTCCGCGGTCTCTAGGCGACCGCGGCCGGCCGTCTCGCCGGACGCCTTGCGCGATGGTCGTCGATCAGCTCGAACGTGTCGCCGAAGATCAGCCCGCGCACGTGCTCCGACTCGAGGAAGTCGCGCGGGAAGCCGGGCTGGAAGCCGCTCACGGCGCTCAACCGCTCGAGCGCTTCCTCGGGCAGCTCGACGTCGAGCGCGCCGAGGTTGTCGCGGAGCTGCGCCTCCGTGCGGGCGCCGACGATCGGGAGCAACGGCCACGGCTGAGCGAGCACCCACGCGAGCGCGACCTGCGACGGCGTCGCGCCGAGCTCGTCCGCGACGGCGAGCACCTCCCGTGCCATCTCGTTCGTCTTCGGGCCGACGCCGTCATACCGCCGTAGCTCGTCGCCCTCCTCGAGGTACTTCCCGGTCAACGCGCCGCCCTCGAGCGTCCCCCACGGCGTGACCGCGAGGTCGAGCGCGTGCGCCATCGGCAGCAGCTCGCGCTCGGGATCCCGGTCGGCGAGCGAGTAGGGGAGCTGGAGTGCGACGGGGCGCGCCCAGCCGCGAAGGTCTGCGAGCGCGACCGCCTGCGACACGACCCACGCGGGCGTGTCCGAGAAGCCGACGTACAGGACCTTTCCGGACGAGACCAGATCGTCCATGGCGCGCACGACCTCCTCGACCGGGGTCATCCCGTCCCACATGTGCAGCCAGAAGAGGTCGACGTAGTCGGTCCGGAGCCGCCGCAGGCTCGCCTCGAGCGTCTGCACCATGTTCTTCCGGCTGTTGCCGCCGGCGTTCGGGTCGTCGCGCCGCATCGACAGCGTGTACTTCGTCGCGACGACGAAGCGCTCGCGCTCCGCCTGAAGCAGCTCGCCGAGGATCGACTCGCTCTCCCCGTCCGTGTAGTTGCAAGCGGTGTCGACGAAGTTGCCGCCCGTCTCCGCGAACGCCTCGAACATGCGCCCGCACTCCTCCTTCGACGCGCCCCAGCCCCAGGCTTCGCCGAAGGTCATCGTCCCGAGCGCGAGCTCCGACACGCGGAGCCCGCTCCGTCCGAGCAGCTTGTACCGCATGGTCATGCTCCTTCCGTTTCGTCGAGGTAGGTCTCGAGCAGCGCCGCGCTCTCCGCGAGCGTCTCGCGGCGCAACCGGTAGCCGGTCTTCCTGGACACGTCCGCGATCACCAGGCCACCCGTGCGCAGCACGAGCAGGTGCCCGTGGACGGTCGACTTCGCGAGCCCGAGGATCTCGGTCAGCTCGTGGAGCGACGCAGGCCCCTCGGCGAGGCGGCGCAGGATGCGCAGGCGCGTCTCGTCGCCGAGCGCCTTGTACGCCGCGACGAGCGGATCCGGGGGCGCGTCGCCCGTGATGTGCGTCTCCGCGACGCCGTAGCAGACGATCTTCGTGCGGCCGGCCTCGGTGAAGATCGACCACGGGCGGCTGACGACGTGGGGCACGAGGAGGATGCGGTCGATCCCGGGCTCGGGCGCGTAGCGGATGCCACGCGTGAGCGTGTCGACGAGGTCCTCCGGGGGTAGCCGGCCGGCGAGGGCGCGGGCCGCCCGGGCGCTTCGCTTCAGCACCCGGGCGGTCGGCTGCTCGTCCGGATGGAGGACGGCCTCGGACCAGCCTCGGCAGGCGGTCTCGAGATCGCTCTTGACGTCATCCGCGCCGCAGGAGAGGACGTGCTCGTACGCTGCGCGCTGCCAGTCGAGGCAGCCGGCGAGAAGCTCGCGCGCGGCGTCGGCGTCACCGTCTGCGGCGCGCTCGATGGTCGCCCGCGAGACGCCTGCACGGAAGGTCTCGAGCCGGTGCCCGAGCTGGACCAGGCGCAGGTCGCGAGGTGAAGCCGCTGCGAGCGTCGCGAGGAAGGCAGCGCCGTCGTGCGGTGCCTGCGTCTCCGCGGCGAGCGCGAGCAGGTAGCCGAAGAGCAACTCGTGCCCCGCCGAGTAACGCTCGATCGCCGCGCGCGTCTCGGTGCCGAGCGCGTCTCGCGTGCGCTCGATCCACTCGGCCCCGACTGCATAGGAGCCCGGATCCTCGTCGTCGACGAACATGCGCAGCCCGAGCACGAGCTCGTACGCGGTCCCCCAGTCGACGGCGACGGCGGCGGTCGCCGGCACGGCCAGCCCTTTTGCGCGGGGTTCGTCGGATATCGAACTCATCGTTCGGAATATACCGAACGCGCTACGTCTCGAGATCCTCCTGTACGAGCCCGAAGAGCACGCCGTCGACCCACTCGCCGTTCCGCCAGTACGCCTTCCGTCGCACGCCCTCCCGCGTGAAGCCGGAGCGTTCGGCGTGCGCCATGGCGCGCTCGTTGAAGCCGTAGATCTCCATCTGGACGCGGTGGAGCCCGAGCTCGTCGAGCAGGTGGCGCTGGAACTGCCGTGCCGCCTCGTCCGCCACCTTCGAGCCGCGGAAGTCGGGATGGATCGCGAGCCCGCCGAGGTCGGCGATCCGGCTGCGGCGGTTCGCGCGCCGGAACTGCATCGTGCCGGCGCGGGCCCCGTCGACCTCCACGACGAAGACGCCGAAGGCCTCGGGCTCCGACTCGCTGCGCTCGATCTCCTCGAGCACGGACTCGCGGTCCTTCGCGCGCACCGCGGCGAGGAACGGCTCCACGTCCTCGTGCGTGAAGAGCTCGACGAGGAAGTCGGCGTCGTCCGCATGGGCGCGCCGGATCGAGACCGCTCACGCCGGCTCCTCCTGGGCGGCCGTCCGCGCGCGGAGAATCCTCTCGCCGGACGCGAGCGCGACTCCGGCGAGGATGAGCACGAGCCCGCCGAGCGCCGCGAAGGTGACGGGCTCGTCGAGAAGCACCGCGCCGTAGAAGACCGCGAACCCGGGGATCAGGTACGTCACGACCGACAGCTTGCGCGAGCCGAAGAGCCGAAGCATGCGGAAGAGGACGAGCTGCGCGAAGGCGGTGCCGAGGATCGTCAGCGCCGCGAGCGACGCGATCGACGCTGTGTCCGGGGCGTGATCCGGAAGCTGGAACAGCGCGATTGGCACGAGCAGAAGCCCGCCCGCGAGCATCGACCCGGTCGCGAGCACGGGGCCGGAGACGGTGCGCACGCTGAGCTGCCCGTAGACGCCGGCCGAGGCATACGAGAGCGACGAGAGGACGACGGCGAGCGTCCCGGCGACGGCCAGCCACCCGCCGCGCGGGTCCAGGCCGGCGAGGACGACGACGCCGACGAGACCGAGCGCCACGCCGGCGATGCGCGTCGCGCCGACCGGCTCGTGCGGGAGGAAGCGCGTCGCGAGGAGGAACGTGAAGATCGGGACCGTGGACTGGGCGATCCCGGCGACGCTCGAGTCGACGTGCTGCTCGCCCCAGGCGATGAGCCAGAACGGGACGGCCGCGTTGACGGCCCCGAGCACGAGCGTCGGCTTCCAGCTCGCGCGGAGCTCCTCGAGCGCGCGGCCTGCTCCGAGCGTGAGCGCCAGGTAGCCGAGAAGCATGAGGCCCGCCACGAGCGCGCGGATCGCCATCATCGGCGCCGGCTCGACGTCGTCGAGTGCGACCTTGATGAAGAGGTACGACGCGCCCCAGATCGCCCCGAGCAGGAACAGCAGCGGCCAGTAGCGCGTCACCGTCCGAGGCTACAGGCGGCACCCAGGGCTGCCGTGTCGATTCGGACGGGTACCTGGGAACAAGACAAAAGGTGTCGGGAATCGCCGCTAGGGTCGCCCTGCGTTTCGTTCTCGAGGAAGGGAGACCCGATGACGGTGAAGCCGATTCCCGAGGGATACACCAGCATCACGCCGTACCTGATCGTCGACGACGGGAAGCGGGCGATCGAGTTCTACAAGAAGGCGTTCGGGGCGACCGAGCGCGGCCGGATGGCGGCGCCCGACGGCAGGATCGCGCACGCCGAGCTCCAGATCGGGGACGCCGTCCTCATGCTCTGCGACTCGTTCCCGCAGTTCGCCACCCAGACGCCGACCGAGCTCGGGGGCTCGGCCGTCGCGATCTTCCTCTACACCGAGGACGTCGACGCCGTCGTGCAGCGCGCGGCGGATGCGGGCGCGACGATCACGCAGGAGCCCGAGGATCAGTTCTGGGGCGATCGCCTCGCCCTCGTCACCGATCCTTACGGGCACGTGTGGAACATCGCGACGCACGTCGAGGACCTCTCGCCCGAGGAGCTCACGGCGCGGAGCCGGGAGGTGTTCGCGAGCATGGCTCGCTAGCGCGGCCACCCGGTCTGGACCGACGCGGGTCGCTCAGGTGGCGCCGTTAAGCTGGACCCCTGAGCAGCGTGGCGCAACAGCCGCTCCATCGCGCTCTCGGCCTGACGGACGAGGAGCACGAGCGCATCCAGGCCCTGCTCGGGAGAGAGGCGAACGACTTCGAGCTCGCGGTCTTCTCGCTCCTCTGGTCGGAGCACTGCGGGTACAAGCACTCGGCCCTGCTGCTGAAGCGCCTGCCGAGCGAGGGTGCGCGCGTCCTCCAGGGGCCGGGCGAGAACGCCGGCGTGCTCGACCTCGGGGACGGGCTCGCGGTCGCGTTCAAGGTCGAGAGCCACAACCACCCCTCCGCGGTCGAGGCGTTCCAGGGCGCGGCGACCGGCGTGGGCGGGATCCTCCGCGACATCGTCGCGATGGGCGCGCGCCCGATCGCGCTTCTCGACGGGCTGCGCTTCTCCGCGCCCGAGTGGCAGTTCTCCCGCGCCGTCGGCGGGATCGGCCACTACGGGAACTGCGTCGGCGTCGCGACGGTCGGCGGCGAGGCGGTCTTCGAGGAGGCGTACCGCGACAACTGCCTCGTCAACGCGATGTGCGTGGGGCTGCTGCCGACCGACCGCCTCATGCGCGCCAAGGCGACCGGGAGCGGGCAGTCCGTGCTGATCTTCGGCGCGACGACGGGTCGCGACGGGATCGGCGGCGCGTCGGTGCTCGCGAGCCAGGAGCTGGACGAGGCTGCGTCCGAGAAGCGCCCGTCCGTCCAGATCGGCGATCCGTTCACGGGCAAGAAGCTGATCGAGGCCTCGGTCGAGCTCGTGACCGCGGGTACCGTCGAGTCGCTCCAGGATTGCGGCGCGGCCGGGATAGCCTCCTCGCTCTCGGAGATGGCGGCGGAGTTCGGCATCGACGTCCACCTCGACCGCGTCCCGCTCCGCGAGACGGGCATGGAGCCGTGGGAGGTGATGATCTCCGAGAGCCAGGAGCGGATGATCGCGATGGTGCGGCCGCAGATGCTCGAGGCGGTCCAGGAGGTGCTCGACCGCTGGGAGCTCAACCACGCCGTGATCGGCGAGGTCACGGACTCCGGAGAGCTGCGCGCGTTCTGGCACGGCGAGGTCGTCGGCGAGATCCCCGCGCGGCTTCTGACCGACGAGTGCCCGCGGTACGAGGTCGAGCGCAGCCCGCGCGCCCGACCCGCGGAGCGGGAGCACATCGGCGCGCCCCCTCCCGGGGACGCGCTGCTCGAGCTGCTCGCCTCGCCGGGCCTGCGGAGCCGCGAGTTCGTCTTCCGCCGCTACGACCAGCTCGTGGGAGGGCGCACCGTGCGCCGCCCCGGCCTCGACGCGGCGGTACTCCGTCTCAAGCCGTCGCTCCGAGGGCTTGCGGTCTCGCTCGACGGACAGGGCCGCATCGCGTGGCTCGACCCGTTCACCGGCGGAGCGCTGGCAGTGCTCGAGGCGGCCCGCAATGTCGCGTGCGCGGGCGGTGAGCCGCTCGGCTTCACGGACTGCCTCAACTTCGGCAATCCGGAGAAGCCCGAGATCGGGTGGGAGCTCGCCGAGGCGATCGACGGCATGGCAGCCGCGTGCGAGACGCTCGGGCTGCCGGTCGTGTCCGGGAACGTGTCGCTCTACAACGAGACGAGCGGAACCGCGATCCACCCGACTCCGGTCGTCGGTGCGATCGGGCTCGTCGAGGACGTGCGCCTCGTGCCGCGTGGCTGGCGCGAAGGCGACTCGTTGCTCCTGGCAGGCGCGGGGCCGCTCTCGCTCGCAGGCTCCGAGTACCAAGCCCGCTTCGGCGAGGTGGGAGGAGCACCGGCGCCACTCGATCTCGAGGCGGAGGCGCGACTCGTCACCTTCCTCTGGCGCGCTGCACCGATGTGCTCCCTCGTCCACGACGCCTCCGAGGGCGGGCTCGCGGTCTGCCTCGCCGAGGCGGCGATCTTCTCGGGCCTGGGCGCAACTCCTGTCGTCGACGAGGATCCGCTCGCGCTCTTCGGCGAGGTGGGCGGGCGGGCGGTCCTCGCGTGCGCGCCCGAAGCGCGCGACGACGTGCTGGCGCTCGCCGCGGAGCTGGGCGTGCCTGCTCACGGCTTCGGGCTCGTCGACGGCGGTACGCTGCTCGGCGTGGAGCTCGAGAGGCTCCGAAACGCCTGGGACGGGAGCAGCTGAATGTGCGGGGTCTTTGGCATTCGCTCGGTGGAGCGGGATGTGGCGCGGCTGGCGTACTTCGGCCTGTTCGCGCTCCAGCACCGCGGCCAGGAGTCGGCCGGAGTCGCCGTGTCCGAGGGCGGCCACCTCACCGTGCTCCGCGACATGGGCCTCGTGGCGCAGGTCTTCAACGAGCAGCAGCTGCAGGCGCTCCCGGGCGAGCTCGCGATCGGCCACACGCGCTACTCGACGACCGGGGCGAACCGCTGGGCGAATGCGCAGCCGCTCATTCACCACGGCCGCGCGCGCACCGTCGCGCTCGGTCACAACGGCAACCTCGTGAACGTCGAGGAGCTTCGCGCGGAGCTCGTAGCGGACGGCGTGCGGCTCGTCTCGGGGTCCGACTCGGAGGTCATCGCCGCCTTGATCGCCCGAGACAGCGCGCCTCTCGCGCAAGCAGTGGCGAGCGCGATGAGCAAGCTCGAAGGCGCCTACTCCGTGACCGCGCTCGTCGAGGACACACTCGTCGCGTTCCGTGACCCGCTCGGGTTCCGGCCGCTCACGATCGGCCGGATCGGCGAGGACTGGGTCGTCGCGTCGGAGACGTGCGCGCTGGACCTGATCGCAGCCGAGGTCGTCCGCGAGGTGCTCCCCGGCGAGGTCGTGTGGGTGGACTCGCGAGGGCCTGCACGCCGCGCAGGCGCTGCCCGCCGGCCGGAGCGCGCTCTGCATCTTCGAGCACGTCTACCTCGCGCGGCCGGACTCGCGGCTCGCCGGCGTGGAGGTGCACGGCGCCCGCGTGCGCATGGGGGAGACGCTCGCGCGCGAGGCGCCGGCCGAGGCGGATCTCGTCATCGGCATCCCGGACTCCGGCACGCCCGCGGCGATCGGGTTCTCGAAGGCGTCCGGGATCCCGTTCAACGAGGCGCTCATCAAGAACCGCTACGTCGCGCGCACGTTCATCCAGCCCGATCAGGCGATGCGCGAGCAGGGGATCCGGATGAAGTTCAACCCGCTCGACGAGGTCGAGGGCAAGCGCATCGTTGTCGTCGACGACACGATCGTCCGCGCGAACACGACGCGCCAGCTCGTCGCCATGCTCCTCGACGCCGGCGCTGCCGAGGTGCACATTCGCATCTCGTCGCCCCCCGTCGTCTCCCCGTGCTTCTACGGGATCGACTTCCCGGACGAGGACGAGCTTCCGGCTGCCCAGCGGACGGTCGAGGAGATGCGCGAGCTCATCGGCGCGACGTCGCTCCACTACCTCTCCGTCGAGGGCATGACGGCCGCGACGACGCTCCCGGAGAACGCGGTCTGCCGCGCCTGCTTCACGCGGGACTACCCGACCCGAGTGCCCGCGAAGGCCTCGAAGCTCCGCTTCGAGCCTGCGAACGCCTAGTAGGGGCCGAAAAGCGGCATAAGGCGCACCCGAGCTCGTGCCGATACAGGAGTCGTGGTCGAGGACTCCAGCATCCGGCACGTTCTGCTCGAAAGCCTGCGCGAGCGGCTTCGCGCTCGCCCGGCGCGCTCTGCGATCGAGCTTGCGGTCTGCGCCGCGGTCGAGCACGACGTCGAGCAGCGGGCGTGGGCGCTCGTCGCGCTCGCCCACCGGCTGCGCCGGGAGCGGGCCGGTGAGCTCGCCCGGCTCGCGGTCGACGGCACACTCGCCCTCGATGCCGGGCCGGCCGTCACACGAGCCGCGCGCACCGTCTCGGTCTTGCTCCTCGCGGACGAGGGCCACCTCGGCGCGGCCGCCGCGCTCGGCGAGCAGCTGCTCGGGGAGGCTCCCGATCCGGGCGTTGTGAAGGCGCTCGCGCGGGTGTACTGGGGGCTGTGGCAGACGACGAACGACGAGGCCTGGCACGAGCGCTGGTGGCAGACCAACGTCCTCCGGCAGGAAGAGCGGTCCGCGGAGGACGAGGGCGAGGCGCGCCTCGTCCCTACGACCGATCTGTGAGCTCCGCCCAGCGCCGGTAGCGCACCGCCCGACGCACGGCCCGCGGGTCGTGCCCTCGCTCGAGCAGCTCCTGGCGGATCTCGCCCTCCTGCGCCATCCGCAGGAAGAGCCACGCGATCGCGACCACGGTCACGAGCGACCCTTCGAGCATCATCAGCGACCCCGCGAGGCTCTGGTCCCCCATGGGCGAGAGCCCGAGGTAGCCGCTCGTCGCCGTACACGTCGTAGAAGACGCTGCCGCTCCACACGAACACGTTCCCGATCAAAGTCGCGACGAGGCGGACGCCGATGATGTAGCCGAGCTTGGCCCCGGTCCCGAACCATTCGGGAGCAGGCAGCGTCTCGAGGACCGGGAGCCAGAGGACGACGCCGGCGGAGAAGAACGCGGTGTGCTCGAGCGCGTGGACGGCGCCGTTCTCCACCGCGGCCTCGTAGACGGCGGGGATGTGCCAGAGCACGAGGTTCGCCGTCCAGATCGGAAAGGCGACGAGCGGGTTCGCGAGCACGCGAAGTCGCATGACGCCCGGGAGCGCGAGGAGCGGGCGGAGCAGGGGGCCGGTCAGGCCGGCGAGCAGGCACAGCGGAGCGAGGTCTCCGAGGAGGAGGTGCTGGGCCATGTGGAAGGCGAACAGCTCCTCCTCGCCGATGCGGGCGATCGGCGAGGCGACGGCGACGACGAGGAGCGCGATCCCGAGTGCGAAGAGCGCGATCCGCCAGCCTGGAACCGGCTGGCCGCGATGCGCGAGCGTTCGCGCGCGGACGGCGTAGGCCACCGCGATGACCGCGATCGGCGCGAGCTGGAGCAGCGGTGTGACGAATGCCAAGCCGAGATCAGGCTAAAGCCTGATCCCCGCTCCTCGCGACGTAGACTCGCGCCGTGGAGCCGGGGAAGCAGACGTATGCAGCCGCCGGTGTGTCGATCGACAAGGCAGACGCGGTCGTCGAGCGACTTCGGGCCGCCGTCGAGTCGACCGGCGCCGGTGGGTTCGGCGCCTTCGCCGGCCTGCATCCGCTGGACGACTCGCGGCTGCTTGCGGCCTCGACGGACTCGGTCGGGACGAAGCTCGTCCTCGCGCGCGCGCGCGGAGCTCTCCGGAGCTGCGGGGCCGACCTCGCGGCCCACTGCATCAACGACGTCTCGACCTGCGGGGCCGAGCCGCTCTTCTTGCTCGACTATGTCGCCGCAAACCGGATCGACCTCGAGCAGGTTGCGGAGCTCGTCGAGGGCGCCGCGGAGGTCTGCCGCGCCGCGGGTTGCGCGCTGATCGGCGGGGAGACCGCCGAGCTGCCCGGGATCTACCGGGACGAGGAGCTCGACTTCGCCGGAACGTGCGTCGGGATCGTCGAGCGCGACAGCGTCATCGACGGATCGCGGATCGAGGCGGGAGACGCCGTCGTCGGGCTCCCCTCGGCCGGTGTGCACGCGAACGGCTTCACGCTCGTTCGCCGCGTCCTCGAGCAGGAGGACTACGACGGAGACGACCTGCTCGCGCCCACGCGCCTCTACCTCGACGACGTGCGGCGCCTGCGCGAGCGCACCGACGTCCGCGGGCTCGCGCACGTGACGGGCGGCGGGATCCTGGGGAACCTCGCGCGTGTGCTCCCGGACGGGTTCGGTGCGGAGATCGACTGGCGCTCGTGGCAGCGGCCGGACGTGTTCGAGTGGCTCGCCCGTCACGTCGCCGAGGACGAGCTGCGCCGCGTGTTCAATCTCGGTATCGGCTACCTCGCGGTCGTCGCGGACCCGGGCGACGCGCTCGTCATCGGGACGATCGTTCGCGCGTGATCGGCGTGCTGGTCAGCGGCGAGGGGACGAACCTCCAGGCGTTGGTCGACGCGGGCCTACCGGTCGTCGCCGTCGCGTCGAACGTGCGCGGCGCACGTGCGCTCGAGCGGGCCGCGCCTCTTGCGACCGCGGCGTTTCCCCTCGACGAGTATCCCGATCGCGATGCGCGCGACGATGCGATGGCGAGCTGGCTCGAGGAGAACGGCGCGAAGCTCGTGGTCTGCGCCGGGTACATGCACCTGCTCCGGCCGACCTTCCTCGACCGCTTCCCGGGCCGCGTCGTGAACGTCCATCCCGCGCCGCTCCCCGACTTCCCGGGCGCGCATCCGCTCGAGGACCTGCTAGCAGCGGGTGCTTCGGAAGCGGCAGCAACTGTTCACTTCGTGGACGAGGGCGTCGATACGGGAGAGGTGATTGCGAGTGAACCCGTCCCCATCCTCGCCGGAGACACGGTCGAGACGCTGCGCGAGCGCGTCCACGCCGTCGAGCACCGGCTGCTGCCCGAGGTGGTGAGAGAGCTGTGCGCGCGCTGATCTCGGTCTACGACAAGACGGGCCTCGTGCCGTTCGCGCGCGGGCTCTCGGAGCTCGGCTTCGAGCTCGTCGCGAGCGGCGGCACTGCCGAGGCCCTCGAGGACGCAGGCATCGCGACGACGCGCGTCGAGGACGTCACCGGGTTCCCGGAGCTGCTGGCCGGGCGCGTGAAGACGTTGCACCCGCGGGTGCATGCGGGGATCCTCGCGCGACGCGGCGAGGTCGACGACACGCGGGCTCTCGACGAGCACGGGATCGAGCCCTTCGACCTCGTCTGCGTGAACCTCTACCCCTTCGAGCACGTCGCCCAACGGCTCCGGCTCACGGACGAGGACATCATCGAGATGATCGACATCGGCGGGCCGTCGATGCTGCGCGCGGCCGCGAAGAACCACCTGGACGTGACGCCGGTCTGCCGCCCGGAGGACTACCACGACGTGCTGGCCGAGCTGCGCGAGCGACTCGGCTCCGTCTCGCCCGAGACGCGTCGTCGGCTCGCCGCGATCGCGTTCACGACCACCGCCGCGTACGAGTCGGCGATCGCGCTCTGGTTCCAGGGGGAGGACGACCTGGCCGAGACCTTCGTCCCGACGTTCGACAAGGTGTTCGATCTCGCCTACGGCGAGAACCCGCACCAGCGCGCGGCCTTCTACGCCGAGCGCGGCCGGCGTACGCATGTCCTCTCCCGCGTCGTGCAGCTCGCGGGCAAGCCGCTCTCGTTCAACAACGTCAACGATCTCTCCGCGGGCCGCCTGCTCGTCCGCGAGTTCGACCATCCCGCCTGCGTGATCGTCAAGCACGCGAACCCATGTGGCGTCGCGATCGCGGAGCGGATGGAGGACGCGTACGCACGCGCGCTCGCAGCGGACCCGGTCTCGGCCTACGGCGGGGTCGTCGTCTTCAACCGCCCGGTCACGGTCGCGCTCGGCGAGGCGCTCGCGGGCCAGTTCGTCGAGGTGCTCTTCGCCCCCGGCTACGACGAGCAGGCGATGGAGGCGCTCGCGGCGAAGACCTCGTTGCGCATCCTCAACGACACCGAGCGCCGTAGCCTCGTCGAGACCGAGCGCGACTACAAGCGCGTGCTCGGAGGACTGCTCGTCCAGGATCGGGACTGGGCGCTTCCGGCGCGCGAGCACATGGAGGTCGCCTGCGGCGAGGTCGAGAACGACCGGTGGCTCGATCTCCTCTTCGCGTGGCGGGTGGTGAAGCACGTGACGTCGAACGCGATCGTGCTCGCGAAGCGCGGCCAGACGCTCGGCATCGGCGCCGGTCAGACGAGCCGCGTCGACGCCGTCCGGATCGCGGTCGAGAAGGCGCAGGCGCTCGGCCACGATCTCGAGGGCGCGGTGCTCGCGTCGGATGCGTTCTTCCCGTTCGCGGACGGCCCCGAGGTCGCGCTCGACGCGGGGATCGCGGCGATCATCCAGCCCGGCGGCTCGAAGCGCGACGACGAGGTCGTCGAAGCTGTCTCGGGGGCCGGGCGCGCGATGGTCCTCACCCACCGCCGCCACTTCCGGCACTAGCGGGCCGTCACAGCTTCACGATCGCGTCGCCGGGGCGGACGGTTCCGCCCTCGACTACGCGCGCGTACATGCCGCGGAGCCGCAGCGCGCGGCCGGGCTCCCCGTTCACGAAACGGATCGCCGCCGGGCCGAAGCGCTCGCTGAACTTGTCGCAGCCCGTGTGCGGTACGTCGGTCACCTCGACGGCGGCGGTGCCGACGCGCAGGCGCGTTCCGGGCGGGAGGTTCTCGGGGCGGAGGTCGAGGTCGACGTAGAGCTGGTCGCCTGCGAGCGCCCACCGGTCGCGATCGCCGGCCACGAGGTCGATCACGCGCGAGCTCATGAACGTCAGCTGCGTCGCGGGGTCGGCAGGGCGGCCGCGACGGTCGTTCCGGTTGCTCCAGTCGTCGCCGACCAGGCCTTCCGCGGCGTCGAGCACGCCCTCGTCGAGCACCTCGCGCTCCCCCTCGGCGGGCCGGCGCACGACGAGCTCGACGATGCCCTCGCTCGCAGGCGCGGCGAGGATCGCGGGGAGCCCCGCCTCGAGCTCTTCGGGGCCGGCGTACACGGTCACGGCCCGCACGCTAGCCCATCTCGCGGTCGCTCAGGACGCGGCGAACTCGCGCACGGCGCCGGAGAAGCTCCCGTACAGCGGGCGCTCGGCGCCCTTCGCGTCGAGGAGACCGCTCTGCCACGGATTCCCCCCGTCGTAGTCCGCGAACGTGAACCAGACGAAGAGCTCGACGTTCGGCATCCTCGCGGCGAGCTCGATCGCGC
This sequence comes from uncultured Actinomycetes bacterium, assembly GCA_963715705.1. Taxonomy (GTDB): domain Bacteria; phylum Actinomycetota; class Thermoleophilia; order Gaiellales; family Gaiellaceae; genus GMQP-bins7. The sequence goes on along the minus strand of OY970267.1, from coordinate 2,122,841 downwards.
GCGCGGCGTACTCGGCCTGCACGTCCTCGGGGATGCCGCGGGGCTCGGCGGGCGCCGCCTCGTACGCGAACTCCGTGATCCACACCGGTGTCTCGTCACGCTCGAACCACTCGTTCAGCGAGCTTGCGAAGCGGTCGAGCGACAGCAGCGTCACCGCCGGCCAGCGCGCCTGGCCATCCGGCCGCCCGCCGCTGTGCACCGGGTACGGGTGGTGTGCCCACGCGTCGAACTCGACCCGCGGCCGCTCGCGCGAGAGCAGCTCCGCGAAGCGCGCGGGAGAGTGCCGGTCCTGGGAGCCGTCGACCGGCGCGTCGCGTCCGTGCGACGACGTCTCGCCGATGCCTACTAGCGCGCGCGGGTTCGCGGCTTTGATCCCGTCGTACGTCGCGCGGTAGACCGCGGCGTACGCCGCCGGCGAGACCGACCGCCCCGCCTCGTCGAACTGCGGCGCGAAGAAGAGCTCCGTGTTCGGCTCGTTCCAGACGGAGTACCGGCGCACGGAGGGGTAGCGCGCGGCGACGCCCCGGGCGAAGTCGCGGAGCGCGTCGAGGTCAGTGGGCGCGTGGTTTGCCGGAAGCCCGCCGTTCGCCCACGGCGGCGTGCCCCAGATCGTGAACAGCAGCTCCATCCCTCGCGACTTGGCGCGCGCGACGAGCTCGTCCAGGTCGTGCATCCGCGGCTCGTCGTACGGCAGCGCTCCCGGCGCGGGACGCGTCGGCGCAACGACATGCCACGCGACCAGGACGCGGACGAGCCGGGCGCCCGTGGCGCGGGCGCGGCCGAGCAGCCGCGCGCGCTCGGGATGCCAGCGGAAGCTGACGTCGTCCAGGAACCCGACGACCATCGGCTCGGCCCTGGCGACCGGCGGTAGCAGGACTGCCGGAGACACCTCGGCCGGCGCGTCCGCCTCGAGGCGCGTGAACGCGGCCACGGCGGCGCCCGCGGCAACCAGCAGGATCGCCGCCAGGGCAAGCAAGATGGCTCGACGTCTGGTCATCCGGTGCGTGGGTCTCGGGCTGGCGGTGTGCGAAGAACGCGAGGACGGTCGCCCAGAGTAGCCGCCGGGTAGGTCGCTCCCGCCGCCCGCCGGGCGAGCCATACCGGTTCCTTACATGGCTCTGGACGCCCTCGCGTAGGTCGATACGCTTCCGCCCCAATGGCGCGCCGCGAGTACCCGACCGTGATCGAGCTCGTCGGGCACACGCCCATCGTCCGGCTGGAGCGCCTCTCCCGCGACGTCCCGGGCGAGCTCCTCGCGAAGCTCGAGTACCTGAACCCCGGCGGCTCCGTGAAGGACCGCATCGGCCTCGCGATGATCGAGGCTGCGGAGCGGGACGGCCAGCTTCGACCTGGAGGCACGATCGTCGAGCCGACCTCGGGGAACACGGGCGTGGGCCTGGCGATCGCGGCTGCGCTCCGCGGCTACCGCTGCATCTTCGTCATGCCCGACAAGATGAGCCAGGAGAAGATCTCGATGCTCCGCGCATACGGCGCCGAGGTCGTGATCACGCCGACCGCGGTCGACCCGCACTCGCCCGAGAGCTACTACAGCGTCTCCGACCGCCTGGCCGAGGAGATCCCGGGCGGGTTCAAGCCCGACCAGTACTCGAACGAGGCGAACCCGCAGGCGCACTACGAGACGACGGGGCCCGAGATCTGGAACCAGACGGACGGGGGCCAGGTCGACGCGGTCGTCATCTCGGTCGGAACCGGCGGCACGATCACGGGCGTCGGCCGCTACTTCAAGGAGCAGGGGTCGAGCACGCTCATCGTCGGCGTCGACCCCGAGGGCTCGGTCTTCACCGCGGACGAGGAGCACCCCGAGGGCCCGTACCTCGTCGAGGGCATCGGCAAGGAGTGCTGGCCGGACACGCTCGATCCCGGGATGGTGGACGAGTGGGTGCGCGTCACCGACCGCGACTCGTTCCTCGTCGCGCGCAGGCTCGCTCGCGAGGAGGGCCTGCTCGTCGGGGGCTCCACCGGCTCGACCGCGTGGGCGGGGATGGAGGTCGCGAAGCGGCTCGGTCCCGACGCCCGCGTGCTCATGCTCTTCCCGGACTCGGGACGCTCGTACCTGTCGAAGGTCTACGACGACAACTGGATGATCCAGTACGGCTTCCTCGAGCGGACGACGCCTCCGCCCGCGGTCGAGGAGGTCCTGCGCTTCCGGCGGGTCGGCCACGAGGTTCCGGACCTCGTCACGATCGGCTCGCACGAGAAGGTCGGCGCCGCGATCGAGGCTATGCAGCGGTACGGGATCTCGCAGCTTCCGGTTGTGCGAAACGAGCCTGTCGACTCGCTCGCCGACGTCGTCGGGTCGCTCCAGGAGCGCGGGTTGCTCGAGCGCGTCTTCCGGAACGCCGACGCGCTGAACGAGGACGTCGCGGTGGCGATGCAGCCTCCGCTACCGGCAGTCGACGCGGACGCCTCGCTCGACGAGGTCTACGAGGGGCTCTCGGGCCCGGCCGCGGCCGTGGTCGTCGCGAGCGACGGCCGCCCGACCGGCATCCTCACGCGGTCTGATCTGCTGGAGTTCCTCGCGGCGCGACGCTCTCAGGTCGAGCTCTCCTAGGGAACTCCGCCCGCACGGCCGCGTACACCGCGCCGATGATGAGCACGGCGCCGACGAACGTCCACGTGCTCGGGCGCTCGGCGAGAACGACGACGCCGAGCGCGATCGCGACCAGCGGGTTCACGTACTGGTGCGTGACCACGAGCGAGATCGGCGCGACGCGCAGGAGCCACGCGTACGCCGTGAAGCCGATCAGCGAGCCGACGACCACGAGGTAGACCCAGGCGGCGATCGAGTCGGCCGCGAATGCCGCCGAGCTCACGTCATGCCACTCGCCGACTGCGAGCGCGCCCGCCGTCAGGAAGACCCCGCCGGCGAGCATCTCGTACACCGCCGCGACGAACGGATCGCGCGGCATGCCGAGCCGGCTCGAGAAGAACGAGCCCAGCGACCACGAGACCGACGCCGAGATCATGATCGCGAGCCCGACCGCGGTCGAGCCCGCCCCGAGCCCCGGCGCGACGACGAGCCCGAGCCCGACGAGCCCGGTGAGCGTGCTGAGCCGCGTCGCACGCGCGACGTCGTGTCCCGAGGCCAGCCGCATGAGGATGACCTGCAGCGGAACCGTCCCCGCGATCATCGCCGCGACGCTCGAGTCGATCCGCGTCTCCGCAACATGCACGAGACCCACACCGAGCGTGAGGAGCAACAGCCCGGCGGTCGCGGCGCCCACGAGCTCGCGTCCGGTGACGCGGAGGCTGGAGCCGCGCAGCGCCAGAATGGCGGCGAGGATCGTGCCCGCGACGAGGAACCGGCTGCCCGCCGCCAGGAGCGGCGGCACCGTTTCGACGACGATCTTGATCCCGAGGTACGTCGAGCCCCACACCACCCAGACGGTGAGCAGGGCGATCCAGACGTGTTTGACGGGAGCGGTCATGGCAGGAGGAACGCGCGAGGGCGTACTCCTGTGAGAACGACGAGTACGGCGCGACCACTCCGCGATGACGATTCGGCCTGCTGGTCGAGTCGAGTGCGGCAGCTAATCCGACCCGTTGCCGATGAGGCTGTGCGGGCGGTCAGTTACACTCGGCGACCAACCGGAGACCCCTCCATGGCGTCCAACCTACGGGGCGCCTGGGAGCAGGTTCCAGCACGTCGTCCGCCGGAGAGGATCTCTTTGGAAGCTCGGTCGTCGAAGATGAAACGCGTTGCTGTCCTCGTGCTGGCGGGGTCGCTGCTCGCGCTCACGGGCGCATCGGGCACGTCTCCCGCGGTCGTGCAGGCGGACACCCGCCCGAACATCGTCGTCATCGAGACCGACGACCAGACCCTCGACTCCTTGCGCTACATGGCGAACGTCGACCGGCTGCTCGTCAAGCAGGGCGTGAAGTTCGAGAAGAGCTTCTCGTCCTACCCGCTCTGCTGCCCGTCCCGGGCGACGCTGCTGACGGGCCAGTACGCGCACAACCACGGCGTTCTCGGAAACGCGCCCCCACTCGGCGGCTACGTCGCGCTGGATCACACGAACACGCTGCCCGTCTGGCTGGGGCGGGCCGGCTACCACACGGCGTTCGTCGGCAAGTATCTGAACGGCTACGGAGACGGAGACCTCCGGACGGTCGTCCCGCCCGGCTGGGCCGAGTGGCGCGCCGCGACGAGGACACCCGGCAGGCCCACACTCTCGTATCGCGGCTTCACGATGAACGAGAACGGCGCCCTCGTCACGTATGCGCCGACGGAGGAGAACTACCAGTCGGACGTCTTCACGCGGAAGGCCGTCGAGGTGATCAACGGTCGCGCGCTCGACGGGGCGCCCTTCTTCCTCTGGCTGTCGTACTTCGCTCCCCACGGGGGCCTGCCGCACGACCCCGACGACATTCCGGCTCCCGGAGTCGAGCTGAGCCCGTCGCCCGCGGCGCGCCACAACAACGCGTTCGCCGCGGAGACGCTTCCACGCCCCAGCTCGTTCAACGAGGTGAACGTCTCGGACAAGCCGCGCGAGGTGCGCAGGAAGCATCGGTTCACGGCGTCGCAGGTGCTGGCGATGCAGGACGCCCACCAGCAGCGGCTCGAGTCGCTGCTCGCCGTCGACGAGGGCGTGGGGCAGGTCGTTGCTGCGCTGCGGGCCACCGGCAAGCTCGCGAACACGCTGATCGTCTTTACCTCCGACAACGGCCTGCTGCAGGGGGAGCACCGGGTCATGCCCGACGGTGGCAAGGGCGTGGTGTACGAGCCGTCGGTGCGGGTTCCGCTCGTGATCCGCGGGCCCAACCTGCCCCGTGGCCGCCGCGTGACGGACATCGTGTCGAACGTCGACCTCGTCCCGACGTTCCTCGCCCTCTCGAAGGCGACGCCGGGCCGCGTGCTCGACGGCCGCTCGCTGCTGCCGCTCGCGCGCGACCGCCTCGAGGACTACGGGCGCGATCTCCTGCTCCAGTCGCCGAAGTTCACGGCCATCCGGACGAACCGGTACGTCTATGTCACGTACCGAAAGGGAGCGGAAGAGCTGTACGACCTCAAGACCGATCCGAACCAGCTGCGGAGCAGGCACGCCGACCCGGCCCTGCGCTCGATCCGCGAGGAGCTCGCGCGGCGGCTGTTCGTCCTGGACACGTGCTTCGGCGCGCTCTGTCGCGAGGAGCCGCGGGTGTCGTTGCGCCTCGCCGCGCTCGCGGGCCGCTCGGTGCGGGCGGGTGTCTCGGGCGCGGACACCCCGTGGGTCGACGTCGCACAGTTCTACGTCGACGGGAAGCGCGTCGCGAAGGACTTCCGCGCGCCCTTCGACGTCACGCTCCCTGCCTCGCTCTTCTCCAGCCGGGCTGCGACGATCCGCGCGCACGTGACGACGACGGACGGACGAGGCGTGACGAAGACGAGCAAGGTTCCACTTGCGGCCGTAGATGGGTGCTGCGCCGACTGCGCGGCGAGGCGCGCTCGTCCTCGTCCTGGGTGCGCTGCTCACGCTCGCTGCCGGCTCGACCGCTCCCGCGGTTCCGCTGCAGGACACGCGCCCGAACATCGTCGTGATCGAGACCGACGACCAGACGGTGGACTCGCTCCGCGTCATGGCGAACGTCGACCGGATGCTCGTCAAGGAGGGGACGCGTTTCGACTCGAGCTTCGCGTCCTATCCGCTCTGCTGCCCGTCCCGGGCGACGCTGCTGACGGGGCAGTACGCGCACAACCACGGCGTCCTCGGGAACCAGCCGCCGAACGGCGGCTACGTCGCGCTCGACCACCGGAACACGCTGCCCCTCTGGCTCCAGCGGGCCGGCTACCACACGGCCTTCGTCGGCAAGTACCTGAACGGGTACGGCGAGCGGAGCCGGACCGAGGTCCCGCCCGGTTGGAGCGACTGGAACGCCGCGCTCAGGACGCCGGGCACGCGGAGCCTCCAGTACCTCGGCTTCGATCTGAACGAGAACGGCGTCCTCTCCACGTATCCGAGGAGCCAGTCGAGCTACCAGACCGACATCTTCACCGAGAGGGCGGTCGACCAGATCTGGCAGCAGGCCGGCTCGGGCTCGCCGTTCTTCCTCTGGCTCGCGTATTTCGCACCGCATGCCGGGGGGCCGTTCGATGCCGATGACAAGCGGGCCCCGGGGATCATGACCAACCCGCGGCCGGCCGCCCGGCACCGGGACGCATTCGCCGGCGAGCCCTTCCTGCCGCCTCCGTCGTTCGACGAGCGGGACGTCTCCGACAAGCCGCTCGCTGCCCGCCACCCGCGGCTGACGCCGGCGCAGATCACGGCGATCGAGGAGTCGTATGAGCAGCGGCTCGAGTCGCTGCTGGCGGTCGACGAGGGTGTCGCGCAGATCGTCGGGGCGCTGAACGAGGCGGGCGTGCTCGCCAACACACTCATCGTGTTCACCTCCGATAACGGCCTCATGCAAGGGGAGCACCGGCTGACGCCGGACCGCGGGAAGGGCTCCGCGTACGAGCCGTCCGTGCGGGTCCCGTTGGTGCTGCGCGGCCCCGGAATCGCCGGCGGCCGGCATGTGAAAGAGGCCGTCTCGAACGTCGACCTCGCGCCGACGATTCTGTCGGCGGCGCGCGCGACTCCCGGCCTGCGGCTCGACGGGCGCTCGCTGCTGCCGCTCGCGCGCGGCCGCACGGTCGTGGGCGGCCGTGATCTTCTGCTCGCCTCGAAGACGTTCACCGCGATTCGCACCGACCGCTACGTCTACATCGCGCATCGGGGCGGCGGGAAGGAGCTCTACGACCTCGAGACCGACCCGCACCAGCTCCGCAAGCCGGCACGCCGACCCGGCGCTGCGCGAGATCCGGGTCGAGCTCGCGAGGCGGCTCGCGCTCCTGCGGAGGTGTTCGGGCGCCACCTGCCGCCGAGGGCCGGATCTGAAGCTGCGCGTGGCTTCGTCCAAGGGTCGCAGGGTACGGGCGAGCGTCGTCGGGGCAGACGTTCCCTGGGTCGCTGCGACTCGCTTCTACGTGAACGGGAAGTGGGTCGTGGTCGACCGCCGGGCCCCGTTCAGCGTCGTCCTTCCGCCGTCGCTCCTGAACGGCCCGGTCTCGACGGTCGGCGCCCGAGTGCGGACGACGGACGGTCGCAGCGTGATCATGACGCGAACGGCTGCGCGGCTCCGTTAGCCGCGTTCGCACATCTGGCAGGCTGGCCGCGTGATCCTGCGCGAGCCGGCGCTGAAGCTCGACCCGCGCGTCCAGCGGCTCTGGATGGTCGAGTGGATCGCACTTTCCGCCCTCGCAGTCGCGGTGACCGTGGTCGTCGCCATGCCGCTCGCAGTCTCGGACGACGACGCGGCGGCGGTCGTCGTCGGCCTGATCGGTGGGCTCGTTGCGCTCGGGCTCGCCGTGCTCGCCGTCGTCCAGCCGCGGCTCGTGTACCGCCGGTTCGGCTACGAGGTGACCGAGCTCGGGCTCTATGTCGCCCGCGGGCGGCTCTGGCGCCGCTGGCAGGTCGTCCCGCACGCGCGCGTCCAGACCGTGGACACGAAGCGCGGGCCGCTCGAGAGGTACTTCGGGCTCGTGTCCGTCGAGGTCACGACCGCAGCGGCCAAGGGTGGAACGGTCGTGCCCGGCCTCGCCGTCGAGGTCGCGGACGCGCTCGTCGAGGAGCTCGCCCGGCAAGCCGGGATCGAAGAGGGCACGTGACCCCGGCCGAAGTCGTGCGCGCGCGCCTGCATCCGCTCGCGATCGTCGTCTTCGCGCGACGGATGCTCCGCGTGAGCATCATCCCGGTCGTCGTCGTCGCGCTCACGTGGCGACCGACGTTCGTCGTCCCCGGGCTGCTCGTCCTCATCGGGATCGGCGCAGCGATCGTCGTCCTCCAGTGGAGGCGGTTCACGTACCGGATCGAGGGCGGGCGCCTGATCATCGAGCGCGGCGTCCTCAGCCAGTCGACGCGGGTCGTGCCGCTGGACCGGATCCGCGGTGTCGAGCTTCAGGCGCCCTGGCTGCATCGTGTACTCGGCCTCGTCCGCGTCGACGTCGAGGCGGCGGCCGGCAGCTCCGAGAAGGCCGAGCTCTCGCTCGCCGCGGTCTCGGCGGAGGAAGGCGAACGGCTGCGGCGGGCCCTGCTGGCGGGCACACGGCCTGCCGAGACCGCGGAGGACGAGGCTCCACCGGAGCGCGTCCTGTACCGCGCGGGCCCGCGGCTCCTCGCCGTCGGCGGGCTCACGAGCGGGCGTCACATCCTCGCGCCGCTCGCCGTCATCGCCGTGATCGCGAACTTCGCCGACGACCTGCCCGGCGAGCTCGTCGAGGACGCCCTCGGGTCGGCGGCGGACCGGGCGCCGACGGACGTTCTCGGCATCTCGCTGCTGGCGGTCGTCGCGGTGCTGCTCGCGGCGATGATCGCCGCGGCGGGGTCGCTCCTCGCCGACTGGGACTTCGAGCTCGCCGACGACGGCGAGCGGCTCGTCGCGCGGCGCGGGCTGTTGACGAGGCGCTCGGTCGTGATCGACCGTGCACGCGTGCGCGGGATCGACCTCCGCGACTCGCCTCTGCGACGCCCGTTTCACCTCGTCGGGGTGCACGCCGTGGCAGGCGGGATCGGCGGGAGGTCGGGCCGCGCGGTCCTCGCGCCGGTGATCTCGACCGAGGCGGCGCGCGAGCTTCTCGCCGAGCTCGACCCGGACGCGCGTCTCGACGCGTCGCTCGAGGCTCATCCGCCCGCGGCGCGAACGCGACGGGTCGTGCGTGCGATCGTGCTCCCCGCGGTGCTTGCAGGCGGTGCGCTCGCTCTCGGCTGGTACTGGGTAGCGGGCGGGCTGGTCGTGCTCGCGGCCGCGGGGATCCCGCTCGGATTCGACCGCTACCGTCAGCTCGGCCACGGCTTCGACGGCGGCCGCGTGACCGTCCGCGAAGGCTCGCTGACCCGCCGCTGGACGTCACTCGACCCGGCGGCAGTCGTCTCCTACACCGTGGAGCGCTCCCCGTTCCAGGCGCGGAGTGGCCTCTGCACGGTCGTCCTGCACCTGGGTCAGGGCGCCGGCACGCGCCGCGTCCTCGACTGCTCGGAAGAGCAGGCCGCGAGCCTGCTCGCACAGCTCGACGTCCCGCTGTTCGCCGAGTTCGTGGCGCGCGCTAGTCCCAGCGGCGCGACAGCCTGAATGCGGCGTTGATCAGTCCCACGTGCGAGTAGGTCTGCGGGAAGTTGCCCGACTGCTCCAGCGTCTCCGGGATGATGTCCTCGGAGTAGAGCCCGAGCCCGTTCGACAGGGACAGGAGCCGCTCGAAGAGCTCGCGCGCCTCCTCCGTCCGGCCGAGGAGCGCCAGCGCCTCGACGAGCCAGAACGAGCAGACGGTGAACGCGGCCTCCATGTGGCCGAAGTCGTCCCGTGTCGCGTAGCGCCGCAACAGTGACCCGTCGACCGAGAGCGCCGAGCGGATCGCGTCGACGTGCGACGCAGCACGCGGATCCTCGGCCTCGAGGTAGCCGACGTGCACGGCGAGGAGGTTCACGGCGTCGAGCTGCGGCTCGCCGGCGACCTGCGTGAGCGCGCCGACCTCGTCGTTCCAGCACTGCGTCTCGAGGAGCTCGGCGGCCTGCAGCTCGATGCCTCGGGCGCGATCGGCGAGCTCGGGCGCGCCCAATGCGTCCGCGACCTCGACCGCCCGCTGCGCCCCGGCCCAGTGCATGAGCACGGTGAACGTGTGGAGGCGCGTGCGCTCACGGAACTCCCATGGGCCTGCGTCCGGCTCGTCGATTCGACTCTCGATCTGGGAGAGGAGACCCGCCACGGTGTCGATCGCCGTCCCCGACGGCACCGAGCCGACGAAGCGCATGTCGAGGAACAACCGTGAGATCGCGAGCACCATCTCGCCGTAGACGTCGTTCTGCACGTGCTCGAAGGCCTGGTTCCCGACGCGCACGGGCCCTTCGCCGTTGAAGCCGGAGAGATGGTCGAGCTCTTGCTCGGGCGCGTCCGGGCTCCCGTTCAGGCGGTAGGCGGGCTGGAGCGTGCCCTCCCGCTCCTCGGCGAGGTTGCGCAGGTACTCGAGGAAGCGCTCCATCTCCTCCGAGTGCCCGAGCCGCTCCAGGGCGTTCAGCGTGAAGTACGCGTCGCGCAGCCAGCAGTAGCGGTAGTCCCAGTTGCGCCCCGACCCGGGGTACTCCGGGAGGCTCGTCGTCGTCGCGGCGAGGAGCGCGCCCGTGTCCTCGTACTGGTGGAGCTTGAGCACGAGCGCGGAGCGGATGACCTCGGCCTGGTAGTCGCGCGGCACACGCGTCCCCTTGACCCAGCGCCGCCAGTAGTCGAGCGTGCGCTCGAGGAAGCGCTCGGCGGTGTCCTCGAGCCCGGCCTCGAGCGGCTGCCCCCAGGTGAGGACGAGATGCCGGTCGCGCTCGAGCAGGAACGGCCGCTCGTCCTCGATGTACGCGAGCGGGACGTTCGTCGTCAGGCGCAGAGGCGCGGGGAAGCCGCGGTACTCGACATGGTTCGACGCGGCCCACGTCGTCGGCTCGAGCAGGCCGTAGTCGTACATCGGCCGGCAGCGGACGATCGCGCGCGGCTCGCCGCCGAGCGGCCGCACGACGCGGATGAGCATCGGCGGCTTGTAGTAGCGGTCGTAGAGCAGGAAGCGCGGCGCGAAGTCGTAGACCTCGAAGCTGCCGTTCGGTCCCGAGAACACCGTCCGCAAGACGTTCGTGTTCTCGACGTATGCCTGGTGGACGTCTTCGGCGTGTCCACGCCCTCGATCGCGAACACGCCGCCCTTCTCGCGGTCCAGCAGCGGGCCGAAGACGAAGCTCGCGTCCGGGCGCGGCCAGCACATCCACTCCACGGAGCCGTCGCGGACGAGCGCGCTGTACGCGCAATTGCCGATGATGCCGAGGCCTCGGACCATGAGCGAAGCGTAGGTTGTATCCACCGGGAAGGCCCCGAGAAGGAGGAACGCTGGCTCAGAGCCCCGGACACCACTCGCTCGTCATCGCGAGCAACCGCCTGCCGGTGCGCTTCACGCTGGACGAGGAACGCGTCGAGATCAGCCCGTCCGCGGGGGGTCTGGCGACCGCGCTCGGAGCAGTGCGCGGTGACTCGGTCTGGATCGGCTGGCCCGGAACGGTCGTCCCCGAGTCGATGCAGGCGGAGACGACGAAGCGCCTCGCCAGGGACCGGCTCGTCCCGATCTACCTCACGGTCGAGGAGGAGCAGGACTTCTACGGGCGCGTCTGCAACGACTCGCTCTGGCCGCTCCTGCACTACTTCGGCGACCGCCTGCGCATCACTCCGGAGGCCTGGCAGCGGTACGTCAACGTGAACGAGCGCTTCGCGGACGCGATCCTCGAGCACTCGGGGCCGGACTCGCGCGTCTGGGTGCACGACTTCCACCTCATGCTCGTCCCCGCGATGCTGCGGCGCCGGGCGCCCGGTCTCTCCGTCGGCTTCTTCCTGCACACGCCCTTCCCCTCGTCCGAGGTGTACCGGCTCCTGCCCGCGCGCGAGGAGGTGCTGCGCGGCCTGCTCGGCGCCGACTACGTCAGCTTCCACGTCGGCGACTACGCACGTCACTTCCGCTCGTCTTGCCTGCGCATCCTCGGCCTCGACTCGGAGCCGGACTCGATCGAGGTCGGCGGCCGCAAGGTGGGCATCGGAGTGGACCCCATCGGCATCGACACCGCCGGGTTCTACGACCTGCTCCGCGACCCGGAGACCGCGCGCCTGCTTGCGGAGCTCGACGAGCAGTACGCGGGACGCAAGCTCGTCCTCGGCGTGGAGCGTCTCGACTACACGAAGGGCATCCCGCAGAAGCTGCTCGCGTTCGAGCGCCTGCTCGAGGGCGACCCGAGGCGCGCCCGCACGACGACGATGCTCCAAGTCCTCGTGCCGTCGCGCCTGGAGAGCCCCGAGTACCTCCAGCAGCGCGACGAGATCGAGCTCCTCATCGCGCGCATCAACGGGCGCTTCGGGCAGCCGGGCCAGACGCCGGTCGAGTATCTGCACCGGCACATCTCGAAGCAGGGTCTCGTCGCGCTCTACCGGCGGGCGGACGTGATGATGGTCACGCCGCTGCGGGACGGGATGAACCTCGTCGCGCACGAGTTCGTCCTCTGCCAGTCGGAGCCGGGGCTGCCGGGGCGTTGGCGCGGGTCGCTGCTGCTCTCGGAGCTCGCGGGCTCGGCGCAGGTCCTCCCGGGCGCGACGCTCGTCAACCCGTGGAACGTCGACGGAGTCGTCGAGCGGCTCGGCGCCGCGCTCGAGCTCGATCTCCCGGAGCGGAGGCGGAGGCTCGAGACGATGGTGAAGCGCGTCGAGGCGCTCGACAGCCGCAAGTGGGCCGACGGCTTCCTCACGCGGCTCGGCCGGTACTCGCGGCGCGATCGCCGCCGCAAGCCTCCTCCAGACGTCGAGGGCGAGGTGAAGGAGCGGCTGGTGCGGCGGTTCGTGCGGGCGCGCTCGCGGACGATCCTGCTCGACTACGACGGCACGCTGCGCGAGATCGAGGTGCATCCGGACCTCGCGATCCCCACGCGCGAGATCCGAGCGCTCCTGCGCGAGCTGGCGGCGCTGCCGCGGACGGACGTCCACATCGTCAGCGGGCGACGCCGCCGGACCCTCGAGCAGTGGCTCGGGCAGCTTCCCGTCCACCTCTGCGCCGAGCACGGCTATCTCGCCCGCCCGCCGGGAGGCGAGTGGCGCCCTCTGCTCGATCTCGACCTCAGTTGGATGCGACCGATCGAGCGGCTCCTGCGGAGACTCGCCGCGGACGTGCCGGGCGCGCACGTGGAGCGGAAGTCGTGCAGCGTCGCGTGGCACTATCGCGAGGCCGAGCCGGAGTACGGCTCGTGGCGCGCGCACGAGCTCCTGAACGACCTCCCGCAGCACCTCGGAGGAGCGCCGGCCGAGGTGCTCCAGGGCCAGCGCGTGATCGAAGTGCGCGCGCGCGGCGTCGACAAGGGCGTGTACGTGCGGAGCATCTTCCCGGACGGGAAGGAGTCGACCGAGTTCGTGATCGGGCTCGGTGACGACCGCACCGACCACGACCTCCTGGACGCGCTCCCGCAGGGCTCGATCGCCGGGCATGTCGGAGGGCTGCTCCCGAGCACGCGCTCGAACGGCGGCCCGCGCGACCACATCCACATCCTCGGGCCGAGCGAGGTGCGTGCGCTCCTGCACGAGCTGGCGGAGGCCGTAACGGCCGCTCAGACGACCCGAGCGGCGTCCTAGGGCTAGGCCGCGACGGCGGTGTGCCGCTGGAAGGCGGCGGCGTGGCCGCGCGCGTTCGCCTCGCGGAGCTCGTCCTCGTCGAGCGCGCCGATGCGCAGGAGCAGCTCGAGCTCGTCCCGGAGATGCGTCCGCATCATCTCCGGGCCGTCCGTCGCGATCGTGAAGGCGACGCCGTGCTCGACGAACCGCCTGATCGTCTCCCGCACGGCCTCCTCGTCGGGCAGCGCCTTCGTCAGGAGGTTCGACGTCGGGCAGATCTCGAGCACGGTGCCGAGCTCGTTGAGCGCGCGCATGAGCTCGGGGTCTCCGGCGGCGAGGATCCCGTGGCCGATCCGCTCCGGTCGCAGCGACTCGACGACCTCCCCGATCTCCTCGCGTCCCATGTCGCCGCCCTCCTCGCCGACGTGGATCGTGACGCCGAGCCCCGCGTCGCGCGCGGTCTCGATCAGCGGCGCGAGCTGCGTGTAGTCGTAGCGCACGCCTCCCGGTCGCGGCCCGGCGATGTCGACGCCGACCACGCCGCGATCCGACCAGCGGATCGCCTTCTCCACGATGATCTCGTTCAGGCGGCGGTCGAAGGTGCGGTCCATCATCAGGATCAGGCCCGCGCGCACCTGCGGGTACTCGAGGCTCGCGAGGTCGAGCCCGCGGATCGCGGCGAGGATGATGTGGTCGAGGTCGCGCTCGCCGCCGCGGTTCCGCTTCATCGGGTTGAAGCGCAGCTCGAGCGTCGTGATGCGCTGCGAGCGGTACGCGCCCCCGATCGCGCCGTGTACCGAGCGCTCGACCGCGATCGGCGAGGACTGGATGAGCTCAGTCCAGTGGTAGATCCGGTCGAGCTCGTCGAGCCCCGCCACGCCGTGTGGGTCGGAGACGGTGACGAGAGCGTCGAACTCCCAGAAGTCCTTGGCCGGGAGCGCGATCCCCTGCTCGTGCGCGAGGCTCCAGAGGATGTCCGAGGCGACGGAGCCTCCGAGATGCGTGTGGAGCTCGGCGAGACCTTCGTCGGTCACGTTCGCGCGAGTCTAGAGGTCTGGGCGCGTGTTGGCGCGCAGCCGGGGGCGGTCACGACCAAGCCGGGCGTCGCACGTACGCGTCGCGCAGGCTGGTGGCCTGTGCGACGCGCGCGGGTGGCGATCCGGCGCCGGGTCGTGGCCGTCATCCGGCCCGCGTGAACATGCGCCCGGGCCTCTAGTGTGGGCGTCGTGAGTGTCAACCGACTGGCCGTCGCCGCCACGAACCACTGCCTCACCGGCTGCGGCATCGGCGAGGTGCTCGGGATGGTGCTCGCGACGTGGTGGGGCTGGGGTGACGCCGCCTCGATCGCGCTCGCGATCGCGCTCGCCTTCTTCTTCGGGTACCTGCTGACTTTGATCCCGCTGTTCCGGGCGGGAACGGCGCTCGGGGCCGCGCTCGGCATCGCTTTCGTCGCCGACACGCTCTCGATCACGACGATGGAGATCGTCGACAACGCGGTGCTGCTCCTGTGGCCCGGGGCGCTGGATGCAGGCCTGGGCGACCTGCTCTTCTGGGCCTCGCTCGCCATCGCGCTCGCCGTTGCGTGGGGACCGACCTTCCTCGTGAACCGCGCTCTGATCGCCCGCGGCAAGGGCCACGCGGTCGCGCACGGCACCCACGGTCACGCGCACGGCGGGTAGTCGAAGTCGCCGGTCGATCCCTGCCCGGCCCCACTCGGCCCATTCGCCCGGCACTCCGGTACCTGTGACGCGCGGTGGCTCAGCGACGTACGTTCGGCGATGAATCCATTGTCAGCGTGTGTGCATCCCCCACGACTCGTGCACCTCGCACGCCTTCACCTCGTCTCGCGGGAGCGTCCTTGCGGCGACCGTGACACCCGAGTCGTTCCGCGCCGCTGCGCTTGTCCCCGGGGCGTCATCGTGCAAGGCTCCTGCTGGCAAACCCCGTCGAGAACATCTCGACCGGTACCTCCAAGGAGGATCTGATGCGGCGACCGGTGGGTGTGCTGTCCAGACTCGTCGTCCTGTGCGGGCTCGCGGCACTTGTCGCGACGGGCTGCGGTGGCGACGACGAGGCGGCGAGCGATCAGACAGCCGTCAGTTCGACCACTGTCGAGTGGGCGTTTCCCGGTGCCGCGACGCCGGGCGCCGTCAACGACTACGTCGACACCTACTTCACCGAGGAGCGGCTGCGAGGTGCCCCGAAGGGTGACGAGTTGCCCATCCGTCCTGGATCACCGGACGACTCGGCCGATCCGGACGAGGGGACCGACGGCCCCTCGGTCTCCGTTCCGCCGACCATCCCGAGCGGGCAACGAGGGCCGCGAGCGGCGCTCGTCGATCCACCGAGCGGCCGTCCGGCAAGGAAGCAGAAGAGACCGTGGCCCTACGTGCGGAAGCGGTGGAGCGGCCGGCAAAACGTCCTGCCGATGAGCACGACGGGCACGTTCTTCATCCGAAGTCCGTACCGGGAAGATCGGGGAAAGACCATCCAGTGGTGCTCGGGGACCGTCGTCTCGTCCGCACAGAAGAGCCTCGTATGGACGGCGGCGCACTGCCTGTACGACCCCAAAGAGAAGACCTGGTTCAACAAGGACGTCGTGTTCGTGCCCGCGTACAAGAAAGGGGCGCGCCCCTTCGGGACCTGGGCAGCGCGGACGCTGGCCGTCAACCCGGCGTGGATGACCTTGAGGAACGGAGAGGAGAACTGGGCCCGCGACGTCGCCGTTGTCGTGCTCGAGCCGAAGCAGGGGCGGTACATCCAGGACGTCGTCGGATCGCAGGGGATCTGGTTCGGCCTGGGAAGAGGTCACAGGTACGTGAGCAACGGCTACCCCGTCAACCGTCCGTTCAACGGGGGATCGTTGTTCACGTGCACTGCGCGATTTGGAGGTGTGGACGTGACCGCGGGGTCTCCGCCGGCTACGGGAATCGGCTGCGACATGACGGGCGGCTCCAGCGGGGGTGGCTGGCTGATCGGGCTCGGCCGAGGGGGGCTCAAAGGCGCCGGCTGGGTGTTCTCGGTCAACAGCTATGGGTACGGCAACGACCCTGAGATGTACGGGCCGTACCACGGCAAGGACGCCTTGGGCTTCTACAGGCGCTGGAGTCAGTAGCCAAAAGGTCACGCGCACTGAAGCGGTCTACCGGTCGAGGACTTCGCGTGCCCGGTGCCTGCCGTAGTTGGCCGACGTCCACGGCTCCGGCTCGTCGAGTCGTTCTGCGAACGGCTCCAGAACGCGTTCGCGCAGCGGCTCCGGAAGGGTCGCGAGGGCCGGGACGGCGTCTGCGCTCAGGTCTTGGACGTACGCGACGTCGAGGTCTCCCGTGCGAGCCCAGCGCTCGACGTTCCGGTCCGCGACGCGCCCGTCGGGGTTCGAGAGCGAGAAGGCGATCAGTCCGACCCCCGCTCCGGCGAGCGCGATCCGCGGAAGCTGTCCACGCACGGCGCGCAGCGCCCCAGCGAGCAGGACGAGGACGAAGAGGGCGCCTACTCCCCACGAGATCGTCTCTGCGGCCAGCCGCAGGCGGGTCAGCCCGAACGCGTCCTCGTACAGCCAGAGGCGGTGCAAGGCCGACGCGACGACGACCAGCGTGAGCACGCAGAGCGTGCCGAGCAGCGCTCGGAGCAGCCGGCTCGAATCCTCCGGCCTGCGCGCGAGCCGCGTCGCCCCCGCAACGACGACGAGCGTGAGGAACGCCGCGGCGATCAGCTGCCAGAAGCCCTGCCGCGCGTACTCGGCGTAGGTCAGCCCGGCGGTCTCCAGCACGTGATCGTGGCCGCCGAAGAGCACGGTCACCTGCACGCCGACGAAGGCGAGGAAGAGCAGGTTCAGGAGGGCGAGCGGGATCGCCCACTCCGCGACGCCGAGCAACGGCCCAGGCAGCTCCGGGTCGGCGAACACCCGCCGGGCGGCGAGAGCGAGCCCGAGCGCGCCCAGGAGGACGAGCACGAACACGAGCGCGCGTCCGAACATCGGCTCCGCTGAAGGCAGCAGGGCGCTTTCGGCGAACGCCGCGAACGCGGCGTCCGCGCTCCAGAAGAGCACGCCGAACGGCAGTACGAGGACGACTCCGAAGGCGAACCCTCGCGCGGTGGAGACCGAGCTGCGAGGCGCCGCCGGCACCAGCTCCGGTAGCCCTGCGAGCGCCCGGAACGGAGCCACGAGCGCGACGACCCGCGGGCCGGCGACGGCCACCGCGGCGAGCGCGCACGCCGCGGCGAGGTCGATCGCGAGCACCCAGCCCGCATCGAGCAGCGCCGGCATGCACGCGAGTACGAGCGCGAGCCCGCCGAAGAGCGCCATGTCGCGCGTCCGGGCCACGACGACGACGGCCGCGGCCACGAGCAGCGCGACGAGCGGGACACCGACGCCGAGCGGGGCGTGCGGCAACGCCACCGCCGCGAGCGCGGCGGCGGCCAAGGCGAGCATCCTCATCGCGGGAGCTCGACGACGATCCGGCAGCCGCGCTCGAGCGTCGGGTCGACGGCGATCGAGCCGCCGTGCAGGTCGACGATCCAGCGCGAGATCGCGAGCCCGAGGCCGCTGCCGCCGTCGTCCGCCGAGCGCGCGCGGTCGCTGCGGTAGAAGCGCTCGAACACGCGCTCGACCTCCGCGGTCGGGATCCCAGGGCCGGCGTCCTCCACCTCGAGCCGCGCGTAGCCGTCCCGCGAGCCGGCGCGCAGGACCACGATGCCGCCGTCGGGAGAGTGGCGGACCGCGTTCGCGACGAGGTTTTCGAGCACCTGCCGCAGCCGTCGCCGGTCGACGTCGAGAGCCGGAGCCGAGCGGTCGGCCTCGACCGAGAGCGAGATGCGCCGCTCCGACGCCCGCGTGCGCCACTCGTCCGCGACGCCTTCGAGCAGTTCGCCTGAGCTGACGCGCGAGCGCTCGAGGAGCACTGCACCCGATTCGAGCTTCGAGAGATCGAGCAGCTGCGCCACGAGATCCCCGAGCCGCTCGACCTGTACGAGGAGGTCCTCGAGCACGTCGCGGTCCGCGGCCTCCACGCCGTCGACGAGGTTCTCGAGCCTCGCCTGCAGCGCGCCGATCGGCGTCCGCAGCTCGTGCGACGCGTTCGCCACGAGATCGCGGCGGACCCGGTCGATCTGCTCGAGCTCGGTGGCCATCGAGTTGAACGCGCGCGCCAGCTCGCCGACCTCGTCGCGCGAGGTTGCCGTGACGCGCCGGCTGTAGTCGCCGCGTGCCATCGCCGTCGCCGCCGCGGCCATCTGGCGCAGCGGAAACGTCATGCCGTGGGCGAGCAGCTGCACCAACGCGAGCGCGAGCGCGGCGGCGACGATCCCGGTCAGCAGCGCCGGGACTCCGAGCTCTCCGCCGATCCAGACCACGACGACCGTCACCGCCACCGCGGCGACGATCACGACTCCGAGCTTCAGCTTGATCGAGCCGAGGAAGTCGAGCGGTCTCACAGGAAGCCGTTGGTGTCGAGCGAGTACCCGATGCCGTGCACGGTCCGGATCGCGCCGTTCCCGAGCTTACGCCGGATGCCCCGCACGTGCGAGTCGACCGTGCGCTCGCCTGAGCCGATGCGATAGCCCCAGACCTCCTCGAGCAGGCGGCGCCGGCCGTAGACGACGTGCGGGGTCTGGGCGAGGCGGTAGAGGAGCGCGAACTCCGTCGGTGTCAGGTGCACCTCGCGGCCGTCGTGGCTGACGTGGCGCGTCGAGGGGTCGATGACGAGCGACCCGAGCCGGATGCGATCGCCGGTGAGCGCGGAAACGCGGTCAGCCCGGCGAAGGAGCGCCCGGATCCGAGCGACGAGCTCGCGCGGGCTGAACGGCTTCGTCAGGTAGTCGTCTGCGCCTACGCCGAGACCGATCTCGAGGTCGGTCTCCGAGTCCTTCGCCGTGAGCATCAGCACCGGGACCTGGCGATCCCGCTGGATGCGGCGACACACCTCGAGGCCGTCGAGACCGGGCAGCATCAGGTCGAGCACGACGAGGTCCGGCCGGAGTCGCTGACACAGGGCAACGCCGCCGAGCCCGTCGCCGGCCACCTCGACGTCGTAGCCCTCGGCCCGCAAGCGCGCGGCCACCGCGGCCGCGATCGTCGGCTCGTCCTCGATCACCGCAATCCGCTCGCGCACGCGCCTCAGCTTACGGACGGCAGGTCGTGAGCTCGTGCGGGAGTTGTGGAGATGTCGTGCAGGCGGGCGATTGTTTCCACCCGGAGTCGCCCGGGTAGCCGGACCGGCGAAGAAACATCGATTCCCCAGAAGGAGGCAAGTCGCATGGCCACCATCCAGGAAGACGTCGTGGTCGACGCACCGCTCGACATGGTGTACGGCCAGTGGACGCAGTTCGAGGAGTTCCCCCGCTTCATGAAGAACGTCAAGGAGGTCCGGCAGATCGACGACAAGCGGCTGTTCTGGCGAGCCGAGATCGGCGGCCAGGAGCACAGCTGGGAGGCCCAGATCATCCGGCAGGTGCCGAACCAGGTCGTGTCGTGGACCTCGACCGAGGGCTTCCCGAGCGCGGGTGAGGTCACGTTCGAGCCGGAGGGGTCGGGCGAGAAGACCCGCATGCACGTCGAGATGGACTACGAGCCCGAGGGGCTCACCGAGAAGCTCGGCAGCGTCCTCAAGATCGACGAGGCCCACGTCCACGCCGACCTCGAGCGGTTCAAGGAGCTCGTCGAGGACCGGGTCACCCCGACCGGCGACCGCTAGTCCCCGAGTACCCAAGCACCCAGAACACGACGAAAGGAGAACGACGTGGGACAGATGACCACGCCCAAGGAGCTCTTCGTACATGAGCTCCAAGACGTGTACTACGCCGAGAAGACCATCGAGCGCATGCTCCCGACGCTCGCGCGTGAGGCGACGAGCCGGGAGCTGACGAACGCGTTCGAGCACCATCTCAAGGAGACGCGTTCGCAGATCTCCAATCTCGAGAAGGTCTTCTCGGAGATCGGCAAGAGCGCCCGCGGCGAGGAGTGCCCGGCCATCGATGGCATCAAGCGGGAGCACGACAAGTTCGTGCGCGAGGAGACCGCCGACAAGGCGATCCTCGACATGTTCCTGACTGGTGCCGCATCCCGCACCGAGCACTACGAGATCGCGGCCTACACCGGCCTGATCTCGAAGGCGAGGACGCTCGGTGAGAAGAAGGCCGTCGAGCTCCTCGACGAGAACCTCAAGCAGGAGAAGGAGGCGCTCAAGAAGGTCGAGTCGATCTCGAAGCAGCTGCTCCGCGAGTCGAAGCCGAACGGTTCGACCCGCCGGGGCACGAGCCGGCGCGCGAAGCCGAGCGGGTCGACGCGGCGATCCGCGTCGACACGAAAAGCAACTGCGAGCCGCCGCAGCTCCAGATAGCGGATCGAGGGAGAGTAAACGCCGCGCCGGGAGGCCGAGACCGGCCTCCCGGCGCGGGCGGCATCAGATCTGCCGGGCGGCTGCGCGCGGGTCCGGGAGCGGCGTCAGGATCGGCTCGATCTCGGCGCGCAGGTGCTCGAAGGCGGGCGGGAGGACGAGCTTCTCCCCGAGGTGCTCCGGGTCCTCGTCCACGGCGAATCCGGGGCCGAGCGTCGCGATCTCGAAGAGGACGCCGCTCGGCTCGCGGAAGTAGACCGAGCGGAACCAGAAGCGGTCGATGACCGGAGTCGGGCGCATGCCGGCCGCGGCCACGCGCTCGCGCCACAGCTCGTGGTCCTCCATCGTCGAAGCCCAGGCGACGTGGTGCACGGTTCCCGCGCCGCCGAGGCCGCGCTCGGTTGGCGGATCGTCGTAGGCGTAGAGGCCGCCCCGGGTCGCGCCGCGCGCCTCCCAGGCGCCGCCACGATGCTCGAACTCGAGCGTGCTCTCGAGGAGATCGCGACTGGCCTCGGGGCGCGACGAGTACGCGCGGACCCCGTCGAAGCCCTGGAGCGCGAGCTCCGACGGGACCTCCGGATGCTCCGCGATCAGAGGCGCGTCGTCGACCGTCGAGACCTCGAGGCTGTGCCGCAAGCCCTCCGGGTCCTCGAACGTCAGTCCTCCGTCGTCGCGCGTGCCGGCAGAGCTCTCGTCGGCCAGGCGCCGCTCCCAGAAATCGATCGCGTCGCTCGACCCGACCCGCCACGCGATCGTGTGGATCATCCCGTCGCCCGCGCGCCCGCGGCCGATGCCGGGATACTCGAAGAACGTGATGTCGCTCCCCGGGGTCCCCTGCTCGTCCGCGTAGAAGAGGTGGTAGACGGTCGGGTCGTCCTGGTTGACCGTCTTCTTCACCAGCCGGAGCCCGAGGACGCGCGCGTAGAAGTCGACGTTGCGCGGTGCGTCGCCCGTGATGCAGGTCACATGGTGGACGCCGTCGAGGCCCATGACCTCGCAGGCTAACCGGAGGTCGTTAGTCTGCGCGTGGTGAAGATCGGGATCGTCGTCCCGTTCTCCTGGTCGTTCTGGGGCGCGGTCGTGGAGCACGCGGAAGCGCAGGCCGCCGCGCTGGAGACGCTCGGACACGAGGTCCGCCTGATCATGGGCAACGATCCGCCGGGGCAGTTCACGCGTGCCCTGCACCCGCGCGTCGGGCGGCACGGCAACCCTCCGCCGAACGTCATCCCGGTCGGCCGCTCGGTGATCGTGCCCGCGAACGGGTCGCTCCCGAACATCGTGCTGTCGCCGCGCGCGTACTTCCGGATCCACCGGGCCCTCGAGCGGGAGCGCTTCGACGTCCTCCACCTGCACGAGCCGATGTCGCCTGCGATCTGCACCGCCGTCCTCGTGATGGCGAGGACGCCGCTCGTCGCCACCTTCCACGCCTCGGGCGACCTCGGGTGGATGCGCTATGGCACGCCGGTGTGGGGCTTCCTCATCGACCGGATCGACCACCGGATCGCGGTCTCCGAGCGCGCGCGCGAGTCGCAGCAGCGCTGGCTGCCCGGCGAGTACGAGGTCCTTCCGAACGGGATCCTCGTGCCGGAGGAGGCGCCGGCCGCCGGGCGCGACCACCGGATCGTCTTCGCCGGGCGCCACGAGCAGCGCAAGGGGCTCCACGTCGCGCTTCGCGCGTGGCCCGAGATCCGGCGCCGGACCGGTCTCCGGCTCACCGTCGCAGGAGCCGATCCGCTCGCGGTCCGGCTCCTCCTGACGCGGCTCGGCGTCTCGGACGACGGCATCGACATCGTTGGGTTCCTCAGCCAGGAGGAGCTGACCGAGACCCTGCTCGGCGCGAAGGCGATGGTCGCGCCGTCGCTCGGGCAGGAGAGCTTCGGCATGGTGCTGACGCGGGCATTCGCGTGCGCGCTGCCCGTCGTGGCGTCCGACATCCCCGGGTACCGGGAGGTACTGGACGAGAGCGCGTCGGTCGCGGTGCCGCCCGGCGACGTCGCAGCGTTGACCGATGCCGTCTGCGCCCTCGTCGACGACGAAGAGCGCCGCGCCGAGCTCGGCGCGGCGGCGCGCGCGATCGCCGTCGAGCGCTACTCCTGGCCGAAGATCGCGCGCCGGCTCGAGCAGATCTACGAGCGCGTGACGTCTCCCGAAGTCGGCAAGGTGGCTGCGTGACGGCGCTCCGGGTCGCGTGGAAGAGCCCCTGGCTGCAGGCCGGCTTCTTCGTCCTGGTCGTCCTGCTCGCGCTGACCGTCCTCTGGTGGCGCGGGCCCGACTGGGGAGCGGTCTGGGACGCGTTCCGCTTCGTCGTCTGGAGCTGGATCGTGCTCGCGCTCGCGCTGAACGTCGTCTCGACGCTGTTCCGCGCACTCTCGTGGCGGATGACGATCGGGCAGGCGCTCCCGCCCGAGCACCAGCCGAAGGCGATCCACGTGTTCTCGGCCTTCGGCGTGGGTCTGTTCGCGAACGCCATCGTGCCGGGGAGGCTCGGCGAGCTCGCCCGCGTCGCGACGCTGCGGCGGCACCTTCCGGACGCGCCCCACGGGACGAGCGCCACGCTCGTCGGGACCGTCTTCGCACATCGCCTGTTCGACCTCGTGCCGGCGACGATCCTCGTCGTCTGGGTGCTCCTGACCGCCGAGGTGCCGCACTGGGCGGTCGTCGCGCTGATGATCGTCGCAGCGGTCGGGCTCGCGCTGTTCACGATCGCGTGGATGAGCGCGAAGCGTCACGACCGGCCCGTCATGGGCGAGGGCGTCGGCTCGATGCGCCACCTCGTGATCATGGCGCGGCAGGGCCTGTCCGTCCTGAAGGCGCCGCTGCCGCTCGCAGGCGCGATTCTTCTCCAGTGCCTCGGCTGGCTGTTGCAGCTCCTCGCGGTCTACGTCGCGATGCAGGCCTTCGGGATCGACGCGCCGCTGCCGGCCGCGGGGCTCGTCCTCGTGCTGATGAACATCGCGACGATCGTCCCGCTGTGGCCCGGAAACGTCGGTCTCGTCCAGGCCGCGGTCGCGGTTCCGCTCCGGAACTACGGCGTTCCGTACGCGACCGGCTTCGCCTATGGCCTCGCGCTCCAGGCCCTCGAGATGGCGTGCGGGGTCGGGCTCGGCTTGCTCGCGCTCGCGCGAGAGGGGATCTCGGTTGCGGTGCTGCGGCGGATGCAGGACGACGAGGAGGACGAGGACCCCGAGTCCGTGGTCGACGAGGTGGAGGAGCTGATCGAGGACCTGGAGTCCGAATCCGCCCGTGAGGGCGCTTCTCTCTCCCGCTAGCCTCAAGGGCGTTCTCGGCGCTGCGGCGGCCGCGCGAGCTCTGGGAGAGGGGCTGCGCAGCGCGGGCGCCGAAGCGGACGAGCTCCCCGTCGCGGACGGCGGCGAGGGCACGGCCGAGGTGCTCGCCGCGGCTCTCGGCGGCGAGTGGCGTGTCGCGCGCGTCTCCGACCCGCTCGGGAGGCCGGTCGTCGGCTCGGTGGCTGCTCTGCTAACGGGCGCGCAGTGGTCGAGGCCGCTGCGGCCATCGGGCTGCCGTTGCTCGCCCCCGGGGAGCGCGACCCGTTGCGCGCCTCGAGCCGAGGTCTCGGCGAGCTCGTCGCCGCGGCGCTGGAGGACGACGTGTCGTCGCTCGTCGTCGCGCTCGGAGGCTCCGCCACGGTCGACGGTGGCGCGGGGCTGCTCGAGGTCGTCGACGAGCTGCCCGTGCCAACGCTGGTTCTCTGCGACGTGCGGACGAAGCTCACGGACGCGGCTCGGTTGTTCGGGCCGCAGAAGGGCGCCTCGCCGGCGGACGTCGCGGTGCTCGAGGCGCGGCTCGCGGCTATCGAGGAGCTTCAGCCGTACGCCGCGCTGCCCGGCTCCGGCGCCGCAGGCGGCCTCGGCGCGGCGCTCGCAGCCCGCGGAGGGAAGCTCGTCGAGGGCGCCGCAGCCGTGCTCGATCTCGTCGGCTTCGACGCTCGGCTTGCCGGGTGCGACCTCGTGGTCACGGGCGAGGGCGCGGTGGACGCGACGACCCAGGAGGGGAAGGCGCCGGGCGAGGTCGCGAGCCGCGCGAGCGCGGCGGGCGTCCGCTGCATCGTCTTCGGCGGGCGGGTTCTCGTCGACGTCGAGGGCGCGGAGACGGTCGCGCTGTCAGGCGACCCCGCACGTGCGGAGGCCGACCTCGTGGAGCTCGGGCGGCGACTTGCCTCCGGCTAGCGGCTTTCGGCGGCCTCGAGGCGGTCCGCCATCGCCTCGAGCAGTTTCCACGCGACCGCGGGGCGCGACTCGACGAACGGGCGGAAGACGAAGACGGGCAGCCCGAATGTCTTCAGGTCGCTCGTGGCTCGCACCGTCGCGGTGCGCGGACGGCGGTCGATGAGGGCGATCTCTCCGAAGTGGTCGCCTGCGCCGAGCTTGCCCACCTCCTCGCCCTGCACCTCGACGGCCGCCTCGCCGCTCTCGACGACGAAGAACATGAGCCCGCCCTCTCCTTCGAGGGCGATCGAGTCTCCGGCTTGGAAGCGCCTTTCGTTGAACTCGTCCGCGAGGCTCTCGAGCTCGTTGTCGTCGAGCGCCGAGAAGAGCGGGACGTTGCGCAGAAGCTCAGGTGTCGGCTTGGCCATGGGCCGATTCATACACCACCGGCACACGTGTTGTCACGTGTGCTCGGAGAGGCGAGAGCTGCTCGACCCGCAGCTCCGCGGCCTCGAGGCGCGCGACGCACGCGCGGTAGAGCTCCTCGCCGGCCCGGTAGAGCGCGATGGCGTCGTCGACGCCGACGTCGCCTCGCTCGAGCCTCGCGACGACGTCCTCGAGCTCCTTCTGGAGCTCCTCGAAAGATCTCTCGCGTCCCTCGCCGGCGTCGGCTCCCGCCGGGCGAAGCCCGGCTCCGCCGCCGCCTGACGCCGCTCCGGGCACGGGGCTCTCCGGGCCCGTATTGCTCATACTGTGCCCTCCGGCCCCGCACCCGGAGCACCGCCCGAGGAACGCGAGCCGGTCATGGGCGCACGTCCTCGACGCGAGCGCCGAGCCCGCCCGAGGCGAGCTCGATGTCGAGCGCGTCCCCCGGCCTGACCGCGGACGCCTCGCGCAGCGCCTCGCCGCCGGCGCGGACGACCGCGTATCCGCGCGCGAGCGTCGCGAGCGGGGACAAGGCCTGGAGCCGCGCGCCGGAGTGGTCGAGCGCGGAGCGCCGGCGCTCGAGCAGCAGCCGCGGCGCGCGGTGGAGGCGATCTCCGAGCCGCCCGAGCTGCGTTGCATCGCGCTCGAGCAGCGACCGGATCGCGTTGCGGAGGCGCCTTTGAGTCGTCTCGAGCGCGGCGCGGAGCTCCTGCTCGTCCGGGACGACGAGCGCGCCCGCGGCCGTGGGTGTCGCGGCGCGCGCGTCGGCGGCGAGGTCGCAGAGCGGCGTGTCCTGCTCGTGGCCGACCGCCGAGACGACCGGCACCGGTGAAGCGACCACCGCGCGCACGACCGGCTCGGTGCTGAACGGCAGGAGATCCTCGAAGCTCCCGCCGCCCCGCGCGAGGACGATGACGTCGACCTCCGGGTGAGCGCCGACCCTGCGGAGACCGGTCACGATCGCCTCGACGGCGCCGCGGCCCTGCACGCGGGTCTCGCAGACGACCACCTTCGCGGCGGGAAAGCGTCGGCCGATCGTGGTGACGAGATCCCCGCGCGCCGCCGCCTCGGCGCCCGTGACGATCCCGACCGCGCGCGGCACGCGCGGCAGGGGACGCTTGCGTCCCGGTGCGAACAGCCCTTCCGCGGCGAGGCGGCGCTTGCGCTCTTCGAGCGCCACGAGATGACCGCCGACGCCGAGCCGCTCGAGCGTCGTCGCGCGCAGTCCCAGCTCGCCCTTCAGCTCGTAGAGCTCCGCGCGCCCGGCCGCGTGCACCGTCTCGCCTTCCTGGAGAGCGAGCTCGAGGCGGTCGAACGCCCCCCTCGGGATGGTGACCTTCAGCGTCGCGCCGGTCTTCGGGTCTTTCAGCGTCAGAAACACGTTCGCCCACGCCTCGCTTCGTCGCAGCTCGGTGATCTCGCCTTCGACCCACACTTCCGGCAGCCGCCGGAGGAAGCGGGAGACGCCGCGGTTGAACGCGGACACGGTGTAGACCTTGCGGTCGCCGTAGAGAACGGGCTCGACCTTCACGCCCGGAGGGTAACGGGCGCTACAGGAGGATCTCGGCGGCGGTTGTGTGGTCGCAACCCCGCTTCACGAGCTCGACCGCGTCGTGGAGATCGACCTCGCTCCCGGCGAGGCGCTCCGCGAGATGCACCGGGTAGCCGGCCTCGATCAAAACGTGCAAGCGCCAGCTCTCGACCTTGGCGGGCTCGTTCTCGTTCCACAGGGGTGCTTGGGTCGTCTCGGCCATGAGCGGTGTTTCGGTGTCCTAGAGACGTTCCCTGCGCGAGTTAGTTGGAATCGTGCGGTCGCTACTAGACGTTCGCGCGTGCCGCCTCGTACCGCCGTGCGAGCTCGACGATCCGGTCGTCGAGGCGCTGCGAAGCCGCGTCGGCCGCCTGCTGGAGCTGATCTGCGATCAGGCCGTCCGCGCGGCGGAGGAAGGTCTCGGTCGTGCGGTCGAGCTCCTCGCGCAGGCGGACCGCGGCCTCCTCGCGGATCGCCTTCATGCGGTTCTCGAACTCGAGCGCGCCGGCGGCGCTCAGGCGCTCGACCTCCCGTGCGGTCTCGCGCTCGAGCTCGGCGATTTGCCGGCGCTCGAGCTCGGCGAATGCGACCTCGATCCGGTCGCGGGCCTCGCCCTCGGCGCGGTCGACCTGCTCGGCGACGCCGTGCTCGTGCTGGCGCAGGCGCTCCATCACGTCGTCGATCGCGCGACGCCGGTCCTCGGCCTGGGACTGCAGCTCCTCCAGCGCCTGCGTGAGCGCGTCCTTCGCCGACTGCTCGAGCTCGTCGCGGAACCGCGCCGCAGCCGCGCGCTGCTGGTCGACCGTCGTCCCGAGCTCCATCGACTCGGACTCGATCCTCGCCTCGACCTTCGCGATCTGCTGCCGCTGACGCTGCTCGAGCGTCGCGACCTCGCCCTCGAGCGCGCGCTGTGCCCGCTCGAGGTCGGCTTCCCACGCGCGCAGCCGCTCCTCGGCACGGCGCTCCACGGCGGCGACCATGCCGGCGAGCCGGTCCGAGAGCTCGCGCTCGCGCACGGCCAGCTCCCCGCGCCGCTGGTCGGAGAGCCGTCTCTCCTCCGTCGCGAAGGTCGACTGCGAGTCCGCGTGCGCGCGGGAGATCGCGACGCGAAGCTGCTCGATCTGCGCCACGGTCTCCTCCTCGGCGGCAGCTCGCACCGACCGCCGCGCCTCGGAGACGAGCTCGTCCGTGCGGGAGACGCGTGCTCGCATGCGCTTGAGCGAGCGCCAGAGGACGGCGGCGAGCACGAGAGCCGCGACCAACGCTCCGAGCAGGATCCAGGCGATCAGCGGCATCGACTCATGCTAGATCCGATGCTAGATCCGAGTGGCGACGAGGGCGGCCGCGAGCAGGATCGTCGCGGCGGCGAGCAGCCGCAGCCCGAGCTCGGCCGGTGCGATCAGGCGGGCGGCATCGAGCGTCTCCCGGCTCCCGTCGGTGAGCTCGAGCTCGCCTTCGACGGAGGCCACGCGACGCCGCACGAAACGGACGTGGTTCGAGAGCGTGCGCTGGGCGAGGGAGAGCACGACTGCGAACGCCGCGGCGAGCACGGCCGCGACGCTCAGCTCCCCGGAGACCGCCGCATAGCCGCAGAGCACCGGGAAGCCTCCCCAGGCGAGGCCGAACCAGAGGTCGCTGTGGAACCGGCCGCCGGCGAGCTCGAGGTTGTAGGCGACGACGAGGAAGACGCCCACCGGGACGAGCAGCGCGAGCCAGGGGCGGAAGGCGAGCGCCCCCGCGAGCCCGATCGCGCAGGCCGCCGCGATCGAGACGACGGCGAGAGCGACGAGCATGCGGTCGGGGATCCTCGTGCGCAGAGGCCGGCCGCGGAGCTCGTCGAGCGCATGCGCGCCGATGCCCACGGCGAGCGCGAACGCCGCCACGGCGGCTCCGAGCCGCCCCCACGCGACTGCGGGCACGATGCACCCGCCGATGACGACGTAGGAGAGGTGCCAGGCCGTGTACGGCAGGTGCAGGAGCGTGACGTAGTCGCGCCACGTGCCGGGCGCGAGCGCGTAGAAGGCGGGCCGCGCGGACGGGCCTGTCTCGGTCTTCACTGCCGCGTCCCCCAGATGACGACGGCGCCGCCGAGGCTCAGCCGCCTGACCTCGATCCCGCGAAGTCCAGCGGCCCGCCACAGCCCGAGCTGGCGGTCGAGCGGGTAGCGCCGCCAGAAGTCGCGGATCGAGCCGCCGAGGAAACGGCCGACCTCGCCCCATCCGCTCCGGAGCGCCGCTCCGGCCAGGGGCAGCACCGCGCCGACGTAGAGCTCCCACGGCGGTCGCGCGAGCCCATCCGGAACGCCGAACTCGAGCGAGGCGACGACTCCTCCGGGGCGGACGACGCGCGCGAGCTCGGCGAGGGTCGCTCCGGGATCGTCGACGTAGCGGAGGAGGTACGTGAACGTGAGGTGGTCGAAGGCCGCGTCGGGGAAGGGCAGCGCCTCGGCCGATGCTTCCACGAGCTCCGCGCGCCCGTCGAGCCGAGCTCGCGCGACGGCGAGCATCTCCGGGCTCTGGTCGAGCGCGGTCACGCTGTACCCGCGGCCGAGGAGCTCGGACGCGACGAGGCCGGTCCCAGAGGCGACGTCGAGCACGTGCCCGCGGTCGCGCGGCAGGCGCCGCACGAGGAAGCGGCGCCAGAGCGGGTCCTGGCCGAGCGAGAGGACGGCGCCGACGCGGTCGTAGGTCGGGCCCAGCGGGGCGAACAGCTCTCGCGCCTGGACGGTGCGCGCCGACATCGCCCTATTGTGGCCTCGTGGACCTTGCGGCCGAGCTCGAGCGCGTCGCCGGCCTGGCGGCGGAGACGGGCGAGGCGGACGGCGATGTCGTCTCGGGCGTCATCCCGACCGAACCCGCCTCCGGCCGCTGCGTCTTCCTGTGCGCGTTCGACGGCGCGGACGGGCTCCGCAGCTGGCTTGGCGTGCGCGACGACGGGACTCCCGTGGAGAGCCGGACGGAGCTGCGCGAGGCGGTCTCGATCGCCGCGCTCTGCGAGGTGGCGACGGATGCGGCCGGGGGCGGCGACCTCGACGCCCTGATCGCGAGCCTCGAGGAGCTCAGGCGCACCGAGGCGCCGGAGGGGATCGAGGCCGCGGAGGAGGCCGCGCGCGCGCTCCGCGCGGTGCTCGGCGCCCCGCCGCAGGTGGCGTCGCCGATGCGGCTCGACGAGATCGGCGCTGCGACCCGGCAGCTCGAGCGCGAGCTGGATCCGACGGGCGCGTCGCCCTTCACCGCCGCGATGAAGTCGGCGCAGGGCGCGGTCTCGGAGCTGCAACGCGAGATCGAGGCCGGGTACCGGCTGCCGCTCGTCTAACCTGCGAGCATGGAGAGTGGAGGAGGCGGCTTCTTCCCGTTCGGCGGCGGCGACCCGGAGGATCTCCTCGGAGCGCTGCGCGAGTTCGCCGAGAAGCAGGCGGAGACGGTCCAGGACGCGCAGCGCGAGCAGTACGCGACGCTGACGCTGAACACCGCGGTCGAGCTGACCGCGGCCGCCCTGGGCCGAATCCAGGTCGAGGGCTCGTCCGACGCGCAGGCGATCGCGCTCCGCGACGCGATGCGCGTGCTCTTCCCGGAGGCGGTCGCGCTCGTCTCCGCAGCCCGCCAGGGCTTCATGCGCACCTAGGGTCGCATCTACTCTTCGTGGGTGCCGTCACATGCCCGTCGCGTGCTCGGGCTCGGCTCGGCGCTCCTCGTCGCCGGGCTCGCCGCGTCGGCCGACGGCCTCGGTCGCGCCGACACGATCTCGGCGAACAAGGCGCCGCGGATCACGGCTTTCAGCGCCCGCATCGGGCGCGTCTACGAGGAGGGTGGCGGGTACCGGAACGGTGGCCTGACCATGCGCTTCGCGCTCTGCGACGACGGGCCCGAAAACGTCGTCGGCCGTCGTTACGCACGGATCAGCGTCACGCATCGGTGGGGCAGCCGGCGTGCGGAACGGCTGCTCGTACGGGAGCAGGAGGATCTGATCACGTACGACATCCACTTCGTCCCGCCCGAGTGCGTACGCGGAATCCCGTGGACGAGCACGGTGCCCGCGGATCTCCCTCGAACCCGTTTCTACCGCTGCTACTCGGTGACGCTCAGGGTGCGCGATCCCGCCGGAAGGTGGAGCAACAGCTTCACGCGGGTCGTTCGCGGCTGCGTTCCCGGCCAGGGCTAGGCGCGACGCGCGTGAGCGAAGGCTGGGACCCGATCGCGTACCTCGACGAGATCCGCGTCGAGATCCCGCTCTACGACGAGCTCCAGCTCCGGGCCGTGGAGGCGGCGCGCGGGCTCGAGGTGCGCCGCGCGCTCGAGCTCGGCGTGGGCACCGGCGAGACGGCCCGGCGCGTGCTCGGGCTCCACGCGGAGGCCGAGCTCGTCGGCGTCGACGGGAGCGAGGCCATGCTCACGGCTGCGCGGGCGGCTCTTCCGCCGGAGCGGGTCGACCTGCGGGTCGCTCGTCTGGAGGATCCGCTACCCGCTGGTCCGTTCGACCTCGTGCTCTCGGTGCTCGCGGTGCACCACCTGCGCGCGGACGAGAAGGCGGATCTGTTCCGGCGGATCGCGGCCGCGCTCGTCCCCGAAGGGCGCTTCGTCCTCGCCGACGTCGTCGTCCCGGAGCGCGCGGAGGATGCGGTCATCGCGATCGAGGAGGGCTTCGACTTTCCCGACCCGCTCCCCGAGCAGCTGGCGTGGCTGAGCGCAGCCGGCTTCGAAGCGACGGTCGTCTGGAGCCGGCAGGACCTCGCGGTCGTGCGCGCCGATCTTCAGGCCTGAGGCATCGCTCCGAGCGAGGCGAGCAGGCTCCAGCCGCCGTCGATCACGAGCGTCTGGCCGCGGATCATCTCCGCCTCCGGCGAGCAGAGGAACGTGACGCCTGCGGCAACGTCCTCGGGGGACACGATGCGGCCGGTGGGGTTCGCGCGGCCCATCTCCAGCATCGCCTCCTTGTTCGGGAAGTGCTCGAGCGCGCCGGTCTCGACGACTCCCGCGGAGACGGCGTTCACGCGGATTCCGCGGGGCGCGAGCTCGACCGCGAGGTAGCGGACGAGCGCCTCCAGCGCGGCCTTCGAGGCGCCGACGAGCGTGTAGTTCTCGAGAACGCGCGTCGAGCCGAGGCTCGAGATGCCGACGATGGAGGCGCCTGCGGGCATCGCGGGCGCCGCGGCGCGGGTCAGGGAGAGGAGCGCGCGCGCGTTGGCGGACAGCGTCCAGTCCCAGTGCTTGTCGTCGGTCTCGAGCGCGGGGCGGATAACACCGGTCGCCGCCGCGTGCACGAGCACGTCGAGCGGGCCGAGCGCGGCGACCTCGTCCGCGATGCGTTGCGAGGCGACGTTGCCGCGGACGAGCGTCACCTCTGCGCCGAGCTCGCGGAGCGCGACCTCGGTTTCCTCCGCCGCCGAGTCGCCGCGCATGTACCCGATCGCGACGCGCCGCGCCCCGAGCGCGGCGAAGCGCAGTGCGATCGCCTTCCCGATCCCGCGCGATCCGCCCGTCACGAGGACGGAGGCGCCGTCGAAGGTCATCCCTGCGGGTCGGAGACGGGCGCCGACGAGGGAATCGTGTCCCAGCCGATCCTGCTGCGCGGTTCGGGACTGCTGTCCGCCGCGAGCGACGACGCGCGCCCGAGCCGGTCGAGGAGCTCCATCTTCTCCTCGCCGTATCTCCGCACCGGATGATCGGCCGGGAGATCGGCGACGAGCTCGCGCACGCGGGCCCTCAGCTGGTACGTGAAGTGCGGCGTCGCCGGCCCGACGAGCCCGTCGATGTCCTCTCGCGTGGGCTCGGCCATGCGGGACAGCCTATCCAGGGACTATGTTCCCGGCCATGGATGACCTCGGCGCGCCGAGCTCGTACCTGGCGCTCGAGCCGGGCGTCGCTGTCTTCACCTCGGACGGCGAGAAGCTCGGAGAAGTCCAGCACGTGCTCGCCGATCTCGAGCTCGAGATCTTCGACGGGATCGTGATCGACGCGAGTGCGCTTCCGGGCGGGCTGCGGTTCGCCGACGCCGTCCAGGTCGCCGAGATCTACGAGCGGGGAGTCGTGCTGGGGCTCACCTCCGCCGAGGCCGAGCGCATGCCCGAGCCGACGGAGAATCCCGGCTTCATGGAGGTGACCGGCGTCGAGGACGTCGACGGCAGCGAGCTGGGCCAGAAGCTCCGCCGGGCCTGGGAGCTGGTCAGCGGCGAGGGCCTCGACGGGAACAAGAGCTGACGCCGACGTAGGTCGATAGCGTCCGTACGTGCGCCGCCCCTCGACCGTCGAGCTCATGCTGCTCACGACGGTCCTGCTGTGGGCCCTCAACCTCAGCGTGACGAAGTACATCCTCACGCACGGGTTCGCGCCGCTCCCGTACGCGAGTGTCCGTTACGGGCTCGCGGCCGCGATCTTCGTCACCCTGACCCTCGTCGTCGAGCGCACCCTGCGGGTCGGGCGGGGCCACCTGCCGATCGTCGCGCTCGCCGCCGGGTGCCTGTGGCTGAACCAGCTCTCGTTCGTCTTCGCTCTCAACGAGACGACGGCGTCGACGATCGGGCTCCTTCTCGGGGCGATCCCGATCTTCGCGGCGCTCTTCGGCCTCATCCTCGGCACCGAGCGGCCGACCGGGCGCTTCCTCGTCGCCGCGGCGATCTCGTTCGTCGGGGTCGCGCTCGTCGCGCTCGGCTCGGGCGGCGAGGTCGCGGGGAGCACGCTCGGCATCCTGCTGGGCCTCTCGACGGGAGCGACCTGGGCGGCCTACTCCGTCATCGTCACGCCGCTGATGGCGACGTACTCGCCGTCGCGCGTGAGCGCGCTCGTGATCCCGGGAGCCTGGGTCGCACTCCTCCTGACCGGGCTGCAAGAGACCTCGGAGCAGGACTGGTCGGTCGGCTGGGAGATCTGGGCGCTGCTCGTGTTCGCGACGATCGGCCCGCTCGTACTCACGAACGTCCTCTGGTTCCGCTCGCTGCACCGGATCGGAGCCAACCGCGCGACCCTGGCGGCCAACCTCCAGCCGTTCGTGGCTGCAGTGCTCGCCGTGATCCTTCTCTCCGAGCCCATCTCCGCCCTCCAGATCGCGGGCGGCGTGCTCATCGCCGTCGGGATCCTCGTCGTGCGCCGCCGGGCCGCCCCGCCCCAGGCCGCCTAGAATCCGGCATATGAGCGAACACGACTTCATGCCGATCGACGGCTGGGATCACTTGGAGATATGGGTCGGGAACGCGAAGCAGGCCGCGTACTTCTACGAGAGCGCGTTCGGCTTCACGCGCACCGCCTACGCGGGGCCGGAGACCGGCGTCCGCGACCGCGCGTCGTACGTCATCGAGCAGGGCGACATCCGCATCGTGCTGACAAGCGGTCTCCGGTCCGACAGCGAGATCTGCCGCTGGGCGGCGATCAAGGGAGACAGCGTCCGTGACGTTGCGCTCGCGGTCCCCGACGCGACGAACGCGTACCGGCAGGCCGTGCAGCGCGGCGCGCGCGGCGTGGCCGAGCCGCACTGGGAGGAGGACGACAACGGCCGCGTCGAGCTCGCGACCATCGGCACCTACGGCGACAACGTGCACACGTTCGTCAACCGCTCGGAGTACTCCGGGGAGTACCTCCCGGGGTACGTCTCGGTCGACCCGAACGGGAACCCGGCGCCCGGAGTCGGGCTCGTCGCGCTCGACCACGTCGTCGGCAACGTCGAGCTCGGCCGCATGGACGAATGGGTCGGCTTCTACGAGCGCGTGCTCGGGTTCACGCAGCTCACGCACTTCTCCGACGAGGACATCTCGACCGAGTACTCGGCGCTCATGTCCAAGGTGATGACGGACGGCGAGGGGAAGATCAAGTTCCCGATCAACGAACCGGCCGAGGGCAAGCGCAAGAGCCAGATCGAGGAGTACCTCGAGTTCCACGGCGGCCCGGGCGTGCAGCACGTCGCGATGCAGTCGAACGACATCGTCAAGACGGTTGCGGCGCTGCGCGAGCACGGCGTCCTCTTCATCACGACGCCCGACACGTACTACGACATCGTGCAGGAGCGGGTCGGCGAGATCGAGGAGGACTGGGCCGACCTCCGTTCCATGGGCATCCTCGCCGACCGAGACGAGGAGGGCTACCTCCTCCAGCTCTTCACGAAGATCGTCCAGGACCGGCCGACGCTCTTCTTCGAGGTCATCGAGCGCCACGGCTCGCGCGGCTTCGGGATCGGGAACTTCAAGGCGCTCTTCGAGGCGATCGAGCGCGAGCAGGCACTCCGCGGCAACCTCTGACGCGCGGCAGATGGAGCGGGGCTTCCTCGAGACGAACGGCGCGCGCATCCGGTACGAGGTGTCGGGCGCCGGTGAGGCCGTCGTGCTCGTACACGCCGGAGTCGCGAACCTCAGGATGTGGGACGGCGAGGCCGCCGCACTGAGCGACTCCTCTCTGGGCGACTCGTATCGCGTTCTC
This sequence comes from uncultured Actinomycetes bacterium, assembly GCA_963715705.1. Lineage (GTDB taxonomy): Bacteria > Actinomycetota > Thermoleophilia > Gaiellales > Gaiellaceae > GMQP-bins7. Next base: position 2,087,840 of record OY970267.1, on the reverse strand, counting down.
CGCTACGACACGCGCGGTTTCGGCGAGACGGAGACAGAAGCTGTCGAATTCTCGAACCGGGCCGACATCGCCGCGCTTCTCGACCACGTCTCCGAGCCGACGGCCCACGTCGTCGGGCTCTCCCGGGGCGGGATGATCGCGCTCGACTTCGCGCTCGAGTACCCGCAACGCGTGCGGTCGCTCGTCGTCGCGGCGGGCGGCATCGGCGGCTATCAGTCACCGGAGGGGCTGCCGCCCGAGACGTGGGATGCGCCCGAGAAGATGTGGGAGGCGAAGGACTGGGACGCGCTCGCCGAGTGGGAGGCCGACTTCTGGGGCAGTGGCCCCGGTCAGCCGGCGGATCGCGTACCGGACGTCCGCGCGAAAGTGCACGCGTGGGTGCTCGCGAACTACCGCGCCGGGAAGGAGGAAGGGAAGCCGCAGGTGCTCGACCCCCCTGCGATCGAGCGTCTCCACGAGCTGAAGGCGCCGCTGCTCGTGCTGCTCGGCACCCTCGACGAGCCCGGGACGACAGCAGCGATGCGCCATCTGGCGGCGACGGTTCCCGGTGCGCGGCTCGAGGAGCTCGAAAGCGCGCACATGCTCAACCTCGAGCACCCGGAGCGGTTCGCCGCGCTTCTCCGGCAGCACTTCGAGCGCGCCTGAGGACGGCTGCTCGAGTCGGTGCGCTGGAACTGGCGAGAAGCGGAGGAAGTGCCTGAGCAGGCGCTACGCGGGACTCTCTGAGGCGTCTGCGAGCAGCGCCTCGGCCTGGCGGACGTAGCGGTCCGCGCCCACGCTGCTCCAGTAGGCGAGCGCTCGCTGCAGCTGCTCGCCGGCCTCGGCGCGGCGGCCCTCCGCGACGAGGCGTTTCCCCGCACGTAGACGCACCATCGATTCGAGCTCGGGCACACCTGCACGTGCGGAGGATAGGGCGGCCCCTACGATGCCGTCCATGTCGCCGCAGCGGCGCACCGCGCTCGTCTCGGTCGGGGCCGCCTGCCTCCTGATCGCGATCAAGCTCGGCGCCGGCCTCGCGAGCGGGAGCCTCGGGCTGCTTGCCGAGGCGGCGCACTCCGGGGCCGACCTCGGCGCCGCCCTGCTCACGTTCTTCGCGGTGTCGGTGGCAGTGCGTCCCGCCGATCGCGGCCACCCGTTCGGGCACGGGAAGGCCCAGAACCTCGCCGCGCTCGCGGAGGCGGGGCTGCTCGTGGCGATCAGCCTTGCGATCGGCGGCGTTGCGGTCGCCCGGCTCGTCGGGTGGGTCGACTTCGAGGTCGAGGCGACGTGGTGGGCGTTCGCCGCCATCGCGGTCGTGATCGCGATCGACGCCGCGCGCACGGTCGTCTCACTGCAGGCCGGCAGGCAGTACCGCAGCGACGCACTGCTCGCGAACGCCCTCCACTTCGGCAGCGACCTCGTCGGCACGCTCGCGGTGCTCGCGGGGCTCGTCGCCGCCGCGCTCGGCTTCCCGGAGGGAGACGCGATCGCGGCGCTGTTCGTCGCCGGGCTCGTGATCGTCGCGGCCGGCAGGCTCCTGCGGCGGAACGTGGACGCGCTCATGGATCACACGCCCGCCGAGGCCGAGGAAGCTGCGCGGCAGGCGATCGCGTCGCTCGATCCCCCGGTCGAGCTCCGGCGGCTGCGCGTCCGCGAGTCCGGCGGCGCCCACTTCGTCGACGTCGACATCGGGATCGCTCCGGGCGCGGCCGTCGGGCAGGGCCACGCAGCGGCCGACCGCGTGGAGGACGCTCTGCGCGAGCGGCTCCCTGGCCTCGACGTCGTCGTCCACGTGGAGCCGCGCGAGGCCGAGGAGGGCATCCGCGAACGCGTGCTCGCAGCGGCGCTCGGCGTCCCGCAGGTGCGGGAGATCCACAACCTCGTCGTGCTCGACGTGGACGGGCGCGTCGAGGCGTCGCTGCATCTCAAACTTCCCGGCGACCTCCCGCTCGAGGGTGCGCACGAGATCGCGGAGCAGGTCGAGCGCGCGATCTGCACTGCGGTGCCCGAGGTCGAGGAGGTGCGCACGCACCTCGAGCCGCTGAAGGAGGCGGTCTCGGCCCAGGAGGTCGCGGTCGACGCGGCCGCGGTCGAGCGGGCCGTACGCGAGGAGATCGGCTCCGCTCCGCGCGAGCTCCGCTTCGTGCGTACGGACGACGGGCTCGTCGCGTTCCTCACTCTCGCGCTCGCGGGGAACGAGTCGCTCGCGGAAGCGCATGCGCGGGCGAGCGCGATCGAGAAGCGGGTCCGGGCCGCGGTCCCGGGAGTCGCCGACGTCGTCGTGCACACGGAGCCGTGACCGCGTGAGGCTCTGCATGTTCCATCCCGTCGACCATCCGATGGAGCGCGGCTGGGTCGGCCGGGTCGACGGCGACCAGGTCGTGGAGCTCGCCGCGCAGACGCTGCAGGCCTACTTCACCGGCGGCGGAGCCGCGCGAGAGCATGCGGTCTTCCCGCTCTCGAGCGTGAGCCTCCTCGCGCCGGTGCTGCATCCGCCGGCGGTACGGATCTTCGACGACCAGAGCTCGTTCGAGTTCGCCAATCCCGCCGCGATCATGGGTCCGAACACCGAGGTTGCCCACCGCACCGTCTACGACTGGCGTCCCCTGGAGCTGCGGCCACGCGTTGGGGTGGTCATCGGCGGCCGAGGCGAGATCGGTGGCTTCACGATCCTCGCGGAGTGGCGCGCGCCGAATCTGCCACGTCCGAAGGATCGCGACTTCGCGCTCGGGCTCGGCCCGGTCGTGGTGACGCCGGACGAGGCGCCTGCACCGATCTCACGGCACGGTGCGCGTCCTCGGCGCCGTCGTCGCTCGTGGGAGCTCGGGTGCCTTCGACTGGGCGGCGGCCCGCGACTTCGCCGCGGCCGATACGACGCTGAAGCCCGGCGACATCCTCGCCGGCCCCGCGTTCGGCGCCGTCGAGGACATCGAGCCGGGAACCATGGTCGACGTCGAGATCGAGGGGATCGGAGTCCTGTCGCAGTCCGTGCACTCGTCCGTCGAGATCCAGTGAAGCTCGTCCTCGACTGGGACGGGACCGTCACCGAGGTCGACGGACTCCATCTCGTGCTGCTCGAGTTCGGCGACGAGCGGATCTACGACGCGGCCGAGAACAGGCTCGGGCGCGATCTGACGCTGAACGAGGTCATCGCGCTCGAGTTCGAGAGCGTTCGCGCGCCGCTCGACGACGTCATCTCGTGGATGCGCGCGAACGTGCGCGTGCGCCCGGGCTTCGCGGAGCTCGTGCAGGCCCACGATCCGCTGGTCGTGTCGAGCGGCTTTCGCGAGCTGATCGAGCCGATCCTCGAGCGCGAAGGCGTCCGGCTCGAGCTGGTGGCGAACCGGGTCGACCCGAGCCCGGACGGGTGGCGGGCGCTCTTCCGCGAGGCTCCCGCCTGCGCGGAGTGCGGCGAGCCGTGCAAGCGCGCCGACGTCGCCGGGCTCGACGGCTTCGCGTTCGCCGGGGACGGCTTCTCCGACCGCTGCGTCGCGCTGGCCGCCTCGCGTGTCTTCGCCCGCGACGGCCTCGCGACCTACCTCGATGACCGCGGTGTCGCGTTCGAGTCGTTCGAGGACTTCCACGACGTCCTCCGCGCGCTCTGACCGTGACGCTCCTCCGCATCCCTCAGCCGTACGACTTCGACCTCTCGCTGACGCGATTCCGGGAGTGGGGGACGGACTGCGCGACCGTCTGGCACGAGGGCGGCCTGCATCGCGTCGCCGGAGGGACCGAGGTTCGGATCGAGCCCGCGCCGGATGGCGTCCGGCTCGAGCCCGCGCGTGCGGAGGCCATCGACCCGCTCTCGCGCCTGCTCGGCGTCCCGTTCGACCTCGAGCCATTCCACGCCTGGGCCGCGCGCGATCCGGTCCTCGGGCCGATCGTGGGCCGGCTCCGCGGCTTCCGGCCGACGCTGAACCCGGACCCGTTCGAGGCGCTCGTGGTCGCGATCACGACGCAGCAGATCTCGCTCCAGGCGGCGGCGGCGATCCGCGGGCGCTTCGTGCGGCGACTTCGGCGTGCAGCACGAGATCGCCTGGGAGTTCCCGACGCGCGAGCGGGTCGCTGCCGCGACCGCCGAGGACTTCCTCGAGCTCGGCTTCTCGCAGACGAAGATCGCGTACGTGCTCGGCCTCGCCCGTTCGGAGCTGAACTTCGATGCGCTCGGCGCGCTCCCCGACGACGAGGTCGTGGCCGCGCTCACGGCGCTGCCAGGCCTCGGCCGCTGGACCGCCGACTGGTTCCTCGCCCGCCACCTCGCGCGGCCGCGCGCGTGGCCGGCCGGCGACCTCGGCGTGCGCAAGGCGGTCTCGGCGTTCTACGCTGACGGCCGCCCGCTGTCGATCAAGGAGGCCCGGGCTATGGGCGAGCGCTTCGCGCCATTCGAGAACCTGTCCGCGCAGTTCCTGCTCATGGGCGCGAGGCTCGCAGGATGAGCCCATGAACGTTCGCCGCGCGACGATCGACGACTACGACGCCCTGGCGGAGCTCTGGAGGGAGTTCGACCACGAGGTCCCGCCGCCGACACACGAGGGGCCGAACGACCTCGAGAAGGAGCTCGCCGAGATCCGCGAGATCCTCGAGTCGGACATCGCGTTCATCGCGCTCGACGACGAGGGGACGCCGGTGGGGTTCGCGCTGGCGCGTCACCGCGCACCCGGTTACGGCACGCTGAACGACCTCTTCGTCCGCCAGGGCGAACGCCGCAGCGGGATCGCCACGGAGCTCATGCGCGAGGTCCTGGCCGCATTCCGTGAGGACGGGATCGAGCAGCTCGACCTCGAGGTCGTCGCGGCGAACACGGTCGCGCGCTCGCTCTATCAGCGCTGGGGCCTGAAGGACGAGGTGATGATCATGGCCGGCCGCGTCGCCGACCTCGAGGCGCGGCTCGGCCGCCAGGAGGCGTCGTCCTTCGGCTCGATCCACGTCCAGACCGACGACGTCAACACGGTCGGGGATGCGGTCCGCCAGTTCGTGCCGCGCCTGCCGGGGAACTCGCGCGGCTCCGTGGTCGCGCCGCCGCGCCACGGCTGGATCACGGTCTACGACGACGTGTGCGACCGGAACCCGGACATGCTGCGGCGGCTAGCGAAGGAGCTCTCCGACCGCATGGGCGCCGTCGTGGTCCTGCTCGGGGTGGAGCGGGACGAGCTCGTCCGCATGATCCTCTTCGAGCAGGGCCGCATCGTCGACGAGTACCTCTCGGTGCCCGAGTTCTACGGGCCGCTGCCGCCGGGCGACGTGGTGGGTCTCGCGGCCAACCCGAGGGTCGTCTCGCGCCTGACGGGCGCCGATCCCGAGGCGGTGCGCCGGATCGCCGTGACGGCCTCGTCGCCCGCCGAGCTCGCGCCTGCACGCGAGCTTCTCGCCGAGCTGGCGGCGGCGATGCGCATCGAGGGCGCGGAGCACGGGTGGGACGGCGCCTCGGGGCTGGAGGGCGCCGAGCGAATCGACCGCGCGTGAACGTCCTCCTCCTGCACGCGTGGCCGCCCGACGAGCGCATGTGGGACGAGCAGCTGGCCGCGGTGCGCGAGACCGGGCACGAGCCGCTGGCGCCACGGCTCTACGGTCGCGGCCCGTCGCTCGACGGCTGGGCCGCGCAGCTGCTCGGCGAGATCGACGGGCCGTTCGTCGCGGTCGGCGCCTCGATGGGCGGCTACTGCGCGCTGGCGCTCGCGCGGCGTGCGTCCGAGCGCGTTCCCGGGCTCGTCCTCGTCGGCTCGCGCGCGGGTGCGGACACCGCGGAGCGGCGGGGGTTCCGCGACGAGCAGGTCGCGCGTCTGCGTGCGGAGGGGGTTCCGGCCGAGCTCGAGACGGACGTGCCTGCGGAGGACCTGGCGGTCGCACAGGAGGCGATGCGCGACCGGCCGGATCTCACGAGCGTGGTCGCATCGTTCGGCGGGCCACTGCTGGTTTGCGTGGGCGACGGCGACGAGATCGTTCCGGTCGCCGAGGCGCAAGAGCTCGCCGCGAGCGCGCTCCTCGGCTCGCTGGAGGTGTTCGAGGGCGCGGGGCACCTGCTGAGCCTCGAGCAGCCAGAGCGGTTCAACGCCGTGCTCGTGGAGTTTCTCGCGCAATGGACGTGACCCACGACGAGCTCAGACGGCGGCTGGGGGAGGGTCTCGCGCTCCTCGACGTGCGCACGCCGTTCGAGTACGACGGGACCGCGCCCGCACACTGCGATCCTCGGCACGGTCACATTCCGGGTGCGCGGAACCTGCCAGTCGAGGAGCTGCTCGCGTGCCGCTCGGCGGACGAGGTCCGCACGCTCGTCGGGCTGCCCGAGGGCGCGGAGGTCGTCGCCTACTGCCACGTGGGGAGCCGGTCCGCATTCGCCGTGCAGGTGCTGCGCGGAGCGGGGTACGACGCACGGAACTACGTCGGGTCCTGGCACGAGTGGTCTCGCGACCCGGCGCTTCCGGTGGAGCCCGCCTAGGCAGCCTGAGCGAGGAACGCGGCGCAGAGGCTTCGGCCCTGCTCGTTCCAGCGCTCGATCCGCGCGGCCGCCTCGGCGAGGAAGTCATCGGGTACGGCGGGGAGCTCGTCCCCGCCCTCCGCGACCCAGGCTTCCAGCATCGCCAGCGTCACCTCGGCGTGGAACTGGATCCCCCACGCGTTCCGGAGACGGAAGGCCTGTGTCGAGCGCTCGCTGCGCGCGAGCTCGGTGCCTCCGTCGGGGACGGCGTACGTGTAGTGGTGCCACTGGAACGCGTCGGCCTGATGCGGGAGCGTTCCGAGCACCGGATCGTCCTGTCCCTCGGGCGTGAGCTCGACCTCGAACCATCCGACCTCCGACTCAGGCGCGAGACCGACCCAGGCGCCCGCGGCGCGGGCAAGCAGCTGCGCTCCGAGGCAGACGCCGAGCACCGGCACGCCGTCTGCGAGCGTCTGCTGGAGGAACTCGACCTCGCGCTCGAGCCACGTGTACTCGCGGTCCTGATCCGGGTGCATCGAGCCACCGAAGACCATGACGGCGCCGTAGGCCGAGGGCGGCTGCGGCGTCCCACCGAGCGGCACCACCCAGCGCTCGAGGTCGTGCCCGGACGCCTCGGCGACCTCGTCGAAGACGCCGCCCGGAACCGTCGGCCCGTGCGTGACGGACAGGACACGCATCCGCGCGACTCTAGCCGGGGGCTCGTCTAGAAGAGCGTCGGCGTGAGCGGAGGCGGCTCGACGCCGCCGGCGGTCGCGACGCCCGCCTCCTCGAGCAGACCGCGCAGAAGCACGGCGCTCCGCGGCGCGAAGTCGTCGCGGTTGTTGTTGAACATCGCGTACACCTCGTCCGCGTCGTCCGCGAGACCGGCGAGCCGGTCGACCCACTCCGCGAGCTCCTCGGCGGAGTACATCCAGTCGAAGCGCTCGGACGACTTCGTCGCGCCGCGGATGTTCCACGTCTTGACATTGCGGCCGTGGAAGCGCACGTACGCAACGCGATGGGTTGCGGCCGCAACCGGCGGCAGCACGTTCGACGCGCGAGTCCGCGGCGCGTCCACCGACACGAACGCGAGCCCGTGTCGCTCGAGGAACGAGAACGTGTCCGCGCGCTCGTCCTCGTCGAGCCACGAGCGGTGCCGGAACTCGATCAGCGGAACGAGCGGGTCGAGCAGTGCCCGCACCCGCGACAGCTCCTCCTTCGCCGCGTCCGACTTCTTGACCCGCGGGTGGTACTGGAGGAGGATCCCGCGCAGCTTCCCGGACAGCTCGAGCGGCTCGAGCGACGCCCGGAACTCCGCGAACGCCGTCTCCTGCTCCGCCTCCTCGTGGCCGGTCATCGACGCGTGAGCCTTGACGTGGAAGACGAACTCAGGTGGCGTCCGCTGCGCCCAGCGCGCGGTCACGTCCGGATCGGGCAGGTGGTAGTACGGCGAGTCGACCTCGACCGTGTCGAAGCGCTCCGCGTAGTACGCGAGCCGCGCCTTCGCCGTCGAGACGCCTCGCGGATACCAGGACTTGAGGAGCCCCTCGTCGGCGAAGCTGCACGTCCCGAGCCGGACGGTGGCAGGCATCGCGCAAGCGTAGAGCCGGACGTCTACTTCGTGACTGGGCTGCGCAGTCCGGGCAGCGTGAGGACGGCGTTTCCGACCCGAACGCGCGCCTTCTTGGCCATCGGGAGATCGAGGTAGACCGGGCTCGTGCTCGAGTGCGCGAGCGACGAGGAGCCGAGCGTCAGCGTCAGCCGCGAGCCCTTGGGGACGAACGTCACCTGGCTCGCGAGCTGGATGGAGACCTTCCGCAGCCCGTTCTTCGTCGGGATCCCGCCCGACCCGACCACGATCGTTCGCCCCTGCGGCGTCCGCGCGCTCAACACGGCGACAAGCCGCGACCAGCGGCCGCTTGCCGCGATCGTCGCCTTCACGACCGGCGAGCCGTAGACCTCGACCGCGCTCCGCAACGGGGCCGAGCGCCGCACCGACTTCCCCTTCGGCGCGAACGTGGTCACGCCGGGGAACGCCAGCGTGGCGGTCTTCGCCACAGGCAGCGCGGTCCGGCGGACGAGGCTTCCGGAGAACCGCTCGGGCGCGAGATAGACGCCGGACGGCGCGGTCGCGCAGCCGAGGCTCCGCAGGTGGCAGTCGAGCCATTGCTTGATCCGCTGGACGAGAACGAAGGTGTCCGCGGCGGGGAAGCTCGACGGCGTGTGGCCGTGCAGTCCGAGATACAGGGTCTTGAACACGAGCACCCGTCGGTACGCCGCGATGCCCTGGTCGACCCCGAAGAGGAAGTCACGTCTCCCCTGGGCCATGAAGACGGGCACCGTCACGTCGCCGAGCTTCGAGAGGCTCGAGCGCTCGGCGGCCCACGGGCGCACGGCCGCGGTGTTCCCGGCGAGCGCGGCCGCGAAGACAGCGGCGACCGAGGGGTCGCGGCGCTCCGCGGGGATGGAGCTCGCAAGGCCGGTGACGAGCCCCGACTTCACGAGGCCCTGGGGCATCAGCGCCGAGGCGAGGTCGGTCCAGCTCTCGACCGTGGCCACGGCGTCCCACGGCACCCCCGCGACGAGCGAGTTGAGGACGATGCCTCCGCCGTACGAGATGCCCCAGGCGCCGATCCGCGCGTCGGCGACGTCGGGTCGCGCCGCGAGCCAGGCGTGCACGGCGCGTGCGTCCGCGACGTCTCGCGTTCCCGCGAAATTCGCGAGCCCGCCCGACTGGCCATGTCCGCGCGCGTCGATTGTCAGGATCGCGTAGTCGCGCTCCGCCAGCCCGAACGCCCCCAGGAACAGGTTCATCTGCTCGCGGTTGCCGCCAAGGCCGTGCATGAGCACGACGCCCGGCCAGCCGTGCGCCGGCGGAGCAGCGGCCGGCAGGAACAGCGTCCCGGCGAGCGAGACGCCGTCGTCCATCGGGATCGAGACGTCGTGCTGCGCCACGGGAGCAGCGCCGGTCGCCTCCCCCACGCACAGCACGAACGCGGCTGCCAACCCGACAAGCCCGATCCTCGTCACGGCCACAGGGTAGAGATCGTTTGTTGGCGCGAGATCAGGAGTTCGTGGTCTAGCCAGCGGCGGCCCGCCGTAGTATCCCGCGGATGGATTCGCGCCCGATCGGCGTCTTCGACTCGGGCATGGGCGGGCTGACCGTCCTGCACGAGTGCCTCGTCACGCTCCCGCACGAGGACTACGTCTACCTCGGTGACGGCGCGCGCCTGCCCTACGGGCCGCGGCCGCTCGAGGAGCTACGCCGCTTCGCGGCCGAGATCGCCGGCTACCTCGAGGGCCTCGGCGTGAAGCTGATCGTCGCCGCGTGCAACTCGGCCACCGCGGCCGCGCTCCCGGATCTCCAGCGCAAGCTCTCCGTGCCGGTGGTGGGCGTGCTCGCGCCGGAGGCGCACGCGGCGGTCCTCGCGACCCGCAACCGCCGTATCGGGCTGCTCGCGACCGAGGCGACGGTGGCGAGTGGGCGCTATGCGGAACTGGTGCAGTCGCTGGATGCGGGCGCCGAGGTCGTCCCCGTCGCGTGCCCGCGGCTCGTCCCGCTGATCGAGGGCGAGGATCCCTTCGGCGAGGAGACGGCCGAGGCGGTGCGCGAGTACGCGGCGCCGCTCCGGGACGCAGGTGTCGACACGGTGATCCTCGGCTGCACGCACTACCCCCTCATCCGCCCCGTCTTCCAGCGTGTCTTCGGACGAGGCGTGACGCTCGTCTTCTCGGCCGAGGAGACAGCGCGCGAGGTCGCGGAGCTGCTCGCGCGCCGCGGTATCGAGAACGCGGAAGCACGCGAGGGCGCGTGCCGCTTCCTGACCACCGGTGACACGGCGCTCTTCCGCGAGATGGGGCGTCGCTTCCTCCAGCTGCCGATCGCCGCGGTCGAGCACGTCGAGATCGCGGAACTGGAAGCGGCGGCGGCGTGAGATCGGACGGGAGGCGAGCCGCCGAGCTCCGGCCCCTCGACGTCGAGGTCGACTTCCTCGAGCAGCCGCACGGTTCCGTCTTGTACGGACAGGGGAAGACGATCGTCCTGTGCACGGCGACCGTCGAGGAAGGCGTCCCGCGCTGGCTCTACGGGAAGGGCCGCGGCTGGATGACGGCGGAGTACTCGATGCTGCCGGCGTCGACCGGCGAGCGGACGCAGCGCGCCGCAACGCGCGGCCGGCCGGACGGGCGCACGGTCGAGATCCAGCGCCTGATCGGGCGTGCGCTCCGCGCGGTGTGCGACTTCGAGGCCCTCGGCGAGCGGACGCTCTGGCTCGACTGCGACGTGCTCCAGGCGGACGGGGGCACGCGCTGTGCGTCGATCACGGGCGCCTGGATAGCCGCGCGCCGGGCGCTCGACGCATTCGGGCTCTCGAAGGCGCTGGCGGGCTCGGTCGCGGCCGTCTCGGTCGGGATCGTCGGCGGCGAGGCGGTGCTCGACCTCGACTACGAGGAGGACTCGAGCGCGGAGACGGACATGAACGTCGTGATGACGGGCGACCGCGCCCTCGTCGAGGTGCAGGCGACCGCAGAGCGAGATCCGTTCTCACGCGAGCTCCTCGACGAGCTGCTCGACCTTGCCGCGGGCGGGATCGACGAGCTCGTCGCCGCGCAGCTGGAAGCCGCCGCCGCGCCGCGGCCGTGAGGCTCGTCCTCGCGTCGCGGAACGCGAACAAGCTGCGGGAGCTGCGGGCGGCGCTTCCCGGATGGGAGATCGCGTTGCTCGACGCACCCGACGAGCCGGTCGAGGACGGCGAGACGTTTCTCGAGAACGCTCGCATCAAGGCGCGGCACGGGCGGGCCCACGCCGCCGCGGGCGACTGGGTCGCGGGCGAGGACTCCGGAATCGAGGTCGTCTCGCTGGACGGCAGGCCGGGGATCGAATCCGCGCGCTGGGCCGAGGACGGGGTCGCGCGCCTGCTCGAGGAGCTGGACGGCGTCGACGACCGCCGCGCGCGGTACGTCTGCGAGCTCGTCGTTCTCGGGCCGGACGGGGCGGAAGTCCGCGCAGCCGGGACGCTTGAGGGCGACGTTGCTCGTACCCCCGCCGGGTCGGAGGGCTTCGGCTACGACCCGATCTTCGTCCCCCGAGGCGAGGCTCGAACGGTCGCGGAGCTCGGCAACGCCTGGAAAGCGGAGCACTCGCACCGCGCGCGTGCCGCACGGAGGCTCGCGGACATGCTGCCCTGAGAGGTGGTAGCGTCGCCCGGTGGACGTGTCCGGGGCGCTTGCCGAGCTGACGAAGCTCTCGGCCGAGATCGAGCGCGCGGTCGTCTTCGACGCCTCCGGCGAGCCGCTCGGCTCCACGGAGGACGATGAGGCTCGAGCCCGGCAGCTCGCGGATGCCGCGGGCCGAGCTCTCACCGCCGCGGGCGAGCTCCACTCCGCCGACGAGGTGACGCGGGTCGAGGTCGAGCTCGCTGGGGGAGGCTTCTTCGTGCTGCGTGACGGTGGCCGTGCGATCGCGGCCACGGCCCGGCCCGGCGCGACCGCCGGGCTCGTCGTCTACGACCTCCGCACGTGCCTGCAGCAGATCGACGAGCCGAAGCCGAGGCGACGACGCGCCAAGCCGAAGCCGAAGGACGCCGACGGGAAAGTCGAGGACGCATGAGGAAGCTGTTCCGGATCGTCCTGCTCGCGGCGCTCGCAATCTGGGCGTGGCGGTACGCCGTCGGCCTGCGCCGGCCGGGGGAGCGCGTCACGGTCGCCTTCTCGGACGGGTCCGCGATCGTGCTCGAGCCAGGCGCGGCGGGGTTCGAGCGGGTCGCGGCCGAGGCGCGCGCGGCGATCGCCTCATGAGCGACGAGCTCGCGCGGCTGCTCGTCGACCGGGCGCTGCTCGAGGGCGACTTCGTGCTCCGGTCCGGCAAGCGCTCGACCTGGTACCTCGACAAGTACCGCTTCGAGACGGAACCCGAGATCCTCGGCCTGCTCGGCGGCGCGCTCTCGGACGCGGTTCGCGAGTGCGAGCCGGACGCTGTTCGGCTTGCCTGTCCCGTTCTCGGGGCGGTCGTGTTGGCCGCCGCGGCATCCCTGACGTCCGATCTCCCGTTCATCATCGTCCGCGATGAGGCCAAGGCATACGGCACGTCGAACCGCATCGAGGGAGCCTTCGAGACGGGCGATCTCGTGTGCCTGCTCGAGGACGTCGTCACGACCGGCGGCGCCCTCGTGGAGGCGGTCTCGGCCCTCCGCGACGAGGGTCTCGTCGTCCGAAACGCCGTCTGCGTGGTCGATCGGGAGGAGGGCGGTACCGACGCTCTCGCGCGCCTCGGCGTGCGTTTGCGGGCACTTTTCAGGGCCAAAGAGCTCCTGGAACTGCACAAAACCGCCGCAAAACGGCATGGTTGAGCCAAATCCGAAGGGCTGTTAGGCTCATTCGGCACTCCGAGGGCGAACCCGAACGTTAGGAGGACGAACAGTGACGAAGCAAGATTTTGTCGATGCGGTGGCCGATAGGGCCGGAATGTCGAAGCGCGACGCCGGCGACGCGGTGGAGGCCGTGCTCGACACGATCACCGACGCGCTCGCGAAGGGCGACTCGATCACCTTCACGGGCTTCGGCAAGTTCTCGACCTCGGCGCGCGCTGCGCGTCAGGGGGTGAACCCGCGGACGGGCGAGCGTGTGCACATCGCGGCGACGACCGTGCCGAAGTTCTCGTCCGGAAGCGCGCTCAAGTCGGCTGTCAAAGCCGGCGCCGGCGCCTAGCGAAGCAGTCGCCACTGCAGGTTTCGAGGGGCCGCCGAGAGGCGGCCCCTCTTCGTTGCCGAGGTCCTGTCTGTGGACAGATCGGCGCGCTTTCGGCACGGGTCGCACCCGTCGGTTGCGGACGTGTCCAGGGTCTGACCCTCGGGGCTCGTTTGCAGGGGACTCCCGTCTCCAACGGACAGTGTCCTCCGCACGTCGGGGTTGAGATACGAACATATGTTCGCTAGCCTCCGCCCATGCAGCTCGCGTTCGACGCCGCCGACCGGCTCGTGGAGCTCGTCCACGCGCGGCGTGGAGCGGTCGCCGCGGAGGAGGCGGCGCGCGTTCTCTTCGCACTCGATCGGGCGCCCGCCGAGCTCGCCCGCTCGCTCCTCGCAGACGTCGTCGAGGGCGACTCGCGCCTCACCTGGCTCGGCGACCGCGTCGGGCTCGCCGGCGACGCGCACCGCGACGTGCTCATCGAGGACGCGGAGCTCGTCGTCTTCGACCTGGAGACGACAGGCCTCTCGGCGCGACGCGACCGCGTGTGCGAGATCGGCGCCGTCAGGGTGCGCGCGCTCGAGATCGCCGATACCTTCGAGACGCTGGTCGACCCGGGAACCGCGCTACCGGCCTCGATCGCCAGGCTGACGGGGATCCGGGAGGTCGAACTGCGCCGTGCACCGCGCGCCGAGACCGCTGTCCGCCGCTTCCTCGCCTTCGCCGGCGACGATCCGCTCGCGGCCCACAACGCCCGCTTCGACGTCGGTTTCCTCGACGGCGAGCTGGAGCGACTCACCGGCCGCCGGGTCGCGGCGCACGTCCTCGACACGGTCTGGCTCGCCCGGCGGCTGCTCGTACGGCGAAGCGAGCGGTTCTCGCTCGCGTGGCTCGCGCACTTCTTCGGCACGTCGACTGCGCCGTGCCATCGCGCGCTCCCCGACGCGCTCGCGACCGCCGAGGTCCTGATCGCGCTCCTCGGTCTCGCGCAGGAGCGGGGCGCGAGGACGCTCGCCGAGGTGCTCGAGCTCGCCGCGCCGCGGGCCAGGCGGCTCCACGCCAAGCGTCCACTCGTGGCGGGCGCCCCGAGCACGCCGGGCGTCTACCTCTTCCGCGACCGCAACGACACCGTCCTCTACGTCGGCAAGGCGCGCGACCTCCGCGCGCGGCTCCGCTCGTACTTCTCGGGGAGCAGGCAGCGACCCGCAGTCGAGGCCGCCCTGGGAGCGCTCGAGCGGATCGAGTGGCGCGAGCTCGGCTCCGAGCTCGAAGCGGCGCTCGAGGAGCTACGGCTCATCCGCGAGCTCCGGCCGCCCGCGAACGCGCGCGCGTCCCGGCCCGACCGCGCCTGCTACCTCGCCAGGCGGGGCGACCGCTGGATCGTCACCTCCGAGCCCGGCCCGCTCGGGCCGCTCACGAGCCGACACAAGGCCCGTCTCGCGGCGCGGGCGCTCGACGGCTTCGAGGGAGACGAGCTCGCCGCCGCGCTGGCGGCCGGCCGCGCGCGACTCCGCCGGCTGGCGCGCGACCAGCGCTTCGAGGACGCCGCCCGTATGCGAGACCGGATGGCCGCGCTCGAGGACGTCGTCGACCGAATCGAGTCCCTCGAGCGACTCCGCGAGACGAGGGTCTGCGTGCTCGCTCCCGCTCGCCGGCCCGGCTTCAGGCGCGCGTTCTTCGTCGCGGGAGGAAGCGTCACGGCCGTGCGGACGGTGGCCGAGGGCTCGGCCGGCAGGCTCGAGGTCGAAGCGGGGCTCGCGGAGTCGGCCGGCGCGGAACCGTCCTTCGCGCCGGAGCACGCCGGCGAGCTCCTCGTCGTCGCCGGCTTCCTCCGCCGCCCCGGACCGGAGCTTCGGATCGTCTCGCTCGACGCGCGGGAGATCCTCGCGGCGTGACCGACTTCGGGGAGGGGCCGCTGCACCCTCCGACAGAATGGAGCCATGGACGACGTGCTCCCCTTCGCGGACCGGCTCGGCGAGGCGGTCGAGCGCAAGCGGAGCCAGCTCGTCGTCGGCCTCGACCCGCGCCTCGACCTGCTGCCGATGGAGCTTCGGGGCGAAGGCGTGCTCGGGCGCGGCCCGGCTGCGGCCGCCGTCGCGCGCTTCTGCAACGGGATCGTCGACGCCGTGGGGCCGTACGTCGTGGCCGTGAAGCCGCAGGCGGCGTACTTCGAGGCGCTCGGGTCGGACGGGATTCGCGCGCTCGAGGAAGTCTGTGGCTACGCCCGGTCGACGGGCCTGCTCGTGCTGCTCGACGCCAAGCGCGGGGACATCGGCTCGACGTCGCGAGCCTACGCCGAGGCGTACCTCGAGCCGCGCAACGGGGCGGCGCCCGTCGCGGACGCGATGACGGTCAGCCCGTACCTCGGCCTCGACTCCGTCGACCCGTTTCTCGCCGCCTGCCGGCGCCACGGGGCAGGGGTGTTCTTCCTCGTCCGGACGTCGAACGCAGGCGCGGCCGACGTGCAGGACGCGACGCTCTCGGACGGACGGCCGCTGTGGCAGCACGTCGCCACGCTGGTTCACGAATGGGGACGTGCGCTCGTGGGCGAGCGAGGCATGTCGAGCGTCGGCGCGGTCGTCGGCGCGACGATGCCGCGCGCGGTCTCGGACGCACGGCGGCTCCTGCCCCAGTCGCCGCTGCTCCTGCCGGGCGTCGGAGCCCAGGGAGCGACGCCGGCCGACGTCGTGCGTGCGTTCACGCCCGGACCGGCGAGCGCGCTCGTGACCGCGTCGCGCTCGGTGATCTACGCCTTTCGCGAGGGCGACGAGGACTGGCGCGTGGCGGCCGCCGCCGAGGCCGAGAGCCTCGCCGCGCAGGTCTGGAAAGCGGCCGGGTGGTAGGGGACCGCAGTGGACCCCGCTAGAGTGTCGCGCCGGTGATGCGCAGGGCTCTGCTCGCCGTCGTCGTCCTCGCCGCCGCGCTCGCGGCTCCGGTGCAGGCCTCGCCGGAGGCCGCCGGGCCTGCGGCCGGCCCGCGGATCGACGCCGCCGCCTGGTATCTCGTCGGCGACGACGGGACCGTCCTCGCGCAGCAAAACGCGTACGCACGGCGGGCGATCGCAAGCATCACGAAGGTGATGACGGTGCTCGTGGCGCTCGAGCACACGAGACCGTCCGACCTCGTCCTCGTCAGCCCGAGCGTCACCGGGCTCGGCGGCTCCACGATCTTCCTGCGCGGCGGCGAGCAGCTCCCCGTCTCGACGCTCGTCCGGGGCGCGTTGATCCCGAGCGCGAACGACGCCGCCACGGCGCTCGCGCTGCACGTGGGCCGCGGCTCGATACCCCGCTTCGTCTCGCTGATGAACGCGAAGGCACGAGAGCTCGGCCTGCGCGACACGACGTTCGCGAACCCGCACGGGCTCGATCAGGCCGGCCACCTGTCGAGTGCCCGCGACGCGACCGTGCTCGTCCGCCACGCGCTCGGCGTCCCGCTGATACGCGACGCGCTCTCCCGAACGACGTTCGAGCGCGCCGACGGGCGCGAGTTCGAGTCGACCAACGACCTCCTGCTCGGCTACGGGCCGCTGGTCGCGGGCAAGACCGGGCACACGGAGGCCGCCGGCTGGTCCGAGGCTGCGGCCGCGAGCGGGCGCGGCGCGACGGTCTACGGGACCGTGCTCGGCGGCCGGACGCGCGAGAGCCGAAATGCCGCCCTCGAGGCGCTGCTCGGCTACGGGATCTCGAGCTACCGTCGCGTGGCCGCGATCGAAGCGGGGCGCGTGTACGCAGAGGCCGAGACCGGCTACGGGCGGCCTTCCGCGCAGCTCGTCGCGCCGCGGCCCCTGACGAGGACGGTGCTCGCGACGAAGCCGCTCGTCGAGCGCGTGATCGTGCCGGCGTCCGTGGAGCTTCCGGTGCGCCGCGGGCAGCACCTGGGGCGTGTGGAGATCTGGGACGGAGACCGTCTCGTCGCCTCGTCCAGGCTCGTCGCCGCCGAGGCGGTCTCCGAGCCCGGCTTCTTCGGCAAGGTCGGCTGGCTCGCCGGGCGCACGCTCGCGAACCTCTGGGAGCTCGTCTCGTGATCGTCACCGTCACGCTCAACGCGGCCCTCGACCGGACCCTCACGGTTCCGGGGTTCCAGATCGGCTACCGGCACCGCTCGAGCGACGTCCTCGCGATCGCCGGCGGGAAGGGCATCAACGTCGCTCGCGCACTGAAGCTCCTCGACGTGCCCGTCGTCGCCACCGGGCTGGCCGGGGGCAGGACCGGCACCCGGATCGTCGAGGAGCTCACGGCCGAGGCGATCCTCAACGACTTCGTCCGTATCGCCCGCGAGTCGCGGACGTCGTCGGCGGTCGTCGACCCGACCTCCGGCACGTACACCGAGATCAACGAGTGGGGCCCGGAGGTCACGGCGGCGGAGCTCGAGCTGCTCGGCGAGAAGCTCCACTACCTCGCTCGCGGTGCGGACTTCATCGTCCTCGCCGGCTCTCTTCCGCGACGGGTCCCGACCTCGTTCTATGCCGATGTCATCCGGAATCTCGCGCGCCGCGACGTCCGCGTCGTCCTCGACAGCGAGGGCGAGGCGCTCCGGGCCGGCGTCGAGGCCGGGCCGTACCTCGTCTCGCCGAACCAGAACGAGGCCGAGGGGCTCGTCGGGCAGGAGCTCGAGGACGACGACGACTTCCTGATGGCGCTCGACGCGATCGCCGAGATGGGGCCGCGCAACGTCGTGATCACCCTCGAGAACGGGTGCTTCGCACTCCTTCGGATCGGCCGCAAGCTCCGCCGCGTGCGGGCCCTCGCGCCGCACGTCGAGCCGGTCTCGCGCGTCGGCTCGGGAGACGTGCTTCTCGCGCAGTTCCTCGCCGCGATCGTCGAGGAGAACTCACCCGAGGACGCGATCCGCTTGGCCGTGGCGGCCGGTGCCGCCTCGGTGCGCGAGGTCGGTGCGGGTCGCTTCGATCCGCAGCTCGCCGCGACGTTCGCCGACGGCGTCGAGGTGGCCGAGCTGACGCCCGCCCGCTCGTCGTAACGCCTCGACGACCTCACCGCTTGTTCCGAAGGTTGACACCCCTCGCAGTGGTGTGTTAGCTTCGCACCACGCACCACTCACCACTCTTGATGGTGTCATAGCTCACGGAGGTCGAAGATGGTTGCGAGGTTGTCGCGAGGCTGGGCCCGGCGCACGTTCGGCGTGGGGGTCGCGTCACTCGCCGCACTCGTCCTCGCCGGCGCGAACGCGGTCTCGGCGCCGTCCGCGCAGACGACGTACATCGTCGAGCTCGACGAGCCCCCGCTCGCGCTGTACGCGGGTGGCATGACGGGGCTCGCGCCGACGATGCCCGCCGCGCTCGGCGCGAAGCGGCTCAATCCGTCCAGCCCGGCGAGCGTCGCGTACCTCAACCACCTCGCCTCCCGCCAGAACGCGGTCAAGACCGCGATGGACCTCGCGCTCGGCCGCTCCGTCTCGGTGAAGCTCCGCTATCGCGCCGCGTACAACGGGATGGCCGTGCAGCTGACGGCGACGGAGTCGCAGCGGGTCGCGGCGCTTGCGGGCGTGAAGCGCGTCCAGCCGGACCAGGTGAACCAGCTCCTCACCGATGCCGGCCCCGCTTGGATCGGCGCGAACGGCATCCACGACGGCACCGCCACGGGCGGCCTCCCCGGCACGAAGGGTGAGGGGATCGTCGTCGGGATCGTCGACACCGGCGTCAACCACGACCATCCGTCGTTCGCGGACATCGGGGGTGACGGGTACAACCACGTGAACCCGAGGACGCGCCACTACGGCGTCTGCGCACCGCTCAACGTCGTCCTCTGCAACGACAAGCTCATCGGGATGTACGACTTCACGGGCACGACGCCGTTCGACGACAACGCGCACGGCAGCCACACCGCGAGCACCGTCGCCGGGAACGTCCTGACGGCCGTCCTCGATGCGCCGACGCTCAACTACACGAAACCGATCTCAGGCGTGGCGCCGCACGCGAACATCATCACGTACAAGGCCTGCACCGGCCTCCCGGCCGTGGGCGGCTGCCAGGTGTCCGCGACAGTCGGGGCGATCGACCAGGCGACGCTGGACATGGTGCACGTCATCAACTTCTCGATCGGCGGCGCGTCGCGCAACCCGTGGACGGATCCGAACGCGATTGCGTTCCTGGGCGCGAACGCGGCCGGCGTCTTCGGGTCGGTCTCCGCGGGGAACGACGGGCCCGGCTCGTCGACCGTAGGCTCGCCGTCCGACGCTCCGTGGGTGATGAGCGTTGGCGCGAGCACGCACAACCGGAGCCTGCTGAGCCAGCTGACGGACATGGCCGGCGGAGCTGTGGCGCCGCCGGCCACCATCACCGGCGCCAGCGTCGCAGCCGGCGTCGGGCCCGCGTCGATCGTGTACGCCGGAGCACCTCCTTACAACACGCCTCTCTGCGGCGCCGGTACCGCCGATCCGACGACGGGTGTCGGGTCGGAGCCGGCGTTCGACCCCGGCGAGCTCGCCGGCAAGATCGTCGTCTGCGACCGCGGAACCTACGGCCGCGTCGCGAAGGGCCAGCAAGTGAAGAACGCCGGCGGCATCGGCATGGTGCTCGTCAACGACGCTGCGAGCGGCGACTCGCTCACCGCCGACATGCACGTCCTTCCGGCCGTGCACATCACATTCGACGACGGGCAGGTTCTCAAGGACTGGATCGCGGCCGGCGGCGACCCGGTTGCACGCATCACCGGCCTGGAGGAGAACACCGACGCCGCCAACGGCGACGTCATGGCCGCGTTCAGCTCGCGCGGTCCGAACCCGAGCGTGCCGGGCGTCATCAAGCCCGATGTCACGGCTCCCGGTGTCGACATCTACGCGGCGTTCAACACGCCGCTGACCTCGGTACCGCCGACCGCTCCGGAGTACGGGATCATCAGTGGCACCTCGATGTCGAGCCCGCACGCGGCCGGCGCGGTCGCGCTGCTCCGCGCGCTCAAGCCGGGGTGGACGCCGAACCAGCTCAAGTCGGCGTTGATGACGACCGGCTTCACTGCGCTACCCGGGAGCGGATCGGAAGCGCACGAGGTGAAGAAGGAGAACGCCTCGACGGCGGCCGACCCGTTCGACATGGGCGGCGGCCGTGTCGAGCTCCGGCGAGCTGCGCGGGCGGGCCTCCTGCTCGACGTCGCGAGCCCGCTCGACTACCTGAATGCCAACCCCGGCCACCCGACCACCCCGGGCGATCCGAGCACGCTGAACATCGCGTCCATGGCGAACGGGAGCTGCCAGACGTCCTGCACGTGGACGCGCACGGTGACCAGCGCGGCGTCCGGCCTGCCGGTGACGTGGACGGCGTCGGTGGCGAACCCGTCCGGCGCGACCCTCACGGCTGTCCCGGCGTCCTTCACGCTCGCCCCCGGCGCCAGCCAGACACTCACGATCACGGCCACGAACGACAGCCTCACGCCGAACGCGTGGCGCTTCGGCGCGGTGACCCTCTCCCCGAGTGTCCCGAGCATCCCGGCGAGCAGGTTCCCGGTCGCGGTTCGCGCCACCGGGACCAGCGTCGATCCGTGCGTCGTCCCCTCGGAGACGGTGGTCACGGACGCGTCGGGCGATCAGCTAACCCCCACCGGCGTCCCCAACGGTCCTGCGTACGATATCGAGTCGCTCGCGGTCGCCGGCCTCAATCCGACGCTCGACGGCAACCCCGGCTCGTTCATCGAGTGGACGCTGAAGGTCGGCGACCTCGATCCGGACTCTCTGCCGCGCAACAGCTCGTGGCGAATGGTCTGGACGTCCGGCGCGACCACGTACTTCGTCGACATGAACACGTTCGAGCCGACGGGTGTGAAGTTCGAGTACGGCGCGCTCGACGCCAACGGCATCTTCCAGACGCAGGGCGCGGCTGACAAGGGCGCCTTCACGCCCGACGGCACGATCGAGATCGCGATCGCGGCGTCCAAAGTCGGCGGCCCGGCGGCGGGGGCCGAGCTGACGGCGATCAACGCCGACACGGTGCTCCTCGTCGGCGGCGCCGGAACCGGCCTGCTGGCGAACGTCGACACGACCGGCGAGGGGACGTACACGCTCCGCGACTGCGGAACGACCGCCACCGCTCCGAACGCGGTGAACGACACCGCGATCACGCCGGAGGGCACGCCGGTCACGATCAACGTGCTCGGAAACGACACGCACCCGCAGGGCGACGCGTTGACCGTCGTCTCGGCGACCGAGCCGGCGCATGGCGCCGCCGTCGTCAATGCGAACGGGACGATCACGTACACGCCCGACGCGGGGTACTCGGGAACCGACTCGTTCAGCTACACGGTGCGCGATCCGGACGGGGCGACGGACACCGCGGACGTCTTCGTGACGATCGAGCCGCGCTGCCCGACCGGCACGTTCACGGACGACCTGGAGTCGGGCTCCGACGGCTGGACCCCGCAGACCGCGGTGAACGAGAGCCCCGCAAGCCTGACGTGGGCGGTCCGCGAGGACCCGACCTCGACGAACCTGATGAACCACTCGTGGCACAGCGACGCGGCGACGCTCATGGCGAAGGACGACCGGATCGTCCTGCCGGCTCAGGACCTCACCGGCGCGAGCCAGCTGACCTTCTGGCATCGGTACGGGTTCGAGGAAGGCTTCGACGGCGGCGTGCTCGAGGTCAGCACGGACGGCGGTGCCGTGTGGAAGGACATCCTCGAGACGGACGCGACGTTCGACACCGGCGGCTACACGGGCGCGATCTCCACGGAGTTCGACAGTCCGATCGCCGGGCAGCCGGCGTGGACGGGAGGCCCGCTGGACGCGGCCCTCGCCCCGATGACGCAGGTCAGGGTGAACGTCGGAGCGCTCGCCGGTCCCGACGTCGTCTTCCGCTTCCGGCTCGTCACCGACCGGCTCGAGCTCGGTGCGATGTTCGGCGCAGGCTGGTGGATCGACGACGTCACCGTCACGAAGACCGCGCTCGACTGCCCGCCGCCGCCGAACGAGCCGCCGGTCGCGGTGGACGACGCCGCATCCACGAACAAGAACACCGCGGTCACGATCGACGTCCTCGCGAACGACAGCGATCCGGACGGCGATCCGTTGACCTCGGGCGTCGTCACGCAACCGGCGAACGGGTCGGCGACACGGAACGCGGACAACACGATCACGTACACGCCGAACAGCGGTTTCGTCGGCGACGACTCGTTCACGTACGAGATCTTCGATCCGAACGGCCTGTCGTCCACCGCGACGGTGAGGGTCACGGTCGTCGACGAGAGCGGCCCGACGCCGTGCTTCAAGTACTCGCCGAAGAAGCCGAACAAGAACACGAACGTCAAGTTCGATGCGAAGCCTGCTCGAGCGACGAGCAGTCGCCGGACAGCCAGCTCGTGTTCGAGTGGGACTTCGGCGACGGCACCGTATGACGCCACGGGCATCAACGTGAAGCACCGCTTCGGCGCGGCAGGCACGTACACCGTGACCCTCCGCGTGACCGATCCCGCCGGCAACTCGAACACGACGTCGAAGCAGATCAAGGTCAAGCACGACGACGACGACGATGACGACGACGGCCCCGAGCACGGCGGCGGCGACGATGACGACGACGGAGGCGACGACTAGCGCCGACGTCGGCTGACCGAGCTCCACAACCAGCACGAGCGGGGGAACCTACCCGCCCAGCCCTCCCGCCCCCGCTCCGCTGGATCTCACCTCGATGCGGGTGTGATCGCGTCGGAAGGCGCTGCTAGGATCGATCTCCAGTTGGTTCGTCGAGCGTCACGCCGTCCCGAGCCCAGGCCTACGAGCGCCTGGGCTTCGTGCTTTCAAGGGGTCTCGTGAGCACCGAGCTCCATCCGCAGGACCTCGAACGGCTCGTCGCGTTCGAGCGCAAGTTCGGCAAGGAAGGCCTCACGTTCGACGACGTGCTGTTACTCCCGGCCGAGTCGCACGTGCTCCCCAACGACGTCTCCACGGTCTCGCGCCTGACGCCCTCGATCTCCCTCGAGATCCCGATCGTCTCCGCCGCAATGGACACCGTGACCGAGGCGCGGCTGGCGATCGCGCTCGCGCGCTCGGGCGGCCTCGGGATCGTGCACCGCAACCTGTCGATCGCGGACCAGGTCGCGGAGGTGGACAAGGTCAAGCGCTCGGAGTCCGGGATGATCGTCGAGCCGGTGACGCTCCGCCCCGAGCACAGCGTGGCCGAGGCGCTCGAGCTGATGGAGCGCTACCGCATCTCGGGCGTTCCCATCACTGACGAGGACGGCATTCTCGTCGGAATCCTCACGAACCGCGATCTTCGCTTCGAGACCGACACCTCGCAGCCGGTCTCGGCGCTCATGACGAGCCGGAACCTCGTCACCGCACCGGTCGGAACGACGCTCGACGAGGCAAGCGAGATCCTCCACCGGAACAAGATCGAGAAGCTCCCCGTCGTCGACGCCGACGGGCGGCTCAAGGGGCTCATCACGGTTAAGGACATCTCGAAGCGGATCAAGTACCCGGACGCGACGAAGGACGATCAAGGCCGCCTGCGCGTGGGCGCCGCGGTCGGCGTGGGGACCGATGCGCTCGGGCGCGCGGCCGCACTTGTCGCCGCCGAGGTGGACGTCCTCGTCGTGGACACGGCGCACGGCCACTCGCACGGCGTCCTCGAGGTCGTCCGCCGGCTGAAAGCCGACCACGACGTCGAGGTGATTGCGGGGAACGTCGCCACCGGCGACGGAGCGCTCGCGCTCGTCGACGCGGGAGCGGACGCGGTGAAGCTGGGGGTGGGCCCGGGGTGCTTCGGAGCCGGGACGCGAATTCTCATGGCGAACGCGACGTACAAGAACATCGAGGACCTTCGCCCGGGAGATCGAGTCGTCAACATGATCGGTCGGCCGGTGACCGTGAAGGCGTCCTGGTGCACAGGCGTTCGCGAGGTGATGGCTGTTCGGCACGTGGCCGCTCCCGGCGAGACCGTCGTCACGCCCGATCACCGGTACTACGTGGGCGACTATTCGACGGCCAAGGCGGCCGTCGGAGCGCAGGGGTACGCGGCTGTTCTCGATCGACCAACGCGGACAGGCGCACCGAAGCGCGTGTGGCGGGAGATCGGCAGCGCAGACGACGTGACGCTACTCCTACCGAGACAGATCGCGTTCGAGCTTCCTGACGAGCTGGTGATCGATCTCCACGAGTTCGCTCGGCGACCGGCTCGTCTCGCCCGATACCGGACGGAGATTCGCGAGTCCTACGCCCTCGGATACGTCTTCGGGACATTCCTCGGCGACGGTGACTCGTTCCTCAACTGGAACGGGCGGTCGGAGATCGGACGTGTGTCTTGGGCGTTCGGCCGCAACGAGGCTTCGACAGCGGAGAAGCTCGTGGACTGCGTGGAAGCGGTCACGGGCGTGCGCCCCAAGGTCAAAGCCGAGCGGAGCGTTTTGAAGGTCTATCTGTTCTCGCTTCAGTGGGCGAGGTTGCTCGACGCGCTCGGCAAGCGCGACGAGAAGCACCTTCCCTCTCGTTACATGTGTGGGAACCCGCTCTACCTCCGCGGGCTCCTCGACGGACTGATCGACAGCGACGGCCATGTCGAGGACGGGGGCCGTGTGTGCTTCCGGAATACCTCGCGGGCGCTCGTCGAGCTCTTCGGCGTCCTTTGCTTCCTGCTCGAGGGGAGCTTCCCGAGCGTCGTCCGGGAGGAACCGACGGTCGGGGGCCTCGAAGGCGCCAGGCTCGAAGGGTGCAAGCCGTCGTACCGTGCGCGTCTCGGCACTCAACATCGCAAGCGTCATACGAGCTGCAACCTCGTGGTGAAGAGCCTCGAATCCCGGGACCTCGGTATCGCGGTCCCTGTCTACGACATCGAGGTGGACTGTCCGACCCACAGCTTCATCGCCAACAACGCCATCGTCCACAACTCGATCTGCACCACCCGCGTCGTCGCCGGAGTCGGGGTGCCGCAGGTGACCGCGGTCTTCGACGCGGCGCAGGCGCTCGCCGGCCAGGGCGTGCCCGTGATCGCGGATGGTGGCATCCGCAACTCCGGCGACATCGCGAAGGCGATCGCGGCCGGGGCCGACACCGTGATGCTCGGCTCGATGCTCGCGGGCACCGACGAGGCTCCCGGCGAGGTCATGGTCGCGCAGGGCGAGCGGTTCAAGGAGTACCGGGGCATGGGCTCGCTCGGCGCGATGAAGGCGCGCTCGTTCTCGAAAGACCGTTATTTCCAGGGAGATGTCGAGGACGTCGACAAGCTCGTGCCCGAGGGCATCGAGGGGCGCGTGCCGTACAAGGGGCCGTTGGCGCCGATCGTGCACCAGGTCGTGGGCGGCCTCCGGCAGTCGATGGGCTACTGCGGCGCGGCGACCATCGAGGAGATGCAGGCGCGGACGCGCTTCACGCGCATCACGCCGGCCGGCCTCCACGAGAGCCATCCGCACGGCGTCACGATCACGAAGGACGCGCCGAACTACCGCCGGAGCTAGCGCTGGGCGAGGTCGCTCACCTCCCGACTCCCGAGCCGTCTCCGGAGGAGCGTCCTGTCCTCGTCGTCGACCTCGGCGGCCAGTACAGCCAGCTGATCGCGCGGCGCGTGCGCGAGGCGCGCGTCTACTCCGAGCTCGTCAGCCATCGTCTCTCGGCCGCGGAGATCGCGCGGCGCGACCCGCTCGCGCTCGTGCTCTCCGGCGGGCCGGCCTCGGTGTACGCGGAGGGCGCGCCCGAGATCGATCCGGGCGTCTTCGAGCTCGGGGTTCCCGCGCTCGGGATCTGCTACGGCATGCAGCTCATGGCGCGCGATCTCGGCGGCGCCGTCGAGCGGACGGACGCGTCCGAGTTCGGGAAGACGGAGCTGCGCGCGGAGGAGTCCGAGCTCTTTCACGATCTTCCCGCCGACCAGGTCGTGTGGATGAGCCACCGCGACTCGGTCACCGCGCCGCCCCGCGGCGCGCGCGTGACCGCCTCGTCGCCGACGACGCCGATCGCCGCGTTCGAGGATCGCGAGCGTCGCCTGTACGGCGTGCAGTTCCACCCCGAGGTCGTCCACACGCCGCACGGCCAGGAGATCCTCAAGAACTTCCTGTACGAGGTCGCCGACGCGCCGCCGAGCTGGACTCCGGCGGCCGTGATCGAGGAGCAGGTCGAGCGCATCCGGGCCGCAGTCGGGTCGGAACGAGTCCTGTGCGCGCTCTCGGGCGGCGTGGACTCGGCGGTGGCAGCGCTGCTCGTGCACAAGGCGGTCGGAGACCAGCTCACGTGCGTCTTCGTCGACCACGGCCTGCTGCGCGAGAACGAGGCGGAGCAGGTGGTCGAGACGTTCTCCGGGCACTTCCGCGTCCCCCTCGTTCACGTGCAGGCCCAGCGGCGTTTTCTCACGCGGCTCGCAGAGGTCTCCGATCCGGAGGAGAAGCGGACGATCGTCGGCGAGGAGTTCATCCGCGTCTTCGAGGAGGAAGCCGGAAAGCTCGGCGACATCCGCTTCCTCGTGCAGGGCACGCTCTACTCGGACGTCATCGAGTCCGGAGGCGCAGAGGACGGCGTCGCGGCGAAGATCAAGTCGCACCACAACGTCGGTGGGCTTCCGGAGGACATGCGGATGGAGCTCGTCGAGCCGCTCAGGCTCCTCTTCAAGGACGAGGTTCGACGAGTGGGCGAGGAGCTCGGCCTCCCCGAGCGCATGGTCTGGCGGCAGCCGTTCCCCGGCCCCGGGCTCGCGATTCGCATCATCGGGGACGTGACGGAGGAGCGGCTCGCGATCCTGCGGCGCGCGGACGCGATCCTGCTCGAGGAGATCCGACGCGCGGACCTCTACCGCCAGCTGTGGCAGAGCTTCGCCGTGCTCCCCGCGATCCGCTCGGTCGGCGTGCAGGGCGACGAGCGGACGTATGCGTACCCGGTCGTCATCCGCGCGGTCACGTCCGAGGACGCGATGACCGCGGACTGGGCGCGCCTGCCGTACGAGCTGCTCGAGACGGTTTCGAGCCGGATCATCAACGAGATCCCGGGCGTCAACCGGGTCGTCTACGACGTCTCCTCGAAGCCGCCCTCGACCATCGAGTGGGAGTAAGGTCGGCGCGTGAGCGACGCCTGGGACGACGAGGGGTTCGGCGCGGAGGACGACTGGCAGGGCGACGAGAGCGTCGGGGTGGACGTCGAGGGCGAGCTCGCTGCGTTCGACGAGGATCTCGAGGAGGAGGACGAGACCCTGGACGCCCTCGACGACGAGGGCGACGACTAGCCTCGGTGGAGTTCCGCGACCTGCTCCCCCGGCGCCGCATGGTGCGTCACTACGCGGCCAAGCCCGTATCGGCCGAGTCCGTCCGGCGGATCGCAGAGACCATCCGGCGCGCGCCGAGCGCCGGCTACAGCCAGGGCCAGCGGCTTCTCGTCGTGACCGAGGAGGCCGGACGGGCGGAGATCGGGCGTATCCTCGGCGACGCCGGCTGGACGACGCCCGAGGACCGCGAGCCATGGCTCGAGAGCGCGCCCGTCCATGTCCTCGTCTGCACCCGCGAAGCCGACTATCACGAGCGGTACACGAAGCCGGACAAGCTTCAGGACGGCGAGGAGCTCGACTGGCCGGTGCCGTTCTGGTACGTGGACGCAGGTGCTGCGCTGATGCTCGTCCTGCTCGCGGCGATCGACGAAGGGCTCGCAGCCGGAGTCTCGGGCGTGCCGCGGGACGCGGCGGCCGCGCTGCGCGTCTCGTTCGGGATCCCGGAGGACGTCGGCATCGTCGCGCTCGTCACGGTGGGCGTCCCGGCCCCCGATCCGGGTTGGAGTGCCGTCACCAGCCGCCGCACACAGCCGCGGCGCGAGTCGGACGAGAGCGTGCGCTGGGAGCGCTGGTAGGTCAGCCGATCCGGAAGGCCGAGACGCTCTCGGGCTCCTCCGCGAAGACCTCGACCCGCTCGACGCGCGCGCCGCTCGGGCCGGTCTGCATGTAGTCGACCAGCTGCTCGACCGCGGCCTGCTCCCCCTCGAAGACGGCCTCGACCGTCCCGTCGCGATTGTTCCGCACCCACCCGGCGACGCCCGCGGCTTCGGCCCGGCGCCGCACGGTGTCACGGAAGAACACCCCGTGCACGCGCCCGTGCGCGATCGCCCGCCTGCGGATCACCGCAGCCTCACCAGCCCGCCTTCGTCGATCTCGACCCGGACGCGGTTGCCCGGCTGGGGATGCTCGAGCGCCGCCACTGCGGCCACGAGCGTCCCGCCCCGGTCGAGGTCGACCGTCAGGCGGACGAGCGGGCCCTGCCGAACGACCTCGACGACCACACCGTCCCCCGCGCCGGCGCCTGCGGGCGAGACGCGCACAGCCTCGGGCCGGATCACGGTTCCGTCGCGGACGTTCGCGAGACCGAGGAAGCGTGCGACGTCCTCGTCGACCGGCTCGGCCCAGAGCTCGTCGGGCGTCCCGACCTGCACGATCCCGCCGGCGCGCATGACAGCGACGCGGTCTCCGAGCGCGAACGCTTCCGCCTGGTCGTGCGTCACGTAGAGGGCGGTCACGTCGAGAGTCTCGAACATGCGCTCGAGGTCGTCGAGCAGCCGATCGCGCAGACGCCGGTCGAGCGACCCGAGAGGCTCGTCGAGCAGGAGGACGCGCGGCGCCGGCGCGAGCGCCCGGGCGAGTGCCACGCGCTGCTGCTCTCCACCCGAGAGCGTCGCCACCGGCCGCCGCTCGAAACCCGCGAGCCCGACCAGCTCGAGGAGCTCGTGGACGCGCGTCTCGATCTGCTCCGGCGGATCGTCGCGCATGCGGAGCCCGAACGCGACGTTCCCGAAGACGTCGCGGTGGTGGAAGAGGGCGTGATCCTGGAACACGAGGCCGATCCCGCGCAGGTGCGCGGGCGTCGAGACGAGATCCCGCCCGTCCAGCAGCACGCGCCCCGAGTCGGGCCGCTGGAGCCCCGCGATCACCCGCAGCAGCGTGCTCTTTCCGGAGCCGCTCGGCCCGAGCACGGTCACGATCTCGCCCTCGGCGACCTCGACCGTGACGCCGGCCAGGGCGGCGGTCCCGTCGAACCGCACCGACACGTCCTCGACCCGCAGCATCAGAACCAGCCCGCGCGGCTCTCGCGGAGCCGGTCGACGAGGAAGACGGTCGCCGCGACGACGACCATGAGCACGACGGCGAGCGCGTACGCCTGGCCCGCGTTGAGCTCACCCGGACGGCCGAGGAAGCGGAAGATCGCGACCGGCAGCGTCGGGCTCTCCGGGCGGGCGAGGAACACCGTCGCGCCGAACTCTCCGAGCGAGATCGCAAACGCGAACCCCGCCGCCACCGCAAATGCGCGGCTGGCCACCGGGAGGTCGATCTCCCGCCGAACGCGGCCCGGCGACGCTCCGAGCATCGCCGCCGCCTCGCGCTGACGCACGTCGATCGCCCGCAGGGTCGGCGCGACGATGCGCACCACGAATGGGATGGCCACCAGCGCTTGTACGACCGGGACGATCCACGGCTGCGCGCGGAAGTCGACCGGCGAGGTGTCGAACGCGATCACGAAGCCGAAGCCGAGCATCACCGCGGAAGCGCCGAGGGGGAGCATGAGCAGTCCGTCCAGGAGTCTCGACCCCCGCGGCTCCGCGATCGCGAACGCGGCGAGACCTCCGACGGCCAGAGCAACTACGGTCGCGGTCGCCGCGTACAGGATCGAGTTCGCGATCGCCTCCCACGGCGACGCGAGGAGCGCGGCCGTCGGCTCCGCCAGGGCGCGGTATGCGTCGAGCGAGTGGCCGTCTCCGACTGCGAGCGAGCGCTCGACGAGCACGGCGATCGGAGCTCCCAGGAAGATCGCCAGCCCGCCCAGGCTTCCCGCAACGACCCACTTCTCACGCCCTCTCGGCGCGCGCAGGACATCCGCCTCCGCGCGCAGTTGCCGCGGGACCGCGAGCTTCGCCTCCAGCCTCGTCGCGACCCAGATCGCGAGCGCGACGCAGACGAGCTGGACGAGCGAGAGCACGGCCGCTGCGCGCAGGTCGAAGATGCGGACCGCCTGGTTGTAGATCTCCGCCTCGAGAGTCGAGTAGCTCGGCCCACCGAGGATGAGCACGATCCCGAACGACGTGAACGAGAAGAGGAAGACGATCGCGGCCGCGGCGGCGAGCGAGGGCGCGAGGAGAGGCAGCGTGATCTCGCGGAAGCTCCGCCACGGCGTGGCGCCGAGCGTCGCAGCGGCTTCCGAGACGCGCGGGTCGAGCCGCGCCCAGAATCCTCCGACGACGCGCACGACCACCGCCACGTTGAAGAAGGCGTGCGCGACGAGGATCGCGGCCCAGCCCCGTTCGAGGCCGGGCGGGAGGATCGCGAGGAACGCGAGCGCGACCACGACCGTGGGGAGGACGAACGGCACGGTCACGAGCGCGCGGACGAGAGCGCGGCCAGGGAAAGCGAATCGTCCGAGAACGTAGGAGGCAGGGAGCGCGACCGCGATCGTCAGCGCCGTCGACGCGAGCGCCTGCCATACGGTGAACCAGATGACCTCAAGCGTGAGCGGGTCGGTCAGGACGTCGACCGGCGACGCGAGGCTCGCGCCTCCGACCGGAGCCCGCGCTCGAGGATCGACGCGAGCGGGAACGCGAAGAACAGCGCGAGAAAGGCGAGCGGGACGCCTCGGGTGAGCGCGCGCCAGCCCGTCCCGCTCAGCGCAGGACGGTCGCCGTCCACTGCTTGATCCACCGCTCCCGGCTCTTCGCGATCCGTGCCGGCCGCAGCGAGAGCGGTGACTGCGGGACGATCGCGAACTGCTCGAACTCCGGCGGGACCGCGGCCAGCGGGTCGACCGGGAAGACGAACATCGAAAGCGGCACGTCCTCCTGGAAGCGCGTCGAGAGCAGGAAGTCGACGAGCTGGCGCGCGCCTTCCGTGTTGGGCGCGCCTCGCAGGACTCCGGCGAGCTCGACCTGGCGGAAGCAGCTGTCTTCGATGATGGCCGTCGGCGCTTCGGCGGGGCGCGGGCTCCGAAAGATGACCTCGGCCGGCGGGCTCGAGGCGTACGAGACGACGACGGGCCGGTCGCCGTTGCTCCTCGATGCGCCCGAGAAGCGGACGTTGTACGCCTCTTCCCAGCCGTCGACGACGAGGACGTCGTTCTCGCGCAGCTCCGCCCAGTACTCCGTCCAGCGATCCTCACCGTAGCGCGCGATGGTGGCGAGCATGAACGCGAGCCCGGGCGTGGAGGTCGCCGGGTTCTCGACGACGAGGAGACCGTCGTACTCGGGCCTCGTCAGGTCCGCGAGCGACCTCGGAGGCGCGAGGTCCCGCTCCGCGAACCAGGCCCGGTCGTAGTTCAGGCAGACCTCGCCGTGGTCGACGGGCGTCACGCGATGCTCCTGGTCGAGGATGTACACGGGGTCGATCTTCTCCAGCTCCGGCGACTCGTAGGCCTCGAACAGGTCGGCTCTCGAGCGCGCGCGTGAGCAGGTTGCTGTCGACGCCGAAGAAGACGTCACCCTCGGGATTCCCGGCGGTCAGGAGCGCGCGCGTGAGCGCCTCGCCTGCGTCCCCGGTCTGGAGGATCCGGAGCGTCTTGCCGCTCGACGTCTCGAACTCGCGCTTCACGTCGTCCGAGATCACGAAGGAGTCGTGCGTGACGAGCACGACCTCCTTCGAGTCGCTGCCCCCGCCGCGGGCGACGAACGCGACCGCGAGGACGGCGACCGCGAGGACGGCACCGGCGGCGTACAGCACGCGCCGATCGAAGTTCACGCTGCGTCCTCGATCTCGGGGCCGGGCCGCATGGCGAGGAGAATGCCTTTCTCGACGGCGACCCGTGCGGTTGTCGCGACGAACTCGTTCGAGACGCCGCGGCTAGAGCCGGGCTCGAGCGTCTCTCCGTCCAGCGGATAGGCAAGTCCCTCGGTGTGCACGCCCTCCGCCGGGCCGTGGAGCGCGAGGAGCGAGACGAGCTCGCCGGGCTCTCCCTCGAGCGTGCGCTGTCGGCGGATCACGTGCACGCGCGCCGGCCCGACGACCGCGTCGAGCTCGACGTCCTCGTAGCGGGAGGAGCCGATGAGGAGGAGCGCGGAGAGCAGATGGTCGAGCCGCTTGCCGACGCCGGCGAGCACGACGATGCGTTCGGGATCGAGCGCGAGTGCGGCGTCGAGCGCGAGCTCGAGGTCGGTCGCGTCCTTCTCGGCGGGGTGGCGCTCGACGCGCGTGCCGTTCGCCTCCGCCGCTGTGACGGCCGCCGCGGGCGCCGAATCGAAGTCCCCGACCGCGAGCTGCACGTCCAGTCCGAGGGCGTGTGCATGCGCGAGCCCGCCGTCGGCCGCGATCACGTGCGCGCCGCGCGGGACCTCGCGTACGGCGTCCGCCGGGGGAGCCTCCCCGCCGGCGACGACCACCACGACCTCGTTCGACATCTGCCTCCCTCCGCTGGCATTACCCAGATCAGGTTCAGCGGGTCGGCGGCGCTCCTCAGCCGCCCTCTCAGCCCGGTTGCCCCGAGCTCCCCGTGCGTTCTCCGAATCGTAGCCGCGCAAGCAACGCGGAGGGCCGCCTCGCGGCGGCCTCCGGATCCGCGCCCGGGTACGCTCGAACTCGAGAAGTGTCCCGAAGCGCCACCTCCTCGGGCCCAGCTGGTGGACGCCCTGGTCCGCACGCGCATCGGCGGGACGTTCAACCAGTACGCGCAGGGCTCGCGGGCGCCGCTGCTCCGTCGCCGCCTCGCGCGCTACCTCGACGAGCGCACATCCGCGGCCGTACTCCTCGTGGGGGAGGCCGCCGGCTACAGGGGCGCCCGCGTGTCGGGGATCCCGTTCACCTCCGAGCGCCAGCTCACCGGCGAAGGCCCCGCGGAGGCGACGGCGACGATCGTCCATCGCGTGCTCGTCGAGCTCGGGATCGAGCGCGACGTGCTCCTCTGGAACGTCGTACCGACGCACCCGGGGACCGCCTCCACGAACCGGCCGCCGACGAGAGGCGAGGTCGCGGCCGGGCTCCCGTTCGTCCGCGCCCTCGCGCGCGGGCGGCGCGTCGTCGCCGTCGGGCGCATCGCGGCCGCCTCGCTCGACGCGCCGTCGGTGCGGCATCCCTCGCATGGCGGCGCCCGGGACTTCAGAGCCGGGCTGGTTGAATTGCTCGATCGCGGCGATCTCGTACCCCGTTCGGCGTAACACCGCACTTCTGAGCGTCGTGTCTGGTCCTGCTGTCGGGGGTGCTTCAGCTCGCCGTCGCGGTGGCCACGATCACGCTCGTCCTCGTGACGGGAATCGAGTCGATCCTCGGCCTCGGCCCGGCGATCTTCCTCACCGCGGGCGCGCTCGCCGCGCTGCCCGCGGGACGGCTGATGGACCGCGTCGGGCGCGTGCCGGTGATTGCCGGCGGCTTCGTCGTCGGGATGGTCGGGTGCGTGCTGACGGCGCTCGGCTGCGTCGCCGACAGCGCGCCGCTGGTGATCCTCGGGTTCATCGGCATCGGTGCGATGAACGGCGCCGTGCTGCTCGCGCGCACGGCCGCCGCCGACATGTACCCCGAGGACAAGAAGGCGCGCGCGATCTCGTATGTCCTCTTCGGCGCGCTGTTCGGGGCCGCGCTCGGCCCGCTCGTCTTCCGGCCGCTCTTTGCCGGCAAGGACTTCGAGCTCGATACGCTGGTCATCCCCTGGTTCGCGGCAGCCGCGATGTGCGTCGTGGGGCTCGCGATCGCGCTGCTGATCAGGCCGGATCCGCGCACGATCGCGCTCGAGCTCCAGCGCGCCGGGATCGCAGCCGGCGACCCGCCGCGCCGAGCCCGCCGCTCCGATCGGTCAGATCCTGCGCCGCCCGGGTGTGCCGTCGGCCGTGATTGCCGCACTCGCGAGCTTCTCCGTGATGGCGGGAGTGATGAACCTCACCGGCTACATCGTCGTCGGCCACCAGCACGAGCAGGCCGACGTCTTCACCGTGATCAGCCTCCACATCGTCGGGATGTTCGGGCTCGTCCTCGTCGTGGGGCAGCTCATCGACCGCGTGGGGCGCCGCCGGTCCCTGATCGCCGGCCTCGCGGTCATGGCGGTGTCGACGGTGATGCTCGCGTGGGCCGTGTCGATCCCGGCCATGTCCCTCTCGCTGTTCCTGCTCGGCCTCGGGTGGAACGTGTCGTACGTC
Source organism: uncultured Actinomycetes bacterium (assembly GCA_963715705.1). Classification (GTDB taxonomy): domain Bacteria; phylum Actinomycetota; class Thermoleophilia; order Gaiellales; family Gaiellaceae; genus GMQP-bins7. The sequence goes on along the minus strand of OY970267.1, from coordinate 2,053,765 downwards.
GCGGCGTCCGCGGAGCTCGTCACGCACGCCCGGCCGGTCGAGCGCGGCCGTCTGGTCGGGTTCACGGATCTCATGGCCGGGCTCTTGGCGGCGGCGCTGGCCCTGCTCGGCGGCCTCGCGTACACGGAGTGGGGCGTGGTCGCGATCGCCGTCGGGGCGACGATCGCGGTCGTCGGGCCCGCGCTCGTGATCCTCCTCGCGCGCCGGCCCGCGCCTGCCCTCGAGGCGGCCGGATAGCGAGGAGGGCGCCCGGTGGGGCGCCCTCCTCTCGAGCCGAATCAGGGCCGAAGGCTCAGTGCACGACGAGGTTTCCGCCCTCGATGACCTTCTCCGTCGTCTTGGCCCCGTTCCACTCGCTCGACAAGAGCAGCGTGCTTCCGTTCCAGAGCGTGACGCCGATGGAGTCGTTACGCCCTGGCTCGCCCTTGTCGGTCATGGTGACCTGCACCAGGAGGTTGCCGCCCAGCGAGATCGGGGCAGCCGGGTTCGTGACGTCCGTCAGGTTGGCCTTCGAGCGGAAGTCGGCGAGTCCCCAGCAGGTCGCGCTCGGCGGGCCCGGGCACGCCGAAGTGCCGTTCTTGAGCGCGATCCCGAGCGAGTCCATCGCGTTCGCCTTGATCTGGTAGGTGCGCAGGACGCCGGCGACCGTCCGCCGGAAGATCACGTTGAGATGGCCCTGGAGGTTGGTCTTGTTCTTGTTGTACTTCACGTTGAAGCCGTAGTTCATGCGCGACGCGGGGTCGGCCGCGTACGAGCCGGCCGGGCTGGACGTCGAGGTGAGGATGTAGCCGCCGCCCGTGATGAAGCTGCCGTCGGGCTGTGACACCTCGACGACGCCTGCCCCGGTGCCCGTGTAGTACCCGTTCACGTAGATCGAGATCGTGTGCTCGCCGAGCACGAAGCTCCTGGAGCACTCGACCGTCGCGGCGCGGGCGTCGCTCGGGTTGAGGAGCGGCAGCGGGGACGTGAACGAGCAGAGCGGCGTCGTGCCGGACTTGAACACGACGGTCGCGTTCCGGATGTCACCGGCGCTCGTGTCGGTCGTGTAGAGCGAGGAGTCCCTGATCGTCGCGCGGAGCAGCACCATGGCGCTGGTGCCGCCGGGCGCGGTGAACGCCAGCATGTCGCCCGTGTACGTCGCGTCGGCGTCTTCCTTCGTCACCGTCGCGCTGAACGCCTCGGTGTCGCGCCCGCCGCCCCCGTCCCTCACCTCGATGCAGCGCGCGTACGTGCCGGGCGCCTCGGTGAGCTCGCCCGAGATCGTCGCGGTACGCGTTCCCGGAAGCGTCGCGTTGCCCGCGTTGTCCGTCTTCGCGAGCGAGGCCGGCAGCAATGTCACCGTCGAGCAGGCGGCCGAGTCCTTGACGGAGAAGATCAGCCCGGTTCCGGGCGTGTCGACGTCGGTCGCCGAGATGCTCACCGGCTGGTTCCCCGCCGTGCCGGCGACGCCGTCGATCGGATCGGAGTACTGCGCTGTGACGCTGCCCGGGGTCACCGTCAGGCTCGGGCCGTCGTTGACGCCGGTGACGGTGACGGCGACGTCCGCGACGTTGGAGTACACGGTGCCGTCGTGGGCCTTGTACGTGAAGTCGCCGTTGGTCGTGTCGGTGTCGCCCGCGTTCAGCGACTCGTACTGGCCGTTCGGGTTGAAGGTGAGGAGGACGTCGTTCTCGCTCGCGACGCCCTTGCTCGGCTGCGTGACGCTGACCGTGAGGGGCTCGACGTCGACGTCGGTGCAGGTGGCCGCGACGGTGCCGACGGTGTCTTCGTCCGTCGTGATGGTGCGGTCGAGGCAGACGGGGGCGTCGTTGACGCCGGTCACCGTCACCTGGACATTCGCCTCGGCGGAGTCGGCCTCCGCGTCGCTCGCCGTGTACTCGAAGTCGCCGTTGGTGGTGTCGGTCTCGCCGGTGTCGAGGCCCTCGTACTGGCCGTTCGGGTTGAAGGTGAGGAGGACGTCGTTCTCGCTCGCGACGCCCTTGCTCGGCTGCGTGACGGCGTAGGTCAGAGCGGCGACCGGATCGTCCACGTCGGTGCAGTCGGGCCCCGTCGATCCCGCGGTGTTCTCGTTGGTGGTGATCGACACCGGCTGGCAGACGGGGGCGTCGTTCACGCCGTTCACGGTGACCTGGACGGCTGACTCGTTCGAGCTCGTGGTGCCGTCGTGCGCGGTGTAGGTGAAGTCGCCGTTGGTGGTGTCGGTCTCGCCGGTGTCGAGCCCTTCGAAGTCGCCGTCGGGATCGAACGTGAGATCGACGTCGTCCTCGCTCGCAACGCCCTTGGTCGGCTGGGTGACCGTGTACGCGAGGGGCTCCACGTCGGGGTCGTTGCAGTCGGGGGCCGTGGAGTCGGCGGTGTTCTCGTTCGTGGTGATCGACACCGGCTGGCAGACGGGGGCGTCGTTCACGCCGTTCACGGTCACCTCGACGTCGGCCGCGGCGGAGAAGGCGTCTCCGTCGTGGGCCTGGTAGGTGAAGTCGCCGTTCGTCGTGTCCGACTCGCTCGTGTCCAGACCCTCGTACTGGCCGTTCGGGTCGAAGACGAGGTTCGGGGCGACGTAGCTCGCGCTGCCCTTGGTCGGCTGCGTGAAGCTGATCGTCAGCGGCTCCACGTCGACATCGGTGCAGCTAGCGGCGACCGAGCCGGGCGTGTCCTCGTTCGTGGTCAGCGTCCGATCGAGGCAGACCGGGGCGTCGTTGACGCCGTTCACCGTGACCTGGACGTCGGCGGCGGCGGAGCTGACGGTGCCGTCGTGGGCCTGGTAGGTGAAGTCGCCGTTGGTGGTGTCGGTCTCGCCGGTGTCGAGCCCTTCGAACTCGCCGTCGGGATCGAAGGTGAGATCGACGTCGTCCTCGCTCGCGACGCCCTTGCTCGGCTGCGTGACGGTGTACGTGAGCGGCTCGATGTCGACGTCGGTGCAGTCGGGTGCGGTCGAGTTCGCGGGCCCGTCCTCGGACACGGTGATCGACACGTCCGCGCACACGGGGGCGTCGTTGACGCCGTTCACCGTGACCTGGACGTCGGCGGCGGCGGAGCTGACGGTGCCGTCGTGGGCCTGGTAAGTGAAGTCGCCGTTGGTGGTGTCGGTCTCGCCGGTGTCCAGCCCTTCGAACTCGCCGTCGGGATCGAAGGTGAGATCGACGTCGTCCTCGCTCGCGACGCCCTTGCTCGGCTGCGTCACGGTGTACGTGAGCGGCTCGATGTCGACGTCGGTGCAGTCGGGTGCGGTCGAGTCCGCGGGCCCGTCCTCGGACACGGTGATCGACACGTCCGCGCACACGGGGGCGTCGTTGACGCCGGTCACCGTCACCGGACGTCCGCCGCCGCGGAGAGACGGTCTCCGTCGTGGGCCTGGTAGGTGAAGTCGCCGTTGGTCGTGTCCGACTCGCTCGTGTCCAGACCCTCGTACTGGCCGTTCGGGTCGAAGCGAGGTTCGGGGCGACGTAGCTCGCGCTGCCCTTGGTCGGCTGCGTGAAGCTGTATCGTCAGCGGCTCCACGTCGACGTCGGTGCAGTCTAGCGGCGACCGAGCCGGGCGTGTCCTCGTTCGTGGTCAGCGTCACGTTCGAGGCAGACCGGGGCGTCGTTGACGCCGGTCACCGTCACCTGGACGTCGGCGGCGGCGGAGCTGACGGTGCCGTCGTGGGCCTGGTAGGTGAAGTCGCCGTTGGTGGTGTCGGTCTCGCCGGTGTCGAGCCCTTCGAACTCGCCGTCGGGATCGAAGGTGAGATCGACGTCGTCCTCGCTCGCGACGCCCTTGCTCGGCTGCGTCACGGTGTACGTGAGCGGCTCGATGTCCACGTCGGTGCAGTCGGGTGCGGTCGAGTTCGCGGGCCCGTCCTCGGACACGGTGATCGACACGTCCGCGCACACGGGGGCGTCGTTGACGCCGGTCACCGTCACCTGGACGTCCGCCGCCGCGGAGAACGCGTCTCCGTCGTGGGCCTGGTAGGTGAAGTCGCCGTTGGTGGTGTCCGACTCGCTCGTGTCCAGACCCTCGTACTGGCCGTTCGGGTCGAAGACGAGGTTCGGGGCGACGTAGCTCGCGCTGCCCTTGGTCGGCTGCGTGAAGCTGATCGTCAGCGGCTCGACGTCGACATCGGTGCAGCTAGCGGCGACCGAGCCGGGCGTGTCCTCGTTCGTGGTCAGCGTCCGATCGAGGCAGACCGGGGCGTCGTTGACGCCGTTCACCGTCACCTGGACGTCGGCGGCGGCGGAGCTGACGGTGCCGTCGTGGGCCTGGTAGGTGAAGTCGCCGTTGGTGGTGTCGGTCTCGCCGGTGTCGAGCCCTTCGAAGTCGCCGTCGGGATCGAACGTGAGATCGACGTCGTCCTCGCTCGCGACGCCCTTGCTCGGCTGCGTGACCGTGTACGTGAGCGGCTCGATATCCACGTCGGTGCAGTCGGGTGCGGTCGAGTTCGCGGGCCCGTTCTCGGACACGGTGATCGACACGTCCTCGCACACGGGGGCGTCGTTGACGCCGGTCACGGTCACGGCCACGTCGGCCTCGTTGGAGTCGACGGTGCCGTCGTTGGCCTTGTAGGTGAACGCGTCGCCGGCGCTCTCACCGGTGTCGAGGTGCTCGAACTGGCCGTTGGGGTCGTAGGTGAGGTTTCCGCCGGCGGTTCCGGAGACGCCCGGCCCACCCGCCGCGCCGACGCTGTAGGTGAGCGGCTCCACGTCAGGGTCGACGCAGTCCGGCGCCGCCGTCCCGAGCGCGTCCTCGTTCGTGGTGAGCGTCACGTCCTCGCACACCGGTGCGTCGTTGACGCCGGTCACCGTCACCTGCACGGCCGCCGGCTCCGAGAACACGTCCCCGTCGCTGGCGCGATACGTGAAGTCACCGTTCGTCGTGTCCGACTCGCTCGTGTCCAGGCCCTCGAACTGACCGTTCGGATCGAAGCGCAGGTTTGGGGCCACGTAGCTCGAGACACCCTTGCTCGGCTGGTTGACGGTGTACGTCAGTGACGACACCGGATCGTCGACGTCCGTGCACGACGGCGTCGTCGTTCCGACGGTGTTCTCGTTCGTGGTGATCGTCCGGTCGAGGCAGAGCGGAGCGTCGTTGATGCACGTGACCGTCACCTCGACGGTCGCGGAGCTCCCGCCGTTCAGCGTGTAGGTGAAGTCGTCCGTCGGGGAGCCGCCGTTGCAGTAGTTCGCATCGGGCTCGTACGTGAGGCCGGTCCCGCCGCCCGTGATGACGACGGTGCCGTTCCCGGGCTGCGTGACGTCCTCGATCGACTTCGCGTCGCCTTCCGGATCCGAGTCGTTCGCGAGCACGTCGAGCGCGTTCGCGCCGGAGTCCTCGTCGACCGTGGCCGTGTCGTCGACGGCGGTGGGTGCATCGTCGATGCAGGTGATGTCGACGGTGACGTGACCCGTGTCCGTCGCGCCGTTTCCGTCGGAGACGGTGTAGTCGAAGCCGCCCGCGCCGGTGCCGCAGAGGTTCGGCGTCGGCGTGAAGGTGATCGTCCCGGTGGCGAGGCTCACCGTGCCGCCGGCGGCGTTGGTCACCGCCGTGACGGTCAGCGTGTGCCCGTCCGCGTCGGTGTCGTTGTCCACCGGGCTCGCGTTCGGCCCGGCGGCGACCGCGTCGAGCACGAGGTCCGTGTCCTCGTTCGTCGTGTACGTGTCGTCCACTGCGACGGGTGCGTTGTTCGGCACGACGAGGACGTCGTCGACGAACGCCTGGTCGGCGTTGTTGTCGTTCGTGGCCCCCACGAAGCGGAGGTCGATCGTCGTATTGTTCGCGCTGGCCGGGAGCGTGACCGCCGCGGGAGTGACGGGATCCGTGGTCAAGTTGTTCGCCAGATCGTGTGTGTTCAGCGTCAGCCACGTCCCGGAGTCGGCGCGCTTCCACTGCACGACGAGATCTCCGTCGTCGCCGACGTCGTTGTCGGTCTGCTGACCCCAGAGGTACCTTAGGAGGATGCCGTTGGTGAACCCGGCGGTGCTGATGCCGCTCCGCGTCTGGATGCAGCCATCGCGTACGCGCAGAGCCGCGTTGCCTTCGACGATCCGGCCGCCGAGACTCCTGCAGTGCGCAGTCGTTGCCGCCTCCGCCGCCCCCGTCGCCGTCCGTCCAGCCGGCCGAGGTCGAAGTGTTCGTGGCGTCGATTCCGAAGCTGTCGCCGAAGATGCCGACCGTCAGAGCGTCGGAGAGGGTGAACGGCAGGCTGTCGTTCGTGTTCGGGGTGCACGTGTCGTTGTTGTACGCGACGAACGTCACGTCGTAGACGCCCCGAGTGCTCGGGGCCGTAAGCGGAAGCTCTCGTCGATCGGTGCCGCTGCTCGTGTGATCGCCGTGTGTCCACGCAGTGAACCGTCGGCATCGCCCTCGATCTGGTAGCTCGTCGACTCCCAGTCGTTGTCGCCGCTACCGACGCTCGTGTGGTTGACCTCTACTCTCGGCGGTGAGCGTCGCGCTCGGAGAGGAGACGGCGCGTGAGGCCGCCCGCGAGAGCGGCGTCGAGCACCCGGGAGCCGTCGTTGCAGATGGCGACGTCGATGTCGTCGATGGACATGGTCTCGGCCGCCCGAGCCGTTGGGATCCGCAGTCACCCGCACGCGGAAGCTCGCATCGGAGATATCGGTCAGAGTCCAAGCACGTCCGAAGGTGCTGCAGCTGGTCGATGAGGGGATGAACTGGGTGGAGTCGGCGACTTCGCTCTCGATCGACCCCGTCGCCACGTTGGCGGTGAACGCCCCGCCAGACGACAGGGCGACCTGGAACACGTCGGTGTCGTTCGTTGTTGCTTACGAGGCCCTCGACGCTGACGATGAAGCTGAGCCCCACCGCGTCGGCCGGAACGAGCGAGTCGAGACCGAACTCCGAGCCGACGACGTTCTCGCCGTCGTCACAGAGGGCGCGAACGTTGTCTGCAGTGCGGGCGTTGCCGGGGTTCTGGCACGTGCCGGAAAAGGCAGCGTCGCCGGTCGTGCGGCCGCCTTCTTGCATGTCGCCGATCGCGTCGTAGAAGGTCGCCGTCGCGAGAACGATCTCGTCGGCACCGAGGACACGTACGCGGTACTGGCCCTCGACGCCGTTCAGCACGTACGCGTAGGAGAGCGCTCCGTCTGCACCCGTGGTGACGACGTCACTACCGGGCTCGAAGCTGCCGTCGCCCTTCACCACGGAGCCGTCGGGTCGGGTGACGCTGATGGTGACGTCGCACGACGCCGCGAAGCCGGTGCCTGTCATGAAGACTGTTGCGCCCGGGTCGTAGTCCGATCGGTTCGTCAGAACGACCTCGTCGCCGGTCTGCGCGCAGGGGGTTCCGCTAGCGGGCGGGGGTGGGGGCTCGGGCTCGGTGGTCGTCTCGGTGGTCGTCCCGGTGTCGGTCGTGTCGGTTGCGGTCGTGTCCGTCGACTCGCTCGAGGTTTCCGTCTCCTCGGTGCTCGACAGCATCGCGAGCGGGCCTGCGCCCGAGACGACTCCCGCGGTCACCAGACCCGCGGCGAAGCAGCTCGCCAGAACGCCAGAAACCTTCAGCAGCCACGCACGGTGGCTGCGCCGCAGCGATGAACCCATGCTCCCGTTGCCCCCTTAGCCCGATTGACGCCCACGAAGCGGCTCCCCAAGCCACCAGCACACATCCTGTCCGCTCCCGGCCGAAAGTCAATGGCGGTCCTGCCTGCCCGTTCGGCTAGTAGTCAGCTGCTAGAATCGGCCGCCGGCGGACGCAGGTCCGCCCTCTTTCTGATGAAGACGTATACGGCAAAGCCCGGCGAGATCGAGCGCCAGTGGCACCTCGTCGACGCCGAGGGCCAGACGCTCGGACGCCTGGCGACCCGTATCGCGGACACGCTCCGCGGCAAGGGCAAGCCGCAGTACACGCCGCACGTCGACACCGGTGACTTCGTCGTCGTCGTGAACGCCGAGAAGATCGCCGTGACGGGGACGAAGCTCGACTCGAAGATCTACTACCGGCACTCCGGGTATCCGGGCGGCCTTCGCCAGCGGACGCTCCGCGAGCAGCTCGAGCGTCGCCCGACCGAAGTGCTCCGGATCGCGGTCAAGGGCATGCTCCCGAAGAACAAGCTCGCCGCGGCGCAGATCCGCAAGCTCAAGATCTACGCCGGGCCGGAGCACCCGCACGCCGCGCAGTCGCCCGAGCCCATGGAGCTCTCGTGAGCGAGATCGCCCAGTACCTCGGAACGGGCAAGCGCAAGACCTCGGTCGCACGCGTGATCCTCCGGCCGGGCGACGGCAAGAGCTGGATCAACGGCCGCACGCTCGAGGAGTACTTCCCGCGCCAGGCCCACCGGAAGATGGTGATGGCGCCGCTCGAGGTCGCCGACGCCGCGCAGACCTACGATCTCCGCGTCCGCGTGCACGGTGGCGGCGTCTCCGGGCAGGCCGGGGCCGTGCGTCACGGCATCGCGCGCGCGCTCGTCGAGGCCGACCCGGAGATCCGGGTCCCGCTCAAGCGCCAGGGCTTCCTCACGCGAGACGCCCGCATCGTCGAGCGCAAGAAGGCGGGCCTGCACAAGGCGCGCAAGGCGCCGCAGTTCTCGAAGCGATAGCGTCGCCGTTCAGCGATCACTCCATCGAGGAGCACGGCACAGGGTTTGCACGTCCGATATCTGTGAGAAGCTTCTCATCGAGAGGATCACGATGCGGTCACGAATACTCCTTGCGGCTCTCCTTCTCGCCTTGGTCGGCCTGGCTCCGGCTCGGGCCGCGACCTTCACGGTCACGATCACGAAGGCGGGGTTCACCCCGAAGGCCGTGACGATCGGCCCGAACGACACGGTGACGTGGACGAATGCGGACACGTCGACGCACCAGGTCGAGTCGAAGAGCGCGAACTTCACGTCACCCGTCCTCCAGCCCGGTCAGAGCTACTCGTTCGTCTACAAAACCACGGGCAAGTTCAACTACACGGACCTGGTCGTGAAGTCGCTGAAGGGCTCCGTGACCGTTTCCGCGTCGGGCGCCGTGACCGTCACGCAGAAGGCCGCGCCCGCGCTCGTCGTCTACGGCGGTGCGGCGACGCTCTCCGGCACAGTGTCGAACAGGCGTGCCGGTGAGACCGTGAACGTCTTCGCACGGCCGTTCGGCCAGAACCAGTTCGCCTCCGTGGGCAGCGCGGTGAGCACGCCGAACGGCGGCTGGAGCTTCATCGTCAAGCCCCGGCTGCAGACGGCGTACGAGGCGCGGTGGCGGCCGACGAACCAGACGGTGACGAGTCCGCTGTCCACGGTCAACGTGCGGCCGCTGGTCGGTTTTCGCGTGAAGTCCGCGCGAGGCCGCATCGTCACGTTCTTCACCAAGGTGCGCGGCGTGCGCCTGTTCACGGGCAAGTACGTCAATCTCCAGCGCAAGAACCGCCTCGGGCGGTGGGTGAACCTGAAGAGGGTGACGCTTGGCTCGACGTCGGCAGCGACCTTCAAGGCGCGCCTGCCACGCGGGCGCTCGACCGTCCGTGTCTTCATGCCGGCGGCGCAGGCCGCGCCGGGTTACGTGGCCGGGATCAGCCGGACGCGCACGTTGACGCGCTGACCGTCCTTCCAGGCGGGCGGCGGCTCCGCAGTCAGTAGCCTCACCGCGTGCGCGGCGTGGCGAAGAGAAGGTACTTCGGAACCGACGGGGTTCGCGGCGTCGTCGGCGACGACCTCACGCCCGAGCTTGTGGAAAAGCTCGGGCGAGCCGCTGCCGTCTGGGCCCAGAAGTCCGCAACGAGCGGGAAAGGGTCAGACCCCTGTCATGTCCTCATCGGACGGGACACGCGCGGTACGGGGCCCGCGCTGGAGCATGCCCTCGCGCGGGGAATCGTCTCGGCGGGCGGAACGGCGGCCCTCGCCGGCGTGCTCCCGACCCCAGCCGTCGCGCTGCTCGCCGACGAGCTCGGAGCCGTCGTGTCCGCGTCCCACAACCCGCCGGAGTACAACGGCGTGAAGCTCTTCAACGGCGGGCTGAAGCTCACCGACGCGGAGGAAGAGGCAATCGAGGCGCTCCTCGACGCCCCGGCTCCGAACGGCGGCGTCGTCGAGCACGTCGCGGACGCAGCCGACCGCTACCTCGCCCACGTTCTCGACGCCTTCGGCTCCGATCTCACCGGCCTTCGCATCGCCGTCGACTGCGCGAACGGTGCCTTCGCGGAGATCGCCCCACCCGCCTTCGAGAGCCTCGGCGCCGAGGTGCACGCGATCGGCGTCGAGCCCGACGGGACGAACATCAACGTCGGCTGCGGCGCCACCGATCTCGCCGCTCTGAGCCGCAAGGTGCTCGAGGCAGGCTGCGACCTCGGCGTCGCGTTCGACGGGGACGGCGACCGCATGCTCGCCGTCGACGAGCGCGGCGAGCCGCTCGACGGCGACCAGATCTCGCGATCCTCGCGCTCGCGCTCGAGGTCGACGTCGTCGCGGTGACCGTGATGGCGAATCTCGGTTTCCACCGGCTCATGGGAGAGCACGGGATCCGCGTCGTGACGACGCCCGTCGGCGACCGCTACGTGCTCGAGGCGCTGCGCGCCGAGGGAGGGATCCTCGGCGGCGAGCAGTCCGGCCACGTGATCCTGCTACGCGACCACGTGACGGGCGACGGGCTCGCAGCCGCGCTGCTTCTCTGCCGGGCTCAGGGCGACCGCCGGCTGAGCGAGGCCGCCTCGGTCCTGCACCGCCTTCCCCAGGCGAAGACGAACGTTCGCGTCAAGAGCCGCGACCTCCCGAGCTCGATCCTCGACGAGGCCGCCCGGCTGAACGACGAGCTGGGCGAACGGGGCCGGGTGCTCGTTCGACCGTCCGGAACCGAGCCGCTCGTGAGGGTGCTTGCCGAAGCCGAAAATGGGGTAGATGCAGAGAAGTTGTGTGCTAGCATCGCCGCGCTCGTGGTGAAGGAGCTCGGCTAAGCCCGACGAAGGGCGCCGCCGGGCTCTTACGCGTTTTTGGGAGCCGAAACTCCAGGAGGCAGCCAGTGTGCGGGATCATCGGGTACGTCGGATCGCGTGAGTGCAAGCCGTTGCTCCTGCAGGGGCTCGAGCGCCTCGAGTACCGCGGCTACGACTCCGCGGGCATCGCGCTCCTCGAGGAGGACGGCCTCGAGTACGTACGCGCCGTCGGGCCGCTCGGAAACCTGATCGAGCGCGCGGGGACGAGCCGCTCGCCGGCCACGACCGGGCTCGGGCACACGCGCTGGGCGACGCACGGCGGGGTCACCGAGGAGAACGCGCACCCGCTTGCCGGCTGCGAGCCGGGCCGGGTCGCGATCGTGCTGAACGGGATCGTCGAGAACTACCGGGAGCTGATCGAGCGCCTCACGGCCGACGGGCACCGGTTCACCTCGGAGACCGACGCCGAGACCGTGACGCATCTCGTCGAGCACTACTACGAGGGCGATCTCGTCGAGGCCGTCCGCGCTGCGTTCGCCGAGCTCGAAGGGCATTTCGCGTTCGTCGTGATCCACCGCGACCATCCCGGCCTCCTCGTCGGAGCGCGCCAGCAGGTGCCGCTCGTCGTCGGGTTCGGCGAGGGCGAGATGTTCCTCGGCTCGAATGCGGCGGCGTTCCTGCGCGAGACGCGCACGGTGCAGTTCCCGGGCGACGGCGAGATCGTCGCCGTCACGCCCGAGGGCGCCCGCTTCCTCACGCTCGAAGGTGACCAGGTCGCGCACGAGACGCTCGAGCTCGACTGGGACGACGAGGGCGCCGAGAAAGGCGGCTACGAGACCTTCATGCTCAAGGAGATCTTCGAGCAGCCCGACGCCGTGGCCGACACGATCGGCGACCGCGTGCGACATGGAACGCTCGTCCTCGAAGGGCTCGACATGTCCGGCCCGGACGTCAAGGAACTCCGCCGCATCGTCCTCGTCGCCTGCGGGACGGCGTACCACGCCTGCGTCGTGGGGCGGTACGTGATCGAGGAGTGGGCCCGCGTCCCGGTCGAGTTCGACATCGCGAGCGAGTGGGTCTACCGCAACCCGGTCATCAACGAACGCGATCTGGTCATCGGCATCACGCAGTCGGGCGAGACGCGCGACACCATCGAGGCGCTCAAGCTGGCCCGCGAGAAGGGTGCGCGCACGGTCGCGATCACGAACATGATGGGCTCGCAGGTCACGCGCGAGGTCGACTCGGTGCTGTACACGCGCGCCGGTCTCGAGATGGGCGTCGCCGCGTCGAAGACGTTCACGGCGCAGGTCGCGCTCCTGTACCTCGTCGCGCTCAAGCTGGCGCAGATCCGGGAAACGCTGCCGCCGGGCGAGATCGAGTTCATCCTCGACTTCGTCTACAAGCTCCCGCGCAAGATCCAGGCCTTCCTCGACGGCGACCACCCCATCGAGGAGATCGCCCGGCGCTACCACGACGCCCCCTTCTTCCTCTACCTCGGCAGGCACATCGGCCTCCCGGTCGCGCTCGAGGGGGCGCTCAAGCTCAAGGAGATCTCGTACATCCCGACCGAGGCATACTCGGCCGGCGAGATGAAGCACGGCCCGATCGCGCTCCTCGACGAGGAGACACCCGTCGTCGTCGTCGCGACGAACATCCACCTCTACGACAAGATCGTCTCGAACATCCAGGAGGTTCGCGCGCGCGGCGCGCACGTGATCGCGATCGCGACGGACGGCAACGAGGACATCCAGCACCATGCCGACGACGTGATCTACGTCCCGAAGACGCCGGCGTTCCTCCAGGTCGTGCTCGCCATCCTCCCGCTCCAGCTCCTCGCCTACCGGATCGCGCGCCTCCGCGGCCTGAACGTCGACCAACCCAGGAATCTCGCCAAGACTGTGACCGTGGAGTGACGCTTTCCTCCGGCGGCTGAGCCGCGCAACCTCGCGAAGACCGTCACGGTCGAGTAGGGGCGAGGCTTGCCTCGCCCTCGGGCGAGGCCGGCCACCAGAAGAGCCCGAAGCTGTCCGGACCCGTGTGGGCGCCGACCACGGCGCCGACGCGGTAGCGCTCGACTTCGAGCACGCCGTCGATCTCACCGAGGCGGCGCGCGAGGTCGTCCGCGGCGGACTCCAGCTCTCGGCCGGCATGGCCGACGGCGGCCGCGATCGGGCGCTCCCCGGCGAGCGCCTCGCGCCCGAGCGCGGCGATCGCCTCCGGGATCGACGAGCACTGCGCGATCCGGGCCGCCGTCGCGCCTTCGAAGCGCCCGACCGTCCAGGCCGCCGAGGAGGGAATGCGGCCGCCGGGGCTCTCGCGGACGACGAACGCGTTCCGCACCGCTCCGCCTTTGCGTGAGGCCGCCCGCGCCGCATCGCCGGCGGTGCCGCCCGCGGCCAGCGCCTCGGCAGCGGCGCGCACGCTGAGCCCGACGCCGTAGCTCACCGTGCGCGTGTCGACGACCTGCACCAAGAGCGACGCCTCGCGGGCTGCGAGCTCCGCGGAGGCGACGGTGCCGGAGGCTCGAGCGTCGACGTGGACGGAGACGATGCTGTCCGCGCCTCGGTCCGCAGGCCCGCTCGTAGGCGGCCGCGAGCTCGCCGGGACTCGGCTGCGAGGTCGTTGCCACCGCTCCCGCGCGGAGCCGCTCGTAGAACCAGTCGACCGAGGACGTGAGCTCATCGAAGGGCTCGCCCGCGATGGTCACTGCGACGGGGACGACCTCGACGCCGAGGCTTGCCGCTTCGGACGCCGAGAGCAGCGAGCTCGAGTCGGTGCAGATCGCGACGCTCATCCGGAAGTCTCGAGCTCGTCGGGATGTCCCAGCGCGTACGCCCGGGCGAAGCGGGTCGCGATGACGAGCACGGTCGCCGTGTTCGCGAGCGGCAGCGCGGCGGTCGGTGGCGGCCCCCACGAGTTCGGAAGCTCGCGTCTCCACCAGAGCACGCTCGCGAGCAGCCACGCCGCCGACGGCACGACGGTCGCGGCGAGCCCCGGACGGCGCAGGCCCGGCACGCGCGCAGCGCCGACTCCGAGCGCGAGGTCGACGGGCGCGAAGACCGGGAAGGTGTAGAGGCACTGGCCGAAGCTCGTCGCCAGGCCCTTTCCGCCGCGGAAACCGTTCCACGCCGGGTAGCAGTGGCCGACGACGGCCGCGACGCCTCCGACGTGGGCGCCCGTGTCGCCCGCGGCCGCCCGCCCGCAGGCGCAGGCCGCGAACCCCTTGAGGACGTCCGCAACGATCACTGCGCGTCCGGCGCGTGCTCCGAGAGTGCGGAAGACGTTCATGCCTCCGGGATTGCGGCTGCCGCTCTCACGCACGTCGACGTCGCCGCCGCCCGCGACGCGCGACACGAAGTCGGCCGACGGTACGGTGCCGAGGAGGTAGCCGAGGAGGGCCGCGGTGACGAGTCGAAGAGGGCGCATTGGGGACGCAGTCGCATCATGAAGGCACGCGCGCTCCTCGGTGTGGCAGGTCTCGGTGCTCTCGTGTGGGCGCTCGTCGTGCGGGGCGCGCTGTCACCGGATCTCGGGCTCGGCCGGCGCTACCGGCCGCTGGGACCGCTTCGCCTGGAGGTCGCCGCCCCGCGCGAGGTGGTCTTCGACGTCGTCTCGAGCCCGTATCTCGGCCGGACTCCGCGTGCGCTGCGCACGAAGCTGGAGGTGCTCGAGCGCGGAGAGGATCTCGTGCTTGCCGCTCACCACACACCCGTCTACGGCCTGACCGCGACGACCGTCGAGACCGTCCGCTTCGAGCCGCCGGAACGCGTGCACTTCCGGCTCGTCCGCGGCCCGGTTCCGCACGTCGTCGAGCAGTTCGAGCTCCGGGAGACGGAAGCGGGGACGGTGCTCGAGTACAGCGGCGAGCTCGGAGCCGATCTCTGGGCGCTCGGCGCCCTCTGGGGCGCCGCCGTCGCGCGGAGATGGGTGGAGACGGTGGAGTCCTCGCTCGCGGCGATCAAGGACGAGGCCGAGCGCCGCGCGCAGCCGCGGCATTCGTAGGGGCGAGGCTTGCCTCGCCCTCGGTCCGGCCAGTCGAGTTGGAGAGCTTTCGAGATCCTCGACGCTCGAGAGCGCGAAGTACGCTTGCTCCCGTGAGCGATCTCGAGGCGCCTCCGTACTCGACGCGCGGCGTGCGGGCCGTGCGCATCCCGGGTCACGCGGTCGAGGACGACCTCGTCGCGGTCGAGGAGCCGCTGGAGATACGCATCGGGGGCGAGCCGGTCGCCGTCACGATGCGGACGCCCGGCCACGACGAGGAGCTCGCGCTCGGGTTCTGCCTCACCGAGGGTCTCGAGCCTGTTTCCGCGCGGGTCCCCGACGACCTCGCTGCGAACACCGTCGACGTCGACGCCGGCGGGTTCGATCCCGAGCGGCTCCGCCGGAGCTTCTACACGTCGTCGTCGTGCGGTGTCTGCGGCAAGGGCGCGATCGAGGCGGTGCAGGTCGCTGCGCCGCGGATCGAGGGCTCCCTCTGGATCCCGGCCGACGTGCTCGCGGCGCTGCCCGACCTGCTTCGCGGCGCGCAGCCGGCGTTCGCGGCCACCGGCGGGTTGCATGCGACGGGACTGTTCACGCCGGAGGGCGAGCTCGTCTGCGTGCGCGAGGACGTCGGCCGGCACAACGCGCTCGACAAGGTCGTCGGCTGGGCGTTTCTCGAAGGGCTGCTGCCGCTCGCCGGCTATGTGCTCTGCGTCAGCGGCAGGCTCTCGTTCGAGCTCGTCCAGAAGGCCTCCGTCGCAGGCTGTCCCGTCCTCGTCGCGGTCGGGGCGCCCTCGTCGCTCGCGGTCGAGCTCGCGCAGGACCGCGGCGTCACGCTGTGCGGCTTTGCGCGGGACGGGCGGATGACGGTGTACTCGGAGCCGTGGCGGGTCGTCTAGGCGCGACCGGGATCCTCCTCGTCGGCGGTGCCTCGGAGCGGTTCGGGTCTCCGAAGGCCCTGGCACCGTTTCGCGGGGAGACGCTTGCGGAGCGCGGCTGGCGCGTTCTGCATGAGACCTTCGAGGAGGTTCTCGCCGTCGGGAAGGGCGCGGACGGCCTCGAGCTGCCGTTCCCCGTGCTGGATGACGGCGCCGAGGAGCGCGCGCCCGTCTTCGGGCTGCTCGCGGGCCTGCGGGCGGCGTCGCACGACGTGTGCTGCGTGCTCCCCGTCGACTGCCCGCTCGTCACTCCCGAGCTTCTGCGGACGCTCACAGAAGCGCGGGCGGTCCCGCAGACCGGGCCGCTCCCGGGCGCGTACCCGGTCGAGCTGCTCCCCGCGCTCGAGGCCCGGCTCGCTCGCGGCGAGCTCTCGCTCCGCGGCGTCAACGAGAACGTGCTCGAGGTCGACGAGAAGCTCCTGCTCAACGTGAACACGCGGATGGACCTCATCGCGGCCGCGATCGCCGACTGGGCGCAGAAGCGGGACGACGTTCGAGCCGTGCTCGTGGTGGGCTCGCGCGCGCGTGCGGAGACTCTGGCCGACCGCTGGTCGGACCTCGATGTCGTGCTCTTCGTGGACGACCCCGAGCGCCTGGCGGACGACTCCTCGTGGGTGGCCGAGTTCGGGGCGCCGGTGCTCACGTTCCTCGAGCCGACCGGCTTCGGCCACCGGGTCGAGCGGCGGGTGCTGTACGAGGACGGGGAGGACGTGGACTTCCCACTCCTCGAGGCGTCGGCCTGGCGCGAGCTGCTGGCGATTCCGGAGGCCCGGCTGTTGCTGTCCCGCGGCTGCCTTCTCCTCCACGACGAGCTCGGCATGGAGGCGGAGCTGGCGGACGTGACGGCCCCGCCCCGGGACGGGCTGCCGGACACCGCAGCGCTGACAGAGCTCTCGAGCGACTTCTGGTACCACGCGCTGTGGACCGCGCGGAAGCTCCGCCGCGGCGAGATCTACACGGCACTTGGCTGCCTCGACGGCTATCTCAAGGCGCGGCTCGTGACGCTGCTCGAGTGGCACGCGCGCGCGCTCGACCCCACTGTCGACACGTGGCACAACGGCCGTTTCCTCGAGCGCTGGGCCGATGCCGGCGCGCTCGCCGCGCTCGAGTCCGCGTACGCGCACTACGACGTGCGGGACGTCGCCCGGGCGCTGTGGGCGACGATCGACCTCTGGCAAGCGGTCGAGGACGAGACTGCGCGCCGGCTCGGGCTGGAGATCGAGCTCGACGGCGCCGATCTCCGCCGCCGGATCGCCGAGGTAGTCCCGCAGAGGGCCGGCGGGCATAGGATCGCGCCGTGATCCGCGCTCTGCCGGTCCTCCTTGCGGCGCTCCTGGTCACCGGCTGCGGTGGCGGCGAGAGCTCCGGGGGCCTCACGACCTCCGAGGAGTTCAGCCCGGTCAGTGTGTACTTCCTCCGCGACGGGCAGGTCTGGCCGGTCTCCCGTGAGGCCGGGGCGACCGACGAGGCCGCGCGAGCCGCGCTCGAGGAGCTCGAAGCCGGCCCGAGCGACGACGAGGCGGACGAGCTCGGGGCCGAATCCGCCCTCGAGGAGGGAAGCCTCGACCTCGACAGCCTCACCGTCGACGGCAGCATCGCGAAGCTCTCCTCGTCAGCCGACCTCTCGTCGGAAGCGGAGGCGCAGGTCGTATACACGCTCACGCAGGACCCGAGCATCACGACCGTCGAGCTCGACGGGGCGACCCTCACGCGCGGCATGTACGAACAGGAGACGCCGTCCGTCCTCGTCGAGTCCCCGCTTCCGTTCGGCGAGGTGTCGAGCCCGCTCCGGGCCAAGGGGACGGCCAATACGTTCGAGGCCACCTTCAGCTTCGAGATCCTGGATTCGTCCGGAGAGGTGATCGCCTCCGACTTCGTCACGGCCACCTCCGGCTCCGGGACGCGGGGCACGTTCCGGTTCGACCAGCCGTTCGTCGTCGACGAGGGCCAGGAGGGGAGGCTCGTCGTGTTCGAGCTCTCGGCCGAGGACGGCTCGCGGGTCAACGAGGTGGAAGTCCCGCTCGAGCTTCGCGAGTAAGCTGCGGCGATGGCTTCGGCGCCCTGGCGGTGCTCCCAGTGCGGCACCATCAACGAGCCGGTCGCGAACTCCTGCCGCACGTGCGGGAAGTGGCCGAGCCTCTTCGACCTCGAGGACAGCGCGGTCGAGGACTACGAGGTCGACGCTCTCGGCGACCCGGAGCCCGTCGCGACGTATGAGGCTCCCGCACCCGTGGAGGCCCGCGATGCCCCCGAGCCGCTGACCGTCGAAGTGGAGACGTTCGAGGAGACCGAGACGCCCGAGCGGCGCCGCCGCTTCGAGCCGCCGCCGACCGACCCTGTGCTCCAGCCCGACGAGGGCGAGGGGGGGAAGCGCCCGAGGTGGGTCTCCTGGATCATTCCGATCGCCGTGGTCGCCTACATCGCGATTCAGTTCGTCCTCGGCGACCGTTAGTGATCCGCCGCCCGCCTTCTAACGCTCGAAGACGACCTCGCCGGACTCGATGGTCCGCGTCTCGTGGTTGCCGGTCTCGAGCTCGAGCCGGCCGTCGCGCAGGATCATCACCGCGGTCGCGGCCTCGCCGTCGACGGTGACGCGGCGCCCGCGGAGGAAGTCGCGCGGGCCGAGTTCGGAGTAGAGCGCGTCCAGCCCGCCTTCGCGCCACACGTCGTACAAGCGCTCCAGGGAGATGAGCAGCGAGCCGAGGAGCCCGGCGCGGTCGTAGGTCGTGCCGGTCGAGGCGCGGAGCGACGTCGGCTCGGTCGTGGCGTCGAGCGGCAGCTGGTCGCGGGTCTGGTTGACGTTGAGCCCGATCCCCGTCACGACGACCCCGTCGGAGAGCTCGGAGAGGATCCCCGCGAGCTTCCGCCGGTTCAGCATCACGTCGTTCGGCCACTTGATCTGCGCCGAGAGACCCGTCGCGGCCTCGACCGTCTCGGCGGCGGCGAGCGCGGCGACGAGGGAAAGCTCGGGCAGGTGCCGCTCCGCGGGCGGGTGAAGCAGTACCGAGATGAGGACGGAAGCTCCGGGCGCGTCCTCCCAGGACCGGCCGAGCCGGCCGCGACCGCCGGTCTGGTGTTCGGTCGCCGCGACCGCGCCCTCGGGGAGCCCCGAGCCGAGCAGGAGCAGCTGGGTCGATTCGCACTCGGGCTCGTACAGGTACGGCTCGCCGAAGCGGCCGCGCAGGTGCGGTTCGACGGCTTCCGGCGCGAGTGAGTCCGCCCTGCTGATCACCGGGCGCGCTCGACGCGCACGGCGCTGACCTTGAACTCCGGCGTCCCGATGAGCGGGTCGCCGACGTCGTGCGTGAGCCAGTTCACCTTCTGCTCGGCGAAATGCAGCGCCATCCAGACGAGGCCCGGGAAGACACGATCCGAGATGGTGGCCTTGGCCTCGAGCGCGCCGCGCCGCGAGACGAGCCGCGCGAGGTCGCCCTCGGATAGACCCAGTGCGGCCGCGTCGTCGGCCGAGATCTCGAAGAACGGTTCCTCCTGCTTCTCGGTGATCCCGGCCTCGCGCATGGTCATCGTCGCCGAGTTGTAGTGGTAGAGCGTGCGGCCGGTGGAGAGGACGAGCGGGTACTCGGAGTCGGGCTCCTCGATCGGCCGCTGGTACTCGACCGGGAAGAACTTCCCGCGGCCCGGCGGACGCGCGGGCGCGGGCGCGTGCAGGAACTTCGTGTCCGGCCCGCCGATCTCGGTCACCGGCCACTGGATCCCGTTCTCCTCCAGGCGGTCGTAGCGCACGCCGTACCAGTTGGGAGCGAGGTCGGCGAGCTCGTTCCAGACCGACTCCGCGTCCGGGTACTCCGGCCAGTTCGCGCCGAGCGCCTCCGCCATGAGGATGACGATCTCGCGGTCGCCCTTCGCGTTCCCCGGCAGCGGGGCGGCCTCGCGCACGCGCGAGATGCGGCGCTCGGTGTTCGTGAATGTGCCGTCCTTCTCCGCGAAGGACGAGGCCGGGAAGATCACGTCCGCATGCTTGCGGGTCATGTCGTGCAGGAAGATGTCCTGCGAGATCAGGAACTCGAGCTTGCCGAGCCCCTCCTCCACGTGGTGCGCGTTCGGCTCGGTCTGCGCCGGGTTCTCGCCGATGAGGTAGAGCGCCTTCACGCGGTCGTCGTGGAGGCCGCTCATCATCTGGTCGAGCCGGTAGCCGACCCGCTCGGGCACCTCGGCGCCCCAGCCCTCGGAGAACCTGCGCCGGACCTCGGGGTCGTCGACGGACTGGTAGCCCGGAAGGTAGTGCGGGTTCGCGCCCGAGTCGTTCAGGCCCTGGACGTTGTTCTGACCGCGGAGCGCGTTCAAACCGGTCGACTCGTAGCCGAGGTGCCCGGTCATCAAGACGAGATTGCTGAGCGACCAGATGTTGTCGACGCCGCACGCGTGCTCGGTGATCCCGAGCGTGTAGAAGATCGCCGCGTGCCGCTCGCTCGCGTACTCGCGTGCGGTCGCCTTGATCGACTCGGCGGGGACGCCGGTCACTCGCTCCGCCTCCTCCGGCGTGTACCGGGACACGACCTCGCGGACCGCGTCGAAGTCCTCGGTGAACTCGCGGATGTAGTTCTCGTTCTGGAGACCCTCCGCGAGGATCGTGTTCATCATCGCGTTGATCAGCCAGACGTCCGTGCCGGGGCGGAGCTGGAGGTGGCGCTTCGCGAGCTTCGTCAGCCAGATCTTGCGCGGGTCGGCGACGACGAGGGTCGCACCGTTGCGTACGGCCTTCTTGATGCGGAGCGCGAGCACCGGATGAGCCTCCGTCGTGTTCGACCCGATGACGAAGAGGAAGCGCGCGTTCTCGATCTCCGGAATGGAATTGCTGCTCGCTCCTCTGCCCAACGACCTGACCAGGCCGTAAAGAGTCGGAGCGTGTCAGGTCGACTCGCACGAGTGCACGGAGTTCGTTCCGACTCCCGTGCGCGCGAGCTTCTGGATGAGGTAGTTCTCCTCGTTCGTCAGGCGGGCGGACGAGAGGAAGCCGACCGCCTGCGGGCCGTGGCGTTCGATCACGCCGCGCAGGCCGGCCGCTGCCGTGTCGATCGCGTGCTCCCAGGTGGTCGCGTGGAGCTCGCCGTCCTCGCCCCGGACGAGCGGCTCCGTCAGTCGGTCCGGGTGGTGGACGAAGTTGAACGCGAACCGGCCTTTGACGCAGAGGTTGCCCTCGTTCGGGAGGTACTCGTCCTTCGACGTGACCTTGACGATGTGCTTCGTCTCGGGGTCGAGGTTGAGGTCGATCTGGCAGCCGACGCCGCAGAAGGTGCACGTCGTCCGAACCTGCTCGAGCGCGCGTTCGGGTTGTTCGGTGCCCTCCTCGAACTTCTCGTAGATCGCGCCGGTCGGGCAGACCGAGAGGCAGCCGCCGCAGAGCTCGCACTCGGTGTCGAGCCAGGAGAGCTCCCAGGTCGGGACGATCCGCGCGTGCCCGCCGCGACCCTCGAGGCTCAGGGCCGAGCACTGCATGACCTCCTGCGTGTAGCGGACGCAGCGCGCACAGAGGATGCACGCGTCAGGGTCGTAGCCCATCAGCTGGTTGCGGTCGTCGTACTCGGCCCGCTTGGCATCGGGGAGCATCAGCGGCGCCTCGGCGCCGAGCTCGTTGGCGAGGTCGAGCAGCTCGTTCGGGCGGCCGCCGGGGGACGCGTTCAGGTGCTCGGACAGGAGCATCTCGGTGAGCGTCCGTTGGAAGTCCGTGATCCCGCCGTTCGTCGAGACGACCATGCCCTCGGCCACGCGCGTCGCGCATGCGGGCAGGGGCCGCGGCGCGCCCTCGACGTCGACGACGCACATGCGGCAACCGCCGTAGGGGGCGAGCTTGTCGTCGTGGCAGAGGGTGGGGATGAAGGTGCCGTGTCGAGCCGCGGCATGGACGAGCAGCTCGCCCTCGGGTGCGCTCACGGCCTTCCCGTCGAGCGTGAACTCGATCACGCCCGTGATCGTACTCACCTGCCTGGCCGGCTTGACATATTCCTATATAGGCATATAATCCCTTCATGGCACGAGCAGCGACGACGGCGGATGCCTTCAACGCACTGGCCGAGCCCCGGCGGCGGCAGATCGTGGACGCCCTCGCCGACGGGGAGCGCCCCGTGAACGACCTCGTGCACGCGTTGCGACTGGCTCAGCCGCAGGTGTCGAAGCACCTGCGCGTGCTCCGAGAGGTGGGGGTGGTCGCGGTGCGGCACGAAGGACGGCAGCGCGTGTACCGCCTGAACGGCCACGCGCTCAAGCCCATCCACGACTGGGTGCAGGCCTATGAACGCACGTGGTCGGAGCGGTTCGAGCAGCTGGACACGGTTCTGGAAGAACTCAAGGAGAAGGAGGAAACCGATGGCAGTCAGTAGTCAGACGGCGAAGGTGACGCTCCCAACGGACGAGCAGATCCTGATCACGCGGGAGTTCGACGCGCCCGCGCATCTCGTGTTCCAGGCATGGACGACGCCGGAGCTCGTCCGGCGCTGGTGGCACGCCAAGCGCGGCGAGGTGACGACGTGCGAGATCGACCTGCGCGTCGGTGGGAAGTGGCGGTCCGTGATGATCGCGGAGGGCGGCGTCGAGGTCGGCTTCCACGGCGAGTACCGCGAGATCGTCCCGAACGAGCGGATCGTCTCGACGGAGACCTACGAGGGCCTGCCGGAAGGCGTGACGGAGGAGCAGGGGACGACCGTGAACACGGCGACCTTCACGGAGAACGACGGCCGGACGACCCTCACGCTCCTCGTGCAGGCGCCGAGCAAGGAGGCCCGCGACGCGATCATCGACTCGGGGATGGAGGATGGCCTCCAGGACGCGCTCGACCTGCTGGAAGAGGTCGCCGTCTCCCTGCGGTGAGCTTCGACGACGGGGAGCCCCGTGCGCGGGCGGGGCTCCTCAGCCGGCTCTCTCGAGGGGCGCGAAGAGCTCGGGCCACCAGCGCATCGCGTTCCGCACCGGGAATGGCGCGGCCTGGCCGAGGCCGCAGATCGAGGTCTTCTCCATCGCGAGCAGCCACTCGTCGACCTTCTCGCGGGACATCGCCGCGCGGCCGTGCTCGAGCTCCTCGCAGAGGTGGTGGAGCGCGCGGTTCCCGATCCGGCACGGCGTGCACTTCTGGCACGACTCCTCCGCGAAGAAGCGCATCGTCTCCGCGAGGAGCCGGAGCGGGGAGTAGCTCGCCGGGAAGACCTGCACCGCCGCGGAGCCAGGGCCGGCCTCCCACTCGCGCAGGCCGTCTCTCGTCAGCGGCGCGTCGAGTGCCTGCGGCGGGAGGATCCCGCTGGCCGCGCCGCCCGGGACGACGGCGCCGATCTCGCCGGTGAAGCCTCCGGCGTGCTCCTCGACGAGCTCGCGGGTCGTGATCCCGCTCGGCGCCTCGTAGCAGCCGGGGCGCGCGACCGCACCGGAGACCGACCACAGCCTCGTTCCCTTCGCGTCGCGGATACCGAGGCCGGCCCAGGCCTCCCCGCCCTCGCGCAGGATGAACGGGATGTGCGCGAGCGTCTCGACATTGTTGATCAGCGTCGGGCGTCCGAGGTAGCCGACCTGGGCCGGGAAGGGCGGACGCAGGCGCGGCATCGCGCGCCGGCCCTCCATGGACTCGAGCATCGCGGACTCCTCGCCGGCGATGTAGGCGCCGGCGCCGATCACGAGCTCCAGTGAGCGGCCATCGAGCAGGCCCGCCGCCCGGAGCTCGTCGATCGCCTGCAGGAGCCGGTCGCGCGAGGCCGCGTACTCCTCGCGGAGGTAGATGTAGCCCTCGGTCGCCTCCGCGAAGCGCATCGCGATCAGCGTCCCCTCGAGGAAGAGATGCGGGCGGAGCTCCAGCACGTAGCGGTCCTTGATCGTCCCGGGCTCGCCCTCGTCGGCGTTGACGACGACGAAGCGCGGTGCGGGCTCGCGCGAGACCGCCTCCCACTTGATCCCGGTCGGGAAGCCGGCGCCGCCGTAGCCCGTGAGACCCGCTGCCTTCAGCTCCTCGACGATGCGTTCCGCGGGCGGGAGCTCGCGCAGCAGCTCGAGCCCGCCGCGGGCGGCGTAGTCGGCGAGCGTGTCGTCGCGCTGCGCGAGCCCGAGTACGGGACCGTCGTTCGTCGCGTGCGTGACCTCGGGGACGATCTCGTCGCCCCGCGTCAGGACCGGCGCGAGATCGCAGTGGCCGAGGCAGGCGACCTCGATCGCCCCGGGGTTCTGAGCGAGCAGCTCGCGCGCTCCGAAGCAGTCGCAGACCGGCCCGGTGCAGACCCGCACCGTGTCGATCGACACCTGGAGGAACGAGTAGAAGGAGACGACCTCGTGCACCTCGCCGCGGCGGATGTTCATGTGGTCGGCGAGGGCGTCCGAGAGCTCCGGCGTGATCGGGCCGACCTCGCGGCGGATGCGGCCGAGGTTGTCGAGCAGCCGCGTGCGCTCTCGCGGCAGCTCGGCGAGCAGCGCCGTTGCGCGCAGCACGTCCATCGGGGCGATCGTACTTCGCCTCCGGACGCTGGTACCGTCGAGCGGTGAGGCTGGTAGTCGCCCCGCTCGCCGTCGCGGCCGTCGTCCTCGCCGCTGCCTGCGGGGGCGGCGAAGAGAGCGATGCCGCCGGCTCATCGGCGCTCGAAGGCGTGCCCTGGGTGGTGACCGCCGGGATCGACGTCGAGGGCTGGGAGGCGAAAGCGCCGAGCGCGAGCTTCGAGGAGGGGAGGGTCACGGGCTGGGCGGGCTGCAACGAGTACGGCGCCCCGTACACCGTCGACGGGAGCGGCCTCGAGCTCGGCACGGTCACGATGACCCTGATCGGCTGTCAGGACGTCGCAGGCGACGTCGAGACGGAGTTCCTCGGGGCGCTCGAAGACGTCGCCGGTTGGCGCGTCGAGGGCGAGGAGCTCGTCCTCCTCGACGCCGACGACGGCGAGCTCCTGCGCTTCGAAGCCGGGACGCCCGTCGGATCCTGGGAGGCGACGGGATTCGTGCGCGGCGACGCGGTCACGAGCCCGATCGCCGGCAGCGAGATCACGGCGACGTTCTCGGAGGTGGGCGAGCTCCGAGGCTCTGCCGGCTGCAACACGTACAGCTCGACGTTCACGACCGACGCAGGCGCGATCGAGATCTCGGCGCCGGCCGTGACGGAGATGCTGTGCAAGGGGCCAGCGGGAGTCATGGAGCAGGAGCGGGCATACCTCGAGGCGCTTCCGACAGCGACGCGCTTCCGCGTCGACGGCAAGAACCTTCAGCTCACCCGAGACGACGGGACTCGTGTCGCCGACTTGATGCTCGTGATGCGCTGAGTCACTCGTCGGCCGTCGGCCGCTTCCGCCGGCGCTTCATCTCGCCGCGACGCTTCTTCTCGGCAAGACGTCGCTCACGGGACGCCGCCGTCGGCCTCGTCGCGACCCGTCGCCGGGGGACGAAGAGCGCGGCCCGCAGCTTCTCCACGAGCCGCTCGACCGCGAGCTCCCGGTTGCGCGACTGGCTCCGCTCGTCCTGCGCGACCGCGCGCAGCACCGGCCCGACTCGCCCGACGACACGCTGCTTCTGCACGTCCGTGAGCGCCGACGAAGCCTCGACGTCGAAGACCGCCTCGACGCGCGTGGACGACTTCTGCGCGTGCTGACCGCCGGGCCCGCTCGACCGCGAGACGCGGAGCTCGATCTCGGAAAGCGGCAGCAAGACAGAGCGCGTGACGCGGATTTTCCGCTCCGGCACCGGCAAAGCCGGCACCTCCGCTCTTGGATCGCCTCCGTCGAGCCTACGGCTCATAGACTCACGCTCCATGGCCTGCATTCTGCTGGACGTCGACGGCGTGCTCCACGTGTCGGGACAGCCGATCCCGGGGGCGACCGACGCGGTCGCCGAGCTCCGCAGCGCGGGCCATCGCCTGCGGTTCGTCACGAACAACTCGACGCGCCCGCGCGGGCGGCTGGCGGAGGAGCTCCGGGAGCTGGGCTTCGAGCTCGAGAACGCCGAGCTGCAGACGACGCCGGGCACGGCCGCACGGGAGCTCGCCGGGAAGCGCGTCCTCGCGCTCGTGATGGCGGCGATCGTCCCGGATCTCGACGGCCTCGAGCTCGTCGGGCACGACGCCGAGGCCGTGCTCGTCGGCGGCTGCGACGAGACGCTCGAGCCGAACCAGGTCTTCAGCTACATGAACCTCGGCCGCGCGTTCTCCGAGATCCAGGCGGGAGCGCAGTTCTTCTGCCTGCACAAGAACCGCTGGTGGCAGACGGGACGCGGGCCGATGCTCGACGGAGGCGCCTTCGTCGCCGGGCTCGAGTACGCGACCGGGGTGGAGGCGACCGTGCTCGGGAAGCCGAGCCCGTCGTACTTCGCCGCAGCGCTCGACGCCCTCGACGCGGAGCCGGAGCTGACCTGGCTCGTCACCGACGATGTGGAAGCCGACGTGCGTGGCGCGCAGCTGTTCGGGATGAAGACCGCGCTCGTGCGCACGGGCAAGTTTCGGCCGGAGACCCTCGAAGGCACCGCGTCCTCCCCCGACATCGTGGTCTCCTCGCTTGCGGTCTTCCCGGAGCTGCTCGAGGAGGACCTGCGGGGCGGGCCCGCGCGATGAAGGTCGGCATCGACCTGATCGAGATCGACCGCGTACGGCGGGCGCTCGCGCGCCCGCGCTTCCGCGAGCGCTGCTTCACGGAGGCCGAGCGCGCGTACTGCGACTCGCGTCCGAACCCGGCCGAGAGCTACGCCGCGCGCTTCGCCGGAAAGGAGGCTGTCGGCAAGGCATTGGGGTGCGGCGTCCGGTTTACGTGGAAGGAGGTCGAGATCGTCGGCCGGCCCAAGCCCGGTGTGCGGCTGTCCGGCCGGACGGCCGCGTTCGCGGAGCGCGTTCGGGCGGGCACGATCGACCTCTCCATGACGCACTCGCGCGAGCTCGCGGCGGCTATTTGCGTCGTGAGCGGGGCGGACTCGTGAGTTTGCGTCCGATCACGCGGCCGCGACTGCGGCCGCCTTCAGGGATTTTCGCGCGGCCGGAACCGGCGCTAGCCGGTTCCGGTCTTGCGCACGAGTAGGTGTACGAGCCGCTCTATTCGGCGAGTCAGATGCGGGTCGCCGAGGAGCGGTACCCGGGTTACCCGGAGACGATCCCGGAGCTCATGGAACGCGCGGGCACCGCGGTCGCACGGGAGGCGATGCTCGCGTTCCCGGCGGCACGACGGTTCGCACTCGTGTGCGGCGGCGGCTCGAACGGGGGCGACGGTCGCGTGGCCGCTCGCGTGCTGCGCGAGGCGGGGCACGTCGCGGACGAGACGACGGAGGACCTCGACGGCTACGAGGTCGTCGTCGACGCGCTCTTCGGCACCGGCTTCCGCGGGGAGCCGCGGGACGACGCCGCCGAGCTGATCGCGCAGATCAACGCAGCGCCAGCGCCGGTCGTCGCGGTCGACCTCCCGTCCGGTGTGGACGCGTCCACAGGGGAGGTGGCCGGAGCTGCGGTGTACGCGGACCTCACCGTCACCTTCCACGCGCTCAAGGTCGGGCTCTCGGTCGCGCCCGGCCGCTTCCACGCGGGGCGCGTGGTCGTCGCCGACATCGGGCTCGAGCACATACCGACGGACACCCGGCGCGCGACGCCGGAGCTGGTGAGCACGGTGCCGCGCAGGCGCGAAGGGGACACGAAGTACACGTCCGGTGCCGTGCTCGTCGTCGGCGGGCAGCAGGGGATGACCGGTGCGGCCGCGCTCACCGCACGCGCCGCGTTTCGGGCCGACGCGGGGTACGTCACGCTGGCCGTGCCGGCTGCGTCCCTTCCCGTCGCCGAGACGCTCGTCCTCGAGGCCGTCAAGGTCGGCTGGGACGATGCGAACGCGGTCGACTCGATCGTCGCCGCTGCCGAGCGCGCCGGTGCGCTCGCACTCGGGCCCGGGCTCGGGCGCGGTGAAGGGAGGAGCGCGCTCGTCCGCGAGCTCCTCGAGCGCATCGACCTGCCTGCGGTCGTGGACGCAGACGCGCTGTTCGCGCTCGAGCCGGTCGAGCGCTCGGCCCCGACGGTGCTGACCCCGCACGCCGGCGAGCTCGCGCGGCTGCTCGGCTCGGACTCCGAGTGGGTCGGCGCGCACCGGCTCGAGGCCGCCCAGCTCGGCGCGGAGCGCTTCGGAAGCGTCCTCCTGCTCAAGGGCCCGGACACGATCGTCGCCGCGCCGGACCACGGAGCCGTCGTCAGCGACTGGGGCCCACCCGCGCTTGCGACCGCCGGAACCGGGGACGTGCTCACGGGGATCGTCGCGGCGTTCCTCGCGAAGGGTCTCGAGCCGCAGGTCGCCGCGGCGGCGGCGGCCGTCGCCCACGGGCGCGCGGCCGAGCTCGTTCCGCACCGCGCCGGCCTCGTGGCGAGCGACCTGCTCGAGACGCTTCCGGCAGCGCTGGACGCATGAAGGTCGAGATCCTCGGCTCCGCCGGGGCGACGACCGCGCCGCGGCCGGGCTGCCGCTGCCGCGTGTGCGTCGAGGCGAGGGAGCTCGGCGGCCGCCACGCCCGCACAGGGCCGAGCACGTTCGTGCACGGCCCGAACGTGCTCTTCGACACACCCGAGGAGTCCCGACTGCAGCTCGATCGGGCGGGGATCGAGGAGATCGAGGCGTGCTTCTACTCGCACTGGCACCCGGATCACACGATGGGCCGGCGCGTGTGGGAGACGAGGAACGGCGACTTCCGCGGCTGGCCGCCCGAGGCGAAGCAGCAGAAGACGACGGACGTGTACCTGCCGCAGCAGGTCGCCGAGGACCTGCGCACGTACCTCGGGGGCTGGGAGCACTTCTCGTTCATGCAGTCGCGCGGCTGGGTGCGCGTGCACGTCCTGCCGGACGGCGAGACGCTGACCGTCCGCGGGGTTCAGGTGCGTCCATTTCGGCTTGCCGCGGACTACGTGTACGCGTTCGAGCTGCGTGGTGAGGGGAAGCGCGTGCTCGTGGCTCCCGACGAGCTCGTCGGTTGGCGGCCACTGGACGAGCTGCGTGGTGTGGTCGACCTGGCCGTCCTCCCGATGGGCATCGCCGAGCATCATCCGCTTACGGGAGATCGGCGCATCCACGCCGAGCACCCGATCCTCCGCTTCGAGGCGACGTTCGAGGAGACCCTCGGGATCGTCGACGAGCTCGGGGCCGCGAGCGTCGTGCTCACGCACATCGAGGAGATGGACGGGCTGACCGTGGACGACCTGAGCCGGCTCGAGGAGCGGCTGCGCGCCGAGGGCCGGCCGGTGACCTTCGCGTGGGACGGGCTCGTCGTCGCCGTCTGAGCCTGGGTGGCGCGCGTTTCGCGGAGAATGACCGGCGATGGAGCGGTCCTCGTTCACCATCGACCTCGGCGCGGTCCGGCGGAACGCCGCCGCGCCTGCTGGACGCGGCGGGTGGCGCGGAGCTGTGGGCCGTCGTCAAGGCGGACGGGTACGGACACGGCGCGGTCGACGCGTCGCGTGCGGCCCTCGCCGGCGGGGCGACCGTGCTCTGCGTCGCGACGGTGCCCGAGGCGCTCGACCTGCGTGAGGCTTTGCCCGAGGCTCGGATCCTCGTCATGGGGCCCGTGAGCGAGTCCGAGGTCGGCGACGCTCGTGCGGCGCGACTGGAGCTGGTGGCGGCGGACGGCCGCGTGCCCGAGGGAGTCGGCGTCCACCTCAAGCTCGACACCGGGATGGGGCGCTGGGGTCTCTCGGAGCTGCCCGCGCCGGGACGCGACGTGGTCGGTGTCATGAGCCATCTTGCGGCCGCCGAGTCCGACGAGGAGTTCACGCGCGGCCAGATCGAGCGCTTTCGCGACGCGACGGCCGGGCTCAGCGGGCTGACGCGGCATGTCGCGAACAGCGCGGGGACGCTTCGCTACGCGGATGCGCGGTTCGACGCTGTTCGCTGCGGGATCGCGCTGTACGGGATCTCGCCGTTCGGCGGCGACCCGGCGGACGACGGCCTCGAGCCGGTGCTGCGCTGGGAGTCGTACCTCGCGCTCGTGAAGCAGCTCCGGGCGGGCGAGAGCACCGGCTACGGGCGGCGGTTCGTTGCAGAGCGAGAGACGTGGATCGGAATCGTGCCGGTCGGCTATGCGGACGGCTTCCGGCGCGACCTGACGGGGACCTTCGTGCTCGTTCGGGGGGAGCGCTGTCGCGTCGTCGGGACGATCTCGATGGATGCGCTTGCGGTCGAGCTTCCGCAACGGCTGCCGGTTGAGACTCCCGTGACGCTCGTGGGCGACGGCGTCCCGATCGAAGAGCACGCGCGCGTCGCGGAGACGATCGGGTACGAGATCGCGACCGGGCTCAACACGGGGTCGGGGCGCGCGCGCCGGGTGGTCCGCGATGGATGACGTGCGGTTGCGAGAGGTGTTCGCCGCGGGCGACGAGGCCTGGATCGTCGGCGGGGCAGTGCGGGACGCGCTCCTGGGCCGGCCGGTGATCGACCTCGACGTCGCCTGCCGCGAGCCGCGGGCTGCGGCTCACCGTTTCGCCGGGCGGCACGGCGGCGCGCCCTTCCCGCTCTCCGAGCGGCACGGTGCGTGGCGCGTCGTGGCCGAAGGCTCCGCGCAGACGGTCGACTTCACGCCGCTGCCGGACGGGATCGAGGCCGACCTCGCGACCCGCGACTTCACGATCAATGCGATCGCGGTCCCGGTCGGCGGCGGCGATGCCGTCGATCCCTACCACGGCCGGGGTGATCTCGAGGCTCGGATCATCCGAGCCGTTTCGGACACGGTCTTCGTGGACGATCCTCTGCGGTTGCTGCGGGCCGTGCGGATCGAGGAGGAGCTCGGCTTCCGTATGGACGAACGGTGCGAGTCGCTTCTTCGAGCGTCGGCCGGTCTCGTCGCCGAGCCGGCGGGGGAGCGAGTCCTCGCCGAGCTTCGGCGGATGGGGGTCGCGGGCTACCGGCGACTCGACGAGCTGGGTCTGCTCGCGCCGCTCGGGGGGTCGCTCGACGGCCCGCTCGACGCGCTCGACTCGGCGGAGTTCAGGCTCGTTGCGGTGTTCGGTGAGGAGCTCGAGCAGCTCCCGATCTCGAACGACCTGCGCCGGTATGCGAGGACGCTTCAGCGTGCCCGCCGGCCGGAGGACGAGTCGCCGCGCGCGATCCATCGCTTTCGCAGGGCGACCGAGCCGTGGGCGCTCGACGCGCTCGCGTTCGTGGGCGCGCCGGAGCTCGTCGGGCTCGTCGAGGCTGCCCGTAGCGCCGACCCGCCGGAGCCCCTCGTTCGTGGCGACGAGCTCGATCTTCCCCCCGGGCCCGAGATCGGGCGTATCCTCGCGCGCATCGACGAGGAACGGGCAGCGGGAACGATTTCGACGCGGGAGGAGGCGCTCGCGCTGGCCCGCTCGCTCGCGGGTGCCGAGGCGTCGGCGTGAAGGACGACCTCCGATGAGCGTGGAGCTTCGGCGCGCCCTCCAGGAGGAGCGAGCTGTCGATCTCGCCGAGCGTGTCCGCCGGCTGCTCGGGCCGTTCTCCGGGACGGAGGCCGCGCTCGACTCGGGGTGCGGGACGGGCGCGCTCGCGTTCGCGCTCGCGCCGCATGTCGCCGAGGTGGTCGGGGTAGACGTGCGCGGGGACTACCTCGAGGCGGGGCGAGAGCAGGCTCCGCCCAACGTCCGCTTCGTCGAGGGCGATGCGATGGCGCTGCCGTTCGGCTACGGAGAGTTCGACATCGCGGGCTGCTATCGGGTCCTGCACCACGTGCGCCGTCCGGAGCTCGCCGTCTCCGAGCTCGCGCGCGTGACCCGCAGCGGCGGGCGTGTGCTTCTCGTCGATCAGCTCGGCTCGGTCGACCCGCTGCGCAGTCTCGAGATGGATCGCTTCGAGCGGCTCCGCGACCCGACGCATCAGCGCCTCCTGCCCGATGCCGATATCCGCGGCTACCTCGACGCCAACGATCTCGTGCTGCTGTCGTCCGAGGTCATGCCCGAGCGCGTCGATCTCGAGCGCCGGCTCGATCTCGGCGGCTTCTCGGAGGAGGAGCGCGTGCGGATCCGCGGCCCCGCGCCGGCGGCGCCGTACGAGGTCGAGATCGGCTGGTACGTCTCTCGCAAGCCGGGCCCTTAGGTGTGCCGCGAGGTGCGCCCACGGCCAGTCCTCGGGTGAGTCGCAGAGACCGGCACGCACCGGGTTCTCCACGACGTAGCGGCACGCGTCGGCGAGGTAGCGCTCGTCCTCGATGACTCTGGACGTGAAGCGGCCGGCGAACAGGTGCCCGAACCGGCTGTGTCGCTCGTTGAACTCCTGCGCGTAGCGGCCCTTCAGCCGCTGCATTCCACGCGAGAGGTTGGCTCGGGTGGAGTGGAGCACGAGGTGGAAGTGCGTCGTCATGAGGCAGAGCGCGTGGAGCGTCCAGTCGAAGCGCTCGGTGCAGCGCCGAAGGTGCGAGAGGAACTCGCGCCGATCGGTGAGGTCGAGGAAGATGTCGCGTCCTTCGACGCCGCGCGACATCACATGGAAGTACCCGTCCGGGAGCGTCGTGCGGAGAACGCGAGGCACGCTTCCGATCAAAGCGCAGGAAGTCGACGCCCGAAGCCCTTGTGGATAGACTCGCACGCTTCCGGCGCAATCCGCATTGTCTGTGGCGGACGCGTCCAGGGTCTGACCCTGGCTCTTCCGCAGCCGCGGAGCGCGGCTCGAGCCGCTATTCGCCCTTGTGGTAGCCCGCTCGCCCCGCGAAGCGGGCAAACAGCCCCGGTACGAGCGCCTGCGCGATCGAGATCAAGCGGTACGGGAACCACGGCACCGTGACCTCGCGCTTCCCGTTCTCCACCGCGTCCACGATCGACTCTGCGACGCGGTCGGCGTCGATGATGAAGCGCTTGAGCACCGGGCTCCGCAGCGCCTTCCGCTGCGGGAAGCCCTCGGTCTCGACGAAGCCGGGCATGACCGTGTGGACCTGAATCCCACTTCCCCGGAGGAGCGCCGCTGTCGACCGCGAGAACGCAAGCTGAGCGTGCTTCGACGCCGAGTACGCGCCCGCCGGAGCGAATGCGACCGTGCCCGCGACGGAGACGAGATTCACGATATGCGCGCCTCCCAAGCCTGCCGCCGCGCGCAATCCCGGTTCGAACGCACGCAGGCACCAGACGCCCCCGAGATAGTTGACCGCCAGCACCTGCTCGATGCGCTCGGGATCGATGTCGAGGTAGCTTCCGCGGGCCGGGATCCCGGCGTTGTTCACGAGGAGCGAGACGGCGGGATGCCGCTCGAGGATCCGCGCCGCGACCGCGTCCACCGCCTCGCGATCGGAGACGTCGCAGATCTCCCACTCCGCGCCGAGCTCCCTCGCAACGGTCGCCAGAAGCTCCGCCCGCCGTGCGAGCAGGATCGGCTTCCACCCCCGCCGCGCCAGCTCGCGCGCCGTCATCTCGCCGATCCCCGAGGACGCTCCGGTGACCACTGCTATGCGCCCGTCGGCCATCCCGCGGCGAGCCTAATCCATTAGGGTCGCCGCGTGCCCGGACGGTTCGAGGGGAAGCAGGCGCTCGTGCTCGGCGTCGCCAACAAGCGCTCGATCGCGTGGGCGATCGCCCACCGGCTGGCCGACGAGGGAGCCGAGATCGCCTTCACGTATCAGGGCGAGCGAATCGAGAAGAGCGTGCGCGACCTCGCCGAGACGGTCGACAGCCCCCTCGTGATCGAGTGCGACGTGCGCTCGGACGAGGACGTCGAGCGCGTGTTCGGAGAGGTGGGAAAGACCTTCGGCGGCGGGCTCGACCTGCTCGTCCACTCCGTCGCGTTCGCGGCCGCGGAGGATCTCGAAGGCCGCTTCACGGACACTCCGCGCGATCGCTTCTGGCTCGCGCTCGACGTCAGCGCGTACTCGCTCGTCGCCTGCTCGCGCGCGGCCGAGCCGCTGATGGAGGCCCGCGGCGGCGGCTCGATCCTGACCATGACCTACCTCGGCGGCGAGCGCGCCGTGCCGCACTACAACGTCATGGGCGTCGCCAAGTCGGCGCTCGACTCGTCGGTCCGCTACCTGGCGTGGGATCTCGGCTTCAAGAGCATCCGCGTGAACGCGATCTCCGCCGGGCCCGTCCGCACGCTCGCCGCTCGTTCGATCGCCGGCTTCACGACCATGGAGGAGCTCTTCGAGCAGCGTGCGCCGCTCCACCGCCAGATCGAGGCTGACGACTGCGGCGCGGCGGCTGCGTACCTGCTCTCGGACGACGCGAAGAACGTGACCGGTACGACGCTCTATGTCGACGCCGGGTACCACAACATGGGCATGTAGAGCCGTCGGCGAGCGCTCGCCGAGCTCGGACGCCGACTCAAGCGGGGACGGCGTACACCTGGATCGCCTCCGTCTTGCCCTTCACCAGCAGCTCTCCCTGGGCCTCGACCGCGATAACGTCGTCGAGCCCGCGCCGCGTGTCCTCGTCGATCAGGATGGGCCGGTTCACGACCTTCGTGTGCGACTCGAGACGGGCGGCGACGTTGACTGCGTCCCCCACGCACGTGTACGTCGCTCGGCTGTTCGTGCCCGTGTAGCCCGCTACGACCTGCCCCGACGCGATGCCGACACCGATCTGGATCTGCGGCTTGTCCCGCGCTGCCTGTTCCTCGTTGAACATGCGGATCAGGTCCACCATCTGGCGCGCCGCGAGCACGGCTCGCTGGCGATGGCCCGCGCGCGGCAGCGGCGCACCGAAGATCGCCATCAGCCCATCGCCGACCATCTGGTTCACGATCCCGCCTTCCCCGCCGATTGCGTCCATCATGAGCGTGTAGTAGTCGTTCAGCAGCTCGATGACCTCGGCAGGCTCCCGTGCTTCGGCGATCGTCGTGAACGAGCGGATGTCGCAGAACATCGCCGACGCGTCGAGATGCTTGCCGCCGAGCGAGAAGCCTGACGTCAGCAGATCGTCCGCGACCTCCTTCGTCGCGAACTTGCTGATCAGCTCGCGCTGCTGATCGCGAAGGCGCTTCTTCTCGAGACTCGCCGTGATGCGCGCGTTCAGCAGCACCGGGTTGATCGGCTTGGTCAGGTAGTCCTCTGCGCCCATCTCGACGCACCTGACGACGCTGTCGAGCTCGTCGAGGGACGACGTCATGATCACCGGCAGGTCGCGGTGCTGCGGGTCTTGCTTCAACTCCGCGAGGACCTGGTACCCGTCGAGCTCCGGCATGAGGACGTCGAGCAGCATCAGGTCGAAGTCCTGACTGCGCAGCAGGTCGAGCGCCGCGCGGCCGTGCTCTGCGAGGACGACGTCATGTCCTTGCTGCTCGAGGCCACGACTGAGCAGAAGGCTGTTCACCCGGTTGTCCTCGACGACCAGGATCGTCCCGCCGGAAGTGGCGGAGGCACTCACGACGCGGCTGTCGACTGGAGCGCCACGAGCGACCTCTCGAGGGCTGCGTACTCTCGCCCGATTCGATCGACGAGCTCGTCGGCGCCGTCCAGCTCGTCGTTCCTCGCCCGCAGCTCGAGCTCTCGGCAGAGCTCGGAGAAGCGTCCTGCGCCGAACGTCTGGCCGTTCGACTTCAGCGTGTGCGCAGTCCGCCGCAGTCCCTCCGTGTCGCCCTGCTCGTGGGTCGTCCGCAGCGCTGCGACGAGGGCGGGCGCGTCGCTCAGGAACGTGTCGATCAGCTCCGCGAGGAAGCCCTCCCCGTCGAGGTCCCTCAGGCTCTCGATCGCGCTCTCGTCGAGGCTTGCGCCGTCGCCGTCCTCGCTCACCGTGCGGGTGTCGCGGAGCGGACGGGCGCGGCTCAGCGCCTCCGCGAGCTCGTTCGGACGGATCGGCTTGGCGACGTAGTCGTCCATCCCGGCGGCGAAGCAGGCGTCACGGTCCTCGGGCAGCGCGTTCGCGGTCATCGCGATGATGCGCGGGCGGACCGCCGCCGGCCAGCGCTCGCAGATCCGGCGCGAAGCGTCGAGACCGTCCAGCTCGGGCATCTGCACGTCCATGAGCACGACGTCGTAGGGCCGGCGCTCGAGTGCCTCCAGCGTCTCGAGACCGTTCGACGCCACGTCCGCGCGATAGCCGAGCTGGTCGAGCAGCCGGAGTGCCACCATCTGGTTCATGGCGTTGTCCTCGGCCAGGAGGATCCGCAACGACGACGTCGCCGGCTTGCCTGCTTGCGACACGAGTTCCGCCTCCGGCTCCCGGACGTGCTCGGCGAGCGCCTTGACGAGGGTGTTGTAGAGCTGGGACGACTTGACCGGCTTCGCCAGCTGCGCCGCGAACTCCCCGGACGCCTGAGCCCGGGGCAGCCGGCCGTGCGAGGTCAAGAGGACGAGGGGCAGCTCGCGCTCGTCTCGACGCCGGCGGATCTCGCGTGCGAGGGCGAGGCCGTCCATCTCCGGCATCACCAGGTCGAGGATCGCGATGTCGAGCTTCTCGCCGTCGTCGATCCGGGCGAGCGCCTCGGAGGGAGAGGCGACCGTGACGACCTCCATGGTCCACGATCGCGCGTGGCGAGCCACGATCTCACGGTTCGTCGCGTTGTCGTCCACGACGAGGATCCGCTTGCCCGCGAGCTCCGGCAGCGCCTGCGGCACGGCGACGCGAGCCGGCAAGTCCGCCGCTTCCACGGGGAGGCCGATGCGGAAGGTCGAGCCCCTTCCCTCCTCGCTCTCCACCGACAGCTCCCCGCCCATCAGCTCGACGAGACGCTTCGAGATGGCGAGCCCGAGCCCGGTCCCGCCGTAGCGGCGGGTGGTGGAGGCGTCCACCTGGCTGAAGGACGCGAACAGCCGGTCCATCCGGTCCTCGGGGATGCCGACCCCGGTGTCCCGAACGGCGAGCTCGAGACGGTACGAGCTCGCCCCGGTGGGCTCGGCGTCGACGTGGACGACCACCTCGCCCAACTCCGTGAACTTGATGGCGTTCGAGACCAGGTTGAGCAGCACCTGCCGCAGGCGCGCCGCGTCGCCCACGATTCCCGCCGGCACGTCCTCGTCGATGAGGCAGCCCAGCTCGATCTCCTTCTCCCACGCGCGCGGCGCGACGATGTCGAGCGTGCCCTCGACGCACTCGCGGAGAGCGACCGGCTCCTTCTCGAGCTCGAGCTTGCCCGCCTCGATCTTCGAGTAGTCGAGGATGTCGTCGATCACGTGGAGGAGCGCGTCTCCGCTCGAGCGGACGACCTCGGCGAACTCGCGCTGCTCGGACGTCAGCTCCGTGTCGAGAAGAAGGCCGGTCATGCCGATCACGGCGTTCATCGGCGTCCTGATCTCGTGGCTCATGGTCGCGAGGAAGGCGCTCTTCGCCTGGGTGGCCGTCTCCGCTTCCTCGCGCGCCCGCTGGAGCTCGCTGACGAAACGCGCCTTGTCGATCGCCGTCGCCGCGAACGCGGTGAAGGCCTTGACCGTCTGCGCGTGGTCGGCGGTATAGAAGTCGGGTTCGAACGAGTCGAGCGTCAGCATCCCCATCAGGCGGTCGCCGATCAGCATCGGAACGGCCATCCAGCTCTCGATGCGGCCGTCGACATGCGCGTCCTCGAACTGCGGGTAGCGCTCGGCGGGGTTCGAGACGATCAGCGTCTCGTGCCGCTGGACGAGCGCCCACGCGGGATCGTCGGGTCCCCGGCAGGCGTACCGATGTCGGAGCAGCTCGTCGACGTCCGGAAAACCGTGGGCGGCGAGGATTTCGAACTCGTCGCCGTCGAGCTGCTGGATGCTGGCGCTTTGATAGGGGACGACCTTGCGCAGCTCCGACAGGATCAGGCCGAAGACCTCGGACATGCCGAGCGTGCTCCCGAGCGACTCGGCGGCGGCCCGAAGCGTCTCGGCCTGTTCGCGCGCGGCGCGCTCGGTCTCCAGCAGGCGCGCGTTCTCGATCGCCATCGCGGCCTGGGCGGCGAACGCGGTCGCGAGCTCCGCGAGCTCCTCGGTGTAGAAGTCGGGCTCGAACTTGTCGACGCTGAGGACGCCGATCACGCGGTCGCCGACAACCATCGGGACGCACAGCCACCCGCGAATGCGTCCACCGCCGTGGACCTGACTCGCGAAGTGCGGATGGTGCGACACGTCTGCGAACACCTGCCGGCGCTTCGACCGCACCACCTGGATCCCGGGGTTGGTCTCGTCGTCCAGGTCGAAGCCCACCCCGATCAGTCCTCCGAGGTCGTCGAAGCCGCGCCCGCTCACGATCACGAGGCGGTCCCCCTGGATCACCTGGACCGAGCAGCTGTCGTAGGGAACGACCTCGTGCAGCTCGCTGAGAATCGTCTCGAAGGTCTCTTCGAGGCCGAGCGCGCTCCCGAGCACCTGCGTCACGGCCAGGAGCGTCTCGGCGTGCTCTCGTGCGCGCTGGAGCTCCGTGATGTCGTGGTAGATCGCGTAGAAGCCGACGTGCTCGCCATCGAGCCTGAGCGGCACGAGCATCATCTGCACGTCGACCAGCCGCCCGTCCTTCCGAACGCGGCGGGTGATCCGGTCGGCGCGACCTTGCTCGCGTGCCTCGTGGGTGACGTCCAGACCTTCTTCGCGGAGGTCCTCGTTGAGGACGAGCTCGTCGATCAGTCGTCCGATCGCCTCTTCCGGCGAGTAGCCGAAGAGCTGCGCCGCCGCCGGGTTCCAGCCCGTCACTCGCTGGTCGACGTCCATGACGACGATCGCGACCGGGCTGATCTCGACGAGCGACTCGAGCTCCGCCAGCCGACGGCGCGCCTCAGCGAGCTCGGACTCTCTTCCCCGCGCGTCCGCCACGGCGGCAGTATCGTGGGCGCAGGCGGACTCGTCCAGGTCGACGGCGGTGGAAGACGGGGACGAAGGCCGGCTTGTGGGAAGTGAAGTCGAGTCTCGCCGGCCCTCGTCCGCGCGAGGTTGGAGCGTCAGCGCGAAGCGGTCTGCTCGCTCGGCTCCTTCTTCTCGTCACGCTCGTCCAAGCGGTCTTCGGCGTCGTCGCCGACGTCCTCGACCTTGTCCTTCACGTCCTCCCACGTGTCGCGGGCCTCGTCCTTGGCCTTGCCCCAGGACTGCTGGCCCTTGCCCTCGAGCTCCTTTTCCTTGCCCTTGATGCGATCGGTGTCCACGGGATCTCCTCTGTCGGTTGCACCGACGGGATTCCCCTGCTCGTGGGCACGAAACCTGCTGGCGCGCAACTTCGCCGCACGTTAGCGCGGTGCCAAGTGGCGCCTGTGCGCGGCCCTGAGCGGCCGCCGACCGTTACTGCCGGTCTCGCGGAGGAAGGCCCGCTCGATGGGAGACCACTTGTGCTTGATCGCCTCCCACTTCTCGCGTCCCTTCAGCTTCCTCGCGCCGGCGATGCGATCCGTGTGCACGACATCTCCTCCGTCGTGGATAGCACTCGACGGAGTACCCGCATTCGCGGGCGTGAAACGTGCTCGACGTAGCCGAGGCGTCAGCCCGAAGGATCGGCGACGTACGCGGAGACGGCCTCGATCTCCTCGTCCGACAGCGAGTCCTCGAAGGCGGGCATGCCTCTCGCCGCCGGTTCGCACCTGCGCCTCGATGTCCTCGGCGCTCAGCGAGATGTCGTCGAGGGTCGGCCCGATCATTCCGGAGGTGCCGGCTTCGGAGAGCGTGTGGCAGGAGCCGCAGTTCGAGGTGAAGACCTCGTCCCCGGCAACGATCTCCTCTCCCGTAGTCGTCTCCGTGGTCGTCTCCGTTGCCCCGTCGTCGTCGCCGCCGCACGCCGGGGCGCCGAGCCCGAGCGCCAGACCGGCCACGAGCACTGCGACTCGTCCCTTCATCGCATCCTCCTCGGTCGACCGTCGCTTTCTCCGCTTCCCGCCCGAACCGGCGTCCAAACTTCGATCGTCGCTGGCGGCACGATCACGCGCCTCCTTGCAGGCGGCGCGCCGTAGCGACGATTGCGTCGATGTCCGGAAGCTCCGGCCCGAGCGTCCACGCCTCGACGATACTCGTCCCGTCCTCGATGAGGAAGGATGAACGCATCGCGACGTCCCTCATCCCGAGCGGCTCGATCGCCACGCCGAAGGCTCGCGTGACCTCACCGTTCCAGTCCGAGAGGAGCGGCACGCCCTCGGCGCCCAGCGTGCCGGCCCAGGCCGCGTGCGACCACGGCGAGTCGCGAGAGATCGCGAGTGGCCGCACGCCCGCCTCGGCCAGATCGTCGCTCCTGTCCCGCAGGAGCAGGATCTCGTTCGTTCAGGTCGGAGACCAGTCGAAGAGGTAGAAGCACAGGAGCGCGTATCCGGCGCCGAGCGTCTGCTGCAGCGGGACGGGCTCCTCGCGCGGCGCCGCCCATACGGAGACGTCCGGAACGGCATCGCCGGGGCCGAGCACTCGCCGAGCCTAACGGGGAACCGTCAGGGCGCGCAGCACCAGCCCTCGAGCCGCGGGAACGACCGGGACCGGAACTGCTCCGAGACGTTCGAGGTCGCGCGGATGCTCCGGCCGTTCGCGCGCAGGAACAGCCACTGGTCGGCCGCAGGCCAGGTGACGAGAACCCACTCCCCGTCCGGAGACCACGCGATGTCCTCGAAGTCGCCGACGCCCGAAAAGAGCCTGCGCGCGGCATTCGCATCCGGCCGGATGCGAGGCACCGTCCAGACCTGACTGGTGCCCGAGGCTGCCTGTGCGTACGCGACAGCGGCCCCGTCGGGGGCGAGCCCGGCGGCGAGAAACGGCGCCGCACCGGGTCCGATGTCGAGCGGCACGGCCCCGTTTGCGTCGTAGACCTGCAGGCTGCGCCTCGACGTGGCCAGGAGCCGCCGTCCGTTCGCCGACCAGTCCAGGGCAGTGACGCCTCGGACCGGCGCCCGCCAGAGAGCCCTGCCCGTCTCGAGGTCGACCGTACGCAGCTCCCGAGGGGCTGCATACGAGAGGACGAAACGGCTGCCCGGCCTCCAGGCGAACGGCCCGCGAAAGCCCGGCAGTACCAGCCGATCGCCGGTGCCGTCTCCTGCGACGACTCGGAGGCCGGAGCCGTCGACGTACGCGATCCGGGTGTTCGCCTCGGTTCCCGCCCACCTCGGCGAGCGGACACCCGGTCGCGCGAGCGTCCAGCGAACGTCGCCGTCCGGCTCGAGCGCCACCAGCTCGTTCTCCGCAGCAGCGACGACGAACCGGCCGAACGGCGACCAGCTCGCCTCCCGGTAGCCGCCGAGCAGCCGCTTCGAGCCGTCCGCCTGGACGACCCAGACGCCCGAGTCCGAGGCGACGAGCAGGCGTCCCTCGGCGGGCAGCGAGAAGAGCGCGGGCTGGGCGCGCTCGACGCCGACGACCTCGCGGATCTCGTCGAGCACCGCGCGGCCGGAAGGGCTCAGCGCCGCCGCGGCCAGGGCCGCCAGCACGAGCGCGACCGCGGCCACGCGCGGCCAATGCGACGGTCGCGGGACCGGGTCTCGCTCCGCGAACGCCTCGCGCGCGACGAGCCAGGCACGCTCGCCCGCGGCCGGCTCGCCCGGCAGGTCGACGCGTTCGAGCTCGTCTCTCACAGCTCGTCCGCCAGCGAGTCGAGGCCGCGTCGCAGGCGCGAGTTGACGGTGCCGCGCGGGAGATCGAGCGCCTCGGCGATCTCTCCCGGCGTGAACTCGAGCAGGTGGCGCATCACGATCACCGCGCGATGCTCGGGCGGCAGCCGAGCGAGCGCCGCGAGCAGGTCGTCGCGCGGAGGGCGCTCGGGCTCGGGTGCAGCAGCGAGCGACTCGGCGAGCTCGACCTCGGCGCGCAGCCGCCGGGAGCGCGTCCAGTCGATCGCTCGGTTGACCGCGATCCGGTGGAGCCACGGCCCGAACGGACGGCGTCGGTCGAAGCGGTCGAGCGCTCGGATCGCTGCGAGGAAGGACTCCTGCGCGATGTCCTCGGCCGCACCGGCGTCGTGCGTGACGAGGTACGCCGCGCGGTACGCGCGTGGCCAGTGACTGCGGAACAGGGCCTCGAGATCGGAGGCCGATCCCTGCTGCGCTCCACGGACGTGGGCGCGCTCGTCACGACCCGCGCGCATGCGTCCACACTACGACCAAGCCTCCTCCGGAGGTCCACGCCCGAGATACGGCTCGCCCGCCTCGAGAGGTCCAGCGCCGTGCTCGGAGACATGTCCGCCCGGGACGGGCGAATCTCCGCAAGGAGCGATCGAGCGAGGGCCGCGACCCCGCGCGGGCGCTACAACGAGGGTCAGACCCGGGGCCTGCCCAGTGCGGCCGTGTCCCGCGGTCACAAGAGAGCGCCAATCGCTCCGCAGGGACCTCTCGAACCAGGCGGCACGTAGAAGCGGGAGTGGACAGGCGACGGTTCTTGTTCGCAGGCGCTTCGGGCGTGGTCGCCCTTGCGACCGAGCCCCTC
Source organism: uncultured Actinomycetes bacterium (assembly GCA_963715705.1). Taxonomy (GTDB): domain Bacteria; phylum Actinomycetota; class Thermoleophilia; order Gaiellales; family Gaiellaceae; genus GMQP-bins7. The sequence continues at coordinate 2,011,876 of OY970267.1, read as the reverse complement.
GCGCTCGCCGCCAGGCTCGGCGGCACGCCGGTCGCGTTCGTGACCGCGGATCTCCAGAGCCACGTCGTCGTCCTCGAGCTCGGCGGTGCGAAGGTCATCCGGCGCATCCGCACCGGCCCGGGGCCGCGCAGCATCGAGTCGCTGCACGACCGGATCGCGATCGTCGGCCACACGGAGCACGGGGTCGTCACGCTGCTCGACGCGGCCACGAATCGGATCCGCGCCGAGCTCGACCGCTTCGAGGCGCCGCGCTACACGGCGGCACATCCCCGCCGCCCGATCGCCTACGTCACGGACTCCACGTCCGAGGCGATCGTCGTCCTCGACGCGGAGCACGGCCGCGTGCGCCGCCGTGTCCGCGTCCCCGGCCCCGCGAGACACGTCTCCATCAGCCCGGACGGGAGCACGCTCTGGGCCGTCCTCGGCAATGCCGCCGCCCGCGTCGCCGTGCTCGACACGAGTGACCCGCTGCGGCCGAGATTGACCCGCACGATCGCTCCGCCGTTCCTCGCGCACGACGTCGTCTTCGCCCCGGACGGGCGCACGGTCTGGGTCACCTCGGGCTCGGAGCGCCGGATCGCGCTCTACTCGCGCGAGCGCCGCCCGCGACGCGTCCTCGAGGCGGGGTCGCCGCCGCAGCACGTCACCTTCACCAGCCGTCAGGTATTCGTCGCGGCCGGCGACGACGGCACGATCCGCCGCCATCGCTTCGACGGCGAGCTCGTGCGGCAGGCGCGAGTTCCCGTCGGCTCGTACAACGTGACCTTCGGCTGGAACCGCATCGTCTCGCCGTCGCTGAGCCGCGGGACGCTCAGCCTGCTCGACCGCGCCGGGCGGGTCTCCGAGGTCGTGACCGTCGCCCGCGCCGCGCACGACGCCTGCATCGTCTTCGGCCCTTGAAAGGAGAACCGACCATGAGATCGTCCCTCATCCTCGCCGCCGCCGCACTCGTCGCCGCGATCGCGGTCGCCGGTGCAGGCGCGAACGGTTCGGCGTACTCGCCCGGGCTCGTCCACGGCTGGCCCGGTGTGGAGACCGCGGAAGGAGCCCACTTGGTCTCCTTCGCCATGCCGAAGTCGACGATCGTCGCCGCCGTCCGCGCGAGCGACGGACACGTCCTGCGCAGCGCGGTCGTACGAGGCTCGTACGGCGTCCCGCTCGTCACGTACGACGGCACGTCGGGCGGCCTCTCGGGCGACGGCCGCTGGCTCGCGCTCTCGTCGTACGGCCCACTGCCCGGCGCCAAAGGCAAGACGAGCTTCCTCGTCCTCGGCACGAAGTCCTTCCAGCCGAGGCTCCGCATCGCGCTTCGCGGCTCGTGGTCGTTCGACGCGATCGCGCCGAACGGCTCGACGCTCTTCCTGACCGAGCACGTGCGCGCGGGCAGGAACCCGCTCTACCGCGTGCGCACGCTCGACGTCGACACCGGCCGGCTCCGCGACGCGCTCGTCGACCGGCTCGAGGGCGAGCGCGATATGGGCGGCGAGCCGATCGGGCGTGCATCGAGCGCCGACGGCCGCTGGGCGTACACGCTCTACGCGCGCCGCGGTCACGAGCCCTTCGTGCACGCGCTCGACACCGCGAAGCGCGAGGCGTTCTGCATCGACCTCCCGCTCGACGTCCGCTACGACGACCAGTGGGCGCTGAAGGTGAAGCTCCGGGAGCGGAATCGGATCCTCGCGGTCACGCGCGGCAAGGCGACGCTCGCGACCGTGCGCACCGATTCGTGGAAGGTCGAGAAGACGGTGCGCTAGGCGGGCGCAGGTGCTGGGAGCGCCTCGGTCGCCTCGGCGATCTCGCGTGCGACCTCGACGATGTCGCGGTTCGCGTTGTAGATCCGCAGCTGGCGGTCGGCGCTCGAGCCGCGCGCGAGAAGCTCCGAGATCCCCTCGAGCTCGCGCTCGGAGCCGAGCTCGCGCGCGTGCGGCTCGAGCTCGGTCAGCGTCCGCCGGACGAGACGGGCGATCGGCACCCGGTTCCTGCGCCCGGTGACGAGGTCCATCACCGGCGCCTCGAGCCCGTAGCGCGCCGCCAGCCACTTGTTCTCGCTCGTCAGGATGCGGTGGAACGACGGGATCTCCTCGCCCGCCTCGTAGCTCTCCGAGAGCTTCTTCACGAGCGCCTGGCAGTACGCGGCGATCGCGACGGCGTCCTCGACCCGAGTCACCGCGTCGCAGATCCGCACTTCCACCGTCCCGAGCCGCGGGTGGAGGCGGATGTCCCACCAGATGTGCGTGTAGTCGGCGATGCAGCCCGAGCGCTCGAGCTGGCCGACGACCTCGGCGTAGTCGGCGTAGTCGCGGAACCGCGGCGGCGGGCCTGAACGCGGGAACGATGCGAAGACCATCTGCCGGCTCGACGCGAGCCCGGTCGGCTCCCCGCGCCAGAACGGGGAGCTCGCGGACAGCGCGAGCAGCGGGCCGAGCTGGAGGAGCAGCCCGTTGACGACCTTGATCGCCTTCTCCGGGTCGTCGACGGCGACGTGCACGTGCATCCCGAAGATCAGCTCGCGCCGCGCGACGTACTGCATCTGGTCGATCAGCGCGCGGTAGCGGTCCTTCGCCGTGATCCGCTGCCGTTCGAAGAGGCTGAAGGGATGCGTGCCCGCGGACCCGACCCGCAGGCCCTTCGAGCCGGCGACCTCGGTGACATACCCGCGAAGCTTCGTCAGCTCGCGCATGACGTCCGACGCCGTGCGGCACACCGGTGTCGTGATCTCGATCACGGACTGCATCAGCTCCGGGTTGATGCGCTCCTCGAGCTCGTGGCCGCTGATCGCGTCGAGCATCGTCTCGATGTGCTGGACGAGGTCGAACGTCTGCCCGTCGAGCAGCTGGTACTCCTCCTCGACGCCGAGCGTGTACGGGTCGCTCTTCCCGAACGCGTGGTCGAGGACGCTGCCGGAGTGGACCGCACCCTTGCCGGTGATCGACGGCGGGAAAGCTTGCTTGCCGGTCACGGAACGACCGCGTCGACGTCGATCTCGACCTTCCACGCCGGGTCGAAGAGTGCGGTGAAGACGGTCGTGTTCACGGGCCGGACCTCACGGAAGACCTCGCCGTGCGCGCGCGCGACGTCCTCGAAGTGCGCGGGATCCGTGATGTAGATGCGCGACCGCACGACGTGCTCGAAGCCGGCGCCCGCCCGCTCGAGCGCGGTTCCGATGATCTCGAGGCACAGCTTCGTCTGCTCGTAGGCGCCGTCGGGCGGCGGCGATCCGTCCGGCGGGATCGGCGCGGTACCAGCTACGTAGACGTGACTGTCGACAACGACTGCCCGGCAGTAGCCCATGATCTCCTCGAAAGGCGAGGTTCCGGGAATGTTGCGGCGCACCATCGGGGGACTAGTATCGCGCCGCGTGCAGGCACTCCGCCAGATCCGGGACTGGCCGGTCTCGTTCGCGGCCGCCGGAGTCGTCGCGGGAGGGGAGGTCGCGACGGAGGGGGACGCCCGCCGCGTCGTCCGGCTGGCCTCGGTCTCGAAGCCGGTCGCTGCACTCGCGACCATGGTCGCGGCGGAAGAGGGCGTCGTCGACCTCGACGAGCCGGCAGGACCTCCGGGCTCGACGGTGCGCCATCTGCTCGCGCACACGTCCGGCCTCGCCTTCGAGGGCACGGAGCCGATCGCGTCCCCCGGACGGCGCCGCATTTACTCGAACGAGGGCTTCCGGGCTCTCGGGCGCCACCTCGAGACGCGGGCGGAGATGCCGTTTGCGGACTACGTGCGAGCAGCCGTGTGCGAGCCGCTCGCGATCGGCCTCGATCCGAGCGGCGACCCGAGCTCGGGGATGCATGCGTCGCTCGAGGACGTGCTCGCGCTCGGGCGCGAGCTGCTCGTGCCGACGATCCTCGCCGGCGAGACACTGACCGAGATGACGGGCGTCCAGTTCCCCGGCCTCACCGGCGTCCTGCCCGACCTCGGCCGCTTCGACCCGCTCGACTGGGGTCTCGGCGTACAGCTGAACACGACACCGCCGAGCTGGATGGGGTCGAAGGTCTCCGAGCGCACGTTCGGCCACTTCGGCGGCTCCGGGACGTTCGTGTGGGTCGACCCCGAGCGCGAGCTCGCGTGCGCCGCGCTCACCGATCGCGAGTTCGGCAAGTGGGCGAAAGAGGCGTGGCCGGTGTTCTCGGACGCCGTCGTCGAGGAGGTCTCCTAGGGCGAGCCTCGCCCCTATGACTCCCCGTCGTCCGCGAACAGCGGCCGCACGAGCTCGTCGAACGTCGCGGCGTCGCAGCTCGCGACGACGCACGGCGTCATCGCCGTGACCGTGGCCGTGCGTGGGATGTGCATCGTGAGCGCAACCTCGCCGAAGAACTCGCCCGCGCGGAGGATGCTGCGCTCGCCGAGCGCGGATTGCGAGACCGCTGCGACTCCCGAGAGGAGCACGTAGAAGCGGTCACCGGGCTCGCCCTCGCGGACGATCACGGTGCCGGCGGGCAGCTCGTCGCGCCGCATCCGGTCGGCGAGCCGGTGAAGCGTCTCGCCCGCGAGCGTTCCGAAGAGCCCCACCCGGGCGAGCTCGGTGACCGACGCAGGGAGCTCCCGCGGAGACACGGCGTTTACGGTACCGAGGTGGGCGCTCTGACCGGCTGGCGGTACTGCCCGCGCTGTGCGACGGAGCTCCACGTCGAGCCGAACCACGTCGTCTGCCCCGCGTGCGGCTTCGCCCACTACGCGTCGTCGGCGCCGGCGGTCTCGGCCTTCGTGCATGACGACGACGACCGCGTCCTCCTCGCGCGACGCGCGTTCGAGCCCGACGCCGGCAAGTGGGACTCTCCCGGCGGCTTCCTCGAGGAGGGAGAGGACCCGATCGCGGGCCTCGAGCGTGAGCTACGCGAGGAGACGGGCCTCGAGTGCGTGGTCGGCGACTTCGTCGGGACGTTCGTCGACACGTACGGCGACGGTGGGGACGCGAGGGCCGTTCTCAACCTCGTCTGGGAGGTGCGGATCGCCTCCGGCGATCCAACCCCGGCCGACGACGTCTCGGAGCTCCGCTGGTTCGCGAGGAGCGCTCTCCCCCCGGACGACGAGCTCGCGTTCCGGTGGCTCGCTCCTGCGCTACGGGCGTGGGCCGCCCGGCGCGGATGATTCAGTCGGAAGTACCGAAGGGCCGGAAAAGAGCCGGCCCTTCGGTCAGGGGAGGGGAGGGGGAAGCCTCGAAAACTTCCTGGTATTGCTTCATATCAGGATACGCCTCCGGACGGAAGACGTGCCGGATGATTCTCTACGAGGCGAGGCCGAGCTCGCGCTCGGCGAGCCCGAGCGAGCGCTCGAGCGCGGCCTTCGGCTGGGCGCCGACCGCGGCAGCTGCCGGCTCGCCGTCCTTGAAGAGAATCATGGTCGGGATCGACATGACGCCATAGCGTTGTGCGAGCTCCTGCTCGTCGTCGATGTTCACCTTCACGAGCTTGAGCTCGTCCTTCCGCTCGTCGGCGATCTTCTCCAGTACGGGGGCCACGGCGTGGCAGGGACCGCACCACTGAGCCCAGAAGTCCACGAGCACCGGGGTGTCGCTCTGCAGGACGTCCTGCTCGAAGCTCGCCGTTGTCACGTCTTGTGCCATTGCCTGGTTGTTCCTTTCTCGACGGATATCGAAACGCTCAAGTGGTGAACGACTTGTGCGCCGAAACCCTTCCCTAGACTGACTTCCATGCCGGCGCCCATCTTCTCACCTCTCCCGGACAAGCCGGATCATGGCCGTTTGGAGCTCGATTTGCTCGAGACGTGGGAGCGCGAGGGTACCTTCGAGAAGCTCCGCGAGCAGAACCGGGGCGGCCCGAAGTTCACCTTCATCGACGGCCCGATCACGGCCAACAACCCGATGGGTGTGCATCACGCCTGGGGTCGCACGTTGAAAGACGTCTTCCAGCGCTTCAAGGGGTTACGCGGCTTCGACCAGCGCTACCAGAACGGCTTCGACTGCCAGGGGCTCTGGGTCGAGGTCGAGGTCGAGAAGTCGCTCGGGCTCAACTCGAAGCGCGAGATCGAGGAGTACGGCCTCGCCGAGTTCGCCGACCGCTGCATCGAGCGGGTCGCGCACTACTCCGAGGTGATCACCGAGCAGTCGCGGCGCCTCGGCATGTGGATGGACTGGGACCGCGACTACTACACGTTCACCGACACGAACATCGAGTACATCTGGAGGTTCCTGGCCGCCGTCCACGAGCGCGGCTGGCTCTACCAGGGCCACCGCTCGACGGTCTGGTGCCCGCGCTGCGGCACCTCGATCTCCCAGCACGAGGTTTTCTCCGGTGAGTATCGGGAGCTCGAGCACCCGTCGCTGACGGTCCGCTTCCCGCTCAAGGACCGCGAGGGCCAGTCGCTCGCGATCTGGACGACGACGCCGTGGACGCTCCCCGCGAACATCGCCGCTGCGGTGAACCCCGACGCGGAGTACGTCCTGCGCGAGGACGGCGTCTGGATCGCGCGCGAGCTGGCGGGCGACGCGAAGGCCGTGGAGACGGCGCGTGGCTCGGAGCTCGTCGGCCTCGAGTACGAAGGCCCGTTCGACCACGTTTCCGCCCAGGAGGGCGTCGTCCACCGCGTCATCCCGTGGGACGACGTCTCGCTCTCGGAGGGCACCGGCATCGTCCACATCGCGACCGGGGCCGGCTCCGAGGACTTCGAGCTCGGGCGGATCCACGGCCTGCCCGTGCTGGCGCCGCTCGACGAGGCCGGCCGGATGCTGCCCGGATTCGGGTTCGACGGGCTGTCCACGGCCGAGGTCGAGCAGCCGGTCATCGACGATCTCGAGCGCCGCGGCCTGCTGCTCGAGTCCGGCCGCATCGTCCACCGCTATCCGACCTGCTGGCGCTGCGGCACGCCGCTCGTCTTCCGCGTCGTGGACGACTGGTTCATCGCGTGCGACGAGATCCGCCAGCCGATGCTCGACGCCAACGCGACCGTCGACTGGACGCCCGCCTTCTACTCGAAGCGCATGGACGACTGGTTGCGCAACATGGACGACTGGAACATCTCGCGCAAGCGCTACTTCGGCCTGCCGCTGCCGTTCTACCCGTGCAAGGACTGCGGAACGCTGACCGTGGTCGGCTCGCGGCGGGAGCTCGAGGAGCGGGCGCTCTCCGGGCTCGACCAGCTGCGGGAGCTGCACCGACCGTGGATCGACGAGGTGCCGATCGCCTGCTCCGGCTGCGGCGCGGAGGTGCGGCGCGTCCCCGAAGTCGGCGACGCCTGGCTCGACGCGGGCATCGTCCCGCTCTCGACGCTCGGCTTCGAGAACGACGAGTACGTCACCGAGGGCTACGCGACCGGCGCGGGCAAGGGGCTCACGAAGGCCGACCTGCCCGATCACGCCTACTGGCAGGAGTGGTTCCCGGCGGACTGGGTCTCGGAGATGCGCGAGCAGATCCGGCTCTGGTTCTACTCGATCTCGTTCATGTCGGTGACGCTCACCGGGCAGTCGCCGTACCGGCGCGTGCTCACCTACGAGAAGCTGCTCGACGAGACCGGCCGCGAGATGCACCGCTCGTGGGGGAACGCGATCGCGGCCGACGACGCATTCGAGCAGATGGGCGCGGACGTGATGCGCTGGCAGTACACGTCGCAGCCGCCGAGCCAGAACCTCCTCTTCGGGTACGGCCCCGCGCACGAGATCCGCCGCCGGCTGCTCACGCTCTGGAACTCGGCGAGGTTCTTCGTCGACTACGCGAACATCCAGGGCTGGACGCCGACCTACGCGGATCTCGACGGAGGCCCGACCGGCGATCTCCAGCCGCTCGACCGCTGGCTCGTCTCCCGGACGAACGAGCTCGTCCGCGAGACGACCGAGGCGTACGACAGCTACCTGACGGTGAACGTGGTCCGCGCCTTCGAGACGTACGTCGAGGACCTGTCCAACTGGTACATCCGCCGCTCCCGGCGGCGCTTCTGGGACGGCGACGAGGTCGCGCTGCGGACGCTCTGGTACGCGCTCGTCCAGGGGCTGCGCGTGGTCGCGCCGATCATGCCGTTCCTCACCGACCACCTCTGGCGCACGCTCGCAACACCGGCCGAGGAAGCACCGGAGTCGGTCCACCTCGCCGGCTGGCCGGAGGCGCCTGAGCCCGACGCGAAGCTCCTCGCCGAGGTGGCCGAGCTCCGCCGCGTCGTCGAGCTCGGCCGCCAGGCGCGCTCGTCCGTGGGCGTTGCGCTGCGGCAGCCGCTGCGCAAGCTCGTGGTCGAGGGCGCGCCGCTCGCGCGCGGGTACCTCGACGAGATTGCCGAGGAGCTGCGCGTGCGCGAAGTCGAGTTCGGGACCGTCGACGCCAGCAAGCTGCGCGTGAAGCCGCACCTGCCGGTGCTCGGGCCGAAGCTCGGGAAAGAGCTGGCGACGGTTCGCGCAGCGCTCGAGGCCGGCGAGTTCGAGGAGCTTCCGGACGGCGGCTTCCGCGCCGGCGGGCACGAGCTCGCCCCGGACGAGGTGCTCGTCGAGCGGGAGGGCAAGGAGGGCTGGGCCGTCAGCGCCGCGGACGGTGTGACCGTCGCGCTCGACGTCGAGCTCGACGACGACCTGCGGCTCCTCGGCCGCGTGTACGACCTCGTCCACCGAGTGAACTCGCTGCGCAAGGAAGAGGGGCTCGAGCTGACCGACCGGATCTCGCTGACGCTCGCCGCGGCCGACGAGGACCTGCTCGAGCACACCGACTGGATCGCGCGCGAGACGCTCGCGACCTCGGTCACTGCGGACGGCGCGGAGCTTGCAATCGCGAAGTCCTCGTGAACGAGGTCGCCGAACCGGCCGTGCCGATTCCGGAGCGGCGCCGCTGGGTCTTCTGGCTCGACGTCGCGGTGAAGGTCCTCTTCGTCGGGCTCCTCGCGTTCGGAGCCTTCTCGGGCCTCGAGCAGTTCGAGGACAAGGCGTTCGGCTGGCGGCTCGTCTTCTACCCGCTCGCCGCGGTCATCGTTCCGATCGGCTGGTGGCTGGCCGGCCGGCCTCGTCCGTATCCGTATGCGCTCGACATCCTGCTCGTGTCGCCGTTCCTCGTCGACGTGCTCGGGAACGTGTTCGACCTGTACGACGCGATCGAGTGGTGGGACGACCTCAACCACTTCGTGAACTGGGCGCTTCTGAGCCTTGCCTTCGGCCAGCTCGTCCTGCGCTTCCGGCTCCCGCGCGTCGCGACGTTCGTGATGGTCGTCGGCCTGGGGGCGTTCGCCGCCATCGTCTGGGAGCTCGGGGAGTACGTCACCTTCATCCGCAACTCGGACGAGCTCGACACCGCGTATACGGACACTCTCGGCGACATGCTGCTCGGACTGACGGGATCGATCGTCGCGGCACTCGCGACCGTGACGCTCCTGGACAGGCGCTGACAAGCCCTAGCCTGCGGCGTCGAAGAGCTGCGTGCTCTCGCCGCCGTTAATCGCCGGCGACGAAGAACACCCAGGTGCCGTCCGGCGCGATGCCGGCCCTCCACCCGAGATACCCGGTGTCCTCGACGAAGAGCCGGCTGGTCGGCCCGAGCGGGGCGAGCAGCTCGCGCTCGTGCTCGGAGAGATCGTCCGCGCTCGCGACCGTGTACGCCCACGGCCAGACGTAGATGCCGCGGGTCAGCACGGGTGGCATGCCGAGCACGGCCTCGAGCGTCTCGAGCGGCTTCTCGTTCGTCTCCCGCTCGAGCTGCTGCCAGTACGCGATCGGCCCGCCTTCGACGTCGCCGCCGAACGTGTAGGTGAACCCGCCCGACTCGGGCAGGAGCGGGCGCAGCGACTCGTAGTTGTCCGAGGCGGCGGCCTCCAACAGCGCCGCTCGCGTCTCCTCGACCGCGGTCGGCAATCCGGATCCGGACGCGGCCGTCGTCGTGTCGGTCTCGGTCTCCGTCACGGTCTCGGTCTCCTCCAGCTCCTGCGCCCCGAACCACCCTGCCGCGATGCCCAGCCCGAGAACGCCCGCCGCGCCGACGATGAGCAGCGCCCTGATCACGAGGCGTCGGCAGCGAGCTCGAGCTCGCGCCGGAGCTCCACGGGCAGCCGGAACGTGACGTCCTCCTCGACGAGCCGGTAGGCCTCGATGTCGTCGACACCGCGCGCCCGGAACCAGTCGCACACCCGCGCGACGAGCTTCTCCGGCGCCGATGCCCCGGACGTGATGCCCACGGTCTCGACGCCCTCGAGCCAGTCCTCGTCGATCTCGGTCTCGTCATCGATCAGGTGGGCGGCGGTCCCCGCCGCGACAGCGGTCTCCACGAGGCGGTTCGAGTTCGAGGAGTTCCTCGACCCGATCACGAGCAGCAGGTCGATCTCCGAGAGCATCTCCTTCACCGCCCACTGACGGTTGGAGGTCGCGTAGCAGATGTCCTCCTTGCGCGGGGCCCGGATCTCCGGAAAGCGGCGCCGGAGCGCCGTGATGATCTCGCCCGTCTCGTCCACCGACAGCGTCGTCTGCGTCACGTAGGCGAGCTTCGCGTCCGGCGGGAGCTCGAGCGCCTCCGCCTCCTCGACCGTCTGCACGAGGATCGTCGCGTCCGGCGCCTCACCGGTCGTGCCGACGACTTCCTCGTGGCCCGCGTGCCCGATGAGGACGATCGTGTAGCCCTCCTCCGCATAGCGCCGCGCCTGAACGTGCACCTTCGTCACGAGCGGGCAGACGGCGTCGATGACGTTGTGCCCGAGGCGCGCCGAGTTCTCGAACACGGTCGGGGCGACTCCGTGCGCCGAGAAGACGACCGTCGCGCCCTCCGGAACCTCGGTCTCCTCCTCCACGAAGATCGCCCCGCGCGCCTCGAGGTCGCGGACGACGTGGATGTTGTGGACGATCTGCTTGCGTACGTAGACCGGGGCGCCGTAGTGCTCGAGCGCACGCTCGACGGTCTCGACGGCGCGCTCCACGCCCGCGCAGTAGCCGCGCGGGGACGCCAGGAGGATGCGCTTCACCATCGCGGACAGCGTACCCCGACCGGCTACGAGGGCTCGCCGAGCCGGAGCCGCATCTGTAGCTGGCCGTAGTGGACCTCGCCGGTCTCCTCGAAGCCGAAGCGGCGCCAGAATTCGAACGCGGCGTGCTCCCCGGGCTGCACGTTCAGCGTCACCTCGTCGACGCCGTCGCCGCGTGCCTCCTCGAGCAGGAGCTCCACCGCCCGCTTGCCGTAGCCGTGCCGCTGGTGGCGTGCGTCGATCATGAACCGCCAGATGTAGAACTCCCGGGCCTCCGGGTCGCGGTAGACCATCGCGAAGCCGACGAGTTCCTCCCCGTGGGCGATCGCGCGGAACCAGGCCTTCGGCTCGAAGTACGCCTCCGCGATCGACTTCGCGTTCGCAGAGACGTACGACTCTTGCTCCGGCGCGACCGAGAGCGTGAGCACCTCGTCCAGGCTCTCGCTGGTCACCTCTTGCAGCGCTACGTCCATCAGCGAGCAGTCTGCGCGAGGAGGATCCCGGTCAGCACGACCGCTCCGCCGAGGATCTGCACCGCAGACAGCGTCTCGCCGAGCCAGACCCAGGCGACGACGGACGCCGCAACCGGCTCGAACGTCATCGTGATCCCGACCCTGGTCGCCGCCAGGTGCCGGAGCGCCCCGATCGTCAGCGCGAACGGCGCGATCGTGCCGAGGACGATCGTCCAGAGCGCGAGCGTCCAGACCGGCGCCGACAGGTGATCGAGGTTGCCGAGGAGCGATGTGTCCTCGGTGAGCTCCTCGAACGGGTACCTCCACCACGGCTGCACGACCGACCAGACGATCGCCGCGAAGAGCAGCGAGAAGCAGAGCACGGCGAGCGGGTCGCGGGTCGCGACCGCGCGCTCGCCCGCGAGCAGGTAGATCGCCAGCACGATCGCGCCGCCCGCGGCGGCGACGACTCCGACCGTGTCGAGCGTCCAGCCGAGCCACAGCTCTGACACGAGCGCGAGGCCGACGAGCGTGAGGCTGAGCGCGGCCCACACGCGCGGCCGCACGTTCGCCCGCATGACGACGCGCGCCCAGAGCGCGACGAGCACGATCCCGGTGAACTCGATCAGGAGGGCGATGCCGATCGGCAGGTGCTCGATCGCGACGAGGTAGAGCCACTGGACGAGCGCGAACGAGAACATCCCGTAGAAGGCGTAGAACGGGACGTCGCGGAGCCCGATCCGGAGCTTGTCGCGTGCCAGGACCACGAGCGCGAGCGCGAGCAAGAGGAAGGCTCCCGCGGTGCGGAGCTGCGTGTAGTCGACGGCCGTCAGCTCGCTGCCGGTGAGCGCCACTTTCGAGACGGTCCCGTTGACCGCGAACAGCACCGCGCCTCCGAGCACCATCGCGTAGCCCCTGCCCGCGCGCTGGTCGCGCTGGACTGCGCCGGGGATCGGGGCGGGGGCGTCGACCATGGCCCGCCAACCTATCTGCCTACACTGTCGTGCCTCGGGGCGTAGCTCAGCCTGGTAGAGCGCCTGCTTTGGGAGCAGGAGGCCGACAGTTCAAGTCTGTCCGCCCCGATTCGTGAATGCCCATGTGCTCGTAGCCGCCGCGGCGGTCGCGCTGCTCGCCGTCCCCGCAGCCCAGCCGAGCGAGGTCGCGTTCCGCGGGACGATCTCGCGGATCGACGCGGCTCAGGCGAAGCGGATGACCGGCGTCTCGTGGCGAGCGGGCTGCCCCGTGCACCTGCGCGACCTGCGCCTGCTGAGGCTGTCCCATCGGCGGTTCGACGGGAAGGTCGCCACCGGCCGGCTGATCGTGCATCGGGATGTCGCCCGCGACGTCGTGTCGGTGTTCCGGCGCCTGTACGCGGCGCGGTTCCCGGTCCGGCGGATGGTTCCCGTGGACGCCTACGGCGCAAGCGACTTCCGCTCGATCGAGGCCGACAACACGTCGGCGTTCAACTGCCGGTACGTCGAGGGGACGACTCGCTGGTCGGAGCATGCGTACGGCCGCGCGATCGACCTCAACCCGATCGAGAATCCGTACGTGTCCGGCGGTCGGACGTCACACAAGGCGAGCGTGCCGTTTCTCGATCGCAGCCGGCGCCGCCCCGGAATGGCGTTCGAGGGCGGCGCCGTGGTGCGTGCGTTCGACGCGGTCGGCTGGGGCTGGGGAGGCCGCTGGTCGTCCGTCAAGGACTACCAGCACTTCTCCGCGAGCGGCCGCTAGCTCGCCGGCGGTCCGCCCTCCCGCGCAGTCTCGAACCGCGGATCAGGCGCGGGTGGCGGAGTCCGGAGCATGAGATACGCCCAGATCGCCCCGCCGAGGATCCCGCCCGCGAGCGGCCCGACGATGTAGATCCAGACGTCGCCCCATTCCTGGTTGTACAGCACCGGGTCGAGCGAGCGCGCCGGGTTGAACGAGCCGCCCGATGCCGGCCCGACGGTCGCCGCAGCCGTGAAGATGAAGAGACCGATGAGGAAGGGCGCCATGACGCCGTTCCAGGCCGCGCGCTCGTCGGTGGCGACGGTGAGGATCACCATGACGAAGAGCGCGGTCGCGACGATCTCGAGAACGAGCGCCGCCCAGCTGTCGATGCCGCTGCCGGGCTGAGTGTGCAGCGCGTCCGTGACGTCGCCCGAGTAGACGATCGCCATCACGAGCACGGCACCGAACCCGCCGACGAGCTGGGCGGCCCAGTAGGGCAGGACCTCGCGTGGCGGGAACCGGCCGGCGACGGCGAGCCCGGCGCTCACGGCCGGGTTGAAGTGGCCGCCCGAGACGTGCCCGAACGCGGTGATCGCGAGCGCGAGCCCGAAGCCGAAACCGGCGGCGATGCCGAGCGGGGTGATCGCCTCGGCGCCGATGTCGACGACGATTGCGATCCCGCTGAAGCCGAGGAAGAAGAAGAGGAACGTGCCGAGCGCCTCGGCGGCGAGGCGCGTGTTGAGCGGATGAGCCATGTCGACCTCCGTGACGAGTGCGTCACGCATTCGCCGCGGAAGCCGCGTCTCCTGGCGACAGCACGACCCGCCCACCGACCCTGAGGAGCGGGCGACCGGGCTCGAACCGGCGACATCCAGCTTGGAAGGCTGGCGCTCTACCAACTGAGCTACACCCGCGCGTCGTTAGCGTAGCGTCGTGGACCCGTACCGGTGGTCGTGGAACGCGGAGGCGCTCGTGGTCGTCCCGCTCATGACGATCGCCTACGTCTACGCGCTCCGCCGCTACCCTGCGCCCGCCTGGCGCGTCGCCTGCTTCGTGGTCGCGATGGCGCTCCTGCTCGCGGTCACGATCACGCCGCTCGAGACAATCGCGATGAACTACCTGCTCACGATCCATCTGCTCCAGAACGTCGTGCTCGCGGAGTGGGCGCCGCTCCTCGCCGTGCTCGGGCTGTCGCCGGCGCTAGCCGCCGAGCTCGCGCGTCCGCGCATCGTCCGCATCCTCACGCACCCGGCCGTCGCACTTCCGCTCTGGCTTGCGAACTACATGCTCTGGCACCTGCCGTGGAGCTACGACACCGCGCTCGAGAACCCGCACTCGCTCCTGCATCTCGAGCACGCGCTGTACTTCGCAACCGGGGTTCTGATGTGGTGGAGCGTCGTGCACGCCGAGCCGCACCGCCTCGGCGCGGGCGTTCGAGCGGGGGTCGTGTTCGCCGCATTCGTTCTCGGGAGCCCGATCGGGCTCGTGATCGCCCTCGTCCCGAGCGCGATCTACGACTTCTACGTCGACGCGCCGGAGCGGCTCTGGGGCCTCGACGCGCTGGAGGACCAGCAGATCGCGGGGCTCCTGATGGCGGTCGAGCAGTCCATCGTCTTCTTCGCGGTCTTCGCCGTGTTCTTCCTCCGCTTCCTCGCCGAGGAGGAGCGCCGCGCGGAGGCCGACGACGATGAGGCGTCCTGAGAGGGCGCTGAACCGCCTCCGCGGCGACTACCCTGCCGAGACGCGCCCGTAGCTCAGTGGACAGAGCGGCGGACTTCTAATCCGCGGGTCGGAGGTTCGAATCCTCCCGGGCGCACTCAGAGCGATGCGCGATCGCCCTCACGAAGACGAGATCACTCGGGAGAGGCGACGGGATCAGTCCGCCGGCCCGCGGAGCCATTCGAGAGAGCAGCACGGGCGGCGTCGTCGAAAGAGGTGAGCGGGAACGGGAGCAGAGCGCGCAGACGATCGTTGCGTACGACCGTCGGGTTGCGAAGACCTTCGATCAGCGGGCGCGCGATACCGGCCCTCACCGGGGTGACGAGGTGGAGCCAATACGAGGAGAGCCTGGGACTCAGCACGGGCACCTCGATGACGAGACGCCGCCGGCCGCGGATGTGTGCGATTCGCTCGATCATCTCCTTGTAGCTGAGCACGTCGGGACCGCCGACGTCGAAGCTCTGACCCCAAGCCTCGGGCATGCGCGCAACCCCGACGAGGTAACGGACGACGTCCGCTAGGGCGATGGGCTGAGTCGGGGTCGCCACCCACTTTGGAGCGATCATTGCGGGCAGCCGGTCGACGAGCGAGACGATCGTCTCGAAGGCGGCGCTCCCGCGACCGATCACCACGGCGGCGCGGAGGGTCGTCACCGGAACCGCTCCGGACGAGAGTGCGACTCCTGTCTCGAGCCTGCTCCGGAGGTGCGGGGAGAGGTCGGGCCGGTTGTCGCCGAGCCCGCCGAGGTACACAAGCTGGGAGACACCCGCGCGCTCGGCTTCGCGGGCTACCGTCTCGGCTGCCTGGCGATCGACGTTTGCGTAGTTCGGAGTCCCCAGTGAGTGGACGAGGTAGTAGGCCACCTCGACGCCCTCGAGCGACCGGCGAACGGATGTGGCGTCCGTGACGTCGGCGGCGACAGTCCGCACCCCCTCGCCCGGCGACCCATCGGGTCGCCGCGAGACGGCGACCACCTCCTCGGACTCGGCGAGGACCGAGACGAGGGCCGTGCCGACCACTCCCGTCGCTCCCAGCACCGCGACCGTCACGGTGCCTCGGCGATGAGTCGGGCGAAGTAGCGCCGGCTGATCGCGGCATGAAATCGCCGCTGCACGAAGCCGAGTGTGACTCCGAGACGTGGAACGAACTCGGTCACCTCCGCACGCAGCTCGACCTCCGTGCGGCCGATCTGCGAGAGGGCAAGCGTGCCGCCTTCCCGACGTGTGAGCAGTCCGCCGCGAATCGAGTAGTTGCAGCTGACCCGGTTCCCCTCGACGGACGTCTCGGCCGGCCGGAAGCTCAGGAGGACCGGACCTCGTCCCAGCAGGCGCAGCTCGACTCCCACCGATTCCTGGCGGTAGTGGACGAGCCCCCGGCTGGCGCGAACCGCCTCCAGCCAGTACCGCTGCCCGAGGTCTTTCGCCCCGGCGTCGGATATCTCGACAACGGGTCGAGCGGAGCGCGCGCGCTGGACGGACGTGAGGCTTCCGTCCTCGCTCCTCGACTGCACGCTGCTCCACGCTTCGATTCCATGGCGCACCGGAGCTCCTCAGTGCTCGGGGAGTCGCATGACAGCGGGCTGATCTCTTCGTGCGCACCGCGGGCGCCGGTGGAGGAGTCTCGTCCGGCCGCTCATCCGCGCTCTGCTGCAAAGAAAAGAGCGGTCACCCGCTCCGCTTCCCGGACCGGATCGTCGGTCAGCGCGAGTGCATCGAGTGCAGTCGCTTCCAGACCTTCGGCGCCCGCGCCGCCGACCGCGAGCCGCCGGGCATGCGAGATCTGTCGCAGCTCCGTGACGAGCTCTCCGATCCGCTCCGGCGTCACGGCGCTTACGACGACGAGATCGACGTCGAGGGTATTGGCGACGCTCCGGATCGTGTCGAGCGGCGTATCCGCTCCCAGGTACTCGATCCGCCAGCCATGCGTGCGCAGTGCGAGGCCGAAGGCGATCAGCCCCAGCTCGTGCTGCTCTCCCGGGACGCACCCGAGGAGCGCGCGGGGACCGACGCCTCGTCCCCAACCCCGCGCGATCCCGAGCAGCCGCCCGCGGACGACGTTGGATGCGAAGTGCTCCTGCGCGACCGTAACCTCGCCACGCTCCCACCGGGCTCCGAGGTCGCGCAGGTACGGCATGACAATCTCGGAGAGGAAGACGTCGAGTGTGACCTCCGCGAGGAGTCGGTCGAAGATCGCCTGCGCACGAGGCTCGTCGAACCCCTCGAGTGCGGCCGCGAGCTGGTCGACTGCGGCCACCGACGACCCACGAGCGGTGCCGGCCTTCGTGCTTTCGCCGGGGGCCTGCACCGCCGCAGCGGCAGCCTCGGCGGCAGCCAGCCCGTCCGCCAGGTGCTGCTGCATGACGCGTACGCGCTCGAGATCGGACAGCGAATAGAGGCGGAGACCTCCGGGCGAGCGGGTGGGATCGAGCAAGCCGTATCGGCGCTCCCATGCACGAAGCAGCTCGGGGCTGACTCCCGAGCGCCGGCTCAGCTCGCCGATCCGCAGCTGCGATGGCTCCGACATGCCCCGAATATACAGAATCTGGACGAAACCTTGACAAGAGGATGCGGCCGCTGGTACGGTGCTGCCTCTAAAACAAAATCTGGACAGGAGGTGAACAACAATGAAGAAACTCGACCTGCTCGCTGCCGTACTCGTGCTGGTCGGCGCGCTCAACTGGGGTCTCGTGGCAATCGCCGAGTTCGACCTCGTCGCGACGGTCTTCGGCATGGAGTTCGGCGAGACGAACGTCGCGAGCCGGATCGTCTATGGGCTCGTCGGCCTCGCGGGCGTCTACGGCGTCGTCTTGCTGGCGAGTCGGCGTTCGGCCGCCGCCACTCGCCCCGCGAGGACCTCATCAGCCTCGCACTGACCGAACACAACCGCACTCACGAGAAAGGAACCATCGACATGAGAAAGTCACGCTTCATCCTCGCGCTCCTCGCCGTCGCGGCGGTCGCTGCTGCTGCGATGGGATCGTCTGCCTCCGCGGACACCCGCAAGGAGGGGGACATCGTCACGACGGCAGTGGGCGCCGGCCAGTTCACGACGCTCGCCTCGCTGCTGAAGAAGGCGGGCCTCGTCGGAGCGCTCCGGGCCAAGGGGCCCTTCACCGTCCTCGCCCCGACCGACGCGGCGTTCGCGAAAGTGCCCAGGTCGAACCTCGCGGCGCTCGGCGCCGACCGGGCGAAGCTCAGGTCGGTCCTCCTGTACCACGTGATCGCCGGCAAGGTCCCTGCGGCCAAGGTGGTCAAGTTGCGTTCGGCCAAGACCCTCAACGGACAGAGCGTCCGAATTCGCGTCGTCGGAGGCAAGGTCTTCGTCGGTGGCGCGCGGGTGGTGAAGACGGACGTGGCTGCGTCGAACGGCGTCATTCATGCCCTTAACCAGGTGCTGATCCCTCGCTAGCCGGAGGACGAGTTCCGACCGCCCGGCGTTGGCGCCGGGCGGTCGGCTCGGACATTCGGCTCGGCATCGAACAAGTCGTTGCGAGATGGTTACTGGATGGCTGACCAGCGGTGCGAAGTTGGCGGATAAGAAAGCCTTGCGCTCGCGATCGAGATTTGGCTTGAACAAGCGGCTGAACCGGCGTTTTCGTAAACAAGTCGGCGTCTTCTAATCCGCGGGTCGGAGGTTCGAATCCTCCCGGGCGCACTCAGGCGACGCGGGCGCGTGCGAGGCGCTCGGCGGCCTCGGCGGTCGTGACGTCCTCCTCCTCGGCTCGCTCGTAGATCTCTGTGAGGGTCCGGCCGATGCCGCGATGGCGGTCGGCGATCGCGTCGGCCGACCAGCCGAGGAGCTCGCCGCCCCACGCGTGGAGGACGCCGCCGGCGTTGATCACGAAGTCGGGCGCGTAGAGAATCCCGGCCGCGCGCAGGCGCTCGGCATCCTCCGGCTCTGCGAGCTGGTTGTTCGCGGCTCCCGCGACGATGCGGCAGCGGAGGAGCGGGATGCTCGATGCGTTCACCGTGCCGCCGAGCGCGCAAGGGGCGTAGACGTCGCATGCGGTCGCGATCGCGTCGTCGGGCGGGATGACCTCCGCGCCGAGTCGTTCGGCCGCGTCCGCGGCCCTCCGCGCGTCGATGTCGCTGACGAGCAGCCGCGTACCGTCCTCGGCGAGCTGCTGCGCGAGGCGCCCGCCGACGTCGCCGAGACCCTGGACGAGCACCGACCGCCCGGCGAGCGAGTCCGAGCCGAAGACGCGGGCGACGCTCGCCCGGATCCCGTGGAAGACACCGACGGCGGTCGCCGGGCCGGGATCGCCCGACCCGCCGTTCTCCGGGCTTCGGCAGCAGACGTACGGCGTCCGCTCTCCGATCACGTCCATGTCAGCAACGGACGTGTTCACGTCCGGCCCGGTCTGATACGTCCCGCCGAGCGAGCCCACGAGGTCGCCGTAGCGCGCGAACAGGCCGCGCCGCGCTTCAGGCTCCGGTAGCGCCTGTACCGCCAGCACCGCCTTGCCGCCGCCGAAGGGCATGTCCGCGGCGGCCATCTTCAGGGTCATTGCCCCAGCGAGGTGCATCGCGTCGTCGAGTGCGTCCGCCGGCGACTCGTACGTCCGCATCCGCGTGCCTCCGCCGGCCGGCCCCCGCTGCGTGGAGTGGACGCACACGAACATCCACGTCTCCGTCGGGCGGTCGAAGCGTGTCACTACCTGCTCGCCGTCCCAGAAACGGATCAGCTCCTCGAGCACGGCCGTACCCTACGTCGGCGCCCGCCTCTCATCGCGCTCTCATCGGCGTTCCCTAGAACCAGTCTCGACCCGAGAGGAGCGACGATGAACAGAGCATGGATCGCGGTCCCGGTCGCCGTTCTCGCGGCGGCGACTGCCGTTGCGAGCGGCGCGGCGGGAACGGGAGCGCCCGCCGCCTGCCCGATCCCCAAGGGGAGCCAGTCCGTGAAGCTGAATCCTGCGGACTTCACGACCCGGATCACCAACCCGTGGTGGCCGATGCGGCCGGGGAGCCGCTGGGTCTACCGCGAGACCGACGCCGAAGGGGCGAAGCAGCGGGTCGTCGTCACGGTCACGAACAGGACGAAGCTGATCGCGAACGGCGTCCGCGCGCGGGTCGTCCGCGACGTGGTCACCGAGGGCGGAGAGCCGGTCGAGGTCACCGACGACTGGTACGCCCAGGACAAGTGCGGAAGCATCTGGTACCTCGGCGAGGCGACGACGGAATACGAGAACGGCAAGCCCGTCTCCACCCACGGCTCGTTCGAGGCCGGGGTCGACGGGGCGCAGGCCGGAGTGATCATGCCCGCGCAGCCGAGGACAGGCCTGCGCTTCCGCCAGGAGTACTACGAGGGCGAGGCGGAGGACCGGGCGGAGATCTTCAGTCTCCGCGAGCAGGCCGAGGTTCCCTTCGGCTTCTTCCGCAAGGGGAAGGTCCTGATGACGAGAGAATCGAACCCGCTCGAGCCGAAGGTGCTCGAGTACAAGTTCTACGCACGCGGGATCGGCCCCGTGCTCGCGGTGGGCGTCTCCGGCGGCACCGATCGCGAGGAGCTCGTCTCGTACCGGAAGGGCTAGGGGCTTTCATCGCCGTCTCATCCGAGGTTGGTATCGATCTTGCTGACAGCACACGAAGGAGGACGAGATGAAGGTGAATAGGAGAGTCGTCGTCATCGCAGTCGCCGGAGCAACGGCGTTGGCGGCCGCGGGCGCGGGAATCGCGCAGGCGGTCGGCGGCGAGTCGGAGGAGAACGTCACCGGCCCGGCCGCGCAGAAGGCGAGGAGCGCCGCCCTCGCCGCGGCCGGCGGCGGCACGGTGCTCGAGGTCGAGCGCCAGGACGGCGACGGTGCCGGCGTCTACGAGGTCGAGGTGCGCCGCGCGGACGGCTCGCAGGTGGAGATCCACCTCGACGCGCAGTTCGAGCCGGTCGGAAGCGCGCCCGACGACGACGGCGCAGCGGACACGGAGTCGGACGACTGAGCTGACGAGCATCGGGCGCGTGGCGCCGGGCGACGCGCCGTGGCCTTAGCGCGTCACTCCTTGCGCTCGGGCCCTCCTGAGGGTGCTTCGTAGCCGTCGATCACGGAGACGTTGACCGTCGAGCAGCGACCGCAGCGGACCCGGACCTTCTTCGTCATCTGCACCGGCTGCATCGACACCGCGAGGACGTTCCCGCATTCGACGCAGACGTAGTCGTCCGGGCCGTTCCCGCGGAAGACGGGCCGGTCGGGGTCCTCCTGGACCGCGGTTCCGCCGTCGGGCGGCACCTCGCCCTCGCGAATCCTCCGCATCGCGATGGTCGCCATCGGGCCGGCCGTCAGAGGTTGCCGAGCTTGCCGGCGAAGTCCTTGATCAGCGCGTCCAGCACGCCCTGGACGACGCCCTCGCCCATCGACGCGGCCTTGCCCGTGATCCGTGCGTTCGTGAGGATCGTCCCGCCCCCGTCCTCGAGCGCGAAGACGATGTCCGCGTCCGCGTGTCCCTGGCCTCCGGCCTCCCGGGACCTGACGCTCATCCCGATCCGGTGCGCCGCCTCGTCCTGCTCGACGACCTCGACCGTGCCGGCGAACGACATCGACATCGCTCCCAGCTTGACGTCGATCTGCGTCTTCGCCGAGCCCGGCGCGGTCAGCTCGATCACCTTGGCCCCCTCGACGCACGGCACGACGCGCTCGAGATCGAGAATCGCCGCGTAGCTCTCGTCGATCGGCTTGGACGTCGAGAAGGGATGCTCGAGCTCCACGGCCATGGGCGCCCCGGACCTTAGCGAAGCGTCGTAGGAGGGTTTGGCGCAATAGGTGCTGTGCCGCCGGGGAGCGCTGCTCGCCGCGATGCTGCGTCCTCAGTCGCACCCGTATCTACGGATACGGGTGCTCCCTGCGTCCTTGCCTCGCGACAAGCAGCGGCACCCCGTCGACGAGACCCATTCCGCCAAACCCTCCTAGAGTCGGCAGCTCATGGGGCTCCCCGCAGGCACGTACGAGTTCGGGCCCGAGAACGGCACCTTGTGGGTCAAGACCGGCCGCGGGGGCGCCGCGGCCGCGGCCGGGCACGACCTCCTGATCCAGGTCACCGCCTGGCAGGCGACGCTCGAGGTCGCCGCCGATCCAGCGGAAACGAGCGTCGTGCTCGCGGCCGACGCCACGTCTCTGCGCGTGCACGAAGGTGTCGGGGGGATGCAGCCGCTCGGCGACCTCGACAAGGCGGACATCGAGCAGACGATCGACAACGAGATCCTGAAGGGGACGGCGATCGAGTTCCGCTCGACCTCGGTGCAGGCCGACGATCGGCTGCTCCACGTCGAGGGCGACCTGTCCCTCGCCGGCACCGTCCGTCCGCTCGCGCTCGACCTCTCGCTCGACGACGGCGGCAGGCTGAACGGCAGCGTCGTCGTCACGCAGAGCGAGTGGGGGATCGAGCCCTACTCCACGCTCTTCGGAGCGCTGAAGGTCAACGACGAGGTGGAGATCGTGGTCAACGCGGCCCCGAGCGGAGCAGGGCCGGACGGGTGGGCTCCGGAGTGGGCGGAGTGGAAGCCCGTCCCGATCGTCGATCCGGGCGTCTCGAGCTTCGTCTGGGCGCTCGTCTTCTTCCTCTTCCTCTGGCTCGGGATGGTCGCCGTCGACGTTGCACGCGGCACCGCGCTGATCTACGCCCTGCTCGCGTCGTTCTTCATCTTCCTCTACGTCCGCACCCGTGGCATGGGGCGCGAAGAGGACGATCAGTCCGTGTAGACGGTCTGCGCGTCGAGCCCGCCCTCGACCCCCGGCGGCAGGACGCCCGAGCCGTGCGCGTAGAGCGCGATCTCCTCCACCGTCTTCACGTTCGTTGGGTCGGTCCCGTCCTCGGCGACCCAGGCTCCGTTGTCCCAGCGGAGGCTGTCCGGCGACGTGTCCAGCGCCGCCGCCGCCAGCAGCTGCGCCTTGTCGCGGATCTTGCCCGCCGCGCCGACGATCGCCGCCTCGGCGCCGGCGCTCGGGCTCGTGTTGTAGCCGTGGCCGACGCCGAACCGGTCGGTGTCCGCGGGGACGACCTTGACGTCGAGCGCCGGGACCCCGAGCTCGTCCGCGACGAGCTGCGCGTACCGGCCTTCGTTCCCGTCGGGCTCCGTGGTCAGGCTGAGCACCATCTTCCCGGTCGGGTGGACGCGCAGGAAGACCGCGCGGTACGCCTCGTCAGCCATCGCCGCTCCTCTCGGTCGCTCGAGTCGTGATCATCGCTCCTTCTCGGCCGCGCTGCGCGCGGACTCGCTCGCGAGGCGCTGCCGCTCCTGGTGCGCGGTCAGCGCGTTGTGCTCCTCCAGGTCGCAGAACGCGGGCTGCGGCCCGCCCAGCGGGTGCGGAGGGACCGCGGGGCGCTCGCAACCCGGGTAGATGCACTTCTTCTCCTCGGTCTCGGTCATTCGTCCGTCACCCAGCCCGGCGTGACGCTGCCCCTCTTCGGGCCGTACCCGCTCGGCATTCCGACCGAGCTGCCCGGGACCGGGGTCGCGCTGGCCCATGGCTCGGGCTCCTCGGCGGCGACGGCGGCCGCGGGCACGCCCCTGCGCGCGCGCCACTGCGTCCCGATCGCCTCGGCGACCTCGCCGAGCGCTTCGAAGCTGTGGCCGCTCACGAGCGCGTCGCAGTGCGGCAGCGCGGCCACCATGCCCGCGGACTGCACGGAGAACTCGCTCGCGCCGACCCTGGGGTTGACCCACACGATCCGGTGCGCGAGGCGCGCGAGGCGCTCCAGCTCCCGGCCCACGAGCTTCGGATCGCCGCGTTCCCAGCCATCGGAGAGGATCACGACCACGGCGCCGCGCGCCATCCCGCGGCGGCCGTGCCGGTCGTTGAAGCTCTGGAGCGCATCCCCGATCCGTGTGCCGCTCGACCAGTCGGGTGCGGCGGCCGCGGCGGCCTGGAGCGCGCGCTCCGGATTGCGCGAGGCGAGGGCCCGGGTCAGGCGGGTGAGCCGGGTGGCGAAGACGAATGCCTCCGCGTTCGGGCCGCTGCCCGCCGCGCAGGTCAGGAACTGGAGGTACGCGCGTGCATACGGCTCCATCGAGCCGGAGATGTCGCAGAGCAGGACGAGCCGCCGACGGGCGACGCGTCGACGCCGGCGCGCGAGGCGCATCGGGTCGCCGCCCGTGCGCAAGCTGCGCCGCAGGGTTCGCCGGAGGTCGATGCGCTCCCCGCGCCGCCCCTTCTCGTAGCGGCGCGTCAAGCGGCGCGGCGTCGAGAGCTTCAGGCGCGACATCAGCCGGTAGAGCTCCGCGAGCTCGTGCGGCTCGAGCGCGTCGAAGCTCGTGCTCCGGAGCCGCTCCTCGTCGCTCGCCAGCGCCAGCGGCACCTCGACCTCGGCCGCGTCCTCGTGCTCGTCCCCGTCGCGCGGGGCAACGGCCGACAGGCTCGTGCCGTCACCCTCGCGTGTGTCCCGGCGCGGCCGGTCGTCCGGCGTCGAGACGGCGGTCCGGGGCTCCTCCCGGGCGACCGGCTCGCGGCTCCCGAAGATCGAGAAGAACACCGCGTCGAAGGCCTTGGCGTCGGCCGGGTCCGAGACGAACACCGCCCGGGCCGTCCAGTACAAGCGCCGGCGCGTGAGCGGCCGGACGAGCGTGAGCGCCCGCGCGAAGTCGGCCGACCGGGCGGGCGTGACGGGGACGCCGGCGTCGTGCAGGCGACGACCCAGCGCACCGACGAGCGGCGGGAGGTCGAGGTGGATCGTCTCGACCCCGAACGCGTCGCCGGATCCGCGGGCGTCAGTCACCGCCCGACACGAGCTGCTCGAGGCCGGCCGCGCGGATCACCTCCTGGTCGTCCGAGTACTTGAGCACCGACCCGAGCGTGCGGTCCACGGTCTCCACGTCCAGGCGCTCGACGCCGAGCAGCGTCAGCGCCGCCACCCAGTCGATCGACTCGGCGATCCCGGGCGGCTTCTGCACGTCGCTCGCGCGCATGCGCGAGACGGCGTTCGCAACCTGGACCGCCAGCGTCTCCGACGAGCCCTTGACCCGGCGGCGCACGATCTCCACTTCGCGCTCGGGGGTCGGATACTCGATGCGGTGGTACAGGCAGCGGCGCTTGACCGCGTCGTGTAGGTCGCGCGTGCGGTTCGAGGTCAGCACGATGGCCGGCGGGTGCGTCGCGCGGATCGTGCCGATCTCCGGGATCGTCACGCTCGCGTCTGCCAGGAGCTCGAGCAGGAACGCCTCGAAGTCGTCGTCGGCGCGGTCGATCTCGTCGATCAGGAGCACCGCGGGGCGGGGGCCCGGATGCTCCAGCGCGCGCAGGAGCGGGCGGCGGATGAGGTACTCCGGGCCGAAGAGCTCCTCCTCGCCGAGCGGCGTGTCGCGCGAGTCGGCGAGGCGGATGCTCAGGAGCTGGCGCGGGTAGTTCCACTCGTACAAGGCCTCCGCGGCGTCGATCCCCTCGTAGCACTGGAGCCGCACGAGCGGCGTGTCGAGCACGAGCGCCAGCGCCTTGGCGGCCTCGGTCTTGCCGACGCCGGCCTCGCCCTCGAGCAGCAGCGGCTGCGGGAGGCGCAGGCTCAGAAACAGCGAGGTCGCGAGACCCTCGTCCACGAGGTAGTCGACGTCGGCGAGCCGCACGGCGAGTGTCTCGATGTCGGGAACGAGCGCCCGGATCTCGTCCGCGGGGTCGCCCGTAGCTCCGCGTGGTGTCACGGAAGCGTTTGCGTGGACTGCTGTGCCTCGAACGCAGCCCGGCAGCCCTCGCAGCAGAAGTAGACCGTCTCGCCCTCATGTTCGAGCGACGGTGTGCTCTCGACCGCGGCCACCGTCATCCCGCAGATCGGGTCGACCGCGAGCGGCGCCGCGGGACCTGGCGGCGCGTCTGGGACGAGCGGAGCACGGGCGGGGTCGAACGCGGCGGTGTGCTTCCCGCGGCGCACGGCGATCACGCTCGCCAGGATCGAGAGCCCAATCTCGGCGGGAGCCTGTGCGCCGATGTCGATGCCGGCGGGTACGTCGATGCGCTCGAGGTGCTCGTCGGGAACGCCGTCGGCGCGCAGGTCGGCGAGCACGCCCGCGCCGCGCTTGCGGCTGGCCACGAGGGCGACGTACGGAACGTCGGTCTCGAGGCCGCGGCGGAGGATGTGGAGCTCGTCGCGGCCGTGCGACGCGACGACGAGCGCGAGATCGCCGGCGGCCGGCTCGGGGGCCCCGCCCTCGACGGCGACGACGTCGAGCCCGAGCTCCGGGCCGAGCGACCGCACTGCGGCTGCGATCGGCGTGTCGCCGACGACCAGCACGCGCGGCGCGGGGAGTACCGGCTCGAGGAAGACCTCGATCGCGCCGCCAGAGAGGCACGGGTTCTGGATCGTCGTCGCTCCTTCCTCGTCCGGGACCTTCCGCTCGGCGTCGTCCTCCTCGCGGGCGGATCCGTCGGGAAGTATCCGCAGCAGCAGCGCCTCGCCGCTCTCGAGGGCGAGCAGCGAGTACGCGCGGACGCTCTCCTGCGTGCACACGCCTCCGACGAAGCCCTCGATCGTGCCGTCGGCGAGCACGTACGCGACGTCTCCCGCCTTCACGCTCGTCGGCCGCTGCGCACGAACGACGGTCGCGACCACGAACGCCGTGCCCTCCGCTGCGAGCTCCTGCGCTCGCGTCGACACGGCGCCGATGGTCACTGCGGCGGCTCGGCCCGTCCCTGCATCGCCGCCCAGACGCGGGCGGGGCTGCAGGGCATGTCGATGTGCTTCACGCCGTGCGTCGCATGGAGAGCGTCGATGACGGCGTTCACGATCGCCGGCGGCGACCCGACGGTCGGCGATTCGCCGACGCCCTTCGCTCCGAGCGGGTGGTGCGGGCACGGCGTGACCGTCTCGCCGAGCTCGAAGTCGGGACACTCGAGCGCGGTCGGGATCAGGTAGTCCATGAACGAGGAGTTGAGGCAGTTGCCCTCCTCGTCGAACGTGAGGACCTCCATGAGCGCGATGCCGATGCCCTCGGCGAGGCCGCCGTGGATCTGGCCGTCGACCACCATCGGGTTGATCCGCACGCCGCAGTCGTCGACCGCGACGAACCGCCGGACCTTGACCTCGGCGGTGTCCGGGTCGATGTCGACGACGGCGATGTAGGCGCCGTAGGGGTACGTGAGGTTCGGCGGGTCGTAGATGACCTGCGCGTCGAGGCCGCCTTCCATGCCCCCCGGCATCGGCTCGCCGCTGTACGCGCGCACCGCGATGTCCTCGATCAGCGCGCCCTTCTCGGGATCGCCCTTGACGTACCAGCGGCCCTTCTCCCACGCGAGGTCGTCCGGGCTCGCCTCGAGCATCGTCGACGCGATCAGCCGCGCCTTGTCGCGCACCTTGCGCGAGACGACGGCGACCGCGGCGCCCGAGACCGGGGTCGACCGGCTGCCGTACGTGCCGAGACCGTACGGCGACTTGTCGGTGTCGCCGTGGCGGACCTCGACGTCCTCCGGCGGGATGCCGAGCTCCTCGGCGACGATCTGTGCGAACGTCGTCTCGTGGCCCTGCCCCTGCGGCTGGGCGCTGATCGAGACCACGGCCTTGCCCGACGGGTGTACCCGCAGGTCGGCGCCATCGTTCATGGCGAGCCCGAGGATGTCCATGTGCTTGCGCGGTCCGGCGCCGACGCCCTCGGTGAAGAAGGACACGCCGATGCCCATCAGCTCGCCCCGCTCGCGCTTCTCAGCCTGCTCGCGGCGGAGATCGTCGTAGCCGGCGAGGTCCATCGCCACGCGCATCGTCTCGGCGTAGTTCCCGGAGTCGTACGTCCACCCGGTCGTGGTCTCGTACGGGAACTGCTCGGGCTGGATGAAGCTCCGCATCCGCAGCTCGATCGGGTCGACCTGCATCTCCAGCGCGAGCGCGTCCACCATGCGCTCCACGAGGTAGACGGCCTCCGTGATCCGGAACGAGCAGCGGTACGCGACCCCTCCCGGCGCCTTGTTCGTATAGACCGCCTTGACTTTGACGTGCGAGGCCTCGAGGTCGTACGAGCCGCAGACGATGTGGAAGAAGCCCGGCGGGGAACTTCGTCGGCTGCGCCGTCGAGTCGAAGGCGCCGTGGTCGGCGATAACGTCGACGCGCAGGCCCGTGATCTTGCCGTCCTTCGAGCACATCTCCGAACGCATCACGTAGTCGCGCGCGAAGCCCGTCGACACGAGGTTCTCGGTGCGGTTCTCGACCCACTTCACCGGCACGCCGGCGACGATCGAGCCCGCGATCGCGCACACGTAGCCCGGGTACACGGGCACCTTGTTGCCGAAGCCGCCCCCGATGTCGGAGCAGATGATCCGGATCATGTGCTCCGCGAGCCCCGCGACGTGCGCATACACGGTGCGGTGCGCGTGCGGCGCCTGGTTGCCGTTGTAGATGTCGAGCTGGCCGGTCCCCGGGTTGAAGTCGGCGATCATCCCGCACGTCTCGAGCGGAGCCGGATGGCAGCGCGGATAGATGATGTCCCGCGTCACGACCGTGTCGGCCTCGGCGAACGCGCGGTTCGTCGCCTCCTCGTCGCCGGCCTCCCAGAGCGGGCTCGCGAGGTTGTCGCGCTGGCCGGCCTTGTCGTCGCGAATCAGCGGCGCGTCCGCGTCGAGCGCCTTGCGCGCGTTGACGATCGCCGGCAGCGGCTCGTACTCGACGTCGATGAGCTCGAGCGCGTCGTTCGCCGAGTACTCGTCCGTCGCGATGACGAAGGCGACCTCCTGGCCCTGGAAACGGACCTTGTCGCCCGCGAGCACGGCCTGCGTGTCGTACGAGATCGTCGGCATCCAGGCGAGCCCGAGCGTCTCCAGGTCCTTCGCGGTGATGACCGCGGCGACGTTCGGGTGGGCGAGCGCCCGCGAGGTGTCGATCGAGACGATGCGCGCGTGCGCATACGGGCTGCGCAGCATCGCGCCATAGACCATCCCAGGCAGCCGGATGTCGTCGAGGTAGCGCCCCTTGCCGCGAATGAAGCGGAGGTCCTCCTTCCGCTTCAGGCGGCCGAAGCCGATCGGGCGCTCGGTGGTCGGGCTCGGCAGGTTCTCGACGGTGGTCACGCGGACACCCCCTGTCTCGACGCGGCTTCGTGCTCGGCGGCCCAACGCACGGCGGCGACGATGTTCTTGTAGCCGGTGCAGCGGCAGATCCCGCCCGAGATCGCCGTGCGGATCTCGTGCTCCGTCGGGTCCGGGTTCTCGTCCAGCAGCGCGCGCGCCGTCATCAGCATCCCCGGCGTACAGAACCCGCACTGGAGGCCGTGCTGCTCGTGGAAGCCCTGCTGCACCGGGTCCAGGCTGCCGTTGCGCTCGAGGGACTCGACGGTGCGGATCTCGTGGCCCTCGCACATCGCGGCGAGGATCGTGCAGGACTTCACCGGGGCTCCGTCCATGAGCACGACGCAGGCGCCGCAGTTGGACGTGTCGCAGCCCCAGTGCGTGCCGGTAAGGCCGTCCGTCTCGCGGATGAAATGAACGAGCAGCTGCCGCGGCTCGATCTCGCGGGAGACCTGGTCGCCGTTGATCGAGATCGAGACGTTCATGGCCCCTCCTCTCGGCTCACCCGGCCGGCCGCGCGGCGCAGGGCGCGCTGCGTGAGGACGCCGGCGAGATGGCGCTTGTAGTCGACCGGCCCGCGGCCGTCCGCGGTCGGGGAGCAGTCCGCCGAGGCGATCTCTCCCGCCTGCGCGAAGAGCTCGTCCGAGGGCGCCTGGCCTCGCAGCAGCTCCTCGGCGCGTGAGAGATGGATCGTCGTGAGCCCGACCGCGCTGAGCGCGAGACCTGCCTCCGCGATGGTGCCGTTCTCCATCCAGACCGCCGCGGACGCGGCGACGATCGCCCAGTCGCCGGCCCGGCGCTCGACCTTCTCGTGCGCGCTGCCCGCCCCCGGCCGCAGCGGCAGCCGGACCTCGGTGAGCAGCTCGCCCTCGCCCACGGCCGTCTGGTACGGCCCGATGTGGAACTCGTCCAGCGCGACGACCCGCTCGCCCCCGCTCCCGCGGATCACGGCCTTCCCCTTGAGCGCGGTGCAGACCGCCGACAGGTCCTCGGCCGCGTCCGCCTGGCACAGCGAGCCACCGATCGTGCCGCGGTTGCGCACGACGGGGTCGGCGATGACGTCCTCGGCGTCGCGAATCAGCGGGAAGTGTCGTGCGAGCACGTCCGAGCGCTGGAGCTCGACGTGCCGCGTCAGCGCCCCGATGCGGATCTCAGCGCCCTCCTCGCGGATGTACGACAGCTCGGCGAGGTCGTTGATGTCGATCAGGTGCTTCGGCTTCGCCAGCCTGAGCTTCATCATCGGGAGCAGGCTGTGCCCGCCGGCGATGACGCGTGCGTCCGAGCCGAGCCGCTCGAGCGACGCGATGGCACCCTCCACGCTGGTCGCGCGCTCGTACTCGAATGGCGCAGGCGTCTGCACAGGGCTCCTTTCGTGTCAGGGTACGGAAAAGCGACCGGGGAGGTTCACGAGCGGCTCGGGAGCCGTTTGCGCGGCTTCCCGATGTCCTCCCGCTGCTCGTACTGGACGGGCGCGTGCGTGCCGATGACCGGCGACCGCGGGAGGGATTCCGGCCTCGACTGCCGGACCTCCGGGTAGAGCAGCCGCGCCGCGAGGCTTCCTCCCTCGACGTTCCGGAGAGCGGGGCCGGCCGGGTTCCCGGCGGCGATCGGCGCCTCGCGGCCTAGCCGTGCCAGCGTGAGCGTTCCTCGCGTGTACACCTCGCCGATCCGCGGCGCCCTGATCGTGGCGCTCTCCGGGAAGTTGCGGAGCCCGGCCGCGGTGGCTCCCGGGTAGAGGCCTTCGACGAGGCCGACGGCGTCCACCAGGCCTGCCTTCTTGACGAGCAGGCCCTCGAGCAGGTCGACGCCCGCGTCGAGCTGCGCATTGATCGTGTTCACGACCTCGTTGACGGGCGCGCTCTTCTCCACGATCCCGCTCACGCCCACGATGGCCTCGTCGAGCCCGGCGATGATCCTCCGGAGCTGCACGATCACCGAGACGAGGTAGTAGACGAGGGCGAGGACCACGAGTGCGACCGCGAGGATCGTGACCGCGCCCGCGGCGTTCATCGCCGTTCCTCCGGAGCGTCGTCGAGGATCACGTCGAGGGAGCCGCCGTAGTTCGCTGCCACCGCGATCGTCTGCTGCACCTGGTCCTGCGTCGTCAGCAGGAGCGCGGTCGCGTCGAGGTCCTTCGAGCCGGCGGCCGCCGCCGTCGCGATCTGCTGCACGCTCGGGACGATGCTCCTGGCCGCCTTGTCGACTCCGCGGAGCAGGTACACGACCACGGGGAGGATCACGACGAGCAGGACGACGTTCCCGATCCACCAGAGGATCATCGAGGCCTCCGTTCGGCCACGATCGCCGCCTTGCGGGCGATTCCCGGGAACGCGCCGAGAATGACGTCGAACTGCGCGTTGATCGCCTCGACCGCGGGCTCAAGGGGTCGCAGGTGCTGCGACTCGACGTCGTTCAGCGCCGAGCCGAGCGTCGCGAGCCCTTCCGAGATCCTCGTGAGACCCCTGCGCACCTCGATCAGCGCGACCGCCACGACGCCCACGGCGACCGCCG
Source organism: uncultured Actinomycetes bacterium (assembly GCA_963715705.1). Classification (GTDB taxonomy): domain Bacteria; phylum Actinomycetota; class Thermoleophilia; order Gaiellales; family Gaiellaceae; genus GMQP-bins7. The sequence continues at coordinate 1,980,642 of OY970267.1, read as the reverse complement.
CCAGCACGACGCTCAGGAGAGCGAGCAGCTCGGTGTCGCTCATCGTCCGTCGAACCCGTCGGTGAGCGCGTTCATGTAGCCGTCCTGGATCACGGCCTCGTCGACGATCAGCGCCAGCACGGGCGCCGTCGCCTCGAGCTGCGGGATGTTCGCCGTGTTCGCGCCGACCTTTCCCGCGACCTCGAGCAGGCCGCCGACCGAGCGCTCGATGCGCCGGACCGTCAGGACGAGCACGATCAGCAGAAGCGCCACGGCCACGGCCGCCGCCGCTGCGATGCCGAGCGAGACCGCCCAGTACTCGTGGAAGGTCAGCGCGAGCGTCGTCGTCACTTGCCGACAGCCACCTTCCGGAGCGCGCGCGCCGAGTGCAGGATCCGCACGCCCGAGTCGTTGATCCGCGCGATGCCGCCGAGCTCGGCGGTCTGCTGACGCACGACCTCCACGGCGTCCTCTGCGGTCTTTGCCTGCTTCGCGATCCGGAGCGCGAGGGCCACGATCGTGATGACGATGACGGCGGCCACCGCGATGACCACGACGCCGAGCGCGATCCCGAACTGCCACCAGCCGGACGACGCGATCGGCGCGACCATCTGAGGCCACCCTAGACCCGCGCCCAGGCAGCGTCAAGCTCGCCTGCGAGCGCGGCTCAGCGGGGAAGGCGGAGGCCGAGCACGCGCGGCAGCGAAGCGACCGCGCGGGTCAGCGTGCCGGGCGTACGGCCGGCGTCCTCGGCGGCGTCCTTCGCGACCAGCGCACGGCGGATGAGCGACCCGCCGAGGTAGCGGAAGGGCTCCGGCGGGAACAGCTTCGGCGGCGGCTCGACGATCGCGAGCGCCGTCCGCTCATCGCGGCGGTCGAGCGCGAGGCGGGAGAGGATCTCGCCGCCGAGGTACGACGGCCCGACCCCGTTGCCGGTGAAGCCGAAGCCGTAGTGCGTGCGACCACGGCTTCCGAAGATGGGCGTATGCGTCGGCGAGACGTCGATCGGGCCGCCCCACGCATGCGTCACCGCGCGGCCCGCGAGCTGCGGGAAGAAGCGGACGAGGCTCTCGCGCGTCCGGGCGATCACCTGGGGGTCGCGCTCGAGCCTCTTCGAGCGGCGCGCGGCGAGCCCCATCGTGCCGCCGCCCCAGCCGAAGACGATGCGGTCGTCTCTCGTGGTCCGCATGTAGTGGACGAGCGTCCGGCAGTCGACGATCGCCTCGCCTCCGGTCCAGCCGAGCTCCTCGAGCACGTCCGGGACCGGCTCGGTCAGGACGATGTGGCTCGACGCGACGGCGAGCGAGCGCCTGAAGTCCGGGAACCCGACCGCCGCGGAGTTGACGGCGAGCACCGTCGCCCCGGCTTGCACGCGGCCGGCCCGGGTCTCGACGCCGCCGTCGGGGTGGAGCTCGGTGACCTCCGTCCGCTCGTGGATCCGAGCGCCGCGCTCGAGCAGGGCTCTCCGCAGGCCGAGGGCGAGCCGCGCCGGCTGCACGGTCGCGTTCAGGCGTAACGCCGCGCCGCCGAGGAAGAGCGGGGAGTCGCAGCGCGCCCTGATCTCCGCGGCGCTCTCCGAGACGACCTCGTCCGGCGCGCCGAGCTCGGCTGCCGCCTGCACCATGTCGTCCCACTCGCCGAGCTGCGACTCCGTGGTCGCCACCTCGAGCATCGGCGCGACGCGGAACCAGGCGTCGACCGCGTTCGCCTCGCACCAGGCGCCGATCCCGCGCACGGCGTCCTCGGAGGCGCGGCACACCGCGAGCGCGGCGGCGTCGCCGGCACGCTCGCGGAGCGTCGGCGCCTCGCTCCAGAGCGTCTCGCAGAAGCCTCCGTTCCGCCCGCTCGGGCCGTGGCCGCAGATCTCGGCCTCGAGCACGAGGACGTCGACGTTCGGCTCCAGCTCGAGGAGCTGCCACGCGGTCCAGAGCCCGAGGTACCCGCCGCCCACGACGACGACGTCCGCCGACGCATCGCCTTCGAGCGGCCGCGTGGGAGCCACGTCGCCCGCCTCCTCGAGCCACCACCCGTGCCGCGTGTGCTGCACGCAGCCGCTTACGTCGCGGCCGGGGCCTGGCGCGCGAGCGCGACGCTCAACGCGACCACGACCGCGGCGGCGAGCGGCACGATGAGCAACCAGAAGAGCGCGATCCCGCCCGCCGCGGCCCCGAGCGAGGCGAGGAGCCCGGCGAGCGGCGGCGACTTGTCGAAGAGGGTGTTCCCGAGCAGGAGCAGGAGCGCACCGCCGACGAGGAACAAGAGCCAGAACACGGTGTCGCGCGCGTTCCAGTCGGCGAGGATCCCGACGATTCCGGCTACCGCGAAGACCGCCGCGAGGCTGAGAACGGTGATCCTCCAGGCAAGGAGGGCGCGGCCGTACGACATCGGGCGGAAGACTACGCGTGAAGAAACGGAGGTGGCGGACGGGACTCGAACCCGCGACCACCGGGACCACAACCCGGGGCTCTACCAACTGAGCTACCGCCACCGCGGAGCGGACAGGATAGCGCGGGGCTTTTCCGCGTCCCCTGCGCCGCGCGACGTTGACGCAGCCGCCTCGGCGGCGTACCCTAGCCAGGTCGTCGAGCGAAAGGAGGCTGTGATGAAAGTCATCTGCTGCACCGCCTTCCGGCTCGACGCTTCCCTCCGCTAGAGGCTCTCTCTCGCGTTTCGGGTGGCCGCGAGCCGCGGCCTGTTCCATGCATCCGAACCGAAGGAGCCACGTTGTCTGATGGAACCCGGGCCGCCCAGGGCTCGATCGACGTGCCCCTGGCGGCCGACGAACGCTTCGACCAGCTCTCGGGCAAGTTGCGCCCGGACGGTCGCATGCAGGTCCGGCCCGAGGGCTTCTGGACCTCAGCGGCTGCCCGGCGTGCCGTGGAGGTGGCGGAGACCGGGGGGACGCCCGTCGTCGCGCACGTCCCCGACCATGCGCTCGCCGAGTGCGCGGTCCTCGCCGACGCCGGTTTCGCGATCGCGAGGCGCGAGGCGGTGATCGTGTTCGAGGTCGCGACCGCCCTCGCGGCGCTCGCCGGCTTGCCCCTGCAGCCGGGCGTCGACATCCGCTCGGCAGCCGACGTCGACGAAGTCCAGCTCCGGCTACTCGACGACGAGCTCAGGCAGGACGTCCCGGGCAGCTCAGGCTGGAAGAGCACGCCCGAGGAGTTCCGCGAGCACACGTTTGCCGACCCGGCCTTCGACCCGAGGACCTATCTCGTCGCCGTGGTCGGGGAGCCCGGCCCGCTCATCGCGCTGGTGCGGGTCTGGATGAACCTCAGCGGCCCGCGGCTCGGCATGGTGGGCGTGCGGCGTGAGTACCGGCGGCGCGGGATCGCGTCGATGCTCCTCGCCTGCGCGCTGCGGGCGGTGGAGGCGACCGGCGCGACGACCGTCACGGCCGAGTACGACCTCGCGAATCGCGCGTCCGCGATGCTCGCAGCGCTACTCGGGGCGCGGCGCCTGGACACGACGCTCGAGCTCGTTTACGAGCCGAGAGAGGACACCTCCCGTGTCGCCTGACGTGCTCGCGGCTCTCGGCTGGACCGACGAGCTCGAGGCTGCCTTCGAGGAGTACGGCGAGCGCGGCTTCGAGCCCGCCCGCGTCGTCGCGGAGCACCGGGGCGGCTACTACGTGCGCAGCGCGCGGGGCGACCACCTCGCGCACGCGCGCGGCCGCCTGCGCGACGACGAGCTGTGGGGCGGGATGCCGGCGGTCGGGGACTGGGTCGTCATCGTCGACGCGCCCGGCGACCACCGCGCGATCGAGACGGTCCTGCCGCGCAGGACGAAGGTCTCGCGCAAGACCCCGTGGCTGAAAGCCGAGGAGCACATCCTCGCGGCCAACGTCGACACGCTCTTCATCGTCTCCGGGCTCGACGCCGACTTCAACGTGCGGCGCCTCGAGCGCTACATGGTCGCCGCCTGGGACAGCGGTGCGGACCCCGTGCTCGTGCTGACGAAGCTCGACGTGTGCGAGGACGAGGACGCGCTGCTCGAGGCGGAGTCGGTTGCGATGGGCGTACCCGTGCTCGCGGTCTCGAACGTGACCGGGGAAGGCATCGAGGCGCTCCGCGAGCTCCTCCGGCCCGCGCGCACGTTCGCGCTCATCGGCTCCTCGGGTGTCGGGAAGTCGACCCTGATCAACCGACTCGCCGGCAAGACGCTCATGCCGACGGGCGACCTGCGCCGCGACGGGCGGGGGCGGCATACGACGCGGCATCGCCAGCTGCTCGTGCTTCCGAGCGGCGCCATCGTGATCGACACGCCCGGGCTGCGCGAGCTCCAGATCTGGGAGGGCGACGTCGACGAGGCGTTCTCGGACATCGCCGAGCTCGCCGCGCAGTGCCGCTTCAACGACTGCGCGCACGAGACCGAGCCCGACTGCGCGGTGCAGGAGGCGCTCTCGACGGGCGAGCTCGACGAGGGCCGCTGGGGGAGCTACCTCAAGCTCCAGCGCGAGCTCCGCGCGACGCGTCGGCGAGCCGGCTCACGCGAGCACCGCGAGCTCAAGCGCCGCTGGAAGCAGCGCGCCCGCGAGACGAGAGCGCTGCGGCGCTACAAGGACCGCATCGAGTAGGTCAGCCCCGCCCGAGGTCCGCGGTTGCGCATGGGTACGGGGCGCCCGGCGGAGAGGGCCCCCGTCCTTCCGCCGGACCCTTTCTCCTGTGCCCGTTACCGCGATCCGGGAATCGCGCTGACGGGCTTCATACGGAACCCTTACCTGCTCGCAACTGCAGCGCTCGTCGCGACCTCGCCGATGATCGCCGCGGTCTCATGGGGGCGCGACCACATCGGCCAGTGGCTCGTCGGCAGGTCGATCCAGGTCACGTTCCGCAGCTCGGGCAGGCCGGCGATGAACGAATAGCCCTCCTTCGCCGCGTCCTTGTACTGCTCGGAGGTGAACCCGGTGGCGATGATCGTGCTCGGGATGTCGCGGCGCGCGTCGTTCGTCAGCGCGACCTCCTCGCGCACGACGCCGCCCGGGACCGGGACAGCCCGTTGTCGGAACGTCTCCAGCTGCTCCTCGCTGAGCCCGTCGAGGTTCTCCTCCTCGGCGATCTCCTCCCAGACCATGGGCTTGTCGACGCCGTCGAACTCGGGATCCAAGGCGCCCTTGCCGGGCGTGGAGTCGACGTAGACCAGCGCCGCGATCCGCTCCGGGATGCGGTCGCTCGCGGCGTACCCGGAGAACCCGGACGCGCTGTGCACGGCGAGCACGACGGGGCTTTCCTTCGCCGTCACCGCGTCGCAGATCGCGTCGATGTGATCGGAGAGCGTGATCGAAGACCGGTCGACGTCGGCCGACTCGAGACCGGGCAGCGTGATCGCGGTGACGTCGTGCCCGTCCGCGCGCAGGGCGGCGGCGACCTCGTCCCACGCCCACGCGCCGAGCCAGAACCCGGGAACCAGAACTATCGGTGTGTTGTCCATGGCCCCAAACCTATGCGAATGGCCCCGGGAGGAGTCGAACCTCCGCACGCAGATTCGAAGTCTGCCGCTCTATCCACTGAGCTACGGGGCCGGTTCGCGCACGGTAGCGCGCCGGCGGAGCCATCGCCGCCTGCGACGGCGGGGTGAGCGAGGCGCGCTGCGGATGAGGTCTCGGACCGAGCTCGTGCGCCCCTTCGCGAACGCGCACACCGCGACCGCGCCGTAGAAGCCGAGCCGCGGCGTCATCGAGCAGCACCCGGGGCAGCGGCACGCCGGGGCGCCGGCGGAGTTCAGCTCGTCGGCGTAGATCCTCGGAACCCAGCGCGGTCCGCCCCAGCGGAGGTCGAACGCGAACGAGCGGACGACGTGCGCCCAGATCAGCCACGCGGTCCAGCGCGCGACGCCGTAGAAGAACGACGCGCGGTAGAGCGCGACGAGCACGGTCTCCGAGACGTACCGGCCCGCCCAGCGCCAGAAGGGGTCGGCGGCCATGACCGTCTCGCGGAAGTAGCCACGCGTGAGCACGCGCCAGCTCAGGATCGCCCACACGACGAAGATGCCGTCCCACACGAAGCCGAGCCCGCTGAAGTACGCGCCCGCGTCGACGTAGCGCCCGGTCTGGCCCGCGTACGCCCACGCGCCGACCGCGAACAGGTGGTCGGTGAAGGGAAAGAAGAGCATCGAGCCGACCGTGTCTCCCGTGTCCGTCAGCGCGTGCGCCCACTGGCCGATCGTGAAGCTGTACGCGACGACCTTGTTCCCCCAAATCACGTAGAGCAGGAGCCCGACGAGGACGCCGAAGGTGAGCGAATGCGTGAAGCCCGCTCCCGGCCAGCCGCGGTGGAACTGCGCCGGGTTGTCGGCCTTGAGCTCGACTCCCGCGAGGCCCACCCCGTAGACGAACCACTTCGAGAGCAGGTCGGGCGCGTACGAGCCGACGAGCAGCGGGACGAACGCGACCTTCTTCCCGAGGTGCTTCTGGATGACGTACGGCTCGAGGTCGTGCGCGGCCCAGCTCATCTACGCGCGAGGCGGACGAGCGCCGGGAGGACGACGACACAGCCGATGAGGTAGCCGGCAGCGACCACCCAGGAGAAGAGGAACTCGGGGAACGCGACGCCGATCGCGACGTAGACGACCCCTGCTGCGACGTAGAGCGCCAGCTCGCGCCAGCCGGAGGCGAGCGCGTCACGGAGGGACGACGGCGATCCGTCTGGTCGCACGGGCGCGAGTATGAAGCCTCGGCGCGGTCCGGTCCATCCGACCGGGGTCCTACCCTCGCGCCATGACGCTCGGAATCGTGGTGTTCGGCGCCGCGTTCCTCGTCGGGCTCGGGCTCGGCACCTATACCCGCCGGCCCCTCTCGACCGCGTTCTTCGTCCTCGGCAGCTTCTCCGCGCTCCTCGCGCTGTCGACGACGGGGGACGCGTCCGCGGCCGCCGCCGTCCTCGTGATCGTGTTCCTGCTCGGGCTCGTCGCGGACAGCGTGCGCGAGACCTTCGCGCTGCTCGTCGGGCGTTAGCCTGAGCCGTCATCCATCGGGCCACGGCCGCGTCGCGGTCGCGGGACAGGACCCCCCAGGCCTGACCCGATGCGGGCGGGAGGACTCGAACCTCCAAGAGCCTTGCGGCCCAACGGGACCTAAACCCGCCGCGTCTGCCAGTTCCGCCACGCCCGCGTTCCCGAAGGATACGGCGAGCTACGGGAAACGATCGAGGCGCAAGAAGCCGATGTCGTGCTTCGTCTCCCCGTCGAGGGCCAGGTCGGCGAGGATCTCGCCTACGACCGAGCAGAACTTGAAGCCGTGGCCCGAGAAGCCGGCGCCGAGGGCGGCGAGCTCGGTCTCGGGATGGAGATCGATGAGGAAGTGCTCGTCGGGCGACGGCTCGAAGAGGCAGGTCTTCAGCGCGACCGTCGGCCCCGCGCCATCGGGGAAGTAGCGCTCGGCGAAGGCTCTCAGCGGCTCCTCGTCGGCCAGCGTCGGCTCGCGGTCGATCCCGTCCGGGTCGCCGCCCTCGGTGGAGTGGTCGTAGCGTCCGAGCTTGAAGCCCGGGATGCCGAACGCGGGGAAGCCGTAGAAGTGCTCCCCGTCGAGGGCGAGGTTGAAGACCGGGAACGCGCTCGGGTCGAAGAGCTCGGGCCGGGCCGGCTGGAGCCACGCGAGCGACTGGCGCACGCCGCGGACGAGGCCTTCCGGGAGCCGCGCGACCTCCTGCGACCAGGCGCCCGCGGTCAGCACGAGCCGCTCGGCTTCGACGACGCCCCGGTCGGTCGTGACGCGGACGCCGTTCTCGCCGGCCTCCCACTCGAGTACCCGCTCGCGCGCCCGCACGACCGCGCCGTGCCGGAGCGCGCCCTCGACATGCCCGACGATGCAGCGCTCGGGGACGACGAAGCCGCCCTCCGGCTGGAACACGACCTCGAGCTCGGGGGGAAGGCGGTACGCAGGGAACCGACGGCCTACTTCGTCGCCCCGCAACACCTCGTGCGGGAGATCGTGGTCGGCGCAGGAGCGGAGGACCCCTTCGACGATCCGCGGACCGCCCTCGACGATCCCCGTGACGTGCAGGAGCTGCTCGCCGGCCTCGGACTCGAGCTCACGCCAGAGCTCGTAGGCGCGCCGTAGCAGCGGCACGTACGACGTGTGCTCGAAGTACGCGAGGCGGATGATCCGCGTCAGCCCGTGCGACGACCCGTGCTCGTGCGGGATGTCGAAGCGCTCAATCCCGAGGACGCGCTTCCCGCGACGGGCGAGGTGGTACAGCGCCGCGCTCCCCATCCCGCCGACTCCGACGACGACGACGTCGTACCGCTCCATCCGGCGTGACCCTAGCCGAGGCTGGTTGAATGACCCAATGCCCACGCAGGTCGAGGAAGTCGGAGAGAATCGCGTTCGCCTGACCGTCGAGGTCGCGCCCGAGCAGGTGAAGCACGCGGTCGAGCACGCGCTCTCCGACCTCTCCGAGAGCGCGAAGATCCCGGGCTTCCGCCCGGGGAAGGTGCCGCAGCCGATCCTCGTCTCCCGACTCGGCAAGGACCGGATCTACGCCGAGGCCGTGGACAGCCACATCGGCGGCTGGTTCTGGAGCGCGGCGTCGCGGAGCCGGATCCGCCCCGTCGCCCAGCCCGAGTACGAGTACGAGCTCCCGGCGAACGCCGACGACGGCTGGAGCTTCGCGGCGACCGTGGACGTGCAGCCGCTCCCCGAGATCGCGGACTGGACGGCGCTCGAGGTCCCGCGAGCCGAGATCGAGGTTCCCGAGGAGGCGATCGACGCCGAGGTCGAGGCGCTGCGCGAGTCCGTCGCCGAGCTCGCGCCGGCGAACGGCCGTCCCGCCCAGGAGGGCGACACGCTGCTGATCGACATCGTGGACCCGGAGGGCGAGGCCCACCGCGACACGATCGTCGAGCTCGGCGCCGGGCGCATGACTCCCGAGCTCGAGGCCGCGCTCGTCGGAACGAGCGCAGGCGAGACCAAGAACGTGACGTTCGATCGCGGCGACGGCTCGGCCGGTACCGTCGAGGTCACCATCCGCGAGGTGCAGGAGAAGGTCCTGCCGCCGCTCGACGACGAGCTCGCCCGCGCCGCGAGCGAGTTCGACACGCTCGCCGAGCTGCGCGAGTCGATCGCGCGCACGCTGCGGGAGCAGCTGGATGCGGAGATCGACGGCGCCTACCGCGTCGCCGCCGTCGACGAGCTCGTGCAGGCCTCGGGCGTGCAGCCCGCGGCGATGCTCGTGCGCTCGCGGGCGACCGACCTGCTGACCGGCTTCGTCAACTCGCTCGAGCGCCGCGGCATCTCGCTGGACGCCTACATCGCGGCCAGCGGCGCGAGCCCGGAGGACATCCAGCGCCAGTTCGTGCTCGAGGCCGCGGTCTCGATCGCGCGCGAGCTCGCCCTCGAGGCGCTCGCGGAGCGCGCGGGCATCGACGTCTCGGACGACGAGGTCCGCGCGTACGTGCGCGAGGAGGCCGAAGGCGCCGGCGAGGACGCGGACGGCGTCATCGACGACATCTGGGCGCACGCGCAGCAGGAGTCGATCCGCGAGGATCTCCGCCTGCGCGCGGCTCTCGACCGCCTCGTCGCGGACGTGAAGCCGATCGCACCCGACCTCGCGGCCGCGCGAGACAAGCTCTGGACCCCCGACAAGGAGAAGCCCGAGGGCGAGACGAAGTTGTGGACCCCCGGCAGCAAGGAGCCTGCATGAGCCCGTTGATTCCGATGGTCATCGAGCAGACCTCGCGCGGCGAGCGCTCGTTCGACATCTACTCCCGTCTGCTCAACGAGCGGATCATCTTCCTCGGAACGCCGATCGACGACCAGATCGCGAACCTCACGGTCGCGCAGTTGCTACACCTCGAGTCCGAGGACCCGGACAAGGACATCTCGATCTACATCAACTCGCCGGGCGGGATCGTGTACGCGGGCCTCGCGATCTACGACACGATGCAGTTCATCCGGCCGGACGTGCAGACGATCTGCGTGGGCATGGCGATGTCGATGGGCGCGGTCGTCCTCGCGGGCGGGACCCACGGGAAGCGCTCGGCGCTTCCGCACTCGAAGATCCTCATCCACCAGGGCTCGGCGGGCTTCCACGGCCAACCGACGGAGATCGAGATCCAGGCGCGGGAGGTAATCAGCCTCAAGCGGCTAATGGAGGAGATCATGGCGAAGCACACCGGTCAGGAGATCGAGAAGGTCTCCAAGGACATGGATCGCGACTTCTACATGACCTCCGAGGAGGCCAAGGAGTACGGGGTCATCGACCGGGTGATCGAGCACCGCTAGACAGTTGCCACTAGCCATGTACGGAAAATCGGAGTAAAAGGAGAGCGGGATGGCTCGGGCGAGCGAGGGTAACGAGCAGCTCCTCTGCAGCTTCTGCGGAAAGAGCCAGCGACAGGTCAAGAAGTTGATCGCGGGTCCTGGCGTCTACATCTGCGACGAGTGCATCGACCTCTGCAACGAGATCATCGACGAGGAGCTGACGACTCCGACCCAACTCGACCTCGACAACCTCCCCCGGCCGCTCGACATCTACTCCGTCCTCAACGACTACGTCGTCTCTCAGGAAGAGTCGAAGCGGACGCTCGCGGTCGCCGTCTACAACCACTACAAGCGCGTGCGCATGGGCCTTGACGACGGCGAGGTCGAGCTCCAGAAGTCGAACATCCTCCTGCTCGGCCCCACCGGTTGCGGGAAGACGCTTTTGGCACAGACGCTGGCGCGCATCCTCAACGTGCCGTTCGCGATCGCGGATGCGACGGCCCTGACCGAGGCCGGCTACGTCGGCGAGGACGTCGAGAACATCCTCCTGAAGCTCATCCAGGCCGCGGACTTCGACATCAAGAAGGCCGAGACCGGGATCATCTACATCGACGAGGTGGACAAGATCGCCCGCAAGGCGGACAACCCGTCGATCACGCGCGACGTCTCCGGCGAAGGCGTGCAGCAGGCTCTGCTCAAGATCCTCGAGGGCACGATCGCGTCGGTGCCGCCCCAGGGCGGGCGCAAGCACCCGCACCAGGAGTTCCTCTCGATCGACACGACGAACATCCTCTTCATCTGCGGCGGCGCGTTCGCGGGCCTCGACAAGATCATCGAGCGCCGGATCGGGAAGAACACCGTCGGCTTCGGCGCCGACATCCGCTCGCGGAGCTCGGTCGAGAGCGCCGAGATGCTCGCGAGCGTCATGCCCGAGGACCTGATGTCGTTCGGCCTCATTCCCGAGTTCGTGGGACGACTGCCCGTCATCAGCGCAGTGCACCAGCTCACGCGCGAGGACCTCGTCGAGATCCTCATCGAGCCGAAGAACGCGCTCGTGAAGCAGTACCAGCGCTTCTTCGGCTACGACTCGATCGAGCTCGTCTTCACGGACGACGCGCTCTGGGAGATCGCCGACCACGCGCTCGCGCGCGAGACCGGCGCCCGCGGCCTCCGCTCGATCATCGAGCTCGCGCTCCTCGACGTCATGTTCGAGCTCCCGTCGCGGACGGACGTGACGAAGTGCGTCATCACGAAGGAAACGATCTCGAAGGGCCTGAAGCCGACGCTCGTGACGAGCGGGGGCGCCATGGACGACGAGCTCGAGCTCGAGGAAGAGTCGGCGTAGGGCACGGAGCGAGCGGGGGAGGGAGCAATGCCGAGGTATCTCGTCGAGCGGCGATTCAGCGTGACCGAAGAGGCGATGCCCGAGGTGGGGAAGAAGTCCAACACCGTCCTGCGGGACGAGACGCCGGCAGTGACGTGGGAGCTCAGCCACGTCGTCGTGGGCGAGGACGGGCTCGTCACGACCTTCTGCGTGTACGAGGCGCCGGACGAGGAGATCGTGCGCAGGCACGCCGACCTCCTCGGGACGCACTACATCGCGAGCATCCACGAGATCGCGGCGGACGTGACGCCCGCGGACTTCCCCCTCGAGTAGCTAGGGCCAGGACTAGTCGGTCGAGTCCTCGCGCGCGCGCAGCAGGCGCGCGTCGGCGACGTGGTAGAGGCCGACCTCGGCGATCGCCAGCCGCCGCGTCAGGTCGCGCCGTAGTTCCTCGTCCTCCGCGTCGACGAGCGCGAGCGCGGCCCGGTAGAGCGTGACCGCGTGCTGCTTCGCCCAGCCGCGTCCGGCCTGGTCCGCGGCCACGACCAGGCAGTCGAGCGCACGCCGGTTCTCCCCCGCCTCGCGCCAGTGCTGTGCGATCGCCTCGGTCGCCTGGCCGACGTCACCCGTTCGCTCCTCGAGGAAGCGAGCGACGGCCGCGTGCCGCTCTCGCCTGGCCGCGCGTGGGAGGCGCTCGTACGCGACGTCGCGGATGACGGCGTGCTTGAAGGCGAACTGCTGCTCTCCGGTGATCCGCGACACCGCCTCCCGGCGGATGAAGTCGCGCTCCTCGAGCGACCCGAGCGCGCTCGCGAGGTCGGGCCGCTCCGCGATCCCGGCAACGGCTCCGCGCCAGAAGACGCGGCCGACGACCGAGGCGTCGACGAGGACGCTCCGCTCCTCCGGAGGCAGCGCGTCGAGGCGGGCCGCGACGATTGCGCGCACGCTCGTCGGCAGCCGGTCCGCATCGAGCGTCGAGCGCTCGGCGAGCGAGGCCGCGAGCTCCTCGATGAACAGCGGATTCCCCTCCGCGGTGTCGGCGATGCTCTCGGCCGGCGTTCCGGAAGCGGAGAGCCGCCCCAGGAGGAGCTGCGCCAGCTCGCGCGACGAGTCGTCCGACAGCGGGTCGAGCGGAAGGGCCGTGTACGCCGGCAGGCCTCCCGCCCAGCCGGGCCGCTCCGTGAGCATCTCCGGTCGCGCGAGTGCGATCAGGAGCACCGGTACGTCGCGGACGCGCGCGGCGAGCATCTCAATGAGCTCGAGGAGGCTCGCCTCGGCCCAGTGGATGTCCTCGAAGAGCAGGAGGGTCGGCCCTCGCGCGCCGAGCGACTCGACGAACAGCCGCGCCGAGAAGAACAGGGTCTCCCGGTCTGGGGCTTCGCCGTCCTCTCCCAGTCCGAGGAGGAGCGCCAGATTCTGCGCATGCTCCTCGGCCTCGTCGACCCAGAGCAGCTCGGCCATCGAGGCCGAGAGCTTCAACCGCGCCTCGGGAAGCTCGTCCGAGTCGTAGACCTTCGCGACCTGCTTCACGAGCTGGGCGAAGGCGCTGTACGGGCTCGACGAGCCGTAGGGCATCGAGCGGCCGCGCAGCACCCGGCCGTCTTGCCTGCCGACGTGCTCCATGAGCTCGTGCGCGAGGCGGGACTTCCCGATCCCGGCGGGACCGAAGACGGTCACGAGATGCGGGCGCCGCTCCTCGGCGACGCGCTGCCAGATGCCCTCTAGCACGTCGAGCTCGCGCTCGCGGCCGACCATGGGCACCGGAGAGAGCGGCCGTTCGCCCGGCGCCGCGATCGCGCGCAGCGCGATCCAGGCCTGGACGGGCTCGGCCTTTCCCTTGGCGCGAATCGGCTCGAACCCCAGCTGGTACTCGATCGAGCCCCGGGTGCTCACGTACGTCTCCTGGCCGACCAGCACCGAGCCCACAGGGGCCGCGCTCTGCAGGCGGGCGGCGGTGTTCACGACGTCGCCCGCGACCATTGCCTGCCCCTGGTCCGGCCGAGCCACGAGATCGACGATTGCCTCGCCCGTGTTCACGGCGACGCGGACCTGCAAACCGTCGTCGGCCGCCCAGTCCCGCACCGCCAGCGCCGCCCGGACCGCCCGCTCGTGGTCGTCGCCGTACGCGACCGGCGCTCCGAACACCCCCATCACGGCGTCGCCGATGAACTTCTCGACCCGTCCCCCGAAGCGGTCGAGCTCGGATCGGACGCGCTCGTAGTACGGGGTCAGGAACGCGCGCACGTCCTCGGGGTCGAGCGTCTCCGAGCGAGCCGTGAAGCCGACGAGATCGACGAAGACGACGGAGACGACCCGGCGCTCCTCGCTCGTCCGGGCAGGGTCGGCGAGCGGCTGGCCGCAGGAGAAGCAGAACCGGGCCGCCTCCGGGTTCTCCTGGCCGCAGTGAGTGCATCCCCGCACGCAGGAACCCTATTTGCGCAAGAGCGGAAACCGCTAGCGCGGATTCCGCTCGCGAGAGCAGACCCCTTCATGGGGAGCCCGAAAGGCGGAATCGCCGGGGTGTGAAGTCGCACGCCGGTAGCTCCCTCCGGCGTCCGCCTCGCCGAGGACGACGTGGGGGCAGACCCGTAGAGTTGCCCCGTGTTCACGACGAGGCCGGAGCTCCGCGGGACGTTCGGGATGGTCGCCTCCACCCACTGGCTCGCTTCGCAGACGGGGATGTCGGTGCTCGAGCGTGGCGGGAACGCCTTCGACGCCGCGGTCGCGGCCGGCTTCGTGCTCCAGGTCGTCGAGCCGCACCTGAACGGGCCCGGAGGCGAGGTGCCGGCGATCTTCTACTCGGCCGACCGGGACGCGCCGCTCGTCCTCTGCGGCCAGGGGGTCGCGCCTGCCGCCGCCACGATCGAGGCGTTTCAGGAGCTCGATCACGACCTCGTCCCCGGAACCGGCGTCCTCGCCGCGTGCGTCCCCGGCGCGTTCGGGGGCTGGCTGCTCCTCCTGCGCGACTTCGGCACCTGGCGGCTCGCGGACGTCCTCGAGACCGCGATCGGCTACGCCGAGCACGGCTTCCCGCTCGTGGCCGGGATCCGCCTGACGATCGACCGGACCGAAGAGCTCCTCGCGACCTGGCACGGATCGCGCGACCTCTATCTCCCGCCGCCCGAGGTGGGTGCCCTGTTTCGCAATCCGGCGCTGGCTGCGACGTACCGGCGCATCGTCGAGGACAGCCGGGGCGGGTCGCGCGAGGAGGAGATCGAGCGCGCCCGGCACACGTTCTACGAGGGTTTCGTCGCTGAGGAGATCGACCGCTTCGTCGCCTCCGAGGGCGGGTTCCTGGCAGCGAGCGACCTCGCGGAGTGGGAGGCGACGCTGGAGCCGCCCGCGATGCTCGAATACCGAGGGCTCACGGTCTGCAAGACGCAGGCCTGGGGCGCCGGACCGGTCGGCCTCCAGCAGCTCGCGCTCCTGCGCGGATTCGATCTCGCCGAGCTCTCCGAGCCCGAACTCGTCCACGTCATCACCGAGTGCGCGAAGCTCTCGTTCGCGGATCGCGACGCGCTCTACGGCGACGGCGCGAGCGTCCGGCTCGACATCCTGCTCTCGGAGGAGTACGCGAGCGAGCGGCGTGCGCTCATCGGCGAGTACGCCTCCGCCGAGTACCGGCCCGGCTTCGGCCGGCTACCACGGACGCGCGAGGCCGAGGCGACCGTGGGCTCGGGCGAGCCGAGCCGCGGGACCGTGCACCTCGACGTCGCCGACCGGTTCGGGAACGTCCTCTCCGCGACGCCGAGCGGCGGCTGGCTCCAGAGCTCCCCCGTGATCCCGGCGCTCGGCTGGCCGTTAGGGACGCGCGCGCAGATGTTCTGGCTCGAGGAGGGCCTGCCGTCGTCGCTGCGCCCCGGGACGAGGCCGCGAACGACGCTCTCACCGGGCCTCGCGCTCCGGCACGGCAGGCCGTACCTGGCGTGGGGGACTCCCGGCGGGGATCAGCAGGAGCAGTGGGCGCTGCACGCGTTCGTCCGGCACGTCGACCTCGACCTGAACCTCCAGGCCGCGATCGATGCCCCGGAGTTCCACAGCGATCACCTCATCTCGTCGTTCTACCCCCGCGGCTTCGCCGAGCGCGCGCTCGCGCTCGAGGCGCGCGTCGGATCGCGGACGGTCGCCGATCTCCAGCAGCGCGGCCACGACGTGACGCTCTGGCCGGCCTGGTCGCTCGGCCGCGTGACGATGGTCGCCCGGGAGGCCGACGGCCTCCTCAAGGCGGGGGCGAACCCGCGCGGCATGCAGGGCTACGCGGTCGGGCGCTAGCGTGGCGGCCGAGCGGACGCGGACTTACAGCTGGGACGACCCGTTCGCGCTGCGCGACGTGATGGCCGGACGCTCCGGTCTCGAGCTGATGCAGCTCATGGTCGCGGGAGACATCTCGCCTCCGCCGATCGCGGAGACGCTCGACTTCCGCCTCGCAGAAGCGACGCGCGGGAGGGTGGTCTTCGAGTGCGAGCCCGCCGAGTTCCACTACAACCCGATCGGGATCGTCCACGCGGGCCTGGCGATGACCCTGATGGACTCGGCGATGGGATGCGCCTTCGTGACGACGTTGGACGAGCCGGCGGGCTGGACGACGCTCGAGGTGAAGTCCAACTTCACGCGCGCGCTCACGGTCGACACCGGGGTCGTTCGCTGCACCGGCACGATCGTCCATCCCGGCCGCCGCGTGGCGACGACCGAGGCGCGCATCGAGGACTCGGACGGGCGCCTCTGCGCCCACGGGACGAGCACGATCCTCGTTCTCGCCGGGTGAGCGCGCTACGCTGAGCCCATGCGACGCGACGCGAGAGGCACGTCCCTGTCCCCGGTAGCCCGGCGGCGCACTCGCGCGTAGACGACGAGCGCCGCGACCCCTTTCTAGACTCCTCCGCCATGGATCCGCTGTACAAGCCGGAGGGCGTCGAGGCGCGCTGGCAGGAGACGTGGGAGGCCGAGCGCCTGTACGAGGCCGAGCCGGATGCGGGTCAGCCGACGTTCGCGATCGCGATTCCGCCCCCGAACGTCACGGGTGAGCTGCACATGGGCCACGCGCTGAACGCGTCCATCCAGGATCTCCTCATCCGCTACCACCGCATGCGCGGTTTCAACACGCTCTGGCAGCCGGGATACGACCATGCCGGCATCGCGACGCAGAACGTCGTCGAGCGTGAGCTCGCGAAGGAGGGTCTGAGCCGCCACGACCTCGGCCGCGACGCGTTCGTCGCGCGCACGTGGGAGTGGCTCGAGCACTACGGAAAGGTGATCTACGGCCAGTTCCGGCGGCTCGGGGCCTCGCTCGACTACCGGCGCGAGCGCTTCACGCTGGACGAGGGCTACGTGCGCGGAGTCCTCAAGTACTTCGTCCACCTCTACGACCGCGGGCTCCTCTATCGCGACAACCGCATCGTCAACTGGTGCCCGCGCTGCGCGAGCGCGATCTCCGACCTCGAGGTCAACCACACGGACGAGAACGACACGCTGTACACGATTCGCTACCCGCTCGCCGACGGCTCCGGGCACCTCGCGATCGCCACCGTGCGGCCGCCGACGATGCTCGCGGACGTCGCCGTCGCCGTGCATCCCGACGACGAGCGCTATCGCGGCCTCGTCGGCAAGGAGGCGATCCTGCCGGTCGCCGACCGTCGGATTCCCATCATCGCCGACGACCGCGTCGACCCCGAGTTCGGCACCGGTGCCGTCAAGGTCACGCCCGGCCACGACCCCGTGGACTTCGAGATCGGCCGCGCTCATGGTCTCCCCGAACTCACCGTTGTCGGCCTGGACGGGAAGATGAACGAGGCCGCGGGCGAGTACGCCGGGCTCGAGCAGAAGGAGGCGGAGAAGCGGATCGTCGCGAAGCTCCGCGAGCAGCAGCTGCTCGAGTCCGCCGAGCCGTACCGGCACTCGGTCGGCCACTGCGACCGCTGCGGGTCGCGCATCGAGCCGCTGATAACCCTTCAGTGGTGGTGCGACATGACCGAGCTCGCTGCCCCGGCGATCGAGGTCGTCCAAAACGGGCGCGTCCGCTTCCGTCCCGAGCGCTACACGAAGATCTACCTCGACTGGATGGAGTCGATCCGGCCCTGGTGCGTGTCGCGCCAGCTCTGGTGGGGGCATCGGATCCCGGTCTGGTACTGCCCCGACGGCCACCTGACCGTCGCCGAGTCCGCCCCGGAGGCGTGCGCCGAGTGCGGCTCCAGCGAGCTCACGCAGGACGAGGACGTCCTCGACACGTGGTTCTCCTCGCAGCTCTGGCCGTTCGCGACGCTCGGCTGGCCGGAGGACACGCCCGAGCTCCGCGTCTGGTACCCGAACGACGCGAGCTCGACCGACCGCGGGATCATCTTCCTCTGGGAGGCGCGGATGATCATGGCCGGGCTCGAGCTCATGGGCGAGATCCCGTTCCACACCGTCAACATCCACTCGACGATCAACGCTCCCGACGGGCGGCGGATGTCGAAGAGCCTCGGCACCGGGATCGACCCGATGGAGCCGATCGAGAAGCACGGGGCCGACGCGACGCGCTACGGGCTCCTGAAGAACTCGTCCACGCAGGACGTGAAGTTCTCCTACGGGACGATCGACGAGGGACGGAAGCTCGCGAACAAGCTCTGGAACGTGTCGCGGCTCGTCCTCCAGCACGCGGACGGCGTCATGCCGGCCGCAGAGCCGCGGGAGCTCGAAGAGCGCTGGATCCTCGCGCGCATCGACGCCACGCGCGCCGAGGTCGAGGATGCCTGGGGGCTGTACGAGTTCGCCCCGTCCACGGACGCGCTCTACCACCTCGTCTTCGACGACTTCTGCGACTGGTACGCCGAGGCGATCAAGCCTCGGCTGCACGAGCGCGAGCCGGCGGCGGTTGCGACGGCGCTCGCCGCGCTCGAGCGCGTGCTCGTGCTGCTCCACCCGGTCATGCCGCACGTGACGGAGGAGATCTGGACGCAGATCCCAGGGCGCGAGTCGCGGCTGATCGTCGCCCCGTGGCTCGAGGCCGACATCCGCTTCGCGGCCGACGCGGGCGCGCTCGACCGCGTGCAGGAAGCCGCGCAGATCTTCCGCCGGAGCGGCGTCGAGGTCGAGCTCGGCTCGGACGACGAGCGTCGGATCTTCGCCGCAGTCGTGCGGCCCGAGCGGTCGCGCGTGGACGGGAACCGCGAGGGGGAGATCGAGCGGCTCCGCAAGGAGGTCGCGCGCGGTGAAGGGATGCTCGCGAACGAGCGGTTCGTGAAGAACGCGCCGGCCGAGGTCGTGGAGGCCGAGCGCGAGAAGCTCGAGCGGTACCGGCGCGAGCTCGAGGCCCTCGAGGGCTGACCCTCGCCAGAATGGTTCGGGTGATGTCCGTGACGGACTGGCTCGACGCGCTCTCGCCGTGGCCGCGGGACGGCTTCGGGCTCGAGCGGATGCGCGCGCTCCTCGCCGAGCTCGGGAACCCGCAGGAGGCGTACCCGGCGATCCACGTCGTCGGGACGAACGGGAAGTCGACGGCCACCGTCGCGATCGAGCAGCTGCTCCTCGGCGACGGCCTCTCAGTCGGCTCGACGATCTCGCCGCACGTCGCGCGCTGGAGCGAGCGGATCCGGATCGACGGCTCCGAGGCGGACTTCGAGGCTGCGGTCGCGCGCGTCCGGCCCGTGTCCGAGCGGCTCGACGCGACCCAGTTCGAGATCGTGACCGCGGCCGCGCTTGCCGCCTTCACGCACGCGGACGTGGACGTCGCCGTGGTCGAGGCCGGCCTCGGCGGCCGGCTCGACGCGACGAACGTCCTCCGCACTCGCGTCGTCCTGCTCACGAACGTCTCGCTCGAGCACACGGACGTTCTCGGCGACACCGTCGAGGCGATCGCAGGCGAGAAGCTCGCGGTCGCGCCCGCCGAGTGTGTCGTCGTCCTTCCCGATCACACCTTCGCCGGCCTGGTTCCCGGACGCGAAGTCGTGATCGGAGCAGCGCACGAGGCCGCCGAGGCGTTCGCGGGGCATGCGCTTCCGCGAGCTCCCGTGCCCGCGCTTCCGGGGCGCTTCGAGCGGCGAGACGGCGAGATCCGGGACGGTGCGCACAATCCGGACGGTGTCCGGTACCTCGTCGAGCGGATTCGTGACGAAGAGCCGCGAGCGGACTTCACCGTGGTCGTCTCGATCCTCGCCGACAAGGACGCCGGCGAGATGCTCTGTGAGCTTCGACGCGTGGGGTCTCGACTCGTTGCGACCCGGTCCTCGTCCGACCGCGCGCTTCCGGCCGAGCAGGTCGCCGAGCGCGCGCGGGAGCACTTCGACCACGTCGAGGCGATCGAGGATCCAGGGGAGGCTCTGGCACGCGCGCACGTTCTCGGCGAGCCCGTGCTCGTGACCGGGTCCCTGTATCTGCTCGGAGACCTCGCCGAAAGGGATCCGTACCCGGCATGGCGAAGGTGAAGGAGCGGCTCGCGATGCTCGCGTTCGCCGCGCTCATCGTCGTCACGATCGTGGGAGGAGCATTGGGGCTCGGCTATCTGGTAGGCAAGCTTCTGCTATGACGGTCGCGCCGATGCCGATCGCGCAGGCTCTCGACTCGCCCGACTGGACGCTCCTCCGCAACCTCGGGATCGCGTTCGTCGTCATCCTCTGGCTCGCGACCGCGTTCTGGACGTTCAAGGACGCGCGGCGGCGGATCGCGGATCCCTGGCTCGTCGCGCTCGCGTCGATCCTCGGGCTCGTGGTGCCGTTCCTCGGCCCGGTGATCTACATGTTCTTCCGCCCGCCCGAGTACATCCACGACGTCCACGAGCGCGATCTCGAGATCAAGGCGATGGAGCAGCGGCTCGCCGAGCTCGACAGGCGCTGCCCCGTCTGCCGGGCGCGGATCGAGCCGACCTACATCGTCTGCCCCGTCTGCACGACCCGCCTGAAGCAGTCGTGTGACGCGTGCGGGCAGCCGCTCGACCCGCTCTGGCAGGTGTGCCCGCACTGCGCGACGCCCATCTCCTCGGCGCTGTTCGACCTCGAGGACGGCGCGCGCGGGCTCCCGGCGCCGCAGCGGCAGCTGCCTCGGGACTCGGACCTTTCCGATCTAGACTCGCGCCCGACATGGCACGCGAGACGACGCTCGTCCTCGTCAAGCCGGACGGCATGGGCCGCGGCCTCGCCGGCGAGATCATCGCGCGCTTCGAGCGCCGCGGGCTCGAGCTCCGCGGCGCGCGGCTCCTGAAGGTGTCGAAGTCGATGGGCAGGGAGCACTACGCGGAGCACAAGGGGAAGCCGTTCTACCCCGGGCTCGTCGACTTCATCTCGTCCGGTCCCGTCCTCGCGCTCGCGGTGAGCGGCGAGTCGGCGATCTCGGTCGTCCGGACGATGATGGGTGCGACGAACCCGCTCGACTCCGCACCCGGCACGATCCGTGGCGACTTCGCGCTCGAGCTCTCCGAGAACATCGTCCACGGCTCGGACTCCAAGGCGAGCGCGCGGCGCGAGCTGAAGCTGTTCTTCCCCGACGGCCTTGTCTGAGCCGGACTACGTCGTTCGCAACCGCGAGCTCTGGACGGGGTCGAATGCCGAGTTCACGGACGCGGATGCGCTCCGCAGCTGGATGAAGGACGAGATCGAGTGGGGCGTCTTCGGCGTGCCCGAGGCGGAGGTGGACGTGCTCGGGGACGTCTCCGGTCTCGATGTCGTCGAGCTCGGGTGCGGCACGGCCTACTTCTCCGCCTGGCTCGCGAAGCGCGGCGCGCGCCCCGTCGGCGTCGACGTTACGCCGGCTCAGCTCGACAGCGCGCGCCGGTGCATGGCCGAGATGGGGATCGAGTTCCCGCTCGTCGAGGCGAGCGCCGAGGACGTGCCGCTCGCCGACGAGTCCTTCGACCTTGCGATCTCCGAGCACGGCGCGAGCACGTGGTGCGACCCTTACCGCTGGATTCCCGAGGCGGGACGCCTGCTCCGGCCCGGAGGACGGCTCGTCTTCGCGCACACGACGCCATTCGCAGTCGTGCACTTCCCCGACGTCGGCGACCCCTCGAAGGAGCTGCAGCGACCGTACTTCGGGCTGCACGCGCTCGAGTGGACGCCCGACGACGGCGTCGAGTTCCAGCTCACGTATGGCGGGTGGATCGACGTGCTGCGCGGCGCCGGTCTCGAGGTGCTGCGGCTGGTCGAG
Source organism: uncultured Actinomycetes bacterium (assembly GCA_963715705.1). GTDB lineage: Bacteria > Actinomycetota > Thermoleophilia > Gaiellales > Gaiellaceae > GMQP-bins7. The sequence goes on along the minus strand of OY970267.1, from coordinate 1,959,028 downwards.
CTCCAGGCGCCCGAAGGCGCGCGCCGGCACGAGTACTACGACGACTGGGATCCCGAGTGGAGCCGGCGCTGGCCGTCCGAGGAGATCTGGGTGGCGCGCAAGCCCCGGTGACGCTCGACGTCGTCACCGGCGCGTTCTCGTACACCGGTCGTCACATCGCGGAAGCGCTGCTCGAGCGCGGACGGGAGGTCCGCACGCTGACGCGACGCCCGGCGCCGTCGGACCACCCGCTCGCCGACAAGGTCGAGGCGAGGCCGTTCGTCTTCGACGACTCGCTCGTCGAGAGCCTGCGCGGAGCGGAGACGCTCTACAACACGTACTGGGTCCGCTTCGAGCGCGGCGAGACGACGTTCGCGCGTGCGATCGAGAACACCCGCCTCCTCTTCGACGCGGCAAAGCGTGCGGGCGTGCGGCGGGCTGTCCACGTCAGCGTCGCGAACTCGTCGGCCGACTCCCCGTTCGCGTACTTCCGCGGCAAGGCCGCCACGGAGCAAGCTCTGCGCGACTCCGGGCTCTCGCACGCGATCGTGAGGCCGACACTCGTCTTCGGGCCGGAGGACATCCTCGTCAACAACATCGCGTGGGCGCTTCGGCACGTGCCGGTGTTCTTCCTCAGCACAGGCGAGGACGAGGTGCAGCCGGTGTCCGTATTCGATGCCGCGAGGATCTGCGTCGAGGCGGGGGCAGGGACGGACGACATTGCGGTCGACGCCGCGGGGCCCGAGCGCTACGCGTTCGCCGACTTCGTCCGGCTGATCAAGCGGGCGACCGGCGGCCGTGCCTGGATCAGGCACGCGCCCGAGACCGTCTCGCTCGCGACGGCGCGCGTGGCCGGTCTCGTCCTCCGCGACGTGATCCTGACCCGGGACGAGCTCGGCATGCTGAAGGCGGGCTTGCTCGTCTCCCGCGAGCCGCCGCTCGGTACCGACAGCTTCCGGGAGTGGGTGCTCGAGAGCGGGGACTCGCTAGGGCGCCGGTACGCATCCGAGGTTGGCCGGAACTTCGGCGGATGAAGCTCGTCCTCGCTTCTACCAGCCCGCAGCGGAGGGCGATCCTCGAGCAGCTGCGGATCCCGTTCGAGGTCGTCGCGCCGGACTACGTCGAGGACGACCCGCCGGGAGTCGAGCCCACGGACCTCGTTCGAACCCACGCCGAGGGCAAGGCGCGCTCAGTCCATGCACGTGACCGCGTGACACTCGGAGTCGACACGGCCGTCGTGCTCGACGGGCGCGTGTACGGCAAGCCCGCCGACGAGGCCGACGCCGAGCGCATGCTGAATGAGCTCTCGGGCCGGAGGCACGCGGTCGTCTCCGGCCTCGCGCTGCTCGGGCTCGGGCTCGAGCTCGTCCGGCACGAGCTCACGGACGTGACCTTCCGCATACTCGAGCCGGACCTCGTCGCGACATACCTCGCGAGCGGAGAGTGGGAGGGCCGCGCGGGCGCGTACGCGATCCAGGGTCTCGGCGGCCGCCTCGTCGAGCGGATCGACGGCGACTACCTGAACGTCGTGCCTCCCGGTGCGCTGCTCGTCTCACTTCTGGAACGGCACGTTGCAGACCTGGTTGCCGATCGACAAGCGGGAGGCTGACGGGCCGGAGGGCGAACGATACGACCGGTTCGCACCGCGACGGAAGGGGGGGCACGCGGGGAACCATGGTTCCCCCGCCCACCGAAAATGCTGGAAAGTGCGTAGGTAGACTCCGGAGCCTTCTCATGGCGTGGTTCAAGACTCTGACCGGCTTCGGCGGTCGCGACATGGCCGTCGACCTCGGCACCGCCAACACGCTCGTGTACGTCCGCGGGCGCGGCATCGTGCTCTCCGAGCCGTCGGTCGTCGCGATCGACCAGCGGACCGGCGAGGTGCACGCGGTCGGGGTCGAGGCGAAGCGCATGCTCGGACGGACACCCGGGACGATCTCCGCGATCCGGCCGCTCAAGGACGGCGTCATCGCCGACTTCGACGTCACCGAGCAGATGCTCCGCCACTTCATCCAGAAGGTGCATCAGCACCGCTTCGCGCACCCGCGCGTCGTCGTCTGCGTGCCGTCCGGGGTCACCGGCGTCGAGAAGCGCGCGGTCGAGGAGGCGACGCTCTCGGCGGGAGCGCGTCAGGCCTACCTGATCGAGGAGCCCATGGCCGCCGCGATCGGGGCCGGGTTGCCCGTGGCCGAGCCGACCGGGAACATGATCGTGGACATCGGCGGCGGCACGACCGAGGTCGCGATCATCTCCCTCGGCGGCATCGTCGTCTCCCAGAGCATGCGCGTCGGCGGCGACGAGATGGACGAGGCGATCGTCAACCACATCAAGAAGGAGTACAAGCTCCTCATCGGCCAGCAGACCGCCGAGGAGATCAAGCTCGAGATCGGCTCCGCGTTCCGGCTGCGCGAGGAGCTCCAGGCGGAGGTGCGCGGCCGCGACATGCTCACGGGGCTTCCGAAGACCGTGGTCATCTCGTCCGAAGAGGTGCGGCGCGCGCTCGACGAGCCGGTGACCGTGATCATCGACGCGATGAAGTCGACGCTCGACAAGACGCCGCCCGAGCTGGCCGCCGACATCATGGACCGCGGGATCGTGCTCGCCGGGGGCGGCGCGCTCCTCCAGGGGCTCGACGAGCGCGTCCGGCACGAGACCTACATGCCGGTGCACCTCGCCGAGAGCCCGCTCACCTGCGTCGCCGTCGGCTCCGGTCGCAGCCTCGAGGAGTTCGACGTGATCCACCGCTCGGCCCGGAGCCGCGCCCGCCGCAACGGCATGCTCCGCTAGCCCGAGCCGCGGCGCTTCATGAGAACGCACCGTCCGAGGGACGGGATCCGGCTCGGCCCCTAGCTACACTCGGCTGTCGTGCCCAGAGGACGCAGCGCTCGTTCCGCGGCGCTGGGCGTGACCGTCCGGCGCATCCCCACGACCCCCCTCGGCCCACGTGGCGCCGGTGCGCTCCGCCGACGGCTCATCGTGGGCTGTCTCGTCCTGCTCTCGCTCGTGCTCATCACGCTGTCGTTCCGCTCGGGCGACGACGGGCCGCTCGCGGGCGTCCAGTCGGCCGGCTCGACGGTCCTGCGGCCCTTCGCGGTCGGCGTCGAGCGCGTCGCGCAGCCGTTCCGCGACGCCTACGGCTGGGCCGACAGCCTCCTGAACGCCCGCGAGGACGCGGAGGAGGCGCGCGCCGAGGTGCGCGAGCTGCGCCAGCGCGCGATCCAGAGCGAGTTCGCGATCCAGGAGAACGAGTACCTGCGGAGGCTCCTCGACTACGTCGACGGGCCGCGCTTCCCGGAGGACTTCGAGCCCTTGCCCGCCGAGGTGATCGGCCGGCCCGTGGGCGCGTTCGCCCAGGCCATCGTCATCGCCGCGGGCTCGAGGAACGGCGTCAACCTGAACGACCCGGTCGTCACCGCGGACGGCCTCGTCGGCCTCGTCACCCGCGTCACCCCGCGGACGGCGCGGGTCCAGCTCCTCACCGACCAGGAGGCGGCGGCCTCGGCGGTCGACATCCGCACCGGCGCTCCTGGGATCGTGCGACACGCGCTGGGCACGCGCGAGACCCTCGTGCTCGATCGCGTTCGCAAGCGGGATGTCGTGCGCCGTGGCGACGAGATCGTCACAGCTGGTTGGCGGGCCGGCAGCCTGAGCTCGCTGTATCCGAAGGGGATTCCGATCGGTGAGGTGACGAGCGTCGGGCAGACGGACACGGACCTCTTCCAGCAGGTGCAGGTCGACCCGTACGTCGACTTCGGGTCGCTCGACGCGGTTCTCGTGCTCCTCCCGCGGGAGCCGTCGGACTGATGATCCCGTCCCCCGTTCGCGGCTCCCTGATCGTGTTTGCGGCAGCACTCGTCCAGGCCGTCGTCGTTCCGCCGTACACCGTCGCCGGAGGCGCGCCCGACCTGCTCCTCCTCGTCGTGATCTCGCTCGGCCTGCTCCGAGGGTCCGTCGCCGGCGCGACCTACGGCTTCGCGGGCGGGCTCCTGCTCGACCTCCTCACGCTCGAGACGCTCGGACTGACCTCGCTCGTGCTCACCCTCGCCGGCTTCTGGGCGGGTCGCTACGCGGAGACGACCGGGCGCGGAAGGCGCCTCGCGCCGCTCGTTTCGGCCGTCGTGATTACGGTCCTCGCGGCGCTCTTCGCGTTCCTGCTCCACTACCTGCTCGGGGAGGGCGTCGTCGCGCGGTTCGCGCTCGTCTCGGTGCTCCTACCGGTGCTTGTCCTGAACACCGTGCTCGCGTTCCCGGTCTTCGCCTTCGTCCGGGCCGTCGTCCACGAGCGCGAGACGCCACGCCCAGCGCAGAAGGTCGAGGTCCTTGTCTGACGGCGCGTACCAGGAGCGGCGCTCGCTCTCCGAGCGCTTTCTGCCGCCCGATCCCAGGGTCCGCGAGCCGTACCGGCTGACCCCACCGCTCGCCCTCCGCGTCGGGATCCTCGGCGCGGTCGCCCTCCTCCTGTTCGCGCTCCTCTTCCTCCGGCTCTGGTCGCTCCAGGTGCTCTCCGGGGACGAGTACCTGAACGCTGCGCAGAACAACCAGCTCCGGCTCGTGCGACTGGAGGCGCCGCGCGGCCCGATTCTCGACCGGAACGGCCGCACGATCGTCTCCAACGTCGCCGGGACCGCGGTCGAGCTCTGGGTCGGAGACATGCCCAGGGACGGGCGCTACGCGCTGCTGCGGCGGCTGGGAGCGGTGCTCGACGTCTCGCCGCTCCAGCTCGCGAAGGAGGTCGAGAAGCGCAGGGACGATCCCCTGACCCCGATCGTCGTCAAGACCTCGGTGCCCGAGAAGAAGGTGCTCTACCTCTACGAGCACCGGTCGGAGTTTCCTGGGGTCAAGATCGTCGGGACGTACCTGCGGCACTACCCCTACGACATGCTCGCGGCGCAGATCCTCGGGTACGTCGGCGAGATCTCCGAGGAGGAGCTGAAGGCGCTGCGCCGGGAGGGCTACCGCCTGGGCGACAGCCTCGGGAAGACGGGCGTCGAGGCGTCGTTCGACACGTATCTCCGCGGCAAGGCGGGGCTTCTTCAGCTCCGGGTCGACTCGCTCGGCAACCAGGTGGACGACTCGGTGCTGCGGCAGGAGCAGCGCAGCGGCTACGCCTTGCGGCTGACCCTCGACATGAAGCTCCAGAAGGCCGCGGAGGACGCGCTCGAGTACGGGGTCAACCTCGCACACCAGAACGACCACTGGGCCGCCGACGGCGGCGCGATCGTGGCTCTCGACCCACGTGACGGAGCAGTGCTTGCGCTGGCGTCGTCGCCGACGTACCAGCCGTCGGCCTTCGTCGGCCGCGGCAACCCGGAGAAGCTCGAGCCCCTCCTCGACGCGGAGGCGGCGCGCGATGCGAACTACCCCGGCCTGAACCGTGCGCTCGCGGGCCTGTATCCGCCCGGATCGACGTGGAAGCCGGTCACCGCGCTCGCCGGAATGCAGGAGCACGTCTTCTCGGCGTACGACTCGATCCAGTGCTCACCCTTCGCGGAGTACGGGCTCGATCGGCAGCGGTTCCGGAACTGGAACCCGTTCGTCGACCGTCCGATGACCCTCCCCGAGGCGCTCGCGGAGTCGTGCGACACCTACTTCTACGAGATCGGAGACCGCTTCTACCAGCGGGGCTCCGACGGGCGGGTGCGGATGCAGCAGTGGGCGCGCGAGTTCGGCTTCGGGAGCCCGACGGGTCTCGACATCGGCGGCGAGGCCGACGGGCTCGTCCCGACGCCCGACTGGCGCTGGAAGACGTTCGAGAGCGACTGGGATCGCGCGTGGAACCCGGGCGACTCGATCCAGCTCGCGATCGGCCAGAAGGACCTGCTCGTGACGCCGCTCCAGATGGCGACGTTCTACGCGCTGCTCGCCAACGGCGGGAACGTTGTCACGCCGTACCTCGTCTCGAACGTCGAGCAGCCGCGAGCGAAGGGGTCGCCGCGGGTGGTCCTGCGCCGCTTCGCGCCGCGCGCGCCGAAGGCGTCGGGCGTCGATCCCGGAGCGCTCGCAGCTGTGCGCGACGGCCTCTATCTCGCGACGCACTCGGCCGCGGGCACCTCCTCAGGCGTGTTCGGGAACTACCCCGTCCAGATCTCGGGCAAGACCGGCACCGCGGAGAAGGTCGTGCAGCTGCCCGGATATCCGGCTGACCATCTCGAGGACCAGTCGTGGTGGTGCGGATGGGGCCCGTCCGACGAGGCCCGCATCGTCGTGTGCGCGTTGATCGAGAACGGCGGCCACGGCTCGACGGCCGCCGCCCCGGCTGCGCTCAAGGTGTTCGAGCAGTTCTTCGGGCAGAAGGCGCCGCCCGCAATCCTGAGCGAGACGGACTGATGATCGAGATCGCGGAACGACCACGAGTCAGCATCACCGCGCGGCGGCCGGAGTCGCGACGGCTCGCCTTCATCCGCCGCCTCGACTGGGTGCTGATGTCGGCGACGCTCGCGCTCGTCGCCTACGGGCTGTGGGCGGTCTCGGGCATCACGCGGTTCGACGTACCGGGCGACGAGAGCTACTACGTCGTCCGGCAGGGGATCGCCGCGGGGCTCGGGGTCGCCGGTCTCGTGGCGGCGATGCTCATCCCGACGGATGTCTTCCGCCGGTACTGGCGCGTGGTCTACGTCGCGACGCTCGCCCTGATGCTCGTCGTCTTCCTCGCGGCCGAGACCGTTCGTGGCTCCAAGCGCTGGCTCGACTTGGGCGTCATCCAGTTCCAGCCGTCGGAGCTCGGAAAGGTCCTCTTCGTGCTCGCGATCGCCGGCTTCCTCGTCGAGCGCGCGGGGCGAGTGACCCGCTGGCGCACGATCATGTCCGCGATCGGGCTCGGCGCGATCCCGATCCTGCTCGTGTTCCTGCAGCCGGACCTCGGGACGGCGCTCGTCTACGGGGCCGCGCTCATGGCCGCGCTGTTCTTCGTCGGTGTCCGCTGGAGGCAGCTCGCGATGCTCTTCGCCGCGGCTGCCTTCGTCGGTCTCGCCGTCCTCTGGATCCTCCCCACGGCCGGTGTCGAGGTGCTCAAGCCGTACCAGATGGAGCGGGTGCAGGGGCTGCTCGACCCCGATCGCGATCCGCAGGGCCTGACGTGGAACGTGAACCAGTCGAAGACCGCCGTCGGCTCTGGCGGCCTGACGGGTCGGGGCGTCGTCGAGGCGAGCCAGACCAAGCTCGACTACCTCCCCGAGCACGCCACCGACTTCGCCTTCGCGTCGCTCGCGGAGCAGCGCGGGTTCGCGGGCTCGTCGATCGTGCTCCTCCTCTTCCTCCTCGTCGTCTGGCGAGGCCTGCGTGTGATCACGGTGGCGGGAGATCTCTACGGCGCCGTCGTCGCGGGTGCGCTCGTGTTCGCGCTCCTGTTCCAGGTGTTCGTCAACGTGGGAATGACGATGGGCATTGCGCCCGTGACCGGGATTCCGCTCCCGTTCGTCGCCGTCGGCGGCAGCTCGCTCGTGACGAACCTCGTGCTCGTCGGGGTGCTGCAGGGAATCCACGCGCGCGGCCTGCTCGCCGATCGTCAAGCGCCATGAACCTCAGGCCGATCCGGTCGGCAGCGCTCGAGCTGCGCGGCGCCATGAGCGCGTTCGAAAGCGAGCGCTCGGAGACCGCGGGAGGCGTGGTCGTCGTCAGCGGCATGCTCGCGGAGCAGCTCGCGCGCGAGCTCGGCGCGGGCGCGCGGCCGGGGGTCGTCGTCCTGGGCGACGAGCCGAGACTTGCCGGGGCGGCCGTCGCAGTCCGGGTGATTGCCGGGGACCCGAGCGCGGCGGACCTCGCCTTCGTCGAGGCCGCCGACGCGCGCCTTGTTCCCGTGGTGCTGGTCCAGCTCTGGCCGCAGCCCGAGTGGGGCGCGCCGTTCGTCCTCACGCCGTTCGTCGTCGAGTGCCGGACCGGGGAGGGCTTCCCGGTGCCCACGATCGCGTCCAGGATCGCCGAGGCGGTCGAGCACGCTCCCGCGCTGGCCGCGCGCGTGCCCGCTCTGGCCGACGCTGCCGAGGCGCAGATCGTGCGCTCCGCCATCGCGCGTTCGGTTTTCTTCGCGCTCTCGCGGAAGCCGCGAGCCCGGCCCTTGATCGCTCTCGAGCAGGTGCGCATGCTGTCGCGGCTGCGAGCGCTCGACGCCCCGGGACAGGCCGAGCCGACCCCCGCCGTCGCCGGCATCGCCGCCGGCTCGTTCCTCGTGAGCCACGCCCTCCGCCTCGCTGCAGGCAGGTCACCCTTCCGCGGGCCGCTCGCCAACGCCGCTGTGGCCGCAGCGGGCACGTGGGGGATCTACCGCGTCGCCCGCGAGCTCGAAGCGCGACTCCCCCGGAGTTAAGCCTGGAATCGCTGCGGTCCCGCTCCGTCCGAGGCGGGACCTAGCATCCGCCCGGACCGAACTCCTACCCCCTAGGAGGAACGATGGCGGACACGGAGCTAGCCGAGGAGCTGTTGCAGCTCGAGGAGGCCGACGCGTGGTTCGAGTACCTCGAGTCCACTCGCGGCCAGGCTGAGACGCGCTACATGGAGCTCGAGCCCTGGGCGTGGGCGAGGCTCGCGCAGCGACTTCGGGCGGTTCGTGCGCGCCGATCGCGCCTGCGGACGGCCGTTGCCTGACGCCGGCGGCTGCTAGCCTTCGGCTCAGGTCTCATGACCGAAGTTTTCAACGCCATCCGCTGCGCGACCCCGGACGCCTCGTGGGCGTCCGTTCTTTCGCGCGCGATCACACAGGGAGAAACTCACTTTGGCACTACGTTGGTTTCGCTTCGGAAAGAAGCAGGACGAGCCGGCGGCGGACACCGCCGCGGCAACACAGGAAGAGCAGGAGCAGGAGCCGCCGCCTGAGGTAGAGGCGGCAGAGGTCGCGGAGCCGGAAGGGGCTTCGGAGGCCGCGAAGAAGAGGCGCCGGCGCGGTAGCCGCGGCGGGCGCGGAAGGAAGAAGCCCGGAGCCGAGGCGGCCGCGGGCGCGAGTGCGACCCCGGCCGCGGAGAAGAAGGCTGCCGGAGCCCCCGCGCGTACGCGCGCGGACCGGAAGCCCGAGCGCGCGCAGGAGCGGAAGACCGAGCGCAAGCCGGCGAAGAGCTCGAGGCGCCGCACCCCGACCCGCCGGGCGGCGCTCCCCGACGCAAAGCGCGAGCTTCTCATCTCGGTCGACGTCGGCGAGCAGCGCGTCGCGATCCTCGAGGACGACCGTGTCGCAGAGGTGTACCTCGAGCGGCCCGAGCGGCGCTCGATCGCGGGGAACATCTACCTCGGCGTCGTCGACAACGTCCTGCCCGGGATGGAGGCGGCCTTCGTCGAGATCGGCCTGGAGAAGAACGGCTTCCTCTACGTCGACGAGATCGTCGGCCCCGAGCTCGAGGGCACGAAGGGCGCCCGCCGCATCCAGGACCTGATCAAGCGAGGGCAGTCGATCCTCGTGCAGGCGGTCAAGGATCCGATGAAGTCGAAGGGGGCGCGGCTGACGACCGAGCTCTCGCTTCCCGGCCGCTTCCTCGTGTACGTGCCGAACGGCGACGGCTACGGCGTCTCACGCCGGCTCGAGGACGCCGAGCGCACCCGCCTGAAGGACATCGTCAAGGATCTCGACCCGAAGGGCGGCGGCATCATCGTCCGCACGGCCGCGGAGGGCGCGTCCGCCGAGGACATCGAGCGCGACCTCGTGTTCCTCCAGCGGCTCTGGAAGACGATCGAGACGAAGGCGAAGGCGTCGAAGGCGCCCGAGCTCGTCTACGAGGAGGCCGAGCTTCCGCTCCGTATCGTCCGCGACCTGTTCGCCGGGGACTTCGTCGGTGCGCAGATCGACGACGACCGTACTCACAAGCGCATCGTCAGCTACCTGAAGAAGACATCGCCGCACATGATCGAGCGCGTCCACCGCTATCGCGAGAAGGCACCGCTGTTCGAGACGTTCGGCATCGAGCAGGAGATCAACTCCACGCTCGAGCGCCGCGTCGACCTGCCTTCGGGCGGCTACCTCGTGTTCGACTACGCCGAGGCGTTCACGGTCATCGACGTCAACACCGGGCGCTTCGTCGGGTCGCGCGGCAAGTCCGCGAGCGGCCGGCTCGAGGACACGATCGTCAAGAACAACCTCGAGGCGGTGAAGGAGGTCGTCCGCCAGCTGCGGCTCCGCGACATCGGCGGGATCATCGTCATCGACTTCATCGACATGGCGAACCCGAAGAATCGGGCGACCGTGGAGGACGCGCTTCGGTCGGAGCTCGAGCGCGACCGGACGAAGACGTACGTCGTCGAGATCTCGCCGCTCGGGCTCGTCGAGATGACGCGCCAGAACGTCACCGACGGGCCGCGCGAGATCCTCACGACCAAGTGCGTCGTGTGCGGCGGCGACGGCTTCGTCGTCTCCGAGGCCAGTCACGCCCTCGAGGCGGAGCGAAAGCTGCGAGCGCTCGCCAAGGGCTCGCGAGTTCAGGGGTTCCGGGTCTCCGTCCATCCGCGGATCCTCGGCTTGCTCGCGGGACCCGGCGGGAGCCGCCTGGCCGAGATCGAGGCCGCGGCTCGCCGGCGCTTCTTCCTCGTTCCGCCGACGGCCGGCCATGTCCATCTCGACCACTTCGAGGTTCTCGAGCAAGGGAAGCTCGAGGTGCTGACGCCCAAGGCGCCGGTCAAGGAGGGCAAGAAGGTCGAGGTGAAGCTCGTCGAGGTCGGGCTCTACGACTCCGGCGCCGGAGTCGGCAAGCTCGACGACTACGAGATCGTCGTTGCCGGAGCCGCGAAGCTCGTCGGGAAGAAGGTCCAGGCGACGGTCGGGCGCGTCCTCGAAGGGGTCGCCTTCGCCGTCGTCGCGGACGCCGCTGCGGTTCCGACGCCGATCACGTTCGAGGCCGAGGCCGAGAAGCCGACGCGTGCCCCGGCGGCGCGGAAGCCCGAGGCGGCGAAGCCGGCTGCGGCCGAGAAGCCGGCTGCGGAGAAGCCGCAGCCGACCCGTGCCCGCAAGTCGAGCGCGGCCCGCCCCGCTGAGCCGGCGGCAGCCGAAGCCACCGAGGCGCCCGAGCAGGAGGAGACCGTCGAGCTTGCCGAGGCGACGACGACTGCCGACGGGCAGCCGAAGAAGAAGCGAACGCGCCGCGGAACGCGAGGCGGTCGCGGGCGGAAGAAGACGCCAGCGACGGCCGCCGCGACCTCGACCGCCGAGGATCGCTGTCGCGGAGGCCGAGGACGGCCGGAAGCCGCGTCCGCCCCGCATCCACGTTCCCGCTCCCGATCTCGCCGAGCGAGGACGAGCAGGCGCCGGTGGCCGCCGAGTCGGCCGACGACGCCGAGACCGAGTCCGAGGCCGACACCGCCGCGGCTACGGACGGCCAGCCGGCGAAGAAGCGCACACGCCGCGGCAGCCGGGGAGGGCGCAAGCGCCGCAAGCCGGCGGCCGCGAACGGCGGAAGCGAGGCCGCCGGCGAGGCCGAGCCACCCGCGTCCGGTGGAAGCCGAGCCCGCGGAGTACGTGCCGATGTCGGAGTGGATCGAGGACTTCGACCGGCGTGCGGGACGCGCGCGCTAGACAGACTCTCCGCTATCATGCTGCGGCTTTGCGGACGGCTCGTCCGCGAGCCTGCGTGAGGTCAGGCAAGGGCTCGACCTTCGTCCCATCTCGATAACGACATGACGTACGCGATCATCAAGGTTGCCGGGAAGCAGTACCGCGTCCGCGAGGGCGAGCGGCTGCTCGTGGACCGCCTGCGCGAGGACGAGGGCGCGACGTTCACGCCGACCGTCCTCCTCGTCGGGGGCGGCGACGGCGGTCCCGCGCTCGACCCGGATCTGAAGGTGACCGCAAAGGTCCTCGGCGACGTCAAGGGGCCGAAGATCCGGATCGGGAAGTACAAGAAGCGCACCGGCTACCGCCGTCACACGGGCTTCCGGTCGTCGCTCACGCAGATCGAGATCGAGTCCATCGGCGGCGCGAAGAAGCCGGCCCGCGCGGCCGCGAAGCCGAAACCGGAGTCGGAGGAGAAGCAGTCCGAGCGCGTCAAGGGCATGCCCGCGGGCTACGAGGACCTGACGATCGCGCAGATCAAGGAGGCGGCAGGCGAGTGGAACCGGCCGATGCTCGAGGCGGCCCTCGAGTTCGAGAAGGAGAATGCGAACCGCAAGGGCGCCCTGGCGGCACTCGAGTCGGCGATCGCAGCGAAGGAAGGTGAGTCCTAGATGGCGCACAAGAAAGGTCTCGGCTCGTCGAGGAACGGTCGCGACTCGCAGTCCAAGCGGCTCGGCGTGAAGATCTTCGCCGGCCAGCCGGTGAAGGCCGGGATGATCATCGTCCGTCAGCGCGGAACGAAGTTCCGGCCAGGGCCGGGCGCCAGCCTCGGGCGCGACGACACGATCTTCGCGCTCCGCGCGGGGACCGTCGAGTTCAGCCGGAGCGGCGACAAGCGCTTCATCTCCGTCGCAGAGTCTTCGTCGTAGGGGCGAGGCTTGCCTCGCCCTGCCTGAGGGGCGCGTGTTCCACGACAAGGCCACGGTCCACGTCGAAGCCGGCCGTGGGGGGCACGGCGGGCTGAGCTTCCGGCGGGAGAAGTACGTCCCGCGTGGCGGTCCCGACGGCGGCGACGGAGGTAGCGGCGGCGACGTCGTCGTTGTCGCGGACCCGGCGCTGCGCGACCTCTCCGGGTTCAGGCGCGTGAAGTGGCTCAGCGCCGGCAAGGGTGGGCCGGGCCGCGGAAGCCGCAAGCACGGCGCCGACGGCGAGACGGTCGAGGCTCGCGTGCCGGTCGGGACGCAGATCCTGGACGCCGACGGCCGGCTCGTCGCGGACCTGACGACTCCTGGCGCCCGCTTCGTCGCCGCTCGAGGTGGGGCGGGCGGGCGAGGGAACGCACACTTCGCGACGTCCACGCGCCAGACCCCGCGGTTCGCCGAGACGGGACTGCCGGGCGACGACACCGACCTCACGCTGCGGCTCAAGCTCGTCGTCGATGCCGCGCTTGCCGGGTTGCCGAACGCCGGCAAGTCGTCGCTCTTGCGCCGGATCTCGAACGCGAAGCCGAAGGTCGCGGACTACCCGTTCACGACGCTCGAGCCGGTCCTCGGCACCGTCGACGGCCCGGACGCGCGGCAGCTCACAATCGCGGACGTCCCCGGGCTCATCGAGGGTGCCGCCGACGGGGCGGGGCTCGGTCACGAGTTTCTCGCGCATCTCGAGCGCGCGCGGCTGCTCGTGCACGTGCTGGACGCCTCGCAGGGCGATCTCGAGGAGCGGTTCCGAACGGTCGACCGCGAGCTCGCCGCCTACGGCGCGGGCCTGGCCGAGCGCCCGCAGCTCGTCGTGCTGAACAAGGTCGATCTCCTCGACGCGCCGCCCACGTTCGAGCTCGAGGACCCGCGCATCGAGCGCGTGCTGGCCACGTCATGCGCGACGGGCACCGGGATCGACGAGCTCGTGCACGCGCTGTTCGAGCTCTGCCCGGTCGAGTCGGTTGTGCCCGAGGATGAGCCCGTCCTCCCCGAGTACCTCGAGTACCGGCCGCGCCCCCGCGGCCGCCCGAGGTTCAGGATCCTGCGAACCGATCGCGGCTACCGCGTCGCCGGCACGCCGCCGTCCCCAGAGGAGCTCGAGGAGGCGCTTCGTCGCATCGGGATCAAGCGCGGTGCCGAGGTCGAGGTCGACGGGGAAATTCTCGAATGGCAGTAGGCGTCCTGGGGGGCGTGTTCGATCCGCCCCACGTCGGCCACGTGGCCCTCGCGCGGGCGGCGATCGAGCAGCTCGCGCTCGTGCAGCTCCTCGTCCTCGTCGCCGCCGATCCAGGGCACAAGGACGTGTCGACGCCGGCCGCGACACGGCTCGAGCTCGCTCGCCTCGCCTTCGCTGAGGTGCCCGGCGCCGAGGTGGAGCTCGACCCGCACGCGCGGACGGTCGACTCCCTCGAGGCGCGTACGCTCGAGGACGCGGTTTTCATTCTCGGTGCCGACGAGTTCGCAGCCTTCCCGGGCTGGAAGCGGCCGGAACGCGTGCTGGAGCTCGCCCGCCTGGCCGTGGCGAAGCGGCCGGGCGTCCCCGACGACCGCGTGCGCGAGACACACGCTCGCCTCTCAGCGCCCGACCGCATCACGTACTTCGAGCTTTCGCCGGTTCCGGTTTCCTCGTCACTCGTCCGCGAGCGCGTTGCCCGAGGAGAGCCGATCGACGACCTCGTGCCGGCCTCGGTCGCCGAGGCGATCGCGCGTCTCGGCCTGTATCGAGCTGACTAGACTGAGCGAGAAGGAAGAAAGGACACGAGGCCCACCTGAACCCACTCGAGCAAGCACGTCGCACCGCCGCTCTCTGCCAGGAGAAGCTCGCGTCCGACGTCACCATCCTCGACATGCGCGGCGTCTGCGACTTCACGGACTTCTTCGTGATCGCAACGGGCCGCAACCCGCGGCAGACTAAGGCGATCTACGACGAGGTTGCAGGAACCCTGAAGAAGGAGCAGAGCGTCATGCCGCGGGCGACCGCGGGGCTGCCGGAGGCGACCTGGATCGTCGGCGACTACGTCGACGTCGTCCTGCACCTCTTCACGCCCGAGACGCGTCGCTTCTACCGGCTCGAAGACCTGTGGAGCGACGTCCCGTCGGTCGAGCTCGCGGCTAGCTAGCCGCGGTCCTCGTCGCCCACCGCCCACACGTCTCGTACCGCAGCGGGCGGCGGCTCCAGCGCAACTGCGCCGCTGGATGTGGGATGGAGCGGTCGGCGCGGCTCGCGCACGCCGACGCCGCCCGAGAACCCGCGCGGGTCGTCGCTCGCCGACTCGGGTGGGCCGCTCGAGAAGAGCGCCTTCACGAACCCCACGATCCGCTCGCGGACGCTGACTCGACGACCGCCGCATTCCTTCCGTCGCCTGCGCACGCGGTCAGGGTAGCTTCCGAAGCGAGGACGCTAGACTGAGGCTTCCTCGGGGCCATAGCTCAGTTGGGAGAGCGCGTGACTGGCAGTCACGAGGTCGCCGGTTCGAGCCCGGCTGGCTCCACCTCGCGAGGGGGTTGCGCCGAGTTCTTCTTCGATCCGATCTTCGACATCCAGCCGACCTCGGGCGACCTGTACCCGTACTGCACGAGCGACCAGGTGCGGTTCTTCGAGGGCGAACGCGACAGACCGATGGAGCTCCGCGATGTCCCGCTGCTCGTCCTCACCGAGACGATGCGCGACGTCGACCTCTTCATCGGCGTCACCTCGATCGGCGCCGACCCGGAGTGGCTCGACCGGGGCGAAGGCCGTCGCTTCGAGACGTACTGGAACGCGTACGCCTTCGGTGAGCTGACCGCCGCTGCCGAGATCCGCCGAGAGGTGCTCGAGCATCTCCTGCCGCAGCTCGCGATCGCCGATCGCTGCGAGCTCGAGGATGGCTGCCTCGTCGTCCGCGGCGACCTCCGCACGTATCGAATCCATCTCGGCAGCAGCAACATCCTGATGTCGCGGCCATCGGCCGCACGAAGCAGAGGCGTGCCCCCGGCCGAAGGCTCAGGTACTCGAACTACGGCATGGGCCTCCTTGGGCACGTGCTCGCCCTGCGGGCGGGGATGAGCTACGAGGAGCTTGTCGCCGAGCGCATCACGGGACCGCTCGGCATGACGGACACGAGCATCGCCGTCCCAGCCGAGAAGCTCGCCTGGTTCGCCCAAGGACACGGCCGGCGTGGCCGGCCGGTTCCGCACTGGGATCTCCCCAGCCTCGCAGGCGCGGGCGCCCTGCGCTCGACGGCCCTCGACCCGCTCCGATTCCTCGACGCGCAGCTCGGCTCGGCACCGCCGGGGCTCGCACAGGCGATCCGCGCGACCCACGAGCCACGCGCGAGCCGGAGAGGCCAGTCTGTCGGGCTCGGCTGGATGATCATGTCCGACCGCGACCTGCCCGGCCCGATCCTCTGGCACGACGGTGGCACCGGAGGCTTTCGCAGCATCGCGGGGTTCGTCGCGGAGATGGAGCCTCCGTCGTCGTGCTCACCAACTCCGCCCGCTGGGCCGACCGGATCGGCCTTGACGTCGTCAAGGCCCTCGCGCCTGATCCGGTCACCTGTCGACCGGAGCGGCACCCGTTCGTCGTATTGAATGAAAGCCGATCCACGAACGAGAGGAGCCGCATGGCAGGGCAGATGGTTCACGTCGAGATTCCGGCAGGCGACACCGCGCAGGCCCGCGAGTTCTGGGGCGGGCTCTTCGGCTGGGAGTTCCAGGCGTTCGAAGGCTCGCCGACCGAGTACCACATGACGCGGTTCTCGGACACGCAGGGCGGCGCGATCATGGAGGCCGACGGCGGCAAGCGCGGCCCGCGCGTCTACTTCGACGTCGACGACATCAACGCCGCGACGGCGCGCGTCAGCGAGCTCGGCGGACAGGGCGGCGACGCGCTGCCCGTCCCGAGCATGGGCTGGTTCGCGGTCTGCAACGACAGCGAGGGCAACGAGTTCGGGCTCTGGCAGAACGACCCGAACGCCCCCAACCCGGGCGCCTAGCGGAATAGAGGGGGCGGCGTCGCTCGCCGGCGCCGCCCAGTCCCTCCGTGAGACGATGCCGATGCGCTAGAACGTCGGCAACGACTCCGAAAGGGACGGACATGCCTTTCTACCAGCGTCGCGGGGACGTCCCGCGGAAGCGGCACATCGTTTTCCGGGAGAACGGTCGGCTCCTGACCGAGGAGGTCATGGGCCTCGAGGGCTTCACCGGAAACGAGTCGATCCTGTACCACCTCGAATCGCCGTGCCGTGTCAAGGAGCTCGGCGACTTCACGCCGATCGAACGCGAGGAGTGGGTTCCCGAGGCGCACGCGCACCGGCGGATGAACACGTACGACGTCGACTCGGCCGGCGACGAGATCAGCGGGCGCCGGACGCTGATGTGGAACTCCGACGTCGAGATTTCACTCTGCCGGCCGGACTCCTCGATGGACTACTTCTTCCGGAACGGCGAGGGCGACGAGGTGATCTTCGTCCACGAGGGCTCAGGGACGCTCGAGACGACCTTCGGCGAAGTCTCGTACAAAGACGGTGACTACATCGTCGTTCCGCGCGGGACGACCTACCGCTTCGTCCCCGAGGGCGAGCAGCGCCACCTGGTCTTCGAGACGCCCGGACTGATCGAGATCCCCCGCCGCTATCGAAACCAGTACGGCCAGATCCTCGAGGGCGCGCCCTACTACCACCGCGACATCCACCCGCCGGCGGAGCTCAAGACACATCGCGAGCGCGGGGAGTTCCTCGTCAAGGTCCGCGTCCGCGGCGGCTACCAGCAGTACGTCCTCGACTACCACCCCTTCGACGTCGTCGGCTGGGACGGCTACCTGTACCCGTGGACGTTCTCGATCCACGACTTCGAGCCGATTACCGGCCGGATCCACCAGCCGCCGCCGTCGCACCAGACGTTCCAGGGCCCGAACTTCGTCATCTGCTCGTTCTGCCCGCGCCATCTCGACTTCGACCCCGAGGCGGTGCCGATCCCGTACCACCACAGCAATCTCCAGTCGGAGGAGATGATCTATTACGTCTCCGGGAACTTCGGCTCGCGCAAGGGCATCTCCGTCGGCTCGATCACGCTCCATCCCTCCGGGCTCCCGCACGGGCCGGCGCCGGGCCTCGCTGAGAGAGCACTTGGCGTTCGGGAGACAACCGAGCTCGCGGTCATGTGCGACACCTTCCGGCCGCTCAAGCTCTCGACGTTGGCCCGCAACCTGGACGACGGCAACTACGCCCTTTCCTGGTACGAGCCCCCGTCCGAGGAGCCGGACCTCGCCGGCGTGACGAGCCACCTCTAACCGTGGACGCCGACCGCTTCCTGCGCGAGCTGCCCGCGCTGTTCGAGGACTTCCCGCGCTCGGAGCACCCGCTCGACCGGCGCTTCGAGCCGATCGTGGGCGAGGTCACGAATCTCGCCTCCGAGAACGTCCTCGCCCTCCTCAACCTTGCGGCATCGCTGGTCGGGCCGGATGAGGCGTACGTGGAGGTGGGCGTCTACCACGGCGCGAGCCTCATCGCCTCGATGCTCGGCAACGACGGCAAGCGCTTCGTCGGGATCGACAGCTTCGGTTTCCGCGACGCCTCGCTCGAGGGGGTGGAGGCGAACCTCGTGCGCTTCGGCCTGCCGCGGCCCGAGCTCGTCGTCGGCGACGTGTTCGAGCTCGTGCCGCAGGGAGCACTCGGGGACACCCGGATCGGGCTCTGGTACTACGACGCGTCCCACAGCTACGACGCGCAGATCGAGGGGCTGCGGATCGCCGAGCCCTTCCTCGTCCCGGGCGCGCTCGTGATCGTCGACGACACCGACTGGGACGACGTCGACCGGGCGATGGACGACTACCTCGCGGCGCAGCCGCGTGCCCGCCGGATCCTCACGATCGACGGCAAGAGCCGCGGGCAGCCGCAGTGGTGGGAAGGCGTGCAGGTGCTCGTCTGGGATCAGGCCGCATCAGCCTGATCCCAGACGATGCGGAGCGTCAGCGCGTTGTTCTGCGGATCTGCCTGGCAGCGACGACCGGCGCATCGAGCGCGCGAGCGGCCGACCTGAAGGCGGCGGGCGAGCCTCCCTTGGCAGCGCCCGAGGCCGTGTAGAGGCCGGACTCCCACGGCTGCCCGGGATCGTCCCGGAACACGAACCAGACGAACATCTGGACGAACGAGTACTGCCTTGCGATCCCGATCGACTGCTTGATGTACGCGGCCTGGGTCTTGTACGGAACCCCGAACCGGTCCTGTGGCTTCGTCTGGTGCCCGTACTCGGTGACCCAGATCGGGACCTTCCGCTTGAACCACGTCCGCAGGCTCTTGTTGAACTTCGGCAGCGACGTCAGCGAGACGTTCGGCCACGCCATCTTCTGCGACGGCTTCGTCTTCGGGTTCGACGGGTACGGATGGTGCGCCCACGCGTCGAACTTCAGCCGCTTGTTCGCTTTCGCGACGAGCCGCGCGAACGTCCCCGGCGTGTGCGTGTCGGAGACTCCGGGGATGCGGCGGTCGCGGCCGCGCGCGGACGTCTCCCCGATCGCGACCTTCGCGCGCGGGCTTCCGGCCTTGATGCCCGCGTAGCCGGCCGCGGCGAGCTTGGCGTAGTTCGCCGGGGCGATCGACTTGCGCCCCTTGAACTGCGGGCTGAGGAACGTCTGCAGGTTGGGCTCGTTCCAGATCGTCCAGAAGCGGACGAACGGGAGATCCGTTTGCTTGCCGGAGTAGCGCGACGCCATCGCGCGCGCGAAGTCCCTGAAGTCCGACAGCCTCGTCGGCATCGTGTTGGCCCGCTTGCCGCCGTTCGCCCAGCGCGGCGTGCCGGAGAGCGTGATCATGACCTGGAGGCCCGAGGCCTGGGCGTTGCGGACCGCCTCGTCGACGTCGGCCAGGTTGTACGCGGGATCCAACGGGTCGGTCGGGTTCGTCGGACGCGTCGGCGCGGCGACCTCCCACTGCACGTAGAGGCGCATCATCGACGCTCCGAGATTGGCCGATGCCTGAACCCTCTCTGCACGATCCGCCGCCCCGCGGAAGCTGGCGTCATCGTGGAAGCCGATCCACATCCTCTGGGCTGCGACGGCGGTGGGTGCGACGAGTGCGGCAAGGGCGCACAGGGAAACGACGAGATAGGCGATGCGTCTCACGAAACCTCCTTTGACTCGCGGCAGGGCGCTGAGTGTCGTGCGGGTCGAAGTGCCCCACCGTAGCGGCTCGAGTGTGACGGCGGTGTTAGGAGCCGACACCGGCCCGAGCGGACCGTGGCGTACACTGCCCTCCGTGAGATCCGTCTCGCTCTGGGAAGGCATCTTCATGCTCTTGGTGCTCAAGATTCCCATGATCTACCTCGCGGCGGTCGTCCTCTGGGCTATCCGTGCCGAGCCCCGCCGCGACGACGGAGGGGAGGGCGCGCGGGCGTTCGTCCCCCTGACGCCGTGCGAGTGGGGCGACTGGCGTCGCAGCCGCCCGACCCGGCGATACGGCCGTAGACCCGTCGGCCCGCGCGGCCGGCCGGTTCGTCGCGCGCGGGCCCGGACGTCTGCGTGAGCACGGTTCCGTACCGCCAGGCCGACCGCGTGGCCGGGTTCCTGTGCGCGTTCTCGTTCGCGCTCTCCGGGATCGCGCTGGCCAGGCACCCGGGCCTCTTGGCCCCGGCGGCGATCCTCGTCGGGCTCGTGGCGTCGCGCATGACGGAGACGCATCGAACGCTCGCCGCGATCGCGGTCATCGTCGGCACGCTCGCCTTCGTCGCCGGGATGACGATCGCCATCTCGACGGACGCGCCGCTCTACTGAGCCTGCTACAAGGAGAGTCGTGGCTGGTTCTCTCCACGCGTCGGGCCTGAACGCGGGCTACGTCGGCCTCGTCCTCGAGCAGTACCTCGAGAACCCGGAGGCGGTCGACCCCGCGTGGCGGACGCTGTTCGAGAACGCCGACGAGGATGTGCTCGCGGCCTTGCCGGGGCTCCGGAGCCTCGTCGAGCGCGCGAGCGCGGACGGAAACGGCGCGGCCGTGGCCGCGCCCCCGCCGCCGGCTGCCCCGGCGCCACCACCCGCCGAGGCGCCTCCCGCCGTCGAGCCGGCCGAGGCCGCCCCCGCGCCTCCGCCCGACCTGGACCACCTGCGCGCCGTGGCGGCCGCCATGGCGCTCGTCAAGGCGATCCGGATGCATGGGCATCTCGGAGCGCGCATCGATCCCCTCGGATCCGAGCCTCCCGGCGATCCGGCCCTCGAGCCCGAGAGCCTGAGCCCGCCCTTGACCCCCGACGTCCAGGCGCAGGTCCCGGCGAGCGTCCTACGGCTGTACGTCGAGGGAGACACGCTGCTCGACGCGCTCCCACGCCTGCGCGAGGTCTACATGGGAACGATCTCCTACGAGATCGAGCACATCTCCGACCACGCCGAGCGCATCTGGCTTCGCCACGCGATCGAGTCGGGGCGCTTCCGGCAGCCGCTCGAGGCCGATGAGCGGCGCGCCCTCCTGCTCCGCCTCGCCCAGGTCGAAGCGTTCGAGACGTTCCTCCGGCGGGCTTTCATCGGCCAGAAGCAGTTCTCGGTCGAGGGTCTCGACGCGCTCGTGCCCATGCTGGACGAGGCAGTCGAGCTCGCGGCTGCGGGCGGGGCGCACGAGGTCGTCGTCGGGATCGCGCACCGCGGCCGCCTGAACGTCCTCGCGCACACCGTCGGGCGCTCGTATGCGTCGATCCTGCGCGAGTTCGAGGGCGAGCGAACGATCGACGCGCTCGTCGCCGACCCCGAGGGGGGCACCGGCGACGTGAAGTACCACCTCGCGGCGTCCGAGGCCCGCCTCACCGAGGCCGGGGAGATTCAGGTCACCCTCGCTGCGAACCCGAGCCACCTGGAAGCGGTCGACCCGGTCGTCGAGGGTCTGACGCGGGCCGAGCAGACCGACCGCTCGACAGGTGCGGGGATCCACGACCCGGCCGTCGCCCTGCCGATCCTCATCCACGGTGACGCCTCGTTCCCCGGGCAGGGCGTCGTCGCGGAGACGTTCAACTTCCACTCCATCGCCGGCTACTCGACGGGCGGCACCCTGCACGTGATCGCGAACAACCAGATCGGGTTCACGACCGATCCGGCGGAGGGTCGCTCGACCCGCTACGCGAGCGACCTCGCGAAGGGGTTCGACGTGCCGATCGTCCACGTGAACGCGGACGATCCCGAGGCGGCCCTCTCGGCGATCCGGCTGGCGCTCGCCTACCGGGCGGAGTTCGGTCACGACGTCGTCGTCGACCTCGTCGGCTACCGCCGGTTCGGTCACAACGAGCAGGACGAGGCCGCGTACACCCAGCCGCTGATGGCCGCTCAGATCGAACGACAGCCGCCCGTGCGCGAGTCCTACGCGCAGCGGCTCGTCGCTGAAGGCGTCGTCACCGGGGAGGAGGCGGCCACGCTCCTCGACCGCACACTCGAGGCGCTTCGGGTCGAGCACGATCAGCTGCGCGCGTCCTTCGCTGAGCCCGAGGCTCCGGCCGAGCGGCGACCGCGACTCGACACGGGCGCCGCCGTGGTCACCGCCGTCCCCGCCGACCGCCTGCGCGAGCTGAACGAGCAGCTGCTCACCTTTCCCGACGGCTTCCGGGTGAATGAGAAGCTCGCGAAGCAGCTCGAGCGGCGGCGGGAGGCGCTCACGGAGGGCGGCATCGACTGGGGCCAGGCGGAGGCTCTCGCGTTCGCGTCCCTGCTCGAGGAGGGAATCCCGATCCGGTTGACCGGCCAGGACACCGAGCGCGGCACCTTCTCGCACCGCCACGCGGTTCTCCACGACGCCGTCTCCGGCGAGACCCACACGCCGCTCCAGGCACTGCCGACTGCCGCTGCAGCATTCGAGATCTACAACTCGCCGCTGTCGGAGTACGCGGCGCTCGCCTTCGAGCACGGCTACTCGATCGCCGCGCCCGAGGCGCTCGTCCTCTGGGAGGCTCAGTTCGGCGACTTCATCAACGGCGCGCAGATCGTCGTCGACCAGTTCATCGTCTCCGGCCGCTCGAAATGGGGCCAGACGTCGCGGCTCGCGCTGCTCCTCCCGCACGGCTACGAGGGCAACGGGCCCGAGCACTCGAGCGCGCGCCTCGAGCGCTTCCTCCAGCTCGCGGCGCAGGAGAACATCCGCATCGCCAACTGCACGACCGCAGCGCAGTTCTTCCACCTCCTCCGCCGCCAAGCGCTCGACGCAACGGCCCGCCCGCTCGTCGTCATGACTCCGAAAGGGCTCCTGCGGCTCCGCGACGCGACGTCGACGATCGACGATCTCGCGAGCGGCTCGTTCGAGCCCGTTCTCGACGACCCGACTGCCGATCGCGGATCGGTCCGGCGCCTGGTCCTGTGCAGCGGCAAGGTCTACTACGACATCGCGGGCCACAGCGCGCGCGAGCTCGCCCCGAGCGTGGCGATCGCGCGCCTGGAGCTCCTGTACCCGTTCCCGGTCGGCGCCGTCGCGGAGCTCGTCTCCTCGTACCCCTACCTGCGCGAGATCGTCTGGGCGCAGGAGGAGCCTCAGAACATGGGCGCCTGGCGCTCGATCCGGCACCGGCTGGAGGAGGCCGCGAGCCATGCTCCGCTGGTCGAGCGGGTGCAGGTCGTGGGGCGGCCGTGGCGTGCGAGCCCGAGCGAGGGCTACCCGACGCTGCACCAGCGCGAGCAGGACCGCATCGCGCGCGAGGCGCTCGGCAATCCCAGCGAGAGCCAGCCCTCCTAGAGGCTCAGCGCTTCCGCGTCGCCCGGCGCGCGACGTTCGAGGCGACACGAGGGCCGTGGCGCCCCGCGAGCTCGAGCGCGCGCCGGCGCTGCGACGCCGGGAGCCGGCGCCACATGCGGTAGAGGAGCATGAAGAGCGTGAACGCGCGCAGGATCGGCATGCAGACACGATACCCGCCGGTGGCGGACTCTACGCACCGGCGCCTCCGCTAGACTCCGCCACTTCGGAGTCCCCCCTCATGCCCGAACTCGAAGACCACTCAGTCGAGACGGACTCGCTGTTTGCCGAAGCGATCCGGGAGCATCTCGACCTCAAAGCGCGCAACGCAGAGCTCGATGGAGACATGCCGCTCGACCGGTACCTGAACGGCGACCAGCTCGAGAACCACCCGCTGTTCAAGAGCGAGGAGCAAGCGCGGATCGAGGAGACGATCGATGGTGAGGTCCCGGCCGTCGAGCTCTCCTCCGAGCGCCAGCCGTGGCCGGGCGAGGAGACCGTCGAGGATACCCAGAGCGTCGAGGGCGCAGCGCTCGACGAGACACTCTGGACCGGACGGCCGCGCGACTTCGACTGGGGCGACTGACCCCAGTCGCGTGACTCCGGCTCCGGGCTCCGACGAGCGTCTTCGCCGCTACGCCGAGCTGGCCGTGCGGGTCGGAGCCAACGTCCAGCCCGGCCAGGACGTCGTCGTCACCTGCCTCGTCGAGCACGCCGAGATCGCCCGCGAGATCGCGCGCGAGGCCTACCGCGCAGGCGCGAGCCACGTCATCGTGCTGTACGGCGACCTCCACCTCCGGCGCGCAGCGATCGAGCTCGGGCCGGAAGCGGAGCTCGGCTGGTCTCCGCCGTACCTCCTCGACTGGTACAAGCGCTGGGGGGAGGAAAACCCGGCGATCGTCGCGCTGACCGGGAACCCGAACCCCGATCTCCTGGCCGATCTCGACGCCGCTCTCGTCGGCAAGTCCGAGCCGAAGGAGCTGCGCGCGGCGTCGCTCGAGCAGGTCGAGGCGCGGAACATCAACTGGACGATCGTGTCGGCGCCGAACGAAGGGTGGGCGAGACAGGTCTTCGGCGAGCCCGACCTCGAGCGGCTCTGGGATGCCGTCGCGACCGCAACGCGGCTCGACGCGGACGATCCCGTCGCGGCCTGGCGGGAGCACGCCGCCCGGCTCGCGGCGAGGGCCGGTGACCTCACCGAGCGCGGCTTCGACGCGATCCGGTTCCAGGGGCCCGGCACGGACCTCACGATCGGGCTCATCGCGGGCGGGCGCTGGGAGGCCGGCAGCACGGAGACCGCCAAGGGGATTGCCCACCTTCCGAACCTCCCAACCGAGGAGGTTTTCTCGAGCCCGGACTGGCGACGTGCCGAGGGCACCGTCCGCTCGACGGCGCCGCTCCTGGCGGCCGGCACCCGGGTCGACGATCTCGAGCTGCGCTTCGCGGGCGGGAAGATCGTCGAGGTGAACGCGAGCGCGGGGGCCGACATCATCCGCCAGCAGCTCGAGACCGACGCACAGGCGCCGTTCCTCGCCGAGGTCGCGCTCGTCGACGGCACTTCGGCCGTGAAGCGGACGGGGCTCGTCTTCCACGACACGCTCTTCGACGAGAACGCGACCTGTCACATCGCGTACGGAAGCGGGTTCCCGGAAACGGTGCCCGGCGGGGACACACTGACGCACGACGAGCTGCTCGAGCGGGGCGTGAACGTCTCGGGCGTCCACACCGACTTCATGATCGGCGGCCCCGAGGTCGACGTGGACGGGCTCGACGCGGACGGCTCGCCGACGCCGATCCTTCGCGACGACGTCTG
Organism: uncultured Actinomycetes bacterium; assembly: GCA_963715705.1. Taxonomy (GTDB): domain Bacteria; phylum Actinomycetota; class Thermoleophilia; order Gaiellales; family Gaiellaceae; genus GMQP-bins7. The sequence goes on along the minus strand of OY970267.1, from coordinate 1,934,131 downwards.
GCAGCTCTCCTAGCCGCCTCCCCGGCGGTTCCGGCCACACGTCTGCGATGGCTCAACCATGCGGCTTTGCACGCTGGCAGCGCTTGAGTGTCACTTTTGACCTTGACACGACAGCGACGATGATGTCATAGTGATGTCACGATGCAGCTCGACAGTCACATCCAGGCGATCCAGCAGGACCTCGCCTCCTCCGCCAAGCTGGGCGACGAGAAGACCGCCGAGGTCGCTCGCAGCCTGGTCGAGGCGCTCGGGTCGACCCTCCACCTTCGTCTTCTCGACCTGCTCGGCGAGGCGACGCTCGAGATCAGCGGCCAGCTCGGCTCCGGACGCGTCGAGGTCCGCCTCGCCGGCCGCGAGCCCGAGCTCGTGGTCGTCACGGAGGACGCCTCCGACTCGGTGGACGTCGCTCCGGGCGAGGAGTTCTCGGGCCGCATCACGCTTCGGCTCCCCGAGTCGCTGAAGAGCGAGATCGAGGCTGCCGCGGCGGCAGAGGGGATGTCCACGAATGCGTGGCTCGTCCGCTCGATCGCCCGCACCACGTCCCGCCGTTCGCACAGGCGAAGCAGAAATCGCCTCCAGGGCTACGCCCAAGGCTGAAAGGAGAACGACATGCTTCTCTCGCCCATCCCGTTCGAGTACGCAAAGCTCATGGCACCTGGGGACCGCATCCGCCGGACGCCCAAGCCGGTGAGCACCTCCTCCCGGCGGGTCCGCAGGGACCGCGCCGCCTAGGTCGCGAGGATGCAGGTCTTCGACACTCCCGGGAGCGTCTCCCTCCGGTTCCAGCTCCCGAGTGGGCGCGTCGTGGTCACGACGGCCGATCAGCCGCAGACGAGCGTCGAGCTCGTTCCGCACGGCCGTCGTGGCTCCGACGCGATCGAGAACGTCGAGGTCACGTGCGAGGAGCACGCCGGTGGGCACGTGATCACCGTCGAGGAACGAGATCAGTTTCGCTGGGGCCCGATCCGGATCAGCTGGGGCGGAGACGTCGAGGTGCGCGTCACGTGCCCTCGCGGCTCGGATCTCGAGCTCTCCGGCGGCTCGACCGATCTGCGCGCCGACGGCGAGCTCGGTGAGGTAAACGCCCGCTCGGCCTCGGGCGATTTCCGGCTCGAGACCGTCACCAAGAAGCTTCAGGCCAGGACCGCAAGCGGCGACGTCACGGTCCGCGCGATCGGCGCAGGCGGCTCTGTCGTCACCGTCTCGGGCGACCTCAACGTCGGCGCTGCCGAGGGCACCCTGACGGCGCGCACGGTGTCGGGTGACGCCCGCGTCGGCGCGATTCGCGGCCCGCTCACGCTGACGACGACCTCGGGCGACGTCGAGCTCGAGTCCGTCGAGGCAGGCGATGTGCGAGTCCAGACCGTCTCCGGCGACGTCCGCATCGGAGTCAGCCTAGGCACCCGCGTGTTCATCGACGCCGGCTCCGTCTCGGGAACGCTCGAGTCCGAGCTCGGCCTTGCGGACGACGAGCCCGCGAGCTCGTCGGAGGAGGGCGGAGAGCCTTCCGAGGTCGTCCCGCTGCACGTGAAGACGGTCAGCGGTGACGTCGCGCTCGTCCGCGCGGCGCGGCTCGCGGTCTAGCGCCTAGCCGACCCGCACGAGTTCGACGACGTCGTCCGCGCGACCCTCACGCAGGAGCTCGTAGACGCGGCCGCCGTGGCCTAGGCCACGGGGCGCGCTCAGGATCGTGAAGAGCCGAGCCTCGTCGATCCCCGTCTCCCGCGCCGCACGAACGACTCGCGGGATGCTCGAGAGCGGCGCGCGCCCGTCGAACTGCCAGGGCGGATAGAGCCAGACCGTCGATCCGGGCTTGCGGACCGCGATCAGCTCGCCGTCACGCCGCATCGCGTCGATCAGCGCCGGGTCGACGCCGAGGCGCACGGCCAGCCAGGTGGCCGGCTGGCAGCCGGCGAAGCGCGAGTCCGCGATCGTGCTCACGGCTCGGAGCCTATCCCGTCAGGCCAGCTCCGCCAGCAGTGCCTCCCAGATCTCCTCGTCGCCGCGACCCTCGTGCGTCGTCACGATCCGGCCCTTCTTGTCCACGAGGATGAAGTGAGGCTGGTAGTCGGCTCCGAGCGTGCGCGCGCGCTCGCGCTCCGGGTCCTGGATCGACGGCCACGTCCACCCGTACCGGTCGACGAACGCGCGGCCGTCGTCAGCGGTGTCGGCGACGTCGAGGCCGAGGTACGCGACCTCCGGGTGGCTCTCCTGGAACTGTGCGTAGGCGACCGCCTCGCTCTGGCAGGTGCTTCACCAGGACGACCAGACGTTCACGAGGACCGGTCGGCCGCGGAAGTCTGCGAGCGCGATCGTCTCGCCCTCGAGGGACTCGCCCTCGATGGGCGGTGCTGCCGGGCGCTCCGAGCCGGTCTCCTCCGGTGCGGTCGCCGTGACGGTCTGGGTCTGAGGTGAGGTGGTCGCAGCGGTCTCGTCCCCTTCTCCGCTCCCGCACCCCACGGCGAGGAGCGCGAGGAGGGCTGTGAGCATGAGCAGGGCGCGCACGCGATCACTGTAGCCCCGGCCTCCCCAGGCCGATACCTAGAGGCATGCGGCGCTTCTTCCTTGCTGCCTGCTTGCTCGCACTGCTCGCGCTGGCCGGAACGGCCGGCGCGCAGCAGGCTGCGTCGCGCTCGTGGGCGGCGCCGCAGATCAAGGCGGTCGTCGAAGCCGGCCTGCTGGCTCCGAGCGTCGGCGAGTTCCGGCCGCAGGACAAGCTCACGGCCGGCGACCTCGCCACCGTCCTCGCGTCGTTCGGCGTCGAGATCGTGGTCGTCGACCCCGACCGCCCCGTCACCGTGCAGGAGCTCGACGCGCAGCTCGTCTCCGTCGCCGGCCTGCGCGAGCAGGCGCGGGCGATCCAGTCGACCGCCCACTACGCGGGGCTCAAGCCGAAGCGCTGGCTCGGGACGGAGACGGTCGCGCGGCTCCTCGGCTTCCGCCTGAACCACACGAAGGACCAGGAGCACCTCGAGCTCCAGGTCGACGCGCCGGCGACGCGTGCGGAGGCCGCGTACTCGATCGCGCGGCTCCTCGTGCTCGGCGACGCGGAGATCGAGAGCGTTCGCGAGCTCGCCGACTCCTTCTACCTCCCGGCTCTCACCCCGCTCCAGCAGACGCTCCTCGGCCGCGCGGCGAAGTTCGTCGGCTCGCCGTACGTCTGGGCGGGGACGTCGGAGAAGCCGCAGAAGCTTCTCGGGAAGCGCCGCCCCGGAGGGTTCGACTGCTCCGGGCTCGTCTGGCGCGTCTTCAAGCTGAAGCCGACGCCCGGGGCGCCGGGGCTCGCCACCGCGCTCAAGGGGAGGACGACCTACGAGATGAGCGGCGAGTTCCCGAAGAAGCAGCGGATCGCCCTCCACGCGCTCCAGCCGGCCGACATCGTGTTCTTCGGGGTGCGTGGCCCAAAGTCCAGGCCCGCCGACGTAGGGCACATGGGGATCTACCTCGGGAACGGCTGGATGGCGCACTCCTCCGACCGCGGGACGACGCTCACGCCGATGACCGGCTGGTACGAGACGCGCTTCGCGTGGGGGCGGAACGTCCTCGTCGAGACCGGGCCCCCGGTCTACTAGGTCACGCGGATCAGCGTTACGCATACTCGCGTAACGCAAATCGGCATAACATACGCTACGCTCTGGCGGGTATGGCGACGAATCCGTTCCGCTACGGCGCTCTCGCCCTCGACGACGCCTTCACGAACCGCGAGGTCGAGGTCGCCGAGCTCCTCTCCGACGTGGTGAACGGCCAGGACGTCGTCGTCTTCGCCCCCCGCCGTTACGGGAAGTCGTCGCTCGTGTGGCGGGTCACGCAGGAGGCACTCGCACAGGGCGTGCTCGTTGCCCACGTCAACCTGATGACGGCGCCGACGAAGGAGCGGCTCGCCGAAAAGCTCGCCGAGACGATCCACGACGACCTCGCCTCGATGCTCTTCCGCGCGCGCGAGCGCCTGCGGGTGTTCCAGGGGCTTCGGATCACGCCCGTCGTCACCGTCGACCCGAACACCGGCAAGCTCGGGTTCACGTTCGACGCCGGCCGGCAGCCGCAAGACGTCGAGGCGACCCTCGAGCGCCTGCTCGAGCTCCCGGGCCAGCTCGCGGCCGAGCGCGAACGCAAGGTCGCCCTCGTCCTCGACGAGTTCCAGGAGATCGTCGACATCGACCGCAACCTCCCGAAGCTCATGCGCACGGTCTTCGAGACACAGCCCGAGGTCGCGCACATCTACCTCGGCAGCAAGCGGCACATGCTCGAGCGGATCTTCAACGACGAGAACGAGCCGTTCTGGCGCAGCGCGAAGCAGATGGAGCTCGGCGTGATCGCCCCGCCGCTCTTCCGCGGGTACATCGAGGCGCAGCTTGCGCGGACGGGTCGCCGGGTGGAGGCCGGTGTGATCGACCGCGTGCTCGCCGCCACGCTGGGGCATCCGTACGCGACCCAGGAGCTCTGCTACTTCCTCTGGGAGGAGACACCGGAGGGCGCCGAGGCGGGCGGCGAGCAGTACGAGGTCGCTCTCGACAAGCTCCTGCGCGCCGAGCATGCGCACTTCGGGCTCGTGTGGGAGAAGGCGGCGCGCGCGCAGCGGCTCGTCCTGGGCGCGCTGGCGGCGGCGCCCGGCCGGCCGCTCGTCCGGGAGTACCGGCGCCGCCACGGCCTCCCGGGCGCCTCGACCGTCCAGCGGGCGGTGGACACGCTGGTCAGGGACGAGCTCGTCGCGCGCGACAGTCGAGGCGAGTACCGCATAGCGGAGCCGTTCCTCGCGGAGTGGCTCGTGCGGGGCGACCTGTAGGGGCGAGGCTTGCCTCGCCCTGCGTAAGTCCGACCGTGGCGACGGCTGATACTCAAGAGTGATGCGACTCGCTGACGACGGCACGCTGCGGCTTTCGCCCTCCGACCTCGCGGCTCATCTCGCCTGCGCGCACCTGACGCAGCTTGCGGCCGCTCTTCAGCGTGGCGAGATCGAGGCGCCGGCGCCGTACGACAACGCGCATGCCGAGCTCATCGCGCGCAAGGGGGACGAGCACGAGGCCGCCTTCCTCGCAGCACTCAGGGCACAGGGCCGCCACATCGTCGAGATCGAGTACGAAGAGAACGGCGGGCTCGCGGCGGCCGCCCAGCGCACCGAGGAGGCGCTGCGCTCCGGCGCCGAGGTCGTCTACCAGGGCGTCCTCGCCTCCGACCACTGGCGCGGGATCGCCGACTTCCTCGTCCGCATCGACGAGCCGTCGGACCTCGGCCCGTTCTCGTACGAGGCGTGGGACACGAAGCTCGCGCGCAGCGCGAAGCCGGCGGCGGTGCTTCAGCTCACCTTCTACTCGCACGAGCTCGCGCGCATCCAGGGGCGACTGCCGGAGCTGATGCGGGTCGTGCTCGGCACCGGCGTGGAGGAAGTGCTGCGGCCGGCCGACTTCGCGGCGTTCTATCGCCGCGCCCGCGTGCGGCTCGAGGAAGCGATCACCGCGCGCGCCGCGACGTACCCATACCCCGTCTACCACTGCGGGCTCTGCGACTTCAAGCTGCGCTGCGAGGCGCAATGGGAGCGGGACGACCACCTCGTCGGGGTTGCGGGCATGCGCCGGAGCCAGATCGAGCGCCTCGGGCTCACGGGGATCACGACGCTCGAGGCGCTCGGCGACACGCCCGCGGGCACGACCGTCCCGCACATGTCGGAAGCGACGTTCGAGACGCTGCGCCACCAGGCATCGCTCCAGCTCGCCGCCCGGCGCACCGGCACGCGGCTCTACGAGCTGCTCCCGCCGGAGGAGCGGCGCGGGCTCGGCCTACTCCCGCCTGCTTCGCCGGGCGACCTCTTCTACGACATCGAAGGGGACCCGTTCTGGGAGCCCGGCCGCGGGCTCGAGTACCTGCACGGGATCATGGGCGCGGACGGCAGCTTCACCGCGATCTGGGCCCACGACCGCGACGAGGAGCGGCGTGCGCTCGAGCGCCTGCTCGGCCTCTTCAACGAGCGCCTCGCGAAGCACCCGGGCATGCACGTCTACCACTACGCCGCGTACGAGATCACGGTGCTCAAGCGCCTCACCGCCCAGCACGGGATCCTCGAGGACGAGCTCGACGCGCTCCTCCGCCGCGAGACCTTCGTCGACCTGTACCGGGTCACGCGCCAGGGGCTGCGCATCTCGTACCCGAGCTACTCGATCAAGAAGGTGCGCGAGTTCTTCATGGACGCCGACGCCGAGCTCGAGGGCGGGGAGGACGCGATCGTCCTCTACGAGCAGTGGGTGGCCGAGCGGGACCAGGAGATCCTCGACCGCATCGAGCGGTACAACGAAGAGGACTGCCTCTCGAATCGGCTCCTGCGCGACTGGTTGCTCGAGCGGAGGCAGGAGGCTGAAGCGCGGTTCGGAGTGGCGATGCCGTGGCCGCCCGAGCCCGAGGTCAGGGAGCCAGACGAGGAAGCGACCGAATTCGCGGCGGCGCGCGCGGAGCTCCGACGCGAGCTCCAGGCGACGGGCGACGCGGCACACGCGCTCATGGGCGACCTGCTCGAGTACCACCGCCGCGAGGCGCGTCCGGTCTGGTGGTGGTTCTTCGCGCGCACGAAGATGACGCCCGAGGAGCTCGTCGACGACTCGGAGGCGATCGGCGGCCTCGAGCCGGACGGTTCCGCCCCGGAGGAGGACGGGAAGTCGCGCGTCCACGGCTTCAGGTTCCCCGTCCAGCAGCAGAAGCTCGACGTCGGCGACTCCGTCTACGACCCCGCGACGATGCGCTGGGCCGGGAGCATCGTCGCGATCGACGCGATCGCCGGGACGCTGCGGCTGCGGCGCGGGCCGGCTCTCGAAGACGTGCCGCTGCCGCGTGCGCTGATTCCGGGCGGAGCGTTCACGACGAAGGAACAGCAGAAGGCGCTCGTGCGCGTCGGGCGGTCGCTGCTCGCTGGCGACGGCAGATACGCGCACCTCGAGAAGCTCCTGCGTCGCGAGCCACCGCTCGGCGGAGCGCGCGTGCAGTGCGAGGGGCTCGAGGAGATGGGCAGGCTCGTGCGCGAGATCGAGGGCTCATACCTCTTCGTCCAGGGTCCGCCGGGAGCGGGGAAGACGTGGACCGGAGCGCGCCTCATCACCTACCTGATCGCGTGCGGGAAGCGGGTCGGGATCGCTTCGCAGAGCCACAAGGCGATCCACAAGCTCCTGTCGGAGATAGAGGCCGACGCGCTCGCCGAGGGTGTTACGTTCGCGGGGCTCAAGAAGGCGAGCTCCGGGAACCCCGAGTCGTACTACCCGGAGTCCGGGTTCGTGGACAACGTCGAGAACGCGGGCGACTTCGACGACGCCGACGACGACCTCTTCGCCGGCACCGCCTGGCTCTTCAGCCGCGAGCCGCTCGACGGCACGCTCGACTACCTCTTCGTCGACGAGGCGGGGCAGACCTCGCTCGCGGACGCGCTCGCGCTCGGCACGTGCGCGAAGACGATCGTGCTGCTCGGCGATCCCGTGCAGCTCGCGCAGGTGACGCAGGGGGTGCACCCCGGCGACGCGGGCCGCTCCGTGCTCGCACACCTGCTCGGCGGCCGCGCGACCGTGGCCGAGGACATGGGCCTCTTCCTCGAGCGCTCGTTCCGCATGCATCCGGATGTGTGCCGATTCGTCTCCGAGGTGTTCTACGAGGGCCGGCTGCGCTCGGCCGAGGGCTGCGAGGCGCAGGCGAGCTCGTTCGGCACCGGCCTGCGCTACCTGCCCGTCGAGCATGTCGGGAACTCGACTGCGTCCGAGGAAGAGGCGCAGCGGATCGCCGCGGAGATCCAGCGGCTGCTCGGGGGGACGTGGACGGACTCCGGCGGCGTTACCCGGCCGATCCGCCCCGGCGACGTGATGGTCGTCGCGCCGTTCAACGCGCAGGTGCGGCTCTTGCAGGACCGGCTGCCCGAGGGAGTCGCGGTCGGGACGGTCGACAAGTTCCAGGGTCAGGAAGCACCGGTCGTCTTCTTCTCGATGGCGTCGTCGACCGGCGCGGACGCGCCGCGCGGGATCGACTTCCTCATGTCGCGAAACCGGCTGAACGTCGCCGTCTCGCGCGCGCAGTGCCTCGCGTACCTCGTGTGCGCCCCGGCGCTGCTCGACGTCGACGTCCGGACGGTCGAGCACATGCGGCTCGCGAACGCGCTCTGCCGCTTTGTTGAGTTGACCGAGCCTTCCTAGGCACGATGGTGAGATGAGCACGCGCCTGTACGCCGCGACTGGCGATGCCGTCGCCCGGCTCGACGAGGAGGGCGGATCGTGGAGCGTCGAGGTCGTGCTCGGGGCGAGCCCGGCGCTCTGCGTCGCGGTGGATCCCGCCGAGGCCGACACCGTGTTCGCGGGCCTCGGCGACGACGGCGTGCGCCGGTCGGAAGACGGCGGGCGGACGTGGGCCGACGCGGGGCTCCCGGGGCAGCAGGTGTTTTCGATCGCGGTCAGCGCGGCCGACGGCGTCGTGTACGCCGGGACCGAGCCGAGCGCGCTCTTTCGCAGCGACGACAGCGGGCAGAGCTGGCGGGAGCTCACCGGCTTGCTGGAGCTGCCCTCGCGGCCGACCTGGAGCTTCCCCCCGCGCCCGTGGACGTCGCATGTCCGCTGGATCGCGCCGAGCCCGCACCAGGCCGGCACGCTTCTCGCCGGAATCGAGCTCGGCGGCCTGATGCGCTCGACGGACGGCGGCGAGACGTGGCAGGACCACCGTCCGGGCGCGCAGCGCGACGTCCACTCGCTCGCCTGGCACCCGCAGGTCCCCGGCCGCGCGTACGAGGCGGCCGGCGGAGGAGCCGCCTGGAGCGAGGATGGCGGCGACACGTGGCAGCCGGCCGACGAGGGCCGCGACCGCCACTACACCTGGTCGGTTGCGGTGGATCCCGGCGACTCCGAGCTCTGGTACGTGTCGGCGAGCACGGGGCCGTACGCCGCGCACGGCCGCAGCGGCGACCCGCAGGCGCGGATCTACCGCCGCCGCGACGGTGGCTGGGACGCGCTCGCAGGCGGGCTCCCAGAGCCGCTGCCCGCGATGCCGTACGCGCTCGTCGCGCTCGACGGTGGGCGGCTCCTCGCCGGCCTCGCGAACGGCGAGCTCTGGGAGAGCGGCGACCGCGGCGACAGCTGGACGAGATGCGGGCTCGACCGCCCGCTACGCGGGTTGCTCGCGCTCGCCCACGCGGGCTGAGGGGGGTGCCGAGCCCCTAGATCACGTTCCGGTCACGACGAACGTGCGCGTCCCGAGCAGCTTGCCGTAGCGGTTCGCGGTCCGCTTCCCGAACCCGGGCCAGACGTACCAGCGATACCGGCCCGGCTCGAGTCGCTGGGCCTTGCCGCCGAACCTCCAGGACCGGTCGAGACGGATCGACGTCGAGCTCGGCCAGGCGCTGAGGATCTTCTTGCCGTCGCGGAAGAGCTGGACGTTGTAGTACGTCGCTCCGGCCACCGCCGTCCAGTCGAGCACGGGCGGCGCTCCGACGCGTGCCCCGTTGGCCGGCTGCGTCAGCCTCGCGACGGTCGTCTTCGTCGTCGGCTTCGTCGTCGCGGTGCTGCGCACGCGGAGATCCCTCGCCGTGTCGTTGCCGGCCTCGTCGTACGCCGTGACCGTGTACTTGTACTTGGCTCCTTTGGTCAGGCGCCGATCGACGAAGCGGGACTCCGGCCCTTCGTAGAGCATCGTCGACCGCGAGCCGTTCACGCCCGGCTTGCGGAGGACGGAGAACTCGCTCGCGTCACTCGACGCCCACCGGAGGACGATGCCCTTTCTGCGGACCTCCGCTCGAAGTCGCTCGAGGCTGGGCGCCTTCGTGTCGTACTTGAGCTCGAACGCCGCGTCGCCGCTCCTGTTCGCCGCCTTGTCGGTACACGCGCCCGCGACGGCAGCCTTGCCCACGTCCGGGCCCTCGTACATGACAGCCGGCGCGCAGGAGCCGATACCCGAAGTCGCGTCCGTGCCGACGAAGTCGACCCGGACCTTGTGGTTGTACCAACCCTTCCGGTCCGGCCCGCGGTCGGGCTTCGCCTCGACCTTCGGCGGCGTCGCGTCGAAGGCGAATGCGAACGATGCGCTTCTCGAGTTGCCGGCGACGTCCGAGCAAGTCCCCGAGACCGCGGCGACGCCCGAGTCGGGCCCGCTGTAGCTGCGGTCTTGACTGCAGCCCGCGAGGCCGGAGAGTGCGTCGCTCCCCGAGAAGTCCACCGTGAGCCCGTGGTTGTACCAACCGTTGTTGTCCGGCCCGCGGTTGGGTATCGCCTGGGCCGACGGCGGCGTTGCGTCCCGGCGGACGGAGACCCCTCGTGTCGCGTAGCTCGAGAGATCACTCTCCCACCAGGTGCACGTGACGAACAGCCCGGGCGTGTCGCTCGTGATCGTCTCGGGATCGCAGCCCTCCTCGATGACCCCCGGTGGAGCCGTCGGCCAATGGACCGTGACCACGGCCGCGGTGTGCCAGGCGTGGCAGTCGGCCGGCCCGGGCGTGCAGGTCGGGAGCGGGGGGGTCGGAGGGTCTGCTGCCGACGACCCGGGGACCGCCAGTGCTCCGAGCGCTGCCAGCGTCACGAGGGCGAGGAGACGGCGTGCGTTCACGACCTCCACGACCTCGCCTGTATTCCACTCGAGCGGGACACGAGGAAGAGCAGGCTGCCGCTGGCGAGCGCCAGCGCCGCCAGCCCGAGACCGCCGAGCAGCAGCGGTCCCCCGTCGACGGTGGCGGCGGCGACCACGGTGGGGCCCCGCTTCGTGTTCTGCTTCGTGCTCTTCGTCGCGGTGGTCCGGCCGGCCGCGACGTTCGTCTTCTCCTTCTTCGGCGGCGTCCGCGTGCGTGGTGTCGACACCGCCGGTCTCGGCTCGGTCGCCGGAGTCGAGCTCACCGAGGGGCTCGACACCGTCGCGGTGCCGCCCGAGCTGGTAGGCGCGGGTTGCTGCGTCATCGGCTCGGTCGTCGGCCGAGAAGGCTGCTCCGCCCGAAACGGATCGGGCTCCGGCGAGCTCTTGGCCGCCGGGTGCGGATCGGGCGCTGCTCCCGTCGCCGCCACGCCGGCCTCGACCGGCATGGCGACGACGGAGAGCAGAGCGATCGCCAGTGCAACCGGGCAGAGGCCCCCTCGGGCCGCACATCCCCAGACCGGCACTCCCAGCCGGCGATCGGCGCGCCGCAGAAGCCTCCCAAATTTGGCCCTCACGAGCCGCCCCCAACTCGGTAGTTCGGTTGCACTGGAAGCTACTCCTCGTCGCCGAGACCGTCAACCGCATGACCGCCGGCCGTGCCAGACCGGCCGGCGGTCATTCGTGGCGGTCTCAGTCACTTGATTCGCATCACCTACTCGGGCGTGCGGTCCGCGCTGTTGGTCCTGTCATGTCCTTTCCGGTCGTGTCCCTTCTTGCCATGGTCGCCGATCCGCGTGGGCGCGTTCGTGTTCTTCGCACCCACCTGGAACGTGGCGGCCAACGCGAAGGCGTCCTGCTCGCTCTCACTGGACTGACCGATCGCCTGGATCCCGAACGCCTCCCAGCACTTGCAGGGAGTCTTCTGGTCCTGCTCTGCGGTCTGCTTGGTGAGGTTCACGTTGAGCGCATCGGCGTCGGACGTGGCGGTGTTCGACTGGCTCACCGACCCGCCGTCGCCCTTGCTCCCCACGAGAACGGGGGTGTTGCTGTTGCCGAAGGACGGCTCATGCGAGCAGCTGCACGGCCGCTTGCCGCCGACCTGGAACGTCAGGGCGACTGCCTTGGCGTCCTGGTCGTTCTTGGCCAGCTGGCCGATCGCCTGAATGCCGAACCCACAGCACTCGTGCTTGTCGTCCTTGCCGTCCTTGTCGTCGTGCCGGCCGCCCTGCTTCTGGTCGGCGTCCTGCTTCGTCAGGTTGACGTTGAAGGCCGTCGCGTCCGAGGACGCGACGTTCGACTGCGTCACCGAGCCCGAGTCGCCTTTGCTCCCGACGCGGACCGGCGTGTTCTCGTTCGACGCCCCGATCTGGAACGTCGCTGCGAGCGCCGTCGCGTCCTGGTCGTTCTTGGCGAACTGGCCGATGGCCTGGATTCCCGAGCCGCCGTCCTGCTTCTGGTCGGCGTCCTGGGACAGCAGGTTCAGATTCCCGGCAGTGGCACTCGAGGTCGCCTCGTTCGTCTGCGAGACGTCGCCGTCGTCACCCTTGCTGAGAACCCGCACGGACGTGTTCGTGTTCGACGGCTTCAGCTGGAACGTCGCCGAGAGTGCCGTCGCGTCCTGATCGTTCTTGGCGAACTGGCCGATTGCCTGCTCGCCGCCTGAGCACTTGCAGTCGCCTTCCTGCTTCTGGTCGGCGTCCTGCTTCGTCGCGTTCAGGTTGCCTGCGGTCGCGTTCGAAGACGCGGTGTTCGACTGCGTCACCGAGCCGCCCTTCCCGGGGCTGAGGACCCGGACCGAGATGTTGGTGTTGCTCGGCTCTTTCTGTGCGGTCAGCGAAGCTGCCAAGGCGTCCTGATCGCTGTCGGCCGACTGGCCGATCGCCTGCGTGCCCGACCCGCCGTCCTGCTTCTGGTCGGCGTCCTGCTTGGTCAGGTTGATGTTCCCGGCCGTGGCGTTCGACGACGCCGTGTTCGACTGCGTCACGTCACCGTCATCGCCCTCGCTGAGGACGCGCACCGAGATGTTCTTGTTCGAAGGCTTCTCCTGGACCGTTGCGGCGAGCGCCTTCGCATCCTGATCGTTGTCGGCGAACTGGCCGATGGCCTGCTCGCCTCCCGAGCACTTGCAGTCGCCTTCCTGCTTCTGGTCGGCGTCCTGCTTGGTCAGGTTGATGTTCCCGGCCGTGGCGTTCGACGACGCCGTGTTCGACTGCGTCACGTCACCGTCGTCGCCGGGGCTGAGGACCCGGACCGAGATGTTCGTGTTCGACGGCTTCACCTGGACCGTCTTGGCGGCCGCGGTCGCATCCTGCTCCGACTTCGCGGACTGCCCGATCGCCTGGATGCCGCCGTCCGCGCACTTGCAGTCGTCACCCGACTGCTCCTGCTCGGCGTCCTGCTTGGTGAGGTTGAGATTTCCGGCCGTCGCGTCCGACGTCGCGGTGTTCTCCTGTGTCACATCGCCGCCATCGCCCTTGCTGCCCACGCGGACGGGGGTGTTCGAGTTCGAAGCCCCCTTCTGGAGCGTGAACGCGAGCGCGAGCGCGTCCTGATCGTTCTTCGCCGACTGGCCGATCGCCTGGATGCCTGAGCCATCCTGATCCTGGTCGGCGTCCTGCTTGGTTGCGTTCAGATTCCCAGCCGTTCCGTCTGACGTCGCGTCGTTGGTCTGATCGACCGACCCGGCGTCGTCCGGTTTGGGCTGGTTCATCGTCTCGCTCTCGATCGTCGGTTCCTGCTGCGCTGACTCGTCAGCGGCCGGGACGTCCTGGGTCAGGTAGTCGCCTGGCAAGGCGGCCACCTGACTTTCCGGTGCGTCCTCCGCTGCGGCTGTTCCCACTCCCACTGTGAGCAGGAGGAGGGCAGCCACGGCCAGCGCGATGCAGAGACGTTTCATGGTGTCTCCCTTCGTGCTGTCGGTAAGCGCCGTGCCCCGTCGGACAGGGCGCGTGGACTTGAGCCGACAGCGCGCTAGCCAGGGCGATCGAGCGGAGCTCGTACGGGATCGCGCGGGCTCAGCTCCCGCACGATCCGGACGCGCCGCCCCAGGCCGGGGGCGGCGAGAAGGTAGAGACCTGTGAGTGCCGCGACGCCGCCGGACGTCGTGCTCGACGCGCTGCCGCTCGAGCCCGGCGAGCCGGCGGTGAGGCGCTTCGGCGTGTCGAGCGGCAACCGCGGCAGGCGAGCACGTTGAGGAGCCGCCTCGTGGTCGCGGGCGCTCCTCGTCGATCGCGTGCCCGCCCGCTCGGGCGCGCTCGGCGAGGCCGTGGCGCCCGCGCTGGTGTCGTTCACCACCGCTGGTATCGGCAGCGGCCGCACGACGGGTCGCGCACGTGGCTCGGACTCATCAGGAGGGATCAGGAGACCCTCGAGAGCCGGTACCGCAGGCGGTATTACCGCTCCGGCGATCGATATCGGGTCGAGGAGGGGCCCGAGCAGCACGACGAGCGGCGGCGGCAGCCCGAGCCGGCTCGAGCTGCCCACCGCCTCCGTCGTCCCCTCCCCTCCCACTGCTTGGTCCGGCCATGGGGTCGTGGCCGGCGCGGAGGGGCCGTCGGGGGACGACACGTCGTCCGGGCCGCTCGGCGTGGCATCGGTGCATGCCCAGGCCCACGTCCAGTCCCACGTCCAGTTGAAGGACAGCTCGGTCTGCGTCCGGAGCGAGATCGTCGTCTCGCGGCCGCAGAACGTGAAGGTCCAGCTCCAGATCCACGACGCCTCAGCAGTCGGCTGTCCCTCGTTGACAGCAGTCGGCTGTCCCTCGTTCGAGGGAGCGCTTCCCGGCGCCGGAGAGGACGTGGACGAGATCGTGTACGGAACGTTCTCCTGCATCGCCTCACCGGCTGCCTCGCTCTCCCCGTCGAAGCCGCACTCCCAGTTCCATTTCCAATCCCAGGCCCAGTCGTCGGAGGATGGAGTGCCGCTTTCGGTGGAGATAGACGAGGTAACGCCAGCGCAGTCGAGTGAGAGATACCACTCCCATACCCACGGCTCCGCTGGCAGTAGCGAATCGGATTGATACTGCGAATTACCGTCGTGATACTGCGTAGAGGTATTGCTCGTATCGTTGCGACTCTCGGGCGGCGGCGCTTGATCGGGTTGCGGAGAGCGTTCGGACTCGTCGCTCCCGACCGTCTCCGTCACGAGGTCGGAAAGGTCTTCCTGGCTTACGAAACCGTTGTTCCCGGGGCTCAGAACCCGGACCGACACGTTCGTGTTCAGCGGGCCGGACGCCGCAGAGCTCGTCGGCTCTGCCGGCGTGGCTGCGGTAGCGGCATCGGTGGTGATATCAGGCTCGGGCGCCGGTGATATCGCTCTGTCTGAGCCGTTATCGTGCCTTGTCGGTGCGTCGGTGCCCGGGCTCAGGACCCGGACGGAGACGTCGATCGCGTTCTCGGCGGCTGCGGTTGCGATCACGATCGGGGGCTCCTCGACGGCCGGCAGCGGCATCGACTCCGGTGCCGTATCCGCTTCGAGCTCGGGAATCTCGGGCACGAGCTCGCCGACCGGTGGAATCGGCTCTATGCCGTCGGACGCAAGTGCCGACGGAGCATTCACTCCTACGAACACGGCGCTCGCCGTCGCTGCGAGCAGCATCAGACGCAGTGCGACGTCCACCCCGTTCTTGCGCGGAGAACATCGGCGCGTCTCGCGACATCCCGATCACTCATGAATTGAAATACCCAGCGACGTCGCGAACGTACCGCAAGCTTTCTCATGATCGTTTATGATCGGAAAAGACTGTGCATCTTTATGGGGTCGTCCGTACGGAGCGAAGGGGGTCGTGCAATGGACGGATGCGATCGCAGTTCGACGCTCGCTCGGCATCGTGGGCGGCGCGAGGAGTCGAGGAGGCTCCTGCGCGCCTACCAGGAGACCGGCGACACCGCCGTGCGGGAGCGGCTCATCGAGCTTCACCTCCCGTTGGTTCGAGCGCTCGCACGGCGCTATGCGAACTGCGGGGAGCGACTCGAGGACCTCGTGCAGGTCGGGTCGATCGGGCTGATCGAGGCAATCGACCGCTTCGACCCGGACCGCGGCAGCGAGCTCGCGGGCTTCGCGGCTCCGACCATCTGCGGGGAGATCAAGCGCCACCTGCGCGATCGCACGTCCACGGTGAGGATCCCGCGGCGGCTCGCGGACCTGAACCGGCGGCTGTACCCGCGTCAGGCGGACCTGGCCGCCCGGCTGGCGCGCACGCCGACGCTCGCGGAGCTCGCCCAGGATGCGGGTGTCGACGCCGTGGACGTCGAGGAGGCGATGGCGACTGACCGGGCGCGCACGGCCGTGCCGCTCCCGGCCGCCGACAGCGCGCCTGCCGAGATCGAGAGCGCGATCGTCGTCGACAACGCCTTCGGCCCGAGCGACGACCGTCTGCTCCTGGCAGCCGGCTTCCGCACGCTCGACGCGCGCCAGCGGCGGATTCTCCATCTCCGCTACTTCGCCGGCCTCAACCAGGTGGAGATCGCGCGCGAGGTCGGGATGTCCGAGATGCAGGTCTCGCGGCTCATGCGAGCCGCGCTCGAGCGGCTGCGCGGCGCTCTCGGCGCTGCTGCGGCGGTCAGGACGTAGTAGAGGCGAGATATGTCTCGCCCTACTACGCGCGGTGATCGGCTAGTACACTCGGAACATGGTGGGAGCGCCGTCACTCACCGAGGAGACGGCGGGCTCAGGGGACGGGGCAGACGTGAAGCCGAACCCGGAGGCCGGCGCGCGTCACAGCGGAAAGCTGCTCGTGCGCATGCCCGCGACCCTGCACGACGAGCTCGCACGGGCGGCCGAGGCCGAAGGGGTGAGCCTGAACCAGTGGATCACCGGCGCGCTTGCGGCTGCTGTGGGCTGGCGGGTCGCGGGCGAGCGATCGGGTTCCGCGCCGAAGGCGGGTAAGGACGCGGCGCCACCGGCAGGAGCCACGCGCGCGATCTCCCCACGGGTCACTCGCGTCGCACTCGCCGCGAACCTGGTCGTGCTGCTCATCGCCGCCGCCGCGGCGATCGCGCTGCTCGTCGCGGCCTGGCAAGCCGGCTTCTAGTCGCTGTCAACGCACCGCTGGGGATCAGGCCGCGTCCGCGAGCTCCTCCTTCGCAGCGTTTACGACTCCGCTCAGCTCCACGCCGAGCCGGGCCAGCGCGTCCTGCTCGAGCTGGCGGACACGCTCTCGCGAGACTCCCAGGGCGTGCTCGATGGCCTCGATCGTCTGCTGCTCGCCGTCGAAGCCGAACCGCAGCTCCAGAACCCGCCGCTCCAGCTCGGGCAGCCCCTGCAGCGCGGCTCGCACAGCCTCGGTGCGCAGGGCCTCGTCGGCCTCCTCGACGGGATCGGCCGCGTCGGGGTCCGCGAAGAGATCCCCGAGCTCGGCGTCCCCATCCGCGCCCACGGTCTGGTTCAGCGAGACGGAGGCTTCGACCGCTCCGAGGGCCTCCTCGACGTGATGAACCTCGAAACCGGACGCCTCCGCGAGCTCTGCGGTGGTGGGCTCTCGGCCGTGCTCGGCCTCCAAGCGCCGGCCGATGCGCGCGAGCTTCACTCGACGCTCGTGGACGTGGGCCGGGACCCGAATGGTTCGCGACTGATTCGAGATCGCGCGCTGGCAGGACTGCCGGATCCACCAGGTCGCGTAGGTCGAGAACTTGAAGCCGCGACGCCAGTCGAACTTCTCGACCGCGCGATTGAGGCCGATTACGCCCTCCTGGATCAGGTCCCCGAAGGCGACTCCATGGCCCTGGTAGCGCTTCGCGATCGAGACGACGAGGCGGAGGTTCGAATTGATCATGCGCTCCTTCGCGCGCGGGTCGCCGCGCTCGACGCGCTTCGCCAGCTCGACCTCCTCGGCCGCGGTGAGCAGGTCGTGCTTCCCGATCTCGTTCATGAACAGTGTCAGCGAATCCGTCGTCCGGACTGTCTCGGCCTCGAGCCACAGCTCGGGCTCGACGTCTTCCGACGCGTCGGCCGTATCCTGCGAGCCGTCGGCGTGTGCCACCTCGACTCCGCGCGCCTCAAGCTCTGCGCGCAGGCCGGCGAGCTCGTCCTCGTCGAGGTCGAGCTCGGCCGCGAGCCTGTCGAGGGCGAGCGCGTCCACGGCGCCCTCGTCCTCGGCGTCGTCGACGAATGCAGTCAGTTCACGGTTCTCGAGCATGGTGCTGATGGCAATCCTCCTTCGCGGGGTCAGGCTGCCGCTCGCGCTCGACGTCGCTCGAAACGCTCGATGCGGCTTCCGCGCGCGATCTCGCGCTCGACGCCCGTGTACGCGGGATGGCAGTTCGAACACACGTCGACCACCAGGTCGACGTGGGATGAGCGGGTCGTGAACTCGTTTCCACAAGTCGTGCAGCGCACGTTCGTCACGACCAAGTCAGGGTGCTTGCCCTTCACGTGTTCCTCCTCTTCACGGATCTTCAGTCGCAGGTCGGGGGCGCGTCAGGCACGGTGCCAGGCGCGCCTCCAGCGCGCGACATGTACTTGAACGATCAAGTACCTGCCGAAATTCCGCTCAGGGGAGGGGAGCGGGCGCGGGTCGCCGCACCTTCAGCGTCGCCCGCATCCCGAGTCCGCGATGGTCGGCGAGAGTGCACCAGAGCGCGTAGCGTCCTGCCACTAGGCGCAGCGTGCGCTCGCGGAACTCGCCGGGCCCGACCGTCCGCACCTTCCACGTCCGCGCGCCCGCTGCTCTGCGCCTGAGCGCGAGGTCGTGGTCGTCCTCGCCGAAGTTGACGAGCCCGACGATTGCGGGACCGGCGGGCACCACCGACCGCGAGAGGACGAGCTGGAACTCGTCTGCGGCCACCTGGACCCGCGCGGGCTGGCGCGGAGCGGCGGCTGCGTTGGCCACCGTCGCCACGAGGACGCCGACACCGACCGAGAGCAGCACGCGAGCGCTCACCGAAGTACCGGAATCGCGCCGAACTTCCGCGCGCGGGGAATCACTGCCCCAGCTTCGCCACCGAGCCAGCCCTCGATGAGCGACTTGTAGAGGGCTCGGAAGTCGGAGTTGGGTCGTAGATTGCCGTCCCGGTCGAGCCGCGAGAGGTCAGGTAGCTCGCCGACCATGCGACCGCTCGCGCGCGTTCCGATCACGAACGCCATGCCCGCCGCGCCGTGGTCGGTGCCGTTCGACCCGTTCTCCTCCGGGCGGCGCCCGAACTCCGACCAGACGAGCGTGATCACCCGGTCGGCGAGACCTCGCGCCTCGAGGTCGCGCTGGAAGGCGAAGAGGCTGGCCGCGGTCAGCTGCAGCCCCTCCTCGAGATCGCCCGGCTGGCTGTCGTGCGTGTCGTACGCACCCGGTGCCGTGAGCGCGACGCAGCGGAGCGGCAGCCCCGCCGCGAGCATGGCCGCCAGGCCGGCGAGCCGCCGCGGGAACGACTCGTTTGGCTGCGGATAGGTGACCGGGCTGCCGAAGTCGCCGTCTTTCCCGCGGAAGGGCCTGAGCTGCCGGTACAGGAGATGGCTCTGGCGCGCCGCGCGCGTCGCCTGGTGGAGGCCAGCGTCACGCGTCGCGATCGAGCCGAGGCCGCCGATGGCCGCGAGCATCCGCGATTCGACCGATCCCCAGACTCCGCGGGCCCAGAAGTCGAAGCGGTCGGGCGCGTCGATGGACGCGACGGGCTTTGACTTCGCCGCCAGCGCGGGTTGCAGGCTCCAGTCGAGCGAGAGCCCCTGCAGCGGGTTGTCGCTCCGCCCGTAGCGGTCGAGGTACCGGCCCATCCACCCGGTCGCGAGTCGGTGGTCGGTCGCGCCCACTTCCCAGTAGTGCCGCGA
Organism: uncultured Actinomycetes bacterium; assembly: GCA_963715705.1. Lineage (GTDB taxonomy): Bacteria > Actinomycetota > Thermoleophilia > Gaiellales > Gaiellaceae > GMQP-bins7. Next base: position 1,914,805 of record OY970267.1, on the reverse strand, counting down.
CGTGAAGTGCGACTGGTTGGCGTCCGTGTAGCCGATGCCGGGGAGCACAGTGACCTTTCCCTCCGCGTGCAGCGTGGCGAATGGCGCGAGGGTCGGGTGCCACCACAGGCGCGTGTCCTCGGAGAAGTTCACGGCCGCCGGGGTCGGTGAGAGCGCCAGCCGCGGCCGCAGCTTGCGATACCGAGGATCTTCCGCGGGGAACAGCATCGAGAGCGAGTCCGCGCCCCCGTCGAGGAACACCGAGACGAGGACCTTCCCGTTCCCGGCCGCGCCCATGGCGCTCTCGATCCCCGCCTCGAGCGCCCGCGGAAGGAGTGCCGCTCCGCCGTACACCGAGAGCGCGAGCCCGAGGCTCCGCGAGACGAAGGCGCGCCGGTCGAGACCCGTGCCCGCGGGCGCCGGCATTCCCCGCTCGATCGCGGGCAGCCCGCTGCCGGCCAGCGCGATCCCGCGTCGAAGCGCCTCGGAACGGGTGTGCTCGTCGCAGCAACCCATCAGACGGCCTGGTAGTCGGGCGACACGGCGATGAGCTGCCGCGCCGCATTCATGACGAGGAGTGGGTACTCGTCCTTCTCCCAGTCGTGGTTGGCGTCGCCGAGCGCCTTGCGGGCGAATCGCGTGACGGCAGCGCGGCTCTCGAGGCGCACCGTCGGGTTGCCGAGTTTCCGGTACGCGCTCGCCACGAGCGCGGCCGGCTCGTGCGGCACCTTCGGGATCTTCCCCTTCTTGGACCGCGCCACGGTGTACTCGGACAGCGCCTCGTTTGCGATCGCCCACCGTGCGCGGAAAGTCGCGGTGTCGAGCCAGCGCTCGTCGTCCCAGCCCGCGACGCTCGGCGGGTAGAAGAGCCGCTGCCCGGCGGCCTCGCCGAGCCAGACCCACGCTCTCGTGTCGACGCGGCGATTGAGCGCCCGCAGGAGCCCGGCGGTCAGTACGACCGGTTGCTTGACCATCCGCGGGCCGCGATACAGGTCGGGATGCTTGAGAATCGCCTCGAGGACCGGCCGCACCTCGAAGCGCCCGCGATAGAGCGCCTCGAGCCCGGCCCGCGTCCCTGCGCTCGGCTCCGTCGGGATGAAATAGCTCCAGAGCTTCTCGACGAAGAACCGGGCATGCAGCGGGTGCCGGACGCAGAGGTCGCACGAGTCGCGCCAGCCGAACCGTCCGCGCTTGCCGAAGATCCGCTTGAGGCCGGGGTCGTGACGGTCCGCGTCGAACCGGAAGTCCACGTAGCCCTTCCCCTGCTTCCACTCGGCGTCGAAGCCCGTCAGCGCGCGGGCCTGCTCGCGCACGTCCCGTTCGCTGTAGCCGTTGCCCTCGCCGAGGGTGAAGAGCTCCATGAGCTCACGCGCGTAGTTCTCGTTCGGCGAGTCCTTCGTGTTGTAGACGCCGGAGAGCCAGAGCAGCATCGCCGGGTCGCGGGTGACCGCGTGGACGAGGCTGCGGAAGTTCCCGAGCGCGTGCCGGCGCAGGAGGCGGTTCTGCCGGAGCATCAGGCCCGTGTCGCCGACCCCGACGTTCGACGTGGCGAACCAGTCGTGCCAGACGAGGGTCATCCGCTCGACGAGCGGCCGGTTCGTCCTCACCATCCGGTCGAGCCACCAGAGATGGTCGTGGCCGTAGGCGTCCTCCGGGGCGAGCCGATGTCCTTCGTCGTCGCGCGGCGGCGGCCCGGTCAGGCGGACGTCGGGCGGATGCAGGAGCCGGTGCACGGCGCCCTCGAGCCCGAGCCGTGCGACCCTCCTCGCCTCACCCCGTCGCGGCCCGAATCCCGCGCGCCACAGGAGCCGCTCGGCCTCGGGAGCGCCGAAGCGGCCTTTGTACCTGGGTACGGGCGGCATTAGTGAATCGTCGACCGCGCGGCGGATGGACGCCCTCACCTGTTCGGGGGAGGCGACTACGCGGTGGTCACGGATCACGGCGACTCGGGCTGCGGACGACGTGCGCTAGCGTGGGAGGCCGCGTGGCGAGATTCGTCGTCGACTGCGGGGTCGTCCTCCGACTGGCAAGTGAGGAGATCGAGGTCCCGGCCGAGCACGAGCTCCTTGCGCCCACGCTACTGCGCTCCCAGACGCTGTCGGTCCTCCATGAGGCCGTGCACCGGGGCGAGATCCCGGCGGATGTCGCCCTCGAACGGCTCGCCCGCATCCGGGCCCTGCCGATCCGTCTCCTCGGCGACGCCGTGCTCAGGCGCCGGGCGTGGGACCTCGCCGAGCGGCTGGGGTGGGCCGAGACCTACGACGCCGAGTACGTCGCGCTCACGCAGCTGCAGGCAGACGCGCTCGTGACGCTCGATGCCGACCTTGCGCGCCGCGTCGAAGGGATCGTCGAGACGGCGTCGATCGACGCTCTGCGAACGGCGTGAGAGCAGCGCGAATCGCTCGATTCGGCTCCCCCGACGCTAAAGGCGATTCAATTGCCGTGTGGGTCGCGTCCGACAGTTGCTCGGAGCACTCGGTTCAGCTCTTCGGAACCCGAACGTCAGGCGCGCAGAGCTGGCGTGGGGCGCGGCAATTGCGGCGGAGTGGGCGCACTTCGTCGCGTTCGGCGTCTACGCCTACGACGTCGGCGGCCCAGCCGCGGTCGGCATCGCCGGGCTCGTCCGTCTCCTCCCCGCTGCGATCGTCGCGCCGTTTGCGGCATCGTTCGGCGACCGTTTCCCGAGGGAGCGCTTCCTACTTGCGCTGACGCTCGTTGCTTCCGTGGCGCTCGGCGCGTCGGCCATCGCCTTCTTCGCAGACGCCGAATCCCTTGTGTTCGCGTTCGCCGCCTTGCTCGGGTTCGCGGTCACGCTCATCCGGCCGGCTCTGCAGGCCTTGCTGCCCTCGCTCGCCCGCACTCCCGAGGAGCTCATCGCGTCGAATGGCGCCACGTCGACGATCGAGAGCTTCGGCACGCTGGTCGGGCCGCTGCTGGCCGGCGTTCTCGTATCGGTGGCGGACGCTGGGACTGTGTTCGCCGTCGGCGCCGGCGCGCTTCTCCTGAGTGCGCTCCTGCTCGTCGGAGTCAGAGTCGAGGACCGGGTCAACCTTGCGTCGCCCGACGAAGGTGCACGGAACCTGCTTGCGGCGGGGTTTGGCGCGATTGCGCGCATGCCACGCCTTCGTCTCGTCGTCTCCCTGATCTTTGCTCAGGCATTCGTCCGTGGCTGCCTGAACGTCCTGATCGTCGTCGCAGCGTTCCAGGTGCTCGACGCAGGTGGCGAGGCGGTCGGTTACATGACCGCCGCTCTTGGCGTCGGCGGCCTGATCGGTGCGATCGGAGCGATGGCGCTCGGAGGCCGCCGTCTCGCCGTCCCCTTCGGCATAGCGCTCGTCTTCTGGGGCCTGCCGATCGCCTTCATCGGGCCCTTACCGGACCTCCCATTCGCTCTGCTCATGCTTGCGGTGGTCGGCGCAGCCAACAGCGTCGAGGACGTCGCAGCCTTTACGTTGCTCCAACGACTCGTCCCGGACCGGATCTTGACCCGTGTGCTCGGGGTCGTCTGGAGCCTGGCGATGGGTGCCGTCGCGCTCGGCTCGGTCACGGCCCCCGCGCTCGTCGAAGCGGTTGGCCCCCGGCCGGCGTTCATCGCGGTGGGCGCGATCCTGCCGCTACTCACGCTCGCGACTTATCGGAAGCTGGTGGAGATCGACAGAGAGGCGGCGCCGGTCCCCGAGCTGGCGCTCGTCCAACGGGTTCCAATGTTCCAGCCTCTCTCTGTCGCGGCGAAGGAACGGGTGGCCGCGAACCTCGCCTCGCAGTCAGTTCCCGCGGGTGAGGTCGTGATCCGCGCCGGGGAGCGCGGGGACCGCTTCTACATCGTCGGAGATGGTGCGCTCGAGATCATTGCGGAGGGTCTGCGGTCGACTGCCGACGAGGGCGACTACTTCGGCGAGATCGCGCTACTCCGAGACGTGCCACGCACCGCAACTGTCAAGGCGCTCGTAGACAGCCGCCTATACGTGCTGCAGCGTGACGACTTCCTCGCAGCGGTCACAGGGCACGAAGCCGCGCGTGCTGCTGCCCATACAGTTGCCGAGGAACGGCTGTCGCGCACGGCCGGCGAGTAGAGGGCTAGCTCGAGACTGCATGTGAAAGCAGCTCGGCGGCCTGCTCGATCGAGAGCACGTCCGTGTTGACGACGAGGTCGTAATGCGTCGGCAACTCTTCGTCGACGTCGTAGAAGCGTCTCAGGTAGTCGCGCCGGCCGGCGTCCGAATCCTTCACGGCCCGAACAGCCCGAGCCTCGTCGAGCCCCTCTGTGCTGCGGACGCGGGTTGCGCGAGTCTCGAGCGAGGCAGTGACGAGGACGCGGAGTGCCTCCGGCCCTGGTGGGACGGCATACGAGGCACCGTGGGCAACGATCACGGCGCCGCCTCGCCCCGCTGACTGCTCGATCGTCTCCCGGATCAGGGCACGGACATCGTCGCTGCTCAGCGCCTCACCGGTTCGAACCGGAAGGCTGGGACCGAACTCGCTGCTGCCGACCGCGATCGCGTCGAGCACGCGGGCGACAAGCGACTTCCGTCGCTCTTCATCCGCGACATCCTCGGGGCGGATACCTCCTCTTGCCGCCGCACGAGCGACGATCTCGTGGTCGACGTAGGAGAAACCAAGGCGCGCGGCAACGAGCCGGCCGAGCTCTTCGCCTCCCGCGCCGGTTGCATGCGAGATGCATACGACTCGGCACGTCACGCGCTCGACGCTACGAGCCTGGGGCGATGGCGTCAAGCGCGGCCCGCGCACCACCGGACAGGTACAACCCTCTGGTGGCGCCGCGGTCGGTCCGCCTCTCGAGCCCGGAACGCGTCCTGTTCCCCGACGAAGGGATCACGAAGCAGGACCTGTTCGAGTACTACCGCGCGATCGCGCCGGTGCTCGTCCCGCACCTGCGCAACCGGCCGTTCACGATGAAGCGCTCGCCCTACGGAGCGGGCGGGGACGTGTACTTCCAGAAGCAGGCGCCGAAGGGGATGCCCTCCTGGATCCCGACGCGCACCTACCGCACCCACCCGCGCGGGGGCGGGTCGCGGCTCGTCGACTTCCCGCTCGTCAACTCGCCGGAGGCGGTGCTCTGGATGGTGCAGATGAACTGCATCGACATGAATGCCTGGTACTCCCGCGTCGACAAGCCGCACCGCCCGGACTTCGTGCTCTTCGACCTCGACCCGCCCGACGACGGCTTCGCGCTTGCGATCCGGGTCGCGCACTTGATCCGCGAGGAGCTCGCGCAGGTCGAGCTCGAGTCCTACGTCAAGACGAGCGGCGCCGACGGGATTCACGTGCTCGTCCCGATTGCGCGCCGAGCGACCTACGAGCAGACCTACGCGTTCGCGGAGCGCGTGGCGCGCAGGCTCGAGGAGCAACACCCAGGGCTGGCCACGACCGAGTGGCTGAAGCGCAAGCGCGAGGGCGTTCTCGTCGACCATCGTCAGAATGCGCGGGGAAAGACGATCGCCTCGGTCTACTCGGTGCGGCCGAAGCCAGGCGCGCCGGTCTCGACGCCACTTCGCTGGGACGAGCTGACGGAGGACGTGACGCCGCGCCGCTTCGGGATGCGCGAGGCGCTCGAGCGGGTCGAACAGCACGGCGACCTGTTCGAGCCCGTGCTGGCGGGCGGGCAGGCACTCGGACGTGCCCTGAGGAGGTTGCGCTAGTGCGGGCAACAAGCGCGCTCTCCCTGCCGGCCCTGCTCGAAGCGCGTTCAGCCGCGCCGGCAGACGTCTCGCCGGACGGGCGGACGGTGCTCGTGCTGTCGAACCTGAGTGGGACGATGCAGGCGTACCGTCTCCCGGCGACAGGCGGGGATCTCGTCCAGTTGACGGACTTCGAGGACGCGGTCGCGTCCGCGTGCTTTCTCGAGGACGGCCGGGTTCTGATCCAGAAGGACGAGGGCGGCAACGAGCGCTATCAGCTCTATCTCGTCGATCCCGACGGGAGCACACCGCCGGAGCCACTCGTCCGCGAGCCCGAGTTCATGCACCTCGACCCGCAGCAGAGCCCTGATGGCTCGCTGCTTGCTTACGCGTGCAACCGGCGAAACGGGGTGGACTTCGACGTCTTCGTCCGAAGCCTGCGCACCGGCGAGGAGCGCACGATTTTCGCACCAGGTGGGATGACTGTCCCAACCGGTTTCTCGCCGGACGGTCGCTGGCTTTCGACCGCGCGGCTGACCGCGCGGCCAGGCGACAACGACATTCACTTGCTCGACGTTCGAAGCGGCGATGTCGTGCACGCGACCCCGCACGACGACGAGGCGCTGTTCGACCGACCTGCGTGGCTGCCGGACGGAAGAGCCTTCCTCTTCGCCACGAACAGCGGGCGCGACCTCACCGGGATCGCCAGGTACGACGTCTCGAACGGTTCCTGGCACTACGTGCACGAGGCGGAGTGGGATCTCTCCTGCTCGATCGATCGCGCGGGGAAGACGCTGCTCGTCGAGGTGAACGAGGACGGGCACACGCGGCTCGAGCTCCGTGACCCGGAGACGCTCGAGCTGCGGCGCGACGTGCCTCTCTCCCGGCGAGGCGTGGCATCGCTCGGGCGGCCGGCTTTGAGCCCGCGACTCTCGCGGGACGGGAGCTTCGTCGTCTACCACATGTCGTCGCCAGTGGAACCTGGCGATGTCTGGCGCTTCGACCTCCGGGGCGGCGAGACGAGCCGCTTGACCGAGAGCTCGGCCGACCTGCCCCGCGACGAGCTCGTGGAACCCGAGCTGCATCGCTTCGCGTCCTTCGACGGCGAGCAGGTGCCCGTGTTCCTCTGGCTGCCGCGACGCCGCGACCGGCCTGCGCCCGTCGTCGTAGCCGTCCATGGAGGGCCCGAGGCGCAATTCCGCCCGACGTGGCGCGACGGTGCCCTGATCCAGTACTTCGTCGCGCGCGGCTTCGCCGTCGCTGCGCCGAACGTACGCGGCTCCACCGGTTACGGCAAGCGGTACGAGCACCTCGACGACGTCCGGCTCAGACTCGACTCCGTGCGCGACCTCGCCGCCTTGCACGACTGGCTCGCGGCACGGCCCGAGATCGATGGCAACCGAGCTGCTCTGTACGGCGGGTCGTACGGTGGCTACATGGTGCTCGCCGGGCTCGCGTTTCAGCCCGAGCGCTGGGCCGCCGGAGTTGACATCGTCGGCATCTCGAGCTTCGTCACGTTTCTCGAGAACACGGCGCCGTGGCGGCGGTACTTCCGCGAACGCGAGTACGGCTCGCTCGAGCGTGACCGCGAATTCCTCTCGGAGGTGTCACCTCTGACGCATGTCGACAGCATCCGGGCACCGCTCTTCATCATCCACGGGGCGAACGATCCGCGCGTGCCGCTGTCCGAGGCGCAGCAGATCCACCGCGTCTTGACCGAGAAGAGCATTCCCTGCGAGCTCCTCGTCTACCCGGACGAGGGCCACGGTCTGCTCAAGCTTGCGAACCGCCTCGACGCATATCCGCGAGCGGCCGCGTTTCTCGAGCGCGTGCTCGCTTGAGCCGGTTGCGGTCAGGAGCGGGTGTCCGCGCCCGCGCGGTGGAGCTCGAGCTCGCGAAGCTCGATTCGGCGAATCTTTCCCGTAAGCGTCTTCGGCAGCTCGGGCACGAACTCGACACGGCGCGGGTACGCGTATGCCGAGAGGCGTTCGCGGACGTGGCCCTTGATCTCGTCGGCTAGCGCCTCCGAGGGCTCGTTGCCGTCTGCGAGGACGATGAATGCCTTCACGACGTTGCCCCGGAGCTCGTCGGGCGACGCGACGACTGCTGCCTCGCGAACCGCGGCATGCTCGAGGCACGCCGACTCGACCTCGAACGGGCCGATCCGGTAACCCGCTGCGATGATCACGTCGTCCGCGCGTCCGACGTACCAGATGTAGCCGTCCTCGTCCCGAACGGCCGCGTCCTTCGTGTGGAACCAGTCACCTCCGAAGGTCTCCACGCTCGCTTCGTCGTTGCGCCAGTACCCGAGCGGATAGTGCGGGTTCGAGCGGGCGCGCAGACAGATCTCGCCTCGCTCCCCCTGTGCGACGGGCTGCTCGTCCTCGTCGAGGAGCTGCACGTCCCAGCCCGGCATCGGCTTGCCCATCGAGCCCTCACGCACCTCGAGAAACGGGTAGTTCGCGACGAGTGGATACGACTCCGTCAGGCCGTAATAGTCGAGCACGGTCAGGCCGTACTGCTCGCGAAACCAGCGGATTGCCTCCGGATTCAGCGGCTCTCCCGCCGAGCACACGCGGCGGAACACCTGCGGGTAGCGCGTCCCCGCATCCTCGACCGCCATCATCGAGCGCATCGCCGTCGGCGTGGTGAACACGTTCGTCACCGAGTGGCGGCTCAGGAAGTCGAGCTGCTTGTGCGGGTCGAAGCCGGCTTCGCGCCGGTACACGCACTGCAGCGCGCCGAGCCGCCAAGGGCCGAGCAGCGGCGCGATCCCCGCCGCCCAGGCCCACTCGCCCATCCCGTGGAAGCGCTCGCCGTCCTCGACCTCGTGGCAGTACCGGAACTCCTCGTGGCCGAGGATGTAGCGGTGCGCGTGGACGATCCCCTTCGCGAGCCCGGTCGTCCCGGAGGTGTAGTAGAGCTGCGCAGGGTCGTCGGCCGTGGTGTCGGCGCAAACGAAGTCCGTCGGGGCCGTCGCCAGCGTATCGGGCTCGAGCACGAGCGTATCCGGCGCCCATGGTCGGTCGAAGCGCGGCGCATTGCCGGGGTCCGTGACGAGCAGCTTCGCTTCCGAGTCCGAGAGCCGATGTTCGATCCCGTCGTCGCCGTAGAGCAAGGACATCGAGAGCAGAATCGCGCCGAGCTTCCAGACTCCGAAGAAGATTGCAGCGGCCTCGGGCGTCGGGGGCAGGACGACCGCGACCCGGTCGCCCTGCGTGACACCACATGCGGCGAGCGTGTGCGCGGCCTGGTTCGCGAGGTCCTGCAGCTCGCCCCAGTCGAGCTCACGGGTCGAGCCGTCGAAGCTTTCCCAGATCATCGCCGGCTTGTCACGTGCGTGCTTGTCGCAGACGTCGGCGGCGATGTTGTACCGCGCCGGCACCTCCCAGCGATGACCTGCGCGGATAGCGTCGTAGCTCGTCGAGCTCATCGCTACCCGTTCAGCCTAGCGGCGCGAGCCCGACGATCGAGCTCGGTGCCGGCGACTTACGCTGGCTGGGTGCCAGGCACTGCAGCCCGTCGAGCGGCGAGTACCGAGAGAGCGACGATCGCGACTGCCAGCAGGACCGCCGCAACGGTCCAGAAGAGGGCAAGACCTCCGGCGATTGCGCCCACCGATGCCAGCGCAGCTCCGACCCAGGGCCGAGCGTCGATCAGCCCGACGCCCACCAGCACCAGTACCGCGAAGAGCCCAAGCACGACAGCGAACAGCACTCGGTGCCCCAACGACCCGTCCGCCAGAATCAGTTCGAGCAGGCCGACGACGAGGTACAAGAGCCCAGCCACCCACGCCATGACGCGCAAGCCACGATTCATCTTCGAAGTACCTCCCCGCCCGCCCGTATGGGGTCGCAACCCGGTCCCACGGCGGGACCCGGCGCGGGAGTGTACAGGCGAGGGGAGGGGCAGTCGGGTTTCCGCTCGGATGTCGCGCAGGGAACGGGTCGCCGAGCGGCGAGCCGCCCCGGAGGCCCCAGGCGTATGACCGTGCCCGTCTTCGAGGACCGCCCGGAAACAGTCCGCGGGCGCATGCTGTACCAGAGCCTGCTCGCGGTCCATGCGCTGATCCGCCGCGACCTCACCACGGTGGAGCACCTTGCGGCAGCGGTCGTGGACGGCCTTCCTGCGGACGACGTGCGCGATGAGCTCGGAGAGCTGAAGAGGAATGGCATGCTCTGGCAGTTCCAGGTGAGCTGCCTGCGCTATTGCGGGTTCGTCCACATGCACCACAACGCCGAGGACAGGGAGTTCTTCGACGAGCTCGAGGAGACCAACCCGGCAATCCGGCCAGTCGTCGAGCGGTTGAGGGCCGACCACCGCAAGGTCTCCGACCACCTCGACGCCGTCGAAGCGGCCGCCAGAGCGCTGAGCGAGGACGAAGGCCAACCCGCCCGACGTGCCGTCGCGGATGCCCTCGAGGTGCTCGAGGGAGACCTGCTCGCTCACCTCGAGTACGAAGAGCTGAACATCGCCGGCACGGCTCGTCGGCTGCCAGACCTCCCCTGGATGGGGCCCGCCTCGGGATGAGCGAGCTCGCGCCTCCGTTCGATGCCGCTCGCGATCACTGGCGCGGCGGTGAGGGCGTGGTCATCCTCGAGTACGGCGATTACGAGTGTCCCTACTCGCGCAAAGCCTTTCGCACCATCGAGCAGCTGCAGGCGGAAGAACCGTCGCTGCGCTTCGTCTTCAGGCACTTCCCTCTGACGGAGATCCACCCGCACGCGCTGGCCGCCTCCGGCTTCGCCGAGGCAGCAGCGGCACAGGGGCTCTTCTGGCCGATGCACGAGCTGCTCTTCCACCGCCAGAAGGCACTCGGCGAGGACGACCTCTTCGCCTACGCGCGTGAGGTCGGGCTCGACGAGGCGCGCTTGCGCGACAGCCTCGAGCGGGACGAGCTCTGGCAGCGGGTGCGGGACGACGCCGCCTCCGCAGTCGCGTCCGGTGCGCGGGGGACGCCGACGCTCTTCCTCGACGGCCGGCTGCACGGAGGCAGCTATGACTATGGCACCCTGAGGGCAACCCTCGACTTGCTGGAGGCAAGCGCGCGATGAGCAGCATTGCACCCCACCGCTCGGGTAGCTGGCGGTTCCAGATCGAGAGCGACCGCGACGGCAGGCACGGCGAGCTCGTGCAGTGATGGCGGTCTGCGGCCACCTCGACCAGATCCGCGTCACTACGCTGCCCGCCCCGATCGGAGGCTGCGAGGAGTGCTTGAAGATCGGCAGCTCCTGGGTGCACCTGCGGATGTGCATGACCTGCGGGAAGATCGGCTGCTGCGACTCCTCCCCCAACCGGCACGCGAGCCGGCACGCGCGCGAGGCGAGCCATCCCATCGTCCGCTCGGCCGAGCCGGGCGAGGAGTGGAGCTGGTGCTTCCTCGACGAGGTGGGCTTCGTCGTCGAGACGAGCGGAGCAGCCTCTTCGGGCGCTCACGAGGACGCCCGCCCGTGAGCACGACGGAGAGGACGCGGCGGGAGCTACCCGAGCTTCCGTTGACCGGGTGGCAGGAGACGAAGCAGACGTTGCACCTGTGGGCGCAGATCGTCGGCAAGGTGCGTATGGCCTCCACCGCTCCACGAAACCACTGGTGGCACGTCACTCTGTACGTCGACGTGCGCGGGCTGACCACGCGCCGCATGCATGCGCCGGGCGGCGTCGCCTTCGAGATCGACTTCGACTTCGTCGACCACCGCCTCGTCATCTCGACGAACAGAGGGGAGGTGGAGTCGTTCGAGCTCGTGGACGGGCTCTCCGTCGCCGAGTTCGACGAGAAGCTGCACGGGATCCTCACCGCGCTCGGGATCGACGTCGCCATCCGCGAGGAGCCATACCGGGTATCGGTGACGACACCGTTCCCGGAAGACCGCGAGCATGCGTCGTACGACCGAGATGCGGTCGAGCGCTTCTGGCACATCCTCGAGTGGACGGACGGAGTGCTCGAGGAGTTCGCGGGCTGGTATTGCGGTAAGACGAGCCCCGTTCACCTCTTCTGGCACGGCTTCGACCTCGCGCTCACCCGGTTCGGGGGCGCCCGTGCTCCGGCGCTGCCGGAAGCAGGCCCCGTCGACCAGGAGACGTACACGCACGAGGTGGTCTCCTGCGGCTTCTGGGCCGGCGACGAGTACGTGCGCGCGCCGACCTTCTACTCGTACACGGCCCCGGAGCCGGCCGGCCTTCGTCGGCAGCCGTTGCACCCTGCGGAGGCCTCCTGGACCGAGTATGGAATCGGCTCGCTCGCGCTTCTGCCGTACGACGCGGTGCGCACGGCCTCCAACCCGAGGGCGGCGCTGCTCGCGTTCCTGGAGAGCGCTTACAGGGCCGGTGCGGGACTGTCCGGGTGGGATCAGGCCGGGCTGGCGTCGTCCTGGTGTCCGAGCCCGCCGCAATTGAAAGCCATCTTTGCGGGCCTCGAGCCCGCGCCGACACCACCTCAGGAGGAGTGATGGACGACTCGCAAGTCCACGGGACGATCGAGCAGCTAGTGGCCGAGGAGCACGAGCTGTGGGAGCGTGAGGCCGCCGGGACCGCCAGCGAGAGCGATCGGCAGCGCTTGCGCGAGGTGAAGGTCTCGCTCGACCAGTGCTGGGACCTGCTGCGCCAGCGCCGCGCCCTGCGGGAGGCCGGTCGCGACCCGGAGGCGGCCGACCTCAGGCGGCCGGAGGTGGTCGAGCGCTACGAGCAGTAGCGTCGCCCGGCGACTGCCTCGGACAACCGTGGCCGGAGATCGTGGCTCGCCCGGTGGAGGGCTCGAGGTCGACTAGCGGCGTGCGACTTCGGCGTCAGCTTCGCTTCGGCTCGGCCGGGATCATCGTCACCTCGTTGTTCTCGTCGACCGACACGACGTATCGGTTGGCGCCGCGCGACCGGAACCGACTCAGGACCGACTTCTTCTCGACGACGATCGCGTGGGTATCCGTGTGCGTCTCGATTTCGAAGCCCTCCTCGAGCTTGGACTCCAGGAACGCGTCGAGAGCGTTCTTCCTTCCACCCGTCGGATCGATCTGTCCAGCCACCACGCCTTCCCTTCGAGGCTGAGAACCTAGCGTCTGTGAGCAGATGCCGAGACCCGTCTCTCTCGACGGCCGCCCCAGCCTAGGAGTCGGGGATGACCACCAACCGAACTGGCACTCCGTCCACGCTCCGCTTCGACACGTCGGCTGTCGCCTTCGACTCGACGAGCCCTTCCTCGTCTTCCGGCCGCACCGCGACCACGATCTCGTCCGCGGCGAAGGTCGCGAGCGCGTCCCGGATCGCCAGTTCGACGTCGGCTTCCCCAGCGACAGCCTCCACCGTCTCGCCAGGAAGCTGCTCAGCCGTACGTTCGGCCACGCGTTCGGCGTGACTGAATGCGCGCTGATCGTTTGCAAGCCAGTCGAGGACCCCCTGCCGGACTACGGGCACGACGACCTTGATCTTGTCGGCGTCGCCGACCTGGGCTCGGAGGGCCGCTTCGGCATGCTCGACCGTGCTGACGACCAGAACGCTTCGCACGCATCAAGCCTAACCCCAGCCCGTCCGACCTAAACGACGCGCTCGCCATTCGACGGCGCGTGATCCGAGGGGCATGCAGCCGCTTCCGTTGGCCGCGGAATGGGCGTAGCGTGGTCGGCGTCAACAACCGAGGGGTCCGACCGTGGAAGCCGCCACCGATCGAACGTCACTCAACGGCGTGCTGGCACTGTCGGCGGGCGGGCAGGAGGGCGCATCGGCGTAGGCGGGCCGTTCGAGCGGGAGGCATCGAGCCGATGACCCGCGGGCAGCGGACGACGCTGGTTGCGGCAATCCTCGGTTCCGGCATAGCCACGATCGACGGAACGGTCGTCAACGTCGCGTTGCCCGCGATCGAGCGTGACCTCGGTGGTGGTCTCCAGGCGCAGCAGTGGGTCGCGAACGCGTACCTCCTGACGCTGGGCTCGCTGATCCTCATCGGGGGATCGTTGGGCGACATCTACGGCGAGCGGCGCGTGTTCCTGCTCGGCGCGGGAGCCTTCGGCCTGTTCTCGGTCGCGTGCGCGGTGGCACCGACGACCGAGACGTTGATCGGTGCGCGCGGACTGCAAGGAGCGGCTGGAGCGCTGCTCGTACCCAGCTCGCTCGCGCTCATCGTCGCCGCCTTCGCCGCGGGCGAGCGGGCCGCGGCGATCGGCGCATGGACGGCTTGGGGCGCGATTGCGTCGCTCGTCGGCCCGCTCGCGGGAGGCCTGATCGTCGACCAGCTCTCGTGGCGCTGGATCTTCGCGCTCAACCTTCCACTGGTCGCGCTCACCATGCTGCTCGCAAGAGCCGCGGTCGCGCCTGCGACGAGCCGCGCGACGCGGCACGTCGACTACGTCGGCGCTGTCCTGTGCGCGGTCGGGCTCGGCGGAGTCGTGTTCGCCCTGATCGAGCAGCCTCGCTTCGGCTGGTCGCACCCGGCCATCCTCGTCCCGCTCGTCGGCGGAGTCGTGACGTTCGCCGTGTTCCTCGCTTACGAACGACGCGTCGCCGAGCCGATGCTGAAGCTGGAGCTGTTCACGCGCCGCAACTTCGCCGTCGGGAACGTCGAGACGCTCGCCATGTACGCGGGTCTCGCCATTCTCTTCTTCTTCCTCGCGATCTTCCTCCAGCAGGTCGCCGGCTACAGCGCTCTCCAGAGTGGTCTCGCGGTGCTTCCGGTGACACTCGTGACGTTCGCGCTCTCACGCCGCTTCGGCGCTCTCGCCGACCGCTCTGGCCCTCGGCTCTTCATGGGGGTGGGTCCGCTGATCGCGGCGGGCGGACTCCTCCTGCTGCTGCGCACCGGCATCGACACCTCGTATGTCACCGATCTGCTTCCCGCTCTCATCGTCTTCTCCCTCGGCCTGTCGATGACGGTGGCCCCCCTCACCGCGACGGTGCTCGCCGACGCCGACGAGTCGGACGCCGGGATCGCGTCGGCGATCAACAACGCGATAGCACGAGTCTCCGGGCTGATCGGCGTCTCGATTGTCGGGGTCGTCGTCGCGAGCACGCTCGTCGGCGACACCTTCGCCGCCAACGACGAGTCCGTCCGCGCGTTCCACCAGGTCGTCGTGATCGGCGCGGGCCTCGTGGCAGCCGGGGGCGTCGCAGGGATCATCGGCATCACGAACCCCAGACGAGCCGTCGACGCCGAGAGCTGCCCAGGGGGTCAGCTCTACGGCGTCCCGGAGCCTGCCGTCGAGCTCGCTGCGCCCGCCGCGGCGGCAACCGCCGCACGGCTAGCGCAGGAGGGGTGATGGGACGATTCCAAGCGCCGTGACGCCCTGACGCAGCTTGTCCTGGTCCGCGGGGTTCGACCCGAGCTCGTCGACCTCGCCTGCGGCACGATTGCCTGATGCATCTCGATGTTCAGGAGGGGATCGTCGCGCTCGCCCTCATCCTTGCCGTCGCGACGATGCTCGCGGTCGCACCGGCCTTGCGTATCCCCTATCCGATCCTGCTCGTCCTCGGGGGGTTGGCGATCGGCTTCGTGCCGGGGATGCCCGAGTTCGAGCTCGATCCGGAGCTCGTCTTCTTCGGAGTCCTGCCCCCGCTTCTCTACGGCGCGGCCTTCTTCACGTCGCTCCGCGACCTGAAGGCGAACGCCCGACCGATCGGGCTTCTTGCCGTCGGCCTCGTCCTCGTCACGACCGTCGGCGTGGCCGTCGTCGCGCACACGGTCGTCGACGGCCTCTCGTGGGGCAGCGCCTTCGTTCTCGGAGCGATCGTCTCTCCGACGGATCCGCTTGCAGCGACCTCGATCGCGCGTCGCTTCGGCGTTCCCCGCAAGCTCGTGACGATCGTGGAGGGTGAGAGTCTCGTCAACGACGGCACGGGACTCGTTCTGTACCGAGTCGCCGTCGCGGCGGTCGTGACGGGATCGTTCTCCGCCTACTACACCGGTGGGCTCTTCGTCGTCAGCGCAGGTGGTGGCATTGCGGTCGGGCTCGTGGTCGGCTGGGTCGTTCGCCAGGTCCGCCGCCGCCTCGACAACCCTCCGGCGGAGATCACGATCTCGCTCTTGACCGGGTACGTCGCGTTCTTCTCAGCCGAGCTGATCGGGGTCTCGGCCGTGCTCTCCGCCGTGTCCGCCGGGATCTACCTCGGCTGGCATACGCCGGAGCTGACCACCGCCCAGGTCCGGCTCCAGGGCGTGGCGGTCTGGGAGATCGTCCAGTACCTCCTGAACGCGTTGCTGTTCGTGCTCATCGGCCTCCAGCTTCCCGTCGTCGTCGACGCGCTCGGTGACTTCTCGACGACGGCGCTTCTCGGCTACGCGGCGGCGGTGAGCCTGACGGTGATCGCCGTTCGCTTCGCCTGGGTGTTCGCGGTGCTTGCACGCTCCGAAGTGGATCGCGCGACGCATGTCGAACTGGCGTGGCGCCGTGTTCCTGTCCTGGGCCGGGATGCGTGGCGCCGTCTCGCTCGCGGCCGCCCTCGCGCTGCCGCTCGAGACCGACGTCGGGGCTCCGTTTCCCGACCGGGAGCTGATCCTCTTCCTCACCTTCTCGGTGATCCTCGCGACGCTCGTCGGCCAGGGGCTCACCCTGCCCTTCGTCATCCGCGTCCTCGGGCTCGAGGACGACGGGATCGAGGAGCGCGAGGACGCGAAGGCACGCGTGCACGCGGCGGAGGCGGCCCTGGCTCGGCTCGAGGAGCTGGTCGGCGAGGAGTGGGTACGTGACGACACGGCCGAACGCATGCGCGGTGCCTATCGATTCCGGACGAGTCGCTTCCAGGCGCGTCTCGACGACGGAGACGACGGCGCGATCGAGAGCCGGTCGCAGGACTACCAGCGACTGCGCCGAGAGCTCCTCGATGCCGAGCGACGGGCACTGGTCGATCTCCGTCGCAGCGGCACGATCAGCAACGACGTCTGGCTACGCGTCGGCCGCGATCTCGACCTGGAAGACGAGCGACTCGATTTGTAAGCGGGCCGCCGAGTGCGGGTGGCTGTCGGACCTCCGGCTCGTCCTACGTGGTTGAGCGCGCAGCTGCAGCAAGCCCTTGGGCCGCAGTCGCCGACGTGCGTGGCACGCCGGCTGCTTCGTAGGCATCTTCCTCGTCCAACGTCTCGTGCTCGAGTAGCGCCGCTGCGAGCCCATCCAGTCGCGCCCGGTTCTCGGTCAGGAGCGTGACGACCTCGTCGTGCGCCTGCGCGACGATGCGGCGCACCTCGTCGTCGACGAGCTTCTGCGTCTCGGCCGAGTGCTCCACGGCCCCGGGGAGGAGTGGGCCCGACCCGTCACGCGGAAGGACGGCGATGGGACCGACCGCGTCGCTCATCCCCCAGCGACCGACCATCTGCCGAGCGAGGGCCGTGAGCTGCTCGATGTCCGACTCAGCTCCTGTGCTGATGTCGGCAAACACGATCTCCTCGGCGACGCGACCGCCGAGGGCGACCCGGATCTTCGCGAGGATCTCGGGCCTCAGGTAGTTGAAGCGATCGGCGTCGGGTGCGGAGAACGTCACGCCCAGCGCGAGCCCACGCGGGATGATCGAGACCTTGCGCACTGGATCCGCGCCGGGCGTCAGCATTCCGACGAGCGCGTGCCCGCCCTCGTGGTAGGCCGTTCGCCGACGATCCTCGTCGCTCAGCATCACCCGGCGCTCGGCGCCGAGCACGATCCGCTCGAGCGCGTCGGTGAAGTCCGCCTCCTCGACGACTTCGTGCCCCCGCCGCGCAGCGGTGAGGGCCGCCTCGTTCACAAGGTTGGCGAGGTCGGCGCCGACCATCCCCGGTGTCGTTGCGGCGATGCGTGCGAGGTCGACGTCGGGGCCGAGCGGGACGCCGCGGATGTGTACCCGAAGGATCGCCTCGCGCCCGGCCCGGTCCGGCGGCTGGACTGCGATTCGGCGGTCGAACCGCCCAGGTCGAAGTAGCGCCTGGTCGAGCACGTCGGGCCGGTTCGTCGCACCGATCACGATGACACTCGTCGCGGAGTCGAACCCGTCCATCTCAGTCAGGATCTGGTTGAGGGTCTGCTCCCGCTCGTCGTTGCCGCCGCTGAACCCCGCGACGCCGGTCGTCCGCGCGCGGCCGACCGCGTCGAGCTCGTCGATGAAGACGATCGCCGGCGCGTTCTCCTTCGCCTCCTTGAACAGGTCGCGCACGCGCGCCGCCCCGACACCGACGATCGCCTCGACGAACTCAGACGCCGCGAGCGAGAAGAACGGCACGTCGGCCTCCCCGGCGACAGCGCGCGCCAGCAGCGTCTTTCCTGTGCCAGGCGGGCCCGCGAGGAGCACGCCGTGTGGGACACGACCCCCGAGGCGAAGGTACTTGTCCGGTGTTCGCAGGAAGTCGACGACCTCGCTCAGCTCCTCCCTAGCCTCGTCGATGCCGGCGACGTCCGCGAACGTGACCGGGTCGCCCGACCGCTCGTAGCGGCGGGCTCGCGACCGTCCGAACGCGCCGAGCGCGTTCTGCACGTTCCCGACGCGCCGCGACAACAGGAAGAACAGGAGCACGAGCAGGATCACGGGCCCGAACCCGAACAGCAGCGTCTGCCACCACGGCGCACCCGTGTCGAGGGGCTCGGCGTTCACGGTGACGTCGTTCTGCTGGAGAAGCTGCGAGAGCTCGTCCGTGTCCGCGAAGGCCGGGATCTCCGTTCGAAAGCGCGTCGTCGGCTTCGAGTCCTCGTACGTCACGTCCTTCTCGAACGTTCCCTGGAGATCGGTTCCCTTGGACTTGACCTCTTCGACGTTGCCGGCCTTCACCTGGTTCAAGAAGAACGGGCTGTAGGCAACGCGCACCCGCGATTCTGGCTCCATCACGCGGGTGGTGATGAACAGATCGAGAGCGAGCACCGCGAGGAGGAGGACGATCCAGCGCGGGCTCAGCCCGAGCCACCGGCGCCGAGGCGGGGTCGGTGAGGACCCGCGCGGTTCGGGGGGCGGCGTCTCGGCAGAGCGGTTGTCGTCTTGCGGAGGCATCCCCTCACTCCCGTGGATCGAGCGCTGCGAGCCCACGCAGATCCACGCACGTGACCTCACGGATCGTCACCAGCACCATCAGCACGGATGCGCAGCCGGCGCAGCGCGCGACCGTGCCTTGTCCCCGAGCGTAGACCACGAACCGTGCGACCTCCTGGGACGCACCACATGACGCGCACGTACCGATTGCAGTGGTCATCTCCCGGCCGAAGACGTCGGCAAGCAGGCCAGCGATCGAGTTGCCGTCGAGCGCCGTCATGCTCACGTCGGCCATCAGCTCCCCGTCGGGCCGAAGCGCTCGGTCCTGATGCGCGCGGGGTCGTGGCCGAGCCCGACGAGGACGCTCGCTGTCGTCTCGACGAACGACGTCGGGCCGCAGACGTACGTGAGCGGCCGCTCGTCGGGCGCCCACGACACGTCCTCCAGCAGCTCGCGATCGATCCGTCGACCGTAGCCTTGCCAGCCCTCGGGCTGCTCCCGAGTCAGCGTGAAGTGGACGTCGATCACGTCGTCCTCGGCGAGCTGCGTCAGCTCGTCGCGGTAGATGACGTCCTCGAGGGTGCGCGCCGAGTACAGCAGCCGCGCCGGAACCGTGCTTCCGACGGTGCGGTGATGGCGGAGCATGGCTCGCAGCGGGACGACACCCGAGCCTCCGCCGACGAGGAGCAGCGGGCCGCCGTACGACTCCTCCCAGACGAAGTAACCACCGACGGGACCGCGAAGCTCGAACGAGTCGTCGGGTCGGAGCTCGCCGACGAGGTAGGTCGAGACCTCTCCGTCGTCGAGGCGCTCGACGGTGAGGACGAGCTGCTCGTCGTCCGGTGCGGATGCGATCGAGTAGCTCCGCTGTGCCTGATAGCCGTCTTCAGCGGTGAGTCGAACGTCAACGTGCTGGCCAGCGCGATGGCCGCGCCAGGCGGGAGCTTCGACGGCGATGCTCCGCACGGTCGGCGTCTCGTCGATGAGGCCGGTGACGGTCACGACCTGCCAGGTCAGTCTCCCCAGTACCGCTGTTCCTGCCACGGGTCTCCGTAGTTGTGGTAGCCGTAGGTCTCCCAGAAGCCGGGCTCGTCCTCCTGCTTCAGCTCGAGCCCGCGGACCCACTTGGCACTCTTCCAGAAGTAGAGGTGCGGGACGAGAAGACGTGCGGGCCCGCCATGCTCCGGATCGAGCGGCTCTCCGTCGTACCCGAACGCGACCCACGCCCTTCCGCCGCGCAGGTCCTCGAGCGGCAGGTTCGTGGTGTACCCCCCGTCCGACCACGCGGTCACGTACTCGGCGCTCGTCTCGATGCCGTCGAGCAGCGTGTCGACCGAGACCCCCTCCCAGTCGGTGTCCAGCTTCGACCACTTCGTGACGCAGTGGATGTCGACGGTCACCTCCTCGCTGGGGAGCGCCCGGAGCTCTTCCCATGACCAGCGCCGCGGCTCGTCCACCTCGCCCCGGATCGAGAAGTCCCAGCTGTCGAGTGGGGTATGCGGCGTGGGCCCGGCCGAGAGGACCGGGAAGTCGGTCGTGACGTACTGGCCCGGAGGGACGCGCGCGGAGTCCGCGTCCTCGCGACGACGACCCTTGAACCCGCGTGAGACGAACGACATCAGCGCTCTCCTTTCCGGCGTCCTAGCCGAACGTGAACACGTACGCCTCGGCACCGGCGCCGTCGACGACGATCTCGAACGTCCGGTCTTCGATCGCGCCCTGCTGCCGAACGAGCTGGTAGAGGCGCGGTTGGATCAGCGTTCCGATGCCCTCTTCGTCGACGTCCAGCCCGTGGTCGACACCGGGCGGAGCTCCGTCGAGCAGCACGCGGAACGGCACGGGCGTTCCTTCACGGGACCGCAGGACGACGTTGACGTCGCGAGCCTGGAAGCGGAAGGCGATCGATCCGCCGGCCCGGCCGAGCACGGCTGCCCGCCCCTCGACCGTCCAGTCGCCCGAGAGTGCCCAGGAGTTGAGCTGCAGCGGATCGGGAACGGAGTAGGTGCGCGCCTCGTCGATGGTCGCGCCTTCGGGAGACGCGAAGTTGCGGCCTTGCTGGTACCCGACATAGGTCTCCGGAGAACCGAGGGTCCCCCAGTCGGCCTGCGCCTCGATGCCCTCGGGAATGACGGAGATCAGATCGTCGGTGATACCTTCGCCTCCGGCTTCGCGCAGCAGCTGCTGGATGACCTGCTCGCACTCCTCGTATCCGCCCTCGCCGAACTGGTGATGACGGATCCGTCCCTCTGCATCGGCGATGTAGACGGCCGGCCAGTACCGGTTCGCGAATGCCTCCCAGACGGCGTAGTTCGGGTCGAGTGCGATCGGGAACCCGACGTTGAGGGCCTCTATGGCCTCGACCACGTTGTCGGTGTCGGCTTCGAACGGAAACTCCGGCGTATGGACGCCGACGACGACGAGCCCCTGGTCCTCGTACTTCTCGGCCCACGCGCGGACGTAGCCCAGCGTGCGAAGCCAGTTGATGCACGTGTACGTGCAGAAGTCGGCGAGGACGACCTTCCCTTGCAGGTCGTCAGCGGTGAGCGGCTCCGAGTTGAGCCAGCCGGCCGCCCGGTCGAACCCGGGCAGGTGGCCCTCCATGGAGAGCGCATTGCGCACGCTGCTGAACAGACTCATTCGCTCGACCTCCTGGTTCGAGAATGGCTCGGCAAGGCGTCGGTGCTTCTACCGAGAAGAGGGCTATGGACTCATCACGGACATCTCCTCTATTCCGCGAGGTAGCTCTCGACGAGGATGTCTCCCCACGTGTGCTCCTGGGCACCGCCCGCGTTTTCGGGGTCGCGCCCCACGCGCCACGGCAAGCGGCGTAGTTCCTGCGCAAGTGCTTGGGCGCCGGACTCTCCGTAGCGATGCGCCCACAAACCGAACCACTGCTCGTCGTCCAGGAAGAACTTCCAGTCGCTGACAACTCCATGCCTCACGAACAGAAACGGCACGGGCGACTGGAATGGTCGGAAGCTCGTGTCGTAGATCGCAGTCCCCGTATTGCCTTCGTAGTACGGCCCGAACAGGATTCCGTCTTCCACATACGACGGAACTGCAAGATGCTTCAGGACGTCGTCGAAGACGCCCTGGGCACGATCAGCCGACAAGTCGGTGAAGACAACGACGATGACGTTGTAGATAACGTCGCCTTCAGTAGGTCGAGTGTCCAGCAGCAGCCTCTTGTAGCCGCTCATGAGCTCGATGACTTCCGGCACGTCCCGGTCGGCGATCTGCTCCGGCGCGAGCCAAAGTGTCTTGCGTTCCAAGGACCCTGGCACGAAGGGACAGACGGTCCCGGCGCGACCGAGATCCTCGTGAGGCTTGACCACGAACGTCTTGATCCAGTCGGCGACGGCTTGAAGCGCTTCGAGCTCGCTCTCCGCAAGCGCACTCGTCCTTCCGACGTCCTCGAGATCCTCGAGGAGGAAGAGATCAGTGGCCTGTGTTGACATGGGACCGCCTCCTGACGGGGGCCGGGACAACGGTGTCAGTTGCGAAGTGACCTGAACGCGGCCCGCAGCTCGGTCGAGAAGAGCTCCGGCTCCTCCCAGGCCGCGAAGTGGCCGCCCTTGTCGACCTCGTTGAAGTAGGCCAGGTCCGGGTAGACCGCCTCGACCCAGCTCCTGGGCGACGCCCAGATCTCGCCGGGGAACGTGGTGAAGCCGACCGGCACGGCGACCGCGGGAGGAGGCTGGCCGCTCGCAAGCGATGCCGCCAGCGCTCGTGCGTCCTCCCAGTACGACCGGGCCGCCGATGCTGCGGTTCCAGTCAGCCAGTACAGCGTGATGTTGTCGACGATGCTTTCCCGCGTCAGATTGCCCACGGGCTCGCCGTCGACGAACGCACGCGAGATCTTGTAGTAGCTGTCGGTGTCGTGATCTAGCAACCAGGCCGCCAGCCCAACCGGTGAGTCCAGCAGGGAGTAACCGATCGTCTGCGGCCGCGTTGCCATCTCGAGGAAGTAGGCAAAGCCGTCTTGTCTGAACGCTGCGACCGCCTCGGCCGCCGCACGTTCCTTTTCGGATTCCTTGGGCAGTTGATCGCCGACTGCGAGCACCGCCGTGAGCAGGTTCAGGTGGTAGCCGGCCAAACCAGCGACGGCCTGGCGGCCCATCAGGTCCGTGACGAGGGCACCCACGTCGCCGCCCTGGGCGACGTAGCGGGTGTAGCCGAGGCGGCGCATCAGCTCCGCCCACGCACGTCCGGTGCGGGCGGCGTCCCAACCGAGCTCGGTTGGCTCGGCTGAGAACCCGTAGCCGGGGAGGGACGGCAGCACCAGATGGAACGCGTCCTCCGCCTGCCCACCGTGTGCAGTCGGGTCGGTCAGCGGGCCGACCGTCTCGAGCAGCTCGATGACCGAGCCGGGCCAGCCGTGGGTCATGATCAACGGCAACGCGTTCTCGTGCGGCGATCGCACGTGGATGAAGTGGATGTCCACCCCGTCGATCTGCGTCATGAACTGCGGGAGCGCGTTGAGCTTCGCCTCGGCCTTGCGCCAGTCGTAGTCGGTCGTCCAGTAGCGCGCGAGCTCCTGCATCGTCGCCAGCTGGACGCCCTGCGACCGGTCTGCGACGAGCTCCTTGCTGGGCCAGCGCGTCAGCCTGATGCGGCTCCGCAGCTCGTCCAGCTGCTCCTGGGGCACGTCGACGGTGAACGTGCGGATGTCCGTTGCGGTCTGGGCCGTGGTGCTCATGACGAGCTCCCTTCTTGACGCAGGGACCTGAATGCGGCTCGCACCTCGTCGGAGAAGAGCTCCGGCTCCTCCCAGGCGGCGAAGTGGCCGCCCCTGTCGACCTCGTTGAAGTAGGTGAAGTTGGGGTAGACCTTCTCGACCCAGCTGCGCGGGGCAGCCCAGACCTCGCCGGGGAACGTTGTGAAGCCGACCGGAACCGAGACCGCCGGCGGAGCCTGGCCGGCCGCACCGGCTGCGGCCTGGGCCCGTCCGACCTCCCAGTACCACCGGGCGGCCGACGCGCCGGTGCCCGTCAGCCAGTACAGCGTGATGTCGTCGACGATGTTGTCCCGGGTGAGGTTGCCCACGGGCTCGCCGTCGACGAACGCGCGGGAGAACTTGTAGTAGCTGTCCGTGTCGTGGTCGAGCATCCAGGCCGCCAGGGCGACGGGTGAATCCAGCAGGGAGTAGCCGATCGTCTGCGGCCGCGTGGTCTGCTCCGAGAAGTAGCCGAAGCCATCGGTCAAGAACGTGTTGAGCGCGTCGAGCGCCGCCCGTTCCTGCTCGGACTCCGCCGGCAGGTCCTCGAGACCCGCGACGAGCACGTTGAGGTGGATGCCGAGCAGACCCTCGGGTGCTTCGCGGCCCATCGCGTCGGTGATGACGGCGCCGACGTCGCCGCCCTGGGCGACGTAGCGCGTATAGCCGAGGCGTTGCATCAGCTCCGCCCAGGCGCGCGCGACGCGGCCGGGGCCCCAACCGACTTCCGTGGGCTCGCCGGAGAAGCCGTAGCCGGGGACGGACGGCAGGACGAGGTGGAATGCGTCCTCGGCGGTTCCGCCGTACGCGGTCGGGTCGGCGAGCGGGCCGACGGTGTCGAGCAGCTCCATGACGGAGCCGGGCCAGCCGTGCGTCATGATCAGCGGCAGCGCGTCCTCGTGCGGCGAGCGGACGTGGATGAAGTGGATGTTCACGCTGTCGATCTCCGTCGTGAACTGAGGAAGCGTGTTCAGTCTCGCCTCGATCCGTCCGAAGTCGTAGTCCTCCGTCCAGTACCGGGCTAGCTCCTTGGTCGTAGCGAGCTGCACGCCCTGCGACCGGTCTGCGACGAGCTCCTTGCTCGGCCACCGCGTGGCCACGATGCGCCGGCGGAGGTCGTCGATCTGCTCGTCCGCGATGTCGATGCGGAAGGTGCGGATATCCGTAGTTGTGTCGACAGCAGTGCTCATCGTTCCTCCTCTCCTTTGCTATCGCAGCGAGCGGAACGCAGCCCGCACCTCGGTCGAGAAGAGCTCGGGCTCCTCCCAGGCGGCGAAGTGGCCGCCCCTGTCGGGCTCGTTGTAGTAGGCGAGGCCGGGGAAAACCACCTCGACCCAGGTGCGCGGGGCTGGGAAGACCTCGCCGGGGAAGTTCGTGTAGCCGACCGGAACCGTGACCGGCGCCGGAGCCTGGCCGGCCGCACCGGCTGCGGCCTGGGCCCGTCCGAACTCCCAGTACCACCGGGCGGCCGAGGCGCCGGTGCCCGTCAGCCAGTACAGCGTGATGTCGTCGAC
Organism: uncultured Actinomycetes bacterium; assembly: GCA_963715705.1. GTDB lineage: Bacteria > Actinomycetota > Thermoleophilia > Gaiellales > Gaiellaceae > GMQP-bins7. The sequence continues at coordinate 1,890,056 of OY970267.1, read as the reverse complement.
GATGTTGTCCCGGGTGAGGTTGCCCACGGGCTCGCCGTCGACGAAGGCACGGGAGATCTTGTAGTAGCTGTCCGTGTCGTGGTCGAGCATCCAGGCCGCCAGCCCGACGGGTGAATCCAGCAGGGAGTAGCCGATCGTCTGAGGCCGGGTGGACTGCTCCAGGACGATGGCGAAGCCATCCGTCAAGAACGTGGTGAGCGCGTCGTGCGCCGCGCGTTCCTGCTCGGACTGCGCCGGCAGTTGGTCCTTGAGAGCGACCGCCGCGGTGAGCACATTGAGGTGGATGCCGAGCAGCCCCTCGGGCGCTTGGCGGCCCATCGCGTCGGTGACGTAGGCGCCCACGTCGCCTCCCTGGGCGACGTAACGCGTGTAGCCGAGGCGGTCCATGAGCTCCGCCCAGGCGCGTGCGATGCGGTCGGCGTCCCAGCCGAGCTCGGTCGGCTCGCCCGAGAAGCCGTAGCCAGGCAAGGACGGCAGCACCAGGTGGAATGCGTCCCCGGGGGTGCCGCCATGAGCGGTCGGGTCAGTTAGCGGGCCGACCGTCTCGAGCAGCTCGATCACCGAGCCGGGCCAGCCGTGGGTCATGATCAGCGGCAGCGCGTTCTCGTGCGGCGAGCGCACGTGGATGAAGTGGATGTCCACCCCGTCGATCTGGGTCGTGAACTGCGGGAGCGCGTTGAGCTTCGCCTCGGCCTTGCGCCAGTCGTAGTCGGTCGTCCAGTAGCGCGCCAGCTCTTGCATCGTCGCCAGCTGAACGCCCTGCGACCGGTCTGCGACGAGCTCCTTGCTGGGCCAGCGCGTCAGCCTGATGCGGCGCCGCAGCTCGTCCAGCTGCTCCTGCGGCACGTCGACGGTGAAGGTGCGGATGTCGGTAGCGGTCTCGACAGACGTGCTCATGAGGTCCTCCTTGGTCGTGTGTCGTTTGGTGTCGCCCGCGACTCAGCGCAGCGGCCTGAACGCGGCTCGCACCTCGTCCGAGAACAGCTGGGGCTGCTCCCACGCGGCGAAGTGGCCGCCCTTTTCCACCTCGTTGAAGTAGATGAGGTTGGGGTAGGCCTGCTCGGCCCAGCTACGCGGCGCTTGGTACTGCTCGCCCGGGAAGACGCTCACGGCGACCGGGATGGAGACGCCCTTCGCGTTGAAGAAACCGCCCTTGTACTCCCAGTAGAGGCGAGATGCCGACACCCCCGTGTTCGTCAGCCAGTAGAGCGTGATGTTGTCGAGGACCTCGTCTCGAGTCAGCTCGCCGGTTGCGCTCGTCGTCCGGTCGAGAGCAGCGACGACGGCCGCCGCCGGTTGGCCGTCGGCATCGTTGTGGTCGAGGAGCCAGGCAGCCAGGCCGACCGGTGAGTCCGCGATGCCGTAGAGGGTCTGCGGCCGCGCCGCCATCATCCTGGCGTACTCGACCTGCTTGTAGGTTCGGATCAGCTGCTCATAGGCGCGCCGCTCCTCGGCTGAGAGACCGGACGGCGGAGGCTCGCCCGCAAGCGACGCCCGATCGACGTCGGCTGGAACGGTGGCGGGCATGTTGGTGTGGATGCCGAGCAATCCCTCAGGCTCCTGCAAGCCCATCTGGTCCACGACGAAGGCGCCCCAGTCGCCGCCCTGGGCGACGTAGCGCGCGTAGCCGAGGCCGCGCATCAGCACTGCCCAGGCTCGTCCCATCCGCTCGGGGCCCCAGCCCGTGCTCGTCGGCTTCCCCGAGAACCCGTAACCCGGCATCGACGGAATCACGAGATGGAATGCGTCCGCGGCGCTCGCGCCGTGCGCCGTGGGATCGGTCAATCGATCGATGATCTTCAGCTGCTCGATGATCGAGCCCGGCCAGCCGTGGTTGACGATGAGCGGCAACGCGTCTTCGTGCTGCGAACGAACGTGGATGAAGTGGATGTCGAGGCCGTCGATCTCGGTGATGAACTGCGGGAACGCGTTCAGCCCGGCTTCGACTCTCCCGAAGTCGTAGTCAGTGCCCCAGTAGCGAACGAGCGCCTGCGTGGTTGCGAGCGGCACGCCCTGGGTCTGATCCGTGACGGTCTCCTTCTCGGGCCACCTCGTCGCCCGCAGGCGCCGCCGAAGGTCGTCAATTGCCTCCTGCGGGATGTCGACGCGGAATTCGCGGATCGCAGCGTCTGCGACCACCGACGTCCCCGCGTCTTTCGAGGCCGAAACGGCCATGCCCACTCCTCCTCATGCTCGTGCGAAGCCCTCGCCAGCGTGACGGGTGCGCGCGGCCGTCGCCCCAGTAGGACCCCGGGTCTATCCCCGGGCCTGCGCGGCGCCACCACCGCGGTGCATGCTCATGGCGGGTGTCTCTTCACCGCCCGAGAGCGCCGCGTGCAGGCCCTTGCGGGAACTGATTCCGAGCTTGGTGAACACCTTGTGGAGGTGCCACTCGACCGTGCGTGGGCTGAGGAAGAGCCGCACGCCGATCTCCGAGTTGGACAGGCCAGCGCGGGCGAGCCGGGCGATCTGCGCCTCCTGGGGCGTGAGCTCGTCGCGGGTCTCGTCCCTGCGTATGCGCACCTTCACGCCGGTCGCAACCAGCTCGCGCCGCGCTCGCTCGGCGAACGCTTCCATGCCGATCGCGTCGAACGTCTCGTGGGCGGCGCGTAGCTGGTCGCGAGCGTCGATACGCCGGCCCTCGCGACGCAGCCACTCGCCGTAGAGCAGCTGAGCACGAGCGATCTCCGGTCGGAGCGGCGTCCGGCCCAGCCGCTCGAGCGCCTGGCGATACAGGAGTTCGGCGGCCTCGCCCTCGCTCAGCAGCGCACGGGAGCGCGCTTCGATCCCGACCGCCCAGTCGGCCTCGCTGCCCTCGGTAGCCTCCGCGAGCCGATGCAGTGCTGCGGCGGCAGGCTGGCGCTTTCCGCTTCTGACAGCGGCCTCGATGAGTTCGGGCAGCGCCCAGTCGGAAATGAAGAGCCCTGGTGCCTCGCCGCTCGCTTGCTCCGCCGCTATGAGGGCCTCGTCGTACTTGCCAAGGCCGTTGGCGAGGATCGCTGTCGTCCACCTCGCGAGCTCGATGCCGAGTCCCTCGCCTCGAGCAGCCACGTCCTGGATGGTGGCCTTCGTCAAGATGGCCGTCTCGGCCGTCCGCCCGCGGTACGCGCTGAGCAGCATTGCGCCGTACGGTGCGATGCGGGTTCCCGTTGCCTCCTTGAGCGCTTCGTCCTCGGCACCCAGCGTGGCCGCCGTCTCGAACTCGCCACGCCACGCGGCGATCATTCCTTGGCCGTTCAAGGCGACCGACAAGAGCGTGAGTGCGCCGGCGCCGCGAGCGAGCTCGATCTGGCGCGTGCTCACTGCTTCCCAGCTCTCGAAGTCCCAGAGGGCGACCGCGGCAGACGAGGCCAGGACCCCCCACTGGAGCCAATCTCCGATCGAGACCTCGTCGCCGCGGAAGGCGCGCACTGCCCGCCTCAGCTTCGGCCCCGCTGCCGCAGGTCCCTCGGTGATCAGGGCCGCCAGGCCATCCAGCAGCACGTCGCACGCATCCGGGTTCGACCGCCGAATGGCCGCGTTCGCGGCCCGAGAGACGTCCAGGAGGTCGCCGCCCGAGTGAGCAAGATGGCCCGCGAAGAGTGCTGCTCCCCACGCATCGAGATAGGTACGCCGCGCAAGCGCCGCATCCAGCGGCTCGAGCTGTTTGGCCGCCTTCAGCAGCTCTGCCGGGGCTTCACCCCCGGCGTTCGAGGCAGCCGCGATGAGCCCGCGCAGCAGGACGACACGGGCGTGCTGGACCTCGGTCAACGAGCCCGCCTCAGCCGCGGCGAGCAGCCCGAGCGCCGCGTCGGGGGCGCCGGCCTGGAAACTCGCCTGCGCGGCAGCGAGCGAGCGCTCGGTGCGCCGCTCGGAGTCCTGTGTGAGCGCGACCGAGCGCTGCAGGAACGCCGCCGCCGCGGCCAGCCCGCCGCGGGCCTGCGCACGGTCGGCGGACCGCTCCAACTCGAGCGCGACTCTCTCATCGGGTCTGGGCGTCGCCGCGCCGAGGTGCCACGCACGTCGATCGGGGTCGGTCTGCGGGTCCGTCGCCTCCGCCAGAGCCTGGTGCGCAGCCCGCCGGTCCCGCGCCGACGCTGCGCGGTAGGCGGCCGAGCGCACGAGTGGATGGCGGAACCGCACCGGGGCATCGACTGAGAGCAGCCCATCGACGTCGAGGGCCGCAGAGGCGTCGATGCCGAGCGTCTCGGCTGCGCGCCACACGAGGAGCGGGTCGCCGGCCGGCTCGGCAGCTGCGACGAGCAACAGTGAGCGCGACTCCTCCGGCAGCGCCTCGACCCTCCGCAGAAAGCTCTCCTCGATGCGCCCGGACATCAGAGCCGCGTCACCGAACGCGAATCCGCCGGCGAGCTCGGTCGCGGTCAGGCCTCGCGGCAGCTCGAGCAGGGCGAGCGGATTGCCGCTCGTCTCGGCCACGATGCGATCGCGAACCTGCTCGTCGAGCGGGAACGGGAGCGCGGACGCGAGCAACGCGCGCGCGTCGCCGTCGCGCAGCCCGTGAACCTCGAGCTCCGGCAGCCCACGAAGCTCCTCACCCGGCTCGCGGGCGCCGAACACGAGCCCGATCGGATCCGCGAAGAGCCTCCGCGCGACGAACGTCAGCGTCTGCGCGGACGCCTGATCCAGCCACTGCGCGTCGTCCACCACGCAGAGCAGCGGGCGCTCCGCGGCCGCGTCGGACAAGAGGTGCAGCACCGCCAACCCGACGAAGAACCGATCCGGCGCGGTCCCTGCGCTCGTTCCGAACGCGATCTCGAGCGCTTCGCGTTGTGGAGCGGGTAGCTGGGCGAGATGTTCGAGCAGCGGCGTGCACAGCTGATGCAGCGAGGCGAACGCCAGCTCCATCTCGGACTCCACGCCCGCCGCCCTGAGGACGCGGAGATCCGACGCCGACTCCACCGCGTAGTTCAGCAGCGCGGTCTTGCCCACCCCGGCCTCGCCCCACACGACCAGCGCGCCGCTCTCACCGTCGCGAACGGCCGCAGTCATCCCGTCGAGCAGCGCGCACTCCGAATCGCGTCCGCGCAGGCTCCCCAGCCCGACCCCAGCGGGATGACGAACGACCACGAGACGATCGATGCTAGTCCAGCCGGACGTGGATTGCCGATGCCGGGCTCGCGGTCAGCCTTCGGCGCTCGACCCGAATCGCGAGACCACGGTCACGAAGACGAGGGCCGGCGTGGCGAGAATGAAGATGAGCGCGAGTTGGTACAGGCCTTCCTTCGGCGCGACGAGGTTCGCCAGCAGCAGCACTTGATCGGCGACCGCGACCACAACGAACGGAGCCATCTCGATGATCAACGCACCTCCGGAGAGGTCGGGTCGAACCTTTGGCCATCGCGTCCAGGACGTGTGCAACCTGACCTGATGACCGTAGAAGACGATGACGAGTAGCCCAGCGCTCATGACGCGGAGAGCCAGGGAATCGCCGATCAAATCGGCCAACGGAACGAGCAGGAGCGAGCCGAATAGGGCTGTCAGCCCGTAGAGGATGATCGTTCTGACCTGGGCCACCTCGTACTCCTCCCAAGCTGCATCGTGCGGCCGCAGCGCGAGGTAGAGGCCGGCGAACCCGGCGAAGGTCATGCTGACCGTGGCGATCGCGTAGAAGAGAGCCGGGTTGCTCACCTCACGAATCTACGCCGCTACGACGCCGAACGCTCAGTGAAGGTGGCACCGGTCAGGGCCGACGCGCGCGAGCGACGCGATTTGCGGGGCCGGCCGAGCGATGCGCTGCCTGCAGCGCGTCGAGCGTCGCGCCTGCGAAGGCTACACCGGACTGGCGATCAGGCTGGCGTGTAGGCTGATTCGATTCGCACTCCAGTCGGCGATCCTCGGCCGAGATGAAACCCGACCGCCACCAAGGGCGAGTCGGCTCCGGTCAACCGAAAGGAGACGAGATGAAAATCGTTGTCATCGGCGGGACCGGCCTTATCGGCTCGAAGCTCGTAGAGAAGTTGCGCCGGGCTGGGCACGAGGCACTCGCAGCCTCGCCCGACACGGGCGTCGACACGCTCACGGGCAAGGGACTGGCGGAAGCTCTCGAGGGCGCCCAGGTTGTCGTCGACGTCTCGAACGCGCCTGCGTGGGACGACGATGCGGTGATGGACTTCTTCCAGACCTCGTCGCGCAACCTCCTCTCCGCGGAGACGGCCGCCGGCGTCGGGCACCACCTCGCGCTGTCGGTCGTCGGCACCGACCGGCTACAGGACAGCGGCTACTTCCGCGCGAAGCTCGCCCAGGAAGAGGCGATCAAGGCCGCGTCCGTCCCCTACACCATCCTCCGCGCGACGCAGTTCTTCGAGTTCATCGGCCGCATCGCCGATTCGAGCACCGAGGGCGACACGGTTCACCTACCGCCCGTGCTCGTTCAGCCCGAGGCCGCCGACGACGTCGCCGCCGCCCTGGCCGACGTGGCGGAGAGCGCGCCGGTGAACGGCATCGTCGAGCTCGCAGGCCCTGAGGCGTTCCGCTTCGACGAACTCGCCCGGCGCGTCCTGAGCGCGAACAACGACTCACGCCGGGTGACCGCTGACGTCCACGCACGCTACTTCGGCGCAGAGCTCGACGAGCACTCCCTCACCCCCGGCGACAACCCACGCATCGCCCCGACCCTGCTCGAGGACTGGCTTAGCCAGTCCACGGCGGCGCAGAACCTCGCGACCCCAAGGCGGGTCTCATGACGTTTCTGAACTCGTTGGCCTCTCGACCGGAAAGGACGACGCATGAGCACTGACGCGACCACCCCCGACACGATTGTGCTGATCCACGGCTTCTGGGTGACGCCGCGAAGCTGGGAGGACTGGAAGGCTCGCTACGAGAGCCGCGGCTACCGCGTTCTGACTCCTGCATACCCCGGCTTCGAGGTGGAGGTCGAGGCGCTGAATGCGGACCCGACGCCCATCGAGGACCTCACGGTGCCGGCGGTCATCGAGCATCTGGAGTCTGTCGTCTCGCAGATCGAGCCGGCGCCGATCCTGATGGGTCATTCGGCCGGTGGCGTCTTCATGCAGCTACTGATGGATCGGGGCTACGGCGCCGCCGGCGTCGCGATCAACTCGGCGCCGACCGAGGGCGTCAAGCGCGTGCCGCTGTCACAGATCAAGTCGAGCTGGCCTGTCCTCAAGAATCCCGCCAACCGGCACAAGGCCGTCGGGTTCACGTTCGAGCAGTGGCGCTACGTGTTCACGAATACGTTCAGCGAGGAGGAGGCGCGACGGCTGTACGAGCGCTACCACATCCCCGCCTCGGGCCGCGTGTTCTGGGGCAGCGCGCTCGCGAACATCCATCCGGGGCCCGACGACACGCACGTGGACTACAACAACCCGAACCGGGCGCCGCTGCTCTTCATCTCCGGCGGCGAGGATCACCTCATGCCCCCGTCGATCCAGCGCTCGAACGCGAAGCACTACAAGGCGGAGGGCACGATCACCGAGGTCGTCGAGTACGAGGGCCGCGCGCACCTCATGCCCTCGCAGACCGGCTGGGAAGAGATCGCCGACTACGCCCTGTCGTGGGCGACGGAGCAGGCCGCCGTGTGGGCGGCGCAAGGCCGGCTGGCAGCGAAGGCGTGACCGAAGATGGCCATTGCCATCAGAACCGCAGTTGTGCTCGAAACCTGACAAATCGAGGGCTCGGAGCTCGCCGAGCCCTCGCAGCGGGATCCACGTCGAGGTCGAATGTCGCCAGGCCTAGAACGCTCGATCATCGATTGTCTGGCTGACGCGCGACCGGGGGCGTATTAGAGTCGGGCCGACATCTCCCTGACGAAAGGGGGCACGGTGACGAGCACCGATACCGGCCTCGGAATCGAGGCGAAGTCGGACGCGATCTACGAGCTCGTGGAGGAAGGATCGTCCGTCGAGCGGCTCGCGACCGGCTTCACGTTCACGGAGGGACCGATCTGGCACCCGACCGAGCACTACCTCCTTTTCTCGGACATGCCGGGCGACGTCCGCCGGAAGTACACGCCGGACGGGACGGTCGTCGAGGTCCGGAACTTCTCGAACCGGTGCAACGGAATGACGTACGACGCGGATCTCAACCTGCTCGTGTGCGAGCACGTGACGAGCAGCCTCGTTCGCGAGAGCACTGACGGCTCGCGGGAGATCATCGCCCAGGAGTTCGAGGGCGAGGAGCTGAACAGCCCGAACGATGTTTGCGTCCACTCGAGCGGCGCGATTTTCTTCTCCGACCCCTGGTACGGGCGCATGCCCGTCTTCGGCCATCCGCGCACGCGGCGCCTCGGGTTCCAGGGCGTTTACCGCATCGCACCGGGCGGCGGCGACCCCGAGCTGATCGTGGGCCGCGACGAGTTCGAGATGCCGAACGGGATCTGCTTCAACGCGGACGAGACGCTCTTCTTCATCAACGACACGCCCGGCGCGTTCATCAAGGTCTACGACGCGGCGCCGGACGGCTCGATCTCGAACGGCCGGATGTTCTTCGACGGGGTCGGCTCGGGAGTCATCGAGGAAGGAATCCCGGACGGGATGAAGTGCGACGAGCGCGGCAACATCTGGGTCACCGGTCCCGGCGGCATCTGGATCATCTCCGCGGAGGGCGAGCACCTGGGGACGATCCTCGTCCCGGAGAACACCGGCAACCTGACGTGGGGCGGCGAGGACTGGCACACGGTCTTCATCCCGAGCTCGACGTCGCTGTACTCGATTCGGACGATCGTCGGCCCGCGCCGCGAGCCCTATATGCGTTAGGAGGACGAGATGGCAGACGAAGGCGAAGCGCTGACCCTGGATGCCGATCGCTGCGTGCTGATCATCCAGGACCTGCAGAACGACGTGATGATCGACGGCGGCGCGTTCGCAGAGACCGGCTCGCCGGAGCACGCGAAGGAGCAGAACGTCGTCGAGAACGTGAAGGCGCTGGCCGAGACGTGCCGCGCGAAGGGCATTCCCGTGATCCACGTCCACTACGTCGTCGAAGAAGGCGCCCCGGGGCTGAAGCTGAACGCGGGGCTCTTCCAGGGCGTGAAGGACAACAACGCCCTCGTGCGCGGGACTTGGGGTGCTGAGCCCGCCGAGGGGCTGGAGCCGCAGGACGGCGACTTCATCGTGCAGAAGATGCGCATGAGCGCTTGGCAGGGCACTCGCCTCGAGAATCTCCTAACCGGGTTCGACCGCGACACGATCATCGTCACCGGGGCATGGACGAACATGTCCATCGAGCACACCTCGCGAACCGGCGCCGACAAGGGGTACTTCATGGTCGTTCCCGAAGACGGCTGCTCGACGATGAACGCCGACTGGCACAACGCGTCGATCAACTACGCGCTCCAGAACGTCTCCACGGTCACGAACTGTGCGGCGGTGACCGAGGCGCTGGCAGGCGTGCCGGCAGGGGTCTAGACGCTTTCGACAGGGGGCCGGGCGCGCCCGGCCCCTACCCGGACTCCGCGTGCCAGCGCTCGCGATAGTCCGCGCGGACCGGATGGAAGATGTCGAGCACGAGCGAGCCCTCGGGCCCGCAATAAGCCGAGTGCTCGACTCCGCCCGGGAGCACGTACGCCTCGAGCGGGCCGAGCTCGTGCGCGACCCCGTCGACTACGAGCGCCTGCATGCCTTCGAGGACGATGCCGAGCTGCTCGTGGGGGTGACTATGGAGCGGGACCGTCGCGCCCGGCTCGAAGCGGATGAGGTTGAGCATCGCGCCTTCGCCGAAGAGCGGCCGACCGCTGACCCCCGCTGCCAGCTCGAAGGCGCGGACTGTGTCGAGGCGGACGAACTGCGGCTCCATGGCTCGATTATCGTTGCCTGCATGACCGCGGTCGAGCCCGCGCTGCTTCGCCGGCAGGCCTACGTGGACGGGCGCTGGATCGACGCCGATTCCCGCGAAACGTTCCCCGTGGCGAACCCCGCCACCGGAGACACGATCGCGGAAGTCCCGAGGATGGGAGCGGCGGAGACGCGCCGTGCTCTCGCGGCGGCCGAGCGCGCCCTGCCCGAGTGGAAGGGCCGGCTCGCGAAGGAGCGCGCGCGCATCCTCCGTCGCCTCGCCGACCTCATGCTGGACAACCACGACGAGCTCGCGCGTCTCATGGTCGCGGAGCAGGGCAAGCCGCTCGCCGAGGCGCAGGCCGAGGTGGAGTACGCCGCGTCCTTCTACGAGTGGTTCGGCGAGGAGGCGAAGCGCGTCTACGGTGACACCGTCCCGACGCCGTGGCCCGACAAGCGGATCCTCGTGACGAAGCACGCCGTCGGCGTGACGGCCGGGATCACGCCCTGGAACTTCCCCTCCGCGATGGTGACTCGCAAGTCCGCGCCCGCGCTGGCGGCTGGGTGCACGATGGTGCTGAAGCCAGCCGAGCAGACGCCGCTCTCGGCGCTGGCGGTCGCCGCGCTCGCCGAGGAAGCCGGCGTCCCGGCCGGGGTCTTCTCGATCGTGACCGGCGCCGCCGAGGACGCGCCCGCCATCGGCGAGGAGATGACCTCGAACCCCGCAGTTCGCAAGCTCGGCTTTACGGGCTCGACCGAGGTCGGGAAGCTCCTCATGCGCCAGTGCGCGGCAGGACTGAAGAAGGTCTCTCTCGAGCTCGGTGGCAACGCGCCGTTCGTCGTCTTCGACGATGCCGATCTCGACGCCGCCGTTGCCGGCGCGGTCCTGTGCAAGTACCGCAACTCCGGCCAGACGTGCATCTCCGCGAACCGGCTGCTCGTCCAGGACGGGATCTACGACGCCTTCCTCGAGCGCTTCACCTCGGCAGTGGCGGCGCTCGTAGTCGCGGACGGGCTCACGCCCGGAGTCGACGTCGGCCCGCTGATCGACGAGGCGGCGGTCGAGAAGGTCGAGCGCCACGTCGCGGATGCGCGCGAGCTCGGCGCCGAGGTCGTCGTTGGTGGAAGCAGGCTCGAGGGCCAGTTCTTCGAGCCCTCCGTGCTCGTGGACGTCCCGGCCGGCGCGGCGATGAGCTGCGAGGAGACGTTCGGCCCGGTCGCAGGGATCGCGCGGTTCTCGGACGAGGACGAGGCGGTGCGGATCGCGAACGACACGCCGTACGGGCTCGCGGCGTACTTCTACTCGCGTGACCTCGCGCGCGTGACCCGCGTGGCCGAGGCGTTCGACTACGGAATTCTCGGCATCAACACGGGGTTCATCTCGACCGAGGTCGCACCCTTCGGCGGGGTCAAGGAGTCGGGGATCGGCCGCGAGGGGTCGTCGTACGGGATCGACGAGTGGCTCGAGCTCAAGTACTGGGCGCTCGGCGGCATCGAGGGGCCTGCGTGATCGTCGAGCAGCGCGACTACCACGTGTACACGGGGAAGCTTCCCGAGCTCGTCCGGCTCTACGAGCGCGAGGGAATCCCGCTCCAGGACGAGATCTTGGGCGGCCTCGTGGGCGCGTTCACGACCGACGTCGGTGCGCTCTCCACGTACACGACGATCTGGCGCTACGACTCCTACGCCGAGCGAGAGGAGAAGCGCGCCCGGCTCCAGGCAGACCCGCGCTGGCAGGAGTTCCTCGCCAAGGTGCAGCCCCTCATGCACACGCAGCAGAACCGGATCCTCGTCCCGACGGCGTTCTCGCCCCTGCGCTGATGGCGACGCTCGAGGGCAAGGTCGCGATCGTCACGGGCGGCGCGCGGGGCATCGGAGCAGCGATCGCCCGGGGACTGGAGGAAGCAGGCGCGACAGTCGTCGTCGCCGACCTCGACCCGCCCGAGGGCCAGATCCGGGCGGACGTCTCGTCCGAGGAAGACGCGGCCCGCATGGTCGACGAGACGCTCGAGCGCCACGGACGGATCGACGTGCTCGTCAACAACGCCGGCCTGTACGCGTCGCTCGCAATGCGGCCTTTCACCGAGATCCCGCTCGACGAGTGGAACCGCGTGATGGAGGTCAACGTCGCGTCCATGTTCCTCACCTCGCGCGCGGTCGTCCCGGTGATGCGCGAGCACGGGGGAGGCAAGATCGTGAACATCTCGTCCGGGACGCCCTTTCGCGGGGTGCCGTTCCTCCTCCACTACGTGACGAGCAAGGGCGCGATCGTCGCGCTCACGCGCGCGCTCGCGAAGGAGCTCGGCAAGGACGGGATCTACGTGAACTGCGTCGCACCCGGGTTCACGATGTCCGACGGCGTGAAAGAGCACCCGGAGGTGGTCGAGGCGCTCCGCGAAGTGTCGATCGCAGCGCGCACGATCCAGCGCGACCAGGTGCCCGAGGACGTCGTCGGCGCGGTCGTCTTCCTCTGCACTCCGGCCGCGGACTTCGTCACCGGCCAGACGCTGGTCATCGACGGCGGCCAGTACTTCCATTGATCCTCGCGCTTTCCGAGCACGAGGAGGGCGTCGTCGCCGGCCCCGGGCCGGCATGTCGTCTACGACGTCGCACGCGACACGGCCCATGCGGGCGCGGCCGAGGTCGACGGGCACGCGCTGCTCTTCGAGGTGGTGGAGGATCCAGGCCCGGGCGAATGGGTCGTCCGCTGCGATCGCGTCGACTTCCCGCCCGGTGGCGTCGCGTACAGACACGTCCATCCCGGTCCCGGCATCCGCAGGCTCCTGCACGGCGAGCTGACGATCGATCGAGATGGAGACGCGAGCACGTATCGAGCCGGCGAGTCGTGGTACGAGGACGCGGGCGACGCGGTCCTCGCGACGTCCTCGGCGACCGAGGACACCGCGTTCGTGCGTGTCCTCGTGCTTCCGGCCGAGTGGGCCGGCAAGCGGACGATCCGGTACCTCGACCCGGCCGACGAGGTGAAGCCCAAGCTCCAGCGGGCACGGGTCTTGCTCGAGGTGCCGTTGTGAGGACCGGCGGCCGGATCGTCGTCGACCAGCTCGAGCTGAACGGCGCCGACCTCGCGTTCTGCCTCCCCGGCGAGAGCTTCCTCGCCGTGCTCGATGCGCTCTACGACTCGTCGATCCGGCTCGTGTCGTGCCGTCACGAGCAGGGGGCGGCCAACGCGGCCGAGGCTTACGGCAAGCTCACCGGGCGGCCCGGGATCTGCCTCGTCACGCGTGGGCCGGGAGCGACGCAGGCCGCCGTCGGAGTGCACACTGCTCGCCAGGACTCGACGCCGATGCTGCTGCTCGTCGGCCAGGTGCCGCGTGCGTTTCGCGGCCGCGAAGCCTGGCAGGAGATCGACTACGGCAAGACGTTCGCCGGTATCGCGAAAGCCGCATGGGAGATCGAGAGCGCAGAGCGGATTCCGGAGCACGTCGCGCGCGCGTACGTGACCGCGCTCTCGGGCCGCCCGGGGCCGGTCGTGCTCGCACTGCCCGAGGACGTTCTCTCCGAAGAGGCCGACGTCGAGGACGCGGCGCCGGTCGAGATCGCAGCGGTGCCGCCGCGCGCCGAGGATCTGGCACGGCTGCGCGAGCTGCTCGCGGCGGCGGAGCGGCCGCTCGTCGTCGTCGGCGAGGGCGGCTGGACGGCCTCGACGAGCGAGAACGTGCTCGCGTTCTGCGAGGCGAACGAGCTGCCCGTCGCTTGTGCATTCCGCTGCCAGGACTTCGTCGACAACGCTTCGCCGAGCTACGCCGGCGTCTTGGGCGTCGCGATGGACGACCGCCTCGCCGCACGGCTCGCGGATGCCGACCTCGTGCTCGCGATCGGCGGGCGCCTGGGCGAGGTGCCGACCCGGCGGTACACGCTGCTCGAGGCGCCGGACCCGCGCCAGGTTCTGATCCACGTCCATCCCGATCCGGACGAGCTCGGCTTCGTCTACGAGCCCGACCTCGCGATTGCGGCCACGCTCCCCGACTTCGCCGCGGCGCTTCGGAAGCTCGAGCCGTTGGAGTCCCGCTGGCGCGAATGGACGCATGCGTCGCGGGCCGACTACGAGGCGAACCTCCGCCACGACCCGATGGAGGGGGAGGTGGACCTGGGCGAGATCATGGCCTTCTTGCGGGGTCGACTGCCTCCGGACGCCGTCCAGACCTGCGGCGCCGGCAACTTCACGGTCTGGGCGCATCGCTTCGCCGAGTTCTCGCAGTTCGGGACGCAGGTGTGCCCACGGTCGGGCTCGATGGGCTACGGCGTCGCGGCCGCCAACGCCGCCAAGCTCGTCCAATCGGATCGTCTCGCCGTCTGTTGGACGGGCGACGGCGACTTCGTGATGAGCTCACCCGAGCTCGCGACCGCGGTGCAGTACGACTTGCCGATCGTCGTCCTTCTCGTCGACAACGGCATGTACGCCACGATCCGCATGCACCAGGAACGCGTCTACCCTGGCCGCGTGATCGGCACCGACCTCGAGAACCCCGACTTCGTGGCGCTCGCGGAGGCGTACGGTGCCCACGGTGAGCGAGTCGGGCGCACGGAAGAGTTCGAGGCCGCGTTCGAGCGTGCGCTCGCGTCGAACAAACCGGCGGTGCTCGTGCTCCCGGTCGACCCCGAGCGCATCTCGCCGCGCGTGAAGCTGAGCGAGCTGCAGGCGGGCGCGCGATGAGCCGCGAGGAGATCCGCGTCGACGGTCTCGCCGAGCCGATCTCGCACTTCACGGATGCGGTTCGCTCCGGCGACCTGCTCTTCGTCTCCGGCGTCGTCGCAGTGGACCGCGACGGGCGGCTCGTGGGCGGAGACGATGTCGTCGCGCAGACGCGCCAGGTGTTCGAGAACATGCGCGCGGTGCTCTCCGCCGCCGGCTGCGGCTTCGGGGACGTCGTGAAGGTGACAATCTTCCTCACCGATGTCGAAGACCGGCCGCTGATCAACCCGGTCCGGCAAGAGGTCTTCGGCGATACGCGGCCGGCCTCGACCTTGGTCGAGGTGCCGCGGCTCGCGGTTGAGGGCGCGCGGGTCGAGATCGAGTGCGTGGCCGTCATTCCCTCGTGAACGCGGATTCCTGACTCCGCTGAGGGTGCGGCAGCGCGCAATCGATTATCGAGCGTTCTCCATTGAAAGCCGCAGGGCGGATTGGTACGTTCGCAGCGCCTGTGACCGAACGACTTCGGGCCTGGGGCGTTGTCGGCACCGTGCCGCGAGCTGTCGCGGCCGGGATCGTCGTCTTCGCGCTCCTCTACGTGCTCGTGATCGCCAAGCCGTTGCCGGAGCTCGGCGGCGGTGACTGGCGTACGACCAACTTCGGGTCGGCCTTCGACGACCCGGGCGCGTTCCTCACCACCATCCTCGACGGGATCACGTTCGCGGGCCTCCTCTTCATCGTCGCGAGTGGCTTCTCCCTGATCTTCGGCCTCATGCGCGTCGTGAACATGGCCCACGGGGCCTTCTACCTCCTCGGGGGGTACATCGCGTACGAGGTCCAGCAGCGGATGACCGGCTCCGGGTTCGCGCTCGGGGGTACGGAGGTGAGCACCCTCGAGTGGGTCGTGCCATGGCTGATCGCGATGGCATCCATTGCCGTTTTCGGCCTCGCGGTACAGCAGCTCCTGCTCCGCTGGAACCAGGGGCAGGACCTCCGCCAGGCGCTCATCACGATCGCGGTGTCGGTAATCGTCGCCGACCAGGTGATCGCCCACTTCCCGCGCACGGTCCCGGCGGGGACGCAGCAGTTCGGTGGGAACGCTGTGAGCATCACCTGGCCCGGTTGGACGAACGACATCATCGACCTCCACGTCGCAGGTGTGGGCTACTCGCTCGCCCGGCTCGTCATGCTCGCCCTGGGCGTGGGCGTGGGCGTCGTGCTCTGGCTCTGGCTGCATCGCACGAAGACCGGGATGGTGATCCGCGCCGGCGTCGACGACCGGCAGATGGCCTCGGCGATCGGGATCAACATCCAGGTCACGTTCGCGATCGCGTTCCTCGTCGGATCCGCGCTCGCCGCCTTCGGGGCCGTCGTCGGAGGATCGCAGTCGTCCATCGCGCAGGGCCAGGACGGCCAGTGGCTGTTGTTCTCGCTCGTCGTGGTGATCATCGGCGGTATGGGCTCGCTCGCGGGCGCGGCCGTCGGGTCGGTGCTCTACGGGCTCGTCTTCTCGTTCGCGGTCGCGTACCTGCCCACGACCGGCGACAACTGCTGCTCGCAGTACTCCGTCGTCCTCACCTTCGTCCTCATGGCCTTGGTGCTCGCGTTCCGGCCGCAGGGCCTGTTCGGGAGAGCCGCGTGACGAGAGCTGCGACGAAGACGCTCGTCGAGCGCGTGCTCGGAGTCGGGGCGCTCGTAGTCGCCGTCCTCGCACCGCTCATCTTCAGCGACTTCTTCGTCAACTCGATCCTCACCCAGGCGCTCATCCTCGGGATCGGCGCCGCGAGCCTCATCTTCCTCTCCGCGTACGGAGGGATGATCTCGCTGGCGCAGGCAGGCCTGATGGGGATCGCGGGCTACGCCCTCGCGAACATGGTCACGCAGCGCGTGCCGGGGGGAGAGACGAAGGGCCTTCTGCTCGGGTGGGATCCGACCGTCGCCCTCATTGCCGCAATCCTCCTGACGACGGCCATCGGTCTGGTGTTCGGCGCCGTCGCGTCGCGGAGTTACGGGATCTACTTCCTGATGCTGACGCTCACGTACACCGTGATCGCGTTCCTCTTCGTCGGCTCGGTGACGCTCATCGGCGGGTTCTCGCCGGTCGCGGGCGTCGACCAGTACACGCCGGGGTTCGTCGGCGAAATCGTGAACGACCGCCAGCGCCTCTACTTCATCTCGCTCATCGCCGCGGTCGCCGTGTACGTGCTGATCCGCTATCTCATCCGGACGCCCTTCGGCATCTCGTTCCAGGGCATCCGGGACGAGCCGGTACGAATGGCTTCGCTCGGCTACAACGTCGCGCTCCACCGGACGCTCGCGTTCGGGATCGGCGCGCTCGTCGCCGGGATCGGAGGCGTCCTCTACGCCTGGTGGTTCGGGCAGCTCTCACCGACGATCATGGGGCTCGACGCGACGATCCAGCTCCTCGTGATCGCGGTCATCGGCGGTCTCCGACGCATCGAGGGGGCCTGGCTCGGAGCCGTCGCGTTCCTCGTCATCAACAACGAAGTCACGAACCGGATCCCGTCCTCGGGGCTGCCGGTGATCGGCGGCACGTTCAACACCGTCATCGGCTTCATCTTCCTTGCCATCGTCATCGTCTCGCCCGACGGGCTCATGGGGCTGTGGGACCGGATCTGGAGCACCGCCGGCCGAGGCCGCGCGTCCGGCTCGGGGGACGTGCGGCCGGCGACCGAGGCCACCTCATGAGGGAGGAGGTGACCCGCCACGCCACATTCCGTAGGCTCTCCCAACGCTAATCACCGATCAGGATGGAACGGCAGGCACGAGAGGAGGCACGATGAAGGTAGGTAAGTGGAGGCTCCTGCTTCCGCTGGCACTGCTCGCAGCAGCGGCCACGATCTCGACCTCGGGCGCGCTCGCCGGCTCCGCGCAGGCGAACGAGGTGAGGATCGCGATCATGACCGACTGCAAGGGCGCCTTTGCTTTCGGGTACGAGGTGGACACCGCCGGCACGATCGCGGCGTTCTCCCAGTACGCGGGCGCCAAGCCGAAGAACAAGAAGAAGCCTTCGGCGGGGATGACGGGCGGTACGGCCGGTGGCAAGCGGCTGAACGTCGTCGGCATCGGCTGCGGCGACGAGACTCCGGCGCTTGCGCTCAAGGAAACTCGGCGGCTCATGAACCAGCGGCGTGCTGACGTCATGATCGGACCGCTGTCCGGTGACGAGGCAGTCGCGATCGCGAACTGGGCGAAGGCCAACCCACGGAAGACCGTGATCATCGGCACCGCCGGGTCGCAGGACCCGACGATGCAGATCGCCCCGAAGAACCTGTTCCGCTACCACGGCGACGGAGCGCAGTGGAACGCAGGGCTCGGGGAGATCCTGTACAAGCGGCTCGGCTGGCGAACGGCCGCGCTGATCGGCGACGACTACAGCTTCCCGTGGACCTCCGCGGCGGGCATCGTTGCCGACTTCTGCGGCATCGGCGGTCGGATCACGAAGCGCGTGTGGACGCCGCCGCAGGGAGGTGACTACGCACCGTTCATCCGCCAGCTGCCGAGGCCGAACCAGGTCGACGGCTACTTCTGGCTCATCGGAGGGGCGAACACCGGTGCTGCCCTGACCGCGTTCGAGCAGGCATACGGACCGGTAAACGCGCGGCAGCACTCGGGCAACCTGTTCCTCTACTTCCTGGGGAACTTCGCCACGGTCGCGCCGAAGCTCGTCGGCGCCTACTTCGGTGGCTTCGGCACAGCCCAAACCGGGTTGAACACACCGAAGGCGAAGGCATACGTCAAGAACGCGTCGAAGTGGTTCCCGAAGAGCGGGTCGTTCGCCGGATACGACCCCAACGACGGGTTCTTCTACAACTACTGGAACGCTGCCTGGGCGCTCGTCCAGGGGCTCAACAAGTCGAACGGCGAGGTCGGTGCGGCCCTGCAGCGCGCACTGCCGAAGACGCTCAAGCCGGCCTTCCAGGTCGCGAACAAGGGCGTCCTCCGCCTCGACAGCCGTCGACAGGCGATCCAGGACCAGTACCCGCTGCGGATCGTCCGTGGCGCCAACGGCCAGCCGGCGGCGCAGGTCGCGGGCTACGTCCCGAACGTGGACCAGACGTTCGGCGGCTACTTCGGGCCCAAGAAGAAGGCCCCGAACCGCACCGTCCCTGGCTGCGCGAAGCGCAAGCTTCCATGGCAGGGGAAGATCCGCGTCGTCCGGAACGGCCGGATCACGAACCAGGTCATCAGGTAGGTCGGTGACCGAAGCAGCACCGTCCGTCGAACACGCCGAGCCGGCCCTCCGCTTGCGGGGGGTCGACCGGCGGTTCGGCGGGCTGCTCGCCGTGGACGACGTCGACCTCGACGTCGCCCTCGGCGAGCGGCGTGCAATCCTCGGGCCGAACGGAGCCGGGAAGACGACGCTGTTCAACGTCATCTCCGGCGACCTCGCCGCGTCGAGCGGGACGGTCGAGCTCCTCGGGCACGACGTCACGACCATGGCGGCGAGGAAACGGGCCCGGCTCGGACTCGCCCGCACGTACCAGCAGTCCCGCCTGTTCCTCGGCCTGACGGTCGAGGACAGCATCTACCTCTCGATCCTCGGCGTCGGTCGAGGACACCTGCGACCGGTGACGCTTCCGGGAACGGACCGGCGGATACGCGAGCGCGCGCGTGAGGCAGCCCGTCGCGTCGCCATCGACCATAGGCTCGACACGGAGGTCGGGTCGCTGTCGCACGGTGAGCACCGGCAGGTGGCGCTCGCCATGGCGCTCGCCTCCGAGCCGATGATCCTCATGCTCGACGAGCCGGCCGCCGGGCTCTCGCGCGGCGAGCGGCAGCTCCTCACCGAGCTCCTGCTCGCGCTCGACCCCGAGATCACGCTCGTCCTCATCGAGCACGACATGGACGTCGCGCTCGTCGTTGCGGAGAGCGTCACGATGATGGACGACGGGCAGGTAATCGTCGAAGGAACGCCGGACGAGATCCGGGGCAACGAGCTCGTGCACGACCTCTACCTGGGCAGGCACCACTACGCCAGTGAGTGAGACCCTGCTCGAGGTCGCAGGGCTCTCCGCGTTCTACGGCAGCGCGCAGGCGCTACACGACGTCTCGTTCTCGGTCGGTTCCGACCCGGTCGCCATCGTGGGGCGGAACGGGATGGGGAAGACAACGCTTTGCCACGCACTCATGGGGCTCAATCCCCCGCGCGTGACCGGCTCCGCGAGATTCGACGGAGTCGAGCTCGTCGGCAAGCCGTCGTACAAGATCGCGCGCGCCGGGCTCGGCTACGTCCCGCAGGGGCGCAGGCTCTTTCCGTCGCTGACCGTCCACGAGCATCTCCGGATCTCCGCGCGCGGACGGGGCGACACGTGGACGATCGAGCGCGTGTACGAACTCTTCCCGCGGCTCGCCGACCGGAAGCGAAACGGCGGCGCCGAGCTTTCCGGCGGCGAGCAGCAGATGCTCGCCATCGGCCGCGCGCTGCTCGGAAATCCCAGGCTCCTGATCATGGACGAGCCGTCCGAAGGCCTCGCGCCCACCGTCATCGACGTCCTGATCGAGACCTTCAAGAAGCTGCAGGAGGATGGGCTCGGGATCCTGCTGATCGAGCAGAAGCTCGACGTCGCGACCTCGCTCGCAGACCGACAGCTCGTGATGGTCGGAGGTGAGATCGCGTTGGAGACGACTGCCGCCGAGCTGTCGCGGGACCCCGACATGCAGCGGCGGTACCTCGGCGTCGAGCCGGTCGCCCGCTGAAGCTAGGATCGTCGGCCGCATGACCAGACGACCGTTCCGCCCTGCGCCAGTAGCGCTCCTCGCAGCGCTCGCGGCGCTCGTCGCGGGCTGCGGCGGCTCGACGGAAGCGCGGCCGGACCTCGTGTTCGTCAGCACCCGGGACGGGGACTACGCCGTGTTCGAGATGAACGCCGACGGCGAGGGTCAGAACCGGCTGACGGAGGCCGAGACCACCGACGCTGCTTCGTCCGGGAGCGTGTTCTTTCAGGTCGAGCCGGACTGGTCCCCGGACGGTACGCGGATCGCGTTCGCGAGCCAGCGCAGCGGGTCCTTCGACCTGTACGTGATGGCGGCCGACGGCACCGGCACGAAGCGGCTCACCTCCACCGGGGACGAGGACGAGACCTCGCCGACCTGGTCCCCGGAGGGAGACCGCATCGCGTTCGCCCGGGCGAGCGACATCTACGTCATGAACGCGAACGGAAGCGGCGCCCGCCGGATCTCCGACGTGACGGCCGAGGAGTCCGAGCCTGCATGGTCGCCCGACGGACGCTCCATCTCATACGTGCGGCGGGAGCCGGGCACGCCGATACGGGAGATCTGGATCATGCGCCCGGACGGCACGGGGCGACGCCAGGTGACACAGCTTCAGAGCGCGAGTTACACGCCTGCGTGGTCTCCGGACGGCACGAGGATCGCGTTCGCGACCAACAACCGGATCTCGCAGTACGACATCTACTGGGTTACCGTCGCGACGGGCAGGACGACCCGCGTGACGGCCTCACCGGAGGACTCCTTCGAGCCGGCCTGGTCGCCCGACGGCAACTCGATCGCATTCTCGGAGAACGGCGCGATCCATCTTGCCTCCCTGGTCGCGGAAGGAGCCTCGCGCGTCGAGGAGATCACGGATCCGGCCGACAACGACTCGAGCCCGGCCTGGAACCCCGTGCCCCCGCCGGACGGCGAGGAGGAGTGATGCAGGCGATCCGTGTTCACGAAGGCGAGGTTCTGGCATACGAGACCGTCCCGGACCCCGAACCGGCAGACGGCGAGGTCGTCGTCGAGCTACGCGCGGCCGCGCTCAACCGGCGTGACCTTCTCGTGCGCAAGGGGATCTATCCCTTCCCGCTCCCGCTCGTCCCCGGGTCGGACGGCACGGGCGTTCGCCGCGACACGGGCGAGGAGGTCGTGCTCTACCCCGGCCTCAACTGGGGCGATCGCGAGGACGCTCCCGGCCCCGGCTTCGAGATCCTCGGCGGACCGCGTGACGGAACGCAAGCGGAGCTGATCGTGATGCCCAAGGAGAGCCTGTTCCCTAAGCCGGTAGGCCTCTCGTGGGCGGAGGCGGCCGCGTTCCCGCTCGCAGCGGTGACCGCGTACCGGGCGCTCTTCATACAGGGGAGGGTGGAGCGCGGTGAGACGGTGCTCGTCCTCGGCGCGGGTAGCGGCGTCTCCACGTTCGTCGTTCAGCTCGCCGCACAGGCTGGCGCCCGCGTCCTCGTCACGTCGTCCTCGGACGCGAAGATCGAGCGCGCGAAGGAGCTCGGCGCCGAGGACGGGGTGAACTATGCGACGACGCCGGACTGGCCGGCTGCCGTGCAGGAGCTCGGCGCGGTCGACCTCGCGCTCGACTCTGTCGGCTCGACGTGGCAGCAGTGTCTCGACGCCGTGCGCCCGGGAGGGCGGGTCGTCGTCTTCGGAGGGACGGGCGGGACCGAGGTGACGCTCCAGGTGCGACCGTTCTACTTCAAGCAGCAGTCGCTTCACGGGACGCAGCTTGGGAGCCCGCGCGACTTCGAGGCGCTTCTGCGGATGCTCGCGGAGGCGAGCTGGCGCCCGGTGCTCGACTCGGTCAGGCCGCTCGCGGAGGCGGAGGCGGCCCTCGACCGGATGGAGTCGGGGCAGCACTTCGGCAAGCTCGTCCTCGAGATCGGCTGACGCCGGCAAGCTTCTCGCGTTGTCCGCCCCTCGCAACCGCGAGCTCTTCGCCATCGACGGTAGGCGTCTTCCGGACTCCGCCGAGGCTGCTCGAGCCGGGGGGACGAGGTTGACGCGGGATAATCGACCATCGATGATCGGCTGCGGCCGGTGACCGTCGCCCGAACCGTTCTACGCGAGCAGATCAAGGAGATCCTCCTCGAGCGCATCCTGCGCGGGGAGCTCGAGCCCGGAGAGCGTCTTGTCGAGACGCGCCTCGCCCGAGAGCTGGGCACGAGCCAGGCACCCGTGCGGGAGGCGCTCCGCGACCTCCAGCTCCTACGGCTCGTCGAGTCCGAGCCGTTCCGAGGCGCGCGCGTTCGAGCGGTGGACAACGAACAGCTGCTGCCCGTGTTCCCGGTGCGCATGGTCCTGGAAGAGCTCGCGGCGCGCGAGGCGGCCAAGCTGGCGGACGGCGACGTGAGCGCGCTGGAGGGCGAGGTGGACGCGATGCGCGCCGCGGCAGCGGTCGGGGACTGGCGAACGCAGATCGCGCACGACCTCGCGTTCCACCGGACGATGATCGAGATGACCGAGAGCGAGCCGCTCCTCCAGTCGTGGCTGATCCTCGGGGTCGAGGTCTCGACGGCATTCGCCACCTACTGGACGTACTGGGATCAGCTGGGCCTGGCCGAGTTCCACGTGCCGATCGTCGAGGCGAGCCGAGCGGGGGACAGCGCACGCGCAGGCGCAGAAGCGCGAAAGCACGTGAGGCGTACCGAGCGCGTCGTGCGGCGGCGCGTCGCGGCCGCTCGGGCCACGGCGCCATGAGCGAGCTCGCCGGCCTACGAGCGGCTGTCGCCGGAACCGGCTTCATCGGGGTGGTTCACGTCGAGGCGCTGCGACGACTGGGTGTCGAGATCGCCGGCGTGGTCGGCTCCTCGCCCGAGCGCGCGGCGTCGAAGGGCATCGCGTCCGTCTTCGAGTCCTTCGATGCGATGCTCGGCGACGGGATGATCGACGTCGTCCACCTCGCGACCCCGAATCACCTTCACTTCGAGCAGGTGAAGCAGGCGCTCGCCGCGGGAAAGCACGTGGTCTGCGAGAAGCCGCTCGCCGTCACGTCGGAGCAGTCCGGAGAGCTGCTCGAGCTCGCCGAGCGCTCGGGCCTCGTTCATTGCACCAACTTCAACCTGCGCTTCTACCCGCTCGTCCTCGAGGCGCGAGAGCGCGTGCAGGACGGGGAGATCGGAGACGTCTGGGCGGTCCATGGCGGATTCCTCCAGGACTGGCTCGCGCAGCCGACGGACTGGAACTGGCGGCTCGAGCCGGAGAAGGCAGGCGCACTCCGTGCTGTCGGGGACATCGGCTCGCACTGGCTGGACATGGTGCAGTTCGTCACCGGCCACCGGATCGTCTCCGTGCTCGCGGATCTCGCGACGGTGATCCCGGTCCGAGAGCGACCGCTCGGCGAGGTCGAGACGTTCGCCGGGGCCGTGGACGTCGAGCGCGAGGACGTTCAGATTGCGACCGAGGACCTCGCGCACGTCCTCCTTCGCTTCGAGAATGGCGTGCGCGGGTCGATGGTGGTGTCGCAGGTGTCGAACGGCCGCAAGAACTCGCTGCGCTTCGAGGTCGACGGCTCGCGGGGTGCAATCGCCTGGGACTCCGAGCGGCACGAGGAGCTCTGGCTCGGGAATCGCGACCGGCCGAACGAGATCCTGCTTCGAAACCCCGCGCTGATGCATCCCGGCGCAGCCGCGCACACTCTGCTCCCGGTCGCTCACGCCGAGGGCTTCGCCGAGACGTTCCGCGAGCTCTACCGCGCGGTCTACACCGACGTCGCGCGTGGTCGCCCGTCCCCCGCGCCCGACTACCCGACTTTTCGCGACGGCCACGTCGAGAACGTCCTCTGCGACGCCGTCGCCGAGTCCAACCGCGAACGACGCTGGGTGGAGGTGCCCCTGACATGAAACTCGGACTGCTCACCGCTCCGTTCCCCCGCCGATCGCTCGCCCAGGTCGCTTCCTGGGCCGCGGGCGAAGGCTTCGAGATGCTCGAAGTCGCGTGCTGGCCGGCCACGGGTGCCGAGCGACGTCGCTACGCTGGCACGTCCCACATCGACGTCACGCGCCTCGATCCCGGCGCGGTGCGGGGAGTGCTCGACGAGCACGGGCTCGAGATCTCCGCGCTCGCGTACTACCCGAACAACCTGCACCCCGATCCCGCCGAGCGGCGCGCGGCGAACACGCACCTGAAGAAGGTCATCGACGCGGCGGCAGCCCTCGAAGTTCCCGTCGTCGGCACCTTCGTGGGTCGCGACCAGACGAAGAGCGTCCCGGACAGCTTCCGCGAGTTCCGGCGCGTGTGGCCGCGCCTCGTCGACCACGCGGAGTCCCGCGGCGTGAAGATCGCGATCGAGAACTGCCCGATGATCTTCTCCTGGGACGAGTGGCCAGGCGGAACGAACCTCGCCGCTTCGCCGGCGATCTGGGACGAGATGTTCTCGATCGTCGACAGCCCGAACTTCGGGCTCAACCTCGATCCCTCACACCTCGTGTGGCTCCAGATCGACTACGAGCGGGTCGTGCGCGACTACGCGTCGAAGCTCTTCCACGTCCACGCGAAGGACCTCGAGATCGACCGCGAAGGCCTCTATCGACACGGCACCGTCTCGATGGGGATGGGCTGGCAGGTGCCGCGCCTGCCCGGGCTCGGCGAGGTGCGGTGGGCTCGCTACATCGCGGCGCTCTACCGCTCGGGGTACGACTACGTCATCTCGATCGAGCACGAGGATCGGTCGTTCGAGGGCACGGAGGAGCTGGTCAGGCGCGGCTTCCTCATCGCCCGCGACACCCTGCGCCCCTTGCTGCACTAGCCGGCGGGGGCTTGGTGCTCGATCGTGCGGCGGACGCCGTCCGCGAGCGCCGTTCGCGGCAGCGGGCCGACGAGACGCTCGAGGAGCGACGCCTCGAGCGAGTCCGGGAACGGAAGGCGCTCGTCGGTGAACGTGATCCGCCCGGCCGTCGCCGGCGCGGCGTTCTCGATCGCGGTGACGACCTGCTCCATCGTCGACGGCTCGCCGGGAAAGTTCGCGACGTGCGCGCCCTCCACGGCCGCGCGCGCTGCGAGTGCGAACGCGCGGCCGACGTCGGGCGCGAAGTCGTACTGCACGGTCCCTCCGTAGCCGATCTCGAAGCCCTCGCCTCGCGCGGCCGCGGCCATGGCGAGCGAGGGGCCGGACGTCAGGCCCTGATCCCGTCCCGGCCCGTAGACGACGTACGGGCGGATACCGATCGAGGCGACGCCCTCGTCGGCCCAGGAGACACGGGCGCTGCCCTCGTTCGCGAGCTTGTAGGTCCCGTAGAACGTCGACGGCGCGGTCCCGCCCGACTCCGGCGCCGGCGAGGGGTCGGAGGCGTTGTAGACCGCCGTCGAGCTCGCGTAGGCGAGGCCGGGGATTCGGTCGAGCCGCGCCCGCACGGTCTCGAATACGACCACCGTCCCGAACACGTTCACGTGAGCGCCACGCGCCGGGTCGGCACGGCAGAACGGCACCTGGAGAGCGGCGAGATGCACGACGTTCGTGATCTCGTGCTCGTCGAGCGCCCGCCCGAGCGCCTCGCCGTCCGTGACGTCGCCCTCGACGAGCGTCACCCGCGCGCGCTCCCCGTCGGAGAGGACAAGCCGGAGGCGCGAGTCGTCGCTGCCGAGGTCGTACCCGACCGGCTCCTCGCCGAGCTCGAGCAAAGCCTTGACCGTCCACGCGCCGATGCACCCGAGCGCTCCGGTGACCAGCGTGCGCCGGGCCTCAGGCAAGCGGCGCGTCCTGGTAGACCGTGACCTGCTCGGTGTAGAAGTCGATTGCCGCGCGGCCCTGCTCGTGTGGGCCCCAGCCCGAGCCCTTGATCCCGCCGAACGGCACGTGCACGTCGGCGCCTGCGGTCTGCGAGTTCACGTGGATGATGCCCGCGCCGATCTCGTCGGTGAAGCGCTGCACTTCGTGCAGATCGCGCGTGAAGATGGACGCGGAGAGGCCGAACCGCACGGCGTTCGCGCGCTCCATCGCCTCGTCGAATGTCGAGTATCGGTACAGCACCGTGACCGGGCCGAAGACCTCCTCGCAGGACAGCTCCGCATCGTCCGCAAGCCCCTCGAACACGGTCGGCGCGATCAGGTAGCCCTCGTCGTCAGCGCGCTCGCCACCGGCGAGCACCGCACCGCCGTCGCCTCGCGCGCGTTCGATCGCGCCCAGCACCTCCTCAAGTGCACTCTCGTTGACGAGCGGGCCGACCTCGACGTCCGGATCGGCCGGATCGCCGACCTTTCCCGCCGCCACCCGTGCGAGGAGCTTCTCGCGGAACGCGTCGTAGACCTCGTCCTGCGCGAGGATCCGACGCGTCGCGGTGCACTTCTGCCCGGCCGACCAGAATGCACCCGCGTAGGCGGCCTCGACCGCGCGGTCGATCTCGCCTGCGGCGGTCACCACGAGCGGGTTGTGCCCGCCGAGCTCGAGCTGCACGCGACAGTCGCGCGCGGTCGCCTCGTCACGCACCGACCGCCCGACCGGCACCGACCCGGTAAACGAGATCGCATGTACACCAGCGTTTCGCACGAGCTCCGCGCCGACCTTCGACCCGGCCCCGGTGAGGACATTCAGGACTCCCGCCGGCAGGCCCACTTCCGCGAACGCCTCTGCGACGTGCAGCCCTGTCCGCGGCGCCTCGTACCCGAGCTTGAGCACAACCGTGTTTCCGTAGATCAGGGCGGGCGCCAGCTTCCAGACCGGGATCGCGATCGGGAAGTTCCACGGCGTGATGAGCCCGACCACGCCCAGCGGGCGCCGGAGCGTATATAGCCGCTGGCCGGGCACCGAGGGCTCGTATTGCTCGCCGATCGGCCGCCACGCCTCGCCGCCCGAGTAGCGGAGGATCGTCGCCGCGCGCAGCGCCTCGAGTCGAGACTCGCGCAGCGGCTTTCCCATCTCCGCGGTCATGTCCTGCGCGATCTGTTCCGCGCGCGCTTCGAGGACGTTCGCGGCCTCGAGGAAGAACGCCGCCCGCTGTGCCGCGGGCAACGCCGCCCAGCCGGGGAACGCATCGCGCGCGGCCTCGACTCCCGCCCGCGCATCCTCGGCATCCGAGGCCGGGTAGACCCCGGTCACCTCCGAGGGCCGCCACGGGCTGCGCTTCTCGTAAGTCTCCCCGGTCGCCGACTCGCGCCACTCGCCGCCGACGTAGTTCTTCGCGGGCGATCGAGTGAGGGTCTCAGGCATGGACGGCGCTCCTTTCCACGAGGCTCGAGGCGACGACAACTGAGTTGGAGAGGGTTCCGATGCCGGGCACGTGGATCTCGACGACGTGGCCCGGCTCGAGCGTGAAGTCGTCGGGAGGCACGAGGCCGGTACCGGTGAGCAGGACGCTGCCCGGGGGAACCGGGTTGTCACGCAACCAGTATTCGACGAGCTCGGCGAACGTGCGCTTCATGCGCGAGGTCGACGTCTCGCCGGAGAAGACCTCGGCGCCCGCCGCGTCACGAATCTGCATCCGGATCTCGAACGGCTCGTCGGGAAGCGGCGAGAGGACCGCCGGCCCGAGCGAGCAGGCGCCCGCGTATACCTTCGCCTGTGGGAGGTAGAGCGGGTTGGCGCCCTCGATGTCGCGCGATGAGACGTCGTTCCCGATCGTGACTCCGGCGACGCGGCCGTCGGCGGCGAGGACGAGGCCGATCTCGGGCTCGGGCACGTTCCAACCCGAATCCGAGCGCACGCCGATCGAAGCTCCAGGCCCGACGGTGCGGCGACACCCGGCGTCCTTGAGGAAGAGCTCGGGGCGGTCGGCGTCGTAGACGAGCGAGTACACGTCTCGCGCGGCGCTCTCCCCGATCCGCGCGTCACGCGACCGCTCGTAGGTCACGCCCGCGCACCAGACTTCGGGCGGCTCGAGCGGGAGCAGCAGCTCGTACGGGTCGGGAAGTGTCAGGCGGTCGGCGTCGACCGGCTCGACGCGCGCTCCGCTCGCAGTCACGACGATTCCTCCCTCGACGACGGCCGTCTCGATGCCGCCGGGCCCGCGGACGCGTACGCTCTTCATCAGTAGACGGCCCTCCCGCCGGAGATGTCGTACGTGGCGCCGGTCGAGAAGGAGCACTCCTCGCTCGCGAGCCAGCAGACGAGGGCGGCGACCTCTTCCGGGCTCCCCATCCGGCCCATCGGTATGCGCTCGACCATGTAGTCGATGTGCTCCTGCGACATCCCTTCCAGGATCGGCGTCTCGATGACGGCGGGCGCGACGCAGTTCACGAGGACGCCGCTGCGCGCAACGTCCTTCCCGATCGCCTTCGTCAGTGCGATGACCGCGCCTTTCGAGGCGGAATAGGCGCCCGCCATCGGGTTGCCCTCCTTGCCCGCGATCGAGGCGACGTTGACGATCCGCCCGTACCCGCGCGCGACCATGCCCGGCAGCACGGCGCGGTTGCAGAAGAAGACGCCGTCGGCGTTGATCCCGAGGACCCTGCGCCACTCCTCGTCCGTGACCTCGACGGTAGGGAGAGACGCACCGGGAACTCCCGCCGAGCAGACGAGCACGTCGATCGGGCCGAGCTCATCCTCCACGCGCGCGACCGCCGCCTCCACGTCGGCGGAACGCGAGACGTCGCCCGCGACCGGGAGAACACCGTCGGCCGCACTCGGAGTCAGGTCGAGCGCCGCGGCCTTCGCGCCTTCGGCGAGCAGCCGCGCAGCGACGGCCGCGCCGATACCGCTGGCTCCGCCGGTGACCAGCGCGACCCGGCCCGAGAATCGATAATCGTTCGTCGTGTCTCTCACCTTCGAGAACCAACCCTAAAGTCTGAGCGCATGAGCTTCGATCCGACACGCGACTACCCGCTCGGCGCCAGGCGGCCCGATCTCGTCTCCACACCTGCTGGAAGGCCGCTGGCCGAGGTTACGCTCGAGGCGCTTCGCAAAGGCGGGATCGACTCAGGAGAGATCCGGGCGACGCCCGGGACCCTTCGACTTCAGGCCGAGGTCGCGCGCGCCTCGGGCCGGGAGCCGCTGGCCGCGACTCTCGAGCGCGCCGCGGAGCTCGCCGGCGTCCCGGACGATCTCCTGCTCGCTGTGTATACGGCGCTCCGGCCGGGCCGCGCGACCGCTGGGGACCTCGAGGAGTGGGCGGCGCGACTCGAGACCCACGGCGCAACGAGCACCGCCGAGTTCGTCCGCGAGGCCGCGGCCGCCTACGCGGAGCGGGGACTCCTCGCGAGTGCGTAGCCGGCGGTTCACCTCTCGCGAGCGGCGCGAGCTGGCTCGGGAGACGCTCGTCTCTCCCGTGCCCGAGCTCGGGCTCGTCGCCTCCGGCGGGGCGAACGACCCGGAGCCGGAGCTGGTCGTCGAAGATGGAGTCGTCACGCGCATGGACAATCGTGCCGCGGCGGAGTTCGACATCATCGACCGCTTCGTCGTGGCCCATGGGCTCGACCTGGACGTGACAGCCGAGGCGATGGCGCTCGACGAGGTCGAGCTGGCGCGCCGCCTCGTGGACGTCGGCGTTCCGCGCACGGAGCTCGTACGCCTCGCTCGCGGCCTGACGCCCGCGAAGCTGGCGCGCGTTATTGGCCGGCTCGACCCGGTGGAGCTCATGCTCGCCCTCAAGAAGCTGCGCGCACGCCGCGCGCCGTCGAACCAGGCTCACGTCACTAACCTGAAGGAGAGCCCGGCGCTCCTCGCGGCCGACGCGGCCGAGGCCGCACGCCGTGGCTTCGCGGAGATCGAAACGACGGTCGGGGTCGCGCGCTACGCCCCGCTGAACGCGATCGCGCTGCTAGTCGGCTCGCAGACCGGCCGTCCCGGCGTGATGACCCAGTGCGCGGTCGAGGAGAAGCGGAACCTCGAGCTCGCGATCCGCGGCCTCGTCACGTACGCCGAGACGCTCTCGGTCTACGGGACGGAGCCCGTCTTCGTCGACGGCGATGACACGCCCTGGTCGAAAGCGTTCCTCGGCGCGGCCTATGCCTCCCGAGGCGTCAAGGTGCGCTTCACCTCGGGCACGGGCTCCGAGGCGCTGATGGGGTACGCGCAGGGCTACTCGATGCTGTACCTCGAGGCGCGCTGCCTCGCGGCCGTGCGGGCGGCTGGCTCGCAGGGAGTCCAAAACGGGTCAATCTCGTGCGTCGCTCTGGCCCTCTCCGTTCCGGGCGGCACGCGCGCGATCCTCGGCGAGAACGTCCTCGCCGCCTGGCTCGATCTCGAGGTCGCCTCCGGGAACGACGCGATCGCCTCGCACTCGGAGATCCGCAAGACGGCAAAGCTCATGGGCCAGTTCCTGCCGGGCACGGACTTCGTCACGTCCGGCTATTCGGTCATGCCGCGTCATGACAACACGTTCGGCGGAGGGAATTACGACGCCGACGACCTCGACGAATGGCTCACGATCCAGCGCGACTGGCAAGTGGACGCGGGAATCGAGCCGGTGGCCGAGAATGAGCTGCTGCGCGTGCGCGCTGTCGCAGCGCGAGCAGTGCAGGCGGTGTTCGACGAGCTCGGCCTGCCTCCGGTGTCGGACGCCGAGGTCGAGGCCGCGACGACGGGTTACGACTCGTCCGAGATGCCCGACCGCGACCGCGCAGCGGACGTGGAGGCGGCGGACGCGCTGCTCGCGCGGAGAGTTTCGGGGCTCGACGTTGCTCTGGCGCTTGACCGGCGAGGGTTTCGAGCTGTCGCGGAAGCCGTCCTCTCGATGCAGCGCCAGCGCGTCGCCGCGGACTACCTCCAGACCGCGGCCGTCATCGACGCCGACGGCCTCGTGCACTCGGCAGTCAACGATCCGAACACGTACTCGGGGCCGGGCACCGGGTACCGGCTCGAGGGAGATCGCTGGGAGCTCCTCCAGGCTCTCCCGACCGTCGTACACCCGGCGGACGTCCTCGGCGGCGCGCACGACGGCGAGCCGCTGGTCACGGAGCACGGCGAAGCTCGGCGAGGAGAGAATCCCGCCGAGGTCGTGGTCGCCGTCGGTCCCGCTTTTGCGGACGCGATCCGGACGACGATCAACGACCTTGCGCACGACGACGTGCTGCGGGCGATCTCCGAGGGCATCGCCATGGGAGGCGCGACGCCGCGCATCGTTCGCGTGCTGCGCGTCGCGGACGTCGCCTTCATCGCGCACGACGGCGCGCAGCTCTCCGGCTCCGGCGTCGCGCTCGGGCTCCAGTCGAAGGGCACGGCGGTCATCCATCGCGCAGACCTCGAGCCGCTCGACAACCTCGAGCTCTTCGGTATGTCCCCGCTCTACACGCTCGACTCGTACCTTGCGATGGGGCGGAACGCCGCCGGCTACGCGCTCGGGCAGCGGGTCGGACCGGTGCCGACCGAGCTCGACAACTTCGCGCGCGCGAAGCTGATCGTGCGCACGACGCTCCTGCACGCCCGGGAAACGCAGGAAGTGCGCGCGGGCGCGGCTCCCGTCGAGCTCACCCTCGCCGTTCCGATCGCGTCCGCCTGAGATCCGACCCGAGTCGACGGCGGAGCCTACTCGCCCGGCTTGCCGCCCTGGCCCCAGTGCTTCGCGGGGACGCCCTGGATGATCACGTGGATGTGCTCCTTGGCGGCGCCGCTCGACTCGTGGAGTGCGTTCGTCAGAGCCTCGATGATCTTCGGAACCGACTCCTCGGTCACGCGGCGGTCGTAGAGCTTGACGTCGATGACGGGCACCTCGCCTCCTCTCCTCGGGGTGCGTCGATCCTACGGCGCCGGCGGCATCTGGTCGACCGGCCATGGCTTCCCGCCGAGGCCCCAGTTCTTCGGGTTGTGCCCCTCGACGATGACCCACGTGTGGTCCTTGAGGCCTGGATGCGTCGCCTCGCACAGCGCGTCCGTGAGCTTCTCGATGAGCGCCGCGCTCGTCTCGTCGGACATGCGGTAGTCGAACAGCTCGACCCTGATCAGCGGCATCACCTCTCCTCTCCTCGATAAACGACCGGGGCGCCGAGGACCGTACTTCGTGGCGAGCCTTGCGGCGAAACCTCCCACTGCCGGTAGCAAGCGTGACTTGCGAGGGCGCGGACCTCGCGGCCGCAGTACGGTGGCGCCGTGGTACTGCGGATCCAGCACGTGGGGCTCGTCGTCTCCGACCTCGACCGCTCGCGCCGGTTCTACGCGGATGCGCTCGGGCTCGAGGAGGTGGCCCGCCCCCCGAACTTCAACTTCGACGGCGCCTGGTTCCGGTTCGGCGGCACCGAGATCCACCTGCTCGCGGAGGCACACGCGACCGGCGGGGCGGGTCCGGCCGATCCGGGTGCCGGTGTCGCGCGGGGAATGACCACGCACCTCGCGCTCGAGACGCAGGACCTCGCCGCGGCGTGCGACCGTCTAGCTGAGAACAGCGTCGAGCTCGTCGGCGGGCCGATGCCACGGGGCGACGGCTACGTGCAGGTGTTCTTCAAGGATCCGGACGGATACGTGCTCGAGCTCTTCCAGCACACCGGCGAGGATCAGCGCGACGCCCCCGCCCGCACTCCGGTTCGCTGAGCCCGCCGCCGCGCGACCGTACCTGGAGCGATGGCACGGTTGATCGTCCACCTGACGAGTATTCCTCTTTTTACCCTCCCGTTCCGTTCGCGAGACAAGTGCCGCGCTGCGGGACCATCAAGCCGACGAACGTGAGGCGCAAGCGGACGAACGCGAGCGGGAGCGCTCGCGCGCTCATCTCTAGGCGCGCCGGAAACTAGGGCGTCGCACCTCTAGTAACACGGGATACGACCTGCTTAGCTATCGAACGGGAGCTCAATCGAAGGGGAGGAACGATGCGGCAGGCAACAGCAATCCTTGCCTTGGCGACGCTTGTTGTAGTGATGAGTTCGGCGAGCGCACTGGCGAGCCCGCCCCATAGGGGGTGCTCTGTCGGTCCGAGCGATACCGGTACCGCGACCATTGGCCCGTGGGAGCAGTGGAACGAGCCAACACTCGCAGCGGCAATGGCTGCGGCGGGCGGCGATCCAGCTGAAGCGGTGGGGATCTTCGCGAAGAACGACAGGAACAAAGACGGGCTCCTCTGCGTGATGACCCAGGTGCTGCCGAACGACGCATCCGGCTTTACTACCTTCTTCGTTCCGCACGACAACAACGCCGGAGTCGAGAACTAGCGTGTCCTGGTAGCGCGATAGTCCTCCGGTCATCCGTATGCGGAACGTCGATTCGCGGCGGCGCCAGGACGGCGGGGCGACCCGCATGTGGAGGAGCGCCCGGGACCTCAGTGGATCAACCCGGGCGCTGCGCGGGCGGGCAGCGCCTCAGTGATCGGCGTGAAGCGAGTTGCGTTGCGCGCCCAGGACGAGGTCGCGGCCCGCGTCCGGAACGTGGTCACGCAGCACGGGCGCGAGCGCTTCGACGAACGTCATGCCGCCCTCGGAGTGGAGCTCGTGCTCGACGCCGCGGTTCACGACCACGACGTCGCCCGGGCCAACCGTCCTCGTCTCGTCGCCGACCGTCATCGTCACGTCGCCGTCGAGAATCCACATGACCTGCTCCGCCGTCGGATGCGCGTGCCGCGCGACCGTCGTCCCGGGCGCGTACACCACGTGGCAGAGCATCACCTGCTCGCCGCCGATCGCGTGGATCGACACACCCGGAAAGAGGGTGTGGCGATCCACGCCGTTCCACGTCTTGAATGGCGAAGTCAGGCGGAGACCTCGAAGCGCATCCCGCCGTCCGACACCGTGTTCACGGAGAGCTCCTCGTCGAAGACCACGAGCTTGCCTTCGCGGCGCGGCTCGGCCTTCGTCTCCAAAGCCCGGAGGACCCGCTCCGGCGTGATCGGGAGCTCCGTCACCCAGACACCCACTGCGTCGTACACGGCGGCCGCGATTGCCGGGGGCTGCGGGTTGTTCGCCATCTCGCCGATGCCCTTCGCGCCGTACGGGCCGTCGGCAGACGGGTTCTCGATGAGGATCGTGTCGATCTGCGGCATCTGCTCCATGCCGGGCGCGAGGTAGCTGCCGAACGCCCCGCCGCGATGCTCGACCGAGGGGTAGTAGGGGTAGCAGTTCTCGAGCACGCCGAGCCCGAGGCCCATCATCGCGCCGCCCTCGATCTGGCCCTCCACCTGGGTTGGATTGATCGCGCGGCCGACGTCGTAGCATTGCTGGAGCCGCAGGACGCGCACCTCGCCCGTCTCGTCGTCGACCTCGACCTCGGCTGCGCAGGTCGCATACGAGATCGCCGAGTGCGGCGGCGAGTCGACGAGGCCCGTCTCCGCGTCGACGATGCCCGCATACGGCTTGAGCTGTGCGCCCGTCCCGGTGATGAGCTCGCCGTAACCGAAGGTCGCGGCGCCTGCCACGTCTGCGACCGACAGCTTGGTCTGCGGCGAGCCCTTCGCGATCACCTCGCCGTTCACGATCTCGAGGTCGGCGGCATCGATCTCCATCTCCTGGCCGGCGATCTCGAGGATCTTCGCCTTCACCTGAAGCGCCGCCTTCTCGGCGGCCCTCCCGGCGACGAAGGTCGCGCGCGATGCGAATGTGCCGGTGCACATCGGCGACGAGTCCGTGTTCGAGTTGTCGTACGTGACCCAGTCGTACGGCACGCCGATCGTCTCGGCGACGATCTGCGTCTGGATCGTCTTCGACCCGTTGCCGATGTCGGCGGTGCCGGCGAAGACGTCGATGCGCCCGTCGGGCTTCACCTTGATCCAGCACTGCGAGGGATCGCCGTTCTGGTTCATCCCGGTCGGGTACTCAATCGCCGCGATTCCCTTGCCTCTGTGCTTGGCCATCAGTGGTCCTCCGGGTTCCCGAGCTGCGCGACGAGGTGCTCCGGGAGCCACTCGCCGGATCGCTGCTCGTTGGACATCGTCCGGTAGTCGGCCGGAAGCTCGTGGCCGATCGCCTCTGCCATCGTCTTGATCGTCGAGACGGTCGACGGATCCGTGTAGACGATGCCGTTCGGCGAGGTGTCGCCGATCCGGTTCGCGTTCTTGAGCCGGATCTGGATCGGGTCGATCCCGAGCACGTCGGCGACGCGACTCATGTGGGTCTCCGTCGCGAACGAGACCGACGTCACTCCGAAGCCGCGCATCGCCGTCGTCGGCACGCGGTTCGTGTACACGACGTAGCCGTCGAACGCGAGATTCGGGATCGTGTACGCGCCCGTGTGGTGGAAGCTGTGCTTGGTCAGGCCGTACGGGGAGAAGCGCGAGTACGCGCCCGCGTCGTGCAGGGTCAGCATCTTGCGGCCGAGTATCCAGCCGTCCTTCGTCACTGCATCGGCGATCTCCATGTGCCACGGCGCGCGGGTGGACGAGCAGAGGAACTCCTCCTCACGCGTCCAGCGCCACTTCACGGGCTTGCCCGACTTCATCGCCAGGAGGCAGCACATCGTCTCCGTCGCCGTGTCGACCTTTCCGCCGAAGCCGCCGCCGGTCGTGCCGCCGACGACCTTCAGCCTGTTGAGCGGCACCTGCAGGTGCGCGGCGACGACGCCCATCGAAAAGTAGAGCGCCTGAGTGCACGAGTAGATCGTCAGCCGGCCGCTCGGCTCGGGGACCACCTGACACACCTGCGTCTCGAGTGGTGCGTGCTCGATCGCGGCGGGGCGGTAGACGCCCTGGACGATCGTGTCCGCGTTGTCGAAGGCCCAGTCGATGTCGCCCTTGCGGATCTGGCGACGATCCATCTCGTCCTCGAAGTGCTTGTACCAGTTGCCCTCCCGATGGATCTGGGGGACGTCCGCGTCGAACGCCTGGCGTACGTCGGTGAGCGCCGGTCGCTTTTCGAACTCGATCTCGATCCGAGAGACGGCCTCTGCAGCGATCTCCTCGTCGTCCGCGGCCACAAGGGCGATCGGCTGGCCCAGATACCGGACTTCGTCCTTTGCCAGCAGCGGCTCGTCGGCCGGGATACCGAGGGCGGAGAGGTGCCCGTACTCGAGAAGGGGCACGTCCTGCCAGGTGATCACCGCGTGCACGCCGGTCATCTCCTCGGCCGCGCGCGCGTCCAGCTTCGTGATCCCCGCGTGGTGGTGCGGCGAGCGGAGCGCCTTCACCCACAGAGTTCCGGGAATGCGGACGTCGTCGACGTAGGTCGTGCGGCCGGTGACGTGGGCGACCCCGTCGTAGCGCGGTATGCGTGCCCCGACGACTTTCATTCCGCACCTCCTGTCGCCATCGTCGTGTACTTGCCGACGGCAGTCTCCGTCAGGTCGAAGGAGTCGCCGCGGGCTGCGGCGGCGACGGCCTCGACGATCTTCAAGTAGCCGGTGCAGCGGCAGACGTGGCCGCCGAGGGCCTCCTGGATCGCCTCCGGGTCGTCCGAGCCTCCGCGCGCGATGTAGCTCTCCGCGGCGAGCATCATCCCGGACGTACAGAATCCGCATTGCGCGGCGTAATGGTGGATGAACGCCTGCTGGATCGCCGAGAGGTCATCGGGCGAGCCGAGGCCCTCGACGGTCGTGATCTCGCCGCCGTCGGCGTACGCGACCGGGAGCAGGCACGCGCGGCGGGGCTGGCCGTCCACGAGGACGGTGCACGCACCGCAGCCGCCCTGGTGGCAGCCGGCCTTCGGGCCCGTGATCCCGAGCTCCTCGCGCAACACGTCGAGGAGCGGGGTAAGCAGATCGCTCTCGATTTCGTGCGCGACGCCGTTCACGGTGAGGTTCATGACGCCGCCTCGAGGTCGGTGAGCACTCGGCGCACGAGCACCGGCAGGACCTTGCTGCGGTACCAGGCCGAGGCGACTGCGTCGTCGTGCGGCTCGATGTCGTTCAACGCGGCGTCGGCATCGCCGCTCTCGGCGGAGGGGAGACGCCGGCCGTACGAGCCCGCGCCAGTGGCGGCGAGGCGGATCGTGCCGTCGGCCGACTTCGCGCCGGAGACCGCGAGCGCCGTGTAATCGTGCGTGTGCGGTCGGTCGAGGCCCGCGAATGCGCCCGCAACGGGCTCCTCGTACGAGATCGAGAGGACGAGCCGCTCCCTGCGTTTCGGGAGGAAGTCCTCGAGTGGCTCCTCCGTAATCCCGCCCTCGCCCGCCGAGCGGAGGGTCGCGCCGACGGCAAGGAACGCACCCTGGAGGTCGCCGCGGGGCGCCTCGTAGCCCTCACCCGCGCAGAGGTTCCCGCCTACGGTCGCGGCACCGCGGATCTCGAGATCCGCGACGTTCGCCGCGCACGGGCCGATCGGGGGCGGTAGGTCGACGAGCTCCTGGATCGACGTCGTCGCGCCGATCGTGACGCGCGACCCCTCGCGGGAGATCCCGCCCAGCCCTGCGTTCTTCAGAAGCAGCGCCTTTGCGGGGCGCAGTCGGTCGTACGTCATATCGGGGACGATGATGGTGCCGCCGCCGATCACGACGACGTCAGTGCCGTCTCCGAAGGCGTCCACAGCCTCGCTCTCGGACCCCGGGAGCAGCAGCTCCGTCGCGGCGTCTTCAGCCAGGTTCGCTACAGCCATAGCCCACCTCGTTGGTCGAGCGTCACAGGTGAGGCGAGTCTAATCCCGTTCGGCCGGAGCCGGAAGATGATCGATTCTCGATCAGGCAGTACGGCGACACGAGGGCATGCCGTCCCCGGCGAGCGGGCCCCAACGTCCGGGCGTCTCGCGAGGGGGAAGTGGAGCGACGCGTTGGCGACACCGCGGTGCCCAGGCTCTATCGGGAAGACGCTGTGCTCGTGATCAGGGTGCAAGGAGGACGAGCAGGACGGACACGGCTCCCACCGCGATCCCGACTGCGGCGAGCGCCAGCAGGAAGCCCTCACCGGTGCGCGGTTCCCGGCCCTCCCGCAGCGCGGCCTGCAGCTCCCGGTAGTGCACGATCCCGTACACCATGGACGCCAGCCCGGAGGCCGCCAGCGCGGTTCCCAGTGCGATATACGGCCAGTTCGTGCCGCCGACGACCTCGGGCAGGACACGCCCGACAGCGAATCCCGCCGCAATCCCAGCCAAACCAGTACGCCACCACGCGAGATAGGTGCGCTCGTGCGCGAGCTGCGTCCGGTGGACTTCGCCGCTCGCCATTTCAGGGGACCGAGCTAAGGGAGTCCCAGAGCCAGCTCTGGAGGCGCTCGCTGCGGCTGCGTCTCCGGGCTCTCCCGTAGGAGCGTCGTCGTGCATCGTCACGTGACGCTACCGATCGGCAAGCTCAACTGCTCTACCTTGACCTCGTCGTCGCCGTGCTGGTCAGACAGACCCAGGCTGAGCAGATTGCATTGAGGGGGTCGGTCTCGCGTGCGTGCGCCGCCGCGTTCGTGGCGAATCCGTGCTGCAGGGAGGACACGGTAGTCTGAGTTGCCTGCAACGGAGAGAGGAACGACTATGGCTTCCGCCCCCGCGACTCCCGCGCTCTCGGATTCGGAGCTCGCCGAGTTTCTCGCACTGACCAAGGGTGCTGACAGTGTCGAGCTCAAGCTGACGGTACCGCTGTCCGACCGGAGCCGGGCCGGGGCGGCACTCGGGGTGGATCCCCTCGACGGTCAGATTCGGCAGGTTTACTTTTTCGACACGCCGGACCTGACGCTCAGCCAGGGCGGCGTTGTCGTTCGCGCCCGCCGCGTCCAGCGGAAGGGCGACGACTCGGTGGTAAAGCTGCGCCCTGTGGTTCCGGAGGAGCTGCCGGCAGAGCTGCGCCTCTCCCCGAACTTCGGCGTCGAGGTCGATGCTATGCCAGGCGGGTATGTCTGCTCCGGGTCAATGAAGCGCGTGTTGGGGACGACGGACGTTAAGGACGCGGTGGCTGGGAAGCGGCCGCTTCGCAAGCTCTTTTCGAAGGAGCAGCGGTCGTTGTACGCGGCGCACGCACCCGACGGGCTCGAGCTGGACCACCTCTCGATCCTGGGCCCGATCCTCGTGCTCAAGCTGAAGTTTGCGCCGGAGGGTTACGACCGCAAGCTCGTGGCCGAACTGTGGCTCTATCCGGACAACTCCATGATTCTCGAGCTGTCGACAAAGTGTGCGCCCTCCGAGGCGTTCCAGATCGCCGCCGAAACGAGAGCGTTCCTAACGCGAAAGGACATCGACCTCTCGGGCGAGCAGGAAACGAAGACGAAGAAGGCGTTGGAGTTCTTCTCGGAACGGCTGTTGACAGCGGTCCAGTAGGAGGCGGTCTTCCCCGAGGAGTCCTATGGAGCTCTGGGCGGACCGACGTCTTCGCCAGCATCCGCCGCATCAGCAGGCCCACCTGTCGGCGAAAGTCGGGCGACGAGGGTGAGGGGTAGGTCGAGGCTGATACGGAGCTTCAAGCTCGAGGTGACTCTTCTACAACGGGTTTACGGAAGCTTCCGCGGCACTACGAACTCGGTCAGCCGCGCCTCGCCGGGCGCCACGTCGGCCCAGCGTTGTACGTCCACCTCCAGCTTCGCGAGTCCCCCCGTCGGGACTTTCACGCGTGCACGCTCGCGGAGCTTGCCCGGCGCAGCGAGCAGTAACAGCGCCCCCATCAGACCGGGGTTGTGTCCAACGAGCATCACGTCGTCGGCCTCGTCGGGAAGAGCCCGGATTCGGGCGAGCAGCGTCTCGGCCCCGGCCGCGTAGAGGGTGACCTCGACCCACACGTCGGGCTCGCCGAGTCCGGGAAGTACCAGCTGCAGCGTCTGCTGCGCGCGGACGGCACTCGAGCAGACGACGAGCTGCGGGCGGACGCCGTGCGTGTCGGCCCAGCGCGCCACTCGTTTCGCGGCCTTGCGCCCGCGGGGCGCAAGCGGGCGATCGCGGTCGCGAAGCGCTGGGTCGTCCCAGGCCGACTTCGCATGACGAAGCAGGTACAGGCGCCTCACGTACCCACGATACGAGAGGAAGCATCGACACGAACCTCCGGGCAGTGCTCCCGCACGCCGTCGGACGCGAGTCGGAGTACGAGGTCTGGCGCTACCCGAAGGCGGACGAATGGCAGGACTACCGGTACGTCAACTACGACGACTGGGAGGTGCTGCGCGGGGCCGAACTCCGCCGGCGCGACGACGACGGCCCACCGGCGAACGCTGTTGTGTGCGCGGTAGCGGAAGCCCCAGTGCCGGACGGCGTCGGCCCAACGGCAGGATCATCGCCGAGGCGCGCGACACTAGGCACGCGCATGCAACTGGTCTAGCGTTGTCCCGTCGACGAGGAGGGAGCGCACGATGCGCATCGAGTCATCGGTCACGGCGATCTCGTGGATCCCGTCGGAGGCGGTCGAGGGGATGCCGAAGCTGCCCTTCGAGCACGGGATCGCGAACTACGACGAGCCGCCGCCCGGCCGGCTGGAGCCCGGCGACCTGGATCGCCTGCTGGCCGAGAACCGCTTTCGGGAGGCGAACGAGCTCAAGGCCTGGATCGAGGTCGAGGGCGGCAGGATCGTCACGCATGGACAGGAGGGGCGAGGCCTCGTCGGCTCGACGAAGTTCCGCTTCGGCCGCTTGGGGATGACGATCCCCGGAGTCGGCTTCGACGTCCTTCGCTCCGAGCCCGAGATGAGCGAGGAATCCGTCCGTTTCGTGCAGACTTTCGGCGGGCGCGCGGGCTTCCCGCAGCCGCGGCGCGTGCGCGGGAAGCCGTTCTTCCGTATCCACTCCGCGACGGCCTGGACGTCGCTCGGCCTCACAATGCGGGCCGACGGCTCCTCCGAGCACGAGATCGTCGGTGCGAGCCCGTTCCCGCGGCACTGGATCTACGACCAGAACGGCGACCTGATCGCCAAGTCGGGCACGGTCGACTTCAAGAGGTGGTACAGCGACGCAGCCGGCGACGACACGCCGTGGGGCGCCGAGGAGTCGCCCTCCTTCATCGCCGCCGCGGAGACCGCGCTCGAGCGGGCGCTCTCGCGCAAGTTGATGCAAGGAGAGAGCCTTACCGAGCGGCGCTCGCTCGAGCCGGGCGAGACCCTCGTCGAACAGGGTCAGCCCGGCGAAGAGCTGTATCTGCTGCTCGACGGCTTCCTCGCAGTCGACGTAGACGGTGAGGCGATCACCGAGATCGGCCCCGGGGCGATTCTGGGCGAGGGTGCGTCGCTCGGGGACGGCACGCGAACGGCGACGCTGCGCGCAATGGTGCCGTGTCGCGTCGCGCCCATCCCGGCCAACCTCGTCGAGTGGCACGAGCTCGAAGCGATAGCGGCCGGCCGTCGGGAGTAGCGGCGCGCCGGCTCGTGCGCACTGGGGTCGGGCGTCCGCTATTAGCCGTTCGCCTGGGATTCGGGGCGCAGCAAGTTCGGAAGTTCACTGAGCCTGCACAGAGGAGGCAGAAACGGCTTGGTTGAGCCATGGAGCGTACCGGGATCGAACCGGTGACCTCCGGCTTGCAAAGCCGGCGCTCTCCCAGCTGAGCTAACGCCCCGAGGGCGTCAGTGTAGGCGAGGGCGAGGCGAGCCTCGCCCCTACGTGGGCGTGCCGCCGATGCCGCGGCGCTCGAGGACGCGGAGCGCGTCGCCGAAGCTGCGCTCGGCGCTCGCCTCGCGCGTCTGCTGCTCGAGCCGGCGGATGCGCTCGTCCAGGTCGGCGAGCTCCGCGTGGCTCATCCCGCCGCTGCCCGACCCGACGCCGCTCAGCGCGCGACCGTGCTCCAACAGCTCTGCCTCGCGGCGGGAGAGGTCGTCGCTGCGCGCCGCGAGCTCGGCCTGCGTCCGGGCGAAGGCGGCCTCCATCTCCTTGAGCGCGGCCACGCGGGCCTCGATCTGCAGGAGCAGCTCCCTCGGTGTCTCGGCCGCCGCGGCGAGACGCTGAGCGAGCTCGCCCTCCATCTGAACGAACTGGCGCTCGCGCGAGGTCAGCTCCCGCTCGCGTCGGTCGAGCTCCTGCGCCCGTGCGGCCAGCCCGACCTGGGCGTGGGCGAGCGCCTCGTCGGCGCCGGGCGGAATCCGCCCCACGGCGCCGCGGCTCACCTTCGCGAGGACGTCCGCGAGCTCGCGCTCCTTCTTTTCGACTGCCGCGACGCGCTCGGTCAACTCCACGCGAAGCCGTCCGAGCTCCTCCTCGGCAGCCTTGCGAATCGCGCGCAGCCGATCGAGCTCCGCGTCGACGGTGACGGGCTCCGCAGCCTCACGACGGCCAAAAAGGGGCACGCGTCGATGATATGCGGACGCGGCCGGTTTTCCTGCCTCGACGCCTTGTCGGGCGAGTCTCGCCCTACGCGGCCCGCTCCAGACGCTCTTCGGCGCGAGCGCGGCGGACAATGTCCTCGCGCTCGCCAAAGCGAAGTCGCGCCTTCTCCATGCGGAGCGTCTGCCAGAGCTCCTGGAGGCGGGTGTCGAGAGCCTTGATCTCTTCCTTGACGGCGGGATCGGCCGCAACCGCGAGCTGGTGCCAGAGCTCCTGGCGGTCCTCGGCGATGCGCTCGATCTCGTCGTGAATCTGATCCGGGGTCATGTTGGTTGAAACGGCTGCCACGGAGCGATCATTCCCCTCGCAGGCAACCGCTCAAACCTGTCGCAAACCCTTACTCGTAGCCAAGTTCCGCGATCCGGTCCTCGTCGAGCCCGAAGTAGTGCGCGAGCTCGTGGAGGACGGTGATGCGGATCTCCTCGCGCAGGTCGCGCGGGTCGGGAAAGCTCTCCTCGAGCGGGATCCGGTAGATCGAGATCTTGTCGGGAAGCTGGCCGCTCATGTCGCCGCGCTCGGGCAGCGGGACGCCGTGGTAGAGGCCGAAGAGGTCGGGATCCTCCGGGTTCTCGTCCTCGACGACCACCGCGACGTTCTTCAGGCCGGCGGCGAGGTGCGGTGGAATCTCGTCGAGGGCGGCCTGGACGTGGTCGTCGAAGGTCATCTCAGCGGATGACGAGCGCCATCAGCGCCTTCTGCGTGTGCAGGCGGTTCTCGGCCTGCTCCCACGCGAGGCAGCGCGGGCCGTAGAGGACGTCGGCGGAAATCTCCTCGCCGACGTGCGCCGGAAGGCAGTGCAGCGCGACGGCTTCGGCGGCGGCGAGTGCCAGGAGGTCGTCGTCGACGCGGTACGGCTCGAGGTCGCGCAGTCGGCGAGTGCGCTGCTCGTCCTGGCCCATGCTCGTCCAGACGTCGGTGTACACGGCATCGGCGCCGCGCGCGGCCTCGCGAGGGTCGGTCGTGACGTCGACGCTGCCGCCGTTCTCGCGTGCGTCGGCGGCCGCAGCCGTGACGAACTCGGCGCTCGGCTCGTACCCGGGCGGCGTCGCCGCGACGAACTCCATCCCGAAACGGGCGGCGATGCGCATCAGCGAGTGGCAGACGTTGTTCCCGTCGCCGACGTACGCGAGCCGCACGCCGGCGAGCGTCCCGAAGCGCTCGCGGAGCGTCATCGCGTCGGCGACGGCCTGGAGCGGGTGGCTCTCGTCGGTGAGGCCGTTGATGACCGGGATCGCGGCGTGCTCCGCGAACTCCTCCACCTCGGCCTGCTCGAAGGTGCGGATCATGAGCGCGGAGAGGAAGCGCGAGAGGACGAGCGCGGTGTCGCGGTAGGACTCGCCGCGCGCGAGCTGGAGCTCGGCGGCGGGGAGGAAGAGCGCCATGCCTCCGAGCTCGGCGATCCCGACCTCGAACGCCACCCGGGTGCGGGTCGAGGGCTTGTGGAAGATGAGCCCGATCGTGCGACCGGGGAGGACGCGGAGCTCCTGGCGGTGCGCGCGCTCGGCCTTCAGCTCGTCGGCGAGGTCGAGGAGCGTCTCGAGCTCGTCTCTCGACCACGCGGCGATGCGCGTGAAGCTGCGTCCTTTCAGGGTCTGCGGAACGCCGGCCACGGGCCGGATGCTACGGGTGCATCAGACGCGCTGCGCGCCGCGGTAGAGTCGCGCCGTGTCCGGCTTCGGCGACGCCCTGAACGGGCAGATCGGCTACGAGTTCGCGGCGTCGCAGCAGTACATCGCGATCGCGATCTACTACGACTCCGAGACGCTCCCGGAGCTCGCCAGGCACTTCTACCGGCAAGCGCTCGAGGAGCGGAACCACGCGATGATGATCGTCCAGTACCTGCTCGACTCGGACGAGGAGGTCGTCATCCCCGGCGTCGAGGCGCCGCAGACTTCCTTCGCCGACGCCGTGGCGCCGGTCGCGCTCGCGCTCGCGCAGGAGAAGCGGGTCACGCAGCAGATCGTGGAGCTCGTGAAGCGCGCGCGCGAGGACGGCGAGCTCGTCGGCGAGCAGTTCCTGCACTGGTTCCTCCAGGAGCAGCGCGAGGAGATCGCGTCGATGACCGAGCTCCTCGCGGTGGTCGAGCGGGGCCGGGACAACCTCCTCCACGTCGAGGAGTACCTCGCGCGGTCGGCGGGCGGCGAGAACCCGCTCGAGGCGGGGGCTCCGCCGGCGGCCGGCGGCGCTCTGTAACGCTCGTCCCGTGCAGGAGCTCCGGGTCCGGACCGAGCGGCGTACGCAAGTCGTCGACGTCACGCGCGACGTGCGCGAGGCCGTGGCCGGGGCGGACGGGTCGGCCGTCGTCGTCTACGTGCCGCACACGACGGCGGGAGTGACGATCAACGAGGGCGCGGATCCGGCGGTTGCGCGCGATCTCGAGGCGGCTCTCGAGCGGATCGTGGAGGACGGCTGGCCGTGGCAGCACCACGAGCCGGTGGAGGACAACGCACCGACGCACGTGCGGGCGTCGCTCATGGGGCCGAGCGTGGTCGTTCCGCTTCGCGAGGACGGCTCGCTGGCGCTCGGGACGTGGCAGGCGATCTTCTTCTGCGAGTTCGACGGGCCGCGCGAGCGGTCGGTCTTCGTCTCGGTGCTGCGCTAGCCACACGGCTACGCTGGCCGCTGTGGCCGCGCCTGTTCGCCTGGGGGAGGAGCTCGAGCTCCGCATCGACTCGCTCGCGTACGGCGGGAGCGGGGTGGGGCGCCTCGACGGGTTCGTCGTCTTCGTCCGCGGCGGGCTCCCGGGCGACCGCGTCCGCGCGGAGGTGACGAAGGTCAAGCGCGGGTTCGCGGAGGCCGCGGCAA
Organism: uncultured Actinomycetes bacterium; assembly: GCA_963715705.1. Classification (GTDB taxonomy): domain Bacteria; phylum Actinomycetota; class Thermoleophilia; order Gaiellales; family Gaiellaceae; genus GMQP-bins7. Next base: position 1,845,199 of record OY970267.1, on the reverse strand, counting down.
GCGCCGTGCTCGAGCCGAGCCCGCAGCGCGTCGACGCGCCGTGTCGCCATTTCGGGGTCTGCGGCGGCTGCCGCTTCCAGGATCTCGCGTACGACTCGCAGGTCGCGGCGAAGGAGCAGCAGGTGCGCGACGCGCTCGCCCGCATCGGCCGGATCCCGGAGCCGCCGCTCGAGCCGATCCTCCCCGCCGCGTCGGTGTACGGCTACCGGAACAAGCTCGAGTACTCGTTCACCGCCGGCGAGGACGCGATCGACCTCGGCTTCCACCGCGCCGGGCGCTGGGACGAGGTGATCGGGATCGAGGAGTGCCTGCTCACGACCGATCTCGGAAACGCGATCCGGCTCGCCGTGCGGGACTGGGCGCGCGAGGAGAAGCTCGAGCCGTTCGACCAGGCCACCGGCGAGGGCTACCTCCGCCATCTCGTCTACCGCGAAGGGAGAAACACCGGCCAGGCCCTGGTCGTCCTCGTGACCGCGCCCGGCGAGCGTTTCGAGACGGGCTACTTCGTGGACGTCCTACGCAAGTTCCCCGAGGTGCGCTCGATCCACTGGGCGATCAACGACACGCCCGCCGAGAGGACGAATCTCCCGACGCGCCTGCTCTGGGGCGAGGACGCCATCGAGGAGGAGATCCTCGGGCTGCGCTTCCGCGTCCGGCCGAGCGCGTTCCTCCAGACGAACACCGAGATGGCCGAGCAGCTCTATGGGCTGGTCCGGGAGCTCGCTGCGCTCGGCGGGACGGAGAACGTGTTCGACCTCTACTGCGGGACGGGAACGATCGGGCTCTCGCTCGCCCGCGATGCACGGGAGGTCTGGGGGCTCGAGATCTCCGAGGAGGCCGTCGCCTGCGCGATCGAGAACGCCGAGCTGAACGGCATCCACAACGCTCGCTTCTTCGCCGGGAACGTCGGGCAGACGGTCGAGGAGCTCGTCGAGGAGGCGGGGTCGCCGGACGTCGCGATCGTCGACCCGCCGCGGGCCGGGCTGGCCGGAAAGGCGCTGCGACGAACCGGTGCGCTCGGAGCGCAGAGGATCGTCTACGTCTCGTGCAACCCGACCACGCTCGCATCCGATCTCAAGGTGCTACGCGAGGACTTCGGATACGAGCTCGTCCGCTGCCGGCCCGTCGACATGTTCCCGCACACCCCGCACGTCGAGTCGGTCTCGCTGCTCGAGAAGGTCGAGAGCTAGCCCGGCGTCGCCGAGCGCGCGGCCCAGGCCTCGCGCGCGTTGCGCCACAGGAGATCCGCGTTCGGCACGAGGAATCCGAGACAAACCGCCGGCAGTGCGGGCAACCCCGACCCGTCGGTCCACCAGACGAGGAAGAGCGTCGTCGAGAGGAAGCCGGTCATCGCGATCCAGGTGAGGCCCACTCTCAGCCCGAACTGCTGCGCAGCCGCGAGGAAGAGCGCGAAGAACACGATGTCGGGCGGCCCGATGTTCGCCGTCGAGGTCTCGCCCGGCACGTGCAGCGCCAGCGAGACGTTCTCGAAGAAGCCCGGCCTTTCCTCAGTGACGTACTTCGTCGGTCCGAAGAAGACGGACCAGATGTCGACCCACGGGATCAGGAGCGAGACGAGCGTGATCCACCAGAGCGCCTCGAACAGCGACAGGAACCAGAACCCGACGAGGACGAAGCACGCGAGCTTGGAGGCGTTCGAGACGACGCCCATCCCGGCGAAGTAGAAGACGACCCATCCGACGCTAGCGAGCGCCGCGAACGCGAGCAGCCACGTCGCGTGCCCGCGCGCCAGCGGCAGCGCGATCCAGACCGTCGCGGTGAAGGCCGGAAGAACGAGGAAGCCCGCAACCGCGATTGCGGTCCCCTCCGAGAGCTCGGGCAGGCTGGCCGCGACCGCGCCGAACGCGACGAGGCCGGCGACGAGCGCGCCCAGCCCGACTGCTCGCTCGCGCCCGAGCAGCGTCAATACGGCGGCTGCTCTGCCCACCAGGAGCCGAGAGCCTTGAAGTCGTTCCAGAACGCCTTCTTCGCCGGCTGGTCGTCGAGCGACTCGTCGACGTCCGGCGTCACGAGCACCTCGATCGTCGGCGTGAAGCGCTGCATCACCCCGTGCGTCTCCGGGTCGATCTCGTCTGCGAGCGGGAAGCGGAGGCCGTTCACGAACTCGACCGCCGCCGTGCCCATCGCGACGACGAGCTTGGGCTGCACGATGTGCAGCTCGCGCGTGAGCCAGCCCGCGGCGTCCGCCGGGTCCTCGGTGCCGAACTTGAGGCAGTTCGTGCCGTACACCGCGAGCGGGTCGACGTGCATCCGCTGCAGGGACTTGAGCACCGCCGCTCCGGAGCGCCCGAAGAACGCGACTCCCTCCTGGATCTCCTGAGGCTGCGGCGTGTGCTTCAGGAGGAAGACGTCCGCGAGCGGATGCCCCGAGCCGACCACCGGGACGCGGAGCTCGTCGCCCGCCCGAGCGAGCTCGTCGCCGAGCTCGTTGATCTCGGCGATGGCTCTTTTCAGGTAGCGCTCGTAGATCTCGTCGGTGGGTACGGCCGCGGACACGGAGTCTCGGATCCCTTCTCCCTCAGCGGACCTTTTCCTTGACCTGCGCGACCCACTTGAGCGACTGGAGGTACGCGAGCGACTTCGGCCGGCGGAGGATCTCCGCGGTCCGGAGCGAGAGCAGGAACTCCTCCGCGCCCTCGAAGCGACGCATGCGGACGGCGCCCGTCCCGACGCCCTGAAGCACGTGTGCGTCCGAGCCCGCGCCCTGCAGCAGCCGGTACTTGCGCGCGAAGCGCAACGCCTCGTCGTTGAACGAGTCGCGAAGAAGTCGCGCGTTGAACACCTCGAAGACGTCGATCTCCGCCAGATGGCGATGCAGCGTCGCCGGGTCGGGGATCGAATGCATCCGGTCGAAGGGGTGGGGGAGGTACACGAGGCCGCCCTGCTCGCGGATCGCGGCGATGGTGTCCGCGAACGAGAGGCCGCGGGGGATCTCCTCCTCGAGGAAGAGCCCGATGACCTCACCCTGGCCGTCGGTCTTGACCTCCTCGCCCGGGATGACGACGAGATCCCGGACGGTCGCGAGGTCGACGGCCTCGAGCGCCCCGCCGAAGGCGTTGTGGTCGGTGATCGCGATTCCGCCGAGCCCGATCTCCTCGGCATGGTCGAGGAGGTCGCTCACCGGGATCGAGCAGTCGTGCGACCAGTCGGTGTGCATGTGCAGGTCGACGGCGATCCACTCGCGGCCGGCGAGCGGGTCGTCTCCGTTGTCGGTGTCGCGTGGGCTGTGGCGCTTGCGCGCGAGGCGGGAGTAGACCGCATCGAGCTCCTCGGCCACGCGATCGAAGCTCTGGCGCTCCGCGGCCGCTCGGGCTTTCGCGGCGGCGCGCTCCCGCACGCCTGCGTCGCCGGCGAGTCGCGTGACGCTCTCGACGATCGCCGATGCGTCCTCGCCGTCGGCTGCGGCGACGCCGGAGGCGGCGGCCTCGAGCGCGAGCCGCTCCTCGCCGGACGGCGCGGGAACGAAGATCGCCGTCTCGGCGAGCAGCGCGGCGCGCTGTTCCGCCCGGCGCACCGAGCGCACGTGCACGCGGCGACGGACCGACAGCGGGATCGCGGGCCGGAATCCGAGTGGCTTGGTGTGCAGGAAGAGGAGCTCCCAGTCGGGCAGGTCGCGGAGGAGTCGTGCCAGCGCGCGCGTGACGGGCCGCCCTGCCGGCTCGAGCTCGAGGGCGATGACGTCACGCTTCGTCCCGGGCCGGAAGAGCCCCGTGTCCACGCCGATGGGTACGAGCCGGTAGTCGCCCTCGAAGCGCTCGGCCGCGGTGCGGGCCGTCTCCTCGGAGGTCGCGAGCAGCGCGTCCACGCGAATCCGCAGGCGATCGCGGCGCGAGCGGCGAGCCGGATAGACGATTCGCTCGGACGAGAAGAAGGTCGCAGCGGTCAGGGCATGGGCGGAGGTCAGCGCGTGGTACGAGAGGCTCGGCAGGCCCGGCTCGAAGCCGTGCACGACGTCGTAGCGCCCGGTGGCGAGCGCCAGCCGGAGGTTCGCCCGTACGCCGACCGGCAAGCCCATGTTCGTCCGGCGCGAGATCGGGATCGAGGGCCCCAACGCGATGAGCTCTGCCTCAGCGCCACCGTGGAGCAAGCGGCGTCCCGCCAGAAGGTCGCGAGCCCGCGTCGAGGGGGCGAGCACCGTCACGTCGTGCCCGCGCCGGCGCAGGGCCGTCGCGACGCCGTCGACGTGCGCGTTCACCTCGTGCGGCTGCGACCACGCGAACGGCGTGACGAAGCAGATCCGGAGGCTCACCCCAGGCAAGTTACAACTTGTAACTTGGGCGGATGGTCGAGGTCACGATCAAGGCGCGCGCCAACGGGCCGTACAGGGTGGACGGGCCCGTGCGTGTGATCGACGCCGAGGGGAACGAGTTCGTCCTGCCCGCGGGAAGCGGGATCGCGCTCTGCCGCTGCGGGCACTCGCGGACGAAGCCCTTCTGCGACAAGAGCCACCGGCGCGTCGGGTTCGTCGCGGACGACTGCTCGCCGCGGATCGAGCCCGGTTAGCGGCGAAGCGCGAGTCGCTCGCCCGCGGCGAGCCGCGGCTCGATCCCGTCGCTGGAGCGCGTGGCCACGAGCTTCACGCCGTTCAGCTCCGCGAGAACACGCTCGGCGGTCTGCGGCGCGGAGGTCGTGGCGAGGCGCTGGACGACCGGCAGCAGCAGGTATCCGAGCACCGCGAGGATCGAGAAGACGGCGACGGCCTGCCAGAAGCCGCCCTCCTCCGTCCAGATGCCGACAACGGTGAGGCCGGCCGCGACTGCGGCCGAGGCGGCGGTCGCATAGAAGAGCTTGGCGAGTCGCTGCTCGCGAAGCAGAGCCCGCTGCGTCGTGATCAGCAAGAGCGCCAGCAAGGCCGCCATCGAGCTCGTGCCCAGCTTCGTGAGCGCGTCGTCGGAGAACTCATTCCAGATCGCCGCCGCCTGGAGCACGAAGCAGAGGGCGGCACCGACGACCGCGACCCAGCCGAGCGTGGGCACCTCCCTGCGCTCCACGAGCGCGAGCCCCGTGATTCCGGTCGCGCCCGCGACGAGCAGAGAGAGCAGCGTGCCGAGGATCTTGGCCTCGGTGTCGCCGAAGTCGCCTCGCAGGATGGCCGCGACCGCGATCAGCGCGGCGGCGATGAGGATCGCCGCCGCTCCGATCCAGAAGACGCGGCTCCAGCGAACGCCCGTCACGCCTTCGCGGCCGCCTTCCGCGTACCCTTGCTGTGCGTGTTCTTCACGATGAAACGCTCGATCTGCTCGCGCGCCTCGTCGTCGCGGATCTGCAGCGGCGGCGACTTCATGAGGTAGGCGCTCGGCGCTTCGAGCGAGCCCGCGATGCCGTTGTTCAGGGCGAGCTTCGCCAGGCGGACGGCGTCGATGACGATGCCGGCCGAGTTCGGCGAGTCCCAGACCTCGAGCTTGAGCTCGACGTTCAGGGGCACGTCGCCGAAGGACGAGCCCTCCATGCGGATGTAGGCCCACTTGCGGTCGGTCAGCCAGGGCACGAAGTCCGACGGGCCGACGTGGACGTTGCCCTCGCCGATGTCGTAGTCGAGCATCGACGTGACCGCGTTCGTCTTCGAGATCTTCTTCGACTCGAGGCGCTCCCGTTCGAGCATGTTGCGGAAGTCGGAGTTTCCGCCGACGTTGAGCTGCATCGTGCGGTCGAGGTGGACACCGCGGTCGCCGAAGAGCGTCGTCAGGACGCGGTGCGTGATGGTGGCGCCGACCTGCGACTTGATGTCGTCGCCGATGATCGGCACGCCCGCGTCCTCGAAGCGCTTCTGCCAGTACGGCTCGCGTGCGATGAAGACGGGCATGCAGTTCACCATCGCGACGCCTGCGTCGAGGATCTGCTCCGTGTACCAGCGCGTGGCGGCCTCGGAGCCGACCGGGAGGTAGTTCACGACGACGTCGGTGCCGGTCTCCTTCAGGATCCCGACGACGTCGTCCGTCTGACCCGGCGCCTTCTCGACGACCTGCGCCATGTACTTCCCGATGCCGTCGTGCGTCATGCCGCGCGAGACCTTGACCCCGGTCTTCGGGACATCCGAGAACTTGATCGTGTCGTTCGGGTGCGCCCAGATCGCGTCCGCGAGGTCGACCCCGACCTTGCCCTTGACGACGTCGAACGCGGCCGTGAACTCGATGTCCGAGATGTGGTAGCCGCCGAGATCGACGTGCATGAGGCCCGGGACCGTGTCCTCGGTGGACGCTTCCTTGTAGTACTCGACTCCCTGGAGGAGCGAGTTGGCGCAGTTCCCCACGCCGATGATCGCGACGCGCACCTTGTTCTTGGCGCGGGCGCCGTTCTTCGAGCCGTTCGGAGTTGCCATCGTTTCCTTTCTCTTGCCGGTACGGGGGATGCCGAGCCCGTCGGCGAGCGCGGCGAGGATCACGTCGTTCGCGTTGGCGCCCGTGCGGGCGGCCTCCGCGTGGATCTCGTCCTTGAGCTCCTCCGGGACACGGAGGAGGACGACAGGGCTTCCGCCTGCTAGCACTTTTCGACGCCGGCCGCTCGGTGTGTACGCGATGTCGAACGAGTCCGCAAGAATGCCGGCCGCGACGTCGTTGACGTTCGACTCGCGGCGCGCGGTCTCGCGGACGAGTGCGCTCTTCAGAGTGGAGGGCATGCGTACGAGGATGCTCGTGCGCGGTGGAGTGCTAGCAGCCAAAGTGCTAGCACTATACGGCATCGCCTCTGCTATAGCAAGCGCGCTATACGAAGTCGCAAATCTACGATGCCTGCTCGGCGAGCTCGCGCAGCTGGCGGCGCACGAACAGCATCCGCTGGATGACGGTCACCCAGACGATCACCGCGAGCGCGTAGATCGGCCACTCGAGCAGCCCCCACGGCGCCAGCCCGAGGCCGACCGAGATGAGGACGACGCGCTCGACGCGCGACCCGAAGCCCACGTCACCGCGCAAGCCCAGCGACTCCGCCTTGGCGCGCGTGTAGCTGACGAGGAACGAGCCGGTGACGGCGGCGAAGGTCGCGACGAGGGCGAGCTCGTTGCCCTCCCGCATGAAGACGAGCCCGACCGCGGCGAGCATCGCCGCCTCGCCCAGCCGGTCGAACGTCGAGTCGAGGAACGCGCCGAAGACGGTTCCCTTGCTCGCTGCGCGCGCGAGCGCCCCGTCGAGGATGTCCGCGATCGACCCGATGACGAAGAGGAACCCGCCGAGCCAGAAGAACAGGTACTCGTTCCGCTCCTCGAAACCGACGAGCACCGCACCCGCGACGCAGAGGGACACCCCCGCGAGCGTGAGCATGTCCGGCGTCAGCTTCGTCTTGGCGACCCCGCGCATCGAGCGCGCGAGGATCTCCCGCGCCGCCTGCATGTACTCCTGCTTGACCCGGTCAAGCTGGTTCACGCGGGCCTGCCCGTTCTCGGGCGGCCGCTCTTCGCTCATGCGCGCCGGACGCGAAGCGTGTGGACGCTTCGAAGCGCGTAGCCGGCGAGGATCGCGAGGACGATCCCGGCGACGACGTCGAGCCAGTAGTGGTTCGCCGTCGCGATGACGGCGAACGCGACCCACGCGGGCCATGCGAGCCAGAGCGCCTTCGCGATCCGCGAGCGCACGAGCCCGAACATGACGACCCCGACGATGAAGGCATCCATGGCGTGGAGGCTCGGCATCGCCGCGTACGGGTTCGAGCCCCAGGCGATCACCCCGCTGTCGTGGCTCACCGCGGAGTACTGCGCGACGTAGTCGACGAAGCCCCACTCGGGGAACATGCGCGGCGGCGCGGTCGGCATCAGCACGTAGCCGACGAGGCCGAGCAGGTTCGCGGCGATGAGCCAGTTGCGGAAGCCGGCGAAGCGCTCGTGGTGCTTGAAGTAGACCCAGAGGAGCGCGATCCCGACGACCGCGAACTGCGAGAGCCAGTACGTGTACGACGTCAGCGTGATCATGATCGACGACGTGTCCACGACCCGTTGCACGGTGGGCTCGAAGAGCGCGCCGAGTTCCCGCTCGGTCCTGAGCACCCACTCGCCGTTCGAGAACGCGTCGGCGACGCTGCGGTCGGCCGCTCCGCGCGCGACCTGGTAGACGGCGTAGAAGCCCAGCCAGATCACGAACTGGAAGGCAAGGTGCGCCCAACCTCTCGGCAGGCGTCTCGAAGTCTCGGCGGCGAGGCTCGACACGAACACAGGATTCTAACGCGCCGTCGGCCGGAGTCCTTCCCTAGCATCGCCGGATGCCTGGCGACCTCCGGTTCGTCCTCTCCGACTCCGTCGCGGACACGGCGGCCCGCGCATTTGCCGCGCAGGAGAGCCGGATCCGTGCGGTGCTGCCGGATGCCGAGGTGCGCCACCGCGGCGGCAGCTCGCTCCGCGGAGTACTGACGCTCGGCGACGTCGACGTGCACGTGCGCGTCGATGCGGCGTCGTTCGCGTTCGCGCGGGGCGCCCTCTGCGAGCTGTACGAGCCGTTCCACGAGGACGTCTGGCATGCGGAGTGGGCGGCCTTCGTCGCGCCGGCGTCGCAGCCGCGCGTCGAGGTCGCGCTCACGGCGATCGGGTGCCTCGACGACTTCCACCACGGTGAGGCATGGGAATGGATCGCCTCCGACGCGGCGCTCCGCGAGCGTTACAACGCCCTGAAGCGCGAGCACGAGGGCGGATCGGTCGACGACTTACCTCGCTGCGAAGCGCGCGTTCTTCTACGGCCTGCGCGCTTGAAGGAGTCAGACGCGGAAGTCGCGACCCGCGATGCGCCCTCGCGTCGCCAGCGCGCTGGGTCCTTCAGTACCCGCGGACGGTCACCCGCCGATGTACGACATCTCGACCTTGCGGAGCGCGCCCGTCTCCTCGGTGCGGAGCTCCGAGTAGCGGTCGGTGCGGCGCACCCAGACGGCGCGGATCGCCGCATCGAGCTCCTCGTCGGTCGTCTCCGAGCGCAGGACGGCGCGGAGGTCGTGGCCGCGGACGGCGAAGAGACAGGTGTAGAGCTTCCCGTCGGCCGAGATCCGTGCGCGGGTGCAGTCGCCGCAGAACGGCTGCGTGACCGACGCGATGACGCCGATCTCGCCGGCGCCGTCGAGATAGCGGTAGCGCTCGGCGACCTCGCCGCGGTACGCGGCCTCGATCGGCTCGAGCGGGAACTCGGCGCCGATCGTCCGTACGACCTCGGCCGCGGGGACGACGTCGTCGAGCCGCCAGCCGTTCGTGGCGCCGACGTCCATGAACTCGATGAAGCGGACGGTGTGCCCGGTGCCGCGGAAGCGGCGCGCGATGTCGAGGATCGAGCCCTCGTTCAGGCCGCGCTTGACGACGGCATTGACCTTGACCGGAAGACCTGCCGCCGCGGCCGCGTCGATTCCGCCGAGGACGCGCGCGACCGGGAAGTCCACGTCGTTCATCGCGCGGAAGACCTCGTCGTCGAGCGAGTCGAGCGAGACGGTGACGCGCGTCAGGCCCGCGTCCGCGAGCGCCTGTGCCTTCTGCGCGAGCAGCGCGCCGTTCGTCGTCAGCGTCACGTCGAGGTCGCCGAGGCCCGCGAGTTGCCCGACGAGCACCTCGAGATCGCGCCGCAGCAGCGGCTCGCCGCCCGTAATGCGCAGCTTCTCGACGCCGAGCCCCACGAAGACGCGCGCGGCGCGCTCGATCTCCTCGAACGTCAGCAGCTCGCGTCGCGGCAGAAAGCGGTAGTCGCGGCCGAAGACCTCCTTCGGCATGCAGTAGACGCAGCGGAAGTTGCAGCGGTCCGTGACCGAGATGCGCAGGTCGCGCAGCGGTCGCTGGAGTGTGTCGAGTACCTGCACGCGATCAAGCGTAGAGAATCGCCGCGTGGCCGACGTGAGCCAGAGCCGCGCGCTGCCGCTCGTTGCCCTGGTGGGCGTCACGGCTGTGTGGGGAGTCACGTTCGTCCAGGTGCAGGACGCGCTCGAGCTCTACCCGCTGTTTGCGTTCCTCGCCGTACGGTTCGCGATCTCGACGGTCGCGCTCGCACCGTTCGCCTGGACGCCGCTGCGCGCACTGCCGCGGGAAGGGTGGCTCGCCGGCACGGGTGTGGGTGTCCTGCTCGCGGGGGCGTACGGATTCCAGACAGCCGGGCTCGAGCTCACCACGGTGTCGAGCACGGGCTTCATCACGGGGCTCTACGTCGTGTTCACGCCGTTTCTCGCGCTCGCCCTCTTCGGGACGCGGGTGCCGCGCGTCGTCTGGCTCGGCGTGGCCTGCGCCGTCGTCGGACTGCTGCTTCTCAACGGCGCGCCAGGCGGCTCGGTCACCGGAAACGCGCTCGTGCTCGCGAGCGCGCTCGTCGCCGCCCTCCAGATCGCGGCCCTCGAGAAGTACGCCCCGCGATACGACCCGCGCGCGCTGACCTTCCTGCAGATGTCGACTGCCTTTGTCGGCTTTGCCGTCATTGCCGTCGCGACCGGGCAGGTGGAGGTGCCGCGCGGGTGGACCGTCTGGGGCGCGCTGCTCGTGACCGGGCTCTTCGCGGGCGCGCTCGGCTTCCTCGTCGCGACCTGGGTGCAGGGGCGGACGACGGCGGCGCGGGCGGCGCTCCTGTTCACGCTCGAGGCGCCGTTCGCGGCGCTCTTCGGCGTGCTGCTCGCCGACGAGGTGCTCGGCTGGGCGGGCTGGCTCGGCTGCGCGGTGATGATGGCCGGGATCCTGCTCGCGGAGCCCGCGGCGGGAGCCGCACTGCGCCGCTTCGTGCCGCGCCGCGCCGAGGTCGCGTGACCGGCTTCTGACCGGCCGTGGACGCCGTCCTCCTCGCGCTCGCGTCCGCGTTCCTGTTCGGGGCGATGACCGTCGCCATCAAGGTCGCGCTCGGTCGCGGGGCGCTCGCCGAGGGCGGCAGCTTGTGCACGGTTCTCGCCGCGCTGGCGGTGACGCTGCCCGTCGGCGCGTTCCAGGGCGGCGGGCTTGCGGGGACGTGGCCGTTCGTGCTCGCGGGGCTGCTCGCGCCCGGGCTCTCGCAGCTTCTCTTCACGCTCTCGGTCCGTGAGGCCGGGCCCTCGCGGACGTCCGTGGTCGTCGGCACCGCGCCGCTCTTCTCGGTCGCGATCGCGCTTGTCTTCCTCGACGAGCCGCTCGAGGCCGGCCTCATCGCGGGAGCCGTGCTCATCGTCGCGGGCGGGCTGCTGCTGGTCGGCGAGCGCGACCGGCCCGAGCACGTCCGCGTCGCCGGCCTGGTGCTCGCGCTCGTGGCGACGATCGTCTTCGCGGCGAGAGACAACCTCGTCCGCTGGCTGGCGGTCGACACCGAGGTCGCGCCGGGCGTCGCCGCGGCGGCCACGCTCGGTGCCGGCGCCGCGCTGATCGCCGCGTACTTGCTCGCGACGAGGGCGCCGCTGCGCGCGTTCGAAGCGCGCGCGTTCCTTCCCGCCGGCGTGCTCTTCGGGCTCTCGTACGTCTGCCTCTTCGAGGCGTACTACCGCGGGCTCGTGACCGTCGTCTCGCCGCTTGTCGCCACGGAGTCGCTGTGGGGAGTCGTGCTCTCGGCGGTCGTGCTCGGGCGCTCGGAGCGGGTCGGCGTCCGGCTCGTCGCCGGCGCGCTTGCTCGTCGCGTCCGGCGGGATCCTGATCGGGTCGTTCCGCTAGAGCCGCTTCTCGAGCTCGGCGAGACGTTGCTCGATCCGCTCGAGCACGTCGCGGTGCGGGTCCTCCTCAGGCGATGAGGCCGACAGGCGCTCCTGTGACGAGGCCATGACGACCGAGGTAACGATCGCCGTGAAGAGCGAGACGGTGGCGACGCCGAAGAACATGACGAAGGCGGCGACGAACTTGCTGAAGGCCGTCTGCGGGATGACGTCGCCGTACCCGACGGTGGTCACGGTCTGCGCGGCCCACCAGAGCGACTCGCCGAAGCTCTCGAACTCGTTGCGGGCCAGTACGCGAACCACCAAGGCCGAGGCGACCGTGACCATCAGCGTCACGAACGCGAGGTACGGGAGGATCCGCCCGGAGACGACGGCGCGATTGAGCCTTTCCAGGCGGCGTTCCGAGAGCAGCGGCATCGCGTCTTCAGTTCTCACTGGACCGCCCGCGTTCCTTCTTTGTCTTGATCTGCTACGGTCACACTTAGATTTTCGACTTCTGACCACTCAAGACCGGAAGGAGACACACGTCCTATGGCCAAGACCATCGGCATCGACCTCGGCACGACCAACTCCTGTATGGCCGTGCTCGAGGGCTCCGAGCCGACCGTCATCCCGAACGCCGAGGGCGGGCGCACGACGCCGTCCGTCGTCGCCTTCGGGCGTGACGGCCAGCGGCTCGTCGGCGCTCCAGCGAAGCGCCAGCAGGTCACGAACCCGCAGAACACGATCTTCTCGATCAAGCGGTTCATGGGCCGCAAGTACGACGAGGTCTCGGAGGAGATGAAGATCGTCCCGTACGAGGTCGTCGAGGGCCCGAACGGAGACGTGCGCGTGCAGGCGGAGGGCACGGAGTACGCGCCGCCGGAGATCTCCGCGATGATCCTCCAGAAGTTGAAGGCGGACGCCGAGGCGTATCTCGGCGAGAAGGTGAACGACGCCGTCGTCACCGTTCCGGCCTACTTCAACAACGCGCAGCGCGAGGCGACGAAGGACGCCGGCAAGATCGCCGGGCTCAACGTCGTCCGCATCATCAACGAGCCGACCGCCGCGGCGCTCGCGTACGGCCTCGACAAGGAGGGCGCGGAGCACACGATCCTCGTCTTCGACCTCGGCGGCGGCACGTTCGACGTGTCCGTGCTCGAGCTCGGCGAGGGCGTCTACCACGTCAAGGCGACGAACGGGGACAACCACCTCGGCGGCGACAACTTCGACAAGGCGGTCGTCGACTGGATGATCGCGGAGTTCAAGCGCGACCAGGGCATCGACCTCGGCGCCGACCCGATGGCGCTCCAACGGCTGTACGAGGCGGGCGAGAAGGCGAAGATCGAGCTCTCGTCGACGATGACGACGCAGATCAACCTGCCGTTCATCACCGCGACGCCCGAGGGCCCGAAGCACCTCGACCTCCAGCTCACGCGCGCAAAGCTCACCGAGCTGACGCACGACCTCCTGGAGCGGACGGTCGAGCCGACGAAGCAGGCCCTGAAGGACGCGGGCCTCACCGCTGCCGACATCGAGCACGTCGTCCTCGTGGGCGGCATGACCCGCATGCCGGCGGTGCAGGAGAAGGTCAAGGAGCTGATAGGGAAGGAGCCGCACAAGGGCGTGAACCCGGACGAGGTCGTCGCGGTCGGCGCGGCGATCCAGGCCGGCGTCCTGACGGGCGACGTCAAGGACGTCCTCCTGCTCGACGTGACTCCGCTCTCGCTCGGGATCGAGACGAAGGGGGGCGTCTTCAACCCGCTTATCGAGAAGAACACGACCATCCCGACGCGCAAGTCGCAGGTCTACACGACCGCCGAGGACAACCAGCCGTCGGTCGAGATCCACGTCGCGCAGGGCGAGTCCGAGATGGTCGCGTTCAACAAGACGCTCGGGAAGTTCCAGCTCGTCGGCATCCCGCCGGCCCCGCAGGGCGTCCCGCAGATCGAGGTCTCGTTCGACATCGACGCGAACGGCATCATCAACGTCTCCGCGAAGGACCTCGGCACCGGCAACGAGCAGCAGATCCGCATCGAGGGCGGCTCGGGACTGACCGAGGAGGACGTCGAGCGCATGATCAAGGACGCGGAGTCGCACGCCGACGAGGCGCGCAGTCTGCGCGAGCTCGCCGACGCCCGCAACCTCGGCGAGCAGCTTGCGAACCAGACCGAGCGGACGCTCGCCGAGCACCGCGACAAGCTCGAGGAGGCCGACGCAGGCACGATCGAGGGGCGCGTCATGGAGCTCCGGCAGGCGGTCGAGGGCGCGGACCTCGCCGACATCAGGGCAAAGACCGACGCGCTCCAGGAGGCGTCGCGCTCACTCGCGGACGCGATCTACGCGCAGGCCTCAGCGGCGCAGTCCGCCTCGCAGCCTTCGGGGAACGGGGGCGCGACCGAGGACGAGGTCGTCGAGGACGCCGACTACGAGGTCATCGACGAGGAAGAGGAGGCGAAGCGCTCGTGACCGACCAGCCTCTGGAGCCGGAGGCGAAGCCTCCTGTCCGCGACCGCGGACCAGGGGAAGGGGCTCGGGGGAACCGGGAGGCTCCCCCGACCACCGCTGCCGACCCCGACGACGACCGGCTCGCAGAGCTCACCGCGGAGCGGGACGAGTACCTCGACCTTCTCCAGCGCAAGCAGGCTGAGCTCGAGAACTACAAGAAGCGCATGGCCCGCGAGCAGGAGCGCCTCGTCGCGCACGCGCACGAGCGGCTCGTGAAGGAGCTGCTCCCGATCCTCGACGACCTCGAGCGCGCGCTCGAGGCCGCGGAGCAGCACGAGGAGGCGGCGCTCGTCGACGGCGTGAAGCTCGTCGAGCACTCCCTGCGCAAGGCGCTCCAGAAGGAGGGCCTGGCCGAGATCGACACCGACGGCGGCTTCGACCCGCACGTGCACGAGGCGCTGCTCACCCGGCCCGGCAACGGTGCCGAGCCGGGGTCGGTGCTCGAGGTCGTCCAACGGGGCTACCGGGTCGGCGACCGAGTCGTCCGGCCTGCGAAGGTGATCGTCGCGGAGTGAGCCCGTGAGCACGCAGAGTCCCTACGAGACGCTCGGCGTCGCGAAGAACGCGTCCGACGACGAGATCAAGAAGGCGTACCGGAAGCTCGCCCGCGAGTACCACCCGGACCGGAATCCCGGCGACAACGGCGCCGAGGACCGGTTCAAGGACGTACAGGCCGCGTACGACGTCCTCAAGGATCCCGAGAAGCGGCGCGAGTACGACACGTTCGGTGCGGCCGGGCCGGGCGGGTTTCAGGGCGGCTTCCCCGGCGGCGGCACCGGCGGTGTCCGCTTCGAGGAGTTCGACCTCGGCAACCTCGGCGACCTCTTCGGCGGGATGTTCGGCGGTGGGCGCCGCGCGGGCGGTGCGCGGCAGCCGATCCGTGGCGACGACCTCGAGGCCCGTGTGCGCATCTCGTTCGAGGACTCGCTGAACGGCGTGCAGGTGCGCGTCCCCGTACAGACCGAGACGGTCTGCTCCGTCTGCCGCGGGACCGGCGCCGAGCCGGGCACGTCGCCGGTGGTCTGCCCGCAATGCGGCGGCCGGGGCGTCGTCTCCGACTCGCAAGGTCTGTTCGCGTTCTCGCAGCCGTGCCCGCGCTGCCAGGGCAACGGCACGATCGTCGAGACGCCGTGCCGGAACTGCCGCGGCTCGGGACGCGAGCGGACGACGAAGCGCTACGCGGTGACGATCCCGGCGGGCGCGAAGCCCGGGACGCGCGTCCGGCTCAAGGGCAAGGGCGAGGCCGGCCGCAACGGCGGGCCGCCCGGCGACGTGTTCGTCGTCGTCGACGTCGAGCCCTCGCCCCTGTTCGAGCGCCGAGGCCAGGACTTGATTCTCGAGGTGCCCGTGACGTACGCGGAGGCCGCACTCGGCGCATCCGTCGAGATCCCGACTCCGGAAGGCCCGGTTGCTCTCAAGATCCCGGCGGGCACGGAGAGCGGCAAGCTCCTCCGTGTCAAGGGTCGCGGCGCCCCGCACATCAAGGGCAACGGACGTGGCGACCTGCTCGCGCGCGTGAAGGTCGCTGTTCCGAAGAAGCTCTCGAAGGCCGAGAAGGAGGCGCTCGAGGAGTACCAGAAGGTCTCGCGCGAGAACCCGCGTGAGGTGTTCGCGCGATGAGGACGCAGACGAGAAACCTCTGGCCGCTCGTCATCGTGCTCGGCGTCGCGTTCGCGTTCCTGAATCTCACGGAGCTCGTCTTTCTCGAATCAGGCTGGCCGGAGGTCGTGGGCTTGGCGATCGGTATCGCACTCGTCGCCCTGGGGCTCAGACGATTGCGAGCGCCGTCGGAGGTGGTCGAGTAGATGCCCGAGCGCGGCCGGTACATGATCTCCGTCGCCGCCGACGTCGTCGGGATGCACCCGCAGACGCTGCGGCTGTACGAGTCGAAGGGCCTCGTCCGGCCCGCGCGCACGCCGGGTGGGACGCGGCTCTACTCCGAGGTCGACCTCGAGCGGCTGCGGCTGATCCAGCGGCTGACGACCGAGCTCGGGCTCAACCTTGCCGGGGTCGAGCAGGTGCTCCGGCTCGAGGACGAGCTGCGGAGGATGCAGGCGCGGATGAACCGACTCGAGCGCGAGCTCCGGGCCGAGATTGCGGCCGTCCACAAGACGTACAAACGGGAGCTCGTCGTGTATCGCCCCAAAACCGAGCACCCGGCGCAGAGGAGCTGACATGGACTTCAACAGGCTGACACTCAAGTCCCAGGAGGCCGTCGCTGCCGCGCAGGAGCTCGCGCGGCGCGGAGGCAACCCCGAGCTCACGCCGGATCACCTGACCGTCGCGCTGCTCGAGCAGGAGCTGCCGCGGACGCTCGTCGACCGTGCCGGATACGGCGCGGCCGAGCTGCGCGCGGAGGCCGAGGCGCGGCTGCGCAACCTGCCAACGGTCTCGGGCGAGGCGGCGGCACAGCCCCGTGCATCGGCGGCTCTCACGCGCACGCTCGACAAGGCGTTCGACGAGATGCGCGCGCTCGGGGACGAGTTCGTCTCCGTCGAGCACCTGTTGCTGGCGCTCGACGTCGTGCCGCGGGACGCGCTGCTGGGCGCGCTCGAGGGCGTGCGCGGCGGGCAGAAGGTCACGTCTCAGGACCCGGAGGGGACGTTCCAGGCACTCGAGAAGTACGGCCGCGACCTGACCGCGCTCGCCGAGTCCGGGAAGCTCGACCCGGTGATCGGGCGCGACGAGGAGATCCGGCGCGTGATCCAGGTCCTCTCGCGCCGTACGAAGAACAACCCGGTGCTGATCGGCGAGCCGGGCGTCGGGAAGACCGCGATCGTCGAGGGGCTCGCGCAGCGGATCGTCGCCGGCGACGTCCCCGAGGGTCTGAAGGGCAAGCGTGTATGGGCGCTCGACATCGGCTCGCTGCTCGCTGGCGCGAAGTATCGCGGCGAGTTCGAAGAGCGGCTCAAGGCCGTGCTCGGGGAGATCCAGAACGCGGCCGGCGAGATCGTCCTCTTCATCGACGAGCTGCACACGATCGTCGGCGCAGGTGCCGCCGAGGGCGCGGTCGCCGCGGGGGATCTGCTGAAGCCGATGCTCGCACGTGGGGAGCTGCGTGCGGTCGGCGCGACGACGCTCGACGAGTACCGCAAGCACATCGAGAAGGACGCCGCGCTCGAGCGGCGCTTCCAGCCGATCTTCGTCGGAGAGCCCTCGGTTGCAGACACGATCGCGATCCTGCGCGGGCTCAAGGAGCGCTACGAGGCGCATCACGGGGTCGAGATCCGGGATTCCGCGCTGGTGGCCGCCGCCGTGCTCTCGGACCGGTACGTAAGCGACCGCTTCCTCCCCGACAAGGCGATCGACCTCGTCGACGAGGCCGCGTCGCGCCTGCGGATGGAGATCGACTCCTCGCCGGTGGCGCTCGACGAGGCGGAGCGGCGCGTGCGCCAGCTCGAGATCGAGCTCGCGGCCATGGCCAAGGAGGACTCGGCCGTTCGGGAGCCGCTCGAGCGCGAGCTCGCCGAGGCAAAGGCCGACCGGGATGAGCTCGCGGCGCGCTGGTCGCAGGAGAAGGACGCGTTGCAGCGCGTCGGCGAGGTCAAGCGCCAGATCGACGAGCTGCGGATGGAGTACGAGCGCGCCGAGCGCGGCGGCGACTTCAACCGCGCGGCCGAGATCCGGCACGGGCTGCTCCCCGAGCTCGAGAAGGAGCTCGCGGAGCGTGAGCAGCCGAGCGAGCTGCCGATGGTGAAGGAGGAGGTCGACGAGGACGACATCGCGGCGGTCGTCGCCTCGTGGACCGGGATCCCGGTGTCCCGCCTGCTCGAGGGCGAGGTGGAGAAGCTCATCCACATGGAGGAGCGCCTGCACCGGCGCGTGATCGGTCAGGACGAGGCCGTCGAGGCCGTGTCCAACGCGCTCCGGCGTGCCAGGTCGGGGCTCCAGGACCCGAACCGCCCGATCGGCTCGTTCGTCTTCCTCGGCCCGACAGGAGTGGGGAAGACCGAGCTCGCCCGCGCGCTCGCGGAGTTCATGTTCGACGACGAGCGCGCGCTCGTGCGGCTGGACATGTCCGAGTATCAGGAGCGGCACACGGTCGCGCGACTCGTCGGCGCGCCGCCCGGGTACGTCGGCTACGAGGAGGGCGGCCAGCTCACCGAGGCCGTGCGCCGGCGTCCGTACGCCGTGCTCCTCCTCGACGAGATCGAGAAGGCGCACCACGAGGTCTTCGACGTGCTCCTCCAGCTGCTCGACGACGGGCGCCTGACCGACGGCCATGGCCGCACGGTCGACTTCCGGAACACGGTCGTGATCATGACCTCGAACATCCGCACGCCGGAGGAGCTGCACGAGCGCTTCCGGCCCGAGTTCCTGAACCGGATCGACGAGGTCGTCCGCTTCGAGCCGCTGACGCGCGACCAGCTCTCCGAGATCGTCGAGCTGCAGCTGCGCCGGTTGCGCGCGCGGCTCGCCGACCGGAAGGTCGAGCTCGAGGTCACGGACGCCGCGAAGGAGCTGATCGCCGAGGAGGGCTGGGACCCTGCCTACGGCGCGAGGCCGCTCAAGCGCGCGATCCAGCGCCTGCTCGAGAACCCGCTCGCGCTGGAGCTGCTCGAGGGCCGGTTCTCGGAAGGCGACACGGTGCGGGTGGACGCGACAGACGGCGAGCTCGTATTCGAGCGCGCCGAGGTCGCCGCAGTCGCCTAGGGCACGCCGTCGAAGAACTCGGCCTTGCCGGTGATGGCCGGGGCGCCGTAGATGAAGAGCACGAGCTCCTCGTCGCCCGCGTTCCGCAGCTGGAGCGGAGTCCCGGTCTCGACGACGAGGACGCCGCCGCGCTCGACCTCGTGCCGCTCGGGCGGCTCGCCGAGGTCGACGGTCAGCATGCCGTCGAGGACGACGAAGACCTCCTCCTGCCCGTGGTCGGCGTGGCGCCTTCCGACCGATCCGGACGGGTAGCGCCAGATGTTGGCCCGCGACTGCGTGAGCGCGTCCGAGAGGCTCGCGATCGCGCGCCCGCTGCCGTCGTCGCGCGGCACCCACTCGACCTCGGACTGGCGGAAGATCGTGAAGCCCACTTGCCGAGTATCCCGGATCCGTGGCCCGGGCTGAAACGGTTCGTGCACAGGCGTACGATCCGGGCATGGCTGCGGTCGTGGGGCGGGACGCAGAGCTCTCGGCACTGCGCGGCTTCGTTGAGAGCGTGTCCGAGGGCGCCGCCGTGCTCGTGCTCGAGGGTGAGGCGGGCATGGGGAAGACGACGCTCTGGTCGGCCGGTGTCTCGAACGCGGACGAGCGCGGCATTCGCGTGCTGCGGGCGCGGCCGGCCGAGAGTGAGACCGATCTATCCTTCGCCGGTCTCGGCGACCTTCTCGATCCCGTCCTCGGTGACATTCTCGGCTTGCTGCCTCCGGCGCAACGGCGTGCCTTGTCGCAGGCGCTCGTCCTCGAGGAGGTCTCAGGTTCGCCCCCTGACGCGCACGCCGCGGGCGTTGCGCTCCTGAACGCACTTCGCGGGCTCGCAGGCACGCGTCCGGTGCTCGTGGCCATCGACGACGTCCAGTGGCTCGACGCGGCCTCGGCCGGTGCGATCGCGTACGCCGCGCGACGGCTCCGCAGCGAATCGGTCGGCCTCCTCTTCTCGCGCCGGTCGGGACTCGGCACCACGCTGATCGACGAGCTTCGACGATCGTTCGTGGACGGTCGTGTCGCCATTCTCGAGGTCGGGCCTCTCGATATGCCGGCCCTGCACGGCGTCGTCCAGGGGCAACTCGGTGCCACGTTGCCTCGGCCGCTCCTCGTAGAGGTGCACCAGGCCTCGGGCGGTAACCCGTTATTCGCGCTGGAGATCGTCCGCATGCTCCAGCGTTCGGGCTTCTCGGTCGAGACCGGTCATCCGCTCCCGTTGCCCGATTCACTCCGCGACCTCGTCCACGGCCGTCTGCTCGCCTTGCCGGCCGAAAGCCGCGACTTCCTGCTCGCTGCCGCCGCCCACGCGCAGGCGACCGTCTCGATCATCGAGGCCGCGTCCGGGGTGGCGCGTGACGAGGGGTTGACGCCCGCACTCGAGGCGCGCGTCGTCGAGCTCGAGGGCGACCGCATCCGCTTCACGCATCCACTGCTCGCGGCCGGGGCCTATGAGACCTCGAATCCCGTTCGCCGAGCCGAGGTCCACGCTCGCCTTGCCGAGCTACTGGAGGATCCGGAGGCGCGCGCGTCGCAGCTTGCGGCCTGTACCGAGCGCGCCGACCACGAGGTGGCGGCGGCGCTCGAGGAGGCGGCTGCGCACGCAAGGGCTCGCGGTGCTCCGCGGGCTGCTGCGCTTCTACTCGATCGCGCGTGCGAACTGACTCCGGCCGACCGAGCCGATGACGCGCAGCGTCGCGCGGTGGATGCTGCACATCTCCACTTCGAATCCGGCGACTCACCTCGTGCCGAGGCGCAGCTGCGAGCAATCATCCCTCGTCTCGTGGCGGGGCCACAGCGTGCACGTGCGCTCGTCCGCCTTGCGCGCGTTCGCTCCTACGAGCGACAGCGCGATGCGGTCGATCTCTTCCTCCGGGCGATCGACGAGGCGACCGACCACCGAGAGGTCCTCGCAGCGGCGCACGAAGGCGTCGCAGCGTGCCTCTTCCGTCTTCGGGAGAGGCTGGACGAGGCCGTCGACCACGCCGACCTGGCCAGCCGGTTGGCCCTCGACCTGGGCGATCGCGAGCTCGCGGCAGAGGCCCTCGGGACGCAGACACTTGCCGAGGGCATCCTCGGGCGCCCTTCTGCCGTCGAAACCGCGCGTCGCGCGCTCGATCTCCAGGAGTCGGCCGCCGAGCGTCGTGTGATCGGGCAACCACTCTTCGCGTTGTCCGTCTTCTGGTGGTGGACGAACGAGCTCGACGCCGCCCGCGAGACGGGCATTTCGCTGATCGAGCGGAGCCGGGACCTGGGCGACGAAAGCTCGCTGCCATACCTCCTCGTCCTCCTCGGCTGGGGCGAGTGCCTGGTCGGCGAGTACGGGAGCGCGTTCGAACGAGCGATCGAGGGACAAGTGCTGGCGCAGCAAGCGGGGCAGCGGACGATGTTCGTCTACTGCCTCGCGCTCGAGGCCTTGGTCGAGGCCCAGCGCGGAAATGAGCACCGCGCGCGTTCGATCGGCGCCGAGGCCCTGATGCAGGTCGAGGAGACCGCAGGGCGGCCGGCCGAGCTGCTCGCGCGCTCGGCGCTCGGCCACCTCGACCTCACGCTGAGTGCATGCGAGGACGCGGTCCGATGGCTCGCTCCCGCGGTGGAGCACGCACGTCGCGAGCTGTTCGGCGAGCCGTCTGCGATGTGGTTCGTCGTCGACCACGTCGAGGCGCTGCTCTCGCTCGGGCGTATCGATGAGGCGCGCGAGCTCCTCGACTGGTACGAAGGACACGCACGCCGCCTGGAGAGGATCTCGGCGCTCGCCAACTGCGCACGCTGCCGCGGGCTGCTCGCCGGAGTCGAGGGGAGCGTTGACCAGGCGCTCGCTGCGTTCGAACACGCCTTGCGCCTGCACGAGCAGGTCGAGCTTCCGCTCGACCGCGGCCGAACGCTTCTTGCGCTCGGCGCGGCTCAGAGACGCGCGAAGCGACGGAAGGAGGCGCGAGCAACGCTCGAGCACGCGATCGCGATCTTCGAGCGCATCGGCGCCGAGCTCTGGGCCGAGCGGACCCGCGCCGAGCTCCGACGGATCAGCGGGCGCGCGGCCACACCCGGCGCCCTCACTCCTGCCGAGGAACGCGTGGCCGCGCTCGTCGCAGAAGGCAAGACGAACCGCGAGGTCGCAGCCGCGCTCTTCCTCTCCGAGCGCACGGTAGAGGGGCACCTCTCGCGCGTCTTCGGCAAGGTCGGCGTGCGGTCCCGCACCGAGCTGGCACACGTGCTCGGCGCCGCAGGTCGCGAGATCGTCGCTTCAAACACGGGGGATTCCCCCGTTTCGGGCGAGCCGTCCGCTCCCTAGCCTCCAGACGGGTGGTCACGAGGGCCACCGGGAGCAGTCGAAGGAGGAGCGATGACCCGCACGATCTCACTCACCGCAGTTCTCGCGGTTGCGGCCCTGGTCCTGGCCGTGCCCGCCCTCAGCTCGCCGGACACCGACGAGCTCATCTCCGTCGGTCTCAGCCAGGGAGTCGAACCCCAGTTCGCGCCCGACGTGGTTGAGCGCGCGGTTGCGGCCCACCAGCTCGGCCAGGCGTCCACGCCGACGTACTCGGACTCCGCAAGCACGGCCATCGAGCACGCCGCGCTGGCGCGCGAGCAGAGCCAGCGTGAGGTGGCCCTCCGCTCCGACTCGGCGGACGGAGCGCTCTCGGTCGGGACGACCCCCGACGTCACCATTCCGGTCACGCCGACTCTGACCACGAGCTCGGGGTCCGAGATCGAGTGGCCGCAGATCGGGTTCGGCCTCGGCCTCGGCATCCTCCTGGCGCTCGGATTCTGGGCGGCGATGCGGTTCGTCCGCATTCGACCCCTCGCTCACTAGGGGTCGGCTCCTTCGACCCGGTAACGCCGGCGGCCGCCTACGGGCGGCCGCCGGCGTTGGTCTTTACTTGGGCCGTGCTCAAGCCGCAGCCGTATCGGAAGAGCTATTGGCGCCGAGGGCTGAATGCCCTCGTCCGCCCGCTCGCGCGGCTCGGGCTCACCGGGCCGCGTACGCATCTCCTGACCGTTCCGGGCCGGCGCAGCGGGACGCTCTGGTCGACGCCGGTCTCGATCGTCGCCGAGGGAGGTGAGCGCTGGCTCGTCGCGCCGTATGGCAACCGGAACTGGGTCCGGAACGCGCGTGCGGCCGGGTGGGTGGAGCTCCGCCGCGGGCGCCGTACGGAGCGGCTCACGGTCGAGGAGCTGTCCGCCGCCGACGCCGTCCCGGTGCTTCGCAGCTACTACCGCAGGGGGCGCGTGACGCGGCCATTCTTCGACGTCACGCTCGAGTCGCCGGACGAGGACTGGCTCGCAGAGGCGCCGCGGCACCCCGTCTTTCGACTCGTCCGGTAGACGAGAGGTGTTGCTCGCCCGGGAGCGGGCCTTCGCGAAACGGCCCCCGGTCCCTAGGATTCCGGTACACGAGGATCGGGGATCATGATTTCTGAGAGGGGAGTCCTGCTGGTTGCGGCAACGGACCTGGAGCTCTGTGGGCATCCGGGGCTCGAGTGCGGCGTGGGGCCGGTCGAGGCGGCCGCGTCGACTGCCGCGTACCTCGCCCGGGAGAAGCCGCGCGCCATCCTCCACGTCGGAGTCGCTGGCGGACGGGGCATCACGCCCGGCTCCGTCGCGATCGGCACCGAGGCGGTGTACGCGGATCTCTCGGCACTGATCCCGGTCGTCGAGCGCGTCGCGGCCGATCCGGCCTTGCTCGCAGCCGCCCGGCTGGCGATGCCCGGGGCGGTCGCGCTCCCGATCGCGACCAGCGCGGCAGTCACCCACGGCGAGGCGCCGCACGACTTCCGGATCGAGGGCATGGAGGGCTTCGGCGTCCTCCGGGCCTGCGAGCTGGCGGGCGTCCCGGCGGTCGAGGTTCGAGCGGTCTCGAACGACGTCGGCGAGCCCGACCGCTCGCGGTGGATGCTTCGCCGGGCGCTCGAGGTGCTCGACGAGTCGATTCCCAAGCTCCTCGAGGCGATCGAGTCGATTAGCGTTCCGGCGGATGGCGCGGCGCAGGACGTCGAGCACGCGCGAGCTTCCTCCTCCGCTTCCGCCTGAGCAGCGGACGGTCGGACAGCTCGTCGCCGAGTCGATCCGGCTCTACGGCGCGAACTTCTGGCAGGCGCTCGCGCTCGGTGTGCCCGTTGCGTTCGTGAACGCGCTCGGCTGGGCCGGATCGTCGCTGGAGGCTCGCCTCGGCACCGTTGCCGCCTCCGTCGTGGTCCTGCCCGCCGCGTTCGTCGCTGCGTGTGCGATCGCCACGGGCGCCCCTCTGCGGAGCCGAGCCGCGATCGTCGCGTACCTCACGGGCGTGCTCGTGTTCGTCCCGTTCCCGTTCCTCGTGACGCTGTTCATCCTGCCGGGGCTCGCCTGGCTGGCGCTGTTTGCGCTCGCGGTCCCCGCGGCGCTCGTCGAGCGCCTCGATCTGCGCGCTGCCCTCGGGCGCGGGCTCCGCCTGGCGCGGGCGGACTACGTCCACGTCCTGGGCGGCCTCGCCGCGCTCGGGCTCGTGGTCCTGCTCACCCAGATGGCGCTCTTCTTCGTCCTGCGCGAGTACGCCGAGAGCACGCAGCGAGCCGCAGCGACGCTCGCGTCGCTCGTCGTCTCGCCCCTGCTCTTCCTCGGCGCCGCCCTGCTGTACGTCGACCAGGACGCTCGGTTACGCTCGCGCGCAGTCCCACGAGAGGAGCGAGATGCCGACCTACCTGATGCTGAACACGCTGACCGAGAAGGGCGTGCAGACCCTCCACGCCAACCCGGAGCGCCTGCGTGAGGTGAACCGGGATGTCGAGGAGATGGGCGCGAAGGTGCTGCACCAGTGGGCAGCGCTGGGCGGCTACGACTTCGTGAACATCGTCGAGGCCCCAGACGACATCACGATCGCGAAGGTGTCGCTCGCGCTCGGCGCCCGCGGGAGCTCCAAGCTCGAATCCCTCCCCCTGATCTCGATCGACGACTTCCTGGCGACGCTGGACTGACGCTTGTACGCATCGCATAGCCACGCCTCTTAGAAGCTGGCTACTTCACACCCCGCAGAGTCCGGCTGCTGGGGCACCACATGAAGGGGTCTGCTTTCGCGCGATCGGAGTCCGCGCTAGCGGATTCCGATCGCTGCGCATGACGCAGAGCGCGATGTTCACCGTATAGTCTCAACCGCAGCGTGGCCGCCGTGTCCTTCGAGGGTGTCGGCAAGGTCTATGCCGACGGAACCAGAGCGGTGTCGGGGATGGATCTCGAAATCCGCGACGGAGAGTTCATGGTGCTCGTCGGGCCGTCCGGATGCGGCAAGACGACAGCCCTGCGCATGGTTGCCGGGCCTCGAGGACATCAGCGAGGGCGTCCTCCGGATCGGCGAGCGCGTGGTCAACCACGTCGCCGCCCGCGACCGCGACATCGCGATGGTGTTCCAGAGCTACGCGCTCTACCCGCACCTGACCGTCTACGACAACATCGCCTTCGGCCTCCGCCTGCGGAAGCTGCCGAAGGACGAGATCGACGGCCGGGTGCGCGAGGCGGCGCGCGTCCTCGGCCTCGAGGAGTTCCTCGAGCGGAAGCCGCGCGCCCTCTCCGGCGGCCAGCGCCAGCGGGTCGCGATGGGCCGCGCGATCGTGCGGCAGCCGCAGGCGTATCTCATGGACGAGCCGCTCTCGAACCTCGATGCGAAGCTCCGCGTGCACATGCGCGCGGAGATCTCGAGCCTTCAGAACGACCTCGGAGTGACGACGATCTACGTGACGCACGACCAGGTCGAGGCGATGACGATGGGCGACCGGGTCGCGGTGATGCGGAAGGGCGAGCTCCAGCAGGTCGCCGGGCCGCAGGACCTGTACGAGCGTCCCGTCAACCTCTTCGTCGGCGGGCTTCATCGGCTCGCCGGCGATGAACCTCGTGGAGGCGACGGTCGAGCGCCGGAACGGCTCCCTCGTCGCCGAGCTTGGGAAGCCAGACGCTGACGCTCGGCGACGAGATCCTGACAGCGGCGCCCGGCGCTGGAGCGCTATGTCGGGAAGAAGGTCGTGCTCGGCATCCGGCCCGAGGGGCTCGAGGACGCGGCGCTCGAGCCCGAGATCCCGGAGGACAGGCACATCAAGGGCGTTCTCGTCCTGCGGGAGCCGCTCGGGTCGGAGATCGTCGCGCACTTCGAGGTCGACGCTCCGCCTGCGCTGACCGAGGACGTCCGCGAGCTCGCGCGCGACGTCGGGCAGGAGAGCACGGTCCAGGCGGCCGCGAGCGAGCCTTCGAAGACGATGTTGGTCGGCCGTTTCGGGCCGCGCTCGCGCGTCAAGACCGGAGACGTCGTCGACGTCGCGGTCGACATGAGCACGGTCCACGCGTTCGACCTCGAGACGGGCCTCGGTATCTACGACCAGAGCTAGCCAACGAAAGGAGCACGACATGCAGAAGCGGCGACGACTACTCATCACTCTCCTTGCGGGGCTCGCCCTCGCACTCGCGGTCGTCGCCGCGGGCTGTGGAGGCGATGACGACGGCGGCGGCACCGAGGGCAGCGAAGACGTCAGCGGCTCGATCACGCTCATGGGCATCTGGGCTGGGGACGGAGCAGGAGGCGATCGAGGGCGATTCTCGACGGCTTCCGCGAGGCGTATCCGAACGTCGAGGTCACAGTACCTCCCGGCCGGAGACGAGCTCGTGACACGCCTCGCGACCGCGCTCGAGGGCGGCAATCCGCCCGACCTCGCGACGGTCGCCCAGCCCGGCACGATCGCCGACTTCGCCGAGAGCGGGGACATCCAGCCGCTCGAGTTCGCGAGGGAGACCGCGACCGAGAACCTCGGGGAGTCGTCGTCGCGACGGGGTCGGTCGACGACACGCTCTACGGCATCTACGTCAAGGCGCATCAACAAGTCGACCGTCTGTTACAACGTCGCCGCCGTTCGAGGAGGCCGGCGTCGAGCCGCCGGAGACGTGGGACGACTTCCTGGCTGCCGCCCAGACGCTGAACGCACTCCGGCATCCCGGCCTACTCGCTCGCCGGCGCGGACGGCTGGACCCTCACCGACCTGTTCGAGAACATCTACATCCGCACCGCGGGCGTCGGAGAAGTACGACCAGCTCGCGGCGCACGAGATCCCGTGGACCGACCAGTCGGTAAAGGACGCGCTTACGCGGATGGCCGAGATCTACGGCGACACGGACAACATCGCCGGCGGTACGCAGGGATCGCTGCAGACGGACAATCCGGGCTCGATCTCCAAGGTGCTCACCGACGAGCCCGAGGCGGCGATGGTCATCGAGGGCGACTTCGTCCCGGCCTCCGTCGAGACGACGCTCGAGCCGATAGACGGGCTACAACGTCTTCACCTTCCCGGCGATCGACGGCTCCGCGTCGGCGGTGATCGGCGCAGGCGACTTCGTCGTCGATGTTCAAGGACAGCCCGGCCGCGCAGGCGCTCGTCGACTACCTGACGACCCCGGAGGCCGGGGAGCAGTGGGCGACTCGAGGCCTCGCCACGCCCAACAAGAACGTCGATACGAGCCTCTACCCGGACGAGCTGATCCAGTCGACTGCGGGCGCGTTCAGCGAGGCGGAGACCTTCCGCTTCGACCTCTCCGACCTGCAGCCGTCAGCGTTCGGCGGGACCGTCGGGCAGGGCTTGTTCAAGCTCTTCCAGGACTTCCTGGCGAATCCGGACGACATCGACGGAATCACGCAGGAGATGGAGGACGCCGCCGGCGGAGGCATACGGGTAGTACATTCGACGCCTCTGGCGCGGCGAGCTGACGCGGGGCCCCTGACCGGCGCCCCGCCCGGCCGACAGCGCGGGCCGCGGGCGAGCGCTGGCGGTCGTACGGGATCGCCGCCGCGTTCCTCGCGCCCGCGCTCCTCCTCCTCGTCGTCTGGATCGTCTATCCGGTCTTCCACACGCCTACCGCAGCTTCTTCGACCGGTCGGGCGACGAGTTCGTGGGGATCGACAACTACAGCGAGATCTTCAGCGAGGACACGCTCGTCACCGCGCTCAAGAACAACGTCGCTGTGGGTGCTCTTCGTGCCGGCGTTCGTGACGGCGATCGGGCTCGTGTTCGCGGTCCTGAGGAGCGCGTGCGCTTCTCGGTCGCGTTCAAGACGCCGTCTTCATGCCGATGGCGATCTCGCTCTTCGCCGCCGGCGTCATCTGGCGCGTGATGTACGAGAAGGATCCCGACCAGGGAGCCGTGAACGCGGCGATCGGCGTCGTGAAGGACGCCTTCAGCACTCCGGCGCACTCTCGGACGCCAGGCCCTCGACCGAGGCCGTGGAGAGCCGAGCCCGACGGACCCTTCGTCCTCGCCGAGCCCGTCGAGCCCGGGCGGCGTGGCGCTGCTGGGTCTCACCGCGATCACGACGTCCGAGATCCCCGACGGACGCCGAGCAGGCCGTCCGGCCCGAGGCGCTCCAGGGCGGGATCACCGGCGTCGTCTGGCGAGACTTCAAGCCGGGCGGAGGAGAGGACAGGCGTCGTCGAGGAGGAGGAGCTCGGGCTTCCGGGGCTCACCGTGGAGCTCCGCGACGACTCGGGCTCGTCCGTCGCAAGCAGCGAGCACCGAGACCGACGGCCAGTTCGCCTTCGACAGCGTCGACCCCGGCGCCTATCGGGTCGCCATCCCCGCGAGCACGTTCGCCGCGCCGTTCGAGGGCTACTCGTGGCTCGGGCCGAGCCTGATCACGCCGGCGATCATGATCGCGTACATCTGGGTCTGGGCGGGCTTCTCGATGGTCGTCATCGCCGCGGGCTCTCGCCGCCATCCCGCGCGACCTGCTCGAGGCGGCGCGCACGGACGGCGCCAACGAGTGGCAGGTCTTCAGGCGCGTGACCGTCCCCCTGCTGGCCCCGGTGCTCACGGTCGTCTTCATCACGATGCTGATCTACGTCCTCAAGGTCTTCGACATCGTGATCTGCGGTCGCGCCCGGGTCCGTCGCAGGACGACGCGAACGTCATCGCGCTCGCGATGTGGCGGACGTCGTTCGGCGGGTGTGCGACGACTTCGGCCTCGGCTCGGCGATCGCGGTCTTCCTCTTCCTGCTCGTCATCCCCATCCTCGCGTTGAACATCCGGCGCTTCCGGAGGGAGGTGTAGCCGTGGCGTCCGTCGCCGCCGAGGTCGAAGGCCCGGTCGTCGTCGAGGAAGGCATCGCGATCGAGGATCGTCCGCTTCCTCGGGAAGACCCCGGTCTACGTCATCATCGTCGTTCTCGGCCTGCTCTGGCTCGTCCCGACGTTCGGGCCTCCTGCTCACGTCGCTCCTCGCCCCGGAGGAGGTCGGGACCACCGGGTGGTGGGAGGCGATCTCCGCGCCGAGCAAGATCACGCTCGAGAACTACAGCGACGTCCTCGGGAACGACGCGATCACGGGCGCGCTCTGGACGACGCTCTGGATATCGCTGGGCGGCACGATCCTCCCGATCGTGGTCGCGTCGCTCGCCGGCTATGCGTTCGCCTGGCTCGAGTTTCCCGGGCGCGACTGGTGGTTCCTCTTCGTCGTCGCGCTACTCGTCGTTCCCATCCAGATGGCGCTGATCCCCATCTTCTCGCTCTACAACGATCTCGGGCTCTTCGACACCATCGCCGGGCTCATCCTCTTCCATACGGCCTTCGGGCTCCCGTTCGCGATCTTCCTGCTCGCGGAACTTCTTCCTCGGGATCCCGAAGGACCTCATCGAGGCGGCGCGAATCGACGGCGCATCCGAGCTCGGATCTTCACGCGGCTGATCCTTCCGCTCGGGCTGCCCGCGATCGCGTCGCTCGCGATCTTCCAGTTCCTCTGGGTCTGGAACGACCTGCTCGTCGCGCTGACTTTCGGGCCAGTCGACGCAGCCGATCACGGTCGCGATCTTCTCCCAGCTCCGGCAGTTCGGCGCGAACATCGAGTTGATCGCGCCGGCCGCGTTCCTCTCGCTCGCGATCCCGCTGGCCGTCTTCTTCGCGTTCCAGCGCTACTTCGTGCAGGGACTGCTCGCGGGCTCGGTGAAATAGCGTGGAGCGCTCCTCGCGATCGTCGGCGGCGGTCTCGCGGGCTTCGTCGCGTACGTGACGCTTGCGGCACGGTGGGCTCGCGCCGGGTGAGATCGTCGTGTTCGGAACCGATCCCGATCCCGTCGCCGCCTGGCGGCCGCGCGCGGAGGCGATCCGCCAGCGGCGCATGCGCTCCGAGAGCGACGGCCACTGCTACCCGCGTTCGTTCCCCGGACTCGCGCCCCGAGAAGCCGTGCGGACGCACTCGGCCGCGCCGCTCTTCAGGACCGTGTGCAACCGCTACCGCCCGTCGCTGCAGGAGTTCCTCCGCCACGTCGAGGAGCTGCGCGAGCGCTCCGGCTGGGACGAGAGCTTCGAACGGCACCAAGTGGGTCGTGTTTCCGCCAGGGAGGGCGGGTTCGACGTCGACGAGCGCGGCCGCTTCCGGCACGTGCTCGTTGCGCCCGGCCATCCCGGGCTCGCACTCCCGCCCGAGCTCGCGGGCGATCCGCGTACCGTCCACGCGTACGAGCCGCACAGCTATGCCGCCACCATCGCGGTGGTCGGGGCAGGGATGGCGGCCGCGACCGAGTGGCTGAACGCGCTCGCGGCGGGCGCAGAGGTTGTGTCGGTGCGGCGGCGCGAGCCTGCGCGGCGGCCGTTGAACGTCCCGCGGCCGCTCTTCTCGAAGGCGGGCCTGACCTCGTTCCACAGGGCGGATCGCGTGGAGAAGGTCGAGCTCCTCGCCCGCTTCGGCGAGCCGTCCTACCCGCAGGGTCGCGAGTGGGACGAACCGGTCGAGTGGGCGCGACGCGAAGGACGGTTCCGGGTCTCCGGCTCGGTCGACGGCGAGGCGCAGGTCATCTGCGCGACCGGCTTCCTGCGCGGGTACGAGCACGACGACCTCCTGCGCGGCCTCGTCGAGGAGCACGGGCTCGACACGGAGCAGCGCTGGATCGTGCTCGCACCGGACGGGACGGTGCCGGCGCTCACGGACACCTCCCGGACGCTGTCGCTGACAGGCGTCCCGGCCCAGTGGGCGTATCCGGCCGCGGACACGCTCGTCGGCATGAAGTACGTCGCGCGCAGGTTCCTGCGGAAGGTCGAGGCATGTCCTTCACGCTGAGAGGTCGCCTCGAGTCGCGGCTCGCCGCGGCGGTGCTCCCGTTCCTCGTCGCGTGCGTGGTCGCCTTCCTGCTCCGCGACTGGTGGCCGCTCGAGCTCGTCGCGGTGATGCTCACGGTCGGCCTCGTGCTCGACGTCTTCTACCACCGCCTCTTCGCGTACCAGCAGGGCTGGGCGGCGATCCCGCTCGGCCTTCTCGAGCTCGCCGCGACGATGCTGCTCGTCCTCGCGTTCGGGATCGGCGCCCCGCTCTGGCCGGCGCTCTGGTTCTTCTTCGGCGCCTGGCTCGTCGCGCAGGCGCTCGGGCACGGGCTGCTTCCGTATGCGCGCCTGAGCTACGCCGAGGACGGCGGCGAGCTCGGGACCTCCGGTTCGGGACTCGTGCTGGCAGCGTCGCTCGCGGTGCTGTTCGTGCTCGGGACCGCGGCCGCGACGCAACCGCCGACCTACGTCCTCGAGTCGGGCGTGTACGAGGGCCCGCTCGTCCTCGACCGCCCGCAGACCATCGAGGGCAGCCCGGGCACCGTCGTGCGCGGTGGAATTGTCGTCGAGTCGGACGGCGTGACCCTGCGCGACCTCGTCGTCGTCGGCGGCCAGTACGGGATCGAGGTGCACGACTCGACGAACGTCCGCCTCGAGGACGTGACGGTCTCGGAGGCGACGATGGACGGCATCCACGCACGCCGCAGCTCGGTGACCGTCAGCGGCTGCAGCATCCGCCACACGGGCGAATACACGCAGGGGATCGACATCTCGTTCGCGTTCGACCTGCCCATGAGCCGCGTCGAGCGCTGCACCGTCGTCGGCGGCCAGGAGGGGATCGTCTCGCACATGGCCCACGTCGACTTCCGGCGGAATCACGTGCGGGAGACGACGCTGCGCGCGATCACCGTCAGCGAGATGTCGATGGGCTCGGTCAGCCGGAACGTCGTCGAGGACGCGCTCGGCGTCGGCATCTACTGCGGCGACTACTCGCACTGCGACATCAGGCGGAACGTCGTTCGCGACACGAAGGCGAACCTGAAGTCGAGCGACCGCTACGCGCATGGGCACGCGATCCTCTCGCACTTCTACGCGCAGGCCACCGTCGACGGCAACGTGCTCGAGCGGAACGCGAACGACATGCGCGCGGCGCCCGACAGCGTGATCCGCTACCGCTGCAGAGCGCGAGAAACCCGGTCTCGCGCGGTGTCACGGTGAGCGGGCTCGGCGGAAGACCCGCGACCGGCTCGAGGTTGAACTCGCGCGGCGCGACGTCGTTTGGCGTCGCCGGGTGGTTCAGCGCAGCGAGGAGCTGGATCTGCCCCCGGCCGGGCCCGAGCTCCCACTGGCCGCCGCCGTAGGCGCCGATCCCGTTCGCCTCGCAGTAGTCGTACGTCGCGAAGAGCCGCTCGACCGAGCCGAACCGCGACGGCTTCACGTTGACCGTCTTCGGCGGCCAGGCGAGGCTCTCGATGTCCTCGACTGAGTGGACGATCGCGTCCCAGGTCACGCGGCCCCGGTGGGGCTCGAGGACGGGAGTCGTCTCGTCGGTGAGCGCCGGGTCCTCCAGCCACGCCTCGGGCAATCCCTCCGCGACCCGGCGGTAGAGGTCGGCGTCCGGAGGCGTGTCGACGGCCGTGCCGTGGTACTGCCCCTTGAGGTCGATAGAGTCGACCGCCCCCGTGGCAGCGAGCTCGGCGATCAGCTCGTCGCTCCACTCCGGCTTCGCGTCGAGCTTGAAGCGAATGCCCGGATAGAACGCGAGCCACGCGTGGACGGGCTCGGTCGACGGCGGCGAGCCGAGGCCCATGGAGACGACGAACGCGACCGGCTGCGCCGCGCGCCCCAGCGCGTCTCCGAGCGACAGGCCCGCCTGCCGGAGGGCGAGGTCGAGCGCGGCGCTCTCGAAGGCCCAGCGGCGGTAGTCGAGGTACGCGTGCATCTTCGGCTCGTGATCGAAGAGCGGCTGCGCCCCGAGGTGCTCCGAGAACCGGTGCAGTGTCCACGAGCCGGCGAGCGGCAGCGTAGGCCCGCGCCGCTTGAGGAGGTCGTGCTCCTCCCCGTCGTAGGTGACGTCCTCGCCGATGCCCTCATCGCCGCCGCCGTGGAGCCGCACGACCGTCGTCTTGCGGAGGAAGTCCGGGCGCGCCTGGAGCTCGAGCGGGTCGAGCTCGTAGCCGTCGAGCTCGAGCGGGAGGTCGCGGACGCGGTCGTAGAGGCGGCTCACAAGGCGGCGAACGCTACAGCGACCTCGCCGGCGAGCCGCGCGTTGGCGACGATCAGCGCGCGGTTGACCGCAAGAGTCTGCCCGCCGCTTCGCTCGTGCAAGCGCGCGAGCACGAACGGCGTGACCGCCTGGCCGGAGACACGCTGCCGCTGCGCCTCGGCGAGCGCCTCCTCGATCAGGTCGGTTGCGTCGAAGCTCTCGGGGGGCGGGTTCGCGAGCAGGAGCCCGCAGCCGGCAAGGCGCCAATGTGCGTCCGCCACGCGGGCTGCCTCGCGGGGATCCTCCACGCGCTGCGGGACCGGCGGCCCGCCGTCCGCGGAGTAGAAGAGAGGCAGCGTGTCCGTGCGGAGCCCCAGGACGGGGATGCCGAGCGTCTCGAGGTACTCCATCGTCGCCGGGATGTCGAGCAGCGACTTCGCGCCCGAACAGGCGACGAGCACCGGGGACTGGACGAGCGCGAGGAGATCGGCCGAGACGTCGGGTGGCGAGGGGAAGCCGCGGTGGACGCCGCCGATCCCTCCGGTGCCGAGAAAGCGGATGCCGATGGCTCGCGCGACCGTGAGCGCGCCGCCGACGGTGGTCGCACCGACCGCACCCTGCACCGCGCAGGCGGCGAGATCGCGCGGCCCGGCCTTGCGCGCGTCGGGCGTGAAGCGCTCGAGCTCCTCGCGCTGGAGCCCCACCTGGATGCGGCCGTCGAGGACGCCGATCGTCGCGGGCACGGCGCCGGCCTCACGCACCGCTGCTTCGCTCTGGAGACCGACTTCGACCCCATCCGGAGCCGGGAACCCGTGAGCGACGAGCGTCGTCTCGAGCGCGACGACGGGGCCATCGGCGTCGAGGGCTTCGCGAACCTCCTCCGACACGGAGTGCAGCTCGGTCACGCCGGGCGCTCCATCTCGACGAACCGGAACACGCCTCCGTTCGTCTCGTGTGCGAAGGACCGCGTGCGGACGAAGCCGGCGCGTTCGTACACCGTGATCGCCCGCGCGTTGAACTCGGCCACGGCGAGCCGGAAGCGCGCGGGCGCGAACCGCTCGCGCGCGAACTCCAGGCCGGCCTCGATGAATGCGAGCCCGAGCCCCTGCCCGGTCAGGTCGGGCCGCAGGCCGACTCCGACGCCGACGACGTCGCCGGCGTGCCCGAAGCCGAAAAAGCCGAGCAGCTCGCCGTCTGCGTCCCGCGCCGCGAAGTAGCGCTCTCCGCGCAGCTCTGCGCTCAGGATCTCCCTGAGGTCGCGCGGGTCGGCCTCCCAGTCGTAGAAGTCGTACGGCGGCTCGTACCGCCAGCCGGCAATCTCCTCGGCCTCCGACTGCGTCAGCGGCGCGATGTCGAGCTTCACGGCATCGCCCCGAGCTTCGAGACGCAGCGCGCGGCGGCCTCGAGCGCGACGTCGGGCCCGCCGACGATCCATCCCGCCGCGAGCGCGTCGCCCGCTCCGGTGGTGTCGACCACCTGCTCGACCGACACGGCGACTCGCTCGTCGCCGTCGAACCACGCGCCGCCCGCGCCGCGCTTGAGGATCCAGGTCACGTCGGGAAGCATGCAGCCGACGACCTGCTCCTCGTCCTCGTTCGCGAAGACGACGTCCGGCGCGAGCGCGGTGACGACCGCGCGGAACTCGTCCGCGCCGACGTCGCGAATCGCGCTCCAGGACGCGAGATCGACGCTGACCGCGGCGCCGTTGCCGCGGGCGAGCTCGGCCGCGCGGAAGGCCGCGCTGCGGGCCGGCTCGCGCATGAGCGCGTACCCGGAGACGAACAGGTGGTCGCAGTCGTCGAGCCAGGCGGGCTCGAGCTCGTCCGGGCGGAGATCGATCGCAGTGCCGCGATCCGACGCCATCGAGCGTTGGGCGTCCGGCGAGACGAGCGAGCAGATCACGCCGTTTCGTCCCGCCACAGGCCCGAGCACTTCGACGCCGGCCCGCTCGAGGCCGGCGACGGCGAAGGCCCCGGCATCGTCCGCGCCCCGCTTGCCGATGACGCGGGCGCTTCCGCCGAGGGCCACGACCCACGCCGCGACGTTCGCCGCCTGGCCCCCGGCCGAGAGCACGATCTCGGCATCGGTGTCGCCGCCCGTCGCGAGCGGCCCGGAGATCCGGACGACGACGTCGAGCGTGAGGTCTCCGACGGCGCAGACGAGCACGGCGAGAATCGTAAGATCCGAGCATGGACGGCGAGCAGAGACGTGGAGGCCTGAGAGCGTTCGTGCTCGGAGGAGTCGTCGGCGCGTCCGCCGCGCTCGCCGCGATCGCGCGCCGCCGCCGCATCGCCCGCCGCCGCGGCCGTCCTCGCGGGCTGGCTGCGTTCGAGAGCGCGCCCTGCTACCAGGAGCTCCTCGACCGCGAGCGCGAGGAGAACGTCAGCGGGCAGCAGTAGGCTCTTTCGACGCGTGCCCATCTACGAGTACCGCTGCCCGAACGGGCACACGTTCGAGGTCTTCCAGAAAATGAGCGACCCGCCCGTCGAGGTGTGCTCGGCGTGCGGAGCAGGCCCCGTGGAGAAGATCCTCTTCCCGGTCGCCGTGCACTTCAAGGGCTCGGGCTTCTACTCCACCGACTACGGCCGCGGCGGGCGCAAGACGGAGAGCACGTCGTCCGAGAAGAGCGCGGACAAGCCCGCCGAGAAGACATCGAGCGACAAGAGCGACAAGAGCGAG
Source organism: uncultured Actinomycetes bacterium (assembly GCA_963715705.1). Classification (GTDB taxonomy): domain Bacteria; phylum Actinomycetota; class Thermoleophilia; order Gaiellales; family Gaiellaceae; genus GMQP-bins7. Next base: position 1,809,596 of record OY970267.1, on the reverse strand, counting down.
AAGAAGCCCTCGTCGGACGGCTAGGGCCGTCGCGTGCAGCCGCCGTCGTAGAGCGCGCCCTTCGGAGGCGGTAGCGCCGCGGTCCGCCGCAGGAACATCGCGATCACCTCCAGGTTCTCCTCACTCCCGAGGAGCACCGACTCGCCGCCGATCGACGCGGGCTCCCCGCCGAGGCGGCAGTGGAGCGACCGGCTCGAGTCGGCCCGGAAGCGAACCCAGCCGAGCTTCACGAGCTCGCCTGCCGTGAGGTCGGTCGTGAGCGGGGCCGCGAGCGAGTCGCCGATGAACGGGAGCCTCAGGAAGGTCCCGAAGCTCGCGAGCTTGTCCCCGACCGCGGCCGCGACCTGCTGCTGACGGGCTCCCCGCGTCAGGTCGTTGTCGGAAGGGTCGAGCTTGTTCGTCCGGATGCGCGAGTAGACGAGCGCGCGCCGCCCGTCCAGCGTCTGCTCTCCCTTCGCGAAGCGCCACCCGTCCCACTCCGCACAGCGCTTCGCGTTGTACGGGCAGTCGAACTCGTTCGAGAGGATCTTCTTCGGCACGTTCACCTCGACGCCGCCGAGCGCGTCGATCAGCTCCTTGAAGTCGTCGAAGTCCAGGACGATGACGTGGTGGATCGGGAGGCCGGTGAACGCCCGCACGGTTGCGATCGTGAGCGCGGGACCGCCGAACTGGTTCGCGGCGTTGACCTTCGCCGAGCCGAAGCCGGGGATGTCGACGCGCAGGTCGCGTGGGATCGAGAGGTACGAGAGACGGTGGTTCTTCGGGTCGGTGCGCAGGAGGAGCAGCGAGTCCGAGCGGTTCGAGCTGCCGCGGCCCGGCGCCTTGCCTCCGTCGGTGCCGATGACGAGGATCGTCGCCGGGTCGGAGAGCATCGAGCCGTGCTCCGCGAGCCGGGCGTACGCCCGCCGTGGCAGGCGCTCGTTCGCCTCGTCGACGCCGCTCGAGAAGGAGAGATACCCGAGGATCCCCCAGACGACGAAGAAGATCAGGAGCCCGACCAGGGCCAGCACCGTCCACCGCACCCAGCGCCGCCGCCCCTTGGGCGTGCCCGGGGTGCCGGTCTTCCCGGAGGAAGGCGCTGCCCGCTTGCCTCTGTCGAGAGGGACCCTGCCCTTGACTCGGCCACCGCGGTAGCGCCGGTAGGGCTTGACTCCCTCGGCCACCGGGGCGCTATGGTAGCCCGCGGCCGTGGGTGCGCCTGTCATCGGAGTCGACGTGGGCGGGACCAAGATCCTCTCCGGCATCGTCGACCGGGAGGGAACGGTGCTCCAGCGGCGCGAGGTCGAGAGTCCTTCAGGCGCCGAGACGGACGTGCTCGCAGCGCTCGAGGAGTCGATCGAAGCGCTGCTGGGAGAGGGCCCTGCGGCAATCGGGCTCGGGGTTCCGGCAAATCTCGCGCGTGGGACTCGTCGTGTCCTGCGGGCGACCAACCTCGCGCTCGACGACCTGAACCTCGCCGAGTGGGCATTGGCCCACTTCGGTCTGCCGGTGGGGGTCGAGAACGACGCGAATGCGGCGACGCTCGCGGAGTGGAAGCTCGGCGCGGGGAGAGGCGCATCGAACGTCGTCGCGCTCACGCTCGGGACGGGGGTTGGCGGGGGGATTGTGTTGGACGGCGCGCTCTACCGCGGCTGGGCCGAGATCGGGCACATGGTGGTCGTGGCCGGTGGCCCTCCGTGCCAGGGCAACTGCCACGGGCACGGCCATCTCGAGGCGCTTGCTTCCGGGACCGCGGCCGACCGAGTCGCGCAGGAGCTCTGGGGCGAGGGCTCGGACGCTCGTGATCTCGTCTTGCGGGCCGGGGACGGGGACGAGGCGGCCCGTGCAGCTTTGTCCGAGATCGCGGGCTATCTCGGGGCCGCGATCGGGTCCCTCGCGAACCTGTTCGATCCGGAGATCGTCGTCGTCGGCGGTGGCTTCGGCGAGGCGGCGGGCGATCTGCTGCTCGAGCCCGCGCAGGCGGCGGCTCGCGCCGAGGCGGTGGCTCCGGCGGACGCGACTCTTCGGGTCGTGTCCGCCGAGCTCGGCACGGATGCAGGGCTGATCGGGGCCGCGCTCGTCGGCTTCGAGGCGCTCGCCGGGGAGACCTAGTGCCGCTCGCGGTCTGCGCGACGCCGATCGGGAACCTCGGCGACGTGACGCTCCGCGTGCTCGAGGAGCTGCGCGAGGCCGACCTCGTGCTCTGCGAGGACACGCGCCGCACGCGGATCCTCCTCGATCGCCACGGCCTCGAGGCGCGGCTGCTCAGCTACCACCGCCACAACGAGGCTGCGCGTGGGGCGGAGGTGCTCGAGCGGCTCGGTCGGGGAGAGCGGATTGCGCTGGTCTCGGACGCGGGCCTGCCCGGCGTCAACGACCCCGGCGCGCGGTTGATCGCGGGTGCGGTCGAGTCGGGGCTGCCGGTGACGGTGCTCCCGGGCGCGTCGGCCGTCGAGACTGCCCTCGTGGCGAGCGGCCTCGTCGGCGAGCGCTACCAGTTCGTCGGGTACCTGCCACGGCGTGCCGGCGAGCTGCGTGCGCTGGCGAAGGAGCTCGCGCGCTCGCCTCATCCGGTTGTCGTCTTCGAGTCGCCTCGGAGGCTGCCCGCCGCGCTGTCCGTGCTGTCGGACGAGATGCCGGAGCGCGCGGCGGCGGTCTGTCGTGAGCTGACCAAGCTGCACGAGGAGATCGTGCGGGGGACGCTCGCGGAGCTGGCGGCTCGGTTCGGCGAGGCGCCGCGGGGCGAGATCACGCTGGTGCTCGGCGGGGCTCCCGGCGTGGCGGGGGAAGTGCCGAACGAGGAAGCGTTCGCCGCCGTCGCGGAGCTCGTCGCCGCCGGGCTGCCGCGCAGGCAGGCGGCCGCTGTCGTTGCCCGGTTGACCGGCGCTCCTCGGAACGCCCTCTATCGGGCCTCTCTGTAACAACTTCGACAATTGCGTTGCGCCTCGCTGGGGACCGGCGCTACCGTCGTCGTGTGTTCCCGCATCGGGCAACCCGGGCTCTCGCAGCCGTCGTCGTGGCGCTCGGCTGGGCGCTGACGACGGCGCCGGCGGCCAGTGCATGGTCGTGGCCCGCTGAGGGCGAGGTGCTCCGCGGCTTCTCGCTCGGGGACGACCCGTACGCCGGCGGGCAGCATCGCGGCATCGACGTCGCCTTCGGCGGCGCGCAGGTCGTCCGGGCGCCGTCGGGAGGCGAGGTGACGTTCGCGGGCCAGGTTCCGACCCACGGGCTGGCGGTCACGATCCTCACTCCGGGCGGGTACAAGGTGTCGCTCACGCACGTCGGCCCGTTGCTCGTGCAGCGCGGCGCGCTCGTCGCCGAGGGGCAGCCGGTCGCCGAGGCAGGCCCCTCCGGCACGCCCGAGCACGAGGTCCCGTACGTGCACCTCGGAGTCCGTGACGGCGAGACCTACGTCGACCCGCTGTCCTTGCTTCCGCCGCGAGATGCCACCACCCCTCCGCCGGCATCCGTGGCGCCGCCCGCACCCTCTCCTCCCGAGGTAGCCCCTGTGCCGGAGCCACCGGTGGCGGAACCGGTCGCACCGACGACGCCGGCGCCAGAACCGGTCGTCGTCGCTTCGACGGATCACACCCGAGAGGGTGCCGCCCGTGCCCCGGCGGCGACGGGCTCGTCGTCGGTCGGTTCGCGACGACACAGCAGTCAGAGCACCGCAGCGGCGCAAGTGCTGGGGGCCGATGCCGAGAGCGCCCGTTCGTCGGGAAGCGCAAGAGGCGAGCCCTTCGATCGCGTGGGAGCCCGTGCCGATCGCGGGCGCGGTGCGTCGGCCGCCGCGGCCGACGCCCCTCGTGACCGCCGAGTTTACCCACGGCCTGCGCTCTCGATCGAGCGGCCTGCGACGTCGGTCGATCTCGGAGTCGTAGAAGCCGGTGCACACGCCGACCGCGTGGGCGAGCAGCGACCGCGTGCGCTCGTTGTCGTCCTCGCCTCGGGCCTGCTGCTCGCGCTCGGGCTTGCCGCCTCGGCACGGCTCGTCGCGCTCAGGGTCGGCCGAAACCTGCTGCCTATGATTGACGGCCGTGAGCCAGCCGGCGTCATCGAGCCCGAGGAAGATCCTGGTCGCTGTCGCGTGGCCGTACGCGTCTGGGCTCCGTCACATCGGCCACGTGGCGGGGTTCGGGGTGCCGTCCGATACCTTCGGCCGCTATCACCGCCTGCGGGGCAACGACGTGCTGATGGTCAGCGGCACGGACGAGCACGGCACACCGGTCATGGTCGCGGCGGACGCCGCGGGCGAATCGCCGCGTGAGACCGCCGACCGCTTCAACCGGCTCATCCTCGAGGATCTCCACGCGCTCGGCCTCTCGTACGACCTGTTCACGAGGACGACGACACCGAATCACTACCGCGTCACGCGCGACCTGTTCCGGACGCTGTACGAGAAGGGGTACGTCGTCGAGCGGGAGACGCTCGGCGCGTTCTCCGCCTCGACCGGACACACGCTCCCCGACCGCTACATCGAGGGCACGTGCCCGATCTGCGGCTACCAGAGCGCGCGCGGCGACCAGTGCGACAACTGCGGGAACCAGCTCGACCCCGTCGACCTGATCGAGCCGCGCTCGCGGGTCGACGGCTCGACGCCGGTCTTCCGGAAGACGAAGCACCTCTTCCTCGACCTCCCCGCGTTCAAGGAGCAGCTGACCGCGTGGATCGAGTCACAGGAGCACTGGCGAGCGAACGTTCGGCGGTTCTCGCTCAACTTCGTCAAGGAGCTGAAGCCGCGGCCGATCACACGCGACCTCGACTGGGGCGTTCCGATCCCCGTCGCGGGCTACGAGGACGACCCCGACAAGCGGATCTACGTGTGGTTCGACGCCGTCATCGGCTACCTGTCCGCCGCGATCGAGTGGGCGATGGTCCGAGGCTCGCCCGACGCCTGGCGGGAGTGGTGGCAGAACCCGGACGCGGAGCACGCGTACTTCATGGGGAAGGACAACATCGTCTTCCATACCGTGATCTGGCCGAGCATGCTGCTCGGATATGGCGAGGGCGGCGAGTACGGCGCGGGCCGTGGCCCGCTCGAGCTGCCGGACAACGTCGCCTCGAGCGAGTTCCTCACGATGGAGGGCAAGAAGTTCAGCTCCAGCCGGGGCGCGCAGGTGCTCGTGCGCGACTTCCTGAGCCGGTACGACGCGGACGCGCTGCGCTACTTCCTCTCGATCGCCGGCCCCGAGACGCAGGACACAGACTTCACCTGGTCCGAGTTCGCCCGTCGCAACAACGACGAGCTCGTCGCGACGTGGGGGAACCTCGTCAACCGGACGCTGCAGAGCGCGTACAAGAACTTCGGCGCGGTTCCCGAGCCGAGTCGGCTCACCGAGGCCGACGAGACGCTCCTGGCCGAGGTCGAGCGCGGCTTCGAGTCGGTCGGGTCGCTCATCGAGGCCACGCGCTTCAAGAACGCGCTGCAGGAGATCATGCGGATCGCCGGTCTCGGGAACCAGTACGTCGCGGAGCAGGCTCCATGGGCGCTCCTGGAGTCCGATCGCGAACGCGCCGCGACGGTTCTCTACGTCGCGCTGCGCGCCGTCGACAGCCTGAAGGTCCTCTTCGCTCCGTTCCTCCCGTTCTCCGCTCAGCGCCTGCACGAGCTGCTCGGCTACGACGGGCTCATCGCAGGACCGCTCGAGCTCCGCGCCGTCGACGACGGCGAAGGCGGCGAGCACGTCGTCCTCACCGGCGACTACGCATCGTGGACGGGTCGCTGGGAGCCGAGCGCGCTACCTCCGGGACAGACCCTCCGCGAGCCTGTGCCGCTCTTCACGAAGCTCGACCCCGAGAAGGTCGTCGCCGACGAGCTCGCGCGGATGGAAGCGGCCGCCGCGCCGGCGTGACGGACTCGCATGCGCACCTCGACGCGTGCGACGAGCCTGCCGGGTCACTCGTCGACCGGGCGCAGGCCGTCGGCGTGACGCGCATCGTCACCATCGGGACGGGCATCGAGTCCTGCCGCCGCGCCCTTGCGATCGCGAAGGCGCACGATGGGGTATACGCGGCCCTCGGGATCGACCCGCACCAGGCTGCGACACCTGAAGCCGACCGGGTCGACGAGCTGCGAGACCTGCTCGCGCACGACAAGGCTGTCGCCGTCGGCGAGACCGGGCTGGACAACGCCAGGGAGTTCGCGACCCCGAAGCAGCAGCGCCGTCTCTTCGACGCGCAGCTCGCGCTCGCAGACGAGCTCGACCTTCCCGTCGTGATCCACACCCGCGACGCCGCCGCGGAGACGGCCACCGCGCTCGAGGACTTCACAGGACACGTCGTCCTGCACTGCTTCTCGTCGCCGGAGCTCCTTCCGGCCGCTCTCGAGCGCGGCTACTACGTCTCGTTCGCCGGCAACGCGACGTATCCGAGCGCGCCCGAGGTGCGCGAGGCCGCGGCCGCCGTGCCCGCCGACCGGATCCTCGTCGAGACCGACGCCCCGTACCTCGCTCCCCAACCCGTGCGCGGCCGCCGGAACGAGCCCGCCCACGTCGTCCACACCGTCGCCGCGCTCGCGGAGGCGCGCGGCGAGGACGCGACTGCGTTCGCCGCTCTCACGCACGCCAACGCGGCCGCCGCCTTCGGCCTCTGATGAGCGTCACGCCCAAGAAGTCCCTCGGCCAGCACTTCCTCGTCGACGAGAACATCCTCGGCGTCATCGGCCGGCTCGCCGACCTCCAGCGGGAAGACGTCGTGCTCGAGATCGGCCCCGGCCTCGGCATGCTCACGCGCTATCTCGCCGGCCGCGTTGCGCGTGTGCACGCGGTCGAGGTCGATCGCGCGCTCGAGTGCGTCCTGGTCGAGTCGCTCGCCGGATGGGAGAACGTCGACCTCGTCTTCGGTGATGCCCTGCGGCTCGACTCCTCGACGCTCGACCCACCGCCGCGGAAGCTCGTCGCGAACCTCCCGTACAACATCGCGACTCCCATCGTCGTCGAGAGCCTCGAGGGCATGCCGTCGCTCGAGCGCTGGTGCGTCATGGTGCAGCGTGAGGTCGCCGATCGCTTCTTCGCGGAGCCGCGGACGAAGGCCTACGGAGCGGTCTCGGTGGTCATGCAGCTGAGGACGCGCAAGGTCGGCTTCCACTCGGTGCCGCCGACCGTGTTCCGGCCGCGACCCCGCGTCGACTCCGCCCTCGTCGCCTTCGACCGCGTGGACGGCCCGCCGCTCGCCGCCGTCCGCCCGGTGATCGACGCCGCGTTCGCACACCGACGGAAGACGCTTGCGAACTCGGTCGCGCTCGCCGGCATCGCGAGCCGCGAGGACGCCGATGCCGCCCTCGCGGAGATCGGACGGGCGCCCAACGTCCGGGCCGAAGAGCTTGCGCCGGATGAGTTCGTCGCTCTCGCCAACGCGCTTCGATGAGCCGCGTGAAGGCGTACGGGAAGCTCAACCTCGCGCTCGTCGTGGGCCCGCTTCGCGCCGACGGGAAGCACGAGCTCGCGACCGTCCTCCAAGCGATCGACCTCCACGACGACGTCGAGCTCGAGCCGGCGGACGAGCTCGCGGTCGAGGGCTTCGCGGAGGACACGCTCGTCCGTGGCGCCCTCGAGACGCTTGCGACTGCGGCCGGAGTCGAGCCCCGCTGGCGCGTACGGGTCGAGAAGCGCATTCCGGTCGCTGCCGGCCTCGGCGGGGGAAGCTCGGACGCCGCCGCCGCGCTGCGACTCGCGAACGAGCTCCTGCCGGAGCCCCTCGCTCCCGACGCTCTGCACGAGATCGCAGCGCGGCTCGGCGCCGACGTCCCGTTCTTCCTGTGCGAAGGCCCGCAGCTCGGCGTGGGGAACGGCTCGGAGCTCTCACGGCTCGAGCTCCCCACGGACTACGCCGCGCTGCTCGTCCTGCCAGATGGCGTGACGAAGGAGTCGACCGCATTCGTCTACGACCGCTTCGACACGCGCGTCGGAACGACCGGGTTCGAGGATCGCCACTCCGCTCTGCTCGACGCGCTCGTGCGCATGGAGCGCGCGCAGGATCTCGCGCACCTCCCGCCGAACGACCTCGCCTCGTCACCCCTGGTCGCCGACCTGCGCGCCGCCGGAGCGTTCCGAGCCGACGTCACCGGTGCCGGCCCTGCGGTCTACGGCCTCTTCGAGGACGTCGACGAAGCAGAGAGAGCCGCGGGGGCGCTCGAGGGCGCCGGCCGCACGTGGCTCACGCGGCCTGCCCCGTGACGCGCGACCGCGAATGGCAAGATGACCTCGCTCTGGGGCGTGGCCAAGTGGTAAGGCAACGGGTTTTGGTCCCGTGATCCCAGGTTCGAATCCTGGCGCCCCAGCCTCGATGCCGCCTGCGGACGAGAGGGAGCTCGGCGCGGTCGTCCTGGCCGCGGGGCTCGGCACGCGCATGCGCTCCGAGATCCCGAAGCACCTGCACCCGCTGCTCGGCCGCCGGATGGTCGACTGGGTGCTCGAGACCGCGAACGAGCTCGGCGCCGAGCCGCTTGTCGTCGTCGCGGCGCCCTCGACCGCGACCGCGTTCGGCGAAGTCGAGGTCGCGGTCCAGGAGGAGCCGCGCGGGACGGGCGACGCCGTCCGGAGCGCCCGCGCGGCGCTCGAGGGCCGCTCGCGCGACGTGCTCGTCCTCTCCGGCGACACGCCGCTGCTCACTCCGGGCCTCCTCCGCGAGTTGATCGCGACGCACCGCCGGGCGGACGCCTGGGCGACCGTGCTCTCGTTCGAGCCGGGCGACCCCCGGGAGTACGGCCGCGTGCTCCGAAACGGCGACGGCGGCCTCGCCGCGATCGTCGAGGCACGCGACGCGAGCCCCGAGCAGCTCGCGGTCCGCGAGGTCAACTCGTCGATCTACGTGTTCCGGGCCGAGCGGTTGTGGCCCGTGCTTGAGCGGCTGACCCCGCAGAATGCGCAGGGCGAGCTCTACCTGACCGACACCGTCTCGCTCCTCGTCGAGGAGGGAGGCGTGGTCGCCGTGCACAAGGGAGGAGACCCGATGGAGACCGAAGGCGTCAACACCCGGGCGGAGCTCGCGGACGTCGCAGCGGCGCTTCGCGATCGCGTCAACGAGGCGCACATGCTCGCGGGCGTCACGATTGGCGATCCGCGCTCGACCTGGATCGATGCCGACGTGACCATCGAGCCCGATGCGGTCATCCATCCGTTCACCGTCCTCCGCGGCGCCTCGCGCATCGGAGCCGGCGCCGAGATCGGCCCGCACGCAGTCGTCGTCGATGCGTCAGTCGGTGCACACGCGCTCGTGGGGCCGTTCTGTTACCTTCGCCCCGGCACGGTGCTCGAGGCGGGTGCCAAAGCGGGCACGTTCGTAGAGATCAAGAACTCGCGCATCGGAGAGAGGACGAAGGTTCCGCACCTGTCCTACCTCGGCGACACCGACGTGGGCGCCGACTCGAACATCGCGGCCGGAAACATCTCCGTCAACCAGGACCACGAGACGAGGCAGAAGCAGCGAACCGTGATCGGGAGCAACGTCAGGACCGGCGTCGACAATGCGTTCGTCGCTCCAGTGACGATCGGTGATGATGCATGGATTGCAGCCGGATCGGTAATAACCGAAGACGTGCCCCCGAACGCGCTCGCGATCGCGCGTGCCCGACAGGTGACCAAGGAGGGTCGGGGTGGAAAGCGGAACGATTGAGCAGACGCTTCCCGGACTCGAAGCCCACCGCGTGCGCCCCGAGGTGAGCACCGGACACGCGATTCCCCTGACGCCGCAGAAGCGGCTGATGGTCTTCGCCGGGCGCTCGCACGGCGAGCTCGCCGAGAAGATCGCCGAGAAGCTCGGCGTGGAGCTCGGCGAGATCGAGCTCAAGACGTTCCCGAACGGCGAGTCGTACTGCCGGTACGACGAGTCGATCCGCGGCGCCGACGTCTTCCTCCTCCAGACGGGCTGCGACCCGGTCGACCGGAACCTCATGGAGCTCGCGTTCATGATCCAGGCGGCGAAGCTGGCCTCGGCGAAGCGCATCACCGCGGTCACGCCGCTCTTCCCGTACGCGCGCCAGGATCGGAAAGCGAAGCCGCGCGAGCCCATCTCGGCGCGCTTCGTCGCCGACATGCTCCAGCTCGCGGGCGCCGACCGTGTGCTCACGATGGACCTGCACGCGGGCCAGATCCAGGGTTTCTTCACGATCCCGGTCGACCACATGACCGCGCTTCCGCTCTTCGCGCGCCACTTCCGCGACCTGGGCCTCACCGGCTCGGAGGTCGTCTCGGTCTCGCCCGACGCGGGCCGTGCCCGGCTCGCGGTGCGGTTCGCCGAGATGATCGACGCCGACTTCGCGATCATCCACAAGACGCGGCATGCGGACAACCAGGTCTCGGTCACCGAGATCACGGGACGCGTCCGCGACAAGATCGCGATCGTCGGCGACGACGTGATCATGACCGGCGGCACGCTGCTCGCGAACGTCGCGGCGCTCAGGGAGCAGGGAGCCAGGGAGATCTGGGTCTTCGCCACGCACGGCCTCTTCAGCGAAGGCGCGCTGCACCGATTCGCGGACAGCGACATCACCGGGATGCTCGTGACCGACACGGTTCCGGTCGACCCGCGCCTGCGGCCCTCGAACCTGACGGTGCTCACCGTGTCCGGGCTGCTGGCCGAGACGATCATGAACGTCTTCGCCGACGACTCGGTGTCCGCGATCTTCGGCGGCGAGAACCAGCTCTTCTAACGAGAACGGCTCAGCCATGCGGCTGGGCCGTTCTTTCTACCCGAAGTTTCTACCCCCCGCTCTTGCGGACCCGTCCGAAACGGCCATCTTGTCGCTGAGCCGTCCCCCCGTCATCTGACGACCCCGGGGCGGGTCCGATCGGTGGGAGCCTCAGGCGTTCAGGTACCCGTCCGCCCCCGAAACCCTGTTTGCGGAGGCTCACTTTCCTCTTGCCGGGTCCTCCGTAGCAGCCGCCCCGTGAGGCCCCCCGTTCTCCCGTCCTCGCGGGACGGCTGCACTCAACTTCTACATCACAAATGTTTGGGGCCAGTTCCGCCGCGACACGAGCTCCGACTACCCGAAAGAACGACTGCCCGGCCCCGCTCGACACGCTGCACGATTGACGTCGGTCGGAGCGCGGTAAGATCGATCTCGGCGTTCGGGTTCACGGTGCGGGCCCGGTGCGTCGCACTAGGTCTTGCGTCTCGGCACTGGGGCTCTGTTCGGGTCTCGCGTTAGCGCAGGAGAACAACGAGTCGTTAGCGCGACTGCGGAGGCCCACCGTCCTCCGCCGGCCTCCGTTAGGCAGCCCGCTCCGCGATGCCGCCAGGCTCCGCCAGAGAGGTCCTGGGTTCTCGGTTCGCGGGACGGCTGTCCCCGTTACTTGAGTCTACGAGCCCGCCGGCTCAGTTTTGTAGCGAAGGACACATTTCCTGGTCGGACGCGAGGTACGAGCGGCGGCACGGTCCTGAGAATCCGACTTGACAACGTGGCTGACCCGTCGCGGGGCCGCGGGCAACGGTCGGTGGAGCTCAGGCGTTCAGGCAGCCACCCGGCCCCGCTCGAACCTGTCGTGCTCCCCGGGGCCCCTCGCGGTGGCATCGCTACGTCTGAGAGGATCCCAGCGTGAGAGTCGAGGCGATCCACCTGGGCGCACCGAGGACGCCCAAGCTATGGACGGTTGAGTCGGTGCGTGCATTGGCGGGGAAGGGCCTCGAGGGCGATCGGCACTTCCATGAGGGAGGTGCGGAACCGGGTCAGGCGCTCACCCTTGTCGAGGCTGAGGTCATGGAGGCCGTGGGCCTGCCGCCAGGCGGTGCGCGGCGCCAGGTGACGGTGCGTGGCGTGCGGCTGAACGACCTCGTTGGTAAGCATTTCCGCGTTGGCGCGGTCGAGTGTTACGGCGTCGAGCTCTGCGAGCCATGCCAGCACCTTGAGGCGATGACGCGGCCGGGAATCATCAAGGAGCTCGTCCACCGGGCCGGAATCAACGCGGACATCCTCACCGATGGCACGATCTCCGTCGGCGACGAGGTCTCGGAGCTCTAGCGTTCGGCTTCCCGCGTCAAGGGCTCTGTGACGGAGCTCGCCGCGAGCCTCTTTCCGTAGCAGCGCCGCGACCGGGTCCGTTCCCGGGCTCGCACCCCCACCGCCCGCCCGGCCGACGATAGGGACTCCACGGGCGCGCTCGCGATTGTGGCCGTCTGCGCTGCGCCGCAGCGGCATCCCGGCTTCGTTCTCGACGTCGTCGCCCTCGAGGAGGATCCGCCCGAGGAGCGGCTCCTCGGGGGTAGAAAGTTCTACCCGCCTGACCGAACCTGACAGCACCGAGCGTGACCTCAACCGCGTAACCATGCGCTCCGACGACTCGGCCGACTTAATCCAGTTCTTCTAGGTTCTGCGCGTAGACTGGTACCAGTTAGCTCTCTCCTTCCGCCGCTGCGCTCTGTACGGGTTGCGCCTGGGTCTGAGCCTTATCGGAAGGGAAACGCTGTGGTTGACTCAAAGGGCGCGACCGATCTCAAGAGCCAGGCGACCTTGATCTCGAACGGCATCGGGTCAGTTCATCGCGAGCACTACGGACGCGGCGCAGACCGAATCCGTACTCTCATCCATCAGGACGTCGTCATGACCAGGCTCGAAGATTGCTACACGACGGTCGAGAAGAGGATGATCGCCGAGGGTGCGTTCGGGCACGTGCGGGAGACGCGGACGATGTTTCAGGACTGGATGGGCCCTCGCTTCACCGAGATCGTCCAGGACGCGACGGGCCGCAAGGTCGAGGCGTTCTTCTCGCAGGTCACACACGACCCGGATATGGCAGTCGAGGTCTTCCTGCTCGAGGACCCATTCGCAGCGGCTGCTTGACCTAGTCACTGAGGCGGATAGGATGCCGTTACGGCATTCGGGCTCTCGGAAGGGTCGGATCGTCGGAGAAAGGTCCTGCGCCTGGCCGAGGCTCTGTTCGGGTTTCGCGCCTGCGTTGGCGAAAGCGTCAGTACCCGGTGCCAGAGGGGTGACTATGCGTGACGACGTCGAGGGGGCGGTCTGTCTCTCCGCAACAGCGAGGGGCCGACGCCTGACGCCGTGGGCATCGCACCGATTTGTCGCACCGATCTGCGGAGGGCCTCGCCCTTTCCTCCCCGGGCTCTCCGTTCAGCAGCCGTCCCGCGGGGCCCTACAGGGTCCCCGTCCCTGCCTCGCGGGGCGGCTGCACTTCTAGCTTGACGCCAGACGGCTGACTCTTCCAGCGCTTTGCACCGGCGCGGTCGGCCGGGGGTCGAGGACCTAGCGGGCGAGAGCGGCGCCTCGCTACAATCCGCCGCCGATGTCCGGAGACCGGATCAAGCTCGAGGTGCGCGAACGGGAAGAGCTCGGCTCGCGCAACACGCGGCGCCTGCGCAAGCAGGGGCTGATCCCCGGCGTGCTCTACGGCAACGGGCACTCCCGCGCGATCGTCGTGCCGGAGCGCCGGCTGCGGGCGGCCGTGACGGGGCCTTCGGGACTGCACGGGATTCTCGACGTCGTGCTCGAAGGCCAGAAGACGGTGCATCCGTCGGTTCTGGCCGACTACCAGCGAGATCCGATCCGCGGCACGATGACGCACTTCGACCTGCGCGAAGTGCGCCTCGACCAGCCGATCACCGCGAACGTCACAATCAACCTCGTCGGTGAGCCTGCCGGCGTGAAGACGGGCGGCGTGCTCTCGCTGGTCGGGCGCGAGCTCCACGTCGAGGCCCTTCCGATGGACGTTCCGGAGCACATCGACGTCGACGTGACCACGCTCGAGATCGGCGACGTCCTTCGCCTCGAGGACATTCCGGTGGTCGAGAACGTCACGTTCCTCGACGATCCGCACGAGACGGTCATCGCGACCGTGTCGGTGCCGCGCGGCTTCGCCGAGCTCGAGGAGGCCGACGCGGCGGCAGCAGCCGAGGCGGAGGCCGAGGCGCTGGCCGAGGCAGGCGAGGTTCCGGAGGATGCCGAGGAGGCCGGCGAGGCCGAGGAGGCCGAGGCGTCCGAAGAGTCGGACGAGGAGTAGTCCTTGCGCCTGTTTCGTCGGGGCTCGGGCGCCTCGACGCTCGACCTGCTCGTCGCGGGTCTCGGCAACCCCGGCCCGGAGCACGCTCGCGACCGGCACAACGCCGGGTGGATGGTCATCGACGAGCTCGCTCGGCGGCATGAAGGGTCGTTCAAGTCGAAGTTCAATGGCCGGCTGGCGGAGACGAGGGTGGGCGAGGCCAAGGTCGCGCTCCTGAAGCCGGAGACGTACATGAACGAGTCTGGGCGCTCGATCTCGGCCGCGGCGCGCTTCTTCAAGGCGGAGCCGGAGGCCGTTCTCGTCGTCCACGACGACGTCGATCTTCCGGTCGGCAGGCTGCAGGTGCGGCTCGGCGGCGGGCTCGCGGGCCACAACGGCCTGCGCTCGATCTCGCAGGCGCTCGGGACGGCGGAGTTCCTGCGCGTGCGGATCGGCGTCGGCCGCCCGGGGCGCGGGGATCACCGGAGCGTGTCCGACTACGTGCTCTCGCCGTTCGCGCCGGAGGACGACGCCGAGTCGCTCGTGTCGCGCGCGGCGGATGCGGTCGAGTCGTTGCTGTCAGACGGGCTCGTCGAGACGCAGCAGCGCTTCAACTGACGCTGCCCGCGTTGGGTGAGGTCGGCGGTGGCGCCCCTGCGCAGTCACGCGTGTCCGCGGACACACTCGGATGCGCCGCCGCGCGGGGCTTCGCGGCCGGCCGAGGTCGGTGCGAACTCGGCACAGAATCGTGACCCACGCGTGACGCCGCCACCGGTACGGTTCGTCTAGGGACACGGGAGTGCCCTGGGGCTACGTGGGGGGCGAGGGGGTGGTTTCTCCGCGCGTTCTCGGCCTTGCCGGGTGGGGCTACGATGCCCCTCGCGGGACGCGAGTCCCGCCGAAGTCATGGACCGGACGATCTCACCGCTCCACTGCCTCGTCGCGACCCTCGCCGAGAGCGAGCCCTTCCGCGCGTTCGCGGACGATTTTCCGGCCGCGGCGCGCGTCTCCGAGTCGGCGCTCCCCCTAGTACTCGCGACACTCGTCGAGACCCGCGGCGGGCCTCTCCTCTGCGTCCTGCCCGAGGACGAGCACGCGCGCGACGCGGCCGAGGCGGTCTCCTGGTACGTCGACCCGGTGACCGTCGCGCTGTTCCCGAGCCGTGGCGTCGGCGTCGGCTCCGGGCTCGAGCCCCCGGCGCACCTCGTCGGGGAGCGCGCCCGGGCGCTCGCGGTGCTCGCCCAGGGCGGCTTCGTCGCGGCCTCCGCACGTGCCCTCTCCGAACATCTTCCTCCCGAGAGCGAGCGCCCTGGCCCCGTCCGCATCGCAGTCGGCGCCGAGATCGACCTCGACTCGCTCGTCGAGGAGCTGACGCTCGCGGGCTACGCGCGCGCCGAGCGTGTCGACGAGCGCGGGCAGATCGCGGTGCGCGGCGGGCTCGTCGACGTGTTCCCGAGCACCGGCCGCGAGCCGCTGCGCATCGAGCTCTTCGGCGACGAGATCGAGCAGGTGCGGGCGTTCTCGCCGTTCACCCAGCGCGCCCTGCATCCGGTCGACGACGCCGTGATCTACCCCGCCGCCGAGCACCGCCAGGATCTCGTCGAGCCCACTCTCGACGACGAGGGCGCGTCCCCGCCCGTCGACCTCGTTCCGCCGCTCGACCGCGCTCCCGACCTCGTCTGGCAGCCCGACGACGTGCGCCGCGTCTGGGAGGAGGACGCCGGGTTCGAGCCGCCAGCGCTGGACGGCGCCGCCGAGCTCGATCCCTTCCCGCGCGCCCAGCGCCACTCCTTCGACGCGCAGCGGCCGGCGATCGCCGCCCGCGGCCTCGCCGAGGCGGAGACCGAGCTCTTCGGGATGCTCCGGCAGGGGCGAAACGTGCTCGTGGCGTTCCCGCACAAGGGCGAGGCGCTCCGCACCGAGCGGCTGCTGCGGAAGGTCGAGGCCGACGTCGTCGAGGAGGACGCCCCGCTCCCCGACGAGCCCGCACTCCGCTTCGTCGTCAGCCCCGCACGGCGAGGGTTCGTCTGGCGTGACCTCGGCGTCGCGCTCCTCCCCGACGTCCAGGTCTTCCGCAAGCGACCTCCCCGCGCCGACGCGAGGCTCGGCCGTGCCCTCCAGTCTTTCGCCGACCTCCGCACCGGCGACTACGTCGTGCACGAGGACCACGGCGTCGGCCAGCTGCTCGCGTTCGAGACGAAGACGGTCGCCGGGGTCACGCGCGACTACCTCCACCTCGCGTTCAAGGGCGAGGACCGGCTGTACGTCCCGCACGAGCAGCTGCCGAAGGTGAGCCGCTACATCGGCGCCGACGCGGGGACCCCCGCGCTCTCGAAGCTCGGCGGCAAGGCCTGGCAGAACCTCAAGAGCCGTGCCCGCCGAGCGGTGCACGAGCTCGCCGGCGAGCTGCTGGCGCTCTACGCCCGCCGGCAGCAGGCTCCGGGCTTTGCGTTCGACCTGAATCAGGATTGGCTCGAGCGGCTCGAGGCCTCCTTCCCGTACCGCGAGACCGACGACCAGCGGCAGGCGATCGAGGCGATGAAGGAGGACCTCGAGGCCGGGCGGCCGATGGACCGGCTCGTCTGCGGCGACGTCGGCTTCGGCAAGACCGAGGTCGCGGTGCGCGCGGCCTTCGCCGCCGCGCTGAACGGGAAGCAGACACTGGTCCTCTGCCCGACGACGATCCTCGCCGAGCAGCACTGGAACACGTTCCGCGAGCGCTACCGCGACTTCCCGGTGCGCGTCGAGATGGTGTCGCGCTTCCGCACGAAGGCCGACCAGACGAGGATCCTCCGCGAGTTTCAAGAGGGCAAGATCGAGGTTCTGATCGGGACGCACCGCATCCTCTCGCGCGACGTGATCCCGAAGGAGCTCGGGCTCGTCGTTCTCGACGAGGAGCAGCGCTTCGGAGTCGCGCAGAAGGAGCTGCTCCGCTCGCTCCGGCTGGAGGTCGACGTGCTCGCACTCTCCGCGACGCCGATCCCGCGCACGCTGCACATGTCGCTCTCCGGCCTGCGCGACATCTCCGTGATCGAGACGCCGCCCGAAGGACGGCTGCCCGTCCGCACGACCGTCGGCGAGTACGACGAGGAGCTCGTGAAGACCGCGCTCGAGCGGGAGCGCGCGCGCAACGGCCAGGCGTTCTACCTGCACAACCGCGTCGAGTCGATCGACGAGGCGGCGGAGAAGCTGCGCCAGCTGCTGCCCGGCCAGCGCTTCCTCGTGGCGCACGGGCAGATGTCCGAGCGCGAGCTCGAGGAGCGGATGCACGCGTTCCTCGCCGGTGACGCCGACGTGCTCGTCTCGACGACGATCATCGAGTCGGGCATCGACATCCCGCAGGCCAACACGCTCGTAGTCGAGCGCGCGGACATGCTCGGGCTCGCGCAGCTGTACCAGATCCGCGGTCGCGTGGGCCGCTCGGACGTCCTCGCCTACGCCTACCTCTTCTACCCCGAGGCCTCCGAGCTCACGGCCGAGGCGCGGGCGCGACTCGCGACGCTCGCCGACCACACGGAGCTCGGCGCGGGCTTCCAGATCGCGATGCGCGACCTCGAGATACGCGGCGCGGGCGACCTGCTCGGGCCGGAGCAGTCCGGCCACGTGGCCGCCCTTGGCTTCGAGCTCTACGTCGAGATGCTGAACGAGGCGGTCGCGGAGCTCTCGGGTGAGCGCCGGATCGCGGTGCGCCCTGTCCGGGTGGACGCGCGCGTCGACGCGTACGTGCCTGCGGACTACGTCGCGGCCGAGGCGCTCAAGATCGACCTCCACCGCCGGATCGCGCTCGCCGAGAGCGAGGACGAGCTGCGCGAGCTCGTGGCGTCGACCGAGGACCGCTACGGGCCGATCCCGGAGCCGGTCGAGAACCTGTTCGCGATCCAGGAGGCAAAGCTGAAGCTCGCGCGGCTCGGCGCCGACTACCTCGTCTACCGCGCGGGGCGCGCGACGGTCGGTCCGGTCGCGCTCGGCTCGGTCGAGCTCCAGCTTCTGCGCGCGGCCGCTCCGACCGCGATCTACTCGACGTCGAAGCGCGAGGTCTCGCTCCGCGTGGAGTCGCTGGAGGCGGCTCTGGAGCTGCCCGCGGCAATCGTCGGAGCACGGCTAGCTGCCTAGGCGTCGCGTCCTCCGGCAAACCGATCTCGGCTCGCTTTCGAACAGTTCTCAACCTGTGCCTAACACCTCAGCGGCTATAACCTCCCGGGCCCGCATGAACCTCTTGCGCCTCATCTTCGTGCCTCTCGTGGCAGCTCTCGTCCTCGTCGTTTCGGCGTGTGGCGGCTCCGGCGACGTTCCGGACGGAGCCGTCGCCGTCGTGAACGGCACCGAGATCACGAAAGCCGAGCTGGACCAGATCGTGGAGCGCGCGAAGGAGAACTCCGAGGCCCAGAACCAGGAGTTTCCGAAGGCGGGGACTCCCGAGTACCAGGACATCCAGAAGCGGTTCGTCGCCTTCCTCGTGCAGCGCGAGCAGTTCGAGCAGGAGGCCGGGGAGCGCGACATCGAGATCACGGAGAAGGATGTCGACAAGGCAGTCGACGAGTTCGTGAAGAGCCGCTTCTCCGGCAAGCGCGCCGAGTTCGAGAAGGCCCTGAAGGACCAGGGATTCACGATGGAGGCCTTCCGCGAGACGATCCGGACGTCGGTGCTCTCGCAGAAGCTCTTCGACGAGGTCACCAAGGAAGTCGAGGTGCCCGACGCCGAGGTCGCCGCCTACTACCAGCAGAACCAGGCCAACTACTCGAAGCCGGAGTCGCGTGACGTCAGGCACATCCTCATCGCCGAGAAGGCCAAGGACGGCCAGGTCGACTTCGCGAAGAGCAAGGCCGAGGCAGACCGGCTCTACGCGGAGCTGCAGAACGGCGCCGACTTCGCGAAGCTCGCGAAGGAGAACTCCGCGGACACCGTCTCGGCGAGGGATGGCGGCAAGCTCGAGGTCAACCGCGGCCAGACCGTGCCCGAGTTCGACAAGAAGGCCTTCGAGCTGAAGCAGGACGCCGTCTCCGAGCCCGTCAAGACGACCTACGGCTACCACATCATCGAAGCCCTCTCGCCGATCCGGAAGGCCACGTCGACGCCGCTCGCCAAGGTCAAGGCGTCGATCAAGGCCACGCTGCTGCAGCAGAAGAAGACGAACTTCATGACGGAGTGGGTCGAGGACCTCCGCTCGGACAAGGCCGGCGACGTCAGCTACGCGAACGGCTACGAGCCGCCGGAGCTCCCGGACGAGTCCACGACCGAGACGACGGAGACGCAGAGCCAGTAAGTTCCCCGGCGATGGCTCTCGCGGAGGCCCTCCTCGACCTCCAGGAGCTGACCCGCCGGCTTCGCCGCGACTGCCCGTGGGATCGCGAGCAGACTGCGCGGACGATCGTGCCGCACACCGTCGAGGAGGCGTACGAAGTCGCCGACGCGGCCCTGTCGGGCGACGAAGCGGAGCTCCTCGGCGAGCTCGGCGATCTCCTCTTCCAGGTCTACTTTCTCGCCCTGCTCCTCGAGGAGCAGGGCAACGGGGACCTCGAGAGCGTCGCGCGAGCCGTGCACGAGAAGCTCGTCCGGCGGCATCCGCACGTGTTCGGCGACGCGGAGGCGCGGACTGCCGGACGCGTTCGCGAGCGCTGGGAGGAGATCAAGACCGACGAGGAGGGGCGCGAGGGCATCTTCCACGCGGTCCCCGAGTCGCTCCCCGCGCTCCTCCAGGCGCGCAAGGTGCAGCGCCGCGCGGCGGCGGCCGGGTACGACTGGCCGGATCTCGCGGGCCCGCTCTCGAAGGTCGTCGAGGAGCTCGGCGAGCTCGCGGGCGCGGTCGAGCTGGCGGGCGTTCCAGAGCCCGAGACCGAGCCCGATCCGCAGGTCTTCCACGAGCTCGGGGACGTGCTGTTCACGATCGTGAACGTCGCGCGTCGCCTCAACGTCGATCCCGAGCTGGCCCTGCGCGCGACGACCCGCCGGTTCGTCGCAAGGGTCGAGCGGGCCGCGGAACTGGCCGCGGAGGCCGGCGAGGACTGGCGCTCGCTCGGCCTCGAGGCCCAGGACGCGTACTACGACCGCGCGAAGGAGGAGGGGCTGTGACCGCGATCGCGGAGGTGCATGGGCGCCAGATCCTCGACTCGCGCGGCAACCCGACCGTCGAGGTCGACGTCCGGCTCGCGTCGGGCGCCTTCGGGCGGGCGGCGGTTCCTTCCGGCGCATCGACCGGCGAGCACGAGGCGGTCGAGCTGCGCGACGGCGATCCGGCGGCGTTCCTGGGCAAGGGCGTCACGAAGGCGGTCGCCAACGTCAACGGCGAGCTCGCGGCTGCGCTCGCGGGCGTCGACGCGGCCGACCAGCAGGCTCTCGACCGGCGCCTGGTCGAGCTCGACGGGACGCCGACGAAGAGCCGTCTGGGCGCGAACGCGATTCTCGGCTGCTCCCTGGCGGCGGCGAAGGCTGCGGCGGCGGATGCCGAAGTGCCGCTCTACCGCTGGCTTGGCGGCGACGACGCGTGCGTGCTCCCGGTGCCGATGCTCAACGTGATCAACGGCGGCGCGCACGCGCAGAACCGCCTCGACCTCCAGGAGTTCATGGTCGTGCCGGCGGGCGCGGACACGTTCTCGGAGGCCCTGCGCATGGGAGCGGAGGTGTTCCACCACCTGAAGGCGGTGCTGCACGAGCGCGGGCTCGCGACCGGGGTGGGCGACGAGGGTGGGTTCGCACCGGATCTCGAGTCGAGCGAGCAGGCGATCGAGGCAGTCCTCGAGGCAGCCGAGCGCGCGGGACACCGTGAGCGGATCGGGATCGCGCTCGATCCGGCCGCGAGCGAGCTCCATCGCGACGGTACGTACGTCTTCGCCGGAGAGGGCCGGACGCTCGACCCCGCCGCGATGGTCGACTTCTACGCCGCGCTCGCGGAGAGCTACCCGCTCGTGTCGGTCGAGGACGGTCTCGACGAGAACGCGTGGACGGACTGGAGAGCCTTGACCGAGCGGCTCGGACGGCGCGTGCAGCTCGTCGGCGACGACCTCTTCGTCACCAACGTCGAGTTCCTGGAGCGCGGGATCTCAGAGGGAGTTGCGAACGCGATTCTCGTGAAGGTGAACCAGATCGGGACGCTGACCGAGGCTCTCGACACGATCGCGGTCGCCCGGGGCGCGGGGTACGCGACGGTCATCTCGCATCGCTCGGGCGAGACGGAGGACGTGACGATCGCCGACCTCGCAGTCGCCGTGAACGCGGGCCAGATCAAGACCGGAGCTCCCTCGCGGACGGATCGGGTCGCGAAGTACAACCAGCTGCTGCGGATCGAGGAGGAGCTGGGCGAGCGCGCGCTCTATCCCGGCTGGGGCGCGTTCACCGGGCGCGCGTCGTGACGCGACGAACTTAGTAGCTTTCGCGCGATGGCCGCGGATCGGAGAACGAAGATCGTCGCCACGATCGGGCCGGCGTCGAGCGACGAGCGGACGCTCGCGCGGCTCGTCGCCGCCGGGATGGACGGCGCGCGGCTGAACTTCTCGCACGGCACGCACGAAGACCACGCGCTGAACGCGCAGCGCGTACGGGAGGCGCAGGCGAACGCGGGCCGGCCGATCGCGCTGATCGCGGATCTCCAGGGACCGAAGCTCAGGATCGGCGACCTCTCCGAGCCGGTCGAGCTCGAGGTGGGCGAGACGGTCGTCGTGGCCGGAGCGGAGACATCGCGGGAAGGAGATCTCCCCGTCGCGCCCTCCGTTCTCGGTTCGGTGCTCGTGCCCGAGCAGGACGTGCTCGTCGACGACGGCCACGTCCGGCTGCGCGTGCTGGACGTGGACGCAGGCCGCGTCCTCTGCCGCGTCGTGACCGGCGGCGTCGTCGAGCCGCACAAGGGCGTGAACGTCCCGGGCGTGAGCCTCCCCGTGCCGTCGCTGACGCCGAAGGACCTCGCCGACCTCGACTTCGCGCTCGAGCTGGGCGTCGACTACATCGCGCTGTCCTTCGTCCGTTCGCGGGCCGACGTCGCCGCGCTGCGCGCGCGGATCGAGGCGGCCGGCTCGCAGGCCTGGGTCATCGCGAAGATCGAGCTCAAGGAGGCTGTCGACGCGCTCGACGACATCCTCGACGAGTCGGACGCCGTGATGATCGCGCGCGGCGACCTGGGCGTCGAGGTCGGCGCGGCCGAGGTTCCACTCCTCCAGAAGCGCGTCATCCTCGCGGCGCTCGAGCGCGGGAAGCCCGCGATCACCGCGACGCAGATGCTCGAGTCGATGGTGCAGCGGCCGGAGCCGACACGCGCGGAGGCCTCCGACGTCGCGAACGCCATCCTCGACGGCACGTCGGCGATCATGCTCTCGGCGGAGACTGCCATCGGGGCGTACCCGCTGCAGGCGGTCGAGACCATGGCGAGCATCGCGCGCGCCGTCGAGCCGAGCCTCGGCTACCGGCACCAGCTGCCGGGCGCCGAGGAGTCGCCGACGGTCGGGCAGGCGATGTCGAACGCGGCCTGCGATCTCGCCGAGGCGCTCGCCGCGAAGGCGATCCTCGTCCCGACGTTCACCGGGCGAACCGCGTCGGCTGTCGCCCGCCTGCGTCCGCGCCGGCCGGTCGTCGCGCTCACCCATGTCGTCACGTCGCTCCAGCACATGGCGATCGAGTGGGGCGTAACGCCGCTCGAGATCCCCGAGTCGACCGACGTCGACGACCTCTGGCGCAACTCGATCGACGCGGCACGGGAGGCAGGGATCGTGAGCTCCGGCGACCGGGTCGTCCTCACCGCCGGCACGGCCGTGAACATCCCCGGCTCGACCAACGTGATCAAGGTGGACACGGCCTGAGAAGCCGGAAGGGGCGCGCGGCGCGGCGTTGAACCTGTGCCCGTGGCGGGGAGGAGCACACCCAAGAAGCGATCGGCGGGACGAGCCAAAGCCGGCTCGCGCTTTCGGCGCAGGTTGCGCGTTCTCTGGCTCGTGGCGTTCGTCAGCCTCGTCGCGTACGTCTACTACCAGCCGTTGACCTCGTACTTCGACACGCGGGGCGAGCTTGCGGCCGAGCGCGCGAAGGTCGAGACGCTCGCGGTCGCGAAAGCCGAGCTCGAGCTCCGCCTCGTCAACTCCACGAGCCTCGAGGCGACCCAGCGCGAGGCGCGGCGGATCGGCTTCGTGCGCCGGGGCGAGCAACTCTTCGTCGTCAAGGGGATCCCGGAGTGGCGCCGGGCGATCCGTAAGCTCCGCGAGGATGGATGACGAGGCTGTCGTCGCGCGTCAGCTCGGCAGGCCTCCGCGCGCGTTCCGGCGCGTCGCCGTGCGCTGCCCGTTCGGTCTGCCCGCGGTCACCGAGCAGGAGCCGTACGACGCGAACGGCGAGCCGTTCCCCACGACCTACTACCTGACCTGCCTCCATCTGGTCGCCGCGCTCGCCCGCATCGAGGCGGCCGGCGGAGTCGAGCGCTGGAGCCGGCTCGCGGCCGAGGACGCCGAGCTGGCCGCGTCGCTGCGTTCGGCGACGGAAGAGCAGCGCGCGGTCAGGCGTGAGCTCGCGGGCGAGCGGCGTGGCCGCGACGGAGGGGCATCGCTCGAGCTCGGCATCGGCGGCTCGAGCCGCCCGGCCGGCCTCAAGTGCCTGCACGCGCACGCGGCGTTTGCCCTCGCGCGGCCGGGGTATCTGCTCGGCGAGCGCGTCCTCGCCGAGGTCGAGCCGCTCTGGCCGGAGCGCTGCTGCTCGGAGGGCCTCCAGGCGGATATCTAGGATCGGGCGGGTGACGGCTGACGTCGAGAGTGCGAGGCGGGACTGGGAAGAGGCGTACCGGCGGCTCCAGGAGGTCGCCCACGACGCGTCGCGGAGCGAAGGCCTGCGGCTCCAGCTCCGGGCGGTGACGGAGGAGCTCCGGAAGCGCGTCGGATCGACGTTCACGCTCAGCGAGCTCGCCGACGAGTACCGGCGAGCCGACGACTGGGCCCGCGACGCGGTGGACGCCGACCAGCTCGGCCCCGAGTGGCTCTCGACCGTGACGCTCGTCGAGGGCGCCGCGTTTCGCCTGTATTCCAGAGGCGCAGTGGACTACGAGCCGTGAGCTCGATCGAGCCCAGGCGAGCACGGCGCGGACGACGGAGAACCCGCGACCGGGTCGCCCGGGCGCTGGTCGTGATCGTGCTCTTCCTGGTCGTGTTCCTCCTCGGGATCGCGTTCTCCCGCGCGCTCGACGAGCGGCCCGAGCGCGGCGATCTCGTCACGGACGTCCGCACCCTGACGCCGCTCCCGCAGCAGCCACCGGCGAGCACGGTGACGGTCACCGTCACGACGCCGTAGGGGCGAGGCAAGCCCCGCCCTACCTACAACTCTTCGGACGCCTCGAGGAGGCCGGCGACGATGAGCCCGATCGCGGAGAGAAGGCTGAGCCAGATCCCGATCCCGCGGCTCGCGAAGAAGAACTCCTCCGGGATGGAGATGAGCCGCACGAGCACGAGGACCGTCGCGATGGAGCCGATCGCGATCGCGAGGAGGCTCTCCGGAACCGCGGCCGGCAGGTCGACGCCGACCTCGCGCAGGACGACGAGCAGCACCGCGAGCAGCCCGAGGACGAGCACGATCTTGCCGAGCGTCCCGGTGTGCCAGCCCAGGACCGAGACCGTCGTCCCTTCGCCTTCGCCCGTGTACCACCCGGTCAGGGCGGAGACGGCGAGCAGGAGGCCGAAGAGGAAGGTCAGCCGCCCGCCGAGCCCGGGCGCGCCGCCGGTGCCGGCGAACGGCATGCGGCCGCGCCGTCGCTCTCCGGGGGACGCCTCCATCGGGAGAAGAGTATGGGTTCGCGGGCGGCTGGACCGGATCGAGGAGGCGGATCGGAGCGCTGTGTACGACCTACAATCTCCCCGTGGCCAAGGCCGAGCGCACCGTTCCCGTCGAGGCTGTGGACGTCGAGGGCATCGAAAGCGAGGAGGAATCGCCCCCGCTCGATCCTCTTGCCGTCTCGCAGGCGTACCGGCACCATCGTGCACGGCGGAGGGCGCGCGAGCGGTGGAAGCGCGAGAAGCGGTGGGCCGGCCTCCGCTTCTGGCTCGTGCTCGTGATCGCGCTCGCCGTAGCGGTCCTCCTGGCGGCGAGGACGCTCGGCGAGATCGAGCGGATCTTCGGGCTGTAGGGAGCATGGACGCCGACAGGCGGAGCAGCCTCGCCCTCGGGGCGCTCGTCTTCGGCGCCGGGATCGGGGCGCTCGCGACCGAGATCACCGCCTCGCGGTTGCTCGCGCCGTACTTCGGCTCGTCCACGATCGTCTGGGCGAACCTCATCGGCATCGTCCTCGCCGCGCTGGCGCTCGGCTACTGGCTCGGCGGCCGCATCGCCGACCGCAGGCCGGAGCCCTCTCTCCTCGGCTTCATCGTGCTCGCGTCCGCGGTCTTCGTCGCCGCGATCCCGTTCGTGGCCAAGCCGTTCCTCGATCTGACGGTCGAGGGGCTGGACGAGGCGTCGGTCGGCTCGGTCGTCGGGAGCTTTCTCGCGGTGCTCCTCCTGTGCGCGCCGCCGGTCGTCCTCCTGGGCATGGTCTCGCCCTTCGCGATCCGCCTCGCGGTGACGGGCATCGAGACCGCCGGAGCCGTGGCCGGGCGTCTCTACGCGCTCTCGACTGCCGGTTCGCTCCTCGGCACGTTCCTCCCGGCGCTCGTGCTCATCCCCGCGATCGGGACGCAGCGCACGTTCCTCGTCGTCGCCGCGCTGCTCGCGCTCTCGTCGTGCTTCCTGCTCGGTGCGCGCTACCTCGTCGCCGCGGCCGTTCTCGCCGCGCTCCTGCTCGTACCGCCCGGAGCGATCAAGGCGCACAAGGGGCTCCTGCACGAGGAGACCTCGTACCACCAGTACATCCAGGTCGTCGAGGAGGAGGACGGGCGGCGGCTGCTGTACCTGAACGAGGGCGTCGCGGTGCACTCCGTGTGGCGGCGGGACTCGGTGCTCACCGGCGGCGTGTGGGACGCGTTCCTCGCCCTGCCGCCCTTGCTCGGCCGCCCGCTCGAGCGCGTCGCGATCCTGGGCAACGCGGCGGGGACTACTGCGCGCGCTCTCGGCGTCTACTACCCCGACGCGGAGATCGACGGCGTCGAGCTCGACCCGGCGGTCAGCCGTGTCGGCCGCGAGTACTTCGGGCTCGCCGAGCAAGAGGGCACGACGGTGCACGACGCGGACGCCCGCCCCTTCCTGCGCTCGACGGACGAGCGCTACGACCTCATCGTCGTCGACGCCTACCACCAGCCGTACGTGCCCTTCTACCTCGCGACGCGGGAGTTCTTTGCGCTCGTGCGCGAGCATCTGACGCCAGGCGGCATCGTCGCCCTGAACGTCGCCGCCGTCCCCGACGACACGCGGCTCGTGAGCGCGATCGGGCAGACCGTCGCCGCCGAGCTCCCGCAGGTGCTCCAGTGGCCCGCGCTCCGCTTCAACACGATCGTGCTCGGACTGACCGAACCGCTCGCGCCCGCCGAGCTCCGGCGTCGCCTGCACGACGGCCCTGCCGACCTCACCGTGCTGCGCGACCTGCTCGCCCAGGACGTCGAGCCGATCGAGCCGGGCGGGATTCCGTGGACCGACGACCGCGCGCCGGTCGAGTGGATCACCGACCGCATGATCGTCTCGTACGCCGCCGAGGGCGGCCGGCTCGACGAGGACTACCTGCCCACGCGCCCCGAGCCGTGATCTCCCTCGAGCGCCGAGACGGGAAGCCGCTTCGCATCGGTCATCGCGGGGCGGCGGCGCTCGCGCCCGAGAACACGCTCGGCTCGTTTCGGGCCGCGGTCTCGGCCGGGGTCGATCTCGTCGAGCTCGACGTGCTCTCGCTCCGCGGCGGAGAGCTCGTCGTGGCCCACTCTCACGATCTCCACGAGCTCAGCCACGGCGCAGTCCGCGGCAGGGTCGGCGCCCGCTCGCTCGACGAGCTGCGCGAGCTATGCCCCGAGCTCCCCACGCTCGACGACGCCCTCGCGTTTTTCGCGGACGAGGCGCCCGAGACCGGTGTCCACGTCGATCTGAAGACGGGTCGCTCCGCCGAGGGCGTCTCGAAAGCCCTCCGGAGGTACGGGCTCCTCGAGCGGAGCCTGCTGACCTCGATCAACGTCCGGGAGTTGCGCAGGCTCCGCGAGCTCGAGCCGCTGGTTCGGACGGGAGTCTCCTTCCCTAGGGATGCGCTCGGGGTGGGCGAGCGGCCCGCGTTCGGGCCGGCGGTGAAGGTCGGCTTGCGCGGGTTGCGAGTCGTCATGCCCGCTCTCGTCGGCACGCTCCTCGCGAGCTCGCGCGCCCTTGCGCTCGTCATCCACTACGAGCTCGCCAGCGCCGCGGCCGTGGCGCGCGCGCATGCTCGCGGCGTGCCGGTGGTTGCGTGGACGGTCGACTCTCCCGGCGACCTCGCCCGAGTCGACGAGGCGGGCGTCGATGCGATTGTTACGAACGATCCGTCGATCTTCGTCTCTACACTCTCAGCGTGAAGCCTGCGGGGCGCACACTACGGATCGGGCTGCTCGCAGCCTGTGGGGTGGCCGGATTCTCGGCGGCGTTCGCGCTCGTCACGATGGCGGGCGCCGGCACCGCGGCGCCGAGCCAGACCACGGAGCCGCCCACGACCACCGAGCCGCCCACGGAGCCGCCGCCGACCGAGCCGCCGCCGATCCCGCGCCAGCCTCGCATCCCGGACGACGTCTATATCGGGCAGGTCGCCGTCGGCGGGATGCTGTTGTCCGAGGCTTCCAACGCGGTGAAGATCGCCTTCGCGCGCCCCCTGATCCTCGTCGCCTCACCGACCCGGCAGCTCCGGGTGGCTCCGCCGAAGCTCGGCGCACGGCCGAACGTGCCGAAAGCGATCGGACGCGCCCGCTTCTCGAAGCCGGGCTCGGTGGTACCCCTCAACGTCGCGGTCTCGCGGGCGCGGATCCGGGGCTACATCCGGCGGCTCGGGCGCCAGTACTACCGCGCGCCGGTCGACGCGCGCCTCGTCCTCAAGGGTGCGGCGGTGCGTGCAGTCGCGTCGGCGCCGGGGCGGCGCATGGCGTTCTACCCGAACGCGAACGCGATCCGCGCCGCGCTGCAGGAGAACGATCGCCAGCCGATCAAGCTCCAGCTCATCGTGCTGAAGCCGAAGGTGACGGAGCGGAATCTCGGCTCGGCGATCGTGATCATGCGCGAGTCGAAGAAGCTGCGCCTGTTCAAGAACGCGAAGCTCGTCCGCACGTTCGGCGTGGCGACCGGGCAGTCGTCCTTCCCGACGCCCACCGGCGCCTACGAGATCGTCACGATGCAGCGCAACCCGTGGTGGTATCCGCCGCCGTCCGACTGGGCCGCCGACGCGGATCCGGTCCCGCCGGGCCCGGGGAACCCGCTCGGGACGCGCTGGATGGGGATCTCGGCACCGTACGTGGGCATCCACGGCACGCCGGACGCGGCCTCGATCGGCTATTCGGCCTCCCACGGCTGCGTCCGCATGCGGATCGCCGAAGCCGAGTGGCTCTTCAACCAGGTGGACGTCGGCACGCCGGTCTTCATCGTCCACGTCTAGGCCGATGACGGCGCATCGCGCGAAGCTCGTCGCCCAGGGCAGCGCGATCGGGCTCGTCGCACTCCTGTTCATCCTGCTCGTCTGGGCGCTCGCCACCGACGAGGGAGGCGACCTCGCGGCCAAGGCCGCGCGCGGCGAGCGCCCGCCGGCGCCGGACTTCACCTACGAGCGCCTCGAGGAGGACGGCGAGCTCACGCTCTCGTCGCTCCAGGGCAAGGCGGTCGTCCTCAACATGTGGGCGTCCTGGTGTCATCCGTGCAAGGAGGAGGCGCCGATCCTGGAGGAGGTCTGGCAGCGGAACCGCGACCGGGGGCTCGTCGTCGTCGGCGTCGACACGAAGGATTTCCGTCGCGACGGGCGCCGGTTCGTGGAGAGGTTCGACCTCACGTTCCCGATCGTCTTCGACGGGGAGGGAGACACGTTCGACGCGTACGGCCTGACCGGGCTGCCGGAGACCTTCGTGGTCGACCGCGAGGGCAGGCTCGTCGACGCCATCGTGGGCGGAGTCGACACGGACGAGGATCGCGCGCGGCTGGACGAGGCGATCGACCGCGCGCTCGAGACGTGAGGCTGCTCGCGCTCGCCGCTCTCGCCGCCTGCGCTCTCGTGGGTGCGCCGGGAGCCTGGGCCGCGGACCCGCCACGCGCCGCCGATCTCGAGGCCGAGCTCGTCTGCCCGGTCTGCGAGACGACCCTCGATCAGTCGAACGCGCCCGTCGCCGAGCGCATGAAGCTCTACATCCGCGAGCGGATCGCAGCGGGCGACACGGAGGACGAGATCAAGGACGCGCTCGTCGCGGAGTTCGGCACGGGCGTCCTCGCGAAGCCTCCGGCGGGCGGGTTCGGCCTGCTCGCCTGGCTGCTCCCGCTCGCAGGGATCATCGCGGGCGCAGTCGTCATCGCCGTCCTCGTGCGCTCGTGGAGCCGCCGGCGCCCTGCTCCGGCCGACGAGCAGCCGCTGGAGCCGGAGCTCGAGCGGCGCGTGGACGAGGAGCTCGCCCGCTTCGAGGGCTGACATGAGCCTCACGTCGATCCCGGTCGCGTTCCTCGCCGGGCTCGTGTCGTTCCTCGCGCCGTGCGTCCTGCCGCTCGTGCCGGGCTACCTCTCCGCGGTCTCGGCGGTCGACGCGGAGCGGCTGGGGGAGCGGGGGACGGCCCGCCGGGTCGTGGTGTCGAGCATCCCGTTCGTGCTCGGGTTCACGGCCTTCTTCGTCCTGCTCGGAGTCGGCGCCGCGCTCGTCGGCGGGCGGCTGGTGCCCAACCTTCTTCTGCTCGAGAAGGTCTCCGGGTTCGTCCTCGTCGTCTTCGGGCTCGCGTTCATGGGGCTGCTCCCATGGCCGGAGCGGCTGCTCGGTGCGGGGCTCGTCCAGGGCGCGCGCAGCCGGGGGTCGCGCTTTCTGCTCGGCGGCGCCTTCGCGGTCTGCGCCGCCCCGTGCATCGGGCCGGTGCTCGCCGGGATCCTCGTCCTCGCCGGCTCGACCGAGTCCGCTCCCGAGGGCGCGGTCCTGCTCGCGCGTGTACTCGCTCGGGCTCGCGGTGCCGTTCGTCCTCGCCGGGGCGGTGTTCTCGCGCGCGATGGGGGCGTTCCGCTGGTTGCGGGACCACTACCGCGCGATCCAGTTCGCGGGCGGCACGGTGCTCGTCGCGCTCGGGCTGCTGCTCTTCTTCGAGCGCTTCTACGTGCTGCGCGTGTACCTGAACCGCTTCCTCGAGTGGCTCGGGCTCGAGCCGGCGTTCTGACCGTTCAGACCCGCGGGTCGTCGAGCCGCAGGGAGCCCGACCGGACGAGTGCGAGGGCGCGCTCCACGTCGTCGAGCACGATCGCGACGTCGACGCCGCGATGCTCCGGCGCATACGGGCCGAGACGCCGCGCGGCCTTCTCGAGCTGACGCTCGCAGCCCGGCGGATTGCCCCGCTCGGCGTGCAGCCACGCCACCGCGACGTGAACGAGTCCCTGGAGGAAGTCGCGCTCCTCGGCAGGCGCCTCGCGCCACTCGTCCTCGAGCTCCTCGTGCGCGTCGAAGTACGCGCCGGAGCGGATGAGCTCGAGGCCTCGTTCCAACCCCACCGCACGATTATCGGCGTCCGCGAACGGTGGTACGCTCGCGGCCGTGGCCACGATCCTGCTCGCTGGGGTCGACCTCTTCTTCAGGGGCAAGCTCGAGGTACTTCTGCCGACGCATCGGTTCGTCACCTCGGACCACGTGGACAGCCCGGACCTCGTGATCGCGGACATCTCGCGCATCGAGCCGGAGGAGGTCGCAGACGCGTGGCCGGACATCCCGATCATGGGCTTCACGAATCACACCGACCGCTCGGGGCTCCAGCGAGCGCACACCGCCGGCTTCGACCAGGTCATCGTGAAGTCGGCCCTCGTGGAGCGTGCTGCCGAGATCGTGGACGAGCTCACCGGGGCGACCGAGGCGAGTCTGGACGCCTGACCGCGCTGGTTAGACTCGATAGACGTGACGTACATCATCGCCGAGCCCTGCATCGACATCAAAGACCTCTCGTGCGTCGACGTCTGCCCGGTCGACTGCATCCACGAGTTCGAGCGGATCCTGATCATCGACCCCGAGGAGTGCATCGACTGCTTCGCGCCCTCCGAGCAGCTGATCACCGACCACGGCGTGCGGACGTTCGCGGAGCTCGAGGGCAACTCGTGCCGCGTGCTCACCGACTCCGGGTTCAGGCCGGCGTTCGTGAAGCGCTTTCGGCGGAGGCCGCTCGTCCGGCTCGAGCTCGCGCCGGCCTTCGAGGAGCGGGATCGCTACGGCGGGACGCGGCTGACGACCCGGAATATCTCGAAGTTCCGCCGGACGGTGTGGGCGACGCCAACCCACAAGTGGCTGCTCGCCGACGGCGACACGACCGATTCGCTCGGCGTCGGGGACTTCGTCCCGGCCGTGCGGGCGGTGCCGAAGCACGACTCGGAGACGTACCGGCTCGGCGTCCTGCACGGGCTCGTCTACGGGGACGGCTCGTGGAACAAGCTCGAGATCCGCTCGGGCGAGCACCTCCATTACGTGCAGCTGTACGGCGAGCGCGTCGCCAGGTTCAAGGGCTTTTTCGACCAGGTCAACTTCTCGCCGAGCCTCGACGTGCACCCCGGGTATGCGGGGACCGGCGTCGTGCGCTCGTGCGTCAACCTGAAGCGGCTCCTACCTGAGACGGCCGACGCGGAGTACATCGCCGGCTTCGTGGACGGCTGGCTCGCCGCCGACGGCGATCCGGTGAAGGCGGGCTCGTGGCGCCTCCGGTCGACCGACCACGAGGCGCTCGCCTGGCTCGAGCGTGCGGCGCCGCTGGCCGGCTACATCGCGGTCGGATCGGGCGAGGAAGCGTGCATGGAGACGAACTTCGGCGTCCGCAGCCGCTCGATCCGGTGGCTCTACCTCGCCACGCGTGAATCGCACTGGCGTGTGATGAGCGTCGAGCGGCCGGAGGCGGAGGACGCTGACACGTTCTGCGCGGTCGTCCCCGGAAAGCATGAGTTCACGCTTGCCGGCGGGATCGCGACGTCCAACTGCGGCGCGTGCGAACCGGAGTGCCCGGTGGAGGCGATCTTCCCCGAGGACGCGCTCCCGGACAAGTGGAACGCGTTCGTCGAGATCAACTACGCGTTCCCCGATCCCGCGAAGATCAACGCGCTCACGGACGCGTACGCGACCGAGCACAACGTCCAGAACGAACCGCTCGAGTAGATCACGCGGGCAGCAGGTACGCGCAGAGCCGCGGGTCGCCCGGCAGCGGCGACGGCGCGATCTTCGTCACGCGGAACCGGTCTTCCCCGTCCTCGACCTCGTCGCCGACGGCCGGCGGGTCGCCGGAGCGCTCCACGAGCGTGTAGCCCGTGGGCGACCAGCGGAAGAGGAGGTGCGCGCCGCGGCCGTTCTCGTCCATGCCGACCAGGATGCTAGATGATCACCGGCGAGCCGCCGACGGAGGCAGCTCCACCCGGATCGTCGATCCGCGCGGGTAGCGGCTCTCCGAGCTGAAGCGGGCGTTGAGCGTCGTCGCGCGCTCTGCGAGCGCCTCGAGCACGGCGCTCCTGCGCTCCGGCGGGCCGTCGTCGGAAACGACGAGCTCGGCGCCTCCCCCCGCTGTCGCGCGCAGCGAGATCTCGATCCGCGACGGGGCCCCGCGCCGGACCGCCTGGTCCGTCGCCTCGCGAAGAATCTGGTACAGGGCCGTCTGCGCGTGCTCGCCGAGCTCGTTTCCGTGCTCGACGTCGAGCTCGACCTCGAGCTCGTGCCGGGACGCGTAACGTCGCGCGAGCGCGCCGACCGCCACGGCGAAGCCGAGCTCGCGCAGCACCTTCGGCTCGAGGTCGTCGCAGAGCGCGCGCAGCTCACGGCTCGCGTCGCGCGAGAGCTCGAGGCTGCGCGTGAGGATCTCGTCGGCCCGCTCGCCCGCACCCTCCCGGAGCGCACCGAGCGCGGCGTCGACCATCTGCGCGATCGCGGACAGGTGCTGAACCGGGCCGTCGTGGAGCAGCTCGGCGAGGCGCCGGCGCTCCTCCTGCTCGGCGAGGATCCTCTCGGCGAAGAGCGCGCGCTCGGCTGCGTCCGATCTCGAGGGCTGCGCGCTCAATCGATCATCGCCTCACGGAGCGCGATGGCGACCGCCTGCGTGCGCGTGTCCGCCTCGAGCTTCGCGAGGATGTGCCGGACGTGGCTCTTCACGGTCTCCTGGCTGATGAAGAGCTTGTCCGCGACGTCGACGTTCGACATGCCGTCCGCGAGCAGCTGCAGGATCTCGCGCTCGCGCGGCGTCAGGATGTCGACGCCGCTCTTGCCCGAGACGAACTCCGCCATCAGGCCCGGGTCGACGAAGGTCTCGCCGGCTGCGACCTTCTCGATCGCGCGCAGGAGCGTCTCGTGCGGTGTCTCCTTGAGGATGTAGCCCTTCGCGCCGGACTCGAGCCCGCGCTGGAGGAGCGAGCGCTCGCCGTACGCCGTGAAGATGAGGACTGCCGTGTCCGGGACGCGCTGGAGGAGCACCTCGGTCGCCTCGAGGCCGTCCATGTCCGGCATGCGCAGATCCATGATCACGACGTCCGGGCGGCGTCTCTCGGTGAGCGTCACCGCGCCCGCGCCGTCGGACGCCTCTCCGATCACGCGGATCCGAGGCGAGCGGGAGAGCGCGAGTCGGAGACCCTCGCGCACGACCTCGTGGTCGTCCGCGATCAGGCAGGTGATCTCATCGGCCACGTCCGGAGATACTACGAGGCGGCCTGGTCGGCTCCTGCCTCGATGGCCAGCGTGAGCTGCAGCGGCTGGGCGGGAGGTGATCTCTTCGCGATGCGTCGCGTACGTGGGTACGCGACGGAGCGGGAGGCCGAGCGGACGTGCTCGACGATCGGCTTCGTGACCCCGGCGGGCGGGTACGCGCGGCTTGCGAAGAGCGCCTCGTAGCGCGCGACCTCCTCGGGCCAGTCCGTCGCGAGCGCCTCGAGGAAGTGCTCCTTCACGCCGGGTCGCAGATGCACGACGCTCGCCCAGATCCCGCGTGCACCGGCCGCTCGTGCGGCGCGGACGACGGCCTCGAGCTGCTCCGGCCGGTCGGAGAGGCCGGGGAGGATCGGCGCCATCCCGACGCCGACGTCGATCCCCGCTGCGGCGAGCCGCCGGACGGCTTCGAGCCGGCTCGCCGGTGGCGCGGTTCCCGGCTCGGTCGTCCGCCAGACCCGCTCGTCGAGCGTCGGTATCGAGAAGTAGACGCTGACGTCGACGCGCGCCGATGCCTCTCGGAGAACGTCGAGGTCGCGCACGATCAGCGGCCCGCGCGTGACGATCGAGAACGGGTTCCCCGCGTGCATCAGCTCCTCGAGGCAGCCTCGCGTGAGCCGGAAGCGGCCCTCGGCGGGCTGGTACGGATCCGTCGCGGTGCCGAGCGCGACCTCGTCCCGTTCCCACGACGGGCGCGCGAGCTCGCGGCGCAGCACCTCGGCGACGTTCGTCTTAACGCGGATCGACTGCCCGTAGCCGTCGTCGGAGGGCCGGTCGGCGCGCTGCTCGAAGTGCCGCACGTAGCAGAACGTGCACCGGTGCACGCATCCCATGTACGGATTGAGCGACCAGCGGAACGGCATCCCGCGGACGGGGTTCAGGGCCGACTTGCAGGGCTCGAGCCGGTACTCGGCGCGCATGCCGACAGGATAGAACATACGTTCGGGTGGAGCCCCTACGAGATCGAGGGCAGAGCGCGCGCGAAGCGTCCGAGGGCGCGTGCCGCAGACCGCGCTGCGAGAGCGAATTCGTTCCTCACCCTGGGTTCCTCCCTGGTCGTGCCCGCCCGAAGCGCGCGGAAGGCTAGCAGCGTCGACGTCTAGAGTCGCCGGACGATGGACGAGCTCGAGGGCGGGATCCGGCGTGTCACGCTGCCGTTGCCGACGCGGCCCGGGCACGTACACGCGTACCTCCTGCCCGGCGAGGACGGCTGGATCGTCGTCGACTCGGGCGTCGGGCTCCCCGACGCGAAGGAGAACTGGGCCGCGGAGCTCGCGCAGGCGGGCGGGCCCGTCGCCGCAGTCTTCATCACGCACTTCCACCCGGATCACGTCGGCGCCGCCGCGGACCTCCACGAGCTCACCGGCGCGCCCGTGTACCAGGGGACGCTCGACTACGCGCAGTGCGAGCTCGTCTGGGGAAACCCCGCGTGGTCGGAGCGGCTCCTCGACTGGTTTCGACTGCACGGGGCGCCCGACGACGTGACCGCCGAGCTCGTGGGACAGAGCTCGCTGTACCGGCCCTACATCCGCTACCAGCGCGACCCGGTGCTCATGCGCGAGGGCGAGCGGCTCGACGGCTGGGAGCTCGTCGCCGCTGCCGGGCACGCGGACGGCCAGCTCTGCCTCCTGAAGGACGGCGTGCTGATCGCCGCCGACCATCTGCTCGCGCGCATCACGCCCACGGTCGGGCTCTGGCCCGCGAGCCGGCCCGACCCGCTCGGCGACTATCTGACGGCGCTCGACCGCACGATCGAGCTCGACCCGCGTCTCGCGTTCCCGGGGCATGGGGATCCGCTCGACGATCCCGCCGGCCGCGCGCGCGAGCTCCAGGAGCACCATCGCCTGCGACTCGAGGAGACGGTCGAGGCGCTCGGCGCCGAGCCGCAGACCGCGTATCAGCTCTCGTTTGCGCTCTTCGGAGACGACCTCAAGCCCGCGAGCAGGCGGTTTGCGGTCGCCGAGACGCTCTCGCATGCGGAGCGGCTCACGATCGAGGGCGCAGCTCGGCGGGGGGAGGACGGCAGGACCGTCACCTATACTGCGGCCTGATCGATGGTGGACGACCACCCGCCTAGTACCGGCGCCCCTTCAGGGGCGTCTCTTGTCAGGGAGCAGGGTTCCGGCGCGTGAGCACGCCGCTCCGCATCGTCGTCATCTTCCTGCTCGTGGGCGCGAACGCGATCTTCGTCGCGGCCGAGTACGCGCTCGTCACGGGACGACGCAGCAGGCTCGAGGAGCGGGCCGAGCGCGGCGGCCGCGGGGCACGCACGGCGCTCCGCCTGATGGACGACCCGGTCCGCTTCATCTCCACCGTGCAGGTCGGGATCACCGTCTCCGCCATCCTCCTCGGTGCCATCGGAGAGCCGCTGCTCTCGGGCCTGATGGAGCCGCCGGTCTCGACGACCGTCGCGTTCCTGATCTCCTTCGCGATCCTGACCTACCTCTCCGTCGTCCTCGGCGAGCTCGTGCCGAAGGCGGTCGCGCTCCAACGCGCCGAGGTGCTCGCGATCGCGCTCGCCGTGCCGCTCGACCTGCTCGCGCGGATCGCGTACCCGATCGTGTGGTTGCTCGAGAAATCGGCGAACGCCGTTCTCCGCGTCCTACGCGTGAAGCCCGCGCCGGCCGGGATGATCGCCTACACGCGCGAGGACATCCGCTACAGCGTCGCCGCGGCCGAGGACCACGGCGAGCTTCACGAGGCGGAGGAGGAGATGCTGTACAAGGTCTTCGACTTCGCGTCGAAGGAGGTCTCGGCCGTGATGGTGCCGCGGCCCGACGTCGTCGCGATCGCGGCGGACATGCCGCCGGAGGACGCGCTCGCCACCGTCGTCGACTCGCCCTTCACGCGCTATCCGCTCTACCGCGACTCGCTGGACGATGTCGTCGGCATCCTCCACGTGCGCGATCTCTTCGCCGCGATGCACGACCTCGGGATCTCGGCCGTGAAGCTCGAGTCGATCGCGCGCCCTCCGTACGTCGTGCCGGAGACGAAAGACCTCGGAGCACTCCTCGGCGACTTCCGGCGCGAGAAACAGCACATGGCGATCGTCGTCGACGAGTACGGGGACATGGACGGGATCGTCACGCTCGAGGACGTGCTCGAGGAGATCGTCGGCGAGATCGAGGACGAGTTCGACCTTCCGGACACCTCGATCGAGCGGATCGACGAGAAGCGGATCCGGATCGAGGGCACGTACACGATCGACGACTTCAACGAGGCGTTCGGGACCGAGTTGGAGCAGGACGGCTTCCACACGATGGCCGGGCTCGTCTTCGGGTCTCTCGGGCGTGCGCCCGAGGTGGGGGACACGGTCAACGCCGACGGGCTCCTGCTCACGGTGCTCGAGGTCGAGGGCTCCCGGATCCTCAGGCTCGAGGTCGAGTTCGGGATCGAGCCGCCCGCCGGCGAGCCCGAAGCTGCGTAGCGCGCACGCGTGAACCGCGCCGGATCGCCGCTCTCGCACCGCGACTTCGCCCTCTACTTCTCCGCGCAGGTCACGGAGGCATTCGCGGTCACGATGGCGACCGTCGCGATCGGCTGGCAGGTGTACTCGGTGCGGGAGAGCCCGCTCGATCTCGCGCTCGTCGCGCTCGCGGAGTTCCTCCCGCTCCCGCTGCTCGCGCTTCCCGCCGGTCACCTCGCGGACCGGCTTCCGCGTCTGCGGCTGTGGACCTCGATGCTCGGGCTCAACACGGTCGTGCTCGGCGGGCTGCTCGCCGTGACCCTCTCGGGCGCGGACCGCGTCTGGCCGTTCTTCGTGCTCGCGTTCGTGCAGGGCGTGGGAAGCGCGGTGGGCGCTCCCGCGAGCCGCGCGCTGATGCCCTCGCTCGTGCCGCAGGAGATCCTCTTGACGGCGCTCGCCCAGCGCTCGATCGGCTTCCAGCTCACGATCGTCGCCGGCCCTGCGGTGGGCGGCGTGCTGTTCGCGATCGACGACGCGCTGGTCTACATCGTCGGCATCGGGCTCTCGCTGGTGGCGCTCACGCTTGCGCTTCTCGTCCGCTCGGGACGGGTACCCGTCGGCGACGGGGCCGCGGACTTCGGCGAGGTGCTCGCCGGCGTGCGCCTGATCCGCCGGACGCGTGTGCTCTTCGGCGCCATCTCGCTCGACCTGTTCGCTGTGCTGCTCGGCGGCGCGGTGGCGCTGCTCCCGATCTTCGCGAAGGACATCCTCGAGGTCGGGCCGACCGGGCTCGGGCTGCTGCGCGCCTCGACGCCGGCCGGCGCGTTCCTCGCCGCGTTGGTGCTCGCCCGGTTCCCCGTCCGGCGGCGCGCCGGGCCGACCCTCTTCCTCGTCGTGGCCGGCTTCGGCGCGTCGATCGTGGTCTTCGGGCTCTCTCGCCAGATGTGGCTGTCGATGCTCGCGCTCGGCTTCAGCGGCGCCTTCGACGTCGTGAGCATGGTCCTGCGCCAGACGATCGTCCCGCTCGTGACGCCGGACGAGCTCCGAGGGCGCGTGACCGCGGTCGAGATGGTCTTCATCAGCGCGTCGAACGAGCTGGGCGCGTTCGAGTCGGGCCTCGCCGCCGCGCTCCTCGGCGCGGTCCCCGCGGTCGTGCTCGGGGGCGCGGCGACGATCGTGATCGCGGCGGTCTGGTGGAGGCTCTTCCCCGAGCTGGGGAGGATGGACCGCATCGACGAGCTGAGACCGGTCGCGCTCGAGCCCACCTGACGACCGCGGCGCTAGCGTCGGGCCTCGGCGAGTAGGCGTTCCGCCCCGACGTTGCGAATCGAGGCATCCACGAGCTCGATCGGGTGGAGCGCCGGTAGCGGGCGCTTCGCTCGCCCGAGCGCCTGCGAGACCTGCACGAGGCAGCCCGGGTTCGCGCTCGCGTACGCCTGGGCTCCCGTGGCGAGGACGTGCGCGGCCTTGCGGTCGCCGAGCTCGCGCGCGGCGTCCGGCTGGACGACGTTGTAGATCCCGGCCGAGCCGCAGCAGAGGTCCTGCTCCGCGGGCTCGACGACCTCGAGACCCGGGATCCGGCGGAGTGCGTCCGCAGACGAGAGCGGTAGCCGCTGCGCGTGTCGGAGGTGGCACGAGTCCTGGAGCGCGACCCTGAGTGACACGGGATGACGCGAGGCACGCGGGCTCGTCTCCGCGAGGAGCTCGCCGACGTCGCGCACCTTCGCCGCGAACTCCGCCGCGCGCTCGTCGCCGAGCAGCCAGCCGAGCTCCTTCAAATGCGAGCCGCAGCCGGAGGCGTTGACGACGACGAGGTCGACGTTCCGGAACCGCTCGATCAGGCTGCTCGCGAGCGTCTTGCCCTCGGCGAGCCGGCCGGCGTGCACCGAGAGCGCGCCGCAGCAGCCTTGCGGCGGCGCGACGACCTCGAACCCGTCCGCAGCGAGCACGCGGATGGTCGCCGCGTTCACGTCGGGGAAGACCGCGCTCTGTACGCAGCCCGTGAGGACGCCGACGCGCGCCTTCGGCCGGCCCGAGGCAGGCGTCACCGCCGGGATCTCGGCGCGGGCGCGCCAGTTTGGCGCGATCTCGACGAGCGGCCGGAGCCTCCGCGGCAGCGGCGCGAACCGTCCGAGTGGCGCCAGCCGGAGCGCCATGCGCAGACGGCCGGGGTCGAGCAGCGTGCGGAAGAGAACCCAGCGGAGGAACCGGTCGCCCCACTCGCGCCCGTGCTCCCGCTCGACCGCGGCCCGGGTCGTCTCGATCAGCCGGTCGTAGCGCACGCCCGACGGGCACGAGCTGACGCACGCCATGCAACCGAGACAGCGGTCGAAGTGCTCGGTCACGGTCGCGTTCAGCGTCATCGTCCCGTCGAGCCGTGCGTCCATCAGCGCGATCCGCCCGCGCGGCGAGTCCATCTCCTCGTTCCAGAGCACGTATGTCGGGCACGTCGGCAGGCAGAAGCCGCAGTGGACGCAGTCCGAGGTCAGCTCGCGGATCATCCGGAGAGAACTCCCGCAGGGTCGAGTTCGCGCGCGATCCGCTCGACGAGCGCGTCCAACGCAGGAGGGCGAGAAGGGCCTTGCAACGATAAGTCACTTGGGCTGTCCGGGACGTACGCCACCCCCGCCGCCGGGCGGGCGACGGCCTGCGAATGGCTCTGGAGAACGGCTTCGAGTTGACCCGGGTCGAAGCGCACACGTGCCCTCGCATCGGCCTGGCGCGTTCGGGACTCGTCCCATATGGACATGTCCGCCTCGGCGCCGCCGACGAGCTGCCGAGCTGCCTCGAGCTGTGCCGAGACCGCGCGCTCGGACCCTTCGAAGAGCACGGCCACGCGACCCGGATGGAGGACGTCGAGCGCGCTCGGCTGCAGCTGCGAACGGAGGAGAGCCGCGACCGCGCGCGGCGTGTCCTCGATCTCCACGACGAGCGTCCGCGTCGCTTTCGGCAGCGGGTGCAGCCGGAAGCTCGCGCGCGCGATCAGCGCCAGCCGTCCGCGCGATCCGCAGACGAGGCGCGCGAGGTCGTAGCCCGCGACGTTCTTCACGACCTTGCCGCCCGCGCTCGCGATCGTCCCGTCACCGAGCACGAGCGTCGCGCCGAGGACGAGGTCGCGCGGCGCGCCGAAGCGGTGCCGGAGCGGGCCGGAGACGTTCTCGGCGAGCAGCGCGCCGATCGTCGGATCGCCCGGGCGGATCGAGCGACAACCGCTGCCCGTGCTCGGCGAGCGCGGTCTGGAGCGCCGACAGCCGGACGCCCGCCTCGACCGTGCACGTGAGGTCGCCCGCCTCGTGCTCGAGGATCCGGTCGAGCCCGTCCGTGGTCAGGTCCTCGCCGATCCGCAGGCGCCGGCCCTCGTCGTGCGCCGCGCCCAGCGCCGCGCGCGCCTCCTCGAGGTTCGACGGCCTAGAGACGCTCGGCAACGCCGATCCTCTCGAGCGGATGGACGCGGTACGGCCCCGGCACCTCGCCGCAGAGGCGGGGCGTCGGGATCACCTTGCCCGGGTTGCAGAGCCCGTCCGGGTCGAAGGCGCGCCGCACCCGCGCGAAGACCGCGAGGTCGCGCTCCGAGAACATCCGCGGCATCGAGCAGGCCTTGTCCATCCCGACCCCGTGCTCGCCCGTGAGCGACCCACCCGCGTCGAGGCACGCCTCGAGGATCTCCTCCGCGAGCACGCGCGCGCGCTCGGTCTCGCCGGCCTCGGCGTCGTAGAGCACGAGCGGGTGGAGGTTCCCGTCCCCTGCGTGGAACACGTTCCCCACCCGTAGGCCGTGTTTCTCGGACAGTGCCGCGATCTGCCGCAGCACCTCCGGAAGCCGCGTCCGGGGAACGACGCCGTCCTGGACGTAGTAGTCGGTCGCGATCCTGCCCATCGCGGCGAACGCCGACTTGCGGCCCTTCCAGAGGAGAGCACGCGCGCCGTCGTCCGTCGCCGCG
Source organism: uncultured Actinomycetes bacterium (assembly GCA_963715705.1). GTDB lineage: Bacteria > Actinomycetota > Thermoleophilia > Gaiellales > Gaiellaceae > GMQP-bins7. Next base: position 1,768,637 of record OY970267.1, on the reverse strand, counting down.
CGGACCTCGAACGCGCGGGAGGCGAGGCAGATGCGCTCCACCTCGGCACCGTCCTCCTCCACCTGCGCGGCGACCCCGTCGAGCTCGACGAGGAGCACCGCACCCGCCCCGACCGGATAGCCGGGGGAGACCGCGAGCTCGGCCGCCTCGATCGTCAGCCGGTCCATCATCTCGATCGCCGCGGGGAGGATTCCGGCAGCGACGATCGTGGAGACGGCCTCGCCCGCTGCGTCGATCGTCTCGAACCCCGCCAGGAGCGTCAGCACGGTCTCGGGGACGCGGACGATGCGGAGCGTGACCCGCGTTGCGATCCCGAGCGTGCCCTCGGAGCCGATGACGAGCCCGAGGAGGTCCGGCCCGTCCGGGTCGAGCGCCTTGCCGCCCAGCTCGACGACCTCGCCGTCCGGAAGGACGAGGGTCAGACCCGTGACGTGATGCACGGTGAAGCCGTTCTTCGGGCAGTGCGCGCCGCCGGAGTTCTCGGCGACGTTGCCGCCGATCGTGCAGACCTGCTGGCTCGAGGGGTCGGGCGCGTAGAAGAACCCCTCGGCGGCGACGGCGCGCGTCACGTCGAGGTTCGCCACTCCCGGCTCGACGACGACGCGCTGGCTCTCGAGGTCGACCTCGAGGATCCGGTTCATGCGCGCGAGCGAGATCACGACGCCTCCGGCGAACGGCGTCGCGCCGCCCGAGAGCCCCGTCCCCGCCCCGCGCGCGACGAAGGGGACGCCCTCGCGTTGGCACGCGCGCACGACGACCTGCACCTCCGCGGTCGAGGCGGGCAGCACGACCACCTCGGGCACGGCGCGGTGGCCGGTCAGCCCGTCGCACTCGTACACGCGAAGCTGCTCCGGCTCCGTGACGACGTGCTCGTCCCCGAGCGCTCCGCGCAGCTCCGCCGCGAAGGACGCAGGGAGAGGCATGCGCCGAGTCTAGGAGCTAGCTACTGGTGCTGCGCGGCGTGGTTCCGGAAGCGGGAGCGAGCCTCGCGCAGCCGCACGGACTCGACCGCGATCGCGGCGGCGAGCACCGCCACCGACAGAGCGAGGAGCACGAGCGCGTCCATGTCGCCGAGCACGAGCACGAGCACGAGGATCGCGACGGCGCCGGCGATCCGCTCCCAGGCGATGCGACGGATCGCGCGCAGGCGGATGAGCACGAAGCCGAGCAGAAACAGGGCGAGACCGACACCGAGCGCGACGCGGCCCCCGGCCGCGAGTGGCTCGGTCGGCGAGGACACCGTCTTCTTCGCGGCGACGGCGAAGAAGACGATGCCGAGGACGATCGGGTAGTGGAGGAAGGTGTAGATGTCGCGTGCGAGCGGGCCGCGCTCGTGCTCGTTCGCGTGGCCGAGGGTGTGCTCGGCGGCGATCTGGAAGAAGTCGAAGTACGCCCACCACGCGACTGCCGCGCCGGCGAACGAGACGCCGACGGCGAACGCGTACGTCCAGTTCTCCGTCAGCCCCTCCGCCGCGAGCCCGATCGCGACGATCGACTCCCCGAGCGCGATGATCACGATCAACGCGTAGCGCTCGGCGAAGTGCACGGTCTTGACCTGGAAGCCCGAGGCGCGGCGGTTCGCGAGCAGCGCGCCGACGACGTCGATCGAGATCGACGAGATCCAGAGGACGGTGCGCGCTGGGTCGTCCACGAAGCCGCCGACGAGCGCGATGATCGGCGAGCCGAAGAACCACGGCGCGAGCCCGAGGACAGCCGCCCGGTGCTCGGGGTCGTCGCGCAGACCCCACAGGTACAGCGTGATCTGGAGGATGCGGACGACGAAGTACGCGGCCACGAACCAGGCGGCCTCGTCCCCGTACGCGTTGGGGAGCGCGAGGGCCATGAAGAACGTGGCGAGCATCGCGCCGAAGATGAAGAGCCGGGTCGGGATGTTCTCGACGTCGATAGCGTCCGTCAGCCACGCGTACGCCGACCAGGCCCACCACACGAGCATGAACACGAGCGCGGCGCGGCCGAACCCGGCGACCGACGTGTCCTCGAGGAGCAGCGCCGTGACCTGTGTGAACGCGAAGACGAAGACGAGGTCGAAGAAGAGCTCGATGAACTCGGTCCGCTTCTCCTCCTCCGCCTCCGTGACCGGGGCGACGACGCCCTCTTCGGTGCTCGTCATCTCGGCTCGAACCGGTACACGAAGAATCCTCGACCCTGCGTGTACGCGAGCCTGATCACGAGGTTCGCCAGCGCCTCTACGAGCGGCGTCTGCTCGGCCCCGCCCACGTCCACAGGGTCGAAGCCGAGGTCGGCGACGAGCCCGGACACGACCCGCTTCGCCTCCTCGTCGTCGCCGCTGAGGACGAGCGACGCGGGCCGCTCGGGCGGTGTGTCGCGCATGAAGGTCGCGAAGACGGTGTTGAATGCCTTCACGTAGCGGGCCGCCGGCGCGAGCGCCGCGATCTCGAGCCCGCCGGGCCCGCCGGAGACGTTGTTGGTCGCGTCGACGAGAACCTTGCCGTCGAGCGGCCCCGCCTCGGACAGCACCTCGGCGACTACGCGTGCCGGCAGCGCGAGGACGACGACGTCTCCCGCCGCCGCGGTCTCACCCACCGTCTCCCGCTGCGAGACCGAGACCTCGTGCCCGCGCTCGGTCCAGGTCGCCGCGAGCGCGCTGCCGACCCGCCCTCCGCCGAGAATGGCGATCCTCATGCCGTGCTCCAGCCTACGGGGACCAGAACTCCTCGAACGCCTCCGGGTCGCCCGGGAGGGCGACCACCTCGCGCACGAGCCCGTCTTCGATCCGGAAGAGGAGCAGCTGGTCGAGCTGGAGCGTGCGGCCGCGCCTCGTGCCATGGGCCGTGTACAGCGCGGCGGCCCGCTCGTCGCTCGCGAGGACGTCACGAAGGGAAGAGCCGTACGTCCCGCCGGTCTCCTTCGGCAGCCTGCCGAGGAAGCGGAAGATCTCCTCGCGCCCGCGGTAGACGCCCGCCATCACGCCGCGGCCGGGCACCGTCCAGACGGCGTCGTCCGCGAACAGCCCACGGAGCGCGAACCCCTCCTTGCGGGCGAAGGCGTCGAAGATCGCGCGAACGACCGCGTCGTTCTCAGCCGCTCCCACGCGCCTCTTCCTCCCAGCGGGCGATGAGCCCTTCGACGTGACGTCGTTGCGCGTCCGTGAACGGGATCTGCCCGACGAGCCGTCGCGCCTCGGCCGGGTCGTCGTTCTCGACGGCGGCCTCCAGATGCTCGCGCAGCGGCGTCGGCTGGCGCAGCTGACGGCGGAGCCAGCGCAGGAGGCTCACCGTCGCCTGGTCGGTCACGCTCGGCGGTGGGCTACTCGTCCGGGTTCTCGGGCGGAGCGGGCGCCTCGTCCGCGTCTGCCTCCGGCGGCGATTCGCCCTCCTCCGAGAGGCTGTAGGCGCTCAGGCGGTTCGACAGGCCGTCCATCCAGCCCAAACCCTCCTGCTCGTCTCCGGGCTCGCCGGCGGAGCGACCCCGGCGACCTCGGCGCTTCGGTTCCGGGGAGGCGGGCCTGCTCGCCGCCTCGGCCGGATGGTGCTCGGCGGTCTGCCGAGGAGCCGGTTCGCTCGGCCTGTCCCGGTTCACGCCGGGGAACTCGCTCAGAGGCGGAAGTCCGAGGTTCTCGAGCGACGGCTCGGGGTCGGAGTCGGGGCTCGAGGCGGCCACGTCGGAGAAGGCCGGGCTGGGCCACGTCTTCGCCTCGGGCTCCGGCTGGACCACGGGCTCCGGCTTCGGCGGCCGATCCGCATCCTTGTCCGGGTCGACGATGTAGTCGGGGAGCGGGCCGGGGTCGGGCGGAGGGTCGAGGGACGTGCCTGCCTGCGCCGACTCGGGCTCGACCGCCGCCGGCTCGGGCTCGCCGCTCGGCACCGGCGTCCAGACGGCCTCCGCGACCGGCTCGGGCTCCGGTTCGGGCTCGGGCTCGGAGACAACGCCGGGCTCGGGCTCGAGCTCGTGCGTCGACTCGAGGTCCGGCAGCGGCGTCCAGACCATCGGCTCCGGCTCTTGCTCGGCTACGGGGTGTGACTCCGGTTGTGAGTCCGGTTGTGCCTCTGGCTCGGGCTCCGCCTCGACCTCGGGCTCGGGCTCGGGCACGAAGGCCTGCGGCTCGGGCGCCGGTTCAGGCTCCGGCTCAACCGCCGGCGGCTCGGGCTCCGGCTCGAACTCGGGGACCGCTTCGAGCTCGGGCGCCACCGGCTCGGGCTCCGGCTCCGGCTCGAACGGCGCGACCGACACGAACTCGGGGACATGCTCGGGCTCGGGCGGGGCAAGCAACTCGGGCTCTGGCAGCTCGGGCTCCGCCTCCTCGGTCGGGCTCTCGTCGAGCTCGACGGGCTCGGGCACCACCGAGAGCGCGGGAAGCGGACCGGTCTCCGGCTCCAACGGCTCCGGCTCGGCCTCGGGCGTTACGGGCTCCGGCTCGGGTTGCGGCTCCGGCTCGGGCGCTGCCTCCGCCGTCACCTCGACGATCTCGGGCTCCGGAGCGGGCTCGCTCACGCGTGGCGCAACCTCGTAGTCGGGCAGCGGCTCGAGCACGGGCGGCGGTGCCTCGGGCTCGGCCTCCACCTCGACCACCGGCTCGGCCATGACCTCGGCGACGGGAGCGGTCTCGACGACCTCCGGCTCGGGCTCCACGACCAGCTCCGGCTCGGGAGCGGGCGGGACGATGTAGTCGGGGAGGGCTTCGCCGGTTTCGTCGACCGGTTGCTCGGCCGGCGCCTCAACGGCCTCGGTCCCGGCAGGCCACGGCGCGAGCATCGCGCCCCACTTGTCCGGCTCGGCCTCTTCGCTCGTGGGGGGCAGGTCCCACAGCGACCGGCCGACGACGAGCCGCTCGCGCAGCTCGAGCCGGCGCACCTTGCCGCCCGGTGCTGTGGGCAGGTCCTCGACGAACTCGATCTCGCGCGGGACGGCCTGGGTCGGCAGCACGAGACCGACCTCGTGCCGGAGCTCGGCCTCGAGCTGCTCGGACGTCCGGGCCCTCGGAGCCGGTACGACGAACGCGCGGACGAACTGCCCGCCGCGTTCGAGGTCGCGCACCCCGACGACTGCCGCCGCGGCGACCGCCTCCTGCGCCCGGAGCGCGCGCTCCGTCTCGTGCGGGCCGAAGTGCTCGCCCCGGCTCGTGATCAGGTCCGAGGCTCGGGAGACGAACCAGAAGAAGCCTTCGTGGTCGACGGTTGCGATGTCGCCGGTCGCGTACCAGTCGCCGCGGAACGCCTGCTTCGTCTCGTTGGGTGACTCCCAGTAGCCGGCGAACAGGGTCGGCGGCCGCCCGCGAACGGCCAGTTCGCCCTCGACCCCCGGCGGGAGCTCGTTCCCCTGGTCGTCGATGACCGCGACCTGGTGCCCCGGCAGCGGGTAGCCGATCGAGCCCGGCTTGAACCCGGCCTCCCCGCTGTTCGCGAGGACGACGCCGGTCTCGGCCTGGCTGTACGCGTCGTGGATCGTGAGACCCCACGCCTCCTCGAAGACTTTGCTCACCTCCGGGTCGAGGTAGTCCCCGGTCGAGACGAGCCGCCGAAGCTGGGGCGGCTGGAAGCGCGTGACCTCGGGGAGCTCGGCGATGGCCGCGTACTCGGCGGGGGTCTGGCACAGGACCGTCACCCCGAGCCGGTAGACGAGGTCGAGCCGCTCGAGCGGGTCGAATGGCCCGTCGTGCAGGAGCGTCTCGGCGCCGCGCGACCACGCTCCGACGAGCGCGTACAGCGTGGCCACGATCGAGCCCGGGTCCGCGGGAGCCCAGACCGCGTCGCCGCGGCCGGCGTCCAGCCAGTGCTCGGCCGCCACGCGGGCGGCAAAGACGGAGCCGTGCGAGTGGCCGACGAGCTTCGGCCCGCCGGCGGTCCCGGCCGACGTGAGGACGAAGGCGGTGTCGCGGGCCGACGAGTCGTGCGTCGGCGCCTGCTCGGCGACGGTGTCCAGGAGGCCGCCGCCCTCGTCGACGTAGAGCACCTGCGGCCGCTCCAGCATTCGCCCGATCTCGGGACCGACCGTCGGCTCCGCGATGATCAGCTCGGCGCCGGTCCTCGAAACTCGCACGTCGATGGTCTCGGCCGTCACGTGCGGCGTGCTGGGGACGACGACCGCCCCGACCTTCAGGCACGCGAGGACGACCTCGACCCAGTCGACGTTCGTGCCCGCGAGGACGAGCACGGGGTCGCCGGGACGGACTCCGCGCTCGCGCAGCAGCCAGGACCAGCGCGCGCTCCGCTCCGCGATCTGGTGGAACGTGCGCGGCTCGATGATCCCGTCCTTGCCGATGAAGGTGACCGCGCGCCGCTTCGGATCGTCGGCGAGCGCCTCCACGACGTCGCGGGCGAAGTTGAAGCGATCGGGGACCTGCCAGCGGGCGTCAGCCAGTGCGGGGTAGAGCGCGACCTCGAGCGGAGAGAGGGCCAGCTCGTCGCCCCGCCCGCGGCGGCGGCCGATTCGAAGCTTTTTCACAGCTCATCCATTATCGACGGGAACCGGTCGGAGGCTAAGCATTCTTCCCCCTCTTTCCGCAGAGAACTTTCAGAGGTTAGCCTCTATACGAGGCCGTGCTCGACGCCGAACGGGACGGCCGCGCCGAGGGTCTCCGGGAGCCGGAACCCGCCGGCCTCTTCGAGCGCCTCGATCCGGGCGTCGATCGCGGGGTGCGTGTTGAACAAGCTCGAGAGAGCGAGCACGCCCCGGCGCTCGCTGTCGACGCGATCGGTGGGGCTCTCGACCCAGAGATGCGCGGTCGAGGTCTCGGCGTAGCGGACCGTCGTCGGATCGGCTTTGAGGCGGCGAAGCGCGAGCGCCATCGCTTCCGGGTCGTTCAGGATCTCGGCCGCGCCCGCGTCGGCGAGGTACTCGCGGCGCCGGGAGAGGCTCAGCCGCAGGAGCAGCGCGGCGTACGGGGCGAGGATGAAGCCGATGATCGCGACGATCGCCACGAGCGCGCCGCCGCCGCGCGAGCGCCCGCCGCCCCACGCGATCGAGCGAAAGCCGATGTCCGCGATGAGCGCGATGACGCCGGCGAACACCGTCGCGATGGTCATCAGGTATGTATCGCGGTTGCGGATGTGCGACACCTCGTGCGCGAGGACGGCTTCGAGCTCGCGCTGCGGCATCGTCGCGAGCAGCCCGGTCGTCACGCCGACGTAGCTCGACGCGGGCCGGAGTCCGGCGGCGTAGGCGTTGGGTGCCGGGTCGTCGACGATCCGAACCTCCGGCGTCACCGGGAGCCCCGCGGCGATGGAGACGTTCTCGACCAGCCGGCGGACCGGTCGCAGGCGCTCGGGATCGACCTCCTGCGCATGCGTCAGGCGAGAGACCAGGCTGCGGGAGCGGATGAGGGCGAACAGCCCGTACACCACTGCGAAGACGAGCGCGAGCACGCCGATGGAGATGTCGAGGACGAGTCCGAGGAGTCCCGCGAGCACGAGCAGCAGCAGCACGAACCCGAAGACGACGATCGTGCTCCGCAGCCGGTTCCCGCGGATCTGCTGCTGGAGCGTCACGCTGCCGGCGCGGGGCCGGGGAACGACACTTGCGGGACCGAGGTGTCGCCCTGGGCGGAGAAGAACTCGCGCTCGCGGAAGCGGAGCGGCTTCGCGAGAAGCAGCCACGGGAAGCTCTGCACCGCGGTGTTGAAGTGCATCACCGTCGCGTTGTAGTAGCGGCGGGCGGCGCTGATCTTGTCCTCGGTGTCCGTGAGGTCGTTCTGGAGCTGGAGGAAGTTGTCCGAGGCCTGGAGGTCGGGGTACGCCTCGGCAACGGCGAACAGGCGGCCGATGGCCGCGGTGAGCCCCTCGTTCGCGTCGGCGGCGGTCCCGGGCGTCGACGCCTGCTGGAGCGCGGCGCGGGCACGCGTCACCTCGTCGAAGACCGCGCGCTCGTGCGCGGCGTACGCGCGTACCGCCTCGACGAGGTTCGGGATCAGGTCCGTGCGCCGCTGGAGCTGGACCTCGATGTTCGCCCAGCCGGTGTTCACCTCGTTGCGTAGCCGGACGAGCCGGTTGTAGCCGTAGATCGCGACCAGCGCGAGCAGGACGAGGACGCCGATGAGGATCCAGAGCCAGAGCACCGCTGCGCGCGGAGTCTACGGTGAGCCGAGGGCCCTCGCGAGGGCAGCCTTCCCGCGTTCGAGCACCGGTTGGCCGTGCGACACGAGGACGCGCTCGACCGGGAGCTCGAGGAGCGGCCGGAGCGAGCCCGCGAGCTTCTCGGGCGTCGCCTTCTCGGGGAGCCAGGAGGGCGGGCAGAGGCGAAGGCCGCCGTTCCCGTCCCCGAGGAGCACATCCCCGGGCACGAGCGTGCGGTGCTGCGGGATCCAGAACACGACCTCGGCAGCCCGGGCCGTGGGGAACGCCTCGATTCCGCCGGGGAGCAGGTCTTCGCCCCGGAACGCGTCCGTCACGACGCCCGCTCGCCGCTCGATCGCGCCGCGACCGCGGGTCGGAGCCCAGACGCGTGCCCCGTAGCGCTCGACCATCGCCGCCGTGCTGCGCGTGTGCCAGAAGACCGTGACGAGCACGTGCACCGTGCCTCCGGCCCGCTCGACGTCCTGGTCGAGCGCGGCCCAGAAGCGCTCGGCCTCGTCCTCCGGGACGAGCGGGTCGATGACGACGACGCCGTCGCCCGTCTCGCAGTAGACGCAGCCGACGATCTCCTTCCACTCTTCGTGGTATGCCGTCCAGCGCCACAGGCCCGGCCTGACTTCCGTGACCTCCACGGCGGCGATTCTCGCCGAACCGAACCGGCAGGCGTCGCGTATGGTCGGGGTAAGCGAGACGAGAGGAGGATCGGGATGAAGACATTCGCGTTCACGCTCGCCGCGCTGCTCGCCGCGGTCGCGCTCGTCGGGGTCGGCTGCGGCGGTGACGACGACGACGGCGGCGACACCACGACGACCGAGACGACCGACACGACGACCACCGACGGGACGGACACGACGGACACGACCGATACGACGGACACCGACGGCACGACCGAGACGACGGAGACGGGCTCGGCGCTCAAGGGCAGCGTCGGCCCTGGCTTCACGATCAGCGTCACGACGGCGGCCGGCGATCCGGTCGAGACGCTTCCCGCGGGGAGCTACGAGCTCGAGGTCGAGGATCTCTCATCCATACACAACTTCCACCTACCGGGCCGGGTTCGTCGACGTCTCGACGGAGGTCGGCGAGGAGGGGACCGAGGACTTCACGGTCGATCTGCAGCCGGGGACGTACACGTTCGTCTGCGACCCGCACGCGGGGCAGATGTCCGGCTCCTTCGAGGTGACGTAACGCGAGCCCCGGAAGGCGACGCGGCCGCCCGCGTCGCGGCCGTGCTCGAGCGCGCCGCCGACGCGCGCTGGTTCCGGGCGCCGGGTCGGGTCAACCTGATCGGCGACCACACGGACTACAACGGCGGCTTCGTCCTTCCGCTCGCGATCGACCGGTGGTGCGTCGTCGCCGCGCGGGAGGCGAGCGCGGTTCGCGTCCGCTCCCTGGACGTCGGCGAGACCGTCGACGTCGCCGCCGACGGGAGCACCGAGCCGGAGGCAGTGGCGCCCGGCTTCGGCCGCTACGTCGCCGCGGTCGTGCGCGAGCTGGGCGTGCTCGGCCGTCCGCCCGTCGGACTGGACGCGGTGCTCGCGTCGGACGTGCCGCTCGGCTCGGGCCTCTCCTCGAGCGCGGCCCTGGAGGTCGCCTGCGCCGTCGCCCTCGCCGGCGTCGCCGACTGGGAGCCCGACCCGATCGAGCTCGCGCGGGCCTGTCGCGCCGCCGAGGAGCTCGCCACGGGCGTCGCGGGCGGGATCATGGACCAGCTCGCCTCCATCTCCGGTCGTGCGGATCGAGCGCTGCTGATCGACTGCCGCTCGCTCGAGTTCGAGTTCGTGCCGCTCCCACCCGACCTCGCCCTCGTGGTCGTGCACTCGGGCCTCTCCCGGACGCTCGCGGGGAGCGCGTACGCCGAGCGACGGCTCGCGTGCGAGGAGCTCGCGCGAGAGCTCGGGCACGCGTCGCTGCGGGAGGCGACGCCGGAGGAGGTGGCCGACAATCCGTTCGGCCGGCACGTCGTGAGAGAGAACGCCCGCGTGCTGGACGCGGCGCGCGCGCTCGAGGAAGGCGACCTCACTCGGCTCGGCGCGCTCCTCGACGAGAGCCATGCGAGCCTTCGCGACGACTTCCGCGTGTCGACGCCCGAGCTCGACGCCCTCGTCGAGGAGTTGGTGGCGGCGGGCGCCGCCGGAGCGCGGCTGACGGGGGCCGGCTTCGGCGGCTGCGTCGTCGCGGCGTGCGCGGCGGATCGCGCCGCGACCGTCGGCGAGACGGCGGCGGCGCGCTATCGCGAGCGGGTGCGGCTCGCGCCCACCGTCTTCAGATGCCGGGCGGTCGACGGCGCCGGCGCGATGCGGACGCCGAGCTAGCGCGAGCTGCGTGGACGGAAGTTCCAGCATTCGACTTCACACCCCGGCGAAAGCGAGTCAGGGCTCCCCATAAAGGGGTCTGCTTCCGCGCGATCGAAATCTGCGCTAGCGGATTTCGATCTTGCGCAGAACGCCGACAACGTTGTCTTTCGGCTGATTACCTCACTTGACAGGATCCGCGCCAACGACTTGACTCCCCCGCGAATCCGTTGGATCGTCGAGTCGAGAGGGAGGCGTAATGCTCAAGAAGATGGGTCGGGGCGACTCACGACGGACTGCGCTCGGGTTGGTTCTCGTGAGCCTGGTCCTGGTCGCGCTCGTCGTACCCGCTGCCGGCTACAGCGGGAAGTCGTCGTCTGCGCAGAGTGGAGAGCTCGAGGTCTTCTCCTGGTGGACGGGCGGAGGTGAGGCCGCCGGCTTGACCAAGGTGATCGCGATCTGGAAGAAGCAGAACCCGAACATCAAGTTCGTCAACTCGGCCGTTGCCGGCGGCGCCGGGACGAACGCGATGGCGGTGCTCAACCAGCGGCTTGCCGCCAACGACCCGCCGGACTCGTTCCAGGGTCACGCCGGGTCGGAGCTGCAGGACTACATCAAGAACGGTGACCTGGAGCCGCTCAACTCCCTGTACCGGAAGGCCGGCTTCGGCAAGAAAATGCCCAGGCAGCTCCTCAACCAGATCACGTACAAGAACAAGCTCTACTCGGTGCCGGTGAACATCCACCGCGCGAACGTGCTCTGGTACAACCCGAAGGTCCTCAAGGACGCCGGCATCAGCGCGGCGCCGAAGACGTGGGGACAGTTCATCGCGGCGCTGCAGAAGGCAAAGGCTGCGGGTGTCATCCCGCTCGTCGTCGCGGAGCAGTGGACGAACATGCACCTGTTCGAGACCATCCTGCTCTCCACCGTCGGGCAGAAGAGGTACGCGGCCCTGTGGAAGGGCAACGGCAGCTGGACGAGCCCCGCCGTGAAGACTGCGGTGACCCGCTACGCGCAGGTGCTCTCGTTCACGAACTCCGACGCTGCGTCGCTGACGTGGCAGGACGCGTCGAAGCTGGTCGTCGACGGCGATGCTGCCTTCAACATCATGGGCGACTGGGCGAACGGGTACTTCACCGAGCTCAAGAAGAAGCCGAAGGTGGACTATGGCTGGGCGCCCGTGCCGGGCACGGGCGGGACCTACCAGTGGCTCTCCGACAGCTTCACGCTGCCCAAGGGCGCCCCGAACCGTGCAGCCGCGATCAAGTGGCTCACGCTGCTCGGGTCGAAGAAGGCGCAGGACGCGTTCAACCCGGTGAAGGGATCGATCCCTGCCCGGACGGACGCGAACCCACGGCTCTACAACAGCTACCTCAAGTCGGCGCTCAGGGACTGGAAGACGAACAAGCTCGCAGGCTCCCTCGCGCACGGCGTCGTTGCCGGGAACGCCTGGAAGACGGCCATCGACAGTGCTCTGGGGCAGTTCCTCCAGAGCAAGAACACGGCGCGGTTCCAGGCCCGCCTCGCGACGGCGGCCAGGAAGTACCGGTAGACGAATGACGCAGGTCGGTTGCGGCCGCATGCCCTCGAGCATGCGGCCGCAACCACTGCACCGGAGGTGGCGGCGCTGATCGCAGGCTTGACTCCTGGCGCGACTGGCCGATGAAGGGCATCCGCAGGTGGGGACCGGGGCTCCTCATGGTCCTCCCCTCGATCATCCTCATCGCTGTCTTCGTCTACGGGCTCATCGGCTGGAACGTCAAGGTCTCGTTCTCCGACTGGCGCCAGGCGCAGGAGACGACGGGCTTCTCCACGGCCGCCTACTCGGAGCTCTTCCCGCCGGACACCGATCCCACGTGGACGGAGGCCGTCAAGCACGTGCTCCTCTTCACCGGCGCGTTCATGGTGGGGACGCTGGTCCTCGGCGCCTTCCTCGCGCTGCTGCTCGACAAGGGAGTCAGGGGCGAGGGGTTCTTCCGCGCGACCTACCTCTTCCCGATGGCGGTGTCGTTCATCGCTGCGGGCGTCGTGTGGCGCTGGCTCATGAACCCGGCACCGGGCGACCGGGGCACCGGGCTCAACCTCGCGTTCGACAAGCTCGGTCTCGACTTCCTCGCGAACGAGTGGTATCTGAACCCGACCTGGGGAGCCGCCGCCCTCGCGATGCCCGCGATCTGGGCGCTCACCGGCTACGTCATGGCGCTCTACCTCGCCGGCTTCCGCGGCGTCCCGGAGGAGCTGCGCGAGGCGGCGCGGATGGACGGAGCCTCGGAGTGGCGCGTGTACCGGCACGTCGTGTTCCCGCACCTGACGCCGGTCACGCTCTCGGCGCTGATCATCCTCGGGCACATCTCGATCAAGGTCTTCGACCTGATCGTCGCCATCGGCGGCAAGCAGTTCATCACGCAGACGCCGGCCGTCTACATGTGGATCCTGATCTTCGACGCTCGCGACTACGCGAAGGGAGCGGCGATCGCGACGATCCTGCTCGTCGCGGTCTCGCTCCTCGTGATCCCGTACATGATCTACACGGTCCGCACGGAGCGGAGGACATGACGACGACCTCCGCCGCCCCGCCGGTCCCGGTCCCGGCTCGCAGGACGCGTCGGCCGCGCGCGCGGCGGGCCGCCGCGCTCTCCACCAAGTACCTGGCGCTGATCTTCTTCGTGATCCTCGTCCTGACGCCGCTCTACATCCTCCTGGTCGCGAGCTTCAAGGGCACTGCCGAGGCGGACCCGAGCAACGCGTGGGCGCTGCCGGACGTGTGGACGTTCGAGGCCTGGCGCCAGGCGTGGAGAGAGCTGCGGCCCAACCTGCTGAACAGCCTCTACCTCGTGATCCCGGCGACCGTGATCTCCACCGTCATCGGCTCGCTGAACGGCTTCGTCCTCTCGCGCTGGCGCTTCCCGGGGTCGGACGTCGTCTTCCTGTTCCTGCTCTTCGGGCTGTTCATCCCGTACCAGGCGGTCATGATCCCGCTCGCCCAGCTGTTCGCGGACGTCGACTTCCCGACCGGCATCCCGCGTCTCGCCTTCGCGCACATCGTGTACGGGATCCCGATCACGACGCTCATCTTCCGCAGCTACTACGCGACCATCCCGGAGGATCTCATCGAGGCCGCCCGCATGGACCGCGCGGGGATGCTCCGGACGTACTGGTCGGTGGTGCTGCCGCTCTCGGCGCCCGCGTTCGTCGTCGCCGCGATCTGGCAGTTCACGTCGATCTGGAACGACTTCCTCTTCGCCGTGTTCCTGATCACCAACCCGGAGAGCTGGCCGATCACCGTGGCGCTGAACAACACCACCGGGTCGCTCGTCACGCCCTACAACCTGCAGATGTCGGCGGCGCTCCTCGCGTCGCTGCCGACCCTCGTCGTCTACATCCTGCTCGGCCGCTTCTTCATCCGCGGCCTGATGGCGGGATCGCTGAAGGGATAGCCCATGGCCGAGATTCGCCTCGATCATCTGAGCAAGCGCTTTGCGAACGGCTTCGAGGCCGTCAAGGACCTCTCGCTCGAGATCGGCGAGGCCGAGCTGCTCGTGCTCGTCGGGCCGTCCGGCTGCGGCAAGACGACGGCGCTGCGCATGGTTGCCGGGCTGGAGGACATCAGCGCCGGCGATCTCTACATCGGTGGTACGCGTGTGAACGACGTCCCCGAGAAGGACCGCGACATCGCGATGGTGTTCCAGAACTACGCGCTCTATCCGCACATGACGGTCGCGCAGAACATCGCGTTCAGCCTCAAGCTCCAGAGGCGGCCGAAGGACGAGATCAGGCGCCGCGTGGACGAGACCGCGCACCTGCTCGGCCTCGAGGACTTCCTCGACCGCCGGCCGAAGCAGCTCTCCGGGGGACAGCGCCAGCGCGTGGCGATGGGGCGCGCGATCATCCGCGAGCCTGTCGCGTTCCTCATGGACGAGCCGCTGTCGAACCTCGACGCGCAGCTCCGCGTGCACATGCGCGGCGAGATCGAGGCTCTTCAGAAGCGGCTCGGGGTCACGACGCTGTACGTCACCCACGACCAGATCGAGGCGATGACGATGGGTGATCGCGTGGCGGTGCTCCGAGCGGGCGAGCTGCAGCAGGTCGGCACCCCCATCGAGGTCTACGACCGGCCGGCGAACCTGTTCGTGGCCGGGTTCATGGGCTCGCCGCCGATGAACCTCGCGCGCGGGTCGATCGAGTCGGAGAACGGAGGGCTGGTCGTGAAAGCGGGCAGGGCGACGCTGCCGATCCCCGCCGAGATCGCCCGTGAACGCGCGCTCGACGCCTGGGCCGGACGGTCGGTCGTCGTCGGCATCCGGCCGGAGGACATCGAAGGCCTGCGCGAGGACGGCGCGACGGCCGGGGTCGCGCGGCTCGAGGTCGCGATCGACCGCGTCGAGGCGCTGGGCGCGAGCCTGCTCGGCTTCTTCACCGTCGGCGCGCCTCCCGCCACGAGCGAGGCCGTCGCGGAGGCAACGGGCGGAGGGCTCGAGGAGGTGGCGCTGATCACGCGCGAGGGCACGCCCTTCTGCGCCACGTTCGAGCCCCGGTCGGCGATTCGCGTCGGCGATCGGGTCGAGGTGACGGTGGACGTCCGGCACCTGCACTTCTTCGACCCCGAGGCAGAGACCGCGCTCGGCGCCTGATGCGTCCGACGATGAGCGACGTCGCGCGCGCGGCCGGCGTCTCGCTGAAGACGGTCTCGCGCGTCGTTAACCGCGAGCCCGGAGTGAGACCGGAGACGTCCGAGCGCGTCCGCCGCGCGATCGAGACGCTCGGCTTCCGCCGCAACGAGGCCGCCCGGGCGCTGCGCCAGGGCCACAGGACTCGGACGCTCGGCCTCGTCATCGAGGACATGGCGAATCCCTTCTACTTCGGGATCATGCGCGGCGTCGAGGAAGCGGCCCGCGGGCTCGGATCGCTCGTGATCGCCGCGAGCTCGGACGAGAACGGCGAGCGGGAGCGGGAGCTGACGCTCGCCCTCTGCGAGCGGCGCGTCGACGGGCTCATCCTCGTACCCGCGGCCGAGGACCATGCGTACCTGCTGCCCGAGCTTCGGCTCGGCGTCCGGATCGTCTTCCTCGACCGCCCGCCGGAGGGCATCGCCGCGGACACGGTGCTCGTGGACAACGTCGGCGGGGCGGACGCAGCGACCTCTCACCTCCTCGCGCAGGGTCACCGGCGGGTGGCGATGGTCGGCGACACCCCGACGCTCTACACCTCCGTCCAGCGGCTCGAGGGGTACAGGGACGCGCTTACGCGGCACGGAGTCCCCTACGACGAGGGCCTCGTGCGGCTCGGACGCCATGATGTCGGTGCGGCGGAACGCGCGGCGGAAGAGCTCCTCGCCCTTCCGGATCCCCCGACCGCGGTCTTCGCCGGCAACAACCGCAGCACCATCGGCGTGCTGCGAGCGACGTCGCAGAACGGCCGGCGCATCGCGATCGTCGGCTTCGACGACTTCGAGCTGGCAGAGCTCCTTCCCGTCCCGGTCACCGTCGTCGCCACGGACTCGGTCGAGCTCGGGCGCCGGGCCGCCCAGCTCCTCCTCGAGCGGCTCGCGGGCGACAACGGCTTCCCGAAGACCGTCGTGCTGCCCACGACCCTCGTCGAGCGCGGCTCGGGGGAGATCGTGCCGCTGTGACGCTCAGGCTCGGCCTCCTCTCGACGGCGCGGATCAATGCGGAGATCCTCGCCGCGGCCTCGGGAGTGGACCGAGTGCAAGTCGTGGCGGTGGCGAGCCGCGACGGCGGCAGGGCCGAGGCGTACGCGCGCGAGCACGGGCTTCCTCGGGCCCACGGCTCGTACGAGGCGCTCCTCGACGACGCGGACGTGGACGCGATCTACATCCCGCTCCCGAACGGGCTTCACCACGAGTGGACGCTGCGCTCACTCGGAGCCGGCAAGCACGTCCTCTGCGAGAAGCCGTACTCGCGTCGCCCGGCCGAGGTCGAGGAGGCGTTCGACGCCGCCGAGCAGGCGGGGCTCGTGCTGATGGAGGCGTTCATGTACCGCCACCACCCGCAGACGAGACTCGTCGCGGAGCTCGTTGCGAGCGGTGCGGTCGGGACGCTGCGCGCGATCCGGGGGACCTTCACCTTCCGGCTCGAGCGCGCCGACGACGCGCGGCTCGTCCCGGAGCTCGACGGCGGCTCACTGATGGACGTGGGCTGCTACTGCGTGAGCGGGTCCCGGCTCCTGGCGGGCGAGCCCGTGCGCGTGCACGGCGAGCAGGTCGTCGGGGAAACGGGCGTCGACCTCGCGTTCCACGGGACGCTGCGCTTCGCCGACGACGTGGTCGCCCAGATCGACAGCTCGTTCTCGCTGCCGCGATTCCAGCGTCTCGAGGCGCTCGGAGACGAGGGCTCCGTCCTCGTCGAGTCCCCCTGGCGGCCGGACTGGGGCGGCGACGTGCTCGTGCGGCGAGACGGCGAGTCGAGCCGGATCGACGTTCCGACGGCCGACATGTTCCGGCTCGAGCTCGAGAACTTCGCCGCGGCAGTCGCCGGCGACGCGCCACCGCTGCTCGGCCGCGCAGACGCGCTCGGGCAGGCGCGGGCGATCGACGCGCTCTACCGGTCGGCGTCCGAAGGGCGGACGGTCACGGTGTAGAGAGCGGCAGCGGCTCGATCGTCCCGTTCGCGATGCGCCAGCCGGCGAGCTCACCGGTGCGGACGGTGTAGATCAGGTACGGCCGACCGGCCCAGAGGCCGATGTTCTCGACGTCCGTCCGCGACGGCCGGGGCGGCGACGAGACGTGCGAGTGGAAGACCGCCAGCTCGAAGCCGTCGTCCTCGAGGAACCACGACTCCGGCGCGATGTCGAGCTCGAAGCGGTACGGCGAGGCGGCCGCGTTCCGCCCGGGCAGGTAGCGCTCCGCGACGCCGTCCTTGAACGCCACGAGCCCGCACGCCTCGTTCGGCTCCTCCGCGCGCGCGTGCGCGTCGAGCTCGGCGCGCACCTCCGCGGGGACTACCACCAGACCGAGCGCTCCATCGCGGACTCGACGTCGTCCGCGTCCCAGAAGCCGGCGGAGAGGTACTTCCAGCCGCCGTCCGCGAGCACGCAGACGACGACGCCCTCGTCGAGGTCGTCCGCGAGCCGGAGCGCCGCCTGGATCACCGCGCCCGAGGACACGCCTCCGAAGATCCCCTCCCGCTCGAGCAGGAGCCGCAACCCCGCGATCGACTCCGCGTTCGAGACCAGCAGCTTCCGGTCGAGCTTGGAGACGTCGAGGATCGGGGGCACGTATCCGTCGGCGAGCGAGCGGAGGCCCATGACCTCGTCTCCCGGCAGCGGCTCCGCGGCCGCGACCGTGATCTCCGGGAACGCCTCGCGCAGCCGGTCCCCGGCGCCCATGAGCGTCCCGCCCGTCCCGAGCCCAGCCACGAAGAGGTCGACGCGGTCGAGCGCGGCCGCGATCTCCGCGCCGGTGCCGTCGTAGTGCGCGCGCGGGTTCGCCTCGTTCGCGTACTGGAACGGCATGAAGAGCGAGGGGTCGCGCTCCGCGAGCTCGAGCGCGAGCCGAACGGCGCCGTTCGAGCCCTCCTCGGGCGGCGAGTCGACGATCTCCGCGCCGTACAGGCGGAGTAGCCGGCGGCGCTCCTCGGTCACGTTCGCGGGCAGCACGCAGGTGAGCGGATAGCCGCGGAGCTTCGCGACGAGCGCGAGCGAGATACCGGTGTTGCCGCTCGTCGGCTCGAGGAGCCGCCGTCCCGGTGCGAGCTCGCCCGCGGCCTCGGCTGCGTGGATCATCGCCTTCGCGATGCGGTCCTTGATCGAGCCGGTCGGGTTCTGGCCCTCGAGCTTCGCGTACAGGCGCACGGACGGCCTCGGGGAGAGCCGCGGGAGCTCGACGAGCGGCGTCGAGCCGACGAGGTCGAGAAGCGAGGGCGCGAGCGAGCTAGAGGCCACCGGCCATCGCCGGCAGGAGGATGATCGTCTCGCCGTCGTAGACGGGCGTGTCGAGGCCGTCGAGCGTCCGGATGTCCTCGCCGCCGAGGTAGACGTTCACGAACGAGGCCAGCTCGCCCTCCGCGAGGAGCTGCGGCGCGAGCGGCGGGTAGCGGTCGACGAGGTCGTAGATGACCGCGCCCACGGTCTCGCCGCGCGCCTCGAGCTCGCGCACCCCGCCGACCTCGGCGCGCAGCGTGGGAGGGATGCGGACGGCTGCCATGGCTCAGATTCCGATCGGCGCGTTGCAGAACTCGACGTAGTCGACGTACTCCGTGATCGTCGGGCTGTCCCCGCAGACCGGGCAGTACGGGTCGCGCCGCACGTTCACCTCGTCGAGCGTCGTGCCGAGCGCGTCGAAGAGGAGGAGCCGCCCGGCGAGCGAGTCGCCGCGGTCGAGGATCAGCTTCAGCGTCTCGTTCGCCTGGATCGAGCCGATGATCCCGGGGAGCACTCCGAGGACGCCGCCCTCGGCGCAGCTCGGCGCCAGCTCGGGCGGAGGCGGCTGTGGGAAGAGACAGCGGTAGCACGGCCCGGCTCCGGGCGCGAACACGGTGACCTGGCCCTCGAAGCGGAAGATCGAACCGTGGACGACCGGGATCCCGTGCCAGACGGACGCGTCGTTCACGAGGTAGCGGGTGGGGAAGTTGTCGGCGCCGTCGACGATGACGTCCCAGCCGTCGGCCAGGACCCGCTCGATGTTCTCCGAGGTCAGCCGCTCCTGGAACGGGACGACGTTCACGTCCGGGTTCAGCGCCTCGAGCGTCCGCTTCGCGGAGAGCACCTTCGGCTCGCCGAGCCGCTCGGTCGAGTGGACGACCTGGCGCTGGAGGTTCGACTCGTCGACGACGTCCGCGTCGATGATCCCGAGCGTGCCCACGCCTGCGGCGGCGAGGTAGAGCGAGGACGGCGAGCCGAGGCCGCCCGCGCCGACGAGGAGCACCCGCGCGTCGAGGATTCGCTGCTGCCCGTCCTCCCCGACCTCGGGGATCAAGAGGTGCCGGCTGTAGCGCGCGCGCTGCTCGCCGGAGAGGACGCGCGGGATCGTCACGTCGAAGCCGTTCCGCTTCCAGTCGCTGAAGCCGCCGGCGAGGTTGACGACGTTCTCGTAGCCGAGCTCGCCGAGCGCCTTCGCGGCGAAGGCCGAGCGCGAGCCGGCGGAGCAGTAGACGACGAGCTCGCGCGACTTGTCGGGGACGAGGCCCTCGATCCGCTGCTCGAGCCGGCCGCGTCCCGTGTAGATCGCGCCCGGGATGTGGCCTTCCTCCCACTCGTCCGGCTCGCGCACGTCGACGAAGAGCGGGGCCTCGGACGACGCGAGGCGCTCGTGCGCCTCGATCGTGGAGACCTCGTCGATCTCCGCCTTGACTCGTGCGAGCAGGTCGCGGTAGCCAGCCATTACTTTCCGAACTATAGCGGCGGGCCTGCGAGACGCCCGGCTATCGTCGCGGCGTGAGCGCCCGCCGCCGTGTCGTCCTCTTCGTCGGCCTCGTCGCCGCCGCGGCCGTGGCCGTGGTCGCCGCCGCCGTCGTCTCCTCGGACGGGGGCTCCGCGACCACCGAGGGACTGCCCGATCCGCGCCCGGGCCGGCCGCCGCTCTCGCTCTCCCTCGCATTCCGCGATGACGCCGAAGCGCGCGACCTCACGCGCGGCGCCGAGCTCTACGCGCGCGGGAGGCCGGCCGCGGCGGCCGCGCTGTTCGCGAAGCACGACTCGCTCGAGGCGAAGGTCGGGGCCGCGTTCGCCGCCTGGCCCGAGGGGACGTACGACCGCATGGAGCAGCTCGCGAAGCTCTACCCGGAGCTCGCTGTCGTCCAGCTTCACCTCGGCCTCGCCCGTCTCTGGGCGCAGCGGGGCGATCCCGTCGAGGCCTGGCGCGCGGCCGAGGACGCAGAGCCGGACACGCCGTACGCGATCCTCGCCGGGAACGTCCTCCATCCGAAGCTCCCGCGCGGCCTGCCGGGGTTCATCCCCTCCTTCTCGGCGCCGGCGGAGGTGACGCGGCTCGCGCCCGCGCGCCAGATCGAGGCCCTGCGCCGGCGCGCCGCTCGGGGAGGCGCTCGCGAGCAACTGCTCTACGGCGTCGGTCTCCAGCGCGTCGGCCGGCCCGTGTCGGCGGCTCGTGCCTTCGAGCGCGCGGCCCGCGCGGCGCCCACGAACGTGGAGGCGCGCGTCGCGTCGGCCGTCAGCCGCTTCGACAAGGACGAGCCCGCGCTCGCCTTCGGGAGCCTCGGCCCGCTGACCCGCACCTTCCCGAACGAGCCGACCGTGCGCTTCCACCTCGGCCTCCTGCTCCTCTGGACCGGCCGCGTCGACGGCGCGGAGCGCCAATTCCGCCTCGCGTCGCGCGCGCAGCCGGGCTCTCCGCTCGCCCGGGAGGCCGCTCGCTACCTCGAGACGATCCGGAAGGCGAGGTCCTGATCGGACCTTCGGGGGGTTGCTTTGACGCCGACCGCCGCTGCGACTACCGTGTGACCCGCCGACGAGCTAAAGGGGGCGGTCTGGCAGGAGTAAAACCCGAGAGCACGCCACCACGGGCTCCGGTCGAGGACGTTCTGGCAACCGACGAGGCCCAGCGCCTGCTGGAGGCTGGCCTGCGCGACGGTCGCCTCGACGCCGACGAGGTCGCGCTCGCGCTCGACGAGCTGGACCTCGAGCCGAGCCAGCTCGACGAGTTCTACGCTGCTCTGGACGAGGCCCAGATCGCCGTCGTCCACGCGGGCGAGGCGGCCGCCGAGCCCGAGGTCGAGATCGAGCCCGAGACCGAGATCACGACCGATGCGCTCCAGCTCTTCCTGAAGGACATCGGCAAGGTGCCGCTGCTCACCGCCGCGCAGGAGGTCGAGCTCGCGAAGCGGATCGAGCGCGGCGAGCACAGCGCGAAGCAGGCGATGGTGGAGGCGAACCTCCGCCTCGTCGTCTCGATCGCGAAGCGTTACCGGAACCAGGGCCTCCCCTTCCTCGATCTCATCCAGGAAGGGACGATCGGGCTCGTCCGGGCGGCCGAGAAGTTCGACTACCGCAAGGGCTTCAAGTTCTCGACGTACGCGACCTGGTGGATCCGGCAGGCGGTGGCGCGCGCGATCGCGGACAAGGGCCGCACGATCCGCATGCCCGTACACGTCGTCGAGAAGCTGAACAGGATTCTCCGTGCGGAGCGCAAGCTGCGCGCGGAGAGAGGGCGGGAGCCGTCGATAGAGGAGATCGCGCGCGACGTCGATATGTCGCCCGACGAAGTCGAGCACATTCGGCGGAGCGCGCAGACTCCCGTCTCGCTCGAGAAGCCGGTCGGGGACGACGACGAGTCCGAGTTCGGCCACTTCCTGGCCGACGACTCGACGCCGCTCCCCGACGAGCTTGCGGAGACGACGCTCCAGCGCGAGGCCCTGCGGAACATCCTAGGCGCGCTCTCGGAGCGGGAGCGCAAGGTGCTCGAGCTTCGCTACGGGCTCGACGGCCACCAGCCGCGGACGCTCGACGAAGTCGGCCGCGCATTCAACGTCACGCGCGAGCGCATCCGCCAGATCGAGCATCAGGGCCTGAAGAAGCTGCGCGCCCTCGCCGACGCCGCCCGCGTCCGCGACGTCGCCTAGGCGGGACTTGCCTCGCCCTCGGCTGTATCAGCCGGAGGCGTTCGAGCCCCTCACCGACGAGACCTGGGACGCCGCGAGCGTCCGCGACGCCGTCCGTGAGATCGTCTCCGACACGGACGCCGCGTTCCGCGGCCCGAAGCTGCTGTGGCGCGCCCACGACTGGGACCGCTGGCGGGCGACGAGCCCGCTGAAGGAGCTCTACGCGGGCACGGCGGGCGTGCTCTGGGCGCTCGACGAGCTTCGCCGGCGCGACCATGCCGAGACGAGGCTGGACCTCGCCGAGCTCGCGCGTCGCAACCTCGAGCTCGTTCGGGCACGGCCGGACTTCTCGACGAAGATCTCATTGCCGGAGCCGAGAGAGTCCTCGCTCCTGTGCGGCGAGACCGGGATCCTGCTCGTCGCGTGGCGCCTCGCGCCGAGCGCCGAGCTTGCCGACGAGCTGCTCGAGCGTGTGCGCGCGAACACGGCGAATGAGGCGGACGAGGTCATGTGGGGAGCTCCGGGGACGTTGCTCGCAGCGCGGGCGATGCTCGATTCGACTGGCGAGCAGCGCTGGCGGGATGCCTGCCGGGACACCGCTGACGCTCTCTGGTCGCGCCGGGACGAGGACGGTCTCTGGCTCCAGCGACTCCACGGGGACGAGTTCCGCTTCCTCGGCCCGATCCACGGGCTCGTCGGCAACGTCGAGGCTCTGTCGCCGCAGCTGGACGACACGCGTCGCACGCAGCTCGAACGCGACACCGCCGGCGTCGTCGAGCGCACGGCCGTCGCCGAGGACGGTCTCGTGAACTGGCCACCGGTCGACCGTGGCGAGCTCGCATCCCGGGACGGCTCGATCCGTCTGCAGTGGTGCCACGGCGCACCTGGGATCGTCACCTCGGCGAGCTGGTTGCTCCCCGAGCCGCTGCTGCTCGGCGCCGGTGAGCTGATCTGGCAGGCCGGAGCGCACGGCGCGGAGAAGGGCTCGTCCCTCTGCCACGGCACCGCGGGGAACGGCTACGCGCTCCTCGAGATCTTCGAGCGCACGGGCGACGAACGGTGGCTCGAGCGGGCTCGGAGGTTCGCGGTTCACGCGGTCGGTCAGGCGCGGCGCGAGCACGCGAGCCGAGGGCGCGGGCGCTACTCGCTCTTCACCGGCGACCTGGGCGTCGCGCTGTTCGCGGCCGACTGCCTGGACGCACGGAGCCGGTTCCCGGTGTTCCGGGCGTCGTAGGCAGGACACGGCGGGCGTACGGGCCTCCGCGCTAGGTTGGGGCCGTCCAGCCGAAAGGAGTCGTCGTGTACGCACGCATCGCACGCTTCGAGGGCGCAGACCCGGCCAAGATCGACGAGCAGGTGGCCCAGATGCGCTCGGAGATCCAGGGGGCACGGGAAGGCAGTCTCCCCGAGGGCGCGCCCCAGGAGGTCCAGACGCTGACCGAGACGGTCAGCCGCTTCCTCGAGCTCGTCGACCGCAAGACGGGCGCCTCCGTCGGCATCACGTTCTGCGAGACCGAGGACGACATGCGGCGGGCGGACGAGGCGCTGAACGCGATGTCGCCCGGCGAGGAGGGCGGCCGGAGGACGGGCGTCGAGATCTACGAGGTCGTCCTCGACGAGAGCTTCCGCTAGCCCGCGGCCGCGCGACTAGACTCGCGGCCGTGGCGCCCACGCACGAAGAGCTTCGCGACCAGCTCGCCGAGTTCGTCTCCATCCCGTCGGTGAGCGCCGACGCCGCGCACGCAGCCGACATCGTGTCCGCCGCGGAGTGGATCGCCGACCGGATCCGGCTCGCCGGCACGGCCGAGGTCGTCCCCTGGAACGGCGGCCGCCCACTGGTCGTCGGCGAGATCCCGGCTTCCGACGCGCCGGGCTCGGCGCCCACGGTCCTCTGCTACGCGCATTTCGACGTGCAGCCGCCGGACCCGCTCGAGCTCTGGGAGTCTCCGCCGTTCGAGCTCACGCATCGCGACGGGAAGCTCTTCGCGCGCGGCGTCGCGGACGACAAGGGGAACATGTTCGCCCTCGTCGAGGCGGCGCGGCAGCTCGCCGAGGCGAACGCGCTCCCGGTCAACGTGCGCCTCGCGTTCGACGGCGAGGAGGAGGTCGGCGGCGACTCGATCGTCCACTGGCTCGCGCAGGACGAGGGCAGGGCGGACGCCGCGCTCATCCTCGACGGGGCGATGGTGCGCCGCGGCCAGCCGATCTTCTACGTCGGCGTGCGCGGGATGCTCTATTTCCACGTCACGGTCCGCACCGGGACGACGGACATGCACTCGGGGATGTTCGGCGCCGCGGCGCTCAACGCGAGCCATGCGCTCATGACTGCCCTCGCGGCCGTCGCCCCCAGGCCCGACGGCTACTTGCCGGACGAGCTACGCGCCGGCGCGACACCACCTTCCGACGAAGAGCTCGTCGCGTGGGCCGAGCTGCCCTCCGGCGTCGAGCAGCTCTCGCAGTACGGGGCGACGCCGATCGCTCCCGGCGCAGGCGACGAGTTCTACGAGCGCACGTTCGCAGACACCTCGCTCGACGTGAACGGCATCGCGAGCGGCTCGCCCGACCTCGTGAAGACCGTCCTGCCGGTCGAGGCCCGCGCGAACGTGTCGATCCGTCTCGCGCCGGGGCAGGAGCCGGAGGAGATCCGCGCGGCCTTCGAGCGCCTCGTCCGCGAGGCCACCCCGGAGGGCGCGGAGCTCGAGATCGAGCTGAAGAACAGCGCGCGTCCGGCGCTGACCGCGACCGACGCGCCGGCAGTGCAGCTCGCCGCGGACGCGTTCGAGCAGGCTGTCGGGGCACGTCCCCTGTTCGTCCGCACCGGGGGGACGCTGCCGATCTACGCAGGGCTCGTCGCCCGAGGGCTGCCCACGCTTGCAACCGGGTTCGGCATCGAGAGCGAGTGCAACGTGCACGCGCCGAACGAGAACGTTCCCGAGGACGCGATCGACCAGGGCGTCGCCACGCTGCGCCAGGTCTTCACCCGGCTCGGAGAGCTTGGCTAGATCGAAGGCACCATTCGTGAGCGAGCTCGCGGAGGAGCTCGCGGCCGACACACTCGAGCGGCTCCTGCGCTACGCCCGGATCGACACGCAAGGCGCGTACCGCACGCCGCAGCGCCCGAGCACCGAGAAGCAGCTGGATCTTTCCCGACTGCTTCTCGAAGAGCTCCGCGAGCTCGGCGTCGACGCCGAGCTGACCGAGGGCTCCGCCGTGTTCGCGAGCCTGCCCGGCGTCGAGGGCGCTCCCGCGGTCGGGCTCATCGCGCACGTGGACACGACGCCGGATGTCACGGGCGCCGGTGTCGCGCCGATCGTGCACGAGGACTGGGACGGCTCGCCGATCGAGCTTCCGGGCGACGAGCGCCAGGTGCTCGACCCGGACGAGCTCCCGGAGCTGGCCGCGCGCGTAGGACACGACATCGTCACGAGCGACGGCACGACGCTCCTCGGCGCGGACGACAAGGCCGGAATCGCGGAGATCATGTCCGCGGTCGCGTACCTGACCCGCCACCCTGAGCGGCCACGCTGCCCCATCCGCGTCGCGTTCACGGTGGACGAGGAGGTCGGGCGCGGGGCGGAGGACTTCGACCTCGACGCCTTCGGCGCCGACGTCGCGTATACCCTCGACGGCTCGGGGCTCGGCGATCTCGAGATCGAGACGTTCTCGGCGAAATCAGTGCGCGTGACGATCCGCGGCCTGTCGGTGCATCCCGGCAGCGCGAAGGGGAAGCTCGTGAACGCCGTGAAGCTCGCGGCCGAGCTCGTCTCCTCGCTGCCCGCAGGCCGTCTCTCGCCGGAGACGACCGAGGATCGCGAGGGATACGTTCACCCGCACCGGATCTCGGGCGGGGCCGAGGTCGCGACGGTGGACTTCATCGCCCGCGACCACGACGACGAGCTGCTCGAGCAGCATGTCGAGCTGCTGCGCGAGCTCGCCGGCCGGATCACCGAGCGCGAGCCGCGCGCCAAGGTCGAGCTCGAGGTCGTCGACTCGTACCGGAACATGCGCCCGTTCATCGACGAGAGCCCGCGCGTGGTGGAGAACGCGCTCGAGGCCATGCGGCGCGCCGGGGTCGACCCGAAGCTGGCGATCACCAGAGGCGGCACCGACGGCGCGGTGCTGTCGGCGATGGGCCTCCCGACGCCGAACATCTTCACCGGCGGCCAGCAGTACCACTCCGTGCGGGAGTGGGCGAGCGTGCAGGACATGGCTGCCGCGGCCGCGGCGATCGTCGAGCTCGTCGGCGTCTGGGCCCAGCCGAACAAGGCTCAGCCTGCCTGACCCCCTTCCGGGGAATGCCCCGCTCGGGGCCTAGGTTAGGGTGAGGGTATGCCGAGGCTTGTCGGCATTAACCACGTGGCTGTCGAGGTGGGCGACATCGACGATGCGCTCGCCTTCTTCGAGCACATCTTCGACCACGTGCGCCTGCGCGGGCGCTCGGCGAACATGGCGTTCGTCGACCTCGGCGACCAGTTCATCGCGCTCGCGAAGGGCATCACGCACACGGCCGACCACGAGCGCCACATCGGGCTCGTCGTGGACGACCTCGAGGAGACCGTGAAGCGGCTGCGCGAGGCCGGTGTCGAGATCATCGGGCACCACGACTTCCTCGACCCGTGGGGAAACCGCTGGCAGCTCGTCGACTACCGGGAGATCCAGTTCACGAAGACCGATCGCGTGCTCCAGGGGATGGGCCTCGACGGGCTCGAGAAGTCGGAGCACGCGGTCGAGGAGCTGCGCGCGAAGGACCTTGCCGATTGAGGCGAAT
The DNA here is from genome assembly GCA_963715705.1 of uncultured Actinomycetes bacterium. Lineage (GTDB taxonomy): Bacteria > Actinomycetota > Thermoleophilia > Gaiellales > Gaiellaceae > GMQP-bins7. Next base: position 1,742,017 of record OY970267.1, on the reverse strand, counting down.
GGGCCGGGCATGCCCGGCTCTCTACATCCCGGAGGGCTGCGTCAGGCCTGGTGCACGTCCGCAGCCGAGCCACTCGTGGCCGAAGCGGCGCATCTCGTGCACGACCGGGAGCAGCGCGCGCCCCTTCTCGGTCAGTGCGTACTCGACGCGCGGCGGCGACTCCGCGTAGCTCTGGCGCGCGACGATGCCCTCGGTCTCGAGCCAGCGGAGCCGTTCCGCGAGGGTACGTGGGCTGATCCCGGTGCAGGCGCGTTCGAGCTCGGTGAACCGGCGCGGGCCCTCGGAGAGGTCGTGGACGATGAGCACCGTCCACTTCGACCCGACGATCTCGGCAGCGCCGGCGACCGAGCAGGTCGGCGCGGCATGAACGGGGAGCATCGTGCGAGTGACCACGCTCGGATTGTAGGGCGGTTGCGTCAGACCGGCTTGCGCGCGGTATAGAGCGCCGTGAGCAGCGTGCGCCCGACCCTGCCGCCGAACTGCTCCTCGGCGATGCGCGCGACGCCGTCGAGGATCTCCGTCCGCTGCTCCTCGTCGAGCCGCGCGATCGGCGAGAACGTGCCGTAGAGCGCCCTGATGCCGGCAGTGTTCCACTGAAAGTCCCAGCGGACGACCTCGTACGAGGCGTCCTCGAAGCCGGCCGCGCCGAGCGCGCCAAGCCGGGCCTCGCTGTCCCGCGCGTACGGCGGCCTCCCCTCCTCACCCGCGGTCGGGCTCCGGTGGAGCCCCTGGAGGAGTGGGCTCGCGGCGGTCATGAACGCGTCCGGCTGCTTGCGGTCGCCGAAGAGCGTCCACCACATCCCGAACCATCCGCCCGGCCGCAACGCGTCGAGGATCCTCGCCAGCCCCACCGGCTCGTCGACCCAGTGGAAGCACGACGCGGCGACGGCAAGGTCGAACTCGCCCGCCGGCAGCTCTGCCTCCTCGAGCGTCACGATCCGGACGTCCAGCCCGAGCGCGTCGAGATAGGCGGCGAGAGCCGGATCGGGCTCGATCGCGACGATCTCGGCTCCGCGCTCGACCAGTCGGCGCGTCGCCTGGCCCGTACCGGGCCCGACCTCGAGCACCCGCGAACCTGTGTCCAGGCCGCAGCGTTCTGCGAGAGCCTCGTACACACGGTCTGCGTGTCCGGGACGCGCGAGATCGTACGCGGCCGGATCGGAGCCGAAGAGCCGTCGTCCTTCCGAGCGCTCGATCCGCGGCACCGTTCAGTCCCACGGCGGCGGGTTGTGGGTCCAGCGCCCGCCGACCATCGTCGCGACGACCTCGACCGACTCGAGCTCGTCGGGCGGGCACTCGAGCAGGTCGCGCGACAGCACGACGAGGTCGGCGAGGTACCCGGGAACGAGCTTCCCGCGCCGGCGCTCGTCGCCGGCGAGCCAGGCGGGGTTGACCGTGGTCGCGAGGAGCGCCTGCTCCACAGTGAGTGCCTGCTCGGGATGCCACGCGTCGCGCTCGTCGATAGTGCGGAGAACGCCTGCGCGGATCCCGGCCAGCGGGTCGAGCTCCTCGACCGGCGCGTCGGACCCGTTCGCGACGAGCGCGCCCGAGTCCCACAGCGAGCGAAAGGCGTACGCGTGCTGCGTTCGCTCTCCCCAGTAGCGTTCGGCGAGATCGCGGTCGGAGGGGGCGTGCGAGAACTGGACGGAGCAGGCGACCCCGAGCGCCGCGAAGCGGCCGACGTCCTCCGGTGCAAGGCACTGAGCGTGCTCGATGCGCTGGCGCAGCCCGAGCGGCGCCCACTCCTCATGCGTTGCCTCGAACGCGTCGAGCGCCTCCCGGTTCGCGCGGTCGCCGATCGCATGCACCGCGACGGGCCAGCCCGCCCGCGCGCCGGCGCGGACGACGTCCGCGAGCTCCTCGCCGCTCGTGATCACGACCCCGGAGCCGTCGAGCATCCATGCGGTCTGCGAGCCGAGCGTGCCGTCCATGAACGCCTTCAGGTAGCCGATGCGGAGGTAGTCGTCTCCGATCCGGGAATGGACTTCGAGCTCCGCGAGTGCGGGCAGGCGCTCGTACGGAATCGACTGCCACACGCGCAGCGAGAGCCCGTGGCGCTCGTGAATGCGCTGGAAGATCCCGGGCGCGCCGAGCCAGCCGTCCTTGTCGTGGATCGCCACGACGCCCCGCGTGGACGCGATGCGCAGGCCCTCGCGCGTTGCGTCGACCCACTCGTCCTCGGGCACCGCCGCGAAGCGCGCGCGGAACTGCCACGCGGCTTCCTCCCGCACGATTCCCGTCGGCTCATTTTGTGCGTCCCGCTCGACGACGCCTCCCTCGACCTCGAGCTCCCCACCGGCGAGCGCGAGCGCGGCCGAGTTGAGCCACAGCGAGTGGTAGTCCTTCGCCCACAGCGCCGCCGGTGTGTCTCCGGTTACCTCGTCGAGCGCCGTCGCGGTGGGCTGCGAGTCCCAGTCCGCCGACCGCCAGCCGGTGCCCCGGATCCACTCGCCGTGGCGCGGATGCGAGCGCACTCGCTCGAGCGCCTCGGCGAGCGTCGCCACGCCTTCGAGCCTCACGTCGCGCCGCGCGAGCGACCAGGTCGGGAAGTGGACGTGCGAGTCGGTGAACCCGGGCACGATGCAGCGCCCGCCGAGGTCGACGACTTCCGGAGTCGGCAGTGCGACCTCGTGCGTGCCCACACCGCCGGCGACCCGCTCTCCCGCGATCGCGAGCGCGCGCGCGACGGGCAGCGCGGCGTCGAGCGTGCGGACGAGGCCGTTTTCCAGGATCATGCGCGGCGACTGTAACCGCGCGAGAGGAGGGGCATGGGAGTCCAGCACACGGCCGTCAACGTGAGCGACTGGGAGCGCGCGAAGCGCTTCTACGACGAGGTGCTCGCCCTCTTCGGCTATCGCGTCGTCTACGAGGAGCCGGGTGCATTGGCGTACTACGCCGACCCGCGCGGCCTCGACTTCGGCATCGCGCGGCGCGACCCGGTCGGGGGCGCCCACGTCGCATTCGGCGCGGAGGATCGCGCCGCGGTCGACCGCTACTACGAGACGGCGCTCGCGGCGGGCGGCAGCGACAACGGCGCGCCCGGGATCCGCGAGAAGTACGCGCCCGACTACTACGCCGCGTTCGTGCTCGACCCCGACGGCAACAACATCGAGGCCGTCCACCACGGCTGACGCCGTCTACGTCGGCTCGGGCACCGCCTGCCCGGGTCGGAAGAGCGGGAGTTGCCGGCCGTTCGAGTCGTCCGTCCCGTAGCCGCCGGGAACGGGCGTGAACATCTCCGGGTAGCCCCACATGCCGTGCTCGGAGACGTCCAGCCCGGCCGACTCCGCCTCCGCGTCGGAGCGGATGCCGAAGGTCGCGTTCATCGCCCACAGCGCGAGGAACGATGCGCCGAACGTGAAGAAGCCGACCGCAAGGAGCCCGAGGGCCTGCGTGCCGAGCTGGGCCGCCGAGCCTGTGTAGAGAAGCCCGCCCGAACCCGTCGCCAGCCGCTCCGCCAGCTCCGGCGCGGTGAAGAAGCCGAGCGCGAGCGTGCCCCAGACGCCCGCCATCCCGTGCGCGGCGATAGCGCCGACGGGGTCGTCGATGCGCAGCCGCTCGACGAGGAGCGTCCCTCCGACGACGATCGCGCCCGCGACCGCGCCGATCACGATTGCGGCCCACGGAGCGACGAACGCACAGGCCGCCGTGATCGCGACGAGCCCGGCGATGGCGCCGTTGAGCATCATCGACAGGTCCGGCCGTTTGAGCACCACCCACGAGGTCGCGACCGCGCCGATCACGCCGGCCGCCGCCGCGAGGTTGGTGTTGAGCGCCACGTATGCGAAGAAGCCGAGCCCGCCGAGCTGCACGCTCAAGGTCGAGCCGGCGTTGAACCCGAACCAACCGAACCAGAGAATGATCACGCCGAGCGTGGTGAACGCCATGTTGTGGCCCGGAATCGCGTTCGCCTTCCCTTCCACGAACCGCCCGAGCCGCGGCCCGAGCAGCAGTGCGCCCGCGAGGCCGGCGAGGGCGCCCTGGTAGTGGACGACAGTCGAGCCCGCGAAGTCCTGCATGCCGCGCTCGAACAGCCAGCCCTCGGGCGACCAGATCCAGTGTGCGACGAGCGAGTAGATGAGCGTGAAGACGATCCCGAAGGCGAAGTAGACCCAGAGCTTCGTCCGCTCGGCCATCGCGCCCCAGACGATCGCGAGCGAGACCGCCGCGAACGCGACCTGGAAGAGGTAGCCGGCCGCCGCCGGGATCTCGCCGAACCACGAGAACGGCGCCTTGCCGATCTGGAGCAGCTCGTCCGTCGACGGCACGAAGCCCGAGCCACCGACGAAGCCGTTGCCCCCGTCGCCGAACGCCATCCCGAAGCCGACGACGTAGTACGTGATCGCGGCCAGCGCGAAGATGAGGACGTTCTTCGCCGCGACATGACCGACGTTCTTCATCCGGGTTAGCCCCGCTTCGAGGAACGCGAAGCCGGCCTGCATGAAGATCACGAGCACCGCCGACATGACGACCCACACGGTGCTCACCGCGAACACGAGCTCCTCGTTCGACATCTCTCCGCCTCCTCGTCGCTCGGACCACAAAAAAGCCCCAGGACTCCCAGTCCTGAGGCTACGACGCCTGCTCACGCCTCCTCCGCCGGCGGCGTGAAGTCCGGAACCTAGCGCAGCGGCCGGACATAGACTGCGCTCCGTGCCGTGGGAGCCGCTGAGTGACGAGCAGCTCGAGGTTCGCGACCTCGTTCGCCAGCTTGCCCGCGAGCGCATCGCGCCGCGCGCGGCCGAGATCGACGAGTCGCATGAGTTCCCCTGGGACGTCGTCGAGCTCTTCCGCGAGCACGGCATCTTCGGGCTGTTCTTCGAGGAGGCCCACGGCGGCACCGGCACCGGGACGCTCCTCTCGCTCGTCGTGATCGAGGAGGTCTCGAAGGTCTGCGCGACGAGCGGTCTCATCCTCGCGGTGCAGGAGCTCGGCTCGCTCGGGGTCAAGCTCGCCGGATCGGAGGAGCAGAAGGAGCGGTTCCTCCCGCGCCTGGCTTCCGGCGAGGCGCTCGCCGCGTACGCGCTGACCGAGGCGGGCTCCGGATCCGACTCGGCCGCGATGCGGACGACCGCGCGCCGCGACGGCGACGAGTACGTCCTCGACGGCTCGAAGCGCTTCATCACGAACGCGGGGGTCGCGGGTCAGTACACCGTGTTCGCGAAGACCGATCCCGACGCGGGCCACTCCGGGATCTCCGCGTTCGTGGTCGAGGAAGGCACGCCAGGCTTCGAGGTCGCGCGCCTCGAGCCGAAGATGGGAATCGCAGGCTCGACGACCGGCGAGCTGACCTTCGACGGCGCGCGCATCCCGGCGGCGAACCTCCTCGGCGAGGAGGGCGAGGGCTTCAAGATCGCGATGCGGATCCTCGATCGCTCGCGCCCGGGAGTCGCCGCGCAGGGCCTCGGCATCGCCCAGGGCGCAACCGACTACGCACTCGAGTACGCGCGCAGCCGCGAGACGATGGGGAAGCCGATCGCCGAGCACCAGCTGATCGCCGCCAAGCTCGCGGACATGGAGACGAGGACCGAGGCCGCGCGCGGGCTCCTGTATCGCTTCGGCCGCATGGTCGACGAGGGCGCGTCCGATTCCGAGCTGACGAAGGCGTCCGCGATGGCGAAGCTCGCCTGCACGGATGCGGCCATGGACGTGACGACCGAGGCCGTCCAGATCCTCGGCGGCTACGGCTACATCAAGGAGTACCCGGTCGAGCGCATGATGCGCGACGCGAAGATCACGCAGATCTACGAGGGCACGAACGAGATCCAGCGCCTCGTGATCGCGCGCGAGATGCTGAAGGAGAGCCGGGCCTTCCTCCTCGCCGGCGTCGCCTGAGCTCGTCGGGCTGAGCGTTAGCCGGCGCCGCAGCGGACGAGCGCGTTCAGGCAGCTCTCCACGAGCATCTTCAGCACGTGCGGCCGCCAGGCGTTGAGGAAGTCCGCGTGCGCGCTGAACTGGCCGCCGGACGCCAGCGTGAACTCCGGCCCGCCGCGCGTCGCGTAGCGGTAGATCTGCGTGAGCTGGGGCAGCGCGACCGGGTGCGTCGACGGGCAGGCGGCGCGCATCGAGTACGCGACGTGGCTCTTGTGGTCGGGGCTGTCGAGGCGGCCGCCGTCCCAGCAGTTCGGGAAGCGGACGTGCAGTCGCAGCGAGTTGCCGCGCGCGTCCGGGCACGTCGGCACGGCGCTCGACGGGGCGATGTTGGACGCGGCGCCGCAGCTCCACCACGTGACGCCGCGGGACTGAGGTGTGGTCGCCGTCGCGGCGCCGGCGATCATCCGGAAGTTCTTCGGGAAGCTCGTCACGAGGCCGAGCGTGGCCCGGCGGTAGTAGATCGTCGCGCCGGCCGGGAAGATCGGCTTCGCTGCCTGGAGCAGGGTCGGAACCCAGTACGCCGCCGTGTCGGACGGGCGGCGACACGACGTCGGGGCGGCGCGCAGCGACGCGTGCGTCGAGGACGCGGCGGTCGTGCGATTGCCGACGAAGCTGTGGTCGTGGGACGCGCCCGCCTTCCCGGGGAAGACGATCGGGTCGTCCGGCGCACGATGGCTGAAGCGGCAGCTCTCGATGAAGTTCACGCCGGTGAGCTCGGCCGTCTTCGTCGCAACGATCTGCGGCTCGCCGAGACCCGACCCGTCGTCCGCGAGCGCCGCGGGCCCGAGCGTCGCGGCGAGCACGACTCCGAGGGCTCCGACTGCGACCAGCGCGAGTACCTTCACGTCCGTCCATTCGTCGAGATCCGGACCTCAGGGAGTCAGACAGGGAGGCGTTGGGGTTCCTTGAGCGATCTGTGACGATCGCGTAAGCATTCCGTTCGGGCCGCCGCGGGAGCTACGCGCAGAAGCGGTTGCGGGGCGTGCGGCGGTCCCAGACGAAGCCGGCCGCCGAGGCTCGCGCGACCTTCACGGTGATGCAGCCGCGGAGCACCGCGATCCTGAAGTCCGCGCGCCCGAAACGGCCTGTCGCCACCCGGAACCGAGCGAGCGGGCGCCCGCCCTGGCGCACGATCGCAACGACCTTCGCCTCGGAGACCGGCCTGCGCGCAGGGTCGACGGCCCTCAGCAGCACGCGGGCGCCGCCGGCCGTCCTCCGGTGGGCGATCGAGCCGATCCGGAGCGGCGAGGGCCGGACCGCCACCTTCGCCGAGCCCGTGATCGTCCGGCCGCCGGAGGTGACGCTCGCGACGACGAGGCCCCTCCGCACGAGCCGCTCGGCCCTGAACAGCGCCCTGCCTTGCGCGGTTCTCTTGACCTTCCCGAGCCTCGCGGGCAGCACGCGCCAGCGGAAAGACCCCCGCACGGGGTTCCGGTGCACATCCGTGGCGACGGCGACGAAGGTCCTCTTCCCGCGGGCGCGAACCGGTCCGGACTCCGGCCCGACCGTGATCCTCGCCAGCGGCCCCGGGGTCACGGTCACGACCTGTGTGCCGCTGAACGACCCGGCGGCCGACGCCGTGATCGTGTGGGTTCCGGCCCGCATGTCGCGGTAGTAGACGACCGTGTCCGCGGGCGCCGCGAGGTTCACCGCGAGCGTGCGGGTCCAGGGCCCGGCCGGGGTCGTTGCAAACGTGCCTCGCGATGAGCTCGTGCGCAGCGCCGCGAGGCGCACCGGCGCGCTCGTCACTCGGGTGCCGTTGGTCGTCACCAGCGCGAGCCCGATCTCGGCCGGCGGCCCGCCGGCGGCAAGTGTCCGTCTCGGAGTGATGAACCCGAGCGCCGAGTCCGTCCAGCCTCGGAACGACCGCCACGCGTCGTTGTGCTGCGCGCCGGGCACGTCGGCGGCGCACCACGTCTCCAGTCCGGGCGGGCCGCAGGCGCCGCTTCCCGGGTTCTCCGGCTCGACGACCTCGCCGGAGTCGCGGATGGCCGCCGCCATGCGGTCGATCACGGAACCCGTCTGCGCCGGGAAGTCTCGTTCGGACACGCCCGTCGCGTTCCTCGGAGACCACGCGAAGCCCCAGTGGTCGCCCGCCTGGCCGGACGCGGCGCTGAAGTGCCGCATCGCGTTGATCTGGGCCGAGACGTAAGCGGCCATCTGCTCCGGCGGGACCATCGTCCAGCCGTAGCCGCGGTCCCATTGCCACGCCGCGTTCGCCAGCGGGCTGTAGGCCTCTCGGAGGTACGAGCGCGCGGGCTCGATCGTCTCCGGGCCGGCGCCTGCGAGCACGAGCATGTGCTGGAGGTAGTCGTTCAGGTACTCGCGGCGCGTGGCCGTGGGCGCGCCGGGCACCGCGTGGTTGCGCACATCCCCGTACACCTCCTGCGACCAGTCGCTCACGTACGTCGCCATGTCGGTCCAGAAGGGCGAGTCCTCGAGCCAGTGCTGGAGCCTGCTCTGGTAGACGGAGAGGTCTCGGTTCGGCTGGCCGTGGCCGATGACGAAGACCGCTCCGCGCGTCGGCCGCGTCCCGTCGCCCTCGTACAGGCCGCGCAGGAACTCGCGGATGTTCGCCCGCGCGTTCCCGGTGCCGCGCCGCACGCCCGTGCTGAGCTCGTTGACCGCCCACGAGTCACCCAGCGCGACGTCGAAGCCCGCGGCGGCCATGCGCTGGCGGGCGGTGACGCCGGCGGCGTGCCAGCTGTTCCCGGTGTTCGCGACCCAGCGGTTCCACGTCGCGAAGTGGATCTCGGCCATGGCGTGGAAGCGGGGGCCGAGGGCCCGGATGCGCCACGCCTGGTCGGGTCGCGCGAGCGTCTTGTCGTTGGCGAGCGGTGGGATCGAGAGGTAGTAGTCGGCACACGGCGAGGCCGCCGCGGCGAGCTTCGTCGCCATGCGCAGCCAGTCCGAGGACGTGTAGAAGACCACGCGGGCCGGTCGGCACTCAGCGGCCGCGGCCGCGCTGGCTCGGCGAGCTCGGCTCGAGACGAGCTTGGTCCAGAGGGCGTTCGTCTTCGCCGGCTCGAGCGAAGGGACGGGCCCGGGAACGGTTGCGACCCGGGCGGTGCTGCCGGCGTCAGCGCTCCCGGCACTCGTGACCGAGAGGACGAACGGGAGGGCCAGCAGCAATGCGAGCGAGAGGCGTGCGCCGCGCATCGGTCTGCCAGGGTAGCGATCCTGTGTGAGCAGGCCGTAAACCTGCGTTGATTACGCTGCGGCGCATGGAGTACCACCGCGGCCGCCTGCTCGACCACGTCCACCTCCGGGTGCGCGACCTCGAGTGGAGCCGGCGCTTCTACCAGGCCGCGCTCGGTGCGCTCGGCCTCGAGCTCCAGAGCGGCGACGGGTTCTTCTTCTCGGACGAGCTGTTCGTGAGCGCGGACGGGCCGCCGACCGGGAACCTCCATCTCGCGTTCGCCGCGGACGACGAGGAGGCCGTGCGACGCTTCCACGCAGCGGCGATCGCCGCGGGCGGGAAGGACAACGGCGCGCCGGGCGAGCGCGACTACCACCCGGGCTACTACGGGGCATACGTGCTCGACCCCGATGGGAACAACGTCGAGGCCGTGTACCACGGCCCCGCGACGAGGTCGGCCGAGTCGGTGGTCCTCACTCCGCTGGAGTAGCCGGAGGCTCGCCGGGCGGCGTCGCGCGCGGGTAGCGCCCTCTGACCTCGTCCACGTACGCCGCCAGCCGGTCGGCAATCGCCGCGTCGCGGATCTCGAGCACGTTCTCCGCGTTCCGCTCGCCGGAGCGCGAGAAGTTGAAGCTCCCGACGAACGCGGTGTCGTCCGCGATCACGACCTTCGCGTGCATGAAGTCATGCACGGACTCGGGCGTCCACGGGATCGACGTCTTGCCGCTGAACTCGCCTCCCTCGAGGACGCGGCGCAGAAGCGGGATCTTCCACTCGCTGACGCCGTTCGTCAGCCACTGCTCGAAGACCTGGTCGACCTGCGTGTCGTCAATGACGCCCGCGACCGGGGCGCGGCTCTCGTTCACGACCTCGACGAGCGTGCCGAGGATCGGGCCGGAGGTGAGAACGGGAGACGCGATCCGCACGCGTTTTGTCGCCTTTCCGATGTGCTTCGCGACCCGATGCGAGAGCGCCTCGCCGTGCTCGGGGCAGAACCAGGCCCGCACGCGCGCGCCGTTGAGCGACTCGGGCCGCGGGTCGACGTCGCCCGAATCCTCGACGGTGCCGCTCTCCCACAGCTGCTCGAACGCGAGCTTGTAGGCGTACGCGATCTCCGGGGAGCGCAGCGCGACGATGACGTTCTCCTGCCGTGTCCACGAGTCGTCCGTCCAGTTGGCGGAGCCCGTCCAGACGGCGGCCGTGTCGCGGACGACGAACTTGTGGTGCATGAGGTCGGGGATCCCGGCGACGCCGCGGGTCGGGATCGGGAGCTTCTCGATCGCCTCGGGCGCCGTCTCGGGAGGAGGCGGCACCGCGATCGGCCCGGGGTGGGCGACGTTGTAGAGGAGACGGACCGCCACGCCGCGCTGGTGCGCGGCGAGGAGCGACGCGAGCACGAGCCCGCCCGCGTCGGTCTCGAAGCGCACGTCGTAGACCGCGATGTCGAGGGTGCTCTCGGCCTGCGCGAGGAAGCCGGCGATCCCGCGCGCGACCTCGGCGGCGCGCTGGCCGCCGTCGGTCAGCGTCGTGAGCTCGAGCGCGGCCTCTGTGACCGCGGCGGCCCGCTCGGTCACGGGGAGTGAAGGTCAGCCATGAGGGCTCTAGGGTACGTGCGGGTCAGCCGGAGGCGGTCTCGACCCCGGCGTAGAGTCCACGACCGTGCCCCAGCTCAATGTCATCGAGCGCCGGATGTCGCGCTTCCTGCGCGAGCCGCCCTCCGTTCGACTCGCTGCCGGCGTCATCGTCACGGCGACGGCCGTGCTCGTCGTCATCAGCGGCGTGCTGATGCGGGTTTTCGACTCCCAGGAGTACTCGACTGTCGGCGAAGGCATGTGGTGGGCGCTGCAGACCGTGACGACGGTGGGCTACGGGGACGTCACGCCGAAGGAGCCCGCCGGCCGGATCATCGCGGCGTTCGTGATGCTCGAGGGGATCGCGCTCCTGTCGATCACGGTCGCGGCCATCACCTCGACGTTCGTCACGCGAGCGCAGCGGGAGCGCGACGACGCAGACGCGGCGGGCGAGGACTTGGTGGCGGCTCGGATCGAGGCCCGGCTCGACGACCTGTCGGAGCGCCTCGAGCGGATCGAGACCTCGCTCAGCGAGCTGAAGCGTGCACGCGACTAGCAGCCCGTAGCGCGTCGAGCTGGCTAGACCAACCGTTTCTCGAGATAGGCGGCGAGCCTCGTCAGCGGGAACGAGATGAGGAAGAAGAGCACCATCACCCCGCCGTAGATGTAGATCGCATAGTTCCCCTGCTCGCCCTCGAACGTCAGGCGCTCGACCTGGCGCTCGGCAGCCTCCAAGAGCTCGGGAGCGCCGATGACCTGGGCGATGGTGGTGTTTTGGATGATGTTCACGAGCAGGCCGACCATCGGTGGCAGCATGCGTCGAAACGCCTGGGGAAGGATCACGAACGCGTGCCGGCCGATCCAGCCGAAGCCGAGCGCCGACGCGGCTTCGTGCTGCTCCCGCGGTATCGACTGGATGGCGCCGCGGGTCGTCTCGGCGACCTGCGCCGAGCCCCAGAGCGTCAGCGCCGCCGCCGCGGCGTAGATCGGATCGATGATCCGGAGCTCGGGCGGGAGCAGGAAGAAGAGGAAGAAGAGCGTGACGAGAATCGGCAGGCCGCGCCAGACCTCGATGTAGAGGCGGATCAGCGCGCGGGCCGGCAGGAAGCGGATTGTGAGGAGCGTTCCGAGCAGGACGCCTATCACCGTGCTGCCGACCAGTGCCATCGCCGAGATCTTCAAGGTGTTCACGAGCCCCACCTCGAGGATGTACTCGGCGACGGGCTCGACCCAGTCCGGGATGCTCACTTTGCCTCCTCAGGCAGTGCGAGGCGCGACTCGAGGTAGCGAATGAGCGCCGACAGCGTCCACACGATCGTCAGGTAGGTGACGGCGAGGAACGCGAACGTCTCGGTGCCCTGCAGCGTCAGGGCGTTGATCTGGAGCGCCGTCGTCGTCGCTTCCTGGTAGGCGATGACGTACAGCAGCGACGTGTTCTTGAGCACGCTGATGTACGTGTTGATCGACGAGGGCAGCGCGATCCGGCCGCCGATCGGGAGCGTGACGTTGAAGAAGGTCGAGACGCGGCCGAACCCCAGTGCGAGGCCCGCCTCCCGGTAGCGGTTGGGCACCGCCTCGAAGCCGGCGCGGAAGTTCTCGGTGTTGAAGGCGCCGCCCCAGATCGTCACGGAGACCCACGCGACCGTGAACGCATCGAGCCTGATCCCGACCTGAGGGAGGGCGTAGTAGAGCATGAAGATCTGGGCGAGGATCGGGGTGTTCCGAATAACCTCGACGTAGATCCCGGCGAGCTGGCTGACGACCGGCACGCGATGCGCGCGCGCGGCGCCGAGGACGAGCCCGATGACGAAGGCGCCCGCGATCCCGATCGCCGAGACCTCGAGCGTCCGCCGAATGCCGGCGACGAGCTCCTCCCAGTTGTCCGTGAAGTAGGACCAGTCCCAGGTGAGCGCGAGCAGGCTCATCGGGAAAGCAGGAGCGGCCGCGTTGCGCGCGGCCGCTCCGAGTTGTCGACTTCGGCGCCCGTTACGGGCACCGCGTCGTGGCGTCCCCCTGCGTGTACGTGAAGCGGTTCTTCGGCCGGAGGATGTTCTTCGAGAACGCTGTGAGGTTCCGCGCGGGAACGCTGTCCGTGAGGATCCTCATGAACGTGTCCCGCTTGCGCATGACCTCGAGGCGCGCGTCGATCCATTTCTTCAGCGCGGTGTTGCCCTGTTTGATCCCGATGCCGTACGGCAGCGGCAGGAACAGGTCCTCGGTCAGCTTCAACGCTCGGTCCTGCGTTGCGATCCCGAGCAGGACGGTGTCGTCCCACATGAGCGCGTCCGCACGCCCGTTGCGGTACTCGAGCAGCGCGTTCGTGAAGCTGTCGGTGGCGACGACCTTCGTGTCCTTGAAGCAGTTCTTCATCCAGCGGTCGTAGATCGAGCCGGTCGTGGTCGCGACCGTCTTCCCCGCCATCTGCGTGAGGTACGTGTTCGGGGCGTTGTTCGCGGCGAGGATGCGACCGGTGGCCTTGTAGTACGCCCTCGAGAAGTCGATCCGCGTGTCGCGGTCGACGGTGTAGGTGAAGGTCGCGATGACCATGTCCACGCGGTTGCTCGTGAGCGCCGGCTCCCGTGCCGGAGTGGTGACGCACGAGAGGTTCACGCGGTTCGCCTTGCCGAACGCGAAGCGCGAGAACCAGCGGGCGATCTCGACGTCGAAGCCGGCGTTCCGGCCGCGCACGTCGATATACCCGAACGGCGGCGAGTCGCACTTGATCGCGATGTTGAACCGCTTCCGCTGCCTGATGTTGGCGGGGAGCCTCGGCAGCTTGCGCTTCTTCTGCTCGGTTGCTTCGGCTCCGCTCGGCCCTTCCACTCGGGCTGACGCGGCTCCGCCCCACGCTACGAGCATGACGCTCGCGAGCGCGACAGCCGAAGCGACGACGACGAGTCGTCTCATTGGTGCCCTCCTTCTGCTTCGTCGATGGTCAGCTCGTCCAGCGAATGTGCCAGCTGGAGGCTGCGCTGTAGGAACCTCTGCGTGCGCTCCTCCTTCGGGTTGTCGAGCACTTCGCGGGGGACACCTTGCTCGACGATCTTGCCTTCGTCCATGAACACGACCCGATCGCCGACGTCGCGGGCGAAGTGCATCTCGTGGGTGACGACGAGCATCGTCATCCCCTCCCGCGCGAGGTCGCGCATGACGACCAGCACCTCGCCCACGAGCTCCGGGTCGAGGGCCGACGTGACCTCGTCGAAGAGCATGACGTGCGGCTGCATCATCAGCGCACGGGCGATCGCGACCCGCTGCTGCTGGCCGCCCGAGAGCTGGTGGGGGTGCTGTCTCGCCTTGTCCTCGAGGCCGACGCTCGCGAGGAGCTCCTGCGCCCGTCGCTCCGCCTCGGCCCGCCGCATCTTGCGGATGCGACGGGCGGCGAGCGTCAGGTTGTCGATCGCCGTCAGGTGGGGGAAGAGGTTGAACTGCTGGAACACGATCCCGATGCGCTGGCGGATCGCCGACACGTCGGCGCCCCTGCGGGTGATCTCCTCGCCCTCGAGAAAGACGCGGCCTGCCTGGATCGGCTCCAGCAGGTTGACGCAGCGCAGCAGCGTGCTCTTCCCGCTTCCGCTCGGGCCGATGACGACGAGCACCTCACCCAGGTCGACGCTGAGGTCGATCCCGTCGAGCACGAGGTTGTCGCCGAAGCTCTTGCGAACGCCCTCGAGTCGAACCATCGGCACGCCGTTCGCCTGCGCCTCGACCGATGTCGTCGCCATGCTCATCCCCGATTGAGATCAAACGGTAAGTGGGCCGGTCTCGTCAAAGCGTCGCGCCCTCCTGGATGTTTCCGGTCAGCTCTGGGGCGTGGCGGCGCCGGGCCGGGCAAGCTTAGAAGCGTCAGCCAAGCGACGGGCGCTCTTGTGGGCGCGCTTCTGCGCCTGGTACTCGGCGAGCGCCTCCGGCGAGTCGACGACCCCGAGGGTCGGGTGGCTCGGGACGAGCTCCTGCGCCTGCTCGACGCCGAACCGGAGCGCGAGCACCGAGCCGAGCCCCGTGATCTTCATCTTCCCGAAGCCGGGGAGCGCGCCGATCCGCATGCGGAGGTCGGCCGCGTCGGCGGCCTCGGTCCAGACGCGCTCGGCCTCGCCGTCGTACTCGTCCACGATGACCTGGCAGAGCTCCTGCACGCGCTGCGCCATCGCGCGCGGGAAGCGGTGGATCGCCGGGCGCTCGCGGAACGCGTCCTCGAGCGTCTGCGGATCCATGCCCGCGATCGCGGCAGCGTCGAGCGTCCCGATCCGCTGCCGCAGCCTGAGCGGCCCGGCGAACGCCTGCTGGACGGTGATCTGCTGGTCGATCGCGAACCCGATGAGGAGCGCGAGCGGGTCCGCGGCGATGAGCGCGTTCGCCTCGTCCGAGTCGGTGAAGTACAGCGCCTCGGGCACGGCTCAGATCCTAGCCCCTGAGACGTGTGCTCGGTCTCCGGGCGATAATCACCGCGTGCGCCGGGACGGGATCCTCGAGATCAGGACGTACCGGCTCAAGGCCGGCTCCGGGCCGCGATTCCACCGAACGGCCGTGGAGGAGTCGATCCCGATGCTCGAGCGCTGGGGCGTGGACGTGGTCGCTTACGGCCCGTCCCTTGACGACGCGGATCTCTACTACCTCGTCCGCGCGTATGCGAGCATCGCCGACCTCCAGGAGAGCCAGGACGCCTTCTACTGCAGCGAGGAGTGGCGTGAGGGGCCGCGCGAGGCGATCGTCTCCCTGATCGAGAGCGACATCTCCGTGGTCGTCCCGGCAGGCACGCTCGCAGGCTGACGCTGCGAATGGAGGAACTGCGCGTCGAGCACGAGGGCGTCACGCTCGTCGGGAGCTACTCGCCCGCGGGAGAGACGGCGATCGTCGCTCTCCACGCCGCGGGCGAGGGGACGCGGGAGGGGATGCTCTACGAGCACCTGCACCGCGTTCTTCCTCCCGCGGGCATCGGCGTCGTCACCTTCGACCGCCGCGGCGAGGGCGAGTCGACGGGCGACGCGTCCCGCGGCCGCTTCGACGTGCAGGTGCGCGACGCGCTCGCGGTGCTGGACGCGGTCGGCGTCGAGCGGGTCGGGCTCTGGGGCTACAGCCAGGGCGGCTGGATCGCGCCGCTGGCCGCGGTCGCGTCCGACCGCGTGGCCTTCCTCGTCCTCGTCGCCTCGACCGGGGTCACGCCGGCCGAGCAGATGATGTACGCGACCGCCCAGCAGCTGCGCATCGCAGGGTTCGGGGAGGACGTCGTCTCGCGTGCGCTCGATCTGCGGCGGCGCTTCGATGACCACGTGCACGGCATCGGGCGCGAGCACGAGGACGAGCTGCGCGCCGACCTGCTGACAGCGCTCGACGAGGAGTGGTTCGGCCTCCTGTTCCTCCCACCGGTGCTCCTCGACGAGGAGGGCTGCGCGCTCTGGATCGAGGAGTTGGACTTCGACCCGCAGCCGGTGTTCGCGCAGGTCAACGTGCCGACGCTCGCGTTCTTCGGCGAGGCGGACTCCTGGTCGCCGATCCCGGAGCCGAGCGTCGAGGCGTGGCGGCGGGCGCGGGGCGACGAGGTCGAGATCGTCGTCATTCCCGAGGCCGAGCACGGGCTCACGCTGCCGGACGACACGCTGTCGCCGGTGTACGAGCGAACGCTCGTCGACTGGCTCGGCGCCCGCGCTGCCTGAGGAATTCGCGGCGCGCGGCGGTCGTTACCCTGGCGGCATGGAGCCGCTCGACGTCTTCTCGACGGCGACGCGTGCCTGGTTCGAGCGCGTGTTCGAGGAGCCCACGCCCGCGCAGAGGCTCGGCTGGCCCGCGATCGCGCGCGGCGGGCACGTGCTCATCCAGGCGCCGACCGGCTCCGGCAAGACGCTCGCGGCCTTCCTCACCGGGATCGACCGGCTCAACGCGAGCCCGGGCGCAGGGCTCCGGTTGCTCTACGTCTCGCCGCTCAAGGCCCTCAACTACGACATCGAGCGCAACCTGCGGAGCCCGCTCGCCGGCCTCGAGTCGAAGCTCGCAGTCGGTGTGCGGACAGGCGACACGCCCGCCGACGAGCGCCGGCGGATGCTGAAGACGCCGCCCGACATCCTCATCACGACTCCCGAGTCGCTCTTCCTCCTGCTCACCTCGCAGGCGCGCGAGACGCTGCGCGGGGTCGAGACCGTGATCCTCGACGAGGTGCATGCGGTCGCCGGCACGAAGCGCGGTTCGCATCTTGCGCTGTCGCTCGAACGCCTGGAAGCGCTCGTCGACGAGCCGTTCCAGCGCATCGGCCTGTCGGCTACTCAGCGCCCGCTCGCGGAGATCGGCCGCTTCGTCGCCGGCTCGCACCGCGACATCGAGCTCGTCGACGCGGGCGTGCGGAAGGAGCTCGACCTCGAGGTCGTGATCCCGGTCGAGGATCTCCGCGAGCTCAACTCGACCGCCGAGCTGTCAGTGCCGCCGCTCGCGGACGGCGTGCAGATGGGCTCGGGCGTCGAGCAGTCGAGCCGCTCGATCTGGCCCTCGATCTACCCCGCGATCCTCGAGCTCGTCCGGCAGCACCGGTCGACGATCGTCTTCGTGAACAACCGCCGGCTCGCCGAGCGGCTCGCGTTGCGGCTGAACGAGCTCGCGGAGGAGGAGATCGCCCGCGCGCACCACGGCTCCCTCGCGCGCGAGCAGCGGTTCGTCGTCGAGGAGCTCCTGAAGGCGGGCCGGATCCCGTGCCTCGTCGCGACCTCGTCGCTCGAGCTCGGGATCGACATGGGGGCGGTCGACCTCGTCATCCAGGTCGAGAGCCCGAAGTCGGTCGCGCGCGGTCTCCAGCGCGTCGGGCGGGCGGGGCACGACCTGCACTCGGTCTCGCGCGGGCGGATCTTCCCGAAGTTCCGCGCCGACCTCTTGGAGTCCGCGGTCGTGGCGAGGGCGATGCGGGAGGGCGCGATCGAGGAGACGTCCATCCCGCGGAACCCGCTCGACGTGCTCGCGCAGCAGATCGTCGCGATCTGCGCCGACGAGGAGGTGGCGGTGGACGAGCTCCACGACCTCGTGCGGCGCGCGTACCCGTTCGCGGAGCTCTCCCGCGCGCAGCTCGAGAACGTCCTCGACATGCTCGCCGGGCGTTACCCGTCGGACGAGTTCGCGGAGCTGCGGCCGCGGATCGTGTGGGATCGCACCGCCGGCGTCGTGCGCGGAAGGAGCGGCGCGCGGCGGCTTGCGGTCACGAATGCGGGGACGATCCCCGACCGCGGGCTCTTCGGCGTCCATCTCGTCGACGGCGGCGGGCGCGTGGGCGAGCTCGACGAGGAGATGGTGTACGAGGCGCGCGAGGGCCAGATCTTCCTGCTCGGCGCCTCGGCCTGGCGGATCGAGGACATCACGCGCGACCGCGTCCTCGTCTCTCCGGCACCGGGCGCGCCGGGTGTGGCTCCGTTCTGGAAGGGCGAGGGCGTCGGCCGGCCGGCCGAGCTCGGCGAGCGCATCGGCGCGACGACGAGAGAGCTCGTCGCTCTGGGCGACAAGGCCGCGGGCGCGCGGCTCAGGAAGGACTTCGGCCTCGACGAGCGCGCGGCCAAGAACCTCATTACGTTCCTGCGCGAGCAGGAGGCAGCCACCGGAGTCGTGCCGTCGGATCGCACGATCGTGGTCGAGCGCTTCCGGGACGAGATCGGCGACTGGCGCGTGTGCGTGCTGACCCCGTTCGGCGGGCGCGTACATGCACCGTGGGGGCTGGCGCTCGCCGCGCGGCTACGCGACTCGCTCGACCTGCATGCGCAGTCGATCTGGTCGGACGACGGCATCGCGCTGCACTTCCCCGATGCGGACGCGCCGCCGCCCCTGGCGGACCTCCTGCTCGACCCGGGCGAGATCGAGGAGCTCGTCCTCGGCGAGCTCGCGCAGTCCGCGCTCTTCGGCTCGCGCTTCCGCGAGAACGCGTCGCGCGCGCTCCTCATCCCGCGCCGCCGGCCGGGGCAGCGAACTCCGCTCTGGCAGCAGCGGCTGAAGGCGCAGTCGCTGCTCCAGGTCGCGCGCCGCTACCCGCAGTTCCCGATCGTGCTCGAGACCTACCGCGAGGTGCTCCAGGACGTGTTCGACCTGCCCGCGCTCGAGAGGATCCTGCGTGGGATCCAGACGCGCGAGCTCGACCTCGTCGAGGTCGAGACGGTCTCGGCGTCGCCCTTCGCGTCCTCGCTGCTCTTCGACTACGTCGCGACGTACATGTACGAGGACGACACGCCGCCCGAGGAGCGGCGCGCGCAGGCGCTCTCGCTCGACCGCGGTCTCCTGCGCGAGCTCATGGGCGTCGAGGAGCTGCGCGAGCTGCTCGACGCGGGCGCGATCGAGGACGTCGAGGCGTCGCTGCGGCGGCCGGCCCGGAACCCGGACGAGCTGCACGACTTGCTGCGGCGCGCGGGACCTCTGGTGGAGGGCGAGTACGACGCGGGCTTCGCCGAGACGCTGCTGCGCGAGCGGCGGGCGATCCGGGTGCGGCTCGGGTCTCGGGAGCTGGTGGTGGCGGCCGAGGACGCCGCGCTCGTGCGGGACGCGTTCGGAGCGGCGCTGCCGGGCGGCTTGCCGGACGTCTTCCTCGAGCCGGTCGCCGATGCGCTGGCGACCGTGCTCCGGAGGTACGCGCGCACGTCCGGCCCCTTCACGACCGGGGAGGTCGCCGGGCGCTTCGGGCTCGACATCGGGCGGGTCGAGGCGGAGCTGACCGCGCTCGAGCGCGACGAGCTGCTCGTCCGCGGCGAGCTTCGGCCCGGCGGGAGCGAGCGCGAGTGGTGCGACCCGGACGTGCTGCGGCGGATCCGGCGCGCGACGCTCGCGGTGCTCCGGCGCGAGGTCGAGCCGGCGGAGCAGGAAACTCTGGGACGCTTCCTGCCCGCGTGGCACGGGATCGGTCGGCGGCAGTCGCTGCGGGAGGCGCTCGTCCCGCTCCAGGGTCTCGCGCTGCCGGTGTCGCTGTGGGAGAGCGACGTGCTCCCTCGGCGCGTGCCCGGATACCGGCCCGCCGATCTCGACGCGCTGTGTGCGTCCGGCGAGGTCGTCTGGGTGGGGGCGGGCCTGGACCGGGTCGCGGTGTACTCGCGCGAGGATGCTCCGCTTCTCGGGCCGCCCGCTGCGGAGGCGACGCCGGAGGGGGAGGCGCATGTGGCCGTGCGTGCGGCGCTCGCGCAGGGCGCGTTCTTCTGGGCCGACCTCGTGGGTGCGGCCGAGCTCGACTCCGGAGAGGCGCTCGCCGCGCTGTGGGAGCTCGTGTGGGCGGGCGAGGTGACGAACGACTCGTGGGCTCCGCTGCGGGCGTCGCGGCGGTACGAGGCTCCTCGGCTCGAGCGCGGACGGCGCCGGTTCATGCGGTCTCGGGCGGCGGCGCCGTCCCCGACGCAGGGGCGCTGGTCGCTGGCGGGGCGGTTGTTCTCGGGGGCGCCGCCGGATCGCCGAGCGCTCGCGGAGCTCCTGCTCGAGCGGCAGGGGATCGTGACGCGCGACGGCGTGCGCGGCGAGGGGATCCGCGGCGGGTACGGCGCCGTGTACTCCGAGCTGCGGGCGCTCGAGACGCTTGGCGTGTGCCGGCGCGGGTACTTCGTGGAAGGGCTCGGCGGGGCGCAGTTCGCGCTGCCTGGGGCGGTCGAGCGGTTGCGAGAGCTCCGGTCGGGCGGTCGGAGCGATGAGGAGCGCGAGGCGCTCGTGTTGGCGGCGGCCGATCCGGCTCAGCCGTACGGTGCGTCGTTGCCATGGCCGCGGCGGGCGGGCGCTCGTGCGGCTCGCGTCGCGGGCGCGTGGGTCGTTCTGCTCGGCGGCGAGGCCGTGCTCTTCGTGGAGCGGGGCGGACGCTCGCTCGTGCCCCTGCGCGAACCGGATCCCGAGTGGCTGCGGCCGGCGGTCGAGGCGCTGGTCGCGCACGTTCGAGCGGGTGGAGCCAAGCGTCTTGCGGTCGAGCGCTTCGACGGGTCCCCGGTCGTCGAGTCGGAGGTGCTGGAGCTCCTCGTCGAGTCCGGCTTCCTCGCGGGGCCGCGGCGCGCGGTCCTGCGTCCGTAGGCGGTCGAAGAGAGGAGAGGCGGCGTCGGAGGCGTAGGGGAACCTGTGCCTGTGCGCGCGCCGCATCTCTATCCGCTGCTTCGCGGATTCGTCCTCGGGTCGTTCGTCGTGCTCGGGCGCGAGCTCGAGGAGGGGGCGGAGCTGCCGTTCGCGTTCGAGGAGCACGGCCAGCGCCGCGGGCCCTCCCTGTACGAGCTGCGGCCGCTCGTGCGGTCGTTCATCGAGGAGCGGGAGCCGCTGCTGCGCGCGCGGGAGGACGCCGCGCTCGCGATCGAGGAGCTTCGGCGCGAGCCCGCGGCGGCGATCTTCGCTCGCGCGCACGCGGGCGCGCGGGCGACGGAGGAGCAGGCGCTCTTCCGGACGGTGCTGCTCGGGCTGCTGATCTCGACGGCGGAGTCGTGCGGCGGGTTCGACTGGGACGACGAGGCGTTCGAGCGGGCGTATACGGAGCTCGAGACCTCGCTCTTCGGCGAGCACCGGCGGTACGCGGTCGTCGCGCCGCTGGTCGGGCTGTCCGTGGCGAAGCCGATCGAGCTTGCGGCCGGACTCGTGGTGCGGCTCTGCGCGCCCGCGGAGCTGTCGACGCACTGGCCCGAGTCACGCGGCCTGCTGCCCCCCGGGTTCGGCGACGAGCCCGACCGCTACTGCGTGCTCGAGCTCCAGGCCGAGCTCGAGGCGGGTGACGAGCCGCCGGACGCCCCTGCGGAGATCGCGGATGCCGTCAGCGCTATCCGTCTGACCACTGCTGCAGCTCTGGCCGCGGGGCCCGTTCTGTTCGAGACGCTCGACGGGCGGCCGTTCGGCATCCGGCCGGTGCTGCCGATCGCGGCGACGCAGCCGCCCGGTGAGCCGTCGCGGCTCGACGCCTTCCGCACGCCGATCGCGGTCGAGGTTCTCGGGGCGCTGGGTGCGGCTGACGGCGATCCTGCGCTCGCCGAGGCGCTCGACCGCTGGGAGCTCTCTCTGTTCCAGAACGAGCCGTTTCGCTCGGAGCAGCTGCGGGCGTCGCTCGGCGCATTGCTCGGAGACACGTGGCCGCTCCGGTGCTCCGTCCTGCTGGCGGACGACGGTGCCACCCGAGAGGAGCTCTACGCACGGCTCGGTGCTCTGGCCGAGGGCGCCGCGGCGGAGCCGGGCGTCGTCGATGCGGTGCGCCGGGCGCTCGTGACGGTGCTCCGGGCGCGCGACCGCGTCGAGCTCGTCCACGATCTCGACCGCGAGCTGCTCGGCCTGCCTCGGCGCAGCGCTGCCTGGGCGCAGGCGGTCTGAGCTCGCGATGCGGCCGGCGGCGCGCCGCCGGTGGTGGGTCGAGGAGGCGGCGCAGACCTGCACACATTCGGCACCGAGTCGTGACCCACGCGTGAGCGTTGCCCGGCTACGGTCGGGTGATGGAGGAGGCGAGGGCCCTGCTGGAGCGTCTGGAGCGCATCGAGGCGCTCGACCGGGCGGGCGCCGACCGGCCGGCGCTCCTCACCGAGCTGCGTGCGCTCCTCGTCGACGCCGAGGAGTGGTCGAAGAGGGAGGGAGGTGATGCCGGAGAGAGCGCAATCGACAACCTACGGTCGGCTCTCGCTCTGACATGATCGCCGCTTGAGCTGGGACGGGGAGGACAAGCGAGCGGAGGCACGTACGACGCGTCGGCTACCGTGAACGCCGCGACTGAGGGGTTGAAGGAGTTTCGGCGATGGTCTGGAAGGTGACGCGGTCATGGGGCTTTCACGGATCCTGCCGCGGTCCCATCAGCGGCCCACGAGCGACGCCGTCGATCCGCCGGCGGCCGACGAGCCGGAGAGTGCCACGGACCCGGAGCCTCGTCTGCAAGCCGTCCCGGACTCCGAGGCAGGCCCTGAGCGCCGGGAGCAGGTGATGGCCAACGTCATCGTGTTCGCGAACCAGAAGGGCGGTGTCGCGAAGACCACGACGACGCTGAACCTCGGTGTCGCGCTGCACGAGCTCGGCCACAGCGTCCTCGTGATCGACCTCGATCCCCAGGGCAACCTCACCATGAGCCAGGGGATGAACCCGGACGCGATCGAGCGCTCGATGTTCGACGTTCTCGTACACCGCGTCCCGATCTCGGACGTCATCCACACGGTCGAGGTCGACATCGCGGTCGCGTCGATCGACCTCGCAGGCGCAGAGCTCGCGCTCTCGGCGCTGATCGGACGTGAGCGTGCACTCGACAAGGCTCTGGTCGAGGTGCGCCCCAAGTACGAGTACATCCTCATCGACACCCCGCCGTCGCTCGGGCTGCTGACGATCAACGCGTTCGTCGCCGCCGACGGCGTCATCGTCCCGGTGCAGTGCGAGTACCTCTCGCTGCGCGGCCTCGTTCAGCTCGAGAATACGCTGGCCATGGTGCGCGAGAACCTCAACCCCGGCGTGCGCGTTCAAGGCATCGTTCCGACGATGTACGACGGCAGGACGCTGCATGCGCGGGAGGCGATCGAGATTCTCGAGGAGCACTTCGGCGACCTCGTCTACGACACGCGAATCCGCAAGACCGTCCGCTACGCCGAGGCGCCCGTGAAGGGGGCATCCGTGCTCCGCTACGACCCCACGGGCCCCGCGGCGCAGGCGTACCGCGACCTGGCGAAGGAGGTGCTCGATGGCGCGAAAGCGCGCGAGCATGCGTGAGGGCCCGCTCGCAGAGCTCTTCCGGAAGACGGAGGCGGCCCAGCGTCAGCAGGACGCGTCGGCCGCGGAGGAGCCGAAGCCAGAACAGACCCCCGACATCCCCGAAGACCGCCGCACCAAGGCGGCCCTGGAGGAGACCGTCGAGCACGTGCACGACTTCGCCGAGCCCGAGCGCGAGCCGGAGCCCGCGCCGCCGACTCCGATCAGGGCGACCGAGCCTTCATCCGCCGCGTCGGCGCCGGCCCCCGCGACCCCGGCTCCCACGCCCATCTTTCCCGAGCCCGACACCCCGTCAGAGGCCTCCGCCTCCCGCGCCGCCGCACGCTACTTCCAGACGATCCTCGAGCCCGCGCCGAGGCTGCACCGTGTTCCGCCGCCCAAGGGGAGCGCGTACATCGCTGCGATCCGCGTCGTCGGTGTCGGCGGGGCGGGGCTGAACGCGCTCCACCGCATGATGGACGCCGGGATCGCGCAGGTCGACTTCATCGCGGTGAACACCGACGTGCAGGCACTCGCAGTGTCGGACGCGCCGGTGAAGATCTCGATCGGCGAGGACGTGACGCACGGCCTCGGCTCCGGTGCCGACCCGTCGGTCGGCCGTGCAGCCGCGGAGGACGCCGCCGACCAGCTCCGGACCGCCCTTCGCGGCTCCGACATGGTCTTCGTGACCGCCGGCGAGGGAGGCGGCACGGGCACCGGCGCGGCGCCGGTCGTCGCGCGCGTCGCCCGCGAGGTCGGCGCCCTCACCGTCGGCATCGTCACGACGCCGTTTCGCTTCGAGGGGACGCGCCGCCGCACGGCCGCTGAGCGCGGGGTCGAGGAGCTGCGCGCCGCGTGCGACACGGTCATCGTGATCCCCAACGACCGGCTGCTCGAGGTTCTCGACCGTTCGACGTCGATGATCGACGCCTTCCGGATCGCGGACGACGTCCTCCGGCAGGGCGTGCAGGGGATCACCGACCTGATCACGACCCCCGGCCTCATCAACCTCGACTTCGCGGACGTCCGCACGGTCATGCAGGACGCGGGCTCGGCGCTCATGGGCATCGGGTATGCAACCGGGCCCGACCGCGCGCGCGAAGCTGCGGAGCGAGCGCTCGGCTCGCCTCTGATCGACGCCGAGATCGTGAGCGCCCGCGGCATCCTGCTCTCCATCGCCGGCGGCGACGACCTCTCCTTGGTCGAGGTCAACGACGCGGCCGAGGTCGTGCGCGCGACCGCGACGGACGAGACGAACATCATCTTCGGAGCGAACGTCGATCCGCGACTCACGGGGCAGGTGTGGGTGACGGTCGTCGCGACCGGCCTCGGCGGCCCTCGGCGGCGCGCTCGCAGCTTCGACACCGTCACGCCCTCCGCGGAGAGGGACGACGAGCTGCCGGCCTTCCTGAACTCGCACTGAGAGCCGGACGAGGCCGAGCCGGGCACCCGCAACTCGGCACACTTTCGGCACGCTTGCGTGTCCCACGCGTACGGATCTCCTCGTTATGCTCGCAGTGGGTGGTGGGCCGGGGTGCCCCTCTGAATTACCGCTCTTTGCGAACTTCCCGACCGCGGTCCGACCGAGCGAACCGGCGCCCCGCCCGGACTCCGCCGAGGTGACCCCACCCCGGCCGCGAAGTACCCTCCGTCGATGCGAGGCGCGATCGCAGCCGGCCACCCGCTGACCGCCGAGGCAGGCGCACGCGTGCTCATGCAGGGAGGGAACGCCGTCGACGCGCTCCTCGCCGCGGCCTTCACCGCCTTCGTCACCGAAGGGCCGCTGACCGGTCCCGCGGGCGGCGGGCTTCTCCTCGTCCACGAGCCCGGTGGCCGAGCCGACCCTCCTCGACTGCTTCTTCGCGGTGCCCGCAGAGCCGCTCGGAGAGATGGACGAGGTCGTGATCGACTTCGCCGACGCGGGGACGCAGCTGTTCCACGTCGGCGACGGCTCCGTCGCGGTGCCCGGCCTCCTCGCGGGGCTCGCGGAGGCCCATCGCCGGTACGGAGTCAGCGAGTGGGGCGACCTCGTCGCGCCGGCGCTCGACCTCGCGCAGGAGGGCGTCGTCTGCGACGAGCCGCGCGCGTTCCTGCACCGGATCCTCGCCGGAGTCCTGCTGCGCGAGGAGGGCGGGAGGCGCGTCTACGGCGATCCGGCGCGCGTGCGGACCGGCGACCTGTGCGCGACGCTCGAGCGCGTGCGCGATGCGGGCGCGGACGCTGTTCGGGAGCTCCTGCCCGAGTTCGCGTCGGACCTCGACTCATACGAGGTGGTCGAACGCGAGCCGCTCGAGGCCGACCTTCTCGGGCTGCGCGTGCTCGCCGCGCCGCAACCGTCGCGCGGCGGGCGCATCGTCCTCGACGTGCTCACGTCGCTCGCCGCCGCCGAGCACCCGTCCGCCGACGACCTCGCGTCGGCGATCAAGTCGGCCTACGGCGCGGACGGGTCGGGGCCGCTCACCGGCACGACGCACATCTCGGTCGTCGACGCGACCGGGACCGCCGCCGCGCTCTCCTCGACCCTCGGCTCGGGCTCCGGCGTTTTCCGCGGCGGCGCGCAGATGAACAACATGCTCGGGGAGCTCGACGTCATCGGCCACGAGCCGCGCGCGCCGGGTAGCCGGCTGCCGACGATGCTGTCGCCGACGCTCGCGCTCGAGGACGCCCGGCCGCGGCTCGTGCTCGGGAGCGCCGGCTCGGTGCGACTCGCCGGAGCGATCGCGCAGGTCGCCTGGCACGTCCTCTCGGATCGACACGCGGTAGGCGAGGCGATCGCCGCGCCGCGCATGCACGTGGAGGGCTCGGTGCTGAACCTCGAAGGCGGCTGGCCGGACGACCTCGCGCTCGGTGACGGCTGGGACGTCGTCCGCTGGTCGGGGCGAAACCTCTACTTCGGTGGCGTGCAGGCCGTCGAGCTGCGGGCTGACGGCACGATCGCCGCTGCCGGTGACCCGAGGCGCGGCGGCGCGGGCGCCGTGGTCCAGTGATCGTCCGGAAGGCCGAGCCGAGCGACGCGGCCGCGCTCGTCGCCCTGGCGGAAGCTGTCGGTGGGGAAGCGGAGCGCTGGATCCTCGCAACCGACAGCTGGCGCACCGTCTCGGACGAGCGGAGATACCTGAAGAGCGTCTTCCGCCACCCGGATGCCGCGGTCTTCGTGGCTGAGGACAACGGTCGCGTCCTCGCGCGCATGTCGCTTTCGCGCGATTCGCACCCGGCGAGCCGCCACGTCGCCGACCTCGGGCTCATGGTCGAGGCCGACCACCGGCGGCGCGGGATCGGGACGCTGCTCCTCGACGCCGCCGTCGGCTGGGCGCGGGTGTCCGGGATCACGAAGCTCGAGCTCCACGTCTTCCCGTGGAACGATCCCGCTCTCCGGCTGTACGAGTCGTTCGGCTTCGAGCGCGAGGGCTACCGGAAGCGGCACTACGAGCGCGACGCCGAGTACGTCGACGCAATCCTGATGGCGTACGTGCTGGACTAGTAGCGCCGAGGTCGCGTCGGCGCGCGCACGGGCACGGGCGTCCGCGGACGGGTCCGCTCGAGCGCGGCGATCGCGACGAGGAGCCGGTACGCGACGCGGCTCCGTCCGCGCGGGACGCGGGTCAGGAGAAGGATGCGGTCGAGAGGGCTCACGGCGGCCTACGAGTCGGCTCCGCCGCGGATCGGGACGACGCGTGCGCCCGTGTCCTCCGGTTCCGGCTCGGGGAAGTCGTCTTCCTGCGCGGCCTCGAGCGTCTGCAGGCGCCACTCGACGCGCGACGCGAGCCGCTCCAGCTGAGTGAGGACCGCCTCGCGGTTCTCGCGCGCGGCCGCCTCGGCGTGCTCCATTCGCAGCTCGAGCGAGCGGAGCTCCAGCCGGAAGCGGCCGTCGCCCGCGGCCGTGACGTCGGACTCCGGCAGCGCCAAGGGCATGTTCGCCCGCTCGACCGACTCGAGCCGACGTCCGAGCTCTTCGATCGACGGCTCGAGGTCCTTGGCGGACGAAGCCATCGCGGCAACGCTCTTCTCGGCTGAGGCCATACGGGTCAATACCCCGTCCACGAGCGCGCGAATCTCCGCGATCCCGTCGTCGGGCGACGTCGAGGCCGCGACGGCGGCCGCTGCGGCCGCGCTCTGTGCGGCCGACTCGACCCGCGTCAGCTTCGACGACAGCTCCTCCATCCGTTCCGAGATCGCGGCCCGCTCGGCCGCCCAGGACTCGGCTGCCGCAGCGACCTCGGGAGTCTCCGCCGGGAGCGCCCGGGCCAGCGCATCGAGTCGAGCTGCAAGCGCTCCGACGCGACGGTCGGTCGCGTCGTGGCGGGTCTCCTGGCGCGTTCCGGTGTCCACCCGGTCGAGCCGCTCGCCGAGCGACTCGAGCTCGGCCGCCCAGAGCGCGGTCGTCCGGCCGAGCTCCGACGCGACGGCCGTGCCTCTTCGCTCGAGGTCCTCGAGCCGGCCCGCGAGCCCGGCCAGCTGCTCCTTCGAGAGGCCGCTCGCGCCTCGAGCCGCTGCCTCGGCGACCTGCGCCGCCAGGGCGTCGAGCTGCTCCTGAACTGCCGCCCGCTCGGAGTCGAGCGCCTGCGAGACCCGAGTGATCTCCGACGCGGCCGCTTCCCTCCCGGCCTCGACGCCGTCGAGACGTGCCCGTAGCTCGTCGAGTTGGGGATCGACGCTCGGCCTTGCCGGCGCCGCATCGTGCAGCGCGTCGAGCTGCTCCTGGAGCGACGTCCGCTCGGCGTCGAGGGCGTGGAAGACGCGGACGATCTCCGACGAGACCGCGTCGCGTGCGGCCTCGACGCCGTCGAGGCGCGCGGCCAGCTCCTCGAGCTGCGGGCCGGCGCTCTCCGTCGCGTGCGAGGCGCTCTCGTGCAGCACGGCCAGCCGATCGAGCTGGCGCCGGACCCAGTCCCGCTCCTCGAGCCAGACCTCGTCCGCCGTGCGCAACTGCTCGGCAGCGGCCTCGCGCTCCTGCTCCGCTGCGTCGAGCCTGCCCGCGAGCTCGGCCAGCGAGCCGTCGAGCTCGGCCGCGCGAGAAGCGGCGGCATCGTCGCGCGCGTGAGAGGCCTGGTCGATCGAGTCGAGCCTCCCCTCGAGCTCCGCGAGCGCGCCTGCGAGCTCACCAGCGCGTGACCGCGCCGCCTCCTCGCGGGTGGAGGCCGCGGCCTCGATCTCGTCGAGGCGAGTCGTGGCCGCGACCACGGCTGTTCTGAGGATCTCCAGGCGCGACTCGACCTCGGTGTCGTTCGCACCCGGATCCGGCAGCGTGGCGAGCTCCTCCTTGAGCTCGGCCACGAGCGAGTCGACGCGCGTCCGCTCCGCCTCGAGGTCCTCGTAGAGCGCGGACAGCTGGGTGTCGCGCGTCGTGAGACCGTGGAGGCTCGACGCGACGTCCTCGGCCATGGTGTCGAGACGCTCGGCGACGGCGTCGACCTTGCCGTTCAGCTCCGCGGCTCGGCTTTCGAGCTCAGCCGCGGTCGTGCGCGGGAGCGTCTCGAGCGACGCGACCTGCTTCGAGAGACCGGTCACCGTCTGCTGGAGCTCGCCGACCACCGAGCCGACGCGCGAGTACGCCTCGTCGATCCGCGCGCGGAGAGCGGTCGCCTCCTCCTCGCGGTCCGCGAGCGCTCCGCTCGCCGACACGACTGCGACCTGGAGCGTGTCGAGACGCTCTGCGAGCGTGTCGTCCCGCTCGAGCCGACGCAGCTCGGCCGTGACGTCGTCCAGCCTGGAGGAACCGTGGTCGAGCCTCTCGCGCAGGGCTGCAAGGTCGGCCTCGCGCCGGCCGAGCGTCGCCGCGGCAGCCGTGACCGTCGCGGTGACCGAGTCCACGCGCTCGCCGAGCAGCCTGATCTTCCCGCCGAGCTCGTCCACGCGCTCGTCGGACGTGCGCATCGACCGCTGCGCCGAGAGCGCGTCGACGATGTTGCGCAGGCTCGCGATCTCCTTCGAGTCCGACGCGCGGCCGGACGAGCCGAGCTCCCGGATCCGCCTCTCGGCATCCTCGAGCTCGCGGCGGAGGCCCGCGATCTCTCCGTCCTTCGCGGCGAGCGCGGCCGCGGTCTGCGCGACCGTGGATGCGAGCGTCTCGAACCGATCCGTCAGGACGGTGACGTGATCGGTGACGCGCTTCTCGAGCTTCGGGTCGTGCTTGGATAGCGCTTCGAGGGCTCGGCGGAGCTCCTTCGCCGTCCGCTCGTCGCCGGTTGCGAGCTCGGCGACCCGGAGCCGCGCCTCGATGTCGTTGATCCACGTGGCGAGCGAGTCGACGCGGTCGCCGAGGCCTTGGTCGTTCCCTGTGCTCTGCGGTTCAGGCGGCTGCGCCACGGCGGCTCCCGGGCAGGGCCTCGGTGCGTCCCCTCGACGCGGTTCGCGCGGGGACGGCGAGACCGGCGGACATGCGTAGGACGCCTATCGGAGCGCGCTCGACCGCGCTCGCTCACTCGTCTCAGGGAACGAGCGAATTGTGACGAGCTGGGCGGAGCGGCCCGAGCGGGGCTCGGCGACCCAGCGAGCGCTCGCCGGACCAGCTCGGCGCTGCCGGTGCGACTGTCGGTTCGAGCGCTGGGTTCAAGCGCTGGGCCCGAGCTCGGCGCGAGAGTTGGTACGAAGTCGTGACCTACGCGTGATCGGATCATCGATAGCGTGATGTCAGGGACACGGGAGTGCCCCTGGGGGCACGTGGGGGTGGTTTCGCGAGTCGAGAGCGGTGCGGCGGGGCGACCCGCGAGGGTCACTCGCCGGGCTTCCACGCAAGAACGGTCAGCCGCTGCTCGAGCGTCTGGGGGCAGCCGAGCCCGCGCGACTCCGCGATGCGTGCGAGCGCGTCGTGGGGGTCGCTTCCGTGCCGCACGAGCCAGCAGCCGACGACGACTCCCGTGCGACCACAGCCGGCCCAGCAGTGGACGAACACGACACCGCCGCGGGCGATCTCCTCGTCGATCGCGTCGAGCGTCTCCACGAGCGTCTCGCGCGTGGGCACGGAGAAGTCGCGAATCGGCATCCGGGCCGAACGCGCAGGCGCAGCAACAAGGTGTGAGTACGGCTCGAGCTCACCGTCCTCGGTCAGGTCGAGAAAGAGCGTCACGCCCTGGCCGACGAGGTCGCTCACGACCTCGCCCGCCTCGCGCGAGTCGACCGCGCACGGGTGCCGCCCCGCAATCAGGCGGCCCGGTTCGATGATCGTCGGAAGTCGCATCGGGCGCCCAGGAGTCTGCACGGTTGGAACGACCAACAGCCCCCGTCCGGGTGGAGCGTCTCAAGTCGGCCGTTCCGACGTGCCGATATCTGACTCATGGCAAGCCTGGACACCTCCGCGAACGAGCTTCGCGACCGCGCGCTCGTGCTCGCCGGCGAGCTCGGGCTCGACCCGGGAGCGTGGTACCTCCGGGTGCTCGCGGAGGGGCGCGAGGACGGCGACGAGCCCGATCTGGGGGCGCTCGTCCGGGCCTACTGGGAGCTCCAGCGCGTCACCGGCCGTGCCGACCTGCGCACCGAGTGGCGCGGACTCGCCGACCGTCTCTGGCACGACTAGCGCCGACGCTCGCGCCGCCTCCTCGAAGAAAATCCCCGCCCGGGAGGCGAAAGGGTGCCGTCACCTGAGGGCAGTACGATTGCCCTCCCGTGAGTCGTCCCGCTCCGACGCCGTTCGTCCACCTGCACGTGCACTCGGAGTACTCGATTCTGGACGGCGCGTGCCGCGTCCCGGCCCTCGTGGAGAAAGCCGCCCGGCTCGAGATGCCCGCCGTCGCGCTCACCGACCACGGCTCGCTCGCGGGTGCGGTCCAGCTGTTTCGCGAGGCCCGAGCGACGGGCGTGAAGCCGATCCTCGGCTGCGAGGCCTACGTCGCCGACGACCGCACGAAGCAGACGAAGGGCTATGCGCACCTGACGCTCCTCGCGGAGTCGAGCGAGGGTTACGCGAACCTGATCAAGCTCTCCTCGCTCGGCTACCTCGAGGGCTACTACTACAAGCCGCGCGTCGACTGGGAGCTCCTCGAGCGGCACTCGAACGGCTTGATCGCGCTCTCGGGCTGCCTCGCCGGCCGCGTCTCGCGCGCGCTCTCCGAGAACCGCGACCGCGACGCGCACGCCGACCTCGACCGGCTCGTGCAGATCTTCGGCCGCGACTCGACCTACGTCGAGATCCAGAACGCCGGCCTCGAGGAGCAGGCCGTGCTCAACCCCAAGCTCGTCGCGCTGGCCGAGCAGACAGGTCTCCCTCTGGTGGCAACGGGCGACGTCCACTACCTCGACGCCGAGGACGCGTACGCCCACGAGGCGCTCCTCTGCATCCAGTCCGGCGACACGCTCAAGAACCCGAGCCACTGGCGCTTCGACACGAACGA
The DNA here is from genome assembly GCA_963715705.1 of uncultured Actinomycetes bacterium. GTDB lineage: Bacteria > Actinomycetota > Thermoleophilia > Gaiellales > Gaiellaceae > GMQP-bins7. The sequence goes on along the minus strand of OY970267.1, from coordinate 1,710,497 downwards.
GTACTTCTTCAAGTCGCAGGAGGAGATGGCCGGCGACTTCCCCGGGCTCGAGCACGCCATGGAGCGCACGCTCGAGGTCGCCGAGCGCTGCTCGGTCGAGCTCGAGCTCGGGCGCATCCTGCTTCCGACCTTCCCGGTGCCGGAAGGGCGCGACGCCTTCGACTACCTCGTCGAGCTGTGCGAGAAGGGGCTCGGCAAGCGCTACGGGAAGGCGACGCCGGAGCTCACCGACCGCCTCCGCTTCGAGCTGAAGACGATCAAGGAGATGGGCTTCGCGGACTACTTCCTGATCGTCTGGGACTTCATCCACTTCGCGAAGTCGAACGGCGTCAGCGTGGGGCCGGGCCGCGGCTCGGCGGCCGGTTCGCTCGCGGCCTACTGCCTCGAGATCACCGACGTCGACCCGATCCGCTACGGCCTCCTCTTCGAGCGCTTCCTGAACCCGGCCCGCAAGGACCTGCCCGACATGGACATCGACTTCTCCGTCGCCGGGCGCGATCGGGTCATCAACTACGTCGCCGACAAGTACGGCCGCGACCGGGTCGCGCAGATCATCACCTTCTCGACGATGGCAGCGCGCGCGGCGATCCGCGACGCGGGGCGGGTCCTCGACATCCCCTACGGCACCGTCGACCGCCTCGCGAAGATGGTTCCCGAGGGCCCCGGCCAGACTCTCGCCGACTCGCTCAAGCGCGGGAGCGAGCTCGCCCAGGCGGTCGAGTCCGACCCCGTCGCGAAGGAGATCCTCGACCTCGCCCAGCCGCTCGAAGGGCTCACGCGCGCCGACTCCATCCACGCCGCCGGCGTCGTCATCGGCGCGCAGCCGCTGATCGAGGTCGTCCCGCTCCAGCAGAAGGGCACCGACCAGGAGGTCGTCACCCAGCTCGGGATGAACGACGTCGTCGACATGGGCCTGCTGAAGATGGACTTCCTCGGGCTCCGCAACCTCGACGTCATCGACAAGGCCGTCGAGCTCGTCGGCGGGATCGACATCGGAACTTTGCCGCTCGACGATCTCTCTACCTACGCGATGCTTGCGCGCGGAGAGTCGACGGGCGTCTTCCAGTTCGAGTCCTCGGGCATGCGCGAGGCGCTCCGGCAGGTGAAGCCGACCGAGTTCGAGGACCTGATCGCGCTCGTCGCGCTCTACCGCCCGGGGCCGATGGGATACATCCCGACGTACGCGGCGCGGAAGCACGGGCGCGAGCCGGTCTCGTATGCGGACCCGCGGCTCGAGGCGATCACCGGGCTCACGTACGCGATCTGCATCTACCAGGAGCAGTACATGCGGATCGCGAAGGAGCTCGCGGGCTTCTCACCCGCGGAGGCCGAGACCCTACGCAAGGCGATCGGCAAGAAGATCCACTCGCTGATGGCGTCGCTCAAGGACAAGTTCCTGGAGGGCTGCGCCGAGAACGACGTCACGCCCGCGGTCGCCCAGCAGCTGTGGAAGGACATGGAGTCCTCGCAGGACTACTCCTTCAACAAGGCGCACGCCGCCTGCTACGCGCTCATCGCGTATCGCACCGCATGGCTGAAAGCGAACCATCCGCGCGAGTACATGGCCGCGCTCATCTCCTCCGTCATGAACACGAAGGACCGCGTGCCGCTGTACGTGAATGCGTGCCGCGAGCTCGGGATCGACGTGCTGCCGCCCGACGTGAACTTCTCGCAGACGGACTTCGCGGTCGTCGAGGGGAAGATCCGCTTCGGCCTGAACGCGGTGAAGAACGTCGGCGGGCCTGCGGCCGATGCGATCGTGCGCGCCCGCGCCGAGGGTGGCCCGTTCACCTCGATCTGGGAGTTCACCGAGCGCGCCGACCCGCAGGCGGTCAACAAGCGCGCGCTCGAGTCGCTCGTCAAGTGCGGTGCGCTCGACTCCGTCGGTGCGACGCGCCTGGGCATGCTCGCGGTGCTCGACCAGGCGCTCGCCTACGGGCAGAAGCAGGCGCAGGACCGGCTCGCGGGCCAGGCGTCGATCTTCGACGACGGCGGCCTCGGCGCGGCCGAGACGCTCAAGGAGCGGCACCACCCGACGCTTCCGACGCAGGAGTTCGACGAGCGCGAGCTGCTCCGGCTGGAGAAGGAGACGCTCGGGCTGTACGTCTCCGAGCATCCGCTCGAGCGCGTCCGCGGCGAGCTCCGCCGCAAGACCGACTGCGCACTGTCCGACGTCGAGCGGCGCCGGGACGGAGAGATCGTCACCGTCGGCGGCATCGTCTCCGGCCTCAAGCAGGTCACGACGAAGCGCGGCGACCCGATGGTGTTCGCGACGCTCGACGACCCGACGGGAAGCGCAGAGGTCGTCGTCTTCAACTCGACGTACGCGGCCGCGCGCGACCACCTCGAGCCCGACCGGATCCTCGTCGTCAAGGGGCGCGTCGACCACAAGCAGGCCGGCGAGACGAAGGTCATCGCGCTGGAGGTGACGCCGTTCGAGGCGACCCCGGTGCGCCGCGAGGTGCGCCTCCGGATCGACGCGAGGCAGGCGCGCGCGGGCATCGTCCGCGAGCTCGCCGCCCTCGTGAAGGACTTCCCGGGGGAAGCGCCGGTCTACGTCGCGCTCGAAACGTCGCTCGGCGAGCGGACGCTCGCGCTCGGCCCGGAGTACCGAGTGAAGCCGGACGCGGACTTCCTCGCCGAGGCGCGCGCGCTCCTGGGCGAGACCGCGCTGGCTTAGTGCGCAAGCTCGGAATTCGCTAGCGCGAATTCCGAGCGCGCGGAAGCAGACCCCTTTATGGGGTGCCCGGACTCGGTCTCGTCGAGGTGTGAAGTCGACTGCTTGGGACGCCGGCGATGCCTCGACGTTACAAGGGACGTCCTGTCGTATGTCAGCTCGCGTCGTGCCCGAGGCGCTCGCCGACCGTCTCGAGCACTTTGAGTGCGATCGACGGCATCGCCTCGACCACGCGGCGGAACGCCCGGTCGGTGATGACGAGCACGCGCAGCGGCGCCGTGGCGGTGACCGTCGCCGTGCGCGGCATCTGGGTGAGGAGCGAGATCTCTCCGAACCAGTCGCCGGCGCCGAGCTCGCCGATCGTCTCTCCGTTGCGCGTCACGGCCACCGTGCCTTCGATCAGCACGAAGAACTCGCGTCCGCGCTCTCCCTCGCGCGTGAGGACCGTGCCCTCACGCAGGTCGAGCTCGTCCGCAATGGTCGCGAGCGCTCCCAGCTCCGCCTTCGAGCACCCGGAGAAGAGCGGCGTCCGCTTCAGCAGCTCGACCTTCTGGTTCTTCCCCAGCACCCGCACGGATCGTATACCTGCATCGAGGCACGCGCCGCGTTTGCCTGGTGCGGGTGAGGCGGGTACCCGCCGAGGGTGACAGAACCGGAATCGGTCGCGAGCCGAAGGTGCTTCATGGAACGTTTACAGCCGCTCAACGCAATCCCCCCAGAAAGGGGAAGTCCCGTACGTCGTAATGGACGAATAGGCGAGGGACACAATCCCCCAATTGCGGAAGGGCGATGAACATGTCTGCGGCAGATCTAGAAGTCATGCAAGTTACGGAGATCGACCGGATCGAAAGCTGGCGTCACGAGGAGCTCGAGCGCGCCGGGTACGACGCCGAGAGCGCGCTGGTGCTCGCCGCCAGCCACGACGTCGACCTGCACGGCGCGGTCGACCTGCTCAAGCGGGGTTGCACGGTCGACCTCGCTCTTCAGATCCTCCTCTAACGTCATCCTCGGCGGCGCGAGCCGGTTCGCGCCGCTCCGGCCGGCGCGTGTCGGCAGAATGTCGCGGCCATGCGACTGGAGCTCCTCGCTTCGATCCCCTCGCCCGAGTCGAGCACGATCGATCTCGGGCCGCTCTCGATCCACTTCTACGGGCTGACGCTGCTCGTCGCGATCGCGGCAGCGGTGGCCGTGACGGGGCTCCGGTGGACGCGGCGCGGGGGCGACTGGGACCTCATCTTCCGCCTTGCCGTCTGGGGCGTCGCCGCCGGAATCGTCGGCGCGCGCCTCTACCACGTGATCACGAGCTGGGACGAGCTCCCGGACGAGTGGTGGGGTGCGTTCGCGATCTGGCGCGGCGGCCTCGGCGTCTGGGGCGGCATCGGGCTCGGAGTGCTCGTGGGCGCGATCGTGGCCAAGCGCTCCGGCGCGGACGTCGCCAAGCTCATGGACTGCGTCGCGCCGGGCCTGCTCGTCGCGCAGGGCATCGGGCGCTTCGGCAACTGGTGGAACCAGGAGCTCTTCGGGAAGCCGACCGACTTGCCGTGGGGCCTCGAGATCGCTCCGGAGAACAGGCCGCTCGACCACATCCAGAGCGAGACCTTCCATCCGACGTTCCTGTACGAGGCGCTGTGGTGCTTCGCGGCCGCGGGGCTGCTGCTGCTCATCGAACGGCGATTCAGGATCCGGCCGGGTGGGCTGTTCGCGCTCTACGTGCTCATCTACAGCATCGGCCGCATCTGGATCGAGACGCTCCGCGTCGACCCGTCGCACGAGCTCGGCGGAGTGCGGTTGAACGTCATCGTCGCGGGGCTCGCGATCGTCGCCTCGGCCGCGTTCTTCGTCTGGTGGCAGAGAACGTGGCACCGAAGAGACACCGCGCCGCCGCCTCCCAAGCCCGAGGCGATGGCCGTGCCGCGAGAACGCACCTAGCGGGACCTCTTCCGGTGCCGGCGGTGTAAGAGCCGCAGGCAACCAAAGGGAGGAGTTTCCATGCGCTATCTCGTCGCGCTCACCGTTCTCGTCGTCGCGCTGGCGGCGCCCGCAGCCGCTCCCGCGGGCGGCTGGGCGTCGGTCGTCGTCTCCGATCTCCCGGCCGACACCGGCCCTGGCGACACCTGGACGGCCCGGATCACGGTCCTGCGTCACGGCGTCACGCCGACGGACGGGGCCGCGCCTAGCGTGAGCATCGTCAACGAGGAGACCCGGAACGGCGAGACGTTCGCCGCGAAGCCGACCGGCGAGACCGGTGTGTACGAAGCCGCCGTCGTCTTCCCCGAGTCCGGGACCTGGAGGTACGAGGTCGACAACGGCCTGGCCGCCACGGGCCACGGCGTGTCGCAGGTGACGTCGTATCCGCCGGTGACCATCTCCGGCCCTGGGGGCGGCGGCGCTCCCGGAGACGGCCTCCCGGCGCTCCCGCTGGCCGGCTTCGGCCTCGCGCTCGCCTTCGCAGCTGCGGTCGCCTTCGCGATTCGCCGCTCGAGGAGGCTGACCCCCGCGAGCAACTGACCGCGCCTCCATCCGGCGCCCTCCGCCGGCCCGCACTACATCTTCTGGCGGTGTAGAACAGGGCGGTGGAGGGCCGGCCGCCGGACGACGCCGCGCTTGCAGAGCGCGCCAGGAGCGGGGACGCGCGCGCGTTCGAGGAGCTCGTACGCATGCACCAGTCGATCGCATTCCGAACCGCCTACCTCCTCACGGGGTCGGCCGCGGACGCCGAGGAGGCGGCGCAGACCGCCTTCGTCAAGGCCTGGAGCTCGCTGCCTCGCTTCCGCCGGGGGGCGCCGTTCAGGCCCTGGCTGCTGCGCATCGTCGCGAACGAGGCGCACAACCGGCGTCGCGCCGCGGGGCGGCGAGCGGCTTTCGAACTACGCGCCGCGGAGGCTCTTCCTGCGGATGCGACTCCGGCGCCGGAAGGCGCCGCGATCGCCGGCGAGCGTCGCGACGAGCTCCTCGCGGCGCTCGAGCGCCTGGACGAGCGTGACCGCGACGTCCTCACGTGCCGCTACCTCCTCGAGCTCTCCGAGGAGGAGACCGCCGCAGCCCTGGACGTCCGCCGCGGGACGGTGAAGTCGCGGACCGCACGCGCGCTCGCCCGACTTCGGGCCGAGGTGGAGGTGGAGCCATGAACGACCTCGAGCGCTCCCTCGTCGCCCTCGGCCGCGAGCTCGCGGTGCCGGAGGCGCCCGACCTCGTCCCGGCCGTGCTCGCGCAGATCGCGCCCTCGCAGGCAGCGCGCTCTGCCTCGGCGGAGGCTCGTCCTCGCGCTCGCCGTGCTCGCGCTCGCCGCGCTCGGCGCGACGCTCGCGATTCCCGACGCGCGCTCGGCGTTCCTCCGCATCTTCGACATCGGCGGCGAGCGGATCGAGATCGTCGAGGACCTGCCCGAGATTCCGGTCACGACCGATCTCGAGTTCACGCTCGGCGAGCGTGTGTCGCTCGAGGAGGCGAAGCGGCGCAGCGACTTCGACCTTCGCGAGCTCGAGGGCTCACCCGACCGCGTGTACATCGGGCCGCGGGGAACGGTCTGGTTCCTGTACGGGACGCCGGAGCGCCCGCGTCTGCTCGTCTCGCAGACTCCGCGACTCGACGTGGACGCTCCCGCCCTCCAGAAGAAGCTCGCCGGCATCGACACGGAGGTCGAGCTCCTCGACGTGGGCGGCGCCCCGGGCGCCTTCGTGAGCGGCGAGCCGCACTTCCTCTTCCTCCTCGACGAGCAGGGAAACGTCGTCGAGGACAGCGCGCGGCTGGCCGAGAACGTGCTCCTCTGGAGCGAGGGCGGCGTCGCGTACCGGCTCGAAGGCGACTTCGACCGCGACGGCGCGCTCCGGCTCGCCCGCACCCTCCGGTCGCGCGGCTAGCCTCCCCCCGGTGCCCGCGGCCTCGGTGCGTGAGCTTGCGCTCGACCTCGACGCGTTCGAGGGCCCGTTCGACCTGCTCCTGGCGCTGCTCCTCTCGGAGGAGCTCGAGCCAAGAGACATCGACATGGCCGGCATCGTGGTCAGCTTCCTCGGCATCCTCGAGGAACGCGACGAGGTCGATCTCGAGGCCTGCGGCGAGTTCCTCGTGCTCATCTCGGCGCTCCTCGAGCTGAAGGCGCGCGCGCTCTTCCCCGAGGAGGCCGCCGAGCTCGACGCGCTCGAGCCCGAGGAAGCGGCCGAGGAGCTCGCGCGGCGTCTCGCCGAGTACCGCCGTATGAAGGAGGCCGCGATCTGGCTCGCCGAGCGGCTCGTGGGCGAGCGCGACCGCTGGTTCCGGCTCGGCCCGGCCCCGCTCGCCCCGCGCCCGGAGCGCCGGCTCGCCCCGCAGGAGCCGGCCGCCCTCGGCGCCGCGCTGCGACTGCTCGCCGCGCCGCCGCCGAGCGTCTCGCTGCAGCACATGGCCCTGCGCTTCCCGCCCGTCTCCCAGTTCCTCGAGCGCTTTCGTGCGCTGCTCTCGCGGCGGCGGCGCTTCGACTTCGACACCGAGGTCCAGGGGCTGTCGCGGGTCGAGCAGGCGGTGGCATTCCTCGCGCTGCTCGAGCTGCGCAAGGCGGGTGAGATCGCGATCGGCCAGGCGGCGCCGTTCGCGCCGATCAGGATTTCGAGGACCGACGACGAAAGGACCGAGACGTGGACAGCACGCTCCGCCTGATCACCGCGAACCCGATGGACCGGCTGGCCCGGACGCTCGAGGCGTTGCTCGTCGTCGCGTCCGCCCCGCTGTCGGCCGCGGAGCTCGCCGAGGCCGCGGACGACGACCCGGAGCGGGTCGAGACCGCGCTCGGCCTCGTGCGCGAGCGGTTCTCGGAGGGGCGAAGCGGGATCGTGCTCGAGGAGGTCGCCGGCGGCTACGCCTTCCGCGCGAGCCGCGACGCCGGCGACGCGTGCGCGCGGCTGTTCGAGCGGCCGGTCGAGCGCGGCCTCTCGCAGGCTGCTCTCGAGACGCTCGCGATCGTCGCCTACCTCGGCCCCGTCTCGCGGCCCGAGGTCGCCAGGATCCGCGGTGTCGCCGCCGACTCGGCGGTCGCAAGCCTCGTCGAGCGCGGGCTCATCTGCGAGGCCGGACGCGAGAGCGGCTTTGGCGGCGCCGTGCGCTACCGGACGACGCCGCTCTTCGAGCGCGTGTTCGGGCTGGAGAGCCTAGCCGCGCTCCCGCGGCTCGACGACCTCGGTGCGGACGCGAGCGAGCTCCGCACGCGCCTGCTCCAGGTGGCCGAGACCCGCGCGTCGTAGGACGCCGGGTCCTGAGCACGAGACTCAACGAACGCCTTCTTGGGTTCCAAGCAGCCGACTTCACACCCCGGCGATTCCGAGTCTCGGGCTCCCCATAAAGGGGTCTTGGTTCCGCGCGATCGAGATCCGCGCTAGCGGATCTCGATCTTGCGCACAGGGGCTTACAACTGCCAGGCGCCTTCGCGGAGGACGGGGACAGCGTCGCCGTCGCGGGTGATCCCGTCCACGGCGAGCTTCGGGCTCCCGATCATGAAGTCGATGTGGACGCGGCTCTTGTTGATCCGCGCCTTCTCGCCCGCGTCGGCGACCGGATGGTCGTACCCGCCGCCGAGCGCGATGTGCGAGGCCGCGTTCTCGTCGATCAGCGTGTCGAAGAAGACCGTCTCGAGCGGGCCGATCCGGCCTGCGCCGTCGACGAGCGCGAGCTCTCCGAGCCGAGCCGCGCCCGCGTCCGAGGACGCGGCCGCGCGCAGGGCGTCGGCTCCGCGGTCCGCGTCGATCGCGACCGCGCGGCCGCCGGAGAACTCGACCCGAATCCCCGAGATCACCGAGCCGGCGAGCTCGAGCGGCATCGTCGCGCTCACGTAGCCGTCGACGCGCTCGGGATCGGGGGTCGTGAAGGTCTCCTCGGTCGGGATGTTCGGGAAGTGGTGGAGGCCGTCGACGGTCTCGATGTCGCCCGCCTGCCAGCGCGCGGAGGGCAGGAGCCCGACGGTGAGGTCGGTCCCCGGGCCGTGCAGGCGGATCGCGTCGAATCCCCGATCGTTCAGCCCGCCCGCGTTCGCCTTCAGCTCGGCGATGCGCGACGTCCAGGCGGCGCCAGGGTCGTCGGCGTCGAGGCGGCAGATGTGCGCGACCTGCTCCCAGAGCCGCTCGTACGCTTCCTCCGGCTCGAGGTCCGGGAACACGGTCTCCGCCCAGTCCGGAGTTGGCGCGGGCACGATGTTCCAGTTCGTCGTCATTCGGTTCACGACCTCACCCGTCTCGGGCAGGTACGGGAGCAGGTCGCGGCCCGCGCGCCTCGGGTCGACGCCTTCGAGGGCGCTCGGCGCGTGCGGCCCAGAGAGCGAGATGCGCGCCGCGTGCTCGTCCGAGAGGTAGAGGAGCCGCTGCGACATCCACGGCGGGATGTACGAGAGCGTCTCATCGGCCGCGTGCAGCAGCCGCTCGCGCTTCACCCACTGGTCGAAGGTGACGACGTCGACGTACTTCGCGCCGCGCCGGTACGCGGCGCCGGCGATCTTCCGGGCGAGGTACTCCTTCCCGATGAAGCTCGTCACCGCGACGAGCTGCCCGGGCTGGACGTTCGCTCCGAAGACGGCGAGCTCGGCGAGCTTGTCCGTCCACGCCTCGATCTGAGGGGTCTGATGACGCACGGCGGCACGTTACCGGCGGGAGAATGGGGCAGTGCGGCTCAACGCTTTTCTCGCGCGCGCAGGAGTCGCCTCGCGACGCCGCGCCGACGAGCTGATCCGGGCCGGTCGCGTGCTCGTGAACGGCGCGCCCGGAGCGCTGAACACGGTCGTGGGCTCGCACGACGTGGTCGAGGTCGACGGGCGCCGCGTCGAGCGCCAGCCGCTCGCCTACGTGCTCCTGCACAAGCCGACGGGCGTCGTCACGACCGCGCGCGACCCGCAGGGACGGCCGACCGTCGTCGATCTCGTCTCCCACGACGCGCGCGTCGTGCCGGTGGGCCGCCTCGACGCCGACACGACCGGCGTACTCCTGCTCACGAACGACGGGGCGCTCGCGCACCGCCTCGCGCACCCGCGCTACGGCGTCCCGAAGGTGTACGAGGCGGAGGTGGAGGGCTCGCCCGATGCTCGCGCACTCGTCGCGCTGCGCGAGGGCGTCGAGCTCGAGGACGGGCGTACTGCGCAGGCCGAGGCGCGTCTGCTCCGGCCCGGAGTCGTCGAGCTCACGCTGCACGAGGGCCGGAAGCGGCAGGTAAAGCGGATGCTCGAGGCCGTCGGCCACCCGGTGCGCCGCCTGCACCGGAGCGGCTACGCGGGGCTGGGCGTCGAGGGTCTCGAGCCGGGCGAGTGGCGCGAGCTCTCGCGGGACGAGGTCGCCGAGCTCAGGAGGACGGCGGGGTCAGGCTGAAGCCCGACCCCGCACGAATCCCATGCGCTCGTACATCGCCTCGAGTGTCGGCGCCGACGCCTCGCGCGCCTTCTCTGCTCCGAGCTCGAGCACGCGTTGCAGCTCGCCGGGATCCGCGCGCAGCTCGTGGAACCGCTTCTGGAACGGCTCGAGCAGCTCGATCACGGACTCGGCGACGTCGGTCTTGAACGTCCCGTAGCCCTGCCCGTCGTAGCGGTCCTGGATCTCGGCGATCGACTCTCCGGTCGCGACGGTCATGATCTCGATGAGATTCGAGATCCCCGGCTTCTCGGGCGCGTGGACGATCTCGCTGCCGGAGTCGGTGACCGCGGACTTGAACTTGCGGCGGATCGTGTCCACGTCGTCGAGCATGAACACGGTGCCCTGCTCGATGCCGCCGGTCGTCGACATCTTCTTCTCGGGCTCCTGGAGGTCCATCACCTTCGCGCCGGTCTCCGGGTAGACCCCGCGCGGGAGCGTGAACGTCTCGCCGTAGCGGGAGTTGAACCGCTCGGCGATGTCGCGTGTGAGCTCGACGTGCTGGCGCTGGTCGACCCCGACCGGAACGATCTCGGTCTGGTACAGCAGGATGTCCCCGGCCATGAGCACCGGGTAGCTGAAGAGGCCGGCGGAGATGAACTCGCGCTGCTCCGTCTTGTCCTTGAACTGCGTCATGCGGCCGAGTTGTCCGTAGCTCGCGACCGCAGACAGCAGCCAACTCGCCTCGGCGTGCGCCGTCACCTGGCTCTGGGCGAACAGTGTCGTCCGCTCGCGGGTCGAGCCCGGTGGCGATGAGGATGGCGAGCAGGTCGAGCGTTCGCTCGCGCAGGTCCGCCGGGTCGTACTCGACCGTGATCGAGTGCAGGTCGACGATGCAGAAGAACGACTCCTCGCTCTGCGTTGCCGCGTACTGGCGGAAGCCGCCGGCGTAGTTCCCGAGGTGCTTGGCCCCGGTCGGCTGGATGCCCGAGAAGACCTTCATCGTTCGATTCTCTCCTTTCGCAACAGTGGACGGGCCGATGCCCGAGGACTCGGAGTCGCGAGACGGAGAGGTTGCGGGCTAAACCGCGCGCAGGCTCCCGCCTCGCGTGGGCCACGACCAGGGCTCTCTGCGATAGGCGGGAGGCATGGAGCGGGAAGGATAGCGGGCGATTTCGGCAGCGCAACCGCGCGTAGACTCGACCGACATGCGCGTCGAGCCGGTGCCGGCTCTCGTCGGCCACGTGGCCGTGCCGGGAGACAAGTCGATCTCGCACCGGGCCGTGCTCGTGGGAGCCATCTGCGAGGGCGAGACGCGCGTCTCGGGCTTTGGTCGCTCGGCCGATACGGAGGCGACGATCGCGGCCGTCCGGGCGCTCGGCGCCGAGGTCGACGAGCATGACGTCGACACCCTGACCGTCCACGGCGTCGGGCTGCGCGGGCTCTCCGCGCCCGAGGCGCCGATCGACTGCGGCAACGCCGGGACGCTCATGCGGCTCGTCGCAGGGATCCTCGCCGGGCAGCGCGGACGTTCCGAGCTCGTCGGCGACGAGTCGCTCTCCTCCAGGCCGATGGAGCGGGTGGCCGAGCCGCTCCGGCGGATGGGCGCCACCGTCGAGACGACCGACGGGCACGCGCCGCTCGTCGTCGAGGGAGGCGAGCTGCGCGGGATCGACTACGAGCTTCCCGTGGCGTCGGCGCAGGTGAAGTCGGCCGTCCTCCTCGCCGGCCTCTTCGCCGAGGGCGAGACGACGGTCGTCGAGCCGCTCCCGACGCGAGACCACACCGAGCGACTGCTGGAGCGGGCGGGCGCAGCGGTGACCCGCCGCCCGCAGAGCGTGACGGTGCGCCCGGCGGAGCGGCTCGCCCTCGGCGAGCTCGAGATCCCCGGCGACTTCTCCTCGGCGGCGCCGCTGCTCGTCGCTGCGGCGATCGTCCCCGGCTCGAGCGTCACGGTCCACGGTGTCGGGCTCAACCCACGGAGGACGGGCCTGCTCGACGTCCTCGAGCGGATGGGCGCGCGCGTCGCCGTCTACAACCGGCGGCCGATCGGCGGCGAACCGGCCGGTGACGTCGAGCTGCGCGCGTCGGAGCTCGTCGGCGCCACCGTGACGCCGGCCGAGGTGCCGACGCTCGTCGACGAGCTCCCGCTCTTCGCGCTGGCCGCGTGCCACGCGCGTGGCGACAGCGTCGTCCGCGGCGCCGCGGAGCTCCGGGTGAAGGAGACCGACCGGATCGAGGGCGTCGTCGAGGAGCTGCGCCGGCTGGGCGGGCACATCCGCGCGACGAAGGACGGATTCCGCGTTCGCGGAGTTCCGGCGCGCCTTCGGGGAGGCTCTCTCGACGTCCGCGGCGACCACCGCCTGGCGATGCTGGGCGCCGTGGCGGGAGTCTCGTCGCGCGAGGGCGTCGAGTTGCACGGGGCGGAGGCGGTCGACGTGAGCTTTCCGGGCTTCTTCCAGGTCCTCGCGCAGATCTCGGCTGCCTCGGGTTGAGTCGAGCACTGGTTGAATCGAGCCATGGTCATCGCCATCGACGGTCCCGCGGGCTCGGGGAAGAGCACTGTCGCTCGCTCCCTCGCGGAGCGGCTCGGGTTCCGCTACCTCGACACGGGTGCGATGTACCGGGCGCTGACCTGGCTCGCGCTCCGGGACGGTGTCGCCCTCGAGGACGGTGCCGCGCTGGCCGGGCTCGCCCGCGAGCACGAGGTGTCGTTCGACGCCGACGGCCGTGTGGAGATCGACGGTGTCGATGTCTCGGGCCAGATTCGCGAGCCGGCGATCGACCGCGCGGTGCCGACCCTCGCGCGGCACGTCGAGGTGCGCGAGGTCATGCGCGAGCGCCAGCGCGCGCTCGGCTCGCATGGCGATGTCGTGATCGAGGGGCGCGACATCGGCTCGGTCGTCGTCCCCGACGCCCAGGTGAAGGTGTTCCTCGTCGCCTCGGAGAGGGAGCGCGCCCGCCGGCGCACCGAGGAGCGGCCGGGCGCCGAGGCGGAGTCTCTGGCGGCCGACCTGCGGCGGCGGGACGAGCGGGACGCGATCAACACGCAGCCCGCCGCGGACGCGGTGCTTCTGGACACGACCGATCTCGACATCGACGAGGTCGTGGCGCGCATCGCCGCGCTCGTCGAGGAGGCGCGCGTCCCGTGAACCGGACGGACGTGATCTGGGCGCTCGGACGCCCGACGATCGGCGGCTTCGTGAAGCTCGTCGCTCCGCTTCGCGTCTACGGCGCCGAGCGAATGCCGCGCGCAGGCGGGCTCGTCGTCGCGTCCAACCACTTCAGCTGGATCGATCCGCCCGCGCTCGGCGCGGCGAGCCCGCGCACGCTCTACTTCATGGCGAAGGTGGAGGCGCATCGCATTCCCGGGCTCGGGCAGCTCATGCGGTCGTTCGGCGCGTTCGCGGTGCGCCGTGGGGAGTCCGATCGCGACGCCGTTCGCACGATGCGCGAGATCGTCGGCAACGGACACGCCCTCGGCATGTTCGCCGAGGGCACGCGGCAGCGAGCCGGGGTCCCGGGGCCCGTGCAACCGGGCGCGGCGATGGTCGCGATCAACGAGAGCGCCCCGCTGATCCCGGTTGCGATCCGCGGGAGCCACGAGTGGCGGCTGGGGAGCTTCAAGCCCGTATCGCTGGCGTGGGCCGAGCCGCTGGTCTTCGACGGCCTTCCTCGTGGCGGTCGCGGCTACAAGGAGGCGTCGGTCGAGATCGAGCGCAAGATCCGCGAGCTCTGGGAGTGGCTCGGGGAGATACACGAGCTCGGCCGCCCGAGCGACGCAACGCCGCCGCAATGAGGCCGCGCCGGTCAGCCGCTCCCGTGGAGCCGGCCGAGCCCGTCGAGCTGTCCGGGACGGTCGCGATCGTCGGCTACCCGAACGTCGGGAAGTCGACGCTCGTGAACCGGCTCTCCGAGACGCGCGCCGCCGTCGTCCACGAGACCCCGGGCGTCACGCGCGACCGCAAGGAGATCCTCTGCGAGTGGTCGGGGACGACCTTCCGGCTGATCGACACGGGCGGGGTGGATGAGACGGACACCGGGCCGTTCGGGCCCAAGATCGTGGAGCAGGCGAAGCAGGCGATCGAGGAGGCGGACGTCGTGCTCTTCGTCGTCGACGCGCGCGCCGGGATCACGCCGGGAGACGAGGATCTCGCGGAGATCCTGCGCGCGTCCCGGCGCGACGTGCTCGTCGTCGCGAACAAGCTCGACGATCCCCGGCGCGATGCGGAGGCGTTCGAGTTCCACCGCCTCGGCCTCGGCGATCCGATGCCGCTCTCGGCCCTCCACGGCCACGGGACGGGCGATCTCCTGGACGAGGTCGTCTCGCGCCTGCCCGGCCGGGGAGAGCGGCCGGTCGGCGAGGAGGCGATCCGAGTCGCGATCCTCGGCCGCACGAACGTCGGCAAGTCGTCGCTCCTGAACGCGCTCGTCGGGCGGGAGCGGGTGATCGTCTCCGAGGTTCCCGGGACGACGCGCGACACGATCGACACCGTGCTCCGCCGCGACGAGACGACGTTCGTGCTCGTGGACACCGCGGGCCTTCGGCGAAAGCGGAAGCAGCGCCAGGGCATCGAGTACTACTCGGAGCTCCGCGCGCTCGAGGCCGCTGAGCGGGCCGACGTCGCGGTCGTGCTCGTGGACTCCTCGGAGGGCGTCGTCGACCAGGATCTCGCCGTTGCCGACGTGGCCCGGAAAGCCGGCTGCGGGACGGTCGTCGTACTGTCCAAGTGGGACGTGTCCGAGGTGCGGATCGAGGAGGTCCGGCCGCAGCTCGAGCGACGGCTGCGGCAGCGGCCGCCGATCCTCGCGGTCTCGGCGGTGACCGGACGTGGGCTCGAGCGGCTGCTCGACACGCTCGAGGACGTCTTCACGCGCTACGCCGGCCGAGTCCCGACGGCCGAGCTCAACCGTGCGCTGAAGGAGCTCCGTGAGGCGCGGCAGCCGCCAGGCCGGCGCGGCCGCCGGCTCAACCTCATGTACGGGACGCAGGTGAGCTCGCGGCCGCCGCGCTTCCGGCTCTTCGTCAACGACCGCCGGCTGGTGACGCGCGACTACGGGTACTGGGTGGAGAACGAGCTCCGCAAACGCTTTAGGCTCGAAGGCGTGCCGGTCTCCATCGACTTCGTCACGAGCGAGTGAAGGCCGTCGTCGTCGGCGCGGGCTCGTGGGGCTCCGCGTTCGCGGCGCTGCTGCGGGACAAGGGGCACCAGGTCACGCTCGCCGGGCGGGATCCCGAGCAGGCGGCGGCGATTCGCGAGACGGGCCGGAATCCGCGCTACGTCGCCGAGGCCGACCTGCGTGGCGTCTCGGCGGCAACCATCGAGGACGCGCCGGTCGCCGACGCGGAGCTCGTCGTGGTCGCGGTCCCGAGCCGCGTGTTCGGCGAGGTCGTGGCTTCGCTTCCGGGCTCGGCGCCGATCCTGAGCCTGACGAAGGGCCTCGATCCCGCGACAGGGGAACGCCTGTCGACGCTGGTCCGCGGCCGGCCGGTTGCCGTCCTCTCCGGCCCGAACATCGCCGAGGAGATCGTCCGTGGCCTGCCCGCGGCCGCGGTGGTCGCGAGCGAGGACCTCGAGCTCGGGGTGCGCCTCCAGCTCGCGGTCAACTCCACGATCTTTCGCGTCTACGTGAGCGAGGACCCGGTCGGCGTCGAGCTCTGCGCGGCGGCGAAGAACGTCATCGCGCTGGCCGCCGGCGGGGCGGACGGGCTCGGGCTCGGCGACAACGCGAAGGCGGCCCTCGTCTCCCGCGGCCTCGCTGAGATGCGACGCCTGGCCGAGGTGGCCGGGGCGCGGCCGGACACGTTCGCGGGGCTCGCAGGCATGGGCGACCTCATCGTCACGTGCTGGGCGCCGACGGGCCGCAACCGGCGCGCGGGAGAGCTCATCGCGCGCGGCGCGACCGCGGACGAGGCGCGCGCCGAGATCGGGATGGTCGTCGAGGGGCTCACGACCGCGCCCGTCCTGCGCGACCTCTCGCATCGCCTCGGCATCGAGCTGCCGATCACGCACGGGGTCTGCGCGGTGCTGGAGGGAGTCCCGCTCACCGACCTCGTTCAGCAGCTCATGCGGCGTGACCCGACAACGGAGTAGGCGCCGCCGCAATCTCTCCCCACATGCCCCCAGGGGCACTCCCGTGTCCCTTCGGTCACGCTAGCGAGGATCCGGT
Organism: uncultured Actinomycetes bacterium; assembly: GCA_963715705.1. Lineage (GTDB taxonomy): Bacteria > Actinomycetota > Thermoleophilia > Gaiellales > Gaiellaceae > GMQP-bins7. The sequence goes on along the minus strand of OY970267.1, from coordinate 1,694,354 downwards.
CACGTGTGGTTGACGACTCTGCGCCAACTTCGCGCGCACGGTGCGTCGATGGACGACTGACCCGCGTGTAGCCTTCCGAGCCATGGCAGCGCGCTCGTTCTCGTTCTCCTCCGAGTCGGTCACCGAGGGCCACCCGGACAAGGTCGCCGACCAGATCTCGGACTCGGTCCTCGACGCGGTCCTGAAGGACGACAAGAACGCGCGGGTCGCGTGCGAGACGCTGATCACGACCGGCCTCGTCGTCGTCGCCGGCGAGATCACGACCGACACGTACGTCGACATCCGCGCGGTTGTTCGCGACCGTATTGCAGAAATTGGATATACGCGCGCGAAGTACGGCTTCGACTTCGAGACGTGCGGCGTCGTCGTCGCGATCGACGAGCAGTCCGCGGACATCGCGCAGGGCGTCGACGAGTCGTACGAGGCGCAGCACGGAGACACCGACCCGCTCGACCTCCTCGGCGCGGGCGACCAGGGGATGATGTTCGGCTACGCGACGCGCGAGACCGACGAGCTGATGCCGCTCCCGATCCTGCTCGCGCACAAGCTCACGAAGCGGCTCGCGGAGGTGCGCAAGGCGAACGTGCTCCCGTACCTGCGGCCGGACGGGAAGTCGCAGGTGACGGTCCGGTACGAGGTCGACGAGCACGGGATCCAGCGCCCGGTCGAGATCGAGCGCCTCCTCATCTCGACGCAGCATCGCGACGGCCTCGACGTCGAGAGCCTGATGAAGCCGGACCTCCTCGAGCACGTCGTCGAGCCGATCCTGCACGCCGACTACCGCGATCTTTACGACCCGGCGCGGGTGGGCGCGAGGGACTTCCTGTACGTGAACCCGACCGGCAAGTTCGTCATCGGCGGCCCGATGGGGGACACCGGCCTGACCGGGCGCAAGATCGTCGTCGACACGTACGGCGGGGCGGCGCCGCACGGCGGCGGCGCGTTCTCGGGGAAGGACCCGACGAAGGTCGACCGCTCGGCCGCGTACGCCGCGCGCTACGTCGCGAAGAACGTCGTCGCGGCCGGCCTCGCCGACCGCTGCCAGCTCCAGGTCGCGTACGCGATCGGCGTCGCGCACCCGATGAGCGTGAACATCGACTGCTTCGGGACGGAGACGATCTCCCTCGACCGCCTCGAGCAGATCGTCGCGGAGCACTTCGACCTGCGACCGGGCGCGATCATCCGCGACCTCGACCTCCTCCGCCCCATCTACGCGAAGACGGCCTCGTACGGCCACTTCGGCCGCGAGGACCGCGACTTCACGTGGGAGCGGACGGACAGGGCGGACGCGCTGCGCGCGGCGGCCGGACTCCTCACGGAAACCCCTGCGTAAGCTGGGTGCGTCGCGCCCGCGGCCGCGCGGACGCCTTTAGGGATCTTCGCGGCCCGGGATTCGCGCTAGCGAATCCCGGGCCTGCGCCGACAAGTCAGTCCAGCTCGCCGCGGCGGTACTGCACCGTCGCGATGCCCCACCCGGCGATCGCGATCGCGACGAGGACGATGAGCGCGAGGGCGAGGCTCCGGTCTCCCGCGTCGACCTGCGCGCTGACGTCGGACGTCGCCTCGAACACCGAGCCCGCCCAGCCGGCGATCGTGAAGCGGGCGATCCCCGCGGCAGAGTGCGCGGCCCCGTTCTCCCACAGGAGCACGAACGCGAGCCCCCACCACGCCGCGCGCCGGAACCAGAGGCCGGCGGCGACGAAGACGCCGGAGTACGCGAGGCCAGCGAGAGTTGCCGCGAGGAATGCGGGTAGCGCGAGTTCGGGAGTGCCCGCGACGAGTGCCGCGACGCCGATCGGCGCCGCCACGAGCGGCAGCACCAGCGTCGCCGTGGAGAGCACCGCGGCGGCCGGGACGATCCAGCGCGGCACCGGCTTCAGCCACAGGTAGACGAGCAGGCGGTCCTCGACGAGGTCGCCGAGCACGGAGGTCCCGAGCCAGAGCGTGGCGAGCGGCAGTGCGAGCCCGAGCGCGTAGACCGACGTCACGTCGGCGAACGCCTGCTCGGGACTGGCGTCGAGGCCCGCCAAGAAGCCGAGCAGGACCGACAGCGCGCCGAGCGTCCCGATGCCGAGCACGCGCGCGAGCGACAGCTGCGTCCGGAGCAGGAGCCGGTAGACCGTCGCGAGCGTGGACAGCGCCCCGGGAGCTGCCGTCCGGGTGTCCGCGACGCTGGTCACCGCTCCACCACGTACCGGAAGACGCCTTCGAGATCCGCGTCGAGCGGGCGCACCTCGAGCAGCCGCGCGCCGCGGTCGCGCGCGGCCGGCGCGAGCGCGTGCCCGAGTGCGCGGGCGTCCGACGTGTCGAGCTCGAGGACGTCGTCCCCGTCGAGCCGAAGGCCGAGCACGACCCCGTTCTCGAGCAGCGTCCCCGCGAGCTCGCGCGGGCGGTCGGTCCGGACGCGCACGCGCAGCGGGCGGTCGTCCATGAGCGCCCGCAGCTCGTGGAAGTCCCCGGCGGCGGCGAGCCGGCCCTGCGACATCACGAGGACGCGCGAGCCGAGCCGCTCGACCTCCGCGAGGACGTGGCTCGAGACGATCACGCACCGGCCCTCGGCGCCGAGGCGCCGGAAGAGCGCCACCATGTCCTGGCGCTGGCGCGGGTCGAGCCCCGTGAGCGGCTCGTCGAGGACGAGGACGCTCGGGTCGTGGACGATCGCCTGCGCGACCTTCACGCGCTGGCGCATCCCCTTCGAGTAGGCCGGAAGCGGTCGCGGGTCGGCCGGGTCGAGGTCGACCGTCTCGAGGGCGCGAATCGCCGCCTGCTCTGCGTCGCGGAGCCCGTGCAGCTTCGCGGTGAGCGCGACGAACTCGCGGGCCCGCAGCCGCTCGAAGACGCTCTCCTGCTGCGGGACGAGGCCGATCGAGCGCGTGACGGCGAGGTCCGCCCGCGGGTCGCGCCCGAGCACGCGCACGCTGCCCTTCGACGGCTTCGCGAGCCCGCACAGCATCCGGAACATCGTCGACTTGCCGGCCCCGTTCGGGCCGAGGAGCGCCGTCACGCCGGCACCGATGTCGAATGAAACGTCGGAGACCGCGACGAGCGCGCCGAACCACTTGGACACGCCCTCGGCGACGACGCGGGGCTCGGGCGCGCTCAGCGGAACGCCTCGAGCTTCCGGTAGCGAAGCCAGCAGGCGAGGAGCGCGAGCGCGCAGACGCCGAGGAGACCGCCGGTGACGACGCCCGTCGAGAGCTCCTGGATCGGCTCGGACTCCTCCGGGGTCTCGCCGAAGATCCGGTACGAGAGCTCCGCGGCGACGAGCGGGAAGCTGAAGAGGTCGAAGCCGTTGGGCGCGTCCGCGCTCTCGATCGCGGTCCGCGCGACGATCGTGGGGACGAGGAGGAGCAGGATCGTCGCGACCGCGGCGGCCGCCCTGCGCGTCGTGAAGCTCGAGACCGCGAGCGAGAGCGACGCGTACAGGAGGGCGGTCGCGGCGCCGGAGGCGACGATGCGGAGCAGGAGCTGCGGGATCTCGGAGGCCGCCGGCCCGTATCCGGCCACGACGAACGCGAGCAGCATGAAGAGCAGCGGGCCGACGGTGATGAGGAGCATGACGCCGAAGACGGCCACGGCCTTTCCGGCCAGGTAGCGCGTCCGGTCGAGCGGGCCCGCGAGGTAGAGCCCGAGCATCCCCGAGCGGCGGTCCGGGCACAGCGCCTCCGGCGCGACGAGCGCGGCGAAGAGCGCGAGGGCGCTGCCGATGAAGAACGTGTACTCGCCGTACGTGATGAGGTCCTCCTCGAGCAGGTCGTTGGTGAGCGCCGCGACGACGACGGAGAGCAGGGCGGGGAGGTACGCGATCACGAGCGTGATCGCCGGGAGCACCTTGTGCCGACCGCCGCGCCCGAGTCCGAGCACCCGCTTGGCCGTGAACCAGGCGAGCGTGCCGATCGCGCGCGCGGGCCGCTGGCGCTCGCCGTCGTAGCCGCGGTAGCCGAGGTCGAAGAGCTGTGCGCTGTCGCCCGTGCTCAAGCCTCGACTCCCAGGTAGACGTCCTCGAGCGTCCGGCCGCGCGGCACGAGCCGCCGGATACCGAGCCCCAGGTCGGCAACCGCGTCGCGCACCGCATCGTGGGCGCCGTCCGCGGCGCCGAGCAGGAGCACGGTGCCGTCGACCGTGACCTCGAACCCCGCGCGCACGAGCAGCGCGGCCAGCTCCTCCGCCCGGTCGTCCACCTCGACGACGAGCCCCTCGGGCCCGCTGCGAACGTCTGCGAGAGCCCCGGCCCGGACGACGGTGCCGGCCTCGACGATCACGACCGAGTCGCAGATCCGCTCCACCTCCTCGAGGTGGTGGGACGACACGACGATGTGCAGCCCGAACTCGGTTCCGATGCGGCGGATGAGGTCGAGCATGGTCGTCCGCTGGATCGGGTCGAGCCCGTCGGTGGGCTCGTCGAGGAGGACGAGCTCGGGATCGTGCGAGATCGCCGCGGCGAGCTTCACGCGCTGCCGCTGACCGGTCGACATCGTCCCCACCGGCCGGAAGCGCTCCTCGCCGAGGCCGACGAGCCAGAGCGCCTCGTTCGCGCGCTGCATCGCCGCGTTGCGGGGCAGCAGGTGCATCTCGCCGAGGTGGCGGACGAAGTCGGAGGCCGCCAGCTCGGACGGGAGATCGTGGTGCTCGGGGGCATAGCCGATGCGCGCGCGGACCTCGATGCCCGCTGTCGCGGGGTCCTGTCCGAGCACCGTCAGCTCGCCGGCATCGCGCGAGCGCAGCCCCAGCACGAGCGACATGAACGTCGTCTTGCCTGCGCCGTTCGACCCCAGCAGGCCGGTGATTCCGGGACCGATCTCCGCGGTCAGACCGGAGAGCGCGACGGTGGAGCCGAAGGTCTTGACGACGTCCCGCGCGGAGATGACGCCGGGGGAGGGCTCTTCCGGATCGTGGGGAGGAGTGGACACGGCGGGTCCGGCGTGATTGTCGCTGCAACTCCCGCTACGTGCCGAACAAGCGGAAGACCCGCTCGCCGCGGGTCTTCTGCCGGAGGGTGCTCTCGAAGTGAAGGAGTACGCCTCTCATAGAACGCTGGGCGTGTGAAATTCGCGTGTGATTTGCCTAAGAGTTCTCTAAGAGAAGAGGGCCCGCCTGCGCAGGCCCCTCTCGGTTCCGACCGCTTGTGACGGGCAACGGGGAGGAACCCCGGCCGGAATCCTTCCCACAGGATGCCCGAGCTGTGTGAGAGAGCCCTAAGAGCTGTTTGAGCGTTCCGTAAGAGTTCGCGCTCTACGCGGCGCGCACGTAGACCCCGTCGGCGGCCTTCTCGCTCAGCGACCGCTCGGCGCCGTCGATCGCGACGGTCAGTTGCCCGGCGGCGGGCTGCGCCCCGCGCACCGAGACGTGCGTGCCCGGGACGAGGCCCTGGTCGTAGAACCAGTGCAGGAGGTCGCCGTCGTGCTCGGCGAGCCGGACGATCTCGGCCTCGGCACCCGTCTCGAGCTCGGCCAGCGAGACGAGCACGGCGTTCTCGGCCTGCTCCACCTCCGGCTCGACCGGCCACCCGTGCGGGCAGCGGTCCGGGCGGCCGAGGCGCTCGTTGATCCGCTCGATCATCTCGTCGGTGAACGTGTCGCCCAGCTCGTCCGCGTGCACGTGCGACTCGGCGGCGGTGTAGCCCATGAAGTCGGTGAGGAAGCGCTCGATGATCCGGTGCTTGCGGACGACGCGCTTGGCACGCTCGGTGCCGGCGTCGGTGAGGATCGCCTCCTTCTGGTCGCCGCGCTCGACGAGCCCGTCGGCCTCGAGCCGCTTCAGCATCTCGCCGGCGGACGCGCGCGAGACGCCGAGCATCTCGGCGACGCGCGACGCGATCGCGGTCGAGCCGGCGGCGGGCCGGTACTCGCCGATCGGGAAGGCGAGGAAGTAGATCGTCTCCAGGTACTCGTCGACCGAGTGGCCGTGCGTCTGCGCCATCTCCTTCGATCCTAGTGGGCGGAGCTCAGCGGCCGCGAAGCGGACGCCTTCAGGGCTGTTAGCGCGACCGGGATCTGCGCTCGCAGAGCCCGGTCTTGCGCAGAGGCAGCCTAGTGGGCGGAGCCCGACTCGAAGCGCCGCTCGGACGAGACGAGGTAGACGATCGGCGCCGACACCACGATCAGGACGAGCGCCGGCAGAGCCGCTCGCGAGTACGCCCCGACCTGGGTGAGCCCCCAGATCTCCGTTGCGAGCGTGTCGAAGCCGATCGGACGGAGGAGGATCGTCGCGGGCAGCTCCTTCATCGCCGAGAGGAAGACGAGCGCCGCACCCGCGAGGACGCCGGAGCGCACGAGCGGGACCGTGACCCGGGTCAGCGTCCGAAGACCGCCGCTTCCCAGGCTGCGCGCTGCTTCCTCCTGGCGGGGGCTAACCGCCTCGAAGGCAGTCTCGACACCGGAGAGCCCCTGGGGGAAGAACCGCACGACGTACGCGAAGACGAGCAGCGCGAGCGTCTGGTACACCGCGCTCGCGTACCGCGCCGCGAAGAAGACCAGGGAGAGCGCGATCACGAGCCCGGGCAGGGCGTTGCCTGCGTACGAGAGCCGTTCGAGCACCCGCGACGAGCGAGACGCGTACCGCACCGCCAGCACGGCGACGGGGAGCGCTGCCAGCACGGCGACGCCTGCCGCGAGCCCGGAGGCAACGAGGGAGTGCGCGGCCTCCGACCACGGCAAGTCCAACTCGCGCTCGTTCGCGATGCCGCGACTGAGCCAGTACGCGAGCACGCCCGCGGGGAGGACGAGGAAGAGGCCGACGACCGCTCCACAGAAAGCGAGGGCCGGCGCCGTCCAGCGACCCAGCGCGATGACCGGCTGCGGCCGCTTCGTGCCGGGCCCCGCGCGATGGAGCCGGCCGCGCTGGCGGATCCTGTGCTCGGCCACGAGCGCGATCGCCGTCAGCCCGACGAGCAGGAGCGCCAGCGTGGCCGCAGGGGCACGGTCGAAGAGGCTCTTGTACTGGACGTAGATCGCGCGCGTGAGCGTGTCGTAGTTCATCAGCGAGACGACGCCGAAGTCGGACAGCGTGTACAGCGCGGCGAGCAGCGCGCCGAGGCCGACCGCGGGCCGGAGTGCCGGCGCGGTGACGCGGAGGAAGATGCGCTTCTGCGAGCTGCCGAGACCGCGGGCCGCCTCCTCGAGCGACGGGTCGAGCCCGCGGAGCGCGGACTGCGTGAGCAGGAACACGTACGGGTAGGTCGCGAGCGTGAGCGCGAGGAGCGATCCCCAGTAGCCCTGGATCTCGGGCAGGCGCTCGACGCCGAGTGCGTCCGCGAGGATCCCGCGCTCGCCGAAGAAGCCGAGTAGGCAGAAGGCGGCGACGTAGCTCGGGATGACGAAGGGGAGGGCTGCGGCGGTTGCCCACAGCCGGCGGCCCGGAAGATCGGTCCTCGTCACGAGCCACGCGAGCGGGACCGCCACGACGACCGCACACACGACGACGCCGACGGCGAGCAGCACCGTGTTCCACACGAGGCGCCACGTCTGCGCCTCGCCGAGGATCTCGAGCACCCTGCCGCCGCTCGCGACCCGGACGACCAGGTACGCGAGCGGCAGCAGGAGGAGCGCGACGACCGCGCCCGCCGCGAGGACGAGCGGGAGCGGGGCACGGGTCCCCGCTCCCCGGCTCATGTCAGGTAGCCGGTCTCCCGCAGCATCTCGACGGTCGCCTCGAGCTCCGCTCCGAACGCGGACAGGTCGACGTCCGGCCCCTCGAGCTCGTCGAGCGGAGGCAGGCCCTCCTTCGCCTCGATCCCTTCGATCAGCGGATACTCGGCCTCTTCAGCCTCGTCGACGTAGAAGCGCTGCGCGTCTTCGGAGAGCAGGAAGTCGACGAAGCTCTGCGCGTCGTCCGACTGGTCCGAGCTCGACAGGACCGCGGCTCCGGCGACGCTCACGAGCGCTCCCGGATCACCCGCGGCAAGGAAATGGTTCTCGATCGGCGCGTCGGGCTGCTCCTCCTTCACGAGGTACAGGTAGTAGTGGTTGACGAGGCCGAGGTCGATCCCTCCCGCGGCCGCCGCCTCCACGGTCGGCGTGTTGCTCTCGTAGAGCTTCGGGTTCAGCGCCTTCAGTTCGGTCAGCCACTGCCGCGTCGCCTCGTCGCCCTCGGTGAGCCGCATCCCGGTGACGAACGCCTGGAACGACGCATTCGTGGGCGCGAGGCCGATGCGCCCCTCCCACTTCGCGTCGATGAGGTCGGCGACCGTGTCCGGGACCTCGTCCTCGGTCAGCTCGTCAGTGTTGTAGATGAGCACGCGTGAGCGGCCCGACGTGCCGGTCCAGCGCCCCTCGGCGTCGCGGAAGCGCTCGTCGACCAGCTCGAGCGTCTCGGACGGCAGCTCGGCGAGCTGGTCCTCGACCGAGCCGAGCGAGCCCGGATCCTGGGCGAAGAACACGTCGGCGGGCGAGTTCTCGCCTTCCTCGGCGATCGTCGCGGCCAGCTCGGCGCTGTCCCCGTAGCGCACCTCGACGTCGATCCCGGTCTCCTCCGTGAACATCTCGAAGAGCGGTGCGACGAGCTCCTCCTCACGACCCGAGTACACCGTCAGCGAGCCGTCGTCGCCTCCGCCACAGCCCGCGGCCGTCGCGACGAGCGCGAGCGTGCCGACCAGAGTTGCAAGTCTTCTCAAGGCTTCGAACCTCCGTGTAAGGGACACCACAGTACAGATGTAAGGGCGACCTTACACAGTTCGCGAGTGACGTCAGTCGAGAACCGACACCCGTCCGTCGTGGAGGCGGATCGTGACCCGTGCCCCGAGAGGCACGACCTCGGTCGACGGACGGTGCGAGACGAGCTCGACGCCGTCGAGGAGCACCCGGTAGAAGACGTCGTGGCCACGGAACTCGCGGCCGACGACCTCGGCCTCGCCCGCGGGATCCGGTTCCAGCTCGAGCAGCTCGGGCCGCACGAGCACGTTGGCCGCCTCCTCCGCCGACGCGCCGTTCGCGGCGAACGCCCCGATGCGCGTCTCGACCCGACCGTCGACGACGCGGCCGGTGAGGACGTTGCCGGCGCCTACGAACTCGGCCGCCCAGCGCGACGTGGGGGCGAAGTAGAGCTCCTCCGAGGTGCCCTCCTGGACGACCGCGCCGTCGCGCATGAGCGCGATGCGGTCGGCGAGCGAGAACGCCTCCTCGCGATCGTGGGTCACGAGGACGACGGTGACGCCGAGCGGGCGGAAGATCTCGGCCACCTCCGTGCGCAGCGTCTCGCGCAGGAACGGGTCGACGTTCGACCACGGCTCGTCGAGCAGGACGAGCTCAGGTGAGGGCGCGAGGGCCCGCGCGAGCGCGACGCGCTGCTGCTGCCCGCCGGAGAGCTCGTGTGGATAGCGCGGGCCGAGGCCGTCGAGGCCGACGATCGAGAGCAGCTCCGCAGTGCGGCCGGGGCGTGCCCTGCGCGGAACGCCGAAGCCGACGTTCTCCGCGACGGTGAGGTGCGGGAAGAGCGCGTAGTCCTGGAAGACCATGCCGACGCGGCGCTGCTCGGGCGGAACCCACGTACTCGTCGCGCAGACGGTCTTCTCGGCCACCTCGACCGTGCCCGCGTCCGCGCGCTCGAACCCTGCGATCAGCCGCAGCAGCGTCGTCTTCCCGCAGCCGGAGGGGCCGAGCAGAGCCACTACCTCGCCGCGCTCGACGCACAGGGATGCCCCGTCGACGGCGACGACGTCGCCGAAGCGCTTCGTCACCGCCTCGAGCCGGATCATCGAGCACGCCATGTAAGGGGAACCTTACACCGCCCCGGGCAGCCGTCCATTCCGGACAGTCGCCGTTCGCTGCGCCTCCGAGGTCGCGGATACGCTCGCCGGGCGATGCCTCTGGCCGAGATCTACCCGCTCGTGACCGCCCGCGCGCTCTCTCGTCCGTTCACGTACGAGGTCGCAGACGACGTCGAGCGCGGCGCGGTCGTGAGCGTCGGTCTCGGTGGGCGGCGCGTGCGCGGCGTGGTCGTCGACGTCGGAGTCGACGCGCCGGACGGCGTCGAGATCGCCCCCTCGGGCCCGGTCGTCGACCGCGTTCCCGCGCCGCTCGTCGAGCTCGCGCTCTGGCTCGCGGAGTACTACGGGTCGACGCCGGCGCGCACACTCGCGCTCGTCGCGCCACACGCACGGGCCCGCAGGGGCGAGCGGCGGGCTCCGGCGCATCGCGACTCGCTCCCCGGCGAAGCCGAGCCTGAGGAGCTGACCCCCGCGCAGCGTGATGCGGTCGCCCGCAGTCGTCGGCGCGCTCGACGAGGGAGGCGGCCACGTGCTGCTGCACGGGCCGACCGGGAGCGGGAAGACGGAGGTCTACCTCCGCGCCTGCGCCGCAGCCCTCGAGCGCGGGAAGGGCGCGATCGTGCTCGTGCCGGAGATCGCGCTCACGCCGCAGACCGTCGGCCGCTTCGCGGCGCGCTTCGGCGACGGCGTTGCCGTGCTCCACTCGGCGCTCACGGACGCCGAGCGGCGTGACGAGCGCGAGCGGATCGCGTCGGGCGAGGCGCGGGTCGTCGTGGGCGCGCGCTCGGCGGTCTTCGCACCGGTTCGCGCCCTCGGCCTGCTCGTCGTCGACGAGGAGCACGACGCCTCGTTCAAACAGGAGTCCGACCCCCGCTACGACGCCCGCACGGTCGCCGCGAAGCGCGCGGCGCTCGAGGGCGCGGTCGCCGTCTACGGCAGCGCGACCCCGCGGGCGGAGAGCTGGGCGCGGCTCGAGCGGCTGGAGCTCCCGACCCGGATCGGAGCCCCGCTGCCCACGGTTCGCATCGTCGATCTCCGTCGCGAGGCCGGCTACCCGCTCTCCGCGCCGCTGCTGGCCGAGCTGGCCGCAGTGGAGGAGAGGGGCGGACGGGCGATCCTGCTGCTCAACCGGCGCGGAGTCTCCGGAGCGATCCATTGCCGCGCCTGCGGAGTCTCGCGCCGCTGCCGGAGCTGCGACGTGGCGCTCACGCTCCACCGGGACGAGCGGCTGCACTGCCACCACTGCGGATACACGGAGGAGCTTCCGCCGCGCTGTCCCGAGTGCGGCTCGGTCGAGCTCGCCCGTGTCGGCGCGGGGACGCAGCGCCTCGAGGCCGAGCTGGAGCGGCGTGTCCCGGGGCTCGAGCGGATCCGGCTCGACGCGGACACCGCCTCGAAGCCGGGCGCGCTGCGCGAGGCGCTGACGCGGTTCGCGTCGGCTCGCTCGACCGTCCTGATCGGGACGCAGATGGTCGCCAAGGGACACCACTTCCCGGGAGTCGCCGTCGCCGCGGTCGTCGACGCGGACACGGGCCTCGCCTTCCCCGACTTCCGCGCCGAGGAGCGAACGTTTCAGCTCGTGACCCAGCTCGCGGGACGGAGCGGGCGCGACGCGCCCGGAAGAGTGCTCGTGCAGACCTTCCAGCCCGACGCCACGCCGCTCGCGTTCGCCGCCCGCCACGACGTCGCCGGATTCCTCGCACACGAGCTCGCGCGCCGGGAGGAGCTGGCGTATCCGCCGTACCGGCACCTCGTGTCGATCGTCGTCTCCGGCCCCGAGCCGCACGGCCCGCGCGCGGCGCTGCTCGAGCTTCGCGAGGCGCTCGGGGCGCCGGGCCTGCAGCTCCTCGGGCCTGCGCCCCTGCTTCGGCTGCGCGGCCGTCACCGCGCCCAGCTCGTCGCGAAGACGACCGCGCCGCGCGACCTCGCACGCCGCGCGGCAGCGTGGCTCGCCGCGGCCGCTCCGGCGATGCGCCATGACTCTCTCGCGGCCGTCGTCGACGTCGATCCACAGTCGCTCTGACGGTGGCTAGACTCGCCGCGCCGATGACAGAGCACGAGCACGAGCACGATCACGACCACGAGGACGAGCACGACGAGCAGGCGCACGAGGCCGCCCTCGAGCGCGAGGCGCGGCGCATGCTCGCGCTCGCGCGGATCCGCCAGTACGGCGACCCGGCCCTGCGCATGAAGGCGCGCGAGATCGAGAGCGTCGACGACGACGTCAGACGCCTGGCCGAGCGGATGACGGCGCTGATGCACGAGGCGCAGGGCGTCGGGCTCGCGGCCACGCAGGTCGGTGTCCTCCGCCGGCTGTTCGTGTTCGTGGACGAGGGCGAGGACCGCGTGCTCGTCAACCCGGTGATCACGAAGCGCTCGAAGGAGACCGAGGTCGACGACGAGGGCTGTCTCTCCCTGCGAGAGGTGCTGGTTCCGGTCGAGCGCCCGACTGGAGTCACGATCGAGGGCCTCGACGCCACAGGCGAGCCGGTGAAGCTCGAGCTCGAGCTGCCGTCTGCGCGCATCGTCCAGCACGAGCTCGACCACCTGGACGGCGTGCTGATCCTCGATCGCACGGACGACGAGTCACGCCGCGCCGCGCTCGGGAAGCTGCGGCCGCAGCCCGTCCTCGGCACGCGCTGAGGTGAGCCCGCGGATCGCGGTCGCCGCCACAGCGCCGTTGGGCGCAGACGTCCTCGAACGCCTTGCCGCGCGGCACGAGGTCGCCGCGCTCCTGACACGCCCCGACGCGCCCGCCGGACGCGGCAGGAAGCTCGCGCCCCCGCCCGCGAAGGAGGTCGCGGAGCGGCTGGGCATTCCCGTCCTCCAGCCGGAGCGCCCGGAGCCCGGCCTCGATCTCGGCGCCCCGACGGTCGTGGTCGTCGCGTACGGGAAGCTGATTCCGGAGTCGCTGCTCGAGGAGCGGCTGTGGCTGAACGTCCATCCCTCGCTGCTGCCGCGCTGGCGGGGCGCGGCGCCGGTCGAGCGCGCGCTCATGGCGGGCGACGTCGAGACGGGCGTCACGATCCACCGGACGGTGAAGGAGCTCGACGCCGGGCCGATCGCGGCGCAGGAGTCGTTCCTGATCGAGGAGGACGACGACGCGGGCGAGCTCTACGCGCGGGCCGCTGCGGTGGCTGCCGACCTGCTCGACGACGTGCTCGACGCCGCCGAGCCGGCCTTCAGCCCACAGCCCGAGGAGGGCGTCACGTACGCGGCCAAGATCGAGCCCGACGACCGGATCCTCGACCTCGCGCGCCCGGCGCGGGAGCTCGTCGACACGGTCCGCGCCCTCTCGCCGCACATCGGCGCCCGCGCCGAGCTCCACGGCCGGCCGGTGACGGTCTGGCGTGCGCGCATCGGCGAGGACGGCGCCTTCGAACCGCTGGAGGTACAGCCGCAGGGCGGCCGCCGGATGGAGTACGAGGCGTGGCTGCGCGGGCTCAGGTAAGCCCGGCGCGGCGAGCGGCGTTCGAGGTTCTTCGCCGGGTCTTCGAGGACGACGCGTATGCCGACAGGGTGTTGCGGTCGGCGACAAGCCGGCCTCGACGAGCGCGACCGCGCTTTGGCGCAGCGGCTCGCCTTCGGTGCCGTCCAGCGCGTGCGCACGCTCGACCACGCGATCGAGACGCTCGGCCGCCGTCCGGTGCGGAAGCTCGACCCGCCGGTGCGCGCGGCGCTGCGCCTGGGTGCGTACCAGCTCGGGTTCGTCGACGGCGTTCCGCGCTACGCGGCTGTGAACGAGTCGGTCGAGCTGGTCCGCGCGGCGGGGCTGGCGCGCGCCGTCGCCTTCACGAACGCGGTCCTGCGACGCGTGGCGGACGGGATCGGGCCGTTGCTCGCCGCGCTCCCGGAGGAGACGGCGCACGAGGCCGCGCTCGCGCACTCGTACCCCGACTGGGTCGCCGACACCTGGTGGCGCGACCTCGGCGCCGACGGCGCGCGCGCGCTCATGCGCGCCCAGAACGAGCCGGCCGAGCTCGTCGTGCGGCTCGTGCGCGGCGAGATCGACGGCGAGCCGACCGACGTGCCCGGCGCGTGGCGGGTCGAGCGGATCGACGAGGTCGCGCTCGCCGAGGGCCGGATCTGGCCGCAGAGCCGCGCGTCGCAGCTCGTCGGGCTCGCGGTCGGGGCCCGCGACGGGGAGCGCACGCTCGACGTCTGCGCGGCGCCCGGCGGCAAGGCGACGATGCTCGCAGGCGACGTCGTCGCGGTCGAGGTGAACGAGGCGCGGGCGCGGGAGCTCGAGGAAACCACGGGGCGGCTCGGTGCCACGAACGTGCGCGTCGTCGTCGCCGACGGCCGCGAGCTCCCCGCCGACCACACGGGCTTCGACCGCGCGCTCGTGGACGCGCCCTGCTCGGGCCTCGGAGTCCTGAACAGCCGCCCGGATCTCCGCTGGCGCGCCGAGCCGCTCCCCGAGCTCCAGCTCGAGCTCCTGCGCGCCGCCGCGGAGCGCGTGCGGCCCGGAGGGACGGTCGTCTACTCCGTCTGCACGATCAACGCGGACGAAGGGGAGGCGGTCGTCGACGCCTCCGGGCTCGAAGTCGACCCCACGCTCGGGGACGAGTGGCCCCACTTCCGGCACCCGAGCCGGCCCGAGTTCGTCCTCACGCTGCCGCACGTGCACGGCACGGCCGGCTTTTTCGCTGCCCGGCTCATCGCGCGTTGAAGACCCGGCGCGCCTCGGCGACGTGCTCCGGATGCCAGACATACCGGTTCTCGTCCCACGCCCACGCGAGGTTGTGCGCGACTCCCCACCCGCGCGCACGCTCCCGGTCGAGGCCGACATCGGCGAGGACGTCGAGCCACCGCGGTACCGAGTCGGCGTTGCGCAGGAGCGCGCTGGCTTCGAGCTCGCGCTCGCCGACGAGCGGCTTCGGGTCGATGACGAGCCACGGCTCGCGTTCGGCGCGCAGGACGTTCCCGCCGTGCAGGTCCTGGTTGACGAGGTACGCGGCTGACCGGTCGACGCTGCGGTAGACGTCGACCGCGGCGTCGAGCAGCGCTCGCTCGAACGGCTCGCCCGCCTCGTCGTACCAGCGCGGGACATCGTCGGCCCAGCGGTCCGCCTCATCGGCGAGGAGGCGGAACGGATGGGCATCCCGCACCTCGACCTGGAGGCGCGGCACCAGTTCGGCGACCACCGCCGCCTCGTCGACGCCCGCGTCCCACAGCCGCGTGCCCGGCCGGCAGCGCTCCATTAGGAACGCTCGCCGCCCGTCGTCGCGCGTGAGCAGGCGCACGGCTCCGTGGCCGCCCCAGCGCTCCAGCGCGTCGGCCTCGTGATCCGACTCGAAGTGCGACGGCGCGTTCAGCTTCAGCACGGCGTCGCCCGCCGGCACGACGAGCGAGCGCGGCGTGTCGACCGGCTCCTCGAGCTCGAGCTCCCACGCGTCCGCGCACTCGCGCACGAGCCGCGGGAGCGCAGCGAGCCACTCGGGCTCGTGCGCCCAGGTCTCGAGGAGCGCTGCGGGGAGACGCATCGCGGGAGCCTAAGCCCGTCTCGCGTGCACGAGCATCTCGATCGCGCCGCGCGCTCCGGTCACGGGCGAGCGCACTGCGGCGACGACCCTCCAGCCGCACGCCTCGAGACCCGCTCTCGCCCGGTCCGTGGCTGCGTCGAGCTGCGCTGGCTCGGTCGGCGGCGTCGCGAGCCCGAGCTCGAACATCGGCTTGACGAGCGCGATCAGATCCGCGCCCGGCGCGATCTGGAGCGCCTCGAGCTGCGGAGTCGCCTTCGCGACAGCCAGGTACGACAGGTCCATCGTGATCACCTCCACGGTGTCGGGGACGAGCTTGCGGTCGAGCTCGCCGAGGTTCACGCGCTCGAGATTCACGACGCGCGCGTCCTGCCGGAGCGAGCCGAGCAGCTGCCCGTAGCCGGCGTCGACCGCGTACACGCGCGAGGCTCCCGCCCCGAGCAGCGCCCGTGTGAAGCCGCCCGCGGCGGCGCCCAGGTCGAGCGCCACCCGCCCGGACACATCGACCCCGAACGCGTCGAGCGCCGCGCGCAGCTTCGCCTCGCCGCGGAGGGGAGTCGAGACTCGCAGCTCGATCCGCGCGCCTTCCCGAACGAGCGAGCGCGGGTTGTCGACGACGATGCCGTCGACGAGGACGCCTTGCTCCGAGACGTACGCAGCCGGATCCTCGACGTGCGGGTGTGCACGCGCCATTTCTGCCGCCAGCGTCCGCAGGCGGCGGGCGTTCCTGCCCAAGACCTCCTCCTTTCGTCGCCGTTCCGAAGAGGAAGGCGACGAAGGAGGGCCTCGGGCCCTAGGCTCGACGCGGCCGTGAGCCGCGCACGGGCCCTAGCGCTACGTGAAGCCGGTCACGCTCGCATCCTAGTCCCGCGGCTTACGATCGACACGTGACGCAGGACGACGCCGTGTTCGTGGAGCGGGCGCTCGAGCTCGCAGGAGAGGCGCTCGGCGTGGCTCATCCCAAGCCGACGGTCGGCGCGGTCGTCGTGCGCGACGGAGCCGTCGTGGGGGAGGGCGTGACCGAGCACGCGGGCCGGCACGGAGAGCGGGTCGCGCTCGACGTCGCGGATGACCGCGCGCGCGGCGGGACGCTCTACGTGACCATGGAGCCCTGCGCGCACCACGGCACGACGCCGCCGTGCATCGACGCTGTCCTCGAGGCCGAGATCGCGCGCGTCGTCGCGGCTCAGCTCGACCCGAACCCGAACGTCGAGGGCGGCGGGCTCGAGAAGCTCAGCGCTGCCGGCGTCGAGGTCGAGCTCGCAGAGGGCGAGCTCGCGTTCCGCGGCCGCCAGCAGCTCGAGGAGTGGCGCACGTGGGTCACGCTCGGCCGCCCGTTCGTGACGTACAAGGTCGCCGTCACGCTCGACGGCCGCGTCCGCGTTCCGGGCGAGCGCTGGGTGACGGGGGAGGCCTCGCGTCGCCTCGTCCACGTGCTCCGTGCAGCGTCGGATGCGGTCGCAGTCGGGATGGGAACCGTGCGCTGGGACGACCCGCGCCTCGACGCCCGCGACGTCCCGACCCCGCGCGGCCAGCCGCGCCGCCTCGCGTTCGGCCGCGGCCCGCTGCCCGAGAGCTCGGAGCTCGAGCTCCGCTCGGGGCCGCTGCGCGAAGAACTGCGAGCGCTCGCCGCCGACGGCGTCCAGTCGCTCCTCCTCGAAGGCGGCCCCACGCTCGCGGCCGCCTTCCTCGAGCAGGATCTCGTCGACAAGCTGCTCGTCTTCGTCGCGCCGAAGCTCTCCGGCGAGGGCCCCGGGATGCTCTCGGGCCTGCCCGGGAAGCTCGACCTCACCCGCCTCGAGGCGCGCTCCATCGGCGAGGACGTCCTGCTCCAGGGCTACGTCCACGAGCCGTAGCCCATGCCAGCTCCCAGGATGCACGCCGACGAGGTGGACACGGATGCGGCGCTCGTCCGCAACCTGCTCGCAGTGCAATTCCCGCAATGGTCGGAGCTTCCGATCGAGGCCGTGCTCCCCCGCGGGACCGACAACGCGCTGTATCGGCTCGGGAAGGAGATGGTCGTGCGACTTCCCCGGAGGGACCGGGACTGCTTGACGCTCGAGAAGGAGCGCACGTGGCTGCCGAGGCTCGCCCCGGTCGTGCCGCTCGCCGTCCCGGTACCGCTTGCCGAGGGTCTGCCCGCCGAGGGCTATCCCTTCGAATGGTCTGTGTACCGATGGCTGGAGGGCACGAACGCGGTCGACGAGCGCATCGCCGACCTGAGGCAGGCCGCGGCAGATCTGGCCGGATTCGTCGCCGCCTTGCAACGAATCGATCCGACCGGCGGGCCGGAGCCGGGGCCGCACAACGTCTTCCGCGGCGAGCCGCTGGCGAGGAGAGACAGAGCGACACGCTCGGCAATCGGCGCACTCGGGGAGCAGATCGACGGCGACGTCGCACTGGCGGTCTGGGAAACCGCTCTCCGAGCGCCCGTCTGGGAGCAGGCACCCGTCTGGATCCACGGCGATCTCGACGCCCGGAACCTCCTCGTCGAGGCGGGGCGGCTGAGCGCGGTGATCGACTTCGGATGTCTCGGCGTGGGCGACCCCGCGTGCGACGTGATGGCTGCCTGGAAGCTCTTCTCCGTCGATGCTCGCGATGTCTTCAGAGCTGCGCTCGCCGTCGACGAGGCGACATGGGAACGGGCTCGAGGATGGGCGCTCTCCCAGGCGGTGATGGCGCTGTCGTACTACACGCTCGAGACGAACCCCGTGCTCGTCCTGGAAGCGAGGCGGTGGCTGGCCGAAGTGCTCTCAGATCTCGAGATCCGTTAGCCCGCCAGCTACCGTCCCCGTCATGTTCACCGGGATCGTCCGCGAGCTCGGCCGCGTCGTCTCCGCGGAGACGGACGGCGGCGGGCTCGCGCTCGTCGTCGAGGCGCCGGAGACCGCGGGCGCGCTCGCGGTGGGCGACTCGATCTCGATCGACGGCGTCTGCCTGACCGCCGAGACCGTCACGAACGGCCGCGTCTCGCTGCACGCGGTGCCGGAGTCGCTCGCGCGCTCGACCCTCGGCGGCCTCGCCGCGGGGGACCGCGTGAACGTCGAGCCCCCGCTCCGCGCCGGCGACCCGCTCGGCGGCCACTACGTCCAGGGCCACGTCGACGCGGTCGCACGCGTGCGGTCGGTCGAGCAGGAGGGGGACGGGCTCCGCGTCTCCTTCGAGGCGCCGCGCGAGATCCTGCGCTACCTCGTCGAGAAGGGCTCGGTCACCGTGGACGGCGTGTCGCTCACGGTCGCGGAGCTCTCGGAGGAGGCGTTCGCAGTCGCGCTCGTGCCGCACACGCTCGCGGCGACGACCCTCGCGACCCTCGAGCCCGCACAGCGCGTGAACGTCGAGGTCGACGTGCTCGCGAAGTACGTCGAGCGCCTCCTGCCCTAGGAGCTGGGAGAACTTCCGGTTCCCCCAGACCCCCTCCACTGGTCCGCTGCGCGGACAGGCGCTACGCGCCGGGCTACGATCCTGGGCGTGAGCGTCGACGTGAGGACCACTCCCTTCAGCGAGATCGAGGCGGCGATCGAGGACTTCCGGTCCGGGAAGTTCGTCATCGTCGTGGACGACGCGGATCGCGAGAACGAGGGCGACCTCACCATCGCCGCGCAGTTCGTCACGCCCGAGGGGATCAACTTCATGGCGACGCACGCGCGCGGCCTCATCTGTCTCTGCCTGACTCCGGATCGCTGCGACGAGCTCGAGCTGCGACCGATGACCGAGCACAACGAGACGCCGCTCGGAACCGCCTTCACGGTCTCGATCGAGGCGCGCGAGGGGGTCTCCACGGGTATCTCCGCCGCCGACCGCGCGCAGACGATCCAGGTCGCGATCGACCCGAGCTCCACTCCGCACGACCTCGTCCAGCCGGGCCACGTTTTTCCGCTCCGCGCGAAGCCGGGCGGCGTGCTCCAACGCGCCGGCCAGACGGAGGCTTCGGTCGACCTCGCGCGCCTCGCAGGCCTGAACCCGGCGGGCGTCGTCTGCGAGATCATGAACGAGGACGGGACGATGGCGCGCGTCCCCGACCTCGCGGCGTTCGCGGAGCGGCACGGCCTGAAGATGATCACCGTCGCCGACCTGATCGAGTACCGCCGGCGCACGGAGAAGCTCATCGAGCGCGTGGTCTCGGTACGGCTGCCGACGGAGCACGGGGCGTTCCAGGCGATCGCCTATCGCGAGCTCCTCGACGACAAGCGCCACGTCGCGCTCGTGAAGGGCGACATCGAGGGCGCCGAGAACGTGCTCGTCCGCGTCCACTCGGAATGCCTCACTGGCGACGTCTTCCACTCGCTGCTCTGCGACTGCGGCGAGCAGCTCGCCCTGTCGCTCGAGCGGATCGAGGCGGAGGGGCGGGGCGTGCTCCTGTACATGGCCCAGGAGGGACGCGGCATCGGCCTCCTGAACAAGCTCCGCGCCTACGAGCTGCAGGCGAACGGGCTCGACACGGTCGAGGCGAACCTCGAGCTCGGGTTCCCCCCGGACGCCCGCGAGTGGGGGATCGGGAACCAGATCCTCGCCGACCTCGGCCTGACGACGATCAGGATCCTCACGAACAACCCGGCGAAGCTCAGCGGCCTCGACGGCTACGGGCTCACCGTCGTCGAGCAGGTGCCGATCGAGGTGGAGCCGCAGCCGGAGAACGAGCGCTATCTGACCGCCAAGCGTGAGAAGCTGGGGCACACGATCACGAAGCTCCACCACCAGGGCGTCCGCTTCGAGCCGGAGCCCGACTCGGAATCCGACACGTGAGCAATCCCGACATCGACGAATCCAGCGAGAACGTGCTCTCGGACTGGCCGCGCCGGCCGGACGAGCCGGACGAGGTCTCCGAAGACGACGCGGCCGCGTGGGGCTCCTCGGCCGATATGGAAGCCGATATGGAAGCCGTCGCCGCGCCCGAGCCCGAGCCTGAGCTCGAGGAGCCGGAGGTCGACGAGATCGACGAGGTCGAGGAGGAGCAGCTCGAGCCCGAGCCCGAGCCGGACGATGACCTCGGCGCAGCGATCGCGCTCGCTCCCTCGACCGAGCACGCTGCCGGCGAGCTCGAGATCCCCGAGGGCTACGCGGTCCTCGAGGGCGTCGCCGACGGCGGCCGCAGGGCGGTCGGGCTCGTCGTCTCGCGCTTCAACGGCAAGGTCACGTCGAGGCTCCTCGCCCGCGCGCTCGAGGAGCTCGAGCAGGCGGGTGTCCGTCCGGACGCGATCACGATCATGGTCGTGCCGGGCGCGTTCGAGCTGCCGGTCGCAGCGACGGCCCTCGCGAAGACGCGGCGCTTCGCCTGCATCGTTGCGCTCGGTTGCATCATCCGCGGCGACACGCCGCACTTCGACTACGTCGCAGGCGAGGCCGCGAGCGGGATCCAGCTCGCCGCGCTCGAGACCGGCGTCCCCGTCTCCTTCGGCGTCCTCACGCTCGACCGCGTCGAGCAGGCGGAGCCACGGATCGAGAAGGGCGCCGAGGCCGTCCGTAGCGCGCTCGAGATGGCCGACGTCTTCTCGCACCTCCGCGCCGCAGCCGCCCGGTAAACGAGGCGCAGGCAGCCTGTCAGGATCGGTACCATGCCCAGCCGCATGTCCAAGGTCTGCGCCATCTGCGGGAAGAAGCCCGGCTTCGGCAACAACCGAAGCCACTCCATGGTCGCCACCCGGCGCCGCTTCAACCCGAACCTCCAGCGCGTCCGCGTGCTCCTCGAAGGGCGCGCGCAGCGGGCGTACGTCTGCACGCGCTGCCTGAAGGCCGGCAAGGTCCAGAAGGCCCTCTAGGGCCTGTCGCGACGGACTAAGCTCGCGCCGTGGACCGCGAGCACTACGACGTCGCGCCGTCGCCGCTCGGCCGCATCGCGTTCTCGAACGACGCGATCGCGCAGATCGTCGGGTACGCGGCGGCCGAGAGCTACGGGGTCGTCGCGCTCGCAGGCCGGAGCCGCTGGTCGCGCCTCCTGCCCTGGGGCATCAAGAAGGGCGTCGACGTCGGCAGGCGCGCCGACGGCCTCGTGCTCGAGTGCCGGATCGTCGTCGAGAGGGGCCTCAAGCTCGCGGAGGTTGCGACCGCCGTGCGCGCGCGCGTCCTGTACGAGGTCGAGCGCATGGTCGGCATCCCCGTCGCCTCCCTAGACGTCCACATCAACGGCGTCCGGAGACGCTGATGCAGCTCGAGATCGTCCGCACGCTCGCGCGCGGCGCACTCCAGAACCTCGAGGCGCACCGCCGCCGGATCGACGACCTGAACGTCTACCCCGTCCCCGACGGCGACACCGGAACGAACCTGGTGCTGACGCTGCGCTCGATCGTCGAGGCGCTCGACGCGTCGAATGCGCAGGGCAGCGAGGCGGTCGCGAAGGAGCTCTCGCGCGCGGCGCTGATGGGCGCACGCGGCAACTCCGGGGTCATCTTCTCCCAGATCGTGCGCGGCTTCACCGACGTCCTCGGCGAGTACGAGGACGCGAGCACGCCCCGCCTGCGCCGCGCGTTCCGGGGAGCGAGCGACGCCGCGTACCGCGCGGTCAAGCGGCCGGTCGAGGGGACGATGCTCACGGTGATCAGGGAGATGGCCGAGGAGGGCGAGCGGAAGGAGAACCGCCGCCTCGAGCCGCAGGACTTCCTGAAGACGGTGCTCGCGCGCGGCGAGGACGCGCTCGCGCGCACGCCGGAGATGCTCGAGGTCCTTCGCGACGCAGGGGTCGTGGACGCGGGCGGGGCCGGGCTGGTCGAGATCACGCGCGGGCTCGCGCTCACGCTCGCGGGCGAGCCTCTTCCGGACACGGAGCTCGAGGGAGAAGCGTTGTCCTTCGACGCGATCCACCAGGAGCTGTCGAAGTACCGCTACTGCACGGTGTTCGTCGTCGAGGGCGAGGGCCTCGACCTCGAGGGCCTCGAGCGCACGCTCGAGGAGATCGGCGACTCGCTGCTCGTCGTCGGTGACGCGAGCGCGCTCAAGGTGCACGTGCACACCGACGAGCCCGGCCTCGCGCTCGGGGCCGGCACGGCGCTCGGCGTCGTCGAGGGGGTCGAGATCGCGAACATGCACGCGCAGACGGCGCAGCGCGAGGAGCGACTGACCGACGTACCCGAGGCTGTCGGTGTAGAGACCGCTCTCGTCGCGGTATGCCCGGGCGAGGGAAACCGCCGGCTCTTCGAGAGCCTCGGCGCGACGAAGGTCATCGAGGGCGGCCAGACGATGAACCCGTCGACCGCGGAGATCGTCGAGGCGATCGACGCGACACCCGCGGACGAGGTCCTCGTCCTCCCGAACAACTCGAACGTGATCCTCACCGCGGAGCAAGCCGCCGAGCTGTCGCCGAAGGCGGTTCGCGTCATCCCCTCCCGCTCGGTGCAGGCCGGGCTCGCGGCGATGGGCCGCTACATCTCCACGAACGCGGCCGCGCAGAACGAGGAGGACATGCTCGACGCCCTCGCGTCGGTCCGCACCGGGGAGGTGACCGTTGCGTCGCGCGACACGGAGCTCGACGGCGTGAAGATCGTGAAGGGCGCGTACCTCGGGCTCGTCGAGGACGCGGCGGTGACGGCTGGTGACAGTCTTCAGGAAGTCGCGCTCGAGGTGGTCGCGCGCGTGCTGGACGGCGAGCAAGGTTGGCTCGGGATCCTGACGGGGGATGGCGCTCCGCCCGTGGAGGAGCTCCTCGCGGCGGTGAACGCCGCGCATCCGGACGTCGACGTCGAGGTGCACGACGGCGGCCAGCCCCACTATCCGCTGCTCGTCGTGGCGGAGTAAGGGGCATGGAGCCGCTCCGGGTGCTGCTCGTCGAGGACAACGAGATCTACCGCGACGCGCTCGCCTTCCTCCTCGGCCGGTACGAGGGGCTCGAGGTCGTCGGCGCGGTCGGGACCGCTGGGGCCGCGCCGGCCGCGTGTGTCGAGCTGAGCGTCGACGTCGCCGTCGTCGACTACCGCCTGCCCGACGAGGACGGCGCCGAGGCGGCGGCCGCGATCCGCGAGCGCAGCCCGGAGACCTCGATCGTCTTCCTGAGCGCGTCCGCGGGCGAAGAGGAGCACGACGCGGCCCGCCGCGCAGGGGTCGAGCTGATCCGAAAGGATGAGGGCGTCGACACGCTCGTCGGCGCGATGCGCGCGGCGGCGGGAAGGAGAGGGGAGTGAACCTGACCACCGAGAACACGGCGATCGTGCTCGACTCCACCTCGGACTACCCGGAGGCGCCCGAGCGGTTCCCGAACATGCGCTTCGTCCCGCTCTACGTGCGCTTCGGGGACGAGACCTTCCGCGACTACGTCGAGCTCGGCCCCGACGAGTTCTTCGAGAAGCTGCGCGGGTCGGCGGTGCTTCCGGCGACCTCGCAGCCGACTCCGCAGGACTTCCTGACCACCTACCAGGCGCTCTCCGGCTACGAGCGCATCTACTCGATCCACGTCTCCTCGAAGGTCTCGGGCACGTACGCGAGCGCCGAGTTGGCGGCAGGAGAGCTGTCGGGGGACAAGGTGCGCCTCGTCGACTCGCTGACGGCGTCGCTCGCGATCGCGATGCTCGCCCATGCCATACAGCGGCGGCTCACGCGCGGGACGACCGACGAGGAGATCGACGCCCTCGTCGAGCGGTTCCATCGCGACTGCGGGGTGGTGTTCACCGTCGAGACGCTCGAGTACCTCCAGAAAGGCGGGCGCATCGGGCGCGCGGCGGCCCTGGCCGGCTCGCTCCTGAGCGTCCGGCCGATCCTCGCCGTCCAGGACGGGGAGGTCGTCGCCGTCGCGCGCGTCCGCGGGCGGCAGAAGGCGCTGGCGGAGTTCGAGCGCCGCTTCGCGGAAGCGACCGAGGATCGGGCGGGGCTCCGCGTCGCGATCGCGCACGCCGACGCCGCGGAGTGGGTGGGGACGCTCTCGGAGCTCGTCTGGCGCGTGCGCCCGAAAGCCGAGATCGAGTTCACGGCGAACCTCGGCGCCGTCGTCTCGACGCATGCCGGCCCGGGCGCCGTCGGCTTCTTCTGGTTTCAGGACGAGTAGGCACCGGCAAACCGGACCGGGACCTATAGTGACCGCGTGTCCGCCTCGAGGACCAGGGTGCGGCTTCCGGTCGGGTTCGCCGGCCTCGAAGCGCCCGCCGCCTGGCCGCGGCCGGCGAGCGTGCCCCGGCCCGAGCACCTCGAAGCGTCAGTCGAGACGCTCGACGGCGTCGGCTCGACGATCGCGCGTCGCCTGAAGCGAATCGGGCTCGAGACCGTCGGCGATCTGCTCTGGCAGCGGCCGCGTCGGTACGAGGCTCCCGTCCCCGCGAAGCGGATCAGCGAGCTCTTCGGCGACGAGGAGGCGACCGTCGAAGTCGCGGTGCGCGCGGTCTCGAGCCGCCGGCGCGGACGGCTCAAGATCCTGACCGCCCGGGTCGCGGACGACACCGGCGAGATCAAGGCGACCTGGTTCAACCAGCCCTGGCTCGAGTCGAAGCTCACACCCGGGACACGAGTGCGGCTGCGCGGCCGCGCGAACCGGTACGGCTTCGCGGTCAGCTCGTACGACCTCGAAGGCGAGGTCGAGACGGCCGACTTCGCGCCCGTCTACCCGGCCGGCGAGGACGTCGCCCAGAAGACGCTGCGCGGGCTCCGCGCGCAGGCCCTCGCGCTCGTCCGCGACGCGGGCGAGCCGCTGCCGGCGGCGCTCCGTCAGAGCGAGGAGCTCCCGCTGCGCGCCGACGCGCTCGTCGCGCTGCACCGCCCACGCGCGCTGCCCGAGGCCGAACGGGGAAGGCTGCGGTTGGCCTTCGACGAGCTCCTTGTTCTCCAGATTGCGCTCGGGAGGACGGCAGCGCTCCGCGAGCAGGCCTCCGCGCAGGCGCTTGCCGCGCCGGGCGAGCTGCTCGAGCGCTACCGGGCGTCGCTGCCGTTCACGCTCACCCCGCACCAGGAGCGGGCGATCGGCGAGATCGACGGCGACCTCGGCCGGACGACCCCGATGCAGCGCCTGCTCCAGGGCGACGTCGGCTCCGGGAAGACGGTCGTCGCGCTGTACGCGCTGCTGCGCGCGGTCGAGGCGGGACGCCAGGGCGCGCTGATGGCGCCCACGGAAACCCTCGCCGAGCAGCACTTCCTCACGATCGACGAGCTCTGCCAGCCGCTCGGCGTGCGCGTCTCGCTGCTCACGAGCTCGATCCGCGCGCGCGAGCACGCGGCCGCGCGGCAGCTGATCGCGTCCGGCGACGCGCACGTCGTCGTCGGGACGCACGCCCTGATCCAGGAGGAGGTCGACTTCCACGATCTCGCCGTCGCCGTCGTCGACGAGCAGCACCGCTTCGGCGTGAGCCAGCGGAGCGCGCTCGTCGAGGGCCGCAGCCCGCACGTCCTCCACCTCACGGCGACGCCGATCCCGCGGACGCTCGCGCTCACGGTCTACGGCGACCTCGAGGTCAGCGAGCTCTCGCTTCCACCCGCCGACCGGAAGCCGATCGTCACCGCGTGGGTCACCGACGACCGCAGCTCCGAGGCGTACACGCGACTCCGGCGGCACCTCGACGACGGCCGGCAGGCGTACGTCGTCTGCCCGCTGATCGAGCAGTCGGACACGAAGGTCGCGCGCGCGGCCGAGGCGGAGGCCGAGCGGCTGCGGACGGGCGAGCTGAAGGGCTACGCGGTCGGCTGCCTGCACGGGCGCCTGCGCCCCGACGACCGCCGCAAGGTGATGGCCGCGTTCAAGGCGCGCGAGCTCGACGTGCTCGTCGCGACGACGGTGATCGAGGTCGGAGTCGACGTCCCGAACGCGACGATCATGATCGTGCAGGAGGCCGACCGCTTCGGTCTCGCGCAGCTGCACCAGCTGAGAGGGCGTGTCGGCCGCGGCGCGGAGCAGTCGTACTGCCTGCTCGTCTCGCGCCCGCGCGAGGAGCTGACCGAGGGCGCCGTCGAGCGGCTCGAGGCGATGGTGGAGACGACCGACGGCTTCGAGCTCGCGGAGAAGGACCTCGAGATCAGAGGCGAGGGCCAGCTCCTCGGCGCCCGCCAGTCCGGGCTGTCGGATCTCCGCTTCGTGCGGCTGCGACAGGACCGCGAGCTGCTGGAGCGCGCACGCGAGGTCGCGCGCGGGCTCGAGGACGAGGGCCTCCTCGCCGAGGCCGCCGACCGGCTCCTCGGCGAAGCCGAGCACCTCGGCGAGTCGTAGAGCGGAGTACGGATAACCGCACCTTCGCTCTCGCGTCTTCCTCACTGTGCCCGGAGCCGCGAGCGGCGACCCTTCGCACATGGCTCTCGCAGACGTGCAACCCGGCTGCCAGCGCGGCCTCGTCACGGTCGGGCGGCTCGAATCGGGCGATCGCGCCGCCGTGCTCGAGGTCTTCGACGGCCTCTCGGAGCGGTCCCGGCGGCTGCGCTTCCACGGTCCGAAGCCGCGGCTCCCCGACGCCGAGGTCGACGTCCTCGCGGACGTCGGCTGCTGCGGCCGCGAGGCTGTCGGCGCGGTGGACCTCGTGACGGGCGAGGTCGTCGGCCTCGCGAGGTTCGTCCGCGACCGCGAGGATCCGCGCACCGCGGAGGTCGCCTTCGAGGTCGTCGACCCGTGCCAGGGAAGCGGCGTCGGCGGCAAGCTCCTGCGCGAGCTCTCGACGCTCGCGAAGCGGGACGGCATCGAGCGCTTCACGGCGCTCGTGCTTCCCGGCAACGAAGGCGCGCTCGCGCTCCTCCGCCGGGTCGGTCGCATCGCGCAGTCGTCGTTCGCCGACGGCGCGCACGAGCTCGTCGTCGAGCTGTAACTGTTTCCCGCGTGCGGATCGTCGCCGGCTCGCGGAAGGGGCACCGGATCGCGGCGCCGAAGGGCGCCGGCACGCGGCCGACCGGCGACCGCGTCCGCGAGGCCGTGTTCTCGATCATCGGGCCGGTCGACGACGCGCGCGTCCTCGACGTCTTCGCCGGCTCCGGCGCGATGGGCCTCGAAGCCCTCTCGCGCGGCGCCGCGCGCGCGGTCTTCGTCGAGTCCGACCGCGCCGCCTGCCGCGTCATCCAGCAGAACCTCGAGAAGCTCCGGCTGACCGGCGCGGTCGTCCTCTGCCAGGACGCAACGCGCGCGCTGCGCGAGGAGAAAGCTCGCGCGCACCGCTACGACCTGATCCTCGTCGACGCCCCGTACGAGGAGTGGGATCGCTTCGCGGAGCCGCTCGCCGAGCTCCTCCCCGAGCTCCTCACGGACGACGGCCTCGCCGTCGTCGAGACGGAGTCGCGCGTCGAGCCCGAGCTTCCCCTCGCTCTCCAGACGAGCCGCCGCTACGGTTCCGCACGCATCACGGTCTTCTCCCGATGATCACGGCAATCTGCCCAGGCTCGTACGACCCCGTGACGAACGGTCACGTCGATGTCATCCGCCGCGCCGCGGCGATCTTCGACCGCATCGTCGTCGGCGTCGTGCGCGACCCGCTGCACAAGGAGACGCTGTTCACCGTCGAGGAGCGCGTGAAGTTCCTCGAGGACGCGCTCGCGGGCTGCGACAACGTCGTCGTCGACGTCTTCTCGGAGCTCGTCGTCGACTTCGCGCGCAAGCACGACGCGCAGACGATGGTGAAGGGCCTGCGGGTGATCTCGGACTTCGAGTGGGAGTTCCAGATGAACCACCTGAACCGCCAGCTCGCGCCCGAGATCGAGACCGTCTACGTCATGGCGAGCCCGCTGTACAGCTTCGTCTCGTCGAGCGGCGTGAAGGAGATCGCGTCGTTCGGCGGCCCCGTCGACGAGCTCGTGCCGAAGGCCGTCGCCGAGCGCTTCGCGGAGCTCTACCCGGACGGGCGACCGGGCGCGCCCGGTGTCACCGCAGGAGTAGCGTCTCACCCCGTCAGTAGACTTTTCCGCCATGGACGTCCTCGTTCTCATCGACAAGCTCGACGACCTGGTGCACAACGCCAAGGCCGTTCCTCTCACCGACCAGGTGCGCCTCGACCGAGAGGAGATCTACGAGATCCTCGACCAGATGCGCGCCACGATCCCGGAGGAGATCAAGCAGGCCCGCTGGATCGTGAAGGAGCGCCAGGAGATGCTCGCGGAGGCGAAGCGCGAGTGCGACCGGATCATCCAGGAGGCGCGGGAGCAGGCGATCCGAGAGGCGTCGCAGACGGAGATCGTCAAGCTCGCCGAGCGGCAGGCCGAGGACATCGTCGACGAGGCCCGCCGGTCGGCGCGGGAGACGCGGCTCGAGATGGAGGACTGGGCCGACAGCATCCTCTCGACGCTCGAGGTGAACCTCGACAAGTTCCTCGGTGCGGTGAAGCGGGGGCGCGAGCGGCTCCACGAGCGCTCGCAGGAGACGGTCGTCGCCGGAGTCGGCCCCGAGCCGATGGAGCCCGAGGAAGTCGACCGCTTCGCGTAGGGCCTTGCCTCGCCGGTGCGCTACCGGACCGAGGCCATGCTCGCCGACTCGTCGAGGATGAAGCGCCCGCTGAAGCGCAGCCATCCGCGCACCCCGGCCGCGGGCGGGACGAGGAACTCGACCGCCTTCTCGACGCCGTGGTACGTCGCGCCGGTGTCGGCGTCGTAGAGCGCGACCCCGAACCGGAAACGGCCGTCCACGACGGGGAGCCGGTCGAGCTCGAACCGGAACACGCGCTCGCCGGGCGAGCCGTCCCAGCCGAGCTCGGCCGTCGACTGGACGTGCGAGCCGAGGAGGCCGCCGCTCGAGTCGCGGAGCTCGACCGCGATGTCCGGTGGCGGCAGCTTGGACTCGGAGGCGACCCAGATGCGGAGGACGGCCGGCTCGTCGGCGCCGAGCTCGTGCCCTTCCACGCCGCCCGGCCCCTCGAGCGTCACGCGCGTGACGCGGACCTCGCGGCTTCCCCATTCGGACGGGCCCGGGCTGCGCTCGGGTGCGGTCGACTCCTGGTCCGCGAGCAGGGCCGAGTAGTGGCGCAGGGCGTCGTGGGTCTCTCCGTCGAAGGCGACCTGGCCGCCGTTCAGGAGCACCGCGCGGTCGCACATCCGCTCGACGGCGGCCGGGGAGTGTGAGACGAAGACGGTCGTCCCGCCTTCCCGCTTGAACGACATGATCCGGTCCATGCACTTGCGCTGGAACGCCTCGTCGCCGACCGCGAAGACCTCGTCGAGCAGCAGGACGTCGGCGTCGAGGTGCACGGCGAGCGCGAACCCGAGGCGCATGTACATCCCCGACGAGTACGTGCGTACGGGCAGGTCGATGAAGCGCTCGAGCTCGGTGAACTCGATGATGTCGTCGAGCGAGTCGCGGATCTGCGCGCGCTTCATCCCGTAGATCGAGCCGCTCAGGAAGATGTTCTCCCGCCCCGTGAAGTCGGGGTGGAACCCGGCGCCGAGCTCGAGCAGGGATCCGACCGAGCCGCCGACCGCGATCCTGCCGCTCGTCGGCTTGAAGATGCCCGCGAGCAGGCGGAGGAGCGTCGTCTTGCCCGAGCCGTTCCGGCCGACGATTCCGAGCGACTGTCCCGGCTCGATCTCGAGCGAGACGTCGCGGAGCGCCCAGATCTCCGCCGGCCGATGGTGGCGGCGGCGCACGATCGCCTCCTTCAGCGTGATGTTCCGCGTCGGGTAGACGAGGAACCGGCGGCTGACGTTCTCGACCGTGATCGCGCCCGGCTGCATGCGGATGAGCGTACTGAAAGCGCCCGCTAATCCAGGCTCAGAGCGAGGCCGCGAGCCGGTCGTCGAGGCGGGCGAACGCCCACGCCCCGAGCGCGAGCGACCCGAGCGCCACCCCGATCGAGTAGAGCACGTCGCCCGCCGCGGGCACCTCCCCGAAGAAGATCGGGTCGCGGATCGCCTCGACGGGCGGGGCCATGACGTTCCCGTAGTAGAGGATGTTCGCGACGGTCTCGTGCTCGCTGAGCCCGGGAAGCAGGTCGAAGGTGTAGAAGATCGGCGTCAGGATGAACCACGGGACGAGGATCGTCGCGAGCAGGTGCTCCACGTCCCGGAAGATCACGGTCGCGCCGGCGACGACGATCGCCAGGCCGCTCGCGAGCGCGATCAGCGGCACGAGCAGGGGGATGGCGATCCAGAACGTCGAGCGCGTCTCCGGCCGGACGATGAGATTGAGCGGAACGACGATGAGCAGCAACGCGAGCAGGGTCGTCAGATTCGTGGCGACGACGGCGAGCGGCAGCAGCTGGCGCGGGAAGCGGACCTGCTTCACGAGGTTCGCCTGCCCGAGCAGGCTCGTCGACGACATCTGCAGCGACGACTGGAAGAACGTCCAGCTGATGAGCCCCGAGATGACGAACAGCGGGTAGTTCTCGACGGACACGGCCTTCAGCAGGAGCGAGAAGAGCAGCCAGTACCCGATCATGAGCATCAGCGGGTAGATGAGCGTCCACGCGAGGCCGAGCGACGACCCGCGATAGCGGACGCGAAGCTCGCGCCGGAAGAGGCCGCGAAAGAGCTCGCCGTGCTTGAAGACGTCCGCGTACAGGCTCAAGGCAGGCCAGTCTAGTGCGGGACGAAAGCGCCTCTTCGGTCGTCGGACCGACCGCCGTTCGGCGTCACTCGGCGGAGTCGTCGCCTGCGGTCTCGCCGGCGTCCTGCGCTCCCTGCCCGGCTTGCAGGGACTCGAGACGCAAGGCAAGCGACTCCACCTGCGCGTCGAGAGCGTCGATCCGCGCGAGCAGCTCCCGATGCCGGGCGTCGATGTGGGCGAGCATCCCCTGGACTCGCGGGTCCAGGAGCCTGCGCACGGGCCACAGGGCGACTCGTCCGAGCGCTCGCAACGGGCTCCTCCTGATCGACGAGCGCCGGCGATCCGCCGCGTTCAACGCCCTCGCCGTCTTCCAGTGCGTGAGGTCGCCTCTGGGGCCGTCGAACGATGAAGGCGGCGAGAGCGAAGGTGTGGTCGCTCCCTCGTCGACATGAATCCGGAGGAGCGCCGCCAGCGGCTCGTGCCCCGTGCTGCGGACGCGGACCTCCACGTCGAACGCCGTCTGCGGGAGCTCGTACGGGAGCGTGAGCTCGTGCAGCCGGCCCCGTCGAGCCACGTCGCCCGAGGTCACCTCGCGGGAGGCGACGATGCGACTTCCGGCAGCCAGCTCCACGGCTCCGAGAACCGCGCCTGCATCCGCCTCGGCCGTACCGCGTCCCGGACATCCGAGCCAGAACGTCACCGACCCTTCGCCGGGCGGCATCGCGACCCCGGGCCCGCGGAGGAGGATTCCAGACTCCCCGGGTGCGGCCGAGACGATGCTCCCGGACGGCGACTCCACGAGCGATCCGATCTCCTTTCGAAGCCGGTTCAAGGCCAGAGGTCGGACCGCCCGGTAGATCTCGGCCACGCGATCCTCGAGCGCCCTCCGATCGACCTCCCGGTCGCTGCGTACCGCCTCGGCCCACCAGACGAACGAGTCGAATGGCCGTCCTTCCGCCTCGAGAGCCCGACGCTCGCGCGGCCACGCTCTCCCGCCCGCATCGAGCTCCAGCGGCAGGAAGGAGCCGCGCTCGTCGTCGTAGCAGAGCCAGAGCCCGCGAACCCGGACGTCGTCGAAGCCTGCGAGCGTGAGGAGCTCGACGGCCTCGTCGACTGTGAACTCGACGGTGTGCTCGGGATGGATCCACGCGAGCGCGGACGTCACCCGCCGGTTGGGGCTGTCGAGGGCGACGTGCCCCCCTGTGCGCAGGACACGATGCGCCTCTGCGAGGAAGCCGACGATCTCGTGGGGCCAGAGGTGCTCGAAGACCTCGCCGGCGAACACGAGGTCCACCTCGCCGTCGCCGATCGGTGCGAGGTCGCCCAACGGTCGCTCGAGCCACTCGACCTCGGCCGGCAACGACTCCGGGCGAGGCGCGTAGGCCTCGACGCCGATGTGACGCGCTGGCGGCGTCGGATAGTTCTCGGCGAACCAGTCGAAGTACCACGCGCCGGCGCAACCACCGCTGAGGACGGTCTGGGCCCCGGCCGGGAGCTTCCGGAGCTCGCGGGAGCGGAGCCCGTGCAGGAAGACGCTGAAGTCGTCCGTCTCGACGAGCGTCGGATCGGCGTCGGTGGCCCCGTCTGCCTCGACGACGGGTTGCGTCGCCGGCGACACTCCGCTGCTGCGCTTCATCAAGGCACCCTAGCCATCCAGGACGAGCCTCCAACCTCAGTCTGCTTCGAGAACCTCGCGCCGAAGGAACTCGGCCGTCCTCGCGAAGGAGTTCTGTCGTGCGTGCTCGATGCCGGACGCCGACTGAGTGGCGCGCCTCGCCTCGTCGCCGAGCAGCTCGACGATCCGGTCGGCCAGTGCCTTCACGCTGATGCTTCGCTCCACCTTGATGACCGAGTCGTCGGGTAGCTCGCGCGCCCAGCCCACGTCGGTGACGATCGCGGGCGTGCCCGCCGCGAGGCAGTCGGCCACGGCTGCCGAGCTCTCGCCGTTCGATGCCGCTCGAAGCTGGACAGCCACGGTCGCGCGGCGAAGCCAAGCTCGATACGAGGCGTCGTCGAGCTGGCCCGTCAAGGTCACGCGCTCGGACAGGCCGAGCGCTTTGCACAGCGCTCGATAGCGCTTGCCGAGCTCGGGCGCGGCCGGCCGGCCCGCGATCACGAGTCGTGCGTTCGGAATGTCCTCGGCGACGTGCACGAAGGCCTCGATGACCTTCTCGGTCTGCTTCTCGGGAGCCGAGATGCCGTAGCTCGCGACGACGGGCGTGTCGGACCTCGGCGTCGGGTCCGCTGCGAAGTCGTCCGGGTCGGGAAAGGCGAACGGGATGACCCCGATCTTTCCGACGTCACCGGCCCTGGCATCGAGACGTGCGAGCTGGGCCGCATAGGCCGAGTGCACGAGATATCGCTCCGAGTGGGCGATCGCCTCCTGCGCCATGAGCAACGCGTACCGATCCGCCTCTTCGCCGCTGACATGGCCGTGCATCCCGAGCGTCGCCGGCACCCGAGCGCCGTACATCGATTGCAGGACTTGGTGAAAAGACCACGGCTGGAGCTCGGGACGGTGGTGGGCCGACCATGCGTAGAGCCCGGTCAGCCTCACGTCGTGGGCGATGACCACCCCCGGCTGGCGCCGGAGCAGAGCCAGCGCCTCGGCGTGGAACTCGCTGTTCCCGAGGCAGTACACGATCTTGCGGTAACCGCGCTCGACGCGAGCGACCCGCTCCAGCCCGCCGATGCGCATCACCGTGACCCCGGAGGAGTCGTCACGGGAGCATCCACGAAGGCGTCGATCGGGCAGAACCGGACCAGGTGCTTTACGAGCCGGCCGCTGTACTCGGCGATCCCGGACGCCTGCGGCGGCAGGGGCGAGACGAGCGCGACTCGGCGGCTCCGGCCGACACGGCGTCGTGTGCCACCGCGGAGCTCGTCGTACGCGGATGCAGTGCGACGCGCGACCTCGGCCCACGTGTGGCGCTGGTGAAGCTGCTTCTCCGAGAGTCTCCGCAGGAGCTCCTCGTCCTCGAGCGCGTTCTCGATCGCATCGCGGATCGAGCGAGGATCGGTCGGCTCGAAGAGCGCTGCCTCGTCGTCCACGAGCTCGACGAGCGACGACGTTCGAGCCGCGAGCGCGGGCGCGCCGCATGCGATTGCCTCTGCCAGGGGCAGCCCGAACCCCTCGTAGAGCGAGGGAAAGACGAAGAGGCGCGCGGCCTGGTAGAGGAGCACGAGCTCCTCGTCCGGGACGAAGCCGGGAAAGTGGACGTCGGCGGAGACTCCAGTTCCTCCAACCGCCGGTCGAGCGCGGCCGCCTCCGCCGGCTGGACGCGGCACACGACGATCAGCTGATGACGCGCCCGGAGCCGGGCCGGCAAGGCTGCGTAGGCCTCGAGCAGGCGATCGATGTTCTTGCGGTGATCGATCCCGCCGGTGTAGAGGACGAACCCAGGACGCACCAACGGCGTCCGCTCCTTGAGCTCCGCCTCTGCCGCGGCGCGGCTCACCGGACGAACGAAATGCGCGGAGACGCCGGTGCCGGCGACGCGGATCCGGTCGGGACTGATCCCGAGCAGCTCCGTTGCATCTCTGGCCGTCGCCTCGGAGATCGTGAGCACGCGATCGGCCCGCCGGAGCATCGCGAGTCGCGTCCGGTAGCGGGTGCGGGTCAGCGGGTCGGAGAGATACACGTCCGAGTAGATCTCCGGGATCAAGTCGTAGAGCGTGACCGCGAACCGCAGCCCCGCGCGCTCGGCTGCGTCCGGCCAGAGGCGATCGATCGGCTCGTACTCGAACAGCGACCCGACGTGGTAGACGCTCGCGCTCTCGAAGTCGACACGGTCGCTGAAGTCGATCCGCCCGCTCTCCGCGATCGGCTCGATAGTGCCCGGCAGGGGAAGGTCCGGGTTCAGGAGGTACGTGGACACTGCACCAGGGCGCTCCTGTTCCAGAGCGCGTGCGAGCTCCAGGAGATAGCGAGCGATGCCGCGCTCGCCGTGCGCCTTGCTCTGCACTCCTTGAATGTCGAAGAGGACTGCCATGGAGCCAGCGAGCCGGCTGCGTCAGCTCGAGCGGATCGCGGTCACGAGCGCGACGCGCTCGCCGTTCTCGGCGACGTCCTCGTCCGCGACGCCGTCGACCTGCCAGCACGTCGAGCTCGCTCTCCGAGCAAGCGCGAAGTCGGTGATCTCCCACCCGCCCAGGAGCTCGTCCAGGTGCTCGCGATCGTAGGTTCGCTGGAAGTCGTCCGCAGAGAACGTTCCGAAGGGCACCGTGAGAACGAGAACCGCGCCCGGCCTCGACAGCTCGTGGATCCGTCTCATCGCCGCGAGATCGGCCCCGGGCTGCGGCTCCTGGCCGTACGCAGGGAGCCCGACGTGCTCGATCGTGGAGAGGCAGATGACGGCATCGAAGGTGTCGGGCGTGTCCCAGTCCTCGACGCGGCCCTCCACCGAACGCAGTCGAGGGTGGGACAGCGGGTACGGCCGCGGATCGAGCGCGGTCACCTCGTACCCGAGGGATGCGAGCGAGAGCGCGACCGTGCTCTCGGCCGCGCCGACGTCGAGGATCGTGGCGCCGGCATCCAGCTTGCCGATCGCACGGAAGGCATAGGGAATCTCGGCGATCCGCTCGCTGACCTCGTGAACTCCCACGCCTCGCTCGCGATGAAGTACCCAGACGGGCGGGTTGAACCACAGCCCCGCCTGCGCGGAGAAGCCATCGTTCCCCAACGCGTAGTTCAAGAAGCTGGCCACGTCGCCGTCGAGGTCACCGACATCCTGAGCAAATCTCTCGCTGGGGGGCTTCTTGAGGAGCTCGTAGATTCTGTCGGTCTCGCGTCTGATGTCGTCGCTCGCCTGGCGCATGTCGTCGAACGAGCGGCCGATGACGGTGGCCACCTCCGCGTCGGCTTCAGCGGTCGCCTCGAGCCGCCTCACGAACTCCTGGTTCCTGGCGTCCAGGCGCGCGAGCACGCCCTCGATCCGGGGATCGACGAACCTTCTGACTGGCCAGAGCAGAGCGCGAGCCACGGCTCGCACGCCCGACTTGGTTCGCGACGCGAGGTGACGAGGGCTTGGTTGTCCAGTGGTAGTCATCGAGTCGGTCTTCGGGGCGCGTCAGAGGATATGGGCTGAGTGTCACGGCGCGCTTTGCGGGTCAGGAGACGCCGTCAACCGATCGTCTAGCATCGCTGGGCAATGGCGGACAAGCGCGCGATCGACGCCGACGAGATCGTCGAGGAGCTGGAGTCGCGCGCCGCGCTCGAGCGGGCACGTGGCGGATACCCCGACGCCGACGAGCTTGCGGGCATCGAGCTCGACGTGACGCCGGAACGCGGGTCGGACAGCTTCGGAGACTGGGTTCGACCTAGGCGGGACGGCATCCCGGATCCGCTTCCGTCCCGAGCTCGGCTTCTCGTCGAAGCGGGTGGTCGGGCCTCTGATCAGCGGCGTGAAGAAGGTCAACCTGCGGCTGCTCGCTCACGTGCTCGATGACCTTGCCCGACAGACCGATGCGGCCGTGCTCAGGCTCGAGACCGCGCTCGCGGCCGAGATGTCCGAGCGCGAAGCCGCGATCGGGGAGCTCGTCAGCGCACTTCGCGCCGAGAGAGTCGGCCGTGAGGCGCTCGCGAACGAGCTACACGTCCTCTCGGAGCGAATCGCCGCACTCGAGGAGCAGGCGAAGCGTCCGTCGTAGCGGCTCCATGGAGCCGAGCCGTGAACGCGAGCTACGATCGTGCGTGTGTCTGCCCGGGCTCCGTTGCCGGATCCTCGGGGTCCGCATGAGCAGTCGAAGTCGGTTCAGGCACGGGGTAGCACGATGAGCTCGGCAGAAGCGACTCCGGAGTCGGCGGCAGCATCCGAGGCAGCAGAGCTCGAGCTCTCCGTCGTGATGCCGTGCCTGAACGAGGCGCGCACGATCGGGATCTGCATCCGCAAGGCGCAGGCGTCCTTCGAGCGCCTCGGGATTCGCGGCGAGGTCGTTGTCGCGGACAACGGCTCGACCGACGGCTCCCGCGAGATCGCGGAAGAGCTCGGAGCTCGCGTCGTGCCGGTCGCGCAGCGCGGGTACGGCGCCGCGCTCACAGGCGGCATCGCCGCCGCGCGAGGTCGCTGGGTGATCATGGGCGATGCCGACGACAGCTACGACTTCGCCGACCTCGAGCCGTTCGTCCGCCGCCTGCGGGAGGGATACGACCTCGTCGGCGGCAACCGGTTCAAGGGCGGGATCCGCGAGGGCGCCATGCCCTGGCTCCACCGCTAGGTCGGAAACCCGGTGCTGTCGTTCGTCGGCCGGCAGGCTCTACGGAACGCCGCTGCGGCGACATCTACTGCGGGCTCCGCGGCTTCGACCGAGAGAAGGTCGCTGCGCTCGACATCCGCTCGAACGGGATGGAGTTCGCGATCGAGATGATCGTCAAGGCGACGATGGCACGGCCTCCGCGTCACGGAGGTCCCGACGACGCTCTCCCAGGACGCCGAGGGCCGGGAGCCGCATCTCAACACCTGGCGCGACGGCTGGCGCTCGATCCGGCTGCTGCTGCTCTACAGCCCGAAGTGGCTGTTCCTGTATCCGGGCCTGTTCCTCCTCGCTCGTCGGGATCGTGGGAATGGCGTGGCTGCTGCCCGGGGATCGCGCGATCGGCTCGGTCGGCTTCGACGTGAGCACGCTCCTCTACTTTGCGCTCGCCGTCGTCGTCGGCCTCCAGGCCGTGTACTTCTTCGTCACGGCTCGCTGGTTCGGCATCACCGAGGGCCTGCTCCCGGACGACCCGCGGATCCGGCGGCTGCTCGAGCGCCGTGGGACGCTCGAGATCGGGCTCGTCGTCGGCGTGCTGCTCGTCGCCGGAGGGCTCGGCCTCTCGTTCTACGCTCTCGCGACCTGGAACCAGGCGGGCTTCGGGCGGCTCGACTACCCCGACACGCTGCGGATCGTCATCCCGGGCGCGATGCTGATCGCCTGCGGGATGCAGACCGTGCTGTCGGCGCTCTTCCTCAGCGTCCTGGGGTTGCGTCGCCGCTAGACGGCACGTCGGGACCGGGACGATGGCCACGAACGCGAGCGACGCAGTGGGCTCCCGCCCGGCTGCGGAGCGTGGCTCGGGCGCGCGACCGCTCGTCGCTCTGGGCGTCGTGGCCGCTCGCGCCCTTCCTGCTCGCGTTGGCGGCGTACTTCGCCGCGTACCAGGTGATGCACCCCGACCCAACCGGCGACGAGCCGCACTACCTGCTCGCAGCGCAGAGCATCGCCTACGACGGTGACCTCGACCTCCGGAACGACTACGCGAGCCGCGAGCAGACGCTCGAGGTCTACGCGCTCTTCCCGCTCGACCCCTTCGCACGCCGCGGACTACAGGGAATCGGGCGAGCTGCGCCCGGTCCGCGGCATCGGCATGGCGGCGTTGCTCGCACCGGCCGTTGCGCTCGGCGGGCAGACCGGCGCACGGCTGGAGATGATCCTGATCGCGGCGCTCCTCGCGGACCAGTTGTTTCGCCTGCTCCGGGAGCTCGGCTTCCGCAGGAGGTACCGGCTCCTGGCCTGGGTCGCGGTCGTCGTTCTGCTCCCCGGTGCTCGTCTTCTCCAGCCAGATCTACCCGAGCTTCCCGGCGCGCTGCTCATCGTCGTCGCACTTCGGGTCATGGTCACGCGTGCCTCGTCGCCCGCTGCGCTCGCCCTCGGGTCGACCGCCGCTGCCGGGCTCGTCTGGCTGCACGTCCGCTTCATTCCCGCTGTCGCTCGGCGTGCTTCTCGGTCTCGTCGATCGCCGCGTGCCGTGCCACGGCAGGGAGCGCCCGCCCACGCGACCGAGAGCGGGCTGCCCGGCAGCGTTCGGGCGGCGACCGGTGCGGCTCGGCGAATCGCGCCGAGTTCTGACGACGGACTGGCGCACCGTCGACCGCTGCCGCTCGTCGTCCCGTACGTGGCCGGACATCGCGCTTTTCGCGCTCGCGTCGCATCGTTTGTACGGATCGCCCACCCGTCAGCGCCCTACGCCGCGTTCTCGGACACGACCGTCGGGACGGCGGCTGGTCGCTTCCTCTACGACTACGCTCTCGCCGACGTCCTCAATCCGGTCCACGGGTGGATCCCGTACGTCCCGGTGCACTGGCTGGGCCTCGCGGCGCTCGGGTGTCTCGTCGTCAAGTTCCGGTGGCTGGGCGGCTCTCGGTGCTCGCCGTGGCGGTGGGCTACGAGCTTGTCCTGGCGAGCGCGGGGGCGATCGAGGGAGGGCAGTTCCCGGCGAGGTACCTGTCCATCGTCATTCCGCTGATTGCGATCCCGCTGGCGGTGGTGATCCAGGAGGTTCGCGCAGCGCTGTTCGTGTTCGTCCCCCTCCTGGCAGTGTCCCTCGTGTTTGCCGTCGCGGCGGTGCGCGATCACGTGTCCCTCTATCCGATCGGTGAGCGCACGCAGATCTTCGGAGCGCGCACGACTGCGACCCTGTTCCCGATCGTCCAGGCTCCGTCGATCTCGACGTCCTTCGTCGTTTCGCCGGGGGACTTTCAGCCGCATACGGGCAAGGTGCGCGGGAAGTTTGCCGTGGCGAGGGCAGGCCGCGACGCGCCGGGCTATGTCCTCTGGGGGCCATTTCAGCCATTGAGTCGGGGTACGTATCGGGCCAGTTCTCCGTCGCTTCGACCAATGCCGCACCCCACGAGCGGGTCGCCGCACTCGATGTCGTCGGTATGCCGTCCGGGAAAGTCTTGGCTCACAGGGATGTGACCCCCGGTGTGCTCGCTTTGCTTCCAGCGGATGGACTCACCCTCCTGTTCGACACCGCTGGCTACCACCGCATCGAGACACGCGTCTTCTACGACGGTCGCGGCACGCTGAGAGTGGGGCCGGCTCGAGTCACTGCCGAGCGCATAGGAGTCGACACGCTCTCCGGCCCCTTCCGGGACTGGCCTGTCGCGTTCTCCTGGGTCCTGGGCACAGTCGCCGCCGGTTGGCTGCTGGTCATCGGCATGAAGCGCCAACGGCGCAAAGCCGTGTCGGACGCTTCCCGCTCAGCCGAACCCCCGGAACTCTGAGCCACGGCGAACGCTCCGGGCTGCTCTACGCTCCCGGCGGACATGCACATCTGCGTCGTCTACGACTGCCTCTTTCCGTACACCATCGGCGGGGCCGAGCGCTGGTACCGGAACCTCGCCGAGCGTCTCGCCGCGGAGGGGCATCGCGTCACGTACCTCACGTTGCGTCACTGGCCCGAGGGCGAGGCCGTGGAGGTGCCGGGAGTCGAGGTCGTCGCCGGTCGGCCCCAGGCTCGACGCTGTACACCTCGAGCGGACGGAGGCGGATCGGGCCGGCGCTTCGTCTTCGGCCTGGGCGTCCTCCGCCACCTGATCCGCGCAGGCGCGCGCTACGACGTCGTCCACACGGCCGCGTTCCCCTACTTCTCGCTGCTCGCGGCCGCCGCTCGCGCGGCGCCGACATCGGTTTCGGATCGTCGTCGACTGGTTCGAGGTCTGGTCGCGCGAGTACTGGCGCGACTACCTCGGGCCGGTCGCCGGACGCATCGGCTCGCGGTCCAACGCCGCTGCATCCGCGTGCCGCACCAGGCTTTCTGCTTCTCGCGGTTGTTCGCGCGACGGCTGCGTGAACAGGGCCTGCGCGGAGAGGTCACGCTGCTCGAGGGCATCTACGCAGGGCCGCCCGGAGCGCCGCCGGTGCCCGCCGAGCCGGTCGTCGTCTTCGCCGGACGTCACATCCCGGAGAAGCAGGCGACTGCGCTGGTGCCGGCTATCGCGCTTGCCCGCGAGCGCATCCCCGGAGCTCCGCGGCGAGATCTTCGGCGACGGCCCCGCCCGACCCGAGGTGCTGCGCCTGATCGCGGAACACGGACTCGACGGAGCGGTGGAGGCACCCGGGTTCGTGCCCGAGGACGAGCTGCGCGAGCGCCGCTGCGACGCGCACTCTGCCTCGTGCTTCCCTCGCGCCGCGAGGGCTACGGCCTCGTGGTCGTCGAGGCGGCTGCGCGCGGTACGCCGAGCGTGGTCGTGCGCGGGCCCGGACAACGCGGCGATCGAGCTGGTCGAGGAAGGCGAGAACGGCTTCGTGCGCCGACTCCGCCGACCGCCGAGGACCTCGCGGACGCGATCCTCCGCGTGCACGAGGCCGGCCCGCGCTGCGCGAGTCGACGGCGGCGTGGTTCGAGCGCAACGCCGACCGGCTCTCGCTCGAGCGCTCGCTCGAGACCGTTCTCGCCGCCTACGCGCGAGCGGCGTGACGCTGCACGTCGGCCTGAACGCCCTCCACCTCGTCCCAGGCGAGACCGGCGGCTCGGAGCTGTATGCGCGCCGGCTGGTCGAGGCGCTCGCCGACGTCGGCGGGGACTCCACGCCTGGTCGTGTTCGCGCCGAACGAGGCGCGTGCCTCGCTCGCGGACGAGCCTTGGGCCGGGCGACGTCGAGCTCGTCCGACGTGCCGGTTCGACGCCCGCAGCCGCGTCGGCGTGTGCTCGCCGAGCAGACGGTCCTGCCGCCGCGCGGTCGCCGGCTCCGGCATCGAGCTCCTGCACAACCTCTTCACGACCGCGCCGGCGCTGCCGGGCGTGCCGCAGGTGACGACGATCCTCGATGTGATCTACAAGCGCTACCCCGAGACCCACGGCGGCCTGCTTGAGCTACGGCATGCGCCTGCTCGTCCCGCTGGCCGCCCGCCGCTCGCGACCGCGTGCTCACGCTCTCGGAGGCTGCGAAGGACGACATCGTCCGCTTCCTGCACGTCCCGCGCGGACGAGATCGACGTCACCTACCTCGGCCCCGCGCTGCAGCGAGGACGAGCACCGTGGCCGAGGAAGACGCTCCGCCGCCGGCCTCGAGCTCGGCGGACGCGCCGATCGTGCTCACCGTCTCCGCGAAGCGACCGCACAAGAATCTCGAGCGGCTCTTCGAGGCGTTCGCCGAGTTCGCGCCGAGCCGCAGCCGGTCCTCGTCGTTCCGGGCTACGCGACGTTCCACGAGCCAGAGCTGCGGGCGCGTGCCGAGCTGGGCGCGGCGAGCGGATCCGCTTCACCGGCTGGCTCGACGACGACCTGCTCGACGGCCTCTACCGCGCAGCTACGTGCTTCGTCTTTCCCTCGCTCGCCGAGGGCTTCGGCCTGCCGGTCCTCGACGCGCTCGTGCGCGGCACGCCGTCTGCCTGCTCGAACGCCTCGTCGCTGCCGGAGGTGGCGGAGACGCCGCCCTCTACTTCGACCCGACCGACGTCGGAGCTATGACACGGCGATCGAACGCTGCTCACGGATGCGGCGCTCCGCGACCGGCTCGCGCGCGCAGGTCCGAGAACGGGCGCGGACGTTCAGCTGGGAGCGGTCGGCGCAGGCGACGCTCGAGAGCTACTGCAGAGCTGCGTCGGCGAGCGCGCGCTCGTAGCACTCGAAGGTCCCGCTTGCGGCCCGCTCCCACGTGAAGCAGCTCCGCGCGTTTTCGGCCCGCTGCGGCGCCTGCGGCCGTCGCCCAAGGCCGCCGAGATCGCGGTGGCGGCGCTCTCCGGGATTGTGAGGATCGAAGTAGTGGGGAACGTCGCCGCGCGACCTCGTGCAGCACCGGAATGTCCGAGCATGCGACGGGCACGCCTCGCGCCATGGCCTCGGCGACGGGAAGACCAAACCCCTCGCCAAGGGTGGGGATCGCGGCGCAGTCGGCGGCCCTCAGAGTCCCTCGAGTTCATCGTCGGGCGCGTAGTCGACGAATCTCACCCGATCGGCGAGGCCCACCTCGTCCGCAAGGCTGCGCAGCTCTGCGTCATACGGCTCGGGGTGCCCGGCGAGAACGACGACGATGTCGCCGGGAAGCAATGCTGCGGGCTTTGACAATGACGGCCTCGATTCTTGTGGGGTCGCTTCGCCCCCACGCACAACACCACCCGCCGGCCGTCCAGCGCATGGCGGGCGCGGGCCTCTGCCTCGCCGAGTCCGCCCGCCCTCGGACGCCCGGCCCCGTGAGGCACGACGACGAAACGTCCGGCGTCCAGACCGAGCTCGTGGCAGATCTCGTCCCGCGCTGCCTTTGAGCCTGTGATCAGGACGTTCGCGCGCCGCGCTGCCGGAACCATGCTCATCCGCAGACCGACGGTCGTCGCCCTCGAGAAGGTCTGCACGCGCAGGAAGGTGACGTCGTGCAGCGTGATCACGGAGCGCGCGGTGGTCCAGGCCGGCGCCGTACTGGCGAGGCTGTGGACAACGTCCCATTGGCGCTTCCGGGCAATGGCGGGCAGCCAGACCTGCTCCGAGAACAACCAGTGGAGTCGCCTGCCGGGGTCGGCTGGGGCGGTCACGATTCCTACGAAGTTCTCCCAGCCGTCGGCACCAAGTGCGGCAGCTCCCTTACGGCTGGTTACGACCTCGAAGCGAACATCGCGGAACTCGGCGGCTAGCGCAGGCACTCAGCTGTCGGAGGTAGGTCTCCGGCCCACCCGAGACGTCGGGATCGAGAAAGATCGCATTCAGGCCCGACGGCGCGCACCGGCCTGTCCACGCAACGGATGGTAGGCGCCGACTAGGCTCCAATGCGCGTGGGCTATCTCGACTGGCATTCGGAGCCTGGCTACTTCTCGGGACGTCACACGCCACTTCCCGAAGGAAACGGTTCTCCTCGACCTCGGTTTGGCAGCGGGTGGCTGGCTGATCACTTCCCGAACTACACCGGGATCGACGTATCGCCGGAGGCGATAGGGGCTGCCCGCGAGCGTGGAAGGAATGTCATCGAGGGCGATGTGGACGGGCGGCTTCCGTTCGAGGATTCGCAGTTCGATGGGGTCGTCGTCAAGGATCTGCTTGAGCACGTTCGCGATCCCGTCACAGTCGTAATTGAGGTGCGACGAGTGCTGCGTCCCGGCGGACGCGTCTTTGCTTCGTCGCCCGACGCGCAGCGATGGGTTTGGGACGACTACACGCATCGTCGCCCCTTCACACGCAAGAGCTTCCGGCTCCTCTTCGCCGACCAGGGGTTCGAAGTCGAGCGCATCGGGTGCACGAGTCCGTGCTTCCGGGAACCGGGATCGTCTCGGGCTACACTCGAGGCAAGCGTCGGCCTGCGGTCTTTTAGGGCACTTGCGTGGCTGCCGGTCGTGCGCCGGAACGTCTGGCTCCTGGCTAGGCGAGCAGGCACTAGACGGGCCCTGAGAAGAGCGCGACCCCTGCATGTCGAAGTTGGTGTCCTGACTTCATGGAACACGCGCTGCGGGATCGCGGAGTACTTCGCGTTCTCTCATCTCCGCGATGCGGCGTCGCGGGCGACGTCTCGAGTGACCGTCTTCGGCTCGCGCAACACGCCGGATCGAAGCAGTGTAGGCGACTTCGAGGACTGGGCGATGCCCGTGTTCGACGTTCAGCTCTGGAACCCAGGCTACGCCTACGAGCTTCGACGTCGACGCTGTGCTCGCCCACGACCTCGACGTCCTCCACATCCAGTACAGCAACCTCTTCTATAGCCGCCGGAGGCTCATCGAGCTGATGACGCGCTTTCCGGCGTTCTCGCCCTGACGTACCACGACAAGGTCGTCGGTCGCAAAACCTTCCCCTAGCGCTTCCGGACCTCCTGTACGCGCATCGGGAAGACGTGGGGATCGGTGACCGGCAGCTCATCCCACAGGGCATCGACGTGCGACCGCCGGTGGTCAAGACCTTCGGCCTGGGGAAGGCGAGGTGGATGTGATCGCTGAGATCTGCGAGCGCAACGGCTGGCGATTCGAGACTCGTTCGGAGAAGATCGCTGGCTCGAGTACGAGGAGCTCTACGGCTGGCTCCGCGACTGCGACGCGATCGTGCTCTGGTACAAGGAGGACCGAGCCTCGGGGGGAAGCGCCGCCGCACCATTGGCGATCTCCACCAGGCGGCCGG
Organism: uncultured Actinomycetes bacterium; assembly: GCA_963715705.1. Classification (GTDB taxonomy): domain Bacteria; phylum Actinomycetota; class Thermoleophilia; order Gaiellales; family Gaiellaceae; genus GMQP-bins7. The sequence continues at coordinate 1,650,027 of OY970267.1, read as the reverse complement.
TGTTCGTCAACGACACGGAATGGTTTCGCGACCTTCCGGACAGGACGGCGACCCTTCGCAAGGTTCGAGAGCCGGCCGAGCTCGAGGCCGCACCTTCGGGAGCTGTTCATCGGACCCTTACGCGGAGCAGCGCAGCTGGGATCGCGTCGCCAGACGCTCGTCGGCGGACTACCGCGGTGCTGAGCGAGCGAGCGACGGAGGCACCGCTCCAGAACGGCGTCGTACTGCGCGACACGTCTCTTCGTGCTCCTCGACTCGAAGCCGCTAATCAAGATGATGGCGCTGTCATCCCGATCGCGCCGCTTCGCCGGGCGGCCCACTGGACGAGAGGCGTCTCACTCGCTCAGGCGGTGGGCCGGCGGGTGAGCGGCCGAGCAGCGCCTCCTTCAGCTCCGGAGGGGATAGCCCTGAGCGCCACGAGCGCGACCGTGTAGATCGCAGTCCCGACAAGTACCGAGGAAACCTCGCCGAGCCCCAGGACGACCGGCACGGCTAGCGCGAGCCCTGCGGCGACTAGGATTCGCGGGACCGCGCCAAGGCGGCGCAGGAGCTCGGGGTCAGAGCGCCAGAGCGCGAGACCGTAGCTGGCGGCCAGGCCGAGCTCGGCGGCCGTCGAGCGCAACCGCGGCGCCAACGGCTCCGAAGCTAGGAACAAGCGCGATGCTCAGCACGCCGGCCAGGACGACCGGCACGACGTTCGCGAGCATTATCGCTCGATGGCGCCTCAGCGAGAGGAGACCGTACCCCCACACGGCGAGGAGCGAGGTTCCGACCAGTGCAACCGCCTGGATGCGGAGCGGGTTCGACAGCCGGCTCGAAATCTGGCCCGGCGACGACCTCGATGGCGAGCGGCGCGCCGAGCCCGAGGGCCAACGCGATCCAGAGCCCGAGAATCAGTAGCCCTTGCGTCAGTCGGCCGATTGCGTCGTGCAGGCGCTCCCTGTCGTCACGAGCCGCGCGTGCAAGGAGCGGGAACGCGGACGCCGCCATGAGCGCTGGCGCCAGCGTCAGCACGTCGATGACCCGGAAGGAAGCGGCGTAATAACCCGTCTCCTCTTCCGACGAAAGAAGCGACACCGAGATCACGGCGAAGCGGAAGTAGAGGATGTAGAAGAGGGCCGCAACGGAGTAGGGGAGGATGTCGCGGACCGTCCGCCGCCAGACTGACAGCATCCAGGCCGGCAGTACGGGCACCGTCCCACGGACGAGCACCAACGTCACGACGAGTCCCGGGAGAAGTGCGAGCGGAGGAACTGCGTAGAACACGAGCGGGTCGGCACCGACCAGAGAGAGGATGATGAACCCGACGGCCACGCCGAGGTGACCCCAGCAGGGTTAGCGTCGTCACCCACCCGAGTCGAAGCGTTGCAGAGAGCGACACCGCGAGGTTCTGCTGCACGACCCCGACGAGGAGCGCGCTGCTCGCGATCAGCGTCCCGACAACCATGACGGTCGGATAGCCCGCTACCGCCGCGAAGGCGGTCGCTGCGAGGATTCCCCCGACCGCAAGCGCCAGCCTGAGGCCGAGGAGGTTGCGCATCGCATCGTCTCGCGCGCCGGGGCGCATGGTCGCGTACTCGCGAACGGCAAGGCTGCTGAGCCCGATATCGCTGACTCCGCCTGCGATTGTCACGATGGCGAGGACCGTGATCAGCCGGCCGGAGTCGACCACGCCGAGGTAGCGAAAAGCGATCGCTGCCGAGGCGACCCCCAAGAGCACGCTGACCGCATAGCCGCCCGCGCGAATCCCCATGCCGCGAATGACCTTGGGGCCCGCCTGCGGGGTGTCGAGGATGCCGACGAGATGGTCATCACCCGAGACCGCCTCGACGTCACTCCACGTCCACCGCCTCCTACGAAGTAGCCTCCAGCGGGTGCGTCCAGTCGCCGAGTCGACGAGGGAGTCCTCTCCGCTCGAGTTCGCTGTCCTTCAGCGACGCGCTGATATCGAGGCCGCAAGGTTGAGCTCAGCCGGCGGGAGCTGCTCCCGCCCCGGCCACGCGCCGCCAAGCGGGTCGTCGCGCCCTTCGCGAGGAGGCTCGGACGTCCGGATCCGAGGGTCGACCTTTTTCCGGACCCGGTCAAGAGCTGGGATGTGCTCCGGACCATCGAGGCTGTCTCCTTGTCCGTCGAGCCCGACGATCCTGTACTCGACGTCGGCAGTGTGGCATCAGCCGTTCTCCCCTGCCTGCACTCGCTCGGCTATCGGAAGCTCACCGGAATCGACCTCGACGAGCGGGTCCAGGCGATGTTCCACTCGGAGCAGATCGAGTACGCAGTCGAAGATCTGACCCGCACGAAACGGCCCGACAGCTCGTTCGCGGCCATCACCGCCATCAGCGTGATCGAGCACGGCATCGAGGACGACGCGCTGCTGGCGGAGATTGCCCGCCTGCTCAGGCCGGGAGGTCTCTTCGTCTTCTCCACCGACTACTGGCCCGAGAAAGTGAGCACCGACGGGGTGCGGCTCTTCGGTCTTCCCTGGCGGATCTTCAGCGCGGAGGAGATCGAGGCGCTGTTGGAACGTGCTCGTCAATTCGGGCTGTCGCCGAGCGCGGATCCACGCGCGCTCATTCGAGCAGTCGACGAGCGAGCCGTTCGCTTCAAGGGCCGGTCGTACACCTTCCTCTACGGTGTGCTCGTCCGAGCCTGACATGCGTCGGAAGCCGTCAGATCCGCTTCGACGCTCATCTCGAACCTACGCCGTCGTCTGACCGAGATTCACCAACTCTTTCGGCGGCTGCGCCCCACGACGCCACGACCGAGCAAGCGCTCATCTGGCGCGGCTTGCTGCGCGGCTGGGGACACGAGAGCGAGATCGTCGCCGAGTATGTCCATCCCGAGCGAGGGCCGTGCATCGAGGCTCGATCGCGCAGGCAGGCGACTTGTGAACAGGAGCGGAGGCCGCGTCGTACTGCACTACACGATCTGGAGCGGCGGGCAGACGCCGCGCTCGTGCGAGGCGCGCCGCTGGGCTCTGCTACCACAACTCACGCCCGGCGATCTCCTGCGCGATTTCAACCCATCTCTCGCCGACCTCTGCGACCGCGGACGAGAGGCGCTCCCTGGTTTCGGGGCGCGTCGCCGCCCTGATCGCCGACTCGAGCTTCAACGCCGTCGACCTGCGCAACGCCGGGCTCGACGACGCGTCGTCGTGCCGCTCATGCTCTCGCTTCCCCGAGAACGTGCCGCGCCGCGACCCCGCTCGACCCGGTCGTGCTCGCCGTAGGTCGCATCGCCCCAAGCAAGCGGCTCGAGCGCGTCATCAAGGCGTTCGCCCTTACCAGCGTCGTCATGCCCCTGAGGCGACGCTCGTCCTTGTGGGGCCCGTACGACGGCTTTCGCAACTACCGCAACGCGCTCCATCAGCTCGTGCCGCGCATCGGCGTGCGGCGGGTCTTCTTCACCGGCGCGATCTCCGCGCACGCGCGCGGACGCGTGGTATCGCCGCGCCGACGTCTACGTCTCGCTCTCTGTTCACGAGGGCTTCTGCGCGCCGCTGATCGAGGCGCTCGCTCACGGTGTGCCCGCCGTCGCGAACGACGCCGGCGCGATGCCGGAGACCCTCGGAGGTGCGGGGCTCGATCGTCGACGGCAACGACCTCGTGCTCGTGGCAGAGGCGCTCAACGAGCTCGCGTCCTCGCGTTCGACTAGGGAGGCGCTCTACGACGCCGCCGACCGGCGTCTGTCGGAGCTCCGGCCCGAAATGATCGCGCCGACAGCTTCGATCCGCGCTGGCTCCCCTGCTCGACGCAATGTGACGAGAAGGCGACCGACTGGCCGTGCGGATCACGGCCTGTCGCCCCGGGCGACTGATACGGTGCCGGGCCGTGTGGCGGAAACACGGCACGACCACGATCAGCGTGGTCGTGGGCGACCCTGAACCGACGCCAGAATCTCCGACGCACGCTCGACGGTCTCGCTCGGCAGACGTTTCGGCCGTTCGAGGTCGTCGTCGTGAACGGCCCGAGCTCGGATGGCACGTCCGAGATGCTGGCCGACTACCCGGTGCGCGTCGGGACGTGCTCGGAGGCGCACGTCACGGTCTCCCGCAACATCGGCGTCCAGATGGCTGCCGGCGACATCCTCGCCTTCATCGACGATGACGCCGAGCCGGAGCCGGACTGGCTCGAGCAGCTGGCGGGCGCCTTCGACGATCCGGACGTCGCGGCTGCGGGGGTCCGGTGCTACGACGTCCCGCTCGGACGGATCGAGTGGGCGATCTGCACGTGCACGCGGGACGGAGTCGTGAACACGCACAGCGAGCCGCCCGCGAGCCGCTATCTCGGCCGGGGCGCCGACCCGTTTCTCTACCTCGCCGGATGCAACATGAGCGTTCGCCGGTCCGCGCTGGGCCAGGCCGGCGCGTTCAATCCCGTACTCCCCTACTGCTACGAGGACGCGGAGGTGTGCATGCGGCTCGTCGATGCGAATGCAGCGGATCGCCTGGCTCGAGACGGCGCTCGTTCGGCACGAGCGAGCGATCGAGCTGGCTGCGGAACAACGAGCAGGTGATCACGGACCCGTACCCGCTCATGTTCTCCGTCGCCGCCTTCATCGAGCAGTCCTCGCCCGCCAACGCCTCGACGGTGCTCGATCATTGGCTCTCCGTCTGGAAGTCCGATCCAGGCGGAGCTCATCCCCGAGGAGCAGCGGTCCTGGTTCCGAGAGCGCGGCGAACAGGGCATTGCGGACGGCGGCCGCGCCGGGCCGCAGCCGCGGCAGCACGTGCGCCTCGGCCGGCCGCCGCGCCGGCACTTCAGGCCGTTCGTCTAGCGGCGCTGTCTTTACGCGGCCGCCGGCTCGGCGGACAGCTCGCTGCAGACCGCGATCGCCGACTCGACGAACGCGTCGGCGGCCGGGCTCTTGTGGCGGTCGGCGTGCCAGACGAGCCCGATGACCCGAGGGTCGATGCGGCCCTGGAGGTCGATGATCTCGACGTTCGGGTCGTCCTCGTCCACCGTCAGACGCGGCGTGAGCGCGATCCCGACGCCGGCGCCCACGAGCCCCTGAACCGTGCCGTTGTTGTCGGAGCGAAACACGACGTTCGGGGGACGCCCGGTGGCTGCCAGTCCCGACATCACATGCTCCGTGGCGGCGCAGTTGTTGAAGCCGACGATGGGGTGGAGCACGATCTCCTTCAGCGTCGGCGCCCGCTTCGCCGCCGAGAGCGGCGAGCCGGCCGGCACGAGAAGAACGTACGGATCGGTCAGCAGCTGGATCGACTCGTAGGGCCCGGACGTGGTGGGGAGCGTCCAGAAGGTGAGGTCGAGCTCGCCGCGCTCGACCAGCTCCAGGAGCTCGCTCTCGTCCACGGACTCGTGGAGCGTGACCTCGACGCCCGGGTGCGCCTCCGAGAACCGCCGGAGGAGCGTGGGCAGGATGCGAGCGCCGACGCTCTGGAAGGTCCCGATGCGGAGGCGGCCGGCGTCGCCGGCCTCCAGCGCCTTCATGTCCGCCTTCGCGGCGAGCAGCCGCGCCTGGATCGCATCCGCGTGGCGGAGGAGGACGAGCCCGGCGTTCGTCAGGGAGACCGGGCGCGGGCCGCCGGGGCGCTCGACCAGGCGCAGCCCGACGATCCGCTCGAGCGTCGCGATCTGCTGCGACACCGCCGACTGCGTGTACCCGAGCTTCTCGGCCGCTCGACCGAACGAGCCCTCGTCGGAGATCGCCTTCAGCGCCACGAGGTGGCGGAGGTCGAGGCCGAGCCAGCGATCAGTTTCCATGATCGACAGGCTAGCAAGGACAAGTCGCGCTAATCGGGCATCGACGGCGAACGGCGCTACGCTCCGTCCTGATGGCCGTCATCGACCTCAATCGCCTGCGCCTGCGCCCGGGGGACGTTCGCCGTGAGCGCGTCGATGTCCAGCCGGAGCCCTTCCTGCTCGGAGGGCAGCGCTACGAGGCCCACCCGGAGACGGTCCCCGTCGACGTCGAGATCACGCAGGCCTCGGGCGCGACGATCTTCGACCTGCGGCTGCACGCGCATCTCACCGGACCGTGCATGCGCTGTCTCGGGTTCGCCGAGGTCGAGGTCGACGCGCGCGCGCGCGAGGTCCACGACCCGGCCGCGCCGCCTGCCGACGCGCTCCGCTCCGATTACGTCGTGGAGGACGAGCTCCGGGTCGGCGACTGGGCCCGCGACGCCATCGCACTCGCGCTCCCCGCGCAGATCCTGTGCCGGGAGGAGTGCGCGGGGCTCTGCTCCGTGTGCGGGAAGGACCTGAACGTCGAGCCGCACGAGCACGCCGACCGCGAGCTCGATCCGCGCTGGGCGCGCGCTCGAGAGCCTGCCGGTAGGACCGACGCTCCTCGACGCTCCAGTGCGACTCGCTCGCGGAGTCGTCCATGCGTCGCAGGCGTCGCGAAGCACTTCGGCGCGCAGAAGGTTCTCGACCGGGTCACGCTGACCGTCGGGCCGCAGGCCCGGCTCGGGCTCGTGGGCCCGAACGGCTCCGGGAAGTCCACGCTGCTGCGCCTGCTCGCGGGGCTCGAGCAGCCGGACGAGGGCCGCGTCGTCCGCGCGCCCGCCGAGCTGACCGCGGGCTATCTGCCCCAGGAGCGCCGGGGACGCGAGGGCGAGACGCTGCTCGAGTCCCTCGCGCGCCGGACCGGAGTCGCCGCGGCCGAACGCGAGCTCGGCGCCGCCGCGGACGCTATGGCCCAGGGCGAGCCGACGGAGGCGAGGTACGCAGCGGCCCTCGAGCGGTTCCTCGCGCTCGGCGGCGGCGACTTCGACGCGCGCGCCCGGGCGACGTGCGCCGAGCTCGGCCTCACTGTCGACCTCGATCGCCCCTCGTCGGTGCTCTCGGGCGGGGAGTCCGCGCGCGCGGCGCTCGCGTCGATCTTGCTCTCGCGCTTCGACGTGCTCCTCCTCGACGAGCCGACGAACGACCTCGACTTCGACGGCCTCGACCGGCTCGAGCGCTTCCTCGAGGCGTACGCCGGCGCGCTCGTGGTCGTGTCGCACGACCGCGCGTTCCTCGACCGCACGGTCACGCGGATCGCGTCGATCGAGCCGGAGACCGGGCACGTCCGCGAGTGGGCAGGCGGCTTCAGCGAGTACGAGGCGCGGCGCAACGCCGAGCGCGCGGCCGCCTACGCGCGCTTCGAGGAGGCCGAGGATCGGCGGCGGACCCTGGCGGAGCTCCTGAATCAGCGGCGCAACCAGGCGCGCGCGAAGGGCGACTCGCTGGGCAAGGCGACCGGCGGCGCCGACCGGCGGGCGACCCACGCCCTCTCCACGAAGGTGCGCCAGGCCGAGCGCCTGCTCGGCCGGAACGAGCTGCCCGAGAAGCCCTTCGAGCCGTGGGAGCTCCGTCTGTCCTTCGGCCGCGCGGAGCGCCCGAGCGACCGGGTGCTGACGCTCCAGGGCGCCGTCGCCGAGCGCGGGAGCTTCCGGCTCGGGCCGCTGGACGTCGATCTCGAGCCAGGCGAGCGGCTCTCCGTCACCGGCCCGAACGGGAGCGGGAAGTCGACGCTGCTCGGGATGCTCCTCGGTGAGATTCCGCTCGCCGCCGGTACGAGGCAGGTCGGGCCGCGGACGACAGTCGGCGCGCTCGGACAGGGGCGTGAGGCGTACGGCTCCGACGCGTCGCTGCTCGAGGAGCTTCGTGCGAGGACGGGCCTTCCGGCTGAGGACGCGCGGACACTGCTCGCGAAGTTCGGTCTGGGCGCGGACCACGTCGGCCGTCCGTGCTCGAGCCTCTCGCCCGGAGAGCGCACGCGCGCGCATCTCGCCGAGCTCCAGGCGCGGGCGGTGAACCTCCTCGTGCTCGACGAGCCGACGAACCACCTCGATCTCGAAGCCGTCGAGCAGCTCGAGACCGCCCTCGCGAACTACGAGGGAACGCTCGTCGTCGTCTCCCACGACCGCCGCTTCCTGGAGACGCTCGCGCCGAGCCGAGAGACGATCGCATACTCCGCCCGCTCAGCTCCATCGACTCCGCGAGCCGCTAAAGCGAACCTATGGCCGTCCCGAAGCGAAAGACGTCGAAGGCGAGGCGCGACAAGCGCCGCGCACAGCATGGGATCACGATCCCGCGCGTCCAGCTCTGCCCGACGTGCAAGCAGCCGAAGCGCCCGCATCGCGTGTGCCCGAACTGCAAGACGTACAAGGGCCGGGACGTCGAGCCGATCCGCATCCAGGGCCCCTAGAGACGCCCGCCTATGGCCGTCCGTGTCGCGGTCGATGCTCTCGGAGGCGATCAGGCCCCTGACGAGATCGTCGCGGGCGCGGTCGCGGCCGCCTCGTCCGACATCCAGCCGATCCTCTTCGGGCCCCGCGGGCTCGACACGGCCGGCCTTCCGCTCGTCGAGACGACCGAGACGATCGAGATGGACGACCACCCCGTCGAGGCCGTACGGGGCAAGCCCGACTCGTCGCTCGTCCGCGCGGTGAAAGCGGTCGCAGACGGCGAGGCGGACGTGGTGGTCTCGGCCGGTTCGACAGGCGCGATGCTCGCGGCGTCGCTGCTCCACATCCGGCGCCTGGAGGGAGTCCACCGCCCCGGGATCGCGGTCGTCCTTCCGGCGCGCAGCGGCCCGAGCGTCCTCATCGACGCCGGAGCGAACGCGGACGCGCGGCCCGAGCACCTGCTCCAGTTCGCGCACATGGGCGCAGTCTTCGCGCAGGAGATCCTGGACAAGCAAGAGCCCGAGATCCGGCTGCTCTCGATCGGCGAGGAGGACGAGAAGGGAAGCCAGCTCACGCTCGAGGCGGGCGAGCTCCTCCGCGCGAGCGGGCTCCCCTTTGCCGGGAACACGGAGAGCCGGCGCCTGCTCGAGGGCGATACGGACGTCGTCGTCACGGACGGGTTCACCGGCAACGTCGCGTTGAAGGCGCTCGAGGGAACCATCCGCAGCATCCTCGAGTCGCTGCGCGCGGAGATCGAGTCCTCGTGGCGCGCGCGGATCGGAGGGCTCCTCATCCGGCCGGCGGCGCGGCGTGTCCGCGAGCGCCTCGACCCCGAGACGTACGGGGGCGCATACCTCCTCGGGCTGCGCGGCCTCGTCGTCATCGCGCACGGCTCGAGCAGCCGGGTCGCGATCGCGAACGCGATCAGGCTCGCCGCTCGCGGAGTCGAGCACGACGTCGTCGCGCGTCTCGGAGAGCGGCTCCCACGTGGCGTGTTAGCATCGGCGCGCTCCACGACCCCGATGGCAGAGAGGTGAGGTTTCGAAGTGGCACACTCGCGTGAGGAGATTCTCGAGCAGGTCAAGGGCGCACTCTCCGAGAAGCTCGGAATCGAGGAGAGCGAGATCACCGAGGAGGCGTCGTTCGAGCAGGATCTCGGTGCCGACTCGCTCGATCTCGTCGAAGTCGTCATGGACCTCGAGGATCAGTTCGGACTGAAGATCCCGGACGACGATGCCCGCGAGCTCACGACCGTCGGCAAGGCGATCGACTACGTCATCGCCCACCAGGAGTAGCGGCGCGAAGCAGGTGAGCGGGACCGCAGAGCTCGGCCGACTCGTCGCCGAGCTGCCGGAACCTCGCCTGGAGCAGGTGTTCACGCACGCCTCCTGGGCCGGGGAGCGAGCGGACTCGTACGAGCGCCTGGAGTTCCTCGGGGACAGCGTCCTCGAGCTGGCGATCGCCAGAGCGGTCTTCGACCGGTTCCCCGACGCCTCCGAGGGGCGGCTCGCGAAGATCCGCGCGCACGTCGTCTCCCGCGCGAGCTGTGCCGTCGTCGCGAAGGAGCTCGGGCTGGGCGACCGCCTGCTCGAGTTCGCGGGCGACATCCCGTCGGACGAGCTCCAGCGCATCTCCCGGAGCCGGAACGTCTTGGCCGCCGTGCTCGAGGCCGCCATGGCGGCGCTCTACGTCGAGCACGGGTTCGAGCGGATCGAGCCGGCGATCGTCTCCGCGTTCGAGGAGATGATCGAGTACGCGCGCTCGAGCCACGTCGACTACAAGACCGAGCTCCAGGAGGCGCTCGCGCGCTCGGGCAAGCAGGTGCACTACACGGTGCTCGAGGTCGAGGGGCCGCCGCATGACCGGCGGTTCGTCTGCGCCGCGCACGTCGCCGGCGTCCAGCTCGGAGTGGGGCGGGGCTCGACGAAGAAGGCCGCCGAGCAGGAGGCCGCGCGCCAGGCGCTCGACGAGCTCGGCGTCGTGCCCGAGCAGCTGTAACGGTCGGGGCGGCGGGGCTCGTCCGCGGCCGATCGCGAGAATCGCAGCCGCGGTGCACCTGAAAACGATCAGCGATTCCGCGGCTTCAAGTCGTTCCCGGACTCCCTCGAGATCGCGCTCGAGCGCGGCGTCGCGGTCGTCGTCGGCCCGAACGGCTCGGGGAAGTCGAACATCGCGGACGCCGTGGTCTGGGCGTCGGGCTCGCTGACGCCGTCCGAGCTCCGCGCGGAGAGGCCCGACGACGTCCTGTTCGCCGGCGGCGGCGAGCGCAGGGCGGCCGACCACTGCGAGGTCGAGCTCATTTTCGACAACGAGGAGGGCGCCTGGCCCGAGCTCGACTTCAGCGAGGTCTCGATCTCGCGCCGGCTCGTCCGCGGCGCCGAGGGCCAGTATCTCGTGAACCGCGCTCCCGTCCGCCGCACCGATCTCGTGGAGCTGCTCGCCGACGTCGGCCTCGGCTCGGCCATGCACTCGATCGTCGGTCAGGGGAAGGTCGAGCAGGTGCTCGCCTCGAAGCCGGAGGATCGCCGCGCGCTCGTCGAGGAGGCCGCCGGGCTCGGGAAGTTCAAGCGCCGCAAGCACCGGGCCGAGCTCAAGCTCGCGCGCGTCGCGTTGCAAGTGGAGCGGGCTCTCGACGTCGAGGCCGAGGTGCGCAAGCGCCTGCGGCCGCTCGCGCTCCAGGCCACCGCGGCCGAGCGCGCCGAGAAGCTCGCGGTCGAGGTCGCGTCATTGCACGCGCGGATCGCCGAGCTCGATCTCGGCGACGGCGAACGGCGGCAGGCCGAGGCGGAGGAGCGACGCGACGCGGCCGCGCTCACGCGCCGTGGAGCACAGTCGCGGCTGGAAGGGCTCCTCGCGGATCGCGCGCGGGCCGAGGACGAGCTTTCGGACGCCGCCGGCAAGCGCGAAGCGGCGGTCGCGTCCCTGTATCGCCTCCAGGGCGGGTCCGAGCGCCTGGCGCTGCGCGGCGAGTCCGCGACGGCTCTCCGCGACCGGCTCGAGGCGGAGCTCTCGGCGCTGCAGCCGGCGGCCGGGGACGCTGGAGACGTCTCGCGGCTCGAGCGCGAGGCGATCGACACCGCGGCGGCGGCACGGAGGGCGGCCGGCGAGCGGGAGTCGCTCGCCGAGCAGGCCCGCCTGGCGGCGGAGCGCCTGCGCTCCGTCGAGCGCGTCCTCGCCGAGCAGGAAGGGCTCCCTCCGGCCGCTCGTGCGCTCGCGGAGGGCGGCGCGAAGCTCGCTCTCGGCGCTCTGGAGGTCGACCCGGGCTCCGAGCGCGCCGTGGCTGCCGCGCTCAGGGGCCGCGCCTCGGCGGTGCTCGCCGACGATCCGCAGGCCGCGCTGGAGCTGCTCGAACGCGCCCGCTCCGAGGGCCTCGGCAGCCTCACTGTTCTCGCCGGAGGCGACCCGCAGGCGCTCGTGGAGGAGCTTCCAGTCGTGCCGCGCGACCGGCTGCTCGACGTGCGCGTGCCCTCCGTCACGCGCGAGGGCTTCGGGTACGACCCCGACCGGCGCGAGCTCTGGTTCGCGGGCGAGACGGCCGAGGCGGTCATGCTCGAGCTCGAGGCACGACGGCGTGAGGTCGCGGCCGAAGCCGCCGAGCTCGAGCGCAGGGCGGCGGAGGCTGCGCGTGTGGCCTCGGACACGGCCGAGGCGGCGCGCCTGGCTGCGGCTGCGTACGGGAGCGTCCCGCGAGGTGTTCCGCTCGACCGCGAGCTCCTGGCGCGCATCGCGACCGCGGCGCGAGGGCTGACGGAGCTGCTCGACGCCGCGCAGGCGGCCGCCGGGCGCTTCGACGCACCGCTTCGCGCCCGGGTCGACGCGGGCGCGCTGAAGTCGAAGGACCTCGGCGAGGAGCTGCGCCGGCTCGGCGCCTCCGAGGTCGCCCTCCGGACCGAGCTCGAAGAGGCCGCCGAGCGCGTCACGAGCGCGGAGATCGAGCTCGCGCGGCTCGAAGCCGAGGCCGGAGACGCGCGCCGCCGCCTCGAAGCAGCGGGCGCCGAGCCCGCCGAGGGCGACGACCGCGACGAGCTCGCCGCGCGCGCAGAGAGGCTGGAGACGCGACGCGCGACGCTCGGCCAGGTGAACCCGCTCGCCCGCGAGGAGTACGAGGCGGAGAAGGAGCGGCTGACCGATCTCCAGACGCAGCGCGAGGACCTCGAGCGCTCGCTCGAGGAGCTCGAGCACCTGCGAACCGAGCTGGCGGAGACGGTCGAGCGCCGGTTCTCCGAGACGTTCGACGCGGTCGCGCGTCACTTCGAGGACGTCGCGACGACGCTCTTTCCCGGCGGGGAGGGGCGCCTGCGGCTCGTCGAGCCGGAGGGGGAGGACTCCGAGCAAGGCGTCGAGGTCGAGCTCCGCCCGGCGGGCAAGAAGATCACGCGGCTGTCACTGCTCTCGGGCGGCGAGAAGGCGCTCGGGGCGATCTCGTTCCTGTTCGCGCTCTTCCTCGCGCGGCCATGCGCGTTCTACCTCCTGGACGAGGTCGAGGCCGCGCTCGACGACACGAACATCGCGCGCTTCGTCGAGCTGTTGCGGCGCTACTCCGACCGCGCGCAGTTCGTCGTCGTCACGCACCAGAAGCGGACGATGGAGGCGGCGGACGTGCTCTACGGCGTGACCATGGGGCCCGACGGCGTGTCGCAGGTCGTCTCCCGCCGGCTCCCGCGCCCAGCCGACCACACTGCCGAGCACGCGGCTGCCTGAGACCGCCACCGCCGCGTAAGCTCGCGCATCGTGAGCCGAACCTGGGCAGAGCTGCTCGGCGACCAGCCGACCGACGCCGACGAGCCCGAGCGCACCGGCTTCTTCGGGCGCATGCGCGACTCGCTGGCCAAGAGCCGGCGCGCGTTGACCGAGCAGATCGCGACCGCCGGCTTCGACCCGGGCGACGACGAGGCGTGGGAGCGGCTCGAGGAGGCCCTGATCCGCAGCGACGTCGGCGTCCCCGCGACCGCGGAGCTGGTTCGGCGGCTCGAGGCACGCGGCGAGCTGGGATCGTTCGAGGACGCGCTCGCCGACGAGGTCGAGGAGCTCTTCGGCGACCCGCCTACGCTCGCGCTCGGCGGCGCGCCGAGCGTCGTCCTCGTCGTGGGCGTGAACGGGACGGGCAAGACGACGACGATCGGGAAGCTCGCCCAGAAGCTCCGCGAGCACGGCCGCTCGGTGCTCGTGGGCGCCGCCGACACGTTCCGGGCGGCCGCGGAGGAGCAGCTCGAGATCTGGGCCGAGCGGGCCGGCGCGGACTTCGTCGGTGCTCCGCGCGGCGCCGATCCCGCCGCGGTGGCGTTCGACGCGGTCGAGGCCGCCCGGGCCCGCGGCCACGACGTGGTCGTCGTCGACACCGCCGGCCGGCTGCACACGCAGACGAACCTCATGGCCGAGCTCGAGAAGCTCCGGCGTGTGATCGCCGGGCGGGTCGACGGGGCTCCGCACGAGACGCTGCTCGTCGTCGACGCGACGACCGGCCAGAACGCGCTCCAGCAGGCGCGCCTGTTCGGGGAGGCCGTCGGCGTGACGGGCGTCGCGCTGACGAAGCTCGACGGCAGCGCCCGAGGCGGCGTCGCGATCGCGATCGCGGTCGAGCTCGGGCTCCCGGTGAAGCTCGTCGGAGTGGGCGAGGGCGTCGACGACCTGCGCCCGTTCGACGCCCGCGACTACGCGCGGGCTCTCGTCGGCGCGTCAGGGTAGTCGCGTGTTGCCCGTTGCGGACATCCCTCGTCCGGCGTAACCTGTTTAGTGGGACCCCACTGTTAGAAGAGGGGAAGGAGGAATGGGGATGGCTGTCGCGATGTTCATGCGCTGGGACGGGGTGACCCCGAACCAGTACGACGCCCTCATGGCGCGACTCGAGCTCGATGCGAACCCTGCTGCAGGCGGCGTCCTGCACCTCGCAACGTTCGCGGACGACGGTCTCGAGGTCTGCGAGGTCTGGCGGACCGAGCAGGCCTTCTACGGCTTCCTGGAGCATCGACTCCTGCCGACGGCGGCCGGGGTCGGCATCGCGGGGCAGCCGGAGTGCCAGTTCGCTCCGCTCCACAACCTGTATGCAGCCGACCCGGACACGATCGACCGGCTCGGGATGATGTCCGTCCCGGCCGCGGTCGCGAGCTGGGTGTAGCCAACTCCGGCCGGCGCGGTCGAGGACGCGCCGGCTCGAGTCTCTAGGATCGTGGCGTGGACGAGGAGCGCGAGACCACGATCGCGTTCGGCCCGGTCGGCCTCGCCGGGCTCGCGCTGCTCGTGCTCGGGATCCTCCTGCGTCGCCGCTTCGTCTCGTTCCTGGGGCTGGGCGCGGTCGTCGCCGACGTCACCGTCCCCGAGCTGGGCGGCTTCAAGGCGCTGAACGAGCCGCGCGCTGCGGCTCCGGACGGCGACTGACCGCCTACGTGTCCTTCGGCGTGATGATGACCCTGTAGGCGCGCACGTGCTGGTTGGCCATCTCGACTTCCATGTGGACGACGTCGTAGACCACGGACCGGTCCGGGGTGACGATCCCCGCATCGACCGCGGCGGCTGCAGCGCTCTCTAGAGCTTCCCTCAAGAGCGCGGGTTCGATCCTGCGACCCCTCGACGGACTCACCAACGAACGCCCTGGTCTCCCTGCCCGGTAGCACCGGCCTGCCCATCATCTCCACCTCCCGCTCGTTGACGGCCGATCCTATTCACTCGGAGTCCACGGTTACAACCGCAGGCACGATGACCTCGGCGCCGCGCTCCTGCCCTTCGCCGAGGAGCGCTGCGTACCGCTCCCCGAGCACGGCCTCGAGCTCGGGCTCGAGCGTGGCGAGCAAAGTCTGCTCGTGCGAGTCGATTGGCAGGTCTCCGCGCAGCGCTGTTGCAGCGCCGAGACGTCGCGCGGCCTCTTCCGGCTTGCCCTGCGCGAGGGCGACGGCGGCGAGGACGACCAGGCAGCCCGAACGAGCGCGTTCGTTGTCGAGCTCGGTGTAGAGCGCCAGGCTCTCTGTGATCGACTGCTCCGCAGCGTCCGCGTCTCCCGCCTGCAGCTCGAGCTCGGCCAGCAGGAACTGGGCCGCCGCGAGGTGCAGAGCTTCTCCGAGCGCCCGCGCGCGCTCGCGTGACTCCTCGCAGACGCTGCGTGCACGCTCGAGGTCACCGGCGCGGAAGAGGGCCGCGGCCAGGTTGTACGAGGCGTCGAGGACGAGGAAAAGGTCGCCGAGCGTGCGGCGAAGGGCGAGTGCCTCCTCGTAGTCGGCAACGGCGCGCTCGTGGTCGCCCTCGAGCGAGCGAACCTCGCCCCGGTTGATCAGGGCCGCCGCGATTGCGCGTCTGTCATCGAGCTCGCGCGCCACGCTGAGCGCCTCCTCGGTGTACGCCGCAGCCTGTTCGAGATCGTCCCGCATGATCGAGACGAAGCCGAGATCGGAGAGCGCGAACACGACCTCCCGGCCGCGGCCTTCTGCGCGGTAGAGGGCGAGCGCCTCCTCGAGGAGCGGCACTGCGGCGGCCCAGTCGTACTGCGCGTTCGCCTGCTGCGCGGCCGTCCACAAGGCGTCCGCGCGCACGTCGGCCGGGACGTCCACCGCCAGGCCCAGCGCGAGCGAAAGCCAGCCGCGCGCCTCGGTCACGTGCCCGTGTGCGCGCCAGAAGCGCTCGAGCGCCGCGATCATCCGCAGCGCGTCCTCGACCCGGCCGGTCGAGATGAGCCAGTCGAGCGCGGCGCGGATGTTGTCGCTCTCCTGCTCCAGCCGCTCGAGCCAGGCGCGCTGATCGGGCCCGCTCAGCTCCTCCTGGGCTGCGACGGCCAGCTCGAGGAAGAGCTCGGCGTGCCTGCGGCGGTGATCGGCGAGCGTCCCTTCGGCCTCGAGCCTCGTCTCCGCGAAGTCACGGACGGTCTCGAGCATCGACAGGCGAACGTCGCCGTCGGCGACTTCGCTCCGCAGGAGGCTCCACGCGACGAGACCCTCGAGGTCGCCGACGAGGCTCGGGCTCGCCCCGGTCAACTTCCGAGCGTCGGCCAGCATGCAGCCGCCGGCGAAGACCGCGAGCGTCTCGTGCAGCTCGCGCTGGCTGTCGCTGAGGAGGTCGTAGCTCCACTCGAGCGTCGCCCGGAGCGTGCGCTGGCGCTCCGGCAGGTCGACCGGCCCCTCCATCTCGAGCGCGAGGCCTTGGCCGAGCGCCTCGAGCACCTGCGCGGGCGGGAGCACGACGAGCCGCGCGGCGACGAGCTCGATCGCGAGCGGAAGGCCGTCCAGGCGACGGCAGATCTCCTCGATCGAGCCGTGTGTGTCCTCCCGGAGCACGATGCCGCGCGCGGCCGCAAGCTCGGAGAAGAGCTCGGACGCGTCGGGCACGGGCAGCGGCGCGAGGGGCACGACGTGCTCGGCGGAGAGGCGAAGCGGCACCCGGCTCGTCACGAGCAGCTTCACGTCCGGGGCCGCGTCGAGCAGCTCGCGGACGTCGTTCGCCGCACCGGGAAGGTGCTCGAGGTTGTCGAGCAGGATCAGCGCGCCGGTCTCGGCCAGCGCCTCGCCGATGCTCTCGAAGAGCGTGCGGCCCGGCGCCTCCCGGATCCCGATAGCCCGGGCGATCGCGGCCGGCACGAGCTCCCGGTTCGAGACCGGCGCCAGGCCGACGAGGTGCACCGGGCGATGAACTGCCGCCTCTCCCGCCACCTCGAGCGCGAGCCGGCTCTTTCCGGCCCCGCCGGGGCCCGTGATCGTCACGAGCCGCACGTCCGGACGCGTGAGCAGGGACTGCACCAGCGCCAGGTCCGTGGCGCGGCCGACGAGCCGGTGGTGGAGCGCGGGGAGCGTCGCCCCGGCCAGCGTGCGGAGCGGCGGGAAGTCCACGCCGAGGCCGTGCGCCGCGAGCTGGAAGAGCGGCTGGCGCTCGGGGACGTCCTTCAGCCGGTGGCGGCCGAGCGGCCTGAAGCTCGCGCCCGGGAACGGCTCGTCGCCGGCGACGTCGCGGGTCGCCTGCGAGACGATCACCTGGCCTCCGTGGCCGGCGGCGGACACCCGCGCGGCGACGTGGACGTCGAGGCCGACGTAGCCCTCGTCGACGAGCTCGGGCTCGCCCGTGTGCAGCCCGATCCGCACGCGCAGCACGCCGTCCGGCGGCCACTCCTCTGTGCCGATCGCGCGCTGGAGATCGAGGGCCGCGCCGACCGCGTCGCGGGCGCCCGCGAAGGCGAGGAACGCGCCGTCGCCGGCCCAGTCCACCTCGTAGCCCTTCCAGCGTGCGGACGCCTCCCGAACGAGCTCGCGCAGGCGTGCACGGACTGCCGCGTAGCGCTCCCCGAGCGAGCGGATGAGCTGTGTCGAGCCTTCGACGTCGACGAAGAGGAGCGTCACCGTCCCGACCGGCAAGTGCCCCTGAGCCTCCCGTCCATCGGCCATTGATCGAGTCTACGAGCCTCCGCGCAGACTTCCAGCCTGGAGCACGCCTCTACACTGCCCCGACGATGTTCGACACCCTTGCGGACAAGCTCCAGGCGACTCTCGGCGGCCTGGGGCGGGGTGGCCGCCTCGACGAGGAGTCGGTCTCGAAGGCGATGCGCGAGATACGTCTCGCGTTGCTCGAGGCCGACGTCGACTTCGAGGTCGCGAAGGACTTCACCGCCTCCGTGAAGGAGCGCGCGCTCGGCCAGGACGTGCTCCGGAGCCTGTCGCCCGGCCAGCAGGTCGTGAAGATCGTGCACGAGGAGCTGACCGAGCTGATGGGTTCGGGAGACTCGCGGCTCGCGTTCGGCCGCCCGCCGACCGTGATCCTCCTCGCCGGCCTCCAGGGCGCCGGGAAGACGACCGCGGCCGCCAAGCTCGCGTTGCTGCTCCGGAAGGAGAAGAAGCGGCCGGCGCTCGTCGCGGCCGATCTCCAGCGGCCCGCCGCGGTCGAGCAGCTGAAGCAGCTCGGCAAGCAGATTCAGGTCCCGGTGTACGCGCTCGACCCGGCCGATCCGGTCGCCGCCGCGCGGGACGGGCTCGAGGCCGCGCGCAAGGAGGGCCTCGACGTCGTGATCCTCGACACCGCCGGCCGGCTGCACGTCGACGAGGAGCTGATGGACGAGCTCGCGCGCGTCCGTGACGCGACGAAGCCGACCAACGTCCTCCTCGTCCTCGATGCGATGACGGGCCAGGAGGCCGTGAACGTCGCGCGGGCCTTCCAGGAGCGGATCGCATTCGACGGCGTGCTGCTCACGAAGCTCGACGGCGACGCGCGCGGGGGCGCGGCGCTGTCCGTGCGCGCGGTCACGGGGCGGCCGGTGAAGCTCGCGTCGGTCGGCGAGAAGCTCGACCAGCTCGAGTACTTCCACCCCGACCGCATGGCCTCGCGGATCCTCGGCATGGGCGACGTCCTCACGCTGATCGAGAAGGCCGAGGCCGCGGTCGAGGAGGACGACCAGGCCGAGATGGAGCGCCGCCTGCGCGCCGGCGAGTTCACGTTCGACGACTTCCTCGCGAGCTACCGGATGCTGCGCCGGATGGGCCCGCTCCAGGGCGTGCTGAAGCTCGTCCCGGGCCTCGGCAAGCAGCTCCAGGGCGTCGACGTGGACGAGAAGCAGCTGGCGCGGGTCGAGGCGATCGTGCTCTCGATGACGCCGCACGAGCGTGCGCTTCCGCACGTCATCAACCCGGGCCGCAGGCGCCGGATCGCCGCCGGCAGCGGCACCTCGATCGACGAGGTGAACAAGCTCATGGCCGCCCGCAAGCAGATGGCGAAGATGATGAAGCAGATGGGCAAAGGCAAGATGCCCGCCCTCCCGGGGATGCCGCCGCCGCCCGGTAGGCGCTAGGCCGCCGTACCTCCACCGGGACCTGAGCAACGTTCGAGCCGGAGGCCGGCTTCGCCGGCCGGGAGGCGTTACGCGGCGTTGCTCGGTACCACGAGGCAGAAGGAGGGGGCCCGTGGGGGAACCATGGGTTCCCCCACGTCAAGGCCAGGCGGTCGAGTCAGGGTTGCGGTCGAGCTCGCCGCCGTCGCGGCACGCGGGCATGCGGTAGCGCGGCGGCAGCTGCGTGTATCCGACCTCCCAGCCGAGCAGTGCGATCTCCCTCGCGAACGCGGGGCCCCAGCCGGCTGCGCGGACGAGCGGGCGCACGTGCTGGACGGCGTAGCACTCGACCTCCGTCTCGGACGCGGACGGCGTCTTCAGGTGCTCGGCCTCGTGGGTCAGGGCGATGAGGGCCTCCGCGAGCTCGAAGTTCTCGTAGCTCAGAGCCGACGGGCGCTTTCGTTCGAGGTAGTTGCCGAGCGCAACGCAGACGCCGGGGTCGAGGTCGATGCGGTTCCTCGCGTTGTCGCCGATCGCTTTCAGCCGGATCTTCTCGTCGCCCCGCAGGATCGCGTACTGCTCGACGAACGGCACCCATGCCTCCGGCTGCCAGCAGTACACCTTCGGCTCCACGCCGACGCTCGAGCGTGCGATCTCGGCGAACTCCTGCCGCTGCCGCGGCGGCAGCAGCTCGCCGTGCGCGCCCATGAGCGCGCGCACGACGTCCGCCTGGGCGCTCCGCCAGCCGTCGGGAGAGAGCGTCGCGCAGCTGCCACGCGCCGCAGCCGCGACCGGCTCGAGGCGCGACTTCGGCGGACTCCCGACCTCGTCGTCGTACGTCGACTCGCAGTCCGCTCGCGGCATCTCGAAGCCGCCGGCGAGCGAAGCCTCGATCCCTTCGGTCCACGACTCGTACGTGGCGAGCCACTCGACCTCCGTCGGCTCCACCCACGGGCTCCACCAGTAGAGCCCGGCTATCGCCAGCACGCTCGCGACCGCGATGAGAGCGGCGATCACCCCGCCCTTGAAACTCGTCCCGTCTCGCCAGTGCGAGTCAGACAGCAGAGAAGCCTTGCCGAGGGCTCGCGCTCACACCGCCTGTGACGCGCGCCGGCGCTCGAAGTTGCGGGGAACCGGACGGTTCGCGTACGTACAATGCGGCGTCCACTACCGAGTCGCTGCAAGGAGAGAGATGGCTGTACGAATCAGGTTGACGCGCATCGGGTCGAAGAAGAACCCGATCTACCGCGTCGTCGTGGCCGACTCGCGCTCGCCCCGCGACGGCCGCTTCATCGAGATCATCGGGCGCTACAACCCGCAGACCGACCCGTCGACGATCGAGCTCGACGAGGCCAAGGTCAAGGACTGGATCGCGAAGGGCGCCCAGCCGAGCGCGCCGGTCTCGCGGCTCATGAAGGCCGCCGGAATCAGCGCGGGTGGCTGAGCTCCTCGAGTGGGTCGTGCGCCGGCTCGTCGACGAGCCGGACGCCGTCCGCGTCGAGACCGAGGAGCGGGAGGACGCGATCGTGTTCCACCTCTTCGTCGCCGAGGGCGACGTCGGGAAGGTGATCGGGCGCCAGGGCCGCATGGCCCGCGCGCTCAGGAGCATCGTGCGCGCCGCGGGCGCCCGCGCCGAAGAGCGCTACCTCCTCGAGATTGCCGGCTGAGCACGGGCACGACCTCGTCGTCGTCGGACGTGTCGGCCGACCCCATGGCCTGGACGGCGCATTCGTCGTCGAGCACGCGAGCGAGGATGCGGCCCGCTTCGCGGTCGGCGCGACCCTTCTCGTCGGCGGCGAGCCGGCGACGGTCGTGCTCTCACGCCGCGTCGGGCGCGGCCGGCCCGCGATCAAGCTCGACCGCCCGGTCGAGCGCGGCGTCGAGCTCTGCGTCTCGCGGGCCGAGCTCCCGCCTCCCGAGGCGGACTCGTACTACGTCTCCGACCTCATCGGCCTGGACGCGGTCGAAGAGGGAGGAGCGAGCCTCGGCGTCGTCAGCGACGTCTTGCCCGGTGTCGCCAACGATGTTCTGGAGCTCGACACGGGCATCCTGCTGCCGCTCGTCGAGGACTGTGTCCGTGACGTCGACCTTGCAGCCCGCCGCATCGTGATCGCACCCGGTTTCCTGGGTGACCGGTAACCTCGATCTGCTGTGCGCCTCGACGTCTTCACGCTGATTCCGGAGGCCTTCGCGTGGCTCGGGCAGCGCCGTCCAGTTGCTGCCGTGCTCGGAACGGAGCTCGACCTGCGCGTCTTCAACTACCGCGATACAACGCCGCTCTCCGCGGGCCAGGTCGACGACAACCCGTACGGAGGCGGCCCCGGGATGGTGCTCCGCGTGGACGTCGTCGCGGCCGCATTCGAGGAGGTCTACGGAGGCGTTCCCGACCATCGGGTCGTCGCCCTCACGCCCGCCGGGCGCCAGCTCGACCAGTACCTCGTCGAGGAGCTCGCGATGGAGCCGGCGCTGACGCTGCTCTCCGCCCGGTTCGAGGGCTTCGACCAGCGAATCCTCGACCACCTCTGCTCCGACACGATCTCGATCGGCCCCTATGTCCTGTCCGGGGGCGAGATCCCAGCCCTTGCCGTTGTGGACGCTGTCGTAAGAAGACTGCCGGGCGCGCTCGCGGAAGAGTCTGCCGAGGTCGAGAGCTTCTCTCAGGCGCTCGACGGCGGTCTCGAGTACCCGCACTACACGCGTCCCGCGGAGTTCCAGGGCTGGCGTGTGCCCGACGTGCTCCTCTCGGGAGATCACGCGCGGATCGAGGACTGGCGGCGCGAGCGGGTCCGGAGCGTCACGTGACAGAGCTGGACGAGAGGCAGACGCCGCCCGATCAGGACGGTGGCGCGCCGCCCGCGCCGCCGTTCTCCTGGCCTGTCGCCGGGCTCCACGAGGAGCTGCCGCGGCCCGTGCCGCCGCCCGCGCCTCCCTTCTCGTGGCCGATCCAGGAGGAGAAGCACGAGTTCCACCACCCGCTCGACCGTGTCACCGGCCGCCTCCCGCGGCGGCTCCGCATCATCGTCGACTGGGTCGTCACCATCGTCGGCGCGATCGCGATCGTTCTCGCGATCAAGGCCTGGGTCATCAACCCGTACCGAATTCCCTCGTCCTCGATGGAGTCGACGCTGCACTGCGCGCGTCCGGCGGCGGGCTGCGAGTCGCGCTTCTCCGACCGCGTCCTCGCGAACCGCTTCATCTACCGCTTCCGCGACCCAGCGCGCGGGGACGTCGTCGTGTTCGAGACGCCGCCGCAGGCGCGGGCCAAGTGCGGGGCAGGAGGGACGTTCGTGAAACGCATCATCGGCCTTCCGGGCGAGAGGGTGCAGATCCGGCTGCGGAAGGGCGCGGCCTTCGTCTACATCAACGGCCAGCCGCTCGACGAGCCGTACATCGAGCAGGATCGCCGGGACATCGGGCCTGCGGAGCAGTTCCGGGTTCCCCCGGACCATTACTTCGTGATGGGCGACAACCGCTCGCAGTCGTGCGACTCGCGCGTCTGGGGTGCGGTGCCCGCGGACAACCTCATCGGGAAGGTCTTCGCGACCTACTGGCCCCCGAACCGCATCTCGCTGTTCTAGAGTGCGGGCGGTTTCGCTAGGATCTCCGGTCGGCCCCGGCCGCTCCTCCTCATGAACGCCACGATCGAGAGCCTCGAGCAGCGCAATCTGCGCACGGACCTGCCGCAATTCAAGGCGGGTGACACCGTGCGCGTGCACTTCAAGGTGATCGAGGGCACCCGCCAGCGCATCCAGGTGTTCGAGGGGATCGTCATCAAGCGCCAGGGAGCCGGCTTCCGCGAGACCTTCACCGTGCGCAAGCAGTCCTTCGGCGTCGGCGTCGAGCGCACGTTCCCGCTCCACTCTCCCAAGATCGACAAGCTCGAGGTGGCCGCGATCGGCGACGTCCGGCGCGCCAAGCTCTACTACTTGCGCTCGAGAGTGGGGAAGAAGGCGCGCGTCCGCGAGCTCCGACAGAGCTAGCCACTATCCTCGGCCGGTGGCTCGTTCCTCCGGCCAGCGGCTTCTCGCACACGATCGGCGCCTGGGCGTCCGCTTCGTCGCGGGGGCCGACGAGGCGGGGCGCGGCTCGCTCGCGGGACCGCTCGTGGTCGCCGGCGTGCTCCTCGACTACGAGCACCTGCGCGGGCACTGCGTCCGCCCGCTCGCCGCACTCAACGACTCGAAGCAGGTTCCGCGGGAGGAGCGCGAGGCGCTGTTCGAGGCGGTCGTGGGGTGCGCGTCGCGGATCAGCGTGCGCGTGGTCTCGTCGACCCAGATCGACCGCGCGGGACTGCACCGCTCGAACCTCGCCGGCCTGCGTGCGGTGCTCGCCGACCTCCACCCCCCGGCCGAGGCGTGTCTCGTCGACGGATTCCGGCTCGGGCCGGCGGCCCCGCCGCACCGGGCGCTCGTCGACGGCGACACCCGGAGCGCGGCGATCGCGGCCGCGTCCATCGTCGCGAAGGTGCTGCGGGACCGCGTGATGCGGCGGCTCGACGCGGTGTTCCCGCGGTACGGGTTCATGTCGCACGTCGGCTACATCACGCCGGCGCACTCGGAGGCGGTCCGCGTCTTCGGCCCCTCCGACCTCCACCGCCGCTCGTTCGACGCCCGCTGTTACGAGACTGGCGTCGAGGCAGCGTGAATCGCGGGGAGCGGCGGGCTCTCCTTCACTACCGGCTCCGCGGCTACCGCCTGCTCGACGCGAACGCGCGCGTCGGACGCTACGAGCTCGACCTCGTGCTCCGGCGCGGCCGCCGGCTCGTGGTCGCGGAGGTGAAGGAGAAGGGCGGTCCCGCGTTCGGTCACCCGCTGGAGATGATCGACCCGGAGAAGGTGCGGCGCGTGAGCGCCGGCGCGAGCGCGTGGCTCGCGGCGCATCCGGAGGTCTCGGGGCTCGAGGTGACGCTCGAGGCTGTCGCGGTGCAGGGCCGGCGGGTCGAGCGGGTGCCGCTGACGTAGGACCCTGCCGCCGCCCGTCGAAGGAGCGGTCGTGGCTCCGACGCAGGCTGCCCTCTACGACGAGCTTCTCGGTCGGCGATCTCCAGCTCTCCTGGTCGGAGCAAGAGCTGCCGGAGCGGGAGCGGACGAAGCACGTCCACCGGCTCCACCCGTACCTCGGCAAGTTCATCCCGCAGCTCGTCGAGGCGCTGCTCGGGCGCTACGTCCGGCCCGGAGGCCGCGTGCTCGATCCGTTCGCGGGCTCGGGCACGACTCTCGTCCAGTGCCTGGAGTCCGGCTACGACGCAGCCGGCGTCGACGTCGCCGCGTTCAACTGCCTGCTCATGCGCGTGAAGACCGCGCGCTACGACGCGTTCGCGCTAGAGAAGGAGCTTCGCGATTCGCGTCTCGCGCCGCGGGCGCTCGGCCGAGCCGGCGAAGGGCTACCTCGCGCGGTGGTACGCGCCGCGCGCCGTCGCCGAGCTTCTGCACTTCCGTTCGCTGCTCGCGGAGTACGAGCACGCGGACGTCCTCCGCGTGGTACTCGCGCGCGCAGCGCGCTCCGCTCGGCAGACGACCCACTTCGACCTCGAGTTCCCGCAAACGCCGCAGCACGGGCCCTACTGGTGCCACAAGCACCGGAGGACGTGCCGCCCGGTGGAGGAGGCCGACAAGTTCCTCGGCCGCTATCTGTTCGACACGCTCGACCGCATCAAGACCTTTCAGCGCGTGCGTCACCGCGCGCGCGCGGCCGACGTCGTCCACGGCGACGCGCGCGAGGTCGAGCTCGGAGGCCCGTTCGACGCCGTCCTCACCTCGCCGCCGTACCCAGGCCTCATCGACTACCACGAGCAGCACCGGTACGCATACGAGCTCCTCGGCCTGGACGACCGGCGAGAGCGCGAGCTCGGTGCCGCGGCGCGCGGAACGAGCAAGGGCGCGGTCGAGGACTACGTCGCGGGGATCTCGGCCGTCCTGAGCCGGTGCGCCGAGTCGCTACGACCGGACGCGCCGGTCATCGTGGTCGTGAACGACCGTCGCGGTCTCTATCCGGAGATCCTGGAGCGCAGCGGCCTCCAGCTCGTCGACCGCCTCGAGCGCCACGTCAACCGCCGCACAGGCCGCCGCGCAGGCGAGTATTTCGAGTCGATCCTGGTCGCGAGCCGCTAGCGCTCGGTACTACGGCTGGCCGCCGGCGGCCAGCGTCGGACGAGGAGGACGGTCGCCACGAGGCTCGCGAGCACCATCGCCACGAACTCCAGGCGGCTCACGTGGCCGAGGAACGACACGAGCAGCACCACGACCGCGGAGAGCACGATCCAGATCGCCAGGAACCGAAGCACGCGGCTGCACTCTGCCAGTCGCTCGCGTCGTGAACGTCTACTAGCTAGCTGGAAGTGCAGCGAGCAGGCGCGACGAAGATCCGTGCCTTGCCCGTGGCGCCGTCGACCGAGGCGAAGGCGATCGGCTTCCGGCCGCGAAGCGTGGTGATCGCGAGTTGCGCGGTCGCTATCCGACCTCGCGCGCGGCGGAGCCAGGGGGTTTCGCGATCGCGGGTGAACGTCGTCGGCCGCCTGAACTCGGCCCGGATACGCATCAACACCTCGGAACGGGATACGGTGCTCGCGGCGCTCGTCGCGCTCATCCCGAGCGCGACCAGCACGGTCGCTACTCCCAGAGGTCGGATCAACGTGACCGAAGTGTGACCCATTCGGCACGGGGCCGTTGCTTCTGCTGACGCCCTCGTGCCTAGTCTCCGGAGGGTGCTCGCTCGCGCGGTCACCCATGCGCTCGTGGGCCTCGAGCCCCGCAAGGTCGAGGTCGAAGCGCACTTACAGCTGGGCGTCCCCGGCTTCGCGATCGTCGGCCTCGCCGACCGCGCGTGCCAGGAGGCGAAGCACCGGGTTCGGAGCGGCGTCGTCTCCGCGGAGCTCGACTGGCCGCTGAACCGGCGGATCACCGTGAACCTCGCCCCGGCGGCGCTCCGCAAGGAGGGCTCCGGCTTCGATCTGCCCATCTCGCTGGCGGTGCTCGCCGCGACGAGGCAGCTGCCGCCCGAGCGACTCGCCCAGCATGCCGCGGTCGGCGAGCTCGCACTCGACGGACGCATCCGGCCGGTGGCGGGGACGCTGGCAGTCGCGGAGGGGGCAAGGCGGGCCGGGCTCGAGCGGGTGGTCTGCGCCGCGGAGTCGGCGCCGGAGGCTGCGCTCGCCGGCATCGAACCGATCCCAGTTCAGCACCTCGTCGAGGCGGTCGCGTACCTCCGCGGCGAGATCGAGGCGCCGCCGTTCGACCCGCTCCGCCCCGACGAGCTGGAGTCGCCCGCGGTTCCCGATCTCGCGGACGTGCGCGGGCAGGAGCGGGCGCGGCGGGCGCTCGAAATCGCGGCCGCGGGCTCGCACAACCTCCTGCTCCAGGGGCCGCCGGGCACGGGGAAGACGATGCTCGCGCGGCGGCTGCCCGGGATCCTGCCGCCGCTCGACCGGCAGAAGTCGCTGGAGGTGACGCGCATCCACTCGGTGTGCGGGCTGCTCCCGCCCGAGCGGCCGCTCATCGTCGTGCCGCCGTTTCGCGCGCCCCATCACGGCGCGTCGGCTCCGGCGGTCGTGGGCGGTGGCCCCGGGCCGCGGCCGGGCGAGGTGTCGCTCGCGCACTTCGGCGTGCTCTTGCTCGACGAGCTGCCGGAGTTCCCGCGATCGGTGCTCGAGGCGTTGCGCCAGCCACTCGAGGACGGGATCGTCGCGGTGGCGCGCGTCGGCGGGCACGCGCTCTTCCCGGCGCGGTTCCAGCTCGTGGGGACGATGAACATGTGCCCCTGTGGCGCGCGTGGCGACCCGGCGGTCGAGTGCGCATGCAGCCCGCAGCGCCTGGCCGCCTACCGCGAGAAGCTCTCGCGCGCGCTCCTCGACCGCTTCGACCTCGCGGTCTCGATGCCGCGCCCGCGTGCGGCCGAGCTTGCGGCGCCGCCCGGCGAGGCCTCGGCGCCGGTTCGCGAGCGCGTCGAGGCGGCTCGTGCCCGGCTGGCGTCGGCCGTCCCGCGCCGGACCGAGGCGGCGTCCGAGCTTCTCTCGAACGCGGTGGAGCGGCTGCCGCTCTCGGGTCGTGGTCGCGTCCGAGTTGCACGGGTCGCGCGCACGATCGCCGCGCTCGCCGGAGCTGCCGAGGTCGAGCCTCCGCACGTCGCGGAGGCGCTCTCGTACCGGATGCCGGCGGCGTGAGCGAGATCCGGCGGTTGCGGCGGCGCGACGCTGCGTTCCCGCCCCTGCTCGCGGCGATCCACGACCCGCCGCCGGCGATCTTCCTGCGTGGGGCTGCTCCCGAGGAGCTGCTCGAGCGCCCGGCGGTGGCGGTCGTCGGTGCGCGCTCGTGCTCGGCCTATGGACGCGCGGTTGCGCGGTCGCTCGGCCGGGAGCTCGCGGCCGCGGGCCTCGTGGTCGTCAGCGGGATGGCGCGCGGGATCGACGGCGAGGTGCACCGCGGCGCGCTCGAGGGAGGCGAGACGGTCGCAGTCCTCGGCTGCGGCATCGACCGTGACTATCCGGCCGCGCACGCGGAGCTCGCCCGGAGGATCTGCGAGCGCGGTCTCGTCGTGTCGGAGTACGAGCCCGGTGTGGAGCCCGCCCCGTGGCGCTTCCCCGCACGCAACCGGATCATCGCCGGACTCTGCCACGCGACCGTCGTCGTCGAGGCGCGCGAGCGGAGCGGCGCGCTGATCACCGCTGACTTCGCGCTCGAGGAGGGCAGGGAGGTGCTCGCCGTCCCGGGCGAGATCACGAGCGCGCTTTCGGCAGGGACGAACGCACTTCTCCGTCTCGGAGCGACCCCGGCGACGTGCGCCGCCGATGTGCTCGAGAGCTTCGGCCTCGAGCCCGCCGAGCCCGAAGCCACCGATCTCGGCGCCGCCGCCGAGTCCCTGCTCGAACGCCTGCGCGACGGCGCCTTGTCGGCCGACGAGCTCGCTCGTGCAGCGGGCGTCGACGCAGCGGAAGCCTCGGCCGCGCTGCTCGAGCTGGAGCTCGCCCGCCTGGTCGCCCTCGAGGACGGCGTCTACCGCGTCAGCGCGTAGATCAGCTAGGGGACGAGATTGGTCTGCGCGGAGACCGCGGTCGTCGGTCCGTGCGCGCTCGACGCCGTCACGGCGGCGCGGATCGTGTGCCCCGAATCCGTCGCGGTGACGACGTAGCTCTGGCCCGTCTCGCCGACGATGTCCACGCAGTTGGCGCCGGCAATGTCGCAGCGCCGCCAGGCGTACGTGTAGCCGGTTACTCCCGCGGACCACGAGCCGGGGCTCACCATCAGCGTCAGCCCGACCGACGCGCCACCGCTGATCGTCGGCAGCATCGTGTTGACGGGCGGCCCGGCGACGATCTGGGTGGCGAAGGAGGTCGCCGGACGAGACCCGCGGGCATTTCTCGCGGTCACGACGACGCGGATGGTGAACCCGCCGTCGGCCGCAGTGAGGACGTACGTGCTGGACGTGGCGCCGGAAATGCTCGTGCAGATCGCGGCTGCCGCGTCGCAGCGGCGCCACGTGTACGTGTAGCCGGTCGGCTGGTTGATCCAGCTGCCCGTGCTCGCGGTGAGCGTCTGACCGACGGCAGCCGTGCCGGTGATCGAAGGAAGCACTCTGTTCACCGGGCGCAGGCCGTCCGCCATACGGCGGCCCACGGGGCGCACGAGGGCTTTCGCCTCGGGCGTTCCGACCTTCGTCTTCGGCAGGCCACCGATGCCGACGTACGCGACGATCCGATCGACCCGTACGACCGCGGTCACGACGTGGAACTCTCCCAATCGCGTACCGATGCGTACCCTGAAGGCAAAGGACTGGTTGCCCACACGCAGCGGGACGGGCCTGCCGATGCGGACGTACCGCACCTTGATGCCGCTCTCGTTTGCGAAGTCGGCGGCCAGCTCGTCCGGGTCGATGCGGGTCGAGAAAAGCCTGACGAGGTTGTAGAAGAGCTGCGCATCGGCGACGTTCTGCAGCAGCTCGATGCTGTTCTCGAGGTACAGGAAGCGCTTGCCGCGGAGCCGAGCGGTACCGGTCCTGAACTCGCGCGTGTACGAGGCGACGAAACCGCTCCCGGGCCGGACGTAGCCCTGGCGCAGGACTCTCGCACCAGGGGACAGGTCGCTGGTCTTGAGCGCCATGCTCGAGAGATCCGGGATGCCTGCGGGCGGCTTGATCAGCTCCCGCGACCCGCCGGCCGGGCTCGCCGATGCCGAGCTCGCGAAGAGCAGGCTGCAAGCGGCGCCGAGCGCGGCCAGCACCAGCGTCGTCTTCGCCACCCGCGTGCTCATCGTGCGAACTTGCCCTCCCGACCTCAAGGAATGCTCAAGAGTGTCCGGGCGCCCCGCTTCTCCTAGGATCGCCCCTCGATGGGCACGACATCGTACTGGCTCGCCGAGAGGTACGAAGGGATCTCGCGAAGACCACTCGACGGGCGCGCGGATGTCGCGATCGTCGGCGGAGGGATCACCGGCTGTTCATGCGCGTTGGCCCTCGCCGAGGCCGGTGTGCGCGTTCGGCTCTTCGACGGTCGCGAGATCGCAGGCGGCGCGAGCGGCCGGAACGGCGGCTTCGCGCTCCGGGGTGGCGCCGCGCCGTACCCGGTGCTCGTCGAGTCGCTCGGCCGCGAGCGCGCGGCGGCGCTCTGGCGCTGGACGGAGACCGAGCTCGACGTGCTCGCCTCCCTCGCGGGCGATGCGTTCCGGCGAACGGGGAGCCTCCGACTGGCGGCGGACGAGCAGGAGCGGGTCGAGCTCGTCGAGGAGCACGACGCGCTTGCGGCCGATGGCTTCGCGATCGAGTGGCGGGAGCCGGGCGCGCTCGCGCCGCCGCTTCGAAACCGCTACCCGGGCGCGATCTTCCACCCACGGGACGGCGTCCTCCAGCCGGCCCGGCTCGTGCGGAGGCTGGCCGAGCGGGCGGCCGCCGCCGGGGTCGAGATCCTTGAGCGCACGCGCGTCGGCTCTGCGGACGAGGTCGACGCCGAGACGGTCGTCGTCGCGACCGACGGCTACCCGAGCGGGCTCCTCGGCGAGCTCGAAGGGCTCATCGTCCCCACGCGCGGGCAGGTCATCGCCACCGAGCCGGTCCCCGAGCGCTTCTTCGAGATCCCGCACTACGGGCGCCACGGGTTCGACTACTGGCACCAGACGGCCGACGGGCGTGTCGTCGCGGGCGGCTTCCGCGACGTCTCGCTCCAGGACGAGTTCACCGCCGACGAGGTGACGACGCCGGTCGTACAGGAGGCGCTCGAGGCGTTCGTCGAGTCGCTCCTCGGGCGGCGTGTGGGCGTCGAGCACCGCTGGGCGGGCATCTTCGGGATGGTCTTCGACTTCGTCCCGGTCGTCGGCACCGTGCCGGGCGAGGACGGCGTGTGGGTCGCCGGTGGCTACTCGGGTCACGGAAACCTACTCGGCTTCGCGTGCGGGAGGCTCGTCGCGCGCGCGCTCCTCGGCGACCGCGACGAGCTGCTCGAGCTCTTCGAGCCGTCGCGCCTGCTCGTCGCGTGAGCGTCGCGGGCTGACTTGCCTGCGATCTGCGTGGCTCGCCTGCTCAGAGGTCGGTCGACCCGCCTACCTCGAGCGAGAGCACGCTCGCACAGCTGAGCGGCACTACCCTGCCCTGGTGACTCTACCCTGGGAGCTCCCGGTGATGCAGGCGCCGATCGGGCCGGCGACGACGGCGGAACTCGTGAAAGCGGTGTCCGGCGTTGGCGCTCTCGGGACGCTCGCGGCGTCGTGGACCGAGCCGGCTCTGCTCCGCGCGCAGCTGCAGGAGCTCCGCGCATCTGCCGAGTCGCACTTCTGCGTCGGAGACATCTGATGGCCTTATACGCGGGCATGTCCGTGGGCGTCGTGCACCAACGTGCGAGTGCGGAGCACATCACTCGTGAGATCGCGCGGGGCTTCTTTCCGCTCTAGCGACATTCCCGGACACTGGCCCATTCAGGTGACGCCTCGCGCGAGAATGGTTTGGTGAGCGAAAGGCAGCTCAGAGTCGGACTCGTCGTCGAGCCCACAGGCATCGACCACCCGTATAACCACGGGGCCTACCTCGGGCTCGAGCGGGCCGTCCGAGAGTTGGGGATCAGAGGGCGAGTGCTGACACCGGCCCCGAAGGAAGGCTACGTCCCGAGCCTCTCACTTCTCGCGCGACAGAAGTACGACCTCGTCATCGGATTTTTCTTCTTTGCCGGCGCCGCGATCGACAGAGTCGCCACCGGGTTTCCCGAAACGAGGTTCGCGATCATCGACGTCGCCCACGACGATCTGGCGCATCGCCCGACGAATGTCGTGGGCCTCGAGTTCAGGGCGGAGCAAGCCGCGTATCTGGCCGGCCACCTGGCTGCGCTCGTGCTGACGCTCTCTCCCGGGGAGGAGGTGGTCAGCTCGGTCGGCGGCCAGCGGATCCCGGGGGTGGAGCGGTGGATTGCCGGCTACCAGGCAGGCGCGAGGGGAGCCAATCCTCGCGTCACGACGTTGAACAGCTATACCGACGACTTCTGGGACCCGGTGAAAGGCAGGTCGGTCGCCCTGAGCCAGATCGCGAAGGGATCGCGAGTCGTCTTCCAGGTCGCCAGCGCTTGCGGCCTCGGGGCGCTGGAGGCGGCACGGGAGCGTGGAGTCTGGGGGATCGGAGTCGATGTCGACCAATCGCACCTCGGCAGTCACGTACTGACGAGCGCGGTGATGAGGCTGGACGTAGCGGTGTTCGACACGATCGCGGAGCTCGTGCGCGGAACGCTCGAGACCGGTCGCACGTCCCGCTTCTCCCTCGGGAACCGCGGTGTCGGCCTCGGCACGATCAGCACGGCCGTGCCGCGTTCGTTCATAGGCGAGATCGAGGACGTCAGGGCCCAGATCGTGGCCGGGAGGATCCCGATCGCGAGCTCGTTCACATAGCGCTCTCGCTCTGTATCGAAACCCAGACCGTCCCGTCCCGGAGGCCACGTCGGTCGGCGCGTGGCCAACTGGAATGACGCCTACCACTCGACCGTCCTGCGGATCGATCTGGACGACAGTGCCGTCGGCGTTGTTGGCTGCGAACACCGCTCCATCAGTCGCGCACAGGCCGATGAGCCCTCCGTCGACCGGCGTCGTCTGAGTCACTGTTCCCGTGTCCGGGTTGATGCGCCAGACCTGGCCTCGCGTGTCAGAGACCCAGACAGCCTGCTTCCCGGCCGTCAACGCGACGGGGTACTCGATGGGCACCTCGGCCGTGGCTGTGTTCGTGTGCGGCTCGATGCGCAGAGCCCGTTCGGCGGTCGTCACCACCCAGAGTGTCTCCTCGCCGAGTGCCAGGCTTACCGGCACATGCTCGACGTCGATGATCGCGGAGGGCTCGTTCGTCGTCGGGTCGATCCGGAGCACATGGTGAGGACCCGCGGCGATCCAGACGGAATCGTCATCGGCGTCGACCGCGTAGGTCGGGTTCCAAACGAGTTCGCTCGAGCCTCTCAGGTCGATCGTCTCGACGACGGCGTCGGCGCTGGGATCGATGCGCGAGACTGTGCCGTCGCTCCCGTTGGCCACCCAGACCGCATCGGTGGCGACGGCGATGTCAATCGCCGGTGCTCCGATTCCGATCGTCCTGATGACTTCGCGGCGAGCCGCATCGATGCGAGAGACCGTTCCATCGTCTGCGTTGGCGACCCAGACAGAGCCGTGCCCGATCGCAATGGCGACGGGCCTTCGGCCCACCAGCACGTGGCCCACGACGCGGGAGCGCTGCGGGTCGATCACAGCGACCGAGTCGGGAGGAACCTGCGCCTCACTACGTGACGACGCTCGGCGACGCTGTGCGACAGAGGGTCGTCTGACCCCGGCCATTGCTGGCGACTCGAGCGAAGGATCGTGGTTGAGGATGGCTCTCTCGAGACGTTGGAGCTCATCGTTCGGCTTGAGCCCGAGCTCCTGATCCAGCAACCGCCGGCCCGAGCGGTAGGCCTCGAGAGCGTCTGCCTGGCGGCCGCTCCGGTACAGCGCAAGCATGAGCTGGCCTCGCAGCCGCTCGCGCAGCGGATGAGCCGAGACGAGCGGCTCGAGCTCGGGAACGAGCTCCGTCGCTCGACCCATTGCCAGGTCCGCGTCCATCCGATCCTCGATCGCTCCGAGCCGGAGCTCGTCGAGTCGCGTGATCTCGCTCTGTGCGAAGTCCTCGTAGGCAAAGTCGGCGAGCGCGCGTCCTCGCCACAATCCGAGCGCCTCTCGGAGCGTCTGCCCGGCTCGGCCTGGATCCTCCTCGAGCAGCCGATGGCCTTCTGCCGCGAGACGCTCGAACCGCCTCGCGTCGAGGTCGTCGGCGTCGAGCCGAAGGCTGTAGCCGGGAGGTCTCGTTGCGATCGAATCCGCGCCGAGTGAGCGTCGAAGCTGCGAGACGAGGTTCTGGAGCGCCTTCGCAGCGGTCGGCGGGGGCGAGCCGCCCCAGAGCTCCTCGATCAGATGATCCGTGGCGACGATCTCGTGCGCGTGCAATGCGAGAAGCGCGAGCAACGCGCGCTGACGCCCGGCGCCGAGCTCGACGACGCGACCGTCGCCCGACACCTCGAGCGGGCCGAGAATCCGAACCTGCATGCGCCTCCGATCGGTTGCCAAAGAGCCGAAGCATTCTCCATTACCGTCGCGTTACCGGAAATGGGCGCCCCGTGAGAGGCCCATAGGACTCTGCACGCAACGAGCCGCACGTAGCGGCTCACCGGCAGAAGGAGTCCACGATGAAGGCTCGCACGAAAGGCTCGATCCTCGTAGCTTCTGCGATCGTCGCCCTGATCGGCTCGGGCGCGGCGGTGGGCGGAGGCGGCGGCGACGAGCAGTGGAGGAAGGCGCTCGAAGCGCGCAGCGAGGCGCTCAACGAGCAGTACGGGCTCGGCGCGTATGCGCCGGTCACCGCGCGATCCGTGGCGACTTCCGAGCCGTCCTGGATGCGCGCGCTGCGGCTTCGCAGCGAGGCGCTCAACCGGCACTACGGTCTCGGGGTCTGGGAGTTCAAGACGAGCCCAGCGCGGCTCGGGGACGAGCCTGCCTGGCTCCGCGCGCTGCGCATTCGGAGCGAGGCGCTCAACAAGCAGTACTAGCTCGGCGAGTACGAGCCGAGGTCGTAAGCCCTCCTTACGACGAGCGATGGGGCCGCCGGTCGAGGGCGGCCCCGCTCGCTTCTTGGACACGCCTAGCTACTGCGTCTCACCGCGATTCCAGGATGCTGGTCAAGGCACATGAGCTCGAACGCCCGCAGAACAGGCGCAGTCGGATCGACCAAGACCACTGGCCCAGCGCCGTTGCGTGAGCGTGCGTGCGCGAGGATCGTGCCCAGCCCCGAGCTGTCCACGAACGTGAGCTCGCTGACGTCGAGACGGAGCTCACCGGGCGCGGACGCTTCGAGAAGAAGTGCCGCATCGAGTTGGGGTGCGGTTGCAAGATCGAGCTCGCCCGTGAGCTTCAAGCCCGGTCCGCCATCGAGCGGCGATACGTCGAAGGTCGACATCGAAGTTTCCTCCCTTGCTCATGTGAGATAACCTCGAGTACGAACTGAATCGTACGAAACAAACTTCCGGTATGTCAAGTCCTGAATCAAAGAGCTGGCACTTTCTCACGAGCCACGCTCAGGTGCTCCTATGCCTTCAGCGCAACGCCACGGTTCGGCTGCGTGACGTCGCGGAGACGGTGGGTATCACGGAGCGTGCTGCGCAGCGGATCGTCTCGGACCTCGTCGACGCCGGATACGTGACGCGAGAGCGCGAGGGCCGGCGGAACCGCTACAAGCTTGATCGGAGCGTTCGCATGCGGCATCCGTCGCAGATGGATCACGAGATTGGGGAGCTCCTCGACGTATTGCGACTCGGCGCGGAAGAGCCGAACTAGGACCGCGCGGCACGTCGCATCCGGCCTTCCCTTCTGGCGTCAGCCGGCGCGCAGGCACCAGCTCGGTCACACGCGGGCGCGCTGGCAGAACACTCGGGCAGCCTAGGGGGTGAACAGTTTCCAGTGCCCCTCGGAGACGACTTCGACGGCGCCATCGGTCACTTTGATGGCGGTCTCATCGTCAATCGCGTACCCCGGCACCGGCAAGCTCGCGGCCCATTTTTCTGCGTCGGCCATCGTGTTCTTCGGCAGGTCCTCGTGATCCAGGTGCGGAAACATCGAGAAATCAACCAGTCCCAGCCCTTCATCGCCACCGGTGGGCGGCTTCCAGCCGACGAAGTCCTCCCCGATGTTGGGGGCCATCACCAGGCTCCCGGCGCTCAGGCCCACCCAGACCGCGCGCAGCGACGGCAAGAGGTCTGCCAGTCCGGACTGCCGCATCCAGTAGCACAGATACAAGGGGTCGCCCCCGTTCACCAGCAGAACGTCGGTCTCCCGGACCATGGGGACCCACAGCTCTTCATCGATGCTGGGCAGCGCGGTGAGCTCCAGCACTCCCAACGACTTCCAACCCAACTCGCACATGGGTGTTCTGGGCTCTTGTCCGCTGATGAACCGCCATGCCGCGCCAGGACCGGCCATGGGGTGCCCGTACGCCGCGGTGGGAATGCAGAGCGCGCTGGACTCGGCAATCGGTTTGCCCAGTAGGTCGACCAGCGCGTCGTGGATGCTCGTGTTCTTGATGCCAGCGGAAGTGAGAAGAAACCTCATGCTGCC
Source organism: uncultured Actinomycetes bacterium (assembly GCA_963715705.1). Lineage (GTDB taxonomy): Bacteria > Actinomycetota > Thermoleophilia > Gaiellales > Gaiellaceae > GMQP-bins7. Next base: position 1,614,577 of record OY970267.1, on the reverse strand, counting down.
TCCCGGAGTCATTACTGCAGGCGAGAACGGCCCCGAGCCTGCGCTAACGGATCCGTACGCCGTAGAGACTGACAGAGCACCGAAAACTCATCGGCTCCGGCCACATCCACCCTCTTCAGGAGACATTCCCGAACACTGGCCCAGCCCAGCCGGCATCACCCCGCTCGGCCGCTCCTGAGATGCTTGCCCTTCGGCTAGTCGATCAAAGGAGGACGTCGTGGAACGGTTCAGCTTCGCGCCGGAAGCGGCGTTCGTGCCGCGCAGCGATCTACTCGATCATGTGTCGCTCGCTCCGCTGACACCGTCCACCGCCGAGGGGGCGCTCGTCCAAGCGGTGATCCTTCGATTCGAGCCGGGCGGTCGGCTCAGGCGCCATCCCGCGGGCTCCCCGCAGATCCTCGCCGTACTCGAGGGATCAGGCGAAGTGAGCGGGGCGAATGGTGTCGATGAGCCGATCGCCGCAGGCGAAGCGGTCTTCTTGCACGAGGGTGAGGACCACGGGATGAAGTCCGAGGCCGGGCTAACGGCGCTCATCATCGAGGGCGAGCATGTGGATCGGTTCCGCGAGCGTCCGAAGGCCGATCCCTGAGGCGACTGCTCAAGTGGCATTCCCACACTCTCAGAGCCGTGGAGTGAGATGGAGCTCCCGTTTCGCGCCCTCGTTGCTCGAGCTGCAGCGTCGACCGGCGCGACGTCGCTCAAGAGACATTCCCGCACACTCGCGCACGTGGGCGCGCCCTCGGCCTTCGGCGCAACCGGCCAGTGACTGGGCACCGATGACTTCCGGGCGGCAGTCGCGTCTGAAGCACTAACGACAGGCCACAGACGCCGCGGCCACGTGAGCGCTGCGGCCCGGAGAGGAGCCGCACCATGACCAAGGTGGTCGCGATCATGTCCATGTCGCTCGACGGGTACGTCGCCGACGCCAATGACGGGGTCGCCGAGGTTTTCGACTGGTACTTCTCGGGCGACGTCGAGGTCCCCACGGCGAGCACGACGTCGGGCATGACGTTCCACGTCTCGGCGCCGAGCGCCGACCACCTGAGGGGCTTGCAGGCTGAGGTCGGCGCCATGCTCACCGGTCGGCGCACGTTCGAGCGCGCCGACGGCTGGGACGGACAGCACCCGTGGGATGTGCCCGCCTTCGTCGTCACGCATGAGGTGCCCGACGGCTGGCCACGGCCCGGCTCGACCGTCGAGTTCGTCACCGACGGCATCGAAAGCGCCGTTGCTCGAGCGAAATCGGCTGCCGACCCGAAGTCCGTGGGAGTGCACGGCGCCCAAACGATCCAGCAGTGCCTGGACGCCGGGCTGCTCGACGAGATCCACATCGATCTCGCTGCCGTGTTGCTAGGCGCAGGAGTGCGGCTGTTCGACCACCTCGCGAACACACCGGTCGTCCTCGGGAATCCGACAGTCGTCACCGGTGTGGGTGTCACGCATCTGCGCTATCCCGTGCACGCGTCGTAGACCATCCACGACTCAAGGGACATTCCCGCACACTCGGGCAAGCGACAGTTGCGAACCTCGACGTTCGAGGTTCTCGGAGTTCGGCGAGCGCGTCGAGTCGGTACAGCCGGCGCTACCGGTGCCACAACCGATGAGAGCGGTGCGGCGGTTCGGTCCAATCGAACGACGACAGGACCTAGCGGAAGGGAGCCGCGACCATGAAACTGACGACCACCACGCACGTCTCTCTCGACGGAGTGATGCAGGGACTCGGCGGGCCGGATGAGGACCGCAGGGGCGGATTCGAGCGCGGCGGATGGGCCATACCGCTCTTCGACGACGAGGCCGCGACGTTTACGGACGAGGTCTACCAGCGCGCCGACGCCTTCCTGTTCGGCCGGCGGACCTACGAGATCTTTGCCGGCTACTGGGGAGCAATGGCAGATTCGGAGCACCCCATCGCAGCGGCGTTGAACACGCGGCCGAAGTACGTCGCATCGACCACGCTCACCGACCCGCAATGGGCGGACACGACCGTCCTTTCCGGAGACGTCGCGGCCGCCGTCGGCGAGCTGAAAGCCGAGCGGGGAGGGGAGCTGCAGGTGCACGGCAGCGGCAACCTGGTCCGCTGGCTCCTCGACAACCAGCTCGTCGACGAGATCACCCTGCTCACCTATCCCGTGGTCATCGGCCAGGGCACGCGGCTGTTCCCCGACACCGGCGCGGACGCAGCGTTTGAACTTGTCGACTCGCAGTCCACTCCGAAGGGGATAACGATCCAGGTCTACCGGCCCACCGGCCGCCCGCAGTACGCACCGGCCACGCCCGACCAAGACCCACCCACGTTGGAAACGAGAACCTGACCGACCCAGCTCAGACGATCGCGACGGTACCGAGGGTGGCCAGGGGAACGAGCCACGTCGCGAGCTTTCGGACGGGTCGGACGAGCTCCGGGCCGGCGACCACGAGGACTGCCACCACGCAGGCGAGACGCAACTCGGGGAATCCCCAGCGCGAGAAGACGTGGACCTCGAGCGGGAGCCAATCGCCGTGGACGAGACGTCCGAGGACGCTCGCGAGACCCGCGACGACGAGCAGCGCGATCACGAGATCGCGAGCCAGGGCCCAGCGACGTCGAACGAGGACGTCCCCCACGATCGCGAGCGCGAGGACGATCGCGCCGACCAGGGCGGCACGCCAGACTGCGGGCGCCCACCCCAGAACCGTGACCAGCGCCTGCCCGACATCCTCGTCGTCGGCGGCTGCCGACTCGGCGATGACGGCTCCCAGACCAACCAGGACTGCTCCCAGGGCAAGGAGCACCGCGTCGATCGTCCGCCGGTTCCTTCGACCTGGCTCAGATGACGTGAGGAGCGTGAGGCTCCATGAACCCGCCGCCGACCCAGGCTGTTCGCTACGACGGGTGCCTGGCGTCACAACGGCAGTCTCCCGTTCACGGGCGCGCCGACTGGGAGTTCAAATCCGCGCCGCTAGTTACCTGTAAGCCGGTCGTGGTAGGCGCTTGCGATCTCCAAAGCCTGCTCCTCGGATACGGACCCCGGCGCCCCACGCAGCTCCATGATGTAAACGATCGCACCGTCGGTGAATCCCACCCAGTAGCTCTCGAAAGGCTGTTGGTCTTCAGTCCCGACCCTCTCGATGTCCTCGGCCGTTGCGATGCGATGGACGCCGCGGGCATCCGCAATGTCATCCACGTCGAAGGTGCTTGTCTGCACGGCACAGCTCATGGGGCATGGCTTCTTCGAGTCCGTTTCGAGCCAGTCGAGTGCGCTCGTCGCCCCGTCCTCAGACTCGAGCTCGATGAACGAACTGAAGACATGAGGCACGGTGAACGTGTGCGTCTCTCCGAAGAAACGTGCGTCCTCACCGCTGCCCTTGAAGCCAGCCTCCTGAAAGACCGTGGTCATCTCTCCTTGGTCGGGATCGACCGCGCGCTCGTTGAGTGCCGCGATGAACTCGTCGAAGTCCACGGTCGTCTGCCGCGTCTCGACGGGATCGGTCTTCGAGCCGGGTGCATCCTCAGCCGTGACGAATCGCTGCGCGGTCGGGACGGGTGCGGCCGTCTCATCATCACCACCGCTGCAGGCGACGAGCGCGACCGCGGTCAAAGCTACGAGGAGTGGGATGGCGAAGCGCACCGCGGTCGATCCTAGGACGTGCAGTAGCCAGCTACAACCCATGCGACGCCGAGCTCGGGGCGCTCCGGCGGTTAGCTCGTCTCGTACTCGTCGTGACGTCGCAACCAGAGCGGCCTCGTATCGCTCTCGTCACGGCCTCTTGGCGTGCGGTCGAGCAGAGCGTAGTACGCCATCGCGGGCTCGAGGCCGCGGGCTGTAGTCACGTAGGTTCGGTAGACGGTTCCGTCCGACAGCGTGTACGCGCTCAGGCCCGGCCCCTCGGACACGTAGCCCAGGACGTCTGTACCGCGTGCAGGAAGCCGAGGTCGCGGTTGAAGTCGCTGCCGCCGCTCGAGACCCAGTCAATGCTCCAACCCATCCTCTCCCTGTACGCGATGAGCAGTTGTCGCTGCGATCGCCTCGGGTAGGTTCGAAAGGAACACTGCGACCAGCAGCGCCGCGCTCACGGTTCCGGCCTCGAGCACCGTGAGGCCCAGGACGAGCGACTCCGGGATACCGTCGAGGATGATCCCGAGCACGATCGCCCGGCCGGCCTGTTTTGCGCGTGCGCTCCCATCCGCCTTCTTCTCCTCACCTTCACCACCGGCCAAGCGGCCGATGAGGTTCTCGGCAGTGAAGAAGACGACTGAGCCGGCGAGGAGGCCGAGGGCCACACCCCCGTCTCCGGCAGAGGTCTCGAATGCCTCGTGCACGAGCTCGTAGGCAACAGCGCTGAGAAGGACTCCGGCGCCGAAGGCCATGATCAGCCCGACGACGCGTCGGGTCAGCGAAACGCGAATCGCGACGACTCCGCCGATGATGAGCGACGCGCCCGCGACCGTGCCCCACAAGAACGCTTCGCCCACGACGTAGCGACCCTACAACCTGTGCGATTTCCATCCCCTGGTGAGCCCAAGCGCAGGTCGGTGATACCCTCGTTCACACACATAGCTCCCTCCTCCGCTGCTGCACTCACCGCGAGTCGCGCCAGGTCTGAGCCTGATCGGGAGGAGCTCTGGTGGCACAGTCTCTAACTGAAACGCTCACTGAAGCCACGCAGGCGGCGGTGCGTACCAGTGGCGTGGTTCGCCTCGTGTGCGGACGGTTCGAAGCGCAGTTCCAAGACATGGACGCTGCAAGAGCAGCGGCCCGCGATGCGCGCGCGGTCGGATTCGTTGTCGACGTACGGCAAGACACCCGGGGATGGCTGACAGTCGCTAGACGCCAACTCCCCTTCCCAGGCGACGAGCGCGACCGCTACGCGAGTCGCTTCCACGCGATCGCGACACAACATGGCGGCGCGTTCAGCCAGTTTGTCGAGGAGCCGCCTGAAACCTTGGCCACTCAGGTGGCAGCGGACATCTGAGAGAGGACGCAGATGACGAGCAAGCGGCAGCAAACGATGGCGAAGATGGCACGCGAGCGTTTGGTCAAAGAGCGTCGCGAACGTCGGCTCGAGAAGAAGCACGCAGCGGCGGCTGAGCGCAAAGCCAAAGCGGAAGCTGCGACGTTCTCGACCAGCGCGGAGACGTACGCAGCAGGCCCGGCGAGCCAGCCCTGAGGAGCGGCCGGTTGCGAACGCGTACGCGACGGCCGGATGTTCCAGCCCTGTAACTGAGTGGTTCACCAGGAGGGCAGCCACGCCATCTACGTCTCGAACCCTGCGGCCGTTGCCGAACTCATCCAGACAGCAGTCAAGGCGACGATCCCTGCCGCGGCCGGCGTTTCGAGCTAGGCGGCGAAGTCGGCGCAGCTCGTAGCACTCCATGGGCCGGGGGCGACGCTTGGCCCCCGGCCCAGGTCTTCGACGGCGACGCTGCGGTGGCCTAATCGCTTACACCTTCAGGTGACACGATCGGCTCGAAGCCTGAGATGCTTTGCGTCTCCGGTTAGTGCAGCATGGAGGTACTCGTGGAACGTTTCAGCTTCACCACCGAGGTGGCGTTCGTGCCTCGCGGAGACCTACTCGATCGTGTGACGGTCGCGCCGCTGACACCGTCCATCGCCGAGGGCTCGCTCATCCAGGCGGCGATCTTCCGCATCGCACCCGGCGGCCGGCTCCGTCGGCACCCCGCGACCTTCCCGCAAGTCCTCGCCATCCTGGAGGGGTCAGGAGAAGCGAGCGGGGAGGATGGTGTCGATGTGCCAATCGAAGCCGGGGAAGCGGTCTTCTGGCATCAGGGTGAAGAGCACGAGACGAAGTCAGAAGATGGACTGACGGCGCTCATCATCGAGGGTGAAAGCCTGGATCGGTTCCGAGAGCGTCCGGCAGCTCCGCCTTGAACCCGCCGGCGCTGGCGACCGGCGCCCGTCAGAGCTCGAGCATCTGCAGGTCGAGCTCCTCCCGCTTCGAGTAGGCGAGCTTCGCGATCGCGAGGTCCTGAATCGCGAGGCCGGTGCTGTCGAACAGGGTGATGTCGCCGGCACTGCGGCGGCCGTCGGCCTGGCCGATCAGGACTTGTCCCAGCTCGGTGACGTAGTCGCTCGTGATGACGCCCTCGGCCACCGCGCGGCCGACCTCTCCTATTCCCTTTGACCCTGCCTGCTCCCAGTCGTCGCAGAAGAGGTGCGCGCGGCCGAGCTCCTCGAGCGCGACCTCGGCCTTGCCCGGCCCGTCGGCGCCCATGAGCGAGACGTGCTGGCCCGGTTGGAGCGATCCCGGGCCGTAGAGCACCGTCGAGCCCGGAGTCACGGTCACGACGACCTCGCACGCGAGCGCTTCCTCCGCGCTGGCGGCCACGTCCGCGCCGAGCTCCTCGGCCACCGCGCTCCTGCGGGCTGGGTCGACGTCCCACAGAAGCGGACGCGCGCCGCGCGCGACGAGCATCCGCGCGGTCTCCGCTCCGTTGACGCCGCACCCGACGACGGCGTACGAGGAGGCGCCCTCCCGGCACAGCGTGTCGGCGGCGACGACTGCGGCGGCGGCCGTGCGGAGCGCGGTCACCGCGGCTGCGTCGAGCACCGCGAGCAGGCGACCGTCCTCCGCGTCCGAGAGCAGGACGAGCCCGGTCACGGTCGGGAGGCCCCGGGCGGGGTTCCCCGGGAAGGAGGTCACCCACTTGAGAAGCGCATGCCCGCCGCCGAGCGCCGGCATCGCGCGGAAGTCGCCCGCGGGGTAGTTCGTGACGTAGACCTTCGGCGGCATCGACCACTCGCCGCGCGCGTGGGCGCCGAACCCGTCCCGTACCGCGTCGTACGCCTCATGCGGCGACACGGCCGCCTCGACGTCGGCGGCACGAAAGACGTGGATCGAGGGCGTCACCGCGGCCAATCCTCGCCGTTTGTCGGTAATTCGTGCGGATGCGGTGAAGCTCCCATTAAGCACCTAACGCCGAGTCGCCGCATCTGAGCGTGGAATCTCCCTGCAAATGCGCGGAAAAGAGGACGCGCCGATGGAGCAGGCAACGAGTTGCGGCGGCGGCTAGGCTGCCCGCTTGCCGCCGGCCCGGGTCATCGTCGCGCTGTCGCTCGCCGCTGTTTTCGCCGCCTTCGTGGCCGGCGCAGCGCAGAGTGCCCCGCTGGGGTCGTCGACCTGTTGACGCAGGCGAACATCCGGTTCGACGGCGCGGCCGCCGGAGATGAGGTCGGCCCTGTCTCGACCGCAGGCGACGTGAACGGGGACGGTCGGGCCGACCTGCTGATCGGCGCGCCCAAGGCCAGCAACGGCGGCACGTCCTCCGGCTCCGCCTACGTCGTCTTCGGAGCGCCCTCGACGACGCCGGTCAATCTTGGCGCGCTCGGCACTGGAGGCTTCCGCATCGACGGAGCCGAGGACAACGACCTCGCGAGTGGCGCCGTCTCGTCCGGGGACGTAAACAACGACGGAAAGACCGATGTGATCCTCGGCGCCGCCGATGCCGGGGACAACGGCTCGGCCTACGTTGTCTTCGGAAAGGTGGATTCCGACAACGTCGATCTCGGCGCTGCACCCGCAAACAAGTGGATCCGTATCAACGGAGAGGCCGCCGGGGACTTGGCCGGCGGCGCCGTCGGCGCGGGCAATGTGAACGGCGACGCGTTCGCGGACGTGATCGTGGGCGCGCGCGGGGCTGGCGATGCCGGCGCGGCTTATGTCGTCTTCGGGTCAGGCTCGCCGACCGACGTCGAATTGGCGTCACTCGGCGCGCAAGGGTTCAAGATCGGTGGAGCAGCCGCAGACGACGAGGCCGGCTTCTCAGTCTCCGGTGTCGGAGACATGAACGGAGACAACTTCGGCGAAGTACTCGTGGGCGCACCAGGCGTCAACAGCGACGCGGGAGCGGCGTACGTCGTCTTCGGGAAGGTGGACCCGACGGCTGTTAGCTTGGCAGCGCTCGGAGCGGGCTTCCAGATCACCGGAGCCGCAGCCGGCGACCGAACCGGTGCGTCGGTCGCGGGTGTCGGGGACATGAACGGCGGACTAGCGGAGGTGATCGTGGGTGCCCCCGGGGCCGTGGGCGAGACGGGCGCCGCGTTCGTCGTCTTCGGGAAGGCCACGGGCACGAGCCGTCGCTCTGGGCACGCTCGGAACGGGCGGCTTCCGGATCGGCGGAGCGGCCGGGCTCGACGGGGCGGGCGAAGCCGTCTCGGGCACCGGCGACGTGAACGGGGACGGCCGCGTAGACGTGGTCGTCGGAGCACCCCGCGCGGATAACAATGCCCGCGGCAGCTCCGGATCGGCGTATGTCGTCTATGGGAAGACCACGGACGACGCCCGTCGCCCTGGCGACGCTCGGAACGGGAGGCTTCCGCATCGACGGAGCCGCTGCCGCGCGACCTGGCCGGCTACCTACGTCTCCGGCGCCGGGGACGTGAACGGGGACGTGCGTCCGGACGTTCTCGTGGGCGCCCCGTCAGCGGGCAACAGTGGTGCGGCTTCGGGATCGGCATACGTCCTCTTCGGCTTCGGCCAGCCGCAGGTTGCATACAGCGCGCTGTCCGGGACCGTCGGCCAGCCGATCGCACCTCACGCCCCGACGCAGTCGCACACCGGGGACGCGAGCTTCCAAGTTGCCCCGGCCCTTCCAGCCGGGCTCGTTCTCGACGTAGCGACAGGCGTCCTCACGGGCACCCCGACCGTGGCTCAGGCGCAGACGACGCACACCGTGACGATGACCGACCTCGCGGGCCAGGCGATCGCCCCGCTGGTAATCACGATCGCTGCCGCGCCGACGCCACCTGCGCCTCAGCCTCCGCAGCCACCTCAACCCCCGCCGCCCCGGCCGGTCGACCGGACGGCGCCGGGCCTCAACCTGTTCGTCACCTCGCCGCAGCGGGCGCTGCGCCAGAAGCGCATCGTCGTCCGCGCGAGTTGCAACGAGCCGTGCCGGCTGAGGGCCGAGGGCGGCATCGTGTTCCGCGGGATCTCGGCGCTGATCAACCTGCGAACCGCGAGCTCGAACCGAGTGACGAAGTCGAAGCGCGCGCTCACGCTCGTGCTCACGAAGGCCGCCCAGCGGCGCCTCGCCCGGTACCTCAACAGCGGGCGGCGCGCGAAGGCGATCGTCAGCGTGCGCGCCCGCGACGTCGCGGGGAACGCGCGCTCGCGCAGCCGCGGCATCGTCGTGCGTCGCTAGCCTCTTCGGCTCATGCGTCAGGGGAGAAGTGCAGCGGTGGGAAGGCTCGTCGCCACGATGTGGCTCGTCGGCGCGTGCGCCGCGCTCGTCCCGGGCGCCGGCGCGGCACCGGCCGTGCTCCCGCAGCAATCCGGGACCGTCGACCTCCTGACTCAGGCCAACGTGCGGATCGACGGCGCGGGCGTGGACCATCGCGCGGGCATCGTGGCCGACGCCGGCGACGTCAACGACGACGGGATCGGAGACCTCGTCGTGGGAGCGCCCGGGTCGACGGAGAACGGGTTCCTCTCCGGCGTGGCGTACGTCGTGTTCGGACGGGCCTCGCTGTCGAACGTCGACCTGGCCGCGCTCGGAAGCGGCGGATTTCGGATCAACGGCCAATCAGGCGACGGCGCGGCTCCGGCTGTCGGCGGCGCGGGCGACGTGAACGGCGACGGGCGGGCGGACGTCCTCATCGGCGCACCCGACGCGAACTACGGCGGCTCCCGCACGGGCTCAGCGTTCGTGGTCTTCGGAAAGACCTCGACCGCCGCCGTCAACCTCGGAGCGCTCGGGAACGGCGGGTTCAGGATCGACGGAGAGGCCACCGACCAGCGGCTCGGGGCAAGCGTCTCCGGCGCGGGGGACGTGAACGGCGACGGCCGGGCGGACGTCCTCCTCGCGTCGCAGTTCACGAGCAACAACGGGCGCTCCTTCTCGGGCTCCGCCTACGTCGTCTTCGGCAAGACCACCACGACTCCGGTCGACACGGCCGCGCTCGGCAGCGGCGGCTTCCGGATCGACGGGGCGTCCGCGTCCGACGCTCTGGGGCGGGGCTCCGGGGCGGGTGACGTGAACGGAGACGGGCGCGCCGACGTCATCGTCGGCGCAACGGGCGCGAGCAACAACGGCCGTAGCTCGTCCGGCTCGGCGTACGTCGTCTTCGGGAAGACGACGACGACCAGCGTCGACCTGGCGGCAGTCGGCGCAGGCGGATTCCGGATCGACGGGGCGGCCGCGAGCGACCTCGCAGGCTCGGACGTCTCGGGCGCCGGTGACGTGAACGGGGACAGCCGGCCGGACGTGCTCGTCGGCTCGTCCTTCGCCGGCAACAACGGCCGCGCCGGCTCGGGCTCGTCCTACGTCGTTTTCGGGAAGACGACGACGACCACTGTCGACCTGGCGACGCTGGGCGCCGGCGGCTTCCGGATCGACGGGGCCGCCGCGAACGACGGAGCCGGCGCTGTGGCCGGTGCGGGAGACGTCAACGACGACGGGCGCGCGGACGTGCTCGTGAGCGCGATCGCGGACAACAACGGCCGCGCCGACTCCGGTTCCGTCTACGTCGTCTTCGGCAAGGCGACGACGACGCAGGTGGATCTCGCGGCGCTCGGCGCGCTGGGCATCCGCATCGACGGGGCTGGTGCCGGAGACGCGTTGACCGTCGGCCGCACCAGAGGCGCCGCGGACGTCAACGGCGACGAGCGCCCGGACGTCCTCGCGGGGGCCTTTAGCGCCGACAACAACGGCAGGAGCGGCTCCGGCTCGTCATATGTCGTCTTCGGCTTCGGCGAGCCCGCGCTCGAGTACGCAGCCCTCCAGGCAAACGCCGGCGTGCGAGTCGCCCACGCGCCCACGCGGTTCGAGCGCACGGGCACTCCGGCCTTCCGGGTGACACCGCCGCTCCCCGCGGGGTTGTCGATCAACAACGCGGGCGCGGTCGTCGGCACGCCTCGGGCGGCGGCAGCGCGAACCACGCACACGGTCACGATGAACGACCTCGTGGGTCAGACGACCGCGACGCTGACCGTGACCGTCGACGCCGACCGGATTCCGCCGCGGCTCAGGATTCGGGCTGCGGCGAAGCAGCGCGCGCTCAAGCAGAAGCGGATCCTGCTTCGCGTCGGCTGCAACGAGCCGTGCGCGCTGAGGCTCCAGGGCGCGATCGTGATCCGCGGGAGCAGGGCCATCATCCCGCTCCGCTCTGCCAACGCGCCGAAGCACAAGACGGTGCAGCGCACGCTCGCCCTCGTCCTGACGAAGGCGGCCCGGAAACGCCTGGCCGGCTTCCTCGCGAAGGGCAAGCACGCGAAGGCGATCGTCAGCATCCGGGCACGCGACCGTGCCGGGAACCGGAAGACGAACACCCGCGGGATCATCGTTCTCCGCTAGCGGGCCGCGAGCTGAAGAGACCCCGTAAGGAGATCCTGAAGAGCGCGATTGGTCCCCGAAAGCAGTGGGTACGGTGACCACGTGCGAATGAGGGAAGTCATCGCCGCGGCCTCGCTGTTCGCCTGCGTCACCGCCTTGGTGGCGGGTGCAGCCGCGGCCCCGAGCTTCGGCGCCGGCCAGGCTCGGCTCGAGTACGCACCGCTCGTCGCGACCGCCGGCCTGGCGATCGAGCCTCACCGGCCGACGCAGCTCGAGCACACGGGAACGGCGACGTTCTCGGTCGCCTCGCCGCTTCCGGCGGGGCTCTCGCTCGATCCGGCGACCGGAGTAGTGACCGGCACGCCCGTCGCCGCCAAGGCCCAGACGACGCACACGGTGACGATGCAGGACTCCGCGGGTCAGGTCAGCGCGCCGCTCGTCGTCACCGTCAAGGCCGCGCCGGACGTCACGGCACCGCCGCTCAAGGTGCGCGCCGTATCCAGCCAGCGCGCGGTCAAGCAGGGCAAGATCGTCATCCGCGCGAAGTGCGGGGAGCCGTGCGCGCTGAGGGGGCGAGGCGCGATCGTCGTCGCCGGGTCGTCGGCGGTCATTTCCGTGGGCACGGTCAACGCCGCCCGGTTGACGACCGCGCCGCGCGCCCTGAGCCTCCGGCTCACGAAGTCCGCTGCGGCGCGCGTCGCGAGGCTCCTGGCGCAGGGCCGGCGCGTCCGCGCGATCGTCACCGTGCGTGCGCGCGACAAGGCCGGGAACGCGCGGCAGGCCAGCCGGGGGATCACGATCCGCCCGTAGCGCCGGCGCGTCAGAGGGTCTTGACGGCGGCGATCAGCTTCAGCACCGAGTCCTTCGCGTCGCCGAAGAGCATCGTCGTCTTCGGCTCGAGGTAGAGCTCGTTGTCGATCCCTGCGAAGCCCGGGTTCATGGAGCGCTTGAGGACGACGGCGCTCGCGGCCTTGTCGACGTCGAGGATCGGCATCCCGTAGATCGGGCTTCCCGGGTCGCTGCGCGCGGCGGGATTCGTCACATCGTTCGCGCCGATGACGAGGACGACGTCCGTCTGCGGGAACTCCGGGTTGATGTCGTCCATCTCGAAGAGCTGCGTGTACGGGACGTTCGCCTCGGCGAGGAGCACGTTCATGTGCCCCGGCATGCGGCCCGCTACCGGGTGGATCGCGTACTTGACCTCGACCCCGTTCTCCTCGAGGACGTCCGCGAGTTGCCGGACGTCGTGCTGTGCCTGCGCGACGGCCATCCCGTAGCCGGGGACGACGATGACCTTGCGCGCGAACGAGAGCTGGACGGCGACGTCCTCGGGCGTCGTCGCGCGCACCGTGCGGCCGTCGTCTCCCCGAGCCGCGCCCGCTCCGGTCTGCACCTGTCCGAACGCGCCGAAGAGGACGTTCGCGACGGAGCGGTTCATCGCCTTCGCCATCAGCAGCGTGAGCAGGGTTCCGGCGGCGCCCACGAGCATCCCCGAGACGATGAGCACGGTCGAGTCGAGCACGAACCCGGTCGCGGACGCGGCGAGCCCCGTGAACGCGTTCAGCAGCGAGATGACGACCGGCATGTCCGCGCCGCCGATCGGGAGGACGAACATCACGCCGAAGAGCAGCGCGAGCGCGACGAGCGCCCACAGCACCCACTGGTCCTCGACGCCTGCGATCGCCGCGATGCCGAGCGCACCCGCCGCTCCGAGTACGGCGATGTTGACCACGTTCTGCGCGGGGAACACGATCGGCCGCCCGCTCACGAGCTCCTGGAGCTTCGCGAACGCGACCACCGACCCCGCGAACGAGATCGAGCCGATCAGCGCGGAGAGGACGATCGAGGTCGTCTCGTCCCAGACCGGGCCGAACGCGTTGTGCCACTCGGCAAGGGCGACGAGCGCCGCCGCTCCGCCGCCGACGCCGTTGAAGATCGCGACCATCTGCGGCATCGCGGTCATGCGGACGTTGCGCGCGCCGACCACACCCACGACCGACCCGATCGCGAGCCCGGCGACCATGAGCGCCCAGTTCTCGTGCCCGTCGATCAGGAGCGTGGTCGCGATCGCGACGAGCATCCCGGCGCCACCGACCCAGTTCCCCTTCCGCGCGTGCCTCGGCGACGAGAGGAACTTCAGCGAGATGACGAAGCAGGCGATCGTGACGAGGTAGAGGAGGCCGAGGACGTCGGGATCGGAGATCACTCGCGCCGCTCCTTCTCGGCCTTCGGCTCGGGGCGCCGCTTGAACATCCCGAGCATCCGGTCGGTGACGAACCACCCGCCGACGACGTTCGCGGTCGCGAGCACCAGCGCGGTGAACCCGACGACCTTGGTGAACGTGTCGTCGGCGCCGCCGAGGACGATGATCGCGCCCACGATCACGATCCCGTGGATGAAGTTCGCCCCCGACATGAGCGGGGTGTGCAGCATCGTCGGCACCTTCGCGATGACCTCGAAGCCCAGGAACGCCGCGAGGACGAGGATCGTCAGCTCGATGACGAGCGGGAGCTCGGTCATGCCTTCTCCCTCGTGACGCAGGCGCCGGCGGTGATCTCGTCCTCCCAGTCGAGCGTCAGCTCCCCGGCCGGCGCGAGGTGCTCGAGGAGCGCGGCGACGTTCCGCGAGTACAGCTGGCTCGCGTGGAACGCCATCAGCGACGGGAGGTTGAGTGTGCCGTCGATCGTGACGCCGCCGTGATCGACGACCTCGCCGGGGCGCGTGAGCTCGCAGTTTCCGCCGGTCTCGGCGGCGACGTCGACGACGACGGAGCCCGGGCGCATGCGCTCGACGGCGGACGCCGGGATGAGCTTCGGCGCCGGGCGGCCGGGGATCGCGGCGGTCGTGATCACGACGTCGAAGTCGGGAATCCGCTCCTCGAGCGCGGCCTGCTGCTGCGCCTGCTGCTCGGGCGTGAGCTCGGTCGCGTAGCCGCCTGCGGTCTCCTCGGCCCGGACGCCGAGCTCGAGGAACGACGCGCCGAGGCTCTCCACCTGCTCCTTCACCGCGGGCCGCACGTCGAACCCGGACACGACCGCGCCGAGGCGGCGGGCGGTCGCGATCGCCTGGAGCCCGGCGACCCCGGCGCCGATCACGAGCGCGCGGACGGGAGCGATCGTGCCCGCGGCCGTCATGAGCATCGGGAAGAGCTTCGGCACGCGATCGGCGGCGAGCAGCACGGCCTTGTAGCCGGCGACGGTCGCCTGGGACGAGAGCGCGTCCATCGGCTGCGCGCGCGTGATCCGCGGGATGGACTCCATTGCGAATGCGACGACCTCGCCCTCGCGGAGGCGGGCGACTCCCTCGGTGTCCGCGAGCGGGTTGAGAAAGCCGATGAGGACGGTCCCGGGCGCGAGGGCCGAGGCTTCGTCAGGGGAGGGAGCGGCCACGCGGACGACGCCCTCGGCGCCCTCGAGCAGCGCACCCTTGTCGACGAGCTCGGCGCCCGCCTCCGCGTAGCTCTCGTCCGGAAAACCTGCGGCTGCACCCGCGCCGCGCTCGACGCGGATCGCGAAGCCGCCCTCGCTGAGCTTGGAGACGGTCTCGGGCACGAGCGCGACTCGACGCTCGCCGGGAGCCGTCTCCCTCGGAACCGCGACTCGCATGCGGATGGGACTCTAAGGACGGCGCAGCGTGGACGTCGCAGGTAGCTAGAGCGTCGCCCAGACGTCGAGCTTCGTCTTCGTCCGGCGGATGACCTCGTCCGTGAACGCGGTCGTCGAGTGATGGCCCCCGAGGTCCGCCGTCCGGACGCCCTCGGCGACGGCCTCGAGACACGCCTCGCGGATCGCTCTTCCGGCGGTCTGGATCTCCTCCAACTCGGAGTGCGAGAGCAGCGCGGCGCCGGCGAGGATCATCGCCATCGGATTCGCGACGTCCTTGCCCTCGAGCGCAGGCGCCGTTCCGTGCGCCGCCTCCGCCATGAGCGCGCTCGGCACGTAGTCGTCGCCGAACGCGACGAGGAGCGACTCGGAGCCGGCGATCGAGCCGAACAGCGGGAGCACGAGGTCGGAGAGGATGTCGCCGTCGCGGTTGAGCGCGGGAATCACCAGCGGCGCGCCGGTCGAGGCGATCAGCAGCGCGAAGGTCGCGTCGATGAGCTGCGGCTCGTAGGGGATGTCCGGGTGCCGCGCCGCAGCCTCGTCCATCTCCTCCTTGAGCATCCCCTCGTAGATCGGGCTCACGGTGTACTTCGGTCCGCCGAAGACCTTCGCGCCCATTCGCTCGGCCTGCCGGAACGAGAACTCCGCAACCGCGTGGCAGATGCGGCGCTCGATTCGCTCGGTGCGGAGCGCGACCTCGTCGTCGCCCTCGCCCTCGCGCCATTCCTTGGCCCCGTACGCGTCGCCGACCGCCATGCGCACGACCGAGATGGGGGAGTGCACGCCTCCGAGCGGGACGACGCCCGGAATGCGGCGTCCGGTCCGGACGATGACCTTGCCGCCGATCTCCTCGCGGAGAATCCGGTTCGGCGAGCCGACGTCGCCTGCGGTCTCGGGGGTGATCGTCGCGGCCTTGAGCCCCGACCCGTGCTCCCTGATCGCGGCTGCCGCCTCGAACACGACGGCGTTCTTCGTCGCCCGCCGGTTCTCGAGCGAGAGGTCGAACCGCGGGAATTCCAGCTCCGTTCCGAGCACGTCGGGAGCGAGGACGCGGAGAGCTTCCTCGAGCAGCTCCTGCCCCGTCTGGTCGCCTTCGAGAACGACGATGATTTGCACGCGGGAGATCCTACTGATCAGGTCGTGCCCAGATACATGAACTCATTGCAGTTGCATTTTAGGGCCCGTCTTTTCTAGGCTAACGTGTCTCCTCGAAACCAAAGAGCAGGAGGAAATCATGGCTCGAAAGACCGTGCTCGTCTGCGACAACTGTGGGAAGGAAGTCGGTGAGGGCAAAGGGGCCGTGATGCGCCTCAACTTCACGGACGCGCGACGCGGGTCCAAGCAGGCCGATCTCTGTGATGGGTGCGCGGGCGGAATGCCGGGACAGTCGGTGGCGCGTCGCGGCCGCCGGCCGAAAGCCGCCGCCTAGCGAATTTTCGCTCTTTGCACATAGCCGTCTCCCGGCGTACGAAGTCGCGTCGGGGGGCGGGACTACGATGGGCCGATGGCGCTCTCGCTCGTCGTGGGGCCGGCACATGCCGGCAAAGTCGCGCTGCTCCTCGAGCGGTATCTCGACGCGCTCGAGCGCGATCCCTGGCTGATCGTCCCGAACCGCGCCGACGTCGAGCGGGTCGAGCGCGACCTGCTGCTGCGGCGCCCGGCGCTGCTCGCGGGCCGCATCGGCACGTTCGACGACCTCTTCGCGCACGTCGCGGCCGGAGATCCCGGAACGCTCGAGCTCGCGACGGACGCGCAGCGCGCGCTCGTCGTCAGGCGTGCGATCGCGGGGGCGAAGCTCAACGGCCTTTCGGCGTCGGCCGGCTCGGCCGGATTCTCGGACGTCCTGCTCTCCGCGCTCGGCGAGCTCGAGTCCGCGCTCGTCGATCCCGAGCGCGTCGAGGGCGACCTCGGACGGCTCGCGCAGTCGTACCGGGACGAGCTCGCGCGGCTCGACCTCTGGGATCGCGACGGGCTGCGCCGGCGGGCCGCCGAGCGGCTGCGGAGCAACCTCGACGCCTGGGGCGACGAGCCCGTGCTCGCGTACGGCTTCGAGGACCTGACGAGCGCCGAGTGGGCTCTCATCGAGGCGCTCGCCGCCCGGACCGACGTGACCGTCTCGATCCCGTACGAGCCCGGGCGTCCCGCGTTCGCGGCGCTCGAGCGGACGGTCGCGGACCTCGCAGGGCTTGCCGCCGGCGCGATCGTGGAGCTGCCGCCCGCCAACGAGAGTGCGACCCCGGCCGCGCTCGGGCACCTCGAGCGCGGGCTCTTCGGGGACTCGCCGCCGGCCGGGATCCCGCTCGACGGCTCCGTGCACTTCCTCGAGGGGGCGGGAGCGCGCGGCACGGTCGAGCTGATCGCCGGCGAGATTCTCGGCCTCGTGCGCGCGGGGACGCCGCCAGAGCGCATCGGCGTCGTCTGCGAGTCGGTGGAACGCTGGCGTGGGCCGTTCGAGACGGTGCTCGGGCCACTCGGCGTCCCGTATGCGATGGAGCAGCGCGCGCGTCTCGGCGAGACGGCGCTCGGAGGCGCGCTCCTCGCGCTCCTCCGCTTCGACTGGCTCGGCGGCGGGCGGGCGGAGCTGTTCGCGTTCCTGCGCTCGCCGTTCTCCGGGCTCGAGCGGCGGTCGGTGGACTACGTCGAGGGCCGCCTCCGGGGGCGTGCGATCGTGGACCCGGCGCGGGTCGAGGAGGAAGCGGAGAAGCTCCGCGGAGCTCCCGTTCCCGCGCTCGCCGAGCTCCGCGCGCACGAGCACCCCGTTGTCGCCGTGCAGGCCCTCCTGCGGCTGCTCGTTCGCAACGCCTGGGGGCTCGAATCCCCGCCGGTCGCGAACGCGGCCCGCGGCGATGCGCGAGCGTACGAGGCGGTCCGGCAGGCGCTCGACGAGCTCGAGGCGTTCGAGCGGCGTGACGGTGGCGGCGCGCTCGCGCGCGAGGACGTCGTGACGGCGCTCGAGCGAACGACGGTCCGGCCGGTGTCGCAGGGCGAAGCCGGCCGCGTGGCCGTGCTCGACTACGAGCGCGCCCGGACGAGATCGTTCGACGTCGTCGTCCTCCTCGGCCTCGAGGAGGGCAGCCTGCCGAGACGAGAGCGGCCGTCGCCGCTGCTCGACGACGACGCGCGCCGCGACCTCGACGCCCGCCTCGAGCGGCCGGATGCCGTCGCGCGCGACCGCTACCTCTTCTACACCGCCTGCACGCGCGCGGCGCAGCGGCTCGTGCTCGTTCGCGAGGCCGCGACCGACGAGGGCTCCCCGCGCGAGCCGAGCCCGTTCTGGGACGACGTCCGCGCGCTCTTCTCACCCGAGGACGTCGCCCACGCGACCCGCCGCCGCCCGCTCTCGAGCCTCACGTGGCCGCTCGAGGCCGCGCCGAGCGAACGTGAGCGCTTGCGCGCCGTCGCGCTGCTCACGGTCGCAGACGAGGACGGCGCTGCCGGGCTCGCGGCCGCGAACGGCTGGTCGCGCAGGTTGGAGCGGGCGACCACGGCGTTCGAGCGGCCGACGTCGCTCTCGAGCCCGGCCGTTCTCGAGTCGATGGGGAGCCGGACGACCTTCTCGGCGACCGAGCTCGAGCGCTTCGCGGACTGCTCGTCAGCGTGGCTCGTCGAGCGCGTGATCGATCCGAAGACGATCGACGCCGAGCCCGACGCGATGCTCCGGGGTCAGGTCGTGCACACGACCCTGAACCGCTTCTACGCGGCGCTTCCACGCGAGCTCGACGCCGAGCGCGTCACTCCGGAGAACCTCGACGCCGCGCTCGCGCTCGTCCGCCGCTGCCTCGACGACGCGCTCGAATCGGGCGTCCGCCTCGACCTGACGCCGCTCCAGGCCGCCGAGCTCCGGCAGACCCTGATCGCCGACCTCGCCGGCTTCCTCCGCGACGAGGCGGCGTCGGAGATGACCTTCGTCCCGCGCCGGCTCGAGGTCTCCTTCGGCTCGGAGCGGGCGGCCCCGGAGCTTCAACGCGGGCTCGAGCTCCCGGGCGGGCTCCGCCTCTCGGGGAAGATCGACCGCATCGACGTCGACCCGTGGAGCGCCCGCGGGATCGTCCAGGACTACAAGTCGGGCAAGGGCGCGCACTCCGCACGCGACATCGACCGCGATCTGCGGCTCCAGATCCCGCTCTACGTCCTCGCCCTACGCGACCTCGTCGGGATCGAGCCGCTCGGCGGTGTCTACCGCGCGCTCGCCGGGCGGCGGCTCACGCGCGGGATGCTGCGCGAGTCCGCACGTGAGGACCTCCCGGGCTTCATGAAGGACGACTACCTCGACGAGGACGCGTTCTGGGCGCAGGTCGAGACGGCGCGCGAGCGCGCGGCGACGAACGCCGAGCGGATCCGCGCCGGCGACGTGAAGCACGATCCGAAGGGCGACGGGTGCCCGGCGTGGTGCGACCTGTGGCCGGTCTGCCGGGTGCCGCGCGCATGACCATCGTCGAGGCACCGACCGGGCTGAACGAGGAGCAGCTCGCCGCCGTCGAGGCCGAGGGAACCGTCTTCGTGTCCGCAGGAGCGGGCACCGGCAAGACGTCCGTTCTCGTCGAGCGCTACGTGCGTGCGGTGTGCGACCGGGGCCTCGACGTCGACTCGATTCTCGTGATCACGTACACGCGGAAGGCCGCGGGCGAGCTCCGATCACGGATCCGCGCGGCGCTCGTCGACCGCGCACGCCCGGACCTCGCGCGCGAGCTCGACGGAGCGTGGATCTCGACCATCCACGGCTTCTGCAACCGGCTGCTCAAAGCGCACCCGTTCGCCGTCGGCCTCGATCCGCGCTTCCGCGAGCTCGAGGACGCGGGCGCAGCTGTTCTCCGCGGGGAGGCGTTCGAGCGGGCGCTCGAGGAGTTTTGCGCGGGCGGAGACGAGGAGCATCTGCGCCTGCTCGCGACGTATCGGGCGGACGGGCTCCGGCGCATGCTTACCGGCGTCTACGAGACGCTGCGCTCGGCGGGGCGGGAGCTCCTGCTCGAGCTCGGAGAACGGCCGGCGCTCGCCGGCGCGATCGCGTCGCTCCGGGCGGAGGCGACGGCGTTGGCCGCAGACGAGACGGCAACCGCGAACCAGCGGCGCGCGGCCGCCGAGGCGCTGCGGGCCGTCGGCGAGGCGAGCCCGCCGGAGCGGGTCGTGGACCTGTCCGCGCTGTCGTGCCGGGGATCCGGCGCGGCGTCGTACGAGCACGCGCGGAAGGCGGTCGAGCGGGCGGCGCTCGAGGAGCTCGCCGCGGCCGACCGGGATCTGCTCCAGGAGCTGCTCGAGCGCTTCGCGGCGGAGTACGCGGACGCGAAGCGGCGCGAGTCGGTCGTCGACTTCGAGGATCTCCAGCTCGCGGCGCGCGATCTCCTCCGCGACGACGAGGCGGTGCGCGACTCGGTTCGCCTCCGCTTCCGCATGGTCATGGTCGACGAGTTCCAGGACACGAACCGGCTCCAGTGCGAGCTCGTCGACCTCGTCTCGCACCCGGACGAGACGGAGGTGTTCACTGTCGGCGACGAGTTCCAGTCGATCTACGGGTTCCGGCACGCCGACGTCGGCGTCTTCCGCGAGCGGCGGGCGCAGTCCGGCTCAGCTGCTGACGTTGCGGCGCAACTACCGCTCTCGTCCGCAGGTGCTCGCGGCGGTCAACTACCTGTTCGAGGGCGCGTTCGGAGACGAGTACCAGCCGCTCGCGGCCTCGGCCGAGTTCGCCGACCCCGTGTTCGGGCATCCGGTCGAGCTCCTCGTCACCGACAAGGCGAGCTTCAAAGGGTCGGGAGCGCACTGGCGGACGGGTGAGGCCCACGCGATCGCGAGGCGCGTGCGCGAGCTCGTCGACTCCGGCCAGGCGGTGCCGGGCGAGATCGTCGTCCTCTTCGCCGCCGGGACCGACGCCGAGCGCTACGAGGAGGCGCTGCGCGTCGAGGGCCTGCCGACCTTCCGCGCGACCGGACGCGGCTACTTCGGTCAGCAGCAGGTCGTCGACCTGCTCGCGTATCTCCGGCTCCTGCACAACCGCTACGACGACGTCGCGCTCGCGACCGTCCTCGCGTCGCCGTTCGTCGGGATCTCGAACGACACGCTCGTCCTCATCCGGCGAAACGCGACCCGGCGGCCGCTTTTCACCGCGCTCGAGAAGGGCATCGAGGAGGGTCTCTCGCCCGAGGACGATCGCCTGCTCCGCGCCTTCCGCCAGCGCTACGAGCGGCTCGTCAAGGCTTCTGCGCGAGCCGGGCTCGAGCGCCTCTGCGAGCAGATCCTCGCCGAGCACGACTACGACCTGGCCGTGCTCGCGCGCTGGGACGGCACACGGCGCTTCGCGAATCTCCGCAAGCTCGGCCGCCTCGCGCGGCAGTACGAGGCGATCCGCGGGCGCGACCTCGCGGGCTTCGTCCGGTTCGTCCGCGAGCAGGATGCCCTCGGCGCGAAGGAGCTCGAGGCCGTCGCCGAGGAAGAGGGCGCCGACGCGGTGCGGCTGCTCACGATTCACGCGGCCAAGGGCCTCGAGTTCAAGGTCGTGATCGTCGCGGATGCCGGGCGCGACATCGGCGGACCGCGCGGCGGCGACGAGATCGTCGCGCTCTCCGACGGGCGGTTCGGGTTCCGGATGGTGCACCCGACGCGCGGTGACCGGCGGCCGGTGTTCGGCTTCGAGGAGGTGCGCGAGGCCGAGCGCGAGCAGGAGCGCGCGGAGCGGCTCCGCCTCTACTACGTCGCGATGACGCGTGCGATCGACCGGCTCATCGTCTCCGGCGCGATCGACGTCGAGCGAGCCGGCGATCGCGAGACGCCGATCGGCTGGGTGCTCGACCGTCTGGAGGCGGGTGGCGAGGTGGCCGACGCGGAGGACGAGCCGCGCGAGGTCGAGCGCGGCGAGGCCCGCTTCCTCCTCCGCGTCGATCGCTTCTTGGAGGTCGAGGAGGCCGTCCAGGTGGCTGTCGAGCCGGAGGCCGACGCCCCGGCCCAGCTCGCGCTCTTCGGCGACGTGCCGCCGCCCTTGCCTCCTGCGGGTCTCGAGCTCGCGCCGCTCGAGCCGCTCCCCGCGCCTCCGCTCCACGACGTCCGCCGGCTCTCGTACAGCGCGCTCGCCTTGTTCGAGCGCTGCCCGTATCGGTACTTCGCGGAGCGAGTGCTCGGGCTGCGGGCGGTCGCGCCGGTACGGCACGGAAACGGTGACGGCGATGGCGAGCCGGGCGGCCTTGCCGGCAACGAGATCGGGGACGCCGTCCATCGTCTCCTCGAGGAGGTGCCGCTCGCCGAGCCGGTGGCGCCCGAGCGCGACGCGCTCGCGGAGAGTGTTCGCTCCTGGTATCCGGCGGTGAGCGACCTGGAGCTCGACCGGATCGCAGCGCTCGTCGCCGAGTACTGCGACTCCGAGCTCGCGCGGCGAATAGCCGGGCTCGAGGGCGCCCGCCCGGAGCGCCCGTTCGCGTTCGAGCACGACGGCGTGCTCCTCCACGGACGGCTGGACGTCCTCTGGCGTCAAGGCGAGCGGGCGCTCGTCCTCGACTACAAGAGCAACGTCCTCGAGGGAGCCGACCCGCGCGAGGTCGTGGAGGGCGAGTACCGGATCCAGCGGCTCGTGTACGCGCTCGCCTGCCTGCGCGACGGGGCGGCGGAGGTCGAGGTCGTCTACCACTTCCTCGAGGCGTCGGGCGAGCCGGTCTCGGCCGTCTTCACGGCCTCGGACGTGAGCGCGCTGGAAGCCGAGCTCTCGGAGGCGATCGCGCGCATCCGTGCGGGCGAGTTCCCGCCGAGGCCGAGCGAGCTCACGTGCTCGGACTGCCCCGCACTCGATCTCGTGTGCGCGGGGCCGCGGCTGCCGATCGCTCGGTAGCCTCGCGGCATGCGCGTCGCCGTTCTGAGCGACATCCACGGAAACCTGCCCGCGCTCGACGCGGTTCTCACCGAGGTCGAAGCCGCGGAGGTCGATGCCGTCGTGTGCACCGGCGACGTGGTCGGCGGCCCCTTTTCGGCCGAGGTCTTCGATCGCATGGTCGACCTTCCGAACGTGCGCTTCGTGCGTGGGAACGCCGACCGCTTCGTCGTCGAGGGGACGGACGAGTACGGCCAGGACTGGGAGGCCGAGCGGCGGCGTCTTGGCGACGAGCGGGTCGAGGTCGTTGCGACGTGGCCGCTGACGGCCGAGCTCGAGCTCGACGGGCTCGGGCGGACGCTCTTCTTTCATGCGATCCCGACTGCAGACGAGCCGATCTTCACCCGGGTCACGCCAGACGAGGAGGTGACGAAGGT
Source organism: uncultured Actinomycetes bacterium (assembly GCA_963715705.1). Classification (GTDB taxonomy): domain Bacteria; phylum Actinomycetota; class Thermoleophilia; order Gaiellales; family Gaiellaceae; genus GMQP-bins7. The sequence goes on along the minus strand of OY970267.1, from coordinate 1,591,477 downwards.
CATCGGTGACGTCGAGGCCGAGCTTCTCGTCTGCGGGCACACCCACGTGCAGTTCGATCGCCGTCTGCGCGGCGGGCCGCGGATCGTGAACGCCGGGAGCGTCGGCATGGCGTACGAGGGCCGGCGCGGAGCGTTCTGGGCGGTGCTCGGCCCGGACGTGGAGCTCCGGCACACGGAGTACGACGTCGACGCGGCCGTCGACTCGATCCGCGCGCTGGGCCAGCCGCTCCACGAGCAGCTGGTCGACTACCTCCTCGACCCGCGCGACCCCGACGAGACGACGCGCTTCTTCGAGAGCCAGCGCGGTGCGTAGCTACGTCCGCGAGGCGCGGCGGCGCGGGCTCGGCCGGCGCCGCGAGCGCATCGGGCCGATCGTCGAGCGTCTCGCCGAAGAGCATGCGGATGCGACGATCGCGCTCCGCTTCGTCTCGCCGCTCGAGCTCCTCGTCTCCGTGATGCTCTCGGCGCAGACGACGGACACGAACGTCAACCGCGTCACCTCCTGGCTCTTCCAGAAGTACCGCAAGCCCGAGGACTACCTCGCCGTGCCGCCGGAGGAGCTCGAACGCGACATCTACCCGACCGGCTTCTTTCGCCAGAAGGCGAAGGCGATCCGCGGGACGATGCGCATGCTGCTCGAGGAGTTCGACGGCGAGGTTCCGCGGCGGGTCGAGGAGCTCGTCCGGCTCCCGGGTGTCGCGCGGAAGACGGCGAACGTCGTCGCCGCCGAGCTCGGCGACGCCCAGGGGATCGTCGTCGACACGCACGTCCGGAGGCTCTCCCAGCGACTCGGGCTCACGCGCCAGGAGAATCCGGTCAGGATCGAGCGGGACCTCCTGCGGATCGTTCCCCGCGCCGACTGGCACCGGTTCCCGCACCTGTTGATCTGGCACGGACGTCGGGTTTGCGACGCGCGCCGGCCGCGCTGCGAGGACTGCGTGCTCGAGGAGCTCTGCCCGGCGTCGCGGCTCAGATCCAGCGACGCCAGCGGTACAGCGCCAGCTGCACGATCGTCGTCCCGAGGATGAGCATGCTCGAGACGCCGATCGACCAGAACGGGTCGTCGAACGCCGACTCGAAGTTCTGGCCGAAGAAGCCGACGATGAGCGACGGTACGAGGACGAGCGAGGCGATGACGGTGAGCTTCTTCGCGATGTCGCCCTGACCCTCGGCGACCTTCGACTGATGGTGGTCGCGGACGCCGGCGAGGAGGTCGCGCGCGATGTCGAGCTCCTCGGTGGCGCGCGCGAGTACCTCGTACGTATCGCCGAACATCCGCTCGACCTCCGGCGGAAAGAGGAGGTGCTCTCCGATCTCCACGCGGCCGTCGAGCACACGGCGGACGGCCGCCCTGGTGGCCGACACCGTTCGCCGGCTGTGCAGGAGCTCGTGGCGGAGAGCCGTGATCCGCTCCCGCACCCGGGTCGGCGACCAGGTCTCGATCGAGTCCTCGAGCTCCTCGATCTCCGCATACACCGCGTCCACCGAGGTGAGAAAGGTCTCAGCCACCTCGTCGACGACGCGCTGGACGAGGACGCCCACGGGCACGCCCTGCTCGGATGCCGACTGGAGCCCGGCGGGGTCGAACGGGCCCCCGCCTTCGCGCGGCGTCTTCCGCACCGTGACCAGGAGCCCCGGCGTCGCGACGAAGTCGATCTCCTGGTACACGAGATCGTCTTGCTCGGGGCGCGCCCTAACGGTCATGAACACGCCGAAGGCGTATGCCCCGTGACCTTCGAGGAGCGGCCGCGGCTGGCGTCCGTCACCCGGGCGCGTCGCGAGGGTCTCGACGACGTCCGGATCGACGTGCGCGGGAAGCCCGGCCAGCAGCTCCTCGCGGGTCGGGTCGACGAAGTCGATCCAGCGCGCGTCCACCGCCGCCGAGCCTAGACGACGTGCAGCGGTCAGGCGGGCGCTGCGGCCACCTGGGGGCGGTGGCGTTCCTCGTCGAGGAAGCGCTGCGCGTCGAGCGCCGCCATCGTCCCCGAGCCGGCGGCGGTGACCGCCTGCCGATACGTGTGATCCTGGACGTCGCCCGCCGCGAACACGCCGGGGATGTTCGTCCGCGTCGAGCCGGGCTCGGTCACGAGGTAGCCCTGCTCGTCGTGGTCGAGCCAGTCGAGGAAGAGCCCGGTGGTGGGATCGTGCCCGATGGCGACGAAGATCCCGTCGGCGGCGAGCTCGCTCGTCTCGTTCGTCACGGTGTCGCGGATGCGGACACCGCTCACATGGCCGTCCCCGAGCACCTCCTCGACGACGGCGTTGAGGACGAACTCGATCTTCTCGTCGTCATGCGCGCGATCGACCATGATCGGCGATGCACGGAACTCGTCCCGCCGGTGCACGAGCAGGATCTTGCTCGCAAAACGGCTGAGGAAGGTCGCCTCTTCCATCGCGGAGTCGCCGCCGCCCACGACGACGACGACCTTGTCCCGGAAGAACGCGCCGTCGCACGTCGCGCAGTACGAGACCCCGCGACCCTGGAGTGTCTGCTCGGAGGGGAGCCCGAGCTGCCGCGCGCTCGCGCCCGTGGAGACGATGACGGTGTCTGCGCGATGCTCCTCGTCGCCGACGTACACACGGAACGGCCGCTCGGAGAGGTCGACGCGCGTGACGTCGTCGGTGACGAACTCGGCGCCGAAGCGCTCGGCCTGCCGCCTGAAGTCGGCCATCATCGCCGGTCCCAGGATCCCGTCGGGATACCCCGGGTAGTTCTCGACGTCGCTCGTGATCATGAGCTGGCCGCCCCAGTTGAACCCCTCGAACACGAGGGGTTGCAGGTTGGCGCGGGCCGTGTACAGGGCCGCGGTGAAGCCGGCGGGGCCGCCGCCGACGATGATCACGTCGCGAACGTCGTTCATTGCTGGAGTCCTCCGTAAAGTAGCCCGGCGGTGCCGGGCCCGTGAAGGTAAACGCTCCCGAGCCGCGGCGTGTTCCGGCTCACGCGGCGTCCGCGCCCGCAGACACCGCCTCGAGCGGCGTCTGGCCGGGCTCGACCAGCTCGGGCGCTGCCAACGCGCGGGCCTGGCGCTCGATCGGCTGGAGCTCCGGCGACTCGACGCCCGTGATCCCGTGCTTCTCGAAGCGCCGCGCCTGGGGAAGCACATTGTGCTCGAGCGAGCCGACGGTCTCGTTGTACGCCTTGACCGAGCCGTCGAGCGACTTTCCGAGCCGCGCGAAGTGCGCGCCCATGGTCGCAAGCCGCTTGTAGAGCTCGCGGCCCAGGTCGCTGATCTCGGCCGCGTTCTCGGCGAGCGTCTCCTGCTGCCAGGTGATGGCGACCGTGCGGAGAACGACCATCAGCGTGCTCGGTGAGGCGAGGACGACGTTCGAGCTCCACGCGTATTCCTGGAGCCCCGGGTCCTGCTCGTGCGCGACGCGCAGGTACGACTCGTCGGGCAGGAACATCACGACGAAGTCCGGTGACGGCTCGAACTGGCGCCAGTAGCCCTTGGCCGAGAGCTTCGTGACGTGCTCGCGGACCTGGCGGGCGTGGTCGGCGAGATGCCGCTCCCGCTCTCCGTCGTCGGACGCCTCGAACGCGTCGAGGTAGGCAGCGAGCGGAGCCTTGGCGTCCACCACCACGTGCTTGCCGCCGGGAATCCGGACGACGAGATCGGGCCGCATGACGCTGTCGTCGGTCGCCGTCGTCGCCTGCGCGACGAAGTCGCAGTGCTCGACCATGCCGGCGTACTCCACGACGTTCCGGAGCTGCGCCTCGCCCCAGCGGCCCCGCACGTGCGGCGTGCGCAGGGCGTTCGTGAGGTTCCCGGCGCGCTCGGAGAGGGTCGTGACCTGCGTCTGCAACGCGCCGTACGCCTCCTGCCGGACGCGCTCCACGCCCCGGAGCTGCTCGTCCATCTTCTCGAGCGACTGGGAGAGCGGCCTCACGTAGCCGGCGAGGCGCGAGTCGGCGAGCTCGAGGAAGCGGGCCGTGTTCTGGTCGAGCGCCTCCGCGGACAGCGCTCTGATCGCGGCCTCGAGCCGCTCGTCGAGCGCGTTCCGCTCGGCCTCGAGCGCGGCCCCGGCGCCGGCGAGCTCCCGCTCGAGCGCGATCACTTCGTCAGTGCGCCGCCTGCGCTCGACGAGCGCCGGGCGCAGGACGAGGAGGACGCCTGTAGCGCCCACCGCGATGCCGATGAGGAGGGCGACGATGACCATTGGGTCGACGAACGGTAGAGAGGCGTGCGGACGGCACAGGCGCAACGGGGACACAACCCGGTTCCCGCCAGGCCTGCTGCTACATTCGCCCGCGGCAATGGCTGACAAGCCCCGTGTCAAGGCACCCAAGCAGCGCTCGGCCCCGAAGGCCCAGGACCCGGCGCGGACGCGCCGCCTGCTCCTGTTCGCCGTCGGCGGAGGCGTCGCTGTCGCGGCGGTCCTCGCTCTCGCGGCGTTGAGCCTCGGCAGCGGCAAGCCCAGCGAAGCGGACGCGCGCGCCGCGCTCGAGGACGCCGGCTGCACGTTCCGGGCCGCACCGGCTCTTCCGGGCGACCACTCGATCGTGAATCCCGGCGGCTCCGTGAAGGCGTGGAACACCGATCCGCCCACGAGCGGCCCGCACTACGGCATTCCGGCGATCTTCGGCATCTACGAGGAGCCGCTCGAGCTGGCCCGCGTCGTCCACAACCTCGAGCACGGCGGCATCTTCATTCTGCACGGCCCGGGCGTCCCGGATGCGACCGTCGACCAGCTTCGCGAGTTCTACGGCGACCACACCACGGGGACGGTCATGGCTCCGCTGCCGAAGCTCGGAAAGCAGTTCGCACTCGGCGCGTGGGTGTCCGACGGCGAAGGCGGCAACGGCTACCTCTCGAAGTGCGCGAAGTTCGACGAGGCCGCCGTGTCGAAGTTCTTCAGCGCCTTCCAGTTCCAAGGCCCTGAGCGCTTCGAGCCAGGACAGATCGAAGCCGGCATGTAGCAGGGCTACACTCGTCCCGCCGGGGTGGCGGAACGGGTGAGACGCGCCTGCCTTAAAAGCAGGTGTCCCTTCGTGGGGCGTGCGGGTTCGAGTCCCGCCCCCGGCATCAAGAGATGCCCGTTCCGAACCGGTTTGCCGCTCTCTTCCGCCTGCGCCGATAGACGCGGAGAAGCCCTCAGTCATGAAGCCAACCGATCCGGAAGTCAGCTCCTGAGACAGAGAGAGCCCCGCCTAGGCGGGGCTCTCGCTACTGCGAAGCGGGTACGTCAGCGTTTCGACTAGCTGCTCTTCTTTGCCGCGTTCCTACCGTGCACCATGGCCTTGACACACTGACCCTGGTTCTTGAAGTTCGGGTTCGTGAAGCTCTTCCAGCCGCCCTTCTTGCACGGGCGGGCGAGGTCGGCCCTGCCCGGTGCGCGCTGCTGCAGCTTCCCGTTGAACCTGATCTTCGTAAGGTCGGCAGTGCCCTGGACGTCGATGAGCACGCTCACGAACTGGATCGTGCCCGTCGGCGTCGGAACCTGCTGGCCGGCTGCTGCGAGCGTCTCGGCCGTGAACCTATAGGTCGCGGTCCCGTTCTTATTCGTAGTCGGCGTGACGTTATTGCAGCCGAGGAAGAACAGACCCGCCGTGGTCACGACGTTGAACCGCGGCGAGCCACCCTGACACTGAGTCGCGCTCGCCAGCGTGAACGACGCTGATGTGAACGTCTGGCCACTGACCTTAGTCACCTCGGCGCCTGCGGCGGCGTTCGTCGCCGTTGGGCAGTTCTTCTCCAAGTGCAAGGTCTTCTTACTGAACGTCGCCTTGACACAACCCGTGCTGCCCGGGTCGAACACGCCCGGAATCAGCGCCGCAGAAGCCGAGACGGTGAAGGCGAGCGCCATTACCACGACGCCCGCGACCATGAGCTTCTTCATCTGTGATCCCTCCTCTAGGTCCGTGCATTCAGCACGGGACCTTCCCCGCACTCCCAGGTTCACACGCCCGAGCGTCCAGGTTTTACGGGCTGTTTACGTATCGTCCCTCGTTCGGGCGATCCTCGAGTTCGAGGGGGTTGGCGCCTTATCGAGGGCTGAGACGCCGCACTGGTGTGGTCTCGAGGGCTGCAACGAGGCCGCAAGACGCTCGTGGACTCGCGCGAGTTTCCCTGCGCGCAACCGGATCATCGCCGGGTTCTGCCAGGCGACCGTCGTCGTCGACGCGCGCGGGCGGAGCGGCGCGCTGATCACGGCCGAGGAGATGGTCGCCGTTCCGGGCGAGATCACGAGAGAAGGCTCCTCAGGAACCCATTGACGAGGTAATCGCGTCCGTGGTAAGAAGGTCCGCGCGCTAACAACGGCGTGCCTGCGGCAAGAGGGAAGGGGGGAAAGGAATGAGCATGAAGTCATGGCTCGTGGCCGCGCTCTTTGCGCTCGTCTTCGCAGCTGTCAGTGCGGGTTCCGCGTTCGCCGGTGAGCGCACCGGAAAGGGCGATCCAACGGGTGCCCCGACGCACGCTAATTCGATCTGCGTGTTCTCGGGACAGAATGACGACCCGCTTGGGACGGATCCAGATAACGGGCCGCCTGGTCGAACGCAGTCGTACGGACAGGATGTCTCGCCACGCCTTAATCTCCGCGAGCCGAGCAAGGAGAATCCAGGCAAGGTGGGGCGGGGGGTGTTCACCCTCCATCCTGGTTTCGCCTGCAACGGCAACCACGGCTTCTTCGCGGAGCCGTAGCCCGACGCACGTACTGGTTGGGCCCTGACGCTTGCGGGTTTCGGGGCCCAACCGTCATCAGATTCGCGCGTGAAGCCATGCCGGAAGTCCCGCTACGAGTCGGCGCGGGCGATCTCGAGCTTCTTTGCGCCCTCCAGCCGCATCCGTCTGCACATTGCGAGGAAGGCATCGGCGTCGTGGAGCCGGGCGAAGACGCTCACCGCGATCGGTCCCTCGGGCATCGACGGCGTCGCGTCGAGGTCGTAGAACCAGCAGACCTCCGAGTAGGCCTCCTCGATGCCGTACCCCGAGCCCTTCTCGACCGTGAGGAAGGCGACATCGCCGGGCCCGACGATCGTCGTCGCATGCTCGCGCGGTGGAGTGAGGATCTCTGGGAGGACGAGGTAGACCTCGCTGCCCGAATAGATCCCATGACGCGCGGTGCCCGTGACGGGCAGCGCGTCGAACACCGCGCGGCACGTCTCCGGGGCCTGCTCCCGGAGCAGCCGTGCAGATGCGGTGACCCCCTCGTCGAGGAAGCGGAAGACGATCTCGTCTTGCACGCGGGCTGCTTATCACGGCCGCTCGCCTCGGGACAACTCCCCGCGGCCCAGGCACTCAGCGCCCACTATCCTCGCCGCATGCCGTACGAGCCCACGTCCGACCGTTACGAGCGCATGCTCTACCGCCGCTGCGGGCGCAGCGGCCTCGAGCTACCTGCGATCTCGCTCGGCCTGTGGTGGAACTTCGGCGACGACCGGCGGTTCGAGACGAGCCGCGCGATCGTGCGCCGCGCCTTCGACCTCGGCGTCACGCACTTCGACCTCGCGAACAACTACGGGCCGCCGTACGGCTCGGCCGAGGAGAACTTCGGCCGCCTGCTGCGGCAGGACCTGAGGCCGTTCCGCGACGAGCTGGTCGTCTCCACGAAAGCGGGATACGACATGTGGCCGGGCCCGTACGGGGACGGCGGCTCGCGGAAGTACCTGCTCGCGAGCCTCGACCAGAGCCTCCGGCGGATGGGCCTCGACTACGTCGACGTCTTCTACTCCCACCGCTTCGACCCACAAACGCCGCTCGAGGAGACGATGGGCGCGCTCGACACCGCCGTGCGGCAGGGCAAGGCCCTCTACGCCGGCATCTCCTCGTACTCCGCGGAGACGACCCGCGACGCGGCCGCGATCCTCGACTCGCTCGGCACGCGCCTCCTCATCCACCAGCCGTCCTACTCGATGCTGAACCGGTGGATCGAGCCCGAGCTCCTCGATGTGCTCGGTGGACTCGCGGTCGGCTGCATCGTCTTCTCACCGCTCGCGCAGGGGATGCTCACGGGCAGGTACCTCGACGGAGTCCCCGAGGGCTCGCGCGCCTCCCGCAGCGACTACTCGCTCTCGCAGAGCTTTCTCGACGACGACACGCTGGCGAAGATCCGGGCGCTGAACGACATCGCGGCCGCGCGAGGACAGTCGCTCGCGCAGATGGCCCTGGCGTGGGTGCTCCGCGACGAGCGGGTGACCTCGGCGCTCATCGGGGCGTCGAGCGTCGCGCAGCTGGAGGAGAACCTCGGCACCATCGACCGGCTCGACTTCGCGGACGACGAGTTGGCCGAGATCGACCGCCACGCGACCGAGAGCGGGATCAACATCTGGTCGGCGTCCAGCGAGGCGTGAGGCGGTGCGATGATCCGGCCTTGGATCGGCCGGAGCTTCCCACCGGCACTGTCACCTTCCTCTTTACGGACGTGGAGGGCTCGACCCGGCTCCTCCAGGAGCACGGAGCCGGCTACGCGGACCTCCTCAGGGAGCACCGAGCCGCGCTGAGACGCGCATTTGCGCGACACCGGGGGGCCGAGGTCGACACGCAGGGCGACGCGTTCTTCGTCGCGTTCTCACGGGCGACCGACGCCGTCGCCGCCGCCGACGAAGCGCGAGCAGCGCTCGAACCCGGCCCGGTCCGCGTCCGCATGGGGATCCACACGGGCGAGCCGCTCCGCACGGAGGAGGGGTACGTGGGCATGGACGTCCACCGCGCCGCTCGCATCGCCGCGGCGGCGCACGGAGGACAGGTCGTCGTCTCCGAGTCCACGCGACGGCTCCTCGACGTCGATGCAGCCCTCCGCGACCTCGGAGAGCACCGGCTGAAGGACCTCGCCCACGCCGAGCGGCTCTACCAGCTCGGCGACGGCGACTTCCCGCCTCTGCGCAGCCTGGATGCGACGAACCTCCCGCTCGCGGCGAGCGCGCTCATCGGCCGGGAGCGGGAGGTCGACGAGCTCGCCGCGCTGCTGTCCGACGGCTCGCGCCTCGTCACCGTGACGGGGCCGGGCGGGACCGGAAAGACGAGACTCGCGCTCCAGGTCGCGGCCGAGCTCGTCGGAACCCAGAGCGACGGAGTCTTCTGGGTGCCGCTCGCCGGGCTCTCCGATCCCGAGCTCCTCCACTCGGAGATCGCGCAAACGATCGGGGCGCCCGACGACCTCGGCGGCTTCCTCCGGGGGAGGCGGCTGCTGCTCCTCCTCGACAACTTCGAGCATCTGCTCGACGCCGCCCCGGCCGTGAGCGCGGTGGTCGGCGCGGGTAGCGGCGTCCGCGTGCTCGTAACCAGCCGCGCGCCGCTCCGGGTCGCGGGCGAGCACGAGTACCGTCTGGAGCCGCTTCCGGTCGGGCACGCCGCCACGCTGTTCGCCGAACGCGCGCTGGCGGTCGGCGGCAAGCTGGCGCCCGACGACACGGTCGAGGCGATCTGCCGCCGGCTCGACGGGCTGCCACTGGCTATCGAGCTGGCCGCGGCCCGGACGAAGATCCTCGGTCCCGATCGCCTCCTGGAGCGGCTCGACTCCGCGCTTCCGTTGCTGACCGGCGGCGCTCGCGACGCGCCAGAGCGCCAACGGACCCTGCGCGCCACGATCGAATGGAGCTACGACTTGCTGGACCGGCAGCTGCAGGAGCTCTTCGCCCGCCTGTCGGTGTTCGCAGGCAGCTTTCCGCTCGACGCGGCGGAGGAGATTTGCGCTGCAGAGCTCGACTGCCTGTCCGCCCTCGTCGACTCCAGCCTCCTCAAGCCCATCGGCGACGACCGGTTCCTGATGCTGGAGACGATCCGGGAGTACGCGGACGAGAGGCTCGAGGCCTCGGGCGAGGCGGACGAGCTACGCGGGCGGCATGCCGAGCTCTTCCAGCGGCTTGCGGAGGACGCGTACGCACGGCGTTTCGACGCGGAGGCCGAGTGGTCCGCGCGGCTCGACGCCGACCACGACGACCTCAGGTCTGCCCTCGACCGGCTCGTGGTGGAGGACGCCGACGCCGCGCTCGGGCTCGCCGGGGCTCTCGGGTGGTTCTGGCTCTCGCGCGGGCTGCTGGAGGAGGGGCGCGGGCGTCTCGCCGACGCGCTCGCCGCGTCGAGCGATCGCGGTCGCTCACGCGCCCGGGCGCTCACCGCGTCCGGCGCCCTCACGGCCCGAGGCGGCGACATCGAGCTCGGTCGCCGGCAGCTCGAAGCGGCGCTCCCGCTGTGGCGCCAGCTCGGCGACACGGACGAGCTGGCCTCCGCCCTCGACGCCCTCGGCTGGCCTCTCATCTACGACGCCGGCGACGTGACGGCTGCGCTCGCGGCGTTCGAGGAGGCCCGCACCATCCGGCGCGAGCTCGGCGATGCAGCGGGAGAGACCCGTGCGCTCGTCGGCGTCTGCCAGGTGCTGGTCGCGCAGGGCGACGTCGAGCGAGCCGAACGGATCTCCGCCGAGTTGCTCGAGAGGGCCCACGGCGACCTCCGGACCGAGCACTTCGCGTACCACTTCCTCGCCGACTGCGCGTTGATCCGGGGCGATGCGGCGCAGGCCGAGGAGCGGTACCGGGAGAGCCTGCGCGCGGCACTTCCGTTGGGTGACGTGATCGAGACGAGCTTCGAGGTGCAAGGCATCGCCATGGCCGTCGCTGGAAACGGGGACCCGGAGCGCGGGCTGCTGCTCGCCGGTTCGGTGGACGCGACCTGGGAGTCGCTCGGCATCTCGATCTCAATCGAGTTCTGGGATGCGCTCCTCGAGCGCTACCTGGGGCCGGCGCGCAAGCAGCTCGGGGCGCGTGCCGACGACGTCTGGAGCCAGGGTCGTGCCCTCCCGTTCGACGACGCGGTGGCGCTGGCTCTCGGGTCGTAGACCTCCGCCCTCTGCTCGCGAGCACGCCGGGATACACTCCGCCGGCCGTGGCGAGCCCGCCGGAAGCGCTGGCCCATGCCCCTCTCGAGTGGGACACGCCGCTGTTCCTCATGGCGGTCGCGCAGTTCGACCAGGCGGTCCCGGTCGCGGAGATCCCCGACGAGATCGCCGAGCGGCTGCGGTTCCCGGAACGCTCGCTCATCGTCAGCGTCCCCGTGCGGATGGACGACGGGCGCCGCGTGGTGTTCCCCGGCTACCGCGTCCAGCACTCGAGCATCCTCGGGCCGACGAAAGGCGGCATCCGCTACGACTCGGAGGTCTCGCTCGGCGAGTGCGCTGCGCTCGCGATGTGGATGACGTGGAAGTGCGCGCTCCTCCGCCTGCCCTACGGCGGCGCGAAGGGCGGCGTTCGCTGCAACGCGCGCGAGCTCTCGCTGACCGAGATCGAGCGCCTGACGCGACGCTTCACGTCGGAGCTCCTGCCGGTGATCGGCCCGCAGGAGGACATCCCCGCGCCGGACATGGCCACGAACGAGCAGACCATGGCCTGGATGATGGACACGTACTCGATGCAGCGCGGATACGCGGTGCCCGAGATCGTGACCGGGAAGCCGATCTCGATCGGCGGCTCCGTGTTCCGCCACGAGGCGACGGGCGCGGGCGTCGTCATGGTGATCGTGCGCGCATGCGCCCGTCTCGGCCGGCCCCTCGGCGAGCAGCGCTGCGTCGTCCAGGGGTTCGGGAACGTCGGGAGCATCGCCGCGGCGGAGCTCGAGGATCACGGCGCGAAGGTCATCGCGGTCTCCGACGTCTCCGGCGGCATCTACGCCGAAGCCGGCCTCGACGTCCGCGCGCTGCTTGCGTACCTGCGCGAGCACGGTTCGCTCGAGGGGTGCGACGCGGGTCTCCGCATCACGAACGAGGAGCTGCTGGAGCTCGACTGCGACATCCTCGTGCTCGCCGCACGCGAGGACCAGATCACCGCCGAGAACGCGCCGCGCATCCGCGCGCGGATGATCGCCGAGGGTGCGAACGGTCCGACGTCGATCGAGGCCGACGCCATCCTGGCCGAGCGCGGCATCCCGATCCTCCCGGACATCCTCACGAACGCTGGCGGCGTGACGGTGTCGTACTTCGAGTGGGTGCAGGACCTCGGGCGTCTCTTCTGGACGCGCGAGGAGATCCGAGCGAAGCTCGCCGAGAAGCTCTCGTACGCGTTCGACCGGGTCTGGGACCTGTCGGAAGAGGACGGCCTGTCGCTGCGGACTGCGGCTCTCTGCTCGGGCATCCGCGAGGTGTCCAATGCGCTCGAGGCGCGGGGGATCTTCCCGTGACCGACGGTGTCGTCCGCGACGCGATGGTGTCGCACCCCGGCCGCCTGGCCGCCGACGAGACCGCGCAGGCGGCGGGTGAGCTGCTCGACCGGCCCGAGGTGCGGGCCGTGTACGTCACCGACGGCGAGACGTTCGTCGGCGTCGTCACGCGAAAGACTCTCGTGCGCGAGGTCGTCGCCGCCGGGCGCGATCCGCGAACGACGCTGCTCGGGACCATCGCCGAGCCCCCGGAGCGCACGATCGGGCCCGACGTACCGCTCGACGACGCTTTCCGGCTGCTCGAGTCGGAGGACGCCGAGCGCGTGCCGGTCGTGGACGACGAGCAGCGCTTGATCGGGGTGCTCTCGCGCAGCGTCCTCCAGCGCAGGCTGCTCGAGGACGAGCCGCCGCCCGAGGAGGAAGAGCCGCCCGAGCTACCGCCTGCCGCCTAAACGCGCGAAGATCCGCGGATGCAGGTCTGTCCTGCCTGTGGCACCGAGAACCCGGAGAACGCGCGCTTCTGCCTCGCGTGCGGGGCCGCCCTCGAGGCGCCTGCCGCCGCCGGCGAGGAGCGCAAGGTCGTCTCCGTCCTCTTCGTCGACCTCGTCGGCTTCACCGACCGCTCCGACCGCGCCGACCCGGAGGACGTCCGCGCGACGCTGCGCCCGTACCACGAGCGGGTCAAGGCCGACATCGAGCGCTATGGGGGCACCGTCGAGAAGTTCATCGGAGACGCCGTGATGGCGGTCTTCGGAGCGCCCGTCGCGCACGAGGACGACGCCGAGCGCGCCGTTCGCGCCGGGCTGAGGATCCTCGAGACGATCGCGGAGCTGCGAGAGGGCGGGCTCGAGGTCGCGGTGCGCTCGGCGGTGACGACCGGCGAGACCGTCGTCGCGCTCGGAGCGCGGCCGGAGCGCGGCGAGGGCATCGTCGCCGGCGACGTCGTCAACACCGCCGCGCGCCTCCAGTCCGCCGCGGCGCCCGGCACCGTGATCGTGGACGAGACCACGATGCGCTCGTGCGACAGCGCGATCGCGTTCGAGCCGCTCGCGCCCGTCGAGGCGAAGGGGAAGTCGGATCCGATCGCGACCTGGCGGGCGGTCGAGGCGCGGAGCCGTGTCGGCGAGGCGGAGATGACCACGCGAACGCCGTTCGTCGGGCGCGAGCACGAGCGCGCGGTTCTGCTCGAGTCGTTTCTTCGCGTCGAGCGCGAGTCGGCCGTGCAGCTCGTCACGATCGTCGGCGAGCCGGGCATCGGCAAGAGTCGGCTCGTCGCGGAGCTGAGAACGAGCCTCGACGATCGCCCCGAGGTCATCACGTGGCGACACGGCCGATGCCTGCCGTACGGGGAGGGCATTACGTTCTGGGCGCTCGGGGAGGCGGTCAAGGCGGAAGCTGGGATCCTCGAGTCCGACGACCAGGCCGAGGCCGCGGCAAAGCTCGAGCAGGCCGTCGGGGCGCTGTTCGAGGACGACGCCGAGCGCGAGTGGCTCGCGTCGAGGCTCGGCCCGCTCGTGGGCGCCGGCGGCGAGTCCGGAGCGGTCGGACGCGACGAGGCGTTCACATCGTGGAGGCGGTTCTTGGAGGCGATGGCGGCGAGGAGGCCGGTCGTGCTCGTTCTCGAGGACCTGCACTGGGCGGACACGGCGCTCCTCGACTTCCTCGAGCACGTGCTCGACTGGGGCGCGCCCGTGCCGCTGCTCGTGCTCGCGACTGCGCGCCCCGAGCTCTACGACCGACGAACCGGCTGGGGAGGGGGACGTCGCAACGCGACCACGGTCTCGCTCTCGCCGCTGTCCGGCGACGAGACCGCCCGTCTCCTCCAGGGCTTGCTCGAACGAGCGGTGCTTCCTGCCGAGACGCAGGTCGCGCTCCTCGAGAGAGCAGGCGGAAACCCGCTCTACACGGAGCAGTTCGCCAGCATGCTCTCCGAGCGTGGCGACGCAGGGGGTCTCGCGGTCCCGGAGACGGTGCAGGCGCTCATCGCCGCCCGCCTGGACACGCTCTCACCCGAGCTCAAGTCGCTGCTCCAGGACGCGTGCGTCGTGGGGCGGAGCTTCTGGACGGGAGCCGTCGCTGCGCTCGGCGGCCGGACGCACGAAGAGGTGCTCTCGGGGATCCGAGAGCTGGTGCGGAGGGAGCTCGTACGCCCGGCGCGCGTCTCGTCGTTCAAGGGCGAGGAGGAGTTCTCGATCTGGCATGCGCTCGTGCGCGACGTCGGCTACTCGCAGATTCCGCGAGCGCCGCGGAGTCAGAAGCACGAGGCGGCCGCCGCCTGGATCGAGGAGCAGGCCGAGGAGCGCCTCGCGGACCACGCGGAGATCATCGTCCACCACTACGAGCAGGCCTTGGCGCTCGCCCGGGCGGCGGGCGGCGAGCGTCCCGACCTCCAGGAGGCGCTCGCCCGCTTCCTCCGCCTGGCGGGCGACAACGCGATGCGGCTCGACATCGCCGCGGCCGAGGCGGCGTACCGCCGGGCGCTGGACCTCGCGGACGATGCTGCCGCCCGGGGCGCCATGCTCGGCAGGCTCGGGGAGGCCCTCCAGGAGCAGGGCCGCCTGCCCGAGTCCGAGGAGGTCTACGAGGAGGCGCTCTCCGCCTACCGAGGAGCCGGCGACGAGCGGGGCGCCGCGGTCGTCGGCATCGGGTATGGACGGGCGCTCTGGCGGCACGGGCAGACGGAGCGTGCTCTCCAGCTGACGGAGGAGGCGATCCGGATTCTCGAACGAGAGCCTGGACCCGACCTCGTCGTCGCCTACGAGCGGCTGGCGGCGCTGCACGCGCTCGGCGGTCGCACGGAGCCGGCCATCGAGTGCGCGGAGAAGGGGCTCGCGCTCGCGCGCGAGGTCGGGGTCGAGAACGTCGTCCGGCACCTCCAGATGCGCGGGCTCGCCCGCATCGATGCCGGGGACTTCGCCGGTCTCGAGGACGTCCGAGAAGCGTTGGCGGTCGCGCTCCGTCTCAACCTCGGGATCGAGACGGCGACGTCGTACCTCAACCTCGGCGAGATGGTGGGCGTGCTCGAGAGTCTCGCCGGGGGACTCGAGCTGACGGAGTCGTCGCTCGACTTCGCGCGGCGCCGGGGGCTGACGCACCACGAGATGTGGACGAGGTCGGCGCGGCTCTGGTACCTCTTCGATCTCGGGGAGTGGGACGAGCTCCTCCGAGAGGCCGAGGAGGTCCTGCAGTGGGACCGGGAGCAGGGCGGCACGCAGATCGAGCTGAACGTGCTCACGGCCACGGCTCCGGTCCTCGCACACCGAGGCAGGCTCGACGAGGCGGCTCGGCAGGCTGCGATCTTCCTTCCGCGCGCCCGCGAGGTGGGCGATCCGCAGGCGCTAGGCCCGGCGCTGATGCAGTCGGCCTTCATCGCGGCCGTTCGCGGGGACCTGGCCGGGGCCGTCTCCCTCGTCGAAGAGGTCGTCGAGTTCGCGCAGGAGAAGGTGGAGGTGTTCGGCGGGCTGGACGTGTTGGTCCAGGTCTACGTCGCGGCCGGCGAGCTGGCCGCGGCGGAGCGCCTGGTGCAGGAGACAGGGGTGCGCCCCGCGAGCATCGTCGGCATCAACTCGCTGAAGTCCTCGCGGGCGCTGCTCGCCGAGGCGCGCGGCGACTACGAGGAAGCGGCCGCCGCGTATCGCGAGGCCGAGGCCGGCTGGCGGGAGTGGGGGTCGGTCTTCCTGCGCGCGTATGCCCTGCACGGGCTCGGCCGGTGCGGCGACGAGGAAGCGGCGAGCGAGGCCGCGGCGGTCTTCGACCGCATCGGCGCGGTGCCGTTCAGCGCGGTCGCCCGCGCCGCGTAGGGCGTCAACAGCAGGTGTACGCGCCCGGCGGCGCGTCGCCCTCGACGGGCTCCGGGAGCTCGGCGGCCGCGAGCGCGGCGCCGTGGAGGATGTCGCGCTCGGAGACCTCGATCTCCGGGAGGTCGTACGCGTCGAGGATCTCCCGCAGGACGACCGCCCCGGCCACGATCACCGGAGCCCGACCCGGCTCGATCCCCGGAACCCGCTCGCGCTCCGCGAGCGTCATCGCCGCGAGCCGCTCGAGCTGCTCGGCGACCGAGTCGCGCGAGATCCGGTGTCCGTGCGTTCGCGTCGGGTCGTACTCCTTATCGCCGAGGTCGAGAGTCGCGAGGGTCGTGACCGTCCCGGCGACGCCGATCGCGCTGCGCGCGCCGTACGGCGGGAGCAGCGCGCGGACGTACGCCGCAGCCTCGGCGAGCTCCCGTTCGGACGGAGGATCCGACGCGAGAAAGCGCTCGGTCAGGCGCACGCAGCCGACATCGAGGCTCGTCGACGCCTGCGGCATCCCGTTCTCGCCGGCGAGGACGAGCTCGGTCGAGCCGCCGCCGATGTCGACCACGAGCGTTCCCGCCTCGAGGCGCCGGCCCGCGGCGACGCCGCGCAGCATCAGCGCCGCCTCCTCGTCGCCGTCGAGCAGCTGCGTGGCGAACCCGTAGCTCCACTCGATCTCGCCGAGGAAGGCCTCGCCGTTCTCGGCGTCGCGGACCGCGCTCGTCGCGATCGCGAGCGTGCGGATCGCGCCCTGCTCCTCCGCCTCGCGCCGGTACTCGGACAGGGTGTTGCGGACGCGTGCGATCGGGACGGGGAGGAGCTTGCGCCTCGCGTCGACCCCTTCGCCGAGGCGAGTGATCGTGAGCCGGCGGACGACCTCGTCGAGGCGGTCGCCGTCGACGTCCGCGACGAGCAGCCGGGTCGAGTTCGTCCCGAGGTCGACCGCGGCGACGCGGCTCATCTGACCGGGAGGAACGCCCGCAGCCAGCGCGTCCGCGCCCGAGCGCGCTCGAGGGCGTCCAGCAGCACCTGGAGCCGTGCGCGCGAGACGCGCAGCCGCTCGAGCGCGACCTCGAGCTCCTTGCTCGAGCGGTCCGCCTCGGCGAGCAGGCGCTCGGTGCGCGCAGAGCGAACCTCGAACTGCGCGACCTCGGCGCTCAGCGTGCGTCCGGTCTCCTTCGCCTGCCGCCAGAACCGGAAGCCGCGCACGACGCAGAAGACCGTGGCGGCGAGCACGAGCGCGAGCCCGACGAGGAAGGAGGCGAGGATCACGCTCCGATCGTATCCGTCCGCTCCGACTGGATCCACTTTGCGGGTTTTGGATCCATAAGTGCGGGTATTCGAAGAAAAGTGCGTGGAGGCGCGGCGTCCGGCTGGAAATTTAGGATCCGAAACGCTACTGTCTCGGACACAATTCGGCGACACGGGGGAGGAACGAGGATGAGCAGGATCGGGGGAAACGGGAACGACAGATGGGCCGGCATCGAGCGGCCGTACACGGACGCCGACGTCGAGAAGCTGCGGGGCAGGTTCCACGTCGAGCACACGCTCGCGCGCCTCGGCGCCGAGCGGCTGTGGAAGCTCCTGCACTCGGAGCCGTACGTCGCGGCGCTCGGAGCGATCTCGGGCGCGCAGGCCGTGCAGATGGTGAAGGCGGGCCTGCACGCGATCTACCTCTCCGGCTGGCAGGTCGCCGCCGACGCGAACCTCGCCGGGCACACGTATCCCGACCAGAGCCTCTACCCGGTCTCGAGCGCGCCCGCACTCGTCAAGCGGCTGAACAACGCACTCCTCCGCGCCGACCAGATCGACGCCGCCGAGGGCACGAACGGGACGTACTGGCTCGCGCCGATCGTGGCCGACGCCGAAGCCGGCTTCGGCGGTCCGCTGAACGCGTTCGAGCTCATGAAGTCCTTCATCGAAGCCGGCGCCGCAGGTGTCCACTTCGAGGACCAGCTCTCCTCCGAGAAGAAGTGCGGCCACCTCGGCGGGAAGGTGCTCGTGCCGACGAGCCACTTCGTCCGCACGCTCGTGTCCGCGCGTCTCGCCGCGGATGTCCTCGGCGTTCCGACGATCCTCGTCGCCCGCACCGACGCGCTCTCCGCGACGCTGCTCACGAGCGACGTCGACGAGCGGGACCGCGAGTTCCTGACCGGCGAGCGCACGCCCGAGGGTTTCTTCCGGGTCGAGCCGGGAATCGAGGCGCCGATCGCGCGCGCGCTCGCATACGCGCCGTACGCCGACCTCATCTGGTGCGAGACCTCGACGCCGGACCTCGACGAGGCCGGCCAGTTCGCGGAGGCGGTCCACGCGAAGTACCCGGGCAAGCTGCTCGCGTACAACTGCTCGCCGTCGTTCAACTGGAAGAAGCATCTGGACGACAAGACGATCGCGTCGTTCCAGGCCGAGCTCGCGGCGATGGGCTACAGGTTCCAGTTCGTGACGCTTGCGGGCTTCCACGCGCTCTGCGGCTCGATGTTCGACCTCGCCCGCGGGTACGCGGACGAGGGCATGAGCGCCTACGTCCGGCTCCAGGAGCAGGAGTTCGCCGCCGAGGAGCACGGCTACACCGCGACCCGGCACCAGCGCGAGGTCGGCGCCGGCTACTTCGACGCCGTCCTCGAGGCGGTCACCGGCGGCACGAGCTCCACGCTCGCGCTCAAGGGGTCGACCGAGGAAGCGCAGTTCGAGGCTGCGCCGACGGCGTGAGCCACGCAGCCGTGACTCCGGGCTTAACTCTCCACGGCCCGGACGAAGGCAACGTGCTCACGCCGGAGGCGCTCGACCTCGTCGCCGCGCTCCAGCGGGAGTTCGGCGACCGGCGGGAGGAGCTGCTCCTCGCGCGTGCGGAACGCGAGGAGCGGCTGCTCGCCGGAGAGCTCCCCGGCTTCCTCGAGGAGACGCGCGCCGTCCGCGAGGGCGACTGGCGCGTCGCGCCGGTCCCCGCCGACCTCCAGGACCGCCGCGTCGAGATCACCGGCCCTGCGGGCGATCGCAAGATGGTCATCAACGCCTTCAACTCGGGCGCGAAGATGTACATGGCCGACTTCGAGGACGCGAACTCGCCCACGTGGGAGAACGTCGTCGGCGGCCAGCAGAACCTCACCGACGCGATCGAGCGCACGATCTCGGTCGACGACTCCGGAGAAGAGCTACTCGCTGAAGGACGAGGTCGCGGTCCTGCTCGTCCGCCCGCGCGGCTGGCATCTCGTCGAGCGGCACGTCGAGGTCGACGGGCGGCCGGTCTCCGCGAGCCTGTTCGACTTCGGGGTCTTCCTCCACCGGAACGCCGAGCGGCTGCTCGCGCGAGGCTCGGGACCGTACTTCTACCTCCCGAAGCTCGAGAGCCACCGCGAGGCGCGGCTCTGGAACGACGTGTTCACGCTCGCGCAGGAGCGCCTCGGGCTGCAGCAGGGGACGATCAAGGCGACGGTCCTCATCGAGACGATCCTCGCGGCGTTCGAGATGGACGAGATCCTGTACGAGCTCCGCGAGCACTCAGCCGGTCTCAACGCCGGCCGTTGGGACTACATCTTCTCGGCGATCAAGAAGTTCCGGGAGCGGCCCGAGTTCGTGCTCCCCGACCGCGCGCTCGTCACGATGGCGGTGCCGTTCATGCGCTCGTACACGGAGCTGCTCGTGCGCACGTGCCACCGGCGCGGGGCGCACGCGATCGGCGGCATGGCGGCGTTCATCCCCAGCCGCCGCGATCCCGAGGTGAACGAGATCGCGCTCACGCGCGTGCGCGAGGACAAGCAGCGCGAGTCCGGCGACGGGTTCGACGGGACGTGGGTCGCGCATCCGGACCTCGTCCCCGTGGCGATGGAGGTCTTCGACGCGGTGCTCGGCGAGCGGCCGAACCAGCTCGACCGCTTGCGCGAGGACGTGTCGGTGGAGGGGGGAGACCTCCTGGACCTCGCCGCCACGCCCGGCGAGATCACGCCCGAGGGCGTTCGTGCCAACGTCTCGGTCGGCATCCGCTACATCGCGGCCTGGCTCTCGGGCGTCGGCGCGGCGGCGATCGACAACCTCATGGAGGACGCGGCGACCGCCGAGATCTCGCGCTCGCAGGTCTGGCAGTGGGTGCGTCACGGGCGGGTCTCGCGCGACGAGGTCGCTCGGGTCATCGAGGAGGTCGCGGGCGAGCTTCCCGACGAGCCGGTCTACGTCGAGGCGCGGAGGCTGTTCGAGCGGCTCGCGCTCGATCCCGAGTTCACCGAGTTCCTCACGCTGCCGGCGTACGAGCGGCTGCTGGAGCTGGAGCCGGCGTAGTGTCCGACGGCACGAAGGCCGACGACCTCGCGCTCGCGCTCGAGGAGGCGATCGTCTCCGGCGAGATCCCGCCCGGCAGCGTGCTGCGCCAGGAGCACCTCTCGGAGCAGTTCCAGGTCAGCCGCACGCCCGTGCGCGAGGCGCTGCGGCGCCTCGCGGCGCTCGGCCTCGTCGAGTTCGAGCCGAACCGCGGCGTGCGCGTGCGCATGCTCGCGCTGGACGAGCTGCGCGAGGCCTTCCTCGTGCGGGCCGAGCTCGAGAGCCTCGCGACGGAGATCGCGACGGCGAAGATGTCCGTAGCGGACCTCGCCGAGCTCGAGCAGGCCGAGCGTCACTTCGCGGACGTCACGCACGAGCTCGTGGAGATGGCGCATGCGGGCAGGCAGGATCTCGAGCTCGCGCGCGACTGGCTGCACGCGAACCACGCGTTCCACGACGTGATCTACGCGGCGGCGAACGTTCCGCTCATCGAGCGCATGGCGAAGGCTGCGCGGCGCACGTTCCTCGTCAAGCCGGTGTGGGCGACGGGCGCCGACCTCGACGAGCTGTACGAGAAGAACGACTCGCCAGCACCGGGCGATCCGCGAGGCGATCGCGGCGCGCAGCCCGCAGGGCGCGCGCGTCCTCGCCCGTGAGCACGTGCTCTCGTCGGGGCGCCTGCTCGAGGCGATCCTGGACAAGGTCGCGGCGCAGACGCGCGAGTCCAGCGAGTCCGGCGTCAGGCTCTAGCCCGACCCCCGGCCGTGCGGCGAGACGTTCCGGCCTGAGACCGGGTCCGCGCGTACCGGCGTCGTACAGTTGCCGGATGCAGTTCGGCGCCGAACGGCTCGCGCTGGCCGCGTTCGTCGCGGAGTCGGTACTCGCGGGCGGGAACGCCGTGGGTGTTCGGTTCAGCAATCGCGAGCTGGATCCGCTTTGGGGAGCCGGGCTTCGGTTCACGCTCGCGGCACTGCTGCTCGGCTCTGTGGTGGCTCTGATGAGGCTCGAGCTTCCCCGCGGACGAGCCCTCGCGGGTGCGATCGTCTTCGGAGCGCTGCTGTTCGGAGCGACCTTCGGCCTCGCGTACTACGCTCTCGTTCGGATCCACGCGGGGCTCGGACAGACGCTGCTCGCGCTCGTCCCGCTGGCGACCTTGCTGCTCGCCGTCGTGCACCGCCAGGAGCGCCTGCGCGCAGCAGCGCTTACAGGGACGCTCCTCTCAGTCGTGGGCGTCGGGCTGATCTCGGGGTTGTCGGAGCGCGAGTCGGTGCCACTGCTCTCCTTGCTCGCGGTGCTGGGCGCAGTGTTCTGCTTCGCAGAGGCGACGGTGCTCGTCCGCCACTTCCCGCCCGTGCATCCGGTGACGCTCAACGCCGTCGCCATGGCCACCGGAGCAGTCGTACTGATCGCCCTGTCGCTGCTCGTCGGCGAAGACATCGTGGTACCCGAGCAGGCTGCGACGTGGCTCGCGCTCGCGTACATGGTCGTCATCGGCTCGGGGGTGGTCTTCGTGCTGTACGTCGTCGTCATCCGGCTCTGGAGCGCGTCCCGAGCGGCCTACGGCTTCGTGGTCACGCCGGTCGTAACCGTCCTGCTGTCCGCCTGGCTCGACGACGAGGCCATCACCCTCGCGCTGGTCTTCGGAGGCCTTCTCGTTCTCGCCGGTGTGTACATCGGTGCGCTGCGGCCGGCGGTGGGTCCCGAGCCGGCGCCGGCAGTGGTGGACGAGCCGGCCTAACGAGCCAAAGTGACCTTCGACAGCCCGCGTGGCTCGTCGGGGTCGAGGCCCTTCGTGCGGGCGAGCGCCCAGGCGAAGAGCTGGCCGGGAATGACCGAGAGGAGCGGCGCCAGCAGCGACGAGGGAGCGTCGGGCACCGGAAGTGCGTACGCAGCGTCCACGACCGCGCCCGCGGCGTTTCCGCTCGCGATCACCGTCGCGCCCGCGTTCTGCGCGCGCGCGGCGGCCTCGAGCGCGGCCGGGAGCGTCTCGTCGTCGGTGGCGATTACCCAAACCGGGAAGAGCGCGTCGAGCGCGGCGACGGGGCCGTGGGCGAGGTCGGTCGCGGTCAGCGGCTCGGCGGCGACACGGCAGGTCTCGAGGAGCTTGAGCGCGATCTCGCGCGCCGTCGCGAACTCGGCTCCCCGGCCGACGACGAACATCCTCCCGGCGAACGAGAAGGAGACGGCGACGTTCGTGATTCGCTCGTGCAGGGCCGGGACGAGGTCGCGCATCGTCTCCGCGACCGCCCGCAGCTCCTCCGCGAAGCGCACGCCCTGCCCGGCCGTGTGCGCAGCGAGGAGCCCGAGCGCGGCGACCTGGTTCGTGTACGTCTTCGTCGCCGCGACCGCCTGCTCGGGACCGGCCTCCAGCGGAAGGACGGCGTCCGCGGCGGCCGCGAGCGCGGAGCCGGGGTCGTTCGTGATCGCGACCGTGAACGCGCCGCTTCCACGCGCCCGCTCCACGTAGTCGACGACGTCGGGCGTCCGGCCGGATTGCGAGAGCGCGAGCACGGTCGAGCCCGCCATGTCCAGCTCGGCGCCGTAGTAGACGGTCAGGGAGATGGAGTCCCGGAGCGCCGTCCAGGCCGGCAGGAGCCCGAACGCGTACACACCGTAGGAAGCCGCGTTGTCGGAGGAGCCGTGGCCGACCATGCGGATCGTCGTCGCGCGCCGTTCGAGGATCTCGGCCGCGACGCGCTCGAAGGCCGCAGTCTGGTCGAGGAGGCGGAGGAGCGCGGCCGGCTGCTCGCCGATCTCGGCGAGGAAGCGGGATCCCGCTTCGCCGAGTTGCCGGCCGGGAGGCTCGACTTCGGCGTGCGCCTCAGCTGACGACACGTTCCCGCCCGTCCACGAGAACGCGCTCGATCTCGAGCTCGTCCGTGAGGACGAGGACGTCGGCCGGCAGCCCGACCGCGAGCCGCCCGACCGCCGGCTGGCGCAGCACGCGCGCGGGCACCTCGGTCGCCGCCGTCACAGCGTCGGCAAGGGAGGCGCCGAGGGCATGGAGGTTGCGCACCGCTTCGATCATCGTGAGCGTGCTTCCGGCTAGCGCCCCGTCCGGCCCGCGGGCGACGCCGTCGCGGATCGCGATCTCGAGGCCGTTGAGCCTGTAGGCGCCGTCCGTCCGCCGCGCGCCCGCAACCGCGTCCGTCACGAGAGCGACCCGACCTGCGGCCGCGCGCCAGATGACGGCCGCCGTCTCGGGGGCCAGGTGCACCCCGTCGAGGATGACCTGCACGACGACGTCGTCGCGCGCGAGCGCCGCGCCCACGATCCCGGGGTCGCGGTGCCGGAACGGACGCATCGCGTTGAAGAGATGCGTGACCGTGCGGACCCCGGCATCGAAGGCGGCGTTCGCCTCTTCCGCGGTCGCGTCGGAGTGGCCGCACGAGACGGCGATCTCGCGGCGGAGAAGCGTCTCGATCAGCGCGCCGGCGCCCGGAAGCTCCGGCGCGAGCGTCACGAGTCGGACCGGCCCCGCACCGAGCAGGCGTTCGAGAAGCTCCACGTCGGGCTCCCTGGCGGCGGCGGCGGGATGGATCCCGAGTCGCAGGGGGGAGAGAAACGGCCCTTCGAGGTGAACGCCGAGGATGCGGGGCCCGTCCGATCGCGCAGGCACCTCGCGGAGGGCGGCGAGGAGCTGCTCTTCGGGGGCGGTGACGAAAGTTGGTAGGTACGCGGTGACGCCGGTGTCGAGGAGGGCTTCGCCGGCGCGGCGGTAGCCCTCGGCGTCTGCGTCGAAGAAGTCGACGCCGCCGAAGCCGTTGACCTGGAGATCGACGAAGCCCGGGACCGCGACGCCGCGACCGTTGCTCGCGACCAGGCCGAAGCCTGCGATCCGGCCGTCCGCGATCTCGACGTCGCCTGGCACGAGGCGTCCGTCGACGAGCGCGGCTGTGACTCCGAGCTTCACTCGCTCGACCGCCGCCCGGATGTTCTGCCCGGAGTCGTCGAGTCGGGTCCTGGCTTCGTCCGCGCCGATTCCGGCGAGGAGGGAGACGATCGCGACCTTCGCGTCGCCGTCGGCAGCGGCCAGGGCCGCGTCCACCTCCTCGACAGGCGCGCCGGTCGCGGCGCGGACGATCCGTTGGACGCGCGCCCGCAGCTTCTCGTTCGTCGCGGCGACGTCGACCATGAGGTTGCCGAACGTCTTGCCGAGCCGGATCATCGAGATCGTCGAGAGCATGTTGAGGACGAGCTTCTGGGCGGTCCCGGCCTTGAGCCGCGTGGAGCCGGCGAGGAACTCGGGGCCGACGACGACGACGACGGGATGCGCGACGAGCGCCTCGAGCTCCGAGCCCGTCACGGAGACGACGCATGCCGTCTCCGCTCCCGCGTTGGCAGCAGCCTCGAGGGCTGCGAGGACGTACGGCGTGCGGCCGCTTGCGCTGACACCGACGACGACGTCCTCCGGGCGGGGATCGAGCGCGTCGAGGTCCGCGCGTCCCGCCTCGCGGTCGTCCTCGGCTGCCTCCTGCTCGAGGGAGGAGGCGTCGAGCCCGCCCGCGAGCAGCGCCACGACCTGTCCGGGGGAGGTGGAGAAGGTCGACTCGCACTCGGCCGCGTCGAGCGCGGCGATCCGCCCGGACGAGCCCGCGCCGACGTAGATCAGGCGTCCTCCACCGCCGAGCGACTCCGCGATCGTCTCGATGACGGCGACGATCTGGCTCGTCGCCGCGGCCACCGCGGCCGGGACGGTCTCGTCCGCGGCGTTCATCAGCTCGACGAGCTCTCGCGTCGGGCGGAGGTCGTAGTCGGCCCCCGCCTGGCTCCCGGCTTCCGTGGCGAGCTCGTCGAGCCTCTCGTCGAGTGAAGGAGCCATTGGCACTGAGTCTATGCATGGAACCGGCAGGTGGTCAATACCAATTGACGTAGAAATGTGGTATCGGTATAGCCTCGCGTCATGGGCGTGATCGAGCTCAACAACGTGACCAAGGTCTTCCAGGGCGACGTCGTCGCGCTCGACGACGTGTCCCTCCGCATCGAGGACGGGGAGTTCATCGCGCTCGTCGGCCCGTCAGGGTGCGGGAAGTCCACGCTGCTCCGAGCGCTTGCCGGACTCGAGGAGGTCACGGACGGGACGATCTCGATCGACGGCCGCGACGTCACCGACGTCGCGCCGCGGCACCGAGACGTCGCGATGGTGTTCCAGAGCTACGCGCTCTACCCGCACATGAACGTCCGCGAGAACCTCGGCTACGGGCTCAAGGTCCGGCGCACCGCGAAGCCCGAGATCCGGCAGCGGGTCGAGGACGTCGCCGGCATGCTCGGCTTGACCGACCTGCTCGAGCGCAAGCCCGCGCAGCTCTCGGGCGGACAGCGCCAGCGGGTCGCGATGGGCCGAGCGATCGTGCGCCGGCCGCGGGTGTTCCTCATGGACGAGCCGCTCTCGAACCTCGACGCAAAGCTGCGCGTCGGCATGCGCGCGTCGCTCGCGCAGCTCCACCGGCAGCTCGCGACGACGACCGTCTACGTCACGCACGACCAGGTCGAGGCGATGACCCTCGGCCAGCGCGTGGCCGTCATGCGCGACGGGCGGATCCTCCAGCTGGACTCGCCGCAGCGCCTGTACGAGCAGCCGCGCGACGTCTTCGTGGCGGGCTTCATCGGCTCGCCCGCGATGAACCTCGTCGAGGCGACGATCGAGGGAGACGACCTCATCTTCGGGCAGTTCCGCGTGCGGCTCGATCCGGAACGCCGTGCTGCCGTGCGCGCTCACGCCAGGGTCGTGCTCGGCATTCGGCCCGAGAGCTTCGAGGACGTGGCTTTTGCTTCGCCGGAGTTGCCGACGCTCGACGTCGACGTCGTGGTCGTCGAGGAGCTCGGCTCCGATGCGCATGTGTTCTTCCCGGTCGACGCGCCGCGGATCGCGCCCGAGGTCCTGGAGGCCGAAGGCGAGGACGACGCGCAACTCGTCGCGGACGAAGCCGCGCTGCTCAACGCCCGCGTCGACCCGCGCACGGCCGCGCGCGTGGGCGGCCGGCTCACGCTTGCGGTCGACGCCGCGCGCTTCCACTTCTTCGACCTGGAGACGGGCGCGAGCCTGCTCGACCACGTGCCGCAAGAGGCTCCGGCGTCGGTCCCGGTCGTGCAGCAGTAGGCCGTCTCGCGCGTTTGGTATTGACCACCCGGGCTGTTTCGTTAGGATTGGTTTCTTCGTGACGAAGCAGAGCCAGACCCGCGACCTCGTGCTCGATCTCATCGAGCCGCTCGAGGTGGGCGAGGCGATCCCGTCCGAACGGCAGCTCAGCACCGACTTCGGTGTCTCTCGCCTCACCGTGCGCGCCGCGCTCGACGACCTCGAGCGCGAGGGCTACGTCGTCCGCCGCCGCGGCGCCGGCACCTTCGTCAGCGAGCCGAAGATCGCCCAGGAGCTGACTATGACGTCCTTCACCGACGACATGCGGCGCCGCGGGATGCGTCCGGCGAGCCGCACGATCGAGCTGCGGATCGCCCCCGCTGGGGCACGGCTCGGCCGCATCCTGCACGTGTCCCCGTCCGAGCCGATCATGATCGCAAGCCGCCTGCGGCTCGCAGATGGCGAGACGATGGCGATCGAGACGCTGCACGTGCGCGAGCGCCATGTTCCCGGCCTGACGGCGGCCGATCTCGAGGAGGAGTCGTTCTACGAGCTCCTGAGCGGCCGCTACGGCATCACGATCGTCGGAGGCACACAGACGATCGAGCCGACGGTGACCGACGAGGAGGAGTCCGCCGCGCTCGGTGTCCCGCTCCACTCGCCCGCCTTCCGGTTCGAGCGCGTCACGCACTCCGAGTCGGGCGAGGCGGTCGAGTTCGTCGAGTCGATCTACCGCGGAGACAGGTACCGTCTCGTGACGGCACTGGGGAGGCCACAGGAGACACGCCGCCGGCGGACAGCTCGAGTCGCAACGCGCGACGGCCGGGCTGCGTAGGCACGTTCGTCGCTTTCAGGTGGTAAGTACCACCTGCGAAGACGCGACGGTTCATCAGAGTTCCGCGTGATTTCGCTTGTAGCAGCGCTTTGAAGCGATGGTCTGGGATCATCTAGGGCTTGACAGCCGCGTGTGTTTGTGGAAGATTCCCGGCTGATGGCAGATTGGTACAAACCACTTGGGCGGCCCGCAGCCGACTGCCAGGCGACGGAACGCGAAGGACTCGGGCGCCCAGGATGCCGCGGGAGATGCGCATGAACGTACGTCACTTCGTCGCCGCCTCACTGGTGGCCGTGCTCGCCGTGCTTGGTGTAGGCGCGACCGGCGCCTCCGGCGGCCAAGCAGCAGATTCACTGACCGTCTGGCTCCAGGTCGACGCGCAGTCCGGATGGCCCGAGGTCGTCGCAGCCGCGAACGCCCAGTTCAAGGCCGCGAATCCGGGTTGGGACGTCGACGTGCAGTACCAGTCGTGGACGACACACCTCTCGAAGTTCGACGCGACGCTGGCCGGCAACACGGCGCCCGACGTCATCGAGATGGGGAACACCGAGATGACGAAATACATGGCCGCCGGGGCCTTCCAGGACCTGACGTCCGAGAAGGCGTCGTTCCCGAATTCCTCGACGTGGCTCGCGGGCCTCGCCGCATCTGCTCGCTACGGCGGGAAGACCTTCGGCGTGCCCTACTACGCGGGCTCGCGCGTGGTCACGTATCGGAAGGACCTGTTCCAGAAGGCCGGCATCAAGAGGCTGCCGGCGAGCCTCGCTCAGTACACGACCGCCGCGAAGAAGCTGGCCGCGAAGAACAAGAGCAAGAAGTTCTCGCCCGTCTACATCGCGGGCACCGACTGGTACGTCGCGATGAGCTTCGTCTACGACTACGGCGGCTCGATCGCGGTCCAGAACAGCAAGGGCGGCTGGATCGGGGCGCTCGACAGGCCGAAGGCGATTGCCGGGCTGAAGGCGTTCAAGGCCTTCTACAACGCGGCGTCGCGGGCAAGCAGGACGACCATCGAGACACGGCCGAACCCCTACGACGTGTACGCGAAGGGCAATGCGGCGTCGATGATCGGACCAGGCTGGTTCAGCTGCTGCGTCGGCACGAAGTACAAGCCGCAGACGGCGCAGTTCGTGATGCCGAGCCACACGAAGGGCCAGCCGATGCCGGGCTTCCTCGGCGGCTCCGACCTCGCGGTGCCCGTGGGCGCCGACAAGGCCAAGGCAGCGGCCTGGATCCGCGCGTTCACCGACAACGCCTCGATGACCGCCCTGCGGGCGAAGGGGAACATCCCGAACACGACGAGCCTGCTCGGCACGAGTGTCAACGAGCGAGCTGCCAAGCGCAGCTGGTTCGTGCCGACCGCGAAGCACTGGGTCAGCGTGGAGAATGGGAACGTCCTCCGCACGATGCTCAAGCGAATCCTCACCAACCAGAACACGATCAAGGAAGCCGCAGAGTTCGCGAGCGACAACATCACCGCAACGCTCAATCAGACGTAGGCACCGACCACGGGGACACCGGATCTCGTTGACGAGTAGCCAGTCCCCCGACGGAACAGCGGTCGCCGCCGAGCTCGGACCAGTCCGGGCTCGGGGCGGCCGCTTTTCGTGGACCCGCCTCCGTCGCGCGGCGGTCCCGTACCTCCTGCTGCTCCCGGTCGCCGTCGTCATCGGCGCCGTCCTCGGCTATCCGCTCTACAAGCTCGTCACGCTGTCGTTCCAGCAATACGGGCTCCCGGAGCTGATCCAGCGGAAGGGCACGTGGGTCGGCTTCGACAACTACGAGTCCGTCTTGCGCGACTCGGTCTTCTGGGAGACGCTGCTCCGGACCGTGATCTTCACGGCGGCGAACGTCTTGCTCACGATCGTGCTCGGGACGCTCATCGGCCTCCTGCTCGCGAACGTCTCGACATGGGTGCGACTGCTCCTGAGCACCGGGCTCGTTCTCGTCTGGGCGATGCCGGCCGTCGTCGCCGTGCAGGTCTTCTACTGGATGACGAACTTCGAGAGCGGAATCGTCAACTACATGCTTGCGCAGGTCGGGCTCGTAGGCGAGCAGCACGACTGGTACGCGACGACCTTCTCCAAGCTCGCCATGGTGACCCTCCTGATCGTCTGGGGAGCGATCCCGTTCGTGGCGATCACGGTCTACGCGGGCCTCGCGCAGGTACCGCACGAGCTCGTCGAGGCGGCCGAGATCGACGGCGCCGGGCCGGTCCGGATCTTCCGGGACGTGACCTTCCCGATCCTGAAGCCGATCATCCTGATCCTCGCGAGCCTCTCGATCATCTGGGACTTCGCGGTCTTCACGCAGCCGTACCTTCTCATCAGCCCAGGCCAGCTGGACCCGTCGAACTACCTC
Source organism: uncultured Actinomycetes bacterium (assembly GCA_963715705.1). Classification (GTDB taxonomy): domain Bacteria; phylum Actinomycetota; class Thermoleophilia; order Gaiellales; family Gaiellaceae; genus GMQP-bins7. Next base: position 1,562,071 of record OY970267.1, on the reverse strand, counting down.
ATGGGGGTCTACGTCTTCATCGAGGGCTACTCGCACTCCGACTTCGGGCGGGGAGCGGCGATCTCGTTGCTCATGGTCCTCATGGTCGCCGCGCTCTCGGCGTTCTACGTGCGCCGGATCGTGCGCACGGAGGGCCAGGTGTGAACCGCCGTCGCGCACGTCGCGCGGTGTGGAACGCCGTCGGGCTAGCTGTCTTCGTCGTGATCCTGTTCCCGGTCTTCTGGATGGTGTCGACGGCCTTCAAGCCCGACGCCGAGATCGATGGCGCGACGCCGACCTGGTTCCCGACCTCCCCGACGCTCGACAACTTCCGCGATGCCATCGACCCCGCCCTGCATCCCGGCTTCTGGGACGCCGTGAAGAACAGCCTCGTCATCGTGAGCGCGACCGTCGTGCTCGCCATCGCGATCGCATTCCTCGCTGCAGTCGCGCTCGCGAGATATCGCTTCACGGGCCGGAAGCTCTTCGCGATCGCGACCATCGGGATCCTCATGCTCCCGGCGGCGGGGCTCGTCATCCCGCTCTACGTCGTGCTCGCCCGCTACGGGCTGACGAACCAGGAGGACCCGTTCCCCCGCGGCGCCCTCACCGGGGTCGTCCTCACGTTCATGGTCTTCCTGCTCCCGTTCGCGATCTGGACGCTCCGCGGGTTCATCATGGGAATCCCGCGCGAGCTCGAGGAGGCGGCCCTCGTCGACGGCTCGAGCCGGCTCGGGGCGTTCTTCCGGATCCTCTTGCCGCTCGTGGCTCCCGGCCTCGTTGCGACCTCGATCTTCGTCTTCATCACGGCCTGGAACGAGTACATCTTCGCCAACGTCATCCTCTCGAGCCAGGAGAACCACACGCTCACGATCTGGCTCTCGTACTTCTCCGGGACGAGCCGGAACACGGACTGGGGCGCGCTCATGGCCGCCTCGACGCTCACCGCGATCCCGGTCGTCGTCTTCTTCCTCCTCGTCCAGCGGAAGATCGCGTTCGGGCTCACTGCCGGCTCCGTCAAGGGATGAGCGCCGAGGTCGAGCGGCTCGCGCTCGCGTGCGTGCTGCCGGGCTTTGCCGGGCCGGAGGCGCCGGACTGGGTGCGGCGACGGCTCGCGGAGGGCCTCGGCGGGGTCGTGCTCTTCGGCTGGAACGTCGAGAGCTCGGAGCAGCTCCGCTCGCTCACGGCCGCGCTTCGGGCCGAGGGCGAGGTGCTGGTCGGGATCGACGAGGAGGGCGGCGACGTGACCCGGCTCGAGGTCGCGACCGGGAGCTCGTATCCCGGGAACGCCGCGCTCGGCGCGGTCGACGACGTCGAGCTCACCGAGCGGGTCGCCGCGTCGATCGGCGCGGACCTCGCGGATGTCGGCGTGAACCTGAACCTCGCGCCGGTCGCGGACGTCAACACGAACCCGCTGAACCCGGTCATCGGGATCCGCTCGTTCGGAGCCGACGGCGAGCTCGTCGCGCGTCACGTGGCCGCCTCCGTGCGTGGGCTCCAGAGCGCCGGAGTCGCGGCCTGCGCGAAGCACTTCCCCGGCCACGGCGACACGTCCGAGGACTCGCACCACGAGCTGCCGGTCGTCGAAGCGCTCGAGGAGGCGGCGCTGGCGCCGTTCCGGGCCGCGATCGCCGCTGGCGTGCAGGCGATCATGACCGCGCACATCGTCGTCCGCCCGCTCGGCGAGACGCCGGCGACGATGAGCCGGGAGCTGCTGCATGGCCTTCTTCGCGAGGAGCTCCGCTTCGGCGACCTCGTGATCACGGACGCGCTCGAGATGGGCGCGATCTCGGCGACCGTCGGCGTCGAGGAGGGCGCGGTGCAGGCGATCGCCGCAGGCGCGGACGCCCTCTGTCTCGGTCACGACCTCTTCGACGAGTGGGTCGTCCGCGTGCGGGACGCGCTCGTCGGCGCCGTGCGCACCGGCCGCTTGCCGGAGTCGAGGCTGGTCGAGGCCGCGGAGCGCGTTCGGCGAGCAGCAGCCTGGGCATCCCGCGGCGCACCCGGCGATCGGGTCGGGAGAGACGTCGGTCGCGAGGCCGCGGAGCGGGCGCTGCGGATCGCCGGCGAGACGACGCTGACGACGCCGCCGCTCGTCGTCGAGCTCGAGCCGGAGCCGAGCATGGCCGCGGGCCCGCTGCTGGAGACACCCGGGGACTGGTTCCGCAACGTCGTTCCCGAGGCGGAGGTCGTCAGGTCGGCGGATGCCGCGCTCGAGAGTGCGAACGGGCGCCAGCTCGTGATCGTCACCCGAGATGCCCATCGCCATGAGTGGGTGCGCGCGGCCATCGAGCAGCTCGTCGGCCGCGCGGACGACGCGGTGGTGGTCGAGCTCGGCCTCCCGTACTGGCATCCGGGCGTCGGCGGTTTCGTCGCGACCTACGGGGCTGGGCGCGTGAACGTGGAAGCCGCGGCGGAGGCGCTATACTCGGCGACGCGACGCGGGGTGGAGCAGTCTGGTAGCTCGCCGGGCTCATAACCCGGAGGTCGCGGGTTCAAATCCCGCCCCCGCTACTAAGGAAAGCCCCGGAAACGGGGCTTTTCTGTTCTTTGGGGGAGACGCGAACTCGCGCTATGTCAGGGGAAATGTCAGGACGCCCGAACGGGACATGCGCCCCGTGGTGGCTGCCCGGAACCACTGACCACGGATACGCGAACCCGCGGATGCGAAGCAGGCGCGACCCCGCGACCATTCACGCTGGAAGGAGGTGTGATCATGAGGCGCTTTGAGTACAGGGTCATCGATACCGAGCAAGACATCGAGGCGCGGCTCAACGAGCTAGCACCGACGGCTGGCAAGTTGTGGGCGTAACGACGAAGAAGCAGCTACTGATCGCCCCGCCCGCTGCGATCATCTTGATGCGCGAGCTTGAGCCAGCTGCCGCAAAGGCCGCGTAACGCCTGACCACGCACCTAGGTAGTCAGGGATTGAGACAACTCTGTAGTCAGGCAGGTCGGCCTAGCACCGGGTCTCGTGCCCAGGGCCTGAGCGGGTGTGTGAACAGGATCGCCGCTTGAGCGATCGAGATGAAGAAGACGAAGAGCACGTCGAGTTCGAACGGGCTACCCCAAGCCAAGATCATTACGGGGGTGAAGGTTGCGAAGGCCAGGGCGAAAAGCCACGCCAGTGTGGAGCCGCGCCAGAGCCGCCAGACGATAAGCGCCTGGATTGCAACTGACCAAATGAATCTCGAGCCGCTCGAATAGTGGAGGCTGCCCGGCAGAAAGGCGGAGAGATTGAGCAGCACTACGAGAGCCGTGTAGGCGACGATCAGCCGACGCCGGGACACCTCGGACATGTGCCAGATCCTCTGCTGCAGGAGCCGTAGTGTCAAATCGGCCGAGCGCCGTGGCCCAAAAGTACTTTCGGGACACGTCCCGAACGGCCATCTTGCCGGCGAGCTCCAAGCAGGGCATCGTGGTGCCGTGATCGTCTACGCGGTCGTTGACCACGCCCTCTCACCCGACTTCCCGCTCGGCGATACCGTCGAGGTAGTACTCGCGCCACGTGGTCAGGCCGGGTGGCCTAGCACCGGGTCTCGTGCCCAGGGCATGATCGGGCGTGTGTACAGGATCGCCGCTTGAGAGTCGGGGCGTCCCCGCGGTTCAGTTCGAGCGCGCGGGTGCGGCTATTCAGCCAGGCTCAACGCTCGTCGAGACCGCCCGCGCCTGGTGCGATCAGTAGTAGTACGAGCACGAGCGGAACGTGAAGTTCGGAGACCAGAGAGTGAACCTGAACTTGTCCATCTCTGCTTGCACTTGTTTGACGGCCTGGCAGAGGTCACCAAGGTCGCGCGTGATCCTGAACGGGTCGAAGCTCTTACCGGCCGGCCCGGTCAGGCCCTGAGGGCCCATTGGCCCGGATGGGCCCTGTGGGCCCATTAGCCCGGGTAGCCCGGTTGGGCCGCGGTTTCCGCCCAGTGCCGATCGTGTCGAGGGGGCAAGGTCGCGGACCTGGATGGTCCGGTCCTTGATCTGATTGCTCGTAATGAGTGTGATCGCTGCGGCGTTCCCGGTAAGGGAGATGAACAGAGCCGCGAGCGCTACGACCATTGCAGGTGAGACCCTCCGCTTCATGTCGATCAGTGTCCTGGTCCGCGGGCGCCATTCGCTAGACCCATTTGAGTCCATCTCGTCATGCAATGGCCGTCGCTCTTCGGGTGACGTGTCCTGTTCGGCCATCTTGCCGCCGCCCTCGCGCGTCCGTCATCGTGTGCGGGACACGATGGCCGCAGCCCGATTTGACGATCTCCCACTCGTCGTCGACGACAATGAGGTACGTCGTGTCCACAACACCGCGGGCCTCTACTTCGTCAAGCGCGGCGGTGTAGCTCATGCGGCGATGGACTGCGATCACCTCGACTGGACGAGGCTCGCCAACAATCCCGCATGGCGCGTCGCGACCGATGCTCAGTGTCGAGCCCTCCGGATCGCCTGTGCATGGACTGTTCTTGAGTCCCCGGTTCTGATCGCCTACGTGATCATCGACGACTCCTCGTCGCCGACCCATGTGCTCGGCGAAGCCGTCGACGTCTTCGTCCGCCGCGAGGACGCGGAGCGGTTCATCGACGAGGTGCGTGGTGACGATCCCGAGGTTGCGGCGAAGCTGAGGATCGAAGAGCGGCGGCTGGAGGCGGGTGGGCTGAACTAGTCGCGAACGACGAGATCGTGAATAGCATCGTTGGCCGCTGGTCTGGCACCGATGAATCGCGTCTCGTTCCCACCAGATCGCGTCGATCGCCAACACTCGGAGGAGTTCCAACGAACGGTCAGGCGGCTTCCCGAATTCTTTCGTGGACCCGGCTCTCGGCAGGCCGCGACCAGGCCCCAGCCCGGCTAACACGCTCACGGGGTGGGTAGCCGATCACACACCTCTTCTATTCCGCTCCGCGTGCTCGCGCGTGCGCGGGATTTTGCCCGCTTGGTGTGAGTTACCCCCATGTCATCAGGCGCTCATGCATCTTCGCTCACGTGGCAAACATCTCCTGGGCTGCGCGTACGAGCTCCTTGCGCGAGACGTCGCGCAGATGCTGGGCCAGACCCCAGCGGTGGCCGAACGGGTCGATGACCTGGCCGTGTCGCTCGCCCCAGAAGCTGTCCTGGAGGGGATGGAACACCTCGGCGCCCGCGTCGAGCGCGCGCTGCCAGACTCCGTCGACGTCCTCGACCATCAAATGGAGCGCCATGTAGGTGCCGCCGAGCGTCTGCGGCGAAAGGATTCCCATCTCGGGAAACTCGTCGGCCAGCATGACCGTCGAGTCGCCGAAGCGAAGCTCGACCGACATCAGCCTGCCGTCCGGAACCGGGATCCGCAGTCGCTCCTCGGCGCCGAGCACGTTCGTGTACCAGTCGACCGCTCGCGCCGCGTCTCGGACAACGACGTGCGGCGTGATCGTGTGCATGCTCATGCACGCCCCCTTACCGGGCGCTCTCCGACCGCGCTTTCGCGGCCCGAGCGCGGTCGTACGCCATCCGAAAGAGTTCGATCGCGCGCTCGACGCCCTCCCCATTGTCGATAGGAGCCGAGATCCATCCTGAGTCGGGGATCGCGCGGTGAGGCAGCGCACGCCCGGCCGCGACCAGCTCGTCGCGAAGCTTGCGCGGAAAGGCGATGTCCGCGTGGCTGTCGCCGTGCAAGTGCCCGAGCTCCCGCCTACCGAGGCGGAATTCCACGCCGCCGAAGCGGTGAGCGCCGACCTCGACGTCTGGCCAGGATCCGACGACGGCGCTGATGCGGGCGCCCGCGCGGGTGTCTGTGGGTTGTCGCGTACTTGTCATCACGTCGCTCCTTCTGTCGTTGGCGGATCGCCATTTGAGTTCACTGTTCAGGGAAGAATGAGGTGGCTGTCGCCGAACTCGTGCCAGCGGTAGCCGCGCTCGAACGCGGCCTCGTAGCTGCGCTCGAGCAAGTCCTCTCCAGCGGCTGCCCGAAGCATTTCGAAGTGCGCCGACTCCGGCTCGTGCAAACCGGTGAGCAGGCCGTCGATCGCCCAGAGACCCCGCTCCGCGGTGACGACGAGGTTCGTCCATCCGTCGTCGGGCGCGACACCGCCGTCCGGCTGCGAGACCGTCTCGATGGCGCGCACAACGGTCGTCCCGACAGCAATCACGCGCCCACCCCACTCATGGGCGGCGTTCACCAGGCTCGCCGTGTGCCGCGGAACGCGGAATCGTTCCGGGTAGGGAGGCTCGTAGCGCTCCTGCGAGGAGACGCCGGTGTGCAGCGTGATCGGCGCGACGAGCACGCCGCCCGTGACGAGCCTGGTGATCAGCTCGGGCGTGAAGGGTCTCCCCGCGCTCGGCATCTCGGCGCTACCGGGCTCAGTTGCGTAGACGTTCCGGTACGCGGAGAGTGGCCAGCGCTGCGGCATGTAGCCGTACCGAATCGGTTGCCCGTGCTCGGCGAGATAGGTCTCAAGCTGGGCCGGGAGATCGAGGTGCGCGAGCCAGAGCCGCGGGGCCGCATACGGTGAGAGGATCCGCGCAGTCGCGGCGGCCGGGAGCACGAGGTCCTCCCCGACCTCGACGGCTCCGAACGGCTCGTCTCCGCGGCGTAGCTCTACGATCCAGTAGCGGTCGGGATCGCGGCTTGGTGCCGGAGTGGAGAACCGGAGCTCGAGCTCGGCTCCGTCGGCACGCATCGCCGGTACGGCAGCAGGAAGCGTGGCTGACGTGTTGATGACGAGAACGTCGCCCGGAGCAAGAAGCCGTGGCAGATCACGAAAATAGCCATGGACGATCGTGCCTTTTCTCCGCGAGGAGACGAGCAGGCGAACGCGGTCGCGTGCAACGCCGCGAGCCTCCGGCGGCTCGTGCGCCTCGAGGCGGACGGGCAGGTCGACGGCGCTCATGCCGACGCCGCCACAAGATCACGGGCTCGATAGAGGCCGCTCGGCAGGTTGCCCTCGATGACTGCCAGGAGGCCGGGGACGCTTTCCTCGGGCGGAGGCCGATCCGAGACGTCTTCACCGGGGAAGGCATCCTGCTGCATCTGCGTGTGCATGTCGCCGGGGTCGACTGCGTAGACACGCAGGCCCGGATGCTCGGCGCCGAGCACCGCAGTGATGTGGGCGAGAGCGGCCTTCGACGAGCCGTACCCACCCCACGTCTCGTACGCCTCGAGCGCGGCGTCCGAGATGAGATTGACGATCCGCGCGTGCGGTGAGAGACGCGAGAGCGAGAGCTGGACGAGCGCAAGCGGCGCGAACACGTTCGCCTCGTACACGCTCCGCAGCTCCTCGAGGGGGTAGTGCGCCAAGAGCGGTAGCGGGCTCGCGCCGAGCAGGCTGGCGTTATTGACGAGGAGGTCGATCGGCCTCGCCGGCTGTCTCCACGAGCCGGCGGCGGTGGTCGGAATCGGCGACATCACCCGCGATCGCGGCCACGCCGGGTAGGCCGGCGACCGCCTTCTCGAGCGCCCCCGCTCCGCGCGCGTCGACGGCGAGCTGCCAGCCGCGCTCGGAAAGAGCGCGCGTTAGAGCGAGCCCAAGGCCGCGGGACGCTCCGGTGACAATTCCTCGCATAGCGATCGAACCAGACTACAAGTTCAAGTGAGCTTGAAGTCAAGCCGCAGACGTGCTTTCATGTCTAGCCGTGTCCAACCAACTCACGATCGGCGAGGTCGCACGCCGCAGCGGAGTCGCGTCTTCCGCGCTTCGCTACTACGAGGAGCGAGGAATGATCAGCTCCGAGCGGGCCGGTTCGGGGCATCGTCGCTTCCCGCGGCCGGTGCTCCGCCGGATCGCCTTCATCGTCTTCGCGCAGCGGATTGGGTTGACGCTGGAGGAGATCGGTGGAGAGCTCGCGAAGCTTCCGCCCCACCAGGCGCCCACTCGCCGCGACTGGTCCCGTCTCTCAGCCACATGGGCGTCCAGGATCGACGAGCGCATCGCCGAGCTCGAGCGCCTCAAGCTCGGACTCACCGAGTGCATCGGCTGCGGCTGCCTCTCGCTCGACCGCTGCCAGCTCGCCAATCCTGGTGACCGCGCTGCTCGGCTCGGCCCCGGTCCCCGCTACTGGATCGGCGACCGGCCGTTGGGATAGAGGCTGAAGCCCTGTCGAGACGTGCGCGACCTAGCACGCCCTTGGCAGTCCCCGGCTGGACGAACACCGTTCACGGGGGTGGGGGTGGCCCTTCCCGACACCTCTGCTCTACGCGCGCGCGCGTGCGCGCGACGCGAGGAAAGGGCGACCGACGGCCAGAGAACGCCCCGCCCCCCGTCACAGGCCCCATCCCGAGAAGTTGCTAAAAAAGGGATGGGGTCTCCTCGCTCCGTGCGCGTGGGTGCGCGCGAGGGAGATGGGCCACCTCGTCAGTCGGGCGGTCAGCCGGGCGCCGTCGTCCACGCAGCAGGACTGCCTGAGGGCAGAATCTTGCGTGGTGAGACACTTAGTGGTCGTGCGGCGGCTGCATCTGCTCCGGCACGCGAAGTCGTCCTGGGACGATCGCGCGCTCACCGACCGCGACCGGCCCCTCGCGCCGCGTGGACGCCGGGCGGCGACGCGTATCGCCCGCTGGGCGCGCGAGCACGAGGTCCACCCGCAGGTCGTCGTCACCTCGGGTGCGGTGCGGGCGCGGGAGACGCTGCAAGGCGTCCTCCCCGGTATCGGTGAGCCGGAGGTGTGCATTGAGGTGGCGTTGTACGCCGCGAGCGCGGAGACCCTTCTCCGGCGTATCCGAGCTCTGCCGGACGAAGTGGAGGAGGCGATGCTCGTAGGCCACAACCCCGGTCTCGGCGACCTTGTCCTTCAGCTCGCAGAACCCGGGAAGCTGCGCGAGCGTGCCGAGGCGAAGGCGCCGACCGGCGCGCTCGCGACGCTCGAGGCGGACATCGCGCGCTGGTCCGAACTCGAACCGGGCGGAGCGCGCCTGGTGGCGTTCGTGGTTCCGCGTGAGCTGAAGTAGGGGAGGCGAGCACACGATGCCGTTTGTCGACACGAGCACGTTGGAGGTGGTGGAGCGGAGGCCGGGATGGTACGGGCGCTACTTCGATTCGCCCAGCATGACCTTCGCTCACTACGAGTTCACCGAGGGCTCCACGATCCACGAGCACTCCCACCCGCAGGAAGAGGTGTGGCAGGTCATCGAGGGCGAGCTGGAGATCGACCTCGACGGCGATGTGCGTATCGCCGGTCCGGGCCTGGCCGCGATCGTGCCGCCGAACGTACGCCACGCCGTCAAGGCCCTGAAGAACGGCAAGGCGATAGTCGTCGACTCCCCGCTGCGCCCGGACGCGTGACCTGCCCTCAGGCGTCGGGCAGTTCAATCACCTCTTGACGGCCCGGCCCTAGGTCAACTTCAGGCCCGTCCCAGGCCCCGGCCGGACGCGCTCACGGGGTGGGGAGCCTCACGCCTTCTACTTCGCCGCCGCGAGCCCCAGGCTGGTCCATTCGAGTCAGTGTCGGGCTGACCGCCATCCGGCTGCGTTCAAGGTGGCGATGCAGCGTCCCGAGCTGGCGAAGCGGCCGGCCCGCGCGCTAGCCGGCATTGATGCGACCGATGAGATCCGTCGCCACCGTCGGTCCACTTCGGGGAGGCCCATCGAGAGAGAGAGGCTGACCATGGCCAAAAGGCAGGGCACCGTGACGTACGTCGCCGATCCACGTGTCGATGCGTACATCGATGTACTCCCGGCGTGGCAGCAAGACATCTGCCGCGAAGTCCGCGAGCTCGTTCACGCCGTCGACCCTGAAGTCACCGAGACGATCAAGTTCACGAACCGCCCGTACTTTGTGCGCGAGGGCAATATCTGCGCGCTGCTCGCGGCGAGAGATCACGTCAACATCTTCCTCTACGACGGTGCGATCGTCCCCGACCCCGAAGGGATCATCACCGGAGGCCACGACAACACGACCGCTCGGACCGTGGCGATCCGTCAAGGCGAAACCATCAACACGGCCGCCCTCGGCGCGATGTTCGAGCAGATCGTCGCGAACAACCGGGCCGGCGGCTGGCGAAAGCTCAAGCAGGAGGGTTGAGATGACAGACCGAGAGCCCGACGACGTTCAGCGGCCGCCGGCCCGTAGAGGTTCAGAGACCTCGTCCCAGGCCCAGGGACCCGGCGCGGGGGTGTACAGAGCCGGTGACGGTGCCCGGCGGGAAGGGCCAAACGCAGCCCGAGTGCGCGGTCGTTCCAGTGAAAGGCCCGCACCTGCGAGCTTTTCCAACCCCTCTGACGGACTCGAACCGTCGACCCCGCCTTACCATGGAGGCTGAGCGACGCCACAGGACGCAGGCACGCGCCAGATGTGACTTGGAAGGTCGTGTCACGCGACGTGGCGACAGGCGGCGTCAGCGGGGGTTGACCGGCGGTTGACCCGAGTGGGATCGCCCGAGATCCGGGACGATGAAACACCTACTATCGAGAGGACTCGACCGTGCCGTATACGATCCGACAACTCGACGCATCAACATGGGACGCCTTCGCCGAGCTCGTCGAGCGCAACAACGGGGTGTACGGGGGCTGCTGGTGCATCGGCTATCACCCCGAGTGCGCAGAGAAGGGAATCAACTATCGCGACGCCAAGGAGGAGCGCGTCCGCACGGGGCGCGCTCATGCCGCGCTCGTCATCGACGAGCATGGGGCCGCTCAGGGCTGGTGCCAGTACGGTAGCCCGGAGGAGCTCCCGGGCATTAAGCACAAGCGTGAGTACGACAAGGACGCTCCACCACGGCCGGATTGGCGGATCACCTGCATCTTCGTCGACAAGAGGCATCGCGGCCGAGGCATCGCCCGGGCAGGCCTGGAGGGGGCGCTCGACGAGATCGCCCGTCTCGGGGGCGGCCTCGTCGAGGCCATCCCCGAGGTGACCGCCGGTCGCGAGGCGCAGGGCCGCTTCCTCTTCAGCGCGACGGTCGAGCTGTTCGAGCAGTACGGCTTCACGCGGGTTCGCCGCGTCGGCAAGCACGCCTGGATCGTGAGCAGCACGGTCGAGCCCGTTTGAGCATCACGGCTACGTCGGCCCAGGGCGAGGTCGGCTCCTTAGCAGACAAGGTCCCGGCATTTGCGGGGGCCTTGGGTAAAGCCTCTGAGGGACTCACCTGAAAGCAAGGGCCCGCGATCAGGGCCCGCGACTCTTGTGGTTCTCGCGCTCGCTTCCAGGCCCACGACCCCACGAACGCGTTCATGGGGTAGATGAATTCGCCGGTTCTGCGCAGTCTCATCACCAAGCGCGAGCGGAAGGAGCGCAGATGAGTGACGGCACCGTGCGCCGGGTCAACATCGCCGACCCCGAGTTCAAACACTTCCCCGACTTCCCGGAAGGCTTCAGGCCAGGGATCGTGCGGGTGGGGAGGCTCGTGGGCGCAACCAAGACCGGCATCAGCATCTATGAGCTGCCGCCGAACCAGGCGATCGGCCCCTACCACTATGAGAACCCGGAAGATGAATGGCTGTTAGTGCTCGAGGGTCGACCGACATTGCGCCACCCAGGCGGCGAGTACGTCCTCGAGCCCTGGGACGTCGTCTTTTTCCCGCCTGGGCCCGAAGGTGCACATATGGTGCGTAACGACACGGACTCGACGGCTCGCGTCGTGATGTTCTCGGACGTGAGCAAGGTCGCGGCGAGCGTCTATCCAGACAGCGGCAAGGTCGCGATCTGGACGGGCAACGACGACGATGACCTGATCGTCAGGAGGTCGAGTGGTGTCGAGTACTGGGAGGGCGAGGGCTGACGCGATCCTCCGCGAGCAGGCTTGCACCGCCCGACGAAAATCAGCTTGAGACAACTCCAGCGCGGCCGGCCGCCCACACGCCTGGCAGAACAGCAAGCGCGATCAAGCGCCTGGCGCCTAGCCCCGAGACAATGACCCGAATGAGTACGTCGGCTGACACCTTCGCCCGGTTCGTCGATCTCCTGGCTTCGACGCTCGACGACCACGAAGCGACCGGAGAGGCGCTGGCGTCTCGCGTTCACCTTTCGCGCCATCACTTCGACCGAGTCGTCGCAGGCGTCGGTGGAGAGCCGCCGTTGGCGTTCCGCAGGCGGATACTGCTCGAGCGGGCCGCGTATCGCCTGCTCACCAGCGACGAGGCTGTCCTCGATGTCGCCATCGACGCCGGCTATTCCTCCAACGAGGCGTTCACGCGCGCGTTCGACAGGGCGTACGGATCGACGCCGTCCGTGTGGCGGCGTCGTCCCACGAAGTTCCAGATCGAGGCGCCGAGCGCCGTCCACTTTCATCCGCCGGGAGGCCTTCGCATCCCGGCCGTACGAAAGGCCACAGCCATGGAGTTGCTCATCCGCATGGTCGCTCACCACGTCTGGCTCGTCGGCGAGATGCTCGATCGAGCCGACAGGCTTTCGAACGACGTACTCGACACGACCATCGAGATCTCGGTCGAGGGAATCGATGATCGTCCTACCCTCCGGACCCAGCTCTCGCGGCTGGTCGGTCAGCTGGGACAGTGGAACGCAGCGACAGCGGGCCTCGATTACGACTTCTCGACCGAGGAGCGGGCACGCGTTGGATGCATGCGCGCCCGACTTGCCGAGTGCGGACCCGAGTTCTTGGAGCGCGTCAGAGAGATCGTCCGTGATGACCGCCTGGACGAGACATTCATCGACGCCGTCTGCGAGCCGCCCAGGGTCTTCGCCTACGGCGGGATGATCGCTCACGTGCTGACCTTTGGCGCACATCGCCGTACGCTCGTCCTCGGCGCCCTCGCGGACGCAGGAATCACGGATCTTGGGACGGGCGACCCCATGCACTGGGTCGTCGACGCGACGTGAGCTAGGCTCGGGGTCGACGAACGCGCTCCGGCGGCTGGGTAGCATCTCGACGCCTCCTTCTCTCGTACGCGTGAAAGTGGTGGGCGCTCCGCGCCGGCCCGCCATCATGCCCTGGACGGGCCCTCAGCCAACGCGATCGAGGAAGGCGAGCACGCGTTGTTCGAGCAGCGTTGCGGCCTTCTCGTCGTAGCTGGGCAGGCTACTGTCGGCGAAGTAGTGCTGGTCGCCGGGGTAGAGGTAGAGCTCGGCATCCTCGGCCGACTCGACGATCTCGCGGGCTGCGTCGATGTCGCCCTCGCCGACGAAGATCGGGTCGGCATCCATGCCGTGGATCTGCACCGGCACGGCCGCCGGCCACGACCCTCCGAAGAACGAGACGGGTACGCACGAGTAGAAGAACAGCGCGCCGAGGGCTCCGGGGCGGGTCTGTGCGAGCTTCTGCGCGGGGACGACGCCGAGCGAGAAGCCGGCGTAGACGAGCTCGGGGGCGAGCTCGTTCGCAGCCCGCTCGGCGCGCTCAATGATGACGTCGGGGAACCCGAGCTCCTCGGCGTACGCCATGCCCTCGTCGATCGAGCCGAAGGTGCGGCCGCCGAAGAGGTCGGGCGTGTGCACCGCGTGACCCGCCCGACGCAGCTCGTCCGCGAAGGCTTGGAACCCAGCGGTCTGACCCTGTGCGTGGTGGAAGAGCAGTACTTCCGTCATCCTGCCTCCTTCCCGTACCGTGCCGGCGATCGTCCCACAAACGATCCACGATTTCCGATCGATCGACTATACTAGAGCGCTCCAATAATGTCGATCGATTCGGTACCGGACTACGAGCTCGCTGACCGGCTTGAGGTGAACGCGCCGAAGCAGCTCCGCGCGGTCGCCGACCAGCTCCGCGCCACGATCCTGGATCTCCTGCTCGAGCGGGCGGCGACCGTGGCCGAGCTCGCCGCAGCGGTCAAGCGTCCGAAGAGCACGGTCGCCCACCACGTCAACGTCCTGGTTGACGCGGGCCTGCTGCGCGTCGTTCGCACGAGGCGCGTGCGCGCCGTCGACGAGCGTTACTACGGCCGCACGGCCCGGACGTTCATGGTCGGCGTCGTGAACCGCCCGGGCGAGGATCTCGACGGCCGTGCACGCGAATGCGCTCTCGGTCGCCGCGGCCGAGTCGCTGCCGGCCCACGAGACGGACGACCTGCGCACCGTCATCCGCCACGCCCGCATCCCGCGCGAGCGCGCAGCGGAGTTCTGGGACCGCGTCGAGGCGCTGAGCCGGGAGTTCGCGCAGCTGCCCCGCACGGGCGACACCGTGTACGGCTTCGCCGCCGGCCTCTACCCAACCGATTATCCCGCGCTTCCAGACGCGGACGACGGGTCCCCGTGACGCGAGCCCGGATCGGAACGCATCCGTTGGGGCTACCCACCACCGCAAGCACTTTCGTTGGGAGCGGGCTGGTCAGACGATGAGCCGGCCTGGTCAGACGATGGTCTGGCGGAGTACCAGCAGTGAGGCGTATTCGGGACCGTGAGTGGTATCGCCAACCCCACACCACGAGCCAACCATCCAGGCGACGCTTACTCAGTGACCCTCGGCCGTTAGGTCTGCGGCTCGTCCCACTCGGTGCTTCGCTCAAAGCGGTCCACCGCGAACCAGACCGACCAAACGACGAGCGCAATCGTCAATGGGAATCCTGTTGCGATCTGGACGATGACGAACGCGCCGATGCTGCCGGCAGCAAGAACCAGCATTCGCACTCCGCTCCGGGCGAGCAGATAGGCGCCCCACACGAGCGACTCGATGCCGAACACGCGACGGTACGTCTGCGATGTTTTGATAGCCGGCGGGAACGCATACCAGGAACCGGCGAAGACCCCCGCAAGCGGCCTTCCAATCAGCGCGGAGACGATGTTAGCGACACCCCAGATAGCTCCCACAATGACCGGCTGCGCCAGGTAAACGGTGGCGCTGTCGGCGATCAGGCCGACGGCCGCCTGCACGAGGACGAAGGCGACGGAGATGAGCGCGAGGGCTCCCGATCGACCGTTCCTTCGTTCGTACACCTCGAGCGCGATTCCCACCGTGCTCGCAAGGACGATCCCGACTGCGAGGTTGCCGACTTTCCAGCCGACATAGAACGCAGCCACAGGGCCGAAGGCCTCGCGCGCGAAGCGGGGCGCACCGGCGAGAAAGACCGAATGAAAGCTTGTATCCGTGGCGCCAAGCTCGCGAGCAGCCAGCGGTGTTGTGGCGGATGCGCTCACGCCGCCGCAGCCTGGGCAAGCTCGGCTTCATGCTGCTTGCACCAATCAATATTGAACTCCGCATACGCAATGCCATACCGGAGCACGAGGTCCACGAATGGGGGGTCCTCCCCGGGAAGGGCATCGATCTCGCTCAGGATCGACAGGAACTGCTCGTGGCCGAGACGCCGCATGCGCAGCTGCTCCAGCGCTTGCTCCAACGGAAGCTCGTCCGCGAAGAAGAGCTTCAGCAAGCTCTCGTCGCGCAACTCGGGCATCTGCGGCGCCGCGGTTAGCCACTTGGCAAGCTCGTAACGACCTGCCTCGGTCAGTCCGTACTCCTTACGCTTCCGCCTGCCGGTGGGAGCACTCCTGCCAACGATCAGGCCGGCCATCTCGAGATACCGGAGCTCGGGATAGATCTGGCCATAGCTCGCGGCCCAAAAGAAACGCGTCGAACGCTCGACTATCCGTTTGATGTCGTAGCCGGTTCGCGCCCCGAGCGCGAGCATGCCGAGCACGACATACCTCGTAGCCGTCACTCGTTCGCTCATATGCGACAAGATACATCAAATCGATATATCGAGCAAGGCGAAGGCGGCGGGAACCGGTCCAGGTCGCGTCAGCCCTCGCCGTCCCGGTAGTCGACGCGTCAGCCGACGAGGACTTCGTCTTCTCCGCGAGTAGGGGCAGGGCGAAGAGCTACCGCAACGTGCGTCGGGCGCTCAAGCGAATCGCGGAACTGGCCGAGCTTTCGGTCGCCGTCAACGCGCACGACTTCCGGCACTCGCTCGTAATGAACATGCGCCCGTACCTGACCGACGACGCGAAGCGGCTCATGTTCGCGCAGTCCCTCGGCCACAAGGACACGACCATGATCGACCGCACCTACGGACTCAACGAGAGCCAGTCGGAGAGACGCGCTGTCGAGGTTGGTGACCTGCTCGCAGCGGCGGGGATCGGGCAGTGATATCTCAGGGAAAATCTCAGGGTTTCGCCTCCCGCGAGACCCCTCCGCAGCCCTCCGCTCTCGGGACCGAAGTCGCGCAAACCCGCATGGATGCTCCGTTGCGGCGGCTCGGGGTGAGTGAGGGTTGACTCTCAGGCTGCTCTCATAACCCGGAGGTCGCGGGTTCAAATCCCGCCCCCGCTACTGAAAAGGCCCTGCTATGCAGGGCCTTTTCATGTGCTGTCGTCGTTGCGTCAACGGTCGTGGTGGCCTCCCCCGGGGTTGACCTTGATCATCGCTCGCATCCAGGGGTGGACGCAGCAGAGGAAGCGGTGGTTGCCGACCTCGAGCCCCGACAGGACGATGCGGTCGCCCGGCGCCATGTCCAAGGACGCGGGACACTCGGGGGCGGTGACGAGGCCCTTGTTGAGGGCCGGGTTCGCCGCCTTGCCGCCGCCGAACTGCGCGACGCGCGTAAACGTATGGGCACGACCACCCTTGTTCACAACGCGCACTCGCTCGCCCTCCTTGATTTCGAGGTAGGACGGATCGTTCCGCCACGCCTGGTGGCCGATCACTGCGGCCGACAGCGAGACCGGAAAGCCGTTCTCCGCGGCGAACTCCGCGCGGGAGACGTCTCCGCGCTCGAGCTCGCAGCCGCCGACCGGAGCCCACGTGGGGTCGTCGGGGTCGCAGTCATCCCTGATTGCGATCCGGGCCGGTCTGCTGTCGCCCTCGTCGAGGCGGGTCGCCGGACTGGCCGTGGCGAAGGCCATGGCTCCGAGGCCCACGAGTGCCACGAGCGCTAGCAGCGGGAGTCGGACCGCCACCCACCTCGGATCCCGGCCTGCGCGAGCGCCTCCATGGTGGGATTGGTTCATGTCGCCCCTCCTTCCTGGCTCCATCCCTTCGGGGATGATCTCGAGCACCGAGCATCGGAGCTTGCGCAGCTTGTGTCGATTCGCATTTCTGCGAATCTTTGCGCTGGTGACAGCGCTACGACGAGCGGATGCCGTGCGTCTTCTCGAGTTCGTCGCGGACGCGCAGGGCGTCGAAGGTCCGAAACCGTTCACCATGGACCTGCTCGCCCAACTCGCGGCCGTCACCGAGAGTGACGGCGCTACCTACATCGAGAAAGACGCCAGCCGTCGAGTCGTGCTCTCACACCTCACGTACTCGGTGCGCTTCATACCGGAGCCCCCGAGGCCGGAGTGGGCCAGTGCAGACACCCGGTCGGACTTCGCCCGCACCCACGAAGGCGAAGGCATCGTCGCGTGGTCCGACCACATCGATCGGCCAGCCAGGGAGCGGGGCGAGTCGGTGCCGTGGGCGAAGTTCTACGGGCTCGTCGACTGCCTCCACATACCAGTGTTGCCTGGCTACCTCCTCCTTGGCAGCTACGAGCGCGACTTCACTGCACGCGACCGGATGATCGCCACCGCGCTCCGGCCGCACGCCGCCTCGCTCATCCGGAACGCACGCGGACGCCGCCGCCTCGCGGCGCTCCAGGCGGCGGTCGATTCCGCCGAGGAACGCGACCCGCGCGGCTTCGTCACTCTCGGACGCGGCGATGTCATCGAGTACGCATCTCCCTCGGCGCGAAGGCTCCTCGCGACCTGGTTCGGCGACGGCTCCGGCGGTCGGCTGCCGGCGCCCATCGGCGACTGGCTCACGTCGTCCTCGCGCGACCAACCACTCCGAATCGACGGCAACGGCACGCGACTCGTCGTCGAGGCAGCGACACGAGACGGGCTGATTCTCACCGAGGAGCGGGCGCGGCCGCCGCTGACGGCGAGGGAGGTCGACGTCCTGCGCGGTCTGGCGGCCGGCAAGTCGACGGCCGAGATCGCGCGCGAGCTCTATGTCACGCCCGCGACCGTCAGCAAGCACCTCGAGCACGTCTACCGCAAGCTCGGCGTGCCGAGCCGCACCGCGGCGCTCGCAGCGATCGGCGCGCGCGTGGATGCATTGCGGTAGGACGCTGGGACTCGCCTAGGCGGCTCCGACGGCGGCGTCCGCATGGCTGCCGAGGTCCTTGTTCTCGGGCACGAACTTGCTCGCGACGAAGGTGGCGCCTTGCGGGTCCGTGATGACCGTCATCCGGACCCACGGGGCATCGAAGGGCGGGACGACCACCGTGCCGCCGAGCTCGGCAGCCTTTCCAGCGATTGCGTCGGCGTCGTCGACCGCGAACGTCACGCCCCAGTGGGCGGGGACATCAGGCTGGTCGTCCGTGATCTGAACGAGCGATGCGACCACGTCCTCGAAGCCCGCCGGGCCTCCGAACTCGGCCAAGCGTTCGCGGAGGCCGGGATCGTTGCGCTCGAGGTGGTCGCCGTAGCCCGGCAGCGTCCACGCTTGGAACCCGCCCTCCAGCCCCAGCGTCTCCCAGCCGAACACGGAGCCGTAGAACGACTTCGCGCCCTCCACGTCGCGGGTGTGGAGGTCGTTGAAGTTCACCGAGCCCGGCTCGTTGACGACTTGTGCGCCGTTGAACCCCTTCGCCTGCCAGACGCAGAACGCCGCGCCCTCCGGATCGGTGAAGACAGCCGTCCGGCCGGCGCCCATGACGTCGAGAGGCTCCCTCACGACGCCTCCGCCGGCGGAGCGCACCTTGGACGCGGTCTCGTCGGCGCTCTCCACCCAGATGTATGTGTCCCAGGACGCTCTCTGTGGTGCGGACTCGGGGATCGATGCAACCGCGGCGACGTCGCCGCCCGGGAGACGGGCGAGGAAGTACCCGCCCCCCGAGCCCGGCGGCATCAGGTTCTCGAACTCCCAGCCGAAGACGCCGCCGTAGAAGTCGACCGCGGCCTCAGGGTCGGGTTGGCTCGTATCCACCCAGCAGGGGACGCCGGGGATGTATCCGTCGCGAACGGGCATTCGCGCCCTCCCTTTCAGTCGTTGACAGCTCTCCGCACCGTAGTCGCCATTCCCGTCAGTATCTGTCGTGAACGAGGAAGCCCACCGCGGCTTCACCTGAAACGATCACGGCCCTGCCGGACATGGACTCGTTGTAACCCGGTCTTCGGCAGGGAGGTGCAGTATGGGGTCGTGTTCATGACGGAACGCGCGTGCGAGCGAAAGCAGCGTTTCGACGCCCTGTTCGCGTCGTACAGCGCGGACATCGTCGCGTACTGCGGCTGGCGGGCCGGTTCGCCGAGCGACGCGCAGGATGCCGTCGCGGAGGTGTTCATGACGGCGTGGCGGCGGCTCGACGAGCTGCCCGAGGGCGACGCCGCGCGGGTGTGGCTGTACGCGACGGCGCGCCGGGTGATCGCGAACCAGCGCCGAGCGACCCGCCGACGCGTGGCTCTGCAGGAGCGATTGACGCTCGAGGCTGCGACCGCGCCCGCGCCTCGCCCGCCCGACCCCGAGGAGGCGCTCGTGCACGAGGCACTCGCCCGTCTCGGGCCCCGAGACCGCGAGGTGCTGCTGCTCGCCGAGTGGGAGGGCCTGTCGCCGGCGCAGATCGCGGGTGTCCTCGGCTGTCTCACGGTGACCGCTCGGGGACGGCTCCATCGCGCGCGGCGCCGGTTCCGCGACGTCTTCGAGGAGCTTCTGGCCGGCGGGGAGACCAGCTCCATCCGCTCGGCTCGGCCTCGGCCCCAGCGACTGATTTCCGCAAAGGAGGACGCATGAACACGTCTCAGAGCATGGAGAGCCTGCGCCGCGCGAACCCGCGCGGCCGGACCGGCTTCGCGCTGGAGGTCGAGGCCGCTGCCGATGCCGTGGCCGCGCGGATCACGCATGTCGAGCCCCCCAGCCCGCCCCGATCGAGGCGGCGACTCGTGGGCCTTTCCGCGGCCGGCGCGGCTCTGGCCGTCTCGACCGCTGCCGCATTCCTGACCGTCGGGTTGCCGGGTGGTGGCCCCGGTGTCGAATCGGCCACCGCCGCCTTCCAGCAGGCCGCGACGATCACGGCCGCCTCCGCGAAGCGCTCCGGCACGGCGCAGGTCCGGATCACGCAGGGCGGCGAGATCTGGGTCGCCAGCACGGTCCGCTGGAACGGTGCAGACATGGCCATGTCCCGCGACGTGCCGATCGGCGTTCGGAAGCCCGGAACCGAGCTCATCGTCGTGGACGGCGTTATGTACGGCGTCGATGCCGAGGCCGGCGGCTGGATCGTGCTGGGCAGCCCCGACAGCATCGACCCTGACAGCGGGACGACCCCGGACGAGTACCTCGAGGCGGTGCGCGAGGATGTCGGCGGCCCGACCCTGCGCAGGATCACGGACGGCATGACCGGGCTCACGACCCGCTCTCTCGCCGACGGGTCGACGGTGTACAGGGGCTCCGTGGCGGCCAGGTTGATCGCCCGCGAGTCCGGCTTCAAGGAAGGGCAGGCGATCCGGGTGCTCCCGTTCGGCTTCGTCGCCCACGGCGTCGCCGGCGATCCGGACGCGCTCCTCGACGCTTCGGTCACGGTAGGCGCCGACGGGGTCGTCCGCGAGGTCGCCGTCGGATGGGGCACGGGCGCGTCGGCCTGGAGGTACACGGTCACGTACGCGGGCCTCGGCACGACGCCGGCGATCGAGGCACCCGCGAACGCCAAGCCGTTCCCCGATCGCACTCCCTGACGTCGAGCGCGGGGCCGGCACCGCCGGCCCCCGCCCGCCGCTACGTCGCGGGATAGAGAACAGTGCCGCCGCTTCAGCGTCAAGCGTGGCGATAGCGTTCGCGGAGGTGGAGACGATCGATCTCGGGCAAAGCGGCCTCCGTGTCTCGCGCGTCGGGCTCGGGTGCAACAACTTCGGCGGGCGGATCGGGTTCGACGAGACGAAGGCCGTCGTCGAGGCCGCGCTCGAGTCCGGGGTCACGTTCTTCGACACGGCCGAGAGCTACGGGGGCGGCGGGGGCTCCGAGCGGTTCCTCGGAGAGATCCTCGAAGGCCGCCGCGAGCAGGCCGTCATCGCGACGAAGTTCGCCTACGCGGGCGACCGAGGCGGAGCCGCCGAGAACGTCCAGCGCGCAGTCGCCGGGTCGCTCGAGCGCCTGCGAACCGACTACGTCGACCTCTACTACCTGCACCGGCCCGACCCCGCGACGCCGATCGGCGAGACGTTGCGCGCGCTCGACGAGCTCGTGCAAGCGGGGACGGTGCGCGCCATCGGGTGCTCGAACTTCTCCACCGACCTGCTGGCAGAGGCCGATCGGGTCGCGCGCGAGCAGGGCACGGCGCGCTTCACCGTCCTCCAGAACCAATACAGCCTGCTGTCGCGCGACGACGAGACGGACGTGCTCCCGCTCTGCCGCGAGCTTGAGGTCGCCTACGTGCCGTACTTCCCGCTCGCGAGCGGTCTGCTCACCGGCAAGTACCGCCGTGGCGAGCCCGCGCCCGAGGGGACGCGGCTCGCAGGCCGGGAGATCGACGACGAGCGCCTCGCGCGCGTCGAGCGGATGACGAGCTTCGCGGAGGAGCGCGGCCACACCATCCTCGAGCTGGCGATCTCGGCGCTCGCCTCGATTCCGGGAATGAGCTCCGTCATCGCGGGCGCGACGAAGCCCGAGCAGGTGCGCGCGAACGCCGCGGCGGCAGGCTGGCGGCTGAGTGAGGACGAGTTGCAGGCACTGGCCGCTCTGTAGTCACCGTCCGCTCCCCCTTACCGAACCCTTACAGGCCGCACAGAGAACCCTCACCGCGGTGCCAGTTGATGTGCCGTGAGGTATTTCGGCATGGACGTAGAGAGGAGCACTCAAGTGATGAAGGCACGCATGCTGGCTGCAACGCTCGTGGTCGCGGTCGGTGGCCTCACGGCGACCGGCGCGGCGTTGGCGGTCAAGCCGGCGACGAGCCCCGCCCCGAAGAACATGGCGGCGTTCTGCAAGCGGCTCGACTCGATGACCGAGATGAAGCAGAACGCGGGCAACCGGCTCGAGAAGAAGGCCGCGCGGATCCAGGCGCGGATCGACAGCGGCGATCTCACCGACGAGCAGACGGCGCGGGCCCAGAAGCACCTCGCGCGCACTCTCGCGCTGATCGCCAAGCTCGACAAGCGCGTCGATCGCCTCCAGGCGCAGTTCGCCAAGCACTGCGCGTAGTAGTGCGCAAGAGCGGGATCTCGCCAGCGCGAGATCCCGCTCGCGCGAAGCAGACCCCGTCATGGGGTGCCCCAGCAGTCGGGTTCTTCGGGGTGTGAAGTCGACTGCTTGCCTCACTCTGGGACTCCGCCTCGGCTCTCATCGGACCCTCATCTCGCGAGTGAGAATGTGCCGGAGATGCGCATTCTCGTGGTCGAGGACGAGCTCAAGATGGCGAGCCTGCTGCACCGCGGCCTCGTCGAGGAGGGTCATGCGGTCGACGTCGCCCGCACCGGCGACGACGCCGTCTGGATGGCCGAGGCCGCCGAGTACGACGCCGTCGTCCTCGACCTGATGCTCCCTGGGATCGACGGCTTCGAGGTCTGCCGGCGGATTCGCGAGAACGGCGTGTGGGCGCCGGTGCTCATGCTCACAGCGCGGGACGGCGTGGACGACCGTGTCGCCGGTCTCGACGCAGGCGCCGACGACTACCTGCCGAAGCCGTTCGCGTTCGTCGAGCTCCTCGCGCGGCTGCGGGCGCTCGTGCGGAGGGGAGCCGTGGAGCGGCCGGTGGTGCTCGAGGTCGGCGACCTCCGTCTCGACCCGGCGACGCGCAAGTCGTGGCGTGGCGAGACCGAGGTTCATCTCTCACCGAAGGAGTTCGCACTGCTCGAGACCTTCATGCGCCGGCCGGGGCAGGTGCTGTCCCGCTACCAGCTCCTCGAGCACGCGTGGGACTACGCATACGAGAACCGATCGAACGTCGTCGACGTCTACGTGCGCTACCTGCGCGGGAAGATCGATCGACCGTTCGGGCGGAACACGCTCGAGACCGTCCGCGGGGTCGGCTATCGGCTGCGGCAGGATGGGTCGTGAGCCGGCTGCCGCTCCGCGTCCGGCTGACGCTTGCGTTCGCGGGGGCGATGGCGATCGTGCTCGTCGTCGTCGGGTCGCTGCTCTACGCGCGGCTCGGAGACTCGCTGCTCGAGCAGGTGGACGACAACATCGAGGCGTTCGCGATGAGCGTCGAGTCGATCGCGCGGGAGAGCGGCGGCACCTTCGAGCTGACGCGATTCTCGGGTACTGAGGAGGGATTCGTGCAGCTGCTCGGGCCCGGCGACACGGTGCGCACGTTTCCGCCGTTCGAGGATCGGCTCGTCACGGCGGAAGAGGAGCAGCGCGCGGCTTCGGGCGCGTTCTTCCTGAGGCGAGAGTCGGCGCCCAACTTCGCCGGCGAGCCGGCGCGTCTGCGGGTCAGCTCGCTCGAGCTCGACGGCGGGCGAGCGACCCTCGTCGTCGGGGCGTCGCTCGAGGACCGGCAGGAGGCGCTCGACGGGCTCCTCACGCAGCTCGTCGTGATCGGGCCGCTGGCGCTGCTCCTGACCTCGATCGGTGGCTACTTCCTCGCCGGCGCCGCGCTCCGGCCGGTCGAGGCGATGCGGCGGCAGGCGGCCGAGATCTCGAGCGAGCGCGCCGACCAGCGGCTTCCGCTGCCGCCCGCCCACGACGAGATCCGGCGGCTCGGAGAGACCCTGAACGAGATGCTCGGTCGGCTGGAGGAGGGGCTCGCGCGAGAGCGGCGCTTCGTCGCGGACGCGAGCCACGAGCTGCGGACGCCGCTCGCTTCCCTCCGCACCGAGCTCGAGCTGGCGCTGCGCCGGCCGCGCTCGCAGCCAGAGCTGGAGGACGCGCTGCGCTCGGCCGCGGAGGAGGTCGAGCGGCTCGTGCGGCTGGCCGAGGACCTGCTCGTGCTCGCCCGCGCCGACGACGGACGCCTGCCGTTGAGCCTCTCGTCGCACTACCTGCGCGAGGTCCTCGACGCGGTCGCCGGGCGCTTCGACTCGCAGGCCACCGCCTCCGGACGGGAGCTCGAGGTGACGGCGTCCTCGGACGACATCGTCGCCGGAGATCGCGTTCGTCTCGAGCAGGCGCTCGGCAACCTCGTCGACAACGCGCTGCGTCACGGCGCGGGAACGGTGCGGCTCGTGGGGGCAGTCGAGGACGGCACGGTCGCGATGCGTGTCTGCGACTCCGGCGCGGGCTTCCCGCCGGACTTCCTTCCGCACGCGTTCGAGCGCTTCAGCCGCGCCGACGTCGCGCGCGCGGGTGGCGGCACGGGGCTCGGCCTTGCGATCGTCGACGCGATCGCGCGTGCCCACGGCGGCAGCGCGACCGCCGCCAACCGGCCGGACGGCGGCGCCGAGATCACCTTCTCGATACCCGCCTGACGCTGCGAGAGTACGAACGTGCTCCTGGAGCAGATCGCCCGGACGTCCACCGAGGTCGCGGCCACGTCCTCGCGGCTGGCCAAGATCGCACGCCTCGCCGACTGTCTCGGACAGGCCAGCCCGGAGGAGGTCGGCGTGGCCGTCTGCTACCTCTCGGGCGTGCTCCCGCAGGGCACGATCGGCGTCGGCTGGGCCGCGCTGCGGGAGCTCCCGCCCCCGGCTGCGGCGGCCACGCTCGAGCTGCTCGAGGTCGACGCCGCCGCCTCGCGCATCGCCGGGCTCTCCGGCAAGGGCTCGCAGACCGCCCGACGCGACGAGCTCGCCGCGCTCTTCGGCCGCGCGACGGAGGAGGAGCAGAAGTTCCTCGTCGGCCTCTTCCTCGGCGAGCTGCGCCAGGGCGCGCTCGAAGGCGTCATGTCCGCGGCGGTCGCGAAGGCCGCGGGAGTGCCCGCCGACGAGATCCGCCGCGCGACGATGCTGTCAGGCGATCTTGCGGAGGTCGCAGCCGTCGCCGTGCGCGACGGCACAGCCGGGCTCGCGCGCTTCCGGCTCACGCCGCTGCGCCCGCTCCAGCCGATGCTCGCGCAGACCGCCGACGATCTCGAGGACGCCTTCGTCCGCATCCGGCCGGCCTTCGTCGAGTGGAAGCTCGACGGCGCCCGCATCCAGGTGCACCGCTCGGAAGACGAGGTGCGCGCGTTCACGCGGAACCTCGCGGACATCACCGACCGCGTACCGGAGATCGTCGAGGCCGTGCGCAGTCTTCCCGTCGACGCGATCGTCCTCGATGGCGAGGCGATCGCGCTCGGGGCCGAGGGCCGCCCGCTCCCGTTCCAGGAGACGATGAGCCGCTTCGGCAGCAAGGTGAAGGTCGACGAGGTGCGGGAGAAGGTCCCGCTCTCCTCGTTCTTCTTCGACGTCCTCCATCTCGACGGCGAGGATCTGATCGACCGGCCGGCGAGCGAGCGTCTCGAGGCGCTCGAGGAGCGGCTGCCGGAGCAGCTCCGCGTGCGGCGGATCGAGACGGCCGACCCGGCCGAGGGCCAACGCTTCCTCGAGGACGCGCTCGCGCACGGGCACGAGGGCGTGATGGTCAAGTCGCTCGATGCTCCGTACGAGGCCGGGCGGCGCGGGCTCGGCTGGCTCAAGGTGAAGGTCGCGCACACCCTCGACCTCGTCGTGCTCGCCGCGGAGTGGGGGCACGGGCGGCGTCAGGGCAGGCTCTCGAACCTCCACCTCGGCGCGCGCGACCCCGAGGGCGGCTTCGTCATGCTCGGCAAGACCTTCAAAGGCATGACCGACGAGATGCTCGCGTGGCAGACGGAGCGCCTGCTCGAGCTCAAGACCCGGCAGGAAGGGCATGTCGTGCATGTCCGTCCCGAGCTCGTCGTCGAGATCGCGTTCGACGGCGTCCAGACGAGCTCGCGCTACCCGGGCGGGCTCGCGCTGCGGTTTGCCCGGGTCAAGGGCTACCGGCCCGACAAGCGGGTGGAAGAGGCGGACACGATCGACACCGTCCGCGCGATCCACGCCGGTGGTTGACGCCTGTCGCGCGCATGAGATGATCGCGTCGCCGATGGCGGGAAATCTCGACGTGGTCGGGCTCGAGACTCTGCGCGCCGACGTGCGCGGCGACGTGCTGACGCCCGGAGGCGCGGGCTACGACGAGGCGCGCGCGCTCTGGAACGGGATGATCGATCGGCGCCCGGCCGGCATCGTCCGCGTAGCGAGCGCCGAGGACGTCGCGATCGCGATCCGTTTCGCGCGCGAGAACGGGCTCACCGTCACGGTGCGCGGAGGCGGCCACGGCGTTGCCGGCAACGCGCTCTCCGACGGCGGGCTCGTGCTCGATCTCCGCGAGCTGAAGGCGATCGAGGTCGATCCCGCCGCGCGCACGGCCCGAGCCGGCGGCGGCGTTACGCTCGGCGAGCTCGACGCCGCGACGCAGGAGCACGGCCTCGCGACCCCGCTCGGCGTCGTCACGAAGACGGGCATCGCCGGGCTCACGCTCTCCGGTGGGATCGGCTGGCTCCGCCGCAAGCACGGGCTCGCCGCGGACAACCTCGTCTCGCTCGAGGTCGTCACCGCGGACGGACACGTGCTCACCGCGAGCGAGACCGAGAACGAAGAGCTCTTCTGGGCGCTTCGCGGAGGCGGCGGCAGCTTCGGCGTCGTGACCTCGTTCGAGTACCGGCTCCATCCGGTCGGCCCGGACGTGCTCGTTGCGTTCGTCCTCTACCCGGGCGAGCGCGCGGCCGAGATCCTGCGCGCGGTCGACGAGTACACGGCCTCCGCGCCCGACGAGGTGAGCCCGCTCGCGTTCCTCGGCCGCGTGCCGCATGGCGACCCGTTCCCGGCCGAAGCGCACGGGCTCCCGTACGCGGCCGTGGCCGCGGTCCACCCGGGCGACGTTCGGGAAGCCGAGCGGATCCTCGTGCCGCTCCGCGAGCTCGGAGACGAGATCGTGGACCTCAGCGGCGCTATGCCGTGGGTCGAGGCGCAGGCGATTCTGGACGAGGATTACCCGGACTTCTGGCACTACTACTGGAAGTCCGTCGACCTCGACGAGCTCGGCGACGAGGCGCTCGCGCGGCTCGGGGTGCACGCAGCCGCCGCGCCGTCGCACCACTCGACGATCGACGTCTGGTACCACGGCGGCGCGATGACCCGCGTCGACCCGGACGCGACGGCCTTCGGCCGGCGGCCGTCGTACCTGATCGGCGTCGAGGCGAACTGGGAGCCGAGCGATCCCGACGACGAGAACGTCGCGTGGGCGCGTGAGACGGTCGACGACCTGGGCCGGTACTCGAGCGGCGGCGGCTACCTCAACTTCCCGGGCTTCTTCGAGGAAGGGGAGGAGCAGCTGCGCGCCTCCTACGGCGAGCGGAACTACGAGCGGCTCGTCTCGCTCAAGAACGAGCTCGACCCGGGGAACGTGTTCGGCGGGGCGGGAACGATCAGGCCGTCTCGGCCGCTGACATAGACTCGCCGAAGGTTTCGCGTGCAATCAGGGAGGTCGAGATGACGAACTACGGGACGCTCAGGCTGTGGGCGGCCGTCCTATCGTTCATAGGCGTCGTCGGCGTCGTACTGACGCTGATCGGGACGATCATCTGGGCGTTCGAGGTGGAGGGCTTCTGGCAGACGTTCGGCGTGCTGCTGATCGGCGGCCCCCTCGCGCTCTTCCTCGCGACGCTGCCGATCGCGCTCTCGCAGGCGCTGCGCGCGCTCGCGGACGTCGGCGACACGGTCAGCGCGCGCTAGGCAACCCGTGGCGGACGTCCTCGTCAAGAGCCTCGAGGGGCCGGACAACGTCATCGAGTTCCCGAACATCCGCGCCCGCGTCGTCGAGCTCGGCGACCTCACGGTCGCAGAGCTCGTCTCGCAGCCCGGCTGGCGCTGGTCGGTCGACATGAAGCCGACCGTCGGCGGCGAGTGGTGCCAGGCCCGCCACGTCGGCGTCATCGTCTCGGGGCGCCTGGGCGTCGTCTTCAGCGACGGGACCGAGCTGGAGTTCGGGCCGAGCGACGTGTTCGACATCCCGCCCGGGCACGACGGCTTCACGCTCGGCGACGAGCCGTGCGTCCAGATCGAGTGGGCGGGCATCCGCGCGTGGGCGGGCTTTCCGACCGGGATCCACAGCCGCGTCCTCGTGACCCTCCTCTTCACCGATGTCGTCGACTCGACTGCGCTCGCCGCGCGCTTCGGCGACGCGCGCTGGCGCGACCTCTTCTCGGAGCACCTCGAAGCTGCGAGGGCGGAGCTCGAGCGCTTCGGCGGCCGGGAGGTCAACACCACCGGCGACGGCCTGCTCGCGACCTTCGACGGGCCGGCGCGCGCGCTGCACTGCGCCGCCGCGATCCGGCGCTCGGCCAACCGCGCGGACTTGCGAATCCGGGCTGGCGTCCACGTCGGCGAGGTCGAGCTCGTCGGAGCGGACGTGCGCGGCGTCGCGGTGCACGAGACCGCACGCATCATGGCCGCGGCGGGCGAGAACGAGATCCTCGTCTCGGAGCTCACCCGCGCGCTTGCGAGCGCGTCCGGGCTCCCGTTCGACGATCGCGGGACGCACACGCTCAGGGGCCTCGACGGCGAGTGGCGGCTCGCCGCGTTCGCCGAGTGATGTCGACCGGGGCGGACTCTCGGCCGCTGATCATGGCCGTCGATCCCGACGGCGAGTCGCTCGCGCGCATCACGCGTGAGCTCCAGCGCTACGAGCGGGATTACCGGGTCGTCTGCAGCCCCTCGTGCGAGGCCGCCCTGGCGCAGCTCGAGGCGTCGCGCGACTCGGGCCGGGTCGCCGTCGTGCTCGCAGCCCGCGGGCACGAGGGCCTCCTTGGAGACGAGCTTCTCGCGCGTGTCGGGCCCATGCACCCGCACGCGAAGCGTGGGCTCCTCATCGACTTCGGCGCCTGGGGCGACGAGGACACGACGCGGGTCATTCGCGACGCGATGGCGCAGGGGCACATCGACTACTACGTCCTGAAGCCGTGGAACGAGCCGGACGAGCTCTTCCATCGCACCGTGGCCGAGTTCCTGCACGAGTGGTGGCGGGCGAACGCCGCCGGCCTCCGCGAGCTGACCGTCGTGGCCGACCGCTGGTCGCGGCGCGGGTACGAGCTCCGCAACCTGCTCGCTCGCAACGGCGTCCCGCACGCGTTCCATGCGAGCGACTCCGAGGAGGGCCGCCAGATCCTCGTGGACTGCGGGAGCCCGAACGCGACGGAGCCCGTCGTGCTGGGGCCGGACGGAAGGGTCTTCCACGACCCGACGAACAAGGATCTCGCGGCCCACGTCTACCGCGTTCCGACCGAGCTTCCGGACGGCGAGGACTTCGACGTCGCGATCGTCGGCGCCGGGCCGGCGGGGCTGGCCGCGGCCGTCTACGCGTCCTCGGAGGGGCTACGAGCGCTCGTCGTCGAGCGCGAGTCGATCGGGGGCCAGGCCGGGTCGAGCGCGAAGATCCGGAACTACCTCGGGTTCCAGCGCGGAGTCGGCGGCGGCGAGCTCGCGACGCGTGCGTATCAGCAGGCGTGGGTCTTCGGAGCGAACTTCCTGGTCATGCGCGAGGTGACCGCGCTCCGCGTGGGCGACGACGGCAACCTCCTGACGATCGGCGGCGACGAGGAGGTCATGGCCCGGAGCGTCGTCCTCGCAACCGGCGTCCGCTGGCGCCAGCTCGGCCTTCCAGCGCTCGAGCGCTTCCACGGGCGGGGGCTGTTCTACGGCTATTCCGCCGCGGACGCGCTCACGGTCCCCGGCGGGCACGCCTTCGTCATCGGGGCGGGAAACTCGGGTGGTCAGGCCGCCGCGCACCTGAGCCGGTACGCGGGGAACGTCACCATCGTCTGCCGGCGCGAGCGGATCACCGACACGATGTCGAGCTACCTGATCGACGAGATCGCAGGTGCCGGGGTCGAGGTGCGGCAGTCGACGCAGATCGTCGACGCCGACGGGGACGAGCGCCTCCAGCGGGTCACGCTCCGGCATGCGAGCGGGACCGAGGAGACGGTCGAGGCGCATGCGGTCTTCGCGCTCATCGGCGCCGAGCCGCACACGGACTGGCTCCCCTCCGAGATCGAGCGCGACGAGCGTGGCTTCGTGCTCACGGGCGGCGGCGAGCACATGTTCGAGACGACCGCGCCGGGCGTCTTCGCGATCGGGGACGTTCGCGCGGGATCGGTAAAGCGCGTCGCGTCGGCCGTGGGGGAGGGCTCGGTCGTGATCCACCAGCTGCACCGCTATCTCGACGAGGCGCGCTCGGCGCCGCACCGGTAGCGAGTCGTCAGCTCTTCAGCTGGTGAGCTCGTCGCAGGCCGGCGACTGCTCGACCGCCGTCTGGACCTCGCCGCCCGGGTCCTCGGCGTCGAAGGTGTCGAACAAAGTGTCGAGCGCGGTGGCCATCGTCTGCAGCGAACCGCTGACGGCCGAGAGGGCGCTCGTGATGTCGCCGAGGCCCGAAATGTCGTCGACGACCTCTTCGACCTTGGCCTTCTCGGCCTCAGCCGTATCGGCGAACTCCTGAACGGCGTCCTCGATCGCGTCCCCCGACTCCGTGTCCGGCCCCCCGAGGTCACGCAGCTCCTCGACGAAGTCGTCGGTGGCCGTGCGCACGTCGTCGGCCGCTTGCTCGAGGCCTTCGGTCGAGGGCGACGACGTGACGTCGTCCCCGATCCGCTCGAGCTCGTCCTTCCACGACGTGATCGTCGTGCAGAGCGAGTTTGCCCACTCCTCCGTCGCCGTTGCCTCGGGCTCGTCGTCGCCACCGCAGCCGGTGGACACGAGCGCGAGGAAGGCGACGAGGACGACGAAGCCGATCGTGACGGCGCGTGTCATCGGGCTAACCCTACCGCGCGCTCAGTCTGTGATCTCGTCGCATGCCGACGACTCCTCGAACGCGGTCTGGAGCTCGCCGCTCACTCCGCGTCCTCGAACTCCTGGAAGGCTTGCTCGAGCGCGACGAACATGGCCGACACGGAAGCCGCAACTTCGCGGCCGGCCGTCGCGAGGCCCGTGATTCCCGAGACATCCTCGATCTCGGCCCTCTCTGCTTCCCCCCGTCGGCGAGCTGCTCCAGCGAGCTCTGGATCTCGTCGCCCGAGTCGGTGTCCGCCCCGCCGAGGTCCCTGACCGCCTCGACGTAGTCGTCCGTCGCCGTGCCGGCTGCTTCGACCGCCTACCTGACCGTCTCGCTCGAGAGGCTGCCGAGGTCTCCGATGTCGTCCGCGATTCTCTGCAGCTCGTCCGACCACGTGAGCGTCGCGGTGCAGAACCAGTCCGCCCACTAGGCCGTCGCCGAGGTGTCCGACTCGTCGCCGCCGCATCCGGCGACGACCGCGAGAGAGCACGGCGACGACGAGCACGACGGCGGAGCGCATCGACGGCACGCTACCGGCCCCGTCCCACCAACGCCGCCTGGAGGGGGACGAACGCCCAGCAGGCGAGCTCGCGAAGGCGTTGCGGCAGGGAGCCGCGCTCTCCGGTGCCCACTATCGTCACAGCGCTCCCGCGATCGCGTATCGCCGCGCGCACGAGGACGGCGGACCGGCGGCAGTGCCAGTCGGACGTCACGAGAACGACCTCGGTTGCGTCGAGGCTGCGGGCGGCTCGGGCGACGGCGCGCGCATTCCCGTACGTGGTGCGCGCATCCGGATCCAGGAGCACGCGCTGCGCGACGCCGCTCCAGGCTCGCGCCATCAGCTCCGCCTCCGAGGCGCTGCGGCGGCGTCGTGACCAGCCGGAGAGCAGGACCGCATCGGCCGGGGTTGCCTCCTCGGCGGCGCGGGCGAGGCGGGCGGCGCAGACGTCGTGCAGCTCCCGGTCCTTCCCGGTCGAGTAGCCGAGCACCGCCACCAGCCGTACGCCCATCAGCGCTTCCGGAACCGGCGCCAGAGGCCGTACAGCAGAAGCGTTCCGATCACCGTCAGGACGAGGTTGAGCGCGCGCCGCCCAACGAGCTTCGACTCGCCACTCGCGCGCTCGCGCATGTGCACGGGGACCTCGGTTACTCGCAGCTCCGCTTCCCGCAGGCGCAGCAGCGACTCGACCTCGGGCGCGCCGCTCTCGTACGGCTCGGCGAGGATCGGCATCGCGGCGGCGTTCACCGCGTACATCCCGCTCGTGGCGTCATGGAACGGCGACCCGAGCGCCGCTCGCATCCCGCGCCGGAGCAGCGAAGTCCCGAGCTTGCGGCTCCGCGACGGCACGTAGCGGTAGGCCTCGTAGCCCTCGCCGGTGGCGAAGCGGGAACCGACCGCGACGTCGAACTCGCCGGCCTGCACCAGCTCGAGCAGCCGCTGCAGCTCCTCGACCGGATGCTGGCCGTCCGCGTCCACCCGGCCCGCGAACGCGTACCCGTGCTCGTGAGCCCAGCGGTAGCCGGCCGCGACTCCCTCCCGCAGCCCGCGGTTCTCGCCGAACGAGAGCACCTCGGCGCCGTGTGCGCGCGCGACGTCGGCCGTGGCGTCCGTCGAGCCGTCGTCCACCACGAGCACGTCAGTCTCGGGGAGCCCCGCGCGGAGCTCGTCGAGCACTGCCGAGAGGTTCTCCTCCTCGTTCAGCGCGGGGATGAAGACGACTGTGTCAGACATCGAAACCTGAGTGCGACGCGGCCGCGAAGCGGACGCCTTTAGGGATTCTCGCGCGACCGGAAAGCCCGCGCTAGCGGGTTTCCGGTCTTGCGCCTAAATGACATTGTGCTCGGGACGCGGGGCCTGGAGCGCGAACCGCTCGGCGGAGAGCGGGGCCACGTCCACGAACGGCTCGCGGCCGAGGACGAGGTCGCGGACGATCTCGCCGACTGCGGGCGCCTGCATGAAGCCGTGGCCCGAGAAGCCCGTCGCGTACAGGAAGCGTGCGATCTCGGCCGACTCGCCGACGAGGCCGTTGTGGTCGGGCGAGACCTCGTAGTAGCCCTTCCAGCCGTGGGCGATCCCCATGTCGAGGAACGCGGGCGCGCGGCGGGCGGCGACCTCCGTCACGTGCTGGAGCCAATCGGGGTTGGTCGGCGCGTCGAAGCCGGGCTCCTGGTCGCGGTCGGCCATGCCGATGAGGAGCCCCGGTCCCTCGCGATGGAAGTAGAAGCCGGTCGTGAAGTCCACGGTCAGCGGCACGCGCTCCGGGAGACCTGCCACCGGCGCGGTCGTCACGACCTCCCTGAAGACCGGCTCCACTAGTAGGTCGACCCCGGCCGTGCGCGCGAGCTTCGGAGACCAGACTCCGGCGGCGCACACGACCGTCGTCGTCTCGATCGTGCCCTGGTCGGTCGAGACGCCGGTTACGGCTCCATCCTCGACGTCGACGGCGGTCGCGGCGCAGCCCGTCACGACTGTCGCGCCGTTGGCGCGGGCGCCGGCCGCGTAGCCCTGGGCGACCGCCTCCGGGCTCGCGTGGCCGTCGATCGGGCAGAAGGTCGCCGCGAGCACTCCGTCGAGCCCCGCGAGCGGCGAGAGCGACGCGGCCTCCGCCGGCTCGACCAGCCTGCTCGGCACCCCGAGCTCGTTCTGCAGCGCGACGCTCTGCTCGAAGATCGCGACGTCCTTCTCGCGGTCGAGCAGGAAGAGATATCCGACCTGGTCGAAGTCGATCTCGCCTCCCGGGCGCTCGGCGAAGCGCGTGAAGGCCTCGACGCCGCGAAGCCCGATCGCGATGTTCAGCGGATCCGAGAACTGCGTGCGGACGCCTCCCGCCGCGCGGCTCGTCGAACCGGACGAGAGCGCGTCGCGCTCGACGAGGCAGACGCCGACCCCTTCCTCCGCGAGGTGGAACGCGATGCTGGTTCCGACGGCGCCGCCCCCGACGACCACCACCTCGGCACGGGCTGGAAGTGTCGTCATCGGCGGAGGAGGTTGCGGAGGAAGAAGAGGAGGTTGGCCGGCCGCTCGGCAAGCCTTCGCATCAGGTACGGATACCAGTCCGGGCCGAACGGCGTCGCGACGAGAACCTTGTACCCCTGCGCGGCGAGGCTCCGCTGGAGCACGGGGCGCACGCCGTAGAGCATCTGGAGCTCGAAGCGGTCACGCGCGATTCCCTCGCGCTCCGCGAACGCGCGCACGAGCTCGATGATCCGCTCGTCGTGGGTTGCGACCGCGACGTACGCGCCACCCCGCAGGCCGGCGATGACGAGCTCGACGAACGCGCGGTCGACGTCCGCCTTCTCGGGGTACGCGATCTCCGGCGGCTCGAAATAGGCGCCCTTGACGATCCGGACGTTCGGCGCGAGCGGGAGGATCCGCGCGAGGTTGCCCGCCGAGGCGTAGAGGTACGCCTGGAGGACGACGCCGACATTGTCGTGCCCACCGGCGCGGAGCCGCTCGTAGATGCGCAGGGTCGGCTCCACGTACTCGGACTGCTCCATGTCGATGCGGACGAAGAGGCCCAGGCCGCCCGCGCGCGCGACCAGGCGCTCGAGGCCCGTGTAGGCAGTCTCCTCGTCGAACAGGAGCCCGAGGTGGGTGAGCTTCAGCGCGACGTTGGCGCGGAGCTTCTCGGCGGCGAGCCGGTCGAGGATCTCCTCGTACGCTGCGACCGCGGCTGCCGCGTTCTCGGGATCGGGGATCGCCTCGCCGAGCAGCGTCGTGTTCGCGTGCAGGCCGGCGTCGTTCAGGCGTCGCAGGACGGGGATGCACTCGTCGAGCGTCTCGCCGGCGACGAACCGCGCCGCCCCGAGCCGCATGCCGTACCGAGCGACGAAGCGCCCCAGCAGCGCGCTGTCGGCCGCCCGCAGGATCGCCGTTCGAGGCAGCGACCGCAGGAGCGCCGCCAGCCTCAATTGAGCGTCGGGTCGGCCGGCATCAGCGCCAGCACCCCGAACGGACCACCTTTGCGCCGGAGCACCTCGCTCCAGAGCTCGTCCGGATCGGCCGTGAACACGTCCGTCGGGATCGCCGGCTCGACGATCCACGACCCCTCTTCGAGCTCCTCGTCGAGCTGGCCGGGTCCCCAGCCGGCATAGCCAGCGAACACCCGGGCGCTCCGGAGCTCTCCGAGCTCGTCCGGATCGACCTCCGTGGGCAGGAACCCGACCGACTCGACTACCAGCGACCCAGCGCGGTCCGGCTCGACGAAGTCCGCCAGAACGACTATCGCGGACGGCTGGACGGGCCCGCCCACGTGCACATGCTCCGTGCCGCTCACGAGGACGGAGAGCTCCGGCACCGCCTCTTCCACGGTCGCCTCCGAGGCGCGGTTCAGGACGAGCCCGAGCGCGCCTTCGTCGTTGTGCTCGCCGACGAGGACGACCGTCCGCCGGAAGTTCGGGTCGAGCAGCGCCGGTACCGCGATCAGGAGCTGTCCCTTCAGCGACTGCACGGACATATCATCGCCTCGTGGACGGCAGCGCTCGCGAGATCCGGCTCGTCGCTCGACCGCAGGGCTTCCCGGACGAGGAGCTGTTCGAGCTCGCGGAGACGTCGATCCCCGATCCGGGCGAGGGCCAGTTGCTCGTCCGGAACGCGTTCTTCTCGGTCGACCCGTACATGCGCCCAAGAATGAACGACGTCCGCTCGTATGTCGCGCCGTTCACGCTCGGGGAGGCGATGACGGGCGGCGCGGTCGGGCGCGTGGCGGCATCCCGGCATCCGCGCTACGCCGAGGGGGACTGGGTCGTCCACGGCCTCGGCTGGCGCGAGTGGGCGCTCTCCGACGGCTCCGGGATGCGCACGATCGAGCCGGCAGGCGCCTCCGTCTCGCTCGCGCTCGGCGTCCTCGGGATGCCCGGGTTCACGGCGTACTACGGGCTCTTCGAGCTCGGTCGGCCCCAGGAGGGCGAAACCGTGTTCGTCTCCGGCGCCGCTGGCGCGGTCGGGAGCGCGGCCGGCCAGATGGCGAAGATCGCCGGCTGCCGCGTGATCGGCAGCGCGGGCACCGCCGAGAAGATCGCCTGGCTCCGAGAGCTCGGATTCGACGAGGCGTTCAACTATCGCGAGCACCCGGTGCGCGAGGCGCTCGCGGCGGCCGCGCCGGACGGCATCGACGTGTACTTCGACAACGTCGGCGGAGACCACCTCGAGTGCGCGATCGGCGCTCTGCGCACGCACGGGCGAGTCGCCGCTTGCGGCTCGATCTCGCGCTACAACGACGTCCAGGCGGCGGCGGGCCCGAGGAACATGTTCATGGTCGTGACGAAGCGCCTGAGGCTCCAGGGGTACATCATCAGCGACCACTACGACCGCTTCCCGGAGTTCCTCGAGCAGGCCCAGAACTGGGTGCGCGACGGCAGGCTCCGCTATCGCGAGACCGTGATCGAGGGGATCGAGAACGCCCCACGCGCCTTCCTCGGCCTCCTGCGCGGAGAGAACATCGGGAAGATGCTCGTCAAGGTCGGCCCTGACCAGTCGGAGTAGATGTTGCTTCGGTGCCGGATCTTGGGACACCGGCTCCCACGGCGGCGGAGGCCGTTCTTCCTGACCGAGCGTTATCAGCGTTGCGAGCGCTGCGGAAAACGGGTCCGGCTCCGGGGCCGGTAACGGCGCAATCGACCGGTGGTTGTGATAAGAAAACGCGTCATCTCGGGAACCCACGACAGCCAAAGTGCTGGTGTGGGGGGGCGGATCCGCGCTGCAAGGCGCGCCGCTGGCCTCACCCAAAAACAGCTCGCCGAAGAGCTCGGTGTCGAGCCGATCACGGTCTCTCGGTGGGAGCGGGACGTGACGTCCCCGTCGTTGCCACGCCTGCGGCGGATCGCAGAGCTCACCGAAACCACCGTGAGCGATCTCGTGCGGACGCAGGACACGGTCTCGGCCCAGGCCGCCGAGCTCGCCGCGATCAGGGAAGAGCTTGCCGAGACGCGCGAGCTCGTCGACCGGGTCGTGAAGGCGCTCGAGCGTCTAGCTCCGCCTCGATCGAACCCAGGCTCGCAGCAAGCGTCCCAAGAGTCCTGACGTCGAGGTCGATCCGGCGGGTGACCGACACGACGAGATCCCCGCGAGAGGGGACGATCCGCAGCTCGAACAGCGCGCCGGCGTAGAAGATCGTCGCGTCGACGTCCCGCCCGGAGCTCCTGGCCTCGTCGAAGTGGGGGCGGAGGATCGGCTCCGCCTGCGGAAGGTACTCCCAGAGGGGATGCCCGAGGAACGCCGCCATCCCTTCGCTGTTGACGCACGTCTGCACGATCCGGTCGTCCTGATCGACCGCAAAACCGGCGGGCCGCTCGATCATCGGCCGCCCTCGATGAGGCGCAGCGCCCGGCGCGTCTCCTTCCGGCGGAGCGCCCCGTCCGCGGAGGCCAGGGTCTCGATGATCTCTTCGAGTGACGCGCGGAGGCCCTCGAGCGTGAGGACGTCCAGGATGCAGAGCGTCCGCCACGACACGACGAGCCGGCCGGCATCCGGGACGATTGTCAGCTCCACGACGCGACCGTCCACGAACTCCGTGAGCTCGACGGTCTCGCGAGTCCGCTGCGCGCGCCCGAAGTGCGGCGCGAACGCGGTCAGACGCAGGCTGGAGCCGGCCTGCGCAGCAAGCCCACCCTCGACGACGTGGTACCGGTCATCGAGGACGACCACAGACGGCTCATCGACCGCGACGGCCACGGCGCCTCGATGGTAACGGGCTGATGGGTCGCGTGACGCCGCCACCGTGCATCGCGCAGGCCGCCGGAGCGCGACGCGGCCGTATGTAGGCTGGCTCCGTGGGCCGTTCCGTCATCGTCTCCGCTGTCAGAACCCCCTTCGGGCGCCTCGGAGGCGGGCTCGCGAAGGTTCCCGCGACCGAGCTCGGGGCGATCGCGATCATGGCCGCGCTCGAGCGCGGCGGCCTCGAGCCGGGCGAGGTCGAGTACGTGATCATGGGCCAGGTTCTCCAGGCCGGTGCGGGGCAGGCGCCCGCGCGCCAGGCCGCCGTCGGCGCCGGGATCCCGAAGGAGGTGCCGGCAGACACGATCAACAAGGTGTGTGCGTCCTCCATCCGCGCGCTCGAGATCGCGGACCTGATGATCCGGGCCGGCGGTCACGAGCTCGTCGTCACCGGCGGGATGGAGTCGATGTCGAACGCGCCCTACCTGCTCCCGAAGGCCCGGTTCGGGTACCGCCTCGGGAATGGCGAGGTCGTCGACCACATGGTCTTCGACGGGCTCACCTCGTCGTTCGACGGCCTGCACATGGTCGAGCAGGCATCGCTCGTCTCGCGCGAGCTCGGGATCTCGCGCGAGGAGCAGGACGAGTGGGCGTTCCGGTCGCAGCAACGTGCGGCCGCGGCGCAGGACGAGGGCAGACTCGCTGACGAGATCGTCGCCGTCGGCGACGTGACGGCGGACGAGAGCATCCGCCGAGACACGACGCTCGAGCGCCTGGGGGCGCTGCCGCCCGTCTTCGATCCAGAAGGCACGACGACCGCCGGCAATGCGCCCGGTGTCAACGACGGGGCCTCCTGCGTCATCCTCTGCTCGGAGGAGCTCGCGGCCCGCCGCGGGCTCGAGCCGCTCGCGACGATCCTCGCGCAGGGCTACGTCGCGGACGACTACGCATATCTCGCCCGGACACCCGCGCGCGCGGGCGAGCAGGCGCTCGCGAAGGCGGGGAAGACGATCGGCGACGTGAAGCGCGTCGAGATCAACGAGGCCTTCGCGTCGGTGGCGAAGAACTCGACGCGGATGCTCGGCGCGGACGAGGCGATCGTGAACGTGAACGGGGGCGCGGTGGCGCTCGGGCACCCGATCGGGGCGTCCGGCGGCCGGATCGTGGGGACGATGGTGCACGAGCTCCGGCGGGAGGGCGGCGGGCTCGGGCTCGCCGCGATCTGCTCGGGCGGCGGGCAGGGCGACGCCCTGCTGATCGAGGTCTGATCCGCTTTCTCGTCGGCGGGTTGGTCGCGCTCGTGCTCGCGGGCGACGCGGTCGCGTGCGTCTGCGCCGAGCAGCCGATCGGGGAGCGACTCGACGAGTCCGACGTCGCGTTCGTCGGTCGCATTGTCTCCGAGCGGGACGCCGATCGGCGGGGTGCTCCCATACGGCTGCTCGGCGTCGCCGTCGAGCAGCGCGTGAAGGGCGACGTCGAGGGCACGGTCGTCGTCGAGAGCCCGCGCGGCTCCGACTGCGATCTCGTTCTCGAGGAGAATCGGTCGGTCGGGCTGCTCCTCGCGCGCGGGCCGGACGGGCAGCTGGTCGGGAGCGAGTGCAGCGTCGTCCGGCCGGGCGAGCTCGTCGCCGCGGGCGGGGAGCCGCGGGGAGGCGCGATCAAGGTCGTCATCGGAGTGCTGATCCTCGCGCTCGTCCTGGGCTGGGCGCTTCGCCGGCGTGCTCGGGGCACCCGGCCGAGCCTGCCGGGCGCGCCGCGCTCGTAGACTCCGCCGATGCGCTTCGAGCACGTCCTGGTCGTCGGCGCCGGCCAGATGGGCGCCGGAATCGCTCAGGTCGTCGCGGCGTCCGGAAGGCGCGTCTCGCTTCACGATGCGCTCCCGGGCGCGACCGAGCGCGCGCTCGACACGATGCGCTCGAGCCTCGACCGACTCGCCGAGAAGGGCGGCCGTCCCGCCGACGAGGTGCTCCCGCGGGTCACTCCCGTCGACGGTCTCGTCCCCGCGGACCTCCTGATCGAGGCGGTGGTCGAGGACGCCGGCGCGAAGAAGGCGGTCTTCCGTGGAGCGGACGAGGTCTTCCCGTCCGAGGCGATCCTCGCCTCCAACACGTCGTCGATCCCGATCACGTCGCTCGCGGCGGTGACCGGCCGGCCCGAGCAGGTCGTCGGGATGCACTTCTTCAACCCGGTGCCGGTGCTGAAGCTCGTCGAGATCGTGCGCGCCGTGCAGACCTCGGACGAGACCGCCACGGCGATCTCGGAGCTGGCGGTCGAGCTGGGGAAGGTGCCGGCGGAGGCGCGCGACTATCCCGGCTTCGTCTCGAACCGCATCCTCATGCCGTTCGTGAACGAGGCGGCGTACGCGCTCATGGAGGGCGTCGCCGAGGCCGAGGCGATCGACACGATTGCGAAGCTCGGCTTCGCGCATCCCATGGGGCCGCTCGCGCTTGCCGACCTCATCGGCCTCGACACGTGCGTCGCGATCATGGACGTCCTCCACGAGGGCCTCGGAAACCCGAAGTACGCTCCGTGCCCGCTCCTTCGGCAGTACGTGGCCGCGGGCAGGCTCGGCCGCAAGAGCGGCCGCGGCTTCTACGAGTACGACTGAACGGGGTGTAGGAAAGCCCGCTGCATCCGTGTGCGAGGCATGCCTCGCACCTACAGCGACGTCCCTATAGTCACGCCGATGGACTTCGAGCTCACGGCCGACCAGCGCGAGATCCAGGGGCTCACCCGCGAGCTCGCGGACGCGGAGATCACGCCGAACGCCGCCGCGTGGGACCGGGAGCACCGGTTCCCGGACGAGCTCTTCCCGAAGCTCGCAGAGCTCGGGTTGATGGGCGTCTGCGTTCCAGAGGAGTACGGCGGCGCAGGCGCGGACTTCCTCTCGTACATCCTCGTGCTCGAGGAGCTCTCGCGGGCGGACGCGGGCGTGGGGGTGACGGTCGCCGTGCACACGAGCGCGACGACGCTCCCGATCCTGAGCTTCGGGACCGAGGAGCAGCGCGCACGCTTCGTGCCTCCGCTCGCCAGAGGGGAGCAGATCGGCGCCTTCGCGCTCACCGAGCCCGGATCGGGGTCGGACGCGGGCTCGCTGCGGACGACGGCCGAGCCGGACGGCGACGGCTGGCGGATCTCCGGCTCGAAGCAGTGGATCACGAACGGGTCGCGCGCAGGAACGTTCCTCCTCTTCGCCCGCACCGACCCCGCGACCGCGGGCGCACGCGGCGTCTCGGCGTTCGTGCTCGACGCGTCGCACGTTCGCATCACGCGCGAGGAGGAGAAGCTCGGCCTGAACTCGTCGACGACGTCCGATCTCGTCCTCGACGGCGCGCTCGTCGAACGCGACCGCCTGCTCCACGATGAGGGCCGCGGCTTCCGGGTGGCGATGGCGACGCTCGACGGCGGCCGCATCGGGATCGCGGCCCAGGCGCTCGGAATCGCCCAGGCCGCGTACGACGTCGCGCGCGAGTACGCGCTCGAGCGTGAGCAGTTCGGCCGCCGGATCGGCGACTTCCAGGCGATTCAGTGGAAGCTCGCGGACATGGCGACGGAGATCGACGCCGCCCGCCTGCTCACGTACCGCGCGGCCTGGCTCAAGCAGCAGGGGAGCCCGCACACCGCGGAGGGCGCGAAGGCGAAGCTGTTCGCGTCCGAGATGGCGCGGCGGCAGACGGCCGAGGCGATCCAGATCCTCGGCGGCTACGGGTACACGAAGGAGTTCCCCGTCGAGCGCTTCTACCGCGACGCGAAGGTGACCGAGATCTACGAGGGCACGAGCGAGATCCAGCGGCTCGTCATCGCGCGCTCCATTCTCGGCCGCGTGGGTGGAACCTACGGTTCCCCCCACGAGCCCCCCTCCCTCACGCCGGGTATCGAGTCTCGCTGACCCCTGCCTTCGGGCCAGTGAATCGCCCTACGGCCTGAGACT
This sequence comes from uncultured Actinomycetes bacterium, assembly GCA_963715705.1. Classification (GTDB taxonomy): domain Bacteria; phylum Actinomycetota; class Thermoleophilia; order Gaiellales; family Gaiellaceae; genus GMQP-bins7. The sequence goes on along the minus strand of OY970267.1, from coordinate 1,520,989 downwards.
GCTCCGACAGGTCCGATGGGTCGACGGCCGGCGTAGGGCGGGCTGTGCCGAGCGGCGCGATCGACTCGATGTCGTGTACGCGGGAGAGGCCTGCCCGCGAGCGCCGTAATCTACGGCCGTGGCACCGCGCGAGCGCGACGAGCCGGTCCGGCTGACGAAGATCTACACCCGCGGCGGTGACGCGGGGGAGACGTCGCTCGGCGACGGGTCCCGCGTGTCGAAGCTCGACGCGCGCATCGCGGCGTACGGCGCGACGGACGAGGTCAATGCGGCGATCGGGCTCGCGCTCGCGGCTCCCTGCCCCGCCGACATCCAGGACGTGCTCGGGCGCGTGCAGAACGAATTGTTCGACCTCGGTGCCGACCTCTCCGTGCCGCTCGAGCACGAGGGCCGGCTTCGCGTGACGCAGGCGCAGGTGGATGCGCTCGAGCACGACTGCGACCGCTTCAACGCCGATCTGCCCGAGCTCAAGAGCTTCGTCCTGCCGGCGGGCACCGAGGCGGCCGCCCGACTGCACGTCGCCCGCACGCGCTGCCGGCGCGCCGAGCGCGAGGCGCTCGTGGCCGCGGGCACCTACGCGGTGAACCCGCTGGCGCTGGTCTACCTGAACCGTCTCTCCGACCTCCTCTTCATCCTCGCCCGCGCCGCGAATGCCGCGGAGGGCCGGCCGGAGACTCTCTGGAAGCCTGGGAGCTCCTCCTAGCCTTCGCCGGCGCCTTGGTCGCCGGCTACTTCGGGTCGATGCTCGGGCTCGTGCTCGGCACGCTGCGGCTGCCGCTGATCGTCCTCGCCACCGGTAGCCCGCTCGCGGCCGCAGGGACGAACATCGCGATCTCGGCCGCGGCCGCCGGCGCCGGCGGCCTGAAGCACGCGCGCGAGGGTCGCGTCGACTGGCGCGTCGTCGCCTGGACTGCCCCACCGTCGGTCGTCGGCGCGATCGCGGGAGCCCTGCTTGCGGACGACGTCTCCGAGGCGCTGCTCTTCGGGCTGATCGCGGCCGTGCTCGTCTGGAGCGGGATCGATCTTGCGCTGCGTCCGATCGAGCCCCGCCCGCAGGCGACGCTACGCGTGGGTCGCGGAGGTGTGCTCGCCTTCCTGATCGGGCTGCTCGGGGGCGCCGTCGGCGTGATCCTCGGCACGCTGCGGATGCCCGCCTACGTGCGCTCGATCGGGATGGACGTTCGCCGTGCTGCCGGGACGAACCTCGTCGTCGGCTTCTTCCTCGGCGTCGCCGGGTTCGCGACCCACTCGTTCGGAGAGGAGGGCATCGACTGGCCCGTTCTGGCGGCGGGTCTCGCCGGCGCGATCCCGGGCGGCTGGCTCGGCGCGCGAGCGACGGGGCGCGTCTCAGAGAACGCGCTGCGTCTCGCGCTCGGCGTTGTCCTCGTGCTCGTCGGAGTCGTGTTCGGCGTTCAGGCGATCCTCGCCTAGGCCAAGAGACACTCCGCCCTCACGCGACCGCGGGCCAGGCCTCCCGAAGCCAGTCGGCGAGCTCCGGGGAGGAGCGCGGGCTCGCCAGGTAGAAGCCCTGCGCGCGGTCGCAGCCCCAGGCGACGAGCGCATTCCATGCCTCACGCGTCTCCACGCCCTCGGCGACGACCGTCAGGCCGAGGGAGTGGCCGATCTCGACGAGCCCGCGAACGAGCGCCTGGTCCGTCTCGCTCTCGCCGAGCCGGTGGACGAATGCGGCGTCGATCTTCAGCTCGTCGAGCGGCAGCACGCGGAGCGCCGCGAAGGACGCCGCGCGGCCGCAGTCGTCGAGCGAGAGGCGCACGCCCAGCTCGGCGATCCGCCGGAGGACGATCTCGTCGAGCTCGGATCCCGCGCCGGGGCCCGCGGGGACGACCTCGAGCGTCAGCCTCTCGGCCGGGACGCTCGACCCCTCAAGGAGGTCGGCGAGCCCCTCGACGAACTGCGGGTCGTCGACGAGCTTGTAGGGGACGTTCACGGATACGCCAAGCTCGCTGCCGGTCTCCGCCCAGAGCTCGGTCGAGCGGAGCGCGTCGGCGACGACGATGAACGTGAGCTCGCGGACGAGCGGCGTGCGCTCGACGTGCGGGACGAACTCCGCAGGCGGCAGGAGCGTGCGGTCCGGGAGCAGGCGGCGGACGAGGGCCTCGGCCGACAGCGGCTCGCCGGTCTTGAGGTCGAGGATCGGCTGGTAGACGACGACGAGCTCGTCGCGTGCGAGCGCGGCCTCGACGTCGCGGATGACTCCGGCGTCGACCCCGCGACGGGCGAGGAGCAAGTCCTCGGGGGCGTCGCGCTTCGTCGCGTACATCTGACCGTCCGCGCGCGCCATGAGCTCGTCGGCGGTCGCGCCGTCGCGCGGAAACACGGCCCAGCCGACGCTTCCGTCGATCTCGATGGTCGCACCCTCGACACGGAATGGGCGGCGGAGCGCATGCCGGAGCCGGCCCACGAGCGCCGCCGCCTGCTCGTCGTTGCCGGTGCCGAGGGAGAGGATTACGAACTCGTCGCCTCCGACGCGCGCGACGGTGTCGCTCGCGCGCACGATCCCCTCGAAGCGGCGGGCGAGCGAGCGCAGGACGGAGTCGCCGGCCCCGTGACCGCGGACGTCGTTCACGTCCTTGAAGCCGTCGAGGTCGACGCAGATCACGGTGAACGGCTCGCCGCTCCGCTGCGAGCCCGTCAGGGCCTGCTGGATCCGGTCTTCGAGCAGGACGCGGTTCGGGAGCTCGGTGAGCGGGTCGCGGAGCGCAAGGGAACGAGCGCGTCGGAGCCGGCGATCGAGCGCCACGCCGCTCGCGCCGGCGACGCAGCCGACGAGCACGAGGGCGCTGACAACGAGCGGAGGGTCGGCGCGGAGCATGACCGCAGCCGCGCCCGCGACGAAGACGAGCGCCGCGAGGCTCAACCCCGAAGCGATGGTTCCGCTCAGATGCCGCCTGTCTCTGATCTTCACCCCGTCCCCGTCGTCGTGGCCGCCCGGTTGGCCCTGCCGCAATAATCCGACCGTACTCACGAAGGGTGGGGCGGGCGTCCCGAGAAGGAGGGATGACCGTCCCTCGAACGAGGGATCACGAGGCCGGACGATCCCGTTCGCTGCGCAGGTGGCCACACCCATCGTGGGGGATGCGAGCAGGAACCGAGCAGGAACATCGGCCAGGTGGAGGGAATCGAGACGTGTGGACCTCGCCGCCGGCCTCGTCGGGCTGCTCGCCGGTCTGGCCGTCGGCCCGGTGGCAGACCGGCTCGCGACGAACGCGCCGGTGGGCGCACCGCTCCTCGCACGGGTGCCGTTCTCGAAGCGGCTGCCCTTCGTCGCGGGCGCGACGGCGCTGCTCGGTGCAGCCTGCGGCGCCGTCTTCGGCTTCACGCTCGAGGCGCTCGTCGCCGCGTTCTTCTGCTGGATCCTCGTGATCGTGACCCGCACGGACTTCGAGCACCGGCTCATCCCCGATCGCATCGTCCTTCCCGGCGCAGTGCTCGTGCTGGTCGGGCGGACCGTCGACGAGCCGAGCGTGGCGTGGATCCTCGGAGGCCTCGGCGCGAGTCTCGGCCTCTTTCTCCTCGTGCTCGTCTACCCGCGCGGGATGGGCATGGGCGACGTCAAGCTCGCGCTGTTCATGGGCTGCGGGCTCGGTCTCGCGGTCGTCGTGGCGCTGTTCGTCGGGTTCCTCGCGGCCGCGGTTCCCGCCATCGCGCTGCTCGTTCGGCACGGGAGCGCCGCACGCAAGCAGGCGATTCCCCTCGGGCCGTTCCTCGCCCTCGGCGCGGTGATCGCCCTCTTCGCCGGAGACGCGATCATCGACTGGTACTGGGATGTCGGTTCGTAGTCATTTCGTTCAGCGCGCTCTCGATCCTCAAGCGCTCCCCGCCCGGAGCCGATTTCTCTCTCATGGAACGGACGTCCATCCCTGCTCGGGGATCGGAGCGGATCGACGACGCGCTGCTCTCTGCTGCGGCGCGCCGGGCGGCGCCTGACGCCGGCGAGGGCGTCGAGCCGGCCAAGGCGATCGACGAGGCCGTCGGCGCGCTGCACGACGCCGTCGCCGGGCTCTTTCCGTCCGTCTTCGTGCTCGAGCACGGCCGGCTGTGGCTCGTTGCGCAGCGTGGGTATGCCGTCGTGCCCGACGGCATTCGCGTGGAGCAGGGCGTCATGGGGCGTGCGGTCCGTCTCGGACACAACCAGCTGGCGCAGGACGTGCAGGCCGATCCCGACTATCTCGGCGCGCTGCCCAGCGTGAGCTCCGAGCTCGCGATCCCGCTGCGCGCGGGCGCGCTCGTCGTGGGAGCGCTCAACGTCGAATCCGACCGGCCTCTGCCCGAGAACGCGGCGGAGCTCATCCGGCCGCTCGCCGAGGCTCTCGCGCCTCTCGCCGAGGAGTTGCGCGAGCGCGGAACGCTCGACCTCGCGGCCCTCGCGCGGCTGTTCGTCCACCTCGGCGGGCTGCGCGACCCCGACGAGATCTCGGCGTTGGCCGCCGCTTCGCTGTCCCGTGTCCTCCCGGTCGACTTGAGCCAGGTCGTGGTCTGGGGCGAGGCAGGCGCGGCGGTCGAGCTCGCAGCCTGGAGGTCGGAGGACGCGTCCCGGTCCCCGCTCTCGGAGTCCGAGCTCGGCGCCATGCGCGCGCTCGTCGATCCGAACGTGGTCTGCCAGCTGCTCGATGCGGGAGCCGCGACCGGCGGCTCGTTCGTCTGGCTCCCCCTGCGGACGAGCGGCAACGAGCTGGGGGCGATGGTTGCCGCGGTCCGCCCGGGCGAGGGCGCGGATGCCGTGCAGCTCGACACTGCGGCCGTTCTCGCCGCTCACGTCGGGGCGTCACTCGACGTCGCGCTCGCCTTGGAGCACGAGCGCCACAGCGCGGTCACGGACTCGCTCACCGGGATCCTCAACCGCCGCGGGATGGAAGAGCGGCTCGATCGCGAGCTGACGCTCGCGCAGGAGCGGCGCGAGCCTCTGAGCCTGCTCGTCATCGACTGCGACGACTTCAAGGACATCAACGACCGCGCGGGGCACGAGTTCGGCGACACGCTCCTGTACGAGATCGCGCAGGTGCTCGTAAGCGCGCTGCCCGAGGGCGCCGAGGCGGCTCGGCTGGGCGGCGACGAGTTCGTCGTCATGCTCCCGGGCGCGGGGACGGAGCCGGCGGCCGAGCTCGGCGGCAAGCTCAGGCTCGTCCTCGCCGAGGGGCTCACGGACGCCGGCTACCCGCTGCGCGTGAGTGCGGGCATCTCGACCTACCCGTTCGACGGCGCAACGGCGTCGGCACTGCTGCGTGCCGCCGACCAGGCGCTCTACGCCGCGAAGAATGCGGGCAAGGACCGGGTGGCGTCGTTCGCGGACATCGCGCGCCCCGATCCGAACCCGATCGATCTCGCGGCGGGCGACATCGCAGGCGGTCGCCGGCGGGCACGCGGCGACGGCTCGGTGCTGGCGGACGTCGTGTCCGCCTCGCTCGCGATCGACGCGGAGACGACGGTCGACGGGGTCTGCTCCCGTCTGTGCAAGTGGCTCGTCTTCGTCGTCGGCGCGACCGCTTGCTCCACTTCTCGGGTCGTCGGTGATCTCGTCGTCGACGCGACCGAGCACGCGCTGCGCGAGATCTCGCTGGGCGACGAGGCCTCCTACCGGCTCTCCGACTTTCCCGTCACGGCCGAGACGCTCGAGACCGGTGAGCCGCGGACGATCTCGTTCCTCGACGGCGACGTCGATCCGGCCGAGGCGTTCATCCTGCGCGAGCTCGGGATGAACGCGGTGCTCCTGCTCCCACTGCACGTCGGCGGCGCGCCGTGGGGTCTCGTCGAGCTGTACGAGATGCGGCTCCGGCGCTTCACCGAAGACGATCTGGCGGTCGCGCGCTTTCTCGTCACGCAGGCAGAGCGGCGGCTGACCGCTCTGGGCGCCGACACCGCGCCTCCGCCGAAGCCCGTCTACGAGCTGCCGCCGGACGAGAAGCCGCGCGGCCCGCGCACGAGGTAGGCGCAGCGCCGGCGGTCGCCGGGCAGCGGCGACCGCGCCATCCGGGATACGACGAACTCTTCGCCGTCGTGCTCGAAGCGCTCGCCTGGGGCAAGGGCCGCGACCTCGATCTCGACGAGGCGGTACCGGTCGCCGGGCACGAACACGAGCTCGATGCTTGCCTCCGCGGGGACGGGGGCGGGCGTGGCGGCAGTCGGAAAGCTGCTCTCACGCTCATCGAGCGCGAGCTCCCGCTCGGCCACGGCCTGTTCACGCTGCTCGACCGCGGCACGCTTCAGCTCGACCGCGCCGAGCTCGCTTCGGCGGCGCGTGAGCTCGGCCTCCTCGTCCTGGAGCCGCTCCTCCCGGGCCGTGAGCTCGCGGATCAGCTCGGCGAGCTCGGCCTCCCGCGAGTCGAGGTCGCTCCTTGCGAGCCGCAGGAGCCGCTCGAGCGAGGCTCGCGAGTCTCGCAGCAGGCTCTCGCGCCGCTCGAGGTCCGCGACCGCGTCCTCGAGTGCGGCCGCCTCCGCCTCGAGCTCGTGTCCGCGCGCTGCGAGGGCCTCCTCGAGCTGGTCTTCGGTCGAAGGGCCGTCGCCGCTCCCCAAGATCCTGCGCATCGAGTTGCAGCGTATCGCGGCCCTTGGCGCCGCAGTCGGTGCCGGCGGGCCGATCCTAAGCCGTCGATTTCGGAGCGACCCGCCGGCTCGTGCGAATTCGCCAGGTTAGCGATGTCTCCTGCCACGACCGAGTCTCAAGGCCGGGGAGGTCCGCGCCGATAACGGGCATATGGATCCACTCGGAGCACGCCTCCTCGCTGCTCGCATCAGAGCCGGCGTAGCCGTCGGAACGAGAATCGAGCTGGTCGGCGACGTCGACCGGGACTCGGGGCTCAGCACGGGCGATCGCGGCACCGTCGACGACATCGACCACAGCGGCCTCGTCCGCGTGGTCTGGGACCGCGGCTGCGTCGTCCAGATCGACCCCGAGCAGACGCCCTTCCGGCCGCTAGCCGCGTAATCGCGGGGGAACCAAGGTTCCCCCGCGTGCCCCTCCTTCAATCTCGGGCTGAGAGCACGCGCCGTCATGCCTCCCGGCCGGCGAAGCCGGCCTCCGGCTCGGCCGTTCGCGCCGGTTTCGGAAGAAACTCGGAGATGGCAGGGCTGACTCAGGCCGGAGGGCGATTCACTCGCCCGGAGGCGGGCACCAACTGACCTCGACACCTCGGACCCGAGGAAGGGGGGCCCGCGGGGGGAAACATCGTTTCCCCCGCGCTTTCCCCGCGCTACAGAGGTTCCCAGCGCGGCAGCGTGAGCTTGAGGTTGGTCGGGCCGCCGGGGGCGCTCTGCAGCTCGAACGTCCCGCCGGCCATCCGGACGCGCTCGGCGATGCCCACGAGCCCGAGTCGCCCGCGCTGTGCGGCCTTGGCGAGGGCGCGCTCGACCTCGAAGCCCATGCCGTCGTCGGACACCTGCACCTCGATCGCGCTCCTGCGGGCGCGGATCTTGACGACGACCGAGGTTGCGGCGGCGTGCTCGCGGACGTTTGCGAGCGCCTCCTGGATCGTTCGGAAGACCGTGATCCGCTGGCCGGAGGACAGCGAGTCCGGGTCTCCGCGGATCTCGAGCACGGCCGCGACGCCCGTGCGTTCGGAGAAGTTGTCGATCTCGCGGTGGAGGATCTCACCGAGAGGGCGGCTCACGACGCTCTTCGTCTCGAGCGAGTGCGCGAGCTCGCGAAGCTCGCGGTCGAGCTCGACGAGCCGTGACGTGAGATCGTCGAAGCGCCCGTATGCCTGCTCGCGGTAGCCCTCGAGCACGAACGGATAGACCTGCTGCTGGAGCAGGCGGACATCGGCGCCAAGCGCCAGGACGTTCTGGATCGGACCGTCGTGGAGGTCGAACCCGAGCCGCATCAGCCTCCGCTCGCCCGATCCGAGGAGCGTCTGCTCCCTCGACGCCGAGTGCGCGAGCAGCTGCTCGCGCTCGACGACGGGGCCGAGGGCGCTCGCCGCCTCTGCGAGGAAGGCGTCCGCGACCTCCGGCCCGACCGAGGCGACGCGGCCGACGAGGGCGGCGTACGGCTGGCCGAAGCGGTTGACCGCGACCGAGCGCAGCGTCGAGCCTCCCAGGAGCGAGAGCCTCGAGCGCCCCCGCAGCACTGCTTTCGCCTCCGCGCGAACGCGGCGGCTCGGCTCGCCGACGCCACCGAGCGTGAGGATGCACTCGAGCCCCGAAGCGGTCCGCTGCCAGAGCGAGACCTCGGACAGGATGTCGAGCCCGAGCATGAGCCCGAGCTGGATCTCGGCTGCGACCAGCGGCGGGAGCTCGAGCAGGCGCGGGTTGGCCACAGACTGCGTGAAGAGGACGATGCGGGCCGCGGAGAGGGGGAGGGCGCACGCCTCGGCGACGGCCGCGGCGGCGCCGCGGACGTCGGCCTCGTCGAGCTCGAGCGCGGACGCCAGCTCGACGACGGCCGCGGACGCGTACCAGGACGACGCGAGGTCGTCGCCGACGTCCCGCTCGCCGCAGCCGTCCCGGACGACGCGCGCGCGCGCGAGCGTCGCCTCGAGCGCAGGGCGCACCTCGTCGGAGCAACCCTCGAGGAAGTAGGAGTGCAGCCGCTCGAGGCGCTGCCCGGGCTCGGGCCGAGCTGCGGGGCGCCCGTCGGTACGCGGGCCTGCCGTCGGCAGCTGCGAGCCGATGTGGACCTCGACGTCCGGAGTCGCTGCCCCCGATCCCTGCGCGCTCATGCTTGCTCGCCTGCCTCGCTCACTCGTTCTCCGCGAAGACGTGGCTAGAGCCGTTCGTCGCCAGTCCCTCGGCCAGGACCCGCTCCACGTCGTGCAGCAGTTCCTCGGTCTCGTTCCAGCGATCGAAGACGCGCGTGCCAGCCGGGCTGCGACCGCCCGTGTCGGCCGCGACGACGACCGGAACCTCGGGACGCTGGGCCCGCAGCCGGTTGGCGTTCCGGAGCGCCGAGGCGACGTCGCCGCCTCCGTCGAGGACGACGATGTCGGCATCCGAGTCCCTGGCGCTCTCGGCGAGCTTGTCGGGTGCCGACAGCTCCTCGACCTCGAGGTCGCGTCCCTCGAACAGGAAGCGCGCGAGCTTGACGAAGCGCGGGTCGCGGCTGGCGACGAGAACGCGTGCCCGCGGCTCGGGCACGTCCTCCCAGAGCGAGCCGGTGGAGTCCGCGCGCGCGTCGGAGACGCTGCGGGAGGCCCAGGCGACGCGATCGCCGACCTCGAGCCCGCGCCGCTGGCACTCGCCCGCCGCAAGCTCGACGACCTCTCTCGCTCCGCGGCACGACGCCGTTCGCCAGGGCTTCAGCTCCCGCTCGATCGCGATCACGACCTGATCCGAGTCGAGGAAGACGACGTCGATCGGGAAGTGCATGAAGTGCGTGTGGATCGCGAACGCAGGGCGCAGCACCATACCCTGGCCGGGGTTGAGGCGCCGTCTGCCGAGGAGCCCACGCATGCGCCGATGGGCGCGGTCTGCGACCACACAGCGCTCGCACACGATCCGACCGTCTTCCCGGCGGAGCGTCAGCGTGCCCATGGCCTACAGGACTTCGGAGATGTGAATCATGGCCGGAACCAAGAGGACGATCATGATGGCAGGGAAGATGAGAAATACAAGCGGGAACAGCAGCTTGATCGGCATCTTCTGTGCCTTCTCCTCCACGGCGGCCTTGCGTCGCTTTCGCATCTCGAGGGCGACGTTGCGCATCGTTGTCCCGATCGAGACACCCAGCTTCTCGCCCTGAATCAGGGCGCGGACGAAAACTCTCATGTTCGGGGCGTCGGCCCGGCGCCCGAGGCTCTCGATCGCCTCGAACACCGACAGGCCCATGCGCTGCTCCTGCAGCGTCAGGCGCAGCTCCTGCCCGAGCGGCTCGCCGAGACCGTCGGCCGCCACGCGCATCGACGCGAGGATGCCGAGACCGGCCTCGATCGTCACGACCAGGAGGTCGATCATCTCCGGCATCTGCCGGTCGAGCTTCTGGAACCGCAGCCGCATCTTGCGGTCGACGTACGCCATCGGCGCGAACCAGCCGAACACACCGGCGGCTGCGGCCGCGACGACGGTCAGAATCCCGGAGCCGCCCAGGATCGGGACGATCCAGAGCGTCGCGACGGCGAGCCCGGCGGCGAGCATGACCTGATAGCCGAGCAGCTTGCGCGGGCTCGTCCCGTACATCCCCGCCGAGACGAGCTTCTGGCGGACCTCGTTCTCGCTGAAGCGCGCGAGCCGCCGGGCAGCGATGTCACCGAGTCGGCCGGCGAGGGTGTCGAGCGGGCGGCCACGGCCCGGCTGGTCGACCTCCGACCCTCCCGCCGCCTCTGCGACGTACCCGTAGGTGCCGATCTGGTCGAGCGTCGCCGTGCTCGAGTTACTGCGCAGGCTGAAGATGAGGATCGTGATGCCGGCTCCGAGGAGGACGACGCCTGCGACTGCGATGACTTCCAGACCCATGTCTATACCTCGATCTCGACGATCTTCTTGATTGCGAACCAGCCGGCGATCGAGGAGAACGACCCACGTGCCGAGCGCGAAGCGGCCGGGGTTGGTCTCCCAAAGCGGCTCGAGCCAGACCTTGTTGACGGAGAAGAAGAAGAGCAGGAGGACGATCGGGATCGCCGTGAGAATGTAGCGGGCGATCCGGCCCTGCGCGGTCAGGACGCGGACGAGGCGCCGGAGCTCCATCCGGCCGCGGATGTTCTCGACCACACGGTCGAGCACCTCAGCCGTGTTGCCTCCCGCCTCGCGCTGCAGGCGCGTGACGATGGCGACCTGCTCGACGTCGAGGTTGTCCATCCGCCGCGCCATCACCATCAGCGCGTCGTCGAGCGGGACGCCGAGCTGCTCGTCCTGGAGGACCCTGCGGAACTCGGACTTGGACGGCTCCGTGGCGCCGTCGACCATGACGCCCATCGCCCCGATGAGGCTGTGCCCGGCACGAAGCGCGCCCGCGAGCACCTCGAGGTTGTCCGGCAGCTCCTCGGCGAACGCAGCGCGCAGCTTGTTGATCCGGCGCTGGACGACTGCCCGCGTAATGAATGGTCCGATGAGCCCGACGAGGAGCCCGAGGAGCGACTGGAAGACGATCGCCGCGACGAGCGAAGCGAGGACGCTCCCCATCACCGTCCAGCCCGCGATGTTCACAGCCGACGACTTGAAGCCCGCGAGCTCGACGTCGCGTTCGAAGGACTGCCACCAGCGGTGGCCCTCGACGCGCCTCTGAGCGCGTTCCGCGAGCATGCCGGCGACCTCCGCGCGCCGCTGGCGGGACTCGTCCTCGGTCGGGACGCTCACGTACTGCGCCATCCGCTTGCGAACGGAGCGCGAGCGGACGTCCAGCCCCGTGAAGATCGCGAACACGAGGAGCGCGAGGACGGCCACGACGATGAACACCATCAGGTACGGAGAGACGATGATCTCGTCGGCGAAGCTCTGCTCGAACGTTCCGCGCGGCTCGACGGCGATGTTCGGGCTCGTGTAGGTCGCGGTGGCCGCCGGCAGGCCGTCGACCGTTGCGCGCACGTTGGCCTTCGTGTTTGCCGGCAGGAGCGAGCGGTAGGTGAGCAGGTACTCCCTCGAGAGCCGCTTCCCGATCTGCTCGAAGGCCGGGACGAACTCCGCCGCCGTCGCCGTCTCGATGAACCGCCCTCCCGTTTCCTGGGCGAGGGCGTTCAGCCGCTCGGGGTTGTAGCGGATCGACTTGAACCCGACCGAGATGACGCGCATGTTGGCCGCTTCGAGCGCCGTCAGCGTGTCGGCCACCCCGGACTCGCTGCTGACCTCGTTCCCGTCCGAGAGCAAGACGGCCGTGGCGCGCTTCAGGCCCTGGTCCGTCGCCATCTCGGACGCGAAGATCAGCGAGTCGTAGATCTCCGTGCCGTAGACGATCTCCGGGACGGTGGCGACGGCCTGGTTCAGGACTGTGCTGTCCGTCGTGAACTCGGTCAGCACGTGCTGCTCCGGGTTGAAGGCCACGACGGCCACGGGCATCGCCTCGGGCCGCACTTCCATGAACGCGCGGGCGGCCGCCATCGCCTGCTCGATCGGCTCGCCCTGCATGCTCAACGATGCATCGATCAGGAGGACGACGCCGCTCGTCGAGCCCGGCGCCTCGATGCCGATCTCGCCTCCCACCGGCTCGCCGTTCTCGGTGACGGTGACCTGTCCGGCGGTGAGCGTCCGTGCGGTCGGCAGCAGAAGCTGGTAGACGCGATCGGGATAGCCCGTGTCGGCAGCGTCGGTGAGCGTCGGCGCCTCGTTCTGCCCGAGCGCGAGCGTCGGCAGCGCCAACGCGACGACGACTGCTGCTGCGCTCGCGAGGCGAGCGGCTCTGCTGAGCTTTCCGAACCTCATGCGGTGGCGCCCCGCCGCTCGTCGAGCAGCGACACCCGCTCGCCGAACATGCTCTGCGGAAGCTCGACTCCTCGCTTCTTGAACTTCTCGAGGAAGACGGGCCGCAGGCCGGTGGGGCGGAGGGAGCCCGTGATCGTCCGGTCCGGCGCGACCGACTGGATCTCGAACTCGAAGATGTCCTGGAGCTGGATGACGTCCGACTCCATGCGCAGCACCTCGGTGATCTGGACGACCCGGCGTGACCCGTCCTCCATGCGGTCGATGTGGACGAGGAGGTCGAGCGCCGCTGACACGTGCTGCCGGATCGCGCGCAGCGGAAGGTCGTAGCCCGCCATGAGCACCATCGTCTCGATGCGGTGCAGGCCGTCACGCGGTGAGTTCGAGTGCACCGTCGACAGTGAGCCGTCGTGACCGGTGTTCATGGCCTGGAGCATGTCGAGCGCCTCCGCGCCGCGGACCTCGCCGACGAGGATGCGGTCGGGCCGCATGCGCAGCGAGTTCCGCACGAGGTCGCGAATCGGGACATGCCCCTCGCCCTCGATGTTCGGCGGGCGCGCCTCGAGGCGGAGCACGTGGCGCTGGTGCAACTGGAGCTCGGCGGCGTCCTCGATCGTCACGATGCGCTCGCTGTTCGGGATCGAGGCCGAGAGCGCGTTCAGGAGCGTCGTCTTGCCCGAGCCCGTGCCGCCCGAGATGAGCATGTTCAGCTGCGCCTCGATGCAGCGAGAGAGGAACTCGACCGACTCCTCGGAGAGCGAGCCGATGTTGATCATGTCCTCCATCGTCAGGCGCCGCTTCGAGAACTTCCGGATCGTCATCAGCGGGCCCGAGAGCGACAGCGGCGGGATGATCGCGTTCACGCGGCTCCCGTCCGGAAGTCGCGCGTCCACCATCGGCGACGCCTCGTCGATGCGGCGTCCGACCTGGGACACGATCTTGTTGATGATGCGGCGCAGGTGCGACTCGTCCGTGAAGCGGACGGTCGTCTCGTAGAGCTTGCCGCCGCGCTCGATCCAGACATCGTCGGCGCCGTTGCACATGATCTCGGTGATCGAGTCGTCGGCGATCAGGCGCTCGAGCGGCCCGTAGCCGAGGATGTCGTCGAGGATCTCCGCGGTGAGGCGCTCGCGGTCCTCACGAGCAAGACCCGCCTCGTCGTTGAGATGCCTTCTGATGTCTGCCGTGACGCGATTGCGAAGCTCGCTCGGGTCGATGGCGATGTTGAAGAGCTGCGGGCCGAGCTCGGAGATGACCGCCATGTGGACGCGGTTCTTGAGATCGGCGAACGGCTCCTGCTGGGAGGCGGGGCTCCGGCCTGTGCTGATGCGCTCGTGGAGTTCCATGGTTGTCTATGCCTTCCTTCCGAAGAGCCGCCTCTTGGAGCGACCGCCCGAGTTGGCGGCGGCGCCCACGGCGACGACCTCGCCGGCGGTGTGCTCTGCGAGGAGCGCCGCCAGCTGTCCGTACGCCTCGGCCGGCTCGGACTGGGGCCTGGCGACGACGATCGGGATGCCCTCGTTCACCGTTCGCGGGATCTCGCGGTCCGACGGGATCAAGATGTCCGGGGCGCGTCCGAGGACCGCCTCGACGTCGGACTGGCTGATCCCGACCCGGCTGTGTGCCCGGTTCAAGAGCAGGTAGATGTGGTCGGGGTCGTACTTCATGAGCTCGAGCGTCTCGAGCCCGAGCTTCGTGTTCTTGAGCGAGAGCGAGTCGAGCATCCCCACCATGACGACGTCCGTGGAGCTGTCGATGGAGGTGATGACCTCGGCGGTGAAGCCAGGAGGCGTGTCGACGACGACCCAGTCGAACGTGCTGCGCAGGATCGAGTACACCTCGCGCAGCAGCTCGGCGCCGACGGCGCTCGCCTGGTCGGGGCGGCGCGGCGCGATGAGCGTCCGGACGCCCGACGAGTGGGTCGCGAGAAACGCGTCGAGCTTGTCGAAGTCGAGCGCCCCCGGCGACTGGGCGAGATCGTAGACCGTCCGCTCGGGCGGAAGGCCGAGGCAGAGCGCGACGTCCCCGAACTGGAGGTCGAGGTCGACGAGCGCGACCCGCTCGCCCCGCTGGGCGATCGCCACAGCGAGGTTCGTCGCCGTGAGCGTCTTACCCGTGCCGCCCTTGGGCCCGAGGACGCAGACGAGCCGCGACGAGTCCGCGGACACGGGCGTGTCCGCGCCCTGCTTCCGGGCGATGAGCTTCTGGATCTCGAACCGCACCTGGTCGCGGGTCGCGGGGAGCATCACGATGTCGTCCGCGCCCGCCTCGAACGCCCGGCGCAGGAAGCCGTTCGGCGACCCGTGGCCGAGCACCATCACGTGCAGGTCCGGGCTGTGCCGAGCCACCGACTCGAGCAGGAGCAGCGCCCTGTCCGAATATCCCGCGCAGGCGACGAGGAGCACGTCGACCTGCGTGTCCGTCAGCGACTTGATCGTGTCGTCGGCTGACGTCGCGACCGCGACGATGTCGAACTCCGGGTCGTCGGGCAGGGACTCCTGCACCTGCTCGGCGTCGACGCCGGGCTCGATGGCGAGGAGGGCTTTGACTGGGCGGCTCGGCACGATGGCTCCTTCTACCGGATCCGCTTCGACTTCAGGTTCTCGCGGGTCGCGGTCTGGTCGGGCGTCCTCTTGTCGCCGGGGGCGGCCGGACGGAGCACGAACCAGAGCCGCGTGTGGTCGGCGGCGTACGCGAACTTCGCCGCGTCCCTCGTGTGGATGCGCAGGACGAGGTTGCCGCCCTCGGGTGTCGGCACGGCCAGCACCTTGATGTCGGGCCGGAAGAGCGTCACGATCGGCTCGTCGGGAAGGGCGGGCTTGCTGGTTCCGATGTAGATGTCGATGTCGTCTCCCGCCTTCAGTTGCGAGAGGCTTCCGTGCACGGCGTCGAGCGAGACGGAGATCGCGCGCTCGGCGCCCGTGATCTGCGAGTCGACCGTCGTCGTCGTGCTCGCCGCGAAGTCGAGGGCGGTCAGCTGCTCGCCCGGGAGGATGTCAACGGCGGCCGCGCGTCCCGTCAGGAACGTCGGATCCGCGATCGCTCCCTCGAGGACCTCCTTCTTCGGCAGCGTCGTCGACGCGTACATCTCCTGCTCGGCGACGATGTTGCCGGGCGTCCCCGCGGGGATCGTGCGGTTGGCGATCAGCACGGGCGTCGGCGCGGTGGCGCCGCCGACGCGAGCGCGGTAGCGGTCCAGGTAGACGATCAGCAGGATCGTCGCGAGGACGATCGCGCCGAGCCCCAGAGCGATGGCCCACCCGCGGGACGAGACTCTTCCGGAGATCTTGGTAGAGAACGTGTTCGACATGTCTTCCTTTCGCGGTTAGTTCACTGGGCTACTTCGGCACGTCCCCACAATTACATGAGTCCCGGTTGACACACCTCGGGCGCGACACCTGAAACTCGCAACGTGCGGAAGGAACCGTGTAGCAGCTGACTAGGGGCACTGATCGACCCCTTGGGAGTTGAGAACGGCCGGCGGCTGCTCGATGCGCATCGTCGCCTTGCCGCGAAGCTTGATCGTCCCGATGTCCATGATCGGGAGGAACGTGAAGTCGCTCTCGACGCGAACCGTGAGCGGCTCACCCACCAAACCGTCGACGCTGTCCTCGAAGCAGATCTCCGCCGTCGGCTGGAGGCCCCCCGACACGGGCTCGCTCTCGAGGTGGGCGACGAGCGTGTTCGGCGTCGTGCAGCCCGCGGCGCCGACGGTTCCGTTGCAATTCGGGTACTTGTCTACCACTGCCCAGCGAGCTCCCTGATTCGCGATTCGGTTCAGGTCGAGCCAGTAGTTGAGGCCGATCCCGAACTGGATGATGCCTACGACGAGGAGCAGGAACAGCGGGGCGATCAGGGCGAACTCGACGAGCGCTTGGCCGCGCTCGCGCGAAGGCGTTGCCTCCCGCGGCGCGTGCGTGTTCGACCACGTCGAGTGCATGCGGTTCTTATCGGCGCATGTCAGCTCGAACGTGAGTCCCCGCTCCTCCTTGCCCGATCCCCGACTCGGACTCATGCTCCCTCTCATTGTGTCCCCCAAGTCTGCATTCGGAAAGGGTGAAACGCCAATAATGCGCACCGGCCCGGTCGAGGGGGTAACCGGGCCGGTGCACTCCCGTTGCCGGGTCTTGGTGCCGAGCCGCTAAAGCGGCTGGCGACAGCTCTTCGTTACGGAAGCGGGCCCGGGTTGTCGACGCTGGAGCCCGTGTCGTGGAACAGGTCGTCGATCTTGCCGGCCAGGAAGAGCATCGCGACGATCAGGAGAATCGCGATCGAAGCGATGATCAGGCCGTACTCGACGAGGCCCTGCCCCTCCTGCCGATGGCGGAGGAAGTACAGGGCGGTCTGGACGCGCACCTGGGCGCGAAGCAGGATGTCACTCACGAGAGCAACCTCCCTCTCTGTGTTAGAGGCGCCCGAAGCGCCGTGGACCATGTCTGTCTTGCACGAGTGCATTTGACTTCTCCAGGGTCGTTCGAGACGCGCTCCGGCGCAACTGGCCGACAGGGGAGTTGCCACTAGACTCGCGGGGGGACACAGCGTGGGGGAACCCATGGTTCCCCCACGGGCCCCCTCCTTTAGCACCTGGTATCGAGCTGAGTGAGTGCCCGCCTCCGGGCGAGTGAATCGCCCTCCGGCCTGAGTCAGCTCTGCCAGCTCCGAGCTTTCTCGGCTCGCAGGCTGCATCGACAGCTCCGAGCTGTCGAGGCTTGCGCGGCGGGCGAGGGTGGTTCGTCTCGTCCGTCTGGGAACATGAAAAAACGCCGGCCCGGTTCGAGGGGGGAACCGGGCCGGCGTTTGCACTACCGGTACATCAGCCGGCCGACGCGGCCGGCGGCGCCATGTTCTACGGGAGCGGGCCCGGGTTGTCGACGCTCGAGCCCGTGTCGTGGAACAGGTCGTCGATCTTGCCGGCCAGGAAGAGCATCGCGACGATCAGGAGAATTGCGATCGAAGCGATGATCAGGCCGTACTCGACGAGGCCCTGCCCCTCCTGCCGATGGCGAAGAGAGTACAGAGCGGTCTGAACGCGCACCTGTGCGCGCAGGAGAATGTCACTCATTCCGAGGGACCTCCCTCTCGGGTACGTGGCGTCGGCCGACGCCGTTGGACTGTTGTTCACCCTGGAGTTCATTGGGCCTTCATAGGGTCAACACAGATGCTCTTCGGCACAACTGGCCGACAAGCCGGTTGGGGACCAGACCATCCGTCCCCAGGGTGGGGGATGCATCGGACAGACAACAGAGGCGGTTCGCGCAGATAAGCGACGGCGTCACACTCGTGTGCCACAGTGAGGCGCGATGTCGTCCGCTCCGGGCACTCGGGTCGGCGTTCGGCGGCTTTCCGTGGTGCTACCGAGCATCGCGCTCGTCGCCCTGCTGGTCGTTCCGCTCCAGAAGCTCGCCTGGGCGCTCGAAGACGACACCCTCGGATACGACTTCAAGCAGGCGTTCCTCCCTGCGGCGGAGCGACTCCTCGACGGCAACTCCCCATATCCGGAGCTCGGTTATCCGCCGCTCGTGGCGTTCGTCTCCGCACCGTTCGCGCTCCTGCCCTCGCCCGAGCTCGTCGCCGTGGTCGCCGTCGCGGCGTGCCTGCCGGCGTCGCTCTGGCTCCTCGGAGTGCGCGACTGGCGCTGCTACGTCGTCTCCTTCCTCTGGATCGCGACGTTCAACGCAATACAGACGGCGAATGTCACCTTGCCGCTGCTGCTGGCCGCGAGCGCATGCTGGCGCTGGCGCGACAGGACCTCGGTGACCTCGGTCGCCGGAGGTCTCGCCGTCGCCACGAAGCTCATCGCCTGGCCGCTCGCCGTCTGGCTGGCCGCAACTCGCCGCTGGGCGGCCGCGGTCGGAACGCTCGTGGTGGGCGCGGGTGTGACGCTCGCGCTCTGGGCCGTTCTCGGCTTCTCGGGCTTCACGGCGTTCCCGGCCAGCCTGGATCGGCTACAGGAGCAGCAGAGCGACCGCGGCTACACCTTCCAGGCGCTCGCGCTCGACGCCGGCCTGCCTGAAGAGGTCGGGCTGCTCGCCGCGCTGGCCGTCCTGGTCGGCGTCCTCGCCCTCGTGGTCCGGTACGCGCAGCGCGGCGACGACACGCGCTCCTTCGCCTGCGCGGTCGTGGGCGTCATCGTCTCCTCGCCCATCGTCTGGCTGCACTCGTTCGTGCTCCTCGCGGCGCCTGTCGCGCTGCTGAGGCCGAGGCTTTCCCCGGTCTGGTTCCTGCCGGCCGTCCTCGCGCTCGTGTCTCCGGGGACCGGAAACGGCGCGCCGTGGCAGACCGTCGTGACGATGGCCGTGGCCGCGCTCGTCGTGATCGTCGTGCTCGCGCCGCCGAGACCTGCGAGCGCGCTCTGGCAGGGCTCCCGGCGCGCCGCCCCGCGAGATCACCGGCTGCAGCGCTCCTGACGTTCCCCTCGAACGAGGGAGCCGCGCGCTACGGCGACGGCGCTCGCCGGATCACGGTGACGCGGTCGTCCGCGTAGAGCTGCGTCGCGCCCGGCTCCGTGAGGAAGTCCGGAGCATGCGACGACTCCGGCGTCCCGGTCTCGAGCACGACCACCTCGTACCCGTCCGCGATCGACTTCCAGTCTGCGCCGCGCTCGCCTCGGAAGTTGACGATGCGCTCGAAGGTGTCGCTGTCGTAGATCTCGAAGCGGACATCGAACGCGACGCGGCCCCGGAGCTCGGGAAAGCGCCAGAGGATCCAGTCCGCGTCGCGGCTGGTGGCGAACACGCGGACCTCTCGGCCGTCGACCGCGCCGTCGACTGCCGCGACCGCGCCCTCCGGCCAGCGGTCCACGTACCAGGACTCGTCGCGAACGAGCGCGAACGCGACGGCGATCGCGAGCAGACCCACCGCGCCGAACGCGAGGATGCCGTCAGCGCGACGCGGCTTCCGGGGCGTCTTCCCTTCGAGCCGCCGACCGAGCGCGACCGGGAGCAGGACCATGCACGTGAGGCCGAACCACGGGATTCCCCGGATCGCGGTGACTGCGCCGACGAAGGTCAGTGCGAGCGTCGCGAAGTCGAACAGCGTCAGGTTTCGCCGGCCGAGCGCGACGATGACGAGCGCGGCAGCAGCAAGTGCATAGAAAAGAACTGTGTCCGACCCGAGGTCGCTGGTCCGCCACTCGGTCACGAGCTCGCGCGGGAACGGCGGGTCGACGAGGAGCAGGTGGTAGTAGCGCGCGGTCTCGACCGGCCCGTACGGCGTGGCGAGCACGGCGAGCGGAGGGAGGACGAGGAGCGCGACGCTGCGGAGCCCGGGCCGGCCGCGGCTCGCGACGAGCTCGGTCGCCCCGAGCAGCATCGTCAACAGCGCCGCGAGCGCGGCGCTGCCGTGGATGTTCGCCCAGACGACGAGGATCGGCAGCGCGAGGTACGCGCGTCTCGACGGCTTCCGGGCCTCCGAAGCCAGCAGCCAGAGGAGGCCGGTGAAGAGCGGCAGCGCGAAGACCTGGGCTCGCATCGTCCACGCCCACGGCGCCGCGAGGATCGCCGGGAAGAACACGATCGCGATCGCGCGCGGGCCGGCTCCGAGGGTGCGGGCGCCCGCGGCCGCGATCGCGAGCGCCGCAACGACCGCGGTCGCGCAGACGACCGCGAGGAGCCCGTAGCCCCCGAGGGCGTGCGCGCCGTAGGCGACGACCTGCGCGCCCCACTGCTGGTCGGTCCAGTCCCGGCCGAGACCGAGCACGGTCAGCTCGTCGCTCGAAGGAAGCCCGTTCTCCACGACCTCGCGGCCGGCGACGAGCATCAGCCAGGTGTCCGCTACGAGGAGCGTCGGCGGGAACGCCGTGACGAAGACGACGCCGAAGGCGGCCAGGAGGACGACGAGGAGGAACTCCTCCTCGGCGAGGCGTCGAACTCTCTCCAAGGTGGCGTTACTCGTCCGCGTAGATGGGGCTCTCGACGAGCCCGTGCTGGTAGGCGATGCGGGTGGCCTCGGTCCGGTTCTTCACGCCGAGCTTGCGGTAGATGTTCGTCAGGTGGAACTTCACCGTCTGCGGGGCGACCCAGAACTCCTTCGCGATCTGGTCGTTCGAGAGCCCGCGCGCGAGCGCCCCGAGGATCGTGAGCTCGCGCTCCGTGAGCCCGAGCGACTTCGCTCCCGAGCGATTTTCGTCCATGCCGAGAGCCGTGTGGATGTTCCCCTCGAGCGCCTGACGTAGGGTCGCGGCGAGGTCCTCGGGGTTGACCGTCTTCACGATGTAGGCCGTCGCGCCGCGACGCAGGGCTGCGTCCACGAGCTCCGAGCTCGTCGAGGCGGAGAGCATCACGACCTTGATGTCCGGATGCCTGCGCTTGATCTCGTCGAGGCAGGCGAGACCGTCCATGTGCGGCATGCGCACATCGAGCAGGACGAGCTCCGGCTTCGTCCGCCCCACCAGGGGCAGCACCTGTGTCCCCGACTGGGTCTCCCCGACGATCTCGAAGTCGCCGTCCGCCTCGAGCGCGCGTCTGATCCCGTCGAGGACAAGACGATGATCGTCCGCGATCACGACCCGCATGGGGGCAGTGTCGCACAGGGCGCCGATGCCGCCACTGCTCGCGGGCATGGTCGGTACGCGCCCCCCGACATGAGGTGGGAAGCCCCCCGTCCGGGGGGCGGGTTCGACCTAGACAGGGGTAGCGGTTACTCGTTCGAGGGATTGCCGATGCCCCTAACGCGGGATACAGTCCGGCCACGGGGAGCAGACGGGCGGGGTGCCCTAGCTGCCTTGTAACTCGAGGGGACACGAGTTTTTCGTCGGGTTGTCGAGCAGCGAAGGGAGTCGGATCAATGGGGTCGCAGAACAAGGGCATGCGTGCGCGCGTAGTCGCACGGGGGATGGGATCTGCGTGGACGCTGCGCCGCCTGCTGGCGTGCGCGGCCTTCGTCGCCATTACTGCGGTGCTCGTCGGAGTGCCACTCGCAGCATCTGCGAATCCGAACATCGACGGCTTCGAGCTCGACGGCAACGCCGCCGGCGGCAGCGCGAACGACTGGGACGCCCTGGGCTCGCCGCTCGGGTTCACCGGCTTCCGCGACGACCCGACGGACGGCACCGACCTCGGATACGGCTCGGGTCAGACGAAGGACACGAGGGACATCGACCTGTGGTCCTGGGAAGAGGCGGACGTCACGCCTGCGAAGTCCGACATCGAGAACGACTACGCCGCGGTGTACTCAGAGGACGGCAACCTCATCCTCTATTTCGGGCAGAACCGCCAGCTCGACAACTCCGGCGACGCGAACGTCGGGTTCTGGTTCCTCAAGAACCCGATCGGCCTCGAGCCGGACGGCTCGTTCTCCGGTGTCCATGCGGAAGGCGACCTGCTCGTGCAGAGCGAGTTCACGAACGGCGGCAGCGTCTCCGGCATCCGCGTCTACGAGTGGCTGGACGACGAGCTCACGGAGGTGACGACGACGAACGTCGGCCCCTGCGTGGGCGGGAAGCTCGGGACGCTCGACGGCTGCGCAATCGTCAACACGGGGACGATCTCGACCTCGTGGGCCGGCAGCCTCACGGCGCCCTTCTTCTTCGAGGGCGGCCTCAACCTGACCGCGCTCTTCGGGCAGACGGTCCCCTGCTTCTCGACGTTCCTCACGAACACGCGCACGTCGCAGTCACCGTCCGCGGATCTCAAGGACTTCGGCCTCGGCGCCGTCGACACGTGCGCATCGCTGAAGATCACGAAGCAGGCCACGCCGAGCGATGCCACGCAGTTCGGCTACTCGACCACCGGCGGCCTGACGCCCGGCCACGTTCACGCTCGCCTCGGGGCAGAGCCGGACGTACCCGAACCTGCAGCCCGGGCACGTACTCGGTCACCGAGAACGCCCTTCCGGCCGGCTGGGCGCTCGAGAACCTCTCGTGCCCGGTCGCGACCGGCCCCGGCACGAGCGTGAACCTGAACGGCGCGACCGCGAGCATCACGCTCGGGTTCGTCGGTCACGTCGAGTGCACGTACGTCAACAAGCGCCTCCCGCAGGTCCGCGTGCTCAAGGACCTCGTGCCCACGGCGGACGCCGGCAAGTTCGATCTCCGGATCAACACCACGACGCACGCCGACGACGTGGGCGACGGCGGCGACACCGGCTTCAAGTCGGTCTCTCCGGGCTCGGTCACGGTGGACGAGCTCGCCGGCACCGGCACCTCGCTCGGCAACTACGTCTCGAGCGTCGACTGCAACTCGGGCAAGGGCTCCTCGAGCGGGACGAGCCATACCTTCTCGGTCGGCTTCGGCGACCAGGTGACCTGCACGATCACGAACACGCGCAAGGGCAAGATCATCGTCGAGAAGCAGACGCTTCCGAATGGCGATCCGCAGGTGTTCTCGTTCACGGCGAGCTACGACGGCGACGGCTTCTCCCTCGCCGACGGGCAGCAGAACGACTCGGGCCTGCTGGCGCCCGGCACCTACTCGGTCTCGGAGACGGTGCCTGCCGGTTGGGAGCTCGAGTCCGCGATCTGCTCGGATCAGTCGCCGGCGGGTGCCATCTCGCTGCAGGCGGGCGAGGTTGTGACCTGCGTGTTCACGAACGAGAAGGACGCCAGGATCGTCGTTGAGAAGCAGACGCTTCCGAACGGCGACCCGCAGGTGTTCGCGTTCACGGCCGGCTACGACGCGGACGGCTTCTCGCTGAGCGATGGCCAGTCCAACGACTCGGGTGATCTCGACCCGGGCACGTACTCGGTGTCGGAGACGGTGCCTGCCGGTTGGGAGCTCGAGTCCGCGATCTGCTCGGATCAGTCGCCGGCGGGTGCCATCTCGCTGCAGGCGGGCGAGGTTGTGACCTGCGTGTTCACGAACGAGAAGGACGCCAGGATCGTCGTCGAGAAGCAGACGCTTCCGAACGGCGACCCGCAGGTGTTCTCGTTCAGCGGCCGGCTACGACGCGGACGGGTTCTCGCTGAGCGATGGCCAGTCCAACGACTCGGGTGATCTCGACCCGGGCACGTACTCGGTCTCCGAGACGGTGCCTGCCGGTTGGGAGCTCGAGTCCGCGATCTGCTCGGATCAGTCGCCGGCGGGTGCGATCTCGCTGCAGGCGGGCGAGGTTGTGACCTGTGTGTTCACGAACGAGAAGGACGCCAGGATCGTCGTCCAGAAGCAGACGGACCCGGACGGCGCGGCGCAGACGTTCTCGTTCAGCGCCAGCTACGACGCCGATGGGTTCTCGCTGAGCGATGGCCAGTCCGACGACTCGGGTGATCTCGACCCGGGCACGTACTCCGTCTCGGAGACCGTGCCGGCGAACTGGGTGCTCACCTCGGCGGTCTGCTCCGACCAGTCGCCCGCGAGTGCGATCGAGCTCTCGGCCGGCGAGGTCGTGACGTGCGTGTTCACGAACACGCTCGACCGCGGCAGGATCATCGTCGAGAAGCAGACGCTTCCGAACGGCGACCCGCAGGTGTTCCACCTTCGACGCGAGCTACGACGCCGACGGCTTCTCTCTGTCGGACGGGCAGTCGAACAACTCGGGCCCGCTCCTGCCCGACACCTACTCGGTCTCCGAGGACGTGCCCGCGGGCTGGGAGCTGGAGTCTGCAGTGTGCTCGGACGGGTCGCCCGCAGGCGCGATCTCGCTTCAGTCCGGTGAGACCGTGACCTGTGTGTTCACGAACGAGAAGGACGCGCGGATCGTGGTCGAGAAGCAGACCGACCCCGACGGCGATCCGAAGGTCTTCACGTTCACGGCGAGCTACGACGCCGACGGCTTCACCCTCTCCGACGGCCAGTCCAACGACTCGGGCGACCTCGACCCGGGCACGTACTCGGTCGCCGAGACCGTGCCGGCGAACTGGACGCTGACCTCGGCGGTGTGCTCGGACCAGTCGCCGGTGAACGCGATCGAGCTCTCCGCCGGTGAAGTCGTGACGTGCGTGTTCACGAACACGCTCGAGCGCGGCCGGATCATCGTCGAGAAGCAGACGCTTCCGAACGGCGACCCGCAGGTGTTCACCTTCGACGCGAGCTACGACGCCGACGGGTTCTCCCTGTCGGACGGGCAGTCGAACAACTCGGGCCTCCTGCTGCCCGCCACGTACTCGGTCTCCGAGAACGTCCCGGTGGGCTGGGACCTCGAGTCGGTCGCCTGCGACGACGGCTCGCCGGCGAGCGCCATCGCGCTCGACGCGGCGGAGATCGTGACCTGCGTGTTCACGAACGAGAAGGACGCCCGGATCGTCGTCGAGAAGCAGACGAACCCCGACGGCGCCGAGCAGTCCTTCCACTTCGACGCGAGCTACGACGACAACGGCTTCGACCTCGTCGACGACGGCCAGAACGACTCGGGCGACCTCGACCCGGGCACGTACTCGGTCTCCGAGGACGTTCCCGCGGGCTGGGATCTCGAGTCGGCGGTCTGCTCGGACGAGTCGCCCGCCGGCGCGATCTCGCTGCAGGCCGGCGAGGTCGTGACGTGCGTCTTCACGAACGAGAAGGACGCGCGGATCATCGTCGAGAAGCAGACGCTTCCGAACGGCGACCCGCAGTCGTTCCACTTCGACGCGAGCTACGACGCGGACGGCTTCGACCTCGTCGACGGCGGGCAGAACGACTCGGGCGACCTCGACCCGGGCACGTACTCGGTGTCCGAGGACGTTCCCGCGGGCTGGGATCTCGAGTCGGCCGTCTGCTCGAACGAGTCGTCGCCGAGCGAGATCTCGCTCCTGGCGGGCGAGGTCGTGACCTGCGTCTTCACGAACGAGAAGGACGGGCGGATCATCGTCGAGAAGCAGACGATCCCGAACGGCGACGCGAAGAGGTTCACGTTCGCCGCGACCTGGACGGAGGGCACGTTCCAGCTCGGCGACGGCGAGCAGCACGACTCGGGTCTGCTCGAGCCGGGGCTGTACGCGGTCGGCGAGGACGTCCCGCTGGGCTGGGATCTCACCGGCCTCGACTGTGGCGTCGAGGTGCAGCGTGAGGGCTCCGCGGTCGTCCTGAACCTGAACGCGGGCCAGACGATCACGTGCGTGTTCACGAACACGAAGCGGCCGCCGGGCTCACTGAACGTGGTCAAGACGGTCACTCCGACCACGATCAAGGAACCGGGCGGCACGGTGAACTACACGGTGACCATCGAGAACACGTCCACGGTGGACGTCACGGTCAACTCCGTGATCGACGACCGGTTCGGCAACCTCGCGAACGTGGCGGGCGGCAACCCTGCGGGCTGCTTCGCCGTCCCGTTCGTGCTGGCGCCGGGCGCGAGCTCCACCTGCACGTTCCCGAAGACCCTGACCGGCACGGCGGGCACGGCGCACGTGAACGTCGTCACGGTGACGGGCACCGACACGAGCGGGAACACGCTGACCGACTCGGACGACGCGCGCGTGGACTTCACGCCGCGGCTGATCGACCTCGTCATCGTGAAGAACGCGACGTCGCCGACGCCGCTCAACGGCACGGTGCGGTACACGATGACGGTCACGAACAAGGGTCCCGACACGGCGACGAACGTGCAGCTGGTCGACCCGGCACCCGCGGGGATCACGTACCTCACGGTCAACCCGGGCTCGCCGACGTGCACGCTCACGCCGTCGCTCATCACGTGCAACCTCGGGACCCTCGAGCCCAACCAGTCGAAGACGATCACGGTCACCGCCCGCGCGACGCTCGTCGGCCGGCACGTGAACACGGCCACGGTGACGGGCGAGGGCGGTCGCGAGACGAATCCGGCCGACAACACCGACACCGCGGTTACCGTCGTGCCGAAGCCTCCGGTGCTCAAGCCTCCGGTGGCGCCATCCGTCTGCCTGACGCTGACGGTCACGCCGAAGATGATCAAGGCGGACGGGAAGCCGGACACGGTCAAGGTGAAGGTCACGGCAGGCGCGAAGCGCGTCAAGGGCACCGCGGTCCGGATCAAGGGCCCGGGCATCAAGAAGACGAAGCGCTCGAACGCGAAGGGGATGGTCACGATGCGCGTCAACCCAAAGCGGCCGGGCGTGCTCACAATCACAGCCGTCGAGACGAAGCAGCAGAAGGTCTGCGGCCCGAAGCGAATCGGCGCAGTGGGGGTCTTCCTCCCGCCGCTGACCGGCTAACGGCCCCGGATCGGGTCGGGGGACCGAAGGGGCGGCCACGGGCCGCCCCTTCGCTCTCCGGTCCGACGAGGAAGCCGCCTTTGAGCTCTGGCGTCCCACCTGGCGGCAGAAGCCGCGGAGCACTCCCGTTCCTCACTCGAACGGGGAATTGCCCGTCACTCTGGCGGGGGATACATTCAGGCGAAGGACGAAAATGACACACGCGAGGACGATCACGACCAGGCGGCTAGGACTTGCGGCGGCGACAGCCGTCGTCTTGCTCGCGCTCGTGTACGCGCTCGCTCCGGGTGCCGAAGCCTCCCGCTCCCGGGCAGCCGGGCTCCCGATCGTCGGCTCGGGTCACATCGTGTGGGCGCACGTCGCCGTGCGGGCGAAGCCGAGCGAGAGCTCGCGGCGGATCACCGTGCTCCACGAGTTCCGGCACAACTTCGCGCCGCAGTACGTCCTCGCGCTCTCGAAGCTCACGAACCGGAAGACGGGCAAGCCGACCTGGTACCGCATCAGCGTGCCCGGGCGGCCCAACGGGCAGACCGGCTGGATCCGCGCGGAGTCGGCCACCATCAGGCCGATGAAGAAGTGGCTGCGCATCGACCGAGGGGCGCGGCGCTTCGAGTACTGGGACGGGGCGAGGCTCGTCCGGACCGGCAAGGTCGCGGTGGGCAAGCCGGGAGCCGAGACGCCGACCGGGCTGTTCTACATCCAGCACAAGTTCGTCCCGAGCGCGCCGATCCTCGGGGTGTTCGCATTCGAGACGAGCGCGTACTCGAGGCTCTCGGATTGGCCCGGCGGCGGGGTCGTGGGCGTCCACGGAACGCCGTGGCCGCAACTCCTCGGCGGGGCCGTGTCGCACGGGTGCATCCGGATGCACAACAGCGACGTGACCTTCCTCCGCTCGCGCGTGCCGCTGGGCATGCCGGTGAAGATCGTCCCGTAGGCGACCCAGCGTCCGGCGTCCCGTCCTGAGGGCGGCGCTACGAGGTCGCGAGGAAGGCGTACGGGAACGGGCCGCCGCGGGAGCTGCTGACGCGGCGCACGTTCTCGCTCTCGCTCGGCGCCGTCGCCAGCGCACGCAGGCGGTAGCCGCCGTCGAGGAACTTGTGACCGGACTGGAACGGCTTCCAAGCGCCGCCGCGACCGTGCGAGACGAGCACCTGCTCGAAGCGGTAGGCGAACCGGTTGCAGGCGCCCACGCCGCCGTTGAAGCTCTCGGCGGTGGCGATCGGCGCCCACTTGCCCGACGAGCCGAGGATCCGCACCGGCTTCGTCACCGGCTTCCGGTCGACCCAGACGCGCCACCAGTTGGGCCGCGCGGCGATCTCGAGCACGGCCAGGCGGTGGCTCTCGCCGACCTCGATGCCCTCCTCGAGGAGGATGAACTTCGGGTAGCGGCCGGGGCGCGTGATCTCGGCGTAGAGGAACGGCTCCGTGCCTTCGACCGCGCCCAGCCCGACCTGGATCCACGCGTCTTCGCCGTTCAGGCCCTGACCCGGCCCGCCGACGCCCACCCAGCCGGCGACGTGACCGGCGGAGACCTCGAGCTGGCGGGTGAGCGTGATCGTCGCGCGGGCACCGTGGCCCTGGTCGCTCGCCTGGTGCCCGGCGTACGCATAGCCGCCGTTCCCGGCGGAGTCGACGCCGCAGCGCCCGCCGGCCGTGGCCGTTCCCGACTCCGCCACGAGGGCGGCGATCGTGAGCGCGCCGGCGACGAGCCCGAGGAGGGAGCGAAGCTTCACACTCCCGAGGTCGGCGTCGTCCCTCGGTCGAGCTATCCCTCGTTCTCGCCATCAAGTCCCCCGTTTGTGCGCAAGAGCGGAATCGCCTAGCGGCGATTCCGCTCGCGCGACAGGCAAGACCCCTTTATGGGGTGCCCGAACAGCTCGTCTCTTCGGGGTGTGAAGTCGCCTGGTTGTCAGGGACTGCGCGTGGCGCCGCCTACAATGCGGCGCATGGCGAGGACGGAAGATCGAGAGGCGTCGGATTCGGTCGAGGCCTGGCGCGAGAAGCACTACGACCGCGCCCCGGAGCGCACCGACGAGCTCTTCTCGACGATCTCGGGAGTCGAGACGGAGCCGCTCTACGCGCCCGACAACACGGAGCTCGACTACGGGCGCGACCTCGGCTACCCGGGTGAGTATCCGTTCACCCGCGGGGTGTATCCGTCGATGTACCGCGGCCGGCTCTGGACGATGCGGCAGTTCGCCGGCTTCGGCACCGCGGCGGAGACGAACGCGCGCTTCCGCTACCTCCTCGACCACGGGCAGACGGGCCTCTCGACCGCTTTCGACATGCCCACGCTCATGGGCTACGACTCGGACCATCCGCGGTCCGTGGGCGAGGTGGGCCGTGAGGGCGTCGCCGTCGACTCGCTCGACGACGCCGAGACGCTCTTCGCGGGCATCCCGCTCGGCGACGTCTCGACGTCGATGACGATCAACTCGCCGTCGGCGATCCTGCTCGCGTACTACATCGTCGTCGGGGAGCAGCAGGGCGTTCCGCGCGCGCAGCTCCGAGGCACCGCGCAGACGGACATCCTCAAGGAGTACATCGCGCAGAAGGAGTGGATCTACCCGCCCGAGCCGTCGATGCGGCTCGTCGTCGACATGATCGAGTTCTGCGCGCGCGAGATGCCGCTCTTCCATCCGATCTCGATCTCCGGGTACCACATCCGCGAGGCGGGGTCGACCGCGGCCCAGGAGCTCGCGTTCACGCTCGCGGACGGGTTCGCGTACGTCGAGGCGGCGGTCGAGCGCGGGCTCGACGTTGACGACTTCGCGCCGCGGCTCTCCTTCTTCTTCAACGCCCACCTCGACTTCTTCGAGGAGATCGCGAAGTACCGGGCGGCGCGGCGGATCTGGGCGCGCGAGCTGCGCGAGCGGTTCGGCGCCCGCAACGACCGCTCGCTCCTCATGCGCTTCCACACGCAGACCGCCGGCGTCTCGCTCACGGCGCAGCAGCCCGAGGTCAACATCGTACGGACCGCGATCGAGGCGCTCGCGGCAGTGCTCGGCGGCACCCAGAGCCTGCACACGAACTCGTTCGACGAGGCCCTCGCACTGCCGACCGAGGAGGCGGCGCGGCTCGCGCTCCGCACGCAGCAGGTCATCGCGCACGAGTCGGGCGTCGTCGCCGCCATCGACCCGCTCGGCGGCTCGTACCACGTCGAGGAGCTGACGACGATCCTCGAGGCGCAGGCGTACGAGTACTTCGACCGGATCGAGAAGCTCGGCGGCGTGATCCCCGCGATCAAGGACAACTTCTTCCAGCGCGAGATCGCCGAGGCGTCGTTCCGCTACCAGGCCGAGGTCGAGTCCGGGAAGCGCGTCATCGTCGGCGTCAACCGCTATCTGCACGAGGACGAGGAGCCGATCCCGATCCTCAAGATCGACCCCGCGCTCGAGGGGAAGCAGATCGCGCGGCTGGCAGCGGTGAAGGCGCGACGCGACTCGGCCGCGGTGGAAGCTCGCCTCGCCGCGCTGAAGGATGCCGCCGCGCGCGACGGCGTCAACCTCATGCCCCTGATCGTCGACGCCGCCCGCGACTACGTCACGCTCGGCGAGATGTGCGACGCGCTCCGCGACGTGTGGGGCGTCTGGCGGGAGACGCCCGTCTTCTGACCGTCACTGCCGGCATGCGTCCCGCCGGCGGAACCCGACCCAGCCCTCCGGCGACTCGACCACAGGACGCCAGCACGTTGCGTCGATCGCATCTGACCGATCCGCGTTGGCGAGGAGCCACATCGCGTCCAGTCGCTCGGGCGTCGGAGCCTTCGGGAACGAGCTCGACCCGTCGCTCGAAGCGCGGTCCGAACGCCGGGTACCCGAGGTCGTTGTAGCCGAGGGCCAGCGCCACCGAATCGTGCCGGGGGAGGGTCACCAGGAACCGAAGCGCCTCCGCCGGCGTCTCCGGCTGAGGTGCGAGGTACACACGCCAGCGCTCCGCGCCCCAGACCTCGCCGCAACGTCGCCTTCGAGCAGGCGGAGACCTGACGGCTTCTCGAAGAAGTGGACCAGCGAGAGGAGCATAGTCGTCGCCGCGAGAGCGCAGATCGCCCACGCCCATTCGCGGACGCGGAGGACGAGGCCCCAAAGAGTTGCGGAGAGAGCCACCGGAAAGACGAAGTACCGACCGTAGGACGGGTGGTACGGCAGGCTCGCCGCGACGATGATCAACCACATATGGGGGCGAGGCCGAACAGCACAGCGAGGCGGGACAGCGACCGACGTCGGGCCAGCACGACACCGGTGCGCCGGCGGCGACGAGGAGCACGAGCCCGACAGGCCCGAACCACGAGAAGCTTTCGCTCGCTCGGGTGGGAGGCGCCCAGCTCGAGCGAGGGAATTGTTTGTTCGCGGCCTCGAGATGGTCGTCCAGTGTCTCGAACATGTGCCAGAGCCAGGTAGCTCCCGACAACAACCCCGAAGGGCAAGACCGCCACGAAGAGGCCGGCACGGACGAGGGAAGCCGACTGTCCCCCGTCGCGGTTACGCGCGAGGATCGCGGCGACGAGGAACAGCAGCAGCCACGAGCGCGTACGACGAATATGTCCCATCCGCGGGCACCGGAGAGATCGAACATGTCGAAGACGAGTGCCGCCGCGGTGCAGGATGTTCTCCTGTAGATGGAAGGTCACCGCTCGTCTTCCGCCTCGGCATGTCGCCCAGTGACGCGCCCGGCTCGGCAATGTTGAGCACGTACCAGTACGACCCGAGAGCAATGCCGGCCGTCAACGCGAGCAGCCGGTGCAGTCGCTGCTCTGCCGGTCGAACACCGATCGCCACGACGCCCAGGAGCGGGAGGGCGAACAATGCCGTCACCTTGGTTCCGACCGCAAGTGCGACCGCCAACACCACGAGCGCATGATTCGGCCAGCGGCGATCACCGACGAGAAAGACAGTCGCCGCGAGGAGCGACGCGGCGACGACGAGATCGTTCTTCGTCGTCGAGGCTTGCAGGAGGACGGTCGGGAAGCGTAAGGAAGACGAGGGCGCCGAACGTCGCCTCTCGCTCGGAGCAGTGAATACGTCGCGCAAGCGCGAACACCGCAACGGCGCACGCGATCAAGGAGCCGAACTGGACGAAGCCGAGCGCTCGTTCGCTGCGCGTGATCTCCATGAGCAGCGTGAGGACCGCCTCGGTGTTCGGCGGGAATGCGTTCAGCCGCAGGTCGTACGGGTGCGCGATGTAGTCGATGCCTCCGTCCTGCCGCCAGAACGCGGCCCGCGCGAGGTGGTACGCGAGCGAGTCGCCGTTGTTCGGCGGGGTCGCGACGATCAAGGCGACTGTGTAGGCGAGCGCGAGCGCGACCACCCCTCCGAGAGGCCAGAAGATGCGATCTCTCCGCACCAGTGCGCCGACGCGACGGAGTCCCGGACACGTCCGGGAGGGGATGGCCGCGCCTCCACCACACGAACGCCGCGAGGACACACGGAATGGCCAGGCCGACGAGGAGGACGCGCCGCTCGACGGCGCCGAAGGGTGACAGCAGGAGCACGAGCAGCACCGCCTCGCCGAACGCGAACAGGTAGGCGGCGAGCGCGAACTCCGCGAGCGACCGAAGCCGAAGCGTCGCCGCGGCCGCGAGTGCGGTAGCAGCCAGGAGTCCGAAAGCGACCACGCCACCGACCAGGCCGGTCATCGCGCTGCTACCTCTCGCCGCAGATCAACGGTTGCCTCGGTGCCGGCTGCCCTGGCGGGACGATCAGCTCAGACGTCGAGCTCGAGGCCGTCGTAGGCGAGCTCGAACTCGTCAGGCGTCGGGAGCTCGCACGGGCGGTGCGTGACGAGAAGCCGTCGCGCGCCGGATGCCTCGTAGGCCTCGGTCGCCTCCTCGAGCGAGAGGTGGCCGCGGGGCTGCCCGTCGAGCTCGCCGCGGAGGAGCGTCGCCTCGCAGACGAAGAGGTCGGCGTCCTTCGCGGACGCGACGAGCTCCTCGGACGGCGCCGAGTCGCCCGAGTACGCGAGCGAGCGGCCGTCGCCCTCCACCCGGAACGCGTACGTCCGGAGCTTGTAGTGCGGCACCTTCGTCGCGGTCACCGTGAGCGGGCCGACCTCGAACGGCGTGTCCGGCTCGTACTCGTCGAGGACGAACGTCTTCTCGAACATGTCCGGGAAGCCGAGAGCGCCGCCGAGCTCGGCGAGGAACTTCGAGCCGCCCGGCTGGACCCAGAGCTGCGGACGGGGGATGGGCCCGTTCGTCGAGAGGTAGAAGCTGCCCCAGACCCACGGCACGAGATCACCCCAGTGGTCGAGGTGCCAGTGCGTGATCGCGATGCCGTCGACGTGCGGCCACTTCTCCGACTCCCGCAGCCGCCCCAGGACACCGGGCCCGCAGTCGAGCAGGAGCCGGTGCCCGCTCGCCTCGAGCATGTAGCCGGAGTGCGCGCCACCGGGGTTCGGCCAGGCCGGCGAGGAGCCGATGACGTTGAGGCGCACGGCGGTATTGTGCCGATGTGCCCGCGGGAAAGATCCGAGTGGTGATCGCGAAGCCGGGGCTCGACGGTCACGATCGCGGCGCCAAGATCATCGCGAGAGCTCTCCGGGACGCGGGGATGGAGGTCATCTACACCGGCCTCCACCAGACGCCGGAGCAGATCGTGGAGACCGCGATCCAGGAGGACGCCGATGCTGTCGGTGTCTCGATCCTCTCCGGGGCGCACATGACGCTCGTCCCGCGGATCGTCGAGGGCCTGCGCGAGAACGGCGCGGACGACGTCCTCGTCGTCGTCGGCGGCACGATCCCGCCGGACGACGCGGAGGAACTCCGCACGCTGGGCGTGGCCGCGGTGTTCGGCCCGGGGGCCACGACCGGCGAGATCGTGGACTTCCTGCGCGGCGCGGTCGCCGCCTGAACTCGCCGGTCGCGTGAGCGGGATCACGCGCCTCGTCCTCTCCGTCTGCGCGTCGGCCGCGCTCGCACTCTTCGCCCTCGCGGCGCTGCCGAGGCAGCTGGACGTGTCGACCGACATCGTCGGGTATCCGACGTTCGGCAACTTCAACGTCGACCGTTATTACTGGACGTACGCGGTCGTGGTCGTCGTCGCGCCGCTGGTCGCGCTCGGACTGTTCCTCCTGCTCACACGCCTGACGACCGGCCGCTTCGGTCCCTGGGGGAGGGCGGAGAGCGGCGCCGTGCACGTCGAGGACGTGCCGGCCGCAGCGGGGTGGCAGGTCCCGGCCGTCGCCGTCGCGCGCACCCTGCTCGTCGGGGCGGTGCTCGGCGTCGAGGTCGCGATCGCGTTCGATGCGGGGGAGGGAACGGCCCTGCTCGTGGCGGTCGCCTATGCCGCGTTCGTCGGTCTCGCCGCATACGCCTTCACGCTGGGGCGGGGCATCTACGACGTCACGCGCATCCTCAACGTGCTCGCGGCGCCCCTTGCCGTCGGCGGCCTGTACTTCGTCTCGCGCTCGACGAGCGTGAGCGTCGGCGCGGCGGTGCACGAGTACTCGTGGCTCCCTGCGTGGCTCGCTCTCGGTGCGGTCGTCGCCGGGTACGCGGCCGTGGTCGTGCTCCTGCGTCGCTTCACGCGCGATGCCCTCGAGCGCGCGGTGGTCGTGTTCGTGGTCGCGCCGGTGGGGCTCTTCCTCCTGCTCTCGACGGTCCCGGGCTCGCTCGGGGCGATCGATCACTTCGAGGAAGGCCAGGTGCTGGCGGGCGCGGAGCTCACGCGGGCAGGAGCCTTCCCGTGGCGCGACCTCCTGCTCGCCCATGGCCTTCTGCACGACGTCGTCTCGGGCTTGTTCGGGTTCGAGGCGATCGAGGACAGCCGGTGGGGCGTGGAGGCGGGCAGCCAGCTCGTCCTCGAGCCGCTCGCCTGGGTCGGCGTCTACTACCTCTGCGCGTATCTCTTCGGTGCGAACTGGCTCTTCCTCGCCGGGACGCAGCTGCTCGTGGTGACAGGCCACCTGTTCGCGGTCGAGCTCCGCTTCCTGCTACTTCCGTTCGTTCTGCTGCTCCTCGCCGCGGTGCTGCGGCGCGCGAGCGTCGTGCGGGTCGCGTGCTTCGTGCTGGTGCTCGGGGCCCAGGTCATCGTCACTCCGGAGGCGTTGCCTCTTGCGGTCGCCGGGGTGGCGGCGGTCGTCCTCTACGAGGCGTACGGGTACCGGCGCGGGACGCGGCTGCTCGATGCTTTCCGGCGCACGTGGCTGCTCCTCGCCTCGGGCGCCGTGCTCCTCGTCGGGTGGAGCGTGTTCCTCGCGAGCTACGGGGCGCTCGACGACTGGGTCTTCAGCTATCGCGCGTTCATCCCGGGGCACCGCTACACCGGCGGCCTGCCGGTGGAGGAGGCGGTCCTGGAGAGCTTCGAGGCGTGGGCCCCGATCGTTGCGCTGCTCGCCGCGTTCGCGTTCGCGGCTGTGTTCCTGCGCCTGGCGCGCCCGTTCGTCCTCGACGACTGGGTCGTCCTGGGCGTTGCGTCTCTCACGCTCCTGTACTACGTCAAGTTCGTGAGCCGGGCGGACGCCGGCCACCTCGCGCAGGTGTTCGCCGTCGCGACGCCGTTCGTGCTGTACGTCGCCTACAGGCTGGTGGTCGGGCTGGAGGCGTGGCTCGCGGGCGCGGTCGGATCACGAGGCGCGTCGTGGTGGCCGCGGCGGCACACGGTGACGCTGCCCGTGCTCGTCGTCCTGCTGCTCACGGCGCCCACGAGCCTGGTCGACGTCGCCCGCTCGGCCGCGTCGCACCAGGAGGTCGCGGCCGAGCGCGAGCCCGAGCTCGAGCGTGTCGGCTACGACCTTGCGGATGCGAACGACGAGGCGCTGATCCGAGACGTCGGCCGCGCCGTCACGGGTCTGCTCGACCCCGGCGAGACGATCTTCGACTTCTCGAACACGCCCGCGCTCTTCCACTACCTCCACGACCTGCCCGCGACCACGCGCTACTACCACGTCGGTCTCGCCCTGCGCCTCAAGACGCAGACCGACCTCCTCGAGGAGCTCGAGCGCGCGCGGCCCGCCGTCGTCGTGTACTCGAGCCGCGAGATCGGGCTCTCGGGCTGGGACGGCGTCGCGAACCAGGTGCGCCACTACGAGGTCAGCCAGTACCTGCTCGACGAGTTCGTGCCCGTACTCGAGTCGCATGGGTTCGTGGTCATGGAGCGCCGCGGCGACGCCGTGCAGGCCGATCCCGACCTCTACTTCGCCGTCGGCGCGTGCGACTGGGGCTACGTGCCGAGCTTCTTCTCGGAGTCCCCCGCGCCCGATGCCGAGAGCCTGTCGCTGGCGGTGCGTGAGCTGGGAGCGAACCGCTGGGCCCTGACCCTCCCGCAGGACGCGTCCGCGGGCGGATACCGCTGGCTCGAGATCACGACGTCGACGCCGCTCGAGGAAGCGCGGTTCGACGTCTCCGACCGGGCCGCGCCCATGGGCAGCGACCTGCTCGTGGACGGAGTGCGCCGGGCGATCGAGAACGGGGTCCTGACCCCGCTCGCCGGAGCACGCGCGATCTCGTCGACCCCGACGCGGAGGATCTCCTTCAGCACCCTCGGCGGCGAGACGACCGTGCGCGTGCGCATCGGCTCCTGCGCCCAGTGGCGCGGCTACCGGTCGAGCACGCTGTATCTCTCGTCGACCGCGCAGCAGGACGTCAGCGAGGTGCGGCTCGTCCGTTAGCTCGCCCGCGCCGGGTGGGGCGTGTCCTCGAGCGTGTACCCGGCGTCCCGCCCGTCGCCGTAGAACATCCGCACGGTGTCGAGGGAGAGGTCGTCGAGCTCGCGGCCCAGGGTGGGCAGGCGCTCGAGGATCGCGTCGGTGACCGTGATGATGTGGCAGCCGATCGCGTCGGCCTGGACGACGTTCAGCACCTCGCGCGGGCTCGCCCAGATCAGCTCGAGCCGCGGGTGCGGCGCGAGCACCTCGAGCGCTGCGGACATGATCGGAACGGGATCGCGTCCCGTGTCCGCGATCCGGCCGGCGAAGACGGACACGAACCCGCCCGGGCCGTCGGCGAGCCAGCCGGCGGCGTCGGCCACCTGGTCGACGGTCAGCAGCGCGGTGACGTTGACCTTGATCCCGCTCGCGGCGAGGGTCCGCACGACGTCGGCCGTCGGCGTGCCGTCCGTCGTCGTGATCGGGACCTTCACGTAGACGTTCTCGCCCCATGACGCGATGAGCCGACCCTGGCGCTCGATCTCGTCGAGCTCGTCCGCGATCACCTCGAACGAGATCGGCCGGTCGGGAACGAGCTCGAGAAGCTCTCCGGCGAACGACGCGTAGTCGGCGACTCCCGCCTTGCGCATCAGCGTCGGGTTGGTCGTGAACCCGCTGATCCAGGGCCTGGCCCGCAGCTCCTCGACCCGGGTTCGATCGGCCCCGTCCGCGAAGATCTTGACGCCGAGCGATTCGAGCGCCGACACGCCGCCACTGTACTTCCGGTCGCTCACAGGCGTCCGCTGCGCAGGTCCGCGGCGATGGCGGTCATCGACTCGCGCAGCGCCTCGCGTGACGTGCGCGTCGGCTCCCAGCCGAGCTCGCGGATGCGCTCGATCGAGAGCCGGACGACGGGCACGTCGCCCTGCCAGCCCCGCGGGCCGCCGGTGAGCTCGTGCCGCACGGAGGACGGATCGAGACCGACGGTCTCCGCTGCGAGGTCGGCGATCTCCGCGACGGTGACGTAGTCCCCCGTCGCGACGTTGAACGCCGCGTACGGGTCGTCGCCCTGGTTCGCGGCCAGCATCGCCTCGACGACGTCGTCGACGTGGATGTAGCTCTTGCTCTGGGTCCCGTCGCCGAGGATGCGGAGGCGCGTGGGGTCGGCGAGCAGCGCGCGCACGAAGTCGAGGCCGACGCCGTGCGTCTGCCAGCGGCCGACGACGTTCCCGAAGCGGAACACGCGGCCGGTGAGGCCGAACATGAAGCAGTACGCGGCGATCAGCGACTCGCCGGCGAGCTTGCTGGCGCCGTACGTCGAGATCGGGACGAGCGGGCCCCAGTCCTCGTCGATCTCCGTCTCGCCCAGGTCGCCGTAGACGCCGCTCCCGGACGCGTACAGGATCCGCCCGACGCCCGACCGGCGCATCGCCTCGACGACGTGGTGCGTGAGGAGCGTGCCCTGGTCGAAGTCGATGCTCGGCTCGGTCGCGGCGCGCGCGATGTCCGGGTTCGACGCGAGGTGGACGACGACGTCGTGCCCGGTTGTCGTGTCCATGAGGGCGTCGAGGTCGGTGACGTCGGCCCGCACGATCTCGAGGCGCGGATCGTCGCGCACGGCCTCGAGGTGCGCCTCCCGCCCCGACGAGAAGTTGTCGTAGACCGTCACCCGCGTCGTGCCGCTGTCCGCGAGCAGGCGGGTGACGAGATGCCCGCCGATGAACCCTGCCCCGCCGACTACCAGCCAGTCGCCCAATCTCGTGCTCAGCTCAGCGACTCCCACTTCGGCGTCGAGGCCTGGAGCTCGGGGTGACTGACGAGCAGGTGCCAGAGCACCGCGCACATGCCCTCCGTGTGCGCGGTGACGCGCTCCTCCGCCTCGATCGGGATGACGACGCACTCGTCCGCGACCTCCCGCGTGTAGCCGCCGTCGCGGCCGACGACTCCGAAGACCTTCGCCCCGGCCTCGCGGGCGAAGTCGACCGCCCGGACGAGGTTGGCCGAGATGCCGCGCTCCGCGTCGCCGCCTCCGACCGAGAAGACGAGCACCGCGTCCCGCTCGCCGAGGCGCGATCCCTCGAGCCACGACGCGAAGGTCGTCTCCCAGCCGTCGTCGTTGACCCTTGCCGTGAGCTCGGAGACGTTGTCGGTCGGCGCGTACGCCTCGAGCCCGCACAGCTTCCGGAAGTCGCCTGCCGCATGCGACGCGTGAGCCGCGGACCCGCCGACCCCGAGGACGAAGAGCCGCCCGCCCGCGTCGCGCACCGCGGCGAGTGCGCGTGCGAGGCGTTCGACCGCCTCCGCGTCGAGCCGGGCGGCGATCGCGGCGGTCTCGGCGAGATACGTCTCCGCGAACGAGGTCACGACGCCTCCTCGACGCGGCAGGCCGCGAACGTGTTGAGCCCGAACTTGTGCCGCCGGCAGCGGATATGGCTTGGGAGGAACCCTGCCTCGACCAGGAGCGGCCACAGGTCCCGCGGGTCGTAGTAGCGCCTGTGCTCGTCCATCTCCTCGGCCGGGCTCAGGTGGAGGCGGAAGGCGGACAGCTCGAGGAAGCGCTTGCCGCGCCAGCTCGGCACGTTCACGAGGCAGATTCCTCCTGGAGCGAGGACGCGGCGGCCGGCCCGAAGCAGCGCGAGCGGGTCGGGAAGGTGCTCGAGCACGGAGATGCAGAGGACGACGTCGAGCGAGCCGTCGGGAATCCCGTCCGCCGCCTCCGGAAGCACGCCTTCGATCGCGGTGACGCGAGGATGCGAGGCGAGGTCCGGCGCCAGCGAGACGTCGACGAGGACAGCGCTTTCGACCTCGTCGAGAACGGTCCGCACGAAGCGCGCGTCGTAGCCGCAGCCGAGGTCGCCCACGCGCAGGCCGGCGAAGCTCCGCACGTGCCGGCGGATCGCACGCGCCGAGAGCCAGACGCCGAACCGGTCGACGACCGAGAGGTCGCGGTCCTCGCCGTACGCGGACGTCCGGGCGGGCTCAGTCGCCACGTCGCCTCGGCGGCCGCGAGACCGCCGCATGGAGGATGAGCGTGAAGGCGAAGGTCGTGAATCCGACGATCATCGCGAGGAGCCCGGTCACCGCCAGGTGCTCCACGAGCCCGGGGTCGTCCGGAAGCTCCAGGCCCTGGCTCACGTAGTCGACGATGAGCGGCACCGTCGCCGCGACGCCGAGGACGAACGCGAGCGCGCTGAGCGCGATGCTCCGGTCGTACGGGAACCGGCTGGTCCAGCGCCGGCTCACGTCTCCGGTGTAGTCGTAGAGCACCTGCGCGAGCCCGCCGAAGTAGACGTACTGCAGCCCGACGACGGCGAGTGTCATGCCGGCGAGCATCCAGTACAGGGAGAACGTGAGAGGGCCGAGCGTGATCGGGCCGAAGCTGAGCGGCAGCGCGATCGCCAGGCCCACGGCGAGCAGCAGCAAGCCCGGCTTGAGCACGAAGAAGTCGGCGCCGTTGACGAACATCGCGCGCAGGTTGATCCAGCCGGCCTTCCACGGCGCGGTCCAGCCGGCCCGCTTGTGGTGGCTCACGCGGCCCTCGCGATCCTTGAGGAAGCGCACCGGGACCTCCGTCGTGCGCAGGTCCATGCGGATGGTCTTCAGCACCATCTCGGACGCGTACTCCCAGGATTGCGAGGAGAGCTCCATCCGCGCGAAGGCGTCTCGCGTGATCGCCCGCATCCCGCAGTGGATGTCCGAGAACGAGCTCCCGTACAGGAGGTTCAGGATCCACGTCGTCACCGGCGTCCCGAAGTAGCGGTGGAGCGCCGGCATCGCGCCGGGCTCGATCGTGCCGCGCCAGCGCGACCCCATCACGAACTCGTAGCCGTCGCGGAGCTTGTCCACGAACGGGCCGAGCTCCCGGAAGTCGTACGTGCAGTCCGCGTCCCCCATGAGGACGTATTGCCCGCGGACGAACGGCAGTGCATCGATGTACGCTCGGCCGAGCCCGCGGCGAGGCGTCTCGAGGACACGCGCGCCGTGCGCCAGTGCGATCTCGGCGGTGCGGTCGCTCGAGCTCGAGACGATGAGCACCTCGCCGACGACCCCCGCCGCGTCCAGGCCCTCGAGGCACCAGTCGACGAAGTCGCCGACGGTGATCTCCTCGTCGAGCGCGGGGATCACGATCGAGAGCTCGGGCTCGGCGATCTCCTTGTCCGGCACGAGCAGCCGAACGTCGGGGTCGGGGTGCCCGTCGGCGGCAAGACCGCGCACATCCGGCGTCTCGCCAACGGTCATCGAGGCGCCACGTTACCGGGTTGCCGGACGGTTAGGGTCAGCCCCGTGCTGATCACGCGGACGCCCCTGCGCATCACCCTCGGGGGCGGCGGCACCGACCTCCCGTCCTACTACGAGCGCCACCCGGGCTTCGTCATCTCGGCTGCGATCGACAAGTACATCTACATCGGGATGAACCGGACCTTCACGAACGACTACTTCCTCAAGTACTCCGCGCTCGAGCGGGTCTCCGAGGCGAGCGAGATCGAGCACCCGATCATCCGGACCGTGCTCGAGCAGCACGCGGTCGGCCCCGCGATCGAGGTCGTGAGCCTCGCGGACATCCCCGCCGGGACGGGGCTCGGCTCCTCGGGCGCGTTCACGGTCGGCCTGCTCCGCGCCGTGTACGCGTGGAACGAGCAGCCCGTGACGGCCGGCGAGCTCGCGGAGGAAGCCTGCCGCGTCGAGATCGAGCTGCTCGGCAGGCCGGTCGGCAAGCAGGACCAGTACATCGCGGCGTTCGGAGGCCTCACCTGCTTCGAGTTCGAGACGCACGGGGGCGTGCGGGTGTCGCCGCTGAACGTGCCCGGCACGACGCTCCAGGAGCTCGAGCAGCGGCTGGTCATGTTCTTCACGGGCAGCTTGCGCCGCGCCGACGACCTGCTCGAGGATCAGCGCCGGCGGACGGAGGCGGGAGACGAGGCGATGCTCGAGGGCCTGCGCGAGGTGGAGCGGCTCGGCGGGCTCACCCACGACGCGCTGGTCGCGGGCGACGTCGACCGCTTCGGCGGGCTCATGCACGAGCACTGGCTCGCGAAGCGCGAGCGCTCGAAGGGAGTCTCGAATCCGGACGTCGACCGCTGGTACGAGCTCGGCGTGGCGAACGGCGCGGTCGGTGGCAAGCTGACCGGCGCGGGGGGCGGCGGCTTCCTGCTGTTCCTCGCCGAGGACGCCGACGCGCTTCGCCGTGCGCTCGGGGCCGAGGGCCTGACCGAGGTGGAGTTCCGGTTCGAGCCCGAGGGCTCGCGCGTGATCGCGGGTGGCTGACGCCGCGGCAGGTCGTCGTCCTCGCGGGAGGGCTCGGCACGCGCATGCGCGGTCACGCCGCGGGGCCGAAGTACCTCGTGCCCGTCCTGGGCGAGCCGTTCGCGCATCACCAGCTCCGCCTCCTCGCGTCGCAGGGAGTGGGCGAGGTCGTGCTCGTGCTCGGGCACGGAGGGGACGAGATCCGGGGCGCGGTCGGCGATAGCGCGTTCGGCGTCGGGGTCACGTACGTCGACGAGGGCGACGAGCTGCACGGCACCGGCGGCGCGCTCCGGCTCGCGCTCGACCGCGTGGAGCTCGGCGACACGGTGGCCGTGCTGTACGGGGACTCGTACCTGCCCATCGACCTCGGCGGGCCTTGGGCTGCGTTCGACACGGCGACGCACCGCGCTCTCATGACCGTCGTCCGGGGCAGCTCCGGGAACGCGACCCTGGAAGGCGACCTCGTCACGCTGTACGACAAGGCCGCCTCGCTCGGCTGGATCGACTTCGGCTTCAACCTCCTCCGCCGCGATGCGATCGAGGAGATCCCCGCGGGCGAGGTCGTGGACCTGGCGGACGTCTTCCACGAGCTGAGCCGCCGCGGCGAGCTCGCGGGCTACGAGGTCGAGTCGC
This sequence comes from uncultured Actinomycetes bacterium, assembly GCA_963715705.1. Lineage (GTDB taxonomy): Bacteria > Actinomycetota > Thermoleophilia > Gaiellales > Gaiellaceae > GMQP-bins7. The sequence goes on along the minus strand of OY970267.1, from coordinate 1,479,189 downwards.
GCTTCTACGAGGTGGGGTCGCCCGAGGGTCTCGCCGACCTCGAGGAGTACCTCGCGGCTACGGAAGAGTCGAGATCTTCCCGGCGGTGAGCACGCGGGGGCTCTCCGCGGGCCGCGCCGCCGCGAGCTCGACAGGTCGGCTGACGGGCGTTGGCTCTCCCATCTGCCGCTTCCTGCGCAGGAAGGGCAGCTCGATGAAGTGGTAGGAGGCGATCGCGCACGCGAACGTCGCGACGACGGCCGCGCAGGAAGGCAGCAGCGCGTGCTCGGCCGACGGGTCGTTCAGGCCCGCTGCGGCGAAAAACGGGAAGTGCCACAGGTAGAGCGAATACGAGATCAGGCCGCCGTAGACCAGCGGCCTGGTGGAGAGGAAGCGCGCGACGCGCGATCGGTCGTCGAGCGCCACGAGGATCAGCGCGGCGCAGGCGAGGGAGAAGACGAGGAGTGGTCCCGGTAAGAGGAACGTCGAGAAGGGCAGGAAGAAGAGCGCGAGGACGCAGACGACGGAGAACGGTGCGAGCAACGCCGTCGGTACGCGGGAGGAGCCTCGCGAGCGCGCGAGGACGAGAGCGAGGCCGCAGCCGACGAGGATCGGTAGGCCGCGGACGTCCGGCCCGAACGAGATGCGACCTGAGCCGGCGTCCTCGAGGTGCAGCTGGAGGTGCCGGAGCACCGTCAGGCCGATGCCCGCGGCGACTACGGCGAGCACCAGGCCCGGCAGCCGTCGGAGGAGCACGATCAGCACGAGCGGCCACAAGAGGTAGAACTGCTCCTCCTGCGCGAGCGACCAGAGGTGCCGAAGCTCGCCGGGCATCGGGCTTGCCGCCGGCTCGGCCGTCATCGCCAGGTTGGAGAAGTAGCCGAGCCCGGCGATGACGCCGAAGACATCCTTTCCCTCCGTTCGGTCGCCGACCAGCGCCGCGGCCGTCGCGACGACCAGGAACGCGCCGAGCAGGGCGACGAGTGCGGGCAAGAGACGCAATGCGCGTCGCTGGTAGAACGCTCGCAGGGAGATCGCGCCACGCGCGGCGTGCTCCTCGAGGAGCAGCGTCGTGATGAGGAACCCGCTGAGCACGAAGAAGAGGTCGACGCCGAAGTACCCGCCGGGCAACGACCTTGCTGCGTGGTAGAGCAGCACGGCGGCGATCGCCACGGCGCGCAATCCGTCGAGCGCGGGTCTGTACCCCAGCTTCGCGGGCTCGGCCGTCACGTGTCTCCCCGCCGCGGGACGTGGGCTCTCCCAACCGATCGGGTGGTGCCTCCGGCCTCGCCTCCCCCTACCCTCGGGCTATGAGCGAGCACGCGCGCAGAAGTCGCCGAGCCGTTCTGGTGCCGGTGGTCCTGTCCGTGCCGCTCTTCGCGCTCGTGCTCATGGGGTATTTCACGGTCACCCCGCGAGGGGCCGGCCAGCGGCTGGCGGTCGCACCGGGAACCGCCGGCAGCGTGCTCCATCCCATCGCGGGAGACTTCGAGCCGGACGACACCGAGGTCGGGGAGTGCGGGGACGACGTCTCGTGCCTGCAGCAGGCATTCGGGAACCTCGCATTCCGGCAGGGGCCGAAGAAGGCGCTCGCGCTCTTCGAGTCGCGCATGACGACGGATGCGACCGTCGGTCGGAACTGTCACCGCATCGTGCACGCGATCGGCACTGCGTCTCTCGAGCGATTCGGCGGGGACGTCGCTCGGACGTTCGCGCTCGGCTCTCCGACGTGCATCTCCGGCTACTACCACGGCATTCTCGAACGCGCCTTCCTCGACGTCTCCTCGGCCTCGAGACTCGCCGCAGTTGCGCGGTCGCTGTGCGTCTCCGCCGACATCCGGCGGCGCGGGTTCCTCGACTACCAGTGCAGGCACGGGTTGGGGCACGGGCTGATGATCCAAACGGGCTACGACCTGCCGCTCGCGCTGTCGGTCTGCGCGGGGCTCGGAAGCGGATGGGATCGGCGCGCCTGCGCGAGCGGGACCTTCATGGAGAACGTGGACACGCGCTTTGGATACCAGTCGCGGTGGCTGGACGACGACGACCCCTTCTACCCGTGCCGGACGGTGGCGCGGTTCGACATGCGCTCCTGCTACCTGCGCGCGAGCGGGCGAGTCCTGCTCGCGAGTCGGCGCGACTACGTACAGGCGGGGGCGACGTGCGGCCGTCTCGGCCGGTGGGCGCGCACGTGCTTCCAAGGGCTCGGGCGGGAGGCAGCGGAGGAGGCCCGCTACGGAGGGCCGGAGACGCGACGGCTCTGCGGCCTCGTCGACCAGGGTGAGGCGGAGTGCCTCTTCGGCGCCGCGCGGACGATCGCGAACGCCTCCGGCTCGCGCGGTGTCGCGCCGGCGCAGGCGCTCTGTGAGGGAGCTCGCGGCGGCCCGCGCACCGCGTGCTTCTCCGGGCTCGGGCTCGTTCTCGGGATGCTCTACGCCACGAACGCCGAGCGCCAGGCCGCGTGCGCACGCGTCGCGCCCGGCGCCGCGAGCGCGTGCTTCCGGGCGGCGCTCGCCGAGATCGATCCGCGCGGTACGAGAGCCTGGGGCTAGCGGGCCGCGTTCTGCTCGACGAGCGCTCATCGTCGATCGTCCCGATCCCGGATACGAGCTCGTAGCACTTCAGCGTGTCCTCCTCCGCGACCGCATGTGAGGTGGGTCCGCATTCCCCGCACCTTCGTTCTCTATCGGCAGGGACGTCGAGTGTCCACACCTTTTCGTACGGTCCGATTCAGACGTACGGACGGGCTACGGCAGGATCGAGATCCGCGCCGCGCTGAGCGAGCGGGGAGCGCCGACGACGGCGCCCGCTGTTACGCGTGCGTTCAGCGTCTGGACGATCACGCGGACCGGCTCCTTCGGCGCGCGGAGCAGCGCGCCCTCGACGTCGGCCCCCGCCCACAGCGCGTCGGTTGGCGGCGCCGCGAGCTCCACCCGCCGCCGGTCGATCGCGACCCAGCGCCCGCCGGCGGGGCGCACCTGCTCGACCTCGAGCTGAACCGCGAGCCTGCCCACCGCCACGAGCCGGCCGCGCAGCGCGACGCTGGCCCGGGCTCCGACCCTCGCCGCGAAGAGCGGCTTCACCGCGCGCTTCAGGTGCCTGAACGGGCTGACGGCACCGCCTCCGCCCGGGTGCACCTCGAAGTGCAGGTGCGGGTTCCCGTCGGCGTCGCCCGAGTCGCCGTTCCACGCGATCTGCTGTCCTGCGGTGACCTTCGCGCCGTCGGGAACGGCGAACGTCACGTCCTTCTTGCAGCCGCCGCGGTTGTCGTTGCGCGCGGTGAGGTCGTTGTTCAGGTGGATGTACTGGTACATGGTCCCGCTGCGCCCGTAGAGGTAGAGCATGCAGCCGCCGAGGCTCGAGTCCCAGTAGTCGATGCGGCCGGCCTCGACCGCGACTACGGGCGCGCGCCACGGGTTCTCCATGTCGATTCCCTGGTGGGCCCCGTTCGGCCGCGGGTCTCCGAAGTTGTCCCAGAGCTCAGTCTTCGCGACGAGCGGGAAGACGAGGCGCGGCACTCCCTGTCCGGCGCGCTCGCCGCCACCCGCCTGCGGGGACGCCGCCGCCGCCATGAGGCCGGCGAGGAGGAGGAGGGGGAGGAGAGTCTTCCGGGGACTTCGCATGTCCGGGTCGCGCGCGAAGGGCCGGACGCTAGCAGGTGCGGGAAACGGACCCCTCGGTTGGCGCACCGACGCTGCGCGGGGCGCGGATAGAGTCCGCGCCGATGAAGATCGCCGTCTGCGTCAAGCAGGTGCCGGACGCGACCGTGCACAAGCGGATCGATCCCGGGACGAAACGGCTCGACCGCTCGGGTGAGGCGGCGCTCAACCCGACCGACCTGAATGCGGTCGAGGAGGCGCTCCGCATCAAGGAGGCGCACGGGGGCGAGGTCGTGCTCGTCTCCCTCGGTCCGCAGAAGGCGGTCGAGTCCCTGCGGAAGGCGCTCGCGATGGGCGCCGACCGAGCCGTGCTCGTCGTGGACGACGCGGCCGCGGGGTCGGACCTCCTGGGAACGAGCCGCGCGCTGGCGGGGGCGCTCGCGCGCGAGGAGGCCGATCTCGTCCTCTTCGGACAGGCCTCGAACGACGGCGACGGCTCCGTGCTCTGGTCCGCGGTCGCCGACCGGATGCGACTGCCGGTGATCTCGCAGGCCGCGTCGCTGACCGTCGACGGGGCCGCCATCACCGGGAAGCGCCAGACCGAGCACGGCTACGACGTCATCACGGCGCCGCTTCCCGCCGTGGTCGCCGTCTCGGACGCGATCAACGAGCCGCGCTACCCGTCGCTCAAGGGGATCATGGGCGCGAAGACGAAGCCGCAGGAGACTCTCGCGCTCGGCGAGCTCGGCGTCGAGCCCGGCGCAGCGGGTGAAGCGGGCGCGAAGACGACGGTGCTCGACCTAGCACCGCCGCCGTCGCGCGGCGACCAGGTGAAGATCGAGGACGACGGGAGCGGCGCGCAGAAGATCCTCGACTACGTCCTGGAAAGGCGGCTCCTCTGAACTTCCTCGTCTACCTCGAGCATTACCACGGCGAGCTCGAGAAGGGCGGGCTCGGCGTGCTCGGCAAGGCTGCGGCGCTCGGCGAGGCGGCCGGTGTCGTTCTCGGCCCCGATGCCTCCGCGCTCGGGGCGAAGGCCGGCGCGTTCGGCGCGTCCAAGGTCTACGCGAGCGAGGACCCCTCGCTCACGTCTCCGCTTCCGCAACCGCGCGTCGATGCGCTCGCCGCTCTCGTCGAGTCGTCCGGCGCGGACGCCGTCCTGTTCGGGGCGTCGGTGCTCTCCGCGGACGTCGCCGCGGGCCTCGCCGCCCGGCTCGACGCCGGGCTCAACTGGGACCTCATCGACCTCGAGGTACGCGACGGCGAGCTCGTCGGCAAGCGGCCCGCGCTCGGGGACACGGTGCTCGTCGACGTCGGCTGGACGGAGTCGCCGCGGCTCGCGCTCGTCCGCTCGGGGGCCCTCGATCCGGTGGAGTCCGGCGGATCGGCCGAGGTGGAGAGCTTCGAGTTCGAGGCGTCCGACTTCTCGACGCTCGCAACCCTGGTCGAGCAGACGCAGGAGGAGTCGAGCGGCCCGTCGATCGAGGAGGCGGAGATCATCGTCGCCGGCGGTCGCGGGCTCGGCACGCCGGATGCGTTCTCGCTGCTCGAGGAGCTGGCCGACGCGCTCGGCGGCGCCGTCGCCGCGACGCGCGCGGTCGTCGACGCCGGCTGGTATCCGTACGCGACCCAGGTCGGCCAGACGGGCAAGACGGTCTCACCGAAGCTCTATCTCGCGTGCGGCATCTCGGGAGCGATCCAGCACAAGGTCGGCATGCAGGGCTCCGGGACGATCGTCGCCGTGAACAAGGACCCGAACGCGCCCATCTTCGACTTCTGCGACCTCGGCGTCGTGGGCGACCTGCACCAGATCGTGCCCAAGCTCACCGAGCTCGTCCGCGCTCACCGCGGAGGCTAGATGGCCAGGCCGGTCGATTTTCCACCCCCGTTCGGCTCCATCGACGCGATCGGTGTGCCGACCGACCCGCCCGACCAGCGGATCGAGGTCGGCATCCTGATCGTGGGCGGCGGGCCGGGCGGGCTCGCGTGCGCGATCCGGCTCGGCCAGCTGCTCGAGGAGCACCCGGAGGTGCGGGAGCGCCTCGGAGAGGTGCCCATAGCGGTGCTGGAGAAGGGCAAGCAGCCCGGGTCTCATCTCCTCTCGGGCGCCGTCGTCAACCCGCGACCGCTGCGCGCGCTCTTCAAGGGCCGGCTGACGACCGGTGACATGCCGACGTACGGCTACGTGCCGGGTGAGGCGGTCTACGTCCTCACGCGCCGCGGGTCGTTTCGGATCCCGGCTCCGCCGACCATGCGGAACCACGGGAACGTCATCGTCTCGGTGTCCGAGCTGGGGCGGTTCCTCGCCGAGCAGGCGGAGGCGCTCGGCGTGTTGGTGCTCCCGGAGACCGCGGCCGCGAAGCTCCTCGTCCAGCACGGCCGGGTCGTCGGCGTGCGCACCGGCGACCGCGGGCGCGGCCGCCACGGCGAGCCGCTGCCGACCTTCGAGGCCGGATCGGACGTGGTCGCGAGCGTCACGGTGCTCGCCGAGGGGACGCAAGGCCTGCTCACCAGCGCCGCGATCGACCACTTCCGGCTCGAGGGCGACAACCCGCAGATCTGGGCGCTCGGCGTGAAGGAGATCTGGCGCGTCCCCCGGCCGCTCCGCAAGATCGTGCACACGCTGGGCTGGCCGCTCCGCACGCTCGCGGGCTACGGCGAGTTCGGCGGTTCGTTCATCTACCCGATGGGCGACGACCTCGTCTCGATCGGCTTCGTCGCCGGCCTGGAGGCGCGCGACGTCGAGTTCTCGGTGCACGACGTGCTCCAGGAGCTCAAGACCCACCGGCTGGTCTGGGACATCCTCCGCGGCGGGGAGCGGGTCGCGTGGGGCGCGAAGACGATCACCGAAGGCGGCTACCACTCGATACCGCGCAGGCTGAACGCGCCCGGCCTGCTCCTCGTGGGCGAGGGCGCGGGCCTCGTCAACGTGCCACGTCTCAAGGGGATCAACTATGCGATCGAGTCGGGGCGACTCGCGGCCGAGGCCGCGTTCGGGACGCTGCGACCCGGGGAGGTGCCTGGTCGGGTGGGCGCGCTCGACTCGTACGACGACGAGCTCCGCCGGAGCCCGCTCTGGAAGGAGCTCTACGAGGTGCGGAACATGCGCCAGGCCTTCGACAAGGGCTTCTTCGTCGGCGGCGCGCTCGCGAGCATGATGACCGTCACCAAGGGGCGCGCGCCGAACGGTCGCTTCCCGACGCACCCGAACGCCGAGGCGGCCCTGATCAGGACCGGCCGCGCGGCGCGGTATCCGAAGCCGGACGGCGCCTATCTCTTCGACAAGCTGTCGTCCGTCTTCGCCTCCGGGAACCGGACGCGTGACGACCAGCCGAACCACCTCGAGGTCGCGACGCGCGTCCGCCGTCCCGTAGCGGAGGCGTGGGCGTGGATGTGCCCGGCGAACGTCTACGCCGTCGGCCGCGACCTCGGCGACGGGATGGTCGTGCTCGAGGTGACGCCGTCGAACTGCGTCCAGTGCGGCGCGATCACGGCGAAGGGCGGGCGCCTGACCCCGCCCGAGGGCGGCTCGGGCCCCGAGTACACGCTCACCTAACCGGCGCTACCGACCGTTCCGCTCGGCCCAGGCCCGCGCCATCGCGACGCGGTCGGCCAGCGCGGGATGCGTCCCGAAGACGTGCTGCGTCCAGACCGGGGGGTCGGGATCGCCGAGCGACTTCGTCGAGAAGCCGATCATGACCTGCTCCAGCGCGTCGGGATCCTCGGACACCTCGAGCGCCTTCCAGTCCGCCTCCGCCTCCATCCGCCGCGAGACGAGGTTCGACGCGGGAGCGGTCACCAGGCTGAAGACTGCCGCGACGATGAGGGCGACCGGCACCGCCTGCGGCTCGCCCATGCCGCCTCGCGAGCGCGTCGAACGCATCAGGATCCACGCGCCTGGGACGGCGAAGATCGCGAACCAGGCGAGGCCCCTCGGGAGGTGGTGCTGCGAGTGGTGCGCGAGCTCGTGCGCGAGCACGACCTTCTGCTCGTCGGTCTCGAACGGCGGCAGGAGCAGTGTGTCCCAGAGCACGACGCGCCGCGACGGGCCCATGCCGTAAGCGTACGCGTTCGCCTGCTCGGTGTGGAGGCTCACCTCTTCCACCCGGACGGGCACGTGGGAGATCCCCAGCTTGCTCTCGTACTCGCTCGCCGCCGCCAGCAGCTCCGGGTCGTCGAGGGAGTACGTCGTGAAGTCGAGATACGGAGTCGCGAACGTGAAGAGCGCGGCGACCGCGGTGAAGACCGCGGCGCCCGGGAGCCACCAGCGCTCTCCGAGCCAGCGCGCAAGCCCCATCACGACGAGGAGCGCGAACGAGATGGACAGGAAGGCTCCGGCGAGCAACGCCCAGTCCTCGACGAGCCACTCGAAGTAGTTCAGGTCCGTCTGGTCGTAGCGGCGCGCCCACCAGTGCGCGATCAGCCCGAACGGGAGGCCGACGAGCCAGACGATGCCGAGCCCGAGCATCCCGAGCAGCATCCCCGTCCCGATCGGCCCGGCCGCGGACTCGCGCATGAAGACCGCTCCCTTGCGCGCGTACAGGACGAGGGTCGTGAGCAGCGCGATCTGGCCGAGAGCCCAGAGGACGTACAGGACGCGCTCGAAGCGCTCCGCCCGCTCGACGAGCGCGGCGCCGAAGACGGCGCCCGAGTCGACGGCCGGGAGCGACAGGTCGTCGGGGACGGCTGTCGGATAGAGAAGGTAGGCGCCGACGGCGAGTGCTGCGACGACGACGACGCCGAAGGCGGCTCTCAGAACGGGTCCCCAGGCGGTTGCTGCGGCGGAGGCTCGGCGGGTGACGGTGGCGGGGGGATCGACGCGGGCATCGGCATCGGTGCCGGCCGCGGCGGCAGCAGCATCGGGAGCGGCGGCCGCATCGGCGGGGGCCCGGGCCTGTCGCGGAGCACGGGCGCCCCGTACGGATACCGGTCGGTCACCAGGAACCAGTACGCGTAGGTCTGCGCGTTGTACCGGATGCACGACGCGCCCAGGTTCCGAAGGCCTTCCGGCATGCGCCCGCGGACGAGCGCGTAGAACCACGCGAAGATCGCGACGAGAATGATCACGTAGCCGAGGATCCCCGCGACGAACGCGGCCGGGATCAGGAGGAACAGGCGAAGGAGCGTCACGAGCCGGCGCTGCGGCTCTGCCGGGGCAATCTCGAGGTCGATGCCGTACGAGCCCGCCCGGCCGGTGAAGCCCGGGAACTTCTGGCCGACGATCGACAGGTACGCGTACACGTGGGTCGAGTAGCGGACGTACGCGGCGATGAAGCGGTGGAGTGGGCTCGGAACCCGTCCGATGACGAGTGCGACGAACCAGGCGACGAACACCGCGAGGTACGTGACGAAGCCCCAGAGGTAGAGCCACACGATGTGCGGCATGAGGAGCAGCAGCCGGAAGAGGACCGTGAGCCGAGAGCGCTGGAGGTCGTCTGCGACGACGAGCTGAACCGGGTGCTCCGGGAGGCGCGAGTACGGCTCGGCGACGGCCGGGTCCGAGGTCGGGTACCGCCCGGTGAGGAGGAGGTAGTAGCCACCCGCCTGGGCGCCGTAGCCGAGCGCATAGGCCGTCAGGTCGCGGAGCCCCCGCGGCGCGCGCCCGAGGACGAGGCAGAAGAACCAGGCGAGGAACGCGAGGATCCCGGTGAGGCCGCCGACGAGCGCGAAGCCGTACGTGAAGAAGATCGCGGGCCCGTTGATCGAGAGGGCGCCGCCGAGGAGCGTCGCGAGGATCAGCGCTGGAAAGGCGAGGACGAGGCGGAAGGCGCCGCTCCAGCGGCTCTGCCGCGCGGGCGGGTCGATCTCGACGTCGACCGGGTACCCGGGACGCCCGCGGAAGCCGGGGTACGGGCCGGCAGCGAGGAAGACGTAGGCGGCAACGTGCGTCGCGTAGCGGACGTAGCCGGCTGTGAAGCCGTGGAGGCTCGACGGCAGCTCGCCGTTGATGACGACGGCGAGCCAGTTCACGAAGGAGACGACGCCGATTGCGATCCCCCAGAGCGCGACCCACAAGATGTGCGGGATCGCGAGCAGGAGGCGGAAGAAGACGGTCAGCCGGCTCCGGCGCAGGTCGTCGTCGCGGACGACGAGGCGGATCGAACGGCGTTCCGGGGCTGCGACGGCGACGGCCACGCGCGCATTCTGCTCGCAGCGGCCGGACGGCGTGTGACTAGTAGGAGCTCACGGGTCGAAGCGCCGCACGTCCGACCCGGCGTAGCTCGTAACCCACATCGAGCCGGCGAACGAGGCGAGCGCGAACGCCCCCGGCCCGGCCGGGAACGTGTCGACGACTCGCCCGGTGCCGCGGTCGAGGCGGTGCACGAGCGAGCGCTCCTTGTCGGTGACCCACACCATCCAGGAAGGCTGCGTGCCGGTTCCGGTGGGTGCCGCGGCGGCCTCGCCGGTGGTGCCGTCGAGCGGCACGTGCTTGAGCAGCTCGCCCGAGCGCGGCGCGACGCGGAGCAGCTCGTCCTCGGTCGTGACCCACAGCTCGCCCCGGAGGCAGCGCGGCGCCCGCGGCCCCCGCACGACGACATCGACTCGCCTGGTCTTCCGTGTGCGCGGATCGATGCGGGTCAGCCAGGTCGCATCCCGCCCGTGCCCGACCCAGATCGACCCGGCGCACCACACGAGGCCGGACGGATTCCCGCCGACGTCGAAGACCCGCGTGACGCGCGCGGTTCTCGGGTCGATGCGGGCGACGGTGCCGGTCTCGAAGCTCGCCACCCAGATCCCGCCGGCCGCGCGGAGCACGTCGAACGGGGACGGGACTGGAATCCGTCGTAACGAAGTCCGGCGGCGGTCGATGCGTACGAGCGAATTCGCGTTGTCGCGCGTCACCCACACGAAGCGGTCGTCGACGGCGATCCGGCAGGCGTAGCGGCCCACCCGGAATCGCTGCTGCACGCGCCCGGCGCGGTCGAGGCGCAGGACGCGGCCCGTCTCGTAGACACCGACCCAGAGCGCGCCCCGGTGCGCGGCCAGCCCGCACGGCGCGCGGCCGGTCTGGACGACGGCCGTCTCGGTCGGCGGCGGAGGCAGCTTCCCGGAGGCCGTGGGCACGAGCAGCACGAAGGCGGCTAGCGCGAGCAGGATCCGCATGCCGTTCCTACACCCGGCACGGGACTTGGGTTCCCTTCGGCTTACGTCGCCAGCTCGTCGACGGGCTGACCCGCCAGCCGGAGAAAACCGTGCGCTTCCACGCGGCGGAGGAACTCCAGCGCGGGCTCGAGCTCACGCTCGTCGCCGTCCTCGCGTGCTGCCAACACGTGCGCGTACGCCCAGTCCGGCACCGAGCCGATCTCGCCGAACGACTCGGCGGCGGCACGGAAGTCGCCGGCTGCTAGCTCGAGGGAAGCGGTGAACCAGCGCGTGCGGTGGCGAGATCCGGCGACCTCCTCCAGGTCGTCGGCGCGGTCGAGGGTGGCCAGCGCGATCGCCTGGTCGACGGAGTCGAAGCCCGGTGCGGTCGCGCCCTCCGCACGGCTCCAGATCGCCAGCAGCTCGTCGGCGAGGACGCCGGCCTCCTCGAGCTCGCCGCCGTGCGCGAGCACGCGCGCACGGAGCGCGAGCGCCTGGTTGAGAAACCATGGGTCGTTCGCGACCCTGGCGACCGCCAGGGCGCGCTCAGAGTCGTCGCCGGCGCCGATGTCGTCGCCGCGCGCAATCCGGATCAGCGCACGCACGCGCCGGCACGCCGTCTCCATGTAGTGCGGCGATCCCTTCTCCAGCTCGGCGATGAAGTCGTCCGCGCCCTTGCCCGCCGCGTCCCAGCTCCCTCGCCAGTAGCACTCGAGCACGAGCGCGACGTCGAGCCAGCGCCGCGTGAACGCGTCGCCGAAGCGTTCGACGTACCGTCGGCCCTCCGCAAACAGCTCGGACGAACGGTCGAGCTCGCCCTCGATGGTCAGCGCTCCGCCCAGCAGCCTGCAGCTCCGGACCACCTCGAGTGACTTGAGCGGGCGCGAGATCGCGAGGCTCCGCTCGAAGTCCTCGAGGCCGAGGTGGTCGCCCTTGACCAGGCGTGCGCCGCCGATGTTGTTGAGCGCGTGGGCCTTCAGCTCGTCGAGCTCCAGTTGCTCGGCGAGCGCGAGCGCCTCGCGGCCGACGCGAATCGACTCGTCGGCCTCGCCGACGCGCATCAGCGAGCGAGAGGCGTGGCTGAGGACGAACGCCTTGACGGGCGAGGGCTCGGCGCCCTCGACGACAGCGGCGGCGCGCCGGATGTGCGCGAGCGCGTCCGCGCGCCGGCCCTGGTCGATGCGCAGGATCGAGAGCAGCACGTCCGCGACCGCGGCATTGTCGGTGTCGCCGAGGACGAGGAACGCCTTGCGGGCGTCCTCCAGCTCGTCGGCTCCGGACTGCTCGGCGCCAAGCCTGGCCTGGCCGAGCTGGAGCAGCAGCGACGCCCGAGAGGCGTCGTCGGGCGGGGTCACTTCGAGGGCCGCCTCGAGGAACTGCGCGGCCGCCGCATGAGCCCCGAGCGACGCGGCGCGGCTGCCCGCCTCCACCGCCGCCCGCCGGGCGCGCTCCTCGAGCTCGGCGGTCGGCTGCTTCGTCGCCCGTGCAAGCTCCAGAGCAGTGAGGTAGTGGTGGGCCACGAGCTCCGGCCGGTGGTCGGCGCGGTCGCCGGCGACCGACTCGAGCCACTCCGCGGCGCGCTGGTGCTTCGCCGCCCGGCTGGCACGCGAGAGCTGGCTGTAGGCCACGTCGCGGACGAGGACGTGCCGGAAGGTGTACTGGTCTTCGTCCGGGACCGAGGAGCGACGCTCGCGGCGGACGAACTCCTTGCGCTCGAGCGTGTGCAGCCGTTCCTCGACGAGGGGTCGCGGGACGGACGCGACGTCTGCGAGGGCGCCGGCCCAGAAGATCTCGCCGAGCACGGCTGCGTCGTGGAGCAGGGCCTTCTCGTCCGGCGGGAGCGCGTCGAGTCGCGCGGCGACGATGCCCTGCACGGTCTCGGGAAGCGGGAGCTCCTCGTGGCTGAGGTCGGCGCCCGAGTCGCCGCGCGCCAGCAGCCCGCGGTCGCCGAGCATACGCACGTACTGCCCGGCGTAGAGGGGATTTCCACCTGCGCGGTCGAGGAGCGGGGCCCGCAGCCCCATCGGGAGTACCGCCCGCTCGAGCAGCGCCGCGACGAGGTGACTCATGTCCTCGTCCGTGAGCGGCTCGAGCGCGACGGAGAAGGCATTCCACTTCGCGGCTCCCCAGCTCGGCCTCCGCTCGAACAGGTCCGGGCGCGTTGTTGCGACGACGAAGAGCGGCACGTCGCGGGTCCAGTCCACGAGGTGCTCGATGAAGTCGAGCAGCGTGTCGTCGGCCCAGTGCAGGTCCTCGAAGACGAGCGCGACCGGTGACCGCTGGGCGAGCGCTTCGATCCAGCGGCGCCACGCCGCGAACGACTCGGACCGGCGGTCGGCGTCGAGCTCGCTTCCGGACGCGAGGCCGACCAGCGGCCGCAGATGCTCGACGACCCAGCGCGCGTCGTCGGGATCCGCGACGACGGCCTCGACCGCGTCTCGAAGCTTCGTCGTCGCCGTCTCCGAGTCGTCGGTCTCGTGGACGTCGCTCGACGCCTTCGCCATCTCCGCGAGCGCGTTGAGGCTGATCCCGTTGCCGTACGGGACCGAGCGTCCCTGCAGGCGCAGGAACGGTTCGCCCTCGGCGGCCGTAGTGGCGAACAGCTCGAAGACGAGCCGGCTCTTGCCGATCCCGGGGGCGCCGACGATCGTCACGAGCTGGGTCCGGCCGCTGCGACGCACGCGGGCGAGCGACTGGACGAGCTGGTCGAGCTCGTCCGCGCGTCCGACCAGCGGTGCGTCGGGGTCGGTCGAGATGTCGCGCCGCGCGGCGACCGCCTCCCAGGCACGCAGCGGATCCGCCTTCCCCTTCGCCGACACGGGCTCGGTCGGCCGGTACTCGATCGTGTGCCGGGTCGCCCTCTCCGTCGCCTCGTCGACGAGGATCCCGCCGGGTCGCGCGGCGGACTGCAGGCGCGCACCGACGTTCATGACGTCGCCGGCCGCGATGCCTTCGCCGGAGCTCGCGTCGGCATCGACCTGGACGAGCGCCTCGCCGGTCGCGATGCCGACGCGAATCACCAGGTCGAGCGAGCGGTCCCGGTCGTTGAGCTCGTCGATCGCCCGCTGGATTGCGATCCCCGCGTGCACCGCACGCTCCGCGTCGTCCTCGTGCGCGACGGGCGCGCCGAAGATCGCGACGACGGCGTCGCCGATGAACTTCTCGACGGTGCCGCCGAAGCCCTGCAGCTCGTCGTGCAGGCGCGCGCGATACGGCGCGAGCCGAGCCTGGATGTCCTCGGGATCGGCTCCGTCCGCCGCCGCGGTCGAGCCGACGAGATCCGCGTACAGGCAGGTCACGGTCTTCCGCTCCTCCTGCACCGACTTCACGGACGGCGCCGCCGGCCGGGCATCCGCCTGCTGGAGCTGCGCGCCGCAGCTCGCGCAGAAGGAGTCGGCCGGGTCGGCGTGCGCGCCGCACTCCGGGCAGCTGACCTCCAGCCGCGCGCCGCACTCCACGCAGAATCGGCTGCCCTCACGGGCTTGGGTGCCGCAGGCGGGACAGATCATGATCGAGGACAATGTACGCCTGAACCTGACGTCTGAGAACACCGCGCTCGTGCTCGACTCGACCTGCGACCTCCCGGGCGCGCGCTCTCCGCACGCCAACTGGCGCGTCGTGCCGCTCCACATCCACTTCGGGCTGGAGGAGTACCGCGACCACGTCGACCTCGACGTCGACGCGTTCTATCGCCGCCTGCGCGAGTCGCCCGTCCACCCGCACAGCTCCCAGCCCTCCGCGGGCGAGTTCGTGGAGTGCATCGAGGCGCTCGGCGACTACGAGCGCGTCCTCGTGCTCACCGTCTCGTCGAAGCTCTCGGGAACGCATGAGAGTGCCGAGCTCGCCGCGGAGCTCGTCGGGCCGGAGCGCGTGCGCGTCCTCGACGGCGCCACCGTCTCGGCGGGCACCGTGCTGCTCGCCGACGCGATCCAGCGCCGCCTCGAGCGGGGAACGACCGACGAGGAGGTCGTCGCGCTCGTCGAGCGTGCCGGCGGCTCCTCGGGCTTCGTCTTCACGGTCGCGACGCTCGAGTTCCTCATCCGTAGTGGGCGCGTCGGTCGCGCCGTCGGCACCGTCGGGGAGATGCTCAGCACGAAGCCGATCCTCCGCGTCGCCGGTGAGATCGCCGTGGTCAAGCGCGTGCGGGGGCGTGCTCGGGCACTCGAGGAGCTCGAGCGCGCCCTCGTCTCGGAGACTCCCGAAGACGGCGCCGTTCGCGTCGCGCTCGTGCACGCGGAGGCCCGTGCCGACATGGAGCTTGTCGCCGAGCGCGTCCGCGCTGCCCGGCCGAACGCGTCGCTGGACCACCGACTCACGTTCGGCCCGGTGATCGGCGCGAATGCGGGGCCGGGCTCCGTCGCGCTCGCCTGGCTCGTGGACGACTAGCCGACCGCGACCGGCCGGCGCGTCTCCGCGTACCAGTCCTCACGCGTGAGCGGCAACCCGCTCTGTCCGCGATCCGGCTTGGCGAGCAGCAGCTGGAAGAGATTCAGGCGTCCGGTCGCCATGGCGTGCGCGGAGCCAGCCATGTACAGCCGCCAGATCCGATAGTGCGTCTCGTCCGTCGCCCGGGCTGCCGCCTCGTGCGCTGCCTCGAGCCGCGCGACCCAGTGCCGCAGCGTCAGAACGTAGTGCTCCCGCAGCGCCTCGACGTCGCGCACCTCGAGCCCGGACGACTCTGCGGCCTCGAGCGCCGTGGAGATCGGGACCACGTTGCCGTCGGGAAAGACGTAGCGGCCCATGAACGACCGCCCGCTCGTGGACGCGCCGGTCTCGTGGTAGCCCCTGGCGAGGCCCTGGTTCACGAACACGCCGCCCGGCTTCAGGAAGGAGTGCGCACGGGCGAAGAAGTCGGGGAGCAGCTCCTCGGCGACGGCCTCGAACATGCACACGCTGACGACCTTGTCGAACGCCTCGGGCGCCTGGAGCTCGCGGTAGTCGACGAGCTCGACGCGGCAGCGGTCGGCGAGGCCCGCAGCGCGGATCCGCTCGTTCGCGAGCTCGGCCTGCGGACGGCTGATCGTGATCCCGAGGGCGTCGACGCCATAGTGCTCCGCGGCGAAGAGGCAGAGGCCGCCCCAGCCGCAGCCGATGTCGAGCAGACGCTCGCCGGGCTCGAGGCGGAGCTTTCGGCAGAGGTAGTCGAGCTTCTGCTCCTGCGCCGTGTCCAGGTCGTCCTCCGCGGAGCCGAAGTAGGCGCACGTGTACACCATGCGGCGATCGAGGTAGAGCGAGAAGAACTCGTTCGACGAGTCGTAGTGGTAGGTGACGGCCTTGCGGTCGCGCTCGAGCGAGAAGCGGCGGCCGCTGACGCGCGCGGGGCCGCGTCCGAGCCGCGGTTGCCGCTCCGACGGGAGCGAGCGCAGCGCGCGCGCCAGCCGCAGGCGTTCGGCCACGGAGCGGCGCTTCGACAGCAGCTGGTCGCCGAGAGGGAAGACGGCGTGGATGTCGCCCTCGACGTCGAAGTCGTCGTAGATGTACGCCTCGGCCAGCGCGAGCCGCGACGGCGGCCAGAGCATCGCGCGGAGCGCGCCCGGGTGCCTGAGCACGAGCGTGAAGCGCTCCGGCAGTCCCGGATCGGCGTCCCGTCGCGCTCCGTTCCAGAGCCGGACCCCGAAGTCGCACGGGTAGCCATCGAGGAGCTCGTCGAGGATCTCGAGCGTCGTGGCTGCCGGGTCGCTAGGCATACCAGTCGGCCCGTTGGAGAGGCAGCCCGGACGACCCGCCGGCCGCCGGCTTGACCAGGAGCGACTGCCAGAGATTGAGGTCGCCGACCTCCTGCCCCCACGCGAACGCAGCCATTCCGAGCCGCCAGGTTCGGTAGACGGCCTCGCCCGCGACGGCGACCGCGCGCTCGTGATTCGCCTCGAGACCGCGCCGCCAGGCGCGCGCGGTGAGGGCGTAGTGCTCGCGCAGGCTCTCGACGTCGCGAACCTCGAAGCCCGCGGCCTCGGCCAGCCGCGACGCCGTCGAGATCGGCATGAGGTGGCAGTCGGGGAAGACGTAGGTCATGAAGAACGAGCCGCCTCGCCGCCGGCCCTTGCCGTAGCTCTCGCCGATTCCGTGGTTGAGAAAGGCGCCGCCGGGACGGAGCACGGAGAACACGCGCTCGAAGTACTCGCCGAGTCCCTTCTCGCTCAGGTGCTCGAACATGCCGATGCTCGAGACCTTGTCGAACTCGCCGTCGATCTCGCGGTAGTCCCGAACCTCGACGCGGCAGCGGTCGGTGAGCCCAGCCGCGCGGATCCGCTCGTTCGCGACCTCTGCCTGGCGCGGGCTCAGGGTCACGCCGTGCGCTTCGACGCCGTACTCCCGCGCGGCGTGCATGACGAGAGCGCCCCAGCCGCAGCCGATGTCGAACAGCCGCTCTCCAGGTTGCAGCCTGAGCTTCCGGCACACGTAGTCGAGCTTGCGCTCCTGCGCCGTCGCGAGGTCCTCGTCCGGGCTCGAGAAGTAGGCGCAGGTGTAGACCAGGCGCGGGTCGAGGAACAGCCCGTAGAACTCGGGGTCGAGGTCGTAGTGGTAGTGGACGGCCTGCGCGAGCCGCTCGGCGGAGTCCCGGCGGCCATGCAGGCGCGGGCCGTCGGGGCCGTCGGGCAGGCCGTTGCCCGATGGGAGCGCCCGAACGGCACGGGCGGCCCAGAGCTGATCCGTCGGGCGCCAGCTGCGCTCCCTGAGCAGGAAGTCGGCCAGCGGGAGGACCGCCTCGAGGTCGCCCTCGATGTCGAAGTGCTCGCCCAGGAACGCCTTCGCGAGCGAGAGCTGGATGTGGCGTGGATCGGCGAGCATCGCTCGCACCGACCCGCTGTGAGTCAGGACGAGCGTGAACTGCGGCGAACGCCCCGGATTCGACTCCCAGACGGTTCCGTCCCAGAGCCTCACCGCGAAGTCGCCGTCGTATCCCTCGAACAACCGGCCGACGATCTCGAGCGTCGTCTCGACGGCCGACTCGCGCGTCTGCGTGCTCATCGCGCCCCGATCGTCGTCGCGGGCGCGCGTCTGACGTCCCAGGCGAGCCCGACGCGCTCGAGGGCGGAGATCACCAGGCCCGAGATGTCCGGCTGCCGCCAGCCGCTGCCGTGCCTGGCGGCCCGCGGGTACGCGTGGTGGTTGTTGTGCCAGCCCTCGCCGAACCCGAGCAGCCCGATCAGCAGGTTGTTCCGGCTCTCGTCCTTCGTCGCGTGCGGTCGCGAGCCGTACATGTGGCAGATCGAGTTGACCGCGAACGTCACGTGGTTCGTGAAGGCGATTCGCACGAGCCCGCCCCAGAGCAACCCGGTCCAGCCCGCGATCAGGAACGGAATGACGAGCCCGAAGACGGCCCACAGCACCGACGTGCGGTCCATCAGGACGATGATCGGGTCCTCGAGCAGCCGCTTGCAGTAGCGCTCGCGCTCGGCCTGCGAGGCCTTGAAGAGCCACGCGACGTGCGCGTGCAGAAACCCCTCGCGCGGGCTGTGCGGGTCGCCCTCCCGGTCCGAGTGCGCATGGTGCTTTCGGTGGTAGGCGGCCCAGTTGACCACCTCGCCCTGGAAGTTCATCGCGCCCAGGCCGAGCAGCACCGCCTTGACGGACGGTCGCGTCCGGAAGCTCTCGTGCGTGACGAGCCGGTGGTAGCCCACCGTCGTCCCGAGCCCGGTGAGGAGGTAGAGGACGAGAAAGAGCGTCAGCTCGCGCCAGCCGATCCACTCGTGCCAGAGCCGCCACATTGCGTAGACGGTGGCCACGAGCGGTGCGACGATCGCCACGAGCAGCACGGCATCCCAGAACTTCGGCGTCCGCTTCTCTACGAGCTTCGCCGCTACGGCGACCGGCGCGAGACCGATCAGCACGTATGTCAGCACCGCGCTCAAGTTTCCTCCGCCTGGCGCAACGGTGTCAAGGCTACGATCGCGCACGTGGAGGCGCTTCCCGGCCGTGAGGACGTCGAGCGCGCGGTCGAGACGATCGCCGGGCGCCTGCACCGGACGCCGCTCTTCTCCTCCCGGACGCTAGGCCCGAACGTCTTCCTGAAGGCGGAGCTCTTCCAGCGCACGGGGTCCTTCAAGCCGCGCGGGATGCTGAACAAGCTCGCCTCTTTGACGGAGGACGAGAAGGCGCGCGGGATCGTCACGTGGTCGGCCGGCAACGCGGCTCAGGGCGCCGCGTTCGCCGCCGCGGCGGAGGGGGTCGACTGCACTGTGTTCATGTGGGCGAGCGCGAACCCGCTCAAGGTCGCGGCGACGCGCGCGTACGGCGCCGAGGTCGACCTCAGTGCCGCGAGCCCGGCCGAGGCTCACGATCTGCTCCTCCGTCACGTCGAAGAGACCGGACGCGTCTTCGTCCACCCGTTCGACGACCCGGTGCTCCAGGCCGGGCACGGCACGCTCGGGCTCGAGGTCGTCGAGGACGTGCCCGCGGTCGGGACGATCGTCGTGCCGATCGGCGGCGGTGGGCTCATCGCAGGAGTTGCGACGGCCGTCGACTGTCGCATCGTCGGCGTCGAGCCGGAGGGCGCGCCTTCCCTGACCGCGGCGCTCGAGGCGGGCGAGCCGGTGCGGATCGAGCCCCGCTCGATCGCCGACGGCCTCAACGCGCCCTTCACCGGAGCCGGGACGCTCGCAGTCTGCCGCGAGCGCGTCGACGAGGTCGTGCTCGTGTCCGACGACGAGATCGCGGAGGGAATGCGCTTTCTCTACACGCGGGCGAAGCTCGCCTGCGAGCCCGCCGGAGCGGCCGCGGTCGGTGCGCTTCTCGCGGGGAAGATCGACGCCGTCGCGGACGCGCCCGTCGTCGCCGTGATCTCGGGCGGGAACGCTGATCCGCAGGTCGTGGCTGGTATCCTGGCCAGCCCATGAAGGCCGACATCCACCCCGACTACGTCCTCGCGCACGTGACCTGCTCGTGCGGGAACGAGTTCTGGACCCGCTCCACGAAGCCCGAGCTCCACGTCGAGATCTGCGCCGCGTGCCACCCGTTCTACACCGGGAAGCAGAAGCTCGTCGACACGGGTGGGCGGGTCGAGCGCTTCCAGCGCCGGCTCGAGAAGGCCGGCGAAGCCCGCCGCGGCTAACCAGAGGCTCACGTGAACCCCACCGACACCGCGGCCGCGAAGCGGACGCCTTTAGGGATTTTCGCGCGACCGGAATCCGCGCTAGCGGATTCTGGTTTGGCGCACAATTAGAGCATGGCCGTCTCATACGGCGGACAGGCCGTCCTCGAAGGCGTGATGATGCGGAGCGCCTCGAACTGGGCCGTCGCCGTGCGGACGCCCGAGGGCGACATCACCGAGGTCGTCCAGGACATCATCTCGCCGATGTCGCGCCGGAAGCTGTGGCGGCTTCCGATCATCCGCGGCGTCATCGCGCTCGGCGAGTCGCTCGCGATCGGCTTCCGCGCGCTCGCTATCTCCGCGAACGTCGCGACGCGGGAGACCGACGAGAACGGCGAGATCAAGACCGTTATCACGCGCGGCCAGATCATCTTCTCGTTCGCGATCGCGATCATCTTCGCGCTCATGCTCTTCAAGGTCGGACCGGCGCTGCTGACGAGCTGGCTCCCGATCGACCACACCGGGCTCTTTGTCGTCGTCGAGGGGATGATCCGCGTCGCCGTCTTCATCGGCTACATCCTTGTGATCTCGCTGCTCCCGGATCTCCGCCGCGTCTTCCAGTACCACGGTGCCGAGCACAAGACGATCCACGCGCTCGAGAAGGGCGAGGAGCTGACGGTCGAGAACGTCCAGCGGCACAGCCTCGTCCACCCGCGCTGTGGGACGGCATTCCTGCTGTACGTCATGGTCATCGCGATCTTCGTCTTCGCGTTCGTCGGCCAGCCCGTGTGGTACTGGCTGATCCTGAGCCGGATCCTGCTCCTGCCGCTCATCGCGGGCCTCGCGTACGAGGTCATCCGCTTCGCCGGGAAGCACTCGGACAACCGCTTCCTGATGGCGATGCTCGCGCCGGGGATGTGGCTCCAGCGGCTGACGACACGGCAGCCGGACGACGACCAGGTCGAGGTCTCGATCCGCGCGCTCCAGCGCGTACTCGAGCGCGAGCAGGCGGAGACGCCGGCCGAGCGCAAGGCCGACACGCGCGTCGAAGTGATGGCGTAGTGCCCCGTATCGTCCGGGAGGCGGCCGTCACGTGGGAGGGGACGGTGTCGCGAGGATCGGGCGTCGTCAGGGCGGCGAGTTCGGGGGCGTTCGAACTGCCGGTCACGATCGCGTCTCGCGTCGGCGATCCCGAGGGCAAGTCGAGTCCCGAGGAGCTGATCGCGGCGGCGCACGCGACGTGCTTCGTGACGTCGCTCGGGGGCGAGCTTGCGCGTGCCGAGACGCCGCCCGAGCGCCTCGAGGTCCGCTGCACGATCACGATGGACCAGATCGAGAGCGGCGACCACAGGATCGTCTCCTCGCACCTCGCCGCGACCGCGGTCGCGCCCGGCGCAGATGCCGCGTCTCTCGCGCACGCGGCCGAGGCGGCGGAGGCGGGATGCCCGATTTCGGCGCTCGTCAGGGCGAGCGCTACCGTCACCGTTGAAGCGAAGCTCGAAGGAGGGGAGTGATGGCTGCCGACCGTACGGCGAGCGTGACGTGGAGCGGCTCTCTGCTGGAGGGCGCCGGGAGGATCGAGAGCGTCGGGAGCGGGTCGTTCGGGCCGCTCGACGTGACGTGGGCCTCGCGCGCCGAGGGCTCGGACGAGCTCACGAGCCCGGAGGAGCTGATCGCCGCCGCGCATGCGGCCTGCTTCTCGATGGCGCTCTCGCACGGGCTCGCGCAGGCGGGCACTCCGCCCGAGCGGCTCGAGACGTCGGCGACGGTGACCTTCGTGCCGGGGACGGGGATCACGAAGAGCGCGCTCACGGTGCGGGGCACGGTTCCCGGAGTCGACGAGGACGCCTTTCGCACGGCCGCCGAGGCCGCCCGCGACGGCTGTCCGGTCTCGCAGGCGCTCGCGGGCGTTCCCGAGATCACGGTCGACGCGGCGCTCGCCTGACCAACGTCCGTTGGGGCGAGCTTCATCTCGCCCCTACTACCATCGGGTCATGAGCCGGATCGAGCGTCTCGTGGACGACCTCGAGCGCTCCTACGCGGAGGTCGAGGAGCGCATGTCGGACCCTGCCGTCTACAACGACCGGCGGACCGCGGCCGAGACCGGGCGCCGTCTGAAGGAGCTCGAGGCCGCCAAGCGCGTCGCCGACGCATGGCGGCAGGCGTCCGCTGATCTCGACGCGGCTCGCTCGGACCCGGAGCTGGCGGGCATGGCGGACGAGCTCGAGACCGAGGTGGGCCGGCTCCAGGACGAGCTCGAGCTCGCGCTCGTCGAGAAGGACCCGGCCGACCAGAAGGACGTCATCGTGGAGATCCGCCAGGGCGTGGGCGGTGACGAGGCCGCCCTCTGGGCCGCCGACCTCTTCCGGATGCTCACGCGCTACGCCGACCGCCGCGGCTACAAGACCGAGACGCTCGGGACGAGCGAGAACGAGGCCGGCGGCTTCAAGGAGGTCGTCTTCGCGGTCAAGGGTGAGGGCGCGTACTCGGTGTTCAAGTTCGAGGGCGGGACGCACCGGGTGCAGCGGGTCCCCGAGACCGAGTCGCAGGGGCGGATCCACACGTCCACGGCCACGGTCGCGGTCATGCCCGAGGCCGAGGAGGTCGAGGTGCAGATCGAGGAGAAGGACCTCAAGACCGACGTCATGCGCTCGACCGGGCCGGGCGGGCAGAGCGTGAACACGACCGACTCCGCGGTCCGGCTCACGCACATCCCCACCGGGATCGTCGTCGTCATGCAGGACGAGAAGTCGCAGCTCCAGAACCGCCTGAAGGCGCTGCGCGTCCTCCGCGCCCGGCTCTACGAGGCCGAGCGAGCGCGGCAGGAGGCCGAGCTCTCGGCAGCGCGCCGTTTGCAGATCGGGACGGGCGACCGCGCGGAGAAGATCCGCACGTACAACTACCCGGACAGCCGCGTCACCGACCATCGGATCAAGCTGAGAGGCCAGCTCGACCAGGCGCTCGAGGGCGATCTCGGCGAGTTCACCGAGGCGCTCCAGGCCGAGGAGCGGCGTCAGGCGCTCGCGGCCTCGATCGCGTGACGACGGTCTACGCGGCGCTCCTCGACGGGACCGCGCGGCTCGAGCGGGCGGGTGTCGAGTCCCCGCGGGTCGATGCCGAGATCCTGCTCGCGCACGCGCTCGGGACGACGCGGGGCGCGCTTGGCGCGGACAGCCGCAGGACGCTCGCTCCCGAGGAGCGCGCCGCTCTCGAACGGCTCCTCACGCGCCGTGCCGGCCGGGAGCCGCTCGCGTACGTCCTCGGGGAGTGGGGGTTCCGCCGGCTGACGCTGGCGGTCGACGTCCGCGTGCTCGTTCCGCGGCCCGAGACCGAGATCGTCGTCGAGCGAGCGCTCGCCCGCATTGCGAGCGCAGAACGGCCGCACGTGCTCGACGTCGGGACCGGGAGCGGCGCGATCGCGCTGGCCATCGCCGACGAGCACCCAGGTTCGAGGGTGACCGGCCTGGACGCGTCCGCCCTCGCGCTCGCCGTCGCGCGGGAGAACGCGGCGCGGACCGGCCTCGACGTCGAGCTCGTCGAGGGCGACCTCTTCGCCGGCCTGCCGGAAGGGCCCTGGGACCTCGTCGTGTCGAACCCGCCGTACGTCCTGCCCTCGGAGATCGAGGTGCTGACGCCGGAGGTGCGCGATTGGGAGCCGCGCGACGCACTCGTCGGGGACGGCGCGACGGAGGCGATCGGGGAGCACGCCCGCTCGGTCCTCCGGCCCGGCGGCGCGCTCGTCCTCGAGGTCGCCGACGGCGACGCCGAGCGGGTCGCGCGACTCCTCCGTGAGCTCGGCTATGCCGACTTGGCGACGACCAAGGACCTGGCCGGCCGGGACCGTGTCGTCGAGGGCGTAACAATGGCGACGGCATGAGTGTCACCGCCGTCGAGGACGCCGTCACGGCAATCCACACGGGCGACCTCGTCGTCCTTCCGACGGACACCGTCTACGGGCTCGTCTGCACGCCCGACGCCGAGGAGCCGATCCGCGCGCTCTCCGAGCTCAAGGGCAGGCCGCCAGCGCAGCCGCTCGCGCTTCTCGCCGGCAGCGTCGACCGCCTCCTCGAGTGCATTCCGGAGCTTCGCGGCCGGAGCGAGCGGGTCGCTCGAGCGCTGCTGCCCGGCCCGTACACGCTCGTCTTCCCGAACCCGGCCCAGCGGTACTCGCGACTCACGGGCGCCCGGCCGGAGACGATCGGCGTTCGCGTGCCGGTGCTCGGCGGGCCCCCGGCCGACGTGCTGGCTCGCGTGAGCGCAGTCGCCGCGACGAGCGCGAACGTCCACGGCAGCGCGGACCCGCGGCGCGTGGAGGACGTGCCCGTGTCGATCCTCGCCGCTGCGTCGGCGGTCGTCGACGGCGGCGACCTGCCCGGCACCCCGTCCACGGTCGTCGACCTGACCGACGACGAGCCGCGCGTGCTCCGCGAAGGTGCGGTTCCGGCCGCCGAGGCCCTCGCGGCTGTTGCCGCGGTCCTCGCGGAGTAGCATCCTCCCGATGGCCGTGGCCCCTCTGACGCTCGAGGAGCTCCGCTCGGCGGGCCTCGTACACGTCGATCCCGAAGTCGCCGAGCTGCTCGAACGCGAGCTCGACCGCCAGCGCGGCGAGATCGAGCTCATCGCGTCGGAGAACTTCACCTGGCCCGCGATGCTCGAGGCGGTCGGGAGCGTCCCCACGAACAAGTACTCCGAGGGCTACCCCGGCCGGCGGTACTACGGCGGCTGCGAGATCGTGGACGAGATCGAGCAGCTCGCGATCGACCGCGCGAAGGCGCTCTTCGGCGCGGAGCACGCGAACGTCCAGCCGCATGCGGGGGCGCAGACGAACATGGCCGTGTACTTCTCGTGCCTCGAGCCCGGCGACACGATCCTCTCGCTCGAGCTCGCGCACGGCGGGCACCTGACGCACGGCCTCAAGGTCAACTTCTCCGGGCGGCTCTACCGGATCGTCCACTACGGCGTGTCGCGCGAGACGAACCTCGTCGACTACGAGGACGTCCTCGCGCTCGCGAAGGAGCACCGCCCGAAGCTGATCGTCTGCGGCGGCTCCGCGTATCCGCGCACGGTCGAGACGTGGCGCTTCCGCGAGATCGCGGACGAGGTCGGCGCGTTGCTCCTCTGTGACATGGCCCATTTCGCCGGGCTCGTCGCCGCCGGCATCCACCCGAGCCCGGTGCCGAACTGCGACTTCGTGACCTCGACGACGCACAAGACGCTCGCCGGGCCGCGCTCGGGGTTCGTCCTCTGCCGGGAGGAGCACGCGCAGGCGGTCGATCGGGCCGTCTTCCCCGGCATGCAGGGCGGGCCGCTCAACCACGTCATCGCCGCGAAGGCGGCTTGCTTCAAGATCGCCGCGTCGGCGCCGTTCCGCGAGTACCAGGAGGCCGTGCGCGCGAACGCGGACGTGCTCGCGGAGACGCTCCAGGAAGGTGGCATCGACGTGCTCACCGGCGGGACCGACACGCACCTGCTGCTCGTCGACCTCCGTCGCACCGAGTGGACGGGCAAGGACGCCGAGGAGCGCCTGGCCGAGGTCGGGATCACCGTCAACCGGAACACGATCCCCTTCGACGAGCGGCCGCCGACCGTCGCCTCGGGCTTTCGCGTCGGCACGCCCGCGCCCACGATCCGCGGGTTCGACGAGGACGACTTCCGCGAGGTGGGCAGGATCATCTGCGACGCGCTCCAGCCCGGCGCCGACCTCGCCCCGCTCGCCGCACGCTCCGCGTTGCTCTGCGAGGGCCGACCGCTGTACCCCGGCAAGGGCGCCTTTCCGACGTTCGGCTAGAGGGAGCCACCATGGAAGCCACCGGACTCGCAACGACCGCCACCGACCCGCTCACGGAGGTCACGCACCCGCTCGTCCAGCACAAGCTCGGGCTGCTGCGGGACGTCACGACGACGACCCAGATGTTCCGGCAGCTCGTCAACGAGCTCACGCTCCTCCTCACGTACGAGGCCACGAAGGATCTCGCCGACGAGGAGGTCGAGATCGAGACGCCGCTCGAGCACATGACCGCGCGGCGGATCTCCGGGAAGAAGGTCGCGGTCTGCCCGATCCTGCGCGCGGGGATGGGGATGCTGGACGCCGTGCTCTCGCTCGTCCCGGGCGCGCGGGTCGGCTTCATCGGGCTCTTCCGCGACGAGGAGACGCTCGAGCCGGTCGAGTACTACGTGAAGCTGCCCGACGACCTCGCCGAGCGCGACGTCATCCTCCTCGACCCGATGCTCGCGACCGGCAACTCGACGGCCGCGGCCGTGGACGCGGTGAAGAAGGCAGGGGCGACCTCGGTGCGGCTCATCGCGCTGATCGCGGCGCCCGAGGGTATCGAGCGCGTCCACCGCGACCACGCTGATGTCCGGATCGTGGTGGCCTCCGTCGACAGGGGCCTGAACGACAAGGGCTACATCCTCCCGGGCCTCGGAGACGCAGGCGACCGGCTCTACGGGACGAAGTAGAACGCGTGCTCGACGAGCTGCGGGCGACGCCTGAGGTCCTGTACGGGGCGGCGGCCGCCTTCGTCATCGTCATGCTGCTGACGCCGGCCGTCGGCGGGATGGCGCGGATGCTGGGCGCGGTCGACCGCCCCGACGAGCGCCGGCGCGTGAACCGCCGCACGATCCCACGCCTCGGCGGGCTCGCGATCTTCCTCGGGATCATCGTGCCCGCGCTCGCGTTCCTCGATCTCTCCGGTGAGAGCCGCGGTGTCCTGTTGGGAGCCGCCGTGGCGACCGTCGTCGGCGCCGTGGACGACTTCCGCGGGCTCACGCCTCCGGTGAAGCTCGCGGGCCAGTTCGTCGCCGCCTCGATCCCGACGATGTTCGGCGTCTGGATCGACCACTTCACGTTCCCGTTCGTCGGCGTCGTCGACCTCCCCGCCGTCATCGGCGTCCCGCTGTCGATGTTCTTCATCGTCGCGGTGATGAACATGGTCAACTTCCTCGACGGGCTCGACGGGCTCGCCGCGGGCGTCTGCGGGATCGCGGGAGTCACGTACGCGATCCTCGCGCTCTCGCTCGGAAAGGCCGACCCTGCGATCCTCTCCGCGATCGTTGCGGGAGCGTGCCTCGGCTTCCTGCGGCACAACTTCTTCCCGGCGCGGATCTTCATGGGTGACTCGGGCGCGCTCTGCCTCGGGTTCATCCTCGCCGCAGTCTCGATCCAGGGGCTGCTCAAGACTGCGTCGACGGTCGTGCTCGTGTTGCCGCTGCTCGTGCTCGCGGTGCCGATCCTCGACACCTCGTTCGTCGTCGCGAAGCGCCTGAAGCACAACCTGCCGATCTACGCGGCCGACCGCAGCCACCTCCACCACCGCTTCCTCAACATCGGCTTCTCGCAGCGGCGCGCCGCGGTCACGATGTGGCTCTGGTGCGCGAGCCTCGCCGGCGCGGCGCTCGCGACGCGCTTCGTCCCGTTCCGCGAGGGCGGCGACTGGCATCTCTGGGAGACGCTGCTGGTGCTGACGATTGCGTTCTTCGCGCTGGCGTTCTCCGTCTACGTCGTCTACCTGCTCGAGATCGTGAAGCTCATGAACCCGCGCATCCGCAGGCGCGAGCGCGAGCAGGCGGAAGCGCAGCCGCAGCCCGTACCTCCCGAGCGCGCAAGCGCCTGAGGCCCGTCAAGCGATCGCGCGGTCGACGAAGTCGGCGAGCGCGGCGTTGAAGCCCGGGTGGCGCTGGACCGTGTGGCCGTAGCCGGGGAAGACGAGACGCTCGGCCGCGAGCTCGCGCTCGAGCCGGTCGCAGATCGCGTCGAAGGCCGGATGGTGGGCGCCCGAGACGACGAGCTTCGGGAACGGCGTCGTGGCGAGCGCCTCGAGCGGGATCTCCGCCTCCCACGGGCCGCGCTCGTTCATCAGCAGCCGCGCGCCCTGCTCGAGCTCGGGCGGGAGCGGGGAGGGCGGGTCGTAGCTGGAGCCGACGGCGTCGAGGAACATCCGCAGGAACGCCTCAGGGTCGTCCTTCGGCCCCGCGGCCCAGAGTGCCGCGCCGCCCTCGGCGAACTCGGCGACCGCCGGGACGTCCAGCGCGACTCGCGTCGCGGGCGGCTCGATCACGGTCAGCGAGCGGAGCGCCTCCGGCCGCCGTGCCGCGGCGAGGAGCGAGACGACGCCGCCGTACGAGTGCCCGACGAGGTGGTCGCCGGGCTCGAGCAGCGCGGCCACCCACCCGGCGTCGACCTCGAAGTCGGCGCGTTCGACCGGCGGACCGAGGGGAAACCCCGGCCGTTCCAGCACGAGGAGCTCGAAGCGCTCGGCGAGCGCTTGCTGCGCCCGCCACGTCGCGGCCCCCGCGACGACGCTCCCGTGGACGAGCACGAGCCGCTCCATCGGGGTATCCTAGACCGTGTAACGAAGTTCACCGTTTTCGGCTCAAGAAATGGAAAACCGCTGTTACAAGCACGCTGATATGCTCCGCCCAGGATGACGCCGGACGCGGCCTCCTCGCCTCACTCGCTCGCCACCGCCTCGGGGCTCCTCCTGGGCGCGCTCGGCCTCGCGATGGCCGTCGGCGCGCTCGTCGGCTGGCTCGCCGGCGCTCCGGAGATCGGGCTGCTCATCGGCGCGGTCGCGGGAATCCCGCTCGGCGTCGTCGCCGTCTACTACGTCTACGGGCGAGCCGACGCCGGCACGAGGGCGAGACAAGCCTCGCCCCTACGAACCCGTGACGGGAACCGGCCCACGGACGACGACGACGAGGACAGCTGGTGAGTGCGGGCATCTTCTCCACGCCGCGGCCGCTGCCGAGCCGGATCGCGCCGACGATCGCCGGCGCCACCGTCGTCGCGCTCGCGCTTCCGATCTTCGTCGTCGCCGGGTGGCCTCTCGAGGCCTGGGGGCTGGCGGCTGTCCTGTGGGTGGGGGCGCAGGCGTTCGCTTTCGTACTGGCGCGGCTCGCAGGCGACGCAGATAACCTCGCCGCCGCAGGGATGCGCGGCATCGGCACAACCTCACGCGGGCTCCTCGTCGGCATCCCGCTCGTGATCGTCACGGTGAGCGACGAGACCGTCGGCATCGCCGCAGCGGCGGTCTACGCGATCGCATTCACGGTCGAGCTCGCAGTCGGGCTCGCGAGCTACTTCGGCGGAGAGGCGAGGGCATGAGACGCCTCTTCTTCACCATGCTCGGCTTGGCCCTCGTGTTCCCTGCAACCGCGTTCGCGCAGGAGACCCCGGCCGGCGAGGACGAGAGCGACTTCGATCCCGCGCACGAGTGGGAGCTCCATACGTGGGGACCGGAGCTGAAGATCGGCCCGATCGACATGTCGATCAACAAGGCCGTCGCCTACCTCATCCTCGGCATGATCGTCTCGATCGTCGTCGGCATCGTCTTCATGCGCGTCAAGGTCGGTCGAGGCCCGAACCGGCGGCAGGCGGTCGGGGAGACCATCTACGAGATCGCCCAGGTGCAGGTCGCCGAGCAGGGCCTGCCGACGAAGGCGATCGGGCGCTGGTTCCCCTACGTCGCGTCGCTGATGGTCTTCATCTGGGTCGTGAACATGCTCGGGTTCATCCCGCTCCCGCTCTCGGACGAGCGCTTCGAGATCTTCGGCGTCGAGCTGCCCACGTTCGCGATCTTCGCCGCGACCTCGACGCTCTCGGTCACGCTGGCACTCGCGCTCATGACCTTCGTCTTCACGCACGTCGAGGGCATCCGCTGGAACGGGCCCGTGAAGTACTTCAAGAGCTGGATCCCGGACGTCCCCAAGGTGATGCTGCCGCTGATCATTCCCCTCGAGATCCTCGGCCAGTTCATGCGGCTCATCTCGTTGTCGGTCAGGCTCTACGCGAACATGCTCGCGGGCCACATGCTGATCCTCACGTTCATCGGGCTCATCTTCGTGCTCTCGAACGTGTTCCTGGCAATCGTCGCCGTGCCTGCGGCGACCGTCTTCTACCTCTTCGAGGTCGTCATCGTCGTCTCGATCCAGGCGTACATCTTCGCCGCCCTGTCCGCCATCTACATCGGCTCGGCCATCGAGCCCGAGCACTAAGGAGGGTCACACCATGTTGTCCTCGTTCTTCTTCCTCGCCGCCGCCGAAGACGGCGCGGACGCCGGGAAGGCGATCGCCCTGGCGCTCGGTATCGGCCTCGGCTCGCTCGGCGCCGGCATCGGCATCGGCAACATCTTCGGCTCCATGATCCAGGCCGTCGCGCGCCAGCCCGAGCTTCGCGGTGAGCTGACGGGCATCCAGTGGCTCGGCTTCGCGCTCACCGAGGCGGTCGTGTTCTACGGCCTTATCGGCGGGCTCCTCGCCTACGTCCTGATCTGATCGTGCTCGCGTTCCTGCCACTCGCACAGGCGGCCGAGGAGGACACCTCGGGAGGCCTGATCGACGTCGTTCCGGGTCTGATGATCTGGACGCTGATCTGCTTCGCGATCACGTTCTTCGTCCTCAAGCGCTACGCCTTCGGCCCCATCCAGCGGACGATCGACGAGCGCCGCGAGCGGATCCGCAAGGCGGTCGAGGAGGCGGACCACGCACGCGCCGAGGCCCGCGACCTGCTCGAGCAGCACCGGCAGCTGATCGGCGAGGCGAAGGGCGAGTCGGCGGAGATCCTCGCGGATGCCCGCAAGGTCGCGGACGCGCAGATCGAGCGCGTGAAACGCGAGGCGGAGGAGGAGCGCCAGCGCCGGCTCGAGGAGACGAAGCGTCAGATCGAGGCGGAGACGAAGCGCTCGCTCGACCAGATTCGCACGGAGGTCGCCGACCTGACCCTCGCGGCGACCGCGCGCGTCACTGGCAAGGTCCTCGACGCCGAGGACCAGCGTCGCCTGATCGACGAGGCGATCGCCGAGCTCGACTTCTCCGCGCTCGAAGGCGAGAGGAGCTAGCGCGCATGGCCGTCGCGCAGCGACTGTACGCCCGGGCGCTCTTCGAGGCCGCCCGGGAGGCGGGCAAGCTCGAGGAGAGCGCCTCCGAGCTCCAGACGCTTGCCGCCGCCATCGTCGAGGTGCCCGAGCTCCAGTCCTTCATTCGCAATCCACAGGTCGACCCACCCGAGAAGGTGGCGTTCCTCGATCAGCTCACGGAAGGCGCCGGGGACGTGGTCCGCAACTTCGTCCGGCTCGTCGTCCAAAAGGGCCGGGCCGCCGAGCTCGTCGAGATGAGCGCTGAGCTCGACGCGCTCGTCGCCCGCGAGCAGAATCGCCTCGCAGTCGAGCTGACGACCGCCCACGAGCTCTCCGACGACGAGGCCCGCTCGATCGTCGAGACCATCGAGAAGGCCTCGGGCCGCGAGGTCGAGGCGACGCGCACGGTCGACCCCGCGCTCGTGGGAGGGATCGTCCTCCAGGTCGGGTCGTTCCGCGTCGACGGCAGCATCCGCGGACGGCTCGAGCGCCTCCGACAAGAACTCGCAACCGCCCACTAAGGAGACTCCGTGAAGCTACGCCCCGAAGAGATCACCGCGATCCTGAAGGACCGGATCCGCGAGTTCGACGTCGAGACCGACCTCGCCGAGGTCGGCACCGTCCTCCAGCTCGGCGACGGCATCGCCCGCATCCACGGCCTCGAGAACTGCGTCTCCCTCGAGCGGCTCGAGCTCGAGCACGGTGTCGTCGGCATCGCGTTCAACCTCGAGGAGGACAACGTCGGCGCCGCGCTCTTCGGCGAGTGGCAGCTGGTGAAGGAGGGCGAGCCCGTCCGCCGCACGGGCGAGGTCATGAGCGTGCCCGTCGGCGAGGGGCTGCTCGGCCGCGTAGTCGACCCGCTCGGGAATCCGCTCGACGGGCTCGGCACGATCGAGGCCACCGAGCGGCGGCCGCTCGAGTTCAAGGCGCCCGGCGTCGTCAGCCGGCAGCCCGTGAAGGAGCCGCTCCAGACCGGGCTGAAGGCGATCGACTCGATGATCCCGATCGGCCGCGGCCAGCGCGAGCTGATCATCGGCGACCGCTCCACCGGGAAGACCGCCATCGCGATCGACACGATCCTGAACCAGCGCGGGGGAGACGTCATCTGCATCTACGTCGCCGTCGGCCAGAAGGGCTCGACGGTCGCGCAGGTCGTCGAGCGGCTTCGCGACGAGGGCGCGATGGACTACACGATCGTCGTCTCCGCGCCCGCGCAGGAGGCTGCCCCGATCAAGTGGATGGCGCCGTTCGCCGGCTGCGCGATGGGCGAATACTTCCTCTACAACGGCAAGCACGCGCTGCTCATCTACGACGACCTCTCGAAGCACGCGGATGCCTATCGACAGCTCTCTCTCCTCTTGCGGAGGCCGCCCGGCCGCGAGGCGTTCCCGGGCGACGTCTTCTATCTCCACTCGCGGCTACTCGAGCGCGCGTGCAAGCTCTCGGACGAGCTCGGCGGCGGCTCGATGACCGCGCTTCCGATCATCGAGACGCAGGCGGGGGACGTCGCGGCGTACATCCCGACGAACGTCATCTCGATCACCGACGGGCAGATCTACCTCGAGAGCAATCTCTTCTTCTCGGGCGTGCGGCCGGCGATCAACGTGGGCGTCTCCGTCTCGCGCGTGGGCGGCAACGCAATGCGGAGGGCGATGCGGCAGGTCGCTGGCCGGTTGCGGCTCGACCTCTCGCAGTATCGCGAGCTCGAGGCCTTCGCCCAGTTCGGGTCGGAGCTCGACCAGGCGACGCAGCAGGCTCTCGGCCGCGGCGAGCGGATGGTCGCGACGCTGAACCAGCCGCAGTACGAGCCGTGGCCGTTCGAGGAGCAGGTCGTCGCGATCTACGCCGGCGGCAACGGATACCTCGACGAGATCCCCGTCGGCCAGGTCGCGCGCTTCCACGACGAGCTGCGCGAGCACCTGCGCACGGAGGGTTCGGTGCTCGCGTCGATCCGCGACACGGGCGAGCTCGGCGAGGAGACCGAGACGAAGCTGAAGTCGGAGCTCGACCACTTCGCGGGCGTGTTCAACGTCGAGGAGGAGAGGGGCCTCGCCGGCTAGCGCATGGCTTCGGTCCAGGACCTCAAGCGCAGGATCCAGTCCGTCCGCAACACGCGGAAGATCACACGGGCGATGGAGCTCGTGGCGGCGGCGAAGCTGCGGCGCGCGGAGCTCCGGATCAAGGCGCTGCGCCCGTACGCGGAGACGATGAACGAGCTCATCGCGGGCGTCGGCCGAGCGTCCACGTCGCTCCGGCTGCCGCTGCTGGAGCAGCGCGAGAGCGTCGAGACGGTCGCGATCGTCCCGCTGACCGGCGACCGCGGGCTCGCGGGCGCGTTCAACGCGCAGATCCTGCGCCGGGCTTTCGCGCTGGAACGGGCTCTGCAGGCGGAGGGGAAACAGGTCCGCTGGGTCGCCGTCGGCAAGAAGGGACGCTCTACGCTCCTCTTCCGGGGGCGCGAGCTCGCGGGCGAGTACCTCGGCTTCACGGATCGCCCCGGCTACGCCGACGCGCAGGCGATCGCCCATCGCGTCGCCGAGCTCTTCACCGAGGGCGAGGTCGACCGCGTGACGCTCGTCTACAACACCTACATCTCCGCCCTGACCCAGCGGGTGACCGAGCAGGACGTTCTTCCCATCTCCGCCGACATCCTCGAGACGGACGAGGAGGAGCGGGCGGCGGACACGCTCCGCGGCGACTTCATCTTCGAGCCGGAGCCCGAGCAGATCATGGAGCGCCTGCTGCCGGTCTACGTCGAGACGCAGATCTACCGGGCGCTGCTCGAGTCGACGGCGTCCGAGCAGGGCGCGCGCATGACCGCCATGCGGAACGCGTCGAAGAACGCAGGCGAGCTCATCGACTCGCTCACGCTGAGCATGAACCGCGCCCGCCAGGCGGAGATCACCCAGGAGATCCTCGAGGTCGTCGCCGGCGCCGAAGGTGTGGCGTAGGCGCTCTTACCGAGTTCTTAGGTTCCGCGCTTGCAGGCTCCTAACAACTACGCCCACGCTGCGTAGAAGTACCTGACGCATGGCGGTTCCGACCCCCGAGACGGACGCAGCTAGCATCACGCCGGTGGAGGCCGTACCGGCGCGCGGGATCGAATCGGAGCGCTTCGAGCGGGCAAGCGAGATCGCCGACCGCTTCGTCGCGAACATCGAGTCCGTCGTCTACGGCAAGCGGGAGGAGATCAAGCTCGTCCTGACCGCGCTCGTCTGCGGCGGGCATGTCCTGCTGGAAGACGTGCCGGGCACCGCCAAGACCGTGCTCGCGCGCGCGATCGCGGGGACGATCGAGGGCGCGACGCCGTCGCGCATCCAGTGCACGCCGGACCTCCAGCCGACGGACGTGACGGGGCTCTCGATCTTCGACCAGCGCTCGCGCGACTTCGAGTTCCGGCCGGGGCCGATCTTCGCGAACGTCGTCCTCGTCGACGAGATCAACCGCGCGACGCCGAAGACGCAGTCCGCGCTGCTCGAGGCGATGGCCGAGTCCCAGGTGACGGTCGACGGCGTCACGCGCGAGCTGCCGGCGCCGTTCCTGCTCCTCGCGACCGAGAACCCGATCGAGTACGAGGGCACCTTCCCGCTCCCGGAGGCGCAGCTCGACCGTTTCTTCCTCCGCACCGCCCTCGGCTATCCCGGGATCGAGGACGAGCTCAAGATCCTCGTGGAGCAGCGCTTCTCGCACCCGCTCGGAGACTTGCGTCCAGTCGTCACCGTCGACGAGACGAACGACGTCCGCGACGCCGCCCAGCACGTGTACGTCGACGACGTCTTGCACCGCTGGGTCGTCGAGCTCGTGCGCGCGACGCGGGAGAGCGAGTCGGTCGTGATCGGAAGCTCCGTGCGCGGAAGCCTCGCGCTCGAGCGCGCTGCCCGCGCCTGGGCGCTCGTCGAGGGCCGGAGCTTCGTGATGCCGGAGGACATCGAGAAGCTCTTCGTCCCCGTGCTCGCCCATAGGGTCGTGTTCACGCCGAGCTTCGTCGCCAGGGCACGTTCAACCGGCTGGGAGGCGGCGATCGACGAGTTCCGCCGGGCGTGCCTCGAGGTGGCGCCGCAGCCGGGCTCGGAGGACGACCCCCTGTTCGAGGGCCCTCGGCCCGTCTCGTAGAGGCTTGACGTGAAAGCCACTGACACAGCGGCCGCGAAGCGGACGCCTTTTAGGGATTTTCGCGCGGTCGGAGCTCGCGCTAGCGGGCTCTGGCCTTGCGCAAAGGTAATGCCCCGCGGCCGCCTCATCTTCCCGCTCGTTCCTCGCCGCGGGGTCATCGGCATCTCGTTCGGCACGATGCGGAGCCTGCGCCGGGGCACCGGGCACGGACGTCGCGGGGTCGCGACCGTACCGCCCCGGCGACGACATGGACGTCATCGACTGGGCCGCGTCCGCGCGGCTCTCGACCGCGCGCGGAAGCGACGAGTTCGTGGTCCGCGAGCGCTTCGCGGAGGAGGCGCCGCGGGTCGTCGTCATCTGCGACCGCCGGCCCGCGATGTCCTACTTCGGGGCGCCGCTGCCGTGGCTCGACAAGCCGCTCGCGATGCGCAACCTCTTCGAGCTCATCCTCGCGAGCGCGGCCGCCGCGGGCGGGTTCGTCGGGTACCTCGACCAGGCCGACGGCGAGACGTTCTGGCGCCCGCCGCAGCTCGAGCGGAGACTGCTGAAGCTCCGCAACGAACGGCTCGAGTCACCCGACTTCGCCGCTCCGGCCGACTGGCTCGAGCAGTCGTTCGACCATCTCGTGGAGCACCGGCGCTCGGTGACCGCCGGGACGTTCCTGTTCGTGCTCTCCGACTTCGTTCCGGCGCCGTCCAACAATGTGTGGTTCACCGCGATCGAGAACCGCTGGGACATCGTCCCGGTCGTGATCCAGGATCCGACCTGGGAGCAGGGCTTCCCCGACGTACACGGCATCTCCGTCCCGCTTCGGGATGCAGAGTCCGGCCGCACGATCCACGTCCGGCTGAAGAGGGACGAGATCGAGGTGCGTAGGGCCGCCAACGAGGAGCGGGTCGCGAACCTGCTGACCCAGTTCCAGGAGCTCGACCTCGATCCGATCGTCGTGTCGGCGAGCGAGCCGACCGAGATCCTGACTTCGTTCCTGGGCTGGGCCGAGCTGCGGCGCGTGCGGCGGGTGGTGCAGGCGTGAAAGCGCGGCTCCGCCGGCTCCTGCTGCCGCTCGGGCTCATCGCGGCCGCGGCGCTCAGCGCGCTCGCGGTGATCGGCATCGCGGTCGTGCGCGAGGAAGACGGCGCGACGACGCCCGTCCTTCCGGAGAGCGGCGTTCGGGTCGACGCGCAGCTCAACCCGAGGATCGTGCTCTTCGGCGACACGGTCCGGGCGATCGTGGACGTCACGCTCGACCGCGGGCGCTTCGACCCGGAGAGCGTCCGCGTCAGCCCTCAGTTCTCGCCCTGGGAGATCGTCGGCCGGCCCGAGCGCGAGCGGCACGACTCGGGCTCGTTCGCGCACGTCCGCACGACGTTTGCGATCCGGTGCATGAAGAGCCCGTGCATCCCGGCCGGGCAGGCCGCCCCGCTCGAGCTCGGCACGGGCCGGGTCTCGTTCGCCGAGCCGGGCGCCGCCGAGGGCGAGCAGACGAGGTTGCGCTTCGTGTGGCCGCTCCTCGTCGTCAACTCGCGGTTCGCGGCGGTGCGGTTCGACGACACGCAGTCGGCTTCCACGCCGTGGCGGGCCGACCTCTCGACGCTGCCGGCGGTGTCGTACCGGATCGCGCCAGGCGCGCTCGCCGCGCTGCTGCTCTTCGCGAGCCTGCTGCTCGTCGGCGGGAGCGCCGCGCTGGCGTACGTGGCCTGGCCGCGGCGGGTGCCCGAGCCCGAGCCCGAGCCGGAGCCGGAGCCGCTGCCGTCGCTGACTCCGCTCGAGCAGGCCCTCGAGCTGCTGGAGGAGTCCGCGCGCGTCGACGGAGCAGGCGACCAGCGGCGTGCGCTCGAGCTCGTCGCCGAGGAGCTGGACGAGTGGGGCGACGTCGATCTCTCGGGCAGAGCGCGAGTCCTGGCCTGGTCGCCGGACGTGCCGAGCGTCGAGCAGACGAACGCGCTCGCCGCCAGGGTGCGCGCGGAGCTCGAGCGCGAGCTCGTCGAGCGCGCCGAGCGCGAGCAGAACGGAGACGGCCATGCGGCCTAGGCGCGGCGCAGGCCAAGATCGACAGCCACGACGCGAGGGCGTTCCCCGCGGCAGCGCGGCGCACGCGCCTGCTTCGCCTCGTCTTCGCCGGAGCGGCGCTCGCGCTGCTCGCCGCCACGGTCGCCTCGGCACGCGACCTCGACACGCGCGAGCGCGGCCTCCTGCCACGGGGGACGACGGGGGTCGTCGCCCTCGACCTCTCGCTCTCCATCTCTGACGAGGACTACGCCGCGGTGCGCCTCGTCCTCCGCCGCCTCGTCGCGGAGGACGCGCGCATCGGGCTCGTCGTGTTCTCGGACGTCGCCTACGAGCTGCTGCCGCCGGGAACGCCCGCGGCCGAGCTGCCGATCGCTCCGGCGGCTTCTCGTCGCTCCCGAGATCGGCGGCGCGCCCGTGAACCCGTGGAACCAGTCGTTCCGGGCCGGCACCCGCATCTCGGGGGCGCTCGAGCTCGCGCGAGACATGCTCCTGCGCGACCAGATCGAGAACCCGTCCGTCCTCCTGGTCAGCGACCTCGAGACGGCGCCGGAGGACGTGCCGGTCGTGGCGCGCGCGATCGCGTCGCTGAAGGCGAACGGCATCGAGCTCGAGGTGGCCGCGCTCAACCCCTCGAGCGACGCGCAGCAGATCTTCGGCGAGTTCATCACGGACTCGCCCTTCTCCTTGCCGCCCGACCCGGCCGCGGAGGAGACCCGTCCTCCCCGCGAGGCGGCGTACGGCGTGCCGCGGTCGCTCCTCTTCCTCGGCGCGCTGCTGTTCGCCGCGCTCGCGGCGCACGAGCGCTTCGGCGCGCGCCTCGCCCTGCCTCTGGCCCCGCGCGCCGCTCGGAGGGCCGGATGACGAAGGAGCGCCTCGCCCGGATCGGCCTGTTCGCGGCCGCGGCCGCGTGTCTCGCGCTCGCCGCCGTCTTCGCCGTGCTCGCTCTCGACGTCAACCGGTGGAACGATGCGATCGCGTCCGAGGACGTCCGCTTCCGCGTCGCCGAGGAGGACGGGACCTGGGAGCCGCGGACGGTGCTTCCACACGCGCTGTCCCAGGCCGTGCTCGGCGTCGAGGACGACGTCGACTTCCGCAAGGCCCTGCGGGCGGTCCGGCTCGCCCGCTTCGAGGATCCGACGGTGTCGGATCCCGAGCTGGCGCTCCTCCGCAACGAGGCGCAGGCGCGGCTCGAGGCGATCGCGGGCAACCCGGGCGACCCGAAGCGCCGGTCGCGCGCCGCCGGGCTCATGGGCGTGCTCGGCCTGGCGCGTCTCGTCACGGAGACGCAGCAGCGCGACATCCTGCTCGAGTACACGGTCACGAGCCTCGAGCGGGCGATCGCCCTCGATACGGAAAACGACGAGGCGAAG
Source organism: uncultured Actinomycetes bacterium (assembly GCA_963715705.1). GTDB lineage: Bacteria > Actinomycetota > Thermoleophilia > Gaiellales > Gaiellaceae > GMQP-bins7. The sequence goes on along the minus strand of OY970267.1, from coordinate 1,441,153 downwards.
CTGAACCTCGAGCTCGCGCTCCAGCGCGGAAGGGCGGTCGAGCTGACCGAGGCCGCCGGCGGGCGTAACCCGGCCCCTGGCGGGCGCGGCTCGCGTGGCGCCGGCACCGGAGACCCCGGCAGCGGGTACTAGGTCTCTGCGGTGAGCCTGACCTTCCTGACGCCGCTCGCTGCGCTCATCGCCCTCGGGGTGCTCGTCCCGGTGGCCGTGCTCTTCGTCACGGGGCGGCATGCCCGCGGCGTGCGAGCAGGTCTCGGCGTGGACGAGCCGGGCCTGAGGCGGCTGCTCGTCGCGCTCGGCTCGATCGTCGTCGCCGGCGTGCTCGTCGGCCTCGCGGCAGCCCAGCCGATCTTCGAGCGCGACACGGAGCTGAGCGTCCGGACCGACGCCGAAGTGTTCGTCGTGCTCGACATCACGCGCTCGATGCTCGCCCAGGAGTCACCGTCCGACCCGATGCGCATCGACCGCGCGAAGGAGGCGGCCAGCGCCTTCCGGTCGTCGCTGCCCACGGTTCGCGTCGGGCTCGCCTCGCTGACTGATCGCCTCCTCCCGCACCTCTTCCCGAGCCCGAGCGAGGACGTCTTCGAGGCGACGCTCGAGCGCGCGGTGGACATCGAACGGCCGCCGCCGCGCAGCGGCTTCTCGACCAACGTGACGGCGCTCGACGCGCTCGCGACGATCCGGGGCCTGAGCTTCTACTCGCCCTCCGCGAGAAAGCGGCTCGTCGTCGTGTTCACCGACGGCGAGAGCCTGCCCGTCTCGCATCTCCGCCTCGGCGGCGTCTTCCGCAAGCCGCCCGGCGATCGGGACGATCTTCGTCCACGTCTGGGGCGGCGGCGAGAGCGTCTACAACCGGGGCGCCCGCGAGCCGCAGTTCAAGCCCGACCCGGGCTCGCGCGAGCTCCTAGAGCTGCTCGCGAGATCGACGCGCGGAGCGGTCGTCGACGAGGGCGACGTCGACGGCGCCGTCCGGTACGCGCGCAGCTTCCTCGGTGAGGGGCCGACCGCCGTCGAGGGCGAGACCGGGAAGCAACTCGCGCTCGCACCGTACCTCGCCGCCCTGGCGTTCGTCCCCCTCGGCCTCGCTCTCTGGCGGCGCGATCGCTAGGTGTCAGACGCCGGCAGCGTCCTGCGGGAACCACGGCTCGACGGCCTCGGGGAAGCCGGACTCGTCGAGGTACGAGATCGCCCGGCTCGCGAGCCAGACGAGCGCGGCCGGGCTCGCCTCGGTGAGCGCGATCCGGACCGCCTCGTCGCCGTAGACCGGCCCGCCCTTCTCGCCTGCGCGGGCTCGCCGCAGGCGGCAGAGCGCGAGCGCGGCGCGGTCGACCTCGGTTCCGTAGGTGTCGTACCAGCTCACGCCCACGGCCTGCTCGAGCAGGGGCACGACCTCGTCGGCGAGGCGGTGGCCCTCCTCCGCGGCGATGAAATACCCTTTGTCGCCGCTTGGTGGCTGGGTTCCCGGGAGTTGCATCACACACCTCCTAACGAAATTTCGACCTGAACGTCACAGACTATGATCCTGCACTTGTCCATGGCGTTCCAAGCACCCGAGACACCTCGAGGCAACAGCGGCGGCCGTTGCGCCTCGTTCCAGGGACTCGCTTGCTCCGAGCCTCATGGCAAGTTCGCGCAGGGCACCACTCGGATGGAGGGAGTACATGCGTAAACGTTCGATTTTGCTCCTCGCCGGAGCACTCGCGATTGCTGCGAGCCTCGTGATCGGCCCGGCCGCAACGGCCGGTCCGGAGGTCCAGAGCGCGGGCACCGTGGTCTTCGTACACGACCAGGAGCCGCCCAACCTCAACAACGACCTCGTCGGTAACGGGCTCTATGCAACCTCGCTCGTCATGAACCGGATCCTCGAGTCCGGTGCGCACTACAACAACAAGGCGCAGCTCAAGCCGGTCCTTCTCGACGGGCTTCCCAAGCTCATCAAGAAGAAGCCCCTCACGGCGTCGCTGAAGTACAAGGCGAACGCGCGGTGGAGCGACGGCAAGCAGATCACCGGTAAGGACTTCCGGACTGCCTGGCAGGTCTACATCAACCCGGCCAACAACATCCGCTCGCGGACCGGCTGGGAGGACATCGCGAAGGTCACGCCCAAGGGCAAGTCCGCCACTGTGGTCTTCAAGAAGACCTATGCGCCGTGGCTGGAGCTGCTCGCTTCGAACCCGCTCCCGTCGCACAAGGTCGCCGGCCAGAACTACAACCAGCTCTGGCTGAACTCGATCGACGTCTCGAGCGGCGCTTGGAAGTTCCAGAGCTGGCAGAAGGGCGTCCAGCTGACGGTCGTGAAGAACCCGTTGTTCAAGGCGCTTCCGACGATGAAGCTCGATCGGGTCGTCTTCCGCTACATCCTCGACACGAACGCCCGCTTCCAGGCGCTCAAGTCGGGTGAGGGCCAGGTCATGGAGCCGCAGGCGCAGCTCCAGATCGCGGAGTTCCGGACCAACAGGCAGTTCCAGGTCCAGAGCCTCGCCGGCTTCTCGTACGAGCATGTGGACATTCAGCTCGGCAAGCAGGGGCACGTCGCCCTGCGGCAGCCGTACATCCGCAAGGCGCTCATCCAGGGCATGAACCGGAAGCAGATCTCCGGCGCCCTGTACGGGACGATCGCCCCCGGCCTGCCGGTGCTCAACAACCTCATCTACAAGACCTTCGAGGGTGGCTACAAGGCGCACTTCTCGAAGTGGAAGTTCAACCAGAAGAAGGTCATCGCCGACCTGAAGGCGAAGGGCTGCACCGGTGGCCCGAGTGCTCCGAGCCCGAGCAACAACGACATCTTCTCTTGCCCGAACGTCGGCAAGCTGTCGTTCCGCTTCGGCACGACCACCGGCAACCAGCTCCGTGCCCTGACGTTCGAGATCATCCAGAAGCAGCTCAAGAGCGTCGGCATCGAGCTCCTGCCTCGCTTCCAGGTGGCCGGGACGCTCTTCGGCACGACCCTGCCGGGCGGTGACTGGGACCTCGTCATGTTCACCTGGGTCCAGTCGCCTGCGTCGAAGATCATCGCCAAGGACACGTACTCCTGCGGCGGTGAGCTCAACTACGGCAAGTACTGCAATCGCAAGGCGCACAAGGCGCTGATGAAGACGGCGCAGACGCTTGACCCCGCCGCGCGGGACAAGCTGCTCAATCAGGCCGATACGATCATGGCGAACGACATCCCGTCGATCCCGATGTTCGTGCGGCCCGAGTTCTTCATCCGCAACGTGAAGGTGAAGGGTCCGCTTGCGAACCCGACCCTCACGGGCGACACGTGGAACGTCAACGTCTGGACGACGAGCTAGTAGGGCCGGACGTTGCCGCAGTGCGCTAGTCGCACATCGGTAAGGAACGACGGAGTCCCGTCCCCGCCTCAGGCGGGGGCGGGACTCCCCATAAGACCCCATAAATGCGCGCTCACGCGAGTCCCGCTCGGTCTCGCCGTAGGTGAGGCAACGAGGAGACTCCTCTAAGATCAGGAAACCGAGGCCATGCTCCAGTACGTCATACGCAGACTCTTCTACAGCGCCTTCGTCCTCGTCGCGGCGAGCTTCCTCGTTTTCGTCTTCGTCACCTCCTCCGGCGACCCGCTCGCGTCGCTCAGGCTGACGCCGAACGTCTCCCAGGAGACGATTCAGAACATCAACGAGCGCAAGCACCTCGACGAACCGATTCCCGTCCGCTACCTGTACTGGGTGGAGGAGGCCGTCACGGAGCAGTTCGGGACGACGCTCCTGACCGACGAGCCGATCCTTCCCGACCTCTGGCGGGTCATGAAGAACACGCTCCAGCTGGTCATCGTCGCGGAGCTCCTCGCCATCCTCCTGGCGGTCGGAATCGGCGTCTACTCGGCGCTCCGCCAGTACTCCGTCTTCGACTACTCGGCGACGACCTTCAGCTTCTTAGGCCTCGCCATGCCCCTGTTCTGGTTCGCCTTGATGCTGCAGGTGGCGGTCGTCCAGATCTACGAGGCGACGGGGCACAACATCTTCCCGGTCGCCAACCTGAACTCGGTCGACCCGGGTGAGGGGCTGAGCTTCGTCCTCGACCGGGCGCACCACCTCGTGCTGCCGGTCTTCGTCCTGATGCTCGCGAACATGGCGGCCTACACGCGGTACATGCGCGCCTCGATGCTCGAGGTCGTGAACTCCGACTACGTGCGGACCGCGCGCGCGAAGGGCCTTGCCGAGTCGCGCGTCACGATGAAGCACGCGTTCCGGAACGCGCTCATCCCCCTCGTCACGCTCGTCGCCCTCAACTTCGGAACGCTGCTCGGCGGGGTGGTGGTGACCGAGACGGTGTTCTCGCTCGACGGGATGGGCCTCTACTTCGTCAGCGCGCTCGGACAGAACGACCCATATCCGGTCATGGCGTGGCTGATGATCACGGCGACGATGATCATCATCTTCAACCTCGTCGCCGACGTCACGTACGGTCTCCTCGATCCGCGAGTCCGTTATGACTGATCGCGCACTCATCGGAGAGCGTCGGCCCGCCCGGCGGAGTCCAGCCGCTAGGCGGAGGCGTCGCTCTCGCCGGACAGCCGGCGACGACGGGCGGCCCCTCGGGCGTCGACCTCGCCTACGAGTCGGGTGTCGAGATGAAGGCGCGGAGCCAGTGGGCGTATGCCCGCATTCGCTTCTTCCGGCATCGCCTGGCCGTGGGCAGCCTGGTCGTGCTCATCCTCATCGCCCTCGTCGGAGTGTTCGCGCCGCAGCTCGCCCCGTACGGATTCGACGAGCTCGACCTCGAGAACATCACTGCGTCTCCGACGCTCACCGACAAGCATCTGTTCGGGACCGACCAGCTCGGGCGGGACTACCTGAGCCGCGTCATCTTCGGGATCAGGACGTCGCTCTGGGTCGCCGTCTTCGTCGCGCTGCTCTCGACCGCGATCGGCACCGCCGTCGGCGCCCTCTCCGGGTACTACGGCGGGCACGTGGACAACTTACTCATGCGCTTCACCGACCTCATCCTGACGCTGCCCGGGCTCGCAGTGCTGCTGACGGCGGCCGTGTTCTTCGGGGCGAACGACTCGCACGTGATGGGGCTGACGATACCCCAGCCGATGAAGATCGGCCTGATCCTCGCCTTCCTCTTCTGGACGGCCGTCGCGCGGATCGTGCGTGGGCTCTTCCTGTCGCTGCGGGAGAAGGAGTTCGTCGAGGCGGCCAAGGCGGCCGGCGCGGGCGACATGCGGATCATCCTCCGCCACATGCTCCCGAACTGCGTCGGGCCGATCGTCGTCAACACGACCCTGATCGTCGCGGTGGCGATCCTCATCGAGGCCGCGCTCTCGTTCCTCGGCTACGGGATCCAGCCGCCGAACGCCGCCCTCGGCAAGCTCATCGCCGACGGCCAGGGCGAGGGGTTGACGACGTGGTGGCTGGTGACGTTCCCGGGGCTCGTCGATCCTCGTCATCGCGCTCTGCATCAACTTCGTCGGAGACGGTCTCCGCGACGCGCTCGACCCGACGCAGCGCCGGACCCGCACTTAACATAGGAGCCTCGTGGCGCCCATCCTCGAGATCCGCGACCTGACCGTCGAGTTCAACACCGAGGACGGGGTCGTGCACGCCGTCACCGGCGTGAGCTACGACCTCAACCCCGGCGAGGTGCTCGGCATCGTCGGCGAGTCCGGCTCCGGCAAGAGCGTCTCGATGATGAGCGTCCTGGGGCTGATCCCGTCGCCTCCTGGCCGCATCGCGAGCGGGGAGGCGACCTACGACGGGCAGAACCTCCTCACGATGCCGAAGAGCAAGCTGCGCGACCTCCGCGGCGGCAAGATCGCGATGATCTTCCAGGACCCGATGACGTCGCTCAATCCGGTCCTGACGATCGGCGACCAGATCTCGGAGGCCCTCCTCATCCACAACGAGGGCATGGGCGAGGACGCCGCGGACAAGCGCACGGTGGAGCTGCTCGAGCTCGTCGGAGTGCCCTTCGCCGAGCGCCGCGTGCATCAGTACCCGCACGAGTTCTCGGGCGGGATGCGACAGCGCGCGATGATCGCGATGGCGATCGCCAACGACCCGGCGATCCTCATCGCAGACGAGCCGACGACGGCGCTCGACGTGACGATCCAGGCCCAGATCGTCGAGGTGCTGAAGACGGCCCAGCGCGAGACGCACGCCGCGATCGTCCTCATCACGCACGACCTGGGCTTGATCGCCGAGCTCGCCGACCGCGTCGTCGTCATGTACGCGGGCCGGGTCGTCGAGCTCTCCGACGTCTACACGATCTTCGAGGCGCCGCGGCACCCGTACACGGTGGGGCTCATGAGCAGCCTCGCGCGGCTCGACGCGGACGTAGATCGCCTCGAGCCGATCCCGGGCCAGCCGCCCAGCCTCGTCATGCCGCCGCCGGGCTGCGCGTTCCATCCGCGGTGCTCGCTCAGCCACGGACGCGAGATCTGCCGCACCGAGGTACCGCCGCTCCGGGCGCTCGGTGGCAAGGACACGCACGACTCTGCGTGCCACTTCGCCGAAGAGCTCGCCACTGCGGGGGTCGGCATCGGAGCGTCATCGTGAGCGACGGCTTCTCCCCGGAGACGAACGGGGAGGCGCTCCTTCGCGTCGAAGGCCTCGTCAAATACTTCCCGATCAAGGCCGGCGTGTTCAAGCACACCGTCGGCCAGGTCAAGGCCGTCGACGGGGTCGACCTCAGCGTCAAGCCTGGCGAGACGCTGGGCGTCGTCGGCGAGTCCGGGTGCGGCAAGACGACTCTGGGACGGACGATCATCAAGCTGCTCGAGCCGACCGCCGGGACGATCGTGTTCGACGGCAAGGACATCACCGGCTACAAGCGCCGGCAGATGCGGCCGGTCCGGCGCGACATCCAGATCGTGTTCCAGGACCCGTACGCGTCGCTGAACCCGCGCATGACCGTCCGCGAGATCGTCGCGGAGCCGCTCCGGATCCACGGCCTCTACCGCGGCGGCGAGGGAAGGCGGCGCGTGGAGGAGCTCCTGCGCACGGTCGGCTTGAGCCCCGAGCACGGGAACCGCTTCCCGCACGAGTTCTCGGGCGGCCAGCGGCAGCGCATCGGCGTCGCCAGGGCGCTCGCGCTGAACCCGAAGATGATGGTGCTCGACGAGCCGGTCTCGGCGCTCGACGTCTCGATCCAGGCGCAGGTCGTGAACCTGCTCGAGGAGCTCCAGCGTGAGTTCGGGCTCACGTATCTGTTCATCGCCCACGACCTGTCGGTGGTCCGGCACGTCTCGGACCGCGTCGCGGTCATGTATCTCGGGAAGGTCGTCGAGGTCGGAACGCGGAAGGACATCTACACCGCGCCGATGCATCCGTACACCCAGGCGCTGCTCTCCGCCGTCCCCATCGAGTCGCCGCAGCAGCGCGGCAAGCGTGCGCGCATCGTGCTGACGGGCGATGTTCCGAGCCCCGCGAACCCGCCGTCCGGGTGCCGGTTCCGGACGCGGTGCTGGAAGGCGCAGGAGATTTGCGAGCAGGAGGACCCCGCGCTGGTCCCCCGCGCTGGGGGCACGCACCCGGTCGCTTGTCACTTTGCCGAGGTCATGAAGCCGCTCGACCTCACCGAGGCCGCGCCGGCTCCGACGGCGAGGATCTAACTCCCTGGTGATCTCATCGTCACACCGGGTATGGATGTGCTGAGTCCGTCTTCGGTCGTGTGCGATCGCGTGCGAGCGCAGGTCTCGCTGCAGCTCGACGGCGAGCTCTCGCAGCTCGAACAGCGCATGCTCTCGGCGCACCTCCTCCGTTGCCCGGAGTGCAGCGCCTACCAGGCCGACGTCGAGTCCTTCACACTGCAGATTCGGAGTGCTCCGCTCGAGCAGATCACGCGTCCAGTCGTCATCGAGCGCCGGCGCCGTCACGTCGGAGTACGCCTCCAGGCCGCCGCAGCTGCCGCGGTCGCGCTCGTCGCGCTCGGGCTCGGCGGCCAGCTCGCGTCGAGCGAGCCGCAGAACTCATCGCTGTCGAGCTTCGACGAATCACGCGACCTGAACCCGCCGCGCCGGGTCCTCGAGCGAGAGCAGGCGATCCTCCACACCGTGCGGCCCGGCCTCCAGCTGCCGCCGCCCGGATCGGTTCTCTGAGCCTGCCCGCCCCGACTACCTGAACCGTGAAACGCGTTCTTCTCCTCGTGATCGTCGGCCTGCTCGCCGTTGCCGTGGCCGGCTGTGGAGGGGGCGGCGAGCCGACGGCCGAGGAGTACGCGGAGGCGGTCGTCACCACCCGCGACCGGACCGACTTCGCGCTGGAGCGGATCGTGAAGGCGAAGTCCGAGGAGGAGCTTCTCAACCGCATGGACGAGGCGTCCGACCAGATCGACGACGCTGCGGACGACCTCGACGGTGTCGGCGTTCCCGCCGACTACAACCCCGAGGGAGACCGGCTCGTGCGGCAGCTCAAGCAGCTCGCGTTCGACGTCGGGGCGACCGCGGATCAGTTTCGGCAGACGGAAGAACTGATCGACCCCACGCGCGGGATCAGCTTCGAGAGTTGGGACAAGGTGAACCTCCAGCTCGCGGGGCTCGCCGGCAAGGGGATCCCCGTCGTGATCCTCCAGCCTCACGCCGCCGGCTCCTGAGGTCGCAAGCAGGCCTCCGCCGGCGGCCCCTCCGATAGACTCCGAGCCCGGCCGGACGCCTCCGCGCGCGCCGCCTTCAGAGCCCTTCGCCTCCAGGAGACGCATGTCCGAGAACGGATCACCGAGCACGAACACCGGCCGGATCATCGAAGTCAAGGGCGTCGTCCTCGACGCCGTCTTTCCGGACAACCTTCCGGAGATCTACACCGCGCTCAGGATCGAGATCGCGGAGCAGGACGGCTCGACGCGCGTCCTGATCGCGGAGGTGCAGCAGCACCTCGGCGACGACCGCGTGCGCGCCGTCGCGATGGACTCGACCGACGGCCTCCCGCGCGGCGCGATCTGCGTGGACACCGAGGGCCCGATCTCCGTTCCCGTCGGAGCGCCCACGCTTGGCCGCCTCTGGAACGTCATCGGAGAGCCGATCGACGAGCAGGGCGACGTCGCGGACGACGCCGAGCGCTGGCCGATCCACCGCGACCCGCCGATCTTCCGCGATCTCGTGCCGAAGATCGAGGTGTTCGAGACCGGGCTCAAGGTCGTCGACCTGATCGCGCCGTTCGTGAAGGGCGGCAAGGTCGGGTTCTTCGGAGGCGCGGGGCTCGGCAAGACCGTGCTCATCCAGGAGCTCATCCACAACGTCGCCATGCAGCACGGCGGCGTCTCAGTCTTCGCGGGCGTCGGCGAGCGCTCGCGCGAGGGCAACGACCTCTGGCGCGAGATGGAGGAGTCCGGAGTCCTCGACAAGGTGGCGCTCGTCTTCGGGCAGATGAACGAGCCGCCGGGAGCCCGTCTCCGTGTCGGGCTCACGGGCCTGACGATGGCGGAGTACTTCCGGGACGAGGGGCAGGACGTGCTCCTCTTCATCGACAACATCTTCCGGTTCGTCCAGGCGGGCTCAGAGGTGTCGGCGCTTCTCGGCCGGATGCCGAGCGCGGTCGGCTACCAGCCGACGCTCGCGACCGAGATGGGTCAGCTCCAGGAGCGCATCACCTCGACGCGCACCGGCTCGGTCACGTCCGTGCAGGCGATCTACGTCCCGGCCGACGACCTCACCGACCCGGCTCCCGCGAACACGTTCGCGCACCTCGACGCGTTCATCACGCTGTCGCGGCCGATCGTCGAGAAGGGCATCTACCCGGCCGTCGACCCGCTCGACTCGTTCTCGCGCGCCCTCCAGCGGGGCGTCGTGTCGGACGAGCACTACGACACCGCGACCGCCCTGCAGCAGATCCTCCAGCGCTACAAGGACCTCCAGGACATCATCGCGATCCTCGGCATGGACGAGCTCACCGACGAGGACAAGCTCGTCGTCGGGAGGGCGCGCCGGATCGAGCGCTTCCTCTCGCAGCCGAACTTCGTGGCCGAGCAGTTCACCGGCACGCCGGGCAAGTACGTCAAGCTCGAGGACACGATCCGCGGCTTCCGGGAGATCATCGACGGGCAGCACGACGAGCTGCCCGAGTCCGCGTTCTACATGGTCGGGACGATCGAGGATGCTGTCGAGAAGGCGCGGCAGGCCGAGGCCGTGGCAGCCTAAGAGCCATGAAGATGGAAGCCACAGACTCTGCGGCCGCGAAGCGGACGCCTTTAGGGGTTTACGCGCGGTCAGGATTCGCGCTAGCGAATCCTGACCTTGCGCCAAGCTGATGCCAGAGTCGCACCCGAAGTTCGATGTGTCGCTGGTGACGCCCGATGGCGCGGCGTACGACGGCGAGGCGGAGATGATCGTCGTCCCGGGCGCCGCCGGCGAGATCGGCGTCCTCGCGCGGCATGCGCCGCTCGTCGCGACACTGAAGGCGGGCTCGACGAGGATCCATCTCAACCCGAACGAGGTGCTCGAGTTCGCGACCGGGCCCGGCTTCTTCAAGGTCGAGCTCGACCGCGCGCTCGCGCTCGTCGACGACGCCGTCGACGTCAAGGAGATCGACGACGAGCGCGCCCGCGCCCAGCTCGAGGAGGCGAAGGCCGAGCTCGAGCGGGTCGACGCGGGCGAGTCGCAGGCCGACCGCTGGCAGCTCGAGCAGCGCATCCAGCACGCCGAGAACCAGCTGGCTGTCTCCGGCCGGACGGGTTGAGACGCGTCGCCGTCCTCGGCGACGTACACGGGAACGCAGTCGCGCTCGCGGCCGTCCTGCAGGAGGTGAGGCGGGAGGAGGTCGACCTCGTCGTCTGGACCGGCGACCTGTCGTGGGGCTGGGAACCGACCGTGACCCTCGACCTCGTCCGCTCGCTCGAGCTGCCCGCGCGGTACGTGCGCGGGAACGCCGAGCGGGCGCTGCTCGAGCTCCGCGACGGCACCACCGAGTCGCCGTCGGAGCGGGAGCTGTGGATGCTCGAGAGCCACACGCGCGCCGACCTCGAGCTCACCGCGTCGTTCGAGCACGCATATTCGGTCGAGATCGACGGCCTCGGCCCGACGTTCTTCACGCACGGCTCTCCGCGGAGCGACGAGGAGCTGCTGACCGCCGCCACGCCCGACGAGCGGCTCGCGGCGGCGACGAGCGAGATCGCAGAGCGGGTCCTGGTCACCGGTCACACGCACGCGCAGTACGACCGGCTGGTCGCGGGCGTGCGAGCGCTGAACCCGGGCAGCGTCGGGATGCCGTACGAGGGCCGCCCGGGCGCGTACTGGGCGCTGCTCGGGCCGGACGTCGAGCTGCGGCGCACGGACTACGACGTGGACGAAGCGGTCGCGCGCATTCGTGCGAGCGGCATCCCCGACCCGGAGCAGCTGGTCGAGATCGTCACTAGTCCGCCGACTCCGGCAGAGCTGATCGAGGACGCCGAGCAGCTCGAGTTCTCGGGCTGACCCGGTTGCGCTAGCCTTTTCACACCCGGAGAGCTTTGAACGGCAGCTTGGCGACCGGGTTACCAAACGCCTAAAGAGCCTCGCGAGCCTTCCGGCTCCCGACCTCTCTAGGCGGGAGCCGAATTCGTGAAGGACGTACGCAGACAGATCGAGCAGGCCCTGGCGGAGAGGATCCTCGTCCTCGACGGGTCGTGGGGCGTCCTCATTCACCGCCGCGAGCTCTCCGAGGAGGAGTACCGCGGAGAGCGTTTCCGAGACCACTCTCACGACGTCAAGGGCGACCCGGACATCCTCAACCTCACTCGTCCCGAGATGATCTCGGAGATCCACGACGCGTACTTCGATGCGGGCGCGGACCTCGCGACGACGAACACGTTCACGGCCACGCGCATCGGCCAGGCCGACTACGCGCTGGAGGACGCGGCGGCGGAGATGAGCCTCGAGGGCGCGCGCCTCGCGCGCGCGGCCGCCGACCGCTGGACCGCGAAGACGCCCGATCGCCCGCGCTTCGTCGCAGGCTCCGTCGGGCCGCTCAACGTCACGCTCTCGCTCTCGCCGCGCGTCGAAGACCCCGCGTACCGCGCGGTCACGTTCGACCAGGTGCTCGAGGCGTACGTGGAGCAGATCGCCGCGCTCCGGGACGGGGGCGTCGACCTGCTCCTGATCGAGACGATCTTCGACACGCTGAACGCGAAGGCGGCGATCGTGGCCGCACGCCAAGTCGCCCCCGAGCTCCCCCTCTGGCTCTCGTTCACCGCGGTCGACAAGAGCGGCCGCAACCTTTCGGGCCAGACCTCAGACGCGTTCTGGATCTCGGTCGAGCACGCGGAGCCCTTCCTCGTTGGTGTGAACTGCTCGCTCGGCGCGACGGAGATGCGGCCGTTCCTCGAGAGCCTCGCGACCGTCGCGTCGACCTACGTCACGTGCCACCCGAACGCCGGCCTGCCGAACGCGCTCGGCCTCCACGACGAGCAGCCGGGCGATACGAGTCGCTTCCTGCGCTCCTTCGCCGAGGACGGTCTCGTCAACCTCGTCGGCGGCTGCTGCGGGACGACGCCGGAGCACACGCGCGAGATCGCACGCGCGGTCGAGGGTCTCCGGCCGCGGCACGTGCCCGAGCCGTCGGCGCGCTCGCGCTTCTCCGGCCTCGAGCCGTTCGAGATCGGCCCGGACACGGGGTTCGTCGTCGTCGGCGAGCGGACGAACGTCACCGGCTCGGCGAAGTTCCGGCGGCTGATCGAGGCCGACGACTTCCAGGGCGCCGTGGACGTGGCCCTCGAGCAGGTGCGCGGCGGCGCGAACCTCCTCGACGTGAACATGGACGCCGATCTGCTCGACGCCGAGCAGGCGATGACGACGTTCCTGAACCTCGTCGCGACCGAGCCGGAGGCGGCGCGGCTGCCGATCATGGTCGACAGCTCGCGGTTCTCGGCGCTCGAGGCGGGGCTGCGCTGCCTTCAGGGCAAGGGCGTCGTCAACTCGATCTCGCTGAAAGAGGGCGAGGAGACCTTTCTCGAGCAGGCGGAGACGGTCCGCCGCTACGGCGCGGCGGTCGTCGTCATGGCCTTCGACGAGCGCGGCCAGGCGGAGTCGGTCGAGCGCAAGGTCGAGATCCTCGGGCGCGCTTACGACCTGCTCATCGACCGAGCGGGGTTCCGGCCGGCGGACATCCTCCTCGACCCGAACGTGCTCGCGGTCGCGACCGGGATCGAGGAGCACGCCGCTTTCGCCAAGTCCTTCATCGACGCGATCCCGCCCTTGAAGGAGCGCTGCCCGGGCGCGCTCGTCTCGGGCGGCATCTCGAACCTCTCGTTCGCCTTCCGCGGGAACGACGCCGTGCGCGAGGCGATGCACGCAGCCTTCCTCTACCACGCGATCCGCGCCGGGCTCGACATGGGCATCGTCAACGCCGGACAGCTCGCGGTGTACGAGGACATTGCGCCAGACCTGCTCGAGAAGGTCGAGGACGTTCTCTTCGACCGCCGACCCGACGCGACCGAGCGCCTCGTCGACCACGCACGCTCGGTGACGGGAGGCGCGACGGCGCGGGAGCTCGACCTCTCGTGGCGCGAGGCTCCCGTCGAGAAGCGCCTCGCGCACGCGCTCGTGCACGGCATGGTCGACTTCATCGAGGAGGACACAGAGGAGGCCCGTTCGAAGGCTGCGCGGCCGCTCGACGTGATCGAGGGGCCTCTGATGGACGGGATGCAGATCGTGGGCGACCTGTTCGGCGCCGGGAAGATGTTCCTCCCGCAGGTCGTGAAGAGCGCGCGGGCGATGAAGCGCGCGGTCGCGTACCTGGAGCCGTTCATGGAGGCCGAGAAGACGGAGGCCTCGTCCGCGAAGCGCATCGTGCTCGCAACCGTCAAGGGCGACGTCCACGACATCGGCAAGAACATCGTCGGGGTCGTCCTCGGCTGCAACGGCTACGAGATCGTCGATCTCGGAGTCATGGTCTCGGCCGACAAGATCCTCGACACCGCGCTCGAGGAGGACTGCGACGTCGTCGGGCTCTCGGGGCTGATCACGCCGTCGCTCGACGAGATGGTCCACGTCGCCAAGGAGATGGAGCGGCGCGGGATCGACCTCCCGCTTCTGATCGGCGGGGCGACGACCTCGAAGCAGCACACGGCCGTGCGGATCGCTCCCGAGTACAGCAACCCGACCGTTCACGTGCTCGACGCATCGCGGGTAGTGCGCGTGGTGGGCGACCTGCTCGACGGCGACCGCCGCACGCGGCTCGACTCCGAGAACCGAGCCGATCAGGAGCGGCTGCGCGCGCTGCACGCGGAGAAGGGACGCAAGCCGCTGGTCGCGCTGGCGGAGGCGCGCGCGAACCGCACGCCGATCGAGTGGCATCCCGAGGACCTCGCAGTGCCCGCGTTCACGGGCACGCGCGTGGTCGACGCCGACATTGCGACGCTTCGCGAGTACGTCGACTGGCAGTTCTTCTTCCACGCGTGGGAGCTCAAGGGGCGCTTCCCCGCGATCCTCGACGATCCGGTCAAGGGCGAGGTGGCGCGCGACCTCTTCGCGAACGCGAACGAGCTTCTCGACGAGATCGTCGCGGCCGGGTCGCTCACCGCGCGCGGGGTGTACGGCTTCTGGCCCGCCGTGGCCGAGGAGGACGACCTCGTGCTCGACGGCGACATCCGCTTCCCGATGCTAAGGCAGCAGGCCGACCATGCCGATTCGCGTCCGAACCGCTCGCTGGCCGACTTCGTCGCGCCCGCCGAGTCGGGATTGCTGGATCACCTCGGCGCGTTCGCCGTCGCGGTGCACGGCGCCGAAGAGCTGGCCGACGCCTACGCCGCCGACAAGGACGACTACCGGGCGATCATGGTGCGCGCGCTCGCCGACCGGCTCGCGGAGGCGTGCGCAGAATGGCTCCACGAGGTCGCGCGCCGCGAGTGGTACGCGCCGAGCGAGCGGTTGTCCGGCGAGGAGCTGATCGGAGAGCGCTTCCGGGGGATCCGGCCGGCGTACGGGTATCCCGCCTGCCCCGACCACTCCGAGAAGCGGACGCTCTTCTCGCTCCTCGACGCCGGCCGCGCGGGCGTCGCGCTCACGGAGTCGTTTGCGATGACGCCGCCGCCGAGCGTCAGCGGGCTCTACTTCGGGCACCCGCAGGCGCGCTACTTCTCGGTCGGTCGCGTCGGGCGGGACCAGGTCGAGGACTATGCGCAGCGCAAGGGGATCGAGGTCGCGGAGGCCGAGCGCTGGCTGCGTCCGAACCTCGGCTACGACGGCTGATCGACGCGCAGGCGAGCGCCACGCGACACCGAACTTTCTCGCCATGACCCCTCCGGACACGGCCGGAAGAGCCCGTAGAGGAATCGCGAACCCGGTGCTAGCGTCACAGGCGCCGTGAGGAAGAACAGTCGTTTCGGTCTCGTGCGCCGGTCGCCGGCGTTCGGGCTGCTATTCCTCGCGACGGCGGGCTCGGCGATCGGGACGTACGTCGCGGCAATCGCGCTGACGCTCCACGTCACGGACCTGACGGGAGAAAACGCCCCGCTGTGGGTCGCGGCGCTCCTCATCGCCGACTTCCTGCCGATCGTCCTGGTCGGGCTCTTTCTCGGCCCGCTCGTCGACCGCATCTCGCGTCGCGGCCTCATGGTGGTGTCGGATCTCGTCCGCGTCGGCGTGTTCGCGGCGCTGCCCTTCACGGACAGCCCGGAGGCGGTCGTGGCGCTCGCGGGAGTCGCCGGGATCGCGACCGGGTTCTTCCGGCCCGCGGCGTACGCGGGGCTGCCGAACCTCGTCCCCGACGACGAGCTGACGAACGCGAACTCGCTCCTCCAGACGATCGAGACGCTGGCGTGGATGATCGGGCCCGTCGCCGGCGCGCTCATGTTCGCCGCCTGGGGCCCCGACGTGCCGTACGTCGTCAACGCCGTGACCTTCCTCGTCTCGGCCGTGCTCGTCGCCTGCATCTCTGAGCGGAAGCTGCGCTCCGAGGAGTCCTTGTCGCGCGGCCACTGGCGCGACGTCGCGGACGGTCTGCGTCTCGTGGTGACGTCGGCGCCGTTGCGAACGGTGCTCGTCGTCTGGAACGTCGTCCTGATCGGCAGTGCGGCGATCAACGTGGCCGAGGTCTTCTACGCGCAGGACGTGCTCGAGGCAGGCGATGTCGGCTTCGGCGTCATCGTCGCTGCGAGCGGAGTCGGGCTCGCGCTCGGTGCCTATGTGGCTGCGCCCGCGCTCGGCAAGGTCGGGCTCCGCCGGCACTACGCGGGGTCGATCACGCTGATGGGCGTCGGGTGGGGCGGCGCCGCGGTGCTGGCCGTGGATTGGTGGGGTGGTCCGCTCACGACTTCGATCTGGGCCGCGGTGCCGTTCGTCATCGCGGGAGCCGCGGGGAACGGGGCCGCGATCATCTGCAACCAGATCCTCGTGCAACGAGGAGCCCCCGACCGGTACCGCGGGCGGGCGCTCGCGACGATCATGAGCTCGAACTACGCGGTGCTCGGGCTGGCGATGGCCGGGGCGGCAGTACTCACGAAGGCCGTCGGCGCAGACGTCGTCTGGCTGGTGGCGGGCGCCGTGTACCTCTTCGGCGCGGTCATCGCGCTCGCGGTCACGCGCTGGTTGCCCGTCTCGGCCACCGACGACGACCATTTGCTCGACGAGCACGGCATCGCCGCCGCGAACGCCCTCATGGCCGACGAGTCGCTCGGAATCCCGCTCGAGCCCGAGTACGCGCCCGAGCCCGAGCCGGTGTATGCGCTCGGGGCTGCCTATGCCTCCGAGCCCGCACCGGCGCCCAAGGCCTCGTATGCGCCCGAGCCGTCCTATGCGCCCGAGCCCGAGTACCCACCCGAGCCCGAGTACCCGCCCGAGCCCGCGTACCTCCCGGAGCCCGAGCCGGCTCCCGCCGCGGACGACGGGTCGCGACAGAGCCTCGAGCGCATCGCCGTCCTGCTCGAGGAGATCGAGAACCGCCGCGCGCGCGAGGCGAGGCGCAGGTCGTAGGAGGCGCTCGCCCGCCCTCGCTCTAGAGTCTCGGCGTGGCGAGGCGAGCCTGGACGCTCGAAGAGCTGACCGACGGCGTGCGGGCCGGCGACCGGCGTGCGCTCGCGCGGGCGATCTCGCTCGTCGAGGACGGCGACGCGCTCGCCTACCCGGTCGTGCGCGAGCTGTACCCGGAGACGGGAAATTCGGTCGTCGTCGGCGTAACCGGCCCGCCCGGCGTGGGGAAGTCGTCGCTGATCGCCGCCCTGGTCGAGCACGTTCGCGCGTCCGGCAAGACGGTCGGCGTCGTCTCGGTCGATCCGTCGAGCCCGTTCTCGCGCGGTGCGCTCCTCGGCGACCGCATTCGCCTGGCCGATCACTTCCTCGACCCCGGCGTCTACATCCGCTCGATGGGGACCCGTGGGCACCTCGGCGGGCTCGCCGAGACGACGCTCCAGGCGGTGCTCCTGCTCGACGCCTCCGGCAAGGACCTCGTGTTCGTCGAGACGGTCGGAGCGGGGCAGAGCGAGGTCGAGGTCACGGGCATCGCGGACTCCGTCCTGCTCGTGCTCATGCCGGGCTCGGGCGACACGATCCAGGCGCTGAAGGCGGGGATCATGGAGATTCCCGACGTGATCGCGATCAACAAGTCGGACCACCCGGCCGCGAAGACGATGCTGAACGAGGTGCGTTCCATCGTGGCGCTCGCCGATCCCGAGCGACGCCCGCCGATCGTGCTCACCGAGGCGTTGCGCGGGGAGAACATCCCCGAGCTGTGGTCGAAGCTCGAGGAGCATCGCGCCGGGCTCGCCGCCGACGGGCGGCTGGAAGAGCGGCGGCGCAGGAACCTCGCGCGCGAGGTGTTCGCGGTGGCGTCGAGCCGGGCGAAGTCGCATCTCGAGGAGGCGGTCGCCGACGATCCCGAGCTTCGGCGCCTCCTCGACGCGGTCGAGCGCCGCGAGCTCGACCCGCTCACCGCGGTGCGCGAGATCATGGAGAAGGTGTTCAAGGTTTCCGATGACGGCGCCGTCGCTCGCTGACATCGAGGCGGCGCGGGCGCGGCTCGCAGGAGTCGCGCGCGAGACGCCGCTCTACCCGACGGAGACCTTCTCGCGGCTCTCCGGCCGAACAGTGCTGCTCAAGGCCGAAAACCTCCAGCGGACGGGCTCGTTCAAGATCCGCGGCGCGTACAACACGATCTCGACGCTCGGCGAACCGGAGCGTGCAGCCGGGGTCGTCGCGGCGAGCGCGGGAAACCACGGCCAGGCGGTTGCGTGGGCAGCGCGCGAGGCGGGCATCGCGGCGACGATCTTCATGCCCGAGGACGCGCCGATGGCGAAGGTCGAGGCCACACGCTCGTACGGCGGCGTCGTGGAGCTCGCAGGCGCTGGCTTCGAGGGTGCGGTCGCCGCGGCGCAGGAGCACGTCGAGCGAACCGGCGCGACGCTCGTCCACGCCTTCGAGGACGCGCGCGTGATCGCGGGCCAGGGCACGATCGGGCTCGAGCTCGCGGAGCAGGCGCCGGAGGCGGAGACGGTGCTCATCCCCGTGGGTGGCGGCGGTCTCGCGGCAGGAATCTCGCTCGCGCTCCGGGAGCGGCGACCGGGTCAGCGGATCGTCGGCGTCGTCTGCCAGCAGGGGCTCACGATCGCGGACGGGATCTCGGTCAAGTCGCGCGGGGAGCTCGCGGGCTCGATCCTCGACGAGACGCTCGACGACATCGTCGAGGTGTTCGACGAGGAGATCTCGGACGCGCTCGTCCTCGCGCTGGAGCGGAAGAAGCTGCTCCTCGAGGGAGCGGGCGCGGTGGGGATCGCGGCGCTGCTCGCCGGGCGTGCGGGGGGAACGGGGCCGGTCGCGATCGTCCTCTCCGGCGGGAACATCGACGCGACGACGCTCATCTCGGTGATGCGGATCGGGCTGACGCGAGCGGGCCGCTACCTCGCCGTGCGCACGCTCATCGCCGACTCCCCGGGCGAGCTCCAGAGCCTGCTCGAGCTCGTCGCACGCGAGCGCGGGAACCTCGTCTCGGTCGACCACCACCGCGAGGGCACGACGACGACGGCGCTTCAGACCGAGGTCGAGCTCGTCGTCTCCACGCGCGACGCCGAGCACTGCGAGGAGCTTCTCGGCGCGATCAGAGCGGCCGGCTACGCCGTCGAGCGCCTCGGCCCGCCCGCTTAGGGCGAAGCGTCCTTCGCGCTTACTTCCTCGTGACCTCGACCGTGTACCGGATAGGGGTGGCGGCCGTGACCGTCACCCTCACGTTCGCGTCCTCGAACGTCTGGCCGAGGACGTACGGCGCGTTGTACAGCGTGCCGCAACGAGTTAGCTCCTCCCCCGGCACGTCCTCGGCTGCTCGCTGTATCAACACCGGGCCACCGCCGTTCGACACCTGCGAGTCGATCGTGTAGACGAGCACGCCCTCCTTGCAGAGATTCGAGTCCAGCCCGAGCCGGCGTCTCGCCTCGACGACGTAGGCGGTCGACGGCGCCGTCCGCACCACGACCAGCTTCGTCCCGCCTCCCGCCTCGAGTGGGGTCAACGTCGCTTGCACCTGCCCGGGGGCGTCGAGGCACGTGACCTGGCTCTGGTCGATCCAGCCGACGCGGTACTTGTGCCACGCGTGGAAATGGTGCTGGTTCGGCTGGCTCATGGCGTCCCACATGCCGACGAGATCGAAGCGCGTGCCGCCTGGGATCTGCTGGTAATTCTCCGGGAGGCCCAGCGAGTGGGCGAGCTCGTGGTTCGCGACCGACGGGATGTCCTGATGCGCGAGTGTGAACGCACGCATCATCACCGTCCCGTGGCGAAGCTCGTTGCCGTCGCGCGTGAATCCCCGGCTGGGGAAGACGGACCAGGCGGGATTGCCGGCGGACTGGTGGGGGGCGAGCCCGGGTGCGACGATGAAGACGAACTCCACGTTCGAGAAGTCGACCTCCGCATCGACGAGGCCCGTGGCCTCGGTCAGGAACTCCCGCATGCCGGGACCGCCGTCGCTCAGGCTCGCGTACGAAGACGCGGGCTGCGACATGCGGCGCCAGCCGGGGACGACGTGGGCAGACGCGGCGAAGCGGCCGAAGGAGTACTCCTGGAACCGACCGAGACCGCTCACGGTCGTGTTCAGAAGCGCGCCGGCGTCCTGGGTCGCGGGCACGTCCGGGAAGTCCACGGCGATCGCAACCGCGTTCGTGGTGCCGCCGGTCGGCAAGGCGCCCGCGACGTTCACAGGTCCTTCATGGAAAAACGGGAAGCCGAAGCCGGCCTCGAGCTGCTCCGCCTGCTGGTTCGGAGCCAGCATGCATGGCGAGGATGCGGTCGGGACGACCACCGGGCCCGTCGGCGGCGGCTCCAGCGGCGGCTCTGGCGGTGGAGGGGCAGGGGGGTCCGGCGATGGAGGGGCCGGCGGCTTCGGGGGCTTCGGCCTCGTGACCTTCTCGCAGTTGCGCAGGACCCGATCCGTGCGGTCGGCTAACACGCGGTCCCGCCCGGCCCCGCAGTCGACCCGGTCCCGGCCGGGGCCTGGGTATATGCGGTCGTTTCCGCCCTTGCCGAAGATCTTGTCGTTGCCCGCGCGGCCGTAGATCGAGTCGGCGCGCATCGTCCCGCGCAGCGTGTCGGCGCGCTTCGAGCCGACGATCTTCTTCAGCTCGGCCGGCGACGTCGGCGCAACGAACAAGAGCGCCGCCGCGGCGACGGCGAGCAGAACCAGGCGCCGCGCGCGAGGAGACGCTGGAAACACGACACAGGTGAAGTACCTCAACCGCCGCAGAGGCGAAATTCTACCCGTAGGCTTGCCGGCATCGGCCCACGCGTCGATGCCGCCTTTCGCGATTGCCCGCGCGTCGTAGCCGCGTGCCGAGAGGATGCTCGCCGCGATCCTCCGCGAGGCGGAGGACCGTCCTCGCGGCGCTGTGAGCTGACTAGGTCTCAGCTCCCGCAGCGGCGGAACTCGACCGTAGGCTTTCCCGCAGCGGCCCAGGCGTCGATGCCGCCGTTCGCGACCGCGCGCGCGTCGTAGCCACGCGCGGAGAGGATGCTGGCCGCGATCGCCGCACGCGGGCCCGTCTCGCAGATCGTGACGAGCGGACGGTCGTGCGGCAGATCGTTCTCCTGCAATGCGAGCAGGCGGTACGGGACGTTGCGGCTGCCCGCGATGTAGCCGGCGTCGCGCTCGTCCTTCTCGCGCACGTCGATCAGCTCGGCTCCGTCCGCGAGGAGCGAGTCGAGCTCGTCGACCGAGACGAGCGGAAGCCTTTCGTCGCCGCCTCCGCGGACCCAGCCTGCGATCTCCAGGAACCCCACCGAGCGCAGGCCGCGAATCGCCGCGACCGCCTCGTCCTCGTCCGCGGCCGCGACGACCAGCGACGGCTCGTGGTCGAGCACGAACGCCGCCTTCGTCGAGAAGCTCGAGCCCGACCAGGGGACGCTGATGGTGCCTTCAACGTGGCCCGCTGCGAACAGCTCGACCGGCCGCACGTCGAGCACCTGACTGCCCGAGGGCGGCGCATCCAGCTCGGACGGCTCTGGCTGCGCGCCGAGGAACGGCCCGCGGTTGAGCTCGACGATCCGCTCCATGTTGGGCGGCCGCGGTGCCGAGATCGCGGCGGACTCGAGCACGAACGCCTCGACGTCGCCGCTTGCGAGTGCTGGGTTGAACCGGCGCTCGAAGCCGATCGTCGTCGACGCCTTCGAGCTCATCGCCTTCCCGCACAGCGAGCCCGCGACATGGCCGGGATAGACCTCGACGCCGTCCCCGAGCTCGACGAGGCGCCGGAGCGAGTGGAAGAGCCCCTCGGCGCCCTCCCGCGCCTCGACCGCGAGGTCGGGACGCGCGGCGTCGCCGACGAAGAGCGAGTCGCCGGTGAGGACGAGCCAGGGCTCGTCGCCGCGCGAGCGGTCGATCACGGCGAGACAGCAGTGCTCCGGCCGGTGCCCCGGCGTGTGGATGCAGCGGAGGACGACGCTCCCGACCTCGATCTCGGCGCCGTCCTCCATCGCGTCGTGCGCGAACTCGGCCTCGGCTGCGGGATGGATCGACACCGGCAGGCCGTGCTCGAGCGCGAGCCGTCCGTGACCGGAGACGTGGTCGGCGTGCGTGTGCGTCTCGACGACGCGGACGAGCCGCACGCCTCGCTTCTCCGCCTCTTCGAGGTACTGCTCGATCGCGTACGCGGGGTCGACGAGGACGGCGGTCCCCGATCCCTCGTCCCCCACGAGGTACGACGCGCACCCGAGCGCGTCGTCGACGAACTGCGTGAAGATCACGACTCGCGACCGTAGCAGCGAGTCCCGCTATTTCTCTTGAAGCATTGGGCCGGGGTTTCGAGAAGCGACCGCACAGGAAAGCCCAGGCGTGCGAATGGACATGCTCAAGCGCCAGGATGGAGCCGTCGGCTGGCTCATCGTGGGAATCCTGATCGGGATCTTCCTCGTCTTCTACGCGGTCTTCGCCCTCATCTTCTGACCGCGGCGCCGCGGCGCCGCCAGGCGAGCAGGACGCCTGCGGCCGCGAGCACGAGCCCGACCGCGACGACGACGTAGAGCCAGACGCCGGTCGACGCCTCGTCGGCCGGCACCACGGTCAGCGTGACGGGCCAGCTGGCGATGCGGTCGTCCGGGTACTGCTGCCCGACCTCCAGGGAGACCGGGCCCGGCTCGGCGACCGCCTCGAGGTCGAGGCTGAACGTCTCGGCCTCACCGCCCGCGAGGCGTCCGCCAGTCCACATCGCGGTGCTCCCGTCGATCGAGCCGCTCCAGCCCTCGACGTCGCCGACGCTCTCGATTCGCAGCCCCGGCGACACGCTGACGGCGAACGCATCCATCTCGAGATCACGGTCGTTGTGCGCGACGAGCGAGATCGTCTCGGTCCCTCCGGCCGGGATGAACGCGGGAGTCGCGTCGATGTGCGCGCCCGCCCGTCCCGCGAGCGCGAGCGCGCTACAGACCGAGATGGCGAGCGATGACCATGCGCTGCACCTCATTGGTGCCTTCCCCGATCTCGAGGATCTTCTGGTCGCGGTACAGCCGGGAGATCGCGGCCTCCTCCATGTAGCCGAAGCCGCCGTGGATCTGGAGCGCGGCGCCGGCGACACGCGCGGAGAGCTCGCCCGTGTACAGCTTCGCCATCGCCGCCTCGCGCGCGAAGTCGCGGCCCTGATCCTTGAGCCATGCGGCGCGGTACACCAACCCCCGCCCGGCCTCGATCTCCGTCGCCATGTCCGCGAGCCGGAACTGCACGGCCTGGAAGCGCGAGATCGGCTTCCCGAACTGCTCGCGTTCCTGTGCGTACGCGTACGCGAGGTCGTAGGCACCCTGTGCGAGCCCGACCCCCATCGCGGCGACCGAGATCCGCCCGCCGTCGAGGATCTCGAGGAACTGGTGGAACCCCTCCCCGCGCGGCCCGAGGAGGTTCCCTTCCGGAACCGCACAGTCCTCGAACGAGAGCTCGCGCGTGTCCGACGCGCGCCAGCCGAGCTTCTTCATCGGCGCCGAGATCGTGTACCCGGGCGTCCCGTTCTCGACAACGATGTTCGAGATCTCGTCCTCGCCGGTGCGCGCGGTGATCGTGACGCCCCAGGTGATGTCGGTTCCGGCGTTGGTGATGAAGAGCTTCGAGCCGTTGATCACCCACGAGCCGTCGCGGAGCTCCGCCGTCGTCCGCGTGTTCCCCGCGTCCGAGCCCGCGCCGGGCTCGGTGAGCCCGAACGCCGCGAGCCGCCGCCCGGCCGCGAGGTCGGGAAGCCACTGCGCCTTCTGCTCCTCCGTCCCGTACAGGAGGATCGGCATCGTCCCGAGCGAGGTGTGAGCCGCGACCGTGATCGCGACGGACGAGTCGATCCGCGTCAGCTCCTCGATCGCGATCGCGTAGGAGACGGTGTCGCCGCCCGCGCCGCCGTGCTCCTCCGGGATCGGCAGGCCCATGAGGCCGAGCTCGGCCAGCTCGTCGACGAGCTCGTAGGGAAAGCGACCGTCGCGGTCGAGCTCCGCGGCCACGGGAGCCACCTTCTCCCGCGCGAAGGAGCGCACGGTGTCGCGAATCAACTCCTGCTCGGGCGTGAGGTCGAAGTCCACGCGGCGGGGATGCTATCCGCGCGGTAGGCTCCGGCCCGTCCGCAACCGAGCGAGGGAGAGTCGAGCCGATGCCTAGCGTGCAGGAGTTCTTCGAGGGACTGCCCGGGCGGGTGAGCCCGGACCGGATCGAGGGCATGAACAACACCTACGTCTTCGACATCGAGGGCGTCGGCGCGTGGACCGTCGCCATTGCGGACGGCACGATCGAGGTGACGGAAGGTGCCGGAGATGCGGACTGCACGTTCTCGGCCAGCCAGGAGAACTTCGAAAAGATCATCGCCGGCGAGCAAAACGCGACGACCGCGTACATGACCGGCAAGCTCAAGATCAAGGGCGACATGGGCGCGGCGATGAAGCTTCAGAAGCTCTTCTAGGCGGTGGGTCGGGACCGCTCGAAGCTGTAGGCTCGCGCCCGTGATCTGGGTGCGCCTAGCGATTGTCTACGGGCTCAACGTCCTCGCGTTGATCGTCGTCGACTGGCTGTTCGACAGCGTGTTCATCGGCCGCTGGTGGCCGCTGCTCCTCGGGGCGGCCGTCCTGACGATCGGCAACCTGATCATCAAGCCGATCCTCGCGATCCTGACGCTGCCGCTGATCATCCTGACGTTCGGGCTCGCGTACTTCGCGATCAACGTCCTGATGCTCGCGCTCGCCGAGTGGATCGCCCCGGACTTCTCGATCGACGGCTTCTGGACGTACGTCGGCGCGACGATCGTCGTCTGGCTCGTGAACTTCGTCGTCGGCTCGGTCCTGAACAGGATCTCGGGCGACCAGTAAGTCATCGTGAGCCGGTACGAGGTTCTTCTGTTCCTGCACGTCGCGATGGCCGTGATCTGGGTCGGCGGCGGGCTGATGATGCAGTTCTTCGGCATGCGTGCTGCGATGCTGGGCGACCGGGAGCGGCTGGCCAAGCTCGGTGAGGACATCCACTGGATCGCGAACCGGGTGTTCATCCCCGCGTCGTTGATCGCCTTCCTCACCGGCGTGCTGCTCGTCGTCGACGAGGAGGTCTTCCGCTGGAGCGACGACTGGATCGTGATGGGGCTCCTGCTGTACGCGACGACGTTCCTCGCGGGGGCTCTGTATCTCGGGCCGGAGTCCGCCAGGGTCGGGAAGCTCGTCGAGGAAGGCTCGCCCGAGGCGGGGCCGCGGACGGTGCGCTTCGTCATGTTCACGCGGCTCGACCTCGTCCTCCTCTTCTTCGTCATCTACGTGATGACGGTGAAGCCCGAGGTCGACTCCGAGGAGTTCCTCATCGGTCTCGTCGGCGCCGCAATTGCGGGCGGGCTCGTCTGGTGGCGCTACCGGGTCGCGCTCACGCAGATGATGTCCGGGCCGCCGCCGCAGGGTCCGCCTCCGACCGCAGCGGAGCACTTGGCAGAGCACGACTGACGCGCGATCCTGTGCCCGTGCGGCAGCTGCCGACCGGCACGGTCACCTTCCTCTTCACGGACATCGAAGGGTCGACCCGGCTTCTGCACGAGCTGGGTGACGGGTACGCGGTCGTGCTCGCGGAACATCGGCGGGCGCTCCGGAAGGCGTTCTCGCGTTACGGCGGCGTCGAAGTCGACACGCAGGGCGACGCACTGTTCGTCGCGTTCGCACGTGCGTCCGATGCAGCCTCGGCGGCCGCGGAGGGTCAGCGAGCGCTCGCCGGCGGGAGGGTGCGCGTGCGGATGGGCCTGCACACGGGCGAGCCCATCGTCACCGACGAGGGCTACGTCGGGATCGACGTCCACCGAGGCGCACGGGTCATGAGCGCGGGCCACGGGGGCCAGGTGCTGCTCTCACAGACGACTGGCGACCTGCTCGATTCCTCGTTCGAGCTCAGGGATCTCGGCGAGCACCGCCTCAAGGACCTCACTGCCCCGCAGCGTCTCTTCCAGCTCGGTGGAGGTGAGTTTCCTCCGCTCAAGACGCTGCATCAGGCGAATCTACCGGTGACCTCGACGCCTCTCATCGGCCGAGAGCGCGAGCTCGAAGAGCTCGCGCTCCAGCTGCGCGAGCATCGCCTCGTGACCCTCGTCGGGCCCGGCGGCACCGGGAAGACACGACTTGCGCTCCAGGCCGCGGCGGACGCCGTGGAGGAGTTCGAGCATGGCGTCTGGTGGGTCCCGCTATCCCCTGTCACCGACCCCAAGCGGATCGACGCCGCGATCGCGGGCGCGGTGACCGCCGACGGGGCGCTCGAGGAGCACTTCCGTCCGCGGCGTGCGCTCCTGCTGCTGGACAACTTCGAGCAGATCGTCGCCGGGGCGCCGCGCGTCACCGCACTTCTCGAAGCGGCGCCGCACATTCGTGTCCTCATCACGAGCCGCGAGCCGCTGCGGGTCCACGGCGAGCACCGGTACGCCGTCGACCCTCTCGACGAGACCGACGCAGCCGCGCTGTTCATCGAGCGGGCCCGAGCGGTCGAGGCGAGCTTCGAGCCGGACGGCGCCGTCGCCGAGATCTGCCGCCGTCTCGACAGGCTCCCGCTGGCCCTGGAGCTTGCGGCGGCGCGCGTCGGCATGCTCGCGCCGGACGAGCTCCTCGCCCGGCTCGATCGCGCCCTGCCCTTGCTCACCGGCGGCGCACGCGACGCACCCGACCGCCAGCGGACGCTGCGGGCGACGATCGAGTGGAGCCACGCGCTCCTCGACGAAGCGGAGCAACGCCTGTTTGCGAACCTGGCGGTCTTCTCGGGCGGCTTCACGCTCGACGCAGCCGAGGCGGTGTGCGGCGAGGGGCTCGACGTGCTCCAGTCGCTCGTCGACAAGAGCCTCGTCCGCCGGCGCTGGAGCAGCGACAGGTTCCTCGTGCTCGAGACCGTCCGCCAGTTCGCCGTCGAGCGGTTCGAGGACTCGGACGAACGCGACGACGATCCTCCGGCGCCATGCCGAGTTCTTCCTCCACTTCGCCGACTCCACCAACCTGGCGGTCGAGACCTACCACAGGGGGGCGCGGTTCGACCTCGCCTTCGCGGAGCAGGACAACTTTCGGGCGGCGCTCGCCTGGGCCGTCGCCACGGGCGAGAGCACGCTCGGGCTTCGCATGGCGACCGCGCTCGAGAACTTCTGGGTCGCGAACGACCCGAGGGAGGGAATGCGCTGGTTCGGGGCGCTGTTCGAGAAGGCGGACGAGCGCCCCTCGCAGGTTCGCGGCCGCGCGCTCCGCGGCATCGGCGGCGCGTGCGACATCGCCGGGGAGCAGGCGGAGGCGCGGAAGCACTACGAGGCGGGTCTCGCCGTCTTCGAGGAGCTCGGAGACGAAGTCGGTCGCGCGCGCATGCTGCACCGCCTCGCGCTCGACGCGATGCGCCGAGGCGATCTCGAGCGTGCGACCGAGCTCGCGGAGGAGGCGTTGGAGCTGCACGTGAAGGTCGGCAACCGGTTCGGCCAGGCAGAGGCGGTCGCCGCGCTCGGAGCCATCGCCCGCGACCGCGGAGACGGGGAGGGCGCGTTCGAGCTGTTCCAGCAGAGCGCGTCCATCGTCCGCGAGCTCGGCATCGTCTGGTGGGAGGCCGGAATGCTCGCCGAGCTTGCCTCGCTCGAGCTCTCCGCCGGCCGAACGGAGGAGGGCGAGCGGCTTGCGCGCGAGTGTCTGACGATCGCCGCCGAGATACGCGATCTGGGCAGCCGCGTCTTCGGCCTCGGACTGCTGGCGGTCGCCGCTGCGCAGCGAGGCGAGCACGAGCGCGCAGGGCGGCTCTGGGGCGCGGTCGAGGACGAGCTGGTCGGTGCGCCGAACGGCGGGTGGATACGCCACCGTGCGGACTGTGAAGCGCGCGTTCTCGCCTTACGCTCGGCCGAGTTCGAGGAGGGCCGAGCAGCCGGGCGCGGCTGGACTCTCGACGAAGCCGTCGAGTACGCGCTCTCCTAGCTCTCGATCTCGACGAGCGGCGCGCCGCCGGCGACCCGGTCGCCGGCCTCGACGTGCACGGCGCTCACGGTGCCCGCGAACGGCGAGTGCACCGGGATCTCCATCTTCATCGCCTCGAGCACGACGAGCGGGCGCCGCGCCTGCACCTCGTCGCCTGGCTGCACCTCCACTGAGAGCACGGTCCCCGGCATCGGGGCCGTCACCGTGGCTGTCCCTCCCGCGAGCTGGCCGCCCTCTTGCGTTGCCGCGTCGACATCGGGCGGCGGAGTCGGCGCCGGCGCGGCGAGGTTGAGGCGCCACGGCGTCCGCCAGGGTCCGTTCGCGAGGCGGAGCGGGAGCGCCGAGAGCGGTGGCTGCTCCGTGAGGAACGCGGTCGTCGCCTCTCCCGCCCGCACGACCGGATGCGACACGAGCCAGCGCAGGAACGGGAGGTTCGTCGTCACGCCCGCGACCTCGGTCTCCTCGAGCGCGGCCGCGAGGAGATCCAGCGCCTCCGCCCGGTCGCGGCCGTGCGCGACGAGCTTCGCGATCATCGGGTCGTAGGCGAGGCCGACCTCGTCCCCTTCCTCGACACCCGCGTCCACCCGCACCCCGCCCGGCAGCCGCAAACGCTCCAGCCGGCCGGTCTGCGGGAGGAAGCTGCGCGGATCCTCGGCGTAGAGACGCGCCTCGACTGCGTGCCCGTTCGCCTTGTAACGATCAGTTACAAGCGCCTGTCCGTCCGCGACTCGCAGCTGCTCCGCGATCAGGTCGAGGCCCGCTACGGCCTCGGTGACCGGGTGCTCGACCTGGATGCGACCGTTGAGCTCCAGGAAGTGGAAGTCGCCGTCGGCGAGGACGAACTCCACGGTGCCCGCGCTCTGGTAGCCGATCGCTCTCCCGAACTCCACCGCTGCGGCGAAGAGCGCCTCGCGCAGCTCCGGATCGAGCCTCGGGGCGGGAGCCTCCTCGAGCACCTTCTGATGCCGTCGCTGCACCGAGCAGTCCCGCTCGCCGAGGGCGACGACGTTCCCGTGCGCGTCCGCGAGGAGCTGCACCTCGACGTGCCGCGGCCGCTCGAGAAAGCGCTCGCAGTAGAGCCTGCCGTCGCCGAACGCGCCCACGGCTTCCCGCTCCGCCGCCACGAGCGCCTCCTCGAGCTCGCCCTCCGAGCGCACGACCCGCATCCCCCGGCCGCCGCCGCCCGCGGCAGCCTTCACGACGAGCGGGAAGCCGATCTCCTGCGGCGTCCCTTCGGGCAAGGTCGGGACTCCGGCCTCGCGTGCGATGCGCTTCGCCGCGAGCTTGTCGCCCCCGAGCCGCAGCGCGCCCGGCGGCGGGCCGACCCACGTCAGCCCCGCGGCCCCGACGGCCTCCGCGAAGTCCGCGTTCTCCGCGAGGAACCCGTATCCGGGATGGATCGCGTCCGCGCCGGCCGCCTTCGCCGCGCGGATGTGCTCCTCGGAGTGGAGGTAGCTCGCGATCTCGACCGTCTCGTCGGCAGAACGTGCGTGGAGCGAGCCTGCGTCGTTGGGCGCGACGACCGCGACCGTCGCGATTCCCTGCTCCCGGCAAGTGCGAAAGACGCGCAGCGCGATCTCGCCGCGGTTCGCCACCAGGAGCTTCCGGATCGCCACGAGCGGGAACTCTAGGGCGGAGGCGATAGGCTCGCGCGTCATGGCGCGCTTCATCCCGCCGGTCCTCCTCGGCCTGATCGCGCTCGGGCTCTGGATCGGGGGAGTCGAGCCGGCGTGGTGGATCACCGGGCTCGTCGCGCTCGGCCTCGCAGGCGTCATCGCGGCGAAGATGAGCATCAGTCTCTCCGGCCGCTCGCTGCGCCTGGCGCCGTACATTCCGGCGTTGATCGCGGGGCTCGTCGCAGCCGGCCTCCTCATCGCGGGCCTGTCGCCCGGCTGGTGGATCACGGGGCTCATCGCGATCGGACTCGCGCTGATCGTCTTCATGTCGAGCCACTAGGTTTCGAGCGTGATCCGCCTCGTCGTCCGCACGCTCGTAGCGCTCGCGGCGAACGCCGTCGGTCTCATCGTCGCCTCACTGCTCCTCGACGACTTCAGCATCGACGTCACCGGCTTCATCGTTGCGCTCGTCGTCTTCACCGTCGTCTTCGCGCTGATGCAGCCGTTCCTCGTCGCTCAGTTCCGGAGAGCGCCGTCGGCCGTTCTCGGGAGCGTTGCGCTGATCGCGACGCTCGTGTCGCTGATCGTGACCGTCCTGCTCACCGACGGTCTCTCGATCGACGGCCTGGCCGGCTGGCTGGCGGGAACCCTGATCGTCTGGCTCGGAGCGCTAATCGCGGCCTTCGTCCTCCCGTTCCTCGGGCTGAAGAAGTTCCTCGACGAGCGCCGCGACTAGCCCTCGTCGTCGTCGACCTGGGCCCAGGCCGGGGCGCGCCGCTCGAGGAACGCGTGCAGGCCCTCCTGGCCCTCCTCGCTGGTGCGGCGCACGGCGGCGATCTGGGCCACCTCGGGAGCACCCGGGCGCTCGACTGCGAGCCGCTTTCCGGCGCGAACCGCCTCCGGCCCGCCCGCGAGGATCGACGCGACGATCTCCTCCACGACCTCCGGATCCTCCGAGACTTCCGACACGAGGCCGATCCGCAGCGCGACGTCCGCGTCGAATCGCTCTCCCGTGACGAAGTAGCGCCGGGCCGCCGCGCCGATCTTCGGCAGGACGAACGGGGAGATGACCGCCGGGATGATCCCGAGCCGCACCTCCGTGAACCCGAACCTCGCGTCCGGGTGCGCGACGGCGACGTCGGCGGCCGCGACCAGACCGGAGCCGCCGCCGAGCGCGAAGCCGTGCACGTAACAGACGACCGGGGCCGGACACGCGTCGATCGCCTCGAGCATCCGGTACAGCCGCAGCGCGTCCTCGACGTTCTCCTCGAACGAAAGGTCGATCGACGCCCGCTGCCACTCGACGTCCGCGCCGGCGCAGAAGCTCGGCCCGTCGCCGTCGAGTACGACCGCACGCGCGTCGCCGACCTCCGCGAAGGCCTCCGTGAGCTCGGCGATGAGCGCGGCGTCGAAGGCGTTCCGGCGCTCCGGCTTCGCGAGCGTCACCCGCAGGATGTGACCGTCCCGCTCTGTCCGGAGGCCGGGCATCGAGCGGACACCTTATGGTGTTGGCGGTGCCCGCGAAGCGCTTCACGGTCGAGCTCGAACGCGTCCAGAAGACGGCGACGATGTTCCGCGTCCCGTTCGACCTGAAGGCGGCGTTCGGGCGGGCACGCCCGCCGGTGCGCGTCACGATCCGTGGTCACACCTGGCGGACGACTCCGGGCGTCTACGGCGGAGTCGGATTCGTGGGCGTCAACCGGGCCGTCAAGGCCGCGACCGGCGTCGACGCGGGCGATCGCGTGCGTGTGACGATGGAGCTCGACACGAAGCCGCGCACCATGCAGGTTCCGGCCGACCTCCGCGCCGCACTCGCGGGCGATCCGGAAGCGAAGGCGGCCTTTGCGGCCATGTCCTTCACGCACACGCGCGAGTACGTGGAGTGGATCAAGGAGGCGAAGCGGCCGGAGACGCGCGCGCGCAGGATCGCGGCCACGCTCGAGCGAGTCCGGACAGGCGCGACGGCTCGCTGATGGCGCTCCGCGGAGCTCTCGCGGCATCGGTGACGCCTCTCACAATCGGCGGCGGCTCGCTGGACGAGGACGCGTTCGGCCCGCTCGTCGACTTCCTCGTCGCAGCGGGGCTCGACGGGATCCTCGCCCTCGGCACCGCGGGCGAGGGGATCCTGCTCGAGGAGGACGAGCGCCGGCTCGCCGCCGACCTCTTCCTCCAGGCCGCGGACAACCGGCTTCAGGTGGCCGTCCACTGCGGCGCGCAGTCCACGGCCGAGACGGTGAGGCTGGCTGCCCACGCGGCCGAGGTCGGCGCGGACGCGGCCGTCGTCATCGGCCCGCCGTACTTCCGCCTCGACGAGCGCGCGCAGCACGCGCACTTCCTCGCCGCCGCGCTCGCGTGCGCGCCGCTGCCCTTCTACGTGTACGAGTTCGAGTCGACGAGCGGGTATGCGGTCGCGCCGGCGGTCCTCGAACGGCTGCGCGAGGACGCGCCGAACATGACTGGGCTCAAGGTGTCCGACTCCCCCTTCGATCGCTTCTCGCGTTACCTGCTCCCGGGCTTCGACGTCTTCGTCGGCCCGGAGGCGCTGATCCACGAGGGGATGGAGGCGGGCGCGGTCGGTGCCGTCTCGGCGCTCGCGTCCGCGTTCCCGGCGGAGGTGGCCGCAGTCGTGCGCGAGCCGACGGCCGAAGGCGCTGCGCGTCTCGCCAAGCTGCGTGCTTCCGTCGAGCGCTTTCCCAGGCAGGCGGCGCTCAAGCGGCTCCTCGGGCGGCAGGGCGTGCCGGTGCGGGAGGACGTCCGCGCGCCGCTCCGCGCGCTCACGCCAGAGGAGCGCGACGAGCTCGACGCCTGGCACGCGTCGCTCACCGTGGCCGCGAGGTAGCGGCGAGACTCGCCTCGCCCTCGCGCGCCACTGACCCTTCAGGCTTCGAGCAGGTCGAACTCCTCGTAGACGTCGGCGTCGGTGCCGATCAGGTCGGTTGCCCAGCCGACGGCCTCGGGGAGCTCGTCACCGTGGAGGACGGCGCCGAAGCGCTCGCTCGCCTCGTTCCAGATCCAGGCACTTGGCGGGACGAGCTCCGGGAGCGACTCCCGGAGCTCGTCGATCGTCGTCTGCGAGTCGAGCAGGTTCCAGATGAGGATGCGGACCACCATGTCGCTTCGCGATTAGTCCTCGAACCAGACGTACACGTACGAGTCCGTCGACTGCCCCGTGCTCAGGTCCCGGAATATGATCCTGACGCGGTCGTTCCGCGCACATCCGGCATACCTCGGGGACGCTGTGATCGACATGTCGGCGGTCGTGACGCGGTCGCTGGTCGCGACGCTGAGAGTCCTGTTGCTCGGAATGGCCATGATCGTCCTCGCTGCGACCGGCAGGGTCCTCAGGCAGCACATGGCGACGCTCGGGCTCGTGGCATGGAGCTCGTGACGCCAGAACTCTGTTCCGAGACGAGGTTGCCGTCGTCGATCAGAGCTGCGCCGTGTCCGACGCTGTTCCGGGGAACGACCTGCTCGACGGCCGCGACGTGCCCGTGCCCGTGAGGCTGACGAGTGAGCGCGACGCATGCGACCATGAGCGCAGGCGACGACTTGGCCCCGCGTGCGAGCGCATGCGGTTCCCCTTTCCGTGTCCCCTCGGTGGACGGACTCGGATCCTAGGGCGTCAGTCCCTAACCAGCAGTGAGAGCTTGCCGGGAGAGACTGATTGAGGGGCGGAGGGCTCTCGGCCCCCGCCCCTCTCCGCTTCGAGATGCGGTCGAAGTAGGCCTTCGTGGCGACGTCCGGGCTACGGCGCGGTGTACGCCCGGTTCGCGAGTGGTCGCGGCGCCGGCACCGCTGCTGATAGCGGACACCTGGAAGCCCCACTTCTCCCCGGCTGCGGTAGCGGTGCTGCCGCCCATGGATCCAGCCTGGCTCGCAGAGATCTTCTGCTCGGGCCATCGTAGGTGCGCACCGTAGCCTGACTCCATCTGGTCGACGACCGTTCCAGCCGATCGACAGCCGGCACTGACAGGTCTGCGTCGACCCGGCGATGTCGTTGCTGTCAGCGGTCAGCGTGGCCGTGACGAGCCACGACCCGGCCGGGAGACTCAGCGACCGCTGCGTCGCGAATCGTCGTGCTCCACGCCGTGGCGGGACCGTTCAGCGACTGGCGGAGAGTCGCTCGGGCCACGCGGCCCGGCGGCGCCGGCCGGCCCCGCCGGCCCGCGAAGGCCGCGGTAGCCGCGGACAGCCGCGGGCCTGTGAGGAGCGTGCCGGACCTGAAGTCGGCCTGGACGAGCGTGCCGTTCTTGACCTTCTTGGTCGTGATCGCGTTCGTCCTGAGCTGCTTTGTCCCGACGCTGTCGCGCGGGCGCGAGCTGCTGCGATGGCTGCGACGCTCGTCCCCGTCAGGCTCGACGAGCAGCGCGAGGGACGCGACGACGAGCGCAGGCGAAACCTTGAGGCTCTTACGAGGCGCATCTGTACTCCTTTCCGATCCGACGATTCCCCTCGACAGAAGCTCACGATCCTAAACAGTCCTGCGGAGGTCTAACCTGCCCAAAACGGCCCCGAGCATTCGCTCTCGCTATGCCGCCTTGCTCTACATACGGAAGACGCCGAAGGTCGTCTCCGGCACGGGCGCGTTCGCGGCTGCGGCGAGGCCGAGCGCGAGCACGCGGCGGGTGTCGAGCGGGTCGATGATGCCGTCGTCCCAGAGGCGTGCGGTCGAGTAATACGGGTTCCCCTCGGCCTCGTAGGTCGCCTTGATCTGCTCCGGGTCCGCGTCGCCGACCATCGTCAGCACGGTCGCCGCCTGCTCGCCGCCCATGACCGAGATCCTCGCGTTCGGCCACATCCAGAGCTGGCGCGGCTCGTACGCGCGGCCGCACATCGCGTAGTTCCCGGCGCCGAACGAGCCGCCGGTGACGACGGTGAACTTCGGCACGTCCGCGCACGCGACCGCCATCACGAGCTTCGCGCCGTCGCGCGCGATGCCGCCCTCCTCGTACTCCTTCCCGACCATGAAGCCGGTGATGTTCTGGAGGAACACGAGCGGGATCCGGCGCTTGCAGGCGAGCTCGATGAAGTGCGCCCCCTTCTGCGAGGACTCGGCGAAGAGCACGCCCTGGTTCGCGAGGATCCCGACCGGGTGGCCCTCGATGCGCGCGAACCCGCAGACGAGCGTCTCGCCGTAGAGCTCCTTGAACTCGTGGAAGCGCGAGCCGTCGACCATGCGGGCGATGAGCTCGCGGGCGTCCTGCTCGTGCCGGAAGTCCTCGGGGACGAGGCCGTAGAGGTCGGCCGGGTCGAGCGCTGGCGGCTCGGGGCTGACAACCTCCCAGTCGGGAGGAGACGGCGGGTCGAGGTGGCGGACGATCTCGCGCGCGATCGCGAGCGCGTGCTCGTCGGAGGTCGCGTAGTGGTCGGCAACGCCGGAGCGTCGTGTGTGGACGTCCGCGCCCCCGAGCTCCTCCGCGGTCACGTCCTGCCCGGTCGCGGCCTTCACGAGCGGAGGGCCGCCGATGAAGATCGTCCCCGTCCCGCGCACGATCACGGTCTCGTCGGACATGGCCGGCACGTACGCGCCGCCTGCGGTGCAGGAGCCCATGACCACGGCGATCTGGGGAATCCCGAGCGCGGAGAGGCGCGCCTGGTTGAAGAAGATGCGGCCGAAGTGGTCGCGGTCGGGGAAGACCTCGGCCTGGAGTGGGAGAAAGGCGCCGCCGGAGTCGACGAGGTAGATGCACGGGAGGCGGTTCTGGCGGGCGACCTCCTGCGCGCGCAGGTGCTTCTTCACGGTCAGCGGGTAGTACGAGCCGCCCTTGACCGTCGCGTCGTTCGCGACGATCGCGACCTGGCGTCCCTCGACGACGCCGATGCCTGTCACGATCCCGGCGGAGGGAGCGTCGCCGCCGTACAGGTCGTACGCGGCGAGGGCGTTCAGCTCGAGGAAGGCGGTGCCTGGGTCGACGAGCCGGTCGATCCGCTCGCGGGCGGTGAGCTTGCCGCGGGAGCGGTGGCGCTCGACCGCCTTCTCGCCTCCGCCCTGCGCGATGCGCCCGGTGCGCTCGCGGAGCTCGGCGACGAGCTCCTCCATCCGCGCGCGCCGGCGCGTGAACGCGTCGTCGCGAGTCACCTGGGACGTGAGGGTCGCCATCCGCGCCGAGCCTATCGCGCGCGGTCGGCCTAGACTCACGCCACCGAGAGCGAGAGGGAGGAAGCGCGATGAGCGACCAGGTGAAGTACGTCCTCGACGAGAGCAGGCTCCCGGAGGCCTGGTACAACATCGCGGCCGACCTGCCCGAGCCGCCTCCGCCCGTGTTGCATCCCGGCACCGGCCAGCCGGTGGGTCCGGACGACCTCGCGCCGCTCTTCCCGATGCAGATCATCCTCCAGGAGGTCTCGACCGACCGCTTCGTCGCGATCCCCGAGGAGGTGCGCTCGGTCTACCGCCAGTGGCGGCCGACGCCGCTGTACCGCGCGCGCCGCCTCGAGCAGCACCTCGATACGCCCGCGCGCATCTACTACAAGTACGAGGGCGTCTCCCCGACCGGCTCGCACAAGCCGAACACCGCCGTCGCGCAGGCGTACTACAACAAGGCGGAGGGAGTCACGCGGCTGACGACCGAGACCGGTGCGGGCCAGTGGGGCTCCGCGCTCGCGTTCGCCGGGCAGGTCTTCGGCCTCGAAATCGAGGTCTTCATGGTCAAGGTGAGCTACGACCAGAAGCCGTACCGGCGCGCGCTCATGGAGACGTTCGGTGCGCGGTGCATCCCGAGCCCGTCGGAGCAGACGAACGCCGGCCGCGCGATCCTCGCGGAGCACCCGGACTCGACCGGAAGCCTCGGGATCGCGATCTCGGAGGCTGTCGAGTCCGCCGGCCCGCGCGAGGACACGAAGTACTCGCTCGGCTCCGTGCTGAACCACGTGCTCATGCACCAGACCGTGATCGGCCAGGAGTCGCAGCAGCAGCTCGAGCAGGCGGAGGACTACCCGGACGTCGTCATCGGCTGCACCGGCGGCGGGTCGAACTTCTCGGGGCTCGCGTTCCCGTTCATCGGGCGCGCGCTGCGCGAGGAGGCGTCGATCCGCGTGATCGCCGTCGAGCCCGCGGCGTGCCCGAGCTTGACGAAGGGTCTCTATGCCTTCGACTTCGGCGACACCGGGCACCTGACCCCGCTCGTGAAGATGCACACGCTCGGCTCGACCTTCGTCCCGCCGCCGTTCCACGCGGGCGGGCTGCGGTATCACGGCATGGCGCCTTTGGTGAGCCATCTCAAAGAACTGGCCCTCATCGAGGCGCGCGCGTACACGCAGACCGAGGTCTTCGCGGCCGGAGTCGAGTTCGCGCGCGTCGAGGGCATCGTGCCTGCCCCTGAAGCGAACCATGCCGTCAAAGCCACGATCGACGAGGCGGTCCGCTGCCGCGAGGAGGGCGTCTCGGAGTCGATCCTCTTCAACCTCTGCGGCCACGGCCACTTCGACATGCAGGCGTACATGGACTACTTCGCGGGCAAGCTCGAGGACCACGCGTACTCGGAGGACGAGGTCGCGCTCGCGCTCGCGGGTCTTCCGGCCGTCGCGGGGTAGGGGCGGGGATGCATCCCGCCTTACGGCGCGAAGAGCTCGATCTCGGCGTCGTGCCCCGTGGCCGCGGCGAGCCGCGCGTCGCTGGTCACGAGGGGCGCGTCCAGTAGCTCGGCGAGCGCGACGTAGACGCCGTCGTACACCGTCAGCGTGTCTCGGAGGTCCCATGCCCGCGCGAGCAGCGGTTCATGCGGGTACCGCACGATCGGAGTGGCGGCGAGGTCGACGCGTGCATCAGAGGCGCGCTCGGGCGAGAGCCGGCCGTGCCTGACGGACCGGCGCAATGCGCTGACGACCTCGACGTCGACGACATGAGGTGCATGGAGGTTGCCATCCGAGAGCAGCCGGTCCCGAAGCACGGGGTCAGGTGTCGCGGGAAGGATGAGGTCGACGATCGCCGACGCATCGACGACGATCACTCGCCGGCGTCCCGCAGCTCGCGAATCGTGCGCACGATCTCGGCTCTCGTGAGTCCGCCGTGCCGTGCCTGGGCGCGTGCGATGACCTCCTCGAGTGTTGGTCGCGAAGCCAGCGTTATGAGCTCGCTGCGCAGATACTCCGACATCGACATGCCGGCGGCCGCAGCCCGAGCACGCAGGATCGCGTGCACGTCCTCGGGGACGTCGCGGATCTGGATCGCCTTCGGCATCGCCATCCTCAGGATACAAGCAAACTGCATGCACGGCATGCAAGATGGCCTCAAGAGACATGGCTAGGCTGGGAGCCATGTGCCGGAACATCAAGACGCTCCACAACTTCGAGCCGCCGGCGACCGACGAAGAGGTCCAGGCGGCGGCGCTCCAGTACGTGCGCAAGGTGTCGGGCTCGCAGAAGCCGTCGAAGGCGAACGAGGCCGCGTTCGAGCGTGCCGTCGACGAGGTCGCCGCGACGACGCGGTGGCTGCTCGGCGAGCTCGTGACGGCGGCCGCGCCGCGCGACCGCGACGTCGAGGCCGCGCGAGCCCGCGCACGGGCCGAGAAGCGCTTCGGCCGCGCCGCGTAGAGCGCGCGTTTACGCCGCCGCGAGGGTGCCGAGCTTGCCGCGCAGGTATGCGAGGTACGGCTCCGGCTGGATCGGCCCGCCGGCGATGCGCTCGATCGTCTCGGTCGGCGTGAACTTGTTGCCGAGCGCGTACAGGTTCTCCCGCAGCCAGGAGTGGAGCTCGGAGAAGTCGCCGCGCTCGATCTGCTCGTCGACGTCGGGGAGCGCCTGCCTCGCGCGCTCCCAGACCTGCACCGAGAGGACGCTCCCGAGCAGGTAGGTCGGGAAGTACCCGAAGTAGCCGGTCGACCAGTGGCTGTCCTGGAGGACTCCCTGGCGGTCGTCCGTCACCTCGAGGCCGAGGAGCTCGTGGAAGCGCGTGTTCCAGGCCTCGGGGAGATCTGCGACCGCGAGCCGGCCGGTCACGAGCTCCTGCTCGAGCTCGAAGCGGAGGATCACGTGCAGGCCGTAGCTCGTCTCGTCGGCGTCGACGCGGATGTACGAGCGGAGCGGCTGGTTCACAGCCCGGTGGAACGACTCCAGCGAGACGTCGCCGAGCCGGTCCGGGAACGTCGACTTGCACCCGCGGGTAGAACCAGCGCCAGAACGGCAGCGAGCGGCCGACGACGTTCTCCCACAGGCGGCTCTGCGACTCGTGGAGCGACGACGACGAGCAGCCGCACATCGGCGTCCGGTCGAGTGACTGGCTCGAGCCGAACTCGTACAGCCCGTGGCCGCCCTCGTGCATCGCGGTGAACAGGGAGTTCAGGTCGTTCTCGTCGTAGCGCGTCGTGAGCCGGACGTCGCCGAGCCCGAACGTGACCTCGAACGGGTGCACGGTCAGGTCGAGCCGGAACGAGTCCCACGTCACGCCCATCGCCTCCACGACCTCGCGCGAGAGCGCGTCCTGCCTGTCGATCGGGAATGGCCCGCGCAGGCTCTCGTCCAGCTCGTCGGCGGCGTGCTCGGCGACGAGAGACGTGAGCTCGGGCTGGAGAACCTCGAAGACCCCGCGGATGTCCTCGGTGCGCAGGCCTTCGTCGAAGTCGTCGATCAGGACGTCGTACACGTTCTCGTACGGCGCGAAGCACTCGGCCATCCGGAGCCGGACGTCGAGGACGCGCTCGAGCCACGGGCGGAAGGCTGCGAAGTTGCCTTCCTCGCGCGCGCCGACCCAGTTCTGGTACGCGTCCGCCTGCGTCTTCGTGAACTCCGCGGCGAGCTCGGGCGGGACCTTCCGCAGCTTCTCCCAGCGCCGGCGCGTGAGCCGTACGAGGCAGGCGTCGTCGGCGTCGTACGGGAGCGACCCCGCATACGGCTCGAGCTCGTCGACCAGTTCGCCGATGCGGTCGTCGGTCCACTTCTGGTGAGCGAGCCCCGTCAGCGTCGCCAGCTGCGAGCCGCGTGCCTCGGCGCCCGTGGGGGGCATGTAGACCTGCATGTCCCACCCGAGCACGGCGCGAGCCCGCTGGAGATCGCTGATCTCGGCCAGGCGTTCCTTCAGCTCGACGAGGGAGGGCTCCACCCGCGCGCGAGTCTATCCGCCGCGCGGTCACCGCCGAAGCAGGAGATACACTCGAAACGTGGCGAACGAGGCGCCTGAGCTCTTCGACGACATCTACCTCGGTCTGCGCGCCGGTGGTGCGGTCCGCAAGCAGCGCCGGGGCGAGCCGCTGACCTCCGAGGAGCAGGAGGCGATCGGCCACTGGCGGCGGTTGTCGCTGTGGCGGAAGTCGATCGCGATTGGCGCCTTCGCCCTCGGCACGTTCGGCCTGGGGCTCACCGTCGGCGGCCTTATCTTCGGCCGCTGGCGCACCGCGCGCCGCTAGTCGCTCACTGGCAGGGCTCGGGCGAGAAGTCCTCGCGCCCGCGACCGACCTGGCAGCGAAGCGCACGGTTCGCCGCGGCGAGCCGGAATCCGTCTCCGACGGCCTCGAACTCGAGCCTCCAGCGCTCGGACTGCACCGACTCGTCGGGGAGGCCGTCGAGGAGGACGATCACCGTCTCGGGCCTTCGACTTCGACGGAGCCGTCCGCCGACGGCGCGGGCGGTCCCGGCCACGTGTCCTCGGCGCTGTCGCCGCAGCCGGAGAGGGCGACCAGAGTGACTGCGATGCCGATGAGGAGGTGCATCGGCGTCACAGCGTCCTACAACGGCGCGCGCGACGGCCCATGTGCGCCTTCTTTGGCGCGACCGGCGCGGGGCAGCCGTGCGGTCCTGACCAGGTGCTCGCGCCCTACCCGCGGCGCCCAGCCCCTAGACCGGGCTCGAGTCGGCTCGCGGACATGCCGATATGAGTCCGGCATGTCGCTGCGGCGCGCCATTCGACGACGCGTGAACGTCGCCGTGCTCGTCACGGTCGCCAGCGCGAGGTCGTGGAGAGCCGCCGCTACTCTCCCGGGTCGATGCGTGCCCCAGCCATGACTCGACGACGGGCGATACTCGGCCTGCTCGCGCTCGCCGCACTCCTCGAGGTGGCCGTCGCGTTCGTGGTTCTCGCGGACGGAGGAAGCGCACCGGCGGCGCCCCGCCCGCTGCATCCGGTCGCCGGGAGCTTCGCGCCCGACGGCACGACCCTGGGAGAGTGCTCCGACGACGCGTGCGTCGAGCAAGCGTTCGGCAACATCGCCTACCACCAGGGCCCGCGTGCGGCAATCGACCTCTTCGAGCGGACCGTGGAGCAAGGAGTCCCGAGCTGTCACCGCATCGCGCATGCGATCGGGGCCGGCTCTCTCGCGCACTATCGCGGGAACGTCGCGCGGACCTTCGCCGACGGGTCCTCGTCGTGCTTCTCCGGCTACTACCACGGCGTCCTCGAGCGCGCGCTCGTGAACGTGAAGACGCGCGACGCCGTCCGGCTCGGGAACGTCGCGCGTGCGCTCTGCGACGACCCGCAGGTTCGGAGCTCGCGCTGGACCGCCTACAACTGCTTCCACGGCCTCGGCCACGGGCTCATGATCACCACGGGCTACGGACTCCCTCTCTCGCTCGACGCCTGCGAGCGGATCGCGACGTACGTCGACCGCACCTCGTGCAAGGGCGGCGTCTTCATGGAGAACATCACGTCCTCGTACGGCTTCACCTCCCGCTGGCTGCGAGACGACGATCCCGTGTACCCGTGCAACGCCGTCGAGGCGGACGACAAGATCACGTGCTACGGGATGATGACCTCGCGCGTCCTTCGCGTCATCGGCCTCGACTGGGAGCGGACGGCCGAGATCTGCGCCGGTGTGCAAGAGCGGTTCGTGAAGACGTGCTTCCGCTCGCTCGGGCGCGACATCTCGGGACAGACCCATCGTGACGCGGCCGAGATCGTCGACCTGTGCGCGGTGACTCGCGAGTACGGGGCCGAGGCCGACTGCATCTCGGCGGCGGCGGGGGACATGACCGCGAACTTCACGCGTGGAGACGAGGCTGCGACGCTGTGCGAGACCGCGCCTGCCGAGACGCGTGGCGAGTGCTACCACGGCATCGGCGCGGTCATGGGCCGCTTCACGACAACCGCCGCGGTGCGCGAGGCCGACTGCCGCAAGCTGACCACCGACCCGCGACACGTCGCACGCTGCATCGAGGGAACGGAGATCAAGGGTCCGCTGAGCGTGGCGTTCGCGCGCTGAGCAGGGAGGTCGAACGTCTGTTCGTCTCGGTAGAATGGCGCGCGCATGAGCGCTGACCACCTGGTCGTTCACGGCGGCCGCGAGCACAACCTCAAGAACGTCACCGTCCGCATCCCGCGGAACGCGCTCGTGTGCGTCACGGGGCTCTCGGGCTCGGGAAAGTCCTCGCTCGCGTTCGACACGATCTACGCAGAGGGCCAGCGCCGCTACGTGGAGTCGCTCTCCGCGTACGCGCGCCAGTTCCTGCAGATGATGGAGAAGCCTGACGTGGACTCGATCGACGGGCTCTCGCCGGCGATCTCGATCGACCAGAAGACGACCTCGCGGAACCCGCGCTCGACGGTGGGCACCGTGACCGAGATCTACGACTACCTGCGGCTCCTGTACGCGCGCGTGGGACGGCCGCACTGCCCGGTCTGCGGGCGGCCGATTGCGGGGCAGTCGCTCGACCAGATCGTCGAGCAGGTCCTACGGCTCGACGAGGGCACGCGGTTCACCGTCAACGCGCCGGTCGTCCGCGACCGGAAGGGCGAGTACAAGGACGTGCTCGACGAGCTCCGCCGCGACGGCTTCACGCGGGTGAAGGTCGACGGCGAGCAGCGCCTGCTCGAGGAGGAGATCGAGCTCGACAAGAAGTTCAAGCACACGATCGAAGTGGTCGTCGACCGGCTCGTGATGAAGTCGGACCTACGACAGCGCCTCACGCAGTCGATCGAGACCGCGACCTCGCTCGCCGAAGGGCTCGTCGTGGTCGACGTCGTCGACGGCGACGAGCTGACGTTCTCGGAGAACTTCGCGTGCCCCGAGCATGGGGTGTCGCTGCCCGAGCTCGAGCCGCGCATCTTCTCGTTCAACTCGCCGCACGGCGCGTGCCCGCGCTGCACCGGGCTCGGGTCGCAGCTCGAGATCGACCCGGATCTGCTCGTCCCCGACGGCTCGATCTCGATCGAGGAGGGCGCGCTCGTCCCGTGGACGATCGGGAGCCAGAGCTTCTACGACAGCGTCATCGAGGCGATCGCCGACCGCTACGAGATCCCGCTCGACGTCCCCTGGGCCGAGCTCACGACCGAGCAGCAGGACAAGTTCCTGTACGGCACCGGCGGGGACAAGATCTTCGTCACGTACCGGAACCGCATGGGCCGGAAGCGCCAGTACACCATGGCGTTCGAGGGGCTCGTGACGAACCTCCAGCGCCGATACAAGGAGACGGACTCCTCGCACCAGCGGGAGCGCATCGAGGAGTACATGAGCTTTCGCCCGTGCCCCGACTGCGGCGGCGCGCGGCTCAAGCCGGAGGTGCTCGCGGTCACGATCGGCGACCTGTCGATCCACGGGTTCACGCAGATGTCGGTGACGCGGGCGCTGCTCTTTCTCGACGGCTTGGAGCTGACGAAGACCGAGGAGCTGATCGGGCGCCGGATCGTGAAGGAGGTGCGCGAGCGGCTGACGTTCCTCGACAACGTCGGCGTCGGCTACCTCCAGCTCGACCGGGCGGCGAAGACGCTCTCCGGAGGCGAGGCGCAGCGGCTCCGGCTCGCGACCCAGATCGGCTCGCAGCTCGTGGGCGTCCTCTACATCCTCGACGAGCCCTCGATCGGGCTCCACCAGCGCGACAACGGGAAGCTGATCGCGACCCTCGAGCGGCTCCGCGACCTCGGGAACACCGTGCTCGTGGTCGAGCACGACGAGCAGATGATGCGCTCGGCCGACTGGATCGTCGACATGGGCCCGGGCGCGGGCGAGCACGGGGGCGAGGTCGTCGCGGAGGGGACCGCGGAGGGCGTCGCCGCGACCGAAGGCTCGGTCACCGGCCAGTTCCTGAGCGGGGAGCGGCGGATCGCGGTGCCGGCTCGCCGCGAGGAGAACGGACGCGGCTGGTTCTCGGTGCGTGGCGCGTCCATGCACAACCTGAAGTCGATCGACGTCGACTTCCCGGTCGGGCGCTTCGTCGCAGT
Organism: uncultured Actinomycetes bacterium; assembly: GCA_963715705.1. Lineage (GTDB taxonomy): Bacteria > Actinomycetota > Thermoleophilia > Gaiellales > Gaiellaceae > GMQP-bins7. The sequence goes on along the minus strand of OY970267.1, from coordinate 1,397,700 downwards.
CACGGGCGTGTCCGGGTCGGGGAAGTCGACCCTCGTGAACGAGGTGCTGTTCAAGGCGCTCGCGAACCGGCTCAACCGGATGCGGGTGAAGCCGGGCGACCACGAGGCGGTCGAGGGGATCGACTGCTTCGACAAGGTCATCGACATCGACCAGAGCCCGATCGGGCGGACTCCCCGCTCGAACCCGGCGACGTACACCGATCTCTTCACGCACGTGCGCGAGCTGTACTCGCTGACGCCCGAGGCCAAGATCCGCGGGTACAAGCCGGGGCGGTTCTCGTTCAACGTGCGCGGGGGGCGCTGTGAGTCGTGCAAGGGCGACGGGACGATCAAGATCGAGATGCACTTCCTGCCCGACGTCTACGTCCCGTGCGAGACCTGCCACGGACGGCGGTACAACAAGGAGACGCTCGAGGTGCGCTTCAAGGGCAAGTCGATCGCGGACGTGCTGGAGATGTCGGTCGAGGAGGCGCTCGAGTTCTTCGCGAAGATCCCCAAGATCCGGCGGCGCCTGCAGACGCTGCACGATGTGGGGCTCGACTACATCAAGCTCGGGCAGCCGGCGACGACGCTCTCCGGCGGCGAGGCGCAGCGGGTGAAGCTCGCCTCGGAGCTCTCGAAGGTCGCGACCGGCAAGACGCTGTACATCCTCGACGAGCCGACGACCGGGCTCCACTTCGCGGACATCGAGAAGCTGCTCGAGGTGCTCCAGCGGCTCGTGGACAACGGCAACACCGTGCTCGTGATCGAGCACAACCTCGACGTGATCAAGCAGGCGGACTGGATCGTCGACCTCGGGCCGGAGGGCGGCGAGGCCGGGGGAGAGGTCATCGCCACCGGGACGCCCGAGGAGATTGCAGAGGTCGACGAGTCCGCGACCGGCGCCTTCCTCCGCGGCGTGCTCGCAGAGCCCGCAGCCGCAGCCGCCTGACCCAGTCGCGGGCGCAAATCCAATGCAAAGGTTCTGTGCGGTCTGCCGACGACTGCGCCTGAGGCCGTAGCCAGGGTGGCATACTCGGCGACATGACGAGGATCACATCTGTTGTCACGTTGTGCGTTCTCGCGGTCGTCGGCGTTGCGAGCGCTGCACCCAACGATTCGGCAGGCAAGCGGGCTCAGCTTCGAGTGCTGGACACGCGGCCGCTGGTCGTCCGCGGCGTCGGCTTCAAGCCGGCCGAGCGCGTACGCATGCTGGTCACGACCGGCAAGCAGTCGCAGTCGAAGACGAAGCTCGCGAGCCGGGCCGGCATCGTCGGCTTCAATTTCGGCGCCGCCTTCCAGGGTTGCGGCTCGTTCAGCGTCAAGGCCGTGGGATCGAAGGGAACCCGGGTCTCGATCCTCTCGGGGGTCTCCGGGATCCAGCTTGCCTTCCCGCGCAGGCCGCAGCTCGACTGCGTGCCTCCCGACGTCGTCGAGCGCTAGGCGCGTCCACGACCGAGAAAGCGAGAGGGCCGGCGCTGCCGGCCCTCTCGATGAAGCGGTCTCGACGCGCCCTATGGGCGGTCGATGGTGAAGACCGGCGACGTCTGGGTCTCGAAGTGCGCCGGGTTGTGCCTGTTCGCCAGCGGCTTCTCGGCCACGAGGCGGAGCCGGTAGTCCCCGTCTTCGGCAACGCGGAGCTTGTTGCCCCTCGTCCCCTGGAGGTACGTGCCATCCCAGGGGAAGGTGAAGACGAGGCCGACGTTCCCGCTCCGTGCCAGCCGCTCGAGCTCCGCGGCCCGACCGAGCACCGCACCGTCGGACTCCCGCACGACCAGGATGTCGAGGCGCCGTGCCTGGTGGGTCAGCTGGTAGACGAGGTTCGGCGTGTTAGCCGCGTCCACGAGCGACCACGGTCCAACGTGGACCACGAGGTTCGCGTCCCTGATGAACGGAAGCCCGAACGCCGACGACAGGACCGTCACCGACTGGTAGTCGCCCTTGAATCCGGCGTACGGCACGCGGAGAACCGGGCTGCCGTCGCTCGGAACGAGAACGATGTAGCCACCGTAGAGGGTCTTGTCCGGATAGTCCGCGTTCGGCGAGATGGTGACCCTGACCCTCTCGCTGTGGCGGCGCTTCACCGCCACGCTCGACTCGCTGAACGTCACGGTGTCGGGCCCGAGGAAGAACCCGAACGTGAACGGATACACGGTCGGTGCAGCCCCCGGCCCCGGCGAGATCGCCGGAACAGCGGAGAGCGCGTACGTCACGTTCGACTTCCCGTTGTTCTCGATCTTCAGCGTCTTCGTGACCGCTCCGTTCGCGCTCTCGCCGAGCGACAGCTTGCCCGGCGTCACGAGCGTCTTCGCGAGGATCGCGTCGTCGATGTCGATCATGCCGGCGCCCTGCCGCGTCACGGCCTCGGTGAGGCCGAGAGCGGGGTTGCCGGACCAGATCTTCGGATCGGCGCTGTTCTGGAAGATGTCGCGAACGCGCTTCACGCGGTTGTCATCGTCGCCGTCATCGTCGTCGCCGTGCTTGCCGTTCCATGACTCGAGCAGCAGCGCGGCTGCGCCGGCGACGTGCGGCGAGGCCATCGACGTTCCGCTGATCGTCGTGTAGGACCCGTACTCGATCGGATACGTCGAGCGGATGAGCCCGCCCGGCGCACCGATGTCCGGCTTCAGTCTCAGGTCGGCCGCGATGCCCCACGACGTGAACGACGACAGCAGGTTCGCGGTCGGGTTCGCGAATGACCCAGTGGTGGCCGTCCAGTTGAGCGTCTGAGCACCGGCGTTGATTGCGTTGTTGATCGCGACGCCCTCCGTGTCGGAGATCGCCACCACCGGGATGGTGATGGGCGGAGTTCCGGCCACGGTCGGGCTAACACGTCCGGGGGCGTTGTTGTAGAGCACCACCGCCGCCGCACCGGCGTTCTGAGCGTTCAGTGCTTTGAGGTGGAACGCGCAGGTACCACGCCGGATGAGAACGGCCTTGCCGGTGAAGGTGCCCGCAGGCGACGCCACGCAGCCGTCGTCGACGGTCGTCGGCGTGCCTGTCTTCGCCAGGGGCAGGCTGCCCGTGGTCGGAGCCGTCGGCGCCGCCGCGGCGTTCGCATAGCCCGCGGTGATGCCGGCCGGAGTGATGGTGATCGTCGTCAGCGAGACGTGCGTGTTCTCGAACGACGCCGTGCCGATCACGTGCTTACCGACACCCGGAGCGCCCGCGGCAAAGAGACCCGCCGTCACCGGGGTGCCCGAGTTCTGGCTGTTGCCGATCGACGCGACCACGACAACGCCCTTGCGGACGAGGCGGTCGCTGGCTGCGGCCGTCGGCGTCTCGGGCCAGTTGTTGAACGCGTCGCCGATGGACATGTTCAGGACGTCCATCTTGTCCTTCAGGATCCGCTCCATCGCCGCGATCATGATGTCGTCGGTGGTGAAGCCCTGGCATCCGAAGACGCGGTAGGCGCCGAAGCGCACGCCCGGGGCGACGCCCTTGACGCCGCCGTTCGCGCCGATGATGCCGGAGACGTGCGTGCCGTGACCGGCAGCGTTGCCTCCCTCGGGGCGCTCGCAGTCGTCAGGATCGGGGTCGGGGACCGGTGTGTTATCGCCGACGTAGTTCTCACCGACGAAGTCCCACCCCGTGAAGACGCGCTTGCCCTTGCCGAAGCCGCCTCCGAGGTCAGGATGGTGGTAGTCGAGGCCCGAGTCCATGACCGCGACCTTGACGCCCTTGCCGGTGAGCCCGAGCGTGTTCTGGGCGATGTCGGCTCCGGTCTGGACGATCGCGGTCGCGAGGTCGGGCGACACGTGGGTCGTCTCCGGGATCCTGTGAATGCCGACCGGATAGACGGCCTTCACCGAGCCGAACTTCTCGATCTTGGCCAGCGACCCTGCGCTCGCCTTGATCGACATTCCGTTCCAGAGCGTCTGGAACCGCATCCGCTCCGTGTACGCCGCGCCTTCGGCGCTTGCCTCGGCGCGGAACGCAGCGGCGTCGTCGGCGACGTTCGCCGGCGCGCTCCCGTCTGCAAGCGGAGCCGTCGGGAATTCGACGAACCAGAACGGAGACGTCTCGACCTGTAGGCCGCCGCTGTCGGCTACCGGGTCGGCGTCGAGCGACTGGAGCTCGATCGCTCCCGAAGCTCCTGCGAAAGCGACGCTGGCGACGACCGTCGATACGACGACGACCATGGCCAGCGCGACGCCTCGCCTTGTGAATCGACTCATCGAGTCTCTCCCTCCATCGAATGAGCAGCAGGAAGCACTGAGACGCCTGAACAGGCGACTCGGCAGGAAAAATCCCCTGGAATTCCCCTCAATTGTGAAAAGCACTCCCCACTAGAACGTGCGCGGAAGCGAGGGGCCTCCGTCGCGGAGCGATCCTCTCGCGGACACGAACCTCTGTCAAGCGACAACCGTCGCTTACGGTGCTCAGTCGCCCAACACTGCCTGCGTTTGCGTGACGCGTGCGATGTGCTTGCCGGCGGCGTCGTGCAGGTCGGTCTCGACGACGATCGTCGTCCGGCCGACGTGCAGCGGTCGCGAGCGAGCGTCCACGTGTCCCTCGCGCACGGCGCGGAAGAAGTTCGTCTTCGACTCGATCGTCGCCGTCCCCGTCGAGCCTTCCGGGAGGTTCAGGAACGCGCAGTAGGCGCCCGCGGCATCGGCCAGCGACATGAGCGCGCCGCCGTGGAGAATCCCGCCCGCGGTGCACAGCCGCTCCTGGAACGGGAGCCGCGCGCGCACCTCCTCGGCCGAGGCCGCGAGCATCTCGAGCCCGAGCGTGTCGGCGAGCGGCATCGACTCGCGGGCCATCGTGGTCAGCGCGGCGTCTGCATCCATCGATCGGAAGCCTTGCATGCGGGCGCCACTAGGGTTCATGCATGGCGACCAAGACGCGACCCGAGCCCCTGTCCGCCGAGCAGCGCGAGGTCGTCCGCGAGGCCGCGCTCTACGCGGACACCTGGGTCGCGCTCCGCGCGCGCACGCAGCTCGTCCCGGGCGTCCAAGTCGCGGTCGCGGTCGCCGGCGACCTGCTGCTCTCGTCCGCGCACGGGTTCGCCCGGCTGCCCGAGACGAACGGCGATGCCGACCCAGGTCAGTCGCTGACGACTCGCCATCTGTTCCGGATCGCGTCGCACTCCAAGACGTTCACGGCCACCTGTGTAATGCAGCTCGTCGAGGCGGGCTCGCTGCGGCTCGACGACACGGTGGACGAGCACGTTCCGGCGCTGGCCGGATCGCCGATCGCCGACCGCACGCTGGCCGAGCTGCTGGCACACGGCGGCGGCGTCGTGCGCGACACCGACGACGCGAACTTCTGGCAGCTCGAGCGGGAGTTTCCCGACAGCGAGGCGCTGCTCGCGGCCTGCCTGGCCGGCGCCGACGTGCTCGAGAGCAACGAGCGGTTCAAATACTCGAACATCGGCTACGGCGTGCTGGGGCTGGTCGTCGAGGCGGCCGGCGGCCGGCCATACACCGACTACGTCACCGAGCACGTCGTCGGCCGGCTCGGGCTGCGCGACACCGGGCCCGAGCTCGACGAGTCCCGGGCGGACGAGTACGCCACCGGCTACTCGAGTCGCGCAGCGTACGACCGGCGGCTGCCGATCGACCCGGTCGACACCCGAGCGCTCGCTTCTGCGACGGGTTTCTGGTCGACGGCCGAGGACCTGTGCCGGTACACGGCCGGCCACGTGCTCGGCGATGAACGGCTGCTCAGCGATGCGAGCAAGCGGCGGATGCAGCGCGGCGAGTGGGAGGTCGAGGGGACAGACCTGCGGTACGGGCTCGGGTTCGACATCCGCACGATCGGCGAGCGCCGGATGATCGGCCACGGCGGGGGCTTCCCCGGCCACATCACCCGCACCCTCCTCGATCCGGTGGACGGCCTGACCGTGGTCGTGCTGACGAACGCCATAGACGGCCCCGCGGTGGAGCTGGCTCTCGGCATCGTCAAGCTCGTCGACGCTGCGCTCGGCGCCGCCAAGGAGCCCGCGGCCGGCGACGCCGAGGCTGCCGCCGATCTCGCCTCGTACACGGGACGCTTCGCCGGGCTCTGGGGCGTGACCGATGTCGCCGATCTCGGCGGCCGCTTGCGGGCCCTGCAGCCGAACCAGCCCGATCCGACGGTCGCGATGGGGAAGCTCGAGGTGATCGACGCCGACACGCTGCGAATCGCCGAGGACGCCGGCTTCGCCGCGCCGGGTGAGACGATCCGCTACACCCGAAGCGACGGCCGTGTCCCGCGAGTGGTGTTCGGCGGGATGGCCGCCGTGCCGATTGAGGAGCACGTCCAGGTGCTGCGCGGCCTCGACCGGATCACCCTCGCCGGCCCGCACGCGCGCGGCTGACGGTCGACCCCCGGGGCGGCTACGCTAGCTCTCGTGTTCCGGGACACGGCCGGCGCGTACGACGAGCTCTCGCCGGACCGTGCGTGGTGGCTGCGCGTGCCGGCGACCCTGCTGAGCCCGCGGCCGGTGTTCTTCGCGCTGCGGGAGGAGGACCCGGACGACGTCGTCGCGCGCTCCGAGCCGATCCTGCTGCTCGTCTGGCTCGCCGGGGCCGCGTCCGTGCTCGCGTCACCGCGCGCGAGCGTGCTTCTCGACAACCCGGACTACGACGGTCCCCTGTTCGCCATCTGGACGTTCATCGCGGGCGGGATCTACGGCGCGGTTGGGTACTTCGTCATCGGGTTCTCGCTGTTCTTCGGCGCGCGGCTGCTCGGGAGCCTCGGGTCGTTCCGGCGCGAGCGCCAGCTCGTCGCCTTCGCGGCGGTGCCGCTTGCCGCGTCCCTGCTCTTGCTGCTGCCCCTACGCCTGGCGCTCTTCGGCGGCGATACCTTCCGCGCCGGCGGCTCGGACGAGGGGGCAGGGGAGAGCGCTCTGCTCGCGATCCAGCTCGGCTTCGCCGCGTGGTCGCTCGGGCTGCTCGTCCTCGGCGTACGGGTCGTCCACGGGTGGAGCTGGCCGCGCTCGCTCGCGGCGGTCGCCGCGGCCGCGGCGCTGCTCGCCGCTGTGGTCGGCCTATTCGCGATCGCTGCTTGAGGGCACCGGCGCCCGTCCTGCGGCCTGTTCGAAGAGCGCGAGCTCGTCGTCCGGCATCGAGTACGTGTGTTGCTCCTCGGGGAAGCGGCGCTCGCGGACGTCGGCCGCGAAGATCTCGAGTGCGTTCCTGATGGTCGTGCCGATCTCCGCATAGCGCTTGACGAAGCGGGCGGTGCGGCCGTCGTAAAGGCCGAGCAGGTCGTGCCATACGAGCACCTGGCCGTCGGTGTCGGCGCCTGCGCCGATGCCGATGGTCGGGATCGCGAGCTCGCCGGTGACCCGCTTCGCGACCGGTGCCGGCACGGCCTCGAGCACGAGCGCGAAGCAGCCTGCGGCCTCGAGGGCCCGCGCGTCCGCGAGCAGCGCGATCGCCTTCTCCGCGGAGCGCCCCTGCGCCTTGTACCCGCCGAGCATCGTCGCGGACTGGGGGGTGAGGCCGAGATGGCCCATGACGGGGATTCCGGCGCCGACGATCGCGCGGACGCGCGAGAGCATCGGCCCGGCCCCTTCGAGCTTGACGGCGTCCGCGCCCGCCTCCTTGACGAAGCGGATCGCGTTCCGCGTCGCGTCCTCGTCGGACACCTGGAACGAGCCGAAGGGCATGTCCGCGATGACGAGCGGCCTGCGCGCGCCGCGCGTCACGGCGCGCGTGAGGATCAGCATCTCCTCCATGGTCGCGGGGACGGTCGAGTCGTGACCGAGCACGGTCATCGCGGCCGAGTCGCCGACGAGCGCCAGGTCGACGCCGGCCTGGTCGGCGAGGCGGCCGCCGGGTGCGTCGTAGGCGGTCACCATGACGATCGCGCTGGCCCCGCTGCTTCATCTCTCTGAGCTCGGTGATGGGGAGCTTCCCGGGTGCTGGGGTCGCGGGTGCGGGCTGCTGAGGGCGGATGCTCATCCCGAGCCTCCTTCGAGGACGACGTTGTCGATGAGACGGGTGGCGCCGACGCGGACCGCGCCGGCGAGAACGGGTGGGTCGAAGTTCGCGACCTCGACGTAGTCGACGGCGAGCCCGTTCGACTCCGCGAGGATGGCGCGCGCAGCGTGGACGTCGCGGGTCGCGAGCGCGCGCGGGAGCGCGAGGGCGCGGCGGCGCTCGTCCGGGCTCAGGAGCGCGTTGCGCGACGAGAGCGCGAGGCCGTCCGCGTCGCGCACGATGGGGAGGACGCGGAGCTCGACCTCGAGGGCGAGGTCGCGGATCATGCGCCGAACCACCTCGACCTGCTGGGCGTCCTTCTGGCCGAAGTACGCGCGGTCGGGGCGGACGATCGAGAAGAGCTTGAGGACGATCGTCGCGACTCCCCGAAAGTGGCCCGTCCGGAAGCGGCCCTCGAGAAGCGAGCCGAGCTCCGTGACCTCCACCCAGGTCTGGAAGCCGGGCGGGTACATCTCCTCCGCGGCAGGCACGAACACGAGGTCGACGCCCGCCCGCTCGGCGAGCGACAGGTCGCGCTCCTCGTCGCGCGGGTAGCGGCCGAGGTCTGCCGGGGCCGAGAACTGCGCGGGATTGACGAACAGGCTCATTACGACGGTCTCGCACTCGTCGCGGGCGGCCTCGAGCAGGGCAAGGTGCCCGGCGTGGAGCGCGCCCATCGTCGGGACGAGCCCGACCAAGCCCGTGCGCTCGCGCAACTCCGCGCGCGCTTCGGAGATCGAGCGCACGACCTTCACCGGAGGCTCCCGATCGGCAGCTCGCGTCCCGCGATCTTCGCGGTCTCGGCCGCGAGGACGAGGTAGAGCTCCTCGAGCTCCGGTCGCTCTGCGCGGATCACGGCCAGGTGGCGCTCGACGGTCTCCCAGTCTCCGCGCGCGATCGGCCCGGTCAGCTCGAAGTTGGTCTCGATCACGCCTCGCAGGAGCGGGTCGAGCGCCTCGGGCGGCGCTCCGGCGGCCTCGAGCAGGGAGCCCGCGGCGCGGCGGAGCGTGACGAGGTAGTTCGAGGCGATTGCGGCGCCGGCGTGATACGCGGCCCGGCTCGAGTCGTCGAGCTCGAAGGGAGTGAGGCCGAGGGTCTCGGCGAGCTGGAAGCCGATGGCGCGGGCGTCCTCGGTCTCGGCCGTGACGGCCGCCCAGGCGCCGTCGAGCTGCTCCGGCCCGAGCGCCTTCGAGAAGCTCTGGAGCGGGTGCATCCCGAAGCGGCGTTCATGTGGATCGAGCGCGGCGATCGGCGTCGCACCGCTGACGTGCGCGACCCAGGGGCCGATCGGGACCGTGGGCGCGACCTCGGCGATCGCGCGGTCGGGGACGCACAGGAGCACGAGCTCCGGGCTGTCCTCGACCAGGGGAATGCCGCGCTCCACGAGCCGTGCGCTCACCGTCGAGCCGACGCGTCCGCGCGCGCCGATGATCTGGATCCTGTCGACCATCTCGATGCTCCAGTTCCACGTGGGATACCGGGCAGGCTGAGCGTAGCGCAAGACCAGAATCCGCTAGCGTGGATTCTGGTCGCGCGAACCCTAAGACCCCTTCCATGGGGAACCGAGCAGTCGCTTTCTTCGGGGTGTGAAGTCGCCTGTTTGACGACTTCGAGGCCGCGTCACTCCAGCGCTGCGCGCTCTTGCTTCACGCGAGCCTGTTCTCGAGCAGACGCTGCACGCGCGGCCAGTCGTCGTCCGTGACGCTGTACCAGGCGCTGTCGCGGTTCTCGCCCTCGCGGACGAGCATGTGCTTGCGGTGGATCCCCTCGAAGGTCGCGCCCAGCGCCAGCAGCGCGCCGCGCGAGCGCTCGTTCAGCGCATCGGTCTTGAGCTCGACGCGGCGGCAGCCCCACGTCTCGAACGCGTGCCGGAGCTGGAGGAGCTTCGCCTCGACATTCGCGCCGGTGCCCCAGGCCGAGGGGTGCAGCCACGTCCAGCCGATCTCCACCGAACGGTGTTCGGGCCGCAGCGCCAGGAAGCGAGTCGAGCCGACGACCCCCTTGTGACTGATCGTTACGAGGGGAAGCTCGGCGCCCGCAGCGCGAGCGGCCAGCGCGTCCGCGACGAACGTGTGCCAGTCCTCGCGCGTCTGCGGGTGCACGACGCTGAGCCAGCGCCAGGTGCGCGGGTCGCGGGACGCCGCCCAGAGCCCGTCCTCGTGCTCGAGCGCCAGCGGCTCGAGCCGCACGAGGCGACCTTCGAGGACGGGGACGGTCCACCGCTCCAACGTCGCCGACAGTACACTCGGCCTCGTGCCGATCTACGAGTACGCGTGCATGGAGTGCGAGTCGCACTTCGAGGAGCTCGTGCGGAGCGCCGACCAGGCCGTGACGTGTCCCGAGTGCGGCGCGGCGAAGGTCCTGAAGCAGCTCTCGACGTTCGCGGTGCACGGCGCCCAGAAGCAGCCGAGCTACGCGGGGCCGACGGGTGCGGGCGGCGGCTGCTGCGGCGGCTCCTGCGGTTGCGGCCACTAGCAGGGCTTTCGCAGCGCATCCGGACAGGGCCGTAAACTGGCGGTCCGATGGATGCCGTCGAACGTGCAGCGGCCCTCCGGGAGTACGCGGAAGAGACGGCGTCGTGCACGAAGTGCGCGCTCGCCCAGGGTCGGACACAGGTCGTCTTCGGCTCGGGCAGCCCGCACGCGGATTTGATGTTCGTCGGCGAGGCGCCGGGCTTCCACGAGGACCAGCAGGGCGTCCCATTCGTCGGCCAGGCCGGAAAGCTGCTCGACAAGCTCCTCGACGGGATCGGGCTCACGCGCGCGGATGTCTTCGTGGCGAACGTATTGAAGTGCCGCCCTCCCGGGAACCGGGACCCGATGCCGGAGGAGATCGCGGCGTGCGAGCCGCATCTCTTCCGCCAGATCGAGCTGATCGAGCCGAAGCTCGTCGCGACGCTCGGGAACTTCGCGACGAAGCTCCTCTCCGGCAAGCCGGCCGGCATCACGCGCGTGCACGGGCACGAGCAGGAGGTGACGCTCGGGTCGAGGACGGTCGCGCTGTACCCGCTCTACCACCCTGCGGCCGCGCTGTACACGCCGTCGATGCTGAAGGTGCTCGAGGAGGACTTCGCGCGCATCCCGGCGCTGCTCGAGCGCGCGTCGGTCGAGGCGGCTCCCGAGGAACCGCAGGCTGCGCTCGAGCCCGAGCCGGAGCCCGTCCAGCTCGGCTTGTTCTGACGTGCGCGTCAGCGTGTCCACGGCCTCGGCGGAGGAGACCGAGGAGGTCGCGGCGCGGCTCGCTCCCCGGCTCGAGCCGGGCGACGTCGTGACGATCTCGGGGGAGCTCGGGACCGGGAAGACGACGTTCGTCCGCGGCGCCTGCCGCGCGCTCGGAGTCACCGCGCCGGTGACGAGCCCGACCTTCACGATCGGGCATCGCTACAGCGGGCGCGCGGACGTCTCCCACCTCGATCTCTTCCGCTTCAGCGGCCTCTCGCCGGCCGAGTGGGGCGACCTCGAGCCGTACTTCGACGATGCGGTCGTGTTCGTCGAGTGGCCCGAGGCGGGGGTCGGCGCCCTGCCGGAGCCGCGGATCGCCGTCCGGCTCGGGCACGCAGGAGGCGACCGGCGAACGATCGAGCTGACCGCAGCCGAAAGCGCGCTGCTAGAAGGGATCGCGTGATGCTCGTCCTCGCCTTCGACACGGCCACCGATGTCGCGACGAGCGCGCTCGTCGACGACGGCCGCGTGCTCGGCGAACGCCGGTCGGAGCCGCGCGCGCTGCTCGAGGACGTGGACGCGCTCCTGGCCGCCGCCGGCGCCTCGCCCAGGGACCTCGCCGCGCTCGTCGTCGGAACCGGCCCGGGCAGCTTCACGAGCACGCGCATCGGCCTCGCCACCGCCCGCGGCCTCGCGCTCGCTCTCGACCTCCCGGTTGCGGGCGTCTCGACCCTCGACGCGCTCGCGGCAGCCGCCGAGGATGCGTACCCCGTGCTCGACGCCCGCCGCCGCGAGGTCTTCGTCCCCGGCCCGATCGCGATCTCTCCGGACGACCTCGAGCTCGACCCCGGGACGCTCTGCATCGGCTCGGGCGCAGTGCGCTACCGGCACACGGTGGAGCGGAAGGGAGCGGTCGTTCCGCCGGACGGCGACGAGCTGCACGTACCCCGCGCGAGCCTGCACGCGTCGCTTGCCCGCGACTTCGGCTCCGCGGAGGCCGTCGAGCCGATCTACGTGCGCGCTCCGGACGCGAAGGTGAGGAGCGCGTGAACGTCGAGCTGCGCCGACTCGACGCCCGCGACCTGGACACGGTCGAGTCGATCGAGCGCGCGTCCTACCCGACGCCGTGGTCGCGGTCGATGTTCGCAGCCGAGCTCCGGAAGCCGAGCGCACTCGCGCTCGGCGCCTATGTCGAGACCGGAGAACTCGTCGCGTACGCGTTCGCGTCCCGGTACGTCGACGCGTGGCACGTGATGAACGTCGCCGTCGCGCCCGAGTTCCGGCAGCAAGGCATCGCCACCCAGCTGCTCGAACGGCTCTTCGAGGTGACCGCCGACGACCAGCGCCGCGGCTACACGCTCGAGGTGCGCGTCTCGAACCACGCCGCGATCCGGCTGTACGAGCGCCTCGGCTTCGAGCCGCGCGGCCTCCGGCGGGGCTACTACACGGACAACCGCGAGGACGCGCTGATCATGTGGCGCGACGCGGTCAAGGCCGAGTCGGCGGCCTCGGAGCAGGCCTCGTGATCCTCGCCATCGAGACGTCTTGCGACGAGACTGCCGCGGCGCTCGCCGACGACGGGCGCGTCCTCAGCTCGGTCGTGTCGTCGCAGGCGCGGCTCCACGAGCGGTACGGAGGCGTCGTTCCCGAGATCGCGTCCCGGCGTCACCTCGAGCTCGTGACCCCGGTCGTGCGAGACGCGCTCGAGCAGGCGGACGTGGCGCTCGACGACGTCGAGCAGGTCGCGGTGACGCAGGGCCCGGGTCTCGTCGGCGCGCTCCTCGTCGGCCTGTCGGCGGCCAAGGCGATCGCGTGGGCCGGCAGGCGGCCGCTCGTCCCGGTCGACCACCTCCAAGGCCACGTCGCCTCGCTCTACGTCGAGCCTGATCCGCTTCAGCCTCCGTTCCTCTGCCTGCTCGCGAGCGGGGGGCACACGCTCCTGCTCGCGGTTCACGAGCACGGCCGCAGCGAGCGGCTGGGAACGACGCTCGACGACGCGGCGGGCGAAGCGTTCGACAAGGGAGCGCGGCTGCTCGGTCTCGGCTACCCCGGCGGCGCCGAGGTCGACCGGCTCGCGCGCGAGGGGGACGCCGAGGCCTTCTCGTTCCCGGTCGCACGCGTGCCGGGCCTCGACTTCTCGTTCTCCGGGCTCAAGACCGCGTTGCTGTACACGGTTCGCGAGCTCGGCGAGGAGGAGACGGAGCGGCGCCGGGCAGACCTCGCCGCCTCGTACCAGAGCGCGATCGTGCGCGCGCTCGCCGGCCGCGCGCGCGAGGCGTCGGCGAAGACGGGGCTCGAGCGGATCGCGGTCGTCGGCGGCGTCGCCGCGAACTCGTCGCTCCGCGAGGCGCTCCCCGAAGCGCGCTTCGCCCCGCTGGAGCTCTGCGGCGACAACGCGGCGATGATCGCGTCCGCCGCCAGGTTCGCCGACGCCGTCCCGTACCCTGACTACCTCGCGCTCGATGCGTACGCATCTCTCTCGTAGCCGCTCGCTCTGGATCGCGGTCGTCGTCGCCGGCGTCCTGCTCGGGGCGACGGGCGCCCGCGCGCAGGAGTCTCCCCAGGCCTCGATCGACGAGGCGGGCTGGCGGGGCGTGCTCGGCGTCCGCGGCGCCGTCTCGACCGCGCAGCGCTACGTCGTCCTGCTGAAGCATCCGTCGCTGGCCGCGCGCGTGCTCGGCGCCGGCGGCCATGCGACCGAGGCGGAGATGCGCACGTGGACGAGCGCAGCCGTCGGCCAGCAGGAGCAGTTCCTGGCCAGGATTACCGCCGCCGGGGCACGGGTCGGCGCCGAGTTCCGCTACGTCCGCGTCGTCAACGGGTTCTCCACGCGACTCGATCCGACCTCGCTCGCGCTGATCGAGGGCGACCGCGAGGTTCGCGCCGTGTATCCGGTGCGCGTCGCGTATCCGGCGCAGACCGGCGGGACGGCCGGCCTCACGCCGTCCACGTTGACGAGCCTCGACGTCGCCGGGATCGACGGGACCGGCATCACCGTCGCACTGCTCGACACGGGCGTCGACCCGTCCCACCCCTACATCCAGGAGAGCGTCCTCGAGGGCATCGATCTCCTGAACCCCGGAAGCGGGGCCGTCGCGCAGCCGCATCCGACGATCCCCGGACGCCCCGAGCGTCATGCCACCGAGCTGGCGGGCATCGTCACCGGTTCCGAGGGACCGGACGGGCTCCATGGCGTCGCCCCGGGGGCGACGATCCTGCCGATTCGCATCGCCGGCTGGCAGCCGGATGCCGAAGGCGGCTTCCGGGTCTACTCGCGGACCGACCAGGTCATCGCCGGGCTGGAGGCTGCGGTCGACCCGAACGGGGACGGCGACACGCTCGATGCCGCCCGCGTCGCGCTCGTCGGCGTCGTCGAGCCGTACGCGTCGTTCCCGGAGGGGCCGCTTGCGCGGGCAGTCGCCGGTGCGACGACGCTCGACGTCCTCGTGGTCGTCCCTGCCGGGAACGACGGGAACGCGGGGCCCAGCTTCGGCTCGATCGCCGGGCCCGGAGGCGCGCCCGCCGCCCTGACCGTCGCCGCGGCGGACGGTCGGCCGGATGCGCCGACGGTTCGCGTGCACGTGCGCGCGGGTCTCCGCGTCCTGTTCGAGGGCCGGCTGCCACTGGGAGGGGCGCCGGCCGAGACGGTGACCTCTGGCGTCGTCCCGATCACGAGAGGGGACGCGGCGCAGGGCACTGCAGGGCTCTTCGGCCTGGACGGCCTGAGCACGGTCGCCGGGCGTGCCCCGCTGCTCCCGCGCGGCTCGCTGTCGGACGAGACCGTGGAGGAGGCGACGAGCGCCGGAGCGCTGGCGGTGCTCGTCGACGGCCAGCTCCCGGCCGGCGCGTTCAGCCTGGACGTGCCGGAGGGAGTGCCGGTCGTCGGGCTCCCGGCCGCGCTCGCGAAGGAGATGCGGACGATGCTCACCGCGGGCGTCCCGGTCACCGTGGCCGTGGGCGCGGTCGACGTCGTCGAGAACGCGGCCGGAAACTCGGTCGCGGCCTTCTCGTCGCGAGGTCTCGCCTTCGGCGGCGGGCTCAAGCCCGACCTCGTGGCCGCGGGCGTGGCCGTGCCGACGTCCGAGGCCGGGCGCGGGGAGGGGGGCGAAGAGCGGTACGGGACGGTCAGCGGAACGAGTGTCTCCGCAGCGGCAGTCGCGGGTGCGGCGGCCGTGCTCGCCGAGGGCCGGCCGCGCGCCGGCGCCACCGAGCTCGCGGCGCTGCTCATGGGCTCGGCCCAGCGACGCGACCTCGTCGATGCGACCACCTCCGGCGCCGGTCTCCTCGACCTCCGCGCGGCGCTCCAGCAGGAGGTCGTCGCCGAGCCGGCGAGCGTCTCGTTCGGAGTCCCGGTCCGACGCTCGCTCGAGCTCGAGCGCACGATCCGCATCAAGAACGTCTCCTCGCGCCGGCTCCGGGTCTCGCTCCAGACGTCCGCGCTCGCGCCGAAAGGGGTCACGGTCTCGATCGACCCGCCGAGGCTCGCCGTCCGGCCGGGACGGGCCCGCACCATCGTTCTGCGCGCCGACATCAGCGATCTCTCCGAGCGAGCGGGAGTCGCGACCGGTGAGGTCGTCCTGCTCGTCGACGACTCGAGGGACGTCCGCGTCCCGTGGGCGGTCGCCGTGCCCGACCCCGCGGTGGACGTCCTCTCCGACGTGTCGCTCGACGTGCCGGACGGGCGCGTCTCGGACGTGACTCCCGCCGTTCTCAACTTCGTGGCGGGAGCGGTGACGACCACGCCCGGGCTGGCCGTGCGGCCCGTCGACGAGCTCGAAGTGCGGCTGTGGCGGGGCGGGGAGCTGCTCGGCGTGCTCGCGCGCCGCCACGAGCTGCTGCCCGGCCGCTACACGTTCGGCCTCACCGGTCGCGACCCGGAGGGAGACCCCCTTGCGCGCGGTACCTACGTCGTCCATGTGGTCGCGTTCCTCGGAAAAGGGCTGCCGCGGCAGGTCGAGCGCGTCGAGTATGTCGTGCGCTGAGGCGCCCGCGCGACAGGCATATACTCCGCGCGTCCGGCGACCAGGAGGCACATCTCGATGAGCACAGCTGAGGCGCCCACTCACCTCCGGGAGAATCCGTTCGAGATCGCGAAGTCACAGCTTCGGAGGGTCGGAGAGGTCTTCGCGCTCGACCCGAACCTGATCCGCGTCCTCTCGCAGTGCAAGAAGGCGGTCGAGGTCTCGATCCCGGTGCAGATGGACGACGGGTCGATCGAGGTGTTCATCGGGTACCGCGTGACGCACAACATCGCGCGCGGCCCGTCCAAGGGCGGCATCCGCTACCACCCCGCGGTCACGCGCGACGAGGTCAAGTCCCTCGCAATGTGGATGACCTGGAAGTGCGCGCTGATGGGGCTGCCGTTCGGCGGCGCGAAGGGCGGCGTCGTCTGCGATCCGAAGCGCCTGTCGGCGAAGGAGCTCGAGCACCTGACGCGGCGCTTCACGACCGAGATCATCAACGACATCGGGCCCGAGCGGGACATCCCCGCGCCCGACGTCGGGACGGACGGCCGCGTCATGGCGTGGATCTTCGACACGTACTCGATGAACAAGGGCCACTCGGTGCTCGGAGTCGTCACCGGCAAGCCCCTCTCGATCGGCGGGTCGCTCGGGCGCGTGGAGGCGACCGCGCGCGGGGCGCTCTACTGCATCCAGGCGCTGTCCGTGAAACAGGGCGTTCGCATCTCCGAGTACTCGGTCGCGATCCAGGGCTTCGGGAACGTCGGCGCGCACCTCGCGCGGCTGCTGCACGAGGCGGGCGCGAAGGTCGTCGCCGTCTCCGACTCGCAGGGCGGCGTCCACAACCCCGACGGCATCGACGTGCCGTCCGCGCTCGCGCACAAGCAGGAGCGCGGGACGCTCGCCGGGCTCGCGAACGCCGAGGCGGTCACGAACGAGGAGCTGCTCGAGCTCGAGTGCGACATCCTCGCTCCCTGCGCGCTCGAGCAGGTGGTCACCGAGGAGAACGCCGACCGGATCAAGGCGCGCGTGATCTGCGAAGGGGCGAACGGTCCAGTCACGCCGACGGCGGACGCGATCCTCGAGGACCGCGGCGTGCTCATCCTGCCGGACGTGCTCGCGAACGCGGGCGGCGTCGTCGTCTCCTACTTCGAGTGGGTGCAGGGGCTCCAGGAGTACTTCTGGCGCGAGGACGAGGTCAACGCGAAGCTGCACGACATCGTCGCGCGGGCGTTCGAGGAGGCGTGGCTGACCCGCGACCGCTACGACACGAGCCTGCGCATGGCGTCGTACGGGCTCGCAGTGGAGCGCGTGGCCGAGGCGACGACGACGCGGGGCCTCTACCCGTAGCGACGCGCGTCACCGTCTTCCACGCGCTCGACTGCCGGCTCTGCGAGCGGGCGATCGAGGTGGTCGAGGAGGTGCGGCGCGACCTCGACTTCGAGGTCGAGCTCGTCGACATCGGAGGGGATCCCGAGCTCGAGGCGCGCTACCGGGAGCACCTCCCCGTGGTGGAGCTCGACGGGGAGCGCGCGTTCACGTACTTCGTCGACCCGGATGCCCTGCGCGCGCGTCTCTCGAGCTGACGGTTCTCTCGGCGAGGCGCGAGGGAACGCTGATAAGAATTGTGACTGTTCGTCACAAAGTCGGGGAAAGGGAGCGCGTGGCCGAGCGTCTGACCGTCGGAGTCGCCGCCCGCCTGAGCCGGTACCTGCAGGTGCTGACCCAGGCGCGCAAGATGGGGAAGGAGCGCATCTCCTCGCAGGAGATCGCCGAGTACACGAACATCAACGCGACTCAGATCCGGCGCGACCTCTCGATGTTCGGCAGGTTCGGGAAGCGGGGAGTGGGCTACCGCACCGATGCGCTGCTCGACGAGATCCGCCAGATTCTGCGGACGCAGGGGCAGCACAACGTCGCGCTCGCCGGAGCCGGCCGGCTCGGGAGCGCGATCGCGAGCTCCCCGATCTTCGACGAGCACGGCATCACGATCGCGGCGATCTTCGACAAGGACCCGGGGAAGGTGGGCCAGCGCGTCGGCGAGCTCACCGTCGATTCGATCGCGGACGCCCGTGAGATCTGCCGCGACCGCAACATCATCGTCGGGGTCATCGCCGTGCCTGCGGAGACGGCGCAAGACGCCGCCGACGCGCTCGTCGGCGCGGGCCTGAAGATCATCTTCAACTACTCCGAGGCGCTGCTCGACGTCCCTGCCGACGTCAACGTCCACACGTCGAATCCCGCGGTCGACGTCCTGTACGCGCTGTACTTCCACCTGACCTGAGGCCGCGCCTGCCGCCCTCGGCGGGCACGCCTATGGTGGCCTGTGGAGCGATCGGCGCGAACTCGGCACCCATCCGAGCACCACGCGTTCGCACTTCGGCGATACGCTCGGAGGCGGGTGGAGGGTGGCCGAACACCCCACCCAGGGTGGGGAGCGCGCGGGGAACGCGGGCCGCGCCGGCGAACATCCGACCCCGTAGGTCGCCGCGTACGAGCAGGATGCAGGCATGCGCATCCTCCTCTGGCACGGGTACCTGCTCGGCGGGACGGGGTCGAACGTGTACACGCGCCAGCTCGCGCGCGAGTGGTCGCGCGCGGGGCACGACGTGACCGTGCTCAGCCAGGAGTCGCATCCCGAGCTGCACGACCTCGGAGGGGCCGAGGTCGTCAAGCCGGACGTGGGCGGGCTGCTTCCCACCTTCGTCTTCGACCACTACGAGGGCTACGAGGTCAAGCTCCTCCAGGACTGCTCGCGCGAGGAGCTCGACCGCTGGGTCGAGGCGAACGCGCGCGCCCTTCGCGAGCGTCTCCCGGCCGACCTCGTCTTCTGCAACCACGTGCTCCTCGGCGGGGCGGTCGGCGCGGCCACGGGCGCGCGCTACTCGGTGAAGGCGCACGGCTCCGAGCTCGAGTACTCGATGCGCGACCGACCGCAGCTCGAGGCGTGGGGGAAAGACGTGCTCTCCGGGGCGGACGCGGTGTTCGTCGGCTCCGCCCACGTCCGGGAGGTGCTCGAGGAGGTCTGCGGCCACGTCGACCGCGTGCACGAGGTGCCGCCGGGAGTCGACATCGACGCATGGCGGCCTCAGCCCCGCGAAGAGGCGCTCGCCGGGCTCGTCGCGGAGAGCCGCAGAGACCCGCCGAACCCGGCGAACGCCAACGAGCGGCTCCCGGACGAAGGGAACGACGAGCGACTCACAACCTTCCTCGCCGGCGACACGCCGACCGTCGTCTACTTCGGAAAGCTGCTCTACAACAAGGGCGTCCACGTCCTGCTCGAGGCGCTCGACGGGGTCGACGCGCGCGCCGTGATCGTCGGCTTCGGCGACTACCGCGAGGAGCTCGAACGGATCGCCGACTCGACCCGCACGCTCTTCACCGGGCCGCTCGAGCACCGCCACCTCGTCCATCTGCTCGCGCTCGCGGACGCCTGCGTCGTCCCGTCGATCTTCCCCGAGGCCTTCGGGATGGTCGCCGCCGAGGCCGCCGCGGCCGGCTGCCCTCCGCTCGTCGCCCGCCACTCGGGCCTGGCGGAGATCGCGGACGGCCTCGAGGCCGAGTACCCAGCTGAGCTCCGGCACCTCGCCGCCTTCGCCACCGGGGACGCAGCCGACCTGCGCGTGAAGCTCCGCTCGCTGCTCGCCCTCGACCCCGCGGAGCGCGCCGAGATCTCGGCGGCTGCCAGGCGCGCGGCGGTGCAGCGCTGGAGCTGGGCAGGCGTCGCCGAGCGCCTGCTCGCGTAGGGCGGCGGATATGCCGCCCCTACAATGACGCGCCGATGTCCGCCGACCACAAGCTGACCCCGGAGGAGCTGATCGCGCGCGCGCGCGAGCGCTTCGAGACCGCCACGGACTTCACGGTCGCGGTCGAGGAGGAGTTCGCGCTCCTCGATCCCGAGACGCTCGATCTCACGAACCGCTTCGAGGACGTCCAGGCGGCGGCGCAGGGGACGCCGCTCCAGGAGCACCTCGTCGGGGAGCTGATCGCGTCCGAGGTCGAGATCCGCACCGGGCGACAGGAGTCGTTCGCGGACATCCCGGGGGCGCTCGCCGAGCGCCGCGCCCAGCTCCGGGAGCTCGTCGAGCCGCTCGGCCTGCTGCTCGGCGCGACGGGCACGCACCCGTGGGCCGACTGGAAGAAGCAGCGGATCATCGACACGCCGCACTACCGGGTGAACGACGACCTGCTGCGCTACGTCGTGTGGCGGAACAACACCTTCGGGCTCCACGTCCACGTGGCGATCCGCGGGGCCGACCGCGCGATCGCGGTGGTCAACGCCATGCGGAACTTCCTCCCCGAGCTGCTCGCCCTCTCCGCCAGCTCGCCGTTCGTCGAGGGCGTGAACACGGGGCTGCACACGGCGCGCACGCAGATCTTCACGCGCTTCTTCCCGCGCTGCGGCGTGCCCGACACGTTCGCGTCGTGGGACGAGTACGCGGCGTTCGTGCAGTTTCTCTGGGACACGGGCTCGATCACCGAGAACACGCAGCTGTGGTGGAGCGTCCGCCCGCACATGTCCTTCCCCACGGTCGAGATCCGGGTCTGCGACGGGCAGCCCGAGCTGGCCGAGGCGCAGGCGCTCGCCGCCTTCGCCACGTCGCTCGTCGCGCGGGTCGCGCGGGCGCACGACGAGGGCGCGCCGGTCGAACCGCTCCCGGGTCGGCTGATCGAGGAGAACTTCTGGCGCGCGATTCGCTGGGGGCTCCCGGGCAAGCTTCTCGACTTCGAGCGCGGCCAGCCGATCCCGGCTCGTCAGCGGCTCGAGGAGCTGATCGAGTGGGTGCTCCCCGTCGCCGAGGAGATCGGCGCGGCGCCGTACCTCGCGATCCCGGACCGAAACGCGGCCGAGCGCCAGATCGAGCGCCACGAGGAGGGGGCGTCGCTCGAGGAGATCTACGCCGAGCAGGTGAAGGCGACGGCGACGGAGCGGATCGGTGGCTGAGGAGCTTCCCAGCGAAGAGGAGCTGCGCGCCGCGCTCGACAAGATCGGCGTCGGGGACGTCCTCGTGCAGGCGCTCGCGACCTCGGTCTCGATCGGGTTCCACCGCGTGTCCGAGGAGGCGCGCGACCTGCCGCAGGCGCGGCTCGCGATCGAGTCACTCCGCGCGCTCGAGCCGGTGCTGCGCGAGAACGGTGTCGAGGAGGCGCTCGTCCGCGACCTCGAGCAGGCGCGCGCGAACCTCCAGCTCGCCTACGCGAAAGCCATCGCAGAGGGAGCCGCCGACGAAGGCTGACGCCGGCTCGCTGGTCGCCGACGCCCGTGCCGCGCTCGGGGAGGCGTACCTGCGCACGGGCGACTACGACGCCGTCGACGCGATCCTCGCCGACGCACTCGACGCGGCCCGCACGTCGGGCGACGCGAAGGCCGAGGCGGACGTCGTCTCGGTGCGAGGAATGACGCTCCACTTCCGTGCGATCGACCTCCCGCCCGAGGAGCGGGCGGGGATCGATCCGGAGCCCGAGCAGGAGCTCTTCGAACGCGCGCTCGACCTGCGCCGAAAGCTCGACGACGTCGAGGGAACCGCCGAGTCGCTCTTCCAGCTCGGGCTCGTGCACCAGGTACTCAGGCGCGACCTGGATGCGGGCGCACCGTACATTCGAGAGGCACTCGCCCTCGTCGAGGCCGTCCCGGAAGCGGACCCGCTGCTGCGTTCGGAGATCCACCGGCACATGGGATTCGACCTCCTCCTGCGGGAGGAGCGGCCGGAGGAGGCGCTCGTGCACCTCCGAGCATCCCTCGAGATCAGAGAGACGCTCGACGAGCGCGGCTGGCGCGCCTCCGCGCACGTCGCGCTCGCTCTCGCCTGCCGCCTTGCGGGCCGCCGCGACGACGCGATCGACCACGGTCGGCAGGCGCTCGAGATCGCGCGAGCGGAAGGCCTCCGCGAGCGCTCCGTCACGGCGGCCGAGGACGCGCTGCGCGCGGCGGAGGACCTGCCGGCGGAGTGAAGGGCGGTTCGACGGCGCTTCCGCGCCGCCAGAGCTTGTGATAGATAATCCGCCGCGCCGGGGCGACTCGGCGCTCACCTTGTGATGGGCCAAGACCGGAGGATCGATGGACTTCTTCGTTGACCACGCCGTCGCGTTCGCTCTCATCTGTGCGGCGGTGGCGGTGCTGTACGGGATCTACCTGACGTGGTGGCTGCTGAAGCGGCCGGCGGGGAACGAGCGCATGCAGGAGATCGCAGCGGCGATCCAGGAAGGCGCCGCCGCGTACCTGCGCAAGCAGTACACGACCATCGCGGTCGTCGCGATCGTCCCCTTCTTCCTGCTCGGCTTCTACTCGGAGCTCGGGTGGGGGACCGCGATCGGCTTCCTCATCGGCGCGATCTTGTCCGGCGCGGCCGGGTTCATCGGGATGAACGTCGCAGTGCGCTCGAATGTGCGCACGGCCGAGGCGGCGCGCGAAGGGCTCCAGCCCGCGTTCACGGTCGCGTTTCGTGCCGGCTCGGTCACGGGCCTCCTGGTCGTCGGGCTCGGCCTCCTCGGCGTCGCCGGCTACTACTGGGTGCTCACCGACTGGATCGGAAACAGCCCCGAGTCCGCGGTCGACGACCTCATCGGCCTTGCGTTCGGCGGCTCGCTCATCTCCGTCTTCGCCCGTCTCGGCGGCGGCATCTACACGAAGGCCGCGGACGTCGGCGCTGATCTCGTCGGCAAGATCGAGGCCGGAATCCCCGAGGACGACCCGCGCAACCCCGCGGTGATCGCGGACAACGTCGGCGACAACGTCGGCGACTGCGCGGGCATGGCCGCCGACCTCTTCGAGACCTACGCGGTCACCGCGGTCGCTGTCATGCTGCTCGGGATCGGATTCGAGACGGAGAGCCTCTGGCTGTATCCGTTCGCGCTCGGCGGCATCTCGATCCTCGCGTCCATCATCGGCACGTTCTTCACGCGGGTCGGCAGCGGGCCGAACGCGATCATCAACGCGCTCTACCGCAGCGTGCTCGTCGCGACGATCCTGTCCGCGGCCGGGTTCATCCCGGTGACCCTCGCCTACGACGGCGACGAGTTCTCGTTCTGGAACCTGTACGGCGCCGCGCTCATCGGCCTCGCGGTGACGTTCCTGCTCGTCGCGATCACCGAGTACTACACGGGCACGCGCTGGAAGCCGGTGAAGGACATCGCGAAGGCGTCACAGACCGGCCACGCCACGAACATCATCGCCGGGCTCGCCGTCGGCATGCAGGCGACCGCGCTGCCGGTGGTCGTGATCGCGGCCGGCGTCGTCGGCTCCTACTACGCGGCCGGCGAAGCGTTGTACGGGATCGGAGTCGCGGTCATGGCGCAGCTCTCGCTGACCGGCCTCATCGTCGCGCTCGACGCGTACGGCCCGGTGACCGACAACGCGGGCGGCATCGCCGAGATGGCGGATCTGCCCGAGGGCGTGCGCGGGATCACCGACCCGCTCGACGCCGTCGGCAACACGACGAAGGCGGTGACGAAGGGCTACGCGATCGGCTCCGCCGGCCTCGCCGCGCTCATCCTCTTCGACGAGTACGGACGCGGGCTCGCGGAGGAGGGCCTCGAGATCTCCTTCGCGCTCGAGGACCCTTGGGTGATCGCCGGCCTCTTCATCGGCGGGCTCATGCCGTTCCTCTTCGCGTCGCTCGCGATGCAGGCGGTCGGGCGCGTGGGAGGCCAGGTCGTGGAGGAGGTGCGCCGCCAGTTCCGGGAGGACCCGGGGATCATGGAGCGCACCTCGCGGCCCGACTACTCGCGCGCGATCACGATCGTCACCGGCTCGGCGATCCGGGAGATGATGCTCCCGGCGGCGATCCCGATCGCGATCCCGATCGCCGTCGCGATCATCAGCCCCGAGATGCTCGGCGGGCTCCTGATCGGGACGATCGTGACCGGGATCTTCCTCGCGATCGCGATGACCTCGGGCGGCGGCGCCTGGGACAACGCGAAGAAGACGATCGAGGACGGCCTCTACGGCGGCAAGGGCTCCCCCGCCCACGAGGCCGGGATCACGGGGGACACGGTCGGCGACCCGTACAAGGACACCGCAGGGCCGGCGATCAACCCGATGATCAAGATCGCGAACATCGTCGCCATCCTGCTCATCCCCATCATCGCCTCGATTCACGGATAACCAGGGGCTTTCCGCGCCTACCGGCGCATGAGCCTCGACCATCGCGGTAGCATCGGTGCCTTCAGGGGCTAAGGGCGCTGGCCGTCAGCGTCCGAATCCATGAAAGGGGAGACAACTCGATGTCATTCCACCTTCCGAGAGGACGGGTGCTGCGCGGTGGGCGCGCGCTCTTCCTCGGTATCGCGTCCCTGCTCGTGGTCCTCGGTGCTAGCTCCGCCGTATCTGCTCAGACGGGGCCTGCACAAGACCGGTTCGCAGGGCGAGATCTACCCGCGAGCGCGGCTGATCTCAAGCTCGACGACGCCGTACAGGTAGACGGCGTCGCAGGCGACCTCCAGGCAGGGCTCGCCGGCCCCGCCAGCAGGGTCGTCATCAGGCTCTCGGCCGAGTCCGGCGCCCAGGCCTTCAAGAAGGGCAAGGACGAGGCCAAGGCCAAGCAGGCCGCCAGGGCCCAGCAGGACGGGTTCCTGACACGCCTGCGCGCGATCGACCCGAATGCCCGTGTGCTCGCGCGGGTGCAGCTCGTCCTGAACGCGGTGTTCGTCGACGTCGACAGCTCGAAGCTCTCCGAGGTTGCCAGCGATCCGGCGGTCGTCCGTGTCGCGCGTGTCGGCAGCTACGAGCTCGACCTGTCCGAGACCGTGCCGTACATCGGCGCCGAGGCCGTGCAGGACGCAGGGCTCGACGGAGACGGGGTCAAGGTCGCCGTCCTGGACACCGGCATCGACTACACGCACGAGAACTTCGGTGGCGCCGGGACCGCTGCGGCGTACGAGGCTGCGTACGGGACGCAGGTCACAGACGCCAGGAACACGACGAGGGACGGGCTCTTCCCGACCGCGAAGGTCGTCGACGGTTTCGACTTCGTCGGCGAGTTCTGGCCCGGCCTCAAGCCCGGTTCGGCCGCTCCCGCCGTACTGCATCCGGATCCGGACCCGATCGACTGTGGGCCTGCGGTCATCCCGCCGAGCCCCAATCCTCCGGCTCCGGCGCCTCCGGTACCGGACTGCGCAGGCGGCCATGGGTCGCACGTCGCCCACATCATCGGCGGCACCGGCGGTGTCGCCCCGGCGGTCGACCTGTACGCGGTCAAGGTCTGCTCAGCCGTCTCGACCGCCTGCTCGGGGGTCGCGCTGATCCAGGGCATGGAGTTCGCCGCCGACCCCAACGGCGACGGCAAGGTCAAGGACCGCGTGCACGTCATCAACATGTCGCTGGGCTCGGACTACGGGCAGCCCTTCGACGACGACCTATCGGCCGCCGTCGACAACGCGACGGGCTTCGGAATCCTCACCGTCGCCGCAGCAGGAAACGGCTCGGACAAGCCGTATGTGCAGGGCACGCCGGCTGCCGCGGAGACGGCGCTCTCGGTCGCCCAGACCCAGGTGCCGTCGGCGAAGCTGCAGCTGTTCACCTACAACGGCGTGAACCACCCGGCGGTCTTCCAACCGTGGTCGGTGCCGCTGAGCGGAACGATCTCGGCGCCCGTCCAGTACGGCAACGGTGCGGGCGGGAACCTGGACGGCTGCGCGCCCTTCCCGGCGGGCTCGCTGGCCGGGAAGATCGTCCTGGTCGACCGTGGTGCCTGCAACTTCACGCTGAAGATCAAGACCATCGGCGAAGCAGGCGGGTTGGCCGGACTCATCGGCCTCATCGCGCCGGGGGCACCGTTCTCCGGTGCCGACGGTGGCGATCGGCCGATCACGATCCCCGGCTACATGATCAGCCAGGCGTCGTCGAATGCCATCAAGTCGGCGCTCGGGCTGGTCGGAACGCTGAATCCGAACAATCAGCTGCCGCTCGTCGGGCAGATGGTCGGCTCATCGGCTCGCGGGCCTCGGCACGAGAGCGAGCAGACGATCAAGCCCGAGATCGGCGCCCCCGGCGCATCGGTCTCCGCGATCGCGGGAACCGGCACCGGCACGGGGCCGTTCGGCGGGACGTCCGGCGCCTCGCCGATGGTGGCGGGCTCCGCCGCGCTGCTGCTCGAGGGCTTCGGCGGCGCGAAGACGACCGGGCCGGGCACGCCCAGCGGGACGGCCATCGGCCACGGCCTCTCGCCGACCGAGGTCAAGGCCCTGCTCATGAACAACGCCGAGACCAATATCGCCACGGATCCATTCACCGGGCTGGCGCCGATCACGCGCATCGGCGGCGGCGAGGTCCGCGTCAACCGGGCCCTCGATGCCCCGGTGGCCGCGTGGGACAACGATGTGGCGACCGGCGCTCTCGGCTTCGGCTTCGTCGACGTCGCGGACGACACCGTCACGCTGAAGAAGACGGTCCGGATCCGCAACTACGACAAAGGCCGGCGCACGTACTCCATCACGCCGACGTTCCGCTTCGGGAACGACGTCACAAACGGCGCGGTCTCCGTGAGCGCACCGTCGAGCGTCGAGGTGAAGCCCGGACGTGGCAGGGACACGCTGTTCGAGGTGACGATGACCATCGACGGCACCAAGCTGCGCGGGAACTCCATGAACTCGGGGAGCAACGGGGCGAACCCGGACGTGCTCACGACCAACGAGTACGACGGCTACCTCGTGCTCAACGACGGGTCGCACACGTTCCGGCTCGCTTGGCACGTGCTTCCGCGCAAGGCGGCGAACGTCGTCCCGAGCACGACCACGCTCACTGGAGGCTCACAGACGATCGGCCTCAACAACACCGGTGTGGGGCGGGCGCAGAACGACGCCTTCGCGCTGATCGCCGAGAGCCCGAACCAGCCTGAAGGGCCGCTCGGCGGGCAGTCGCCGAGGCCCGACATCCGGGGTGTGGGCATCAACACGTTCCCGGTTCCCGCGGGCTTCTGCTCCGCGGCGCCATCCTTCCTCTGGGTGTTCGCCGTCAACTCGTGGGAGCGGCAGGAACACCTCCTGCCGGTCAGCCACCAGTTCTTCCTGGACACGGACCAGGACGGCACCGACGACTGGGCCGTCCTCAACCGGGACGTCACGTTCAGCGGTCTCGGAGACGGCCGCCAGCTCGCCTGGGCTCTGAACCTCGAGACGGGCAACGCCTCGGCGTTCTTCTTCGCAGAGCACTCGATGAACACGGGGAACACGGTCCTGGTGATCTGCGCCGAGCAGATCGGCATGACCGCGGCGGACATGCTCACGACGAACGTCGACCTGTCGGTCGTCGCGCAGGACTTCTTCCACGGAGGCCCGGGCGATCTCGTCGAGGATCTGACCGTGACGCCGCTCGGCGAGCAGTTCCTCGGCATCGCCGACGACGTGCCGGGCAACACGAACGACCCGGACGCTCTGAGCGTGCTCGACTTCGGGCCGTTCCCGGGCAACTCGCCCGAGCTCGGGCTCATGCTCATCACGAACGGCGATCGGGGGAGCGGAAACCGCGGTGGCGCGACCAAGGCCACCGAGGCTCTGCTGCTGAAGACGCCGTAGCGTCGATCCAGCTCGACCTACGAGGGGCCGGCGAACGCCGGCCCCTCGTCGTTGTAGATTCCGCGCGTGCCCGGGCGCCGCTACCGCAGGCGCGAAATCGAGCTCGAGCGCGTCCTCGGCGCGCCCGCGCTCTTCGCGACCGCCTACGGCAACGTCGGCTCGTCGATCTACTACGCGCTCGGCCTGACGGCGTTCTACGCGCTCGGCCTGACCCCCCTCGTCTTCGTCGTCGCCGGGATCGTCTTCGCCGCGACCGCGGCGACCTACGCGGAGGGCACCGCGCGCTTCCCCGAGGCGGGCGGCTCGGCGAGCTTCTCGCGCCACGCGTTCGACGAGCTCACGAGCTTCGTCGCGGGCTGGGCACAGATGCTCGTCTACGTCGTCACGGTCGCGGTCTCGGCGTTCTTCGTCCCGCACTACCTGTCGATCTTCTGGGAGCCGCTGCGCACGAACCCGTGGGACATCGTCGTGGGCATCGTCATCATCGTCTTCCTCGTCGCGCTGAACGTCGTCGGCGTGCAGGAGGCGGCGAAGCTCTCGATCACGCTCGCCGTCGTCGACTTCGCGACTCAGCTGCTGCTCGTCGTAATCGGCTTCGCGCTCGTCTTCAGCCCGGAGACGCTCGTCGAGAACGTCGAGTGGGGAGTCGCGCCCACGTGGTCGAATCTCGCGATCTCGATCCCGGTCGCGATGCTCGCGTACACGGGTGTCGAGACGGTCTCCAACCTCGCAGAGGAGGCCCGCGACCCGGTCCGGACGGTCCCGAACGCGTACAAGCTCGTTGCGGGAGCCGTCTTCGCGATCTACTTCACGCTTCCGCTCGTCGCGCTCTCGGCGCTGCCCGTGACCGAGATCGACGGCGAGCAGACGACGCTGCTCGCCCTGCCGCCGGAGGAAGGCGGGTACGCGAACGATCCGATCCTCGGAGTCGTCGCGAACCTCGGGCTCGAGGGGATCGTGCTCGACGTCGCGGAGATCTACGTCGGCGTCCTCGCCGCGACGATCCTCTTCATCGCGACGAACGCGGGAGTCATCGGCGCGTCGCGGATCACGTACTCGATGGCGAGCTACCGGCAGTTGCCGGAGGCCCTCCGCCGCCTGCATCCGCGCTTCAAGACCCCGTGGCTGTCGCTCGTGCTCTTCGCCGGTGTCGCTCCGAGCCTCGTGCTCCTGCCGGGGGACGTGAACTTCGTCGGGACGCTCTACTCGCTCGGCGCGACGCTCTCGTTCACGATCGCGCATGCCTCGCTCCTCCGCCTCCGGATGGACGATCGCGACGCCCCGGAGGACGAGATCGTGTACCGCGCCCGCCCGAACCTCACCGTCGGCCGGATGGTGTTGCCGCTCTTCGCGGTCCTCGGCGGGCTCGCGACGGGAATCTCGTTTCTCGTGCTCGTCGTTCAGAACCCGACGACGCGCTGGGCGGGCCTCGGGTGGATGGCGTTCGGGCTCGCGGGCTACGTCGTCTACCGGAGGCGATGGGTGCGCGCGCCGCTGACCGAGATCGTGAAGGCGCCGCCCGCGTTCGGACCCGCGCTCGCGCTCGAGTACCGGCGGATCCTCGTGCCGGTCGTCGGCGGAGCGCCATCGGACGAGGCGCTCGACGTCGCGTGCCGGCTCGCCGCCAAGCGGTCGCGGATTGTCGCGCTCAGCGTGCTCGAGGTGCCGCTCGACCGGCCGCTCGGAGCCGAATACCCGGAGCTGGAAGGCGAGGCCAATCGCGAACTGGACGAGGCGGTCAGGATCGGCGACTCGTACGGCGTCGAGGTGAGGAGCCGCTTCGAGCGCGCCCGCTCCGCCGGGCCTGCGATCGTGGCCGAGGCGGAGGCGCGCCAGACGGAGATCATCGTGCTCGGCTCCCCGCGGACGCGGCTCACCGCGCACCAGGCCGCCGTGTTCGGGACGACCGTCGACTACATCCTCAAGCACGCTCCCTGCCGCGTGCTCACGGTCGCCACGCAATGAGGGCGTACCGGATCGCGGTCGTCGCTTTCTCGGTCGTGTTCGTCCTACTCGGCATGGCGTTGCTCGCGCGGACCGCGTTCGAAGGGGGAGGTGCTGTCGGCTACCTCGTCGGCGGCCTCTTCGTCGCGCTCGGCGCCGGGCGCCTGACGCTCGCCCGGAGGGGCCGCTGATGCGACTCGCTCGGCCGCCGCGCCGAGCCCGCGAGTCCCGCCGCGTCCCCTCCCGCGCCGAACGGACTACAAACGGATCCTCGTCCCGATGAAGCTCGGGGACATCGGCGAGGAGATGCTCGCGACGGCGGTCGCGCTCGCGAAGGACGATCCGGCGGAGGTGCTGGCGATCACCGTCGTGCGCGTGCCGCGGCGTTTTCCGCTCGAGGGCGAGCTTCCGCCAGAGGTCGCCGCCCGCGTCGAGGCCTCGCTCGAGGAGGCCCTCGCGCTCGGCGAGGACCACGGGGTCGAGGTCGCGACGGACGTCGTCCGAGCCCGCTCCATCGGCCACGCGATCGTCGAGGAGGCGAAGACGCGCGGGGCCGACCTCATCGTGGTCGGCTCCTCGCCGCGCTGGCGGCGGCAGTCGCGCTTCTTCTCGCCGACCGTCGACTTCGTCCTCCGGCACGCGCCGTGCGAGGTCCTCGTGGTCGCGTTCCCGCAGGGTGTGTTCGAGGAGTAGTCTGACCGGCCGTGAAGGCAGTCGTCATCGGATGCGGGCGTGTCGGCTCTGCAGTCGCCAAAGGGCTCCACGAAGCGGGCTGGGACGTGACGGTGGTCGACGAGAGCGAGGACGCGCTCATGCGGCTCGGGCCAAACTGGCGCGGCGGCTTCGTCCTCGGCCACGGCATGGACACGTCCGTACTCGAGCAGGCGGGCGTGGAGGACGCCGACGCCGCCGTCGTCGCGACCGACGGCGACAACACGAACGTCGTCATCGGGCAGGTGGTCCAGAAGCGCTACGGCATCGGCACCGTCGTCGTCCGAGTCCTCGACCCGGCGCGGGCGAAGTTCTACGCGGACCGCGGGTTGAACACGGTCTGCCCGACGCAGACCGCGATCTCGGTGCTGCTCGAGACCGTGCAGGCGCACGCGCCCACGCCCACGGAGGCCTCCTGATGTACGTCGTCGTCGCGGGAGGCGGGAAGGTCGGGTCGAACAGCACGCGCTCGCTGCTCGAGATGGGACACGAGGTGACGATGATCGAGCAGCGGCCCGACCGCTTCGCGCGGCTCGAGGCTGAGTTCGGGCCAGTCGTCATGCGCGGGGACGCGACGGAGATCAGCGTCCTCGAGCGCGCGGGAATCGCCCGCCCGCCGGAGCTCCTGCTCGCAGTCACCGGCGACGACGAGGACAACCTCGTGATCGCGCAGATCGGCAAGGAGGGCTACGGGGTACCGAAGGCCATCGCCCGCGTGAACGACCCGCGCAACCAGGAGCACTTCAACCTGCTCGGGATCAAGCAGACGATCTGTGCGACGACGAGCATCCTCGGCCTCGTCGAGCACGAGCTCCCCGAGCACGGTCTCGTGCGCCTGCTCGCGCTCCAGGAGGAGGGCCTCGAGATCGTCGAGGTGCAGATCGTGCCGAGCTCGCCCGTCGCCGGGTTGCGCGCCGGGGGCGTCAGGCTGCCCGAGGGATCGCGCCTGATCTCCGTCTTCCGCCACGGCCGCACGGAGCTCGTCGACGACAAGACGGTGATCCGCCCGGGCGACCAGGTGCTCGCGATCGTGCAGAACGACGCGGCGCTCGACCTGCGCAAGGCGCTGCTCGGCGCGAAGTAGGGGCGCTAGAGCCGCCAGTAGTGCCGCGTCAGCAAGACGACAACCGGGACGATCTCGAGCCGGCCGAGGAACATGAGCGCGATCATCGTCAGCTTGGAAGCGTCGCCGAGGGGCGCGAAGGAGCCGAAGGGACCGGTCACTCCGAGCCCGGGCCCGACGTTGCCGAGCGCGGTCGCCGACGCGGTCAGCGAATCGAGCGGCCCCAGGCCCGCGTCGACGATCGCCGAGTCGATCGCGATGACGGCGCCGCCGACCGCCCAAGCGCCGACGTAGAGCAGGACGAAGGCAGCGACCGCGCGCAGTGCACGTTCGTCGACGACGACGCCGTTGAGCCGGATTGGCTGCACGACCTCCGGACTCACCGTCTGCGAGAGCTCCCGGCGGAGGATCTTCCCGATCAGCAGGTGGCGCACGACCTTGATCGAGCCCGATGTCGACCCCGCCGAGCCGCCCGCGAACATGAGCGCGAAGATTGTGAGGAGCGTCACTGCGGGCCAGAGCGCGAAGTCGGTGCTGGCCAAGCCGGTCGTCGTGATGATCGACGCGGCCTGGAAGAAGCCGGCGCGGATCGCGTCCTCACCTTCGAGAATCCCGTAGCCCCAGACCTGCGCGGCAATGACCGCCGCCGCCACCGCGACGAACGCGACGTAGAGCCGGAGCTCCTCGTCGCCCACCACGCGCCCGGGCCGCCGGCGGACGAACGCGCGGTACATGATCAGGTAGTTCGTTCCCGCGAGGAACATGAAGGCGGCCATGATCCATTGCGACGCCGCCGAGAAGGACGCCGCAGAGTCCGGCTGCGTCGAGAAGCCGCCCGTCGGCATGACGCCGAACGCGTTCGCGACTGCTTCGTACAGCGTCATCCGGTCGTCGATGCCCAGCCAGCCGACACCGGCGAGGAGCAGGATCAACACTGCGGTCAGACCGACGTAGAGCACCCACAGCAGCCGCGCCGTCTCGCGGATCCGCTCGGAGAGCTGGTCGATCTCGGGGCCGGGCATCTCCGTCTCGAGGAGCTGCCGTCCGCCGACGCGCAGCCGGGGGAGAACCGCGAGCGCGAGCACGATGATCCCCATGCCGCCCAGCCACTGGGTGAACTGGCGCCACATGCCCAGCGACTTCGAGATCTCGCCGTAGTCGGTGACGACGCTCGCGCCGGTGGTGGTGAAGCCGGACATGCCTTCGAAGTAGGCGTCGATGGGATGGCCGAGCTGATCGCCGCCGATGAACAGGTACGGCATGCCGGCGAACGCGGCCGCGAGCAGCCAGGTCACGGAGACGACGAGGAAGCCCTCGCGGACGCCGACGCGACCGGCTGATCCCGCCGTCAGGCGCTCGAGGATGTAGGCGCTCCCGCTGGCCGTCGCTCCGGCGAGCAGGTACGGCCAGAACGTCTCCCCGTAGCCGATCGCCACCGCCGTCGGGAAGAGCGCCGCGAGCCCGATGTACTTGCCGAGCGCGCCGATGAGGTTGAGGGATGCGCGGACGTCGACGGCGAGCGCGCGCCTCGGCGCTCTGCGCTGGGCGACAGCGTGGCTCAGAGCGCCTTCACCACGCGGTCGGCGTCTGCGGCCTCGGTGAAGACGATCACCCGATCGCCGGCCTCGAGCACGTCGTCGCGATGGGGGAAGATCGCGGAGCCGTCACGCACGACAGCGCCGATGAGCGCGCCCCGGATCGGCATGTCCTGGAAGCGCTTGCCGATGTACTCGCTCGTGTCACGGAGCGTGACGTCGATCACCTCGTAGCGGTTGCCCTCGAGCAGTGCGACCTGCTTCGTGCGCGGGTCGTGCGCGAAGCGGATGATCTCCTCGGACGTCACCCCGCGCGGGTTCACCGAGATACTCACGCCCGCGTGCTCGAACGCCTCGACGGACACGGCCTCGTGCGCGATCGAGATCGTGAACTTGACCCCGTGCACCGCTGCGAGCGAGGCCGCGTACAGGTTCTTCGCGTCATCGCGCATCGCGAAGATCGCGGCGTGCGCGTTCCCGATCCGCTCGCGTTCGAGGAAGTCGGGATCGAGGCCGGTCGCGTTGTACACGCGCGCTTCCGGGATGGACTCCGCCACCTGGAAGGCGCGGGCGCGTGATGCCTCGATCATGCGCACGTTCATGCGCTGTTCGAGCAGGAGCCTCGCGATCGCGCTGCCCACACGCCCGGCGCCGAAGATCACGACGTCTCTCACTTTCGACTCGCCCGGGGCGAGGAGCGCGCTCCACGTCTGCGCTGCCGAGGGTGACCCGATGACGACGATGCGATCACCGGGGGCGATGCGGTCGTTCCCGCCGGGCAGCAGCATCCCGTCGTCGCGGATGATCGCGGCGACCTTCGAGTCCCGCGGGAACTGCGCGTCGCGCAGCGGCACCCCGACGACCTCGGGCGACGCGCCCTCCTCGACGTCGAACTCGACGAGTTGCACCTGTCCTTCCGCGAAGACGTCCGTCTGGCGTGCTGCCGGGACGCCGATGATGCGGCTGATCGCGTGCGCAGTCTCGACCTCGGAGCTCACGACGAAGTCCACGTCGAGCTGGCCTTCGCGCCAGAGCTCCACGTACTCCACGTTCGAGGTGCGGATGACCGTGGTCGCGTTCCTCGCCTCGCGGCGCGCGAACATGCCCGCCACGAGGTTCACCTCGTCGCGCGAGGTACAGGCGATCACGAGATCGGCGCTTTTCACACCGGCCGCCGCGAGGTCGCGGCGGCTCGTCCCGTCGCCCTCGAACGTTGCGACGTCGTAGCGTCCGGCCAGCGCCGTGAGTCGCGAGACCTCCGTGTCGAGCACCGTGATGACGTGCTCCTCGTGGAGCGCCTCGACAACCGTGAACCCGACCTGGCCGGCGCCGATGATGAAGATCTCCACGAGCGCGAAGCGTACGCCCTCGGCTACCGTTCGGCCGTGCGCTTCCTCTGGGTGCTGGCGGTCCTCGCGGTCGGCGTCGTCGTCACCCCGCTCGGGGGGGCGGCGAACGAGGCTGGGAGCGCCTTCCGGCTCGCGGTCTTCGCACGCGGCTTCGACGCGCCGGTGCTGCTGACGTACGCGCCCGGCGAGGCTCGGTCGATCTACTACGTCGTGGAGCAAAGCGGCCGCGTCATCCGGGTCCGCGGCAGCCGGCGCACGGTCTTCCTCGACCTCCGTAGCGACGTCGTCTACGGGGGCGAGCAGGGCCTTCTCGGGCTCGCGTTCCACCCGAGCTACAAGAAGAACCGCCTGTTCTACGTCGCGTACACGTCGGACACGGGCCGGAACGTCGTCGCCCGCTTCAAGTCGAACGGGCGCGTGGCGACGCGCTCGTCGCGGAGGGTGCTGCTGACGGTGCCCGATCCGTACTCGAACCACAACGGGGGCCACGTCGTGTTCGGCCCCGACAAGAGGCTGTACACGAGCATCGGGGACGGCGGCTCGGGCGGGGATCCGGAGGATCGCGCGCAGAGCATGCGGTCGAAGTTCGGGAAGCTGCTCGCGCTGAACGTCTCCAAGGGAGGCGGGTGGAAGATCGCCGGCGTCGGCCTCCGGAACCCGTGGCGGTTCACGTTCGACCGCCGGACGGGCGACCTCTACATCGCCGACGTCGGCCAGAACGACCTCGAGGAGGTGCATTTCACGCCGCGCTCGACCAGAGGCCTCGTGAACTACGGCTGGGACATCTACGAGGGCTCCCAGCGCTACGAGGACACTCCGCAGGGCCCCGGCAAGCTCTTCTTCCCGGTCTTCGAGTACCACCACGACCAGGGCTGCAGCATTACCGGCGGCTTCGTCTACCGCGGGACGAGGCGGGCCGCCGCGAAGGGCCGCTACATCGTCGGCGACTACTGCACCGGGATCGTCTGGAGCTTCCGGATCTCGGGCGGCAAGGCGACGAACGTGACCATGGAGCCGTTCCGCGTCAACGGCCTGTCGTCGTTCGGAGAGGACGCCGCCGGCGAGCTCTACGCCGTCGGCCACGACGGCACGATCTACCGCGTGACGTAGGAGTCAGCCCGCGCGGCGTCGGACGCGTGGAGGCGTCTGTCCGAGCGCCGCGTACGCGAGCGCGTTCAGCGACTCGTTGAGCTGTCGCAGCTCGCCGGCGACGAGCACGAAGCCCTCCTGCTGCTCTGCCGTCCGGTTGAGCCGCTCGAGCTCCCCCGCGATGCGGTCGAGCCGCTCGAGCAGCGCATCGAGCTGGCGATCTCCGACGTCCTTGGGCTCCATCGGCGCGATTCTAGATGGCCGATCGGCAACTCCAGGCGCGCGGATGGTGGCCGAGACGCTTCGCCGGAGGGGGCCGCCCGCCCTCACCCGTATTCCCGATACGCGCTCGGTCGGGCGGCGTCTCCAGCTCGGTCTCGGCCATCCCCGCATCGGCCTGGAGTCACCGATCGGCCATCTAGAGCCGCGGTAGCCTTCCGCCGCCTTGCGTCTGTACTGGGAGATCGCCCGTCGCGGCTTCGGACGCTACGCGGCGTACCCCGCGGCGACGCTCGCGGGGATCTGGACGAACACCGTCTTCGGCTTCCTGCAGGCGTACATCCTGCTCGCGCTCTTCGACCAGCGCGACGACATCGGCGGCTACGACCCGTCCGACGCGGTCACGTACGTCTGGCTCGCGCAGGCGATGCTCGCGACGGTCTACGCGTTCGGCTGGTTCGAGGTCGCACTGCGTATCCGGAGCGGAGACATCGCGACCGACCTCACCCGCCCGCTCGATCCACTCCGCTACTGGCTCTTCTTCGACCTCGGGCGCGCGGTCTACCACTTCGCCTTCCGCGGGATCCCGCCCTTCGCCCTCGGGCTGCTGATCTTCGACGTGCGCCTGCCGGAGAGCCCGGCGACGTGGCTCTGGTTCGGCGTGAGCCTGACGCTCGCGGTGGTGGTCAGCTTCGCGTTCCGCTTCCTCTACAACCTCGCGGCGTTCTGGCTGCTCGACTACCGCGGGGTCGGGGTCATCGCGATCACGGTCGCGCTGCTCTTCTCCGGCTTCATCGTGCCGCTGCCGTTCTTCCCGGACTGGCTGGAGGCGATCGCGCGCGTGCTCCCGTTCGCCGCGATCGTGCAGATCCCGGTCGACGTCTTCCTCGAGCAGGTCACGGGAGCGGAGGTTGCGGCCGCGCTCCTCCTCCAGGCGTTCTGGGCCGCGGCCCTCCTCGGCTGCGCCCACCTGACCCTCGGCGTGGCGATCAGGCGGGTGGTGATCCAGGGTGGTTGACGCGCTCGCCCTCTACGCCCGGCTCGTCGGGGCCCAGTTCCGCTCGCAGCTCCAGTACCGCACGTCCTTTGCGCTCGACCTGCTCGCGAACTTCCTCATCACTTTCCTCGACTTCGCCGCCGTCCTCATCCTGTTCGGGAACGTCCGCGCGCTCGACGGCTGGACCGTGCACGAGGTCGCGTTCCTGTATGCGTGCACGTGCATCTCGTTCGCGTTCGTGGACATGGTCATCGGCCACCTCGACCTGTTCCCGCGGATGATCCGCGAGGGGACCTTCGACCTCGTGCTCGTGCGGCCGCGGGGCTCGCTGTTCCAGGTGATCGCGTCCGACTTCGCCTTCCGCCGGCTCGGACGGGCGTTCCAGGGCGTCGTCGTCTTCGCGTACGCGCTGACCGGCCTCGACATCGACTGGGACCCCGGTCGCGTCGCGATGGTCGGCGTCATGCTCGTCAGCGGTGCGCTCATCTTCTCCGCCGTCTGGATCGCAGGCGCGACGATCGCATTCTGGACGGTCGACGGCGGAGAGTTCACGAACGCGTTCACATACGGCGGGAACTTCCTCACCCAGTACCCGATCTCGATCTACGGCGACTGGCTGCGGCGCTTCCTCGCGTTCGTCGTGCCGATGGCGTTCGTCTGCTACTTCCCGTCGCTGTACGTGCTGGACAAGGAGGACCCGCTCGGGTTCCCGCGCGCGCTCCAGTTCGCCTCGCCGCTCGTCGCGGTCGCCGCTGCGGGCGTTGCCGGCGTGATCTGGGTCTTCGCCGTCCGCCGTTACCGGAGTGTGGGCTCGTGAATGCGATCGAGCTCGACGACGTCCGGAAGACCTTCGTCGTGCGCGCAAGGAAGGGCCGGCTCCGGCGGGAGCGGCGCGTTGTCGACGCGGTCGACGGGATCACGCTCGAGGTCGCTGAGGGCGAGCTCCTCGGGTATCTCGGCCCGAACGGCGCCGGCAAGTCCACGACGATCAAGATGCTGACCGGCATCCTCGTCCCGACGTCGGGGAGTGTCCGCGTCGCCGGCCTCGACCCCGCGCGCCGGCGGATCGAGCTCACCCGGAGGATCGGCGTCGTCTTCGGGCAGCGCGTCCAGCTCTGGTGGGATCTGCCGCTCCGCGACTCGTTCGACCTCCTGCGGCATGTCTACAAGATCCCCCGGGGCCGCTACGAGGAGAATCTCGCGCGCTTCACCGAGCTGCTCGAGCTCGAGCCCTTCCTCGGGACGCCCGTGCGCCAGCTCTCGCTCGGCCAGCGCGTCCGCGGCGACCTCTCGGCGGCGCTGCTGCACGATCCCGAGGTCGTCTTCCTCGACGAGCCGACGATTGGACTGGACGTCGTCGCGAAACAGCGCGTCCGCGACTTCCTCGTCGAGCTCAACCGCGAGCGCGGCGTCACCGTCGTGCTCACGACGCACGACCTCGGGGACATCGAGCGCCTCTGCTCCCGGCTCGTCGTGATCGACCACGGGCGAGTCATCTGGGACGGCGCGATCGAGGAGCTCAAGCGCCGGCACGGGCGCGAGCGGACGCTCGTCGTCGATCTCGAGGAGCCCGCGCCTCCGCTGGTCGTGCCGGGCGCGCTCGTCACGAAGGTCGAGGGCCCACGCCAGTGGCTGTCGTTCCGCGGCGACGAGGTGACCGCGGCGGAGCTGACCGCGGCTGTCGCCGCGCGCGCCCCACTCGTCGACCTCGCCATCGAGGAGACGGAGATCGAGGAGATCGTCCGCCGGATCTACGAGGCGGGCGTCGAGGCATAGGCGACGAGCTCGTCGCGCGTCCGTACGACGACGGTGTCCGCGCCCGACCGAGCCAGGAGCCGCTCGAGCGCTCCCGATCCCGTCTCGACCGCGGCCACCCGCTGCGCCGCTCCGAGTTGAGCGAGCGCGACGCGGGCCAGCGGCTCGGGGGCATCCGTGAAGACGCCGATCTCGCAGCCGGCAGCGGCCAACGACCTCAGCGCAGAGCTCGCGTCGGCGTCACGGCGGAGGTAGACGGGGGCCCGGTCCTCGCAGTAGCGCTCGAGCAGCACGCGCCAGTTGCCCGCGCCCCGGTGGTCGAGCTCGACCGCGGCGGCCCCACGCTCCTCGGGAAGCTCGCCGGCGGCCACGCCGAGCACGCCTTCCGCCGAGCGCAGCCAGTCGTCCCAAAGCGCCCGCGTGTCCCCCAGCGCGCCGTCGAGGTCGACCGCAACCGCGCGTCCGGTCACCCCGACCCCTTGTAACGATCAGTTACAAGGCGACGTTCGGCCAGCCGCCAAGCCGCGACCCCGAAGGCGACGCCTGCCGCGTCGAGGGCGACGTCGAGCGGCGAGCCGGCCCGGCCGGGGACGAAGGTCTGGTGGATCTCGTCCGAGACGGCGTACAGCGAGCCGAGCGCGAACGCGAGACCGGGACGGCCGAGCGCTCGCAGGAGCAGCGCCCCGAGCACCGCGTACTCGGCCGCGTGCGCGATCTTCCGCAGCACGAGATCCCAGCCGCCGAGCCCCGTTCCGAGATCCGGGACGGACGACAGCGCGAAGATGAGCCCCGCCCAGACGAGGACGGGCAGCCAGAGGCGAACGAAGGGCCCGGACACCGTCCGATGATAGGCTCGGCCCCACCAAGGAGCACGGTGAGGGAACCCGGTGCGAATCCGGGACGGTCCCGCCGCTGTGAGGGGAGATGCTCCCCCGCCACGAAGCCACTGGCGCAAGCCGGGAAGGCGGCGAGGGAGGGAGCCCCGAGTCAGAAGACCTGTCGCGCTCCTCCATAGCCGAACCCCTCGCGGAAGGAGGATTCAGGTGCTTCGTTCCACGCTTCTCGCCGTCGTCACGGCCGTCTTGGTACTCGCGCTCGGCGTCGCCGGCGCCTCCGGCCAGGCCGCCAAGCCCAAGCCGAAGCCGTTCCCGGTCACGATCGTGACGCCGACCGGCAAGGTCACCGTTACCAAGAAGCCACGCCGGATCGTCTCGCTCTCGCCCACGGCGACCGAGACGCTCTTCGCCGTCGGCGCCGGCCGTCAGGTCATCGCCGTCGACGACCAGTCCGACTACCCGAAGAACGCACCCAGGACGACGCTCTCCGGCTTCACGCCGAACGTCGAGGCGATCGCCTCGTACCGGCCGGACCTCGTCGTCATCTCCTACGACACGAACGGCCTCAAGTCCGCGCTTCGCCGCCTGAACATCAAGGTCGTCCACCACGACGGGGCGAAGACGCTGAAGGAGGCGTACACGCAGATCCGCCAGCTCGGGCTCGTCACCGGGAACCGGGTGAAGGCGACGCAGCTCGT
This sequence comes from uncultured Actinomycetes bacterium, assembly GCA_963715705.1. GTDB lineage: Bacteria > Actinomycetota > Thermoleophilia > Gaiellales > Gaiellaceae > GMQP-bins7. The sequence goes on along the minus strand of OY970267.1, from coordinate 1,357,979 downwards.
CACGTACATGAAGACGAGGATCGACCGGATCGTGAAGGCGTCGAAGGTCCGCGCCAGAGGGCTTTCCGTGTACCACGAGCTCTCGCCGGACCTCTACTCGGCCTCGTCGAAGACCTTCATCGGGAAGGCGTACGCGCTGCTCGGGCTCGAGAACATCGCGGACGAGGCCGAGGACTCCTTCGGCACCGGCTACCCGCAGCTCTCCGCCGAGTACGTCGTCGCTGCGGACCCGGACGTGATCGTGCTCGCGGACATCGTCTGCTGCGGACAGAAGCCGTCCACGGTCGCCGCGCGCCCCGGCTGGAGCGGGATCAGCGCGGTGGAGACGGGCTCGATCGTCAAGCTCGACGACTCGATGGCGTCCCGCTGGGGGCCGAGGCTCGTGAACTTCTTCCGCGCGCTGTCCCGGGCGCTCGCGGGGATGCGCCCGTAGCTCGATGAGCGCCACCACCGCCGCGCAGGCCGCGGAGGTCCGGGCTCGGGGCCTGACCCCGCTCTGGGCCTGCGCGGCGGTGGCGTTCCTCCTCGTCTCGCTCGTCGTCGGCCTGCTCGTCGGGCCGGTCGACCTCAGCCCCGGACAGGTCTTCGAGTCGGCGGCCGCGAAGCTGCGCGTGCCCGGGGCGGAGACCCAGCTTTCCGCGACCGAGGAGGCGATCCTCTGGGAGATCCGCGCGCCCCGCGTCGTGCTCGGCGCGATCGTCGGCGGGATGCTCGCCCTCGCGGGCGCGACGTACCAGGGCGTCTTCCGGAACCCGCTCGCCGACCCGTACCTCCTCGGGGTCGCGGCCGGGGCCGGGCTCGGCGCGACCGTCGCGATCGCGTACTTGCCGGAAGGGCTGCACGGACAGCGCGCGCTCCCCGTCGCCGCGTTCGTCGGCGGCATCGTGGCCGTCTTCCTCACGTACGCCGTCGGGCGCTCCGCCCGGCGCGAGCGCGACGCAGCGACCCTCGTGCTCGCGGGCGTCACCGTGGCCGCGTTCTTCACGGCGTGGCAGACGTTCGTCCAGCAGCGGAACTCGGAGACGCTCGACCAGGTCTATACGTGGATCCTGGGGAACATCCCGAGCACGGGTTGGTCCGACGTCGTGCTCGTCCTCCCGTACGTCGCGGTCGCCGTGGTCGCCATCCTCCTGCTGCGGCGCGTCGTCGACATCCTCAACCTCGGAGACGACGAGGCGGCAAGCCTCGGGATCCGCGTCCAGCGCGTCCGCCTGACGCTCGTGGTCGCGGCCACGCTCGGGACGGCGGCCGTCGTCGCCGTGAGCGGGCTCATCGGGTTCGTCGGGATCATCGTCCCGCACGCGATCCGGATGCTCTTCGGCGTCGGCTACCGCGCGCTCCTCCCGCTGTCCGTGATTTGCGGCGCCGGGTTCCTCGTGCTCGCGGACGTGATCGCGCGCACGGCGCTCTCGCCCGCGGAGATCCCGCTCGGCGTGGTCACCGCGTTCTTCGGCGCGCCGTTCTTCGCGCTCGTCCTCCGCTCGACGAGGACGGGGCCATGATCGAGCTCAACGGCGTCTCGGTACGACTCGGCGGGCGGGCCGTCGTCGACGAGGTCGACCTCGACGTCGGCGAGGGCGAGTGGGTCGGGCTCATCGGGCCGAACGGCGCCGGGAAGACCACGCTCCTGCGCGCGGTCGCGGGCCTCGTCCCATACACCGGCTCGATCGCCCTCGACCGGCGGCAGGCGGGCGAGCTTCGGCGCAGCGAGATCTCGCGGCTCCTCGCGATCGTCCCGCAGGAGCCCTCGACGCCGCCGTGGATGACGGTCGGCGAGTACGTGCTCATGGGGAGGACGCCGCATCTCGGGCCGCTCGCGAAGGAGGGAAGGCGCGACCGCGAGGCGGCTGCGCAGGCACTCGCCCGCCTCGACCTCCTCGGCTACGAGGAGCGGCGCCTCGGGACGCTCTCGGGCGGCGAGAAGCAACGGGTCGTCGTCGCCCGCGCGCTCGCGCAGGAAGCGCGCATCGTCCTCCTCGACGAGCCGACGGCCTCGCTCGACATCGGGCACCAGCAGCAGGCGCTCGAGCTCCTCGACCTGCTCCGCGCCGAGTCCGGCCTCACGCTCGTCGCCGCGATGCACGACCTCACGCTTGCGGCACAGTACGCCGAGCGCATGGTGCTGATCGACGCCGGCCGCGTCGTCGCCGACGGCTCGCCGCGGCAGGTGCTCACGGAGGCGCTCATCGGCAAGCACTACGCGGCGGCCATCGAGGTCGTCGACGTCCGCGGACGAATCGCCGTCGTGCCTTCGCGTCGGGTTCAGTGAGCGCGCTCTCGATCCAGGGCGTCTCCAGCTTCGCGGGGAAGAGCGTGGTCACGACCGCGCTCGCGCGAGCGTTCCGCCGGCGCGGCGTCCGTGTGGCGCCGTTCAAGGCTCAGAACATGTCGTTGAACGCGCGGGTGGTCGACGGCGGCGAGATCGGCGTCGCCCAGTACCTGCAGGCGCTCGCGGCCGGCGTCGCGCCTGACGTCCGCATGAACCCGGTCCTGGTCAAGCCGGAGGCGGACGATCGCAGCCAGCTCGTTCTCCTCGGGCGCGTCGAGCACGAGCTGAGCCGTCGCGCCTGGCGCGAGCGCGCGTCGTCGCTGTGGCCGGTCGCGCTGAGCGCGCTCCGCGAGCTGCTCGCGGAGTACGACCTCGTGCTCCTGGAGGGCGCGGGCAGCCCGGCCGAGACGAACCTGCGCTCGACCGACCTCTCCAACATGCGCTCGGCGCACGCGGCCGATGCGGCCGTGGTGCTCGTCGCGGACATCGACCGCGGCGGCGCGTTCGCCCACCTCCACGGAACCTGGTCGCTCGTGACCGAGGACGACCGCAGACGCCTGAGCGCATTCGTGCTCAACAAGTTCCGCGGCGACCAGAGCCTGCTCGCTCCGGCGCCGGCCGACCTGGAGCACGCGACGGGCATGCGGTACGCGGGGCTGCTTCCTTTCGTCGAGCACGGGCTTCCAGACGAGGACGGCGCCGCGGAGCCGTCGGAGCGAGCAAACGCTCCCCGTGTGGCGGCGATCCGCTACCCGACCGCCTCGAACCTCGATGAGCTCAAGCCGCTCGAGGCGGTCGCGGAGGTCGTCTGGGCGCGCAGCGCAGCCGATCTCGACCGGGCCGGTCTCGTCGTCCTGCCGGGCTCGAAGAACGTCTCCGCCGACCTCGCGTGGCTGCGCGAGCGCGGCCTCGCGGAAGCAATTCGAGGCGCCGCCCAGCGCGGAACGCGCGTGCTCGGCATCTGCGGCGGGCTGCAGATGCTCGGAGACGAGCTCCTCGATCCGGCGGGCGTGGACGGAGATGCTGCCGGGCTCGGCCTCTTGCGGGTGCGCACCACGTTCTCCCGGGAGAAGCGGATCGAAGCCCTCGAGGTCGCGTTCGAGCGGCTGCCGGATCCGTGGGCCGCACTCGGCGGGCTCCGTGCTCGCGGCTATGAGATCCGGCACGGCGAGACCGTCGCCGACGGGCCCGTGCACGAGGTGCTCCCCGGCGGCCGCGGCTTCGCCGCCGGATGCGTGCTCGGGGTCACCGTGCATGGCCTCCTCGAGGACCCCGCGGTCGTTCGTGCCCTGCTCGGCACGGCCCCGGCTCGGTCGCTGGAGCACGTGTTCGACGCTCTTGCCGACCTCGCCGAGGAGCGTCTCGACATGGACGAGCTCGCGCGGCTGGCGGGCGTCGCCTGATGGCGCACGCTCGTTCGGACTGACGAGCGGCTTACGATGTCCGCCGGTGACGAACGGTCACTCGGCAGTCGCGCGCACGTTCGACCGGACGGCTGAGACCTACGAGCAGGCGCGGCCGGGCTGGCCGGAGGCCGCGCTCGACCACGTCGTCGGGGAGGTCGGCCTCGAGCCCACCGCGACGGTGCTCGACCTCGGCGCGGGGACGGGGAAGCTGACGCGCGCACTCGTCGAGCGCTTCGACCGCGTCGTCGCGGTCGAGCCGGTGGACGGGACGCGTCGCTCTTCCCATATTTAGACGAGCTAGGTATAGTCGCCGGCGTGAACGACCGGCTGCGCGGCCACGTCGACGTCCTCCTCCTCTCTGTGCTGGAGACCGGCCCGGCGCATGGCTACCGGCTGGCCGAGCTCGTGCGCGAGCGGAGCCGCGGCGCGTTCGACCTTCCCGAGGGCACGGTCTACCCGAGCCTCTACCGTCTCGAGCGGAAGCGGGTCGTCGCGAGTAGGTGGCAGACCGTGGACGGCAGGCGGCGGCGCGTGTACCGGCTCACGGGGAGGGGCACGGCGGAGCTCGAGCGCCAACGCTCCGAGTGGCGCGAGTTCACCCGCGCGATGGATGCGGTCGTCGCGTGACGATCGACGCGTACCTGGCGGAGCTCGAGCGCGCGCTTCCGCGAACCGGACGCGATCGCGCGCTGCGCGAAGTTCGCGAGCACCTGCGGGATGCAGCCGCGCGACACCGCACGGACGGGGTGTCGGACTTCGAGGCGGAGACGGCCGCGACGAGAGACTTCGGTGCCGTGGACGAGGTCGCACGCCGCCTGAGCGCCGAGCTCGCCGTCCGCACGCAGAGAAACGCGTTGGTCCTCGTGCTGGGCGTGGCCGTGGCCGCGCCGCTCCTGCTTGCAGCCGGCGTATACGTCGACCTCGGCCTTGGGGAAGACGGATCGGCTGCTTCCGCGCCGACGCCGGTGCTCATGGCGAACCGGACGATTCCGGCAGGGACGCCCGGCGTGGTCGTCGTGCGCCAGGAGATGTACACGCCGACGACGCTGCCGAAGAAGGAGGTCGAGGAGGACGCGATCTCCGACCCAAAGTTCATTTGGGGGCGAGCGGTGGCGGTGGAGCTGCTGCCGGGGGAGCAGCTCACCGCCGCCGACTTCCACCCTTGAGGTGTGGGCAAGCCGAACCGCGCGGCTAGCATCGACGGATCGCTGTCGCGAGCCCCGAGAGCTTCCTCCACGGCCTCAACGAGGCCCAGCTCGAGGCGGTCCGGCAGACGGAGGGGCCGCTGCTCGTCGTAGCCGGGGCAGGGTCGGGCAAGACGCGCGTCCTCACGCATCGTGTCGCGCACCTGATCGCGGACAAGGGCGTGAAGCCGAACGAGATCCTCGCGATCACCTTCACGAACAAGGCTGCGGGGGAGATGCGCGACCGCCTCACGCTCATGCTCGGCGGTACCGCCCGCGCGATCTGGATCCTGACGTTCCACGCCGCGTGCGGGCGCATCCTCCGCCGCGAGGCCGAGCGCCTGGGCTACCGCTCCACCTTCACCATCTACGACGACCAGGACCAGGTGCGACTCACGAAGGCCTGCCTCGAGGAGCTCGGGAAGGACCCGAAGCGGTTCGCACCGCGCGGGATCCACTCGCAGATCTCGCGGATGAAGAACGAGCTCGTCACGCCCGAGGAGGCCCTGGCCCGCGTCGCCTCGTTCTGGGACCAGACCGTCGCCGAGACGTACGACGTGTACCAGCGCCGCCTGCATGCCTCGAACGCCGTCGACTTCGACGACCTGCTGATGCTCACCGTCCAGGTGCTCGAGCGCTTCCCGGATGCGCTCGAGAAGTGGCAGAAGGCGTTCCGGTACATCCTCGTCGACGAGTACCAGGACACGAACCACGCGCAGTACCGGCTGCTCCAGCTCCTGGGCGGGAAGCACGGGAACGTCTGCGCAGTCGGAGACGGAGATCAGAGCGTGTACGGCTTCCGGGGCGCGGACATCCGGAACATCCTCGAGTTCGAGAAGGACTTCCCCGGAACGCGCGTCGTCACGCTCGAGCAGAACTACCGCTCGACGAACCGGATCCTCCGCGCGGCCAACGCGGTCATCGACAACAACAGCGAGCGGAAGCCGAAGAATCTCTTCTCCGAGCTCGGCGAGGGCGAGCCCGTGCGCGTCGTCGAGGTCGAGGACGAGCACGCGGAGGCGCGCTTCGTCGCGGCCGAGATTGCCGGGCTGATCGACCGCGGCCTCTCCGCGAGCGAGATCGCGGTCTTCTACCGGACGAACGCGCAGTCGCGCGTGCTCGAGGACGTGCTCGTCCGGCAGGACGTCCCGTACCAGGTCATCGGCGGGCCGCGCTTCTACGAGCGCGCCGAGATCCGCGACGCGACCGCGTACCTCTCCGTCCTCGTCAACCCGACCGACGCCGGCTCGCTGCTCCGAATCGCGAACCGCCCCAGGCGCGGGATCGGCGACACGTCGATCGCGAAGCTCGTCACCCATGCCGAGGCGACCGGGCGCACGCTCTTCCACGCCATGGCCGACCCCGAGGCCGCCGGCGTCGCGGCCGCGTCCTGCCGCGCGATCCGCGCGTTCCACACGACGATGGAGTCCCTGATGGCGCTCTCGCAGGAGCTCCCCGTCGACGAGCTCCTCGAGCGCGTGCTCGAGAAGACAGGCGTGCTCGAGGCGTACGAGGCCGAGCGGACGATCGAGGCGCGCGGCCGCATCGAGAACCTCCAGGAGCTGGTCGGCGTCGCGCGCGAGTACCGGCTCGAGAACGCGGATGCCTCCCTCGCGGGCTTCCTCCAGGACATCTCGCTCGTGTCGGACCAGGACACGATCTCGGACGACCGCGGCCTCGTCACGCTGATGACGCTGCACAACGCGAAGGGCCTGGAGTTCGCGGCGGTGTTCGCGATCGGGATGGAGGAGGGCGTCTTCCCGCACATCCGCGCGATCGAGGAGCAGGGGATCGAGGAGGAACGCCGACTGTGTTATGTCGGCCTGACAAGAGCGAAGTCGCGGCTGACCCTGACGCACACGATGTCGCGCTCTTTGTGGGGGCGCAGGACGTACAACCTCGCGTCGCGCTTCCTCGACGAGCTTCCGCAGGAGGTCGAGCGGGAGCGTCTGAGGCCTTCGTCGTGGTCGAACTACGGCTCGCCCGCGAGCGCGGCGCCGGCTCCGCGTGGAGACCCGAGCCTCGCGCTCCAAACCGGCGACTCCGTGCGTCACGCGTCGCTCGGCGAGGGCGTCGTCACCGGGCTCGAGCCGGGCGGCGTCGTCACGATCCGCTTCGCGGAGGACGGCACCGAGCGGCGTCTGATGGTCGAGTATGCGCCGCTCGAGAAGATCGCGTAGCCTGCCGTCGGGGTGAGCCTGGAGTACCGGAGCCCGACGGCGGACGAGCTCCGCACCGTCCTCGCGACGACACACGCCGCCTTCGGCGACGAGCTGAAGGACGACGACTACGAGCGTCAGGCCGCGATGATGCCGCCCGACCGCGTGCTGGCCGCCTGGGAGGACGGGCGGCCGATCGGCACGACGGCCTCGTGGCCCTTCGAGCTCACCATCCCGGGCAGCGTCGTGCGGGCCGCAGGAGTGACGTGGGTCGGAGTCCTGCCGAGCCACCGGCGCCGCGGAGTCATGACCGAGCTCATGCGACGCCAGCTCGAAGACGTCCACGAGCGCGGGGAGCCCCTCGCAATCCTGTGGGCGTCCGAGTCCTCGATCTACGGGCGCTTCGGCTACGGGATCGCAACCCTCGAGACCAACATCAACGCCGAGCGCGACGTCTTCTCGCTCCGGGAGGACCCCGGCCCGCGTGGCTCGGTGCGGCTCGTCACGGAGGAGGAGGCCGCCGAGGTCATGCCGCCCATCTACGAGAGCGTCCGCACGCAGCGGACGGGGCTCGTGAGCCGGGACCGGAACGCGTGGACGCTTTTCCTGCTCGCCGATCCCGAGCACTGGCGCGACGGCGCCGGCCCGAAGTTCCACGCGCTCCTCGAGCTCGACGGCTCACCGGTCGGCTACGCCCTCTACCGCCTCAAGCAGAAGTGGGAAGAGGGAGCGCCGCAGGGAGAGCTTCACATCGTCGAGGCCTTCGCGACCACTCCGGAGGCGACCGCGGAGCTCTGGCGCTACCTCTTCGGCATCGACCTCGTGTCGCGCGTGAAGGCATCGCGGCTCGACCCCTCCTGGTCCCTGTTCCTGATGGTCGCCGACCCCCGCCGACTCCACGTCACGATCCACGAAGGCCTCTGGCTGCGGATCGTCGACCTCGACGCTGCGCTCCGCGTGCGGAGCTTCGCCGCCGGCGAGAGCGCGGTGCTGGAGGTGGCGGACTCGTTCTTCCAGCACAACGCAGGCCGGTGGCGCGTCGGGCCGGAGCCGGGGCGTACCGACGACGACGCCGATGTCGCGCTCGATGTCGCCGATCTCGCCTCCGCGTATCTCGGCGCGTTCTCGTTCGAGCGACTTGCGGCCGCGGGGCGGGCACGTGAGCTGCGACCGGGGGGCCTCGCGCGCGCGACTGCGCTCTTCGCGACGCCCATCCCGCCCTGGTGCCCGGAGGGCTTCTGATCGAATACCGATGGTGGAGAGCAGGCGAATGAGCTTCGACGTGGCGCCGTGCGCGGATCTCGCCGAGTTCTCGGACGCGGTCTTCGCGATCGGCCAGTACTTCGGCATGGAGGCGACCGAGGAGCGCATGGAGCGCTTCTCGAAGAACCTGCCGTTCGAGCGGATGCACGCCGTCCGCGAGAACGGGAAGACGGTCGGCGGTGGGGGCGCGTTCCCGTTCGAGATGACGGTTCCCGGCGCCGTCGTGCCGACCGCCGGCGTGACCGTCGTCGGGACGTATCCGACGCATCGCCGCCGCGGCGTCCTCCGCGCGCTGATGCGCGCGCAGCTCGACGACATCCACGAACGCGAGGAGCCGGTCGCCGCGCTGTGGGCCTCGGAGGAGACGATCTACGGCCGCTTCGGCTACGGGATGGCCTCGCTCACGGGCAATGCCACGATCCCGAGGCAGCACTCGGGCTTCGCGACACCGCTCGAGAGCGAGGGCCGCGTGCGGTTGGTGGAGGCGGACGAGGCGCTGAAGCTCTTCCCGCGCGTGTGGGACAGCGTCCGCAAGCAGATCCCGGGGATGCTCGGCCGGACGCGCAACTGGTGGGAGTTCCGCATGCTCTTCGACCCGGGCGGCGGCGAGGCCGGCCCGAAGCGCTATGCCGTCCTCGAGCGAGACGGCCGCCCGGAGGGCTACGCGATCTACCGGCACGTGTCGAAATGGACCGACGACGGCCCCGACTCCCGGATCGACGTCGTCGAGGCGGTCGCGCTCGACGGCCGGCCGACCGCCGAGCTCTGGCGCTTCCTCCTCGACATCGACTGGGCGGTGAAGGTGACGGCCGGGCGGCTGCCGGTCGACCACCAGCTGTTCTGGCTGCTCGCGAGACCCAGGGAGATGCGGTTCCGCCTCTGGGACGCGCTCTGGGTGCGGCTGGTCGACGTCGGCGCAGCGCTCTCCGCGCGTGACTACGCGGCGGACGGCGCCGTGGTCTTCGACGTCGTGGACGACTTCGGCCCCTGGAACGCCGGCCGCTGGCGGCTCTCCGACGGGGTCGCGAAGCGCTCGCAGGCGCCGGCCCAGCTCCGCTGCGACGTCACCGCGCTCGGGTCCGTCTACCTCGGCGCGTTCTCGTTCTCCGAGCTCGTCCGCGGCGGCCGCGCCGAGGAGCTCCGCCGCGGAGCAGCCGCGCGTGCCGACGCGATGTTCGCGTGGCCGCGGGCCCCGTGGTGCCCCGAGATCTTCTGAGCCCGAGCCGCTAGAATCGCCCTTCCAGGGCGGTTAGCTCAGTTGGGAGAGCACCAGCTCGACAAGCTGGGGGTCACTGGTTCGAGCCCAGTACCGCCCACCTCACGAAAGCCCCGCTAAAGCGGGGTTTTCTGTTTCCAAGCGTGAGAGCGGTTCCGGGGCCGTGTCCGCAAAATGTCCGCAGCCGCCAGCGAAAACGTGCTCTACCACGTGCTCGGGCCGAGGTGCGTCGGCTTCGACTCGAAAGCTCCGTGGGCCGACGTAACGGCAACGGCGACGACGGGAAGGTTGGGATCCATCTCCTCCTCGAAGTGCCTGTACTCGATATACGAGAAGCCTGAGTCGTGAGGCGCAATCTCGCCGGGAAGATTGGCATGACTTTGCGGAGGGAAGAAGAGTCGACCGGGCGCGCGTCCCTTCTGAAGGTTAAGGCCGACGGACTGGACGCGGATCGCGTGGTCGTTCCTGTTGATGACCGTGACCCCCACGACGTGGAGCGGCTCTGTGTCGGGGATGATGATGGAGTTGCCGACCTCGACCTCGATCTTCAGCTTCCGCGCGTCGATAGACGTGTAGATCTGCCAGCCGAGGCTGCTGAGGCCGGTCAGCGCGCCGGTGATGGCTATGGCAAGAGTGGCCCATTCCACGGCGGAGAGACTTGCAGCGGGGTCAGACGGTGTGTGGGCGTGCCATGCTCGCGATGACAGCCAACCCGCCCGGTACGACGTACTCCTCTCGTGCCGCGTTGGCGGCCGGCTCGCGTACATCCACCCTTGCAGCACGGAATCTCCGGTGCTGCTGCCGAGGGAGCCGATTCAATCGTCGTGAGCGGGGGCTACGAAGATGACGAGGACTACGGCGATTTGATCGTGTACACCGGCGCAGGTGGGCGCGATCCGACGAGCGGTGCGCAGGTCGCAGATCAAGAGGGGGCGGCTTGCGCCGCCCCCTTCGTCGTTCGGCCCCTTGTGACCGGCGAGAGTCGTCCTACGGATTGGGGGGAAGTTCAACCTCGGTCGCAGCGAAGCCAAACGTCGGGAAGACGTTGTAGAAGCCCGTCGGCACGACGATCTGCGTGACCTCGCCCGCCGCTGGATCCGGGCCGTTACAGTCCGCCGTACCGCCGATGTCGACCAGCCGATCCGGACGGTCGACCAACGGGTCGTCCCCAGGGAACGGCTCGCGGGGAATCGGCTGGAACGGGCCGTCGCCGAACTCGCAGTATTCCTCCGGCTGAGTGCCGGTGACCTCGTCCCCTCCGCGGGTCAACAGGATTCGCGGGTGGAACAGGGCCTGGGCGGTGCTGGTGTCCGAGATCACCCAAGCGCGGATGGTCACCGTGCACGCGACGTGCGCCACGGTGCACGTGAAGCGGAACGTTCCGCCCGTCCAGTCGCCGACCGGCGAGCCGAGCTCGGTCGAGAAGAGCCCCCAGAGCGCCGGGTCAGCTCCTTCGCCACGCGCGATCAGCACGGCCGCGACGCCATACTCCTCCGCGGCGTCCTGGCCCGGTGGGCCTGCTGGGCCAACTTGGCCGGCGGGCCCGGCTTGACCGGCTGCGCCGGCAGGACCGGCTGGACCGGCTGAGCCTTGGGGCCCTGCGGGGCCCCGTGCGCCCGTCGGGCCGACGGGGCCGCGTGCACCCTTTACGCCACGCGGAAGAAGGATCTTCTGCTCCCCGGCCGCGCAGCTGCTCCCGTTGCGGAGCTTGACGTCGCGGCGCGTCTCCGCATTGCCTTTGAGTTCGACACAGAGGACCGACGCCTGCGTCCGCTGCGAGCCGGCGATTGCGGATGGAACGAGGAGCACCAGAGTCAAAACGCCCACGAGGAACGCTTTGTTCATGGTCAAAACACCTCCCTCAAGGTGAGAGTTGCCTCCCCCCGCCCCTCAGTGCCATCCTAGAGAGCGGGCGCCAGATGTCAACGCGACGTCCAAACCGCCGACGACCTCGGCAGCTGCGAGCTGCCGGCGGGCTGGACGCTCACCCTGGCGATCTCCTCGCCGACGAGGTCGGCCGCCTCGTGACCGTGCGCCTCGTCAAGCGGGCGCGGATGGTCACCGTACGTGAGGCGTCGCCGAGAAACGTCCGGACACCCGGCGGAGTGAAATCACCGGGCCGGGAGGCGTGACCTCTCCCGGAGCGCCCTTCGAGAAGTCGCCGTCCACATGGCGCGGCGACGTTTCCTTCTCGCAGGCGTACAGGGGCCAGGGCGTGCATCGGTGCCATGACGTCGAAGCAGTCTGGCTGCGCGACTAGTCGAACCGAGCATGCTGCGCGTGTCCGCAATGTCCGCAGTGAGCGTTCGCTCCGGCTCGCTCGTCGCGAGCGGTACGAAACGAAAAGCGCCCGTTTGCAGGAATAAGCGAACGGGCGCGAACGGGCGCGAACGTCTGGGCCGTTTCGACAAGCTGGGGGTCACTGGTTCGAGCCCAGTACCGCCCATCTTGACCCGCTCGGCTACGCGGAGTCCGCATCGTTGAGCGGGTCGGATGTGCCAGGGGTGCGCCTGGCTAGATGGCCGCGACAGACATGTCCGATCGGATCGCCTGCGGCCGCAACGACGTAGGGCAACGGGGTCGTCGTCAGGTGGGTGGGGAGTAGGGGATGGCCCACCGGAACGGCCGCAGGCCGTGTGAACTCTAGTACGCCCTCACGTTCGGTGTTGCTGGCGTCGCGCAGGTAGACGGAGCAGGTTTGGCCCATGCCTAGGCTTGCGATGCTCCTCGCGTGTTGCGCAGTCGCAGCCGTGCTTGTCGCGCCGGCCGAGGCCGTCTCAGATCTCGACAAAAGGGGTATTGCCTGAGTGCGTGCTTGTGCTACTGCGGCTCTTGTTCGTTCTCGTCGCCTTGCTCGCCCTGCTCGCGATCGTCTTTCTCGTCGTGTTCGGACGCGGCGCCTAGGGGATGGTCGACAGTGGTGTCGCGGAGGTGACCCGACCGCGATCTCGCGGCTCCCCAAGAGGGTGTTCCTTGTGGGCTCGAGCCGCGGATAGGCCGCCGGCGGATACCGTGACACGGTCCGTGGTCCGATGGCCTGGGCTGCTCTCCGCCACCCGTTTCGCTCCGCCGAGCGGGAGGCCGCGCACCTGAAGGACGTGGCGGACGAGGGCCGGAGCGCGACGACGCCTGCGATCCTGATCGGCACCTGGGTCGTCGTCGCCGGAGTGCTCGTCGCCTCGGCCGTTGGCGTTGCCCTCCTCGCCGCGTATCTGCTCACGCGCTGATGCGGCAGGCCATGCGCGAACCGCGCGGAGTTGCCGGGAGCTTCTCTCTAACTCTTCGGGATTCGCAACTCGCGGCCGATGTAGATGCCGGAGCTCTCCGCCTCCACGAACGGCGCCATGGCCCGCCGCCGCTCCGACTCGACGTCGGAGAGCCGATAGCGCTCACGCGCCTCGAACGACTCCCACGTCGAGATACCGACCACCTCGCTGCGCTCCTCGGAGAAGCACTCGTAGGCACGCAGCATCCCTTCGGGCAACGTGCGTGGGCGCCACGCGCTGCGGAACTCCCCGTAGGTACCTGGCTTGATGCGTCGTGTCGTGATCCAGACGACGTGCTTCTCGCGCTCCATCGCGTGGAACGTAGCGAACCGGATCCCCCGCTGGAGCCAAAGGTCACCGCAGCTGCTCGAGCACCGCGTCGGCCAGGGGCAGCGAGGCGGTCAGACCGGGCGATTCGATGCCGAACAGGTTCACCAGGCCCGGCACACCGTGCTCGTCAGGGCCCTGAACGACGAAGTCTGCCGCGGGCGCGTCCTTGCCCGAGATCTTGGGGCGGATGCCGGCGTAGCCCGGCTCGAGCGCGCCGTCGGGCAGTCCAGGCCAGTAGCGCCGGATCGCCGGGTAGAAGCGCTCGGCGCGCCCCGGATCCACCGTGTAGTCGATCCTGTCGACCCATTCCACGTCCGGGCCGAAGCGCGCTTGCCCGCCGAGGTCGAGCGTTACGTGCACCCCCAGGCCGCCCGGCTCGGGCACCGGGTAGACGAGGCGTGAGAACGGCGGGCGCATCGCCAGCGTGTAGTAGTTGCCCTTGGCGTAGAGCTCGGGCGGCGCGAGCACGGCGGGGTAGCCTTCGATGCGCCGCGCGAGGCTTGGCGCCCGCAGTCCTGCGCTGTTCACGACCTGCGCGGCAAGGATCGGTTCCTCGCCGGCGACGTGCAGTTCGATGCCGTCCGTGCGCACCACACACTTCGCAAGTGGGCTCTTCATCGCGAGCATCGCTCCTGCGCGTTCGGCATCGGCCAGGAAGGCGAGCATCAGGGCGTGGCTGTCGACGATCCCCGTGGAGGGCGAGTGCAGCGCCGACACGCAGTGCAACTCCGGTTCCAGCGCGCGAGCTCGAGCCGGGCTCAGACGCACGACATCGGTGACGCCGTTCGCATGCGCTCTCCGTCGGATGCCCTCCAGCTCCTCCAGTTGCGTCGAGTCGGTGGCGACGATGAGCTTGCCGCAGCGGCTGTGCGGCACGCCACGCTCGGCGCAGTAGGCGTACAGGCGCTCGCGACCCTCCACGCACGCACGCGCCTTGAGTGAGCCCCGCGGGTAGTAGATCCCGGCGTGGATGACCTCCGAGTTTCGTGAGCTCGTGTGCGTGCCGATTGCGTCCTCGGATTCGAGGATCACGACCTCGCGCCCAGCCGTCGCCAAGGCGCGCGCCACCGCCAGGCCCATGATCCCCGCGCCGACCACCACCGCGTCAACGCGGTCCATGCCAGCGGCTCCGCTCGATGACGACCGCCCACGTCTCCATCGCCTAGCGCTTCAGGGGCCAGCGCCCGGACCAGCCGCCCTCGGGTGGACTGACCCCGACCTCCTCGTCGAAGATCTCGGCGCACTTCGCGACGCAGACCTGGCAGATGATCGGTCCCGAGTCGCTCGAGACGACCCGCACGTCTCGGTTATGACGGCCGCAGAAGGAACAGACGACGTCGCTGAAGTGGGAGGGGTCCTGCACCGCGTCCATCGTACGGCGGCGCTCTCCACTGGTCACGTACGCTCGTCGAGGTGAGCGACGCGACCAACGTCTGGGACGACGTCCCCGACTGGGGCGGCATCGGCGCCCGGCGACTCGAGCGACACGGCGCGAGCGCGCTCGGTGCCTCGGTGTGGGAGCTTCAGCCGGGCGGAGCGCAGTTCGTCTACCACTTCCACCACGGCAGCGAGGAGCTGCTCGTCGTGCTTCGCGGCGCGCCGACGGTGCGGACGAGCGAGGGTGACCGGCAGCTCGCAGAAGGCGACGTCCTCTCGTTCCCGCGCGGGCCGGAGGGCGGCCACCAGATCCGCAACGACGGCGACGAGCCCGCGCGCGTGCTCCTCGTCTCCACGAACGCCGAGCCGGACGTCGCGGAGTACCCGGAGACAGGGAAGCTCGCTGCGATCGTCGCCGGGGAGCACCGCTACCACCGGACCGGCGACGCCGTCGAGCACGCAGGCCCCGAGTAGCTACGGCAGCTGCAGCCGGTACACGTTCAGCACGCCGGGCTTCGGGCCGTTCGGGTCGCTCACCGTGCCCGTGCCACGCGCCCCGGCGAAGGCGCCGGTCCCACCCACGACACGTAGTGTCGGAACGGCGCTGCCTTTGATCGTCGCCGTCCCCCGGAGGGTGCCGCCGGGGAGCTTCACCGTGACCTTGAGGCTCATGCGGATCGGATTGACCGCCGTGATCGTGTAGTTCCCGACGTCGCTGCCGACGACGGCGCCCTTCGCCCGTCCGAACTGCGGCGCAGCATTGCGCAGGGTCGTCCGCTCCTGCAGGACGTCTCCCTTGCTCGCCTGGCCCTTCGGGGCCTTGTCGACGACCGCGCGTACGCTCCCGTTCGTCGATAGGAGCCGAATCGTGCGCGTCGCCGAGTCGGCGCGCTGCGCGGCGTGGGCCGGAAGCGCCAGCAGCCCGACGCCCAGGACGGTCACGAGCAGGAACCTCATGCGCCCAGCGTACGTCAACGCCGGAGCCTCGATGTGTCGACCACCTCGAACGCGGAGCCCGGTACGTTGTGCAGCGTGTGCAGCTCCTCGTTCGACCAGCGCGGGTCGGGGGCGCCCGAGATGTACCAGTCGGAGCCGTTGTCGGAGACCATCATCCCGTACTCCTTCAGCGCTTTCAGCACAACCCGCGCCTGGCGCGGGAAGCCCGAGATCCGGTAGCTCTTCCTCAACCGCAAGCGCAGCCCCATCGGCGGCAGGCTCGCCGAGGTCTCCGAGCTCGCGTGGTGCCGCGCCGGCCACACATACGCACGCCGCGTCTGCGAGACCGTGAACCGGAGCGCGTGGTCGATCCGCCCGCGCGCGACCTCGTCGTAGCGCGCGAGGCCGGGGAAGATCGGCAGGCCGGCAGCATCGGCGGACGTCCACCCGCGCGGGCGGAGCCTGTTCGAGCGCAGGTTCCAGATCGCGCCTGAGCCGGCGTGCCAGAGTCCACTTCCGCGCTCGAGCGCGAAGAGCTCGTAGAGCTTGCACGAGGTCTTGTCGACGAGGATCGCGTGATGGTCGCTGCCGCCTTCGATCTTGACGTTCGAGGGGATCGGGTACGGGCCGCGGTCGCTCTCGGTCGCGTACTCGAACGAAACGCGTGTGCGCGGCGTCTTCTCGGACACGACGGTGATCGGGATCCCGATCTTGCTCCCTTCCCAGAGCCCGGAGCCGAAGTCCGCATGCACGTGGTCGTCCACTCCGATCGAGGCGACGATCGCGTTCGAGCTCTTCGCGACCGGCAGCTTGTCGACGCGCTGGTTCCACGGGTTCGAGGCGGGGAAGACCTGGCACGCGGGCGCCTGCGGTAGGCGCGCCGCCGTCGTGGCGCCGGCCAGCGTCAGGGTCGCAACCGCGAGTAGGACGAGCAGGCCGCGCACACGAGAAGTTTCGACGACTCGTCGGCCCGACCTCACCCTCGAACGAGGCTCGGGACTCCGTTAGCCTCCGCCCGTGCAGATCCGCGCCGCAGTGCTCGAGGACTTCGGGCAGCCGCTCGTCGTCCAGGAGGTCGATCTCGCCGAGCCGAAGGCGGGCGAGGCGCTCGTCCGGCTCGTCGCGTGCGGCGTGTGTCACACCGACCTCTACACCGCCTCCGGCGCCGACCCGAGCGGCTACGCGCCGTGCGTGCTCGGGCACGAGGGCGCGGGAGTGGTCGAGCAGGTGGGCGAGGGCGTGACCTCGCTCGTGCCGGGCGACCACGTCGTGACGCTCTTCGCCCCGGAGTGCGGCGAGTGCGTCCACTGCCTCAGCGGGAGGACGAACCGGTGCGTCGCGATCCGCGACCAGCAGGGACTCGGCTATCTCCCCGACGGCACGACGCGGCTCTCTCGCGGCGGCGAGCCGATGCGGCACTTCATGGGGACGTCGACGTTCGCGGAGTACACGGTGATGCCCGAGATCGCGCTTTCGAAGGTGTCCCCCGAGGCGTCCCTCGAAGGCTGCGCCCCGTTCGCGTGCGGGCTCGCGACCGGGATCGGCGCCGCGCTGTACACAGCGCAGGTCGAGCCGGGAGCGACGTGCGCGGTGTTCGGCTGTGGCCTCGTCGGCCTCGGCGCGGTGATCGGCGCCCGGCTCGCGGGCGCGGGACGGATCGTGGCCATCGACTTCTCGGAGGAGCGGCTTGCACAGGCTCGTCACCACGGCGCCACCGACACGCGTGTGGCCGCCGCTGACACCGTCGACTGGATCCGCGAGGAGACCGGCGGCTTCGGCGCCGACTACACCTTCGAGGCGACCGGGAACGTCGCGGTCATGCAGCAGGCGGTCGAGTCTGCGCGCGAGGCGTGGGGTCTTGCCACGATGATCGGCGTCGCCGGCAAGGGGGAGACGCTCGACATCGTCCCGCGCTTCCTCATCACCGGCCGGCGCGTGACCGGCTCATCCTTCGGTGGCGTGAAGGGCCGCACGCAGGTGCCGGAGCTCGTCGACCGCTGGCTCGCGGGCGAGATCGACGTCGACGCGCTCCTCTCGCATCGCCTGACGCTCGACGAGGTCAACCGCGGCTTCGAGCTGATGGAGGCCCAGGACGGCATCCGCAGCGTGATCGTCTTTCCGTAAGACGAGGGCCGCCCCTCACTGTTGCGTATGTAGACGCGTGTGGTCGTGCGCCGTTGGCCCGGCACCTTCCGACGCCCTCTCTACACTCATGCGTCGGAAACGGCCCGAGGAGGTCTCGTGCAAGGTCGGATCGCGGTCCTGGTGCTCGTCGTCGCACTCGCCGCCGCAGCTGGGCTGACCGTCGCGCCGAGCGCGCTCGCGACGATCGACGGGCCCTGCCAGGCCAGCATCGCCGGCGAGAACGTCGCGGCCCTCGAGACAGAGGCCAGGAGCGAGCCGATCAAGGTCCGGGAGAACGCGCGCGTCCCCGTGAGGATGACGTCCGCGCGGCCGATCACGCACCTGACCGTCGAGCTCGAGTTCGCGGGCCTGGGCATCCCGGTTCACGACGAGCCGACCGAGGGCACGTCCTGGGCGAAGGTCGTCGACGTAGCGGAGTACTCGGACTACGGCGTCGGCCTGTACAAGATCGTGGGCAAGAGCACCGGGCAGGGCTTCTCGTGCACAGGCGCGGCGCTCATCGAGGTCGAGGGCGAGCCGCTGAAGACGCCCGCGGGCATCGGCGGCCTCGTCGCGGCCGTCGTCGGGGCGATCGGCGTTCTCCGGCTGGCGTTCCGCCGCCGGGCTTCCGGCGCCGCACCGCTGGTCGGGGCATTCTTCGGGCTCCTGCTCGGGGCCGGAGTGGGCGTCCTGCTCCAGCAGTTCGCGCTCGTGTACCCGACGCTGATCGTCGCGCTGATCGCGCTCGGAGGCGGCGCCCTGCTCGGGATCGTGTGCGGCCTCGCGGGCCGGCGCACCGGGCCTGCGTACTGACGCCTATTTGACGAGTTGAGGCAGGCACGCGTACCCTGATGCGCGTTCGTGCGGTCCTCCACTCGTATCGGTCTGGTTCTCGCGGTCGCGGCGCTCGTCGTCGCGTTGCCGACGGCGGCAGGCGCGCTCCCGCAGGGAGCAGCGGCGCCGTCCGCGGGGACGCAGACCTACACCGACTCGACGGGTGAGGACCCGGCAGCGCCCGACATCACGACCATCGTCGTGTCGAACGACGACCTCGGCGGGCTCACGCTGCGAATCAACACGCCGAACCGGCCGCAGTTCTCGCAGGACATCGCGGTCGTCGTCTTCCTCGACAGCGACGCGAACGCGGCCACCGGCGACCCGACGAACGGGACCGACTACCTGATCGAGCTCTTCCGGGGCGAGGCGATCCTGTACCGGTGGGACGGATCGGACTACTTCCCGAGCCCGACGCAGGCCTCGTTGAGCTACGTGTGGCAGAACGGCGCCGTTATCAGGATCAACACGTCGGATCTCACGAACACGAGAAAGTTCACCTTCGAGGTGATCACCGTCTCGGGCATCGTCTTCGACGAGATGACAGGGACGATCGACTGCACGAACTGCAAGCGGGACTTCGCGCCGACCGTCGGGCTCTACACGTACAACGTGGTCATCGCAAGGCCGGCGCTCAAGGTCACGAAGGTGTCCTCGACGCCGAAGTTGCCGGTTGCCGGCAAGCAGTTCACGTTCCGCATGACCGCCGCGAGGACCGACACGAACGCGGTGGTCCGGAACGGCAAGGTGACCTGCACCGGCCGAGCGGGGACGACGCCGGTCAAGGCCAAGACCGCGCGTGTCGTGAGGGGAGCGGTCACCTGCACTTGGCTCATTCCCGCCAAGGCGAAGGGCAAGCGCTTCCGCGCGAAAGCGTCCCTCACGTTCGAAGGCCTCAAGGCCTCGAGGAGCTACTCGGGGAAGATCCGGTAGTCCGACTCCTGTGCGCCGGCTCGCACTCGTCGCCTGCCTCGTCAGTGTCGTCGCCGCCACCGGGGTTGCCTCATCCGGAACCGCATCCGGCGCGCGCGATCCCGTAATCGACTCGATCCGGGACTACTCGTTCCCGCGCGTGCAGCGGATCCCGGCGCCGTCGCCGAAGACCAACACTCCTGCGCAGCCGCGAACGCGTGTGATCGTGACGCTCGCCGACCCGCCGCTGGCCGCCGCGGCCCCGCGCAGCGCGTTCCAGACCGTCGGCTCGAGGCGGAAGCTGAGCCTCCGCAGCTCGTTCTCGCAGTCGTACCTCTCCCAGCTGAGCGTTGCCCAGACGCGTGCGATCAGAAGCCTGCACTCGTTCATGCCAGCCGCGAAGGTCTCGCGCAAGTACCGCGTTCTCCTGAACGGGTTCGTGGTGAGCGTCCCGTACACGCAGCTCCCGAAGCTGCTGAAGGCGCCGTTCGCGAAGAACGTCTACCCGAGCTACACGTACACACGGTTGATGAACCGCGGGCCCGCGGTCATCGGCGCGCCGCAGTTCTCCGCGCTGACGGGCGCGAAGGGCGAGGGCGTGAAGGTCGCCGTCGTCGACGACGGCGTCGACCACGAGCACGAGTTCCTCGCGCCGACGGGTCTCTCGTATCCGGCGGGGTTCCCGAAGGGGCCGGGAGGATCGACGACGCCGAAGGTGATCGTCGCCCGCGGCTTCGCCGGCCCGGGTGCGAACAGCGCGCCGCTCGACCGTGAGATCTCGTTCCACGGGACGTTCGTCGCCGGCGTGATCGCGGGCGTCGAAGGAACCGACGTGCCGGCGGGCGTCGTTGGCACCTGCGTCCGGGACGCCGGCGGCTGCCACCCGGCGGTGCAGGACCTGAGCGGCGTGGCGCCCCGCGCGTACATCGGGAACTACCGCGTCTTCAACGTGCCGCTCCCGCTCGGCGGCTGCTGCTCGGGCACGACACCGGAGATCGTCGCCGCATTCGAGGCTGCGGTCACCGACGGCATGGACGTCATCAACTTCTCCGGCGGAGGCCCCCAGGCCGACCCGCGCACCGACGCGATGATGGAGACGGTCCGGAACGTCGTCAACGCCGGCGTCGTCCCGATCATCTCGGCCGGTAACGACCGCGACTTCTTCGGGCTCGGAACCGCCGGCTCGCCCGCGACCGCGCCGGACGCGATCAGCGTCGGAGCGACCGCGAACTCGCACGTGTACGACTCGTCCATGGTCGTCGTCTCGCCGACGGTCTCGTTCGGGCGCATCCCCTTCGTGCCGACGAGCGGCGTGCCGCCGTCGTGGGTGAACACCAACCAGCGACTCGTCGACGTCGGCTCGTTCCCCGGAGTGAGCAGGCTGCTCTGCGGGGACGGCGCGGCGCTTCCCGCCAACTCCCTGAGCGGCGCCATCGCCCTCGTGAGCAGGGGCGGTTGCCCGTATACGGGAAAGTTCGAGCGCGTGCGCAACGCAGGCGCGATCGGGATGATCGCCGTCGAGGACCGCGGCGGCGATCCCGGGTTTGCCTTGCTCCCCGGACAGGGTGGTGCGATCTCCGACCTCGACGGCGCGCGTCTCCGGTCCGCCATGGCCGGAGCGGGCGGCCAGGCCCAGGTCCGGTTCACGAGCGAGCTGACTGAGGTCAACACGACCTGGGCCGGGGTCCCGACGAGCTTCTCGGCCGGCGGCCTGACCCCGTTCGGCCACGCGCTCAAGCCGGATGTCAGCGCGCCGGGGGCGAACATCATCTCGTCGACGCTTCCGGAGAACGCGGGCGACAGGTACGCGATCTCCGCGGGGACGAGCTTCTCCGCGCCGCACGTCGCAGGAGCCGCGGCGCTGCTGCTCCAGCGTCATCCGGCGTGGACGCCCAGGCAGGTGAAGTCGGCGCTGATGTCGACGGCCGGCCCCGCGTTCGAGGACAGCGCCCTCACGCGGGAGTCGTCGGTGCTCGTCCAGGGTGCGGGGCTCGTGCGGGTCGGATCGGCCGACAACCCGCTCATCTTCACCGATCCGGCGTCGCTCTCGTTCGGCTACCTCGACGTGAACGCCGGGGCCGCGAGTCGCGCGATCCCGGTGTCGGTGACCGACGCAGGAGGCGGCTCGGGCACGTGGACGGCGGAGGTCCATCCTCAGGTGGCCTCCGCCGGCGCGAGCATCTCGGCCGCGCCGGTGGTCGTCGGCCCCGGCGGGACGGCCGTGGTGCAGATGACCGCCTCGGCCGCCGCGGGCTCGCCGCAGGGCGACAACTTCGGGTTCGTCGTTCTGCGCCGTGGGGCCGACGTTCGCCGGATCCCGTACGCGTTCTCGGTCACGCGCCCGCAGCTCGGCAACGCCCAGGTCGTCCAGCTGAAGCGGACGCAGACCGGGGACACGCGGTCGGGCACCGATCACGCGAGGGTCTACCGCTGGCCGACTTCGCCGTTCGAGGTCCTCAACATCTTCGGAATCGACACGTCGGTGAACGACGACGGCCGGGAGAAGGTCTATTACCTCGACATCCCGAATCAGGCTGTCAACGCAGGCGTCGTGGTCACGTCGCCCGCAACGAACGTCGCCGCGCCGATCCTCAAGAAGTTCAGCTCGATGGCGCCCATCCACCCGTGGTTCCTGAGCTCACTCGACGAGAACGACGTCAGTGGCTATGCGGGCATCCCGGTGAACTCGAACGGGCTCATGCCCGACTTCCTCTTCAACGTCGGCGCCGCCGGGGGTGTCTTCCTCCCGCCGGGGCGTTACTACGTCTCGGTCGACTCGGGGCATGACCCGTTCAACGGGCGGTCGCTCGCCGGCCGGTTCACGCTCCGGTCGTGGGTCAACGACGTGAGGCCACCGGTGATGAAGGCCCTCAACAAGCGCGTCTCGACCGGGCGGCCCACGATCGTCGCCCAGGTGACGGACGCCGGCTCCGGCGTGGACCCGCACTCCTTGCAGCTGCGCTTCGGAAGCGGGCTCAACGCGATCTCCGTCGAGGCGAGCGCGTACGACGCGACGACGGGAATCGCCGTGTTCGTGGTTCCGCGCACCGTGGCCGCGTTCGAGCCCGGCTCGAAGTTCATCCAGATCTTCGGCTCCGACTTCCAGGAGACGAAGAACATCCACACCGAGGGCATCAACCCGATGCCGAACTCGCGCTTCTTCGGCGCACGCCTGACCGTCGTCAGCGGCCCGACGGTCGCGTGGCTCCTCCCGAAGAAGAACGCCTGCCTCAAGAAGCCGCGCACACAGCTCCAGGTCGTCGCCACCTCGAACGCGACGATCTCGTCCGTCGGGTTCTTCAACGGCAAGCGCCAGATCGGACGCGTGCGCAAGAACACCGCCGGGATCTACAAGCTCAACTTGCGGACGAAGGGCATGAAGCGCGGCAAGCGCACGCTCACGGCGGTCGTCTCGAACTCCCGCGGGCGCGAGTTCGAGGCCAAGCGCACGGTCCGGATCTGCCGCTGACCGCAGCGACGCGCTTCGGGAAGCCGCTACCGGACGGCGGGACGATAGGCGTCGCGGCGGCGGCGAGCCCGTACGACAGCCGCTCCGAGGTTCTGCGCGGCGTCGAGTGGTGGGAGGCCCGCGGCTACCGCGTCAAGCTCGCGGACGGCGTCTGGGACCGCGACGACTACGTCGCGGGAGACGCGCAGCGGCGCGGGGAGGACCTGAACGCGCTCTTCGCCGATCCGGAGGTCGACGTCGTGCAGGCGCTCCAGGGCGGGTTCGGCTCCGCGCAGACGATCCCGTTCCTCGACTTCGACCTCATCGGCGCGAACCCGAAGACGCTCGTGGGCTACTCGGACATCACTGCGCTCCACGTCGCGCTGCGCCAGCAGGCGGGCCTCGCCACGATCTACGGGAACGGCCTCATGGGGGTCGGGAGTCCCGAGACGACGACGTTCTCGAAGGACCGACTGCTCGACGTCCTGCGCGGCGGCGGTGCCGGAGAGGTACCGCCGAACCCCGACGATCCGTGGGTGCGGACGATCCGCGGCGGCAAGGTGACGGCGCCGCTCGTCGGAGGCTGCCTCTGGCTCCTCATGCAGACGATGGGCACGCCCTGGGAGCTCGATCTCGACGGGGCGATCTTCTTCTTCGAGGACGTGCACTGCCCGCCGTACTACGTCGACGGCCAGCTCGTCCAGCTCCAGCAGGCGGGCAAGCTCGAGGGGATCGCCGGCGTCGTCGTCGGCCAGATGGAGAAGTGCGACTGGGGTGACCTGCGGCAGGTCTCGGACTGGGCGCGCTCGCGCTCGATCGAGGACGTGCTCGAGGAGCGCCTCGAGCCGCTCGGGGTCCCGGTGCTCTACGGCCTCCCGCTCGGCCACGGGAAGCATCTCGCGGCCCTGCCCCTCGGTGTCACCTGCACGCTTGACGCCGACGCGAAGACGCTCACGGTCGACGAGCCGGCCTTGCGCACGTTCTAGCGCGGCTCACAAGACACTCACCTCCGTCTCATCTGACCGCCGTAGCGTCACGGACAGAGCTCTCGAGCCCACGGAGGCAACCATGAGACGCTTCGGACCCCTCATCCTGACCCTGTTGTCGGCAGCCCTGGTGCTGGCGGCGACCGTTTCCGCCGGCTCCGGCGCCGCCGGCTCGGCAGCCGTCGTTCCGCTGAAGGACGCCAAGCTCAACATCGAGCACAACGCGACGGACAACGACACCGGCTTCCAGGGCTTCATCGACAGCGAGGGATGGCGGCGCCTCGACGTCCGCGGGCCAAGCGGCCAGGTGCTGACGTTCGAGGGCCGCGGCTCGCTCGCCAAGTTGGGCGTGACGGAGCTGTTCTTCGAGACCGTCGAGCCCGAGAACGCCAAGGTGCCGATCGCCAGGATGCTCGCGAAGCTCCCGGCGGGCAACTACACGATCGCCGGCCCGGGACAGGAGAGCGGCAAGAGCACCGGCCGCACGTCGGGTACCGCGTTGCTCACGCACGACATTCCGGCGGGGCCGACGCTCGTCTCTCCCGCGGAGGGCGCCGCCGTCCCGACGCGTGGGGTGGTTGCTCGCTGGAAGCCTGTGACCCAGACGATCACGGGCGATCCGGTGAAGATCATCGCGTACCAGCTCATCATCGAGAAGGACGTCGAGCCCCATAAGCACATGATCGGGAAGCTCGGGCTGAGCATGTATCTGCCGCGATCGGTCACGAGCATTCCCGTGCCGAACGGGTTCCTCGAGCCGCGCACCGCGTACATGTGGGAGGTCTTGGCGATCGAGCGCAGCGGCAACCAGACGCTCTCCTCCGGCGCGTTCCGGACGCGGTGACGATCGCCGGAGCGCGCTAGGGGCTTCCGGGCTTGCGCTCTGGCCGGGCGTCCTCGTCCTCTTCGACATGGACGAACAGGCCGCGGAGGAAGGCTCCGATCTTCGCCTTGACGGGCGGCCCGGGCGGCCCTTGCGGCTGCGACCAGGCGTACGCGAACTCGGCGCCGAAGAGGAGGATCAGGGCGACGACGTACACGAAGAAGAGGAACGTCATGACGCCGGCGAGCGACCCGTAGATGACGTTGTAGCGGGAGAAATCCGCGAAGAGGAACGCGAGCAGCTTGGCCGCTCCCCAGATGCCGACCGAGGTCACGATCGCGCCCGCGAGCGCGGCCGGACGCCGGAGCCGTCCGGCGGGGACGTAGCGGTAGAGCAGGAGCGTCGTCACCCCGATCGCGAGCAGCTGGACGACGTCCCGAACGAGGAAGAGGGGCGGCGTGCCGATGCCCACCCAATGCGTGAAGTCCTCGATCAGCCGGCTCAGGAACGCGCCGACGATCGACGCGCCGACGACGAGGAGCACGAGCATTCCGAGAACGCCGACGAGGACGAAGTCGACGAGCTTCGCGTGCGCGGCCGGACGCCCGCGGTCGACCTTCAGCGCGGCCTCGAGGCCGATCCGGATCGCGGCCATCATCCCCGAGGCTCCCCAGAGGAGCGCGATCAGTGAGATGAGGCCGATCGCCGACAGCGGGCTCGCAATCCCCTCGATCGACTGCTCGACGTCGGTCTGACCCTCCTCGGAGACGGGGAGGATGTCGATGAGCTCGTTGATCACGCGCTGGCGCAGCTCGTCGTCCTGGAGGACGAGGCCGAAGATCGAGACGAGCACGATCGTCAGCGGGAAGAGCGAGAAGAGCACGCGGTAGGCGATCGAGGCGGCGTACTGCGGGCATTTGTCGCGGAAGAGGTCCTCGACCGCGGATGGGAGCGCACTCGCGACGCCGCTCGCGATGTCGAGCGGCCCGCGGAGAAGACGGGTGATTCGTTCGCTCGCGTCCATCGCGCCCGTCTCGGTCACCAGCCAAGTCTACGGAGCCTCCCGGCGGCAGCCCGGGTGCGCGCCGACGCGCTCGCCAGAATGAGCGCCGGTGAGCGACCGGAACGCCCTCGCCCGCGTCGTCGACTCGGCCCCCTTTACGACGGTCGTGGTCGCGACCATCGCCGTCAACGCGGTCGTCCTCGGCCTCCAGACCTACGAGGAGCTCGATGAGCGCTGGGGCTCGCTGCTGCTCGCGATCAACGCAGCGTGCGTCGCGGTCTTCATCGTCGAGCTCACGATCCGCATCGGCTCGTACTGGCCGCGGCCGTGGACGTTCTTCCGGAACGGGTGGAACATCTTCGACTTCGTCGTCATCGGCGCGACGTTCATCCCGGGGATCTCCGGGAGCTCGACCCTGCTCCGGCTTCTGCGCCTGCTCCGGGTCGTGCGGATCGTGCGCGTGCTGCCCGATCTCCGGATCCTGCTCCTCGGCGTCTGGCGGAGTGTGCCGCCGCTCGCGTCGCTCAGCGCCGTCACCGCGATGATCCTGTTCGTCTACGGGATGGTCGGCTGGATCCTGTTCGCGGACGAGCTCCCCGAGCAGTGGGGGAACATCGGCCGGGCGATGCTCACGCTCTTCGTGATGCTGACGCTCGAGGACTTCCCCGTGTACATGGCCGATGCGATGGAGTTCTACCCCTGGGCGTGGCTCTACTTCGTCAGTTTCATCCTCGTCGCCGCGTTCATCGTCCTGAACCTGCTCATCGGGGTCGTGCTCAACTCGATGGAGGAGGCGCGCGAGCTCGAGCGGCGCCAGGCGATCCGCGATGTGCACAAGGACCGGGTGCGGCCGGGCATGATCGACCCGGAGGCGCACGCGCCCGTCGTCGAGCGCATCGCGATCCTCCGCACCGCGCTCGACGAGCTCGAGGTCGAGCTCGCGCTCGGCAGTGCTCCCCAGGACGGAAGAACGACCTAGCGCAGCTCGTGCAGGACGTACGCCGTCACCGGCGCCGTCTTCCCCTTGACGCGGCGCGGCGGCTGCGGCTCGACGACGGCGCGCGTGCCGAGCCGGCGGAAGGTCTCCTCGCCGATGAGCACGCCGCCGACGGGTGCCTCCGACTGGAGCCGGGCCGCGAGGTTCACGACGTCGCCGACGATGCCGTGCTTGCGGTGGCCGGTCGCTCCGCCGACCACGCCGGCGAGCACCTCGCCGCTGTTCACGCCGACGCGAAAGCGCGGCCAGTCGTCGTGGTCGTGCGCGACGCGCTCCGCGGTCTGCTGGATGAGCAGCGCGGCGCCGGCCGCGCTCGCCGCGTGGTCGGGCTCGTCGGCCTTGCCGAAGATCACCATCACCTCGTCGCCGACGATCTGGTGGACCTCGCCGCCCGCCTGCTCCATCAGCGGCAGGATCGGGTCGAAGTACGAATTCAGCATCGCGGCGACCTCCTCGTGGCCGTGGCTCTCTGCGTAGCTCGTGTAACCCTGGAGGTCCGCGAAGACGATGCTCACGTCCTTCGCCCCGGCGAGGGTCTCGTCGAGGTACAGGGCGCTGAAGCGCTCCTCGTGCCACTCGCTCCTCGCCGCGAGCCCGATGACGAGGAAGGCGCCGAGCATGAGCACGTGCCACTCCCACCACGAGAGCTGCCAGTTCGTCGCCCACGCGATCACGACCATCGCCTCCGCGAGCAGCGCGAACGCGAGCGTGAACGCGAACACGAAGCGCTCCGGCCGGCGCCGGTACAGACGGACGAAGCCGAGCGCGGCGAGCCCGTACAGCGCAAGCCCGATCGCGGCGAGGACGAGCTGCCAGCCGTCGAGCTCCTCGGCCTCGAGCGGGCCGTCGAGCGGCGGGAGCTCGGCCAGCGAGACGACCGCCCACACCGTCATGAGGCCGAAGAGCGCCCCGAGCAGGAGTCCCGACCGGCGCACGATGCCGGCCGCGCGGTCGTGGCCGAGCTCGAGCGCGGAAGCGGCCGCGAACACGCCTGCGACGACGAGCCCCACCGGCGTCGCGAGCTCGAAGCCGGCATTCGGGCCGAGCAGCACGGTCGGCGTTGCGAGCGCGTGCAGGCCGAGGAAGCCGGAGCTCGCGATGAACGCCAACGAAATGAGCAGCAGGCGGGCGTCGCGGCGGCGGCGGGCGGCGACGCTGACCGCCCACCCGAGCGCGGTGGAGAGGGCCGCTGCGCCGAAGACGAGCCAGAAGTGCGCCTTCTGGTTCTCCCAGCTCACGTCGATCGCCGGGCGCGCGAGGAGCAGCAAGAGCAGCACGAGCGGCGCACCGGCGACAGCGAGCCACATGCGGGGGTCAGGCTTCAGCGTGACCTCGTCTTTGGGTTTCCGACCCGCCCACACCAACACCGAAGTCAGGCTAAAGCCTGACCCCTCCGGCGTGTAGTCTTGGACGCGTGATGTTCCGGGACACAGCTCGCTAGCTCCTCCCGGCGCACGCCTGCCCTTCTATCCTCTCGCGCGATGAAGGTCGTCCTTCCGGACTCCTCCGAGCTCGAGCTGCAGGACGGCGCCTCAGGGCTCGACGCCGCCCGCGCGATCGGCCCCAAGCTCGCCGAGCAGGCGGTCCTCGTCCGCGCGAACGGCTCGGTGCGCGACGTGCGCCTCCCGCTCGCCGACGGGGAGAGCATCCAGATCCTCACGACGCGCGACGCGCAGGACGAGGACGCCCTCGCAGTGCTCCGGCACTCGACGGCGCACCTCCTCGCCGAGGCCGTCATGCGGCTTCATCCCGGCGTGAAGATCGCGATCGGGCCGCCGATCGCGGACGGCTTCTACTACGACTTCGAGTTTCCGGAGCCGATCTCGGAGGGCGACCTCGAGGCCGATCGAGGAGGAGATGCGGCGCGAGATCGCCGAAGGGCGCTCGTGGGAGCGGGAGGAGCTCTCGCGCGAAGAGGCGATATCCCGCTTCGAGGCCGAGGGCCAGCCGTACAAGGTCGAGCTCGCGCAGGAGGCCGACGGCGCGATCTCCTTGTACACCCAAGGCGCGTTCACGGATCTCTGCCGTGGGCCGCATCTCCAGGACGCGTCGCCGATCAAGGCGCTCAAGCTGACGAGCCTCGCGGGCGCGTACTGGCGCGGCGACGAGAAGAACACGCAGCTGACGCGGATCTACGGAACGGCCTTCTACTCGCAGAAGGACCTCGACGACCACCTCGAGCGGCTGGAGGAGGCGCGCGCGCGCGACCACCGCCGCCTCGGGCTCGACCTCGACCTCTACCACTTCGACCCGCACTCGCCCGGCTCGCCGCTCTGGCATCCGAAGGGGATGGTGGTCTACAACCTGCTCGAGGGGATCCGGCGGCGTGAGAACGAGCGGCGCGGCTACCTCGAGGTGAAGACGCCGCTGATCTACGACAAGGCGCTCTGGGTCACGTCGGGCCACTGGGAGAAGTTCCGCGAGAACATGTTCCTCATCCCGGGCGACACGGAGGACCAGACCTTCGCGATCAAGCCGATGAACTGCCCGGGGCACATGCTGCTCTACGGCAGCCAGCTGCGCAGCTATCGCGACCTGCCGATTCGCTACGCGGAGGCTGCGCCACTGCACAGGAACGAGCTCGCCGGCACGCTGCACGGGCTCACGCGCGTCCGGTACGTGACGCAGGACGACGCGCACATCTTCTGCGCCGAGGAGCACATCCCGGCCGAGCTCGACGGCTCTCTCGAGTACCTGCGCTACCTCTACGGGCTCTTCGGCGTGGAGCCGAGCGCCGAGTTCTCGACGCGGCCCGACAACAAGCTCGGATCGGACGAGGAGTGGGACTACACGGAGGGCGAGATCGTCGCCGCGCTCGAGCGGAACCAGATCCCGTACCGCGTCGGAGCAGGGGAGGGGTCGTTCTACGGGCCGAAGATCGACCTGCACATGACGGACGTGCTCGGCCGCTCCTGGCA
The DNA here is from genome assembly GCA_963715705.1 of uncultured Actinomycetes bacterium. Lineage (GTDB taxonomy): Bacteria > Actinomycetota > Thermoleophilia > Gaiellales > Gaiellaceae > GMQP-bins7. The sequence goes on along the minus strand of OY970267.1, from coordinate 1,328,528 downwards.
GCTGGGGACGATCCAGCTCGACGCGCAGATGCCGGCGCGCTTCGGGCTGACGTACATGGGCGCCGACAATCGCGAGCACGGTGTCTTCGTCGTCCACCGCGCGCTCTTCGGCTCGTTCGAGCGCTTCATCGGCATCCTCGTCGAGCACTACGCGGGCGCGTTCCCGTTCTGGCTCGCGCCGGTGCAGGTGCGCGTGCTCCCGGTCGGGGAAACGCACCGGGCGGCTGCCGGCGTGCTCCGCGACCGCCTGCGCGCGGAGGGCTACCGCGTCGAGGTCGACGAGCGGGACGAGACGCTCGGCAAGCGGATCCGCGACGGCGAGCTCGAGAAGGTTCCCTTCCTGATCGTCTACGGCGACCGGGAGTCCGACGCGGCGCTGGCGGTGCGGGAGCGCGGCGGAGAGCAGGCGACGCGGTCGCTCGACGAGCTCCTCGCGACCTTCGGCGAGCTCGCGGCGGAGGCGGACCCGGCATAGGTGGTACCATCGTCCGTCTGCAAGCAGGGGCGAACAGCTTCCTCACCTCTCAGGAACTGACCTCGAGGGGTTCAACCGAGCCGAAGGCCGGATGGAAGAGAAGCCGCTGCGTGCAGCGGTTTTTGTCGTCTGCAAGGAGGGAAGCAAGAGCTTGGTGAAGGGCCTTTGAGACCGCGCCGCCGCCGACCCAGCATCGACCGGGTCGTCCCGCGCAAGAGAGAGGAGCGCATCAACGAGGAGATCCGCGTCCCGCGCGTCCGTCTAGTGGACGAGAACGGAGGGCAGGTCGGGATCACCGACACGAAGGAAGCGCTCGACTTCGCATACAAGAAGGGCCTCGACCTCGTCGAGGTCGCAGCAGGGGCGGATCCGCCCGTGGCGCGGGTGATGGACTACTCGAAGTACCGCTACGAGCAGGAACAGCGCGCGAAGCAGGCCCGGAAGCACCAGCTCCAGATCCACGTCAAGGAGATCAAGCTCAGACCGAAGATCGGAGTCCATGACTACGAGACCAAGAAGGGGCACGTCGTGCGCTTTCTCGGTCAGCGAGCGAAGGTGAAGGTGACGATCATGTTCCGCGGGCGCGAGACGCTCCATCCGGAACGGGGTCGCGACCTGCTCATGCGACTCGCGGACGACGTCAAGGAGCTCGGGGCGATCGAGCAGCAGCCGACGCTCGACGGCCGCAACATGGTCATGGTTCTGGCGCCTACGAAAGCAGCAGGAGTGAAACCCGATGCCAAAGATGAAGACCTCAAAGGGAGCGAAGAAGCGGTTCAAGGTGACCGGGGCGGGGAAGATCCTGCGCCGGCACGCGATGAAGAGCCACAACCTCGAGAAGAAGTCGTCGAAGCGTAGGCGCGGCTTCCGCAAGGACTACGAGGTCGCTCCGAGCGACCGCAAGAGCGTGACGAAGCTCCTGAGGGGTGGCTGAGCCGTGCCCCGCGTGAAGAGGGCAGTCCACGCGCGCAAGAAGCGCGCGAAGGTACTGGGCGAGGCGAAGGGCTACTACGGGCGCAAGAAGTCGAGCTACAAGCTTGCGAAGGAGCAGGTCGAGCGCTCGCTCGTCTATGCCTACCGCGACCGGAAGGTCAGGAAGCGGACGTTCCGCTCGCTCTGGATCGTCCGGATCAACGCCGCCGCGCGCGCGAACGGGCTCTCGTACAACCGGTTCATGGCGGGCGTGAGGCTCGCCGGCATCGAGCTCGACCGGAAGTCGCTCGCGGACATCGCCGTGTCGGATCCGGACGCGTTCGCGGCCGTCGCCGAGCGGGCGAAGGCCGCGCTCGAGGCGGACGCCGGCTCGAAGTCAGAAGCGGCGTAGCGGGCGACCGCCTTGTAACTGATCGTTACAAGGCGCTTGTGATCACCTCGCGGCAGAACGAGAAGCTCCGGCTCATCCGGAAGCTGCTCTCTGCGCGCAAGCACCGCGACGAGACCGGGCTCTTCGCGGTCGAGAGCGAGGATCTCGTGGACGCGGCGCGGGCGGTGCGGGTCGAGCCGGTCGAGCTGCTTCGGGCCGGGGAGGACGTCCTCCCGGAGCTCCTCGCCGAGGTCTCGACGCTCGGGCATGCGCCGCGCGTGGTCGGTGTCTACCGGCGGGCCGACCTGCCGGTGGGGACGCGGGAGGTGACGCTCGCGCTCTGGCGCGTCTCCGATCCCGGGAACGTCGGCACGCTCATCCGGACGGCAGACGCGTTCGGCGCCGCGGTCGCCCTCTCGCCGGAGTGCGCCGATCCCACCGGGCCGCGGGCGCTGCGGGCGACCGCGGGAGCGATCTTCCGCGTGCCGCTCGTCGACTGGGACGGGCTCTCGGGAACGCGCGTGGCTCTCGTCGCGCACGGAGGCGACCCGCTCGCGGAGCTCGACCTCGCGCCGCCGCTGACGTTCCTGCTCGGGTCCGAGCGCGCAGGGCTTCCCGAGGACCTCGACGCCGACGCCCAGGCGACGATCCCGCTGCCCGGCGACGCGGAATCGCTCAATGTCGCCGCCGCAGGCGCGATCGCGCTCTACGAGCTCTCGCGGCGACGCTAGCCGGCGCCGCCTCCGCCGCCTCCGCCGCCGCCTCCACCACCGCCCGAGAAGCCCCCGCCGCCGCCACCACCGCCCGAGTTCGGCGGCGCGAGCGCGCTTCCGAAGCCTGAGGCGAGGTCGCCGATCGAAAGGCTCGTCGCGCCCGAGCCGAGATCGCCGCCCGGTGAGATCCAGTAGATCGAGCTCGCCTCGTGGAGCTGTTCCGGCATATGGAGCTGCGCGCCTTGGAGCACCCGGTCCGCGATCCCGAACGCGATCCCGTAGACGAGGTAGCGCTCCCAGAGCGCGAGCGTCGCCGGAGGTGCCTCGTGCAGGCGGGGGAAGTCGGTGAGATAACGCCTGAACGCCTCCCAGCGCTCGGCCTCGGCCTGCGCTGCGGCGTTTCGGCGCCGCCACATCCGGCGCGCCGTGATGAGCAGGAAGCCGAGCAGCGCCGCGCCGACGAGCAGGCACCCGCCGATCGCGATGAGCACGACGTCCGAGTAGCGTGGGTACACCGGACGCCAGCCGTCGCGGGCGATCGAGATGAGAATTCCGCCGGCGACGGCGAAGACGACTGCGGCCGCGGCGAGCGGAAGCGCGCCGATCGAGCGGAACCAGCCGAGCTTGTCGACCTCGTCGTCGACCCCGTTCACGAACGCCTGGAAGCGCTTGGACATCGACTCGCGCTCGTCCTCGATCCGCTCGCGGAAGCGGGAGAGCCGCTCGGAGCCACCGTCCAGCACCGCGTCGACGACGTCGGCGACGTCGCGCTCCCAGTGCCTGAGCTCTTGCGGCTCGCCGGCCGAAAGCTCGAGGTCAGCGACGTTCTCCGTGCGCAGGCCACCCCAGATCTTTCGCTCCGTCGTCGCGGGCTCGGCCTTGTAGACGCCGCGGCGGATGAGGTCGAACAGGGTCGCCGTGAACTCGTACGAGCCGGCTTTCCCGCCCTGGCGGAGCAAGGTGGGGACGAGCGCGGGCTCCGTGTCGGCCGGCGGCTCCTGCTCGTACTCGCGGTCGTAGCCGGTCTCGCGCTCCCGCCCGAAGAACCAGAAGACGAGAGACGCGACGCCGAGCGCGGGGAGGAACGCGATCGCCGCGAGCACGCCGAGGGCGCGCAGCGGGTGCGCTTTCCAGTCGTCGATCCGCTCGCGGTCGCGCTCGTAGTCGGCCGCGTCCTGTGCCTCCTCCTCGACGATCTTGTCCAGCCCAGGGCCTTCCTCGACGCGCATCCCGGCCGTCGACGTGAACGCGTTGCGCGGATACAGCGTGCGCGCCTCGACGTACTGACGCGCCGGAACGTCGATCGCGCGCAGGAGAGCCTGCGCGCCGGCGATCGTCACGTCGCCGCGCACCCAGACCGGATGCCCCCACGCTCGGACGACGTCACCGGGCCCGGTGGTCGCGGACGTGAGCGTTCCGAGCGGCAGCTCCCACTCGTCGCCCCAGACCTGGAGGTTGACGTCGACGACGTCGTCGTACGCGACGGCGAGGCCGGTCAGCCGGTAGCGGACCGTGAACCTGCGCGACTCGTCGGTGGCCTGATAGCGCCAGACGATGCGGACCCGGCCGCCGAGATCCTCGACCCCGAAGGTCCCGGGCGGCCCTCCCGGCTCGAGCTCGGTGGGTGCACCCGGCCGGTAGGGCCGTCCGCGCTCGAGGACGCGGACATCGGTGATGCGCTCGCCGTCGCGAAGCGGGATCTCTCGGTACGCGTAGGTGAACCCGAAGCCACCGCCGAAGGCGAACGTGATCCCCTCTTCGATCGCGAGCGCCCCGTCCGGGCGCACCTGGACGCGGACGTCCGCCGCGACGAGGTCGTACGTCTGCGCACCGACCGCCGGGGCGACCGCGAGAGCCAACGCCGCCGCCGCGAGCGCGGCGACTAGAAGTCGACGACCGGCGCCTCCCGTTGCGCCTCCTCCTCGACCTCGAAGAACTCCCTCACGTCAAAGCCGAAGGGCCCCGCGACGACGAGGCCGGGGAAGGTCTGGACAGCGTTGTTGAAGCTCAGGACCGAGTCGTTGTAGACCTGGCGCGCGACGGCGATCCGGTTCTCGGTCTGCGCGAGCTCGTCCTGGAGCTGCCGGAAGTTCTCGTCGGCCTGGAGCTCGGGGTACGCCTCGGCGACCGCGAACAGGCGACCGAGGGCGGCGCCGAGGATGCCTTCGGCCTGCGCGGTCTCGCCCGGCGTACGCGCCTGCTGCGCGTTCGCGCGCGCCTGCGTGACGGAGTCGAACGTCTCGCGCTCGTGCGCCGCGTACCCCTTGACCGTCTCGATGAGGTTCGGGATGAGATCCCAGCGGCGCTTGAGCTGCACCTCGATCTGCGCCCACGAGTTGTCGACCCGATTGCGCAGCGTGACGAGCCGGTTGTAGAGGACGACGAGCGCAATCGCGATCAGGAGGACGATCGCGAGCAGGACGAGAACCCAGATCACGAGGAGTCCGACTCTATGGATACGCTGGCCCGATGGCAACCGTGGTCGGTCTCTTCGTCTCTCCCGGCCGTGGCTCGGGCGTCTCGGAGGCGCGCGAGCGCGTGCGTGCGATCGAGAGCCAGGGCTTCGAGGGCTGCGCGCACGCGAACCCGCCGCGGCGTGAGGTGCTCCTCGTGTCGAAGGAGCACCTCGACGCGCTCGCCGTCTCGCCGGGAGCGATCCGCGAGAACGTGACCGTCGAGGGCGCGGACGTCCACGACTGGGCGGTCGGTCAGCAGGTGCGCGTGGGGGAGGCGCTGCTGGAGATCACGATGGTGTGCGACCCGTGTCACCGCATGGACGAGCTCCGCGACGGGCTTCGCGCGCAGCTCCACGACAAGCGCGGGATGCTCTCGCACGTCGTCGAGGGCGGCGAGATCGCGCTCGGCGACTCGATCGAGCTCGTCGAGGCGCGCGCCCAGGCTTCAGCCTGACCGCCGCCGGCAGACGAAGATCATGTCTTCCTCGCCGTCGAACGGCCGCCGGTCGAACCAGCCGTAGAGCTCCTCGACCTCGAAGTCGGCCTGGTCGAGGAGGCGCAGCCACTCCGGCGCCGACAGCCAGTGGAGGCCGAAGGTCTCGGTGACGCCGGCGGAGCGCACGGAGAGCGAGAGCGTGCGCGCGGCCTCGTCCCACACCGCGCGCTCCTCGATGCCGGGCTCGCGCTCGAGCCAGCGGTCGTGGGTCTCCTCGATGTCCTCGCGACTCGGGGCGAAGACGTCGAAGACGAAGTGCCCGTCGGGCTCGAGGAGGGTGCGTGCGGCGCGCAGCGCGCGGAGCTTCTCGGTCTCGGCCTCCATGTGCAGGAGCGAGCGGAAGGGGCAGATCGCGAGCGGGACGCGCTCAGCGACCGGGGGCTCGCGGAGGTCGCCGACGCGGAGGTCGACGAGTTCGCCGACGCCGGCGGCGCTGGCTGCCCGGCGGGCGACGGCGAGCATCTCCGCCGACGAGTCGACGCCGATCACCTGCACGCCGGCCTGCGCGATCCGAACCGCGATCCGACCCGTCCCGACGGCGAGCTCGACCACCGGCCCGCCGCTTGCGAGCGCGTGGTCGACGTAGAAGCCGACGTCCTCGGTGACCGACCGGCTCCACGGGTCGTAGAAGGGCGCGATCCTGTCGTAGAGGGTCACGGCTTCCGAGCCACCCACACGAACTCGCGGCTCTCGTCGTCGAACGGGCGGCGATCGAACCAGCCGTACAGCGCCTCGGTCTCGAGCCCGGACACGTCGAGGAGCCCTTCCCACTCCGAGCGCGTCAACCACCAGGCCGAGAAGCCCGCGTCGTTCTCACCCGTGAGGTCGACGCGGTTGTCGGCCGGGATGTATTCGGTTCGAAGGCGGACCGGCCCTTCGGTCCACTGCCCGTCGAGGCGGGCGGCGACGTTGTGGTCGAACACGAACACGTTCCAGGCGAAGCGGCCCCCGGGCCGGAGAGCCGCGGCGACCCGCTCGAAGAGCTGCCGGCGCGCCTGCCAGGTCGGGAGATGGAGCAGGCTGCGGTAGGGGCAGATGACGAGGTCGGTCGTCTCGTCGAGCGAGAGGTCGCGCAGGTCGCCCTGGCGGAGGTCGAGCTCCACGCCGGCTGCCGCGGCGTGCTTCCGGGCGACCGCGAGCATCCCGGGCGACGAGTCGATCCCGATGACGCGCTTCCCGGTCTGCTCGGCGATCGCAATCGCGACGCGTCCCGTGCCCACCGCGAGCTCCACGACCGGCCCCTCGGCCTCCTGCGCGAGGTCGACGTAGAACGGGATGTCCTCGGTCATGTCCGCCGACCACTCGTCGTAGACGGGTGCGAACGCGTCCCATTCGCTCACAGCGCGATTCAACCCCACGGTCACGAGGTGCGCTACCCTCGGAGACCTGATGGCAGCTTCGCGCGCGACCCGCTTTATGCAGCCCCGGCCGGGAGCCGGGGCAGCGGCGCGCGCGTAGGCCCGTCGCAGTTCCTCGCTCTCCGCCGGGGCTTCCCGCCCCCGAGCCAGCGAGAGGAGGGACGATGACGAGGAACACCGAGACCGACCCCGCTAGAGTCGCCGCCGTGGACGCGGCAGCGCTCGAGCGGGACGCACTCGCCGCGGTTGCCGCTGCCGAGACGACCGACGACGTCGAGCAGGTCCGCGTCGAGTACCTCGGGCGGAAGAGCGCGCTCAAGCTCGCGCTCCGCGACGTCCGCGACCGCGAGACGGGCATGGCGCTGAACACGCTCCGCGAGCGGATCGAGAGCGCCGTCGAGGCGCGGGACGAGGAGCTGCGCCGTGCCGAGCTCGACCAGCTGTACGCGAGCTCGGCGGTGGACGTCACGCTCCCGGGCGAGCGCACGCCGCGCGGGCGGCTCCATCTGCTGACCCAGATCCAGCGCGAGATCGAGGACATCTTCCTCGGGCTCGGCTACGAGGTGTTCCACGGGGACGAGGTGACGACGGTCTGGCACAACTTCGACGCGCTCACGCAGCCGCCGACGCATCCCTCGCGCTCGAAGCTCGAGACGTTCTACTTCGACGACGAGACGCTGCTCCGGACGCACACGTCGCCGGATCAGATCCGGGTGATGGAGTCGCGGCAGCCGCCGATCTACATGATCTCGCCCGGCCGCTGCTACCGGCGCGACACGCCCGACGCGACGCACTCGCCGACGTTCCTCCAGGTGGAGTGCCTCGCGGTCGACCGCGGGATCACGCTCGCCGACCTCCAGGGCACCGTGCTCGCGTTCTTCCGGCAGCTGTTTGGGCCAGACCGCGACGTGCGGATGCGGACGAGCTACTTCCCGTTCACCGAGCCGTCGGTGGAGTTCGACGTCACCTGCTTCCTCTGCGACGGCGCGGGGTGCCCCGTCTGCAAGCACTCGGGCTGGATCGAGATGGGCGGCGCCGGGCGTCGTCGATCCGGACGTCTTCCGCAACGTCGGCTACGACCCGGAGGTCTGGTCCGGGTTCGCGTTCGGCCTCGGCATCGAGCGCATCGCGATGCTCCGCCACGGCCTCCCCGACCTGCGCGCGTTCTGGGAGAACGACCTGCGCGTGCTGAGCCAGTTCTGAGCCCGATGAAGGTGCCTCGTTTCCTGGCTTCGGGAGTACGTCGCCTTCGACGAGCCGGTCGAGGACGTCGCGGCGCGCCTCGTCTTCACGAGCTGCGAGGTCGACCGCATCGTCACCCGCGGCGTGCCGGACGAGGACGGGAACCTCGGCCGCTATCTCGTCGGCCGCGTCCTCGAGGCGGGGAAGCATCCGAACGCCGACCGGCTCCAGCTCTGCCGCGTGGACGTGGGCGAGCCGGAGCCGCGCCAGATCGTGTGCGGCGCCTGGAACTTCGGCGCCGGCGCGACCGTGGCCGTCGCGCTGCCGGGCGCCGTGCTTCCCGGAGGGCAGCGCCTCGAGCGCGCCAAGCTGCGCGGCGAGACCTCGGACGGGATGATCCTCTCCGAACGCGAGCTCGAGCTCGGAGCGGATCACACCGGGATCATGGTGCTGGCCGACGGCCCCGAGCCGGGGACGCCGCTCGCCGACGTCCTTCCGCTCAGCGAGGTCGTCCTCGAGATCCAGACACGGAGTACAACCGGCCCGACCTCACGAGCGTCTACGGCATCGCGCGCGAGGTCGCCGCGCTCACCGGGGCCGAGCTCGCGCCGCTGCCCGGCCGCGAGCCCGAGCGCTCCGGCGACGAGGCGGTCGACGTGCGGATCGACGACCTCGAGCGCTGCCCGCGCTACATCGGCCGGCTCTTCCGCGACGTGACCGTCGGCGAGTCGCCGTACTGGCTCAAGGCGCGACTGCTCGCGGCCGGTATGCGCCCGATCTCGAACGTCGTCGACGTGACGAACTACGTGATGCTCGCGCTCGGCAACCCGCTGCACGCGTTCGACTTCGAGACCCTGGCCGGGGGCAGGATCGTCGTCCGCCTCGCAGAGCGGGGCGAGAGCATCCGGACTCTGGACGGCAACCTGCGCGAGCTCGACCCGGACGACCTGATGATCGCCGACGCGCGAGCGCTCGGTCGCGATCGCCGGGATCATGGGCGGCGAGGAGACCGAGGTCGGAGCGGAGACGACCACGGTCCTGCTGGAGGCGGCGAACTTCGAGCCGTACGGCGTCTGGAGGAGCACCGAGCGGCTGCGTCTGCCCACCGAGGGCTCGAACCGGTGGGTGAAGGGCGTCGACCCCTACCTCGCCGAGCAGGCCGCGACGTTCGCGACGGAGCTCATCGTCGAGCTCGCGGGCGGGCGCTGGACGGGCCACACGGACGTCAGCGGCGACCTTCCGGAGCGGCCGCTCGTGCGGCTCAGGACCGAGCGGGCGGAGCAGGTCGCGGGTCTCGCGTTCTCCGAGGAGGACCAGCGCGAACGGCTCGAACGGCTCGGATTCGACGTCGACGGCGACTGGGCCGTGCGGGTCCCGACGTGGCGCGCGCGGGACGTGACCCGCGAGATCGACGTCGTCGAGGAGGTCGTTCGCTTCCGCCTGCCCGACGTGCCGAACACGCTCCCGGAGCGGCAGGAGTCTTTCGGCCGGCTCACGCGCGACCAGCGGCTGCGCCGCCTCGTCGCCGACGTGCTCGTCGGGAGCGGGTTCTTCGAGGTGTACACGTACTCGCTCCGGCCCGACGACCCCGGACCCGGCCGCGCTCGAGCTGCCCGTGCCCCTGTCGGCGCAGCAGCGCGTGCTGCGGACGACGCTCCTGGACGGCCTCGTCGAGGCTGCGGGGCACAACGTGGCCGTCGGCAACGAGCGCGTGGCGCTGTTCGAGATTGCCCACGTGTACCTCCCGACCGACGGCAAGCTGCCGGACGAGCGCTGGCGCGTCGGCGGCATCGTCGAGGGCGGGTTCTTCCGCGCGAAGGGCGCGGTCGAGACGGTGTTCGAGGCGCTCGAGGAGGAGCCGGCCTTCGAGCCCGCGCCGCACCCGTTCATGTCGACGCCCGCGTCGGCGCGGGTCCCGGGAGGCTGGGTCGCGCAGCTCGATCCGTCCCGGCTCGAGGGTGAGTGGGGCGTCTTCGAGCTCGATCTCGCAGAGGTGTTCGCGCGCGTGCCGGAGCGGATCGTCTACGAGGACGTCGTCACCTTCCCGGCGGTGAAGCAGGACGTCGCGTTCGCGGTCTCCGAGGAGGTGCCCGCGGGCGCGCTCGTCGCTGCGGTGCGCGAGGCGGCCGGCCCGTTGCTCCACGAGGCGCGCGTGTTCGACGTCTACCGCGGGGAGCAGGTCGGCGCAGGGCGCAAGTCGGTCGCGATCCACCTCGCCTTCCAGTCCTCGGAGCGGACGCTCACCGACGATGACGCCGCCGAGCTCCGCGAGAAGATCGTTGCCGCAGTCACGAAACAGTTCGGCGCGGAGCTGCGGGCATGACCCAAACCGTTTCCGTGGACGACGCGTAAAGTGGTGCGATGACCCGCGCCTTCGCGCTCGCCGTCGCGCTCGTCCTGGCCGCTCTGCTCGGGGCGGGCGACGGCGCGGCTGTCCAGGCCCAGTACCCGAAGCTGGTGGGAACGGTCGGGCCCGACATGTCGATCTCGTTCCGGACCGCCGGGGGCGCGGCGGTGGGGAACATCGCTCCCGGCACGTACGACATCGAGGTGAACGACCAGTCCGAGTTCCACTCCTTCGGAATCACCGGGCCGGGCGTCAACCAGGACTCCGGCGTCGGAGCCACCGGGACGCTCAACTGGACGGTCACCTTCGGGAACGGGAATTACGTCTTCCGGTGCGCCGCCCACCCGTCGTCGATGCGCGGGACGTTCGTCTCCGGCACCCCGACGCCGCCGAAGCCGAAGCCCGTGAAGACGTGGACTTCGAAGACGAGGATGGTGCTGACCACCGGCCCGACGCAGCTCATCACGTTCAAGACCGCGGGCGGAGCGGTGGTGAAGCAGATGAAGGTCGGGACGTACAACGTGACCGTCCGCGACCGCGGCCGCATCCACAACGCGCATCTCAAGGGCCCGGGCTACAACAGGAAGACGACGCCGCTCACGTACACGGGCACGCAGAAGTGGAAGGTCGCCCTCAAGAGGGCCGGCACCCTTCGCTTCCTCTGCGATCCGCATGCCGTCCTCGGCATGAAGGGGTCGGCGAAGATCGTCAAGTAGGCCGGGGCTTGTCCGCGCCCTCGGTCCTAGACCGAGCGGCCGGCGACGCGCCAGACGGGGCCCTGCGTGGCGACGTTCCCGACGTCCGCGACGCCGAGGAGCACGCGGAGCCGCCCCGTGATCCCTGCCTCGTCCATGCGCTCGAAGCAGCGGCGAACCATCCCGCTCGCGGCGCCGTAGCCCACGCCGTTCGAGGCGCGGAAGCGGAGAGCGGTCGAGCTCGGGACACGCGTCGGGTTCAGGGGTGCACCGAGCAGGGCCCCCTGGGCGAGGAAGTCGCTCGAGTCGACCTCGAGCTCGCAGAGGAGATCGCTCCAGCCGGGCGGAAGCTGCGACACCGCCGCGTCCCACGCCTCGACGAGGCTCGACGCCTCGACGGCCGGCGCCAGCTCGACCTCGCGCATCTCCTCCGGCGTCTCCTCAGGCGGCTCTGCGACCGCGGCGTCGACCAGCTCGAGCGTCCCCCACAGGCGCTTGCGGTCGAGCCGGCCGAGGAGGTTCGCGAGCTTCTCCGGCGCGGCGCCGCGGCGCGACACGGCGAAGCGCAGGACGGTGCCCGACCTGCCGGCGCCGAGCGGCCCGAGGACGGCCGCGGCGGCATCCATCGAGCCTCGATCCTCGACCGTGAACGCGAGCGACACCTCGTCCCAACGGGGATCGAGATCCTCCTGAATCAGCCTCCACTGCTCGACGGCCCGCATCGGCGGATCAGCATAATGGCCGCTCGATGGCGACTGTCGAAGAGAAGGGCGGAAAGCGCGTCTCCCAGGACACGCTGCGCGACTTCTTCCGCGAGATGCTCCTGATCCGGCGCTTCGAGGAGAAGGTCGAGGAGCGCTTCCGCGCGGGCGAGCTCCCGGGCTTCCTGCATGTCGCGATCGGCCAGGAGGCGGTCGCGACGGGAGTCTGTGCGGCGCTCACCCGCGAGGACGTCATCGGGTCGACGCATCGCGCGCACGGGCACACGATCGCGAAGGGAACCTCGATCGATCGCGTCATGGCCGAGCTGTACGGGAAGGCCGAGGGCTGCTCCGGCGGCTTCGGCGGCTCCATGCACCTGTACGACATCGAGGTCGGCAACCTCGGCGCGAACGCGGTCGTCGCAGGTGGCTTGCCGGCGATCGTCGGCGCCGCGCTCGCATTCCAGATGCGGGGTGAGCAGCGGGTCGCGGTCGCGTTCTTCGGCGACGGCGCGACGAACGCGGGGACGTTCCACGAGTCGCTGAACCTCGCGCAGCTCTGGAACGTGCCGGCGGTCTTCGTCCTCGAGAACAACGGCTGGGCCGAGTCGACGCCGAACACGCAGCACTCGCCGCTCGCGATCGACGACCTCGGCAAGCGCGCGCTCGCCTACGGCATGAAGCTGATCGAGGCGGACGGACAGGACGTCGAAGCCGTCCACCTCGCCGCCCTCGCTGCGCGGGAGCACGCCCTGTCGGCGAAGGGACCGGTGCTGCTGCACCTCCGGACGTACAGGCTCACCGGCCACTTCGTCGGCGACCCGCAGATCTACCGCGACAAGGACGAGCTCAAGAAGGAGCGGGACACGAAGGACCCGATCGAGCTCCTGCGCGCACGGCTCGAGTTGTCCGACGAGGATTTCGCCGCGCTCGATGCCGAGATCGTCGCCGAGGTCGAGGCAGCGGTCGAGTTCGCGAAGGCCGGGACCGACCCCGCGCCGGAAGACGCGCTGAAGTACGTCTATGCCTGAGGTGACGTACCGGGAAGCGGTTCGCGACACGCTCGCGCGGGCGCTGCGGGACGACGACAGCGTGTTCCTCATGGGCGAGGACATCGCCGAGATGGGCGGGTCGATGGCCGTGACGCAGGGGCTGCTGGACGAGTTCGGCCCGGGCCGCGTCCGCAACACGCCGATCTCCGAGATGGCGATAGTCGGCACCGGGATCGGCGCTGCGATGCAGGGCATGCGGCCGATCGTGGAGATCATGTACGAGGACTTCCTCACGCTCTCGATGGAGCAGCTCGTCAACCAGGCGGCGAAGCACCGGACGATGTCGGGCGGGCAGCTGAAGGTCCCGCTCACGATCAGGACGCAAGGCGGAGCCGGCTGGTCGCCGGGCGCGCAGCACGCGCAGCAGCTCGAGGCGTGGTTCGTCCACGTCCCCGGGCTCAAGGTCGTGTTCGCATCGACGCCCGAGGACGTGCGCGGGCTGCTCTGGTCGTCGATCTACGACGACAACCCGGTCGTCTTCTTCGAGCACCGCACGCTGTACCCGGTGAAGGGTGAGGTGCCGGATGAGCTGGAGCCGATCGAGCTCGGGAAGGCGAGGATTCATCGTTCGGGCGACGACGTGACAGTCGTAGCAACGGGGCGGCTCGTGCACGAGTCGCTCGCGGCGGCCGAGCAGGCGGAGGCCGAGGGGATCTCGGTCGAGGTCGTCGACCCGCGGACGCTGCTCCCGCTCGACGAGGAGACGATCGTGGGCTCGGTGCGGAAGACGACGCGGTGCGTCACCGCCCACGAGGCGGTCACGCGCGGCGGCTTCGGGTCTGAGCTCGCGGCCGTGATCCAGCACGGCGCCTTCGACTACCTCGACGCGCCGATCGAGCGCGTCGGCTCGAAGTTCGCTCCGCTCCCGTTTGCGCCGGTGATGGAGCAGTGGGTCGTCCCGCACGCCGAGGACGTGCTCGAGGCGATCAAGAAGACGGTCGCGAGGGGATAGCGGGCAGTGGCAGTCGAGGTCAAGCTTCCGCGGCTCGGTCAGGGCATGGAGGCGGGCACGATCGTGCGCTGGCTCAAGTCCGAGGGCGAGGCGGTCGCGAAGGGCGAGCCGCTGTACGAGCTCGACACGGACAAGGTGACGCAGGAGGTCGAGGCCGAGGCCGACGGCGTGCTCCTGAAGATCGTCCTGCCCGAGGGCGAGGCGGACGTGGGAACTACCGTGGCCGTCATCGGCTCCGAGGGCGAGGACGTGTCGGAGCTCGTCGCGTCGGCCGGCGGCAACGGCGGCGCGCCGGCGCCCGCTCCTGCTGCGGAGCCGAAAGCGGAGGAGCCCAAAGCGGAAGAGCCGACAGCGGAAGAGCCGAAGGCAGAGGAGCCCGCGGCCCCTGAGCCAAGTGTTGATCAGTTACAAGCTCCCGCTCGTACCCCCGGCGAGCGCGTGAAGGCGTCGCCGCTTGCGCGGCGGATCGCGCGCGAGCGCGGGATCGACCTCGCGTCGATCGCCGGGACGGGGCCGGAGGGTCGCATCATCGCCGAGGACATCGAGAAGGCGGCGGCCGCGCCGGCGCCTGCCGCAGCGCCCGTCACTGCTCCCGCGGGCGAGATCGAGGTCGTCGAGCTCACGTCCATCCGGCGCACGATCGCCCGCAGGCTCACGGAGGCCTGGGAGGCGCCGGTCTTCCAGCTGACCGTCACCGCGAACGCGACCGAGCTATCCGCGACTCGCGAGCGCATGGTCGAGCTCCTGCGCGAGGGCGAGACGAAGCCGACCGTCAACGACGTCCTCACCCGCATCGTCGCCGCGGCGCTGATGCGGCACCGGCCCGTGAACGCGCTGTTCGTCGACGGGAAGATCCACCGCTACCCGGGCGCGAACGTCGGCATCGCGGTCGCGACGCCGAACGGTCTCGTCGTCCCGGTGATCCGCGACACCGACCGGAAGTCCGTGCAGGAGATCGCAGCCACGCGCGCCGATCTCGTCTCGCGTGCCCGCGAGGGGAAGCTCACGCTCCCCGACCTCGAGGACGGCACGTTCACGATCTCGAACCTCGGGATGTACGGCATCGAGCAGTTCATCGCGGTGCTGAACCCGCCGCAGGTCGCGATCCTCGCCGTCGGCTCGATCGAGGACCGGCCGCACGCGATCGACGGGCAGCTCGAGATCGCGCCGACGCTCACGCTGACCCTCACGTGCGACCACCGGGCGATCGACGGCTCCGAAGGCGCCGAGTTCCTTCGCACCGTCAAGGCGCTCGTCGAGACGCCTTCTCTCGCGTTGTAGCCTCTCGGGCATGGTCATCCGGCGCGGAGGCCCTCAGGACGTGCGCTTCCTCCGAGACATGCTGCGCCACGCGTACTACTGGAAGGAGCGGCAGCCTGGTGACGGCCCGACCCCGGTCGCGCTCTACGTCAAGGGCTGGGGCAGGCCGGGCGACACGGCGCTGATCGCGGTCGAGGACGCGTTCCCGGTCGGCGCGGCGTGGTACCGGCTCTTCCGTCGCGAGCAGCCCGGGTACGGGTTCGTCGACGAGGAGACGCCCGAGCTCGCGATCGCCGTCGTCCCGAGCCGGCGGGGGCGCGGGATCGGCGATGCGCTCCTGAAGGCGCTGTATGAGCAGGCGAAGGCGGACGGCCACGATGCGGTGAGCCTTGCCGCGGAGCTCGACAACGACGTGCTCGTCTTGTACTACGAGCAGAAGCACGGGTTCTCCCGCGTCGGCGAGAACGACGGCGACAGCGTGACGATGCGCCGCGAGCTCTGAGAGGGCGCCAGATAGGATCGAGTCCGTGGAAGTCGACGTTGCCGTTCTCGGCGGAGGGCCCGCCGGCTACACGGCCGCGATCCGCGCGGCTCAGCTCGGCGCCCGCGCCGCGTGCATCGAGAAGGAGCCCGAGCTCGGGGGCACGTGCCTCCGCGTCGGCTGCATCCCGACCAAGGCGTGGGTGCAGACGGCGCACGCGCTCCACGCGGCGCGCGAGATCAACGCGAAGCTCGGCGTCGTCACCGCCGAGCCGCGCCTCGACTTCGCCACCGCAGGCGAGTGGAAGGCAGCGGTCGTCAAGCAGATGACGGGCGGCGTCGCGTCGCTCTTCAAGGCGAACGGCGTCGAGTGGGTGAAAGGAGCGGGGCAGTTCAAGGACGCGAGCACGATCGCGGTCGAGGCCGGGGAGGACGTCAGCTTCACGAGCGCGATCGTCGCGACCGGCTCGTTCCCGATCCGGCCGCCGATCCCGGGGCTGGACTCACCGCGCTGCGTCGACTCGACGGGCCTGCTCGAGCAGACCGAGGTTCCCCGCCGGCTGCTCGTGCTCGGCGGCGGGATCATCGGCTGCGAGTTCGCGTCAATATTCCAGCGCTTCGGCTCCGAGGTGACGATCGTCGAGATGCTCGACTCGCTCATCCCGCAAGAGGACGAGGACGCGACGAAGGAGCTCGCGAAGACGTTCACCAAGCGCGGGATCACGCTCCACCTCGGCAAGCAGTGCACGAAGGTCGAGGACTCGGGCTCGGCGCTGACCGTCCACTTCGGCGAGGGCGAGACGGTCGAATGCGACCTCATGCTCGTGTCTGTCGGGCGCGCACCGGTCGTCGAGGGCATCGGGCTCGAGGCGGCGGGCGTCGCGTTCGACAAGAAGACGGGCATCCAGACCGACGAAGGTCGCCACACGTCGGTGCCGAACATCTACGCAGCCGGCGACGTCGCGGGCTACTGGCAGCTCGCGCATACCGGCTTCCGCGAGGGTGAGGTCGCCGCGGAGAACGCGATGGGACACGAGGCCGCGATCCCCGAGAACCCGGCCGTGCCGCGGCCGATCTACACGGACCCCGAGATCGCGGGAGTCGGTCTCACCGAGGCCGAGGCGCGCGAGCAGCACGGGGACGACGTCGCGGTCGGGCGTTTCCCCTGGGTCGCGAACGCGCGTGCGGTCATGTCCGGTGAGACCGTGGGCTGGGTGAAGTCGATCCACGAGAAGACATACGGCGAGCTCCTCGGCGTCGTCATCGTCGGCCCGCATGCGACCGACCTGATCGAGGCGGCCGTCGTCGCGCTCGACGCCGAGGCGACCGTGGAGACCGTCGCCGACGGCATGACCGCGCATCCGACGCTCTCGGAGGGCATCAAGGAGGCAGGGCTCGTCGCGCTCGAGCGCGCGATCCACCTCCCGCCGCGCCGCAAGGCGACCGCCTGACCCGCCCGAGGTTCGTTACCCTCCGACGATGACAATCTTCAACAAGCGGAACGCACTCGTCGGGTTCCTCACGCTCAAGTGGCTCGAGCGCCGCAGGCAGCGACGCCGGAAGAGCGTCGCGAAGATCGCGACGTACGCGGGTCTCGGGCTCGTCTCCGTCGGAATCCTCGCCGGGGTCGCAGCCGTCGTGTACAAGCGTCACGGCGGCGAGATCGAGCAGCAGCCTCACGGGTACGCCGTCGGGGACGACAGCGAGAGCGAGATCGTCGGCGAGTACGTCTCGGCGAGCCCGGATTCCATTCCCGCGACGTGAGTCGCCGGCCGTCCGAGGCCGACCCGCCGCTGATCCGCCCGACCCTCGACGGGCTGGTCCCGTACGAGCCCGGTAAGCCGGTCGAGGAGGTTCAGCGCGCGCTCGGGCTCGAGCGGGTCGTCAAGCTCGCGTCGAACGAGGGCCCGTACGGGCCGTTTCCGGCTGCGCAGGAGGCGCTCGAGCGGGTTTCTCTCGAGCTCAACCGCTATCCGGACGGCGGCGCCTACCGGCTCCGGCATGCACTCGCCGACCGCCATGGTGTCCGGTTCGAGGAGGTCACCGTCTGCGCCGGCGCCGACGCGGTCATCGGGTACACGGTCGCGGCGACGCTCGATCCGGGCGACGAAGTCGTCACGGGCTGGCCCTCGTTCCCGAGCTACGTCCTCGACCCGCTCAAGGTCGGCGCGGTGCCGGTGCGCGTGCCGCTGCGCGACGACCGCTTCGACCTCGAGGCGATGCTCGAGGCGATCACGGAGCGGACGAAGCTCGTCTTCGTCGCGGCGCCGAACAACCCGACCGGAACGACGAGCACGCGCGACGAGCTCGACGCGTACTTCGAGCATGTGCCCCCGCACGTCCTCACGGTTCTCGACCAGGCGTACTTCGAGTACATCGACGACCCGGCGTATCCGAACGGGATCGAGGAGTACTTCAAGGCGGGCAGGCGGGCTCTCGTCCTCCGGACGTTTTCGAAGATCTACGGGCTTGCCGGGCTCCGCGTCGGGTACGGGATCGGCCCCGCCGAGGTCGTGACGGCGATCGGCAAGGTCCGGCGCGCGTTCGACGTGACGTCGGCCGGGCAGGAAGCCGCACTCGCGAGTCTCGGTGACGAGAACGAGATCGCGCGGCGACGCGACTCGAACCGCGACGCCAGGGAGCTGCTCGAGAGCACGCTGCGGGAGAACGGGTTCGATCCGGTCGGGCCGGCGGTCGCGAACTTCCTCTTCGTGCGCGTCGGGGACGCCGACGCGCTGAACGACGCTCTCCTGCGGCAGGGCGTCATCGTGCGGCCGATGGGCCCCTTCGGCGCCCCGGACGCGCTTCGCATCACCGTCGGGACGCGCGAGGAGATCGGAGTCCTCGCCGAGGCGCTCGCCGCGCTCGCGCCAGCCGCGCAAGCCTAGGTCCGAGCGCGCCGAGCCGCTCCGACGACCAGTCGACGTCACACCCCAACGAGATGAGCTGTTCGGGCACCCCATGAAGGGGTCTGCTCGCGCGCGAGCGGAATCGCCGCTAGGCGATTCGGCTCTTGCGCAGAACGGGGAACGGCAGGAGCCTCCGCTATCCTCCTGCGACGGGCGCCGGGTGGCGCTCGTCGCTCTATGCGAACGACTCTGAAGCGAGGCCTCGGGCGCGGGGCGACCGTTAACGGGAACGGGAGACCCGTTCTGCCGCCGGGCGCGTCGACGCCGATGAGCGTCTACCACCAGCCGCCGCCCGCACGCCGCACGGGGCTCGCGATCGTCGGCCAGATCGCCCTCTGGCTCGGCGTCGCGTCGCTCGTGCTCGTGTCCGGCGCTCTCGGCGGCGCATACCTCTACTTCCACGAGTCCGTCGCCGCCGTGGCGGCCAAGACCCCGGCAGTCAAGAAAGCCGCGCGCCAGCTCGCAGTCCCGCTTCCGGGCCAGCCCGCGGTCGCGCTCGTGATCGGGTACGACCACCGCGAGGCGGACGGCGCGGGCGCTCCCTCACGCTCGGACACGCTCATGCTCCTGCGGGCGGATCCCGACTCCGACTCGATCTCGCTCCTGTCGTTCCCGCGCGACCTCCGCGCCGAGATCCACTGCCCGGGCCGGCTGCCGTACTCGGACAAGATCGCGCACGCGTACTCGGCCTGCGGCCCGCAGGGCTCGCTGAACACGGTCAAGGCCCTCACCGGCCTCCCGGTCAACTACCTCATCACGGTCAACTTCCGCGGCTTTCGCCAGATCGTCGACCGCCTCGGAGGAGCCTGGATCGACGTCGACCGGCGCTACTTCAACGACCGTGGCGGTCCTTTCGGGTACGCGACGATCAACATCGGCCCGGGCTATCAGCGGCTCTCGGGGAAGCGCACGCTCGACTACGTCCGCTACCGGCATACGGACTCGGATCTCTACCGCAATGCGCGCCAGCAGCAGTTCGTCAAATCGTTCAAGGCCCAGATCCAGGACAGCTTCGCGCCGACCGCGCTGCCCAAGGTCGTCAACGCGATCACGAACAACGTGGAAGTCGCGCAGGGAGGCGGGGCCGACGTCCCGGGGAGCACGGTCCTCTCGTACGCGCTCTTCGCGTACGGCCTTCCGCGCGGCCACATGTTCCAGACACGGATCGAAGGGCTCGAGGGCTTCGCCGACCTGACCACCTCGTCCGAGAACGTCACGCGCGCGGTCCAGACGTTCACGCACCCCGACACCGAGTCGTCGGAGAAGGCGACCGCGGTCGCGCTCGGCGAGAAGCTCAAGCGCGCCGCGCCGGCGCCACGCAACACGTCGATCACGGTGCTGAACGGCAACGGGATCACGGGCTCGGCGTCGTCCGCGGGCTACCTGCTCGGCCAGCGGAACTACCGGATCCTCACTCCGCCGAACGGGCTTCCGGCGAATGCGCCGCGGTTCAACTATTTCCGGACGGAGGTGCACTACAACCAGAGCAAGCGCGGCGCGCGACGGGCTGCGGAGAAGGTCGCGAATCTCTTCGGCTCGGCCGAGCTGAAACGGCTCACGGGCAACGTCGCCACGCTCTCCAACGGCGCGATGCTGACGGTCATCGTCGGGCAGACGTTCCACGGGAAGCTCGCGGCCGCGCCGATCGACCAGACGCCGACGCGCGAGCCGCCGAACGTCATCAACGCTCCGAACGCCTCACGCGACCTGCTCCTGCCGATCCGCAAGCGGGTTCCCTTCCCGCTCATGCTTCCGAGGATCATCGAGCGCAGCTCGTGGACCGACCGCACGGTGCCGATCCGCCGTTACAAGATCGACCCCGACAAGAAGCACCAGGCGGTACGGCTCGTGTACCGGATGGGGAACAACGAGTACTGGGGCATCCAGATGACCGACTGGGAGGACGCGCCCGTGCTCGCCGACCGGAGCACGACCAGGCGCATCGGCAAGCGGACCTACGAGCTGCACTACAACGGCCCGAAGCTGCACATGGTCGTCCTGAAGACGGGGTTCGCCAATTACTGGGTCGTCAACACGCTTCTCGACCGGATGTCGAACGAGACGATGCTCGCGATCGCGAAGGGCCTCAAGCCGATGGTGCGCCCCCGCTAGAGCTAGGTTTCTCGCATGCGAATCGCCGTCTTCGGCGCCGGCTACGTCGGCCTCGTCACAGGCGCGTGTCTCGCCGACCTCGGGCACGACGTGGTCGTCCGCGACATCGTCGAGGAGCGGATCGGCCGCCTGAGCCGCGGCGAGGTCCCGATCCACGAGCCCGGCCTCGAGGAGCTCCTCGAGCGCAACCGCGAGCGCATCCGCTTCACGACCGCGGTCGGCGAGGCGCTCGACGGCGTGGAGGTCGTCTTCGTCGCGGTCGGAACTCCGCCGACGGTCTCCGGGGACGCAGACCTGACCGCCGTCTGGACGGTCGTCGACGAGCTCCCGCGGATCGATCGCCGGATCGTGCTCGCGATGAAGAGCACCGTTCCGGTCGGCACCGGCCGGGCGGTTCGGCTCAGGCTCGACGAGCGCGGCCTCCAGGACGTCGGGTACGTGTCGAACCCCGAGTTCACCTCCGAGGGGACGGCCGTGCACGACTTCATGCACCCGGACCGAATCGTCATCGGCGCGTTCGACGAGTCGGACGGCGACGTCGTCGAGCGACTCCACGCGGGCATCGACGCGCCGGTGATCCGCAGCGACGTCAACTCCGCGGAGATGATCAAGCTCGCGGCCAACGCGTTCCTCGTCACGCGCATCAGCTTCATCAACGAGATCGCGAACGTCTGCGAGGCGACCGGAGCGGACGTCCTGAAGGTCGCCGAAGGCGTCGGCCTCGACCATCGTCTCGGCCCGCACTTCCTGCGGGCGGGGATCGGCTACGGCGGAAGTTGTTTCCCCAAGGACTCGCTCGCGCTCAAGCAGCTCGCCGCCAACTCCGGTTACAGCTTCCAGCTCCTGAACGCCGTCATCGAGGTGAACGAGCTCCAGAAGCGGCGCGTCATCGGGAAGCTCGAGACGCATCTCGGCTCGCTGCGCGGCAAGAAGATCGCCCTCCTCGGCCTCGCCTTCAAACCGGGGACGGACGACATGCGCGAGGCGCCCAGCCTCGTCCTCGCCAGCCGGCTCATCGCGGAGGGCGCCGAGGTATCGGCGTGGGACCCGGTCGCGGACGGGCAGCGTCATCTCGACGGCTCCGTCTCGATTGCGGGCTCCGTGCTCGACGCGCTCGACGGCGCCGACGCGGCCGTCCTCGTGACGGAGTGGTCCGAGCTCCGCGAGCTCGACTGGTCCGCCGCGGGCGAGCGGATGCGCAACCGCGTGCTCGTCGACGGGCGAAACGCCCTCGACGACGAGACGCTGCGCGCAGCCGGCTTCGCCTACGAGGGCATCGGGAGAGCCTCGGGTTGAGCCTCCCTGCCGTGATCCTCGTCGGCGGGCAGGGGACCCGGCTCCGGCCGCTGACCGACCGGACGCGGAAGGACATGCTCCCGCTCGTCGACCGGCCGCTCCTCTCGTACACGTTCGAGCACCTCGCGCGTCACGGCGTCGAGCGGGCGATCGTCTCCTGCGGGTACCTCCCCGACCAGATCGGATCCGCGTTCGGGTCGGACCACAACGGGCTTGCGCTCGAGTACGCGGTCGAGACGCAGCCGCTCGGCACCGGCGGCGCGATCGCGTTCGCCGGACGCGAGCTCGAGGGCAGCTTCTTCGCGCTGAACGGGGACTCGCTGCGCGAGGCCGACCTCTCGGCGCTCGTCGAGTTCCATCGGGCTACCGGTGCGAAGGCGTCGATCCTGCTGACGCCGGTCGCCGACCCCAGTCGCTACGGGCTCGTCCGCGTCGCCGGTGACGGGCGCGTGGAGAGCTTCCTCGAGAAGCCTCGGCCCGAGGACATCGATACGGACCTCATCAACGCCGGCCTGTACGTCCTCGAGCCCGACGTGCTCGATCTCGTGCCCGACGGCCGAGCCGTGTCGATCGAGCGCGAGGTGTTCCCGCGGCTCGCCGAGGAGGGATCCGTGTTCGGGATCGACCTGCCCGGGTACTGGCTGGACGTCGGGACGCCCGAGTCGTATCTCCAGGCCCACCGGGACGTGCTCGAGCGGACGTTCCGGACCGAGGTCGGTGACGCGCTCGGGAGCGACTTCACGCTCGTCGATTCGACCGCCGACGTGCATCCGGAGGCCCGGCTCGTCCCGCCCGTCTACGTCGGGCCCGGAGCGGTCGTCGGGAAGGGCGCCCGCGTCGGAAGTCTCGCCGTGCTCGGTGAGAGCTCGCGGCTGGGGGAGAGCGCGGTCGTCGAGAACGCGGTCGTCGGCGCCCGAACCGTGGTCGGCGACGGCTGCGTCGTGGTCGGGTCGATTGTGGGCGACGACGCCGAGCTCGGGGCCGGGTGCGAGGTGCGTAGCCTCGCGGTCGTCGGCCCGGGGGTTTCCCTCGGGGCCTCGAACGAGCTCGACCACGGCTTGCGGATCGCGGCTGACCAGCGGATCCCCGACGAGGCGCTGCGCTTCTCGTGAGCGCCCGCGAGCGACACGGGTTCTCGCCGCGGCGGGTCGAGAAGCCCTGGGGCTGGGAGCTCGTCTGGGCGGAGACGGACGACTACGTCGGCAAGCTGCTCTTCGTCCGCGCGGGCGAGGCTCTGAGCCTCCAGTACCACGAGGTCAAGGACGAGTCGTGGCTCGTCCGCGAGGGCCGGGCCGTGCTCGAGCTGAGCGAGGTCGGGGAGGAGCTCGAGCCGATCGAGATCGAGCCCGGCGACGCCTTCCGTTTCCGGCCCGGGACGGTCCACCGCGTCACCGCGGTCGAGGACTTGCTCGTCATCGAGGTCTCGACGCCGCATCTCGATGACGTCGTCCGGCTCGACGACCGCTACGGCCGGACCGGCACCTCGAGCCCCTGACCAACCTTCACACGGCTGTGATAAGGTCGCGCGATGCACGACATGACGATCGGCGAAGCGAGCCGCCGCTCCGGCTGGTCGGCGCGCATGCTGCGCTACCTGGAGCAGGAGCGCCTCGTCGTCCCGAGCCGCAGCGCCGCCGGCTACCGCCGGTACGGGATCCGTGAGCTGAACCAGCTGAACGCGCTCGCCGAGCTCCGTCGGCGCTTCGGCGTCGGGCTCGACGAGCTCGCTTTCGCGCTCAGGCTGCGGCGTGAGCCGACGCTGCGCGCGGCCGTGGAGACGTGGCTCGCCGGTACGACCGTCGCCGAGAACGAGAACCTGGCGCCCGCGTGGGTCGAGTGGGAGCAGCGCAAGCACGAGCGGCTCCTTCAGACCCAGGACGCGGCCTGACCTGACCACCGACCCCGAGCAGAGAGAGGACCGATGGCTGCGACGAAGCGATACGACGTAAAGGATCTGGCACTGGCCGCGGAGGGGATGCGGCGGATCGACTGGGCGGACCGGCAGATGCCGGTGCTCGCCGCGATCCGCGACCGCTTCGAGATCGAGCAGCCGCTCGCGGGGCTGCGGGTTTCGGCCTGCCTGCACGTGACCACGGAGACGGCGAACCTCGCGCGCACGCTCAAGGCGGGTGGCGCGGACGTTGTCCTCTGCGCGTCCAACCCCCTGTCCACCCAGGACGATGTGGCGGCGGCGCTCGTGGACGAGTACGAGATCTCGGTCTTCGCGATCAAGGGCGAGGACAACGACACGTACTACCGGCACATCGAGGCGGCCGTCGACCACCGGCCGCACCTGACGATGGACGACGGCGCCGACGTGATCGGCGTCCTCCACTCGGCGCGTCGCGAGCAGCTCGGAGACGTCATCGCCGGCACGGAGGAGACGACGACCGGCGTCATCCGGCTGAAGGCGCTCGAGCGCGAAGGCAAGCTCGGCTTCCCCGTCATCGCCGTCAACGAGGCGCAGACGAAGCACATGTTCGACAACCGCTACGGCACGGGCCAGTCGACGATCGACGGGATCATCCGCGCGACGAACGTCCTGCTTGCGGGCGGCCGCTTCGTGGTCGCGGGCTACGGCTGGGTCGGTCGCGGCGTCGCGCAGCGGGCGCGTGGCCATGGCGCGCACGTGATCGTGACCGAGGTCGATCCGCTGCGCGCGCTCGAGGCGGCGATGGACGGCTTCGACGTCATGCCGATGGAGCGCGCGGCCGAGATCGGCGACATCTTCTGCACCGCGACCGGCGACAAGAACGTCATCGGCCGGGCCCACATCTCGCTGATGAAGGACGGCGCGATCCTCGCGAACACGGGGCACTTCAACGTGGAGATCGAGATCCCGGCGCTCAAGGATCTCGCCGTAGAGACGCGCGAGGCCCGCGCGATGATCGACGAGTACAAGATGGCCGACGGCCGCCGGATCTATCTGATCGGCGACGGCCGCCTCGTGAACCTCGCGGCCGCGGAGGGGCATCCCGCGATCGTCATGGACATGTCCTTCGCGAACCAGGCGCTCTCGGCCGAGTGGGTGGTCGCGAACGGCGCGTCGCTCGAGCGCCGGGTCTACGACGTGCCGAAGGAGATCGACGACGAGATCGCGCGGCTCAAGCTCGAGACGATGGGCATCGACATCGACGAGTTGACCGAGGAGCAGGCGAAGTACCTCGCGTCGTGGGACGAGGGGACGTAGGGACGGTGGCGGGTGCCGAGCAGTTCGACTGGTCGCGGCACGTCGTGGACCACGTCGAGCTGCGCGCGAGCGACTACGGGGAGAGCGTCCGCTTCTACGAGACGGTCCTCGACCCGCTGGAGATACCGAGCTGGCCGGAGGACACGGACGAGGAGCGGGTGATGTGCTTCACGCGCGTGAACGTCGTCGACCGCACCCCGGCGACCACGAGCGTGCACCTCTGTTTCGTCGCTCGCTCCCGTGAGCAGGTGGACGGCTTCCACGCGGCGGGCGTCGCCGCCGGCTACCGGTCGAACGGGGGTCCGGGCTACCGGGAGTACGCGCCCGGGTACTACGCCGCGTTTCTCCTCGATCCGGATGGCAACAACATCGAGGCGCTCTACCGGGACGAGGGCAACCCGGGCCACGAGACCTAGGACGTGGAGACGGACGACCTCGATCCCGCTCGCGTGATCCGGCTGGAGGACGACGCGGTCGTCCTCCTCGACCAGCGCCGGCTGCCCGACGAGGTCGTCGAGCTCCGGTGCGGGTCGTCGTCCGAGGTCGCGGACGCGATTCGCACGCTCGCCGTGCGGGGCGCGCCCGCGATCGGCGTCGCCGCGGCGTACGGCTACGCTCTCGCGGCGGCGCGCGGGGAGGACCTCGACGCGGCCTACGACGTCCTGCTCGAGTCGCGCCCGACCGCCGTCAACCTCCGCTGGGCGCTCGACGAGCTGCGCCCCGATCCCACGCCCGAGCGGGCGCGCGCCCTCCACGAAGCCGAGGTCGAGCGCTGCCGGCGGATGGCCGCCCATGCCGTCGAGCTGTTCGCGCCCGGTGCGCGCGTCCTGACGCATTGCAACACCGGTGCGCTCGCAACGGGCGGCTACGGCTCCGCGCTCGGCGCGATCCGGGCCGCGTGGGAGCGCGGTCTCGTCGAGCACGTCTGGGTCGGCGAGACGCGCCCGCTGCTCCAGGGCTCGAGGCTGACCGCGTGGGAGCTCGAGACGCTCGGGATCCCGTTCGCGGTCGTCGCCGACTCGGCCGCTGCCTCGCTCATGGCCGCGGGTGAGGTAGACGCCGTGCTCACCGGCGCCGACCGCATCGCCGCCAACGGCGACACGGCGAACAAGATCGGGACGTACGCGCTCGCGGTCGCTGCGGCGCACCACGGACTCCCGCTCTACGTCGTCGCGCCGACGACGACGCTCGACCCCGAGACTCCGAGCGGCGGGGGCATCCCGATCGAGGGCCGCGACCCGGCGGAGGTTTCGCAACGGTTCCCGGCGAGGAACGACGCCTTCGACGTGACTCCGGCCGAGCTCGTGACCGCGATCGTGACCGAGGCGGGCGTTCACCGGGCGCCGTACGCGTCGTCGCTTCCGCTCGAGGCTCGCAGCGTCCGGTGACCGTCGGCGACGAAGTCGACCCCGAGACCCGCGCCGTCCTCGACCGCTTCGGCTTCGACGCCGAGCTCTTCGAGGAGCTGCGGGCGCGCGTCGCCGCGGGCGAGCTTTCCCCGGAGCTCAACGTCGTGCGCGGGACGATCGAGCCGCCGCGACCGGAAGACCTGACGCCGCTCCCGGAGCTCGGCGAGCCGGGCCATGAGGAGGCGGTCTCGGCGGGAGTCGAGGCCCTCCGCCGCGGCGAGGTGGCGCAGATCGTCCTCGCGGGCGGGATGGCAACGCGGTTCGGCGGCGTCGTGAAGGCCGTCCTGCCCGCGGTCGACGGACGGAGCTTTCTCGAGGCGAAGCTCGGCCAGACGCGCGACCTCGAGCGCGCGCTCGGCATCACGGCCCCGATCGGATTGATGACGAGCTTCGCGACGGACGACGTGATCCGCGCGTTCGTCGAGGAGCGCGGCCTGGGGGAGCCGTTCGTCTTCCACCAGTTCGTCTCGCTGCGCCTCGAGCCCACCGGCGAGCTCTTCCACGAGGAGGACGGCCGCGCGTCGCCCTACGCGCCCGGGCACGGAGACCTGTTCGCCGCGCTCGGGCGATCCGGCGTCCTCGGCTCCCTGCGCGAGGCGGGCGTCCGGGTGGTGACGGTCTCGAACGTGGACAACCTCGGAGCCCGCATCGAGCCCGCGATCGTCGGAGCGCACCTGCTCGCCGGACGGCCGCTGACCATCGAGGTCGCGCGCAAGGAGGGCGACCTCGGCGGCGCGCCTGTCCGGGTCGACGGGAAGCTGCAGCTGCTCGAGGGCCCGCGCTTCCCGCCGACCTTCGACCAGGAGCTGACGCCCGTCTTCAACACGAACACGACGCTCTTCGACCTCGACGCGCTCGCCGGCGAGTACGACCTCACGTGGCTGTACGTGGAGAAGGCGGCGGGCGGCCGCACGGCCGTCCAGCTCGAGCGCGTGTACCACGAGGTCTCGGCTTTCGTCCCGACGACGTACCTCGAAGTCCCGCGCTCGGGGCCGCGGGGGCGGTTCTTCCCCATCAAGACGCCGGACGACCTCGACCGCGCGCAGGACGGCCTCCGCGAGTTGCTCGCGGCGCCACCCATCTGACACGAAGTCGGCACGAAGCGGTCACGACTCCGCGCGTAGCGTCGTGGCATGGCGTTGCTCGAGCTGCTCCTCGAGGTCGTCCTTCCGGAGCGCTGCGCAGTCTGCTCGCTGCCGGGTGCGGTGCTCTGCGAGTCGTGCCGGCACGGGCTCGTTCGGCTGCGCCCGCCGCTCTGTGAGCGCTGCGGCTCGCCGGGGCCGTGGCCGGTTCGGCGTTGTGCCGAGTGCTCGGGGCGACGTCTGGCGTTTGCGCGAGCACGTTCCGCGCTCGTCTACGACGCCGACGCGCGGACGCTCGTCCGCGTCTGGAAGGAGCACGGCCGCAGGCGTCTCGCAACCGAAGCAGCGCAGCTCGTCGCGGAGCTCGTCCCGCGTCCGGACGTCGACGTGCTCACGCACGTCCCGGGCGATCCAGAGCGTGCCCTCGCTCGCGGCCGCGTTGCGCCCGCGGCGCTCGCCGCCGCCCTCTCGGGGATCTGGGGGATCCCGGCGGACGACCTGCTCCGACGGACACGGAGCCTCAGACGTCAGCGCGGCCTCGGCCTCGCCGAGCGCCGGCGAAATGTCCGAGGAAGCGTCGTTGCGCGCGACATCGTCCCGCGCTCGGTCTGCCTCGTCGACGACGTCTACACCTCGGGTGCGACGGCCGACGCGTGCGCGTCCGCGCTGCGCCGCGCCGGCGCTTGCCGCGTCGAGGTGATGACTCTGACGAGAGCGGTTCGTTAGATTGAGTTGCGAGGTCTTCGTTCCCGCCGTCGATCCGGAAGGGGCGCCGATGCGACTCCAGGTCAAGGCCGTTCACGACAGCCTCAGCGATCCCGTCAAGGCGTATGTCGACAAGCGGCTCGGGAAGCTCGAACGCCGTCTGTACGCGGGCACGCTCGTCGAGGTGACGCTCGGGAAGGAGCGCAACCCCTCCATCACCGACGACCACTGGGCCGAGGCGATCGTGTACACGAAAGGCCCGAACATCGTCGCCCGCGAGGCGGCGACGACGTACGAAGCGGCGGTCGACCAGCTCGTCGAGAAGCTCGAGCGGCAGGTCGAGCGCTATCGGGACAAGCGCGTCGAGAAACCGCGGCGCGAGGCGCGTCAGCGCGGCGAGCCTCCGCCCGTCCCGGTCGAGCAGATCGAGCAGGAGCTCGCGGCGGGCACGGACGAAGCCGCGTAGCAGGGCGAGGCTTGCCTCGTCGGCCCTGCCTGCGTTACGCGACGCCGAGCCGGTCCACGATCGTCAGCCGCAGCCTGTCGGCGACCTGCGGAACCTCGCGGTCGAGACGCCAGAGCTCGCCGTTGAAGAGCATGACGAGCTTCATGGGCGTCTTCGCGACGACGGTCGCCGTGCGGACGCCGCCGTAGAAGACCGCGATCTCGCCGAAGACGTCGCCCGGCTCGAGCGTGCGGATGAGCTCGCCGTCCTTGAAGACCTCGGCCGCACCGGACGTGACCGCGAACATCGCGTACCCGAACTCGCCCTCTTCCGTGAGCGTCGTCCCCGCCTCGACCTCGAGCTCGCGGCACGCGCCGGCCACGCAGTCCAGCTGCGCCTCGTCGAGATCGGCGAACACCGAGATCGCGCTGATCCCCGCCGCGTCCACGGCGCGACGCTACCACCGTGCAGTCGAGACTTGGGTGTCGGAGTGGTGAAGTCGCCGCCGGCAGGTCGGTCGAGTGCGAGGCGCTACCCTTCCTCGGTGGCCACCCAGTCGTTCGGCAAGTTCGAACGCGTCCTTCGCGTGGGCGAGGGGCGCCGCCTCAAGCGGCTCTCCGAGCAAGCCGCGTACATCGGCGGCTTCGAGCCGGAGTTCGAGGCGCTCTCCGACGAGGAGCTCGCCGGCAAGACGGCGGAGTTCAAGCAGCGGCTCGAGAACGGCGAGTCGCTCGAGGAGCTGATCTTCGAGGCCTACGCCGCGGTGCGGGAGGCGTTCAAACGCACGATCGGCGTCCGTCTCTTCGACGTCCAGCTGATGGGCGGGATCGTGCTCCACGAGGGCGACATCGCCGAGATGAAGACGGGCGAGGGGAAGACGTTCGTCGCCGTCCAGTCGCTCTACCTGAACTCGCTGACCGGACGCGGGGTCCACCTCGTCACCGTCAACGACTACCTCGCCAAGCGCGACGCCGAGTGGACGCGACCCGTATACGAGAAGCTCGGGGCCACCGTCGGCTTCATCCAGAACCTGATGCCGTTCGGCGAGCGGCGCGTGGCGTACGGCTGCGACGTCACGTACGGGACGAACTCGGAGTTCGGCTTCGACTATCTCCGCGACAACATGTCGGTCTCGCTCGACGGCACCGTTCAGCGCAGCCATGCGTACGCGATCGTGGACGAGGTCGACTCGATCCTCGTCGACGAGGCGCGGACGCCGCTCATCATCTCCGGCGAGCCCGAGACCGCCGCGCAGACGTACTACCAGTTCGCGCGCGTCGTGAAGACGCTCGAGGGCAAGCCCGCGACGCGGAAGTCCGCCAAGGGCGAGGACGAGACCGAGGCCTCGGGCGCGGACTACTTGTACGACGAGAAGTTCAAGGTCGTCTCACCCGCGCAGACGGCGATCCACGCCGTCGAGGACGCGCTCGGGATCGACAACCTCTACGACCCGAGCCACGTCCTCCTCGTCAACCATCTGACGCAGGCGCTCAAGGCCGAGTCGCTCTACAAGCGCGACGTCGACTACGTGATCGAGGATGGCGAGGTCAAGATCGTCGACGAGTTCACGGGCCGCATCATGGAGGGACGGCGCTGGAGCGAGGGCCTGCACCAGGCGGTCGAGGCGAAGGAAGGCGTCCGGATCCGCGAGGAGAACGTCACGCTCGCGACGATCACGCTCCAGAACTACTTCCGCCTGTACGAGAAGCTCGCCGGCATGACCGGGACGGCGAAGACCGAGGAGAAGGAGTTCGTCGAGATCTACGACCTGCACGTCGTCGAGATCCCGACCAACGTCCCGGTCGCGCGCCTGGACGAGAACGACTACATCTTCAAGACCGTCGAGGCGAAGTTCAATGCGGTCGTCGACGACATCGCAGAGCGGCACGAGGCCGGGCAACCGGTGCTCGTCGGCACCATCGCGGTCGAGACCTCCGAGTTCCTCTCGCAGGTGCTCACGCGACGCGGCATCCCGCACAACGTCCTGAACGCGAAGGAGCACGAGCGCGAGGGCGAGATCATCATCGGCGCGGGCCAGTCGGGCGCCGTCACGATCGCGACCAACATGGCCGGCCGCGGCGTCGACATCAAGCTCGGCGAGGGCGTCGTCGAGGCCGGTGGCCTCTACGTCCTCGGCACCGAGCGGCACGAGGCGCGCCGGATCGACAACCAGCTCCGCGGCCGCTCGGGCCGCCAGGGCGACCCGGGCGAGTCGCGCTTCTACCTCTCCGCGCAGGACAACCTCGTGCGCCTGTTCGCGGGCGACCGGATCCACGGGATCATGAACCGCTTCAAGATCCCGGAGGATCAGCCCATGGAGGCGGGGATCCTCTCGAAGCAGATCGAGAACGCGCAGAAGAAGGTCGAGGAGCAGAACTTCGTCGCGCGCAAGAACGTCCTCAAGTACGACGACGTCATGAACTCGCAGCGCATGGTCATCTACGAGCAGCGCCGCCGCGTGCTCGAGGGCGAGGACCTGTCCGAGGACGTGCGCGAGTGGATCAGGGAGGCGGTCGAGGCGGGCGTCCAGCAGTTCACCGACTCCGAGTTCCAGGAGGACTGGGACCTCAACGGCCTCGTCACTCACATGCAGTCGCTCTCCGGCACGGACATCTCGGTCGAGGAGCTGCGCGACGAGGTCGACATCACGAGCCGCGAGGCGCTCAGCGAAGAGTTCGTCGAGGACGCGCTCGAGACGTACGCCGAACGCGAGGAAGCCCTCGGGCCGGAGCTCGCACGCGACGTCGAGCGGTTCATCATCCTCCAGGTCGTCGACCAGCGCTGGCGCGAGCACCTCGAGTCGATGGACTACCTGCGCGAGGGCGTCCACCTGCGCGCGTTCGCGCAGAAGGACCCGCTCGTCGAGTACCGGGGTGAGGGGCACACGATGTTCGAGGAGCTCGGGACGACGATCCGCCAGGAGGTCGTCTTCACGCTCTTCCACGTCGCCGTGACGGTCGAGGAGCCCGCGCTCGAGTCCGCGCAGCCGCGCGGCGGCCCGCTCACGTACGAGCACGAGACGTCCGCAGGCGCCGACGCGATAGCCGCCGCCGGTGCGGGTGCCGCGACAGCGCTCGCCGAGCCCCCAATGGCCCCGGGCCCGCAGCCGCAGGGCCAGGTCGTGAACGAGCACAAGGACCTCGGCCGCAACGATCCGTGCTGGTGCGGGAGCGGCAAGAAGTACAAGAAGTGCCACGGCGCCTGATCAGGCTTTAGCCTGACCCGATCTTGGGTCTTCGTCGCACGCAGGAGTTCTCGACGTCGCTCGGCCAGAAGGTCGCCGAGCGGATCGAGGACACGGTTCGTTCGCGGCATCGCCGCCGCCTCCGCGCGGTCGGCTGGGAGCACGCGCTCGACGCGAACGGCAGCGGCTGGTCGACTGCGGGATTCCCAGCGCGACCGGGGAACGACCTCGAGGTGCTGATCGACGGCGCGGCCGCGCTGCCCGCGATCGCGGAGGAGCTTGCCCGGGCCGAGTCGCACGTCCATCTGGCCGGCTGGTACCTCTCGCCGCACCTCGAGCTCACGCGCGGCGAGAGCCCCGTCGTCCTCCGGAACCTCCTCGCCGAGCTCGCCGAGCGCGTCGATGTCCGCGTCCTGCTCTGGGGCGGCGCCCCCGGTCGCCTCTTCCGGCCCTCGCGGACGGACGTCCGCCTCGTCCGCGAGCAGCTCTGCGCTCGGACGCGCGTTCAGTGCGAGCTCGACTCCTGCGTCGGGCTCCTGCACTGCCATCACGAGAAGGCGATCGTGATCGACGACCGGGTCGCCTTCGTCGGCGGGATCGACCTCACACTCGACGCGGGGGACCCGTTCGACTCGCCGCAGCACCCGGCGCGCGGCCGGATCGGGTGGCACGACGCGGCGGTGCGGCTGCGCGGGCCGGCGGTCGCCGACGTCGCGGAGCACTTCCGCCTGCGCTGGGAGGTGGCGGCCGGCGAGTCGCTCCCGGCACCCGAGCCGCAGCCCGAGGCGGGCGGCGTCGAGGTGCAGGTCGTGCGCACCGTCCGCGACGGAGTCTTCGAGGCGCTGCCGCGCGGCGACTACTCGCTGCTCGAGGCGTACACGGCCGCGCTGCGCTCGTCCGAGCGTCTCGTCTACCTCGAGAACCAGTACCTCTGGTCGCCCGAGATCGTGGAGATCCTCGCCGACAAGCTGCGCGACCCTCCGCACGACGACTTCCGACTCGTCCTCCTCCTGCCCGCGCGCGCGTACGACGGGGCCGACGTCTCCTGCGGGCAAGTGGCGGCGCTCATCGACGCGGACGACGGGAACGGGCGCTTCCTTGC
Organism: uncultured Actinomycetes bacterium; assembly: GCA_963715705.1. Classification (GTDB taxonomy): domain Bacteria; phylum Actinomycetota; class Thermoleophilia; order Gaiellales; family Gaiellaceae; genus GMQP-bins7. Next base: position 1,295,624 of record OY970267.1, on the reverse strand, counting down.
CTGCACGCTGTACGGGCGCGCCGGCGACCTCCGCGACCTCGTGTACGTCCACGCGAAGATCGGCATCGTCGACGACCGGTGGCTCACGGTCGGGTCGGCGAACCTCAACTCGCACTCGCTCTTCAACGACACGGAGCTCAACGTCGTGACGCTCGATCCCCGCCTTGCTCGGGAGACGCGGCTGCGGCTCTGGTCCGAGCACCTCGAACGGCCTGTCGACGAGATCGACGGCGACCCGGCCGAGGTGGTCGAGCGCCTCTGGGAACCGATCGCGGAGGACGAGCTCGCGCGGATCGAGCAGAGGCGGCCACCGGCGCACCGTCTCGTGAAGCTCCCGGGGGTCTCGCGCCGCCACCGGCGGGTGCTCGGCCCGATCCTCGGGCACATCTACGACCCCTAGTTGTGCGCAAGACCGGACTGCCCGAGCGGGGATTCCGGTCGCGCGAAAGAGCAGAGGACCTAAAGCGCGGCCGCTTTGCGGCCGCGGGCGCCAGGGCCCCTAGCCGGTGGCGCGTGCGCCTCGCGGCGGATGCGTGCGCAGGTCCTCGTCGGCGACCTCCGCGGCCTTCTCGGCCGGCGCGCCGAAGCGCAGGAGCCGGCCGCCGAACGCGATGCTGCACGCCGAGAACCAGGCCCAGCCGAAGAGCACCCCCGCGACGACGTCCGAGAACCAGTGGACGCCGAGCAGGACCCGGCTGCACGCGACGCCCGCGGCCAGCGCGGCGGCTCCGCCGACGATGAGGGCGCGCTCGGTCGGGCCTCGCCCCCGGCTCGCGAGCAGGGCGACCGCGCCGAAGAACGCGGCGGCGACGGCGGAGTGCCCGCTCGGGAAGGACGGTCCGAGCGTCTCCGCGATCGGGTTGAACTCGGGTCGCACGCGGTCGAGGATCTGCTTGACGCCGTTCGTGAGCAGCACCTGGCCGCCGATGACGACGAGCAGGAAGGGCGCGATCCAGAAGCTCGGCCGGCGCAGGTATTCGACGACGCCAACGACGATCGCGAGCGCGATGACGAGGTGCGTGTCACCGAGCCAGGTGAAGAGCTCGAGCGCCTCCGTCGACCAGTCCGCCCGGTGATCGACGCCCCACTGGCCGATGCTCTGGTCGATCTGAGCGAGCTCGGAGTTCGAGCGAATCAGGTACGCGAGCACGCCGAGCGCCACGACCCCGACGAGGATCACGACGAGCGCGAGCGTGAGCGCGAGCCCGGTGGCCGTCGCCGGATCGACGCGCCCGCGCAGGTGCCCGCGCAGCCCCCGGAGCCGCTGATGACCGGCGATGACGTGGCCGAGCTCCCGCGCGGCCTTGTCGCTCGGCTGGGAGACACCCGCCGCATGCGGATAGTGCGCGGCGAGCACGGCGACGAGCGAGCCGACGGTCAGAGCCACGAGGAGGAGTAGGAGAAAAGGCATCGGGCGGAAGTTTCGTACCACTGGAGGGTTCCTGGGAAGCCGGTGTGGGTAAACGTCGGAGGTGACGACCGTCCCCACGCAGCGCCCTGCGCCTTCCACGCCCGATGTCGTTCCTCGCCCGGCGCCCGGGTTCGCGAGCGACGGCGCGGGCTGCGAGCTGCTCGAGGCGCGCGTCGGAGGCTGGGCCGAGCGTGTCGCCGGATTGAGCCCGCTGCGCGGGCCGGCATCCCGTGCTCGTCCACGTTGCCGCGACGGTCGTCCTCTGGATCGCGCTCGTCGCTTTCATGGTCGCGCTCGGCCGCTTCCTCACCGAGGTGCTCGTCCCGCACGCCGGCGTCGGGCTCACGGAGCGGAGCTACAACGACTGGCTCGAGGATCACCGCGCCCCCCTCCGGGAGGACGTCTCCTGGATCGGCTCGACGCTGAGCGGCGGGCTCGTGATCCCGCTCGTCGTGGCAGTCACGTGCATCTCGCTCGCGATCGCCCGCCGCTGGCGCCTGTCCGCGTTCTTCCTGACCGCGATCCTCGTCGAGGTCACGGCCTACCGCGCGATCGTATACCTCGTTCCGCGCGAGCGGCCCGACGTCGATCGGCTCGAGAACCTGCCGATCCTGCACAGCTTCCCTTCGGGCCATGTGGCGGCGACGGTCGCCGTGTACGGCAGCCTCGCGCTCGTGCTCGCGTCGCGCTTCCGCGACTCACACTGGCGCTACGCCGCGTACGTCTTCGGGATCACGCTGCCGCTCCTCGTCGCCGGGTCGCGGATGTACCGCGGGATGCACAACCCGACCGACGCACTCGCCGGCCTGATCATGGGCTGCCTCGCGGTCGTGCTGGCCGTGTTCGTCGCCCGGATCGACGGCGTCGCAGTGCGCAACCGCGAGCGGGCGAAGGAGGCACACGCATGACGAAGGTCGCGGTGATCGCCCACGCCGGAAAGTCGGTCGGCGGCGGGCTCGCCGAGCTCCGCAGCGAGCTCGAGCGGCACGGCGTCGAGCGCCCGCTCTGGTTCGAGGTCGACAAGAGCCGGAAGGCGCCGAAGCGCGTCCGTGAGGCGCTCGGCGAGGGAGCCGAGCTCGTCTTCGCGTGGGGCGGCGACGGCACCGTGCAGCGCTGCATCGACGTCATGGCTGGATCGAAGGCCGCCCTCGCGGTCGTTCCCGCCGGCACCGCGAACCTCTTCGCCTCGAACCTCGACATCCCGCAGGACGTCGGCGAGGCCGTTCGCATCGGTCTCGACGGCGCGTCGAAGACGATCGACGTGGGGACGATGAAGGGCGAGCGCTTCGGCGTGATGGCCGGCGCCGGCCTCGACGCGCGCATGATCCGCGACGCCGACGGGACCCTGAAGGACCGCCTCGGCCGCCTCGCCTACATCTGGACGGGAGTCAAGAACGCGCGCGCCTCGACGTTCGGCGCGCGGCTCGAAGTCGACGGGACGCAGTGGTACGAGGGCGAGGCGAGCCTCGTTCTCGCCGGGAACCTCGGCGAGCTCTTCGCCGGCGTGGAGGCGTTCGAGGACGCCCGCCCCGACGACGGCGTGCTCGAGCTCGGGGTCGTGCGCGCGGAGGGGCTCGTCGAGTGGGCCCGCACGGTCGCGCGAGCCGCCGCCGGCACGCCCGGCGACTCGCCGTTCGTCCACCAGACCAAGGCTCGCTCCGTGCGCGCGAAGCTCGACCGCAAGGTGGTCTACGAGCTCGACGGAGGAGCCCGAGACCCTGTCAAGCGGTTCACGATCGAGGTCGAGCCGGCCGCGATCACGGTGCGCGTCCCGAAGAACGGGGTGGAGACGTGAGCTACGCCACCCGGGTCCCGGAGACGCGCGAGCTCACGGGCGACGATGCGCGGAAGACGCTCGCGTCGACCGGGACGCTTGCGCTCCTGCGCGACTCCTTCCTGCGGATGCGCGCCGCCGACGGCTTCAGCCACGCGCGCTCCCTAGCCTTCACGACGTCCCTCGTGCTCGTGCAGGGTGCGATCGTGCTCGTCGGCCTCGCGTCGGCGTTCGGCGAGACGCGCCTCAACCGAGCGATCGTCGAGGCGATCGAGGTCGCTGTGCCCGGGCACGCCAGCAACGTCCTCCGGAACGCGGTGGAGCAGGCGAACCGCGTCGGGAGCGAAGGTCGCTACCTCCCGTTGCTCCTGGGCCTCCTCGGCCTCGCGGTGACGTCGACGACGACGATGGGGCAGCTCGAGCGCGCGCTCAACCGCCTGTACGGGATCGAGCAGGACCGCCCGAGCGTCGTGAAGTACGCGCGCGCGTTCGGTCTCGCCCTGAGTGCCGGCGCGATCATCGCAACGGCGTTCGTGTTGCTCGCATTCGGTCGCGGGATCGTCGATACGGCGGCCGGCTCCGTTCTCGTCTGGCCGTTCGCAATCCTCCTCGCCGCGGCGGGCCTGGGCGCGCTCTTCCGCTACGCGCCGAACCGCAATCAGCCCGCGTGGTCCTGGCTCGCGTTCGGGTCGGGTGTCGCGGTCTTGCTCTGGACGATCGCGACGCTTCTGCTCGCGCTCACGTTCAGACTCAGCTCGAACTTCGGTGACACGTACGGGCCCCTCGCCGGCATCGTCGCGCTCCAGCTCTGGGCGCTGCTCTCCGCATGCACGCTGGTCTACGGGGGCGCGGTCATCGCCCAGCTCGAGGCCGTCCGCGCGGGCGTCAAGGCGCCGCGCAAGCGCAGGGAGCCGGAGCCCGCGCCGCGCGAGGCCGCCGCCTCGGCCTGACGGCGCCGGCTCAGGCCTTCCCGCAGGCCCCGCAGAAGTGCACGCCGACCCGCCGCCGCTCGCCGCAGTGCGAGCACGACCCGGCGACGGTCCGGCCGCAGCCCTCGCAGCTTGCGTTGCCCGCGGACGGGAAGCCGCAGAACGGGCACTCGCCCTTGCGGACACGGCGGAACGGGATCCGCCGCCGGAGGTAGCGCTGGAGGCTCCAGAAGGCGCCGAGCGTGAGGGCGACTCCGGCGAGGGAGAGCACGACCGGCCCGTTGTTCCGGAGCTCGACGTAGTCCTCCGTGTGGTCGGCGGCGAAGACCAGCGTCAGGATCGCGCCCGCGCCGACGGCCGCGAGGCCGAGCGTGAACCAGCGCGAGCCGCGCAGCACGTGCAGGAGGCCGTAGGCCGCCCCGAGGACGCCGAGTGCGAACAGCAGCCGGTAGATGAAGGTCAGACGTTCGTCGGAGAGAAGCTGCTCCCCCTGCTCTTCGGCGAGCCGGTTGCTGACGGCATCGGCGGCAGGCCGGGCAAGGGCGACCCGCGCGCCCGCGTCCACCGTGCGCTGGCGCGCTTCTGCGTACGTCCGCTCGGCCTGTCGGTACTGCGAGGCGAGCGCCGGCGCCTGCCGGCCCGCGTCCAGCGCGGTCCGGTAGCGCTCGCGCCGGACCTCGAGGTCGGAGAGTGCGGCTGCTTCCTCGGCCTCGGCGATCGAGAGCGCGCTCTCGGCGGCGGCGAGCTCGTCCAGCGCGGCCTGGTCCTGCGCGGACAGTTGCGGCGGCGGGCTGTCGTACGGCTCGCGCACGTCGAGCTGGACGTACGCCCAGACGAGCCCGACGGCGAGGAAGATGCCGAGCACGAACGCGAGGGCCTTCTCGCCGCGCGTGGTCTGGATCTCGTCGATGTCGACAGCGTGGGTCGCGTTCACGGCGTCTCCTCCTTGGTGGACCTCGGCCGGAGCCGAACCTCGAGCTCGCAGTCGAGTGCGCTCGTGATGCGCAGGAGGGTGTCGATGCGCGGAGGCCGCCCGCCCGACTCGAGTCGCGCGATGGCGGACTGCGTCGTCCCGGTGAGCTCCGCCAGCTGCTGCTGAGAGAGCCCGAGCTCGCGGCGCCGCGCCGCAACCTGCTCGGCGATCTGCGCGAAGAACCAGCCACTGTCACCGACGTGCGCGAGGCGCTCGCGGAGCCGCTCGATCGTGCTTTCTGTCGCTCGCTCGGGCATCGTGTATCTCAATTCCGCTATATAGCAGAGTTGAGATAGAAAGGCAACAGGGTCTTTCCGTCGGTCGCCGTGGCTACGCTCTTTCCCATGGCCGAGACGACGCAGAGCCTCGACGCGCGCCTCGAGGAGATCGGGGCCCAGCTCGCCTGGGTCCGTGATTACCTTTGACCCGGAGGCACTAGCCCGCCGCCGCGCCGAGCTCGAGGAGGCGATGGGCGCGTCCGGGTTCTGGGACGACCAGAACGCGGCGGCGCGAATCTCGACCGAGCATTCGCGCACGACACGGAAGCTCGAGCGCTACGAGCGGCTCCGGTCCGAGTACGACGACGCGCGCGAGCTGCTCGGCCTGGCCGAGGGCGACCTCGACGGCGAGATCGAGGAGATGGTCGCGTCGCTCGAGCGCGAGCTCGAGCGGCTGGAGGAGGACGCCCTCTTCACGGGCAAGTACGACACGGGCGACGCCGTGCTCGAGATCCACGCGGGCACGGGCGGCACCGACGCGCAGGACTGGGCCGAGATGCTCCTCCGCATGTACCTCCGCTGGGCCTCGGATCGCGGCTTCCAGACCGAGATCATCGAAGCGAGCCCGGGGGAGGAGGCGGGACTCAAGTCGACGACCGTCGCCGTACGCGGAGAGAACGCCTACGGGATCCTCAAGGCCGAGCGCGGCGTGCACCGGCTCGTCCGGCTCTCGCCTTTCGACGCGTCCCACCGCCGGCACACGGCATTCGCCCAGGTCGTCGTCGCGCCGCTGCTCCCGGACGACGTCGTCGTCGAGGTCGATGAGAACGACCTCCGGATCGACACCTATCGTTCCAGCGGGGCAGGCGGCCAGCACGTGAACAAGACCGACTCAGCCGTCCGTATAACGCACATCCCGACCGGGATCGTCGTCCAGTGTCAGAACGAGCGCTCGCAGACCTCGAACAAGCGAACCGCGCTGCGCATCCTCCAGTCACGTCTCGCCGAGCTCGAGGAGGAGAAGCGCGAGGCCGAGCTCGCAAGGGAGCGGGGCGCAGCGCAGGACATAGGCTTCGGGAGTCAAATCCGGTCCTACGTGCTCCACCCCTATCAGCTCGTGAAGGACCACCGCACCGACCACGAGGTCGGAAACGCGCAGTCGGTGCTGGACGGTGCGTTGGACGGATTCGTCCATTCCTACCTCCTCGCCAAAGCTGCGGGGAAGGTTCTCTAGGCGTCTGTGATGTCGGCTACAATCGGCGCTTCTCCTGAACCGGAGCAGCCTCTGGAGGCTGCGATCCCCTTCGCCCGGTGCTGGATTCCCCTGAGACAGACGCAACGATGACTGCCCTAGCCGAGCCCGAAGTCCTCATCCCGGAGCTTCCCGTCGAGCCGACCGAGAGCGGCTCGGCGATGATCGTGTTCGAGGAGGTCAAGAAGGTCTACGAGCCCGGCGTCACCGCGCTCGACAAAGTCTCGTTCACGATCGAGAAGGGCGAGTTCGTGTTCGTCGTCGGCGCGTCCGGGTCGGGCAAGTCGACCGTCATCCGGCTCATCCTCAAGGAGCTCGAGCCGACGCAGGGCCGCATCGTCGTCGGCGGGCGCGACCTCGGACGCCTGAAGCGCTCGAAGGTGCCGCTCCTGCGGCGGAACGTCGGGTGCGTCTTCCAGGACTTCAAGCTCCTCCCGAACCGCACCGCGTTCGAGAACATCTCGTACGCGCTGCGCGTCCAGGGCGAGTCGAGCTCGCAGATCCGCAAGAAGGTGCCCGAGGTGCTGAACCTCGTCGGCCTCCCGCACAAGATGAACTCCCGGCCCGAGGAGCTCTCGGGCGGCGAGCAGCAGCGCGTCTCGATCGCGCGGGCGTTCGTGAACCACCCGCCGCTGCTCGTCTGCGACGAGCCGACGGGGAACCTCGACCCCGACACCTCCGTCGGGATCATGCAGCTCCTCTACCGCATCAGCCGCACAGGCACGACGATCCTCATGGTCACGCACGACCGCGAGATGGTGGACAAGATGCGCCGGCGCGTGATCGCGCTGGAGGGCGGCAAGCTCATCCGGGACGAGCGGCGCGGAGGGTACGCAGAAGAGTGACCCGACTGCGGCTGATTTTCTCCGAGGCGCTCAAGTCCATCGGCGCAAACCTCTCGACGACCTTTGCGTCCGCTGTCTCCGTCCTCATCGGGATGTTCCTGATCGGGGCCTTCATCGGCCTCGGCACGTGGCTCATCTCGTGGTCGGAGGACAAGAAGCGCGAGCTCGCCATCCACGTCTACCTCTGCACCGACGCCGGGAACAACAGCGAAGCCTGCAAGGGCGAGGCCACGGAGAAGCAGATCAACGGCGTCCGCGTCTTCCTCGAGTCCGACGGGCGTGTGAAGGGGGACGGGGTCACGTTCATCAACAAGCAGCAGGCCCTCGAGATCGCGCGCAAGCGACTGCCCGACCTCACCGCCGATCTGCCGTCGAACCCGCTTCCGGTCTCGTTCGACGTCGTACCGGTGAAGGGTGAGGACACGGAGGCGATAGCGGTTGCGATCCGGGAGGCGAAGCTGCCCGGCGTCGACCTCGTGAACTACGGCGCGGAGACGTCGCGCGCAATCCTGCGCGTCGCGCGGGCGATCCAGATCGTCTCCCTCATCGCGGTCATCATCCTGCTCGGTGCGTCGACGGTTCTCATCGCGAACACGATCCGGCTCTCGATCTTCGCGCGCCGTCGCGAGATCGAGGTGATGAAGCTCGTCGGCGCGACCAACTGGTTCGTCCGCGGCCCGTTCATGCTCGAGGGGCTGCTGACGGGGCTCGTGGGCTCGCTCGCAGCGGTCGTGCTCCTGTTCCTGACACGCGAGGTCGCGATGTCGCGAATCCTCCAGAACATGCGCGAAGACCCTGACGTGCACGCGCTCGGCTTCACGACGACCGCGCTCATTCTCCTCGCCGTGGGGCTTCTGATCGGCGCGCTCGGCTCGGGACTGACGCTGAGGCGCTTCCTCCGGGTCTGAGGATCACGTCGGCCGGGCATGCCCGGCTCGCGTCTGCCGATACCGTTCGCCGATGCGCAATCGCCGCCCTCCACGCGGCCGCCAGAAGCGGCCGAGCCGGTCGCAGCGCGCCGAGCGGCGCGCACCGAAGAACGTGCTCCGCGCGGCGGAACGCAGGGTCACGATCGCGCTGCCGTCACGCGAGCGTGAGCCCGACCGCGTCGTCGCGCACCTCGGCCCGACGAACTCCGGCAAGACCTACGCCGCGCTCGAAGAGCTCGCCGAGACCGGGGCCGGCGTCTACGCCGGGCCCCTGCGCATGCTCGCGCAGGAGGCGCAGCGCCGCCTCGGCGAACGGCTGGGCGCCGAGAACGTCGGCCTGATCACCGGCGAGGAGCGGGTGAACGAGCGCGCGCCCGTCCTCTGCTCGACCGTCGAGATGGCGCCGCAGAGCGGGGAGCTCCTCGTGCTCGACGAGATCCAGTGGGCGGACGACGAGGAGCGAGGCTCGGCCTGGACGCGGCTCTTGCTCGCGGGCGAGTTTCGGCAGATCCGCCTGCTCGGGGCGCTCGACGCGCTGCCGCTCGTCGAGCGCGCGTTCCCGGACGCCGAGCTCAGGCTCTTCGAGCGGAAACTGCCGCTCGAGTTCGTCGGCGAGCGCACGCTTCGCTCGCTCGGCAAGGGGACGGTCGTCGTCGCCTTCAGCCGCAAGGCCGTCCTCGCGCTCGCTGGCGAGGTGAACCGGCTCCACCCGGGCCGGGTCGCCGTGCTCTACGGAGCGATGCCGCTGGCGTCCCGGCGCGAGGAGATCGAGCGGTTCCTATCGGGCGCTGCCGACGTCTGCGTCGCGACGGACGTCCTCGGCCACGGCGTGAACCTCCCCTGCGAGACGCTGCTCTTCGCCGAGACGACGAAGTACGACGGCGAGTCGCGCCGCGAGCTCTTCCCGTGGGAGCTCGCCCAGATCGCGGGTCGCGCCGGCCGGTTCGGGCTCGTCGAGCGCGGGCACGTCGGCGTGCTCGCCGGGCTCGGCTGGGGCTCCTCGGACCCGAGACTCGTCGAGTCCGCGCTGGAGCCTCACGTGGCGGTCGGCGACGGCCACCGGGGCTACCGGATCGTCGACGAGGCGCGGATTCGTCCCCGACTGTCGGACCTCGGTGTGGACGACCCGCGCGATCTGGACGCCGCGCTCGTCGCATGGCATCGCGTCGCGCTACGCGAGTGGGCGTACGAGAGCTGGCTCGCGGTCGAGTCGCTCCAGCCCATCCGCGAGCGGCTCGACGCGGTTCAGCGCCGGCTGCGGGAGCGCGGTCGCCGCCTTCCGCTCGACGACACGTGGAAGCTCGTGAACGCGCCGGTCGACGAGGACAACCTCGAGCTCCTCTCGACGCTCGCGCTCGCGATCGCCGGCGATCGCATCGCCCGGCCGCACCTGACCTTCCTCCTCGACACCGCCCGCCTGCGCGACGCGTCGCTCGAGGACGCGGAGCAGGCGGGCCGCGAGGCGAGCGTGCTCCGCTGGTTCGCGCTCCAGTACCCGGGAGTGGGCGGTGTCACCATCGAGCGCGCGGCCGGGCTCGAGGCGGCGGCGGCGGTGCGCGTCGTCGCGCGACTGCGCGTCGAAGTCGAGTCGCCGACGCTCGGGCGCTGCCGCTCGTGCGGCCGCTCGTGCGCTCCGTGGTTCCCGCTCTGCGACCGCTGCGCCGGCATCGCCGCGCGGTCGTGATATGAAGCTGCGGTGACTCACGACGAGCTTCGGGGCATCGCTCTCTTCGACGGCGTCAGCGACGCCGGGCTGGAACGGATCGCCGCGTCCGCAGGCTCGATCGAGTGCGAGCCGGGCCAGGTCCTCGCGCTCCCGGGCGATCCGGGGTCCGGGATGTTCGTCATCCTCGAGGGCCGGGTGTCGATCGAGACGCGAACCGGCGGCTACGAGCTCGCAGACGGGCAGTTCTTCGGAGAGCTCGCGCTCCTGAACCCCGGAGCCGAGCGCGTCGGGCGCGTGCGTGCGGCGACCGAGGTGCGCTGCCTCGCGCTTCCGCGCGACGAGGCGCTCGCGCTGATCGAGTCGGAGCCCGCGCTCGCACTCGCGATGCTCCGGGAGCTCGCGCGGCGGCTCGCCGACGCGGTGGACTGACTGCGACGCGAGGGCGAGGCAAGCCTCGCCCCTACACTGCCGCGGTGGCTGAAACGAAGCTCATCGCCGAGAACCGGCGCGCGCGCCGCGACTACGAGTTCCTCGAGAAGATCGAGGCCGGCGTCGCGCTGACCGGGAGCGAGGTGAAGTCCGCCCGCGAGGGGCAGGTCCAGCTCGGACAGGCCTACGGCGACATCCGCGAGGGCGAAGCCTGGCTCGTCGGCGCGTCCATCGCCGAGTACCCCCAGTCGGGCGCGTTCGGCCACGAGACCGACCGCGACCGCAAGCTCCTCCTGCACCGGCGCGAGATCGATTCGCTGTACGGGAAGGTGCGCGAGAAGGGCCTGACGCTCGTTCCGACCCGGATGTACTTCAAGAACGGCCGCGTGAAGGTCGAGCTTGCGCTTGCGCGCGGCCGCGAGCGGGCGGACCGGCGCCGCGTCATCGCCGACCGCGACGCCCAGCGGCAGATCGAGCGCGCCCTCAAACGGCGTCGCTGATCCGGGCGTAGCGGGCGGACGCTCCACGCGTTACGCTCGCAGCTCCCACGAAAGGAGGGGGAGCTTTGCGACGCGTATCGCTTTCTGTGAACGGGACGCGGCACGAGCTCGAGGTGGAGCCCCGGGACCTTCTCGTCTACGTGCTCCGGGAGCGCCTCGGCCTCACCGGAACCAACGCCGGCTGCGACACCTCGTCCTGCGGTGCCTGCACCGTGCTCGTGAACGGCGAGTCGGTGAAGTCCTGCACGATGCTCGGAGTCCAGGCCGATGGGCTTGACATCACGACCATCGAGGGTCTGGCCAGGAACGGCGAGCTGCACCCGGTCCAGCAGGCGTTCCACGACCACCACGCACTCCAGTGCGGCTACTGCACGCCGGGGATGGTGCTGGCGGCGGTGAGCCTGATCGAGAACGGCGAGGCGACCGACGAGGACGCAATTCGACTGGGCCTCGAGGGGAACCTCTGCCGCTGCACCGGCTACCACAACATCGTCCGGGCGGTCTCCGCCGCAGCGGGGGTGAGCTAGATGGCCGTCGCCGAGTCGACCGAGACCCTGATCGGCAGCTCCGTCAAGCGCAAGGAGGACGAAGGGCTGCTCCGCGGGCGCGGGACCTTCGTCGAGAACCTCACGATCCCGGGGACGCTCGCGATGGTCGTCATCCGAAGCCCGTACGGGCACGCGCGCATCACGAGCGTGAACCTCGAGGCCGCGCGCAAGGCCGAGGGAGTCGTCGCCGTCTTCTCGGGCGCCGACCTCGCGGAGGACTGGGCCGGCGGAATGCCGTGCGCCTGGCCCGTCACCGAGGACATCAAGATGCCGACCCACTACCCGCTCGCGACGGAGATCGCCCGGTACCAGGGCGACGGCGTCGCCGTCGTCATCGCCGAGACGCGCGCGCTCGCGAAGGACGCGGCCGAGCTCGTCGAGGTCGAGTACGAGCAGCTGCCCGCGGTCACTGACATCGAGAAGGCGCTCGCGGACGGTGCGCCCCTCGTGCACGAGGACCTCGGCACGAACGAGTGCTATGTCTGGAAGCTCGAGACGGACGACGTACAGGCGGCGATCGACGCGGCCGACGTCGTCGTCACGCGCAAGTACCGCCAGCCGCGCCTGATCCCGAACGCGATCGAGCCGCGCGGCCTGCTCGCGCAGGTCGGCCCGACCGGCGACGTCACGCTCTGGTCCGCGACCCAGATCCCGCACATCATCCGCTTCACGATGCAGCTCGTCCTCGGCATCCCGGAGTCGAAGGTCCGCGTGATCGCCCCCGACGTGGGCGGCGGCTTCGGCTCGAAGCTGAACGCCTACGCGGAGGAGTACCTCGCGGTCGCGATCGCGAAGCGGCTCGGCCGCCCGATCAAGTGGATCGAGGAGCGGACCGAGAACTACCAGGCGACGATCCACGGTCGCGACGTCGTCCACGAGCTGACGTTCGCGGCGACCAAGGACGGGAAGATCACCGCGGTCAAGTCGGAGGCGCTGTGCGCGATGGGCGCGTACCTCCAGCTCGTGACTCCCGGGATCCCGCTCCTCGGCGCGTGGATCTACTCCGGCCCGTACGAGATCCCCAACTACAGCGTCACGTTCACGGGCGTGTTCACGCACACGACGCCGACGGACGCGTACCGCGGCGCCGGGCGGCCCGAGGCGACCTATGTCATCGAGCGGACGATGGACGCGCTCGCGGCCGAGCTCGGGATCGATCGCATCGAGCTCCGCCGCAAGAACCTCGTGACGGAGTTCCCGCACACGATGGCGTCCGGGCTCACCATCGACTGCGGGGACTACTACGCGTCGCTCGAGCGGCTGCTGGAGCTACTCGACCTCGACGCGATCGAGTCGGAGCAGGCGTCGCGGCGTGCGAGCGGCGACGCGAAGCAGATCGGGGTCGGCTTCTCGACGTACAACGAGATGTGCGGCCTCGCACCGTCCCGCATCCTCGGCGCGATCCGCTACGCCGTCGGGGGCTGGGACAGCGCCACGATCCGCTTCCAGCCGCTCGGCTCGGTCCAGGTGGTCACGGGGACGTCCCCGCATGGCCAGAGCCACGAGACGACGTGGGCGCAGATCGTCGCCGACCAGCTCGGCGTCGATATCGCCGACGTGGAGGTGCTCCACGGCGACACGGCGGTCTCCCAGCAGGGGATGGACACGTACGGGAGCCGCTCGCTCACCGTCGGCGGAATCGCCCTCTACCACGCCGGCGAGAAGATCGTCGACAAGGCGCGGCGGATCGTCGCGCACCAGCTGGAGGTCGCCGAGGACGACCTCGAGTTCGCGAACGGGACGTTCAGCGTGAAGGGCTCCCCCGACCGCTCGATGACGATCCAGGGTGCGTCATTCGCCGCGCACGCCGCCCACAACCTCCCGGACGGGATGGAGCCGGGCCTCGAGGAGACGGCCGTGTTCGACCCGCCGAACTTCTCCTGGCCGGCGGGCTCGCACGCCGCGGTCGTCGAGGTCGACACCGAGACGGGCGACACGCGGCTCCTCCGCTACGTCGCGGTGGACGACGTCGGCCAGGCCGTCAACCCGATGATCATCGACGGCCAGGTGCACGGCGGCATCACGCAGGGCATCGCCGCGGCGCTCTGGGAGGAGGGCACGTACGACGAGTATGGGAACCTGCTGACGACGACGATGACGAACTATCTCGTGCCGTCGGCGGCGGAGCTTCCGTCCTTCGAGACCGATCGCACGGAGACCCACGCCGACAACCCGCTCGGGGTGAAGGGGGTAGGGGAGACGGGCACGATTGCGGCCGCGCCGGCCGTGATCAACGCCGTTGTCGACGCGCTCTCGCACCTCGGCGTGACCGACATCCAGATGCCGGCGACGCCGGAGCGAGTCTGGACCGCGATTCAGGAGGCGAAGTCATGATCCCGGCAGCGTTCGACTACGAAGTCGCCGAGAGCGCCGAGCACGCGATCGGCCTGCTCGGCGAGCGGGACGACGCGAAGCTCCTCGCGGGCGGGCACTCGCTGATCCCGGCGATGAAGCTGCGACTCGCCAGGCCGGCGCTGCTCGTCGACATCGGCCGGATCGGCGAGCTCTCGTACGTGAAGGAGGCGGGCGAGAGCATCGCGATCGGGGCGCTGACGCGACACCAGGACGTCGCCGACAACGCGCTGCTCCGCGCTCAGTGCCCGATCGTCGCGTACACGGCGGGGCTCATCGGCGATCCGCAGGTGCGGCACCGTGGGACGATCGGCGGGACGCTCGCGCACGGGGATCCTGCGTCCGACATGCCCGCTGTCATCCTCGCGCTCGACGGCGAGCTCGTCGTGCGTGGTGCCGGTGGCGAGCGGACGATCCCCGCGTCCGAGTTCTTCACGGGCGTGTTCCAAACGGCCCTGGGGCCGGCGGAGCTGCTCGTGGAGGTGCGCGTCCCGAAGCTCGGCTCGTCGGCCGGCTGGTCGTACGTGAAGATGGCCCGCCGCGCGCAGGACTGGGCCACTGTGGGCATTGCGGCCGTCGTCGAGAAGTCGAACGGCTCGCTCGGGAAGGCCTCGATCGGGCTCACGAACATGGGCGCGGTCCCGATCCGGGCGACCGCCGCGGAGGAGGCGATCGCAGGCGGCACGTCCGTCGAGGACGCCGCCGGCCTCATCGCCGACGGCACGAGCCCGCGGTCCGACCACGCCGCGAGCGGTGACTTCCGCCGGCATCTCGCCGGTGTCCTCGGGAGGCGGGCGCTCGAGGAGGCCGCTTCGCGCTAGCTCGAAACTCGATGTCTACGTCCGTAGGGGCGAGATACGTCTCGCCCCTCGCCCCTACCGACTACGCGTAGGTCAGCGACTGCGAGGTCTCGGGCACCGGGATCTTCTCGAGCGCCTGCGCGAGCGCCTTCTCCGCCGTCATTCCCTCCTCCACGATGATCCGGTGGTGGAGGACGTACGTCGCGATCTCGCGTACGTCGTCGACCGTCACGTAGTCGCGTCCATTGAGCCGCGCGGTCGCCTTCGCGGCGCTGGCGAGGTGGATGATCCCGCGTGAGCTGACTCCGAGCTCGACGCCCGGCTGCGTGCGGGTCGCGCGCGCGAGCGCGACCATGTACATCCCGACCTCCTCGGGGATGTCGGTCGAGTCGAGCTCGATCCGCGCCTTGTCGAGCCCGACGACGCCGAGGAGCGGCTGCACCTCGCCGAGCATGTCCGGCGCGACGCCCTTGTGCGGAAGGTCGATCATCTGTAGCTCGCTGCGTGCGTCCGAGTAGTCGATCGCGATCTTGAAGAGGAAGCGGTCGAGCTGTGACTCCGGGAGCTCGAACACATCACGGTGCTCGTACGGGTTCTGCGTCGCGATGACGAGGAACGGGTCGGGCAGCCGGTGGCCCTTGCCCTCGATCGTCACCTGGCGCTCCTGCATCGCCTCGAGCAGCGCGGCCTGCGTCCGCGGCGGCGTGCGGTTGATCTCGTCGGCGAGGAGGACGTTCGTGAACACGACTCCGGGGAGCAGGATCTGCTCGCCCGCGCGGATCGTGTACTTCCCGGTCAGCTCGGCGGGAGTGGTGTCGGGCGTGAACTGGATGCGCTTGAACGACGCGCCGAGCATGTGCGCCGCGGCGCGACCGAGCAGTGTCTTCGCGCTTCCGGGTGGCCCCTCGAGGAGCACGTGCCCTCGGGCGAGCGCGGCGACGAGGAGGAGCTCGACCGCCCGATCCTGTCCGATCACGACCTTCGAAACCTCGCGCTTCGCGCGCTCGCGCAAGTCGATGAGGTTCTCGTACGGCGCCTCGACGATCAGTGGCACGACTCCCTCCCTTCCCGTCAGCGATTGCGGGAAAGACTAGCGCGGCCTAGGGACGCGCTGGGTGTCGCGGATGTCTCGAAGCGCTAGACGGCGGACGGCACGGGGGCCGGCACGGCCTTGATCGCCTGCTCGAGAACCTCGTCGGCATTGGCTCCCGGCTTGAGGATCAGGCGGTGCTTCATGACGAACGGCGCCATCTCGCGCACGTCGTCGATCGTGACCACGTGCCTCCCGTTCAGCCGGGCGTTCGCCTTCGAGGCGCTCATCAGGTGGATCATCGCGCGCGAGCTGATGCCGAGCTCCACGTTCGGCATGTCCCGCGTGCGGCGTCCGAGCGCGACGATGTAGCGGCCGATCGCGTCCGAGACCTCGGTCGTCGCGAGCTCACCGCGCGCCTTGTCGAGCCCGACCACGCCGAGCAGCGGCCGAACCTCGCCGAGCATGTCCGGCGCGATCCCGTTGTGCGGGAGGTTGAGCATCTGGAGCTCGTAGTCAGGGTCCGCGTACTCGAGGTTGATCTTGAAGAGGAAGCGGTCGAGCTGCGACTCGGGGAGCTCGAAGACGCCGGAGTGCTCGTACGGGTTCTGCGTGGCGATGACGAGGAACGGATCCGGGAGGCGGTGCACCTTGCCGTCGATCGTCACCTGGCGCTCCTGCATCGGCTCGAAGAGGGCGGCCTGCGTGCGCGGCGGCGTCCGGTTGATCTCGTCCGCGAGGAGGACGTTCGTGAACACGGCGCCCGGCAGGAACACGTGCTCGCCGGCCTTGATCGTGTTCACGCCGTTGAGCTCGGCGGGAGTCGTGTCAGGGGTGAACTGGATGCGCTTGAACGTCGCGCCGAACATGTGCGCGACGGCGCGTCCGAGCAGCGTCTTCGCGCTTCCAGGAGGCCCCTCGAGGAGCACGTGCCCGTGCGCGAGCGCGGCGATGAGCAACAGCTCGACCGTGCGATCCTGCCCCACGACGACCTTCGCGACCTCCGCCTTCGCCCGGTCGCGAAGACCGGCCAGATCGTCGTATCTCTCCTCCAGCATCAAAGCCACAGAGTTCCTTTCGCCCGGTCCAAGAACATTTGCTGCCCGTTGGGTGTGCCCGCCCGGGCGCTCCGCTTATCGGCAGCTATCCTAGATCACGTTAGACACATACGGGGGCGACCAGGTCTCGACGTGGTCGGTTCTCCGGCAGAGTTGCGAGCCGAGGTCGCCGGTTGGCCTCGTAAATCAACCGGCACCAAAGCAAGTGCGAACAAGAACGAACTCGCACTCGCCGCCTAGTTCTAGCTAGGTAAGGCGACGCCGACCCGGGTTCGGCCCGAGACCCGGGAGCCGGCGCCAACGATCGGGCTTGGCACCGAGGGAGAGCCAATCGCCCGAGGTGCGACACTGAAGGATGGCTGGCCCGTCGGCAGGTTGTCCGTGAACCGGCCGGCGGGTGAGATCAAGCACGGACTACGCTCGTAGATGCTCTGACCGGTGCGATCGCGGACGCGGGTTCGATTCCCGCCGCCTCCACTCCTCTCTCTTGCCCGAGCACCGCTTCGCGGCGCGGCTAAGCCGCGCCGCTCTCGCTTTCCTGCTCGGGCCGGCTCGGCGCCGTCTCCGCGCAACGGTCAAGTCCTGACCCAGGCTACGAGCGGGCTTCTTCGAATTAGCTGGGAGGCATTCCTTGGCATCTACTGCGCGATCTGGGGTTCAGGAAGGACTCGCCGATCCTGTCGCCGGCGGCGCGCCGCCCTGAGGCGATGGCAACCGCGACCTAGTCGAATTTCGGACAAGCGCCCGCCCGCGTGTCGCTGCACGGCGTTAGCGGAAGGAGCGGCGGCTGGGCGGCCAGTACGTGAGCAGCACGGGGCCGATCAGGCTGCCTCGGGGCACCGTCCCCCACATGCGGGAATCGCAGGAGTGGGTGCGGTTGTCGCCGAGGACGAAGTAGTGGCCTGCTGCAATGCGCGGCCAGCTGTCGGTCTCGTGTCCACGAAGCGACTGATGGACGTAAGGCTCAACGAGCCGCTCGCCATCGACGTAGATGACGCCGTCGCGCACCGAGACCAGCTCGCCGGGAAGTCCGACGATGCGCTTGACGAACGTCGAGCCGCCGTCACCCAGTCCGCATCGCTCGGCTCTCACGGGAGCCTTGAACGCGACGATCTCTCCGCGCTCGGGGTCGCGGAACCTGTATGCGAGTCGGTTGGCGATCACGCGGTCGCTGAAGCGTCCCTCGCAGAACTCGACGGGCTTGGCGCAGTGGAGCGTTGGCTCCATCGACGGCGTGGGGATGCGGTAGGGCTTGGCGACCTCTGCCTGAAACGCCAGCACGACCGCTACGGCGACGGCGATGGTCACGAGCCAGTCGGCGATCCTCCGCCAGGGCTGCGGTATCCGGCTCCGGGCTCGGTCGAGGACCTTCATGGCCGCACCGACATTGTGCGCACCCGGCTTTCGGCTACTGAGCCTTGCCGATGAGGTGGTGCCATGGACGCCACCAGCGTGCGAGCCCTGCGTGATCGCTGCCGCCCTCGCGGGCGATCATGAGGATGTCACGGTGCGTCGGTTGGCCGAGACGTCCGTGAGTCCAGAAGGCGACCGCGTCGTTGCCGTCGAAGTAGCAGAAGATCCGACCGCCGGGTTTGTCCGGGCCGTGCAGCCACTCGCCCTCGCCTCCCCACGAGAACGCGTTGCACCTCCCGGAGTCACGGTCGATGTCAGGGCGGGTGCGGAGCGCTCCCTGGTAGGCGTCTTCGAGGGCGCCGCCGTTGGGATACGACGAGATCTGCCATCGGTCCGGCATGCCGCCGGCAGGCAGGCAGACCGCCGTTTGACGCGCCCCCGGCTCGGCAACCGTCTGCAGCCTGCAGTCCTTCCAGAGTGCGGCCGGAACGATCGCGTCTAGTCCGGCATTGGCCGCGAGCACCTCGGGCGTGGTCGTCACCGGGAAGGTCTCCTGGCCGGGCGCTGCGGTCCCGACGTCGCCCGAGTCGCCGGACGTCAAGTAGACGACTCCGGCTGCGGTGACCGCCGCGAGCCCCACGACGAGAGCGCCCACCTTCCAGCCGAGGCTGCGTCCCGGCTTGCCGAAGAACATCAGCACCCAGTTGCTGCTTAGGGGTGCGTCCAACTCCGAGTAGACCTGGTAGATGTGCACCGGTTCCGGCACGCCCTTCAGGCGTACGCGACCTCGGTCGCTGTACTGAAGTCCCCCGAGCCTGCCCGCGACCCGGACGGTCGACGCGCTCACGAGGACGTCTCCGCCGTGGGCCCGCCCGCAGAGGCGGGCTGCCACGTTGAGCGACGCGCCGCGGAACTCACCGCCTGCGATCTCGACTGCCTCCCCCGAGTCGATGCCCATGCCGACCTTGAGCGGCACGTCGGAGTTGGCCCCCGTTTCGTCCCCGAACCTCGCCTGGAGATCGACTGCCGCGCGGATCGCCTGCCGGGCCGACGTGAAGACCGCCAGAGCTTCATCTCCCCGCAGGTCAACGACTCGTCCGTCGTGGGCCTGGACGCCGTCGGCGACCAGTTCGGCGAAGCTGGCCGTGAGGTCGGCTGCCGCCTCGTCGCCGTACTCCTCCGTGAACCGCGTGTACCCCCGGATGTCGGCGATGAGGAACGTGCGAAGTGCGGATGAGACTTCACTCATGATCCCGTCAGTATTGCGCCCCTCGACCCTTTTGGGCGAGCCTATGCACGGCGTACGGCGTGTGACCGGCCTTGCAGGCTTCGAGCGAGGGCACGCTCGCACAGGCGAGCTCCCTTCGTATCGCTATTGCCTTTGACACATCTGATACGAACGCGCTAGAGTCGCGTGCTAGCGGGGTAAGTGGCGCGACATCGCCTCCTGGGCAGCCACCTTCTGGCCTCTGCGACGTCTCGTCCCTTTTCCTCGCTGCGATAGGAGCCCTGCTCCAGCCGAAGCGGGGAATCGGATCCGAAGGGAGACTGTCGTGGATCTCGCGTCGTTCACCGACCAAACCGTGGTCAACCGAAAAACGGCAATCGGCGGGGGACTGGTCGCCCTGGCTGCCCTGGCATTGCCCGGACACGTCCGAGCACAAGCGAAGACTCAGCGGGATTCCTTCGTGCTCCTTCTGAAGGGGCTCTACCAGCCCGTGACACACGGGCGGAACCTCGGCCTGTCCACGGTGGACCTGAAGGATGGCTCGTACTCAACAACGAAGATCTACCCCGTCAGCGGAACTCCGGGCAACACGAACCAGAACAAGGCGATCGGCGACTTCTACGTGCAGTTCGGCGGGGACTTGTGTGCCTACCACATCCCCGGAGGCTCATTTGCGATGCAGTTCACAGGGAACGACTTCGTTTTCGTCCCCGACGGAGCGGGCGGGAGGTTCCTGGAAGGAACCTTCGAACTGACGATCCTGGAGGGAACCGGGATCTATAAGCCCTATGCCGGTGGCCACAACCACATGGTCGACAAGCTGCACTTCCTCGCTCCTGGCGACGGTTCCGGCGGCATCGTCGAGTTCTGCTTCTGCTTCATCAGCCGGCAATGAACAACACCTTGCGCGCCTGAACAGCGCGGCCCCAGTCTCAACACTAGGCACACATGAGGCCCCGCTCCGGCCGGCCTCCTCCTGCGGCTCGGCTGCCCGGCAGCCATCACCACGGCGGGGTTCAAGGGACATTCCCAAACGCTGGCCCAGGCCGAGCATGATCTCCTCGCAAACACGCGACGGAAACGGAGGAGCGCATGCGCCGCCTGAACTTCTCGGAAGACGAGCCCTGGGATGAAGTGGAGGACGACCAGCGCGTCCGGTGGTTCGGGCACCCGTTCGGGACCGACCAGCTCGGGGCGTCGCTGATCGAGTACCTGCCTCAGGCACCTGGAGGTCCGATGCACATGCACTACGGCGTCGAGGAGATGTTCTTCGTCCTCAGTGGGACGGTGACCGTCCGCACGCCAGAGGGAGAGGAGGAGTTAGCACCCGGCGACGTCGTCTACTTCCCGGAAGGCCGGGACGGGCTGCACACCTTCTCGAACCCCACGGATGAGCCTGTGAGGATGCTTGGCATCTCGACCAAGCGGTTCCCAGATGTCGTCGCCTACCCGGAGCGGGGAGTTGCCTGGGTGGCGACACGCCATCCGGAACGCCCGCTCCCCGAGGGCGGCGACGAAGGAGTCATCGCTCGCTTCGAGCTGGCGCCGGGCGACTGAAGGTTCCCGACCACACGGCTCAGGCGACACTCCCGATCACTCGCAACATCGGACCGTCAGGTCCCTGACGCCTACCGCGCGGGCCTCTCAGGCCAGACCTGATGCGGCGCGTCCCGCCTGACGCGGGCGCTCCGTATGGAGTAGTGCGATGCCTGGCTGGCAAAGCTCAGGGGACATTCCAGCAACACTCGGGCAGGCGACAGCCCGGTTGCCACAGTCCTGCCAATGGACGGAAGGAGCGGAGATGCATGAGTGAGGTCATCGATCACGTTGGCATCAGGGTGAGCGACCTTGTCACGAGTCGGCGCATGTACGAGGCGGCGCTGGCCGAACTCGGATCTGCAGTGCTGGGCGAGGGTGAGTTCGAAGGCGTTGCGTACGTCCTGTTCGGGCGCGGTACGAGCGACGACTTCGCGCTGTACACGGTCGGCACCGTGCCAGGCCGAGACCGCGTCACGACGGGCGCACACATCGCGTTCCGGGCTCCGGACACCGTCAGCGTCGAGCGCTGGCACGCGGCGGCGATCGCCAACGGCGGCACCGACAACGGCGCGCCCGGCGTGCGTCCCGAGTACAGCGGCCACTACCACGCCGCATTCGCGCTCGACCCGGACGGCAACAATGTCGAAGCTGTCTTCCACACGCCGGTCCCGGCCGCCAAAGCCGGGTAGGGTTCGAGGTGGACTCGCGCACCAGGGAGGGCGTCTTGAGCAAGAGTGCCGACAAGCCGAAGAAGCAGCTGAAGAAGAAGCCGCAGAAGACGCTCAAGGAGCGCCGAAGCGAGAAGCGCGCCGCAAAGAGGGTCGGCTCCGGCTCGTTTCTCCGGGCAGACGAGTAAGAGTCAGGGCTCGCGGCTTGCGAGGTTCGTTCGCGATCTCCGCGGAGTGCTGACGCCTCGGCGAGCGCGCACTCGCCCGGGCGAGCTGCCGGTCCCTAGGGCAGCTGCCAGAACGGGGCGTTCAGACCAAGCCGATCGAGAACTGCCTGGTTGAGCTCGCGCGTGTGTGGCTGCCACTCGGGTGGCAGACGATCGCTCCACCACGCGTGCGCGAGCTCGCTGAGCTTGGACACGGAGATCGTCGCACCGGGTGCGCGTCCGCCGAGCCACCGCTCGATGTGCTCTTCCGACCGGAAGAGGTTCATCGTGCTTCAGGTGAAGACGATGTCGTCCCACCAGCGGGATGCGGGAACGAGGCAATGGAAGAGCAGGCTCTCGTCGTCGGGCCGTTGCTCGCGCACTTCGACGTTCACCGGTTCGCCGCAATCGGGGCACGACGTCTCGATCCTGCCGTCCGTGTGCAGAGCGGCGCAGACACCAAACGCATCCCACGCACAGTTCGCGTACCACCAACGGCCATCTGCCTGAACCCGGTATGCGGTCGGCACGGCCGAGAACGGATTCGCCATCCGGATCTCCGTCCTGGCCGAGTTCAGTACCAACGCGTGTCGATCGTGCAGCGACTGCCAGCCGGAGAGAACCTCAGCGCTTGGCACGCCCTCCGCTTCGGCGACCTCAGCCGCAGTCGGCGCGCGCCCGAGCTCGACGAACATGCTGTAGGTCCGTGCCCTCAGCTCGAGATCGCGCTCATCCACCGACGGATACTCCCATCAGCGCGCACGTGCGATGAGTTCGTGGGCGTCCGCCGGTCTCATCCGCACAACAGAGGAGGCGAACATGGGCAACGTGGTCATCGACATGAGCATGTCACTGGACGGATACATCGCGGCTCCCAACGACAATCCGGAGCAGGGTCTGGGCGAAGACGGGATGCGGCTCCACAACTGGGCGTTCGACGATCCTTCGGTGTTCGAGCAGGTGTACGGCAACCTGGTCGAGGAAACGGGCGCCGTGATCATGGGCCGCCGGAGCTACGACAACTCGATCGAGGCGTGGGGTGGCAAGGGCCCGCTGGGCGAGGTCCCCTGTTTCGTGGTCACACACGAGCCGCCCGCGAGCTCTGGCCCGATATTCACCTTCGTCACCGACGGGATCGAGAGCGCCCTCGCGAAGGCCCAGGAGGTCGCCGCCGAGAAGCGGATCGGGCTCATGGGCGCGAACATCGACCAGCAATTCCTCGCGGCTGGGCTCGTGGACGAGATCAGGATCCACGTGATCGATGTCCTGCTCGGCGGGGGCCGCCGGCTATTCGACGAGCTCCCGCAGCGAATCGAGCTCGAACAGACCGGGCTCAGCCAGACCGACGGCGTGGCGCATCTCGAGTACCGCGTCGTCCGGTAGCGCGTGCAGCGGTCGACCCCGCGTCGGGGTGTATCGGGAGCGCACCGTTTCAGTAGCATCGCGCCGTGCACGAGTTGCGTCCGGGCCTGTGGCACTGGCAGGCACGCCATCCGGCATGGAGGTCGAGCGAGCCGTGGGACCCGAACGTCTCGTCCTACGCGATCGTCGACGACGACCGCCT
This sequence comes from uncultured Actinomycetes bacterium, assembly GCA_963715705.1. GTDB lineage: Bacteria > Actinomycetota > Thermoleophilia > Gaiellales > Gaiellaceae > GMQP-bins7. The sequence continues at coordinate 1,272,352 of OY970267.1, read as the reverse complement.
GCTGCTGTTCGACCCGCTGGGCGTGCCGAGCGAGATCGAGGCGCTCGCAGCCGAGCGCGATACCGCGATCGTGCTCACCGCGCCGTGGCACGAGCGGGATGCAGAGCGCCTCGTCGAGCAGCTGAGCGTGCCGGTGTACACGCCGCTGCCCGACACGGCGCAGTACCTCATGGACACGTACGGCATCACCGCCGAGCAGGCCGGCGACGGCAGTCCCGACGTCGTCTGGCTGCTCCGCGAGAACAAAGGCGAGGCACGCCCGTACGCGGCAGGCGACCGGCTGCCGTTCGGTGCCGACGTGTTCGCCGGGCACAAGCCGAACGACACGGTGCTCTGGGTCGAGAGCCAGCGTGCGGTGATCTCCGGCGACACGCTCGTCGACCTCGGCCAGGGCCTCGAGATCAACGAGAGGTGGCTCCGTCCTGGCGTGACGCGCGAGGAGATCGCCGCGGGGTTGCGCCCGCTGCTCGAGTTGCCGGTCGAGCGCGTGCTCGCAACGCACGGCGGGCCGTTCGACCACGCCGCCCTCGAGCACGCGCTGTCCTGACCCCGGACCTCGTTCGCCGGAGGACACCTCGACCCGTCGCCGAACGCAGTCTGTCCATGGGCTGGCGACGCGGAGAGCTGTGGTTCGAAGCGGACGTCCTCTGGTTCGGCGAGGGATCCGGCGTGCCGGCGGTCGCGGGCTTCGCACTTCCGCCGCTGCCGAGCTTCGGACCCGTGGGGTTGGCGGCCTCTCGCCAGCGCCGCGACGCGTGGAGGCGGCGTCGAAGGGCGCGGGCGACAGCCCTCATGGTGGTACCTGCCATTCTCGCCCCGCCCGCGCTGCTTCGAAGCGGTGGTGTCGCCGGGGCCGTACTCCTGGAAGACCCACCCAGCTTGACGCTTGCGCGCACGAACGAGAACGTCATCGCTCCCGGCGGCGTGTCCGATCCACCACCCACGGCGCAGCGGTCGCCGAAGGCAGCCGCAGACTCCGACGCGTATCCGAAGATCGCATGGCGTGACGCGACGTCCGCCGGTCTGCCGTGGAGCGGCAGCCTGATCGGCGGAACCCAGCTTCCCGTCGAGGGCCCGGACTGGGTCACCTGGAACCCGATCACCGACTCGGTCCCGAACGCGCCGAGGCGGCTGTACGGCAACGAGCGCACGATCCGCACGATCGTCTCGGTCATCGGCGCCTACCGCGCCGCGAACCAGCGGGCGCCGCGCGTCGTCGTCGGCGACATCAGCTACGAGGGTGGCGGACCGATGGACGCGCACGTCTCCCATCAGAACGGTCTCGATGTCGACGTCTACTACCCGCGGCGGGACGGGGCCCTGCGGGCGCCCCCCTCACTGGGCACGATCGATCGCAGGCTCGCGCAGGATCTCCTCGACCGCTTTGTCGCCGCCGGAGCGCAGATGGTGTTCGTCGGCTACGCGACCGGGCTGCGCGGGCCGGCAAGAGTCGTCATCCCGTACCCGAGGCACGAGAACCACATGCACGTCCGCTTCCCGCGACGCGGGGGATAGGCGAGCAGCCGGCCCTACGCCCGCCGCGTCGCCGCGAGGCCCTCCAGCTCCTTCCGGTCGATCAACGCTGCCGGGATCACGGCGACGCGGCACCGCGTTTGCGCGCTGAGGGTCGCCGTTCGCGTGCCGCCTTCGAGCAACGCCCGCTCGCCGACGATCGCGCCGGGGCCGATCTCGGCAACCTGTTCGCCGTCGATCTCCACGGCGAGCACGCCGTCGAGGACGAGGTAGAGCTCGTCGCCGGGCGCGCCCTGCTCCACGAGCATCTCGTCCGGCTCGAGCGTGCGCCGCTCGGAGATCAGCTTGCCCGCCATCAGCTCGCGCGAGATCTCTCGTTCGAGCGCGCTCTCTGCGGCCGTGACGAACGCGTCGGACTCCTCGTCGCCCCATGGCGTTCGCTCTGCGTGCGCCTCTCGGTACCAGGCTTTGAAGTCGATCGTCCCCGACTTCGCGACGAGGTTCCCGTCCCGGTCGTAGATCCAGTGCCTGGGGAAGGTGCTCGCTCCGACGAGGTCGTGCTCCGAGGAGCTGTCCGCTCGGATCGTGAGCGCCAGCGTCGTCCAGGCGTTCGCGGAGTGGATCCGGACGAACGGTTTCCCGCTGACCCTGCGCGGGGCCGGGAACCCAGCGCGGCCGCCGACCGACTGCACGAAGCGGACGGCGTCCTCCTGAACCTCCGGCTCCTGCCGCAGGACCTCGAAGACGACGCCGGGAATCGTGATGTCCGTGACCCCGAGGCTCAACGTCGCCGAGCCGACCAGTCCGGTGCCCTCGTACCCGTGGCCGAGGATTTTCCCGTCCTCCACGTCGATCCAGGCGGTGAGGCGATTGACCTCGCGAAAGCGATCCTCGGCGCGCAGGCGCTCGAGGTCGCCTTCATCGACGTGCTCGGGCGGCGGCTCGTCGTAGCGCGCGACCCCGAGCTCGAACGGAAGCGTCGGCATCCCCTCGATCGCATCCGACGGAATCCAGGAAATCGCGGTGACAGATGACTCGATGCGCATCTCGCGCCCCCTCTCGTCTGACGCTCTCCACGCTAGAGCATCCAGATCGCGTTGCCTAGTCGATCGCTTGCGGCGCCTTGTGGGCATATGCAATACTGAACTCAATGGTTCAGTATTCTCCGACCGTCGACCGCGCGTTCGCGGCCCTCGCCGACCCGACCCGGCGGGCCGTGCTCGAACGGCTCGGCGCCGGCAGCGCGACGATCAGCGAGCTCGCCGAGCCCTTCGGCATGTCGCTGACCGGGATGAAGAAGCACATCCGGCTGCTCGAGGACGCGAACCTCGTCGCCACGGAGAAGGTCGGCCGCGCCCGCAGATGCGTACTCGTGCCCTATGCGTTCGAGGGCATCAGTACGTGGCTGCAGCGGCTCGACCGCTTCGCGCAGGTTGTCCAAGACACGAAAGGAGCACGATGAGCCCCACCAAGAAGAAAGAAGGATTCACGGCCGAAGAAAAGGCCGCGATGAGAGCTCGCGCCAAGGAGCTGAAGGCGGCCGCGGACGGCGAGACCGCCGTGCGCGATGCGCTCGCAGCGATGACGCCGAACGATCGCGCGATCGGCGATCGGATTCACGCGATCGTCAAGGAGAACGCCCCGGAGCTCTCGCCGAAGACCTGGTACGGGATGCCCGCGTACGCCAACAAGGAAGGCAAGGTCGTCTGCTTCTTTCGGGACGCGGGGAAGTTCAAGGAGCGGTATGCGATGCTCGGCTTCAACGACAGCGCGAAGCTCGACGACGGCTCCATCTGGCCGATCGCGTTCGCCCTGACGAAGCTGACCAAAGCTGACGAGAAGAAGATCGCCGCGCTCGTGAAGAAGGCGGTGAGCTGAGGATGAACGAGACGACCGTCAACACCCCGAACGAGCTCGAGATCCGCGTCGAGCGGGTCTTCGACGCGCCGCGCGCGCACGTCTTCTCCGTCTGGACGGATCCGCAGCTGATTCCCGAATGGTGGGGCGACGGCACCGTCGTCGAGGAGATGGACGTCCGTCCCGGCGGCACCTACCGGTTCCGAACCGCCTACGGCGTCATCGAGGGCGAGTTCCGCGAGGTCGAGCCACCCGCGCGCCTCGTGCAGACGTTCCAGAATCACCTGCAGACGCTCGAGTTCGAGGATCTCGGTGAGCAGACGAAGCTGACCCAGACGATGCTCTTCGAGACGACCGAGCAGCGAGACACCACCATGCAGTACGGCGTCGAGGAGGGCGCGAAGGGGGGCTTCGCGCGCATCGACGCGGTGCTGGAGAAGATCGCGGCGTGAGGCCGGTGCCGCGATCCGTGCGCAGCGCACGCTCGCAGTGCTGCGCACGGACGTCGATTGCCGGGTGACGAGCGCGGACGAGATGGGGAACGCCCATCTCGTCGCGTTCGCCGGCGAGCCGCTGGACTAGGGTCCGCCGCGTGTCCGTCGACCACGCGCTCGAGCCCGACGCGGAGCATCAAGTCACCCCGCTCGAGCTCTTCTTCGACCTGATCTTCGTGTTCGGCATCACCCAGGTCACGATCCTGCTCGCCGACGACCCGACGTGGGGTGGAGTCTTCCGCGGGATGCTCGTCCTCGCGGCGCTCTGGTGGGCGTGGACCGTCTACGCGTGGTTGACGAGCGCGATGGATGTCGACGAGGGCGGCATCCGGCTGCTGATGCTCGCCTCGATGGGCGCGATGTTCGGCGTCGCCTTGGCGGTGCCCGGCGCGTTCGGAGACGACGCCTTGCTGTTCGGCGTGGCGTACCTCCTCGTCCGGGTGCTCCATCTCGTCCTCGCGACCGTCGTCTCCGGCGACGATCCCGACCGCCGCGATGCGATTGTCCGCTTCGTGCCGACGGCGCTGGCCGGCGCCTCCCTGATCCTGGTCGCCGCCTTCCTCGAAGGGCGCCCGCGCATCGCGGTCTGGATCGTCGCGCTCGCGATCGACTACCTCGGCCCGACCGTGGTCGGTCCGGGGCGCGGCTGGCGGGTCGCGCCCGAGCACTTCGCCGAACGGCACGGGCTGATCGTCCTGATCGCGCTCGGCGAGTCGATCATCGCCATCGGCCTCGGCGCCGGCTTCGAGCTGGATGCAGGAGTGATCGTGGCGGCGACTCTCGGTCTCGTCGTCGTCTCGGCGCTCTGGTGGCTCTACTTCGACGTGGCCGCGCTCCTCGCGCGGAGGCGGCTGATGCAGGCGACGGGCCTGGAGCTACACCGCCTCGCGCTGCAGGCCTACAGCTACCTCCACCTGCCGATGATCGCCGGCATCGTGCTCTTCGCCCTCGGCCTCAAGACGACGGTCGACCACGTGGGCGAGCCGCTCGATACGGTGCCCGCCGTCGCGCTCTCCGGCGGGGCCGCCCTGTATCTCCTCGGGCACATCGCCTTCCTCCTGCGAACGACCGGTCGAGTCTTCCGGCGGAGGACGATCGGGGCTGCGGTGTTACTCGCCCTGATCCCGGTCGTCGTCGCGATTCCGGCGCTCGCGGCGCTCGCCCTCGTGAGCGCCGTCTGTGCGTTCGTCGTGGCGTACGAGGCGATCCGCCATCGCGAGCACCGCGTCCAGGTCAGGCACCCCGAGCTCGCGCAGTGACCCGTGCGTCAGGGTAGGTACCGACCGCGCAGGGCGGCGGTCGTCGTCGCTGGGAGCGAGTCGGCGTCGAGGAGCTCCTCCACGGTCACGGACGAGAACGTCGACTCGTCGGTGAGCAGCGCCCGGTAGCGGGCGCATGCCTCGGCGAAGTCCGAGTTGCCGGCGGGGTGCACGACGACGTAGCGGCCCCAGCTCCACGCGCCGCTCACGTGCTGGAGCATCGACAGCAGCAGCAGGTGCTCGAGCCACAGCACGCAGAGCTCCGACCTCCCCTTGACGGCGTCGGTCGCCCCGGGCGCGAAGGCGCCCGACCGCTCGGCCACCTCCAGGGTCCGCCAGAGGTTGCTCGGCTTCGGGGTCTCCGGCTTCGCCCACTCGTGGTACCTGGCGCCGATGCCGACGATCCCTTGCGTCCCGTCGTCGAGGTCGAGCACGAACGCGGCATCGAACGCGCGCAGGCTGTTCAGGTAGGCGGGGTCGAAGCGGCCCGGCGAGTGCGCGAAGCGGACGTCGCTCACGACGCCGGGCGCATCCGGCCACCACGTGTGGACGGCCCGGTCGGCGAGCGCGTGGTCGGCGGCGAGGTCGCCGAAGAGGTTGAAGGCCAGCGTCGGCGACCACAGGAGGTCGGCCCACAGCCGCTGGTGGTCGAAGCTCTGGTGACGGCTCGATGAAGGAGGTGCGGGTCTTCGCCGCGTCGCGTGCGCCGGCGGTGACGAAGTTCGCGCCGGTCTCGCGCCCGTAGTCGAGCGGAAGCCGGCTCCCGACAGGCCGGGACGGCTTCCCGTCACGCGGGACGATCGGCTGCGAGCCGATCGGGTGGCCGTTGTCCTCGCGCCACCGCGCCTGGTGGTAGCGCAGCGCTTGCCGGAACTCGGTCATCGCGGGTCGCCCTGGCACCCGGTCGTCAGCTTCCCAGCAGTACGCGGCCTCGAGCTCCTGCTTCGTGACCATGGATCCAAGCATGATGCCGTGCTCGAGGGGCGGCTCGGCACGCCTGGCCGTTAGGCTCCTCACCATGAGCATCATCGATCGCATTCGTGGCCTCTTCGGGGGCAAGCAGGCAGGTACCGAGGCCGGCGCTGCCACGACAGGCGGCGTCGTTGCCGCGACGTCCGGCGACGATCCCGGACGAGACATCGATCAGCAGTCCGGCCCGGGCGGGATCGAAGCCGGCGATTCAGGCGGAGGCTCGGGCGGCGGAGACGGTGGCGGTAGCGGCGGAGATGGAGGCGGAGGCGGCTAACGCGCCGGACGTCACGATCGTCCCCGCCAACGAGGCGAGCTGGGAGGATCTCCAGGCCGTGCTCGGCACGCGCGGCGACCCGCACAGGTGCCAGTGCCAGCGGTACAGGATGCGGCCCGGGGAGGCCTGGGCCTCGTTTCCGGTCGAGGAGCGTGCCCACCGGCTGCGCACGCAGACCGAATGCGGGAACCCGGAGTCGGACACGACGAGTGGCCTCGTCGCCTACCTCGACGGTGAGCCCGTCGGCTGGTGCGCGGTCGCGCCACGAGCCGAGCACCTGCGCCTGCTGCGTAACTGCCGGGTGCCCTGGGAGGGTCGGTCGGAGGACAAGACCGACGACAGCGTCTGGGCCGTGACCTGCTTCGTCACCCGCGCGGGCTTCCGGCACCGTGGCGTCAGCCGCGCGCTCGCACGCGCGACCGTCGACTTCGCCCGCGAGCGCGGCGCCCGTGCGCTCGAGGGCTACCCGATGCTTACGGAGCCCGGGAAGGAGATCGCCTGGGGCGAGCTCCACGTCGGCAGCCGCAGCATCTTCGCGGACGCCGGGTTCGACGAGGTGAGCCACCCGACGCTCCGCCGGTTCGTGATGCGCATCGACTTCTAGGGGGTGCGCGCGCTCGCCGACGGCCCGTGCACCGTCGCCGCGCGCGTCTAGAGTCGGCGCGATGCGGGTCTGCTCCCTTCTGCCCAGCGCGACCGAGATCGTGGGGGCGATTGGCCTCGCGGACGCGCTCGTCGGCCGCTCGGATGAGTGCGACTTCCCGCCCGAGGTGCAGGCCCTTCCCGTCGTCACGGCTGCGCGGATCGACACGACCGCGATCGGGAGCCTCCACATCGACCGCGCCGTCCGCGAGGCGCTGGCCGACGGGCGCTCGCTCTATGCCCTCGACGAGGAACTGATCGAGGCGCTCGCACCGGATGTGATCCTCACCCAGGATCTCTGCGCCGTGTGCGCCGTCTCGAGCGCAGAGGTCGGCCGCCTGGGCAGCGTCGACGCCGAGATCGTCTCGCTCGACCCACGCGGGATCGCCGGGATCCAGGCGAGCGTCCTCGAGGTCGCGCGCCGGCTCGGCGCGGCCGAGCAGGGCGCCGCGGTCGTGGAGCAGATGGAGGACACGATCGAGCGCGTCCGCGAGCAGACGGCCGGTCGCCGGCGTCCGCGCGTGTTCGTCGCGGAGTGGCTCGATCCGCCCTTTGCGGCCGGGCACTGGGTTCCGGAGATGGTCGAGCTCGCCGGAGGTCGCGAGATCCTCGGGCTCGCGGGCGAGCCGTCGTTCCCGACGACGTGGTCGGCCGTGCTCGAGCACTCGCCCGAGCTCGTGGTGCTCGCACCGTGCGGCTTCGACGCGAAGCGGACGGTGCGCGAGGCGGACGTGCCGGCGCTCGGGTGCCGCGTCGTCGCGGTGGACGCAAACGCGTACTTCTCGCGCCCTGCGCCGCGGGTCGCGGACGGGATCGCGCAGCTCGCGTTCCTCCTGCATCCGGAGGCCGTCCTCCGATCCGGGCCTCCCGGCGATCGAGCTCGTTCCCGCGGCAGCGTGACGCGAACCGTGCACCTCGGCCTGATCCTGCCGAACTATGGCGACACACTCGGCGCGGAGCGGCTCGGGTCGGCCGCGGCCGCCGCCGAGGAAGCCGGCTTCGACTCGGGCTGGGTCACCGACCACCTGATCGTGCCGCCGGAGCACGCCCCGATCTACGGGACGATCGCGGAGGCTCTCGTGTCGCTCGGGTTTCTCGCCGCGCGGACGCAGCGACTCGAGCTTGGCGTCTCGGCGCTCGTCGTGCCGCAGCGCAATCCGCTCGTGGCGCTCAAGCAGCTGGCGACGCTCGACCTGCTCTCGGGCGGCCGCATCGTGACCGCGGTCGCCGCGGGGTGGATGGAGGGAGAGTTCGCGCTGCTCGGAGCCGACTTCGACCAGCGCGGGAAGCTGCTCGACGAGTGGCTCGAGCTAGCGGCGAGCGTGTTCGAGCAGATGCCGGGGCGCGTCACCTACGAGGGCGACTTCTTCGCGGTGGACGGCTGGCTCGCGCCGGCGCTCGTGCGTCCGGGCGGGCCTGAGCTGTGGGTGGCCGGAGTGTCGCGCGCGACGTTGCGACGGGCGGCGCGCACCGGCGTCTGGCACCCGGTCGCCCTGCCCCCGGACGAGCTACGCCCGCTTGCCGCCGAGCTCCGCGAGCGACGGCCGGACAGCCGTGTCGTCCTGCGCATCTCCCTGCGGTTCGGCCCCGAGCCCGCGGCCGGGCGCGACGAGCGAGGCCGCCACGCCCTTGCCGGCCCGCCGGAGTGGCTGGTCGAGCGGCTCTCGGAGTACATCGAGGCGGGCTGCGACGGCTTCGTCGTGAACCTCGAGTACGACCGCCCCGGCCTCGACGAGCGGCTGGCCGAGTTCGGCGAGCTGGTCGCGCCGCCACTCCGGTCGACCGGTCGCTAGACGATGCGCACGGCGTGACGGCGCGGACGACGGCCGTATCCTGCACCGAGGCAATGAGGTCGAGCGCGGGAAGCCAGGGCGGCCCCCGGTCGGTCGTGTAGAGAGAACAGCGCACGAGAGGAGAGGGGCATGGCATACGAGGAGCTGAAACAGCGACAAAGCGTCATGTGGGGCAACGGGCCCTACCAGCGCATCACCGAGACGATCACGGACATCCACGAGCTCGTCATCGGGCGGCTGGCGCCGGAGCCCGGCGACCGCTGGCTCGATCTCGCGTGCGGCACCGGCGCGGTCGCCGAGCACGCTGCCGCCGCCGGGGCGCAGGTCACCGGCGTCGACCTCGCTCCGGTGCTGATCGACACCGCCAAGCAGCGGGCGGCCGAGCTCGGGCTCGAGATCGAGTACGTCGTCGGCGACGCCGAGCGGCTCGAGCTCGCCGACGCGAGCTTCGACAAGGTCTCGTCGACCTGCGGGATCATGTTCGCGCCCGATCACGAGGCTTCCGCGCGCGAGCTCGCGCGCGTCACGAAGCCGGGCGGTCGCATCGCGCTCGCCAACTGGACGCCCACGAGTGGCCTGGCGAAGCTGTTCAAGATCATGGCGCCGTACCAGCCGGCCCTGCCGCCGAGCAGCCCGTTCGACTGGGGCGACGAGGGCCGCGTCCACGAGCTCCTCGGCGAGTCGTTCGAGCTCGAGCTCTCGGAGCACGTCTCGCCGCTGCACGTGTCCTCCGGCGAGGAGTACTGGGAGCTCTTCTCGACGAGCTACGGTCCGACGAAGACGCTTGCCGACTCGCTGGGCGACGAGCGCCGCGAGGAGCTGCACCGCGACTGGGTCGAGTTCTTCGAGACGAACCACCGGGCGAACGGAGGGATCGTCCAACCGCGCGAGTACCTGCTCGTGCTGGGAACGCGCCGCTAGCGCCTCGCTACGACACGGTCAGCGGCACGCGCGCGATCTGCCCTCGGATCTCGCCGCCCGGGTTCCGGCCCGTGTGCACGTTCACATAGGCGCGGCCTGCCTCGAGCGCGGCGATGACGGCGGGTCGTAGCGTCACGTTCTGCCTTCGTACGCCGCTCCTGCACGGCCCGCACAGCGCGACGGCGACACCTCCGGCTCTCCCACGAGGCCCGATGTGGATATGCGCCGCTACGGCTTGGCCCGTGAGCCGTGCGAAGGTGAGCCGCCAGCTCAGCCGCGCGCTCCTGCCGGACTTCGTGACGGTCGCCGTAAACGTTCCGCGGGCACGGCGGACGTTGCCCGTCGGCTTCGGAACCTCCTGGCGTGAGGTCAGCGCCGTCTTGATGGCGGCAGTCACCGCGACCTGGCCGCGGATCTCGCCGTCCCCATTCGTCGCGGTGTGGATGTTCACGTACGCACCGCCGTTCTGGAGAGCGGTGAGCGCCGACGCGTCGGCGCTCGCGGTGCCGCTCGCCGGGCTCGTGCACGGACCGCAGAGCCCCACCGCGACCGGACCAGCCTGGCCCGTCCGCCCGGTATGGATGTGGGCGGCCGCCGCGGGTCCCGTCAGTCCCCTGAACGTCATGGTCCACCTCACCGTCGCCCCGGCGCCGGATTTCGTCACCGTCGCGGTGAACGTCCCGCGTGCTCCCGCAACGTCGCCCGACGGCGCGGGTACCTCCTGAGCGGCGTTCATCGCCGTGCTCACCTTGATCGACGTCGCCTCCGGGCGGGCCGTCGCCGCCCCGACCGCGATCAGCGCGAGGGCACATGCCGTCACGCCACCTGTCACTACGGCTGACTTCTTCACGAGATCCCCCTCTCGAGCTCTGCACGGTCCTACGGCCGAGCTGAGGCATTCGGATTTCGAGAGGCTCGGCGTTCAGCGCCACGCGGGCTCGAGGTCCCAGACGTCGTTCGTCGTCAGCCGCTGGACGTCGCCGCCGTCCGCGTCCATGACGTAGATCTCGTTCTCGTGCGCGGCGGGGTTCGAGCGATCCGACGTGAACGCGATGCGGTCGCCGTTCGGCGACCACGCCGGGGAGATGTCGGCGGCCTCGCTCTCGGTCAGGCGCCTGAGATCCGTCCCGTCGGCCGCCGCGACGTAGATCTCGCGGGCGGCGCTGCACTCCTGGAAGCACGTGAGGCCGAAGAGGTCTCGGACGGTCGTGAACGCGATGCGGCCTCCATCGGGCGACCAGGCCGGCTCGGCTGCATCCTCGACGAGCAGGCGCTCGTCGTCGCCCGTCGGAGAGACCGTGTAGATGTCGGTGCGCGACTCGCCGGCGACGTTGTACGTCGTGCGCGTGAAGGCGATGAGGCTCCCGTCGGGCGACCAGGCGGGTTGCGAGTCGACGACGACATTCGCGCGTGTCGGGTAGCTGCTGTGACCTCGACCCGCTCCTGCCCGTCCGCGTTCATGACCGCGATCACGCGGCCCCGTCCCTGAGGGCCGGCCGTGGAGAAGGCGATCCGCTCCCCGTCCGGTGACCACTCGGGCGTCGAGTCGGGCACGCGGTCGTTCGTGAGTCGCCGCGGCTCGCTTCCGTCGGACCGCATGACGTAGATCTCCTGAGCGCGCGGGTCCTCCTCGACGGCGTCGCCGGTGCCGACGTACGCGATGAGCGTTCTGTCGGGCGACCAGGCCGGGCTGCGGCTGCCGCTCGCGTCGGTGTCCGTGCTGCCCGGCTCCGTCAGCCGCTTCGCGTTCTCGCCGTCGGAGTCCATGATCCAGATCTCCCCGAGCCCGTCGCGAGTGACGGTGAACGCGATTGCGCGTTCCGCCGGATCGGAGCTCCCGGCGCCGGGAACGGCCGCGAGGAAGACTCCGGCGAGGAGCGCGACGGCGACCCGTGCCACGGCGGCACATGATGCACGGGTGCCTTGACGAGCGGACGCGTGACGGGGCACCCTTGAGCGAGTCGCCGTGCTCAAGCTTCTCGCCCTGCCGCTCGCGGTCGTCGCGCTCCAGCCGTTCGCGGCGTCGATTCAGCCGCTGCCCGCGCCGCTCAAGTCGGAGCTCCGCGAGCGCGGGTTCTGGAGGCCTGGCTGCCCGGTGCCGATGTCGGATCTCCGGCTTCTGACCGTGACGACCTGGGGCTTCGACGGTCGCCCCCACGAGGGCCAGCTCATCGTGAACGAGAGCGTGGCCGCACCGCTCCGAAAGGTGTTCCGGCAGCTCTATCGGCTCAAGTTCCCGATCCGGCACATGGAGCTCGCCGACATGTACGGGCCCAAGCGCGGCCGGCCGACCGACGGCGACGTCACCGGATCGTTCCACTGCCGGCAGGCGGTCCCGTCTCCCTGTGTCGGCGGGTCCGGGACCGGCTCGTGGTCGAATCACGCCTACGGTCTCGCGATCGACCTCAACCCGGGCGAGAACCCGTACGTCGGCTGCGGCCAGTCGCGCGACCCCAGACGTGTGCGCTACATGGATCGCTCGCGGCTGCGGAAGGGGATGGTCACGCCCGCGGTCATCCGAGCCTTCCGCTCGATCGGCTGGGAGTGGGGCGGCTCCTGGACTGGCGCGACCAAGGACTACATGCACTTCTCGCACAACGGTCGCTAGTCGCTAGATGGGCTGGTTCAGGCGCGGGCCGGACAAGACCTACCTCGGACTCCGCGACCGCGCCTTGCGCGTGACGCGCGACGACCTCGGCGGGCAGCAGTCGGGCGAGCTGCTGGCCCTCCTCATGGAGACCGGCTACCCGGAGGCCGTCGTCACGCTGGTGGGCTTCGCGGACGGTTCGACGAGCCTGTACTTCTCGAACGGCGGCGGGGTCATCGGGGCGCGGGAGCACGCGCGGTCTCGGACGCAACGCACCGCTGGCTCGAGACCGGTACGGGCTACCTCGAGCGCTTCCAGCGCGCCGACGAGTGCCCACTGCCCGGCGAGGGAGAGACGCAGTTCATCGCGGTCGAGCCGACTCGACGAGCACCGCGTTCACGAGCCTCTCCGCCTCCTTCGCGACGGTGATGTGGATCGCGCCCGGCTCGCGGATCCACGCGATCAGGCCGCGCGCGGTGAGGTCGTCGAGGAGGAACTGGAACGCCTGCGCCTGCTCCGTCGACTGGTAGCGGCGACGGACGTCGAACGCGTAGCCGGTCGTGTGCAGCGAGTAGCCGTGCGCCGCCTCCGGGTTCCCGTTGCGTAGGAGGGCCTGGTACTCGTCGTCGCGCACGCTGCTCGTCACGAAGAGCGGTCGCGTCGCGCCGCTCAGCTGCTTCACCCGCCCGGCGATGTAGACGAGGGTCGCGAGCGCCTCCGCGCGCAGGCCGCGGTAGATGCGCGCGGGCTGGCTGAGCTCGGGCGCGAGCTCGCCCATCGTCGGGTCGATCGCGTAGCCGAGCCATTGCGGGTCGTGCGGCAGCTCGTGGAGTGTCCCCGCCTCCCACGCCGCCCGGACGTCTGCCGCGTCGGCGAAGCGCTCGGTCTCCGAGGACGGATGGAGCACCTCCTCGTGGCTCGACTTCGCGCGGTGCAGGAGGTCGAGTTCGCCTAGCTCCTCGGAGTCCTCGCGGTAGAGCCGCATGATCTCGCGCGCGGCGAGGACGCGCCAGTAGTACGTCGGCGAGTCGTCCCCGAGCTGCGCGAGCAGCTCGTGCGCGATGCTGAGCCGATCGGGCGCCGTGTCGAAGAAGATCTTCGTCCACGTGAGGTCCTCCTCCTCGACGAGGTCGGGCACGTAGACGTCCTCCGGGGCGCCGGTGTAGGCCTGGAGCACGTCGGTCAGGTTCCCGATGCCCATGTGGTACGAGACGACCGCGAGGTCGTCCCGGCCGAGCCGTTCGCGTGCGGCGGCCAGGTAGCGGACGGTGCCCGCGAGCGCCTTCGCGGGATCGAAGCGCTCGTCGATCACGCGCCGCTGCGCCCGCAGTCTCCTGGCCTGTGCGATGTTCCCGCGGCTCTCGGCCGCCTCGATGCGGACGGTCAGGGCGCGGCTGCGGTCGAGGTCGACCTTCATGCCGAGGAAGTTCTGCCCGGTCTCGGCCAGGATCTGCGTCAGCCCGGAGGCTGCGACCGGGTCGCTTCCCGCGATGACCTCGGACCGTCCGCCGCTCTCGAGGAACACCATCGCCTCGACGATGTCCGCGTCGAACCCGCTGCCCTCGACGGCGTCCTCGACAAGCGCCCGGAAGGTCTCGGTGCGACGTGCGGAGGCGAAGACACCGCCCGGGCTCTTGGCATACAGGGGCTGGCTCAGACCGAGGGTCGCCGCGCGCTCGAGGTCCTCCGCCTGGGAGTCGTCGTACAGAAGCGGGTCGATCGTGGGCGCCGTCTCGCGCGGCACGAGGGCCGGGGGGACGGTCTCTTCGTCGACGGACCACGCGACGACGAGCACGACCCCGGCGACCGCGGCGACGAAGGCGGCAGTGGCCAGAAGCCGGCGGCGCAGGACCGCGCGGCGACGGCGGCGCTCCAGGCGGTGGTCGTGCGACGTCTCGATACCCGAATGCTCGCACGCGGCGAGGCGGGGCCGGCCTGCTTCTAACTCAGCCGGTCGCCCAGGGGTAGCCCGCGACGTATCGAAGCTCGGACGCGGTCTTGCCCGCGCGCGCGAAGACGCGCACCTCCGGATTGCCCTCGGTCGGGACGAGCGACGCCGGCAGGCGGAACCTGAAGCCGGCGTTCGCGATGCCGTAGCGTTCCTGCGCCTGGCTGTGGGCCGCATTCCCGTTGTGGCCGACGAACACGGAGCGCCCGTCGACCAGGACGACGATCGTGCCCGCGCCGCGACGAGCCTGCAGATCGGCGGCCCAGCCTCCGAAGGTCACGTAGCTCCCGCTGCGCGTTCCGCGCACCTCGCCGGAGACTCCGCGGGTCACGCGGACGGCCGTCCCGTCGGAGGCTTCGAGCGTGCCGTTCCCGGCGAGCGTGTAATCGAGCTGCGTGCCGCGCAGCTCCTCGAGGCCCAGGCCGGAGCCGGTGCGGAAGACGGCATAAACGGTGACCTCGTTCGCGCCCTTCCGGAGAGCGGTCTCGGGCACGAGGGCGGCGAACTTCGTCTCCCCGTGGTCGGTGTACGTGCGCGTGACCGCGCGGAGCGTGCCGTTCACCGCGATCGCGAGGTCGAGTCGCGCCGGGTGCCGGCCGGTGATCAGCCCGCTCACGTAGGTCGGCAGGAAGCTGCTTGCCGGGTCGACTGCCGCCAGGACCTCGCGCTGGCTCAGCTCGACGCTCGTCGCGGAGCTCGGCCGCGTCCGGAGGGACGTGACCTTCCTCCCGAGCAGCTGGGCGTTGGGCCCGATGCGGTAGACGCGTCCCAGCGAGCCCGCTCCGAACCGCCGGAGCCGGTCGGCGAGGATCCGCGCGCGCTCCGCGCGCAGCGTGGCGAGCGGCGCCGCGACGGTGCGCCGGCCCGAGTCGAGCACGCTCACGGTGCCGTTCTTCGGCAACGGTCGCCCGGCGAGGGAGCGGCCGTCGACCTTCCACGGCAGCCGCGCTCCGAGCACGTCGGCGATGGTGGGGACGATGTCGATCGTGCGGGCGAAGGAGTCGTCGATCCGGCCGCGTTGCTGGCCCGGCAGCTTGACGAAGAGCGGCATGAACGCGATGTCGGGGAGGTTCGCGCGCGTGACGTTCCGGAGCTGCGTCCTCGGCCGCAGTCCGAGGCCGTGGTCGGCGGCGGCGATGACGAGCGCGCGGTCGTAGATCCCCGTCTCGCGGAGCCGCCGGAGGAGGATCCCGAGCGCACGGTCGGTGTAGCCGAGCTGGAGCAGATAGCGCTGCTCGGCCTGGGTCGTGAGCCACGAGTCGTCCCGGAAGAGCCCCTTCTCGAGCCCGGGGATCTTGTGGACGTCTCCACCGTAGCTCCGGCCGGAGGGCAGGTAGAGCCACGGCGTGTGGGGAAGGAGGGCATGGGCGAAGTAGAGCGTCGGCTCGTTCGTCCGCTTGATCCTCGAGGCGAGCTGGCAGAGGTTGCGCGCGCAGGTGTCGGCGCGCGTCGTCCCGGCGGCGTTCTCCTCCGCCTGCTCGGCGCCGCCGAAGTTCCCCCATGTGCGGTCGATGGGCGGCAGCTCAGCCGCATACCGCTCCGGGAGCACCAGGTGCAGGTAGACGACGCCGAGGTCGTGTGCGAGCGAGCTGATCCGATCTTCCGGGGCCGCGTAGCTCGACTTCGGCGAGTCGGCGCAGAGCCTCTTCGGGCACAGGTGCGTGAGCCCCTCGATGACCTCGAAGTCGTGGCTGCCGCCGAGGAACGTGAACAGGTTCTGCGGATGGTCGCTCAGGATCGGAAGCTCGTCGGGCTGCGGAAGCTTTCCGTCGAGGATCGCCGGGACCGCGTGCTCGGTGTGCGGATGGACGGTCGTTGCGTTCCGGAACCACGTGGAGTCGCCGGCGAGCGACGCGAAGTTCGGCCAGCGCGCGGCGTCGATCCTGCTCTTCCGGTCCATGAGCGACGCCGTCGCGAACTCGTCGAAGACGACGAGGACGACGGGGGTCTTCGACTTCACGGCCGCGTTCGTCGCCAGCGCCGCGTCGTCCGACATGAGCTTCAGCACGGGCGAGCCGAACAGGAACAGCGCGAGGAAGACGAGCGGCGCGGGGGCGAGGAACGTGAGCAGCGAGCTCGCAAACCTCGTCCTCCAGGCGAGGAGCGCGGCCCCGGCGCCGAGAGCGGCGGCGACCGCGAGCGTGGCCGCTCCGTCGAGGGCGTCGCGCCTCACGAGGATGTGCAGCGCGACGACCGCGAGCAGGGCGCCGAGGAACACGAAGTGGAGGACGCGGGCCGCGGCGCGGGAGACGAGGCCGACGAGGAGCTCGATCGCGAGCAGGACGGCCGCCGGGACGAACGTCACGACGAGCGCGAGGACGACGATCTCCAGGACCGTCGAGTCGCGAGCGGCGAAGAACGTCGCGTTCTTGCCGAGGATGTCGAACAGCGGCTGCGCGAGGGCGAACCCCGAGGCCGTGAACAGCTGCGCGCCGCGGATGGCGGGCTCGCGGAGATGGACTGCGAGCCGCCCGGAGGCCGCATGCGGGAGGTGAGCGGGCGCGGTGTCCAGGCGCCCGAGGGTATCACCGGGTTCTTACGATTCCTTCTCCGGACGGAGACCAGACGGTTACTTCGCGCCGCAGCGCTCGGCGACGGGAACCCACCGTCCGAGAGTGATCGCAGCGGAGGCCTGGAGGAGGCGCGCGACCTTCGGCTTCGCGACCGGGAGGCGCACGGCATGCGTCCGCACGCTCGCCCGGAACAGCCTGCCGTGCACGACGAGCGCGGCGAGGTACGTCCCCATCCGGCTCGGGTGGAAGCCGTCGCGGCCATAGAGGCCGAGGCGTGAGTTGCACTGCCACGCGCGCAGCCACGCCTCGCCGGCGGGGTAGACGGTCGCCCCGGCCGCTCTCGCCGCGTTCCGGTACGACGCCATGACCTCGGGAAGCGCGCTCCGCCGGTACGACTCGGGCCAGACGGTGAGTAGCGCGGGCTGCGTGCCGACGGCGCGCGCCTCTGCGGCGAGCCGGGCGAACCATGTGCTCAGCTGGAGCTGGCTCTCCGGGAGCGCAGACGGCCCCTGCTGCATGATCGCGACGTCCCAGCCCCCGGTCGCGAGCGCGGCGCGGGCGTCGCCCTGGTTCCAATGGTCCTCGAGCGCGTAGCCGCCGTGGACGACCGAGCCGGTCTCGATGCTCTTGCCCGCGGCGCGCGCGAGCCGCGCGACCTCGGCGGGGAGGTCGTTCGTCGCGGTCAGGCTGTTCCCGATGAAGAGGACTCGGAGGGGCTCCGCGGCCGGCCGTGCTTCCGCCAGCGACGCCCCGCCTGGGAGGCACGCCGCGAGGGCGGCCGCGAGCAGGATGGGGACCCGGTGCGCCACGGTCGCTCTATGTGACGCGAAGCGCGGTTGGAAGTCAGGGCTGGAGCGAAATCTCGGCCGGGAGCTCGCTCGGCACCTCGGCCGGCTCGAGCTCATGGCGGGCGCGTGCGTCGAAGTACACGTAGGACGTCGTGAGCGCAACGAACGGCAGCGCGAGCGCGTAGACGATGCCCGCGACGACGTTCAGCAGCGCGAGCGGTGCGTTGGTCAGGAAGATCAGGAGCGCGCCCAGGAGCGGGCCTGCCGCGAGCGCGAGCACTGCTCCGGCGCCGACGAGCGTCGCGACGCGGAGCCAGCGGCCGTGCACGAGCTCGGCGCTCCGGCGGAGGCCGGCGACCGCCGAGAGCTTCTCCACCTCGACACCTTGCGCGAGGAGCGACCAGCGCACGCCGAGCCAGATCGCAACCGGGATCCCCAGCCCCGTCGCGGACAGGGCGGTCCAGACGCCGACCGCGATCCCGAGCCCTCCGAGCAGCGAGCGCGTCCGAGCGAACGCCAGCCGGTACGCGTCCACCGCGCCGACGGGCTGCTGCTCGTCGATGCTTCAGGAGCGCGCACGCGGTCGCCGCCTGGACGAACACGAGCCCGAGCAGGGTGAGCGTGGTGCCGATGGCGACGACGAGGAGCACGAGTGCTCCCGCCGTCTCGCCGGTCGTGTCGACGCCGAGCAGCCCGAACCCGCCGAGCAGGAGGCTCTGGACGAGTGCGATCACGATCGACAGCGGGATGAGCACGAGGCCGATCCCGAGGAACAGCGGCGCGCGCGTCACGTACATGCGGGCGGCAGCGGAGAGAATCTGGCCCCACGTCCGGCGGCGCGCGATCCGTAGCGGAACCGCGGGCCGCCACTTCGTCCTGGTGATCGCGAAGACTGCGAGCGCCAGGAGCACGCCGAGGAAGAGGACCGTGGCCCCGGGACTGCGGAGCAGCGAGATGAGCGCCTTCGAGCCCGTCTCGACCGCGGAGCAGAAGAAATCGGTCGCACTCGTCCCGAAGACGCCGCCCGTCGGCACGGCGTAGCTGCGGTCGCGCCACTCCTCGGACCACGTGATCGGGGCGGTCCACTGCGACTTGAGGTTCGGCCCGGTCGGCCCGTTGAAGAACGCGGGCTGGAGCTCGCCCCAGCGGCCCTCGAACACGATCCAGGGAAAGGCGGCCGCCGCGGCCGCGGGGTCGCTCGGGATCGTCTTCACCGCAGGGCGCAGCTCGCTATGGGGTCCGCGAGTGTCGTCGCAGCCGACGCCCGCCTCGGCCGAGCTTCCGAGGTAGAGCGCCTCGGTGAACTTGTTCGCGTGCGAGCCGGCGGCGGGGTACACGACCGGGTGGGTCTCGTCGACGACCTCGAGCTTGTCGTCGCCCCAGTCGGCGCGCTCGGCGCCCTCGTGCGAGCTGTACCCGACCGAGACGGGAGTCGTCGCGAGCGCCGCGGCCGCATCAGGCGCGTCGAAGTTCAGCTGGATCATCTCCCAGTCGCCCTCGTGCAGGTTGTTGAACTCGTTGAAGACGTAGAAGAGCCAGTACTGCAGCGCGACCTGGCCGGGGTGGTCGGGGTCGGTTACGACATGCGCGTAGATCGCGGGCTCGGTGTCGGCGCCGATGCGGCGCACCCAGCGTTCGTAGTCGCACTTCGGCTCGAGCGCGTTCCCCGGGAAGTCCAGGTGGTAGTCGAAGCGGTTCGCGAGATCGGCGGCGCTCGGCCCGATCTCGACGAGGTCCGCCGTGGTCCACGGGCCCCGGAGAGCGACGGTCGGCTCGTCGAACACGATGTCGACGTCCACCGGCCCGTACTTCTCGCCGTACTCGCACTCCCGCGCCTGCTCGACGATGCGGACGACCGGCGCGAAGCGCTCGGCGAGCGCGGTCTCGTCCGCGAGGTCGGCGCCCGCGGGAGCTGCGAGCACGAGCGCGCCGGCGGTGAGCAGCGTCACGACAGCCGATAGGGCGGTGCGCTTCACGTCTCGGGTTTCAACGCGCCGGCGTCCGTTCCCGCATGCGCGCGCTGATGTAAGGCAGCCCTTACAGATGGGCTACCGTACCTTCGTGGCTGTCGTGAGCGAGCATCCGAGTGCCCGAGCGGACCGGCGTGCGTTCTGCGCGGCCGTCTCGACCGCGGCCGAGGAGCCGCTCGCGGCGACGGCCAGCCGCATCGACCACTGGCTCCTGGTCGAGTACCGCGGAGCCTGGGCGCGAGACGTTCTCGGCGACTGTCTGTTCTCACCGGAGCTGAAGGCGCACCTGCGCGAGCAGCTCGCCGCGCTCGAGCGCTCCCGCCTCCTGTTCGTCAAGAAGCCGGAACGCCGCTCGCAGACCGGGCGGCGGGTGTTCTTCGGCTCGTCGAAGCCCGGGCAGGAGCGGTTCTTCGAGCTGGACGTCGAGCATCAGAACGACCTGCTCGGATTCGACTTTGCCGCTGCGCTCGGCGCGGGCGGCGGAGGAGCGGCGACCGCGGTCGAGGGGCCGCTCTTCGTCGTCTGCACGCACGGCAAGCGGGACCGGTGCTGCGCGAGGCAGGGACGTCCCCTCTACGACGCGCTTCGGGACGAGGTCGAGACCGATCGCGTCTGGCAGTCGACGCACGTCGGCGGCGACCGTTTTGCCGGAAACGTCGTCGTGCTCCCGCACGGGCTCTACTACGGGCGCGTCGAACCGGCCGACGCCGGCACGCTGCTCGCGGCCAACGCCTCCGGAATCGTCGACCTCGAGCGCTATCGCGGCCGCAGCGCCTGGTCGTTCCCGGTCCAGGCGGCGGAGCGGGCGATCCGCGAGTCGGAGGGGCTCCTCGGAATCGGCGACCTCGCTTTCCTGGGCTCCAGGTCACAGGGAGACGGGGCGTGGCGCGTCCGCTTTCGGACGCGGGACGAGGCGGTTCACGAGCTCGACGTCGTCGCGGTCGAAGCGGACGAGCCCGCGTACCTCACCTGCGAAGCGGCCGAGCCCAAGCGCGCTCGCCGCCACGAGGCGACGGCCCACCGCGTCACTCGCTGATCCGCAGAAAGCCCTCGCGAACGAGCCGGCGGGCGAGGACGAGCCTCCCCGCGTCGTCGAGCTCTCCGGGAAGCTCCGCGAGCCGGAACGGCGTCTCGCTCTCGAAGCAGGCCCGGAGCTGCGGTGCCGCGTGCGCTGGGAAGCGGATTTCTTTCCCCTCGAAGACGAGCACGAGGGTGTCGGACTCCTCCTCGAGGTCGGCGATTACGGTCTCGCGCCGCTCGAGCGCCGTCTCGACGCCGAGTCGCTCGAGCGCACGGAGCTGCGAGAGCCCGTCCTCGCGGATCGGCCGGCGCGAGTCGAGGAACCGCCGCCGCTGACGCCGCCGCACGAGCGCGGGCTCGAGCTGCTCGGCGAGGAGATCGACGAGACCCTCCGGCGCGTCGTCCTCGATCCCGCGCCGGAACGCGAGCTCGTTCCCGGACGCGTCGAGCGCGCCCTTAGCGCCGTCGAGCCACGTGTGGTGGGTGATCCCGATCGTGAGGTGGAGCGAGTCGCTCGACGACGTCTCCGCCTGGTGCAGCCACCCGCGCGGAAGGTAGAGCGTGTCTCCCGCGCGGAGCACGACGTCGTCCGTCGGGTCGCCGTGCTCGCCGAGTGCCGTCGAGTAGCGCTGGTGCTTGAGCGGGAGCTCGAGCAGCGGCTCGTAGAGGAGCCAGCGCTTCTCGCCTGCGATCTGGAGCACGAGCACGTCGTGCGTGTCGTGGTGCACGGCGAACCCCTGCGAGCCGCGCGGCGTGTAGTACGCGTTCGCCTGCACGCCGAGGCCGAGTGCCTGCTCGAGCAGGCGGCAGAAGGCGGCGAGCGGGTGCCAGCTCACGTGGAGCGCCTGGAGGACGATCGTCGCCCCGGCCTCCCACTCGGCGAGGACGCGCGGGACGTCCACGGTGCCCGTGAACGGCGGCCGCCAGGAGACGTCGCTAGCGAACTCGCCGACGTCGAGCTGCCGGCCGTCCCGGACGAGCCGGAAGCCCGGATACCGGATCGCGGTTGAGCAGACGAGCCGCTCGACGTCCGCCTCCGAGAGGAGGTCGTCGAAGCGGCCGGGCTCATCGCGCGCGACGACGAGCGGGCGCTGCTCCCAGTGCCCGTCGAAGAACGTCGCCGCGTCGATCGGCTCGAGACAGCGCGCGAGCGCCGTCTCGCCCGCTCTACGCGCCGTCCGTGCCGTCGCTGTCGGCGTCGTCGGCGTCAGCGTCTGCCGAGTCGGAGTCGTCCGCGTCTCCGTCGGTCGAGTCCGTGTCGTCCCCGTCGGCGTCGGCCGTGGGGTCGAGCTTCCGGCCGCCCGTCGCGTGGGTCTGGATCTCGTCGTCGTGCAAGGTGGTCATCGCGTCCTCCTCGTCGGGAGTGTGGGCTCACGCTACACCCTCGGCCGGCATCGGTTAGCGTCGAAGGCATGAGTGCCGTCGAGGTCCGGCGCTATGGGGTGCAGGCCCGCTCGACGGACACGTTCGGCCGTGTGCTCTGGAGCTGCCGCGACCAGCACTTCGTCGCCGACGGGCCGGTGCACAACGGTGCCCCCGGCGAGGCGGTGACGCCCGCGGAGCTGTTCCTCGCCGGCATCGCAACGTGCGGCGTGGAGCTAATGCAGGCGCTCGCGCGCTCGGGCGACATGCCGCTCGAGACCGCGAGTGTGGAGATAGCCGGCGAGCTCGACCCGGCGAACCCGGTGCGGGACGACGTCAACGTCTTCAACTCGGTGACGCTGTCGTTCGCGCTCACGGGTGTGAGCGAGGCGCAGGCGGACGAGCTCCTCGAGGCGTTCAAGCGCAGGTGACCGCTCTACGGCAGCGTCGCAGTTGCGACGCCCGACGTACGGGTCGAGGTCACGGTCGCGCACTGACACGATGAGCTCGCTCGTTTTCCGAGAGCGGTCGGCTGACGGTGAAGCATCCGCGCTCCTCGTCCTCCACCACGGCCGCGGGGCGGACGAGAACGACCTGCTCCCGCTCGCGGACGTCCTCGATCCCGAGCGCCGGCTGCACGTCGTCACGCCTCGCGCGCCGCTCCAGCTCCCGGGCTGGCCGGGGTACCACTGGTACGTCGTGCCCCGGGTCGGCTACCCGGACCGGGCGACGTTCCACGCCGCGTACCGCGCGCTCGCCGCCTTCCACGACGAGGTCTGGGCCGAGACCGGGCTCGCGCCCGAGCAGACGGTCTTCGGCGGGTTCTCGATGGGCTCCGTGATGAGCTACGCGCTCGGCCTCGGCGGCGACCGGCCGGCGCCGGCGGGGATCCTCGCGCTCTCGGGCTTCGTGCCGGTGGTCGAGGGCTGGGAGCCGGCCGTGACCGAGCGCAAGGGGTTGCGCGTCTTCATCGCGCACGGCCGGAAGGACCCGATCATGGAGGTCGGGTTCGCCCGCCGCGCGCGGGAGCTCCTGGAGGCGGGCGGGCTCGACGTCGAGTACCACGAGTCGGACGCGGCGCACGAGATCGACCCGGCGCACGTTCCGGCCGCGATCGCCTGGCTCGGCGCGACGCTCACCGGTTGACAAATCTCCAACGGTTGGAAAATATTCCATCGGTGCGCAGCGAGCTACGCCTCGAGGATCCGGCCGCCGTCGCCG
The DNA here is from genome assembly GCA_963715705.1 of uncultured Actinomycetes bacterium. GTDB lineage: Bacteria > Actinomycetota > Thermoleophilia > Gaiellales > Gaiellaceae > GMQP-bins7. Next base: position 1,249,258 of record OY970267.1, on the reverse strand, counting down.
CGCTCTACGACCCGCTGCGGTACCGGATCTTCCGGCTACTCGCGAGCCCGCGCACCGTCGCCGAGCTCGCCGCCGAGATCGGTATGCCGGCGAACCGGCTCTACTACCACGTGAAGCGGCTCGTCGACTGCGGCTTCGTGCAGCAGGTCGACGCACGCGCGTCCGGCCGGCACACGGAGCGGATCTACGGTCGGGTGGCCGAACGCATCCGCTTCTCGGGCGACCTCGAGCTGTACGAGGGCGGGCTCCTGCGCGGCATCGCCGACGAGCTCGACGAGTGGCTCCAGGCCGCGAACGAGGACGACCCCGGGTCGGTCTCGTACCACACGCCGGCGCTCGCGCCCGCCACCGCTCGCGAGCTGGAGACGCGCCTTCGCGACCTGATCGCCGAGTACGCGGACCGCGACGAGCAGGACGAGGGTGCCCGGCGCTACGGCGTTCTCGGCGTGCTGGCCACGATCACCGACGACTGATGGACATCCGCGCGCTCACGCCGGGCGACGAGCCGTTCCTCCGCGAGATGGTCTATGCGGCGCTCGGCTGGCGGCCCGACGTCGAGCTCCCTCCACGTGAGTTCGTCCTTGCGCATCCGCAGGTCGTCGTCTTCCACGAAGGCTGGGGTCGCGCTGGTGACGACGGTCTCGTCGCCGAGGAGGACGGGCAGCGGGTCGGCGCCGTCTGGTGGCGGCTCTTCACCGAGGCCGCGCACGGCGAGGGCTACGTCGACGAGGAGACTCCGGAGCTCGCGATCGCGGTCGTCGACGGGTTCCGCGGCCGCGGGATCGGTCGCGCGCTGATGGAGGCAATGCACGAGCGCGGCCGGCAGGCGCGTCTCCGCCGCGTCTCTCTCAGCGTCGACGTCGACAACCCCGCGAAGCGGCTGTATGCGCGCCTCGGCTACGTGGACTACGAGCCGGAGGACGGCCTCGGCCGGATGATCCTCGAGCTCTGACGGCATAGGGTTCCTCATCGAACCGCTCGTTCCGATTCCGGCCTCTGGGAGGGTCTTTCGCGCGAGCCGCCGCGTCAGGCTCTCCGACCGCGGGCCCGACGGCCGCCTCCGCCTCGACGCGATCGCGCGCTACCTCCAGGACGTCGCCAGCGACGACGTGGACGAGACCGGGTGGGGCGCCCCGGAGCATCTCTGGGTCGTGCGGAGCATCCGCGTCGACGTCGTCGCTCCTCCGCTCGCGGACGACCGCGTCGAGCTCCGGACGTGGTCGAGCGGCCGCGCAGCTCTCGCCGCCGCACGCCGGATGTCGCTCGAGGGCGACCGCGGCGGGCGCGTCGAGCTCGACAGCGTGTGGATCCACCTTGACGCGGACGCGAAACCGGCGCGGATCGACGACTTCGGTGTCTACGCGGAGTCGACGCAGGGGCGCGCCATCTCGACGCGTCTCGAGCTGCCCGAGCCCCCGTCGGGATCCTCACGCACGCGCTGGCCGCTCCGGGCGACCGACTTCGACCTGCTCGAGCACGTCAACAACGCCGCGTATTGGCACGCGGTCGAGGAGCGTCTCGGATCGACGCTCGACGCCCGCCGCCCCTTTCGCGCACGGCTCGACCATCGCCATCCGCTCGATGCCGGTGACGCTGTCGAGCTGGTCGAGTCGTCGCGGGACGGGGCGCTGTCGCTCGCGTTCGAGGTCGAAGGCGTCGCGAGGGCCGTCGCCCGCGTAGAGGCACTAGGGAACCTGTAGGTCCCGGCGCTCGACGAGGAGCGACCCGGCGACCAGCGCGATCCCGCCGGCCACGGCCACGACGAGCGTCCCCAGCAGGTCGATGCCCGCCTGGAGCGGCGTGGCACCGACGAGCCAGAACGGGGAGACGAACCGGAACGGCTCGAGCCAGCCGGCCTGCTCGTGCAGCCCGTTGACGAGATAGCCGGCGGCGGCCACGCCGGCGGGAACGGCGATCGCGAGCGTGCGGTTGGGGACGGCGGCGCCGACGCCGAGCGCCAGCCACCCGTGGAAGACGCCGAGCACGACCAGCCCCGCGATCGCCTGCGCGAGCTTCCCGAACGAGAGCTCGAGACCCACGAGTGGATCGAAGACGAGGACGACGACCCCGGCGACCGCGCACACGACGACGACGTGGGTCGCGGCAGCCGCGCCCTTCGCCAGCACGGCGTCGCGGCGCCGGACCGGATACGCGAGGACGAGCTCGAGCCGCCCCGCGTCCTCCTCGCCGGCGAATGTCCGCGCTCCCCTCCCGATCGCTTGCACGAGCACGAGGAGCGGCAGGACGAGGGCGAAGAGCTCGACGTCGAGGAAGCCCGCCCCGGACGTGATGCTCGCCCCTTCGGCGATCCCGAAGAGGTTCTTGAGGACGTCCGGGTACCTCCGGATCAGCTCGTCGAACTCGGGCGAGCCCTCCACCGAGGGGAAGATCGCGGCCACGAGCGCCACGTACGTGGCGATGCCGATGCACCAGCCCGCGAGCGCCCGCCGGTAGTCGAGCAGGCCGCGCCGTGCGAGCTCAAGAGGCAGGGTCGGCCTCCCGGTAGAGCTCGAGGAAGATCTCCTCGAGATCGGCGGGCTCGGAGACGAGGTCGACGACGCGATGCCGCGCGATCGCCTTCACGAGCGCGTCCATGGCGGTCTCGGGCGCGGACAGGCGAACGGTCGAGTCCTCGACGCCGACGAGCCGCGCGCCGGGGATCGCGGCCAGCGAGGCGGGATCGACCGGCTCGGCGAAGCGGACGGCGACGTGCCGGAGGGAGCGCGAGCGGAGGCTCTCGACGGCGTCGACGTCGACGAGGCGGCCCGAGCGAATGATCCCCACGCGGTCGGCCGTGTGCTGGACCTCGTCGAGCGAATGGGACGACAGGAACACGGTTCGGCCGTCGTCCGCGGTCTCGCGCAGGAGCGCACGCACTTCCTTCTGCAGCAAGGGATCGAGCCCGCCGGTCGGCTCGTCGAGCACGACGAGCTCGGGCCGGTGCATGAACGCTTGGACGAGCCCGACCTTCTGCCGGTTCCCCTTCGAGAGGTGGCGGATCGGGCGGTCGAGGACGACCCCGAGCCGCTCGCAGAGCTCGTCGCGGAACGCCTCGTCGACGCCGCCGCGGAGACGTGAGAGCGACTCGAGCTCCTCGGCCGCGGTGAGCCGCTCCGAGAGGCGCAGGTCCCCCGGCAGGTAGCCGACGCTCTTGCGGACGGAGGCGTCGTGCGAGCGCGGGTCGTGGCCGAGCACGGACGCGGTTCCCGCGGTCGGATGGATGAGGCCGACGAGCATCCGGATCGTCGTCGACTTGCCAGCGCCGTTCGGGCCGAGGTAGCCGAACACCTCGCCGCGCTCGACGCGTAGATCGAGGTCGACGACGGCGCGGATGTCCCCGGCGTACGTCTTGCCGAGCCCGCTCGTCTCGATCGCGGCCGACGCCGGCAACTACCCGCGCCGTCCGTCGAGCCGGATCGTCCACGGCTCGATCGTGTCCACCACGAGATGCGTCTCGCTCCAGGGGTCCTCTGCGAGCCTCGCGCGGATCGCGTCCTCCGACTCGGCCTCGACGGCGTGGACGACGCGCAGCTCGTCGGCGAGCGGCCCTCCGAGCACGAGGAAGCCCGCGTCCACGAGGCCGTCCATGAACGCCGCGTGCTCCGGCCACTCGGACTGCTCCTCGAGCCGGAGCGAATGGTCGTACCGAGGGCCGGAACGACGGAGCACGACGTGGAACATCGCCACGCTCGTGTTCTAGCACTCGAGTTGCGTCGCTCTGAGAGAGCTCTCGGCGACCTCGAGACCCTGACCACGCCTCGATCGCCCGCTTATTCTCCCCACGTCCACGAGGGAGAGGAGGTCAGCATGCTGGGAAGCAAGAACGCCGGGGCGACGCTCGCGGTGAGCGACCTGCAACGGGCGCGGGACTACTACGAGAACATGCTCGGTCTGGAGCCAGTCCAGGAAGACCCGGGATCCATCCTCTACAGGAGCGGGAACTCCGTCCTGCTCGTCTATGCGTCGGAGTACGCCGGCACGAACCAGGCGACCGCCGCCACGTGGGCCGTCGGCGACGACCTCGACGCGATCGTCCAAGAGCTCAAGACCAAGGGCGCCACGTTCGAGCACTACGACGACTTGCCGGACACGACGCGCGAGGGCGATGTGCACGTGATGGGAGAGGTCAAAGGCGTGTGGCTCAAGGACCCCGACGGCAACATCCTCAGCCTGGTCAGCATGACGATGTAGGCGGGGAGCGTCTCTTAGAGCGCTCTCAGCGACCTCTTCGCAGCCTCTCAGCTCCCGTCGCTACTCTCGCCCGATGAGCGAAGACCGCATGTCGCGCCGCGATTCGCTGCTGAAGCTCGGCGGCCTGCTCGCCGGCGCCACTGCGGTTGGCGGCTGGAAGATCGCCGAGGAGGCCGGCGCCGGGCCCGCGGCCGTCTCGTCCGGCCTCGTCGCCTGCGTCCTCGCGCCCGAGCAGACCGAGGGCCCGTACTACCTCGACGACCACAAGGTCCGACGCAACATCACGGACGGCAAGCGGGGAGTCCCGCTCGCGCTCCGGCTCAAGGTCGTCGACGTCTCGACCTGCAAGCCGATCAGGCGGGCGGCCGTCGACATCTGGCACTGCGACGCGGGCGGCGTGTACTCGGGCACCGGCGCCCAGAACGCCGACAAGCGCTTCCTGCGCGGGATCCAGCGCACGGACAGGAACGGGCTCGCGCGCTTCGAGACGATCTATCCCGGCTGGTACCCGAGCCGCACAGTGCACGTCCACGTGACCGTGTACATCTCCGGGAACGTCGTGCACACCGGGCAGCTCTACTTCCCGGACGCGCTCACGGACCGGGTCTACAAGCGCTCGCCGTACTCCAGGCGACCGAGCCGCAGCACGCGGAACGCCGCGGACTTCGTCTACCGAAACGGCGGGAGGCGCTCGACGCTGAAGCTCGAGAGGAGCGGGACGGGGTACGTCGGCTCGATCGCGATGGGTGTCCAGCGCTCGTAGCGCCGTGTAACGAAGCGGGGGCTTTTACCCCAATCTCAGGTTTGTCTGCTTACGTATGTCGTCCAACGGGAGAGAGGAGCAGGCGTGAGCGAGGAGACGCGGGACTCCGGGGTTCCGACCCCGCTGGAGGCGAAGGAGCAGCTCGAGCAGGCGCTGATCGAGATCAGGCGCGTGATCGCCGGCCAGGACGCGATGCTCGAGCGGGTCGTCGTGTGCCTGCTCGCCCAGGGCCACCTCCTGATCGAGGGCGTTCCGGGCCTGGCCAAGACCCTCACGATCAAGACGACCGCCGGCGTGCTCGGAGGCTCGTTCGCGCGCGTCCAGTTCACACCGGACCTCGTTCCCTCCGACCTCATCGGCACGCGGATCTATCGCGCCGCGGACGGCACGTTCGACACCGAGCTCGGCCCCGTCTTCTGCAACTTCCTGCTCGCGGACGAGATCAACCGTGCGCCGGCGAAGGTCCAGTCCGCGCTCCTCGAGGTCATGCAGGAGCACCAGGTCACGATCGGCCACGAGACGTACCCCGTCCCCGAGCCATTCCTCGTGATGGCGACCCAGAATCCCATCGAGTCGGAGGGCACCTACCCGCTCCCGGAGGCGCAGATCGACCGTTTCATGCTCAAGGTCGTCATCGGGTACCCGCAGCACGACGAGGAGCTGACGGTCGTCCAGCGCCAGCTCGTCGACGCGCCGGAGCTCCGGCAGGCGCTCTCGCTCGAGCAGCTCACCGCCCTCCAGCGCGCGGTCCAGGACATCTACGTCGACCCGTCGCTCGTGAGCTACGCAGTCGACATCGCAACCGCGACGCGGGATCCGTCCCTCGAGGGTCTCCAGGATCTCGGGCAGTACATCTCCTACGGCGCCAGCCCGCGAGGGCCGATCAGCCTCGTGCACGGCGCCCGCGCGCTCGCCCTCCTGCGCGGGCGGGAGTACGCCCTCGTCGAGGATCTCCACGCCCTCGTGAAGGACGCGCTGCGGCACCGGCTCGTGCTCTCGTACCAGGCCCTTGCCGAGGAGGTGAGTCCCGACGCCATCCTCGACCAGGTCCTCGCCGCGGTCCCCGTTCCGCACCTCGACCTGGCTCGCGTGAGCGCGGCGTGAGATGAGCTCGAGGTCCGTCAGCGCGCTGCTGCCCGGGACGACGAAGGCCCGCCCCGGGCCGGGAGCGATGCCGGAAGGTCTCCTCCGCGCGCTCGACGTCTCGATCGCGCGGAGGATGGAGGGGCTGCTCGCGGGGGACTTCCGCTCGAACGTGCTCGGCACCGGCTCCGAGCTCGCGATGATCCGGCCGTACGAGCCCGGCGACGACGTGCGCCGCATCGACTGGAACGTGACCGCCCGGACGAACGAACCGCACGTCCGCGTCGACCTCGCCGAGCGCGTCCTCGTGACCTGGCTCGCGCTCGACACGTCGCCGTCGATGCAGTTCGGCACCGCCGATCGCCGCAAGGCGGACGTCGCCGAAGGAGTGGCGATCGCGCTCGGCCATCTCGCGACCCGGCGGGGGAACCGGCTGGGCGTGGTGACCTTCGGCGGCCCTGAGCCGCTCGCCTTGCCGCCGACCCAGGGCCGCCGAGGTCTCGTCGGGCTCCTCTCCGCTCTGCGGGGCGAGCCGGAGGTCGAAGGCGATGCTCCCGGGCAGACCTCGCTCGGAGCCGCGATCTCGCGCGTCGGCGCGTTCGCGCGCCAGCGCTCGCTCGTCGTCCTCGTCTCCGACTTCCGGGGCAAGCACGACTGGCGGCGGCCGCTGCTCGAGCTTGCGGGGCGCCACGACGTGATCGCGGTCGAGATCCGCGACCCGCGCGAGCAGGAGCTGACGAACGTCGGCCTGCTCTGGCTCGTCGACCCGGAAACGGGACGCCAGCTTCGCGTCGACACGCGCAGCCGCCGGCTCCGTGAGCGCTTCGCGCTCGCGGCACAGGCCGAACGGGCCCAGGTCGCCCAGGTGCTGACGTCGGTCGGCGTCCGTCACGTCGTGCTCTCGACCTCGGGCGACTGGCTCCGCAACCTCGTCGTCTTCCTGCGCCGGAGGCGGCCATGACGTTCACATGGCCGCTCGTGCTCGTCGCACTCGTCGCGCTGCCTGTGCTGTTCCTGCTCTACCTCTGGTCGGAGCGGAGGCGCGTGCGCTCGCAGGCGGCCTTCGGCAATCCCGACCTGCTGCCGAACGTCGTCGAGCGGAGGCCTGGGAAGCTGCGTTTCGTCCCGCTCCTGGTGCTCTTCGTGGCGCTCGGCGCGATGATCGTGGGGATCGCGCGGCCGCATGCCACCGTCTCGGTCCCGCGCGAAGAAGCTACGGTGATCCTCGCGATGGACGTCTCCCGGTCGATGAAGGCCGACGACGTGGAGCCCACGCGCCTCGACGCCGCCCGCGTCGCCGCGAAGGCCTTCCTGGAGGAGGTGCCGGAGAAGTTCCGCGTCGGCGTCGTCTCGTTCGCGACCCGTGCAAGCGTCGGCGTGGCGCCGACGGAAGACCGGGAGCTCGTCAATACCGCGCTCGACACGCTCGCGGCGGGCGAGGGCACGGCGATCGGGGACGCCGTCGCGCTCTCGATCGAGCTCGGCCAGAAGGAGAAGGCGGAGGACGGGACCACGCCCCCGCGGACGATCCTCCTGATCTCCGACGGGAAGCGCGACGGCGGCCGCGTCGATCCCGCGGAGGCCGCCGCTGCCGCCCAGCAGGCCGGCATTCCCGTCCACACCGTCCTCGTCGGCACGCCCAACGGCGTCGTGAGGGAGAGACTCCAGGGCGGATTCACGCGGATCATCCAGGTCCCGGCCGACCCCGAGACGCTCGAGCAGCTCTCCACGGCTACAGGTGGACAACACTTCACGGCGACCGACGACGAGGGCCTGCGCACGGTCTACGAGGAGCTGGGCTCGCGGCTGGGCGAGCGCGAGGAGGAGCGGGAGGTCACCGACGTCGTCGCCGGCGGCGCCGCGGCGCTCCTGCTCTTCGGCGGTGCGCTCTCGGCCTTCCTCTATCGGAGGGTCCCGTGAAGCGCGTGCTCGTGCTGGCGGCCGGCACGCTCGTCGCAGCGCTCGCCGTCGCCGCGCCCGCAGGCAGCGCGAACGAGTGCGACGGGCTGCAGGTGTGCGTCCCCGTCGCCGGGCCGTGGGTCGTCGTGCCACCGGGACGCGGGGTACCGCGCCCGAAGGTCGAGTACACGGTCACCTGCCCGCGCCGGTACGTCGCCGGCGGGCTCGACGCCGAGCTCAGCCAGCGCGCGATCGACGTCCACTTCCGCGGGACGCTCGGAAGCCCGGTCAACCCCGGCATCTCGACGTCCAACGCGGTGGTCTTCGTCGGCTCGTTCGTCGGTCAGTCGCCCCGCGCGCCGACCTTCAAGCCGTACGTGGGCTGCCTGCCTTCGTCGGGCGGCGGCTCCCGCGTCCCGACCTCGGTCTCGGCCTTTCCGCCGGGACAGCCGACGATCCGCCGGGTGAAGACCGTCCGCGTGCGGCCGGGCACGGCTACGGTCGCGCAGGACTGCCGGCGCGGCGAGCGCCTCGTCGACGCCGCCCATGCGTTCGGCTTCAACACGCGCACGCCTCCGACTGCGAGCCTCGTCTCTCTCGTCTCCGGGACCCGGTCCGTCCGCGGCGGCAGAGTGGTCGTGCGAGTACGGGGGAACGCGGAGATCGGCGAGGTGCGCGCCGTCGTCCAGGTCCAGGCCGTCTGCTCGGTGGTGCGGTGAGCCTCGAGAGCCCTATCAGCTTCCAGAGCCCGTGGCTCCTGCTCTCGCTCGTCGTGCTCGCGACGGCCGTTGGCCTCTGGCTCCTGGCCGAGCGGCGGCGGATGCGCTACGCGGTGGCCTTCCCGAACGTCGATGTGCTCGCCATGGTGGTCTCGGGCAGGACGTGGACGAGGCTCGTGCCGCCGCTGCTCGTCGGGCTCGCGCTCGCGCTGCTGCTCGCCGCCCTCGCGCGGCCGCAGATGGAGCGCATGTTCCTCAAGGAGCGCGCGACTGTCATCCTCGTCGTCGACACCTCGCGCTCGATGCAGGCCGAGGACGTCCGGCCGACGCGGCTCGGCGCCGCGCAAGAGGCGATGCGGCTCTTCCTCGAACGCGTCCCGGACCGGCTGAACGTCGGTCTCATCGTGTTCGCGGGCGAGGCTCAGGTGGCGACGCCGCCGACGAAGGACCGCGAGCTCGTCAACACGGCGATCGACGAGATCGGGACGTACAACATCTTCGGAGGGACCGCGATCGGAGATGCGCTCCAGACCGCGGTCGAGCTCGGCAAGCGGATCAACGAGCAGGAGCGGCTCGACGGGGACATCGCCGCCCCGTCCCTGGGGTCGACGAGGACGCTCGCCCAGGCGCCCGGCGAGCCCGAGGATGGGGAGGAGGAGCAGGGACCCGTCTCGATCCTCTTCCTCTCGGACGGCGCCCAGACGCGGGGGATCCTCGAGCCGCTCGAAGGCGCCCAGCTCGCCGCCGACGCGCGGATCCCCGTGCACACGATCGCGCTCGGCACGCCCGAGGGCGTCATCGACCGCGGGATCCTGGGCGGGAGCTTCGGCGCGCCCGACGACCAGGGCCCGCGGCTCATCCCCGTGCCCCCGGACCCCGAGACGCTGCGTGAGATCTCCGAGATGACGGGCGGCGAGTTCTCGGAGGCGCGCTCGGCCGACGCACTCGAGCGGGCGTACGCGAGTCTCGGCTCGAAGCTTGGACGCGAGCCCGGTGAGAGCGAGGTCACGTTCCTGTTCGTCGCACTTGCAGCCGGATTGCTGCTCCTCGCGGGCGTGCTCGGCAGGTTCGTCACGCCGCGGCTGCCGTAGGAAGGTTCCGCGCGGCCCGCGGGAGCCGGACAACCAGCGGTTAGGTTCCTCGCATGTCCGCCCGGTTCGGCAAGAACCAGAAGCGCATACTGGGTGGGGCGGCGACGGCGATCGTGGTCGCCGCCGTCTTCGTCTTCGTCCTGCCGCGCATCGCGGACTATCGTGACGTCTGGGACGTCGTCAAGGACCTGAGCTGGCAGGACGGCCTGGCTCTCGCGGGCGCCACGCTGCTGAACCTCGCGACCTTTCCGCCGCCGTGGATGGTGGCGCTTCCCGGTCTCCGCTATCGCGAGGCGATGGCGATGACGCAGGCCTCGACGGCGCTCGCGACGGTGTCGCCGGCGGGCGCTGCGGTCGGCATGGCGGGCTCGTACTCGATGCTCAGGTCGTGGGGCTTTCGCAGCAGCGCAGTGGCGCTCGCGGTCGCTGTCACCGGCATCTGGAACCAGTTCGCGAACCTCGCCTTCCCCGTCGTCGCGCTCGCGCTGCTGACCTCACAAGGCCAGGATCATCCCGCGCTGCGCACGACTGCGCTCATCGGCGTCGCGGTACTCGTCGTCGCCCTCGCCGCCTTCGCGCTCGCGCTGTCGAGCGCGAAGCGCGCACGCTGGATCGGCGAACGTGCGTCGAGGATCGCCCGCCGCGCGGGTCGGCTCGTTCGGCGGCCCGTCCTCTGGACCGGAGAGGGCCTCGTGCGCTTCCGCTCGGGGACGCTCGGCCTGCTGCGACGCCGCTGGCACGTGCTGACCCTGGCGACGCTCGCCGGCCACCTGACCGTGTTCGTCGTCCTCCTCGTCTGTCTCCGGGCCGTGGGTGTCGGCGCGTCCGAGATCACCTGGGTCGAGGCGTTCGCGGCATGGGCGCTCGTGCGCGTCCTCGGGGCACTCCCGCTCACGCCCGGAGGCGTCGGCATCGTCGAGCTCGGCCTGACCGGGGCCCTCGTCGCCTTCGGCGCGGCGAACGCGGAAGCGGTCGCGGCAACTCTCCTCTACCGGTCGCTCACCGTCCTGCCGACGCTCGCGCTGGGAATGCTTGCCGCCGCCACTTGGCGCACGCACCATCCTCAGGAGGCGTTAGAGTCGGCCGGTGACCCTGGCGAGGGGCAGGTTCACTGATGCGAGGCATGCTGCGTCCCCCATTGAGGGTAGGGATCCCGCGACCCTCGGCTCCTACGGTTGGTTGGTGCGCTCCGCGACGGCGGATACGTGTGCCCGACTGGCTTTCACGGCGCTCGGCCTGGCCGTGCTCGCAGCCTTCGTGGTCGTCGGCTCGGCGGACGGGAGCCCTCGCGCCGGGAGCGCGTATCTCGCGCCGGCGGCGGCCTGCAAGGGCGCGGCGAACCCCCGCGCCTCGTTCGAAGTGCAGATCCGGGCGGTCACCTGCCTCATGAACTACGCGCGTGCGCAGGACTCGCGCTCGCGGCTCGCCACGTCCCACGCGCTCGAGCGCGCAGCGGTGCTCAAGGGCCGCGGGGTCGCGTCGTGCGGAGACTTCTCGCACACCCCGTGCGGGTCCGACTTTACGGCGCCCGTTCGGCGGGCGGGGTACCGGTACCGGATGTTCGCGGAGAACCTGTACGCGGGTCCGTGGGGGCGGGTCAGCCCCCGTGAAGTGGTCTCGGCCTGGCTCAACTCGCCCGGGCACCGTGCGAACATTCTCGGCTCGGGCTTCCGTCACGTCGGCGCGGCGCCCGTTCGCGCGAACGGTCTGCTCGGTGGCGGGCCCTCGGTCGTCTGGACGGCGACCTTCGGGTCGCCCCGCTGATTTCGGAAGGACTCGCGAGGCTCAACGGGAACGGTCACCCGTGCGCGACGAAAGCCATCTCGACGACATGCGCGCAGCGATCCGGGGCGACTTCGAGCGCCTGAAGGAGCGACGCGGCGACCAGGAGCTGATGCGCGAGGGCGAGGAGCCCTCCGTCGAGGCGGAGACGGCGCCCGAGCCTGCCGCCGACGTGCCCGAGCCGCCGCCTCCCGAGCCCGAGCCGGAACCCGAGCCCGTGCCGGAGCCGGAACCCGAGCCCGTGCCGGAGCCGGAACCCGAGCCCGTGCCGGAGCCGGAACCCGAGCCCGTGCCGGAGCCCGAGCCCATGTCGGAGCCCGAGCCGGAGCCGGAACTCGAGCCCCACCCCGAGCCGGAGCCCGAGGTCGCCGACGAGGAGCCGCACCGCTCGTGGCTCGATCGCCTGCTCGGTCGCTAGCGACGTCACGGCAGCTGTAATACGGGGCATGGAGAAGGCCGAGCGCGACGCGATCCTGCGCGAGGGCGTCGTCCTCCCCGAGACGCCGCGCGACCGGCGCGAGCTCGCAGGCCTGGAGGAGGATCTCCGCTCCACGCCGCTTCGTGGAAAGCCCTTCCGCCTCCGCCTACGCAACTTCCGGTCGTCCGCCGACACGTACCTGTCCGCCACGCGCGGCCCGCTCGTGTACATGGTGCGTCTGCACGTCATCGAGACGCAGACCGCCGAGCACGAGGAGCGGCTGGCCGACGCGTGGCGCTCGCTCGCGGCCGAGTGCGACGGTCACGACGAGTTCTTCGCGAGCCGCTGGCACGCAGCGGCCGCCGGCTGGCGCTTCTCCGAGGTGAACGACCTCATCGAGCGGCACAACCGCTGGTACCCGGTCGAGTCGCAGCTCCCGATGGACCCGAGGACCGGAAGAGAAGCGCTCGTGAACGGGCGCGACTACCGACTGGCGCCGCTGGGCGAGGACTGGGTGCTCGAGCGCTTCCCAGCGGAGCTCGGTCGCGCACTCGCGTCGCTTTAGGCAAAGCTCCATCTTCCGAGCGGGGAGAATGGCCGGGTGAGCCTTGCCGAACTTGCCATCACGATCGCGCTGCTCGGCGGCCTCGGGCTCGGCGTGCGCAGGCTCGGGCTCTCGGCGATTCCCGCGTACCTGTTCGCCGGCCTCCTCCTCGGGCCGAACGAGCCGGAGGAGTTCGCGTTCATCCGCCCCTCGGAGGTCACGGAGTTCGTGGCCCAGCTGGGCATCGTGTTCCTGCTCTTCTTCCTCGGCCTCGAGTTCACCTTCGACCGCCTGACCAGGACCGGGCGGCACATCGGCCTCGGAGGGCTCGTGGACCTCGTCGCCAACGCCGGGCTCGGGCTCATCATCGGCGTCGCGGCCTTCGGTTTCACGTCGGCGGCGCTCGTCCTCGCGGCTTGCATCTACGTCTCGTCGAGCGCGATCGCGATCAAGGGGCTCAGCGACTTCCGACGGCTCGGCGACGACGAGACCGACCTCGTGCTCGCGATCCTCGTCTTCGAGGACATCGTGGTCGCCCTGATGCTCGGCTATGCCGCGGCCGGGGGCGGGGAGGTGTCGGACACGCTCGTTCTCGTCGCGAAGGCGCTCGGCTTTATCACTGCCGGCCTCGCGGCGTCGCGCTGGCTCACGGGCCCGCTCGACCGGCTGCTCGACCGGCTGTCGCTCGAGTTCTTCCTGCTCGCGGTGTTCGGCTTCCTCGTGGGGACGGCGGCGATCGCGGAGGAGCTGGGGCTGTCCGAGGCGATCGGCGCGCTCATGGCCGGCATCGTCCTCTCGGAGACGAGCGTCCGCGAGCAGATCGAGGAGCGCTTCTTCAGCTTCCGCGACATCTTCGCCGCGCTGTTCTTCTTCGTCTTCGGGCTCTCGATCGACGTGGGCGCGGTCGGCGACGTGGGGTGGCTGGTCGCGCTCGCAGTCCTGCTGACGCTCGCCGGCAAGATCGGCGGGGGGATGGTCGCGGGGCGGGTCGGCGGCTTCACGCAGAGGCAGAGCTTCAACGCCGGAATCGCGCTCGTCGCGCACGGCGAGTTCACGATCATCCTCGCCCAGCTGGCTTCCGAGAACGACGCCCTCGACCCCGGTACCCGCACCGACCTCGTCGCGTTCGCGGGCCTCTACGTGCTCGTGACCGCGACCATCGGGCTGGTGCTCATGAAGGAATCGAAGCGGCTCGGTCGGGTCCTGTTCCCCATCCGTAGACTGACCCAGGAGGTCTGATGCCCGTAGATCTGCGAGAGACCCGTCTTCCCGGCGTCGGCGTCAAGTACGCGTTCCGGACCGCCCAGGGTGGTCGGCTGTCCGTGATCCTGCACAACGACGGCCAGCGCGACATCTACTACTACCGGCGCGCAGACGACGAGGACCCGACCGCGGTGATCGAGCTGCACGACGACGAGGCGCGGCAGCTCGGCGCGATCATCGGCGGCGCATACGAGCGTCCGAGGATCGTCGAGGAGCTCGAGATGGCGCTCGGCGAGCTCCAGATCGAATGGGTGCCCGTGCCGGACACGAGCCCGGCGATCGGTCACACGCTGGCCCAGCTCCAGCTCCGCGCGCGGACGGGGGTCACGGTGATCGCGATCCTGCGCGAGCCCGAGCCCGTGAGCGGCGCGCAGCCCGACGACGCCGTCCAGCAGGGGGACACGCTCGTCGCCGTCGGCAAGGCCGGTCAGTTCGCGCAGTTCCGCAAGCTGCTCGCCGAGGGCCCGTTCGACGACCAGCCCGCCGACGCGTCCGGCGAGTAAGCCGCGCGTCTAGAGCTTCCGGCGCGCGCGAACCAGCGCATCGATCGCGGGGCGCTCCTCGCCGCGGACGTCGCGGAAGACGCGCTCGGCCTTCTCGATCTCGAGCCCCGGAAGCTCGCTCACGATCTCGTCCGGCGTGAAGTGGATGGTCGGGTCGCTGGGGCCGCCGACGCCCTCGGTCATGTTGGCGAGGTGGTGGCCGACGAGGACCAGCGTGCCGCCGGGGGCGAGCGCGGTCGACGCTCGCTCGAGCACGAGCCGGCGGTCCTGCGGCGAGAGGTGGAGGTAGAGGAGGAGGACGAGGTCGTACGCGCCGGCCTCGGGCTCGTACTCGAGCAGGTCGGCGACCGCGAGGTCGACGACGATGCCGTCGCGCTCGGCGCGAGTCTTCCCCTTGGCGATCGCGACCTCCGAGAAGTCGACGCCGACGACCTCCCAGCCGAGGGTCGCGAGCCAGATCGCGTTCTGGCCCTCTCCGCAGGCGAGGTCGAGGGCCCGGCCGGGCGGGAGATTCTCGACCTCGGCGACGAGAAAGCGGTTCGGCCTGGCGCTCCAGAGGTTCTCGACCGCGGAGTACTTGCGGTCCCAGTCCTCACGCCTCACGCGGGCGAACCTCCGTCCGCGCAACCCGCTGCGTCGCCGCGAGCGTAAGCGCGCAGAGCAGGGCTCCGACGAGATAGGGAGCGGCGTCGCCCTGCACCTCTCCGAGCACGCCGCCGAGCGTCGGCCCGGCGAGCGCGCCGAGAGCCCAGGCGGTGTTCATGATCCCGAATGCGAGGCCCTGCGCGAGCCCGGTCGTCTCGGCGCGATCCGACGTCAGCGCCATGGCAGGCGTGTAGATGCTCCCGAAGGCGATTGCTGCGGCGGCGATCAGGACCGCGATCGCGACCGGCTCGGAGGAGACCGCGAGGGCGACGGCGACGATCATGGACGCCGCGAGTGCAACGCGGATCGGAAGCAGCCGCCCCCGGCGGTCGGTCAGGCGGCCGAGTAGCGGGTTCAGGACGACTTCGACGATACCGGCGGCGAAGAAGACCGAGCCGATCGCGAGCGTCGCCCAGCCTGCCTCGTCGAGCGCGAGCGGCGCGAGGACCGCGAGCGTGCCGAAGAGCAGCGCCGGCAGCGCGTTCAGCCACAAACCGCCGACGAAGCGGGTGTCGCGGAACGCCCGGCGCAGACCCTCGACGTGCAGCGGCTCACCCGGAGCTGCACGTCCGAGGATCGCGAGACCGGCGAAGCCGAAGGCGACGGCCGCGACGGTCGTGAACGAGGCGCGGATCCCGACCGACTCCGCGATGCCGCCGAACATCGGCCCGAGTACTGCGCCAGCCACCGCTGCGCCGAACGCAGTCCCGATCATCTGGCCGCGCTGCTCCTTCGGAGCCGTGCTCGTGACCCACGCGAGCGCTCCGGCCCACGTGATCGTGCTCGAGAAGCCTTGGACGAAGCGTGCGAGCAGGAGCGTGGCCACGCCGCCGGCGAGCGCGAAGGCGATGCTCGACACGCCGAGGAGGACGAGCCCCCCGACGACGGCGTGCTTCGGCCCGAATCGCGCCGCTGCCAGCCCGCCCGGGATCCCGCCGAGGATCGCTCCGGCGCCGAACGCGGCGAGCAGGAGCCCTGCACCCGACTTCGAGAGGTCGAACTCGTCCGCGTAGCTCGGGACGAGCGGCGTCAGCGCCGTGTACAGGAGCACGTCGACGAAGATGATCGAGCTGACGAGAGCGACCAGCCTCCGCATGCGAGCCAGGATATGCGCGGCCGAGCGGGTAGCCGGACCAAAGAAAATGCACCGAGCCGGTTGCGCCTTCGTCCGGCAATCCGACTGACCTCCGCCGAAGCGAGTGCCACTCGGAGAACCATCAACCTCGGACGCTCCGTACTCGGTGCAGCGACGACACTAAGCGACCGGTCGAGGCGGGTCAAGCACCCTTCCTGAAGAATTTCGCGCATTTTGCGGCCACGAGCTCGAGCCGGCGTCCGACCCCTGACCTGTGACGATTCAGCGCCAGTTCGTCGTCGCGGGTGAGAACCGAGGTCAGACCCGGGTCATGTCTGGAGCGGACGCGTTCGAGGATCACAAGTGTGTGCCGATCGCTCCCCAGGTGCCGCGCCGCCGGTGGCGTGCCGCGAAACCGGACCACAAAGAAATGCACCGAGCCGGTGACGCCTTCGTCCAGCTTTCCGACTGACCGCCGCCGAAGCGGCTACCACTCGGAGAACCTTCAACCTCGGGCGCTCCGTACTCGGTGCATGCGGGACTCTAGGGAGGTGCAAGAGCCCCGTCAAGACCCGCACAGAGCAACTTCTCGCAAATTGCGTTTTTTTCTTTTCGCACAGGGTCGAACTGCGTTCGCCCGCGCATGCTCTAGGCCGATCGAGAGAAGAAAAGGGCCGGACCCCTGAGGATCCGGCCACAGATTCGCCGAGCCGGGAACGCTTTCGTCCACCTTCCCGACAAACGTTCCGCTTCCGCGTAGCGCCCCTCGGGAGGGCTTCGACCTACCGGCGCCCCGTGCTCGGCGCAGGCGGAAATCTACGACAGCGGACGTGTCCGCACAAGACCCCTCGGCAACGAAACTTCACGCAATTTCCGCACAACCCAGCGCTCGTTTGGCACCGATAGCCGATTTGCGGTGCGGCCGCGAAGCGGACGCCTTTAGGGATCCTCGCTTGCGCCAGCAATTTAGGGTCCGCCACATGCGCGAGCGGGCGAGAGCGGTCGTCATCGGCGGCGGCGTGGGGGGCGCGGCGATCCTCTACTGGCTCGCGCGACTCGGTTGGGACGACGTCGTGCTCGTCGAGCGCGCCGAGCTCACGAGCGGCTCGACCTTCCACTCGGCCGGCCTCGTCGGGCAGCTCCGGAGCACGCTCTCGCTGACGAAGATGATGATGAGCTCGGTCGAGCTCTACCGGGCGCTCGAGGACGAGGTCGGGCTCGAGACCGGCTGGCGCGAGGTCGGCTCCCTCCGCCTCGCCTCCTCGCAGGAGCGCATGGAGGAGATCGCGCGCCAGGCGGGCTGGGCGAAGACCTTCGGCCTCCCGCTCGAGCTGATCTCCGCCGTCCGAGGCCCAGGCGCTGTTCCCCCCGCTGACGACCGACGGCGTCCTCGGAGCGGCCTACCTCCCGACCGATGGCTACATCGACCCGAGCCAGCTCACGCTGGCGCTCGCGGAGGGCGCGAGACGCCGCGGCGCCGAGGTCAACACGGGCACTCGCGTGACCGGAGTACGCGTCGAGCGGGGACGAGTCCGAGCCGTGGAGACCGACCGCGGCGAGATCGAGACCGACGTCGTCGTCAACGCCGGCGGGATGTACGCGCGCGAGCTCGGCGCGCTCGCGGGCGTGAACGTCCCGGTCGTCCCGATGGCGCACGAGTACCTCGTGACGAAGCCGGCGGGCCTTCCACTCGAGATGCCGACGATGCGCGACCCCTCGCTCCTCGTCTACTTCCGTCCGGAGTCGGGCGGCCTCGTCATGGGCGGGTACGAGCGCAACTGCGCGCCGTGGGGCCTCGACGGCATCCCCGCCGACTTCAACTCGCGCCTGCTCGACGAGGACTGGCCGCGGTTCGAAGAGCTGATGGAGAACGCAGTCGTGCGCGTCCCCGCGCTCGCCGAGATGGAGGTCGTCAAGCTCATCAACGGGCCGGAGGCCTTCACGCCCGACGGGGAGTTCATCCTCGGGCCATCGGACGTGCGCGGGTTCTGGGTCGCGGCCGGATTCTGCGCGCACGGGCTCGCGGGCGCGGGCGGGATGGGCAAGCTCGTCGCCGAGTGGATCGTCGAGGGGACGCCGTCGCTCGACGTCTGGCACATGGACTCGCGCCGCTTCGGCGCCGCGTACCGAAGCCGTGAGTACACGGTCGCGCGCACGAAGGAGATCTACGAGACGTACTACGACGTGAAGTACCCGGGCCACGAGCGCGCCGCGGGGCGGCCGCTGCGCGTCTCTCCCGCGTACGCGCGCCTGGTCGACCTCGGTGCCGCGTTCGGCGAGAAAGCGGGCTGGGAGCGCGCGAACTGGTTCGAGCCGAACGCCGCGCGTGGCGACGGCACGCTCCGCCCGCGTGGCTGGGCCGGCAAGCTCTGGTCGCCCGCGATCGGCGCGGAGCACCATGCATGCCGCGACAGCGCCGCCCTCTTCGACGAGAGCTCGTTCGCGAAGATCGAGGTCAGGGGAGAAGGCGCCGCGGACTTCCTCGAGTGCCTCTGCGCGAACCGGGTCGCACGCGACGTCGGCCGCGTGACGTACACGCAGATGCTGAACCCGCGCGGAGGGATCGAGTGCGACTTCACGGTGACGCGCCTCGCCGACGATCGTTTCCGCATCGTCACCGGGACCGCGTTCGGGCAGCACGACCTCGCGTGGATCCGGCAGCACGCGCCCGAGGACGGCTCCGTCCACGTCGCCGACGTGACGTCGGCGTACGCCTGCCTCGGCCTCTGGGGCCCGCGTGCGCGCGACATCCTCGGGCCGCTCACCACCGCCGACCTCTCGAACGCGTCGTTCCCGTACATGACCGCGCAGGAGGTCGCCGTCGGGCCGGTGCCCTGTCTCGCCGTCCGCGTCACCTACGTCGGCGAGCTCGGCTGGGAGTTCTACTGCGGGTCCGAGTTGGGCCTGTCCCTCTGGGACATCCTCTGGGAGGCAGGTCGCGAGCACGCCCTCGTGGCCGGCGGCTACAAGGCGATCGACTCGCTTCGGCTCGAGAAGGGCTACCGGGTCTGGGGCGCGGACATCACGCCGGAGGACACGCCGTTCGAGGCGGGGCTCGACTTTGCCGTCAAGCTGGACAAGGTCGACTTCATCGGCCGAGAATCTCTGACCGACACGAACAGCATGACCCGCCGGCTTCGCTGTCTGACCTTGAACGATCGACGCGCGATCGCTCTCGGCTCCGAGCCCGTTCGTGTCGGGGACGAGCTCGTCGGGCGCGTCACGAGCGGCGGCTACGGCTACACCGTGGAACGCTCGATCGCGTACGCCTATGTCCCCGCCGAGCACGAGCCGGGCACCGAGGTCGCGGTCGAGATCTTCGGCGAGTGGGTCGCGGGTGAGATCGCCGAGGAGCCGCTCTTCGACCCGAAGGGCGAGAGGATCCGCGCGTGAGCGAGCTCGAGGCTGCGGTCGAGCGGGTCTGGCCGCGTCGAGGCGCGCGCTTCGAGGTGCTCTGCGGCGGGATCACGAACCACAACGCCAAGGTCGAGCTCGACGGCGAGACATTCGTGCTCCGCGTCGCGGGCAAGGACACGGGGCTGCTCGGCATTGACCGCTCCTTCGAGCTCGCGGCGACCCGCGCAGCCGCTGCGCTCGGGATCGGCCCCGAGGTCGTCGACTTCGTCGAGCCCGAGGGCTGGCTCGTGACCCGGTTCGTCGCGGGCGAGATCCCGGGGATCGAGCGGATGCGCGAGCCGGAGATGCTCGCCCGCGTCGCGCGGGCGCTGCGCGCGTTCCACGACGGCCCGCCGATCCCCGGCAGCTTCGACTCCTTCCGCGTGGTCGAGACGTACCGCGACACTGCCCTCGAACGCGGCGGCGAGATCCCGGCGGCGTACGACCGGGCGCACGAGATCGCCCGAGAGATCGAGGCGCGCCGCGCGCACTCCACGCCGGTGCCCTGCCACAACGACCTCCTGAACGCCAACTTCCTCGACGACGGCGAGCACCTGCGCATCGTCGACTGGGAGTACGCAGGCATGGGCGACCGCTTCTTCGACCTCGCGAACTTCTCGATCAACCACGAGCTGGGCGCAGAAGAGTGCGCGGCCCTGCTCGAGGCCTACGGCGCGCCGACCGAGGACGACGCACGCGCGCTCGAGCTCATGCGCTTCATGTCCGACTTCCGCGAGGCGATGTGGGGCGTCGTGCAGACGGCGGTCTCCGACCTCGACTTCGACTTCGCCTCCTACGCGAGCGAGCACTTCGCGCGCCTCGAGCGCACGGCCGCCGAGCCGTCGTTCCGCGACGCGCTCGCGGCCTGAACGCGAGAAGGGCGCCCCCACGGCGCCCCTCTCGCAGAAGGTTGAGGTGACCTCTCAGCTCGCCTCGGTCGGCACCTCGAACCGTCCGAGCTGCTCCTCCTCCATCCGCTCGAGCTCTTCCTCGGTGCCCATGCGCACGGGGCCCTTGAACCAGTTCTTGGCCGAAAGGACCCACCAGCCCCCGAACAGGAGCAGCGCCCCGCCGACGAGGATCGGCGCGTAGTTCACGGCCTCCCACGTGAAGCCGTCCTTCCACGGCACGCTGACCGAGTACGGCGGCAGGAGGAAGATGAACGAGATGAAGAACACCCAGACTATTGCGATCGGGTTGATCCACTTGTAGTGGTTCCCGAGCGACCATGCTCCGGGCTCGAACTCGTCCTTCATCCGGTAGCGGAGGATCACCGGCAGGATGAACGCGATGTAGAGGCCGATCACCGCGATCCCCGTGCCGACGTAGTAGCCGATGAAGAAGTTGTAGAGCGTCGGCAGCATGAGCGCGGCCGCGGCGATCACGATGCCGATGACCGCGTACGGCGGCACGCGGTTCCGCGCCACGCGGCGCCAGAGCTGGTGACCGGGGACCGCGCGGTCGCGCGAGAACGCGAACAGCATCCTGGACGCCGACGTCACCGACGCCGTAAGACAGAAGAACTGGGCGACACAGCAGAGGAAGAGGACGAACGTACCCCAGCTCTGTCCCATACCGGTGACCCAGTTCGTCGGGACCATGTACAGGTCGACGGCAGGCTCGAGGGGCAACGCCCGTGTGACCGCCACGAGCAGGATGAACCCGAAGAACACGGACACCACGACCGACATGTACATCCCGACGGCCGCCGAGCGGGACGCTTGATGGGTCTCCTCCGCGACGTGCGCCGACGCGTCGAAGCCGGTGATCGTGTACTGGGCCATCAGCAGGCCCGTCAGGAACACGTACCAGAACACGATGCTGCCGAAGGTGGCGGGTGCGGCCTCGCCACCCCAGCCGGTCGCGTTGATCGTCTCCGTGAAGACGAAGCTGAACGAGCGGTGCTCGTCGGGGACCGTCGCGAGGATGATCACGATGACGACGACGCCGATCATGTGCCAGTAGGCCGAGATCGTGTTCAGCATCGCCGTGACCGTCACCCTGAACAGGTTCAGGAGCAGCGCGGCGAGCAGCACGATCGCGTATGTCAGGTAGACGTACCCCTTCGTGTTCGGGTACTCGAACCAGTAGTTCATGAGCGCGGTCGCGAAGATCGCGAGCCCGTAACCGATCGCGGCCGTGACCGCGATCTGGCCGACGAGGTTGAACCACCCCGTGAACCACCCCCAGGCCGGGCTACCGAGCTTCGACGCCCAGTAGTAGAGGCCGCCTGCCGTCGGGTACGAGGACGCGATCTCGGCCATCGAGAGCGCGACGAGCGTGCTCATGAGGCCGACTAGGAGCCAGCCCCAGGTGATGGCGACGGGCCCGCCCTGGCTGAATGCGATGTAGTAGGACGTGAGGCACCCCGCGAGGATCGAGATGATCGTGAAGCTGATCGCGAAGTTCTGGAACCCGCCCATCGCGCGAAACAGCTCCTGCGCGTAGCCCAGCCGGTGGAGGGTCTTCTCGTCCTCCGAGGTGTGGTAGCCGGGCGAGGGACTCGTGCTCATACGACCTCCCAGGGATAGCCGGTGCTGAGGCAGGTATTACGCGCACTCGCACCGCGGCCTGTCAACCATGCGGAGAACGGAATAGGATCGCGCGCGTGCTCAGCTTCGGGGAGTTGAAGGCGGAGGTCGAGTGCGGGCGGCTCGACACGGTGATCGTCGCCTTCACCGACATGCAGGGCCGGCTCATGGGCAAGCGTCTGCACGGCGAGTTCTTCTGCGAGGAGATCGAGGCCGAGCACCCGGTCGAGGGCTGCAACTACCTGCTCGCGCTCGACATGGAGATGGACCCTATCCCGGGCTACGAGATCGCGAGCTGGGAGCGCGGCTATGGCGACTTCGCGCTCGTCCCGGATCTCGCGACGCTGCGCCGGATTCCCTGGCTCGAGGCGACCGCGCTCGTCCTCTGTGACGTGCAGTGGCACGACGGCTCGCCGGTCGAGCCCTCGCCGCGGCAGGTGCTGAAGGCACAGCTGGAGCGGGCCGCGGCCCTCGGCTATGTGCCGATGACCGGCTCCGAGCTCGAGTTCTATCTCCTGCGCGAGAGCTACGAGCACGCGTGGGCGCAGCGGTACGAGGACCTGACGCCATCCGTTCCGTACATCCTCGACTACCACGTCCTCGCGACGACCTACGACGAGGGCCTCATCCGTCAGATCCGGAACGGGATGCAGGGCGCCGGGATCAAGGTCGAGACCTCGAAGGGCGAGGCATGGCCCGGTCAGCACGAGATCAACTTCCGCTTCGCCGACGCGCTGACCATGGCCGACAACCACGTGATCTACAAGAACGGCGCCAAGGAGATCGCGCATCTGAACGGCTGCTCGATCACGTTCATGGCGAAGCCGTTCGAGAGTTGGATCGGGAGCTCGTGCCACATCCACAGTTCCTTGTTCAGCGACAGCCAGCCTCTGTTCGCTGACGACGACGCGCTCTTCGACCGCTGGCTCGCCGGCCAGATCGCGTGCTTCGAGGAGCTCGCGATCTTCCTCGCCCCGACCGTGAACTCGTACAAGCGCTTCGCGGCCGGTAGCTGGGCGCCGACGACGCTCGCCTGGGGGCACGACAACCGGACGTGCGGGTTCCGGATCGTCGGCCACGGCGCTTCGAAACGCGTCGAGACCAGGATTCCCGGAGGCGACGTCAACCCGTACCTCGCGTTCGCGGCGATCGTCGCGGCCGGGCTGCACGGGATCGAGGACGACCTCCCGCTGCCGCCGGCGCTCGAAGGAAACGCGTACGAGTCGGACGCAAAGCGCTTCCCCTCGACGCTGCGTGAGGCGACTGCCGCGCTCGAAGCCGGGACGGTCGCCCGCGCCGCATTCGGCGACCAGGTCGTCGACCACTACCTGAACTACGCGCGCACCGAGCAGGCGCTCTTCGACAAGGTCGTCACCGACTGGGAGCGCGTCCGCTATTTCGAGCGCGGCTGACCGGCAGACTGTGCGCATGCGGCCGGTGATCGGGATCACGACGTACGCGCAGGAGGCGACCTGGGGCGTGTGGCGCATGCCGGCGGCGCTGATCCCGCTCGACTACGTCGACGCGATCGAGCGGGCGGGCGGGCGCGCCCTGCTGGTGCCGCCGAGCGAAGGCGACGTCGCGGAGACGCTGGACGCTCTCGACGGGATCGTGTTCTCCGGCGGGGCGGATGTCGACCCGACGATGTACGGCGCCCACGCGCACCCCCGGAGACCGACTCGCCGCAGGCGCGGCGCGATGCTTCCGAGATGGCGCTGCTCACGGCCGCGCTCGAGCGCGACATGCCGACCCTCGCGATCTGCCGCGGCTTCCAGCTCCTGAACGTCGCCCGCGGCGGCGACCTCGTCCAGCATCTCCCCGAGGAGGTCGGGCACGACGAGCACAAGCAGGTTCCAGGAGAGTTCGTGGAGCACCCGGTCGAGGTGAAGGAGGGGACGCGGCTCGCCGGGATCGTCCGCGAGCGCTCCGACGTCTCCTCGCACCACCACCAGGGCCTCGGGAAGCTCGGGGACGGGCTCGTCGAGACGGCGTGGGCCCACGACGGGACGCTCGAGGGCGTCGAGGACCCGTCGCTCCGCTTTGCGGTCGGTGTGCAGTGGCACCCGGAGATGGGGCAAGACGGCGCGCTCTTCGAGGCGCTCGTCGAAGAAGCGCGGGAGTACCGCGCCGCGCGCCGCGCCCAGTAGGCTCTCGCGGCAATCGAGTCGGGAGGAGCCCGTGTACTACTTCGGAGGCCTGGCGATCTACATCGTGCTATCGGTTCTCTTCATCGCCGATGTGCTGCGCAACCCGGCTCTGACCGGAATGGGAAAGGCGCTCTGGATCGTCGCCCTCCTGCTCGTCCCCGTCTTCGCGTGGCTCGTGTACGGAATCTGGCGCTTGCGCCAGAGCCGCGGGCTCTGACGTCGACCATGCGGGAGAATCGGGGCATGACGCTCACGGTTCTCAATCCGGCCACCGAGGAGCCGATCGCGGAGCTCGAGCAGGCGGGCGTCGAGGAGGCGGACGAGGCGGTCGCGCGGGCACGCGCGGCGTATCCGGCCTGGCGCGCGGTCGCGCCCGGGGATCGTGCGCGTCTGCTCCGGAGGCTGGCAGAGCTCGTCGAGGAGAACGCGGAGGATCTCGCGCGGATCGAATCGAGCAACGTCGGCAAGCCGATCTCGGGCGCGCGCGGCGAGATCGGCATGGTCGCGCAGGTCTTCCACTTCTACGCGGGCGCCGTCGACAAGCACTTCGGCGAGACGATCCCGGCGGCCGGCGGCGAGGCGCTGACCTTCCGCGAGCCGCTCGGCGTCGTCGGGCTCATCGTCCCCTGGAACTTCCCGCTGAACATCTCGAGCTGGAAGCTCGGGCCCGCGCTTGCGTGCGGGAACACGGTCGTCCTCAAGCCCGCCGAGCTGACGCCGCTCTCGGCGCTCCGGCTCGCGGAGCTCGTGCTCGAGGCCGGGATCCCCGAGGGCGTCGTCAACGTCCTCGTCGGCAAGGGCTCGGTCGTCGGGCAGCGGCTGATCGAGCATGCGGACGTCGCGAAGATCGGCTTCACGGGCTCGACCGAGGTCGGGCGGCTCGTCATGCAGGGCGCCGCAGAGACGATCAAGCGCGTCACGCTCGAGCTCGGCGGCAAGTCGGCGAACGTGATCTTCGAGGACGCGGATCTGGACAAGGCCGCTGCATCCGCGCCGTACGCGGTCTTCGACAACGCCGGCCAGGACTGCTGCGCGCGCTCGCGCATCCTCGTCCAGCGGTCGGTGTACGACGACTTCCTCGAGGGCTTCGTCGAGGCGACGCGTAGCGTCAAGGTCGGAGATCCGGCGGACGACGCGACCGAGATGGGCCCGCTGATCTCGGCGCAGCACCGGGAGACGGTGGCTTCCTTCGTCAACGGCGCGCGCTTCCAGGGCGATGTCCCGGACGGGCCCGGCTTCTGGTTCCCCTGCACGGTGGTCGAGGCGACGAACGACGATCGCGTCGCGCGCGAGGAGGTCTTCGGCCCGGTCGCGGCGGTGATCCCGTTCGAGGACGAGGCGGACGCCATCCGGATCGCGAACGACACGCCGTACGGGCTCTCCGGCTCGATCTGGACCCGCGACGGCGCCCGCGCGCTGCGCGTCGCACGCGCGATCGAGTCGGGCGTTATCTCCGTGAACGCGAACACGTCGGTCCGGGTGCAGACGCCGTTCGGCGGGTTCAAGCAGTCGGGGTTCGGCCGCGAGCTCGGGATGCATGCGCTCGAGGGCTACTCAGAGGTCAAGAGCGTCTTCGTCTCGACGGAAGGGTGAGCATGGGTCGACTGGACGGCAAGGTGTGCGTGATCACGGGTGCCGGCGGCGGCATGGGGCGCGAGGCCGCGATCGTCTTCACGGCAGAGGGCGCCAAGGTCTGCGTCGCGGACGTGGACGAGACGCTCGCCGAGGAGACGGTCTCGCTCTGCTCCGGCGACGCGCTCGCGGTGCGCGCGAACGTCGCGGACGAGGACGACGTGCGCGCGATGCTCTCCGCGACCGCCGATCGCTTCGGCGGGATCGACGTCCTCTACAACAACGCCGGCATCTCGCCCGCGGACGACGCGTCCGTGCTGGACACGACCGTCGACGCCTGGCAGCGCGTCCAGGACGTGAATACGAAGGGCGTCTTCCTCTGTTGCAAGCACGGGATCCCGTTCCTGCTCGAGCGCGGAGGCGGGTCGGTGATCAACGTCGCCTCGTTCGTCGCGATCCTCGGCGCCGCGACCTCGCAGATCTCGTACACGGCGTCGAAGGGAGCCGTGCTCGCGATGAGCCGCGAGCTCGCGGTGCAGTTCGCGCGGCGCGGGCTGCGCGTGAACGCGCTCTGCCCGGGCCCGGTCGAGACGCCGCTCCTGCTCGCGATCTTCGGCGGCGACCCGGAGGCGTTCGCGCGCCGGCAGGTGCACTGGCCCACCGGGCGCCTCGGCAAGCCGCGCGAGATCGTGAACGCTGCGCTCTTCCTCGCGAGCGACGAGTCGTCGTTCGTGAACGGCGCGGCGTTCGTCGTCGACGGCGGCCTTACCGCCGCGTACGTGACGCCGGAGTAGGCGTCAGACCCCGACGACCTGAACGAGCCAGCGCCGGTCGCGAGCCCGATCGAGCTCGAGAAAGAGGACGCGCTGCCACTGGCCGAGCGCGAGCTCGCCCTCGCGGACGGGGATCGACTCGCCCGCGCCGCCGAGCAGCATCGACATGCAGTGGGCGTGCCCGTTCCCGATCTCCATGTCCTCCTCGCAGACGTTCTCCGTCCGCCGGTCCCAGTCGTCGTGCGCGTAGTAGTGCTCGGTCGGCACGAGTCGCTTGAGGAGCAGCGCGAAGTCCTCGAGGAAGCCGCGCTCGAACTCGTTCACCCGCACGGAGCAGGTCGTGTGCGGCGAGTAGACCGAGCAGATGCCGTCGACGATCCCGCTCTGACGCACCGCCTCGCTCACGTCCTCGGTGATGTCGGTGACGGTCAGGCCGCCTGCGGTACGGAGCTGCGACTCGAACTGGAAGGTCTTCACGGCCGAGCCACATTGTGTCAGCCACGCGCGTGGCCGGCCTGCCGGAACCGTCGGTTACGCTGGCCCCGGAGGGCCCGTAGCTCAGCTGGTCAGAGCAGCCGACTCATAATCGGTTGGTCCCTGGTTCGAGTCCAGGCGGGCCCATTCAGAACCCCGCAGGCTATGCGGAATCCGCATGGTTGTGCAGGTCGGATGTGCCAGGGGTGCCGGGAAAGCGCGTGCGGTGCAGACCCCGGTGGTCGGGCGTCTCAGGCCTCGACAAGAGGGGTCAAATGGGTTAATGCCTGAGTGCGTGCTTGTGCTACTGCGGCTCTTGTTCGTTCTCGTCGCCTTGCTCGCCCTGCTCGCGATCGTCTTGCTCGTCGTGTTCGGACGCGGCGCCTTGAGGATGGTCGACAGTGGTGTCGCGGAGGTGAGCCCGACCGCGATCTCGCGAAGCTGATCAGCCGAGCGAGCGCCCGCTCCGAGGAGTGATGGCTCTAAGCCGCTGGCTCTAGCTCAGGAACAAGCACCGCTGTGAATCGAGCTCCACGCCAAGCCACCGAGTCGACCCCGACTCGCCGGATCTCGTCGTCGGCGAAGCCGAACGAGCGCGCGTAGTCGAGCGCAGCTTGGAGCGGGCTGATCGAGTGTTCGACCGAAACCGCCCGCCTGCCTGAGTAGATCTCGTATCTCTTGGTCATCCGCAGATGAGACGCGGCCGGGACTACGCCAAGCCGGGCCGCGATCTCGCGTAGTTCATCGACGTGGAGACCCGACTCCTTGAGCCACCACCGGGTGAACCGCTCGCGCTCCGTGTCACTCATCGGGCGTTGCTCGACCTACCGCGGCGATCGGGTGCGCGTGACGTGATGGCCGAGCGGGATAGGGTCGGTGGGTCGCCGGGGGGCATGGGCGTTGCCTTCCGTCCCCTGACTCGGAGGATGGTGACGGTCGGGTCGCCGGCCCGGCGACCTTGTCGTGCCGATGCGTAGGTCCGGGTGCCCGTCACGTTTAGGCGGCGGCATCAAGAGGTATCGCAACCGCATGGGCACTCCCGCTGCCGGCGGACCGCCGAGCTTCGAGCAGGACGTGAAGCCGCTCTTCAGGGAGCGTGATCGCGGGACGATGCAGAGCGTCGCCGACTTCGATCTCTGGAAGCGCGAGGACGTCGCGGAGCACTCGCAAGCGATCCTCGAACGCCTCGAAGACGGCTCGATGCCCTGTGACCGGCCCTGGCCCGAGGACCAGGTGGCGGTGTTCCGCCGCTGGATCGACGCCGGGATGCCCGACTAAGCCGAAGGCAGCGTCCGAGAAGGAGGGCGCCTTGGCCTCGTACTCCGTGAATCGCCGCGCCGTCGCTCGCGCACGCGAGCTCATCCGGGGCCGGCAGTACGTCGTTCGCAGCGAGTGGGGCGATGTCCAGCCCCGAGCCGCAGACCAGGACGCCTTCCTCGCGAACCACGGCTGGGACGAGTACGCGGAGTGGCACCTGGGCCTCACCGAGGGTGCCCGGGACGGGACGAAGGCGAGATATGCCTTCGTGTACGGCGACTTCCGCCGTGTTCATCGCTCCGGGATCATCGCGTGCCACTACCGCGCCGCCGAGTGGGACCACAAGGAGATCGAGCTCGCCGCCCACGAGCTGCTGCAGCTGCTCGACACGACACGCGCCTAAGCCCCTCGGCGACTTCGCCGGCGCGTGGAACGAGGTGCCGGAGTCGTCCGCGGGGATCGTCCAGCCGGGCGCGGACGAGCTGCGGCCGTTCGCTCCTCGTCGCTGACCGCCCGTCGCCGACCGCCCGGTCGCACCGGAAGTGGCACGATGGAACATCGGCGCCACGGTCGACGTTGGGGTCGAGACAGGAACGGGCGCGGGGACACGCCCGGAAGCGATGGGCTGCGGCCCGAAGGAGGCAGGCATGGCATTGAGGCTCGGCGACACGGCACCGAACTTCACGGCGGAGACGACCGAGGGGACGATCGACTTCCACGACTGGATCGGCGACTCGTGGGCGGTGCTCTTCTCGCATCCGAAGGACTTCACCCCGGTCTGCACGACCGAGCTCGGGTACATGGCGAAGATCAAGCCGGAGTTCGAGCGCCGCAACGTGAAGGTCATGGGGCTCTCGGTCGACTCGACGGGCGACCACGAGGGCTGGGCGGCCGACATCGAAGAGACGCAGGGCGAGGCGCCGAACTACCCGATCATCGGCGACGCCGACTTCGAGGTCTCGAAGCTCTACGGGATGCTCCCGGCCGACGTCGAGGGCGACCCGAAGGCGCGGACCCCGGCCGACAACCAGACCGTTCGCAACGTCTTCGTGGTCGGCCCGGACAAGAAGGTGAAGCTCATCCTCGTCTACCCGATGACGACCGGCCGCAACTTCGACGAGGTGCTGCGCGTGATCGACTCGCTCCAGCTGACCGCCGACCATCGCGTGGCGACGCCGGTGAACTGGAAGCAGGGCGACGACGTGATCATCGCCGGCTCGGTCTCGAACGACGAGGCGAAGGAGATCTGGCCCGACGGCTGGCAGGAGCCGAAGCCGTACATCCGGATCGTGCCGCAGCCAAGCTGACGTGAGCGAAGGTGGGTGGGGGGTTGACAGGCAGTCGACTTCACACCCCGGCAAGACCGAGTCCGGGCACCCCATAAAGGGGTCTTGGTTGTGCGCGACCGAAACCGCGCGCTAGCGGGTTTCGGTCGCTGCAAAAAGGTCCCAAACAAAAGCAGAGGCCCGGGTGGGCGGGCCTCTGCTGCTGCGGCGCAACTTCGGGCCAGGCGTATTGCCTGCGGGGAGAGGAGTCGCGCCGGTAGCGGGTATCTCTTCCACATCGGGCGGTCGCGTGCGAGGTTTTCCAGCTGATTTCCACAACCCGAATGCCGCAAATTCGGCGAAGTGCTTCTGCTTCTTCCACAGGTCGGGGGATAAGCCCGAGGGCAAGTCGGCAGGGGTAGACTCAGGTCATGGCACAACATGAGCACGGCACTCCGCGCGTCAAGACGGGTCTCGCGGAGATGCTCAAGGGCGGCGTCATCATGGACGTC
This sequence comes from uncultured Actinomycetes bacterium, assembly GCA_963715705.1. Taxonomy (GTDB): domain Bacteria; phylum Actinomycetota; class Thermoleophilia; order Gaiellales; family Gaiellaceae; genus GMQP-bins7. The sequence goes on along the minus strand of OY970267.1, from coordinate 1,219,355 downwards.
GTCGACGCGGAGCAGGCCCGAATCGCCGAAGAGGCGGGCGCCTGCGCGGTCATGGCGCTCGAGCGCGTCCCGGCGGACATCCGCCGCGACGGAGGCGTCGCGCGCATGGCCGACCCGTTCAAGATCAACGAGATCCAGGAGGCCGTGTCCATCCCGGTCATGGCGAAATGCCGCATCGGCCACTTCGCCGAGGCGCAGATCCTCGAGGCCCTCGAGGTCGACTACATCGACGAGTCCGAGGTCCTGACGCCGGCCGACCTCGAGCACCACGTCGACAAGTGGGGCTTCACCGTGCCGTTCGTCTGCGGCGCGACGAACCTCGGCGAGGCGCTCCGGCGCATCTCCGAGGGCGCGGCGATGATTCGGACGAAGGGCGAGGCGGGGACGGGCGACATCGTCAACGCCGTAACTCACATGCGCGCAGTGTTCGGCGCGATCCGCGCTCTCGGCGCCATGCGCGAGGACGAGCTCCACGCCGCCGCGAAGGAGCACCGCGCGCCGTACGAGCTCGTTCGCTGGGTCGCCGAGCACGGCCGGCTGCCGGTCGTGACGTTCACCGCAGGCGGAATCGCGACGCCGGCCGACGCATCCCTCTGCATGCAGCTCGGCGCCGACGGCGTCTTCGTCGGCTCGGGGATCTTCAAGTCGGGCCGCGACTTCGTCCTCGACCGCGACGGGTGGATCGAGGACGTGAGCCGCCGCGCGCGGGCGATCGTGGAGGCGACGACGCACTTCGAGGATCCGAAGGTGCTCGCGGAGGTCTCCACCGGCCTCGGGCAGCCGATGGTCGGGATCTCGGCGAGCTCGATCCCCCTCGAGGACCGCCTCGAAGTCCGCGGCTGGTAGGCGCTTCTAGACTTTGATGCGTGGCTAGGCCGCGGATCGGCGTACTCGCGCTCCAGGGGGCGTTTCGGGAGCACGCGCGCGTGCTCCGCTCGCTCGGCGCCGACGTGGTCGAGGTGCGGCTGCCGGAGGAGCTCGACGGGCTCGACGGGCTCGTCATCCCGGGCGGCGAGTCGACGACGATCCTGCGGCTCGCGGCGCTCTACGGTCTCGACGAGGCGATCCGCGCGTACCGCGGCCCGGTCTTCGGCACGTGCGCGGGCATGATCGTCCTCGACCGCGAGCATCTCGGGCTCGCCGACCTGGTGGTCGACCGCAACGCGTACGGGCGCCAGGTGCAGAGCTTCGAGGCCGAGGTCGCGCTTGCGGGCGACGAGCGCCCGCTCGAAGGGGTCTTTATCCGCGCGCCGCGCATCCGCGAGCTCGGCGCCGAGGTCGAGGTGCTCGGCGAGCTCGACGGCGAGCCGGTCCTTGTGCGCGACGGGCGACTCCTGCTCGCCTCGTTCCACCCCGAGCTGACGGACGACACCCGCGTGCACGAGCGCTTCATCGAGATGGTGCGGGAGGAGATGCATGTCCGGGCATAGCAAGTGGTCGTCGATCAAGCACAAGAAGGGGGCGGCGGACGCGAAGCGCGGCAAGCTGTTCTCGAAGCTCTCGCGCGCGATCATCGTCGCCGCGCGCGAGGGCGGGCCGGATCCCGCCGCCAACCTCGCGCTCCAGAACGCGATCGAGAAGGCGCGCTCGTACTCGATGCCGAAGGACAACATCGAGCGCGCGGTCGCGAAGGGCTCGGGCGCCGATGCCGAGGGCTCGGGCTACGACACCGTCGTGTACGAGGGCTATGGGCCCGAGGGGGTCGCGGTCCTCGTCGAGACGCTCACCGACAACCGAAACCGCACCGCGTCCGAGGTACGCCACGCGTTCACGAAGCACGGAGGCAACCTCGGCACCGCCGGCGCCGTCGCGTGGCAGTTCGACCGGCGCGGGGTCGTGCTCGTCGCCGGCGAGGGAGCCGACGAGGAGGAGCTCCTGCTCGCGGCGGCCGAGGCGGGCGCGGACGACGTCGAGGCGGACGGGTCGAGCTTCGTCGTGACGAGCCCGCCCGAGACGCTCACGGCCGTACGCGAGGCGATCGAGGCCGCCGGCTTCACCGTCGAGTCGGCCGAACTCGCGCTGATCCCGAAGACGACGGTGGCGATCGAGGACGAGCGGACCGCCCGCCAGGTGCTGCGGCTCGTCGAGGGCCTCGAGGAGTCGGACGACGTCCAGGACGTCTACACGAACTTCGACATCCCCGAGACGGTGCTCGAAGCTGTAGCCTCCTAGGCCGTGGCGACGAAGGCAGGCACCGCTCTCACCGCGAACCGGATCGAGTCACTCCTCTCCGCGCGCTTGTTCGTGGAGCCGCACGTCGCAGGCGAGCGCGTCTACTTCATCTCGAGCCTGTCGGGCCACCTGAGCCTCTACTCGATGCCGATCGCGGGCGGCGTCCCGGAGCCGCTGCTGCCGCCGCAGATCGCGCTCCAGAACCCGGAGCTCGTCGGCGGTCACCCGTTCGACCTCCTGCCGGAGCTCGAGCGGATCGTGGTGATGATCGACCGCGATGGCGACGAGAACTACCAGCCGCTCACGATCCCGCTCGAAGGCGGCTTCCCCGAGCCGCTCGACGCCGAGTCCTTCGAGGGCCGCCGCTCGCACCTCATGGACGTCGATCCGGCGACGAACACCGCGTACTTCGCTGCCGAGTCGCGCGAGGAGGCGATGATCTACGCGCTGCGCGCGGATCTCGCAACGGGCGAGGTCGAGCAGCTCGGGCAGAGCCCGTACGGGGCCTTCCCGATGGCCTGGACGCCCGACCACTCGCGCGTCGTGCTCGCCGACGGCTACACCGCCGGCGACGTGATCCTGTACGAGCCGGACGGCGAGGGTCGCCGCATGCTCTTCGGCACGCCGATCGACGAGCGCGAGGAAGGGGTCGAGTATCCGCCGAGCGGGTTCGGCGGAGGCCATGCGGTCGTGAGTGGGAACGGCCTGCTCGCCGGGACGACGCTCCTCGGCGACGATACGGGCACACCCGGGTTCGTCGCGTTCGACCGGCCCGGCGAGATCGAGCCGGTCGCAGTCGAGGGGCTCGTGCACGACGGCGTGGGCGAGCTCGAGAACATCCAGCACCTGACGGGCAACCGCTACGCGCTGCGCTACAACATCGACGGCTGCTCGTGGGCGTACGAGTCCGTGTTCGACGAGGCCGGGCGCACGCTAGCGGTGCAGCGCGTGCTCGTGGGCGAAGGCGACCTCGCGGGCGGCGTCCTCCACGGCCTCGACCACGACGAGGACAGCGGCCGCTACGCGCTCTCGTTCTGCACGGCGACGATGCCGACGCAGCTGTACGTGCTCGAGCCTGAGACCGGCTCTCCGCCGGCCCTGAGGACGCGCGAGCGCGCGCTCGGCCTCGACCCGTCGCTCCTGTCGGCCGGCGAGGACGCGTCGTTCGAGTCGCACGACGGGCTCCGGGTCTCGGCCCGCCTGTACCTCCCGTCCGAGGAGCTCGGCTTCGAAGGGCCGCGTCCGCTCGTCTACTACGTCCACGGCGGGCCGCAGGGCCAGGAGCGCCCGAACTTCGCGTGGTTCTCGATGCCGCTGATCCAGATCCTCACGCTCGAGGGGTTTGGGGTGTTCGTGCCGAACGCGCGCGGCTCGAGCGGGTACGGGCTCTCGTACATGAAGCGCGTCGACCACGACTGGGGCGGACAGGACCGGCTGGATCACGTCCACGCGATGACCGAGTTCTTGCCTGCGGACGACCGGATCGACGTCTCCCGCGCCGGCGTCGTCGGGCGCTCGTACGGCGGCTACATGACGCTCATGCTCGCCTCGCGGCACCCGGACCTGTGGCGCGCCGCCGTCGACATGTTCGGGCCATACGACCTGATCACGTTCTCGGAACGGATCCCGGAGACGTGGAAGACCTACTTCGCGCTCGCGCTCGGACATCCGGAGCGCGACAGGGACTTTCTCGTCGAGCGCTCGCCGAAGACGCAGATCGAGGACATCACGTGCCCGCTGCTCGTCATCCAGGGACAGAACGACCCGCGCGTCGTCGAGCCGGAGTCGCACGACCTCGTCGAGGAGCTCCGCCGGCTTGGCAAGGACGTCGACTATCTCGTCTTCGAGGACGAGGGCCACGACGTCCTCAAGCTCCCGAACCGCGTCCGCTGCTACGACGCGATCACCGGGTTCTTCTCCGAGCACCTCGCCTGAGCCACTCCGCCGCCGGGCGGTGTTAGGGTCGAGGGCGAGGGATCCGCCGAGGGAAGGAGAGGGACGTGCGCTTGCTGACGATTGCCGTAGTCCTGGTGCTCGCGCTCGCGGGCGCCTCGTGTGGCGGCGACGACGAGACGGCGACCGACACGGACACCGTGGCCACCGACACCACGACGACCGACGACGAGACGACCACCGACGACGAGACCACGACTGACGACGACTCTGGAAGCTTCGCCGCCGGCGATTGCGGCCAGTTCGAGGAGACGTACACACAGCTAAGCAATGCATTCGCGGCGTCAGGAGGGACCGACGCCGACCTCGACGAGGTCCAGTCGCAGTTCGAGGAGTTCGTCGAGGGTGCGCCCGACGAGATCGAGGACGACCTTCAGGTGCTCGCGGACGCGTACACCGTCTACATCGAGGCGCTCGGCGACATCGAGCTCGACGCGGGCGAGACTCCGAGCGCGGAGGACCTCGCCCAGCTGCAGGAGGCCATCGCATCGCTGGACCAGGCAGCGATCACCGAGGCCTCCGCAAACGTCTCTGCGTGGACGACCGAGAACTGCTGACCTGTCGTTGAACCGCCACGGGGCCGGGCCCGTGCTCGGCCCCGAGGTCGTCCGAAGGCCTCCGTAACTTCTCTCCGTGAAGGTCCTCGGCATCGACCCAGGGACGGCTGCATGCGGGTACGGGATCGTCCACGAAAGAGACGGGCGCCTCCGGGCCGTGGTATCGGGCCACTGGCGGACGTCCGCGCGCGCGCGGCTGGACGCGAGGCTGCTCACGATCTTCGAGGGCGTCCAGGAGCTCATTGCGGAGCACGCGCCGGACGCCGTCGCGCTCGAGGAGTCCTACGTGGGTGCCGACGCCCGCATCGCGCTCTCCGTCGGGCAGGCGCGCGGCGCCGTGCTCGTCGCGGCCGCGGCCGCCGGGCTCGACTGCGCTGAATATGCGCCCGCACGTGTCAAGCAGGCGGTCTGCGGCTACGGCCGCGCCGAGAAGGGACAGATGCAGCGAATGGTGAAGATCATCCTCGCGCTCGAGCAGCAGCCCGCCTCGAGCCACGCGGCCGATGCGCTCGCGGTCGCGATCTGCCACGCGCTCGCGCCGCCGCTGCTGGAGGTCGCCGGATGATCTCGCGGCTGCGCGGCACACTCGTGGGGAGGACTCCCGAGGGGCTCGTCCTCGACGTGGGCGGGGTCGGCTACCTCGTCGCTGCGACGCCGAGCGTGCTGCGCTCGACCGACGGGGCCGCGGAGCTCACCGTCGAGACGTACCTCCACGTGCGCGAGGACGCGCTCCAGCTCTACGGCTTCGCGGACGCCGCCGAGCGCGAGCTCTTCACGCAGCTCCTCGGCGTGAGCGGGATCGGGCCGAAGGTCGCGCTCGCGGTCGTGTCGAGCGCACCGGCCGGCGAGCTGCGGCGCGCGATCGTGCTCGAGGATCCGGCTCGGTTCCAGGCGATCCCGGGCATCGGCAAGAAGACGGCCGAGCGCATCGTCCTCGAGCTGAAGGAGAAGCTCGGGAGCGAGGACGTCGTCGCGCTCCCGTCGCTGCCCGGCGCGCCGACGTCCGGCCACGTCGTCGCGCGTGACGCGCTCGTCGAGCTCGGCTACTCGGTGGTCGAGGCCGAGACCGCGCTCGCGCCCGTCGATCCCGAGCTCCCGCCCGAGGAGCGTGTGCGCGAGGCGCTCAGGGGCGCGGCGGCCGCATGAGCACGTCCCAGTTCCTCGCCCCGGCGCTCCAGGAGGGCGACGAGGAGATCGAGCAGACCCTCCGCCCGAAGCGTCTGGCGGATTTCGTGGGGCAGTCGAGAATCAAGGAGCAGCTCGACATCGCCCTCGAGGCTGCGAAGGCCCGTGGCGACGCCCTCGACCACGTCCTTCTCGTCGGCCCGCCGGGCCTCGGGAAGACGACACTCGCGACGATCGTCCGCGAGGAGCTCGGCGTCGGCCTGCGCACCGTCGCCGGCCCTGCGCTGGAGCGGAAGGGCGACATGGCTGCGATCCTGACGGGGCTCGAGGCGCGCGACGTCCTCTTCATCGACGAGATCCACCGCGTTAACCGCGCGATCGAGGAGATCCTGTACCCGGCGCTCGAGGACTTCAGGCTCGACATCATCGTCGGCCAGGGAGCGGGGGCGCGGACGCTGACGCTCGACCTGCCGCCGTTCACGCTCGTCGGCGCGACGACGCGCACCGGCCTGCTGACGACGCCGCTCCGCGACCGCTTCGGGCTGACCTTCCGGCTCGGCTACTACGAGCCCGCCGAGCTCACGTCGATCGTCGTGCGCTCGGCCGGGATCCTCGGGGTCGAGACCGAGGACGAGGCCGCAGAGGAGATCGCGGCCCGCGCGCGCGGGACGCCGCGCGTCGCGAACCGCATCCTCCGGCGCGTGCGCGACGTTGCTCAGGTGCGGCACGCGGGGGTCGTGACGCTGGATGTCGCGCGGGAGGCGCTCGAGCTGCTCGAGGTCGACCACGCGGGGCTCGAGCGCACCGACCGCGAGCTCCTTGCCTCGATCGCACACAAGTTCGAGGGCGGCCCGGTGGGGCTCTCGACGCTCGCCGTCTCACTCGGCGAGGAGCCGGACACGATCGAAGACGTCTACGAGCCGTTCCTGCTCCAGCTCGGCTTCCTCCAGCGGACGCCGCGCGGGCGCGTCATCACTGCCCTCGGCCGCGAGCACATCGGCGCGGCGGCGTCGACGGACGGGCTCTTCTAGCCGTGTCGCAGCCCATCTGGACGCCCGGCATGTCCGCCGGCCCGCTCGACGAGCTGGTCGCCCGCATCAGCCGAATGGTCGCGTCGTTCGCGCAGGAGCACGCGCTCGAGCAGGCCGAGGTGCAGCTGGAGCTCGCCGACGGCTCCCGGTACCTGCTGGCGGCGGCTACTCCCGATCCCGGCTTCGGGTTCTTCTCCTTCATCCCGCACCAGAAGGAGGGCGACGAGCCGAAGCGCCTGATCGTGCCCGTGGGCGCCGTGAAGGCGATCGAGATCTCCGCGCCGGATCCCGAGGAGCAGTTCGGGTTCGTGGCGAGCCCGTAGGGCCGCTCGTTCAGTCGCCCGGCGGCGATGGGAAGATCGGGTTGAGCGCCGCCGTGTACCTGGTGATCGTGCGCTCCGCCCAGACGGCGAAGGCGCCGATCGAGAGGACGAAGAAGACACCTCCGGCCGCGAGCGATGCCGCGGTGCCGAGATCGAGCTCCAACACGGCAATGCCGGCGATCGCGCCCGCGACGACCGAGTTGACGACGGCGACGACACCGAGAATCGTCACGAACGCATGCATCCGCGGCGGCCGCTCGCGCATCGCCACCGACGTGACCAGGATGCCCGCCTCGTCGTCGTACCTGCTCGTGACGAAGTACGGCTCGAGCTCGGGCGCGAGGTCGAGATACGCGTGCCGAATCCGGTTCATCCCCTGCACCCAGCGGGCATCCTCGAAACCCACCTGCGCAAGGCGGGCGATCGTGGCGACACCGAGGAAGTACACGACCGGCAGCAGGACGAGCGCGAAGGCCACGAAGCCCGAGCCGAAGTCGGTTGCCTGGGCGACGAGCGCGAGGGCGACGACGGAGCCGGTGAGGGCGGCAACGAATATCTGCGTGCGGCTCATCGACTCCGTGTAGCCGAGGCTGCGCGCCGCGAGCAGGCTCCAATGCTCGGTCGTCAGGATCTGGAGCGCCTGCGAGCTGAGCTCTCCGCTCGTAGGCGGCCCGACATGCGTCGGGGCGACACGGGAGACAGAGTCAGGCTCCAGCGACACGGTGCACGCGAGTCTACGACTGCGGCTCGTGAAGCATGCGTCCCGCTACGCTCGGCCGCGAAGGGATGCGCAAGGTCATCGTCCAGGAGTTCACGACGATCGACGGCTTCGCCGCCGGCCCGAACGGCGAGCTCGACTTCGTCACCGACTCGTCGGACGCGGATCCCACGGGCGGTGAGTTCGTCGAGGATCAGCTGCGTTTCATCGGGACGATCGACACGATCCTCCTCGGCGCGAACACGTACCGGATGTTCTCCGAGTTCTGGCCCGAGCAGACGGTCGAGACCCAGGGCATCGCAGACGCGCTGAACGGCACGCCGAAGGTCGTCTTCTCGCGCTCGCTCGAGAGCGCTCCCTGGGGCGACTGGGACCCGGCGCGCGTCGTCGCAGGCGACGCGAGCGACGAAGTTCGGCGACTGAAGGACGAGCCGGGCAAGGACATGGTCCTCTGGGGAAGCATCGCGCTCGCCAAGTCGCTGATGAAGGACGGCCTCGTCGACGAGTACGCGCTCTGGGTGTGCCCGGTCTTGCTCGGGCAAGGGCTGCGGCTGTTCGAGGACGGCCGCGAGACGCAGCGGATGAGCCGACTCGAGACGAAGTCCTACGGGCCTCTCGTCTCCGTTCGGTACCAGCTGACCAGCGACTAGCCGCGGTACTGCAGCTCGCGCCAGGACGGCACGGGGGCGAGCTCGAGGAGCGTGCGCCCTCCTTCGGGCTCCGCATAGCCGAAGTCGCCGGTGTCGTCCTCCCACGACACGTCGAGCAGGCCCTCCTTCACGCGATGGTCGAGCCACGCGCCGCGGAAGACGAGCTTGCGGAGCCAGTACACGAGCGACTCGCCGTTCACGAGCGAAAGCCGCTCCCAGTGCCGGACGAGATAGAGGCCGAGCCCGCTGCGCGGGTCGACGATGCGCCCGTCCGCGACGAGCTCCACCAGGTCGTTCGTCTCGGCCGCGTCGAGCTCGTTCGACTCGATGAGGCCGAGCTTCACGGCAGCAGCCGTGACGCGCTCCTCGAAATCGTCGGCGTTGAACTCGAACCGGTGCCCGAGGAACTCGACCACGAAGTCGTCGCCCGAGCGATAGTTGGCCGCAAGCACGATTCTCAGCGTAACTACGCTTGCCGACATGAGGCAGTGGCGTCTCTGGGCGGTCATGGCGGTCGCGGTGCTCGCGATCTGGCTCGTCGGCGCCGCCTTGACGAAGTACTCGCTCGAGCAGATGGCGTACTACACGCCGATCGCGGTGCTCGTCGTCGGTGCGACGCTCGGCCTCGTTCTGCTCTGGGTGAAGGTCGTGCTCGACTCGCTCCGCCGCCGCCGCGAGTCGTCGTAGTCGACTGTGGAGCGATCGTTGCGCTTTCGGCACGAGCGCGACTGAGATCCGTTCAGCGTGAGCTCGGAGGCCGTCCGGCGGCGTCCGTACCGTCAACGCCGTGGCGGGCGTGTGGACGATCGACCCTTACGACGCGGCGGCGGCCGACACGCTCTCGCGCGAGCTGGGCCTGAGTGCGATCACCGCGTCCGTGCTCGTCCGTCGCGGCTACGACACTCCCGAGTCCGCGCGCCCGTTCCTCGACGCGGAGCTCCCCGGCCACGATCCGCTTCTGCTCGGCGACATGGCCGTCGCCGTCGAGCGGATTAGCGCGGCGGTGGACGCCGGCACGCGCATCTGCGTCCACGGTGACTACGACGTCGACGGCATCTGCGCGACGGCACTCGCTGTGCTCCTCCTCCGGGAGCTCGGTGCGGAGGCCGAGTGGCACCTGCCGAGCCGATTCGAGGAGGGCTACGGGGTTGCGACCGAGACGCTCGCGAAGCTCGCTGACGACGGGGTCGGGCTCGTCCTCACGGTCGACTGCGGGATCACCGCGGTCGACGAGGTCGCAGAGGCGAGGAAGCGCGGGCTCGAGGTGGTCGTCACCGACCACCATCGTCCCGGCGAGACCCTTCCCGACTGCCCGATCGTCGCGACGCGGCCCTCGGAGTACCCGTTTCCGGAGCTCTGCGGCACCGGGGTCGTCTACAAGCTCGGCGAAGCGCTGCTCGGGCCCGACAGCGCCGCGCTGCACAAGCACCTCGACCTCGTCGCGCTCGCGACGATCGCGGACGTCGTGCCGCTCGTGGACGAGAACCGTGCGCTGGCCGCCGCCGGTCTCCGGGCACTCGCGTGCACGCGCCGGCCCGGGCTCCAGGCGCTCATGCGGAGCGCGCGTGTCGACCCGGCCGCGGCGGACGCCGGGTCCGTCGCGTTCCGGCTCGCTCCCCGTATCAACGCAGCCGGCCGGCTCGGCCGCCCCGACGTCGCGCTGGAGCTGATCCTCACGGACGAGGCCGCGGAGGCGCAGCAGCTCACCCAGACGCTCGAGGAGCTGAACCGCGACCGCCAGTCCGTCGAAGACCGGATCCTGCGCGAGGCCGTCGCCTTCGTCGAGGCGATGCCCGAGCGGCAGCGCCGGCGGCGGGGCTATGTCCTCGCGAACGAGGACTGGCACGTGGGCGTGATCGGAATCGTCGCCTCGCGGCTCGTGGAGCGCTTCCAGCGCCCGATCGTGCTCATCACCGGCTCGAACGACGGTTGGCGGGGCTCCGGTCGCTCGATCTCGAAGTTCGACCTGCACGGGGCGTTAGCCGACTGCTCCGAGCACCTGGAACGGTTCGGCGGCCATCGCGCCGCGGCCGGGCTCTCGATCGACCCAGCGCGCGTCGACGCGTTCGCCGAGGCGTTCGCCGCTCACGCGGACCGGAGTCTCAGCGAAGAGGATCTTCACCCGGTCACGGTCGTCGACGCCGTCGTCTCGGCCGAGGACCTGACGCTCGACCTTGCCCAGGAGCTCGACCGTCTCGCCCCGTTCGGCCTCGGCAACCCCGACGTCACGCTCCTCGTGCCGGGCACGGAGCCCGTCGCGCCCGCGACCGTGGGGGAGGGGAAGCACCTGCGCTTCCGGGTACGCCAGAACGGTCGTGACGCGGGGACCGCGATCGCCTTCGGCCAGGGATCGCAGCTCGACCGGCTGCGGGCGGCAGGCCTCTTCGACGTCGCCTGCCGCCTGAAGGAGAACCACTGGAACGGCACCGTCGCGCCGCAGCTCGTCGTGCGCCGCGTGTTCGACACGCCCGACGGCTACGACGGCCTGCGCGCGCGCCTCGCGGAGCTCTGGCGCGCGGGTGAGGGCTCGTGGACGCCCGAGGCGCGTCTCATCTTCGCCGAGCTCGGTCTCGGCGGCACGAACGGACGCCGCCGCCAGCTGCTCGAGTCGGCGTCGTTCAGGCAGCTGCTCGCGCGCGAAAGCCTCGAAAGCGAGGTGCTGCCGCGGGCGGCGTGACCCTCTGCCCGAGGGGTCAGATCTGCGGGACGAAGACGTCGCGCATGGCCATCGCGAGCCGCCGGGCGAGCCGGCGCCGGTACCAACGTCGTACGGAGTGCATGGTCAAGTGGTTTCGCCGTTCGCGTGGCCGTTCCTCGCCGCTCGCAGTGTTCCGGAAGGGCCTCGCAGTACACTGAGTCGATGAGCGTCCTCGACGCAAAACGGCATAACGAGCACCTTGTCGACGAGCTGATCGCCGAGGTTGCCGCGTACAACCCGGACGTCGACCGGGACCTTCTCCGCCGTGCGTTCGAGGTCGCCGAGCAGGCCCACGAAGGACAGACCCGCCGGTCCGGCGAGGCGTTCATCCACCACCCGCTCGGCGTCGCACGCATCTGCGCGGAGCTCCATCTCGACGAGCAGACGATCGCCGCGGCGCTCCTCCACGACGTCGTCGAGGACACCGGCGCCGAGCTCGACGAGATCCGCGCTGAGTTCGGGGCCGAGATCGCCCAGCTCGTCGACGGCGTCACGAAGCTGACGAGGATCAGCTTCCAGAGCCGCGAGCAGGCGGAGGCGGAGAACTACCGGAAGATGATCGTCGCGATGGCGCAGGACGTCCGCGTCATCCTCATCAAGCTCGCCGACCGCCTCCACAACATGCGGGCGATCGAGTACCAGACGAAGCAGAAGCAGGCGCAGAAGGCGCGTGAGACGCTCGAGGTGTACGCGCCGCTCGCGCACCGGCTCGGGATCCACGCGCTCAAGTGGGAGCTCGAGGACCTCGCGTTCCAGACGCTCCACCCGCGGAAGTACTCCGAGATCAAGGCGATGGTCGCCGACCAGCGCGCCGACCGCGAGACGCAGGCCGACAAGGCGGCGGCGATCCTCGGGCACGAGCTCGACGAGGCCGACGTCCCGGCCGAGATCTCCGCCCGCGCGAAGCACTTCTACTCGATCTACGACAAGATGGCCAAGCGCGGACGCGAGTTCAACGAGATCTACGACCTGATCGCGATGCGCGTCATCTGCGAGCGGAGCGGGGAGGAGGGGACGCGCGACTGCTACGCCGCGCTCGGGCTCGTGCATTCGCTCTGGAAGCCGATGCCGGGGCGGTTCAAGGACATGATCGCGATGCCGAAGCTGAACCGGTACCGCTCGCTGCACACGACGGTGATCGGGCCGGACGGCCGGCCGCTCGAGATCCAGGTGCGCACGCGCGAGATGCACGAGGAGGCCGAGTACGGCGTCGCCGCGCACTGGCTCTACAAGCGCGGGCGCGGCGCGAAGGCGGACGACGAGTGGCTGATCTGGGTCAAGTCGCTCATGGACTCGCAGCAGGACGAGCAGGACCCGGGCGAGTACATGCGCACCCTCCGCACCGACCTCTTCGCGGACGAGGTCTACGTCTTCACGCCGAAGGGCGAGGTGAAGGTGCTGCCCTCGGGTGCGACGCCGATCGACTTCGCGTACGCCGTGCACACGGATGTCGGCCACCGGACGGTCGGGGCCAAGGTGAACGGGCGCATCGTTCCGCTCCACTACCGCCTGAAGAACGGCGAGTTCGTGGAGATCCTGACCTCGAAGTCCGGCCGCGGGCCGTCGCGCGACTGGCTCAAGCTCGCGCGCTCCTCGCGTGCGCGAAACAAGATCCGCCAGTGGTTCCAGCGCGAGACGCGCGGCGAGACCGAGGCGAAGGGCCGCGAGCTGCTCGACCAGGCGCTGAAGGCGCAGAAGCTCCCGTACCGCAAGCTCCAGGGCTCGCCAGTCCTCGCGCAGGTGATCCGCGAGACCGGCTTCAAGAAGGCCGAGGACTTCTACGTCGCGCTCGGCGCGGGGAAGCTCCAGCCGGGACAGATCGTCAACAAGGTCATCCAGCGGCTCAAGACCGACGAGGTCGCCGTCGAGTCGCCGCTCACGACGAAGCCGGCGAGGGCCAAGACCGCGATCTCGAGCAACAAGCTCGGAATCACGGTGCCCGGTGTCGAAGACGTCCTCGTCCGGCTAGCGAAGTGCTGCACGCCGGTTCCCGGCGACCCGGTCGTCGGGTACATCTCGCTCGGTCGCGGCATCACCGTCCATCGCGACGACTGCCCGAACGTCAAGGCGCTCCAGCGCCAGCCCGAGCGGTTCACGCCCGTCGAGTGGGAGGGAGGCGCGTCCGCCGGTTTCCTCGTCCAGATCTCGGTCGACGCATGGGATCGCGCGCGGCTGCTCGAGGACGTCGCCCGCACGTTCGCCGAGCACGGCGCGAACATCGTCTCCTACGGCGGCGTCGTCGAGGACGGGATGGCCCGCAACTGGTACACGGCCGAGGTCGGCGAGGTGAAGGAGCTGCGCTCGCTCCTGACCGCGCTGCGAAACCTCGACGCCGTGTTCGACGCGTACCGCGTGACGCCGAGCTAGCCGGGCCGGTACGCGAGCATCCGCTTCCGGCCGGTCTCGGCATCCCGGCCGAGCAGCAGCGCGACGGGGTCGGCGGCGACGAGCTCGAAGCTCCAGCCGGCGTATCTGGTGCCGGCGATGTCCGACCAGCGCCGCTTCGCCGGGTCGTACCAGGCAAGCAGGCCGCAGTACTCGCCCAGGACCCCCTCGCCGACAGTGATGCTCTCTGGAATGCATTCGCCGCTGTCGAGCGGGACGTCCGGGAGTGCGCGCCACTCGTCGCTCTGCGGTCTGTAGGTCGCGGTACCGCTCGCATAGTCCCACGCGACCAGCTCCTGGCCGACCCACGCTGCGGTCGACGCCTGCGGCGAGAGTGAGGAGTCGGGCAGCTCGTCGCCAGCTGTCCGTCTCGGGGTCGTAGCGCCGCCCCGATCGCGGTCGGCGTCTCGGGGAGGTTGCCGCCGTGCAGCGCGGCACCGAACACGATCAGCTCGCGACCCGTCCAGACCGCGGTCGCATCGGTGAGCTCGATCGGAGCCTCGGCGATCGTCCGCCACTCGTTCCCTCGCCGGGTCGTAGGCGGCGCCGTCGCGGGGACGAGGATCGACGCGGACGGCCGTCCCCCACACGAGCAGCTCGTCGCCGGTCCACACGGCGAGCGGCGCGCGTGCGCCGATGGGAGCACGCGGAAGCTCCCGCCACGAGTCCGTGCTCGGGTCGTAGGCGGCGCCGTCGGCGAAGAAGCGTTCGTACCGCACGTCCGTTCCTCCCCAGATCAAGAGCTCGCGACCGGACCAGGCCGACGCCGGATGCACCCGTGGCCCGAGTGGTGAGTCGGCCATCCGCTGCCAGTCGCGGGCGACGCCGTCGAACACGAGCCCATCCGAGCGTGCAACCTCGTCGCCGGAGTCCGACGAACTCGAAGCCGCCCCAGACGAGGGCGGCCTCCCCCGTCCAGGCCGTTTCCGCACCGTGGCGCACCTCGGGCGGCTCGGGCAGCGTCGTCCAGCCGGGTGGGAGATCGTCGAGGGCTCCGGCGTCGCGCTCGGGCTGCTTACCGCACACCGCAGGCCGCGAGGACGAGCAGCGCCGCGCACGCAGCGAGGAGAGACGTCCACGCCCTCATACGGCTCCTACGGGCGGGGCCGCGGCTGGAGGTCCGTCAGTCGAGCGGCCAGCCGGGGAGCTCGCGGACCTCGTCGAGATCCGAGTCCTTACGCGCGTGATCGTCCCACTCGGGCTTCAGCTCGAGCGCGCGCGCCACGTGCGCGAGGGCGTCGTCGAGGCGTCCCGCGAGCGCCTCGGCGCAGCCGAGGTCGTACAGCAGCGACGGGTTGTCCGGATTCTCCTCGAGGCCGGCGGCGATCTCGGCGACCATCGCCTCGTACTCGCCCGACGCGCGGTGCTTCTCCGCCGCGAACGAGTGCTCCCACGGAGCCGGTCGATACGCCTCCCCGCGAGGGCCGCCGACGGCCAGCACGGACGTCTGCGGCTCCTCCGCACGTGCATGGCGCTTCACCGCCGGGTCGCGGATGAACACCGCGGTCCCGGCGGGGGCGTCGAGCGTCTCGCCGTCCAGCGTGAACGTCGCGCGGCCCGAGAGGACGAGGTAGAGCTCCTCGTGCCCGTACATCCTCTCGGTGTGCTCCTCGACGACGTCGTCGCCGGCGTTCGGCGCAATGTACGAGTTGATCCCGAACGCGCCGACGTCGAGGGTCCTGCGCAGCGGACGCCAGAGGAGCGTCTCGCCCACCACCGGAATCGGCTCGATCTCGTCGAGCCGGACGCTCTGCCAGCCGTCCGCCATCATGGCGACTGTATCTACCGCACCTGCTCGGGTCGGGTGTCGAGCGTCACCTCGATCTCCCTGGCCTCGCCGTCGCGAAGCACGGTGATCGTGACGGTGTCTCCGGGGCGCTTCGAGTCGACTGCGCTCTGGAGCTCCGCCGAGGTCGTGACCTCCTGGCCTTCGAACTCGACGATGACGTCGCCACCGGTCGGGACCTCGACGCCGTTGACGATCTTCGTCCCAGTGGCCTGCTCGAGCCCGGCCTCGTCTGCCGGCGTCCCGTCGACGACCTCGCTGACGGCCACACCGCCCTCGACCGTGATGAGGGTCACGCCGAGGTACGCGTGCTCGGCCTCGCCGGTGTCGACGAGCTGCGCCACGATCGAGCGCACGGTGTTGGAGGGAATGGCGAAGCCGACGCCGTCCGAGCCGCCCGATTCGCTCTCGATCTGGGCGTTCACGCCGACCACGCGCCCGCTGCCGTCGAGCAGCGGACCGCCCGAGTTCCCGTGGTTGATGGCCGCGTCGGTCTGGATCGTGTCCGTGATCGTGAAGTTGTTGGGCGCCGTCATCTGGCGGTGCAGCGCGCTCACGATCCCGCTCGTGACCGTGCCCTCGAGCCCGAACGGGCTTCCGAACGCGACGACCGGGTCGCCCTCGCGGAGCGCGCCCGAATCGCCGAGCCGCAAGGGCTCGAGCAGGGATGCGGGGGCGTCGACCTTCACGACTGCGAGGTCGGTCGAGCGATCGGTGCCGACCAGCGTCGCCGGATGCGTGGAGCCGTCGGAGAAGCGGATGGTGATCCTGGAGGCGCCGGCGACCACGTGCTGGTTCGTGATGACGTGGCCGTCCTTGTCGTAGACGAAGCCGGAGCCCTGCGCGGACTGGCCGCCGCTGCCGCCCGATGCCGTGATCTCGACGACGCCTTCGTGCGAGCGCTCGTAGATGGTCGCGACGGAGAGGTTGTCGGCCGCGGCCGTGGGCTCGGAGTCGGTGACCGTCACCTGGCGTACTTCGGTGGGCTCGTCGTCGAGCACGGCGTAGGATGCGGCGCCTGCGCCGAGGCCGAGGCCGAGCGCGGCCACGAGGCTGGCGACGACGAGGGGAGTTCGATTGGAGTTCGGTGTCACGCTTCGTGTCCTTTCCCTGGGTCTCGCTCGATGACACCTGCGCTCGTTGAATAGTCGCTGAGACGCTCCTAAGAAGTCGCTAAGACTCGCTCGCGGCGCTGGGTACGAACACGCACAATTCGGCGATGGACATCCTGGTCGTCGACGACGAACGCGCCGTGCGCGACTCGCTGCGCCGTGCTCTCGAGCTGGAGGGATACCAGGTCGAGCTCGCGGAGGACGGCGAGGAGGCGCTGCGGAGGCTCGAGCTCGAGCCGTCCCCGGACGCGGTCATCCTCGACGTGTTGATGCCGGGCGCCGACGGGCTGGAGGTGTGCAGGCGGCTCCGAGCGTCCGGCAAGCCGGTACCCGTGCTGATGCTGACCGCGCGCGCGGAGATCGACAGCCGGGTCGCCGGCCTCGACGCGGGCGCGGACGACTACCTCCCGAAGCCGTTCGCACTCGCCGAGCTCCTCGCGCGCCTGCGTGCGCTGCTGCGGCGGGTCGGAAGCGACGACGGCGACGATGGGGCAGGCGACTCGACCGACGTCTTGCGCTTCGGCGATCTCCAGCTCGAACCCGGAACCCGTGAGGTCCACCGCGGGGGAGACGAGATCGACCTGACGCGCACGGAGTTCTCGCTCCTCGAGCTCTTCCTCCGCAACCCGCGGCAGGTCCTCACGCGCTCGATCATCTTCGAGCGGGTCTGGGGCTACGACTTCGGCCCGTCGTCGAACTCGCTCGACGTCTACATCGGCTACCTCCGGCGCAAGACCGAAGCCGGCGGGAAGACCCGGCTCATCCACACGGTTCGCGGCGTCGGCTACGCCCTCCGCGAGAGATGAGCGTTCTGAGCACGCTGAGCTTCCGCGCGCGAATCGCGATAGCCGCCGCCGGAGCTGTCGCCCTCGCGATCGTGCTCGCCGCGATCCTCGTCTTCTTCTTCGTGCGTAGCGAGCTCCTTGCTCAGATCGACAAGACCCTCGAGCAGAAGGCGCAGGAGATCTCCCGTACGCCGCTGCACGCGATCCCGTCGAAGAGTGGCGACTCCTTTCTCTCCATCCGGCCGGACTTCGGCGAGCCGAACACGCTCATCCAGCTCGTCCGCTCCGACGGATCCACGCTCCGCCAGCCTTTCCACGACTTGGAGCTGCCAGTCTCCGACCAGGTCCTCGCGCTCACCGGCAGGAGCCTGCCTGGCGAGGGCATCTACTCGGACACCGAGGTCGGTGGAGCGGAGCTGCGTGTGCTGGCGTTCGCCTACGGGCCCGGCTACGCCGTGCAGGTCGCACGGCCGCTGACCGAGGTGAACTCGGCGCTCGCACGTATCCGGATCGTTCTGATCGTCATCGCGCTCACCGGCATCGGCATGGCCGCGGCGTTCGGGCTCGTGGTGGCCCGGACCGCCCTCGGCCCCATGCGGCGCCTCACGCAGACCGCGGAGACCGTCACCGCGACCGGCGACCTCTCGCAGCGGATCGAGGTCCAGGGGCGCGACGAGCTGAGCCGCCTGGCGACGAGCTTCAACACGATGCTCGCGGCGCTCGAGGAGTCCGCGCGCGCGCAGCGTCAGCTCGTTGCCGACGCCTCGCACGAGCTCCGGACGCCGCTGACGAGCCTCCGTACGAACATCGAGGTCCTCGCGGGCGACCACGCTCTGCCCGAGGAAGAGCGCGAGCGACTGCTTTCGGACGTGGTCGAGCAGCTGGAAGAGATGACGACGCTCATCGCGGAGCTGATCGAGCTCGCGCGTACCGAGCAGCAGCGGGCCGAGCCGGAGGAGATCCGCCTCGACCTGCTCGCGGCGCAGGTGCTGGAGCGGATGCGCCGCAACCATCCCGGAGTCGTGTTCCGCGCGAATCTCGACGAGACCTTCGTCCACGGGGTGCCGGCGACGATCGAGCGCGCGATCGGCAACCTCCTCGACAACGCTGCGAAGTGGAGCCCTTCCGGCGCCGAGGTCGAGCTCGACGTCCGAGAGGGCCGTGTGGAGGTTCGCGACTACGGGCCGGGCATCGCGGACGAGGACATCCCGTACGTCTTCGACCGCTTCTACCGCGCGCGGTCCGCGCGCGGGATGCCGGGCTCCGGGCTCGGGCTCGCCATTGTCCGGCAGGTCGCCGAGGCGAACGGCGGCGAGGTCGTCGCCGAGCAGGCCGACGGAGGCGGAACACGCATGATCCTGAGCTTCGGCCGCACGCAGTCGCTGGTCACGGTTGGCGCAACCGTGCCTCGCGAGCCGGCGGGCACGCCTTCCTAGCCGGCTCGTAGCCGATTTAGCCGGTTCTTAGCCGGCATTCATGTGGTTCTCAGCGAACGCTGGTTCGCTGCGTCCATGGACAGGAAGGTCGTCGCCGGTGCCGTTGGCGCGCTCGTGCTTGCGATGGCCGTCGGCGCGGCGGGTGCGATCGCGGCCTCGCGGGCGCTCTCGGACGACGAAGAGCGCCATGCAGTCGACGAACGCGCCGGATTCGATCGCTGGCCGTCCTTCAATCGCCCGCCTTTCCGCGACTTCCGGCCATTCGCACATCCGGGCGTCTTCGGCGGGCTCGACGCCGCGGCGACGTACCTCGACCTGACCGAAGAGGAGCTCCGCGAGCGGCTCCGCGACGGTGACACACTCGCGGAGATCGCCGAGGACGAGGGCAGGACTGTCAGCAGGGCTCGTCGACGCGATGGCCGCGGCGGCCGAGGAGAAGATCGACGACGCAGTCGAGAGCGGCCGTCTGACCGAAGAGCGCGCGGACGACCTGAAGGAGGAGCTCGAGGAGCGGATGACGGACCTGGTCAACGGCGAGTGGGCTGGACCGCCGTTCGGCTTCGGCTTCCACGGCTTCCTCCCCGGCGGGATCGAGCCGCGCGACTTCCGCGATCGAGGCCCTCGGGCCTAGCCGGCTATGCGAGGCCGGCCGCATGTGCGGCCGGCCTCGCGCCATCACTTGGCGGCCGGATCGAGCTCCCCTCGACCGAGGGAGCGTGCCTCGTTTGGGTGGGGTACCTCGAACGAGGGATTGCATCCCTCGTTCGTGTCACCACAAATGAGAGTGGGGAGAGGGGAAGGGGGCCGTGCGGCCCGCCCCCGCGGGGGCGGGCCCGCGGCAGCGGCCTTCGCCTCTCTTTGCACAGACCAGAATCCGCTACCGCGGATTCTGGTCGCGCGGAAGCAGACCCCTTCATGGGGAGCCGACTCGGGCCGGTTCGGGGTGTGAAGTCGCCTGTCGGTCCGCTGAGCGGCTGATCGACGGGTTACGGCTCCCAGCCTTCGCCGCCGGTGTCCCAGCCCACGAGGACATGGCTTGCGATCAGGGCGCTCACGCGCTCGAGAAGCTCTTGATTCACCTCGCCGTCCACCCAGAGCTCGCCGACGGCGGCGCCCTCGTAGGTCACCTGCACTCTCCGGCGGCTGGACTCGTCGGGAACGCCGGCCTGCGGACCGACGACGAGCCGGCCCTCCTCCAGGAACGCGACCGCAGCCCAAGCGACCCCGCGCTCGTCCGCGAGCGCGGCGACGACTGCCCGCAGGACGTCGTCCGCCTCGCCGCCCTGCTCGAGGATGCGGGCGACCGCCTCGAGTGCCTCGGTGCTCACTCCTCGAGGTCGGCTCCCTCGAACGCGCGCACGGTCTCGCGAATCGCGTCGGGGATCGGCATCGGCCTCCGCGCCTCGAGATCGACGAGGACGACCGTGAGCTCCGCCGTCACCATGAGCGCGTCGTCGGCCAGGCGGTACGCGGCGCACTCGTAGGTCATGCTCGTCGTCCCGATCCGCCTGACGCGGACGAATGCCTCGATCAGGTCGTCGAAGCGCGCAGGGGCGTGGTACTCGACGCGGAGGGCGCGCATGACGAGATCGCCGCCGGCCTGCGTGAACGGCGCGTTCGACAGGTGGCGGTGGTACTCGGTGCGCGCGTGGTCGAAGTAGGGGAGGTAGCGGCCGTAGTAGACGATGCCCTGCGCATCGGTGTCCGAGAACCAGACCCGCGCGAGCGCCGAGTACTTGAACGGCGGCCGGCGGTTCGTGACGCGGCCGAGCTCGAGGGCGTCGCTCATGAGCGGATCAGCTGCGAGCACCTCGTCTCGCTTCTCCTCCATGAGCTCGGGAGAGAGCGCTTCGAGGTTCAGCCGCAACAGCGGCTCCGTGTTCGAGGGGCGAACGTTGAAGTGCCAGTCGTCGAAGTCGACCGAGACCCCGTCGAGGTGCGAGACCCGTCCACCTTCGGCGGCGTACCGCTCCTTCAGCTCCTGGAGCTTCAACGGCACGTCTGCGACCGGCGTGTTGATCTCGCCGGTGAGGAAGAAGCGGCTCCGGTACGGCTCGAGGAGCTCCGAGAGCCGAGCGCTCTTCCGCGAGAGCAGCTCGAGCACGAGCAGGAACGGCACGACGCCCGAGTCGGCCTGGGAGAAGTCGCGGAAGTAGTAGTGCGCCGAGACCTCGCCGCCGAACACGGCGTCCTCCTTCCGCATCCGCTGCTTGATGAACGCGTGGCCGACACGGTTGACGAGCGGTTCGCCGCCCGGCGCGCTCGATCGTCTCCGGCACCGCACGGCTCGCCCGCACGTCGTAGATCACCTTCCCGCCGCGCTCCTTCTCGAGGATCGCCTCGGCGAGGAGCGCGGTGACGAAGTCTCCGGGCACGAACTCGCCGGTGTCGTCGACGAAGAAGCAGCGGTCGGCATCGCCGTCGAACGCGACTCCGAGGTCCGCGCGCTCTTCGAGTGTCTTGCGCACGATGAACTCGCGGTTCTCCGGTAGCAGCGGGTTCGGCTCGTGGTTCGGGAAGGTCCCGTCCGGCTCGAAGAAGCAGCGGACGACGTCCAGCTGCGGAACCCGCTCGAGGACGGGAGGGAGCATCACGCCTCCCATGCCGTTCGCGGCGTCGACGACCACGCGCAGCGGGCCGATCGCATTCACCTCGACGAACGAGAGCACCTTCTCGACGAACCCCGGCCACACGTCCTCCTCGCGGACGGATCCGCGCCGGACGACGGCGCCGAACTCCGCCTCTGCGCGCGCGCGGATGTCGAGCAGTCCGGAGTCGCCGCCGACCGGGAGCGCGCCCCGCCGCACGATCTTCATGCCCGTGTACTCGGCCGGGTTGTGCGAAGCGGTGATGCAGATGCCGCCGTCGAGCGAGAGCTCGCCGACCGCGTGGTACACCATCTCCGTCCCGACGAGGCCGATGTCGAGGACGTCGACACCCCCGTCCGCTGCGCCCTCGATCACCGCCGTGGCCATCGCAGGCGAGGAGAGACGCATGTCGCGCCCGACGGCGATCGAGCGCGGCTCGAAGTGCTCCGCGTACGCTCGCCCGACCCGGTACGCGCCCTCCTCGTCGAGCTCCGAGCCGTAGAGCCCGCGGATGTCGTAGGCCTTGAAGACAGCGGGATCCAGCATCACGCCGCGATTCTATGACTGGGGACTGCCGCAACCCCTGCCCGCGTTCATACACTTCAGGCATGGAGCGAAAGCTCGCGACAGTCCTGTTCGTGGACATCGTCAACTCGACGAGCATGGTCACGGGGGCCGACCCCGAGGTCGTGCGGCGCCGCGTCAACGAGTTCTTCGAGACGGTCTCCCACTGCGTCACGGTGCACGGCGGCATCGTCGAGAAGTTCGCCGGCGACGCCGTTCTGGCCGCGTTCGGCGTTCCCCAGGCGCACGAGGACGACGCGCAGCGGGCGACGCGGGCGGCCCTCGCGATGCGCGAGGCCGTGGTCGCGCTCGGGCTCGAAGCGCGCATCGGCATCGAGGCGGGCGAGCTCGTCGTCGAGGACGCCGAGTCGACGTTCGTCACCGGCGAGGCGGTCAACCTGGCGGCTCGGCTGCAGCAGGTCGCCCGCCCGGGCGAGATCCTCGTCGGGCCCACGGTGCACCGGCTCGCGGGACCGAGCCTCATCGTCGAGGATGCAGGCCCGCTCGAGCTCAAGGGCATGAACGGAGCGCTCCGCGCATGGCGCGTGATGGGAGCACTCGACGGCCCCGCGCGCCCGCATGGCCCGCGGGCGCCGCTCGTCGGGCGCGAGACGGAGCTCGATCTGCTCTCGAACACGTTTGCGCGCACGGTTCGCGATGGCCGCGCCCACCTGTTCACGATCTTCGGCGAGCCGGGCGTCGGCAAGAGCCGCCTCGCGCGGGAGTTCGTCGACGGCCTGGAACGGGCGAGCGTCCTTTCGGGCCGCTGCCTGCCGTACGGCGAGAGTGTCACGTACTGGCCGTTCGCGGAGATGATCAAGGCCGCAGCAGGCATCTCGGACGACGACCCGCTCGAAGAGGCCTTCGAGAAGCTCCGGGAGTGCTGCGAGGAGGAGGCGATCGCCGACGTGCTCGGCCTCGCTTCCGGGATGCTCGAGGCGCTCGAGGGCGAGCGCAGCCCGCAGGAGATCTCGTGGGCCGCGCGCGAGCTCATCCAGAACCTCGGCGACGTGCAGCCGATGGTCCTGTTCTTCGAGGACATCCACTGGGCCGAGGCACCGCTGCTCGAGCTCATCGAGCACCTCGCGGACTGGGTGCGGGCGCCGCTTCTCATCCTCTGCCTGGCTCGCCCCGAGCTCCTGGACAGCCGTCCGGGCTGGGGCGGTGGGCGCGTCCGCTCGACGGCGATCGAGCTCGAGCCGCTGTCCGAGGAGGAGAGCGAGCTCCTCGTCGAGAAGCTCCTCGCGCAGCTTGCCGGCTCTTCGGGCGAGCTTCCGCCGGCGCTGCCGACCGGCCTCCTCGAACGCACGGAAGGCAATCCGCTCTTCGTCGAGGAGACGATCCGCATGCTCGTCGAAGGTGGATCGGGGTACGGCGGGGTGGAGCGGATCCCGGACACGCTCCAGGCTCTCATCGCCGCCCGCATCGACCACCTGCCGCAAGCGGGGAAGGCGCTGCTGCAGCGCGCGTCCGTGGTCGGTCGGGTGTTCTGGAAGGGGTCGATCGAGCACCTCTCGCCGGACCTCGAGGACGTCGACGCGCTCCTCGACGATCTGCTGCAGCGCGAGTTCCTGCTCCGCGAGCCCCGCTCGTCGATCTCCGGCGAGCCTGCCTACCGCTTCAAGCACCTGCTCATCCGCGAGGTCGCGTACACGGGCCTCGCGAAGAACGCCCGCGCCCAGCATCACGCGCGCTTCGCCGAGTGGCTCGCCGAGAAGACCGGTGAGGAGCTGGTCGAGATCCGCGCCTACCACCTCGACCAGGCGGTCGAGCTCCTCGTCGAGCTCGAGGGCTCACCGCCCGAGGCGCTCGCGCAGGAAGCCGGGGCGGCGCTCGTCAAGGCGGCGAAGCGCGCGATCGCCCGCGAGTCCTACGTGACCGCACGCAAGCTCGGGCTTCGCGCCGTCGAGCTCCGACCGACTCTCGGCACCCGCTACGTCGCCGCCCGAGCCGCCTGGAGGCTCCAGGACTGGGCCGCCGTCCAGGTGGAGATGGTGAAGGTGCGCGACCTGGCGCGCGAGCAGGGGGAGCCGGTGATCGAGGCGCTCGCGCTGACAGGGCTCGGCGAGGCGATGCTCAAGCGCAACGGCGACCCCGGCAACGCGCGGCCGCTCGTCGACGAGGCGCTCGAGCTGCTCGTCGGCCAGGACGACCCCGTCGCGCACTTCGACGCCCTCGCCGTCAGGGCCACGATCGCCGCGTGGATGACCGAGCTGGACGACTTCGTGCGCTACATGGAGAAGGCGTACGCGATCGGGCTGGACGCGAAGCGCAAGGACCTCCAGACGATCGCGGCGCAAGCGCTCGCCCAGATCCACATCGCCAGGCTCGAGCTCGACGAGGCCGAGTTGCTGCTCACGCGCGCGCTCGAGCTCGCCGGGGAGAGCGGCAGCGTGCGGGCGCGCGTCGGTGCCACCCTCGCGTACGCATGGTTCCTGATCGTGCGCGGTGAGCTGGACGCGGCCGAAACGCTGCTCGAGGAGGTGCGGACGACCTCGAGTGAGCTCGGCGTCGAGCCCGCCATCGCCGCGGCGCTCGACAAGCTCGCGTGGATCGCCCGCAAGCGCGGCGACGACAAGCGGGCGGAGAAGCTCCTGCGTGAGGCGCTTCGCATGACCACTGCGCGCGGCGACCGCGGCCTGCTCCCGGACCTGCAGGCCTCTCTGGCGGAGGTCCTCGCCGGCGTGGGCAAGGTCGACGAGGCCGAGCGCCTGGCGCTCGAGGCGCAGACGAACGCCGGTGCCGAAGACGTGCCCGTTCTCGTCGCCGTCGCGATGGCTCTCGCCGCCGTCCGCGCAAGTCAGGATCGGGATCGCGAGGCTGAGGAGTGCTACCGGTCGGCGGTCTCGCTCGCCCGCGAGAGCGAGTACCGGGTGCTCGAGATCGAGCCGCTCGAGCGGTTCGTGCAGTTCCTCCGCGACCGCGGGCGCTCGAACGAAGCGGTCGCCTACGAGGTGCGGCTCGCCGAGCTCTCGCC
Organism: uncultured Actinomycetes bacterium; assembly: GCA_963715705.1. Taxonomy (GTDB): domain Bacteria; phylum Actinomycetota; class Thermoleophilia; order Gaiellales; family Gaiellaceae; genus GMQP-bins7. The sequence goes on along the minus strand of OY970267.1, from coordinate 1,194,495 downwards.
TCCGCCCTCGAGCACCGCGCGGATCGCCTGACTCGACGCGTCGTCCGGTGACTCCGAGATCACCGTTGCGGGACGCTCGAACCGCGTGAGTGCCTCGGCGAGCGGGTCCGCGCGCAGCGTTCCCTCGCCGTAGGGCAGGTGCTTCGTCTCGTTCCGGTTCGCGAACGCGATGTCGGAGAAGTGGATGTGGAACGGGGCGCCCGGCTCGAGGATCTCGTCCGCGCCGGCGAGCGCGTGCGCGAACGGCTCTGCCTCGACGAAGGCGCCGTCGCTCGTCGCGTGCATGTGCGCGAAATCGAGGACCGGGCGCACCCACCCGGTGCGGCGCGAGATCTCGAGTACGTCGTCGAGTGACCCGAGGTCGCGCACGCGGCCCATGACCTCGACGCCGAAGGGCACGGCACGGTCCTTCGACTCGAGGCGCTCGCGGAGCGTCCCGAGCTGCTCGACGACCGCGTCGAGCGCATCCTCCCGCGAGCGCTCGAGCAGGAAGCCGGGGTGGAAGACCACGACCTCGGCGCCGCTCGCGGCCGCGATCCCCGCGCTCCGGTCGAGGGCGCCGACCGCTGACGAGAACTTGCGGCCGCTCGCCTCGACGTGGCCCATGAACCCGAAGAGCGGCGCGTGCACCGAGAGTGCGACGTCCTTCTCCTGCGCGACCTCGCCGAGCCGCTCGGCGAACGGGTAGTCCATCCAGAACCCGCTCTCGAAGTCGATCTCACAGGCCGAGTAGCCGCGCTCGAGGACGAGCTCGACAGCCTCCTCGGGCGACTCCCGGGACGGGAGCCTCGCCGGGCCGACGCGGATCCGGGACGACACGCAGCCATCGTAGAGCGCGATGTGATTGGCTCCCGGAGTGAAGGCGACGATGATCCTCGCCGACTACGCCGTCGTCTCGGACGGCAAGCTCACGATCGTCGGCGGCGGCTGGTCGCAGACGGGGCCCGAGCCGTCGGCCTTCGGCATCGGGCTCCTGATCCAGGTGCCCTGGGACCAGGCGAACACGCGGCACACCTTCACGGTCGAGCTCCTCGACGCCGACGGCGCCGAGGTCGTGCTCGAGACCGAGGAAGACGAGCAGTCGGTCGCGTTCGGCGGCGAGTTCGAGGTCGGCCGGCCTCCGGGACTGAAGCCGGGGACGCCGCTCGACTTCCCGGTGGCCGTCAACTCGACGCCGCTGCCGCTCGAGCCGGGCCGCTACGAGTGGCGGCTCACGATCGACGGCAAGTCGCAGGAGTTCTGGACGCTGGCTTTCACCGTACGTGCAGAGGAGGCCTAGCTCCTAGCTCCGTCCGACCGCTTGCGTACGCTCGCGAGCATGTCCATGGAGCCTTCTCGCATCGATCTGCTCGAGCTCGACATCGACCTGCGCCTGACCGATCTCTGGCGCGAGGCGGCCGACGTCTCGGAGTGGAACCTCGAGGTCGTCGCGGCCTTCATCCGCGCGGCGTACGGCAAGGGCTACTGCGACGCGCTGACCGAGGAGTCGCCGGGCTCGCTCTGCATCGAGCACGGATACCGCCTGCCCGAGCGCTCCTACGCCGAGCGCGATGCTGCTTAGAGCTGGGCAGCCTGATCGGGCCGGGTAACCGGGGATAACTCCCGCTCAGCCGGGCCTTTTCGGCTCGCAGGGCTAGACTCTCGGGCGTGGCGAGAAAGGCGAGCCCCGCGCGTCTCGTGATCGCGCTTCTCGTGGCCTCCGTGCTCGCGGTGTTCCTCCTCTACACCTCGATCGCGGGCGGCGGCAACCCGTCCGTCGAGCCGAGTCAGCTCGCCGGGCGCACGGGCGAGATCCAGCTCGCCGGCGCCGTGGTCGGCCCGGTGAGCGGGGACGCGCACGCGAGCGGGCTGCACTTCAAGCTCCGGGACGTCGGCGGCGACGCGTCGAGCGCGGTCCCGGTGCGGTACACGGGCTCCGTCCCGGATCTCTTCAAGGTCGGGCGGCACATCGTGGTCGACGGGACGCTCCGGAAGGGAACCTTCGTCGCCGAGCCGGGCTCGATGATCACGAAGTGCCCGTCGAAGTACGTGGCCAAGACGCGCGGCGAAGCCTCCTAGGTATTCACGATGGCCGAGCTCGGTCGCGCCGCTCTCCTCGTCACTCTCGGCCTCTCGGTGTACGCGCTCGTCGCCGGGGCTGCTGCGGCCCGGCTCGGTCGCCGGCGGCTGGCGCTTTCGGCCCAGAACGCGCTCGTGGCGGCGTTCGCCTCGACGCTCGTCGCCGCCGCAGTTCTCCTCTCGGCGCTGCTCCGGAACGACTTCTCGTTCACGTACGTCGCCCGCACGACGAGTGAGGCGCTGCCGACCGCGTACACGATCTCCGCGTTCTGGGGCGGGCAGGAAGGCTCGCTCCTCCTGTGGCTCCTCGTGCTCACCGGCTTCGGCGCCGTCGCGGTCCGGCTGAACCGGAGCTGGGCGCGCGACCTCGTGGTCTGGGTCGTGCCGGTGTTCGCCGCGGTCGCGACCTTCTTCTCGTTTCTCGTCGTCGCGGTCGCGAGCCCGTTCGCGACGCAAGTGGCCCCGCCCGACGGGGCGGGGATGACGCCGAGCCTCCAGAACCCATACATGCTCGCGCACCCGCCGCTCCTGTATCTCGGCTACGTCGGGCTGACCGTGCCGTTCGCGTTCGCGATCGGCGCGCTCCTCTCCGGCCGGGCCGACGAGCGCTGGCTCGTCGCAACTCGCCGCTTCACGCTCTTCGCCTGGACGGCGCTCGGGATCGGCCAGCTTCTCGGAGCGCACTGGGCGTACGTCGAGGTGGGCTGGGGCGGGTACTACGCCTGGGACCCGGTCGAGAACGCCGCGCTCATGCCGTGGCTCGCGGCGACGGCGTTCCTGCACTCGGTGATGATCCAGGAGAAGCGCGGGATGCTCCGGGTCTGGAACGTCCTGCTCGTGATCCTCGCGTTCTCGCTGTCGCTCTTCGGCACGTTCCTGACGCGCTCGGGCGTCGTCAACTCGATCCACTCGTTCACGCAGAGCTCCATCGGGCCGTGGTTCCTGGCGTTCATCGCCGTCGTGGTGACGATCTCGCTGGCGCTCGTCTTCTGGAGGCTGCCGCTGCTTCGCTCGACGACGAAGCTCGAGTCGCCGATCTCCCGCGAGGCGGCCTTCCTCTACAACAACCTCCTCCTGCTCGCGCTGTGCCTCACGATCCTCTGGGGCGTCGTGTACCCGATCCTGTCCGAGGCCGTGCGCGGCGAGGCGGTCGTGCTCGGGCGCGAGTACTACGACTTCTTCCTGCGCGCGTTCGGGCTCCCGCTGCTCCTGCTCATGGGGATCGGGCCGCTCGTCGCCTGGCGGCGGGCTTCGCTCGCGAGCCTCCTGACGACGTTCCGCTGGCCCACGGCGGTCGCGCTGGTCACCGGGGTCGTCCTGCTCATACTCGGTGCGGGGAGTTCGGTCCCCGGGCTCGTCGCGTACACGTTCTCGTCCTTCGTCGCGGCGACCATCGTGCTCGAGTTCGCGCGCGGGACGCGCGCGCGGAAAGCGCTCGGAGCCACTTCGTGGCCCGGTGCGTTCTCCTCCCTGATCGCCCGCAACCGCCGTCGCTACGGCGGCTACGTCGTCCACGCCTCGATCGTGCTCCTCGCGGTCGGAGTCGCCGGCTCGAGCGCTTTCGACTCGGTCGCCGAGGCAAGGCTCAGCCAGGGTCAGTCGATGGAAATCGCAGACTACACCCTCGTCTACAGCTCGCTCGACGAGCGCCAGACGGCGAACGCAACCGAGGTCAGGGCGATCCTGGACGTGCGGCGCGGCGACCGCGATCTCGGCACGCTCGAGGTGGGCAAGAACGCGTACACGATCGAGGATCAGGTCTCGAACGAGGTCGGCATCCGCAGCGATCCGCTCACAGGGGAGGACCTCTTCGTCATCGCCGAGCAGATCGATCCCGGCGGCAATGTGTACTTCCGCGTGTTCGTGAAGCCGCTCGTCAACCTCATCTGGATCGCGGGGCTCGTGTTCCTCCTCGGCTCGCTCATCACGCTCTGGCCGGACGCCCGCGAGCAGCGGCGCCTGGCCGAGCGAACGCGCGAGATCGGGCTCCCGGCAGCACGTTGACTTTGGCGCTCGTGCTCGCCGCGGTGCTCGCAGTCGGCTGTGTCGTCGTAGTCGCGCTGCCCTTCCTCCGCGAGCCCGAGCCCGTGTCGGACGATCTCGACGAGCTCGACGAGCCCGAGCGGCGCCGCCTCGAGGTCCTGGAGGCGCGCGACCGGGCGCTCTCCTCGCTCAGAGAGCTCGAGTTCGACCATCGGACCGGAACGGTGTCCGACGACGACTATCGAGCGCTCGTCGGGCCGCTGCGACGCGAGGCCGCGAGCGCCCTCCAGGCCCTCGAACGCGAGGGATCGACCCCACCCGATCCGGTGCCGATGGGGGAGGGACGTCCGGCGCGCGAGCGAATCTCATGACCATGCGACGGCGACACTCCGTCGTGGCTTGCCTCGCGCTCGCCTTCGCGCTTGCGCTCGCGGCAGCGGCGGCGGGCCAGGAGCTTCCATCGTCCGAGAAGGCGCGCGTCGATGCGCGCATCGCGGCGCTCCAGGCCGAGATCGCGGCGGCCAAGGAGCGAGAGGGCGTCCTGACGTCGCAGCTGTCCGAGGTCGTGACCGAGCTGCGTGCGGCGCGGGACGCGGTGGCCCAGGCGGAGACCAGCCTGTCCGTGCTCGAGGCGGAGCTCGCGACGGAGCAAGAGCGGCTCGAGCAGCTGACCGCGCGGCTCGAGCGGCAGACGCGCCGGCTCGAGCGGTTGCAGCGAGAGCATCGTCGCGCCGTCGGCATCCTCGAGGCGCGCGTGCGGGCGATCTACGTCAGCGAGCAACCGGACGTCCTCTCGTTCCTCGTCTCGGCGTCGAGCTTCAGCGAGGTCGTGGACAGCTTGGAGTTCATGGAGCGGATCGGGCTCCAGGACAAGAACATCGCGAAGCAGGTCGAGAGGTCGAAGAACAAGGCCGCGGCCCAGCGCGCCGCGACCGCCAAGACGCGCAAGGTGACGGCCGCGACGGTGGCGGTCATCGAAGCGCGGACTGCGGAAGCTCGCAACGTGCGCGACGAGCTGGCGTCGGGCCGCGACTCGCTCGCCGCCGCGCGGACGCTGAAGCGCTCCGCGATCTTCGACGCACGCGAGACGCGTGCCGACTACCTGGAGGAGGTCGAGGCGCTCGCTGCGCAGAGCGCGTCGCTCGCGGCGGCTATCCGCGACGCTCAGGCGGGCTCGAGAGGCAGCGGCGTTCCCTCAGCCTCCGGGTTCATCTGGCCCGTGAACGGAACCGTCGTCAGCGGCTTCGGGATCCGTTGGGGCCGCATGCACGAAGGGATCGACATCACCGCGCCGACCGGGACGCCGATCTGGGCAGCGGCGGCCGGCACCGTCATCCACGCGGGCTGGCTCGGCGGCTACGGGAACCTCGTCGTCGTCGACCACGGAGACGGCCTCGCGACGGCCTATGCCCACGCGTCCGCGATCCTCGTGGCGGTCGGTCAGGGCGTCGGGCAGGGCGAGACGATCGCGCTCGTCGGGTCGACCGGAAACTCGTCGGGCCCGCACTTGCACTTCGAGGTGCGGGTCAACGGTGCCGCGGTCGATCCGCTCCTCTACCTCTGAGAACGGGCCACGCAGAGCGCCGCCAGACCGGGCTCGCAGACGGGCTAGGCAGCCTCGGTCGCTGCCCGCGGCAGCTCGATCGGAACGACGTGGTGCAGATCCGGGAAAGCGCGCCAACGCTCCTCCAAGCCGAGGCCGTAGCCCGCGAAGAGCTCGTCGGGCACCGTGAACCCGATGTAGCGCAGCGGGATGTCGTCGACGAGCCGTCGATACGGTCGGTCGAGCAGCGTCACCGCGCTCAGGCTCGCCGGCTCGCGCAATCCGAGCGTGCGAACGAGGAAGTGGAGCGTCAGCCCCGTGTCGACGACGTCCTCGACGATCAGCACGTGGCGGCCTGTCAGCAAGGCGTCGACGTCCTTCAACAGCCGGATGCCACCGTCCCGCTCGCCCTTGTACGGGGCGAGCTCGATCACGTCGAGCTCATGCGGGATCGGAATCTCACGCGTCAGGTCGGCGAGAAACACGACGCTCGACTTGAGCGGCGCGACGAGGATCGGATCGAGGCCTTCGTAGTCGCGGGCGATCTCGGTGCCGAGCTCCGCGACCCGTGCTGCGATCTGCGCGCGCGTCAGGTAGACGCCGCCGATTGCCCCGTGCCCCGAGGTCGCCTCGGCAGCGGCCATCGACCTACGAGGCCATGCGCAGTCGGTACCGCTGCGCGAGGCTCTCGATGTCCCGCCGGTAGAAGAGCTTGACCCGAACGTCGGGATACAGGCGCTGAAGCTCCCGAAGCTTCCTGTTCTTGCGGGTCACGAGCGACTGCTTCATGACGGTGACCTCGATGAAGAGATCCTGCTCAGGGAGGTAGAAGTCGGGAGTGAAAGCGCTCACGACGCGATCGTCGCCGTCGCGCTCGAGCACGAACGTGCGTGGCTCGTAGTCCCACGGAATGCCGTAGTAATCGAGGATCTTCGCGCACTCCAACTCGCTGCGGTTTGCGAACCGTGGCGGACGAGATCCACAATATGCCTGGAAAACGGGACTTTCCACCCGCACGCAAGCCAGGGTACCGACAGCGTCGGACGGCCACGGCCTCGTAGACTGTGGACATGTCGGGGTCGGACGGCGTCTTCCGGATTGCGCAGATCTCCGATCTCCACTGCGGCGGCCCATACTTCGAGGTCAGCCTCCTCGAGCGCGCGATCGGCGAGATCAACGAGCTCGCGCCGGACGTCGTCGTGTGCTCGGGAGACCTCACGACGTTCGGCTTCCGGCACGAGTACCTCACCGCCCGCGAGTACATCGACCGCATCAACTGCGACTCGATCGTCGTCGTGCCCGGGAACCACGACTCGCGAAACGTCGGGTACGTGCACTTCGAGGAGATGTTCGGGGAACGGAACTCGGTGCTCCGGAAGGGCGGCATCGCAATCGTGGCCGTCGACTCCAGCGAGCCCGACCTCGACCACGGCCAGATCGGCCGCGGGCGCTATCGCTGGGTCGAGGAGCAGTTCGCGGAGGAGCCGGCGGATTTCAAGATCTTCGTGCTCCACCACCACCTGCTGCCCGTGCCGGGGACGGGGCGCGAGCGGAACGTCGTCTACGACGCCGGCGATGCGATCGAGTGCCTTCAGCGGGCCGGTGTACGCCTCGTTCTCTCCGGCCACAAGCACGTCCCGTATGTCTGGCGGCTCGAGGATCTCTTCGTGGTGAACGCCGGGACCGTCTCATCTCTCCGGCTTCGGGGTAACACGAGGCCCTGTTACAACGTCATCGAGGTCACGGACCGGAAAGTCGACATCTGGCGCCGGCATCCGTTCCACGGCGAGCTCAAGCTCGTCTCCTTCACGCTCGACACGCTCGAGTACGCGAAGTTCACCGGCGCGATCGAGGACGAGGTCACCGCGAGGACGTGAGAGCACTCGCCATCGTCGACGGCGAGCACTATGCGCCCGTCGTCCGTGACGCGCTGGCCGAGCTCCCTCACGAGGTCGTCGCGGCGGTGCTCATCGGGGGCACGGAGAAGCTGCGTGGGGGCGAGGAGTACGGCGTCCCGCTCGTCGACGACGTCGAGTCGGCGATCGCACGCTACGCGCCCGAGATCGTGGTCGATCTCTCCGACGAGCCCGTCCTCGGGCCCGTCGAGCGCTTCGCGCTCGCGAGCCGCGTGCTCGCGCTCGGGCTGCCCTACACGGGCGCCGACTTCCGCCTCGATCCTCCGCCGCTCGAGCCGTTCTCGCTGCCGTCGATCGCGGTCATCGGCACGGGCAAGCGGGTCGGCAAGACGGCGGTGACGGGGCACCTCGCCCGGCGGCTCGCCGCCGACAGGCGGGTCGTCGTCGTCGCGATGGGGCGTGGGGGCCCGGCTGAGCCCGAGACCATCGCTGTGCCGCCGACGGTGGACGCGCTCGTCGCGCTTTCGCGGGGCGGCCGTCACGCGGCCTCGGATCACCTGGAGACCGCGGCCCTCGTCGGGGTCGAGACGGTCGGCGCACGCCGCTGCGGAGGCGGGCTCGCCGGCGCGGTCTTCGCGTCCAACGTCGCCGCGAGTGCCCGTGTGGCGGAGGCGCTGGCGCCCGACCTCGTCGTCTTCGACGGCAGCGGCGCGGCCTTGCCGCCCGTCGCGACCGATCGCACGGTCGTGGTCGTCGGCGGCCACCAGAGCCCGAGTCTCGCGGGCGGATATCTCAACTCCTTCCGGCTACTGCGCGCCGATCTCGCGATCGTGACGATGGCCGAGCCCGGCATGGGGTGGGAGGCAACGCGCGACGTCGTGTGCGCCGGCGTCCGGGACGGAGTCGAGACCGTCGCGACGGTGCTTCGCCCGCGCCCGGCCGAGGACGTGAGCGGACGCTCGGTCGCGTACTTCTGCACGGCACCCGCAAGCGCGCACCCGACGCTCGCCGCGCACCTCGGCTCCGTGCACGGCGCCGACGTCGTTCACATCTCGGGGAATCTGGCCCACCGGGACCTGCTTCGGGCCGAGATCGCGAGGATCGACGCAGAAGTCTTTCTCGTCGAGCTGAAGGCCGCTGCGGTCGATGTTGTCGCGGAACTTGCGCTAGCGCGTGGATCGGCTATCGTGCTCGCGGCCAACGACGTCGTGTCGGCTGACGGTGAGGGGGACCTTGACGTGAAGCTCCTGGAAGTGGCACGAATAGAGGTATGAGCGAGCGACGCTATGTGACGCCGCTTCCGCTGGGCGACGAGATCCCCTTCTCGAAGGGTTTGATGGCCCGCGCGCTCGTCGTGACGGGCCTCGATCCGGAGCGGGCGTACCTCATCGCCCACCGCGCGGATCGCGATCTAGCCGAGCGGGGCGCCCTCTCGCTCGACCTCGATCGCCTCGCCGAGTTGGCCGCCGCGGTCATCGGCGACGACGACGCCGAGACGACCGTGGGCCGCCTCAAGCGCCTCGACGCGCTCCAGCGCCTCGAGGAGCCGCTGCTGCTGCTCGTGGGCGGAGCGACGGGCACCGGGAAGTCGACGCTCGCGACGGAGGCGGCGCACAGGCTCGGCATCACCAGGGTCACGTCCACCGACTTCATCAGGCAGACGATGCGGGCGTTCTTCTCCGAGGAGTTCATGCCGTCAGTGCACTACTCGAGCTTCGAGGCGAGGCTCGCGCTCACGAGGGCTGAGGAGGAGGAGTCCGGCGACGCTGCGATCCTCGGCTTCCTCGACCAGACGAGGAACGTCCTCGTCGGCGTCAATGCCGCGCTCGAGCGAGCCGCGGCGGAACACTGGTCGCTCGTCCTCGAGGGCGTGCACCTCGTTCCCGGCATGGTGACGCCCGCGTTCCCGGGCGCGTTCGTCGTGCAGTGCGTGGTCGCGATCGAGGACGAGAACCTGCACCGCAGCCATTTCTGGGTTCGCGAGTACGCGACCGAGGGGCTGCGTCCGCTCGAGAAGTATCTCGACTCGCTGCCCCAGATCCGCCAGATCCAGGACTATCTCGTGGAACGCGCCCACCGCTACGACGTGCCGGTGATCGTGAACGACTCACTCGACCGCGCGATCGGCGACATCATGGACCTCGTCCTGCGGCGCGCCGACCAGCTCGTCGCGACGACGTAGCGCGGGCGAGGCAAGGCTCGTCCCTAGAATGACTTTCGTGGTCGTACGCGAGGACGTCGTCGAAGCGCTGCACGGAGTAGAGGATCCCGAGCTCGGGATGGACATCGTCGAGCTCGGGCTCATGTACGACGTCGAGGTGGACGGGCCGAAGGTGAAGATCCTCTACAGCCTGACCTCGATGGGCTGCCCCGCCGGCCCGCTCATTCAGGACGGAATCGTCGACGCGGCCCGGTCGGTTCCGGGCGTCGAGGAGGTGGAGGCGGAGCTGACGTTCGACCCGCCGTGGACCCCCGACCGCATGTCGGACGACGCGAAGTTCATCCTCGGCTTCGGCTAGTTCTTCGCGGCGGTTCAGCCCGGGATCGAGAGCACGATCTTCCCGAACTGCTCACCGGACTCGAGGCGCTCGTGCGCCTTTGCCGCGTCGGCGAGCGGAAAGACGCTGTCGACGTGCACGCGGGCGCGACCCCCGCGCACGAGGTCGTAGGCCGCTTCGAAGTCCGACGGCATGCCCATCGTCGAGCCGTAGACGACGAGCTCCTTCCACCACATGCGATAGAGCCGGGCAGGGGGGCTGTGACCGCTGGTCGCACCGCAGACGACGATCCGACCGCCACGCGTGGCAGCGGCGAGGGAGCGCTCCCAGGTCGCCTCCCCGACCGTCTCGACCACGACCTCCGCGCCGCCGCCCCCGGTCGCCTCGCGAACCGCCTCGACGACGTCGTCCTCCGAGTGGCTCACGGCGAGGTCCGCCCCGAGCTCGCGTGCGCGCTCGAGCTTCTCCCGGCTCGACGAGGTCACGATCGTCCGCGCTCCGAGCGCACGCGCGAGCTCGAACGCGGCGAGGGCGACGCCGCCGCCGATCCCCCAGACGAGGACCCACTCGCCCTTCCCGGAGCGCCGCTTTGGTGACGAGCATTCGATACGCGGTCTCGAACACGAGCGGGAAGGCGGCGCCCTCCTCGAACGACAGCGACTCCGCGAGCGGGTAGAGCTGGGTCGCGGGCACCGCCTTCAGCTCGCAGTGGGTGCCGTCCGTGTGCTCGCCGATCACGGTGATGCGACCGTCGTGGACGATGCCGGGGTTGATCACGACCCGGTGGCCGACCTCGACTTCCGTCACGCCGTCGCCCAGGGCCGCGACCACGCCGGCGCCGTCCGCACCGAGGATCCGCGGCTTCGGAACCGACGGGAGTCCCTTCCGAACCCAGACGTCGAGATGGTTGAGGCCGGCGGCTCGGAGCTCGACGAGCGCCTCGCCCGGACCCGCCTCGGGATCGGGGACGTCCTCGTAGCGGAGGACGTCCGGCCCTCCGTCCTCGTGGATGCGAACGGCTTTCACGGGCAGAATCCTCGCATGACCGCAGCCGCGCTGAGCCGGCTCGCGGCCGACCTCGGCCTCGACGTGGTCGGGGCGGCTCCAGCCGAGGCGTACGAGGAGACGGAGCAGCACATCCGCGAGCGCAAAGCGGAGGGGTTGTTCGCGGACATGCGCTTCACGATGGCCAGGCCCGAGGTCTCGTGTCATCCCGAGCGGCTGCTCGAAGGCGCCTGCACGGTCGTCTCCGCGGCCCTCTGCTACTACGAGCCGTCGCCGGAGCCCGCTCCGGGCGAGGGTCGCCTGGCCCGGTACACGTGGCGGGACTCCTACGCGGACCTGCGCACCGCACTCGACGAGCTCGGACGGCGACTCGGTGGCCGGTACCGCGTCTTCGTCGACTCCAACGAGCACGTCGACCGCGAGGCCGCCGTTCGCGCCGGAGTGGCGTTCTACGGCAAGAACACGATGGCGATCACGCGCCGCTTCGGCTCCTGGGTCGTGCTCGGAACGCTCGTCACGGACGTCGAGATCGAGTCGACGCCGGCCCTCGAGCTCGACTGTGGCTCCTGCCGGCTCTGCATCGATGCATGTCCGACGGGGGCGCTCGATACCGCTGGGGAGCTCGACGCCAACAAGTGCCTGTCGTACTGGACCCAGGCGCCGGCGCCCACTCCGGAGGAGTACCGCGCCGAGCTTCACGACATGGTGTACGGCTGCGACATCTGCCAGGACGTCTGCCCGTGGAATCGCGGGATCGAGAAGCGGCGAGGGGGGTCGAGGGCCTCGGAGGACGCGACGCCGGCGGTCTCGCTTCGCGACTGGCTCGAACGCGACGGACAAGTCCTCGTCGACGAGCTCGACCGGCTGTACGTCCCGCGCAACGACCCACGGTGGCTGCGCCGGAACGCGCTCGTCGCAGCCGGGAACGCTGGCCCTCCGGAGCTCGTTCCGGCGGTCGAGCGGTTCGTCGACGACGACGATCCGGTCCTGAGCGAGGCTGCGGGGTGGGCACTCTCCCGCATGTCGGAGCGGTCGGCCCCCGCGTGACGGGCCGCGCCGCCTTCGATCGGCTGGCGGTCCTCACCCACGAGGTGCGGAGCCCCGTCGCTGCCCTTGCGGGCATCGCACATGTGTACGGAGACGGGTCCGTCGATTCGTCGCAGCGGCGTTCGCTCGCGGGCCTCGCGATCGCCGCCTGCAGAGGGATCGAGCGCGTGGTCACCGACGCTGCGGTCTCCTCGACCCGGCTCGAGGAAGTCGATCTCAGCGGGATTGCGCAAGAGGCCGCCGCGGCCGCGTCGCTCCTCGGTGCGCCGGTGCGCGTCGTCGTCGGCGGCCCGGCGCTCGTGCGAGCCGATCCCGTTCGGCTGCGGCAGGTTCTCGACAACCTCCTCGCAAACGCCGTTCAGGTCTCGACCGAGGCCGACGAGCTCGTCGCCGTGGTCGTGGAGCAGGACGCGGGCGAGTTCCGCGTCTCCGTCTCGGATCTCGGCCCCGGAATTGCGCGTGAGAACCATGAGCGCATCTTCGAGCCCGGCGTGCGCCTTGCCGACGATCGCCCTGGCTCAGGGCTCGGGCTAGCCCTCGGACGCGCGATCGCGGCCGCGCACGGGGGCACGCTGACGGTGACGTCGGAGCCCGGAGCCGGCGCGACGTTCACGTTCTCCCTCCCTGCGTCCCGCTAACCCGCGACGGCCATCTCCACGCGATCTCTGCGCAGCAGCTGTCCCTCGGCGTCATGCTCGGACAGATCGAAGGTCGCTCGCGACCCCTCGACCTCGCTGACCGTCGCCACCCGCACCGGGAGTCCGCCTGCGACCTCGTACACCTCGATGTACCCAGGCTGACGAACGGCGAGGAAGCGCGTGGTCTCATCGGAGCTTCGAACCACGCGAAACCAACCGTCTTCCCTTCGCTCGTCGTGCATACCAACGTCGAGGCTCGGATCGTCGAGGCGTCCCGCGCCGAGCCGATCCGTAGGCGCCGCCGCACCAGCGTCGTCTCCCTTCGCGCGGCCCGGTTGCTGTTCGCGCATCCGCGGACAGCGCGATCTTCCGCCTGCCTCGCGGACGGTGAGGCTCTCGGAGGATGTCCGACCCGCAACACCGCTGATCCCTTCGGCAGCGCGTCTTCGAGACTGCTCCTCGATGCACGTGTGGCAGCGGAGCCCGGTTTCGAGGGACGCGACGGGGAAGACGGAAGTGGCCGTCAGGACGGTACGCGCGTCGACGCCCTCGAGGTCGACAGGCGCCTCGCGCGCGGGGGTGCCGTCCAGCAGCACCCCCGCGTCGTCCTCTCCGAAGCAGCCGGTGAAGCCGACCCCGGCTACCGCGAGTGCGGCGAGCACCAGGATCGAGCGCCGCGTCACTGCGGTGTCGAGCCTGAGCTCCAGCCGATGCGACGCACGCCGCTGTAGCTCGAGTCGCCGCGATAGGTGCGTGTCCAGATGTTCGTGCCGTACGCCTCTCCTTTCGCCTCGATGATCTGATCCGTGCCGTCAGCGTTGTTCGCGTAGATCAGGCCGATGTGATCCGTCGCTCGCGAGCGCATCCATCCGGATCGTGGACGACTTCGGCGTCGTCACGTTCGGGGCACCATGTCCTGCTTGAATGCCCTCGCGACGTACGGCCCGTGGAAGTTGCGGAGAGCGGCCGACAGGTAATAGCCCGCGTTGCCGGTCGAGTCTGACTCGCGCCAGATCTTGAAGGTGAAGCCCGAGCAATCCGGGCCTTCGCCACCCGTCGACCCGTTCCCGGGTGGATCGCCGGGCGAGTCGTCCCGGTCGTTGTCGTTCCAGCAGCCGCCGCCCCACTGATATCCCTCATAACGAGCGCGAAGGGCGGACGTGGTCGACGAATCACGCGTGATGTACGACATGGCCGAGGGTGCGGAATAGTTGCAGTTGTTCGCGACGAAATGCGTGTGGTACGCACCCGCTGTCCCGGCGGCCGTGAGTGCGAACCCCATCACGAACAGCGCGACGAGTCTCACCGGAGCGGACATCACCTCACCTCCAGGTCGAAGCGGTCGACGAACACGCCGGCGGGGGTCGAGCCGAGCTGGTAGAGCGACGAGCCCACGACTCGGAAGCGCGAGAGCGGCGCCGTCTCGGCCCAGTCGGCCGAGTCGACCGCGAAGCGCCTCTCGAGCCCCGACGCGTTCAGCTGGAGCACGACGAACTCGTCGTTCACGTCTGTATACGCGCGGACGACGAGGATCAACCGGCTCCCGTGCACCTCCGCGAGCTGGACCTCGGCGAGCGGGGTCTGGCTCGTGATCCGCCAGCTGCGCCGCGCGCCGCGGCGATCGATCACGGACACTCGGATCTCGTTGCCGCGTCGGAGCACGACGACCTCGCGTCCGCCTGGCAGCAGCCGACCCGGACGCCGAGAGAGCCTCAGGCCGGCGCGGGTAGAAAGGCTGCGAGCCGCGGGCATCCATTGGCCCGACGGGTGCTGGAGAACGAGCGGCGTGTCGCGCGGGCCGAGGCGAACCTGAGCTGCACGCTCTCGGACCGGCGTCACCGCCCTGGCCCTGCCGTTCGGAGCGAACGAGCGAAGCAACTGCGACGTCGTGCCCCGCTTGGTCGTCTCGAGCACATGGATCGTGCCGTCGCGCGCGACGGACATGTCCGCAAGCGTCCCGTTGATCGCGAGTGGAACCGAAGCGGGCCGCCCGCGACCGCGCGCCGCCCAGCGCAGGACGCGCCGGTTGGCCTCGTCGAGGATGTGCACGACCCCGTTGCGGGAGACGTCGAACGCGGACCCTCCGATCGGAGTCAGATTCCGGCCCTGTTCGAGCCCGACCTGACCACGCTCGGAGCCCCAGGCTGCAGACGCGACGCGGGCGCTCCGCGACCGCTGCTGGCCGAACGCATGGGCACCGAGCGCGACGTGGGCCGGACGATCGAGCGGGAGGCTCCTCTGCGGAGTCGCCGCGCCGCCCGCCGGCAGCGTGACGCTGTCGCCCGTCGCGGCGTTGCGCAGGACGGCGTAGTACGTGAAGCCGCTCGCCGAGCCCGCGATCGACTCCGGGAGGACAGCCGCCAGCGTGCGACCCGCCGCGGAGCGATCCTCCTCCAGCGCGAGCTCGCGAAACGCGCCCGCGGACCCACTCCGCACGAAGACGGAGCCCGCCGCGGGACAGGGAGCATCCGGAGCGTCCTCGAGTGCCGAGCAGAACACGTCGTAGCGCAGCTCGACCTGCTCGCCCGGAACCGTCAGGAGTGGAGGCAGGTGGGTCGCCTCGAGGACGGACGCAGGTGGGGCGGGGGCAAGCCGATGTGCGATGGCCGTGCCCGTAAGGAGAACCGTCGCTAGCCCGGCGAGCGCACCCGCGACGATTCCGGCGACACCGACAAGCCTGTTGTGAACGACTCTCCCTTCGTCCATTCGGCCTCCTTGGTTGTCGTTGTCGGCAACCGTAGCGGCCGGAAAAGCGCATGGGTGAGCCGCGTGCGGAACTCGGCACGCTCTTGGCACGGACTTGTGAGAGTCAGGCGGTCAGCCGCCCGTGGGCACGCGCGCGGTCTCGCGCTGAAGGCGCCGAGCGCGTTTCGCAACGACGTCCCGCAGCCTCTGCGGCTCCAGGACGACGGTCTCGCCACCGTCGGCGAGGACCTCGGAGAGGAGCCACTCCTCGGTCTTGTAGGGCACGTCCGCGATCGCAGAACGGTCCGTCAGTGGCCGGGCTCCCCGCTCGAGCTTCCACCGTGCGATGGCCGGGGAGTGCAGCAGCCGGGCCACGCGCGGGTTGCGCAGGTACGACGGATCGAATCCCTCTCGAGGCTCGAACCGCTCGTCGGTGAGGCGCGCCGAGCGCATCCTGTCGAGCCTGAAGGTCCGGGCGCCGTCGACGCTCAGGTCCCAGGTGTGCACACGCCAGACCGGGAGCTCGCGCTCGATCGTGTACGGCTCGACGCGCCGGAGCGACGGGCTCTCCTCGCCCTCCTTGAGGTACTCGAGCTCGACGATACGCCGCTTCTCGGCGGCCTCGCTGAGCACGCGCACGAGCGCCTCCTCGTCGGACGTCTCGCGCGGCTCGGGCGTCGCTGCGAGGTCGAAGCGGCCGAACGTCTCCTCGAGCTTCTTCCGAACGCGCTTGAGCGGCGTGTGGGCCTCGGCCGCGATCGTCGGCCCGACGTAATCGATCGCGAGTCGAATCGCGCGCGCCTCCAGCGGCGTCAGCTTCGGCGGACGGCGGAACACGTCGCCGTACAGCTCCTTGTCGACGCGGACGACGTCACCGTCGTGGACCGCGTAGACGGCGTAGCAGCCTCCGCCGAAGTTCACGAGGTTGAGCAGCGAGAGGTGATCCTGGAGCTCCTCGAGCGGGATGGAGATGCGCGCCGCGAGCTCGCCTGCGTCCAGGACGGCCGCGCGCTCGTCGCCGCACGCCGCGAGGAGCTGCGCGAGGAGCGCCTGGAGCACGCCGAAGCGCTCCGGCGCGACGGGGCCCACAGGGCGCTCCGGCAACGGCTGCCTCGCACCGGCGCGCTTGGCGCCGGCGGGCTCCGGTGCAGTACCCGAGTGCGCCTCGGCCAGCCTGGAGAGGCTCTCGGCGACCGCGTCCCTGAGCTCCTCGGGCTCGAGCGCAGTCGCGCGTCCGTTCTGACGGAGGACCCAGCCCGCAAGCAGGTCGACGTTCGCGTACCCGGTCTCGAAGACGCCGTTCTCGACCGATCCGGCGTCGGAGAGGGTGCGCTCGACCCACCAGGCGGTGTCGTCCGAGACGGCGATCCGCGCGGTGCCGACCGTCTCGCCGATCTGCCACGGCCGCGGCACGCGATGCTGGTCGACGTCGAAGTCGGCGGGAACACGGAAGTCCCGTTCGCGGCGGGTTGCGAAGCGGATGTCACCGCTGATCCGCGAGACCCTGAACGTGCGCACGCTTCCACGCTCGAGGTCGTGTCCGACGACGTACCAGTTCCCGTCGTCGAGCCGGAGCGCGTACGGGTTCACGGTGCGGTCGGTGCGTCGCGACCTCAGTGGGCTCAGGTAGCCGAATTTCACCGTCCGCTGCTTCGAGATCGCCGACTCGAGCTTGGAGAGACGCCCCGCGAGCTCGGGAGAGTAGTCGGGAGCGCTCACGCGGACGCGCTCGGCGGTGTCGGTGGGCGGCTCCGCGAAGCCGGAGCGCCCGAGCGCGAGATTCTGGAGCGCGAGGCGGAGGGGTTCGGCGTAGGCGAACTTTCCCTCGAGGTAGTAGAGCGCGGTCTGGAGCGCCGCCAGCTCGTCGTCGTCCAGCTCCAAGCGGTCGAGGAAGTAGTGCTCCGAGCGCAGCGTGTAGAGCTCCTCGCCCGTGAACTCGTCCCGCTGCGACTGGAGGGGCACGCCGAGCGCCGTGAGCTCGGCGCGGTCCGAGTAGAACCGGCGCGCGAAGGCCTCGTCCGACATCTCCGAGTAGCCCTCGACGTTCGACTTGACGTCCCGCGCTGTCAGCGGCCGCCGTTCGGCCATGAGGAAGGCGACGAGCGAGAGTTGCCGGATGAGCTTGTCCGCGTCGTGCGACATGCGGAACCGAGCTTAGCGTCCTTCGTGCGCAAGTTCGGGATCCGCTAGCGCGGATCCCGAACGCGCGAAAGCAAACCCCTTCATGGGGAGCCCGAAGCCGCGGAAGCGTCGGGGTGTGAAGTCGACAGTGGTCCGGGCTTACGCCGCGGCGGCTGCGGGCTGCTCGAGATGCTGGTGCGACGGGCAGTAGTCGCGACCCGGCAGCGGCGTGCGCTGGCACGCCTTGCCCTTCCGCGTCGTCGCGTGGCAGCGCGAGATGCCGCCGTCGAGGACGCCAGCCTCGATCTGCTGCTCGATGAATGCAGTGGCCGCGCCGACGCCTTCCTGAACCGCCCAGGCCACCTGAGCCTGCGCGGTGATCGGGAAGTAGCGCCGGATGTCGGCGAAGAGCGCGCGGTCGGGCTTCGCGAAGTAGTGCGGGTCGTCGGCGAGGCGCTCCATCGTCTGCTCGCACTCACAGAGCACGGCACGCCGGTACTCGAGCTGCGTCGAGTGGTCGACGTACGGATCGATCAGATTCTTGATCGAGCGGTAGATCGCTCGCGAGTATTGATACATACAGGAGCGAAGCTGTGCGCTGTGATCGTCTATCGGAACGCTCAACCTTTGGGGAGAACCCTGTTACCGGGCGGAAAAGAGGCGGAGCCGTAACCTACCCGGGGGAGTGTAGCGGCTTTTGCCGCCTGTTACAAAGTCTGACTCGAATTCGCCAGCTGCGGCAACGAGGTCAGGGAACGACGCGGCGCACGGTGGCCGTCCGCGCGAACTTCCTCGCGTCTTCGAGCGCGCTGGTCGCCTCGGCCTCGGACCCGAAGACGCCCGTGAAGACCATCCAGTAGCCCGGGTGGAGGCTCGCGTACTGCGAGGAGTCGAGGATCCCAACGGCCCTGAGACCCCCGCGGCGTGCATCCGCGGCGTTCCTCACTGCGGCCTGGCGGCCGCCGGTCTGGGGCAGCGACGCCAGCACGATCGTCCAGCCGTCGTCCCCGACCGGCCACTCGATCGCCGCGACGGGGACGTCATCCGACGGTGATCCCGTCCCGGGCACCGTTGCGAACCCACCGGTGGCCGTGATCACCTCCGCCGTGCTCGTACCTCCGTCCGTCGCGGCGACCGCGACCGTGGCTCCGGCGATCGCCACGGCCAGCGCGAGCCCTGCGCGGAGCAGCCAGCCCTGGCCGACGTCGCGGCTCTCCCCGACGGGGCCGGTGCCCGGAAGCCGGACGCCGCACTCGAGACAGTACTCCTGGGTCTCCTCGACCGGGCCCGAGCAGCGCGGGCACTCGTTCACCCGGAAGCTCCCGGGCCGGCGCCGTGCTGGGACGCCGCCGCCGGGCGGCCGCACGTCGCGCAGAAGCGCGCGCCGAGGAGAAGCGGCGCGCCGCAGACGCAGGCAGAGCTGCCGTCGCGGCGCAACCGTCCAGTCCCGTCGAGGAGGGCGTCGATCTCGTGGATCCGAGCCTCGATGGCGACGAGCTCCGCGCAGCGGTCGACGACGAGCCCAGCACTGAAGCGGTCGCGCTTGTACATCTCGAGCGTCAGCCCGCCGAGGTCGCGCAGTCGCTCCTCCCGCACCTGGAGCAGAGCTTTCCGCTCGCGGCGCAGCTCGCGCGTCGGGGGCACGACGTAGCGCGACGGGGTTCGGTCGGTCGGCGGAAGCTGGTGTTGTGGGCGCGAAGCCATCGATCCCACACTAGAGCTGGAAGACGACGACGCGTTCCTCGGTCATCTCGCGGACGGCGAACGCCGGCCCTTCCCGCGTGTTGCCCGAGTCCTTGACCCCGCCGTACGGCATCTGGTCGGCCCGGAAGGTCGGAGCCTCGTTGATCGTCACGCCGCCGAACTCGAGCGTCTGGGCGGCGCGCAGCGCCGCCTGGACGTCGCCCACGAACACGCCCGCCTGGAGCCCGTAGCGCGTCCCGTTCGCGAGCGTGACGGCCTCGTCGAGCGTGTCGTACGGGGCGACGGTGCAGAGCGGCCCGAACACCTCCTCGCACGACACCTTCGCATCGGCGGGAGCATCGGCAATCACCGTCGGTGCCAGCAGCTCGCCGTCCAGCGTGCCGCCCGTGAGAACCTCGGCGCCGGCAGCACGCGCCTCCTCGATCCACTCGAGCACGCGGTCTCGCTCGGAGCTCGAGATGAGCGGCCCGACGTCGGTGCCTTCGTCCGCGGGGTCGCCGACAGCGAGCGCCTCGACGCGGGGCAGGAAGAGCTCGAGAAAGCGGTCGTACGCGCTCCGCTCGACGTAGATCCGCTGCACCGAGATACAGCTCTGGCCGGCGAAGCTGAACGCGTTCGCGGCCAGCTTGGCGGCCGCGTCCTCGATGTCGCTGTCCGCGGCGACGATGACCGGTGTCGCGTTGCCGAGCTCGAGGTTCACCTTCTTGCGCGAGGCGCGCTCGCGCAGCTTCCAGCCGACGCCCGAGGAGCCCGTGAACGTGATGAGGCGAACGCGGTCGTCGTCCACGAGGACGTCGCCGATCTCGGCGGCCGGCCCGCAGACGACGTTGAGCCAGCCGGCGGGAAGTCCCGCCTCGGTCTCGAGCTCGGCGAGCAGGAGCGCCGAGAGCGGTACCTGCGACGCGGGCTTGAGCACGACCGCGCACCCGGCCGCCAGGGCCGGGGCGATCTTGTGGGCGACGAGGTTGAGCGGGAAGTTGAACGGCGAGATCGCGCCCACGACGCCGATGGGGATGCGGAGCGTGAAGGCGAGCTTGCCGACGCCCGCCGGGGAGGCATCCATCGGGATCACGTCGCCGGCGAGCCGCCGCGCCTCGAGCGCGGCCATCGTGAAGGTCGAGACGGCACGCTGCGCCTCCAGACGCGCGGCCTTCATCGGCTTCCCGGCCTCGGCACAGATCGTTCGGGCGACCTCGTCGTGGCGGTCGGCGAGGGCAGCGGCCGTGCGGTCGAGAATCGCAGCCTGCTCGTGCGCCGGCAGCGGGTCGCGCATCGCCCGCTCGGCCGCTTCCACGGCCTGCCGCGCCACGTCGGCGCCGGCCTGCGGGACGCGTCCGACGAGCGAGCCGTCGTAGGGCGAGCGCACCTCGATCCACGCGCCCGTCTCGATCCACTCCCCGGCGACGAGGAGCTTCCGCTCGGTCGCGGTGGTGGCCATGCGGTGAGTGTAGTGGGACACTTTCGCGCGCTGGACGTTCCGGACGCTCGAGTGGCGGATCTATGCTGTCGTCGATGGGTGAAGCGTTCATCGTCGACGCCGTCCGGTCGCCGATCGGGAGGCGCGGCGGCTCTCTGGCCGAGGTCCGCGCGGAGGAGCTTGCGGGGCAGGTCATGAACGGTCTTGTCGACCGGCTCGACGTCGATCCGGGCGAGATCGAGGACGTGCAGATGGGGTGCGTGACACAGGTGGGGGAGCAGGCGCTCAACGTCGGGCGGCAGGCCGTGCTCGTGTCGGGTTGGCCCGAGACCGTCGCCGCATCGACGATCGACCGGCAGTGCGGCTCGTCGCTCCAGGCCGCCTTCAACGGCGCCTCAGCGATCCAGGCGGGCCATCTCGACCTCGTCGTCGCCGCAGGCGTCGAGCACATGACGCGCGTGCCGATGGGCTCGAACCTCGGTGACGCGGGCTGGGGCGCCGTGAACGAGAAGATCGGCGAGCGCTGGCCCATCGTCCCGCAGGGGATCTCGGCCGAGGTTCTCGCCGAGGAGTGGAGACTCTCGCGCGAGCAGCTGGACGAGTATTCGCTCGAGTCCCACCGCCGGGCGGTCGCCGCGATCGACGAGGGCAGGTTCGAGCGCGAGATCGTCCCCATCGAGACTGGCGCCGGCGGCGCGGTCGTCCTCTTCGCCGTCGACGAGACGCCGCGGCGCGACACGTCGCTCGAGAAGCTCGCCTCGCTCCAGCCCGCGTTCAAGCCCGACGGCGTCGTGACGGCCGGAAACTCGAGCTCGATCGTCGACGGCTCTGCCGCGATGCTCATCGCGAGCGATCAGGCAGTACGGCGGCTCGGGCTCGAGCCGCGCGCCAAGTTCGTCTCCTTCGGGCTCTCCGGCGTCGACCCGTACCGCATGCTGCACGGCAACCCGCAGGCCTGCGCGACCGCGCTCGCGAAGGCGGGGCTCTCCTGGGACGACATCTCGGTCGTCGAGGTGAACGAGGCGTTCGCCTCGGTCGTGCTCCAGTTCCTCGCCGACACGGGCCTGCACGAGCGCTGGGAGGCCGGCGACGTGAACCCGAACGGCGGCGGAATCTCCCTCGGACACCCCCTCGGAGCGACCGGCGCGCGGATCACGGCGACGCTCGTGAACGAGCTGGACCGGCGGGAGGCGCGGTACGGCATCGCGACGATGTGCATCGGCCAGGGACAGGCCATCGCGGGCATCGTCGAGCGCCTCTGAGTATTCCCGAGCGCGATCAGTTCTACTGATCGACACTTGAGCAATGGCGAGTGGTGCTGATCTATCTGTTAGGGCATCATGAAGTCATGATGTTTGCGTACTTCGTCCTCGCACTTATCGTGCTCGTAGGCCCGCTTGCGTACGTCGCCGGTCGGGACTCGCGGATCGACGACATCGCGCGCCGCCGCCGCTACCACGGCTGATCGAGACAACGAGCGGCACCTCCGCGCGGTTAGGATCGCGCGTCGTGACCGCTTCCGGCATCCGCACGGTCGGCGTCGTCGGGCTCGGAGCCATGGGCGCGGGCATCGCCCAGCTCGCCGTCGAGGCCGGCTTCGAGACCGTCGGCCGCGAGGTGAGCGACGAGCTCGGCGAGAAGGCGCGTGAGCGGATCGCGCACTTCCTCCAGCGCAAGGTCGACAAGGAGCTGATGACTGCGGAGGTGCGCGAGTCCGCGCTCGGGCGCCTGTCTCTGACGACCGATCTGGCAGCGCTCGCGGACTGCGACCTGGTGGTCGAGGCGATCGTCGAGGAGCTCGAGCCGAAGAAGGAGCTCTTCGCAGAGCTCGAGGGGATCGTCGGCCCGGAAACGATCCTCGCGACGAACACATCTGCGCTGTCGGTCACGGAGATCGCGTCCGCGGTGTCGAGTCCGGAGCGCGTCGTCGGCATGCACTTCTTCAATCCCGCACCGCTCATGCCGCTCGTCGAGATCGTGCGCGCCGAGCTGTCCGCGGACGAGGCGGTCGAGGCGGCTTACGAGGTCGGCGAGCGTCTCGGCAAGAGCCCGATCCGCTGCCACGACACCCCTGGCTTCGTCGTCAACCGCGTCCTCATCCCACTCTTGAACGACTGCCTGCGCGTGCTCGACGAGGCACGCGTGACGCCGGAAGACCTGGATACGGCCATGACCGCCGGCGCCGGATGGCCGATGGGGCCGTGCACGCTCGTCGACCTCGTCGGGATCGACGTGCACGTCCACGCGTCGGACGCGCTGTACGAGAAGCTCCGCGAGCCGCGCATGGCGCCTCCTCCACGCATCGTCGCAATGAGGAACGCGGGGCTCCTCGGCCGGAAGAGCGGCCGCGGGTTCTACACGTACGACGACTGAGCGTCAGCCACTGCCGGCGAAGATGCGCCCGAGCGCGGCTGCGTCCTCGGGCTGGCAGTACACATGCACGCGGTCGCCGGGCTCGAGAACGGTCTCCGGGCCGAACGGCTCCGGCCGGTCGTCGCGGATGAGCACCCCGACCCAGGCGCGCTCCCCGAGCGGCAGCTCAGCGATTGCGCGGCCGTTCGCGAAGGCGTCGTCGCGGACGACGAACTCGAGAACCTCGGCGAGGTCGTGGTCGACCCGGCGGAACGGCACACGGAGACGCTCCGCAACGTACGGCACCGAGCCGCCCTGCACGAACACGGAGAACAGGACGACCACGAAGATGACGCCGTAGATGCGCCCGGCCTCGTCGACGCCCTCGAGCACGGCGAGAGCGCCGAGCAGGATTGGCACCGCGCCCTTCAGCCCTCCCCAGAGCACGAAGAGCTTCTCCCCGCGGTTCAGGCGCACCGGCGCGAGGAGCGGGGCGACAGCCACCGGCCGGATCACGAACGCGAGCAGGACCGCGAGGACGAGGCCCTCGAGCCAGACCGACGTCTGGTCGAGGTCGCTGTAGCCGACGGAGAGACCGAGGGCGGCGAACGCCCCGATCTCCGCGAGCGCTGCGAGCGAGGAATGGAACGACTCGATCTCGCCCTTGCGCGGCGCCGCCACGTCCCCGAGCAGGATGCCCGCGACGAACACCGCGAGGAAGCCCGACCCGTGCGCGACCGATGCGAGCCCGTAGATGATCCCGGCGCCCGCGAGCACGCGGATCGGGTACAGCGGCGGGCTCGTGAGCCAGACACGGCGCATGACGGGGAGGAGGAGGAGGGCTCCGGCGACGCCGATCGCGAGGCCGATCGCCATCTCGAGGACGAACTCCTCGACGACGATCCCGAATCCGGCATCGTCCTCGGTCGCGAGCTCGATCATCCCGATCATGAGCGCGATCCCGACGGGGTCGTTCGTGCCCGCCTCACCCTCGAGGATCGTCCCCGAGCGTCCTCGAACCTCACGGCCGCCGAGGACGGAGAAGGTGACCGCCGGGTCGGTCGGGGCGACGGCGGCGCCGATCAGGCCGGCGACGATCCAGTCCATGCCGAGGACGTAGTGCGCGGCGACCGCGACGATGCCCGCGGTCGCGAACGTGCCGACCGTGCCGAGGGCGAGGATCGGGACCGCCGAGCGGCGAAAGCGCTCGAGCCCGATGTGCAGGCCGCCGTCGAAGAGGATGACGATCAAGGCGACCACGCCGATCCGCTCGACGGTCTGGATCGTGAGCGCGTCGCGGACCGTCTCCGAGGACGCAGCGAGCAAGCCGGTCGCGAACAGGAAGAGCGCCGCGTTGGGGAGCGAGATGCGGTCGGCGAGCCGCATGCTCAGAACCGCGACGAACACCCCCGCAGAGACGACGAGCACGATGGCACCGAAATCGGTGATCTCGGGCATGGGCGAGGAGGAATCTACGGCGTGGACGCGCCCGGCGGGGTAGTGGGTCAGTTTGGTCAGACTGACCCACCACCGCCCGGCGGCGCTTACAGGGTCTTTACATGCTTCTCATGGCCGACTCACTCTGGACACCGATAATCCCTGGAGTGCGAAAGCTCGCCCTCTACGCCTGCACGCTCGTCTCGGCGGCCCTCGCGGCGGTCGCCGTCGTCGGCATCGCCGGCGCGGCCCCGCCGAAGGTCGGCCAGGTCTCGGTCGAGCAGGGCAAGGGTCAGGTCATCGTCGAGCTGAAGGGAAACCTCCTCGGCCGCCTCACGAGCGGGACGGTGCGCATCGTCGACCACACGCCGAGGGATCGCTTCATGCCCCTCGTCGGGGGCCGGCGGCTGACCGTGACCCGCATCGGGCCGAGGACGACGGTCTACAAGGGCAAGGACCTGCGCTTCCGGATGCTGGGCGGCAGCTGGAGGATCGTCGTCAAGGGCAACGGGATTGCGATCTCGGCCGTAGGGCGCGGGGCGGTCACGCTCGACGGCGACCGCCGCCTTCCCGAGGACAACGCGGGCGTCTACTCGCTCGACGGGATCAACTGCGGTCTGGACGTCACGGCGTGCACGCCGCTCCCGGACGATCCCGAGCGCTATCCGGTCGGGCCGAGGCCCGCCAGCAGCGGAAGCTCGGCCCGGTGAACCGGCAGGCGCAGTCGATCCTCGTCGTCGAAGACGAGACGTCGATCGCGTCGTTCGTCTCCGCGTATCTGAAGAACGCCGGCTTCGCCGTCCGCACCGCGACGACCGCCGCAGATGCGGTCGCCGAGATCGCAAGCGACGCGCCTTCGCTGATCATCCTCGACCTCAACCTGCCCGACGGCGACGGCGTCGAGCTCTGCCATGGCATCCGTCGCAGCTCGGACGTTCCGATCCTCATGCTCACGGCCCGCGACGACGACGTCGACAAGATCATCGGCCTCGAGGTGGGCGCCGACGACTACATGACAAAGCCGTTCAACCCCCGGGAGCTCGTCGCTCGCGTCAAGAGCGTCCTCCGGCGCTCGGCGCCGGAGCGCCGGCGGAGCGAGACGGAGGAGCTCCACCACGGTGAGCTCTCGATCAACTCGGGCAAGCGCGAGGTGCACGTCGGCGAGGAGGAGATCCGGCTCGCGCCCAAGGAGTTCGACCTCCTGTGGGAGCTGCTCGACCACCGGGGGATCGTCCTGACTCGTGACCAGCTGCTCGAGCGCGTCTGGGGCTACACGTTCGCGGGCGACACGCGGACCGTCGACGTCCACGTCCGCCAGATTCGCCGGAAGCTTGGTGACGCGTCCCCGATCGTCACCGTCTGGGGCGTGGGCTACAAGGTCGCAACCGACCGTTCGCCCGCCTCGGCCGCGTAGGAGCCTACTCTGTGCCCGAGATGCTCGGGACCCTTCGCTTCAGGCTCACGGCCCTGTTCCTCGCCGTCGTGCTCGTGTTCGGGCTGGCGTCGATCGCGCTTGCGGTGCGCCTCTTCCAGGACGTCACGCACTCGCAGTCGGTGCAGGAGCTCGAGCGCGAGGCCGCTGGGCTCGCCGACCTCTACGCGGAGGCGGCGCTCCGGTCGAGCGACCTGGGCTCGGAGGCGCCGGACTTCGCGGCCAACCTCGAGCTCGCGACCGGCGACGAGCTCTACTACGTGGGCGCGTCGCTCTTTCCGGGGCAGGAGTTCGGCCTCAGGCAACTCTCGCGGGACGCGCTCGGGGACGTCGAGCTCGACCGCGAGCAGATCGTCACGTTCGAGTTCACGCCGCCCGACAGCGACGGGCGGCTGCTGGCGGCTGCGCAGCCGGTGCAGCTCGTCCGCGGGACGGAGCCGTTCGGCTGGCTCGTCGTGGCGAAGCCCGTCACCGAGCTTCGCGAGCAGTGGCTCACGCTGGCCGGGCGTCTTGCCCTGGCGCTCGCCGTCGGGATCGCGCTCAGCGCGGTCCTGTTCTGGTGGCTGTCGCGTCGCCTGACCGAGCCGGTGCTCGCGCTCACACGGGCGACGCAGCGCGTCGGGGCGGGGCAGTACGACGTCGAGATTCCCGACACCAAGGGCGGCGACGAGATCTCCCAGCTCAGCGACCGCTTCCGGCGCATGGTCGCAAAGCTGGCCGAGGCCGAGCAGCTCAAGCGCTCCTTCCTCATGTCCGTGTCCCACGAGCTGCGAACGCCGCTGACCGCGATCAGGGGTCACGTGGAGGCGATTCGGGAGGGTGTCGTCCGCGAGCCGGACCAGGTCGAGGCTTCGCTCGACATCGTCCTCGCCGAGACGGACCGGCTCGAGCGGCTCGTCGGCGACGTCCTCGACCTCGCAAAGCTCCAAGCACACCGTTTCACCGTCCGGCACGAGGAGGTCGACCTCGCTCGCGTGCTCGACCACGCGTACGGCGCCTTCGCCGAGGAGGCGCGCCGTCGCGAGATCGACTATCGGCTCGAGACGGGGCCCGAGGCGCCCGTCATCGTGTCCGACGGCGATCGCGTCCTTCAGGTCATCTCGAATCTCCTGTCGAACGCCTTCCGCTGGACGCCGGACGGCGGACGCATCGAGCTCGGCCTTGCGGCCGCGAACGGCGTCGTCCGTGTGGAGGTGACCGACTCGGGTCCCGGCGTTCCGGCCGACGAGCGGGAGCGGATCTTCGATGCCTTCATCTCCAACGACGTGAACGGCACAGGCCTCGGGCTGCCGATCGCCCGGGAGCTTGCCGTCGCCCTCGGCGGCCGCATCGAGCTCCAGTCGGATCCGCGCGGGGGAAGTCGCTTTCGACTCGTGCTTCCGGCGCTGTCCGCGGCGTAGAGGGGTCTACGCCGCCGCGGCGCGGTGCGGGCCGACCATGTCGCCGGCTTCACGGTCGCGCTCGAGGCGCTCCAGGCGGGCGTCGACGCCGCGCCAGCCGGAGCTGACGAGGTCGACGAGCAGCGCGAGGTCGTCCACGCGCGCATGACGCTCCGCCGCGAGCTCGCCTTCGAGCCGCTCCAGCCGCCGTATCGTCTGGTTGAGCAGGCCACGGATCTCGGCAATGTGCCGCGCGACGGGCAGGACCTCGGTGCGGAGCCCGTCCTTGATGGCGATCTCGACCTGGGCGGGGATCGACGCTTCGAGGCCGGAGGCGGCTTCGGCGAGGCCCTCGACCTGTGCTCGCGTGCGTTCGAGCACGGCGTCGACGACGGCGGGGTCCGGGCGACCCGCGGCGGCCTCTGCGATCCGCTGTTTCGCGCGCTCCAGAGCGAGCTCGTCCATGGGGCGCGAGGCTACTCTCAGCGCCGGATGGACACCGTGCTGCTCGACTACGAGCTGCCGACCGAGCTGATCGCGCAAGCTCCGGCCGAGCGGCGCGACGCGTCACGTCTCCTCGTGTACCGGCGGGAGAGCGGCGCCGTCGAGCACCACGTCTTCTCCGAGCTCCCGGAGCTGCTCGGGGGCGAGCTCGTCGTCGTGAACGACACGCGGGTCGTGCCTGCTCGCATGAAGCTGCGGCGTGCATCCGGCGGCGCGGTCGAGGTCTTGCTGCTCGAGCAGCAAGAGGCCGGGCTGTGGGAGGCGCTCGCGCGCCCCGGCCGCCGCCTTCGAGCTGGCGAGCAGCTTGGCCCGGTCCAGCTCGTCGAGCCGCTCGGCGACGGCCGCTGGACGGTCCGGCTCGAGGGCGAGCCCGATGGTGAGACGCCGCTTCCTCCGTACATCCGGGAGCCGCTTGCCGACCCGGAGCGCTACCAGACCGTCTATGCGCGGCAGGCGGGATCGGCGGCCGCGCCGACCGCAGGCCTGCATCTCACGCCGGAGCTCGTCGCGCGCCTCGATCCCGTGAGGGTGACGCTTCACGTCGGGCTCGACACGTTCAGACCCGTGGTGGGAGAGGTGCTCGAGGAGCACCGGCTCCACGGGGAGCGCTACAGCGTGACGCCCGAGGCGTGGGCGCGGATCGCGGCCGCCGAACGCGTGCTCGCGGTGGGGACGACGACGGTTCGCGTGCTCGAGACGGTCGCGCATGGGGCCGAGCTCGCAGGGCGGACGACGCTATTCGTCACGCCCGGCTTCGAGTTCGAGCGGGTCGACGCGCTGCTCACGAACTTCCATCTGCCTCGCTCGACGCTCCTCGCGCTCGTGATGGCGTTCGTCGGGGTGGATGAGACGCGGGAGCTCTACCGCCGCGCCGTGGCCGACCGCTACCGCTTCTACTCGTTCGGCGACGCGATGCTCGTTCTGTGAGCGGGCCGACGGCCGCGCGTTGGCACACGTTCGGCACGATCCCGTTTCCCATGAGTGAGCGACTGTCATGAGCTTCGAGGTCGTCGCGACGGACGGCGTGGCACGGGCGGGGGCCCTGGAGACCGCTCACGGGTCGATCCCGACACCTGCCTTCATGCCCGTCGGGACGAAGGCCACCGTCAAGTCGCTCCACCCGGACGAGGTGCGCGCGCTGGGAGCGAGCGTGATCCTCGGCAACACCTACCACTTGCACTTCCGGCCGGGCGAGGAGGTCGTCGAGGCGCTCGGCGGGCTCCACGCGTTCGCGGGCTGGGACGGCCCGATCCTCACCGACTCGGGCGGGTTCCAGGTCTTCTCGCTCCGCGACACGGTCTCGCGTCTCGACGACGGTGGCGTCACCTTCCGCTCGGTCTACGACGGCTCCGAGGCGCGCTTCACGCCCGAGGGCGTCGCTGACATCCAGCGCCGGCTCGGCTCCGACATCGCGATGTGCCTCGACGTCTGCCTGCCCGCCGAGGCGCCACGTGCTGAGCTCGAGCAGGCCGTCCGGCTGACGACCGCATGGGCCGCTGCGCAGGCACACGCACCGCGTGCTCCGGGTCAGCTCCGCTTCGGGATCTCACAGGGCGGCACCGATCGGGAGCTCCGCACTCGCTCGCTGGAGGACGTCGCCTCGCTGCCCTTCGACGGCCACGCACTCGGTGGTCTCGCGGTCGGGGAGTCGCGCGAGGAGATGCTCGACTGCGTCGAGTGGGCTGCGCCGGCGCTTCCGGCGGACAAGCCGCGCTACTTCATGGGCATCGGCGACCCCGTCGGGATCCTCGAGGTCGTCGCCCGGGGGGTCGACATGTTCGACTGCGTGCTTCCGACGCGCACGGCGCGCACCGGGTCGGCGCTCACGTGGGAAGGGCGCCTGAACCTGAAGAACGCGCGCCACTCCCGCGATCCGCGGCCGTTGGACGAGGAATGCACGTGCCCGGCCTGTGCCCGCTTCTCGCGCGCGTACCTGCGCCACCTCGTGACGCAGGACGAGATCCTCGGGCTCCGGCTGCTGAGCCTGCATAATCTTCGGTTCGTACTCGACCTGACCGCACGCGCGCGGGAGGCGATCGAGCGAGGCACGTTCTCGGCCTTCAGGCAAGAGACGCTCGCCCGGCTTTCCCACGCTCGCCAGGAGGAAACGTGAACGGTGGCTTTCTGATCTTCATGGTGCTCTTGCTCGTCGTCATGTACGTGTTGATGATCCGACCGCAGCGGCAGCGCCAGCAGACACAGCAGTCGATGATCGACGGCGCGGCCGTCGGCGACGACGTTCTCACCACCGGGGGCATCTACGGGACAGTCGTCGAGGCCGAGGGAGACGATGTCGTGGTCGAGATCGCCGACGGCTTGTCGGTGCACATGACGCGCCGGGGCATCGCGGCCGTGCTCCCTCCCGAGGCCGAGGAGGACGAGCACGTCGAGGACGAGCAGGACGTCGATGTCGATGAAGCTGCCGTTAGCGAGAGCGAAGAAGCGGTTACGGACGAGGCGAGGGCTGAAGCCGCGGCCCCGGACCGCCGATAGCCTGACGCACCGGCCGTGAATCGACGCACATCCATCTTCGTCGTCGGCGTTCTCGTCGCTGCGCTCATCGGCGTGGCGCTTCTCGCCGTTCCGGGATCGCCGCTGCGAGAGGAGCCGACGCTGGGTCTCGACCTCCAGGGCGGGCTCGAGGTCACGCTCCAGGCCGTTCCGCCGGCCAATCGCGACCTGACCCAGGAGGACCTCGACCGCTCGGTCGACATCATGCGGAACCGCGTCGACAAGCTCGGCGTCACGGAGCCCGAGATCCGTACGCAGGGCGACGACCAGATCGTGATCCAGCTTCCCGGCGTGAAGGACCCCGCCGCCGCTGCGGAGATCATCGGCACCACCGCGAAGCTCGAGCTCTACGACCTCGAGACGTCCGTGACCGGCCCGTCGGTGTCAATCCGAGGGTTCCCGGTCGAGTTCACGTCGCTCTACGACCTCCTGGCGCGCGTGCAGGTCCAGGCGCGCGACGACAAGTCGGACGCGTTCTATGTCGTGAACACGCAGCGGAAGCGCATCGTCTCGGGACCGGAGGCGACCGAGCGGGCGGTGTTGCGGACGGTGGGCGGCAAGCTGAAGAAGAACCAGGCGGTCTTCAAGGTCCCGGAGAAGATGGTCGTCATCACCTGCGGCGACGCCGCGATCGTCTGCCCCGGCGGAGTCGACGGGGGCGGCGTCCCGCCGACGCAGACGTACTACTACCTGTTCAAGTACGAGCCGCCCGAGATCCCGCAGCTGACGGGCGAGGACCTGAAGCTCGACGGGACGCGCGCCGACTTCGACACGAGCCCGGGCGCTGCCGGACAGCCCGTCGTCCTGATGGAGTTCACCGGGCGGGGCTCCGACCGGTTCGAAGAGGTCACCGGCGACGAGTGGATTCGCGGCCGCCTCCGCCAGGCGGACCAGCACTTCGCGATCGTCCTCGACCGCGACATCAGGACCTTCCCGTCGATCGACTACACCGACTCGACCCTCTCGGGCGGCATCAGCGGTGGGGCGCGAATCACGGGGCTCGAATCGATCGACGAGGCGAAGGACATCGCGATCGTCCTGCAGACCGGCGCGCTCCCGATCGAGTTCGAGACCCTCGACCAGACGAACATCTCCGCGACGCTCGGGAAGGACTCGCTCGCGGAGGCCTGGAAGGCGGCGATCGGGGGCCTCCTGCTCGTCATGCTCTTCCTGCTCATCTTCTACCGCTTCCTCGGGCTGGTCGCGGTAGCGGGCCTCGCCGTCTACGCGGCGTTCCTGTACGCGACGATCCTCATCTTCGACGTCACCCTCACACTTCCCGGCTTCGCCGGCCTCGTGCTGACCTTCGGCGTCGCGGCGGACGCGAACATCGTCATCTTCGAGCGCATCAAGGAGGAAGTGCGCGCGGGGAGATCCGTGCGCGCCGCCATCTCGGCGGGCTACACGAAGGGGTTCGCGACGATCGTCGACGCGAACGTCGTGACGGCCATCACCGCCCTGGTGCTCTTCGCCGTCGCGACGGCAAGCGTGCGCGGCTTCGCGCTCATGCTCCTCCTCGGGACGGCGCTCTCGATGCTGACCGCTGTCCTCGTGACGCGCGCCATCCTCGCACTGCTGGCAGGCGCCGGCTGGATCGAGAACCCGCGCGTCATGGGCGCGAGCGGCCAGGGAGTCCCGCGCTGGCTGCGGGTCGACTACATCGGGCTCCGCCGCTATTGGTTCGCATTCTCGGCGGTCGTCGTCGCGGTCGCGATCGGCGCGATCGCGATCATCGGCCTCAACCTCGGCATCGACTTCAAGGGCGGAACGCAGATCACGTTCCGAACGCCCGAGCCGACATCGCTCGAGGCGGTCCGGAGCGAGGCGGAGAAGATCGGCCAGGCCGGCGCGGTGATCCAGGGGCGCGGCGCGTCGACCGACGGGAACTACACGTCGTTCTCGATGCGCTCGGAGTCGCTCACAGTCGACGAGCAGAACCGTCTCGAGGACGAGCTCACTGCCGCGGTCGACGCGACGGCGTTCGGCGCGCAGACCGTGTCCGAGAGCTTCGGCCGCCAGATCGCGAACAATGCGATCCTCGCGATCTTCGTGAGCCTGCTCCTGATCGCTGCCTACATCTCGTTCCGCTTCCAGTGGAAGTACTCGGTCGGGGTCTTCGTCGCGCTCGCACACGACGTGCTCATTGCCATCGGTGTCTACGCGCTGACCGGGCGCGAGGTCTCGACTGCGACCGTGGCCGCCATCCTCACCGTGCTCGGGTACTCGATGTACGACACCGTCATCGTCTTCGACCGCATCCGAGAGAACGTGCCGCTGATGCGGCGTGCGTCGTTCCGGGTGATCGGGAACGTCTCGCTCTGGGAGGTGCTCCCACGGTCGCTCGCGACGACGTTCATCACGCTCGTCCCGGTCGCAGCGCTCTACTTCTTCGGCGGCGACACGCTGAAGGACTTCGCGTTCGCGCTGCTCGTCGGCATCGGCTTCGGTGCGTACTCCTCGATCTTCCTCGCGGCCCCGCTCGTCGCGGTGCTCAAGGAGCGGGAGCCGGAGTTTCGCCGCCGCCGCGACGATCTCGGAGCGCTCGAGGGCATCGAGTCGGTCGGCGGCGTGCTCGCCATCGAGGCGGCGGAGATCGCCGCGGAGGTCGAGTCCGAGTTCGACGACGAGGAGCCCCCCGCGGAAGAGGAGGAGCCGGTCGCACCGCAGCCGGCACCTGCGGGAGCCGCGGCCGCGACGTCTTCGAAGCGGGAGCGCCGCCGGCAGCGACGCGCGTCGAGGCCGCATGGCCGAACACGCTGAATCGTGCGCAAGGCCGGAACCCGCTAGCGCGGCCTCCGGCCGCGCGAACACCCCTAAGGGCGTCCGCTTCGCGGCCGCGGTGTCATGACAGACCCAGCGCGGGCCGCGGATCGAGGGCCGCTCGAGACGCTCTCGCTCGCCGGGCTCGGCGCGCTGGTGCTCGCCGCCAGGCGCGGCGACGAGCTCGCCGACGAGATCGCGAACCGGGCCGGCGTCGATCGCGACGAAGTGCGCGCGGCGCTGGCCGACGCGGTCGCGAGTTGGCGCCGGGAGGCCCAGCGGCTCAGCGGCTCGACGGGCGAGGCTGCCTCGCGCGTCGGATCGGAGCTCGGCATCGCCTCTCGCGAGGCCGTCGAGGCGCTGGAGCTCCGGGTGGCCCAGCTCGAACACCGGCTGAAGCTGCTCGAGCGCGGCCAGGGGTAGCACGAGGGCGAGGCGAGCCTCGCCCTGCAGGTCCTCCGACCCTGCGACCTACAATCACCCCATGGCCACGCGGCAGGCAAGGCCGACGCGAAACCTCGGGCGCCTGTCGGAGATCGCCCAGGTCGCAGCGCGCTACGGCTTCGGGTACGTCCTGCGCCGGAATCGTCTCGGCGACCTGCTCCCGGGCAGGGACGGGCGCGAGATCGAAGCCACGGCGACGGATCGCGGTCGCCGACTGCGTGAGATGCTCGACGAGCTCGGGCCGACGTTCGTGAAGTTCGGGCAGCTCCTCTCGACCCGCCCGGACGTGATCCCACCGGACATCGTGGTCGAGCTGCGCGGGCTCCAGGATGCGGTCACGCCGTTCCCGTTCGAGCAGGTGCGCGAGGTCGTCGAGGCCGAGCTCGATCTCACCGTCGAGCAGGCGTTCGCCGAGTTCGACGAGGTCCCGATCGCGTCGGCGTCGATCGGCCAGGTGCATCGGGCGCTCCTTCCGGACGGGCGGGAGGTCGCGGTGAAGGTGCAGCGCCCCGACGCCGCGCGCCAGATCGAGGCCGACCTCGGGCTCCTGTACCAGGCCGCGAAGCTGCTGCGAGAGCGCGTTCGCGCGCTCGAGTTCATGGACCCGCAGGAGCTCGTCGACGAGTTCGCCCGCTCGATCCGGCTCGAGCTCGACTACGGCCACGAGGCGAGGAACGCGGAGGCGTTCCACCGCAACTTCGCGCACGAGCCGAGCGTCGTCGTCCCGCGGGTGATCAGGCAGTACTCGACGGATCGCGTCCTGACGCTCGAGTTCCTGCACGGGACGAAGGTGTCCGAGCTCGATCTCGATGCGCTGTCCATCGAGGAGCGCCGCAACATCGCCTACCGCATGGCCGACACGTGGATGACCATGGTCTTCCGGCACGGGTTCTTCCACTCCGACCCGCATCCGGCGAACATCTTCGTCCTCGACTCCGGCGAGCTCGGGCTCGTCGACTTCGGGCAGGCGGGAAAGCTCTCGGACGAGGACATGGCCAAGCTGACGCGCCTCTTCCTCGATGCGGCGGCCGAGAACGTCGACGCGATCCCGCGCCGCCTGCGCGACCTCGGCGTGCGGTACGCGCCGGAGCGGGAGCTCGAATTCCGCGGCGAGATCCGCGTGCTCTTCGACCGCTACTACGGCATGCGTCTCTCCGAGATCGATCCGATGCAGGTGATCCGGGAGGGGTTCCAGCTCATCTACTCGATGAACCTGCGGCTGCCGTCACGCTTCGTGATGCTGGACAAGGCGATCGCGACGCTCGCGTCCGTGGGCGCAGAGGTCTACCCGGACATCAACGTCTTCGAGGTCGCGAAGCCGTACGCGCGCGGCCTCCTCGCCGACCGCTTCCAACCGCGGGTGGTCGCGCAGCGGACGTGGAGCGAGGCGCTCGCGCTCGGCGAGATCGCGCGCGACCTGCCGTACCAGGTGCACGACGTGCTCGAACGAATGCGCGACGGCACATTCCAGGTCCGCCTCGAGAATCCCGGTCTCGACGAGCTCGACGAGCACATCGACCGTGCGTCGAACCGGCTGTCGGTCGCGCTCATCGTGCTCGGCGGACTGCTGGGCTCGTCCATCGTCGGGGTGTTCGCGACGGAGGGCCCCCAGGTCCTGGGCCTGCACGCGCTCTCGTTCGTCGGCTTCGTGCTCTCGGGCGCGTTCGGCGTCTGGCTCATGTGGGGCGTCCTCCGCCACGGAAGGTTGTGAGGTCGCCTCGCCGGCCGTGACCGTTCGGGACGGCTGAGGAACGCTTGTCACGCCTTCGCTGCAAAGGACATCTGGCGCCGGGCGAAGAGCGCGGCTAGCGTCGGAGCCATGCCGAGTGCCGTTCTCGTCGCCGAGCCGGAGTCCGAGACCCGCGAGTACCTGGGCCGCCAGCTCCGCGTCGACGGCTTCGACGTCCTCGACGCCTCGCGGAGGAGCGAGGCCCTCGAGCTCGCCGAGCGCATCCGGCCCGATCTCGTCCTGCTCGCGGAGCTCGACCTCTGTCAACGGCTCCGCCGCGGCGAGCCGGGGCGGACCTGGGACCGGAACGTCCCCGTGATCCTGCTGGCGCCGAGCTCGGACCCTGACGAGCGCGTGCGTGCCCTCGAGCGCGGAGCCGACGACGTGATGGGACGCCCGTTCGCGTACGACGAGCTGTTGGCGCGCATCCATGCAGTCCTCCGTCGAAGCGTCGCGTCGGCGACCGAGGTGCTGACCGCGGGTGAGCTCGTGATCGACCGGCGCACTCGGCGGGTCGCGGTGCGCGAAACGCTCGTGGCGCTGTCCGCGAAGGAGTTCGAGCTCCTCGTGCGGCTTGCCTCGGAGCCCTATCG
This sequence comes from uncultured Actinomycetes bacterium, assembly GCA_963715705.1. Classification (GTDB taxonomy): domain Bacteria; phylum Actinomycetota; class Thermoleophilia; order Gaiellales; family Gaiellaceae; genus GMQP-bins7. Next base: position 1,158,799 of record OY970267.1, on the reverse strand, counting down.
CGTCTTCACGAAGGAAGAGCTGTTGCGCGAGGTGTGGGGGTTTCGCGCCCTCGGCCGCACCCGCACGCTGGAGTCGCACGCGTCGCGGTTGCGCAAGAAGCTCCAGATCACGGAGACGGACCGCTTCATCGTCAACGTCTGGGGAGTCGGGTACCGGCTGCTGGAGTAGGGACGAGGGCGAGGCAGGTCCTCGCCCTACAGCAGCGCGCCTTCGAGGCGGAGCAGCGACAGCTTCTTGTCGAGGCCGCCCGCATAGCCGACGAGGTTTCCGGTCGAGCCGACGACGCGGTGGCACGGGAGCACGATGGGGTGCCGGTTCCGGTTCATCACCGTGCCGACTGCCCGTGCGGCCCGCGGTCGCCCGACCGCCGCGGCGAGCGCGCCGTACGTCGTCGTCTCCCCGTAGGGGACCTTCGCGAGCTCCCCGAGCACCGACACGGTGAACGGCTGGCAGCGCGCGCAGGTCGAGAGAGAGATCGAATGCCTGGCGCCGTCCGTCGAAGTACTCGTCGAGCTCGCGGCGGACCTCGTCCACGGACTTCGGCGAGCGCAGGACGCGAGGTCCGGCGATGCGCGCGAGCCGCTCGAGCTGCTCCTCCGGCTCGGCGTCGAACGAGATCGAGGCGAGGCCACGATCGGAAGCTGCGACGAGCAGCGGGCCGACCGGCGAGTCGAGGACGTCGTAGCCGACGTCGAGCAGGCCGAGCGTGGCCGCTGCGTCGCGGAAGCGGCGGTCGAGGTCGGACGAGATGGTCATGACGCCTTCTTTCCACGCAGCTTGCGTACGCCGGTCGAGGCCGCCTGGCGGGCGGCGTCCTCGCTCGAGCCGAGCGCGGCTGCGATCTGGTCGTAGGGGAGGTCGTAACCGAACCGGAGCACGACGGCTACCCGCTCCTTGGGAGGGAGCCCGTCCGTCAACGGCGCGAGCTCCTCGTAGGCCGGCCGGTTGTCGGCGGCGCCCGTCTCGACGAGCTCGGTGGTCGGCTTCGCGCGGCGCAGCGTGTCGACGGCGACGTTCTTCGCGATCGTGAGCACCCAGGCGCGCAGGTGGTCGCCGTGCTCGAGTCGCGCGTACGCCTGGAGCGCCCGCAGGAAGGTCTCCTGGAAAGCGTCGTCGGCGCGTTCCCGGCCGAGACGCCGGCGCAGGAGCCCGAGTACTTCGGCCCGATGCTCCTCGTAGAAGCGCTCGAACGGAGGTATCGCCACGGCCTGCATCATCACCCTCTAACGACGGTGTGCGCGGATCTGTGAGCATGTCGTCCGTGCGGGCAGCGGTGGTTGGGCACGTGGAGTGGATCGAGTTCGTCCCGGTCGAGCGTGTTCCGCATGCGGGCGAGATCGTCGGAACGCTCGAGTCGTGGGAGGAGGCCGGCGGGGGAGGTTCCGTGGCGGCGGTCCAGCTCTCGCTGCTTGCCGACTCGGTCCTCTTCCTCACCGTCCTCGGCTCCGACGAGCTCGGCCGTCGAGCCCTGGCGGAGCTCGAGGAGCGGGGCATCGAGGTCCACGCCTCGTTCGTCGAGTCTCCGCAGCGGAAGGCGTTCACCTACGTCGACGAGACGGGCGAGCGGACGATCACGACGATCGGCCCCAAGCACGGCCCGCGCGGGCACGACGTCTCACTCCCGTGGCACGAGCTTTCGCGCTGCGACGCCGTGTACTTCTGCGCCGGCGACGTGGACGCCCTCGTGGCCGCGCGCCGCGCGCGAGTCCTGGGTGCGACGGCCCGGGAGCTCGCGACGCTCCGCCGGGGAGGCATCGAGCTCGACGTGCTCATCGGGAGCGCGAAGGACGAGGCGGAGGTGTACCGCCCGGGAGATCTCGACCCGGAACCGAAGCTCGTGGTCACGACCTCGGGTGCGCTCGGCGGGTGGGCACAGCCGGGCGGCCCCTTCACCGCCGCGCCGCTCCCGGACGCGCCGTCGGATGCCTACGGCGCGGGCGACTGCTTCGCAGCCGGCCTCACGTTCGCCCTCGCCGCCGGTCTCGACACGCAGGAGGCACTCACGTTCGCCGCACGCTGCGGCGCCGGGGCGCTCGCAGGGCCGGGCGTCCACGCCGAGCGTGTTCCTCTCGCCTAGTTCCGCGCCGTGACGCGTGACCGGCCGGCGGCGTATACGACCGTGATGGGACGAAAAGCCACTCTCGGAGCGCTCGTGCTCCTCGTCGTCGTGGGAGCCCTTCTCGTTGGGTGCGGCAGCGGGGACAGCCAGGAGCCGAGCGGTGATGCGATCGGGATCATCGCCGCCGAGACCGACCTCGAGATCACGGTCTGGCCAGAAGGGAAGGGCGCCGGCGAGCCGCAGCACTACACGCTCTCCTGCCCCGAGCCGTCGGGCGAGCATCCCGACCCCGAGCGGGCCTGCGAGGCGATCTCCGAGCTGGACGCCGACGACTTCGAGCCCGTCCCGGCGGATGCGGTCTGCACCGAGCAGTACGGCGGCCCGCAGCAGGCGAGGGTCGAGGGGACGTTCGCGAGTGGGGAGGACGTCACGCAGGTCGCTCTCGACCTGAGTCGCGAGAACGGCTGCGCGATCGGCCTCTGGGACACGTTCGAGGCGATCGTCCCGCTCTCCGCCTAGCAGGAGCCGCTACTCGCGCCAGTCTCCCGCCGGGCGGAGGACGAGCCGTGGACCGCGGGGGTTGTCAGGTGGCTCAAAGTGGGCTAAAGTGGGGAGCCGTGGGAGTGAGATCCCGCTCCGGCCCATGTTCCACGGCGAATACGTCCATACGATCGACGAGAAGAACCGGCTCACGCTGCCGGCACGGTTTCGGGCTGCGCTGGCGGCCGGAGTCGTGCTCGCACGCGGGCTCGAGAAGAACGTCGACGTGTATCCGCGCGAGAGCTGGGACGCGAACATGGCGCGCATCGCCGAGCTCGACTCGCTCACGCGGGAGGCTCGGGCGATGAAGCGGTTCGTCTTCGCCGGCGCGGCCGTCGTCGAGCCGGATCGCCAGGGGCGCGTCCTGATCCCGGCGCACCTCGCGACGCATGCAGGGCTCGACAAGGAGGTCGTGCTGGCCGGGGTCAGCGACCACCTCGAGATCTGGGATCGAGTCGAGTGGGACACCCAACTGACCGAGATGGAAGGGAGTGCGGGCGATGTTGCCGAACGTCTTGCGACCCAGCGAGGCTGATCACGTCCCCGTCCTCGCGGATGAGGTGCGCGAGCTCCTCGCCGTGCAGCCGGGGGACACCGTCGTCGATGCGACTTTCGGTGCCGGCGGGCACTCGCGGCTGCTCGTGGAGGACCTCGCCGGAAGCGGGAAGCTGACCGCGATCGACCGCGATCCGAGCGTGCGGCCGTACTTCGACCGGCTCAAGCCGTCGGCCGGCGGCGTCCAGCTGCGCTTCCTGCGCGGCGACTACGCGGTCGTCCTCTCACAGCTTGCGGCGAACGACGTGAAGGCGGACGTCGTGCTCCTCGATCTGGGCCTCTCGTCGATGCAGGTCGACCGGCACGAACGCGGCTTCTCGTATGCGACCGACGCGCCGCTGGACATGCGCATGGATCCTTCGGACGAGCCGAGCGCTGCGGACATCGTCAACACCTGGGACGAGCGCGAGCTCGCGACGATCTTTCGCCGCTACGGCGAGGAGCGGTACGCGCGGCAGATCGCGCGCGGCATCGCGCGCCGGCGCGAGCGCGAGCCGATCGAGCGCACGGGGCAGCTCGTCGACGTCGTGCGCGCCTCGATTCCCGCCCCGGCGCGCTTCGGCGAGGGCCACCCGGCGAAGCGGGTCTTCCAGGCGCTTCGCATCGAGGTCAACCACGAGCTCGAGTCCCTTGCGATCGGGTTGCCGGCGGCGTTCGAGATGCTCCGGCCAGGAGGACGGCTCGCGGTCATCGCCTTCCATTCGCTCGAGGACCGCATTGCCAAGCGGTTCCTGCGCGACCGGGCCCGCGGCTGCACGTGCCCGCCCGACTTCCCGGTCTGTATCTGTGGGCACGAGCCCGAGCTGCGCGTCCTCACGCCGAAGGCGGTCCGGCCATCCCGGCTGGAGATCGACCGCAACCCGCGCGCCGCGTCGGCGCGCCTGCGGGCGGGGGTGAAGGTCTAGGTGTCGAGTGTGGCGCAAGGGGCCGGAGTCGCGCGCGCACGTCCGCGCGCGAAGTCGCAGCCCGCGAAGGCTCGTTCCCAGGCGCGGCCGCGCGTCATCGGTGGCGGCGTCCTCTGGATTGTCCTCGTCGCCGTGCTCCTCGCGGGCGTCGTCGCGGTGAACGTCGCCGTTCTGCGCCTGAATCTCGAGCTCGATCAGGTGAACCGCGAGCGCTCGGAGCTCGATTCCGACCTGTCCCTGCTCAAGTCCGAGATCTCGAGTGCGTCTGCGACGGCGCGGATCGAGCGCCTGGCAACGAAAGAGCTCGGTCTCGTCCAGGCCGATCCCGAAACCATGGTCTACGTCCGGATCAAGCGGTGACGCGCGCGGGGACGAACCGCAGGATCATCCTCCTCGCGACGTTGTTCGTCGCTCTGCTCGTGGTCGCGCTGGGGCGAGCCTTCTGGCTTCAGGGCGTCAACGGGCAAGCGTACGCCGCCATGGCCGTCCGTCAGCATCGCGAGACCGTCGTCACGCCCGCGGCGCGCGGCACGATCCTCGACCGGAACGGAGAGCCGCTAGCGATCGGTCGCCGGACGACGACCGTCTTCGCGAACCCTCAGCAGGTCGCACGCCCACGAGATCTCACGCTGGCGGTGGCGGAGGCGCTCGATCTCCAGCCCGCAGACGTCTACCCGCAGCTCGTGAACCGCTCGCGCGGGTTCGTGTACGTCGCGCGGAAGATCGATCCCTTCGCGGCGGAGCGGCTGGAGAAGAAGGACTTCGACGGCCTCGGGTTCTTCCCGGAGGAGCTGCGGACGTACCCGCAGGGCGACGTCGCCGCGCACGTCATCGGGTACGCGGGCATGGACAACACCGGCCTCGAGGGGCTAGAGCGCTCGCTCGAGAAGGTGCTCGCGGGCCGGCCAGGGTCGAGGACGATCGTGAAGGACCCTGGCGGTCGCGTCCTCGACGTCGTCTCCACACGCCCCGAGGCGCCGGGCCGGAACGTGCGCCTGACGCTCGACCACCAGATCCAGGCACACGCCGAGGACGTCCTCCAGGAGACCGTCCTTCGCTACGGCGCCAAGTCGGCGTCCGCAGTCGTCATGGATCCGTATACCGGCGCAGTGCTCGCGATGGCGGTCGCGCCCGGCTTCAACGCCAACCGCTTCCCCGCCACGAAGGCCGACCGCCGTCGCAATCGCGCGGTCACGGACACGTACGAGCCCGGCTCGACGTTCAAGCTCGTCACGGTCGCCGCGGGCCTCCAGGAGGGCATCGTCTCGCCCGGCACCTCGTTCCGGCTCCCGCCGACGATCAAGGTGGCGGATCGCGTGATCCGCGAGGCGCACATTCGCGGAACCGAGCAGATGACGGTTCGGGCGATCGTCGAGCGCTCGTCGAACATCGGCACGATCACGATCGCGCAGCGGATCGGGGAGGGCCGCCTTGCCTACTGGATCGACAGGTTCGGGTTCGGGCGGCCGACCGGCATCGACTTCCCGGGCGAGTCTCCGGGCTTCGCGCTCCCGCCCGAGCAGTGGTCGGGGTCGACGATCGGCACCGTCCCGATCGGCCACGGGATTGCGGTCACCCCGATCCAGATGGCGCGCGCGTACTCGGCGATCGCGAACGGCGGCGTGCTGGTCGAGCCCCACCTCGTCGAGCGGGTCGACGGCAAGCCCGTCGCGCGCAAGCAGCGGAAGCGCATCGTGTCGCGGGCGGTCTCGGATCAGATGCTCTCGATGCTTCGCGGCGTCGTGCTCGAGGGCACGGGCACCGAGGCCGCAATCCCGGGGTACACCGTCGCCGGGAAGACGGGGACGGCGGCCAAGATCGACTCGGAGACCGGCCGTTACTCGCGCTCGCGGTACGTCGCGTCGTTCGTCGGGCTCGTGCCGGCCACGAAGCCGCGGCTCGTGATCATGGTGGCGGTGGACGAGCCGCACGGCTCGTACTACGGAGGCGACGTCGCGGCGCCGGCCTTCAGGGAGATCGCGCGCTTCAACCTCCAGCACCTGGAGGTTCCCCCGGACGCGCCTCGCCGCTGAGCCCGCCAGTGGTTCGTTAGCGTTCGAGCGTGCAGCTCGAGGCCCTGATCCGGGCGCTCGCCCCGAGCGAAGTGATCGGCGGCCGGCCGGACACGACGATCGCCGACCTCGCGTACGACACCCGCGCGGTCGCGGACGGGGCGCTCTTCTTCTGCGTCCCCGGAGCGCGCGTGGACGGGCACGACCTCGCGCCGGCGGCGCTCGAGCGCGGAGCCCGCGCGCTCGTCGCCGAGCGATCCTTGGACGTGGCCGTTCCGCAGCTCGTCGTGCCGGACTCCAGGGCCGCGATGGCGGTGGCGGCGGACGTGTTCTTCGGCGAGCCCACGAAGGAGCTCGAGGTCGTGGGGGTGACGGGGACGAACGGGAAGACGACGACGACGTTCCTGCTCCACGCGATGCTGGAGGCGGCGGGGAGGTCGACCGGGCTCGTCGGCACGGTGGAGTGGATCGTCGGCGGGGAGCGCCGCGCCGCGCCGTTCACGACGCCCGAGGCGATCGACCTGCAGCGGCTCTTCCGGGAGATGCTCGACGCCGGTGACCGGAACGTCGTGATCGAGGCCTCGTCGCACGGATCCGCGCTCAGGCGGCTCGATCGCGTGCGCTTTGCGGCGCTCGTCTTCACGAACCTGAGCCAGGACCACCTCGACCTGCACGGGACGATGGAGGAGTACTTCCAGGCCAAGCGGCGGCTCTTCACCGGAGCTCAGCCTCCCCCGGCAGCCGTCGGCGTGGGGGACGAGTGGGGGCGCCGGCTGGCGTCGGAGCTCGCCGAGTCGCATCGCGCGCCGCTCGTGAGCTTCGGGCTCGACGCGGGAGCGGAGGTGTGGCCCGAGGCGTTGGAGCTGGGGTCGTGGGGGAGTCGGTTCCGTGCCGCCGGGATGGCGCTCGAGACGCCGCTCCGCGGGCTCTTCAACGTCGAGAACGCAGTCGGCGCGGTCGCGGCCGGGCTTCTGCTGGATCTGGACGAGACCGCGATCGCGGAGGGTCTCGCGGCGGTGTCTTCGGTGCCCGGCCGCTTCGAGCCGGTCGACGAGGGACAGCCGTTTGCCGTCGTGGTCGACTACTCGCACACGCCCGCGTCGCTGGAGACCGCGCTGCAGGCGGCGCGCGGCGTCTCGGACGGCCGCGTGCTCGTCGTCTTCGGAGCCGGGGGCGACCGCGACCGGGGGAAGCGGCCGCTCATGGGACGGGTCGCGGCCGAGCTCGCGGATCTCGCGATCGTGACCTCCGACAACCCGCGCTCGGAGGACCCCCTCGCGATCATCTCGGACGTGCTCCAGGGCGCCGGCGTGGACGTCGAGATCGACCCCGACCGGCGTTCGGCCATCCACCGCGCGGTATCGCTCGCGCAGCCCGGGGACGTCGTGCTCATCGCCGGCAAGGGTCACGAGCAAGGTCAGGAGATCGCCGGCATCGTCCATCCCTTCGACGACCGAACCGTCGCTCGCGAAGCGCTCGCTGCGCTCGCCGCGTCCCGCTGATCGTGATCTCGCTTTCATGGGACGAGGTCGAGGGACTGGGGCTGGGCCGGCTCGAGGGAGACGGGTCGGGAGCGCCCATCGCCCGGATCGTCGCGGACTCTCGAGTCGCGTCCCTCGGGGACCTGTTCGTCGCGCTCAACACGGGCACGCGGTACGTGGAGGACGCTCGAAGTCGTGGCGCAGCGACGCTCGTTCCCGACGACCAGGAGGCTGCCCTTGCCGCTCTCGCCTCGCTCGTGCGTTCGAAGAGCAGCGCGCGCGTCGTCGCCGTCGTCGGCTCGGCCGGGAAAACGTCGACGAAGGACATCCTCGCCGCGCTCTGCTCGCCGCACGCCCGCACGATCGCGGCCGACAAGAGCCTCAACAACGAGATCGGCCTCCCGCTCACCGTCTGCCGGCTCGAGCCCGACACCGAGCTCCTCGTGACGGAGATGGGCATGCGCGGCCTCGGCCAGATTGCCGCGCTCTGTGCAATCGCCCGTCCCGACGTCGCAGTCGTCTCGCACGTCGGCCCGGAGCACCTCGAGCTCCTCGGCACCGTCGAGCGCGTGGCCGAGGCGAACGCCGAGGCGATCGTGGCTCTGCCTTCCGGCGGCACCGCGGTCGTCCCGGCCGACGTCCCTGAGCTCGAGCCCCATCTCGCCCGGGACGACATCGCCTACCGCCGCTTCGACCCGCGAGACGCCGACCTCGACGGCCACACCGGCCGCTTCCGGGTCGACGGCGCCACCGTCGAGCTCGAGCTCCCCTTCACGCAGCGCCACCACGCCGTGAACACGCTCGCCGCTCTGAACGCCTACGCGGCTCTCGGGCTCCCGCTCGACCGCGCCCACGAGGGCGCCGCCGCGATCCGTCTCTCCCCGTGGCGCGGCGAGGAGCTCGAGCTTCCGGGAGGAGGTTTCGTGATCAACGACGCCTACAACGCGAACCCGGACTCGATGCGCGCCGCGCTGGAGCACCTCGCAGACCGGGCCGGGGGCAGGCGACGGGTCGCGATACTGGGCGAGATGGCCGAGCTGGGCGAGACCTCGCTGACCTACCACGAGCGGATCGGCGACCTCGCGGCAGCGCACACGATCCACGTGATCGGCGTCGGCGAGCCCGCCCGCGCCTACCGACCGTCCGTCTGGACGCCCGACGTCGAGGGAGCGATCGCGGCCGCGCGTGGCTTCCTCCGCCCGGGCGACGCCGTCCTGGTCAAGGCCTCGCGCGCCGTCGGGCTCGAAGGCATAGCCGGGGAGATCGCGAAGATCGCTCGCACATGGTCCCAGTCCTGATCGCCGGCCTGCTGGCGATGATCGCCGGCGTCGTCCTCGGGCCGCGGTTCATCGAGACGCTGCGCGCGCGCAACGTCGGCCAGCAGATCCGCGCCGAGGGGCCTGCGACACATCTGGTGAAGCAGGGGACGCCCACGATGGGCGGCCTTCTCATCCTCGTCTGCGCCGTCCTCCCGTTCCTCGCGCTCTCTCAGTACACGGCGGAGGGGCTCACGGTGCTCGTCATCGTCCTCGGCTGCGCGGCGATCGGCTTTACCGACGACTACCTGAAGGTCAGCCGGCGCCACTCGCTGGGGCTACCGGGGCGCTGGAAGATGGTCTTCATCGCCGCCGTCACGGTCGTCGCGGCGATCGTGCTCCAGGGCAGCGACACCTTCGACACGGCGATCTACGTCCCCGTCGCCGGCTCGGACCTCGAGCTCTCGTACGGCTACTACGCCTTCCTCTTCGTGCTCATCGCCGGGACGGTCAACGGCTCGAACCTCACGGACGGAATCGACGGCCTCCTCGCCGGCACCGCGACGATCATGCTGCTGACGTTCCTCGCGATCGCCGGCATCTCGTGGCTCCGCTCGGGCGACCCGGGCCTGCGGAGCGAGTCGTTTCTCGATCTCGCGACACTTGCGGCCGCCCTCATCGGAGGCACGATCGGGTTCCTTTGGTACAACGCGCACCCCGCCGAGGTGAACATGGGGGACACCGGCTCGTTCGCGCTCGGCGGCGCGATCGCCGGCTTCGCGATCGTGACCGGCACGGAGCTTCTGCTCCTGCTCATCGCCGGGATCTTCGTGATCGAGGTGCTCTCGCTGATCATCCAGGTGGTCAGCTTCAAGCGAACGGGGAGACGCGTGTTCCTCATGGCTCCGATCCACCACCACTTCGAGATAAAGGCGTGGTCGGAGACGAAGATCATGGTGCGCTTCTGGATCGTGTGCGCGATCCTCTGCGCGTCCGGGTTCGCCCTCTTCTACCGCGACTTCCTCCAGATCATCGAGCAATGACCGCCGGCCCGGAGCTCGAGGGCAGGCGCGTGCTCGTCGTCGGGCTCCTGCGCTCGGGGAAGGCCGCGGCCGAGGTGCTCCTCGCCCGCGGCGCGTTCGTGGTCGCGTTCGACGTCAACGAGGAGCTCGACGTGGGAAGGCTCCGCGAGCTGGGCGTCGAAGTCCACCTGGGAGGCGAGGAAGAGGCGGTGGACATGCTGCTTGCGGGGACAGATCTCCTTGTGAAGAGCCCGGGGGTCCCGGGCGAGACGCCGTTGGTCGCCGGTGCCCGAACAGGGGCGATTCCCGTGTGGAGCGAGGTCGAGCTCGGCGCGCGGCTGCTCCCGAACCCGCTGCTCGGAGTGACCGGGACGAACGGCAAGACGACGACCTCCGAGCTTCTCGGGGCGATCTTCCGGGCCGCCGGACGGCCGGTCGAGGTGGCCGGAAACGTCGGCCGCCCGCTGACGTCCCTCGTCGGTGCGGTCGAGCCCGAGACCTGGGTCGTCTGCGAGCTCTCGTCCTTCCAGCTCGAGGACGTCGAGACATTGAAGCCGCGGATCGGAGTGCTTCTGAACCTCGAGCCGGACCACCTCGACCGCCACGGCACGTTCGAGTGGTACGTCGACGCGAAGCTGCGTATGTTCGAGCTGCAGACGGAAGACGACGTCGCCGTCCTCCCGCGCGGCTTCGGGCCCGTGCCCGGGGGCGCGCAGCTGGTCGAGTTCCACGCCGACGACCCGCTGCCGGCCGCGCCGCTGATCCCCGGCGCGCACAACCGCGAGAACGCCGCCGCCGCTACAGCCGCCGCGCGGGCCGCGGGCATCGACGACGAAGCGATCGCCGAAGCGCTGCGCACCTTCCCGGGAGTCCCACACCGGATCGAGCCGGTGCGCGAGCTCGCGGGCGTCCGCTACGTGAACGACTCGAAGGCGACGAACGTCGCCGCCGCCCTGCGCGCGCTGGCAGCCCTCCGTCCGGCGAGCCTGCACGTCGTCCTCGGCGGCCTCGGGAAGAACGAGAGCTACGAGCCGCTGGCCGAGGCGTTCGAGCCGGGCGACCGCGCGTACCTGATCGGCGTGTCGGCTTCCGAGATCGCCCCGGCGCTGGAAGCCGCGCGCGTCCCGTTCACGTACTCCGGCGACCTCGCCACCGCGCTCACGGAAGCCGCCCGCGCAGCCCAGCCTGGAGACGTCGTCCTCCTCTCCCCGGCGTGCGCGAGCTTCGACCAGTTCCGCGACTTCGAGGCCCGCGGGGACGAGTTCCGCCGCCTCGTGTGGGAGCTCGCGTGAAGACAGACAGCCGCCTCGACCAGAGGATCATCGCGTTCGTGACGCTCGGGCTCGTCGCATTCGGGCTCGTGATGGTGTACAGCGCGACGTCCGCGTCGGCCGCGATCGGCGGCGCCGACTCGATGAGCTACCTCAAGCGTCAGAGCGTCTACGCGCTCCTCGGCGTCGTCCTCATGCTCGTCGCGGCGCGCTTCGACTACCACCGCCTCCGCTACCTCGCTCCGCCGCTCCTGCTCGCGTCGCTCGGGCTCTGCGCGGCCGTGCTCGTCCTCGGGCCGGAGATCAACGGCGCCCATCGCTGGTTCATCGTCGGGCCGGCGAGCTTCCAGCCCTCCGAGGTCGCGAAGCTGTCCCTGTGCATCTTCGCGGCCGTCTACCTCTCCCGGCGCAGGCCTCCGCAGACGCTCGGCGAGCTCGCCAGGCCGCTCGGCACCGTCACCGCGATCTTCTGCGTGCTGATCCTGCTCGAGCCGGATCTCGGAACGACGATCACGCTCTGCGGCACCGTCATCGCGATCTTCCTCGTCGCCGGCGTGCCGTTCCTGCCGCTCCTCGGCGCCTCGTTCCTCGCGGTCGGCGTGGGGCTCCTCGCGATCTGGGTCGAGCCGTACCGACGCGCGCGCATCTTCAGCTTCCTCGATCCCTGGAGCGATGCCGAGGGCTCCGGCTTCCAGATCGTGCAGGCGCTGATCGGGATCGGCTCGGGAGGGATCACCGGCTCGGGGCTCGGCGAGGGCGTCCAGAAGGTGCTGTACCTGCCCGAGGCGCACACCGACATGATCTTCGCCGTCGTCGGAGAGGAGCTCGGTCTCGTCGGCTCCGCGTTCGTCATCGGTGCTTTCGCCGCGTTCGCGATCGCCGGCTTCCGGATCGCGCTGCGCTGCAAGGACCCGTTCGGGAAGCTCCTGGCCGCGGGGCTGACCGCTCTCGTCTGCGGGCAGGCCGCACTGAACCTCGCCGCCGTGCTCGGAATCGCGCCGCTTACGGGAATCCCGCTTCCGTTCGTCTCCTACGGCGGCTCGAGCCTCGTGGTGCTGCTCGGCGCGGTCGGGATACTCCTTAACATCGCCGTCAATGGAAGGGTCGTCGAAGCTCGCGTGCCTGATCGCGGCCGGGGGAACGGCAGGTCACGTCCGTCCCGCGCTCGCAGTAGCGGAAGCGCTGCGCGCGCGCGGCGTGAGCGTGACGTTCGCCGGGTCGCCCGATCGCGTCGAGTCGCGGCTGGTTCCTGAGGCGGGCTACGAGCTCGACACGTTCTCGATCTCCGGGTTTCCGCGGCGGATCGGCCTCGAGCTCGTGCGCGCGCTCGCGCGGGCCGTGCGCGCGCCCGTTCGCGTGCCTCCGGATCCTCGCGAGACGCCGCCCCGACGTCGTCCTCGGCGCAGGTGGGTACGTCGCCGGGCCGATGGTGCTGGCGGCGAGGCTCCGCGGGATCCCGACGGCGCTGACCGAGGCCGACGCGCACCTCGGGCTCGCGAACCGGCTGGCCGCTCCGTTCGCGCGCCGCATCTTCCTCGCGTACGAGATCCCGGGACGCGACGGGTCGAAATACCGGGTCGTCGGCCGGCCTGTGCCGCGCAGGCACCTCGGAGCGAGCCGCGAGGTGGCGCGGGAGCGCTTCGGGCTTCCCGCGAACGGCCCCGTGCTTGCCGTCTTCGGAGGCCTCGCCGGAGCGCAGGCGCTCAACGAGTTCACCGTCGAGGTCTTCGCGATCGAAGGTCCCGCCGTCCTCCACATCGCAGGCGAGCGCGACTACGAGGCCCTCAGGCCGCGGGTCGCACGCGCCGACTACGTCCTCCTCCCGACCGTGGAGAACTTCGGCGAGGCGCTCGCGGTCGCGGATCTCGCGCTCTCGCGGGCGGGCGGCACGGTGTGGGAGCTCGCGGCGGCCGGGACGCCGTCGATCCTCGTCCCCTACCCGCACGCGACCTCGGACCACCAGGCGCTCAACGCGAGCCACTTCGAGCAGGGCGGAGGTGCGCTCGTCGTTCGGCAGGAGGAGCTCGAGCGTGTGCCGGCGCTCGTCGAGGAGCTGCTCGCGGACGAGAACCGCCTGGAGGAGATGAGCAAGCGCGATGCGCGCGCTCGCGAAGCCGGAGGCCGCGGACGAGATCGCGGACGAGCTCGTCGCGCTCGCGGGAAGGTCACGGTGAGCACGAGCCCCGTCGACGTGCCGGTCGCGCTCCTCGGCTACGGCACGGTCGGCTCGGCGGTGCACCGGCTGCTCGAGGACGGCGCCGAGGACATCGCCCGCGCCACCGGGCACCGGCTGCGCGTCGTCAAGGCGCTCGTGCGCGACGTCGGCGCGGGAACGCGAGCACGCGCCCGAGCCGGGGATCCTCACCGACGACTTCCAGGAGATCGCGGGCGACTCGGCGATCGCGCTCGCGGCCGAGGTGATGGGGGGCCTCGAGCCGACGGCCTCGTACGTCCACGAGCTCCTCCGCCGCGGCGTTCCGGTGGTCACGGCGAACAAGCAGCTCGTCGCGCGGTCGGGCCCGGAGCTCTTCGCGACCGCGGCCGAGGGCGGCGCCCAGTTGCGGTTCGAGGCGTCCGTCTGCGCTGCGATTCCGGTGATCAAGCTCCTGCGCGAGTCGCTCGTCGTCACGAACGTGTACCGCGTGCTCGGGATCGTGAACGGGACGACGAACTTCGTCCTCGGCGAGATGGAGAGCGGCCGGTCGTATGCGGAGGCGCTCGCGGAGGCACAGCGGCTCGGCTATGCGGAGGCCGACCCGAGCGAGGACGTGTCCGGGCTCGACGCGGCGGCGAAGATGGCGATCCTCGCGACCGTCGCCTTCGGCTCGCGGGTGCCGTTCGAGCAGGTCGAGGTCGCGGGCATCGATGCGGTCGCGGACGAGCACGTGGCGGCCGCGCGTGCGCTCGAGATGAAGGTGAAGCTCGTCGGCGAGGCGGTCCTCGTCGGCGACCGGGTGGGTGTCCGCGTCGGCCCCGCCTTCGTCGACGCACACCATCCGCTGGCGGCGGTCGAGGGGGCATTCAACGCGGTGATGCTCCAGGGAGACGCGATCCGCGAGATCACGCTCGAGGGCCCGGGCGCGGGCGGCACGGAGACCGCGTCCGCGATTGTCGCCGACCTCGTCTCGGTGCTCGGCGCCTACACGGGCTTCCTCCACGACGACCCGGTCTGGCGCTCGCTCGACGCGCTCCCGGCGGGAGAGCTTCCGTCCCCGTACTACCTCAGGCTCGAGGTCGAGGACCGCGCCGGCGTGCTCGCCCAGCTCGCGCAGGAGCTGGCGAACGAGGGCGTCTCGGTCGCCCGGCTCGTGCAGCAACCGGGCGACGGCAACGCGATTCTCCATGTCGTCACGCACGAGGCCCAGGCCGGCCGCGTCGAGGCGGCGCTGCGCGCGATTCGCTCGCTTCCCGAGTCCCGCGGCGGCGCGACCGCGCTGCCGGTCGTCTCCTCGCGTGGGGTCGAGGAGCTCGGCTGGGCATGAGCCAGCCGCTGATCGAGCGCTTCCGCTCGAGGCTGCCGGTTGGGGACGCCACGCCGGTGATCTCGCTCGGCGAGGGCTCGACGCCGCTCCTCCGCGCCCCGAGGCTCTCAGAGCGGTACGGCGTGGAGCTCTGGCTCAAATGGGAAGGCGCGAACCCGACCGGGAGCTACAAGGACCGGGGGATGACCGTGGCAGTGTCGAAGGCCGTGGAGGAGGGCGCGGAGGCCGTGATCTGCGCGTCGACGGGGAACACCGCCGCGTCGGCCGCGGCTTACGCGGCGCGGGCGGGGCTGCCCGCGCTCGTGCTCGTCCCCGAGGGCGCTGTCGCGGGCGCGAAGCTCGCGCAGACGCGGATGCTCGGAGCGCGCGTGCTCGAAGTGCGCGGGAGCTTCGACGAGGCGCTGGGGGCCGCGCGGGCGCTCGCCGAGCGCGGCAGCCACGTTCTCGTCAACTCGCTGAACCCGTACCGGATCGCCGGCCAGAAGACAGCCCCGCTCGAGATCGTCGAGGAGCTCGGCGGCGTACCGGATGCGTTCGTGCTCCCGTACGGCGGGGGCGGCAACACGACCGCGTACGCCGCGGCTCTCGCCGAGCTCGAGGTGGCTGCAGCGATCGTGTCCGCGGAGGCGGAAGACCGGCCGGCGACGCTCGCCTCGGCGATCCGCATCGCGGAGCCGGTGCACGCGCCGCGTGTGGGTGAGACGGGCGCCCGCGTGGTCTCGGTCTCGGACGAGGAGATCGTCGAGGCCTGGCGCGAGCTCGCGGCGTCCGAAGGCGTCTTCTGCGAGCCGTCGTCCGCCGCCGGGCTCGCCGCCGTCGCGCGGGGTGACGTGGCCGGGCGAGTCGTCGTGACGCTCACCGGCCATGGCCTGAAGGACGTCACGGCCGCCGACCGCTTCGCTCCCGAAGTCGGGCACGTCGACCCGGATCCGGACGCGATCGCGGAGGCGGCGCGGTGATCGTCCGCGCGCCGGCCACCTCCGCGAACCTCGGTGCCGGCTTCGACTGTGCCGGCGTCGCGCTCGACCTCTGGAACGAGCTCGAGCTGACCGAAGGCGATGGGGTCGTCGTCGAGGGCGAGGGCGCAGGCGAGCTGCCGGAGGACATGTCCAACCTCGCCGTACGCGCGTACGGGGTCGTCGCCGACCCGGGTGGAAAGCACTTCCGCTTCCGGAACGAGATCCCGCTCGAGAGCGGCCTCGGCTCCAGTGCCGCCGCCATCGCGCTGGGGCTGCGGGCAGCCGCGCCCGCAGCGACGGACGAGGAGCTGCTCGCGCTCGGCGTCACGCTCGAGCCGCACGCCGACAATCTCGCCGCCGCGTTCGCGGGAGGAATGACGCTGACCTGGGACGGCCGGATCGCGCGCATCGCCGACGCGCTGCCGCTCGAGGTCGTGGCCGTGATCCCGGGGAGCCGTGTGCCGACCTCCGCGGCGCGCGACGTTCTCCCCGAGTCGGTGCCGCACGAGGATGCCGCATTCACGCTCTCGCGGGCCGCGCTGCTCGGGGCGGGGGCGGCATCCGGTCGCGCCGACCTGCTCGCCGCGTCGCTCGACGACCGCGTACACGAACCGTATCGCGAGAGCTCGCTCGTCCGGGAGCTGCGCGCGGAGCTGCCCCTGGGCGCGCGGGGCGCCACGCTCTCCGGCTCGGGGCCGACGGTGATCGTCTGGGCTGAGGACTCGACGACCTGTGCGAGGGCACTCGAGGAGCGCTATCCCGAGCACCGCGTCCTCGCACTCGCGGTCTCGCCGCGGGGAGCCCACGCATGAGCTCCGATGCGCCTCTCTCCAGGCGTCGCTTCTACTTCGTCGGCATCGGCGGCGCGGGGCTCTCGGCGTACGCCAACTTCGCGCGCGGGTGGGGCGCCGAGGTGCGCGGCTGGGACGCACGCGACACGATCTTCATGGAGACGCTCGCAGGCATCGAGCTCGACATCGGGGGCGAGCCGGCGCCGCCGCCCGGCTTCGAGGTCGTCGTCTCGACCGCGCACCGCGGTCTCATCGAAGGCCGTCCCCGGGCGGAGCTGCTCGCGGAGATCGTCTCCCTCCGCCCGTCGATCGTCGTCGGCGGTGCGCACGGGAAGACGACGACGGCCGCCATGATCGCGTTCGTCCTGCGCGAGCTCGGCCGCGATCCGGCGTGGATCGTCGGCGGCGTCGTCCCGCAGCTCGGCGGGAACGCGGGCACCGGCTCGGGGTGGCTCGTCGTCGAGGGCGACGAGTCGGATCGCTCCATCGGCCTGCTCCTGCCGGAGATCGCCGTCATCACGAACGTCGACCTCGACCATCACGCGACGTTCGCCTCCGAGGCGGAGCTCCGGGCGTTCTTCGACGAGTGGAGCGCGGGAGTGCCGAAGGTCGTCCTCGGGTGGGAGCTCGACCCCGTCTCGTTCGCGCTGGCTGTCCCCGGCGACCACAACCGGCGAAATGCCGCCTGCGCGCTGGCCGCCCTCGAGCTGGCGGAGATTCCGCGCGAGGACACCGCGCGCGCACTCGCCGTCTTTGCGGGGGTCGAGCGGCGCTTCCAGCTCGTCGGGGAGCGTGGCGGCGTTCAGGTGTACGACGACTACGGCCACAACCCGGCCGAGCTCGAGGCCGCGCTCAAGACGGCGCGGGACCATGCCGAACGAGCTGTGATCGCCGTCTATCAGCCGCATGTCCACGAGCGGACGCGGCATGTGTACCGCGAGCTCGGCGACGCGCTCGGGATCGCGGACGCGGCCATCGTGACCGAGGTCATCGGCGGCCGCGACGCACCGATTCCCGGCGTCGGCGGGAAGCTCGTGCTCGACCATGTGCCCCGCGGCGTTCGACGTGGCTGGGCGCCGACGCTCGACGACGCGGCGCAGCTCGCTCTCGCGTGGGCGCGCCCTGGAGACGTCGTCGTGACCCTCGGCGTGGGCGAGCCGTGGAAGATCGCCCGCGCGGTGGCCGAAGGCTTGCGCGAGTGAAGGTCGAGCACGGGTTCCCGCTCTCCCGCCTGACCACGATCGGCACCGGCGGCCCGGCCCTTGCCTTCGCGCGACCGCGCTCGCTCACCGAGCTCGAGAGCGCGCTGCGGTACGCGGCGGACGAGGCCCTCGAGGTCGTCGTCGTCGGGCTGGGGTCGAACCTCCTCGCCTCCGACGAAGGCGTGGACGCACTCGTCTTGCGGCTCGAGGGCGAGCTGGCCGACGTGGACGTCTCAGCGACCACACTCTCCGCCGGAGGAGGGGCGACGAACGCCGTCTGCCTCCATCGCGCTCGCGCCGCCGGCCTCGGGGGATTCGAGTTCGCGTGCGCGATTCCCGGAACCGCGGGTGGAGGCGTCCGAATGAACGCCGGCGCATACGAGCGCGACTGGTCGGACATCCTGGCGCGGGCTCTCGTGGCGACGGCCGAAGGCGCGGAGTGGCGTGACGTGTCCGAGCTCGGGCTCTCCTACCGCCACTCGGACCTCGCCCCGGGTCAGGTCGTGGCTCGGGGCGAGTACCGCCTAGCCTCGAGCTCACCTGATGCGATCAAGGCCACCGTGGCCGAGTTGGTGGCGCGCCGAAAGGCGACGCAGCCGACGAACAAGCGCACCTTCGGCAGCGTCTTCAAGAACCCGCCGGGCGACCTCGGGGCCGGCCGTATGCTCGAGCTCTGCGGGCTCAAGGGCCATCGGATCGGCGGGGCGGTGATCTCCCCGATGCACGCGAACTTCGTCGAGAACGCGGGCGGGGCGACGAGCGCGGACTGCATCGCGCTCATGGTCGAGGCGCGCCGGCGTGCGCAGGAGCAGTTCGGCGTCGTCCTCGAGCGCGAGGTCGTGTTCGCGGGCGGGCTCGAGCTTCCCTCGATCGAGGCGTAGGAGCGGGGGCACGGGCGGCGAACTCAGCCGGCATGGCCGGGGGACGAACCGGGCGCGGATCGCGCCGGCGGACGCGCGCGGCAAGCGCCGTCGTCCCGTTTCCGCAGGGCGCCGTCGGCGATCGCCTGGACCTCGCCCGTTTCGTCCCCTCCGGCCGGTCTCTCGCCGTCGTCGCGCTAGTCGCCGCAGGCGTGCTCGCCGCCTACTGGGGCGCGCGCTCCAGCTCCGTCTTCGCGGTCGAGCGTGTCGAGATCGTCGGCGCGCCACCGGCGGTCGAGCGCCAGGTTCGACAGGCAACGAAGGGCACGGTCGGCCGGAGCCTGCTGGACGTCGACGCCCGAACGGTCGGTGACTCGGTGCGGGCGTTGCCGACCGTCGCGGGTGTCGCAGTCGACCGCGCGTTCCCGCACACGCTCCATGTGACGGTGACACCGAAGCGCCCCGTCGCCGTCGTGCGCCGCGGCCACCCTGCGTGGCTCGTGACGGGAGCGGGCCACGTCATCCGGGAGATCCAGCCTCACGCGTACCGCTCTCTGCCGCGGCTGTGGGCGCCACGCGAGGTGAACGTCGAAGTGGGCGGGAGGCTGCCTGCCGACCTGAGCGCCGTGACGCGCGCGCTCGATGCTGCGCAAGACGTGAACCTTCCGAACCAGGTGCTCGGAGTGCGCTCGAACGACGGTCAGCTCACGCTGTTGCTGAAAGCGGGCCCCGAGCTTCGGCTGGGAGTGCCGGAGCACGCGCTGCTGAAGCTCACCGTCGCCGCGCGCATCCTGCCGCTGCTGACCGACGAGACGCTCTATCTCGACGTGAGTGTTCCCGAGCGTCCGGTCTCGAGCATCTACCCAAACCCTTAGGTTGAGGTTGAAAGTGTATTGATTGACACGAGGCGGAAGGAGCCGTACTCTCGGAGACGAATCGTCCCTGCTAATCGCACGTTCAACGAGAGGTTCACCTCGAGGATGGTCGAGACATGAGTAGCCAACCGGGTTCGTATCTCGCTGTGATCAAGGTCGTCGGCATCGGCGGCGGCGGCTCCAACGCCGTGAGCCGCATGGTGGAGGCGGGCGTCTCCGGCGTCGAGTTCGTCGCGGTCAACACCGACGCGCAGGCCCTCCTGATGACGGAGGCCGACGTGAAGATCCACATCGGCTCGCAGGCGACGCGAGGTCTCGGCGCCGGCGCGGATCCGAAGATCGGGCTGGAGGCTGCACAGGAGAGCCGGGACGAGCTGAAGGAGGCGCTCAAGGGCGCTGACATGATCTTCGTCACCGCCGGCGAGGGGGGCGGCACCGGTACCGGCGGTGCGCCCGTCGTCGCGGAGATCGGTCGCGAGCTCGGTGCGCTCACGGTCGGCGTCGTCACCCGGCCGTTTGGCTTCGAGGGTCGCCGCCGGGCGCTTCAGGCGGAGGAGGGCGTCCAGAGCCTGAGCGACAACGTCGACACGCTCATCGTCAT
The DNA here is from genome assembly GCA_963715705.1 of uncultured Actinomycetes bacterium. GTDB lineage: Bacteria > Actinomycetota > Thermoleophilia > Gaiellales > Gaiellaceae > GMQP-bins7. Next base: position 1,138,927 of record OY970267.1, on the reverse strand, counting down.
CGAGAACGACCGCCTGCTCCAGGTCGTCGAGCGCTCGACTCCCGTCACCGACGCGTTCCGGATGGTCGACGACATCTTGCGCCAGGGCGTCCAGGGCATCACCGACCTCATCACCGTCCCGGGGCTGATCAACCTCGACTTCGCGGACGTGCGGACGATCATGCGCGAGGCAGGTTCCGCGCTCATGGGCATCGGAGTCGCGCAGGGCGAGAACCGCGCGCTCGAGGCGGCGCGGGCGGCGATCTCCTCGCCGCTGCTCGAGACGTCGCTCGAGGGCGCGACCGGCATCCTCCTGAACATCACCGGCGGGCCCGACCTCGGCCTTGCCGAGGCGGACGAAGCGGCGCAGGCCGTGACCGAGTCGGCGGACGCGAACGCGAACGTGATCTTCGGCGCCGTGATCGACGACGCGATGGGCGACCACCTCCGGGTCACCGTGATCGCGACGGGCTTCGGCGGTCGTCAGCGCCGGCGGCGGGTCGAGATTCCCGACGAGGCGGCGCGCGAGCAGCGGCCGCCGATCCACGCACCGAGCGTCACCGACGTCGAGATCGACATCCCGAGCTTCCTGAAAGAGGACTAGGTCCGGTCGAGGACCGCGACGTAGCTCGGGCCGTCCCCGAGCGTTCGGGTCAGTCGCCAGCCCGTGCCCTCGACGAGCTGCTCGAGCTCCGCGCGCGAGAGCTGGAGCCAGTCGAGCCAGCGCGTCGAGAGGTCGCGGTAGCGGATCCGCACGCGCAGCTCCCCAGCCATTCGGCCGCGCCGGCGGTTGCGCTCACGGTAGCGCCGATGTGCCGGCTCGTCCAGGGCGTGCGGGTCGAACGTCTCGGCGACGATGCGACCGCGCTCGCTCGCAAGCTCCCTTAGCCGCCTGAGGAGGCGACGCGCGCGCGTGCGCGACCCGAGCAGGCCGAGGTTCTGGCCGAGGAAGACGAACGTGTCGAACGAGCCGAGTGCCCCGTCGACCGCATCGAGCGAGAGCACCCGAGCGTCGCGAACGCCACGCCGGCGACAGGCGTCGATCGCGCCGGGCGACGAGTCGATGCCGACGACCTCGAGCCCGCGCTCCTGCAGGTGGAGGCATACGCGCCCCGCGCCGCAGCCGACGTCGAGGACGCGACCGCGGACGAACCGCATCGCCCGCCGCTCCACCGGGTCGTCCCAGCGCGCGAACGGCGCGACGAAGTACCGGGCGTCGAACGCCATCATGAACCCGTCGTCGCGCTCGACGATCTCCATCGCCGTGCGTCCCGCGAGGACGTCGGCGAGGATCGCGCCCCAGACGTCACCTGTGCTCACGAGCCGCATCCTCGCAGTGCACCCGCGCCGACCGGATAGATTCCTGCGCGTGGAGGCCACGTCGCTCTCGCGCACGCCTCTCTACGCGCGCCACGTGTCGCTCGGAGCGCGGATGGTGCCGTTCGCCGGCTTCGAGATGCCCGTCCAGTACCGGGGGGTCATCGAGGAGCACAGGGCCGTTCGGACCGACTGCGGCGCCTTCGACGTCTCGCACATGGGCGACATCCACGTCGACGGCCCCACCGCGCACGCGTTCCTCCAGGAGATGCTCTCGAACGATCTCGACAAGGTCTCGGACGGGGAGGCGCAGTACACGCTGCTCACGAACGAGCAGGGCGGGATCGTCGACGACCTCATCGTCTACCGGCTCGCGCACGGCCAGTACCTCGTGATCTGCAACGCGTCGAACCGGCGTCCGGTCTACGAGTGGCTGAAGGAGCGCGAGCCACGCGGGAGCGAGGTACGCGACGCCTCCGACGAGTACGGCCTCGTCGCTGTGCAGGGCCCGCGCACCTTCGAGCGACTCGGCCTCCCCGAGAAGCCTGCCTTCACGCACGAGATGGGCGAGCTCGACGGGATCGAGGTCATGGTCTCCCGCACCGGGTACACGGGCGAGCCCGGCGTCGAGCTCTGCTGCCCCGTGGACGACTCCGAGGGTCTCTGGGACGCCGTCCTCGCGCGCGGCGCCGCCCCCTGCGGCCTCGGCGCTCGCGACACGCTCCGGCTCGAGGTCTGCTACCCGCTGCACGGCAACGACATCACGCCCGAGACGGATGCGATCTCGGCAGGACTCGGCTGGGCGTGCGCGCTCGAGACCGACTTCACCGGGGTCCAGGCGTTGCGCCGCGTGAAGGAAGCCGGCCCGGAGCGCCGTCTCGTCCCGTTCGTCATGGAGGAGAAGGCCGTGCCCAGGCAAGGCATGTCCATCGAGGGCGGCGGCGAGGTCACATCCGGAACGCACTCGCCGATGCTCGATCGCGGCATCGGCATGGGCTACGTCCCGACCGAGAGCGCGTCCGCGGACACGGAGCTCGTGATCGACGTCCGCGGGAAGCGACGCCACGCGCGAGTCGTCAAGAAGCCGATCTACCGGAAGGAGCAGTGAGTGGCAGCCGCCGAGAGCTATCCCGACGACCTCAAGTACCACCGCGAGCACGACTGGGCGCGCATCGACGGCGACGAGGCGACGCTCGGCATCACCTGGTTCGCGCAAGATGCGCTCGGCGAGCTCGTCCACTACGAGGCACCCGAGGTTGGGTCGACGGTCGCGAAGGACGGGAACTACGGCGAGGTGGAGTCGGTCAAGGCCGTCTCGGACGTCGTGTCGCCGCTCTCGGGTGAGGTGCTCGAGATCAACCAGCGCGCGGTCGACGAGCCGGAGATCGTGAACGAGGACCCGTACGGCGACGGCTGGCTGATCCGGGTCCGGATGTCCGACCCGTCCGAGGTGGACGCGCTGATGGACGCCGCGGCCTACAAGGCCCACGTCGCCGAGCAGTGAGTTACCTCTCGCATACCGGCGCCGACCGCGAGGCGATGCTCGAGGCGATCGGCGTCTCGTCGCTCGACGAGCTCTTCGAGCAGGTCCCGCCGGGCGTCCGACTCGATCGTCAGCTCGACCTCCCGCCCGCGCTCGGAGAGGCCGAGCTCGCCCGCCATGTCGAGGAGCTCGCGGCCCGGAACGTGCACACCGGCGCGGAGCTGTCGTTCCTCGGCGCCGGCATCTACGACCACTACGTGCCGTCGGTCGTCGACGTCGTGCTCTCACGCGGAGAGTTCCTGACCGCGTACACGCCGTATCAGCCCGAGATGAGCCAGGGCGTCCTGCAGGCGATCTTCGAGTACCAGACCGTCATCTGCGAGCTGACCGGGATGGACGTGTCCAACGCGTCCGGATACGACGGCACCACGGTGGCGGCGGATGCCGTATTCGTCGCGAAGCATGCAAAGCCGGACCGCCGCAAGATCGTCCTCGCGGAGGCGCTGAACCCGCAGGTGCGCCAGGTCGTGAAGACGTACGCACCGGGCTTCGGTCTCGAGGTCGTCGAGGTGCCGCACCGAGACGGCGCGACCGACCCGGACCGCGTCGCCGAGGCGGCGCAGGACGCGGCGGCCGTCATCTTCCAGCAGCCGAGCTTCCTCGGGACGCTCGAGCCCGCGCCCGACCTGGCCGAGGCCGCGACCGAGGCCGGGGCGCTCGCGATCGCGCACGTCGACCCGATGTCGCTCGGAGTGCTCGAGGCGCCGGGAGCCTACGGCGCCTCGATCGCGATCGGCGAGGGTCAGGCCGCCGGCAACTGGCCGTCATACGGTGGCCCGCACTACGGCTTCCTCGCCGCGCGCAGCGAGTTCGTCCGTCGGATGCCGGGCCGCATCGTCGGCGAGACCGTGGACGCGGACGGGCGACGCGCGTTCGTCCTCACGCTCCAGACCCGCGAGCAGCACATCCGCCGGGAGAAGGCGACGTCGAACATCACCACGAACCAGACGCTGCTCGCGCTCGCCGGGCTCGCCACGCTCTCGTGGCTCGGGCCGGAGGGGCTGCGCGAGGTGGGGGAGACCTGCCTCGCACTCGCGCAGTACGCGCGCGAGCGTGTGCCGCTCGAGCCCGCGTTCGACGCGCCGGCGTTCAAGGAGATCGCGTTCCGGACGCCGATCCCCGCGCGCGAGGTCGTCAGGCGTGCGCGCGAGCGCGGCGTGCATCCCGGCTACGCGCTCGGGCGCGACTACGAGGGGATGGACGACGTCCTGCTCGTCGGGCTGACCGAGAAGCGGACGGCCGAGGACGTCGACCGGCTGGCAGACGTGATCGCGGAGGTGACGAGGTGAGCACCGAGCCTGGTCGCGCGTGGCCGGACGCGCCGCTGATCTTCGAGCGCTCGCGCTCCGGTCGCCGCGCCGGACGTCCGCCCGTTCCGGACCTGCCCGTTCCTGACGTGCCCGAGCCGCTGCGCCGCGCGCGACCGCCGCGGCTTCCGGAGATCTCCGAGCCGGAGCTCGTACGACACTTCACGACGCTCGCGGACCGGACCTTCGGCGTCGACACGGGCTTCTACCCGCTCGGCTCCTGCACGATGAAGCACAACCCGCGCCTCCACGAGCGCCTCGCGGGGCTTCCCGGGTTCCGCGACCTGCACCCGCACCAGGAGGACGAGGCCGCGCAGGGGGCGCTCGAGCTCATGTGGCGTCTGCAGGGGATGCTCGCCGAGATCGCGGGGCTCCCGGCGGTCACGTTGCAGCCCGCAGCCGGGTCGCAGGGCGAGCTGACCGGGCTCATGCTCATGCGCGCGTACTTCGCCGACCGCGGCGAGGAGCGCGACACGATCATCACCGCCGACACGGCGCACGGCACGAACCCGGCGAGCGTGACCATGGCCGGCTACAAGCTCGAGAAGGTCGAGACCGACGCGCGCGGCAACCTCGACCTCGAGGACCTGCGCGGGAAGGTGAACGAGCGGACGGCCGGGCTCATGCTCACGAACCCGTCGACGCTCGGCCTCTTCGACGAGGGCATCGAGGAGGTCGCGCGGATCTTCCACGACGCCGGCGCGCTCCTCTATTACGACGGCGCGAACCTGAACGCGGTCGTCGGCATCTCGCGGCCCGGCGACATGGGCTTCGACATCGTCCACTACAACCTCCACAAGACGTTCTCCCAGCCGCACGGCGGCGGCGGGCCGGGCGGCGGGCCCGTGGCGGTGCGCGAGCGGATCGAGCCCTTCCTGCCGGTGCCGCGCGTCGTGCGCGACGGGGAGACCTTCCGGCTCGACGACGAGCACCCGAAGTCGATCGGCCGCGTGCGCGGCTTTGCGGGGCCGTTCGGGGTCTTCGTGCGCTCGTACGCGTACATGCGCGCGTACGGCCCGGCACTTCGGGACATGTCCGAGGCCGCCGTGCTCAACGCGAACTACGTGCTCGCGCGACTCAAGGACGTGTACGACCTGCCGTACGACCGGCTCTGCCTGCACGAGTTCGTCCTCTCCGCGCGCGCCCTCAAGCGCGAGCACGGGATCACCGCGCTCGACGTCGCGAAGCGGCTGATGGACTACGGGATCCACCCGCCGACGATCTACTTCCCGCTCGTCGTCCCCGAGGCGCTGATGATCGAGCCGACGGAGACGGAGCCGAAGGAGCGGCTCGACGAGTTCGTGGACGCCATGCGCGCGATCGCACGGGAGGCGGCGGAGTCGCCGGAGCTCCTGCGCGAAGCTCCTCGTGGGCGTCCGGTGCGGCGGCTCGACGAGGTCCGGGCCGCGAAGCAGCCGGTGCTCCGGTACCTGTTCGACGAGCATCCCGCGCTCGTCGGCTCGGAGTAGCTGGATCTCGCTCCGCTAGCCGCTCGGCAGCGCTGCGTCGGGCTCCCAGAGCTCGAAGCGGTTCCCCTCCGGGTCGAGCGCCCAGCCGAAGCGTCCGATCCCGTCGAGGAGCTCGATCTTCTCGTCCACCTCGACTCCCGCAGCCCGCAACTGGGCGAGCATCGCATCGAGGTCGGGGACGGTGAAGTTGACCATGCCCTGCTTCGCGGCCGGCCAGTAGTCCGTGTCCTCGGCGAACGGCGCCCAGACCGTGTTCCGACTCTCCGGGAAGATGACGAAGCCGTCGTCCATCACCGGGACGCCGAGGTGCTTCGAGTACCAGGCGACGAGCGCCTTCGGGTCCTTCGCCCGGAAGAAGACGCCGCCGACACCCGTGACCCGCTCCATCAGCGCACCGATGCCAACTGGCCGCACGCGGCCTCGATGTCGCGGCCGCGCGTGAGCCGCACCGTCGCGGGGATCCGCGCGCGCTCGAGCACGGCCTTGAACGCCTCGATTGCGGCGCGGGAGGAGCCTTCGAACATGCCCGTCGGGTTGTACGGAATGAGGTTGACCTTGAAGACGCGAGGTTCGAGGACCTCGACAAGCTGCCGGGCGTGCGCTGGCGAGTCGTTCACGCCCGCGAGCATGACGTACTCGACGAACACCTTGCGGCGCTTCAGCTCGAAGTAGCGGCGGCACTCCGCGAGCACGTCCGCCAGGGGATAGCGGTCGTTCACCGGCATGAGCTCCGACCGAAGCGCCGGCTCCGCCGCGTGGATCGAGAGCGCGAGCCGGATCGGCGCCTCGACCTCGTCCACGAAGCGGCGCAGCCCCGGCATCCAGCCGACGGTCGAGATCGTGGTGCGCCGGTGCGTGATGCCGAGGTCAGGCAGCCGCGCCGCGGACTCGAGCACCGCGTCGACGTTCAGGAACGGCTCGCCCATCCCCATATACACGGCGTGGTTCACGGGCACGCGGCGCCGGAAGTGCAAGGCCTGGTCGAGGATCTCGGACGCGGTCAGGTTCCGGCCGAAGCGCATCGCGCCCGTCGCGCAGAACGTGCAGGTCAGCGGACAGCCCGACTGCGCCGAGAGGCAGAGCGAGCGCCGCCCGTCGCGGTAGCGCATGAGCACGGCCTCGACCGGATGGCCGTCGTGTGTGTGAAAAAGCGTCTTGACCGTCCCGTCCTGCGACTCGCGCTCGGTGCCGACCTCGAGCGTCGAGAACGGCACCTCACCTGCGAGCTCGGCGCGAAGGTCCTTCGGCAACGTCGTCATCTCGTCGTACGAGGACGCGCCGCGCGCCGCCCAGTCCCACACCTGCCGCGTCCGGTAGCCCGGCTCCTCGCGCTCGGCGAGCGCACGCTCCAGCAGCGCGAGGTCCATGGGCGGACGGTAGCGTCTCCCGGATGATCGACCTCCGCTCCGACACCGTCACCCAGCCGGCGCCCGGGATGCGACAGGCGATCGCCGAGGCCGCGGTCGGCGACGAGCAGAAGCGGGAGGACCCCAGCGTGCTCGAGCTGGAACGGCGCGTCGCGGAGCTCCTCGGCCAGGAGGCAGCCGTCTTCGTCCCGACCGCGACGATGGCGAACCAGATCGCGCTCAAGCTGCACGGCCGCCCCGGAGACGTCCTGCTCGCGGAGGAGCACTCGCATGTCGTCGTCTACGAGTACGGCGGTGCGGCGGCGCACGCAGGGCTGATGACCCGTGGTCTTCCCGGAGACGGGGGCCGCCTCTCGGTCGAGCAGGTTCGCACGGCGGCCGCGCCGAGCCCGAAGATCGCGGATCAGCGAGCGACCGTGCTGTCGCTGGAGGACACGCACAACAACGCCGGCGGGCGCGTGTGGCCGCTGGACGAGCTCGACGAGCTCGTGGCGGCGGCGCGCGAGCTCGGCCTCGCGGTGCACCTGGACGGCGCGCGCCTCCTCAATGCGACGGCGGCTCAGAACGTGCGCCCGGCCGAGATCGCGGCCCGCTTCGACACCGTCACGCTCTGCCTGTCGAAGGGTCTCGGCTGCCCCCTCGGCGCGCTCCTCGCCGGCTCTCGGGAGCTGATCGACCGGGCGTGGCGCGAGAAGCATCTGTTCGGAGGCGCGATGCGGCAGGCGGGAATCGTCGCGGCCGCGGGCGTCTACGCGCTCGACCACCACGTCGAGCGCCTCGCCGAGGACAATGCACGAGCGCGACGGCTCGCCGAGAACCTCGTCGACGCCGGTGTCCCGGTCGACCTCGAGCGGGTCGAGACGAACTTCGTCCAGATCGACCTCGCGGAGCTCGGGCTCGACCGCGCGGATGCGCTCGCCCGGCTGCTCGACAGCGGCGTCGGTCTCTCGGGGACGATCCACCCGACGGTCGTGCGCGCGGTGACCCACCTCGAGATCACGGACGAGGACGTCGATCGCGCGTCGGGGCTGATCGCAAACGTGCTCGGCGCTACGGCCGCAGCAACGCGCTAGCTACCGCACGACGAGCGGGACGCTCGCGACCTTCTTCGTCGGATAGCGGAGGCGAATCTCCGTCCGCTTCCGCGCCCGGATGGTCTTGCGGAAGTAGCCGCCAGGGTCGGTCCTCGCAACGCGCCCGATGTCCACCCACTCACCGCGGACACGCCGCTGGACCACGAAGCGCTGCGGTCCGTCTCCGGGACGCACCTGGCCCCAGACGACGATCCGCTGTCCTCGCCGAGCGATCTGCATGAACGGCAGCATCGTCGCGTTGACGGCGGGCTTCGGCTTCAGCTTCTTGGTGACGAGCCCGCTCTGCCAGCGGGCGAGCACGGGCTCGTCCATGTAGAGGTAGTGGATGAGCATGTCGACCTTCGTCGCGACGTAGACGCGCCGCGCTGCGAGCCCGATATAGCGGGCCTGCTGCGCGTACGAGACGCCGAAGCGGTCGGGAGGGTTCGTCTGGTAGGCGTACTCGGTGAGCCAGATGCGCGCCTGCGGGAACGCCGCTCCGACGAGGCGCTCGAGGCGCTCGAGACGCGCCATCGTGAGCACCTTGCAGCGGCGGCAACCGCCGACGTACGGCGTGTCCCCCGGATAGCTCGGGTACGGGTGATGGGCGTACGCGTCGAGCTGCGCTCCGGCAGCACGCATCCGGTTGATGAAGCCGACCGGGTTCAAGCCTCCGGTGCCTCCGCGCGACGCGGTGACGCCGCCGGCCACGAGCGCCCCCGGAAGAACGGCCTTCACGCCGGCGTAGCCCGGGTTCAGGATCTGGTTGACATACGTCTCCGGTGACACGGGATTCAGCCAGGCGACCTTGTTCGGCTCGTTCCACATGACCCAGCGGTCGACGTACGAGTACCGGCGTGCGACCCTCTCGACGAAGCGCTGGAAGTCGGCCGGGTCGTAGGGGGCGACGTTTGGCGCGTTCCGGCCGTTCGCCCACCCCGGAGTGCCCCACAGCGTGACGACTGGCTTCAGCCCCTGAGCGTTCAGCGCGCCGAGCAGGCGATCCGAGCGCCGCCAGTCGAAGCGGCGTCCGCGCCGCTGCTCCATCTGGTGCCAGCGCAGCGTCACGCGGACGACGTCGAAGCCGAGGCGGTCGAGTCGCGCGACGCGCTCCTTGAGCGTGCCGGGCGGGCCGAACTCGAGCCAGGCGTCGTCCTGGATCCCGAACTGGACGCCCTTGTCGGCCTCGGCGCGCTCGGAGTAGACGCCGGCCGCGCAGGCGGCGACGAGGAGGACGATGAAGAACCTCATTGCAGGCACGAGTACCACGCTCTGATTAGCAAAAAAGCGTCTCTTCAGAACTTCCTTACAGACGATGCCGGACGGCGAACGTTCTTGCGTCGCTCAAGTGGGGCGGTCGCCGGCTACGAAGAACGCGACGACTACGACCGCGTAGCCCGCGAGCAGGAGCCCGCCGCGGAACCGGCTCGACTGCCCGTGGAAGAGCACGAGCGTCGTAAAGATGACGGAGCCGGCGAGCGCGGCGATCTCCACCGCTCGGAAGCTCAGCGCGAGCGGGTCGATGAGCCACGAGAGCAGCGCTACCGCGGGGATGAGGAAGACGGCGACCTGCGCTGCCGAGGAGAGCGCGATCTCCCCTGCGAGCGCGATCTTCCCGCGGAAGGCGACGACGACGGCGCCGCCGTGCTCCGCCGCGTTCCCCACGATCGCGACGATCACCGCCGCCACGAAGAACTCGCTCAGTCCGGCCTTCTCGGCGAAGACCTCGAGCGAGCCGACGAGGATCTCGGCCACGAGCGCGGTCGTGATCGTCGCGAGCGCGAGGGCGAGGAGCGCCCGCCGGAACGTCCACGCGCTGATCTCCTCGCCGCTCGCCACGTGCAGCCGGGCGTGTCTCCGCAGCGTGTACCACGTCACTCCCGCGTAGACGACGAGCAGGACGATCGAGACGGGGACGGACAGCGCCGCGAGCGAGTCTCGATCCGGGTCGCCCTCCCAGCTCGGCACGGCCGGGATGAGGAACATGACGGTCGCGAACGCGAGCAGGCCGAACGCGATGAAGCTCGAGTAGCGGTCGAGCGTCCCTCGTCCACCCGCGACGAGCGACGCGCCGAGGACGAGCAGGAGGTTCGAGACGACGCTTCCCGTCAGCGACCCGCGCACGACCTCGGTCAGCCCTTCGTGTACCGCGATGAGCGCGATGATCAGCTCCGGTGCGTTGCCGAAGGTCGCGTTCAGGAAGCCGCCGATCCCGGGCCCCGTGTGCTCGGCGGCGTGCTCGGTCGCCTCGCCGATCAGCCAGGCCAGGGGGATGAGCGCGACCGCGGAGATGACGAACTCGAGGGTCTCCGGCAGGTCGGCGAGATAGTGCAGCGCGATCGCGAGCGGGGCGATCGCGAGGGTCGCGAACAGGAATTTCCGCACCACGGACGCAGAACCCTATCCGCACGATCCGGCGTCGCTCGCCGCCATTGCCTGAAGACGGCGCGTTTGTCAAGTCTTGCGTGGGAGGACACAAGAGGAACACAATCGGTACATGAGCGAGACGGCTGCGGAAGTAGGACTCCCTCTCCGAGTTCAGGACGAGGTCGAGTGCCGCCGCTGCGCCGTCCACTGCGAGAAGGTCGTGCACCCGGGCTCCTGCATCCGCATGGGCTGTCCGTTCGTGTACGCGTACCAGGCCTGGGGGCGTACGTACATGGGTTGCCTGCAGAAGGTCTTCGACGTCGAGATCGACCTCGATCTGCTCGAGGCGGCCGAGTCCGGGCGGGGCGGCTTCGGCGCCGTCCGCGCGGTGCGGGCGCCGCTTCCGATGTGCGACACCGAGGTGGTCAAGACGTACAAGACCCGCGAGGACGAGCTCGGCTGCCGCAACCCGGAGTTCTACGAGCTGCCCCGCGAGCGCGCCAGCTTCCGCGTCTTCGCCCGCGTCAGCGACGCGTCGTAGGCTCCGTGCGCAGGATCGAAATCCGCTAGCGCGGATTCCGATCGCGCGATGAACCTGGGGGCCGCTTCCTGCGGCGCCCGCGCCGGTAGAGGTCGCGCAAGAGGTCGATGTCGTCGGTCCGGAGGCCGCCCGGCGGGTGCGTCTCGAGGACGGCGGGCAGGTCTCGGAACGCGGGATGGCCGAGGAAAGTCGCGAGCCCGTTCCCGAGGACACCGTCCGGCACCACGTCGTGCCGGTCGCGGTTCGACCCGAGCGGCGTCTTCGCGTCGTTGACGTGCAGGAGCCGGAGCCGGTCGAGGCCGATGCGCGTGTCGAGGTCGCCGAGCGCTTCTTCGAGCGCAGCCGCGTTCGTCACGTCGACGCCGGACGCCCACCAGTGGCACGAGTCGAGGCAGACCCCGAGACGCGGGTGTCCGTCGAGCGCGTCGTAGAGGACCTCGAGCTCCTCGACCGAGCGGCCGATGGTGCCTCCTGCCCCGGCGGAGTTCTCGAGGCAGAGCCAGAGGCGGTCGGTCGTCAGCGCGAGCAGCTCGCGCAGTGCCGACGCGACGACCTCCACGGCGTCGGCGAACCCGTAGCCGAGGTGGGAGCCGACGTGGAAGACGACCGCGTCGGCGTCGATCGTGCGGGCCGTCTCGAGCGTCGCGGCGAGTGCGTCGAAGGACTTCGCGCGGACCTCCGCATCGCGGCTCGCGAGGTTCACGAGGTAGATCGCGTGGCAGGCGACGTGCTGCACGCGGGCCTCGCGGCGGCGCGTCTTGAAGCGCTCGACCTCCTCTTCCGCGTGCGCGGTCGGCTTCCACATGCGCGGGCTCTGCGTGAAGACCTGGACGGCGTTGCCGCCGATCGCCTCGATCCGGTCGATCGCGTTCGAGATCCCGCCGGCCGAGGACACGTGGGCGCCGAAGAGCACGGCGTTACGCTAGTCGCATGTCCGTCCGCGTCCGCATGGCCCCGTCCCCGACCGGCCTGCTCCACATCGGGAACGTCCGCACCGCGCTCTTCAACTGGCTCTTCGCGCGCCACGAGGGCGGCGAGTTCCGGTTGCGCATCGAGAACACGGACACCGCGCGCGAGGTCTACGAGGCGACGGAACAGATCCAGGAGTCGCTGCGCTGGCTCGGGCTCGACTGGGACGGCGAGGTGACCTTCCAGCTCGACCGGACGGGCGACACGCGCGCCGTCGCCGAGGAGCTCGTGGCGAAGGAGGCCGCGTACGAGGACGAGGGCGCGATCCGCTTCCGCATGCCCGACGAGGGCGTCACGGCGTTCGACGACGTCGTCCTAGGTCGGATCGAGGTGCCGAACGCCGAGCTCGAGGACCTCGTCCTCGTGCGCTCCGACGGACGGCCGACGTACAACTTCGCCTCGCCGCTCGAGGATGTCTGGGACGGGATCACGCACGTCATCCGTGGGCCCGACCACATCTCGAACACGCCGAAGCAGATCAACCTCCTGCGCGCGATCGGCGCGCAGCTCCCCGTCTACGCGCACGTGCCGAACGTCAACGGCGCGGACGGCGCGAAGCTCTCGAAGCGCCACGGCGCGGTCTCGGTAGACGACTTCCGCCGCGAGGGCTACCTGCCGGAGGCGCTCATGAACTTCCTCGCGCTCCTCGGCTGGGCGCCGGACGGCGAGACGACGATCATGTCGCGCGACGAGCTCGTCGAGCGCTTCTCGCTCGAGCGCGTCGGCGCGAGCCCGGCGACCTTCGACTACGCGAAGCTCGATTGGATGAACGGCGTGTACCTGCGTGCGCTGACGGCGGACGAGTTCGCCTCGCGCCTGGTCGCGTACCTCCATGAGCAGGCGCTCGACTGGCCGGAGGAGCGAGTACGGGCGGCTGCCGTGATCGTGCAGGAGAAGATCGGCAAGCTGAGCGAGTTCGCGGGGTTCGCAGGGTTCCTCTTCCACGACGTGGAGCCCGACCCCGCGCTCCTCGACGAGAACATCCTCGATGCCGCCGCCCCGGCGCTCGAGGGCGTCGAGCCGTGGATCGCCGCCGAGATCGAGACGGCGTTGAAGAGCCTGTGCGACGAGCTGGGGGAGAAGCCGCGGACGGTCTACCTCCCGATTCGCGTGGCGGTTACGGGCTCGCGGGTCTCGCCGGGGCTGTACGAGAGCCTCGAGCTGCTCGGTAAGGACGAGTCGCTCGCGCGGATCCGCGCGGCCTCGTCGGTGGCGGCGTGACCGAGCTGCGCGACCTCGTCGGCGAGGAGCTCGGCCCGACGTCGTGGATCGAGATGTCGCAGGAGCGGATCGACGCCTTCGCCGGCGCGACGGACGACCCGCAGTGGATCCACGTCGACCCGGTGCGCGCAGCCGATGGCCCGTTCGGGACGACGATCGCGCACGGCTTCCTCACCCTCTCGCTCTGCGTACCGATGCTGTACGAGCTCTTCCCGCCGTCGGAGAGCGCGACGGTGAACTACGGCGTCAATCGCGTCCGCTTCCCGGCTGCCGTGCCGTCGGGAAGCCGCGTCCGCGGCCGCTTCAGGGTCGTGTCGGTCGAGGAGGTTCCGCTCGGCGGGCGAGGCACGATCGAGGCGACGGTCGAGTGCGAGGGAATCGACAAGCCGGTCTGCGTCGCCGAGCTCGTCGTCCTCGCGCTGTCCTGAGGGGACGCAGTGGGGCGGCGTTTCCGCCGCCCCACTGCGTCTCAACCCGTTCGGGAACTAGCCGTCGTTCCAGTCGCGGTAGCCGCGGCCGCCCTCGCCGTAGTACGAGCCGAGGTCGCCGCGGTACGTCTCGTCGTGCATGAGCGACTCGTCGTACTCCGGCGCGTCCTTGATCTCGTCCTTAGTGCGGTTGACGAAGATCCTCTGCTCGTCGTGGTCGACGTCGCGGATCACGCCGGCCGGGAGCATGACCTTCTTCCCGAAGATCCACGGGCCGGTGTCGACGACGATCACGCCGCCGCCTGCGTCGAGCGTCGCCTCGTCGATCTTGCCGATCGAGTCGTCGATCGCCTCGACCTTGTAGTCGACGACGTTCGCCGGCGCGATGCTCGAGCCGAGCGTCGCATCCCGGTAGACGAAGATGTCGAATGTCGTTCGCTGCATGTCTCTCCTTCGGTTGGTTGGCCCTACACAGGACCCGTACCCACTGGCTCGCGCGGCGAAAGCTCCGGGCACTAAGAAGGGGCTAAGGATGTGTTTGACGCGCAGCCCGCTCAACCATGCGGTTTCTCAGTCCGCGCAGCGGACTCCCGCGTCGCGAAGCGCGCAGATCTTCGACGAGGGGTCGGGCTCGAGCTGCTCGCCTGGACTGGGCGTGGCCGCTGAAGCCCTGACGCTACGCGCGTTGCGACCGCTTCGCACGGCGTATCCGCTCGGCCCAGAGTCTCCGCAGTTCGCTCATCTCGCCTCTGTCCAGCGCGGGCCAACGACGAAAAAGCGCCGTGATCCGGCGCTCTCGTGCGCGAACTGCTCCCTCGGGTCGCTCCTCGGGACGACCCGTCGCTGAATCGCTGGAGGGACGCATCTCCACGAGGGCCTACCTGCGGTAGTACCCGAAGCCGCCGAAAAGGGCGAGAACGAGCAAGACGATGATGAGAACGAGGAGCCAGGTTGGCATGTGTCACCTCCGCCTCGCAGCGTTCCCAGGGCTAGCCGAGCGCAAACACGTACGTCGGGCTCGCTCCCGGCGCGATCGAGGCGACGGTCGAGTGCGAAGGCGTCGACAAGCCGGTGTGCGTCGCCGAGCTCGTTGTACTCACGTTCGGAGAAAGTGAAGAGGGCTAGCAACCACCGCGGACTGGCGTCGGACGAGGTAGTGCTGGCGGTTCTCGCCCCTCACGGGCGGCGGAGCCGCCAGCCGAATACGGAAGCGACTTGCATATCATCGATCGACAGGATGGGGTGGCGTGTCGCCGGAACAGTCGTCGTCTCAACCCTGGCGCTGGCCGGGTACTCAGCGGGGTGCGGCTTCGGGGAGGCTGACGCCGAGCTTGTCGCCTCGGACGTGAAGACCTTCGAGGGCGATGACGTCGAGGCGAAGTCCTGCGAGAAGATCGGAGAGGCAATCACTAACGACGAGTACGGCGCGAACCTCGACGAGGTGTGGAGGTGTGGCGTCAAGCAGCGCGACAGCTCGCGGTTTGCGGAGTCGTGTTACGTCGTCTACAACGGGCTCGAATCGGGCGTTGTCCGGGGCATCGCGTGTACAGCCGCCGGGCCGGGCTGCCCCGCTGGCGGCGGTGACAGGGACGTGAATGGCCAGTTTCTCGGGCGGGTGGTCGACCCGACGCTGGTGCTAGAAGAGGAGCGCGGGAACAGCGCGCCGTACAGGACGGTCCGTGTTGTCGTGAGTCGCGAGGAGGATGGTGCCAGGGAGCACTGCGGCTTTCTGAACGTTCGCGTGCCGGCCGCGGAGGACCCCTTGAAGCACGCGGCGGAGCTGGTCGAAGCGAGCGGGTTCAGCCCGCCACGCTATTCCACTTCCTCGTCCCTGGTCGGCGGCTGAGCCACCCGCCTACCAGGTGATCCGAACCAGGTGGTCAGCGCGTCGCGCAAACCGCTATCTGTGCCGTCCCCCACCCAGGCGACATAGCCATCGGGTCTGATGAGCACGGCACCGGGAGCAGTGACTGCTCCGAGTGCCGGAAGCTCCCACGTACCAACGTATCTGGCGTCGATCGACTGAACCCGATCCGCCCATGGAGTGACGTCGAAGCCGCCGGGCTCACCGAGGTCGAGTAGCAGCGGCCGGGCATCGTGCAGCAGGGTGAAGACCCGCAGCGGGCCGTTGGCGGTGACCAGGTCGAGATCGGGCATGCGGCGTCCGAGCAGCGGGTGTCCGTCGCCGAGGTCGTAGTGAATGTCCAGACCGGACATCATCGCGGCGAATCGCTTACGCGGCTCGTCCAAGCTCAGCAGCTCGGACACGGTGTCGCGCAACGCCTCGATGCGATCGTCGACGCGCATGAGCGCGACCTGCGCCATCGTGTTGCGCAGCACGCGGGCGGCGACCGGGTGGCGCTCGGCGTGGTAGGTGTCCAGCAGGCTTTCCGGCGCCATCCGGTGGACCACCTGGGCCAGCTTCCAGCCCAGATTCACCGCATCCTGCACACCGGTGTTGAGGCCCTGTCCACCGACCGGGGAGTGCACGTGCGCCGCGTCGCCGGCCAGCAGGACCCGCCTCTCGCGGTAGGCCGCGGCCTGCCGGGTCATGTCGGTGAACCTGGAGATCCAGGTGGGACTGTGGATCCCGTAGTCGGTCCCGTAGACGGCGATGAGGCCGTCGCTGAGATCGCGCAGCGTGGGCTCGCTCGTGCCGACGTGCGACTCGGTCAGCATGACCCCAACCGTCCCCCCTGGCTCGTAGACGACCTCGCCGTCTTTGATCTCGTACTCGACCTTGCCGAGGGCGTGCATGCCCGAGGGAGTGCGGCGGATGCCCAATTCCGGCTCTTCGGTCATCTCGACCTGGGCGATCAGGCTGCTGGTCGTCGGATCCCACCCGGGGAACTCGATGCCGGCTGCCTTCCGGACCAGACTGCGTCCTCCGTCGCACCCGACGAGATATTCGGCCCGTAGCGACTGGCCTTCGGACAGCTCGACGTCGACGCCGGCGTCGTCCTGTGCGAGGCCGGTCACCTCACGTCCGCGATAGAGCGTCACCGCCAGCTCGCCGACCCAGCCGGCCAGGATTCGCTCGATGTGGTTCTGCCACAGCCCGAGCCCGTAGGGGTGCCGGGTGGGAAAGTCGCTGATGTCCAAACGGACGCTGGCGAACCCCGCGACCTGAGCCACCTGTCCCTCCGAGAGGAAGCGATCCGCGATTCCACGCTGATCGAGGACCTCGATCGTGCGTGAGTGCAGTCCGCCTGCGCGCGAGCCTGGGAGGTCCTGGCCGGCGCGCCGCTCGACGATGGCAACGTCGACCCCCGCCAACGCCAACTCGCCTGCCAGCATCAGCCCCGTCGGGCCGCCTCCGGCTACCACGACCGCATGTTCGGCCACGGGACTCGTCCTGGGGCTCCGGGTTTCAGTCGAATAACAGCTAAGGCCCATACGGGATTCGAACCCGTGCCGCCGCCGTGAGAGGGCGGTGTCCTAGGCCACTAGACGAATGGGCCGAAGGCCGAAGAGTAGCCGATGGCCAGGCGACGGCCCGCGCTACGGAGCCGGCTCGGGCTCGCGGGTGTCGAGGCGGTCTTCGAAGTCCTGCCGGATCGTCTCGCCGCTCGAGAGCACGTTCTCGAAGCGCGCGCGGCGCGGCGGGAGCTTCACGATGCGGACGTTCTCGTCGCGCTCACCGTGGCAGCGGGCATACGCGGTCGCCTCGTCGAACGAGCGCAACCGCTCGCGCTTCCGCTGACCCCACACGTGGTCGGACACCTACCAGAAGGACAGGCAGAAGGAAACCCGCGGGCGGGTGCCCGACCCGCTCTTTGCGACCGAAATCGTCGCTACGTGGCGTACGAGGGCTTGCAGCTCCACGGGCTCCAGTCGCGGCCCGAAAGCACGAAGTACTTGTGCGCCGCCACCGCCTGAGCATGTGCCGACAAGCCATGGCCGAACGTGTCCCGTTCGTACGAGCCCATCTGGAAGAGACCGAGGTACTGGCCGTTCTGTGCAGTCGTCGAGTGTCGGGACTCGCACCAGGAGACCGCCAGCGCCTGCCGGCAGTAGCTTGGGCCGAAGACGTGGCAGATCGCGGTACGGGGCGGTGCCTTGGCCAGCCGCCGGGCGGTCCGACGGGCGATCGTACGCGCGAGCGACGACCGTGTCCGTATCGCCCGGTCAAGGCTCCGGTGTGCGCGCTGCACGGCCGCCCGGGCAAGGGCTCCGCTCTCGGAGCGGAGAAGCGCGGGGTGGTTACGGAAGTAGCGGACCCTGCTCCGCTGCGTGCGCACCGTGCGCTTCGCACGGGCGAGGCGCTGGTCGAGGGAGAGGGCGGAAGTTGTGGTCCGGTGAGCGCTCGTGGTCTTCCCGAGCGTCGCCGCGTGCGCCACAGGTTCCGCATTCGCTGCCGCAGCGGCCTGTGTCACCAAGAGCAGGCACAGACCAACGAATAGAGTTTTCAGGACGAACACCTCCCGGTCGAAGCAGACTGTTGAGACAACGCCGAGGACAGGGGCGCGGGTCGCAAAGGCGACCCGTTCGTGTCACTTGGATTGCCGCACCCTATCGGAAACACCTGCACCCAAGCGGTACGGGGCGTTACGAGAGAGTCAGGAGTCTGTTACGAACGTCACCGCGAAGGACAACTGCGGCGCGGCGTTCGTGCGCGGAAACGATGGCTGCGGGGCAGGGATTCGAACCCCAACTTCCTGGTCCAGAGGAAGCCCCTGCTCCGTAGCGAAAGCGCCGGTTCGTGGCTTAGCCGTGCGGTCTGCGGCTTCCGAACGCTCGCCCGGCCACGACGCGGATTGTCGTGGATTGCGGTCGATTAGGCCCTGTTTGGGCACTGGAACCGATCTAGTGCCCAAACGCCGGTCATCTCCATGTGCGGGCTCGAGCGGTACAGGCGCAGGTTGTCGTCACCGGGTGAGCGTGACCCGTTTGCAACAGTGGAACGCTCAAATCGTGTCGGTCGCGCTGGTAGTGTGGTGACGATCTCAGGAGTTAGAGCGAGTACCGGTTTTGGCTTTGTACGCCTTCCGCTGCACGTTCATGAAGCAGTCGAGGGGAGGTGGAGATATGCCGACCGGAACCGTGAAGTGGTTCAACGATGACAAGGGCTACGGCTTCGTATCGCCGGACGATGGGAGCAAGGACGTCTTTGTCCATCACAGCGCAATCGGCGGCGAGGGATTCAAGAGCCTCGCTGAGGGTGCGAAGGTGGAGTACGAGGTCGAGCAGGGCCCGAAGGGCCCGCAGGCGCGGAGCGTCAGCGTCGTCGCTTCGGTCTGAGCTTTGCGAGCGGGCGCACCGCTACGAGCAGTGCGCCCCCTTCCGACTGGAGTCCGAGAGTTACGGACTGGACGCGTGATCCGTCCCGGCGGATGAATCACGCGCATGGGAGACGATCTCCCGACCGGCACCGTCACCTTCCTCTTCTGCGCCCGAAGTTGCTGTTCGTCGCCCGCAGAGCTTGCCTCTTCGCAGCTCCGTTCTACGCGTCCAGGAGCCCTGATGCCTATCCGGCGAAGCGGCGGAGCACGATCGATGCGTTGTGCCCGCCGAAGCCGGACGAGTTTGAGACGGCAACGCCAACGTCGGCTTTGCGCGCCTCGTTCGGGACGTAGTCGAGGTCGCACTCGGGGTCGGGCGTCTCGTAGTTGATCGTCGGCGGCAGCACACCTTCGTGGATCGCGACCGCGCAGAAGATCGCCTCGACCGCGCCGGAAGCGCCGAGGCTGTGCCCGGTCGCACCTTTGGTCGACGAGATGGGCACCTTCCGGGCGATGTGCTCTCCGAGGGCGCGCTTGATCACCCGCGTCTCGCTCGCGTCGCCCAGCGGGGTTGAGGTGCCGTGCGCGTTGATGTAGTCGATCTGCTCTGGCGAGATGCCTGCATCCGCGAACGCCATGCGCATGGCACGGGCCGGGCTCTGGCCCGTCGGGTCGGGCTCGGTCAGGTGCTGAGCGTCAGAGGAGACGCCGTAGCCGACGAGCTCGGCGTAGACCCTCGCCCCGCGCCGGGTCGCGTGCCCGAGCTCCTCGAGCACGAGAACGGCGCCGGCCTCGCCCATGACGAAGCCGTCGCGATCGGCCTCAAACGGCCGGCTCGCGTGCGCTGGGTCGTCGTTTCGCTGCGAGAGCGCACGCATGGCGCTGAAGCCGGCGATCCCGACCCGCGTGATCGGCGCCTCGCTGCCACCGGCGAGCATGACGTCGGCGCGACCGAGGCGGATCGCGTCGAGGCCGTCGCCGATCGCCATCGTCGAGGCGGCGCAGGCGGTGCACTGGGATGTGAGCGGGCCTTTCGTGCCGAGCTCGATCGAGACTCGGGCAGCGCCGATATTGGGAATGATCGTGGGGATCGCGAAGGGGTTGACCCGCCCGGGGCCCCGCTTGATCAGCGTTTCACAGGCGTTCTCGAACGACTTGAGGCCGCCCATCGCGGTCGCGACGGAGACGCCGACTCGGTCGCACTCCCGCTCGACCTCCAGCCCGGCGTCCGCCCGCGCCTGATGGGCCGACGCCACGATCATCTGCGCGAACCGGTCCATGCGCCTCGCCTGCTTGCGCTCGATCCACCGCGTCGGCTCGAAGTCCTTCGCCTCGCAGGCGAACGTGACCGCGAAGCCCGTGGTGTCGAACGCAGTGATCGGGCCGGCCGCCCCTCGACCTGCGACGAGTTGCTCCCAACTCGACCGCACGTCGTTACCCAGCGGCGTTACCGCGCCCACTCCGGTGATCACGACTCTCCGACGCCCGCTGGCGCGCATCAGCCCTCGACATCCTAGGTCCGCCGCCGACGAGGATCACCCCGTCGTGATAACTCAAGAGGCTACTCGAACGTGCGTGCGAAGCTGACGCTCCGCGTGTGCGCGTCGAGCTTGACCTCTGATGCGATCGCTGCCACGAGGACCTTCGGCGGGCTTAGCCAACCGATCCCTCCATTTGGAGCTGGATCAGCCCCTTCATCTCGACCGCGTACTCGACGAGCAACTGTTTCGTGATGGGCTCGACGAAGCCGGAGACGATCATCGCCGAGGCCTCGGTCTCTGACACGAGATGAACTTAGCTTACGCCGCGAGCGGCATCGCCAGCCCGTGCGCCACAAGCGCATGGAAGCGGTCGCCTCACACCAGTCAAGGATTCCGAGCTGGAGGCCGCTGCGCGCGGGTACGAAGCCGGGTGCTCAGGAGGTGATCAACGCGAGGCGACCCGCGCTAGCCTTTGGGGTGACGAGATCGAATCTCGGGAGGCCGAACATGGACGCGCGCGTGGAAGACAGGATCGTCGTCGAGTCGGAGCGGGCCGCTCAGTCGGGGCGGGCGGGCGTGATCGAGGAGGTTCTGGCCCAGGATCCGCCGCGCTTTCGCGTCCGGTGGGACGACGGGCGCACGAGCGTCTTCGCTCCCTCGGCAGGCGTCGCGAGGATCGAGCGCAAGAGAGCCCGCGCGAAGGCCTGACCGACGGGGAGGCCGCGCGGCGCTACCAGGAGTGCACCGGCAACGGCGCCGGAGTTCTCTCGAGTTCGTCCCGCTCGTGGCCACCGGCGCGAACCCCTTCGACGACACGAGCGAGACCACACGAGCGCGGCACTCAACGGAAGCGGCCGGAGAAAGACCGCCAGCAGAGCGCCGACGAGCAGCATCGTTAGACGGTTGGGGTACTCCGCGGAGCCTGGCTCCGTCGAACGGGGCGGCCGAGCGCCGTCAGGAACATCACGCTCTTCCCCTCTGCGTGAGGGGAGAAGAACTCCGTAACCTCGTCGTCGAGGAAGGTGAGTCCCGTTGCGCCGAAACGAAGTGCGTAGGCGGCGAGGTAGAGGCGCCCGCCGACGATTCCTCCCTCAAGCTGAGCGGCCCGGTAGCCGCGATTGCCGAACCGGGCGAGGACCGCCTCGAGATCCGCAAGGCAGTAGACGTTCGCTCCGGCAGCAGCCGGAAGCTCTTGGAAGAGGCCGAGTCGGCCGGCGATCGCCCGAGCCTCGCCTTCCTCGAGGAGCTCCAGCGCACGCTCGCTGCGCCGGAGGTAGTAGGCACCGGGCGGCAGACCCTCGACCGCGTGTGCGATCACGTAGAGGTCGATCAGGCTCGACTCCGGGTCTTCCGTGAAGTCCGCTGGAATCGTGGCGGTCGTAACGGCGAGCGCTGTGGAGAGCTCCTCGAAGGTGAGCGAGCGCGAGACGTCGAAACGACGCGTCGAGCCCCGGCGGAGAATGACGCTCTCGAGCGGCTCGGCCGGCCAGTCCGCCTCCGCGAGCGGACGAAGGGGAACGAGCTCGCTCTGAGGATCTCGTTCCCGACGCGGAAGAACCGCTCCGCGCCAGCGTGCAACCTCCTCCGCGTGCACGAGGCTCGACGCGCCGTGGATCTCCCGGATTGCCGGGTAGTCGATCTCTCTCGAAGACAGCGGCTCGGTCTCGAGGTTCAGCACGGGGGCGTCCGGCGCAGGCGCTGGCGGCTCGGCGGTGCTCCCGAGCGGAACTAGGGCAAGGGCTCCTTCCCGAGCCGGGTTCAGTCCGAGAAGGTGCTCAATGTCCCGATCGACGAAACCTGCAACGACTTTGGGTGCGAGCCCCTGAGCGGCGGCCACGGCAAGCAGGTTCGCGTGGAGCGTTCCAGCGTCCCAGAAGGCGTGGCGGTAGGCTCTCTCTCGGTACTTCCAGGCGTTGCGCCAGTACGTCGAGGCGCTGGCGACGACGACCGGCGCCCGAGTCAGCGACGACTCGCCGCCGACAGCCTCGATGAACGCGCCTCGGTAGTCACCGACACGCAGACGCCGAAGGGCGAAGTCGTGCACGCCGAAGTGGTAGATGCCCGCTGCAAGCTCCGGGAGGTCACAGCAGGCGAGATAGAGGTCGACGTGGTATAGAGCTCCCGTGTTCGATGCCGCACGGAAGTAGACGCCGCCGCCGGGGGAGCGCCTGACCTTCGTGATCCCGGCCGAGTAGTAGAGGACGCGGGCGAGCGCCTCGAGACCCGGCACCTGCTCGGTGGGCTCGGTCTCTCGCGCGACCGACGCCGAGATGGCATGGAGCGCCGAGACGGTTCCAGGCTCGAGCTGACGGGGGAGCGGGATCGGCTCGAGATCGCGGTAGAGCTTGAAGGGGACCGGCTGGTTGTCCCAGTCGAGCTGGTGCGGGCTCGCGCGCAGCCGCTCCTCCGAGTGCTTCGTCCGCTCGTGATACCCGCGGGCGACCTCGACGTTCTCATTCGCCACGCGGCCACTGTAGTGCCGGCACCGGGAAGGGATCGATACTGCGAGCAGTACTCTGACTCTACGAGAAACCGCTTACGAAGAGCCGACTAGCGGGAGACATGAGATGGAGACACTGACGCAGATGAAGTGCGTCGCGTGCCGCAGAGACGAACCGACCGTGACGGATGCGGAGATCGCCGAACTTCATCCCCAAGTCTCTGACTGGGACATCGTGAAGTTCGATGGAATCAAACGCCTGACACGCGTCTTTTCGTTCGACGACTTTGCGCAGGCGTTGGAATTCACGAAGCAGGTAGGTCAGCTTGCAGAGGAAGAGGGGCATCACCCTGCGCTTCTGACCGAATGGGGCAGGACGACGGTCACCTGGTGGACGCACAAGATCAGGGGCCTGCATTGGAACGACTTCGTCATGGCGGCGAAGACCGACGTGCTGTATCAGCCCTGACCGATCCCCGCGTGCAGGAGGCGCAAGCCATGAGGAAGCGGGTGCGGACCGCGCGGGTTGCCCGGCTCGCGACGACCGACCCGGACGGGCGCCCGCACCTCGTGCCGATCGTCTTCGTGCTCGATGGCCAGACCTTGTACTCGGCCGTCGACGCGAAGCCAAAGCGCTCGCGCAGGCTCCGCCGCGTCGCGAACGCCCGCGCGCGCCCTGACGTGACCGTCCTCGTCGACCATTACGAAGACGACTGGAGCCGGCTCTGGTGGGTGAGCCTCCGGGGACGTGCGCGGGTGCTCGACGCCGGAGAAGAAACCGAGCGGGCCCTCCGGCTGCTCGGCGAGAAGTACGAGCGGTACCGACGTGAGCCTCCCGGCCGCCCGGTGTTGGCCGTCGACATTCTCGAGTGGCGCAGCTGGGACGCCTCGACCAAGGAGTAGCGTTCGCCTTCAGGCGGACCACTCCTCGGGGTCGCGCTCTCCGTTCTGAGCGTTCAGGCCTCGAGGAAGACGGCCAGGGTGGCCGTGAAACCGTGCAAGAAGGCCTTGCCCCCGACCGGGCCGATTTCGCCGCCGCAGAAGAAGCCGGCGAGGGCATCCGTCTGGAGCATCTCGGTGACGATGCGCGCGTCGTGGTCCGGCTGCGGGAACATGCTCGTGCCGCGGCCGTTGCAGGTGAAGAGCAGCGCGCCGGCCGGCCGGCCGCGGTGGAGCGCGCCGGCGAGCGTCTGGTGGAGGTCTGCGTCGGCTGAGGCCGCGTCGCGCACGAAGAAGCGCAGGGTCTGGCCGACCCGCACCCTCTCGCCGAGCACGAGCGCGCCCGAGGCCCTGTCGGCGCCGAGGAGACCACGCATGAGAAAGTCGCCGGCGTCGTACTCGGGCCGGTTCTCATTGATCACGAGCCCGACCAGGAGCCCGCGCGCGGCGAGCGCCTGCTCCTCGGAGGAGAGGGCGGCGATCTCGGTGCGTAGGCGCTCGAGCGCCGGCTTGCCGGCGAGCTCGTAGACGACGTTGCCCTCGCAGCGGGTGATCACCGCCTCGTGTCCAATCGGCCGGCAGCCCTGCGATACCACGGTGACGACGGGCGGCCCCGAGACGACGGCACCGACCGCGCCCTCGCTGTGCACTGCGTCATCCAGGATCAGCGCCTGCGCGCCTGGCAGGCCGCCGCCGGCGGCGATCCCGCCTACGAGCGGGACCCGTTCGTGCGCCTCGTTCAGGCTCGTCAGGAACGACCCGGCCGGGAACGTGAAGGGATCGACGAGCAGCGCGACGAGCCCGGGGTCATCGAGCTCGGGAAAGCCCGCCACCGCGATCCCATCCTCCGTCCGCACGGCCACGGCGTGGAAGCACTCGATCTCCGCTCCCGGCAGCGCACCCGCCCAAACGGCAACCGCAGGACCCTGCTCGAGCTCGCGGACACCGGCGACCACTCCCTCGGCGACGCAGCCAAGCAGGTGGCGAGGCGCGAGCTCCTCACGGACGGCCTCGGCGGCCGCCTCCACCTCGTCCAGATGCGCGGGCGAGAGGAACAGGAACGCGAGGTCGACCTCGTCCCGGCCCTGCCCGCCGCCGCGCGCCGCAAGCGCCGCCTCCGTGGTCGCCTCCCAGGCCGACTGCGAGGTCGACAGACCAGCCCCGATCCGACACGCGAGCGCCTCGGACTCCATTCCGCAACGAGTCTACGCCGGCGAAGATGCCTCGCCCGACACGGCCCGGACGACGCTGCACCCTAGAGTCATGGAATGAGGCGCCACCCCGCCCTGATCCCGCTCTCGCGCGACCATCACAATGGACTCGTGCAGGCAGTGCGGCTGCGCCGTGCTGCCGCGGACGGAGATGCTTCTGCTCGGCTTGCGGCGGCCCGAGAATTCGGGGAGTTCTTTAGGAACGACGAGCGTGCCCACCTTCGCGATGAGGAAGACGAGGTCTTCCCGCTTCTCCTCAGGCACGTCCCGTCGCAGCCTGCTCCCCTCCGCGAGGCACGCGTCCAACACGTGCAGCTCCAGGGGTTCGCTCGCAAACTCCAAATCGCCGTGGCGGCCGGCATCGTCGATCGAGAGACGCTGGATGCGACGGGAGAGCTGCTTGACGCACACATCCGGCTTGAGGAGCGACAGCTCTTTCCGCTGATCGAGGAACTCGTGCCAGACGACGAGCTCCGGAGGCTCGGGCTCGCCGACAGGGACGCGACCTGCGCCGTTCGGCGCCCGCCCCTCACGGGCTAGCCGTAGCCGAGTTGCAGGGCGCGGCCGTCGAACAACGGGTCGGCTACGTCGGCACCGAGTCGTTGGGCGATCGCCTCGCGGGCGACGTCGAGCACCGGCAGCCGCCCGGCCCCATGGGCGTCGGACGCAACGAGCGAGACGCGTGGTGAGGCTGCGTCGGCCCCTTCTTGTCAAGGATTACTAGCGGCTAGGTGTAGTCCTCGTAACCGCTTGATGTATGTCATCCCCGAACCCCTCCCTCACTGGGGTCGCCGGGTCGGACTCGCCCCGTCTCCGAGCGTCTTCCTGACCTTGTGCAGGCCCTCGACGAGGCGGTCGATCTCCTCGGGGATCGTGTAGAGGTAGAAGCTCGCTCGGTTCGTGGCGGCGACGCCGAGCCTGGCCATGAGCGGCTGACAGCAGTGGTGCCCGGCCCGGATCGCGACGCCCTCCCAGTCGAGGATCTGCGCCACGTCGTGCGGATGGACGCTCTCGACGTCGAACGAGACGATCCCCGCGCGCCGCTCCGCCGGCGGCCCAAAGACGTGCACCCCCGGCATGTCCGCCAAGCGCTCGAGCGCGTAGGCGGCGAGGGCGTGCTCGTGCTCCTCGATCGCCTCCATGCCGATCTCCGTCAGATAGTCGATCGCGGCGCCCATGCCGACCGCCTCGCCGATCGGCGGCGTGCCGGCCTCGAACTTGTACGGAACCTCGTTCCAGCTCGTCTCCTCGACCGTGACCTTCCGGATCATCTCGCCGCCAAAGTTGAAGGGCGACATCCTCTCGAGCAGCTCGGCGCGGCCCCAGAGTACGCCGACGCCCGTCGGGCCGCAGAGCTTGTGCGAGGAGAAGGCGAGGAAGTCGCAGCCGAGCGCCTGGACGTCGATACGCCGGTGCGGCGCCGCCTGCGCCGCGTCCACGACCATGATCGCGCCTCGCTCGTGCGCCCAGGCAGCGAGCGTCTCGACCGGGTTGATCGTCCCGAGAGCGTTCGAGACAAGGTTGTTGGCGACGACTTTGACGCGGCCCTCACTCGCGATCGCGTCGAGCGCGTCGAGCTGCAGCTCGCCACGACCGTCGACGGGAATCGGGCGGAACGTCGCGCCGGTACGCTTCGCGAGCTGCTGCCAGGGGACGAAGTTCGAGTGGTGCTCGAGCTCGGTCGCGACGACGAGGTCGCCGGGGCCGAGATTGTCGAGCCCCCAGGCATAGGCGACGAGGTTCAGCGCCTCGGTCGCGCTGCGCGTGAAGACGATCTCGCGCGTGGAGGCCGCATTGATGAGGGCCCGCACCTTCTCGCGCGCGCCCTCGAAGCGCTCGGTCGCCCGCTCGGCGAGCAGGTAGACGCCGCGGTGGACGTTGGTGTACGAGGTCTCGTAGAAGTCGCGCTGCGCGTCGAGCACCTGCCGCGGCTTCTGCGCGCTCACCGCGGAGTCGAGGTAGGCGAGCGGCTTACCGTGGAAGCGCTGCTGGAAGATCGGAAAGTCCGCGCGAAGCTTGTGCGCGTCAAGCTTGCCCTCTGCTGCGATCGCCGCCTCGACGGCCCCGGCGGCCTTAGCCAACCGAGCCCTCCATCTGCAGCTGGATGAGGCGGTTCATCTCGACCGCGTACTCGAGCGGGAGCTCCTTCGTGATCGGCTCGACGAAGCCGGAGACGATCATCGCGCTCGCCTCCGCCTCGGAGAGCCCGCGCGACATGAGGTAGAAGAGCTGCTCCTCCCCGATCTTCGAGACCGTTGCCTCGTGCCCGAGGTCGACGTCGTTCTCGTCCACCTGGATGTACGGGTAGGTGTCGCTGCGGGACTCGTCGTCGAGGATGAGTGCGTCGCAGACGACCTTCGACTTCGAGCCGACGGCGCCCTTCGCGACCTGGAGCAGCCCGCGGTAGCCCGCGCGGCCTCCGTCCTTCGAGATCGACTTCGACGTGATCACCGACGTCGTGCGCGGCGCGACGTGGACGACCTTGCCGCCCGCGTCCTGGTGCTGCCCCTTGCCGCCGAACGCGATCGAGAGCACCTCGCCGTGCGCCCCCTCGCCCATGAGCCAAACGGCCGGGTACTTCATCGTGACCTTCGAGCCGAGGTTCCCGTCGACCCACTCCATCGTGGCGCCCTCGTACGCGACGGCCCGCTTGGTCACGAGGTTGTACACGTTGTTCGACCAGTTCTGGATCGTCGTGTACCGGTGCCGGCCGCCCTTCTTGACGATGATCTCGACGACCGCGGAGTGCAGCGAGTCGGACGAGTAGATCGGCGCGGTGCAGCCCTCGACGTAGTGCACGTAGGCGTCCTCGTCGACGATGATCAGCGTGCGCTCGAACTGGCCCATGTTCTCCGCGTTGATGCGGAAGTAGGCCTGGAGCGGCATCTCGATCTTCACGCCCGGCGGCACGTAGATGAACGACCCGCCCGACCACACGGCCGAGTTCAGCGCGGCGAACTTGTTGTCGTTCTGCGGGATGATCGTCCCGAAGTACTGCTTGACGAGCTCCTCGTGCTCGCGGAGCCCCGAGTCCATGTCGAGGAAGAGCACCCCCTTCGCCTCGAGGTCGGCCTGGAGCTTGT
Organism: uncultured Actinomycetes bacterium; assembly: GCA_963715705.1. Taxonomy (GTDB): domain Bacteria; phylum Actinomycetota; class Thermoleophilia; order Gaiellales; family Gaiellaceae; genus GMQP-bins7. The sequence goes on along the minus strand of OY970267.1, from coordinate 1,110,970 downwards.
GGTAGACGACCTCGGACTCGTACTGGGCCCCGACGCCCGCGAGGTACTTCTTCTCCGCCTCCGGGATGCCGAGCTTGTCCCAGGTGTCCTTGATGTCGGCGGGCAGGTCCTCCCAGGACTCCGCCTGCTTCTCCGTGGGCTTGATGTAGTAGAAGATGTTGTCGAAGTCGATCCCCGAGAGGTCGGCTCCCCAGCTCGGCATCGGCCGCGCGAGGAAGTAGTCGAGCGACTTGTGCCGGAACTTGCGCATCCAGTCGGGCTCGGACTTGTGGTCCGAGATCGCGTCGATCAGCTCGTGCGAGAGACCTCTCGACGACTTGAAGAAGTAGTCCTTCTCGGAGTCCGCCCAGCCGTACTCGTAGTCCGAGCGAATCCCGCGGACGACCTCGGTCTCACTCACGGCCACACGCATCACCTCCGAGCGGCTGAGTGGCACGGACCCACGTGGCGCCCGCCCCGGTCCTCAGGTCGATACTTGATCCTATCAGTAAAAACTATTTGTATCGTTTTAACTCCCCGAAGTGGGTACGATCTGATCGTGACAAGGACTGGGCCCAAGGCAGCCGCTCATCTCGGCACGGAACTCCACCGCGCACTGAGCGACCCAAGCCGCGCGCGGATCCTCGAAGTCCTGCAGGAGGCCGAGGCACCCCTCGACGCCCGTGAGCTTGGAACGCGCGTCGGTTTGCACTGGAACACCGTCCGCTCGCACCTTCGCGTCCTTGCCGAGGCAGGCCTCGTCTCGGCACGACGCGAAGAGCGCACCCGACCGGGCCGGCCGCGCGTCCTCTACGAGGCCACGGCCGAGTCGTTCGACCACCGCGCGCTCGCCAGCCATCGCCTCCTTGCGCAGATCCTCGCCAGCCACCTCGCTGGCTCAGAGCGCGACCCGAGCGCTCGCGCCGAGGAGGCTGGACGGGCATGGGGCGCGCGCCTCGTCCGCCGGCCGCCCCCGTTTAGCGTCGATCTCGAAGGAGGAGACGGTCGACGAGGTCGTTCATCTCCACGAGCAGTTCGGTTTCAGGCCCGAGCTCAGGGAAGCCACAAGTGGGCAGGAGCTCGTGCTCAAGCGCTGTCCCTTCCAGGAGCTGGCGACGACCTACCCGGCCGTTATCTGTTCGGTCCACCTCGGTCTCATGAGGGGAGCGCTGGCGGAGCTCGGGACTGGTGTCGAGGCAGATGGGCTTGAGCCTTTCGCGGAGCCAGGTGCTTGCGTCGCCCATGTGACTGGAGTGTGAAAGTGACGGAGGCGCGACCGCGTCGCATCCCCTACCAGTTCGCGCCCACTGACGGCGAGTACGCGAGGGAGGTGCGTTGAGGATGAGAGTCTGGGGTCTTTCTAAGAAAGGCGCGAACTACAAGCCCGCGCCCACGCCTGGCGTCCGCTGCGACCGCTGCAAGTACATGTTCCCACCGCTTGCGTTGGGCGGGTGCAGGTTGGTCAGGGGGCTGATCCAGGGATCTGCCACTTGCGATGAGTTCACCCCTCGGCGGAGACACTGACGCAGATGAAGTGCGTCGCGTGCCGCAAGGACGCACCGACGGTGACGGATGCGAGATCGCCGAATTTCATCCCCAAGTCTCTGACTTGGAAATCGTGGAGCTCGATGGATCAAAACGGATCAGACGCAAGCGTTGGAATTCGCGAAGAAGGTAGGCAGCTTGCAGAGGAAGAGGGGGCATCATCCTGCGCTTCTGACCGAATGGGCAGGACGACGGTCACGTGGTGGACACACAAGATCAAGGGCCTGCATAGCAACGATTTCATCATGGCCGCGAAAACGGACGAGCTGTATCAGCCAGGAACTGATCCGTTGCCATGAACTGATCCGTTGGATGGACAGCGGAAGCCGGGCGCGATGCCGGGGAGACGGCGAGGTCAGGACTTCTGGTTGCAAGGAGCACAACCTGGACGGCAAGGGCGGTCACTCGACGGAGTCCTTCCTGCTCTAGCTGCCCATCGGCACGAGCTGCTCGTCGATCCAGGCGTCCACCTCCGCCCGGTCGAGACCGCGCGCAAGGCCGATCTCCCCCGAAAGACGTTGCCGTGCCTTAACGCAGAGCCCCTTCTCGCTTATCGAAAGCTTCGAATTGATGCCGTTCGCGGTCAGCGTCCGCTCTCGCCGCGCGCCGTCGCGCACGATCTCTGCGAGCTCCAGCGGATCGCCGCCCCGCAGCTTCGCCTGCACCTGCTTCAGACGCTTCACCCAGGCGTCCCCGCTGAGCGCGCCATCCTCGCGCAGCGTCTCCTGAACTCGACTCAGGCCCGCCTCGCTGACCAGCGGCCTCAGCAGCTCACGCGCCAGCTGCAGCGGCAGCGTCACCGAGAGGCCGTCTGCGAGCTCGAGCACGACGACCTCCTGCTCGGCACCGAGGACCACCCTCTTCTCCCGGGCGGCGACACGGCCCGCCCCCTGCGCCGGATATACGACCACGTCTCCGACCGCCAGCTTCACTCCCTCAGCGTAGCGGCGGCGCCGAGCCATACCCTGCAGCGAGTGGCCTCTTCAACATTCGGCGATCGAGCAACGGGACGCGGCGCGTCGAGCAGCAGGAGACGCAGATGACGCTCGTGATCCCGATGGTGACCTGGCAGGACGCGCGCGAGGAGTGGGTGGTCGACATCTACTCGCGCCTCTTGCAGGACCGGATCATCTTCCTTGGCACGCCGATCGACGAGCAGATCGCGAACCTCGTCGTCGCCGAGCTCCTGCACCTCGAGTCGGAGCAGTCGGACAGAGATATCGCGATCTACGTCAACTCGCCGGGCGGCTCGGTCTATGCGGGCCTCGCGATCTACGACACGATGCAGTTCGTCAGGCCCGACGTGCAGACGATGTGCGTCGGCATCGCGATGGGGATGGGGGCGCTGATCGTTCTGGGCGGCACGAGGGGCAAGCGGGTCGCTCTGCCGCACGCCAAGATCTTGCTCAACCAGGTCTCCGGCGGTTTCGAGGGGGAGGTGAGCGACATCGAGACCCAGGCGCGTGAGGTGCTCGCGCTCGGGCGGCGGCTCGAGGAGATCATCGCCGAGCACACGGGCCAGCCGCTCGCGAAGGTCGCGAGCGACCTCGAGCGCGACTCCTACCTGAGCTCCGAGGAGGCCTTGGCCTACGGCGCCATCGACCGAGTGATCTCGCACCGCTGAAACCGACGCGCGAAGCGCGCGAGACGAGCAGCTCAAGGCGAACGGAGTTCGTACTGCGGGGCCAGCTTTTTCGCTCGGGTGGCCCCGCGGTCTCAGCGCCCGGCGCGGGCTGCAGGCTCCTGCGCGGGGGCGAGCAGCTCCTCGTACAGTGATGCCAGGCGGCGGGCGATCGCCGGCCAACCGTAGCGGCGGCTCTCGGCGTAGGCACGCTCGCCGCGGGCGCGTCGTTCCTCGCGATCACTTGCGGCCGCGACGAGCGCGTCGGTGAGCGCGTCTACGCCGTCGGGGGGGACGAGCCAGCCGGTGTTGCCGTCGGCGACGATCGTCGCCGGTCCGTGCGAAGCACAGGCCACGACCGGCAGCCCGCAGGCCATCGCCTCGACGAGCACGAGTCCGAACGCCTCACCGACGGAGGGGAGGACGAGGAGATCGGCCGCGTTCACGGCCTCGGGGAGCAGCTCGTGCGCTCGCCAGCCGGCGAGGAACACGTGGTGGTTCCCGAGGCGGGCTGCCGCGGCGAGCGGGTGCTCCCCTTCCCACTCGCCGGGGTAGCCGCCGACCAGCACGAGCGGCGCGGGCGTGCCGAGCCGCTCGCTCGCGTGGGCGTGGGCGACGATCAGGAGCGAAAGCCGCTTCACGGCCGTGAAGCGGCCGACGTAGAGCAAGACGGGCGCTCCAGTCTGGAAGGGGGCGAGGTCCTGCTCGTCGTAGGCGATACTTCCCGGGCGGCCGTTCATGTCCCAGCCGCGCGGCTCGTCCACGAGCCAGCGCCGCCAGAAGGCGAAGCGGTCTGTCTGGGCGAGCGGCCGGCGTGTGAAACGGACGAGATCGACGCCGCCCGGCAGGCTGCGCAGCCTTCCGCGCTCGAGGCCGAGCAGCAGCGCCGCCTCCGCCTCGGCCCCCGGTGGCACGATCACGAGCTCGCACTGCTGAGCCCAGCCGCGCAGCCGCTCCGCCCAGCGGGCGGCGTAGCGCCAACCCGCTGGCGGCCCGGCCTCGACCGTGCGCAGGAAAGCGAGCTCGGTCCCGTGCAGGTGGCCGAGGATCGGCAGCGAGGGGAAGCAGCGGATCGCCGCCTCGTTCGCCGGCGTCAGATGGTGGAGATGGAGGAGGTCGGCCTCGCCGGCAGCGGCGCGCACGAGCGCCTCGCTCCAAGCAGCGACCAGCCGCTCGTAGGCTGCGTCGTCGACATTCGCGAAGACGCGGTCGGGCGAGCCCGGCCGATCCTCGTAGGACGGCTGGAAGGGAAGTAGAGCGGCGAGCGGATCGGGAAGCTCGAGCGCGGGCGTGTAATCGACCGGGTGCACCTCGAGGCCGCTGAAGAAGCTCCCGGCGTTCGTCTGCTCTCCTTGGCGCCCGAGCGAGCCGGCGGCGAGCGTCGTCTGCCAGCCCACGGCAGGAAGCGCCCGGGCAAACTCTCGCGCGACCTGCGCCGAGCCACCGCGGGGGAAGAAGAACAGTGCCGAAACCACCCGGCCGCGCGCCGCCGGGCTCCCGGCCTCGCTCCCATGCCATCGCCGCTTGTCGCCTGCCCGCTGCACGGGACGATTCTCGTACCTCATCCGGACACCAACGGGGCCTCTAACCTCGTTCCGCGGACATCTCTCGCCCGTCAAGGATTCCGCTCAGCGCGGCTCAGTGAGGGCCGTTCAGCTCGCGGCACAGGCCGCCAAGTGCCCAAACGGAGCCGGGACGTGTCGCCTTCTAGAGAACAGAAACCCGCCGTTTCCAGCGCGTTTCGTGAGGCTGCGGGGCAGGGATTCGAACCCCAACTTCCTGGTCCAGAGCCAGGCGTCCTGCCGTTAGACGACCCCGCAACGGCTTCCGGAGTTTAGACGAGCGGCGGCGGCGCCTACGAGCGCTCCGGGCCGCCGATCTCGAGGTGGTAGACGGGCACGAGGCGCTTCTCGGCCTCGGTGTCGATGCGGGCGACGACCTCGACGTACTGCTCGAGGCCGGAGCCGCGGAGCTTCGCCTTCAGGAGCCCGTCGACCTGATAGATCCCGGAGGAGTTGTTCATCACGATCTCGACCATGATCGGCCGGGACTGGCCGTCGCCGATCCGGACCTCGTCGATCGCGGCCGCCGAGAGCGAGTGGATCGTGACCGAGCCGCGCTCGAACGGGATCCGCGAGCGCCCCTTCGCCATGTCGAGCGCATCGGCGACGCGGAGGATGCCGGCCTCGACCGAGAGCGGCTCGCCGTCGGCGCGGTGGCTCGTGATCGCCTGGAGCACCTCGCACACGAGCACCGTGCGATCGGGCTCGTCGTAGAGGTCCTCGAGCAGCTCGCGCAGCTTCGGCTCGGCGAGGAACAGGCTCCAGTCCTCGTGGTCGCGGCGGTGCACCGACATCCCGATGTCGTGGAGGAGCGCCGCGAGCACGACGACGATCTCCGACTCGTTCGCGGTCATGCGGTAGTCGCTGACCATCGACGGCTGGACGCCGTGCTTCGTCAGCTGGCGGAGGAGCTTCAGCGCGATGTTCGCGACGATCTGGACGTGCACCCAGGAGTGGTCGTTGATCTCGAGCCGGACGACCGCGTTCACGTTCGTGACGTGCCACCAGGCCTTGAGCTGCTTGTCCTCCTCGATTTTCTCGAGGAGCCGGCGGAGCTTGCGGTTCCCGCGCGGCGGCACGCGGAGGTGCATCGCCTCGACGGCCTCGGAGGGCGTGAGCAGCGTCGCGTACGCGCTGTCGAGCGCGAGCGACTCCTCGATCACCTCGTCGGTATCGCCTTCGGTCGCCACCGACTTAGCCTACGCCCTCACGCAGCGTCGGCCACCCAGTCGCCGTACAGGCGGGTGTACGGCCCGTTCGCGGCCATGAGCTCCTCGTGTGTGCCCTGCTCGACGATCCGGCCGTGGTCGAGGACGACGATCAGGTCCGCCCGGCGGATGGTCGAGAGCCGGTGCGCGATGACGAAGGCGGTCCGGTCGGCGAGGAGCCGGTTGAGCCCGTTCTCGATCCGCCGCTCGGTGCCGATGTCGACGGACGAGGTGGCCTCGTCGAGGATCAGGATGCGCGGGTTCGCGAGCAGGGCGCGGGCGAAGGCGACGAGCTGGCGCTGGCCGAGCGAGAGCCGGAACCCGCGCTCGCCGAGCTCCGTGTCGTAGCCGTCCGTCATCTCGTCGACGAACCCGTCGGCCCCGACGGCCTGTCGCGGCTGCGACGACGTCCTCGTGGCTCGCGTCGGGGCGGCCGAACGAGATGTTCTCGGCGATGGTGCCGGCGAAGAGAAAGCCTTCCTGCGGGCACGATGCCGAGCTGCCGGCGCAGCGACTCCTGCGTGACCTGGCGCAGGTCGTGGCCGTCGATCGTGATCCGTCCCGCCCTCGGCTCGTAGAAGCGCGTCAGGAGCTTCGCGATCGTCGACTTGCCCGCTCCGGTGTGACCCACGAGCGCGACCGTCGTCCCGGCGGGGACGTCGAGGTCGAATCCGTGCAGGACGTCCGGGAGGTCGGAGTAGCCGAAGTCGACATGCTCGAAGCGGACATGGCCCCGGACCGGAGGCAGCTCGCGCGCGTCGGGCGTGTCCACGACCTCCGGCTCCTCGTCGAGGACGACGATGATCCGGTCGAGCGCGGCCGTGGCCGAGAGGAAGGTGTTGTAGAGCTGCGAGAGCTGCTGGACGGGATCGAAGAAGTTCCCGAGGTAGAGCGTGAACGCGAGGAGCGTTCCCACGGTGAGGCTGCCGTCGACGACGAGCGCGCCGCCGAAGCCGAGGACGATCGCGGTCGCGACCGACGACAGCACGTCGACGGCCGGGAAGTAGACGCCGTTGAGGAGCACCGTCTCGTAGTTCGCGCTTCGATACGCCTCGTTCACCCCACGGAACGACGTCTGGCTCGTGGGCTCGCGCGTGAAGGACTGGACGACGCGCATGCCCGAGATGTCCTCGGCGAGCGTCGCGGTGACGAGCCCGAGCCGTTCCCGCACGCGCCGGTACGCGCGATTCGAGCGCACCCGGAACCACGCGGTCGCACCGGCCATCAGCGGCAGGACGACGAGCGTCGCGAGCGCGAGCCTCCAGTCGAGGAAGAAGAGGACGACGGCCGTCCCCAGCAGGAGGAGTGTGTTCTGCACGAGGCTCGAGACGCCGTCGGTCACGAGCTGGTCGAGCGCCTCGACGTCGTTCGTGATCCGGCTGACGATCGCGCCGGTTCGGTTGCGCTCGTAGAAGCCGAGTGAGAGGCGCTGGAGGTGACGGAAGAGCCGGATGCGCAGGTCGGCGAGCGCCCGCTCGCCCACCCAGCCGGTGAAGTACGTCTGGAGGGCCGACAGCGCGAACGCAGCGACTCCGGCCGCGACGAAGGCGACGACGACGACCACGAGCGTCTCGAGACTCCCGTCGTCGATGCCGTCGTCGACCGCGACCTTCGCGAGGTACGGCGGGAGGAGCGCGACGAGCGTGTACCCGACGAGTGTGAGCACCGCGAGCGCGGTGCGCGAGCGATACGGCCGCGCGAGCCCCACCAGGATCCCGAGCCGCCTTCGCGTCTGCCGCCACGACCAGTCCTCGACCCGCGCCGCCCGCGGATCGGTGAGGTGGCTGCCCGCCTGCCAGACCCTCAAATTGCGGCCTTTCGGTGGGGCACCCCGGCCCACCACCCACTGCGAGCATAACGGTGAAATCCGTACGCGTGGGACACTGCTTCGTGCCGAATGTGTGCCAACGGGAGGGCCGGCGAACCGGGCCTCGTGACGGCCGCGCTCATCCGGCGACCACCTGCTGGAGCAGCCCGTGGTCGTGGATCTCGCGGAAGATCGGACTCTCCTCGAGCAGCTCGGTCAGCGTCCCACGAGCGGAGATGCGCCCGCGCTCGAGGACGACGATCTCGTCGGCAAGCGCGATCGTCGACAGCCGGTGCGCGATGATGATCGTCGTCCGGTCGCGCATCACCTCCTGCAGGCCGGCGCGGATCTTCGCCTCGGTCGTCGCGTCGACCGACGCGGTCGCGTCGTCGAGTATCAGGATGCGCGGGTCGATGAGGAGCGCTCGGGCGATCGCGATTCGCTGACGCTGGCCCCCCGACAGCGTGATCCCGCGCTCGCCGATGACCGTCTCGTACCCGTGTGGGAGCTCCTCGATGAACTCGTGGGCCTGCGCGGCACGCGCGGCCGCCTCGACGACGTCGTGGGTCGCGTCTGGAACGCCGAACGCGATGTTGTCGCGTACCGACGCCGAGAAGAGGAAGGGATCCTGGGCGATGACGCCGATCTCCCGGCGCAGCGAGCGCCGTCGCACATCGCGGACGTCGGTGCCGTCCACCAGCACGCGGCCCGCGGTGATGTCGTAGAAGCGCGGGACGAGAGCCGCCAGCGTCGTCTTGCCGGAGCCCGTCCGCCCGATGAGCGCGACTGTGCGGCCCGCGGTGATGTCGAGGTCGACGTTCTCGAGCACGAGGCGCGAGGGCTCGTAGCCGAAGTCGACCCCGTCGAAGCGGACGTGGCCCGGCCCGGGCGCGAGCGGCTCCGCGCCGGGCGGATCGGCGACCTCCTCCGGCTCGTCGAGCACCTCGAAGATCCGCTCTCCCGCGGCGATTGCGCGCTGGGCCTGGCCGACCCACATCCCGATCATGCGCAGCGGCATCACGAGCATCGCGAGCAGGAGGTTGAACGCGAAGAACGCGCCGATGGACAGCGATCCGGAGATGACCATCCGCCCCGCGACGAGCAGCACGGCCGCTTGCGCGAGCAGCGGGAGGAACGTCAGGAGCGGGACGTAGATCGCCCGCTGCCGATTCGCTTCGAGCGTTCGCCCGAAGACCGCATCGGCCGCCCTCGCGAAGCGCTCCGCGCGCCGCTCCTCCTGCGCGAACGACTTGACGACGTGGACGCCGACGATGCTCTCCTCGGCGACCGTCGACACGTCGGCGAGCTTCTGCTGGACGTCCAGCAGGATCGGGCGCGAGACGCGGCTGTACCGGTACGCGACGAAGACGATCACGGGGGTGATCGCGAGCGCGACGAGCGCGAGCTGCCAGCTGTAGACGAAGAGCACGGCCGTGACGACGACGATCGTCACGACGTGCTGCGCGAAGAAGATGAGCCCGTAGCCGAGGAAGAACCGCACCGACTGGAGGTCGATCGTCGCGCGTGACATGAGCTGCCCGGTCTGGTTCCGGTCGTAGAACCCGAACGAGAGGCGGAGGAAGTGGGCGTAGAGCTCGTCGCGCAGGTCGTACTCGACGGCGAGCGCCTGGCGGCCGGAGAGCACGCGGCGGCCGAGCATGAGCGCGCCGCGCACGAGCCCGAGCGAGACGATCGCGAGGATCTCGATCACGAGGAGTCGCGTGCTCGGGTCGCCCGAGAGCTCGTTGATCACGACCCCGGTGAGCACGGGCACGAGGATCCCCGCTAGCTGCGAGGCGATCGCGAGGACGGAGGAGACGACGAGCGACGCGCGGTACGGCGAGAGGAACGTGAGCAGCCGGACGAACGTCCGTCGTCCGGCCTGTCGTCGATTCGCGGGTTCCTCCTCTCCCGTCACGTGCTCGTAGGGTACGGATCGTGCTGGAGGCCGTGCCCAACGTGTCCGAGGGGCGCGACGGCGCGGCGATCGCGGAGATCGGGCGCGCGTTCGCGTCGGGAGCGACGCTCCTCGACGTCCACTCCGACCCCGACCACCACCGCTCGGTCTTCACGCTCGCCGGCGACGACCGAGAGCTGATCGAGGCGCTCGTCGCGGGCGCGGCGCGCGCGGTCGAGCTCGTCGACCTGCGCCGGCACGACGGCGTCCATCCCCGCGTTGGCGCCGTCGACGTCGTGCCGGTCGTCGCGCTCGAGCGGTCGCAGCGCGAAGTGGCCGAGCAGACGGCGCTCGGAGTCGCAGAACGCCTCGGCTCCGACATCGGGCTTCCCGTGTTTCTGTACGGGCTCGTGGGCGGGGGTCGCCGGCCGGCCTATTTCAGGAGGGGCGGCCTCGAGGCGCTCGTACGGCGGATCGCCGCGGGCGAGCTTCGGCCGGATGCCGGCCCGGGGGAGGTCGATGCGAGGTCCGGGGTCGCCCTCGTGGGCGCACGGGATCCGCTCGTGGCGTACAACCTCGTGCTCGACACCGACGATCTCGCCGTCGCCCAAGCCGTTGCACGCGCGATCCGCGAGTCGAGCGGCGGGATGCCGGGCGTGCAGGCGATCGGGCTGCGCCTGCCTCGTGCCGGCGAGATCCAGCTGAGCATGAACGTCCTCGATCTCGAGGCGTCTCCACTGCACGAGGTCGTGCGCCGGGTGGCGCACGAGGGGGCCGCATTCGGCGTTGCGATCGCGGGCGGCGAGCTCGTGGGTCTCGTTCCCGCACGCGTGCTCGCGGACGCGGAGCGCGCGGGGTTCACGCTGCCCGGAATCGACGAGTCGCACGTGCTCGAGCGCGCTCTCGCGCGGGCGTCGCTCTAGACTCGGGCACGTGCCGAGCCCACTCGTGCTGACGGGCGATGACGTCACCGTCGGGGACGTGTGGAACGTCGCAGTGCACGGCCTGGAGGTCGGTCTCGCCGAGCGCGCGAAGGAGCGAATGGTCGCCTCGCGCGAGCTGCTGGAGTCGATCCGCGGCGAGCACACGTACGGGGTGAACACGGGCTTCGGCCGGTTCGTCTCGGCGCACATCCCCGACGAGCTCGCCGAGGAGCTCCAGCTTCGACTCCTGCGAAGCCACGCGTGCGGCGTCGGCGAGCCGTATCCCGACGACGTCGTACGCGGCGCGATGCTCCTGCGCGCGAACGCGATCGCGAAGGGGTTCTCGGGGGCTCGTGTCGAGACGGTCGAGCTGCTGATCGCCTGCCTGAACCGAGGGGTCCTGCCGGTCGTCCCCGCGCGTGGCTCGGTCGGGGCGAGCGGCGATCTCGCGCCGCTGGCTCACCTCGCGCTTCCGCTCGTCGGCGAGGGGGAGGCGGTCGTCGAGGGCGAGCGCCTCGACGGGGCGGCGGCGCTTGCGCGAGTGGGCCTCGAGCCGATCCGGCTCGCGAGCAAGGAGGGGCTCTCACTCGTCAACGGCACCCAGTTCATGGCAGCGATGGCCGCGCTCGGGCTCGAGCGGGCGCGACGCCTCGTGCGGACGGCCGATGTCGCCTGCTCGCTTACGCTCGAGGCGCTGCAGGGCTCGAAGTCGAGCTTTCTGCCGGCGGTGCATCGCGCGCGTCCGTTGCCGGGGCAGCGGGACGCGGCCGCCAACATCCTGGGCCTCCTCGAGGGCTCGGCGATCAGCGAGGCGCATCGCTGGTGCGACAAGGTCCAGGACGCGTACGCACTTCGCTGTGCGCCGCAGGTGCACGGCGCCTGCCGCGACCTGCTCGACTACGTCGAGGCGACCGTCGCGGTCGAGCTGAACTCGGCGACCGACAACCCACTCGTACTCGTCGACGAAGGCGAGATCGTGTCCGCGGGCAACTTCCACGGTCAGCCGCTCGCGTTCGCCCTCGACGCGCTCGCGCTGGCCGTCGCGGAGCTCGGAAGCATCTCCGAGCGGCGCACCGAGCGTCTCGTGAATCCGAGCCTGTCCGAGGGGCTGCCGCCGTTTCTCGTCGAGGAGGGCGGCCTCAACTCGGGGTTCATGATCCCGCAGTACGTCGCGGCGGCGCTCGTCTCCGAGAACAAGGTGCTCGCGCATCCGGCGAGCGTCGACTCGATCCCGACGAGCGCGGGCCAGGAGGATCATGTCTCGATGGGGAACGCGGCCGGCCTCAAGGCGCTCCGGGTGCTCGACAACGCCGAGCGGACGCTTGCGATCGAGCTCCTCGCCGGCGCTCAGGCGGTCGAGTTCCTCGCGCCGTTGCGGCCGGGGCAGGGCGCGGCCGCCGCGCATGCGTTCGTGCGCACGCTCTCGGCGCGGCTCACGGAGGATCGCTCGCTGAGCGCCGACATCGAGCGCGTCGCGGACGCGATCCGGGCGGGAGCCGTCGTGGACGGAGTCGAGCGTGAGGTCGGAGAGCTGGCGTGACGGACGTCGCGACGACGAGCGAGACCGTGGAGGCGCTGTGTGGCGACCTGAGCCGGATCCGCGCGCCGCGCGGGTCCGCGATCAGCGCCCGGTCGTGGCAGACCGAGGCCGCGCTCCGCATGCTCCTCAACAACCTCGATCCCGAGGTCGCGGAGCACCCGGAGCGGCTCGTCGTGTACGGCGGGACGGGGAAGGCTGCGCGCACCCACGACGCGCTCAAGGCGATCGTCGCCACGCTCCTGCGGCTCGGGGGCGACGAGACGCTGCTCGTGCAGAGCGGCAAGCCGGTCGGAGTCTTCCGAACGCACGAGTGGGCGCCGCGCGTTCTCATCGCGAACGCGCTGCTCGTTCCCCGGTGGGCATCCTGGGACGAGTTCCGGCGGCTCGAGGCGGAGGGTCTGACGATGTTCGGCCAGATGACCGCCGGAAGCTGGATCTACATCGGTACGCAGGGGATCCTCCAGGGGACGTACCAGACGTTCGCCGCCGCGGGCGAGGCGCACTTCGGGAGCCCCGATCTGTCCGGCCGCACGATCCTGACGGCGGGGCTGGGTGGCATGGGCGGTGCGCAGCCGCTCGCGGCGACGATGGCCGGGGCCGCGATGCTGTGCGTCGAGGTCGACCCGACGCGCATCGAGCGGCGGCTGGAGACGCGCTATCTCGACGAGGCGACGGACTCGCTGGACGACGCGTTGAGTCGGGTGCGTGCCGCCGCACGGGAGCGGCGGCCGCTGTCAGTCGGCCTGCTCGGGAACGCCGCGGACGTCGTCCCGGAGCTCGTCGCCAGGGGTGAGCGCTTCGATCTCGTGACCGATCAGACGGCCGCGCACGACCCACTCACGGGCTACGTGCCCAGCGGCCTCGACGTCGAGGCGGCGGCCTCGCTTCGTGAGCGGGATCCCGGCGAGTACCTCCGGCGCGCTCGTGTGTCGATTGCGAAACATGTCGAAGGGCTGCTCGAGCTCGTCCGCCTAGGGTGCTACGTTTTCGATTACGGAAACAACCTCCGAGGGGAGGCCTATGAGGCGGGCGTAGAGGAGGCGTTCTCATACCCGGGCTTCGTCCCGGCCTACATCCGACCGCTCTTCAGCCGCGGGATCGGGCCCTTTCGCTGGGCCGCACTCTCCGGTAACCCGGCCGACATCTCGGCGATCGACGAGGAGCTTGCACAGTTGTTCCCGGACGACGTGCTGCTCCGTCGTTGGCTCGAGCTGGCACCCGGCCGAGTTGCGTTCCAGGGTCTCCCCGCCCGGATCTGCTGGCTCGGCTACGGCGATCGGGCGCGCGCGGGGCTCGCGATCAACGAGCTCGTCCGCTCGGGTGCGGTGACGGCGCCGGTCGTCATCGGTCGCGACCACCTCGACTCGGGCTCGGTGGCGTCGCCGTACCGCGAGACGGAGGCGATGCGCGACGGCTCGGACGCGATCGCCGACTGGCCGATCCTGAACGCGCTCGTCAACGTCGCAGCCGGTGCGACGTGGGTCAGCGTCCACCACGGCGGCGGAGTCGGGATCGGCAACTCGATCCACGCCGGCATGGTCGTCGTGGCCGACGGCACCGACCTGGCTGCCGAGAGGCTCGAGCGGGTGCTCGCGACCGACCCCGGTACCGGTGTCATGCGCCATGCCGATGCCGGCTACGAGGATGCACTCGAGACGGCGCGGGTGCACGGGCTCGACCTCCCGTCGGTCCCCGGCGTCGGCCCCGGTCCGGACGCGCCTGCGTGACCGCGAGCGGCGACGTGGCCCCACGGCTGCTGATCCGCGACCTGGCACAGGTGGCGTCCCCGGCCGGTCGGTCTGCGCCGCTGCGCGGAGCGGAACTCGGGCTCGTCGACGTGATCGAGGACGCGTTCGTGCTGTGCGAGGACGGACGCGTGAGCGCGGTCGGGCCGATGCGGGAGCTCGACTCGCTCGACGGCGACGTCCAGGAGCTCGACGGGCGGGGTCTGTCCGCCGTCCCGGGTCTCGTCGATTGCCACACTCACGCGTGCTTCGCGGGCGACCGCGTGGAGGAGTTCGCGCTGCGCGCGGCCGGCGCCGGCTACGAGGAGCTCCACGCCGCAGGCGGCGGGATCCTCTCGACCGTCCGCGCGACCCGAGACGCGGGTGAGCCCGGGCTCGTGGCCGCCCTCGAACGTCACGTGGGCTGGATGCTTCGCGCGGGCACGACGACGTTCGAGGCCAAGTCGGGCTACGGGCTGGATCGCGACACGGAGCTCGCGCAGCTCCGCGCCATTCGCGCCGCAGGAGGTGTTCCGACGTGGCTCGGAGCGCACACGGTCCCGCCGGAGTTCGCAGAGGCGGGACCGGTGGCCTACGTCGACTTCCTGCTCGGAGACGTGCTCCCGGAGGCCGCGCGACTCGCCGAGGCGGCCGATGTCTTCCTCGAGCGCGGTGCATTCGGGGTCGAGGAGGCACGCCGCTATCTCAGCGCGTGCGCCGCGGCCGGCCTGGCGCTTCGCCTGCACGGCGACCAGTTCACCGAGTCCGGGGCGATCCCGCTCGCGATCGAGCTCGGTGCCCGGTCGGTCGACCACCTCGAGAGCACCGGGCCGGGAGGCATCGCCGCGCTCGCTGCGAGCGATGTCGTCGGCGTGCTGCTCCCCGCGAGCGCGCTCTTCCTCGGCCGCCCGATGCCGCCCGCGCGCGCGCTCGTCGATGCCGGCGCGGCGATCGCTCTCGCGACGGACTTCAATCCCGGCAGCGCCTACTGCGAGAGCCTGCCGCTCGTCTGCTCACTCGCATGCACACAACTCGGTCTCTCCCCGAGCGAGGCGCTCACCGCGAGCACGGTCAACGCGGCCCACGTCCTCTCCCGCGCCGACCGGAAGGGCCGACTCGCGGCCGGCTACGACGCCGACGTCGTCCTTCTGGCCGCGCACGACTGGCGCCACCTCGCGTACCACCTCGGCGGCCCGGTCCTCCACACGGTCGTCCGAGCCGGCCGGATCGCCTGGGTCGGCCCGGCATAATCGCGGGATGCCGACCCGCAAGCAGCGGCGCCGCCGCGCGAAGGAATTTCGCCACGAGTACGTCTGGGAGGACGCGGAAGGGAACGAGCTCGAGCCGGACGAAAGCGGCGGAAAGAAACGCGAGACGCAGTCGCAGCGCTCCCCGGCGCGCAGCGCGCGCGAGCCCCAGCCCCCATCGTGGCGCCGGACACTGAAGCGAGGCCTCATCTTCGCCCCGATCATGTTCGTCGTGGTGATGCTCCTCGGGAACGACCTATCGCTCGCGCAGCAGATCACGCAGGCCGCGTTCATCGTCGGGATCTTCATTCCGTTCAGCTACCTCCTCGACGGCCTGCTCTGGCGCTCGTACAAGCGTCGGACGACGCGACGCGAGCAGTCGGACGGCGGTCGCGGGAGCTGAAAGTGCCGCTTCGGGTAGAGCAGCTCCCGCTCGGGCCGATCGGGACGAACTGCTACGTCGTGCGCAAGGACGTCTCCGCGCCGGAGGCGGTCGTCGTCGACCCGAGCGGATCCGCCGCCGAGCTCCGCCTCGAGCTCGCTCGGCTAGGTACGCGCTGCGTCGCGATTCTCGTGACGCACGGTCACTGGGACCACCTCGTCGGCGTCGGCGACCTCGCGACGGGAACAGGCGCGCCGGTGCACATGGCTGCGGGCGAGGCTGGGCTCCTCGAGGATCCCTCCCGCTACACGCCGCCCGAGATCACGATGAGCGCTCACGTCCCCGAAGTCCTGCTCCGCGGCGGCGAGACGCTCGACCTCGCAGGCATCGCCTTCGACGTGCTCTCCGTCCCCGGCCACTCGCCCGCGCATCTCGCGTACCACGCGGACGGATCCCTGTTCTCCGGCGACGTGCTGTTCGCCGGCTCCGTCGGACGCACCGATCTCCCAGGTGCGGACTGGGACACGCTGCTCGAGTCCGTCCGCTCGCTCGTGGACGCGTATCCGCCCGAGACCGTCGTCTACCCGGGTCACGGCCCGGCGACGACCCTCGGCGCGGAGCTGGAGAGCAACCCGTTCCTAGCGGAGCTCCGCGTCGAGCGCGCGACATGAGCGCCTCGTCCAAGATCGAGCGGCCCAGGGGGACACACGACGTCCTCCCCGTGGAACAGCCGCTCTGGCGCTTCGCGATCGGCGAGGCCGAGCGCCTCTGCGCGCTGTACGGCTACCGGCCGATCGTCACTCCCGTGTTCGAGGACACGGCGCTGTTCGAGCGCACGTCGGGCGCCGGCTCGGACGTCGTGCAGAAGGAGATGTACACCTTCGACGATCGCAGCGGCAGGTCGCTCACCCTGAGACCGGAAGGGACCGCGCCTATCTGTCGCGCGTACGTCGACCACGGCATGCACCGCGACCCGCAGCCCGCGAAGCTGTACACGGTCGGGCCGATGTACCGCTACTCCGCGCCCCAGCGTGGGCGTTACCGCGAGCACTGGCAGCTCTCGGTCGAGGCGATCGGCTCGGACGACCCGTCGCTCGACGCCGAGATCATCCGTCTCTACCACGCGCTCCTCCTGCGTCTCGGCGTGTCCGAGTTCTCACTCGCCCTGAACTCGATCGGCTGCCGCGAGTGCCGCCCGGCCTACCTCGCTGATCTCCAAGGCTGGCTCGCCGCCAACGAGAGCCGGCTCGACGAGACGACCCGCGAGAAGGCGGGAACGAGCCCGCTGCGAATCTTCGACAACCTGGAGGCGAAGCCGAGCGCCGTGCAGGACGCGCTCCGGGAGGCCCCGAAGATCGGCGACTCCCTCTGCCCGGCGTGCGTCGAGCACTTCGCGGCCGTGCGACGCGACCTCGACGCGTTCGGCGTCCCGTACGAGATCGTCCCGACGCTCGTTCGAGGCCTCGACTACTACACGCGCACGACCTGGGAGTTCACCGGCCCGGAGGAGGGAGCACAGAGCGCCCTCTCGGGCGGAGGGCGCTACGACGGCCTCGTCGAGGAGATCGGCGGCCCGCCGACTCCGGGGGTCGGCTTCGGCGCAGGCATCGAGCGCCTGCTGCTCGCGCTCGAGCACGCGGGCGTGACCGCGCCGGCTCCCGCAATCGACGTGTTCTTCGCCATCGGCGACGGCGCGCCGCGAGATCGCATCACGACGTACATCGACGCGGCACGAGCGGCGGGGCTCGCCGCCGACACCGACTACGCCGCACGGTCGCTCAAAGGCCAGCTCACACAGGCCGCGAGACTCGGGGCGGCCACGGTCGTGGTGGTCGAGAGCGACCGGGCGACGCTCCGCCGCCCGGGCCGCGACGACGAAGACGTGCCCCTCGACGAGCTGCTCGGCAGCTTGACGGCATGAGCTGGCGCGAATCGATGTGCGGCGACCCTCGCCGCGACCATGTGGGACAGCGACTCACGCTCGCCGGGTGGACGGCCCGCCGCCGCGACCACGGGGGCCTCGTCTTCGTCGATCTCCGAGATCACACAGGAGTCACGCAGCTCGTCGTCAATCCGGAGCGGTCGCCTGCCGCTGCCGAGGTCGCGAAGGAGATCCGCAACGAGTTCGTCCTGAAGGCGACCGGCGAGATCGTCGCCAGGTCTGCCGAGACGGTCAACCCCAAGATGGTGACGGGTGAGGTCGAGCTCCACGTCGACGAGCTCGAGATCGTGTCCCGCTCCACGCCGCTCCCATTCCAGCTCGACGAGGAGGGCGTCGACGAGATCCTGCGGCTCCGCTACCGCTGGCTCGACCTTCGGAGCGACCGGATGCAGCGGAACCTGCGTCTTCGTGGGCGCGCGGTGTCCGCGATCCGCGGCCGGATGGAGGAGCTCGGTTTCGTCGATCTCTGGACACCGATGCTCACGCGTGCGACGCCTGAGGGGGCCCGCGACTTCATCGCGCCCGTTCGCCTGCGCCCCGGGACGTTCTTCGCGCTCCCGCAGTCGCCACAGCTCTTCAAGCAGCTGTTCATGATCGCGGGCTTCGACCGCTACTACCAGATCGCGACCTGCATCCGCGACGAGGACCTGCGCGCGGATCGTCAGTTCGAGTTTCGACAGCTCGACATCGAGATGGCGTTTGCAGAGCGGGAGGACGTCCTCGGCGTGCTGGAGCAGGCGGTTCGCGCCGCCTTCGAGGCGCTCGGCCGGGACGCACCGGCGACGCCGTTCCCGCGCCTGACCTGGGGTGACGTCATGGCGCGATTCGGGTCGGACAAGCCCGATCTTCGCTTCGATCTCGAGATCGCGGACGCGACGGAGGTGACGCGCGCCTCGGAGTTCGGCGTGTTCGCGAACGCCGCGAGCGTCCGGTTCCTGACCGCGCCGAAGTCGTTCTCCCGCGGGCAGCTCGCGCAGCTCGAGGAGCTGGCGAAGGAGTGGGGGGCGAAGGGCCTCGCGTACCTCGTCTACGACGAGTCGGGCGAGGTTCGCTCGCCCATCGCGAAGTTCCTCTCGGAGCGCGAGCTGGCTGCGTTCCGGGCCGAGCCGGGATCGACGGTCCTCTTCGGCGCCGGCGAGCCGCGTGCCGTCGCTCGGATTCTCGGCCTGCTCCGCCTGCACCTGGGGCAGGAGCTCGGACTCGTCGACGAGAGCCGGGACGAGTTCCTCTGGGTGATCGACTTCCCGCTCTTCGAGCTCGACGAGGAGACCGGCGAGTGGACATTCAGCCACCACCCGTTCACCGGGGTCGCACCCGGACACGAGGAGTTGATCGAGAGCGATCCGGGTGCGGCGTTGAGCCAGGCGTACGACCTGGTCTGGAACGGATGGGAGCTGGGATCGGGCTCGATCCGGATCCACCGTCAGGACGTGCAGCAGCGGGTATTTCGAGCGCTCGGGCTGACCGAGGAGGCCGCCAAGGAGAGGTTCGGGTTTCTGCTCGACGCGCTCCAGATGGGGGCGCCGCCGCACGGCGGGTTCGCCATGGGCCTCGACCGGTTCATCGCCCTCCTGGCGGACGAGCCGAACATCCGCGAGGTGATCGCATTTCCCAAGGTTGCGAGCGGCGCCGATCCCCTGACCGGGGCGCCGGCGCCGGTGCCGGCCGAGCAGCTCGCCGAGCTGGGGATCGCGGTCGTCGTCGAGCCCGAGCCCGACGCGTAGGCGAGCCCGGCCGCACTCGGCCGCTTCCAGTGCCTGCACGGAGCTCGTGACGCGGAGGCCTGCGGAGTCGTCCGCCGCCGAGCCGCATTGGCACAGATCCGGCACGGTCCCGTGAACCCTGCGCGAGCGGATCCTCGCTAGGCTGACCGCAGGGATCTCGGGGATCCCCTGGGGGCGGTTGGGGATCGTTTTCGAGGCGGCGGCGCGGCGCGCGAGCGGGGGGCAGCCGAGCGTCTCGCCGCGCGTTCGCTACCGCGGGATCGCGCTCGGCCGGCGTAGAGACATGCCGACGACCCGACTCATGCCGAAGCGCTCGTAGAAGGGCGCGAGGTTCTCGTCGCAGCAGAGGTCGACCATGTACCGCTCCTCGAGGAGCGCCAGCATCCGCCGCACGAGCTCGGTACCGACACCGCGTCCCTGGTGCTCGGGCAAGACCTCGAGCAGCGGGATGAAGGCGCTCAGGACGCCGTCCCCGACCGCGGTCACGAAGCCGACGACCCGCCCGCTCTCTTCGCGGGCGATCACGACGTGCTCGCTTCGTTGCAAGAGCTCCAGGTGGCGTTCCGGCGACGGCGGAGCCGGCCAATCGACGAAGAAACCCTCGAGGTCTCGAGGCTCGACACTGTCGACGGTCGTCGCGTACTCGATCACGCCGCACCCTAGCCGCTCCGTGGGCGACACTAGACGCGCGTGACCGACTCGTTCCCGCAACGTCTCGTTCTGCTCGCCGCGGTCGCGTTGCTCGTGGGCGCGCTCGCGCTCGCGGCCGTGGAGCGGCTGTCCGCGGGCTCGAGCGAGGGCATGACCGGCGCTGTGGCTCCGTCCGGCTGGAATACGGCGTTCGCGGGCTCCCGCGGGCCGACGGGCGATGCCCAGCGCACGACCTGCGGCCAGATCCTCGCCCCGGAGTCGCTCGGCATCACGCACCCCGTGCTTCCGTGCGGCGCGAAGCTCGTCCTCCGGCACGGGGACACGCTCGTGCTTTCCGAGGTGATCGACAACGCGCTTGTCGAAGGAGGCCGCCAGCTCGAGGTGACGGAGGCGCTCGCCGAGACGCTCGGTCTCGAGGCGACGACCGAGATCGAGTGGCGCTTCGCTACGGAGGCGAGCGAGTAGGATCAGGGATGCTCGACCCTGTACGTGGCCTCGGCCCAAACGTGAACCAACAGACACGTGAAGGGAGCCGGCGTCGGGGATAGGCGTTGCCGACGCCCCGCACGGCACCCACCTGGCGAAGCCAGGTTCCCGGGCGGTCGGGGCATCACCGGCAGGGTGGAGCATTTTGCGCAGAGACCCGAATCCGCTAGCGCGGATTCTGGTCGCGCGACAAGCACACCCCTTCATGGGGTGCCCGAACGGCTCAGCCTTTGGGGTGTGAAGTCGCTTGGTTGTCATTTGGCCGCGGGTGTGGGGTCATCTGCTCTAGCCTGATCTCGTGGCGAGACGCGAGGTTCTCGGGGACGCGACGCGCGGCGATGAGTGGCGCGCCGTTCGGCTTGCCCTGGACGGTGACCGCATCGTCGCTGCGGACGCGGACGGGCTCGAGCGCGACCTCGTCGACCTGACGCTGCTCGAGGCGGCCGGCGTCGGCGGCGACCCGCTCGCGGTCGAGGCCCTGGCCGCGGCTCTCGGACAGGTCTTCACCGCCGAGCCCGCGCCCGGACGCGTTGCAGTCGCGATGAGCGGCGGCGTCGATAGCGCCGTGACGCTGCTGCGCGCCGCGCCGAACGCCGTCGGCGTCACGCTCCGGCTCTGGCAGGACCCGCAAGGGCCCTCGGCCGAGCGCGCGTGCTGCTCCGCCGAGTCCGTCGCGGCTGCCCGCTCGGCCTGCCATTCGCTCGGGCTGCCGCACGTGACCCTCGACCTGCGGGAGGAGTTCCTCGACGCCGTGGTCACGCCGTTCACAGCCGGATACGCGGCCGGCGAGACGCCGAATCCGTGCACGCGCTGCAACGGGACGTTCCGCTTCGACGCGCTCCTCGCCTTCGCCGAGCGCGCAGGTGCGGAGGAGCTCTGGACAGGCCACTACGCGCGCGTCGTCGAGCGTGACGGCACGCTGCTAGTCGGCCGGGCCGCCGACCCCGAGAAGGACCAGTCGTACATGCTCTCGACCCTCGACCCCGGCGTCCTCGCCCGCGTGCGCTTCCCGCTTGGCGAGCAGACGAAGGCGGAGACCCGGGCGGAGGCCGCGCGGGCGGGACTCGCGGCGG
The DNA here is from genome assembly GCA_963715705.1 of uncultured Actinomycetes bacterium. Lineage (GTDB taxonomy): Bacteria > Actinomycetota > Thermoleophilia > Gaiellales > Gaiellaceae > GMQP-bins7. The sequence continues at coordinate 1,089,659 of OY970267.1, read as the reverse complement.
CGACGCGCCGCGAGAGCCAGGAGGCGTGCTTCCTCGCCGGCGGCGACTACCGCTCGTTCCTCGAGCGTCGGGGGCTCGCGCGCCGGGAAGGCGAGATCATCGACGAGACAGGCACGGTCATCGGCAGTCACGACGGGTACTGGCGGTTCACCCGCGGCCAGCGCCGCGGCCTCGGGCTCTCGACCGGCCGCGCACTTCACGTCCTGCGCACCGATCACGCCGACAACACGGTCGTCGTCGGGCCCGCCGACGCGCTCGCCTCGACGCGCGTCGAGGCCGAGGGCCGGCTCTACACGCCCGTCGAGCGCGCGACCGTGAAGCTCCGGTACCGCTCCGCAGCCGTGCCGGCACGCGTCCGCAGCTCGAACGGAGGGTTCGCACTCGACCTCGACGAGCCCGCCCACGCGGTCGCGCCGGGCCAGGTGGCCGCGCTCTACGACGGCGATGCGGTCGTGGGCGCGGGCGTGGTCACCCACGCTGCCTAGAGTCCAGCCTCTAGGATCCGGGCGATGAACGTCCTCGCTTTCGACTCGGGCGACGTCCTCGACTACGCCCTCGCCATCTTCTTCGTCGCCTCGGGGGTCGGCTTCGCGTACATGCTCTTCCGGCTCGGAGGGACGTTCGCGCGGCTCTCCTCCCTGATCAAGGGCACGGAGCGCGACTTCCTGCCCGTGGTCGTCAAGGCGGGAGGGACGGTCGACCGCGTGAACGACCAGCTCGACAAGCTCGACGTCGTGACCGACAGCGCCGTATCCATGGCGGACAGTGCGGACACGGCCGTTCGGGCGGTGTCGACCGCGATCACGACTCCGGTGAAGAAGGTGACCGGCCTGGCCGCTGCGATCTCGCACGGAGCCTCGGCCCTGAGGTCGCGGCGCGACGTCGGGGAGGCCGTGAACGTCGCGAAGGAGGCCGCCGCGCGGCGCGAGGCCGAGCTCGACGAGGAGCTGCGCGCGGCCGGTGCGACGCAGCCGGACGAGACCCCACCCGCGGCGTAGCCGGCGCGGGCTCGGACGAGCCCGCTCGTAGAATCCGGGGATGCGGACGACGGCGGAGCTGCGCGAAGGCTTTCTCTCCTTCTTCGAGGAGAAGGGGCACCTGCGCGTGCCCTCGGCGTCGCTCGTTCCGCGCGCGGACGACCGCACGACGCTCCTGACGACGGCGGGGATGCAGCCGCAGATGCCGTACTTCCTCGGTCTCGAGCCGCCGCCGGCGCCGCTGACAGTGACCGCGCAGAAGTGCTTCCGCACGCCCGACATCGACGAGGTCGGCAACGAGCGCTCGCTCACGTTCTTCGAGATGCTCGGCAACTTCTCGTTCGGGCAGTACTTCAAGGAAGGGGCGGTCGAGCTCGCCACCGAGTTCGTGCGCGAGCGCATGCAGCTCGACTGGGATCGCGTGTGGGCGACCGTCCACGCCGGCGACCCACAGTTCGGGCTCGGCCCGGACGAGGTCACGATCGAGCTCTGGGAGAAGATCGGCATGCCGGCTGAACGGATCGTCCCGCTGCCCAGCTCGGAGAACTTCTGGTCGGTCGGGGGGCCGGGGCCGTGCGGGCCCGACTCGGAGCTCCACTACGACCGCGGCGAGAAGTACGGATGCGGGGAGCCGGACTGCGCAATCGGCTGCGCGCGCTGCGAGCGCTACCTCGAGTTCTGGAACCTCGTGTTCATGGAGTACGAGCAGCGAGCGGACGGCACGCTGACCCCGCTTCCCGCCCAGAACATCGACACCGGCCTCGGCCTCGAGCGCGGCGCGGCGATCCTTCAGGACAAGCCGTCCGTATACGAGACGGACGGCTACCAGGAGATCATGCAGTGGATCGCCGCGGAGTCGGGCGTCGCGTACGGCGACTCGGCGGAGGCGACGAAGGCGCACCGGATCCTCGCCGACCACGGGCGCGGGATGACCTTCCTCGTCGGCGACGGCGTGACGCCGTCGAACGAGGGGCGCGGGTACGTCCTGCGGCGGATCATCCGGCGGGCCGTGCAGCAGGGACGCCGCATCGGCCTCGACGACGTCCACCGGGTGACAGGTGTCGTCGTCGAGCAGATGGCCGCCGCCTATCCCGAGCTCGAGGAGCGCGCAGCCGACATCGAGCGCACCGCGCGCGTCGAGGAGGAGAAGTTCCGCGAGACGATCGAGCGGGGCCTCAAGCTGTTCGAGGAGCTCGCGGGCAAGGACGCGATCTCGGGCGAGGAGGCCTTCACGCTCGCGGCGACGTACGGGTTCCCGCTGGAGCTGACGGTCGAGCTCGCGGAGGAGCGGGGCCAGGCGGTCGACGTCGACGAATATCAGCGTGAGATGGAGCGCCACCGCGAGGTGTCGCGTGTGCCAGGGGGCGGCGAGCTCGAGCGCGCGCTCGACTTCGCTCGCGCCGCCGGCTTCAGGAGCGAGTTCGTCGGCGACCGCAAGACCGACGTGCTCACCCAGCTTGGCGCGCTCGAGGAGCTCGAGGACGGCCTGTTCCTGGCGAAGCTGCGCGAGTCGCCGTTCTATCCCGCCGGCGGCGGGCAGGTGACCGACCAGGGCTACGTCGTGCTCGACTCGGACGAGGCGACGCGCGCCGAGCTCGTCGAGGCCTACCGCTTCGAGGACGACCAGGCGCTGCTGCTCCGCGGGACGGGGTTCTCAGAAGGTGATCGCGTTCGCGCGGTCGTGCCGTGGAACGTTCGCTTCCCGACCATGGCGAACCACACCGGCACGCACCTCCTGCACCAGGCGCTGCGCGATGTGCTCGGCGACCACGTGCGGCAGGCGGGCTCCGCGGTCCGGCCGGACAAGCTCCGGTTCGACTTCGCGCACGGGCAGGCGCTGACCGCGGCCGAGCGGGAGGAGATCGAGCGGCACGTGAACGCGAAGATCTTCGAGGCGCTGCCCGTCAACGTCTTCGAGACGCCGATCGACGAGGCGCGGCGGCTCGGCGCGACGATGCTCTTCGGCGAGAAGTACGGCGACATCGTGCGCGTGGTCGAGATTCCCGGCTACTCGATCGAGCTCTGCGGGGGGACGCACGTGTCGACGACGGCCGAGATCGGCGCCTTCGCGATCCTCTCCGAGGGCTCCGTCGGCGCCGGCGCTCGCCGGATCGAGGCGGTCACGTCCGGCGACGCGTGGGCCTATCTCGACGAGCGTTCGCGCGAGCTCGACGCGCTCCGTGCGGAGCTGCAGGAGCTGCGGAAGGAGGCGAAGAAGCGGCCCACGGCGTCCGTGGCGACCGCGGAGCCGGATGCGGAGGTCCGTCTCGAGAGCGGCGTGAACGTGATCGTCCAGTCGGTCGACGGTCTCGGGTCGGACGAGCTGCTCGACCTCTCGGACCGCTTCAAGCAACGCCACGTGCCGGCGGCCGTCGTCCTCGGCTCGCGCGAGGACGGGACCGTGCACCTCGTCGCCAACTTCGACCCCGCGGTCGCCGAGAAGGTGAGCGCGTCCGAGGTGGTCCGGCAGGCGGCGGCGATCGTGGGCGGCGGCGGAGGTGGTCGGCCGACGATGGCGCGGGCGGGAGGCAAGGACCCCGAGAAGCTTCCCGAAGCGTTGGCCGAGGCCGAGCGACTGATCCTCGCGGCGCTGTGAAGGTGATGGCGCTCGACTACGGCGCCGCGCGGACCGGCGTCGCCCTCTCGGACGCGACCGGGACGATCGCGCGTCCGTTCGGCGTCGTCGAGCGGGCAGCGACCCCGGCCGGGCTCGAGCGCATCCGCGAGATCGTCCGCGACGAGGGCGTGGAGCAGATCGTCGTCGGGCTTCCGCTCACGCTCCGCGGCGAGCACGGACGGCAGGCGGGCGAGACCGCGGCAGTTCGTCGACGCGCTGCGGCAGGCGCTCGTGACCGAGCCCGTCGAGACGTTCGACGAGCGGTTCACGACGACGCTCGCGAGCGCGCGACGCGGGCGCAGCGCCCGAGGACGCGCGCGCGGCCGCGCACCTCCTCGAGACTATCTCGCCCGGCTCGGGACGGACGCCTCGTGAGCGACTACCGGCAGTACGGGCAGCGGCCGGGTCGCGGGCGGGTCGTTCTCCGGCGCGTCGTCGCCGTGCTCGCGGTCGTCGGGCTCCTCGGCGCCGGTGCGTGGCTGGGGGTGTCGTTCGTGCGCGCCGACGAGCCGCCGCCGCCGACCGAGACCGAGCCGCCGCTCCAGCGCCTTCGCATCATCTTCCCGGAGGGCTTCACGCGCAGCGAGATGGCGGACCGCGTCGACGCGGTTCGCGAGATCGCGATCAGCAAGCGCGGCGTGACGCCGCGCCTGACGAGGGCCGGGTACGTCGCGGCGACCGACGCCGCGCGGCCTCCGGTGGGGTTCCGCAAGGACGCGCGCGATTCGCTCGAGGGGTTCCTCTTCCCGGCCACGTACGAGTTCACCCAGCACACGCCGTCGGAGCGGCTCGTGCGCGACCAGCTCGCGCACTTCCAGCGGCAGTGGCGCCGCCTGAGCCTGCGCTACGCGAAATCGAAGAACCTCACGCCGTACGACGTCCTCATCATCGCGTCGATGATCGAGAAGGAGACGGTCGTGCCCTCCGAGCGGCGGCTCGTCTCGGCGGTGATCTACAACCGGCTGCGGGAGCGGATGCCGCTCGGGATCGACGCGACGCTGCGCTACGGCCGGAACGTCCCCGGGACCGAGCCGCTCAAGCAGTCGGACATCGACAGCGACGACCCGTACAACACGCGCAAGCTGCTCGGGCTGCCGCCGACGCCGATCTCGAACCCGGGGCTCGCGTCGCTGCGGGCGGCGGCGCGGCCGGCGGCCGTCGACTACCTCTACTTCGTCCGCAGGGGCGAGAGCACGCGCCACTTCTTCACGGCGAGCCACGCCGAGTTCTGCCAGAAGTCGCTCGAGTACGGCTACGGCGGCTGCTAGCCGCCGCGAACACATCCCCAACCTCCCCCAGGGGCACTCCCGTGTCCCTGACGTCACGCTAGCGAGGAAGGTCGAACGCGTGGGTGCCGACTTCGTCACGACTCGGTGACGTCGCGAGACGCTCGCTGGCGGGCGGCGGCTCCGGGGATACTGGCGCCGTGAACGAGATCCGCGGCACGACGACGCTCGTGGGGATCCTCGGCTGGCCGGTCGAGCAGTCGCTCTCGCCTCGGATGCAGAACGCGGCGTTCGCCGAGGCCGGCCTCGATTGGGCATACGTCGCGCTGCCGACGCCGCCGGAGCGCCTTCCGGACGCCGTCCGCGGGCTCGCCGCGCTCGGGTTCGCAGGCGCGAACGTGACGACTCCGCACAAGGTCGCGGTGACCGAGCTCTGCGAGACGGACGCGCCTTCGGTGAACACGCTCGTCGTGCGTGACGGCCTCGTCCAAGGCAGGACGACCGACGCCGCGATCCTCGCCGACCTCCCCGCGGACAACCCGGTCCTCGTCGGGGACGGCGGCGCCGCGATCGCGTTCCTGCACGCACTCCCGCACGCGAGACAGTTCTCCCGCCGTGGCACCTGGCCGCCCGAGGTCGGCGACGCCGATCTCGTCGTCAACGCCACCGCGGCCCGCGACGAGGTGCTCGTCGAGCTCCGGCCGGGCCAGACTCTCGTCGACCTCCCGTACCCCGAGACCGCGACCGCCCTCGCCGCGCGCACCGCCGGGGCAACGGTCGTGAGCGGGCTCGAGGTCCTCGTCGCGCAGGGCGCGGCCTCGTTCGAGCTCTGGACCGGACAAGAGGCCCCGGTCGGCGCGATGCGGGCGGCACTAGGCTTGCCGCCGTGACGCTCGGTCTCGTCTCCGCCGGTGAGTCGCACGGGCCGGCGCTCGTCGCGATCGTCACCGGGCTCCCGGCAGGCCTCGCGCTCGACCGAGCCGCGATCGACGCCGACCTGAGCCGCCGGCGCGAAGGCTATGGGCGGAGCCCGCGCCAGAAGATGGAGCAGGACGAGGTCGAGGTGCTGGCCGGGCTCCGGCACGGCTTCACGCTCGGCACGCCGCTCGCGCTCGTGATCCGGAACCGCGACCACGAGAACTGGGCCTGGGGAATGAGCCCCTGGCCGCCCGAGGGCGAGGCCGCCGGCAAGGGCACGTCCGCCGTCACGCTCCCGCGTCCGGGTCACGCCGATCTCGCCGGCGCGCTCAAGTTCGGCCACGACGACGTTCGCAACACGCTCGAGCGGGCGAGCGCGCGCCAGACCGCAGTGCACGTCGCCGCCGGGGCGGTCGCGAAGGCGCTGCTCTCGGAGATCGGCATCACGATCGAGGGCAGGCCGGTCGAGATCGGCGGAGAGACGACCGAGGCCGGCTGGAAGGACGCGACCGACGCAGCCCGCAAGGATCGCGACACGCTCGGCGGCATCGTCGAAGTCGTCGCCGAAGGGGCTCCGCCGGGCCTCGGCTCCTACGCGGAGAAGCACGATCGCCTCGACGCGCGGCTCGCCGCCGCGCTGATGGGGACGCAGGCGGTGAAGGGAGTCGAGATCGGCGACGGCTTCGCGCTCGCGCGCGCCCGCGGCTCCGACGCTCACGACGAGATCGAACCCGACCTGAGCCGGAGGACGAACCGCGCGGGCGGGCTCGAGGGCGGCGTGACGAACGGTCAGTCGCTCGTCGTGCGCGCCGCGATGAAACCGTTGCCGACCCTCATGCGCCCACTCGGCTCCGTCGATCTCGCGACCGGGGAGCCCGCCGAGGCGCTCGTCGAGCGCAGCGACGTCCAGGCGGTGGAGGCGCTCGCCGTCGTCGCCGAGGCCGCGGTGGCGTGGGAGCTCGCCCGCGCTGCCCGGGAGAAGTTCGGCGGCGACGCGCTCGTGGACTTCGTCGGCGCGCACCGCGCCTATCTGGAACGGATCCGCTGGCCGCGCGAACGCTGAACGCGCTGGACCGCCATCTCGCCCTGGTCGGATTCATGGGCGCGGGGAAGACGACGCTCGGCCCCGGGCTCGCCGCGCGGCTCGGGCGCACGTTCGTCGCGGTCGACGACGTCGTCGAGAGCGCCGCGGGCAAGACGGTCGCCGAGCTGTTCGAGGAGCGCGGCGAAGCGGAGTTCCGCGTGCTCGAGGAGCGCGCTGCCGCAGATCTCCTCGCGCGCCGGCCACCCGCCGTCGTCGAGCTCGGAGGCGGAGCTCTCGCGTCCGCTCAGACGCGGGCCGCGCTCGCCGAGCACGCGTTCGCGCTGCTGCTGGAGACGACCCCGGACGAGGCGTGGGGGAGAGTGTCCGGCAGCGGCCGCCCGCTGGCGCAGGATCGCGAGCGCTTCGACGCGCTGTTCGAGGAGCGACGCGCGCTCTACGACGAGGTCGCCGACGGCCGTGCTCGCGACCTCGACGGCGCGGTTCTCGCCGCCGCCGGCATCCACGTCGGCGCGGGCGCCACGGCCCAGCTGCACGAGCTCGTTCCCGGCACGAACGTAGAGCTCGTCGTCGACGCCACAGTCGAAAGCTTGCACGGCGAGAGCGTGCGCGCCGCTCTCGGCGACCGCGTTACGGCCACCCATGTCGTTCCGGCGGGGGAGATCGCGAAGAGCGCGGACGAGGCCGCGCGGCTCTGGGCCGCGCTCCGCGGCGACCGCGGCGAGCACGATCGTCGGCCTCGGAGGCGGGTCGACCCTCGACGTCGCCGGGTTCGCCGCCGCGACGTACCTGCGGGGCGTCGCCTGGGCTCCGGTGCCGACGACGCTCGTCGCGCAGGTCGACGCCGCGATCGGCGGCAAGACCGGCATCGACCTTCCAGAGGGGAAGAACCTCGTCGGGGCGTTCCACTGGCCCGCGTGCGTCGTCGTCGACTCGAAGCTGCTCGCGACGCTGCCGGCGGAGGAGCTCGCGAACGGCAGCGCCGAGGTCGTGAAGACCGGCCTGCTCGCCGGGGAGCCGCTCTGGGAGCTCGAGGTGCCGGAGCAGGTGCGGCGCTGCGCCGCGTTCAAGGCCGCGGTCTGCCTGCGCGATCCGCTCGACCGCGGCGACCGCGCGCAGCTCAACCTCGGGCACACGTTCGCGCACGCGCTCGAGGCTGCCTCGGGGTTCGAGCTCCCCCATGGGCGCGCGGTCGCGCTCGGGCTGCTCGCCGCGCTCCGCCTGTCGGGGCTCCGAGCCGAAGTCGAGTTGGTCGAGGAAGTCCTCCGCCCCCAGCCCGTCACGGTCGATCGCGAGCGCGCGTGGGCAGCCCTCCAGCGAGACAAGAAGGTCACCGACGGGAAGCTCGGGCTCGTCCTCCTGGAGGAGCCAGGCCGCCCGCGGATCGGCGTCGAGGTCGACCCGGCCAGCGTGCGGGCGGCCCTCGACGAGCTGATCGCATAGGGTCAAGCGATGCGGATCGTGGTCCTCAACGGCGTGAACCTGGACGTCGTGGGGCGACGCGACCCGGGGCTCTACGGCGGGCTCGGGCTCTCGGAGCTCGAGACGCGGATCTACGAGTGGGCGTCGGAGCTTCAGTGCACGGTCCGGTGCCGCCAGACGAACCACGAGGGCGAGCTCATCGACTGGTGCCACGACGCGTTCGACTGGGCGGACGGCGTGATCATCAATCCCGGCGCCTGGAGCCACTACTCGTACGCGATCCGCGACGCGGTCGAGCTCTTCACCGTCCCCGTGGTCGAGGTGCACCTCTCGAACATCCTCGAGCGCGAGGACTGGCGCAGGGAGTCCGTGCTCGCCGACGTCGTGACAGCACGCGTCATCGGCAAGGGCCCGGACGGGTATCGCGAGGCGCTCGAGATCCTGGTGCAGGGGAAATGACGAGGATCGAGCGGCTCGCCGCGCTCCTCGAGGAGCCGCTCCTCGTTGCTGGGCCGCCGTACGTGCTCGGCGGCCAGGCCAACGTGCGCTACCTGACCGGGCTCCAGAGCTCGAACGCCGCCGTGCTCGTCGAGCCGGACGGGAGCGCGACGCTGTACGCGGACTTTCGGTACGCGACCCGTGGCCGCGAGGTGGAGGGCGTCACGTTCGTCGAGGTCGCGCGCAACCTCCTCGCTGCGATCGGCGAGCAGCTCTCGGGCCGGAGGATCGGCTTCGAGGAGGCGCAGCTTCCGTATGCGGGGTACCGGGCGCTCGTCGATGCCGGAGTCGAGGCGATCGGAACGACGGGCCTCCTCGAGTCGCTGCGGGCGGTGAAGGACGACGCGGAGATCGAGATCATGCGGCGCGCGGGGGCGCTGTCGGATGTGATCTTCCAGGCGCTGTCGCAGGAGCGCTTCAGCGGCCGGACCGAGCGCGAGCTCGTGTGGTGGGTAGAGCGGAGCTTCCGCGACGCGGGCGCCGAGAACGTCGCGTTCCCGACCATCGTCGCCGCCGGCGAGACGGGGACCTCGCCGCACGCGGACCCGGGCGACCGCGCGATCTCGGAGGGCGTCCTCGTCACGGTCGACGCCGGCTGCCTGGTCGACGGGTACTGCTCGGACTGCACGCGCACCTTCGCCGTGGGCGAGATCTCGGAGCGGCTCCAGGAGCTCTACGCGCTGTGTCTCGACGCGCAACTCGCGGGTCTCGCCGCGGTCGCGCCCGGTGTCCACGGCCGCGATGCGGACGCAGCCGCTCGGAACCTCATCGAGGCGAAGGGACTGGGCGAGGCGTTCGGGCACGGCCTCGGGCACGGGGTCGGCCTCCAGGTCCACGAGACGCCCACCCTCAGGCCGGAGTCGACGGACGTGCTCGAGCCGGGGAACGTCGTCTCCGTCGAGCCCGGGATCTACGTGCCGGGCGAGGGCGGAGTGCGGATCGAGGACCTCGTGCTCGTGACGCAGGACGGCCACGAGCGGCTCACGCAGTTCACGAAGGAGCTGATCACGGTCGCCTGACTACACTGGCCGGCGCGATGGCGGAGACCGTCAACACGAACCAGTTCCGGAACGGGATGCACATCGAGATCGACGGCGGCGTCTGGCGCATCGTCGAGTTCCAGCACGTGAAGCCGGGCAAGGGCGGTGCCTTCGTGCGCACGAAGCTGAAGGCGCTCGACTCGGGAGCGGTCGTCGACAAGACGTTCCGCGCGGGTGAGAAGTTCGCGCGCGTCCACACCGAGGTGAAGAACGTCCAGTTCATGTACGACGACGGCTCCGAGGCGCACTTCATGGACGAGGCGACGTACGAGCAGTTCGGGCTCCCGCACGCGGAGGTGTCCGACGCGCTCGCATACCTGGCGCCATCGAGCTCGGTGCAGATGCTCGCCGTCGATGGGAAGCCGGCAGGGCTCCAGCTCCCCGCGTCGGTCGAGCTGACGGTCTCGCAGACCGAGCCCGCGGTTCGCGGCGACACGGTGACGAACGTCACGAAGCCGGCGACGCTCGAGACCGGTGCGGTCGTCCAGGTGCCGCTCTTCGTCGCCAGCGGCGAGCGGATCAAGGTCGACCCCCGCGAGGGCCGCTACATCTCGCGCGCGTAGAGCTCCCGCCCGAGACTCAGTCGGGGCTCGTCGGATCCAGGCAAGTGCCGCCCAGTGCCGGTAGAAGCTCGCGCTGCACGAGGGGTGCGGAGCCCGCTCTTGAGCTGCGGCGACGACGTTCGTCATTTCGGTCGACTGCCGAGCCGGCCCACTCCTGTGACGAACTCGGCACCCACGCGTTCGAGCTCCGTCGCTAGCGTGTCCTCAGGGACACGGGAGTGCCCCTGGGGGAGGTTGGGCCTCCCTTGCCGCCCTTGCCGGCGCGCCTGTCGGCCGCTTTGCCACCTCGTAAGGTGTCGTTGCCGGCTGTTCCCGTGATCGCCGCCGCGCGGTCCGCGTTGCCCACGTGGTCACGGGTACGACCCCGGCCCGGTCGCGTCCGGATGCTGCGCTCGGATGTCGGTGAGCGCAAGGTTCTCGGCGGTCCGGCGCAGGTACTCGACCTCCAGGTAGCGCACGACGATGTCGACCTGATAGACGCGGTCGTCCGGCCCTGGGCGGATCGTCAATCCACCGGGGATCTCTTCCTGGACCGGCAAGAAGGTCTCGGGATCCACGTACACATAGCTGGGCCGAGTCGGGCAGTGCGGTCGACATCCGAACGTCCGAGGATCCAGGCGGATGCGCTCGACGACGCGCCCATCGAGCTCCCGTTCTGCCCTCGTGGTGCGCACGCCCGTTTCGGATCGCTTTGCGAATCATTTCGCGAAGGTCTGCCAGGGGGTCTCGTGAAGCGTAGAGGTGGATCCCGTACGCCCACGTCAGCGTGTTCGGGGGATCGAAGACGAGAGGGAGGATCAACTCGTTCGAGCCGCCGATCTCGGCGGGCTCGAACTCGGCGCAGACGAGCGTACGTACCGGGAGAGGCCCTGGCGGGAGGAAGTCGGACATCAGGAGGCGGTAGCGGTACGGCCGCTTCTGGTCGATCCACGTCTCGTTTCGGCCGGTGGCCGTACACCCGAACTCCTCTGACGTCCGCGTCACTTCCCAGCGATAGTGGAGGACCGTCCCCGCCGGGGGCATGAGCGCCGCCTGCGCTCGCTCCAGGAAGCCGGGCGAGCGCTGCCACGGAGTGCTCACGAAGAGCGAGGCGACGGCAACCCCGGCCAGAACGGCGACGGCGAGCGCCATGCGGCCGGGACGCCGCCGGAACGGGCGGAGGATGGAGGAGCCCCGTCCGTGGCTGCGGTCGCTCGCCTGCGCCTCCTGCTCGCGCCGGATCGCCTCCTCGAGCTCTCCGCGGAAGCGAGCGAGGCTCTCGGGAAGCGGGCTCATAACTCGTCCTCTCTCGTCGTGGTGAGCGCCAAGCGGCGCAGGGCGCGCGAGACGCGGAGCCGTGCGGCGGCCGGCCGGATCTCGAGTTGCTCGGCGACCTCGTCGTACGGCAGCTCCCCGACCACTCGCAGCTCGAGCGCCTCGCGCTCGTGCTCGGGGAGGTCGTCCATGGCCGCGGCCAGCGTGAGACACGGTGAGAGCCGGTCCTCGACCTGCCCGTACCCGTCGTCCAACGCGAGGTCGAGCGGCAGGCCGAGCCGCTCGCGGGCGCGCGTCTCGACGCGGTCGAGGCGGATCGTCTCGAGGAGGACGTTCCGCGCGATCCCGAAGAGCCACGGAAGGGCTCGAGCCGCCGTGCTCGTCGCGGAAGCGATCCCTCCCCAGCCACGCCTGCGCGAACGTCTCCGCGGTCAGGTCGCTCGCGGCCCACACGAGCCGGCGGCGGCTCCACGTGTAGACCCGGAGCGCGTGCCGCTCGTACAGGATCCCGAAGGCGGCTGCGTCTGCTCCCGCTGCCCGGATCAGGTCCGCGTCCGAGCAGTCGTTCGGGTCGACTCGCATGCCTCGTTATGACGGAATCGGCGCGATGTGTATCCACGCCGTCGCGCCACCGCCGCTCGCGTGCGTCATCGTCATCCCCCGATCTATGGCCGAGTCGGGTCCAGGCACGTCCCCCACAGGTTCTTCGGCAGCCGCGTCGCGGCGCATGGTGGAAGCCGAGCACCCCTCCGGGCGGCGACGACCACCAGGCGGAACGCTTCGGCGGCCAGGTCGGGCGCGTTGACGTGAATCTGGGATGCGCCGGCGAGATCGGCGCGAACGAGCATCGACGACGCCGACAGCCGGGCGAGCTGCTTCTGCCACTTCAACGAGTCGGGTGGCCCGTGTGAAAGTCCGGGTATCAGCACGACGAACGGCCGCGTTCCGAGGTTACGCCGCTTCGCGAGCTCAACGGCGGCGCCTGGAGCGAAGTAGGAGTCGCTCGGCGTCCCGATGACTTCCTGGGTGGGTAGCCCAAGAGCGTCGGGCCGTTCAGAAATGGCTCGCCTGGAAGACCGATCGGCAACCCGTCCGCGCTGACGAGGCCCACCACTTCGGCGGGATAGCGCTTCGCGTACAGCCGATTGAAGAAGCCGCCGATGTCCGAGCCGCCCAGGACGTAGGGCGGACGGATGCCAGCCCCCCTCAGCAGCCTGTGCAGCTCCTTGACGACCTTGCCCGCGGGCACCGGCTCCGGCTTCGCCGGCCGGCGAGCGTCGCTGTTTCCGAGGCCGGCGCGGTCGTAGGAGCAGACCCGCGTCGTCTTGGCAACTTTCGGCTGGGTGGCCAACCAGGTCGCGGAAGACCAACCGGCCCCGCTCTCGAGGACGACCGTCGGGCTTCCCTTTCCGCGGCAGTAGATGGCGAGGCGGAAGCCCCCGACGAGCTTGCGCGAGAAGGCACTGGTCGGCTTCGGCTTGGACGCCTGTGCCGGGCGGCCGCCGTCCGTGAATGCCGCCGGAGCGGCCGCGGTGGTCGCGATTGTGAGACCGAGAACGAGCACGAGAGTCCAGAGCAGTGCATGTCTTCGCATGACAACTACCTCTCGATCGCGTCTGGGTGCTGTGCGCGGATGTCGGCGAGTGCGCGGTTCTCGGGTGTTCCGGGCAGGTACTCGTACGTCACGAAGTCCTGGATCCAGCACGGGGCCGTGCACGATGCGCCCGGCCCTGGCCGTAAGCCAGGCCCGCTCAGGCTCCGCAGGGGCTTGAAGGTCTCGGGATCGACGTACACGTAGATCGGGTCAAGACACATCGGAAACTTCGCGTGGTTGCAGTCTTGTCGGATGCGTTCGACCTTGCGCCCGTTGAGCACCGTCCTGCCTTCGAGCTGAGCAGTGCCGTCGTCGATCGCCTGCCTGAGATTCCCGTACGGGTCCAGGTCCAAGTCCGGGTCGTTCGGGGCGAGCCATGTCGCCGTCAGCGTGTTCGGCGGCTGGAACATGAGCGTCGGCTTCCGATTGGCTGTCGCGCCGCCGATCTCGATCGAGTATCCGGGCATGCAGATGTCCGGTTGTTGGACTTCGAAGCCGCGGTAGTTGTGCGGAGGTGCCAGGTCGACCCAGTATTCGATCGGGGGGTGCGTGACTGTGCACCCCCCTGCCCCGTTCTGGGTCCCCACCACCTTGAAATGCAGCACGGTCCCGTCCCGCGGCGTGATCGCCGCGTGTACTTGTTCCAGGAAGCCGGGTGACGTCTTCCACGGACTGCTGACGAACAGCGCTGCCGCGGCGGCGACTGCCACGGTCGCCGCCGTGAAGACGAGGCGGCTCCGGCTCAAGGACGCCCGCAACCGCCGACCACCGGCATCCGCAGCGGCGTGCTGCTCTTGTTGCCGCTCGGCGGCGGCCAGGAGCTCGTGCTTCAGATCGGCGATGGGATCACGCATATGGACTCTCCTGTCGAAGTTGGGCACGCAGCTCAGCCAGGCCGCGGCTCACGCGTTTGCGGACGACGCTCTCCGAGCACTGGAGCTCGGCTGCGATCTCGGCGTAGCCGCGCTCCTCGAGATGGTGTGCTTCGATCGCCTCACGCTGTTCGGGAGCCAACGTCTCGAGCAGCTCGATCGTCGGAGCGCTCGCCGTCGCCTCAAGCACCTCGATCGCGGCGTCGTCGAGCTCGATCGGCTGCATCGCGAGCGCACGCCGCGCCTCATCCTGAATCCGGCGGCTGCGCACGGCTTCGTGGAGCTTGTGCCGCGCGATGGCGAACAACCACGCGCGCGGCGGTTCTGGTCCCGGCTGAAAGCGAGGAAGCGCAACGAGCGCGGCGGCGAACGTCTCGGCGGTGAGATCGAACGCTTCCTCCGCTCCGCGCACGCGACGCCGAAAGAAGGCGAGCACCGCTGCGAAGTGGCGCTCGTAGAAGACGCCGAACGGCTCGGAGCGCGAGCGCGCATCGAGCAGCAGCTCTGTGTCGGAGGGTTGCTCCCCGCCGTTCATATGGACTTATATGACGATTCGACGCGATTTGTGACCGCTGGCGCGTGTCGGGCACGAACTTCAGCGGCGCGGCTCGCTCCGCGAAGCACCGTTGGAAGCTGGGGGAACCGAGCGGTTCCCCCAGCGTTCGCAGGCGCGTCCGTTGGAACACGAAGATGGCTCGTCACGGGCTACTGCGCCTGCGCGTACCGCATCGCCGACCTGCCGATGGCGCGGACGTCGAGTCGACTCTTCCACGGACCGAGCATACGAGGCGATCCGTCGATCACCGTCGGCAGCTCCGCTCCCTCGGAGTAGACGAGCTCCACCGATGGGATCTCGAGTGCCCGGGAAGTCACCATGCAGCTGAAGCGGCTGAAGCGCCGCCCGGACGCGGCTTTCCCGGAGCCTCGGCAGTCGGCGCCGTTGACCCTCGACCCGCTGCGGACGGCCGCCAGCGCGGTGCTGAAGCTCGAAGCGATCAGACCGAACGGGGCGTCCCTCACCTGCATTTCGGAAGCGGCGAGCGCGAGCCCGTGGTACAGGCGAGCCGACGCGAGGAGCTCGTTCTCGAGCTTGACCCGCTCGGAGCGCTGGAGCTTGACCTTGGCCTCCCGCGCCACGATTTGCTCTGCCTTCTGCTCGCTCCATGCCCAGCTCCTGGTGTGAGCCAGGGCGAGCGACGTCGAGGCAAAGACGATGGCTGCGATTGCAAGTGCGCAGCAGTTGCGCATGATCTCCCTCCTTTTCGTCGAGTACGCCCTTACCTGACGGATTCGGAGGATCTGTGACCGCGCCGGTGACGTGTCGCCTGCTTCGACGACAATGCATGCCTCTTTGTGACGGAGCCCGCAAGATGTGTGTCCACACGCTCCTCGATCTCGCCCCCGCGGGCGCTCGCTAAGGTCCAGGCTCGATGCCGAAGCTCGTCGACACGACGATCCGACTGCTCTCGCAGGAGCCGCTGACCGGCCGCTTGCCGACGGCCGAGATCCTGCGCATCGCCGAGATCCTCGACCGCGCCGGCTTCGCGTGCCTGGAGATCTCCGGCGGCGGCGTGTTCGACGCGACCGTGCGCCGGCGCGCCGAGACCCCGTGGGAGCGGATCCGCGCGATCAAGGCGCGCGTCGAGACCCCGCTCGGGATCGCGCTCCGCGGCCGGTTCCTCGTCGGCTCGCAGCCGGTGAGCGGCGACATCGTCGGCCGTTTCGTCATGTGCGCCGCCGAGAACGGGATCGAGGTCTTCCGCCTGCACGACCCGCTGAACGACGTCTCGAACCTGCGCGAGGCGGGTGCGGCGATCACGAGCGCCGGAGGCGCCTTCCACGCCGGCCTCGTCTACAGCCCCGGCCGCACGGGAGAGGCCGACACGCTCGTCGAGCAGGCGCGCCAGCTGCCCGAGCTGGGCGCGACGCGGGTCATCGTCAACGACCCGACCGGCGCGCTCGTCCCGCACCGCGCACAGGAGCTCGTGGAGAGGATCAAGGAGGCGAGCGAGCTGCCCGTCGGGTTCTACGTCCAGGGTGCGGCGGGAATGGGGCTCGCCTCCGCGCTCGCGGCGGTCGAGGCGGGCGCCGATCTCGTCGCGTCGGCGGTCTACCCGCTCGCGCTGACGCTCCATCGCGTCTCCGGCGAGTCGCTCGCGGAGTCGCTCGAGGGGCTCGGCCACGCCACCGGGGTCGACACCGACCGGCTCTGGGAGGCGGCCGACGTCATCGACGAGTACATCGGCGACGAGCCGGTCTCGCCCGTCGTGCCGCGGATCGCGGTCCGGGCCGCGGAGTACGACCTTCCGACCGGGCTCGTGGCCGCGCTCGACGTCCATCTCCGTGCGCACTCCGCGGGCGATCGCCTGCTCGACGTGCTCGAGGAGGTGGGACGCGTGCGCGCCGAGGCCGGATCGCCGCCGCTCGCGGCTCCGATCGGTCAGATCCTCGCTTCCCAGGCCCTGCTCCACGTTCTCGAGGCACGCAGGTACGGAACGGTGATCGACGAGTTCCGCGCGCTCGTCACCGGCGAGTACGGCGTGACGCCGCAGCCCGTCGATGCGACGATCGCGCGCGCGGTCCAGCTCCTCTCGCCGGCGCCCGCCCCGACGGCCGAGCCGCCGACGGCGGAGGACGTCCGCGAGCGCGCGGGCGGCCTGGCGGCGAGTGAGGAAGAGCTCGTCCTCATCGCGATGTTCGGAGCCGAGGCCGAGGAGCTCTTGCGCATGATCCGCGCGCGGCACTCGCGGGAAGTGGTGCTCATCGCGGAGGGCGACGAGGACGCCGAGCGCGGCGAGCGGATCCGGGAGATCGTGAAGATCGTCCAGGAGAGCGGCGTGGGCGAGATCGAGATCGAGGACGAGGGGATGCGCGTGTCCGTGCGCCGGGCGGACGAGGGCGCGCCGACGTCCGTGCTCGCGCCTCAACCGACCGCAGAGCAGGAGCCGATCGCGCCCGCGGAGACCGTCGATACGGATGGCAGCATGCGGGTCGAGTCGCCGATGGTCGGCGTCTTCTACCGAGCGCCGCAACCGGGGGCGCCGGCGTTCGTGGACGTAGGGGACACGGTCGTACCCGACCAGGTGCTCTGCATCATCGAGGCGATGAAGCTCTTCAACGAGCTGAAGGCCGAGGTCTCCGGGGTCGTCGCGGCGATCCACGCCGAGAACGCGCAGCCGGTCGAGTACGGACAGCTGCTGTTCGAGATCGAGCCGGTCCTGGCGCCGCCGGCGGTCTGAGGGCCGATGTTCTCGCGCGTCCTCGTCGCGAACCGGGGCGAGATCGCCGTTCGCATCGTCCGGGCGCTGCACGAGCTGGGCAGCGAGGCGGTCGTGGTCTACTCGACCGCCGATCGCGACGCGCTCCACGTCGAGCTCGCCGACGAGGCCGTGTGCATCGGCCCGCCGGCGGCCGCGGAGAGCTACCTCCGGATCCCGAACGTCGTCGCGGCGGCCGTGAACTCGGGGTGCGAGGCGGTGCATCCGGGCTACGGCTTCCTGGCGGAGAACCCGGCCTTCGTGCGCGCATGCGAGGACAACGACCTCGTCTTCGTCGGGCCGCCCGCCGACGTGATGGAGCGCATGGGCGACAAGGTGCGGGCGAAGGAGGAGCTGGGCGCCGCGGGGGTTCCGCTCGTCCCGGGGACGGACGGCGCCGCCGACCTCGACGAGGTCCGCCGCGCGGCGCTCGAGGCAGGGTTCCCGGTGCTGATCAAGGCCGCGGCCGGGGGAGGAGGCAAGGGGATGCGCGTCGTCCACGTCTCCGACGACCTCGAGAGCGCGTACGCGGCCGCGAGCGCCGAGGCGGAGGCGGCTTTCGGCGACGGCACGCTCTATCTCGAGAAGGCCCTCGTCCCCGCGCGGCACGTCGAGATCCAGGTGCTCTGCGACTCGGCCAACGGGATCCTCACGCTCGGCGAGCGCGAGTGCTCGGTGCAGCGCCGGCACCAGAAGCTGATCGAGGAGTCGCCCGCTCCCGCGCTCGACGCGGCCGCACGCGAGGTGATGGAGAGCGCGGTCGAGCGGGCGTGCGCGGCGATCGGCTACCGCAACGCCGGCACGTTCGAGTTCCTGCTCGGCCCAGACGGCGCGTTCTACTTCATCGAGGTGAACTGCCGGCTCCAGGTCGAGCACCCGGTCACCGAGCTCGTCACCGGGATCGACATCGTGCGCGAGCAGCTCCGGATCGCCGCCGGCGAGAGCCTCGAGCTCACGGGGCGCGCGCCGCGCCGCGGGCACGCGATCGAGATACGGATCAACGCCGAGGACCCCGCGCGCGGGTTCGCGCCGAGCCCGGGCGTCGTGACCCGCTTTCGGCCACCGCTCGGCGCCGGCACACGGGTCGACACCGCGATCCGCGAGGGCGGCGAGATCCCGCCGTACTACGACTCGATGGTCGCGAAGCTGATCGTGTGGGACGAGACCCGCGACCGCGCCCTCGCGCGGGCCCGGCGCGCGCTGACCGAGCTCGAGGTGGAGGGTGTCGCGACGACGCGCGAGCTCGCGCTCGACGTCCTCGCCTCGAACGAGTTCCGGAACGGCGACTACTCGACCTCGACGCTCGCCGAGCTCGAGGGTCGCCTGCCGTCCCTGTCGCCGGCATGACCCCCTCGACCGGACGCAGAGCGGGTCGGCGGCAGGCGCTCTTCCTCCTCTACCAGTGGGACTTGACCGGCCAGCCGCTCGCTTCGCTGTACGAAGGGGAGCCGGACGCGTTCGCGTCGGCGCTCGCCGAGGGGGTGTCGGCGCGGGCGGCGGAGCTCGACCGCCGGATCACCGCCGCCTCGGACGAATGGCCCGCCGACCGTCTGGGTACGCTCGAGCGGAACGTCCTGCGCATCGGCGTCTACGAGCTCGAGGAGGGCAGCGTGCCGCCCGAGGTGGCGATCAACGAGGCGGTCGTGCTCGCGAAGCGGTATGCGTCCGAGGACGCGGCGCGGCTCGTCAACGGGATCCTCGGCACGATCGCCCGCGACGAGGAAGCCGCATGAGCGAGGTCGAACAGGCGCTCGGGCGCGCCGAGGAGCTGCTCGGTCGGCTCTCCGCGAAGCGCGACGAGCTCGAGCGGCTCGCCGAGGCCGACGACCTCGACGGTGACGTGGCCGTCGACGTCATCGCGGAGCTCGCCGAGCTCGCCAAGGAGATCGAGGCCGAGCTCACCCGCGCACGGACGATCGCCGATGCAGGCGGCTGACGAGCTTCGCGACGCGGTCGACGCCTACCTCGGACGGCTTCCGCTCTGGCCGGAGCTCGGCCGTCTCGAGGAGTCCATGCGCTACTCGCTCGAATCCGGCGGGAAGCGCGTGCGGCCCGTGCTCTGCCTGGCGGTCGCAGAAGCAGCCGGGGGAGAGGTCGAGTACGCGCTGCCAGCCGCGGGCGCGGTCGAGCTCGTGCACACGTTCTCGCTCGTCCACGACGACCTGCCCGCCCTCGACGACGACGACGAGCGGCGAGGGCGGCCGAGCGCCCACGTCGCCTTCGGCGAGGGCGTCGCGCTGCTCGCGGGCGATGCCCTGCTCGCGGAGGCGGTGCGGCTGGCGCTGTCCTACGACGACCCGGCGCTCGCCCGCGAGCTCGTCGAGGCGACCCTCGGGATGATCGGAGGCCAGCACCGCGACATCACGGGCGACGACGAGGACCTGACGGCCGTCGAGCACCTGAAGACCGGGCGTCTCTTCGCTGCGGCTGTCGGGCTCGGCCTGCGGGCGGCCCGTCGTGCCCGGAGGACGAGCAGGCGCCGTGGCGGGAGTTCGGCGACGAGGTCGGGCTCTTGTTCCAGGTGGTGGACGACATCCTCGACGGCGACGGCTTCGCCGAGAGGCTCGGCGCGGAAGGCGCGCGCGAGCTCGCGGACGCCGCTGCGGGCCGAGCCCACGCACGCCTCGACGGGCTGCCGGCCGAGACTGCCGTGCTGCGGGAGCTCGTCGATCGCCTCGCCGCCCGCACCGGTTGAGGGTGGACAGCGCCGGAAATCCGATTAGGATCTGACGCTTCACGAACACGCCAGGGCCGCGCGGCCCCTGTCCTCAGCCCGCGCGGACCGTTCGTTTCCCCCGGATGACCCACCGCCTCTCACTCAGAGCGCTGTTTGCATTCCCTCTCGTCGCCGCCGCAGCGCTCGCGGTCGCGCCGGTGGCCGCGTCCCCGATCGACGCGTCTCCGATCGCCGCAACCGCGAGAGTGCCGGCCGAGCGGAATGCGGAGGGCTATCGCCCTCGCGCCGCAGGCGTCGGCAGTCGCGCCGCCGACAGCCGGCGAGCTGGCGGCGTTCTTCGCGGTCGAGAGAGTAGGCGTGCCGTACCGCTACGGCGGCGAGTCGCCCGCGAGCGGCTTCGACTGCTCGGGTCTCGTCCGCTGGTCGTACGGGCGGGTGGGCGTCGACGTCCCGCATAACTCACATGCGCTCTTCAGCGTCGGACGCCGCGTCACCGCGCGCGTCGCTGGAGCCAGGCGACGTCCTCTTCTTCAAGGGCCTCGGCCACGTCGGCCTCTACATCGGGAGCGGACAGATGGTGCACGCGCCGTACTCGGGCAAGAGCGTCGAGATCGTCCGTCTCTCCGCGACGAACTACGGCAGGCGCCTGATCGGCGCCCGCCGCCTGTCCGCGACCTAGCTCACTCCGAAGCCAGCCCCGCCTCGGAGGGCTGCGCCGGCTCGTACGTCGCCCGGTAGCCGAGCAGCCGGCCGAGCGCGAGACCGAGCCTCTGCATCCAGGCCGGCGGGAAGGGAGGCCTGACGTCGTCGAAGTGGGCGTTCGCGATGACCGCGTGCCGCAGCGGGTTCGGCAGGCCCTTCCGGCGTCGTCGCAGCCGGCGACCGCGGCTAGCCCCGGTTCGGGGCTAGCGGCGGCTGTACCCGAACCCTCCGAAGAGTGCGAGGACGACGAGCACGATGATGAGAATCAGAAGCCATGTCGGCATGTGGTTTCACCTCCCGGCATCGGCGTACCCGTGCGGCTTGCGGCAGAAACGCGTCTAGCCTGCTCCACGTGAAGAAGCGCCTCGATGTCGTGCTCGTCGAGCAGGGCCTCGCCGAGAGCCGCAGCCAGGCGCAGGCGCTCGTCCTCGCGGGGCTCGTTCCCGGCTACGACAAGCCGGGCCAGCAGGTCGAGGAGACGGCCGAGCTCACGGTCGATTCACCGCCGCCGTTCGTCTCGCGCGGCGGGGAGAAGCTCCGGAACGCGCTCGACGCGTTCGAGATCGACGTCACCGGTCGCGACTGCGTGGACGTCGGCGCGTCCACCGGCGGCTTCACGGACGCGCTCCTGCAGGCGGGCGCGGCGCGCGTCATAGCGATCGACGTAGGCTACGGCCAGCTGCATCCGCGCCTGCGGAACGACCCGCGCGTCACGGTCCTGGAACGCACCAACGCTCGCGAGGTCCGCGAGCTGCCGTTCGCCCCGGAGGTCGTCACCTGCGACGTCTCCTTCATCAGCGTGACGAAGGCGCTGCCGCCGGTCCTCGCGCTGGCGAACCCGGGCTGGGAGGCGCTCGTCCTCGTGAAGCCGCAGTTCGAAGCCGGGCGCGAGCACGCGCCGAGAGGGGTCGTTCGCGATCCCGAAGTGCGACGGAAGGTCCTCGAAACGGTCGTGGAAGAGGCCCGCGCGTGGGGAGGGGCGACGGTCGGCGTCGTAGACTCCGGGGTCCCGGGACCGAAGGGGAACAGGGAGTTCTTCGTGCATCTCGTCAACCGACAGGCCGCCGTTTCGACCGATGACATCGACCGCTGGATCGACGACGCCGTCCACGCGCCCTAGGAAGATCGTCCGCGCGGCGGTCGTCACGCACGGGAAGCCGGGTCAGATCGGCGCGGGACTCGCGCGGCTCCAGGCCGTCGCGGCCGAGCACGGCGTCGAGCTGCTCTTCACCCCGGACGAGGCAGCGAAGCAGGGGGTCGAGGCGAGCGCGGACCCGAGCAGCGCCGACATCGCGGTCGTCCTCGGCGGAGACGGGACCGTGCTCCGCGCGCTCACGCGCTTCCTGGGCGCCGGCGTGCCCGTCGTCGGCGTCAATTTCGGGCGCGTCGGCTTCCTGAGCTCGATGGGGCGCCGCGACCTCGAGGCGGGTCTCGCGCGCGTCTTCGTCGGCGAGTACGAGGTCGTCGAGCTCCCCACGATCGAGGTCGAGCATCCGGACGGAACCGGAGTCGCCGTCAACGACGTCGTCGTCGCGAGCGCGGAGCTCGGGCGCATGATCGAGCTCGAGCTCGCCGTCGGCGGAGAGGAGCTCGGCCGCCAGCCGTGCGACGGGCTCATCTGCGCGACGCCCTCCGGCTCGACGGCGTACAACCTCTCGAACGGAGGCCCGGTGCTCATGTGGGGCCTCGAGGCGATGGCGGTCACCTACGTCGCCGCGCACTCGCTGCGAGCGCGGCCCTTGGTCATCCCGCCGGGTGCCGACGTCATCGTCTGGAACCGGACGGCCGACGTGAGCGCGGGTGTCCTCGTCGACGGCCACCGCGTCTCCACGCTCGGCAAGTCGGAGCGTGCCGTCGTCCGCGTCGGCGAGGAGCGGTCGCTGCTCGCGACGCTGCCCGAGGCGACGTTCGTGCGGCGCTACCGCCAGAGCTTTGCTTCGTAGGCTCCGGATCGAGAACCTCGTCCTCATCCGCGAGGCGGATCTCGCGTTCGGGCCCGGCCTGAACGCGATCACGGGCGAGACGGGGGCGGGGAAGACGATCTTCGCCCAGGCGATCGGGCTCCTCCTCGGGGCGCGCGCGGACGCGTCGTCGGTGGGCGCCGACGCGGCGGAGGCCTACGTCGAGGCGGAGCTCGACGTGCCGGACGGGTTCTTCGACGAGGACGAGCTCGCGGCGCTCGCGGAGCTTCGGCCGGAGGGCGAGGCCGGGCTCGTGCTCGCCCGGCGGGTGTTCGGCGACGGGCGGACGCGGGCCTACGCCTGGGGGCGTGCCGTCGCGCGCGAGGACGTCGCTGCGGCAGCCGAGCGGCTCGTCGCGATGTCGGGGCAGTTCGAGCAGCGCCGGCTCGGGCGGCCAGGGTTCCAGCTCGACGTGCTCGATGCGTTCTGCGGGCCCGAGCAGCTCGAGCGGAGACGCGAGGCACTCGCCGCCTGGCGCGAGCTGGCCGCCGCGCGACGGCGGCACGAGGAGCTGACCCGAGACGCCGATGCGGCCGCGGCTCGGCTCGCCGAGCTCGAGGCGCTCGTCCAGGACACCGAGGGGCTCGAGCCCGGCGACGAGGAGGCGCTGAAGGCGCAGCGCGAGCGGCTCCGCCACGTCGCTGAGCTGGAGGAGGCCGCCGCGGCGGCGACCGAGGCGATCTCGCCCGAGGAGGGCGACGGCGCCGCCTCGCTCGCGGTGCACGCGGAGCGCGCGCTCGCGCCGCTGGAGCGGATCGCGCCCGAGCTCGGCGCCGCCGCGACCGAGCTCCGCGACGTCGCCGTGCGGCTGCGCGAGGTCGGGAGCGACCTGCACGCGTTCCTCGCCTCGCTCGACGCCGATCCCGGGGCACTGGACGAGGTCGAGGGCAAGCTCGCGCGGATCGCCGACCTCCAGCGCCGCTTCGGCTGCGCCTCGTACGACGAGCTGCTCGAGCGGGCGGCTTCCGCTCGCGCCGAGCTCGAGCAGGCCGCAGCTGGACACGACCCGGTGGCCACCGCGGCGGAGGCGGTCGCGGCCGGCGAGGCGCGCGTCGGCGCGCTCGCCGAGGAGCTGCGCGCCGTACGCCGGTCGCAGGCTCGACCGCTCTCCGACGAGGTCGCCGCCGAGCTCCAGGGCCTCGGAATGGGGGAGGGCGAGTTCCTCGTCGAGCTCCGCGAGCGCGAGCCCGGCGCGACGGGCGCGGACGAGGTCGCGTTCCTCGTGCGGCCCAACGCGGGGCTCCCGTTCGCGCCCGTGGCCGAGACCGCCTCCGGCGGAGAGCTCTCGCGCATCGCCCTCGCGCTCGCCGCCGTCGCGGGTGGCGAGACCCTCGTCTTCGACGAGATCGACGCCGGCGTCGGCGGCGTCACGGCCCACGCGGTCGCCGCGACGCTGCAGCGGCTGGCCGAGCGCGCGCAGGTCCTCACGATCACGCACCTCCCGCAGATCGCAAGCGTCGCCGAGCGCCACTTCCGCGTCGAGAAGGTCCCGGGCGACCCGACGCACACGCGCATCGAGGAGCTCGACGACCTCTTCCGCCGCGAGGAGCTCGAGCGCATGGCCGGCGGCGCCGAGTTCATCGCGACGCTGAAGGAGACGTAGGGGCGAGGCTCGCCTCGCCCTCGCGGGCGATCGATCATCCGACAGCGGCGCCTGCTACGGTGAGACCCCGTGGCCAGGTACGTGTTCGTCACGGGTGGAGTTGTTTCCGCGCTCGGCAAGGGAATCGTCGCCGCGTCGCTCGGAAGACTCCTCAAAGCGCGCGGGCTCTCCGTCTCGGCGCAGAAGTTCGACCCGTACCTGAACGTCGACCCGGGCACGATGAGCCCGTTCCAGCACGGCGAGGTGTTCGTGACCGAGGACGGGGCCGAGACCGACCTCGACATCGGCCACTACGAACGCTTCATCGACGAGAACCTCTCGCGCAACGCGAGCCACACCGCGGGCGCGATCTGGGACACCGTCCTGCGCAAGGAACGCAAGGGCGAGTTCCTCGGCGCGACCGTGCAGGTGATCCCGCACATCACGAACGAGATCAAGACACGCATCAAGCGAGCAGAGAAGGTCGCCCCCGCCGACGTTGTCATCTCCGAGATCGGCGGCACCGTCGGCGACATCGAGTCGCTGCCGTTCCTGGAGGCGATCCGCCAGTTCCGGCGCGAGGTCGGGAACGAGAACGTCCTCTACCTGCACGTCACGCTCGTCCCGTTCATCCCGGCCGCGGGCGAGCTGAAGACGAAGCCGACGCAGCACTCGGTGAACGAGCTCCGCCGCATCGGTATCCACCCGGACATCGTCGTCGCCCGCTCGACCGAGCCGCTGTCCGACGACATCCGCGACAAGATCGCGCTCTTCGCCGACGTCGACACGGGCGCGGTCATCGGGTGCCCCGACGTGCCCGACGTCTACTTCGTCCCGGAGGTGCTGCGCGCGGAGGGCCTCGATGCGCTCGTCTGCGAGAAGCTTGGGCTCGAGACCGACGCGGCCGACCTCGGCGAGTGGCAGGAGCTGCTCGAGCGCAGCCGCGAGCTCGACGAGGAGGTCGAGATCGCGCTCGTCGGCAAGTACGTGAAGCTGCACGACGCGTATCTCTCGGTGCACGAGGCGCTGAAGCACGCGGGAGTCCACCACGGTGCCCGGGTGCGCGTGCGCTGGGTCGACGCCGAGCACATGTCGTACGAGGAGGCCGCGCGCGAGCTCGAGCAGGTCGACGGCGTGCTCGTCCCCGGCGGCTTCGGCTCGCGCGGGTGGGAAGGGAAGATCCTCGCCTGCCAGGTCGCGCGCGAACGCGAGATCCCGTATCTCGGAATCTGCCTCGGCATGCACGTCGCGGTGTCGGAGTTCGCGCGCCACGTGTGCGGGCTGGACGGGGCGAACTCGACCGAGATGGACCCCGAGACTCCGTTCCCGGTCATCGACCTGCTCCCGGAGCAGAAGGAGATCGAGGATCTCGGAGGCACGATGCGCCTCGGCGCGCAGGCGGTCGAGCTCGAGGACGGGACGCGCGCGCGCGACACCTACGGCGAGCCCGTGATCCACGAGCGGCACCGCCATCGCTACGAGGTGAACAACGAGCTGCGGCAGAAGCTCGTCGACGCGGGCCTCGTGGTGTCGGGCACCTTCCAGGAGGGACGCCTCGTGGAGATCGTCGAGCTGCCGGAGCACCCGTGGTTCGTCGCGAGCCAGTTCCACCCGGAGTTCAAGTCGCGTCCGACGCGCCCCGCGCCCTTGTTCCGAGAGTTCGTCGGCGCCGCGCTCGAGCGGGCCCGTTCCCGCGCGGGCGAGGCCGTTCGCGCGGCCGCCTCGTCGTAGGGGCGAGGCTTGCCTCGACCCGTGCTGCACGCGGCGGCAGGAATCCTGCGACGCGGAGACGAGATCGTCCTCGTTCGCGAGGCAGGCCCGGGTGAGGAGCCGTCGTGGGCGCTGCCGGGTGGGATGATCGAGGAGGGCGAGCTCGTGACCGAGGGGCTCGCGCGCGAGGTCCTCGAGGAGACGGGTCTGATCATCGAGCGAGTCGATCGGCTCGCGTTCGTCACGCAGGTGGACGTCCGGCAGCGCGACCGGCATCCCGCGCCGTTCGCGAACGGCTACCACCTCACGGTCTGGACCTTCGAGATCGGAAGCTGGTCGGGAGAGCCGGCCGTGGATGACCCGGACGGGTTCGTCACCGAGGTCGCGGTCGTGCCGCTCGCGGAGGCGTCCCTGCGGCTCGAGTCGGGCCCGAAGTCCGAGAGCGGCCTCGTAGGCCCGTACGTCCGCGGCGAGATCGAGCCCGGCTCGCTGCACATGCTCCGTCGGCACGAGGACGGCGCGCTCGAAGCCCTCGCCTCGGTTCCCGGCGCAACGGGCGCCACGACACGGCCGTAGGATTCCGGCGTGCAGCACGCCGAGCAGCCGACGCTGACCTCGCCGATGCTCGACCTCTTCCTCGAGCTGTGCGCGATCGCAAGCCCGTCTGGGAAAGAGCGCGCCGTCGCGGACCGCGTCGGTGCGGCGCTGACCGAGCTCGGGCTCGAGTGGGACGAGGACGACGCCGCGGCAGAACTCGAGGGCGACACCGGGAACCTCTACTGCCGCCTGCCGGCGACCGCCGACGGCCTCCCGATCTTCCTCTGCGCGCACACCGACACCGTCCCGCCCGAGGCCGCGATCGAGCCCGTCGTCGGCGAGGACGGGATCGTCAGAAACGCCGAGCCCACGATCCTCGGCTCCGACAACAAGGCAGCGGTCGTCGTCATGCTCGAGGCGGCGCGGCGGATCGTCCGCGAGAACCGCCCGCACGCGGGGATCGAGCTCGTCTTCACGCCGCAGGAGGAGGTCTCGCTCCGCGGGGCGGGCGCGTTCGACCACACGCGCCTGCACGCGCAGACCGGCTTCGTGTACGACCAGGGCGCCGCGATCGGCGAGATCGTCGTCGGCTCGCCGCACGGGCGGCTGCTCGACTTTCGCTTCCACGGGCGCGCGGCGCACGCGGGGATGAACCCCGAGGACGGCAGCTCCGCGATCGCGGCCGCCTCCCGCGCGATCGCCGACTTCCGTCTCGGTCGCCTCGACGAGGAGACGAGCGCGAACGTCGGCCAGATCACCGGCGGGACAGCGCGCAACGTCGTCCCCGAGTGGTGCTCGTTCACGGCCGAGGTGCGCTCGCACGACGAGCGCAAGGCCGTCGAGCTCGTCCGCGAGATGCTCGAGACCGCCGCGTTCGCCGCGAGCCTCGGCGAGTGCGAGGTCGAGACCGAGGTGCGGCCGAGCTTCCCCGGCTACCGCTTCCGCGAGACCGACGAGCCGGTGGTCCTCGCTGCCACCGCGCTGCGCGAAGCAGGGTTCGAGCCGACCTACGCGCTGAGCGGGGGCGGGGCAGACGCGAACGTCTTCAACGCCCGCGGCCTCCGCTGCGTGAACCTCGCCAACGGGATGACCGACATCCACACTCCGGACGAGCGCATCGCCGTCGCCGACCTCGACGGCATGGTCGAGGTCACCCTCGCGCTCGTCGACGCCGCCCGCGACGCGGCCTGAGATGGAGCAGCGTCGCCTCGGGCCCGTCGTCGGGCTCGGGACGTGGTCGACTTTCGCCGGCGACCGCGCGCTCGCCCGCGAGGTCGTGGGCGCGGCGCTCGGCACGGGCGTCCGGATCTTCGACTCCTCGCCGATGTACGGCGCGGCCGAGGCGTCGCTGGGGGCCGCGCTCGCCGGCCGGCGCGAGGGCGTGACCGTCGCGACGAAGATCTGGACGCCGAGTGTCGAGGAAGGTATGCGGCAGTACGAGGCTCAGCGGCGCTTCTTCGGGCGGGTCGAGCTGGAGCAGGTGCACAACCTCGTGTCGTGGGAGGCTCACCTGTCGTGGCTCGAAGCGGAGCGACGGGAGGGCCGCATCGATCGCATCGGCGTCACGCACTACGCGTCGAGCGCGTTCGGAGAGCTGGACCGCGCCCTCGCGACCGGTCGCTTCGACGCCGTCCAGATCCCGCTCAATCCGCTCGAGCGCGAGGCGGAGCGACGCATCCTCCCGTTCGCAGAGGCGCACGGGATCGCGGTCGTCGTCATGGAGCCGTTCGGCGGCACCGGCGCACCGCTCTTGCGACGCTCGCCGCCGCTCGCCGCGCTCGAGCCGCTCCGCGGGCTCGGGATCGACACGTGGGCGCAGGCAGTCCTCAAGTGGGTGCTCTCCGACCCCCGGGTCGACGTCGTCATCCCCGCGACGTCGCGGCCGGAGCGGGCCGCCGAGAATGCGAGAGCCGGTGAGCCGCCGTGGCTGCCGCCCGACGCGCGCGCCCTCGTCGAGCGCCTGGCCGCTAGCTGACCTCGACCGCGAGCTCGAGCGTCGACATGTCGCCCGAGTCGAGCACCCTCCAGATCGCGGCGGTCGCGTCCTGGAAGCTCGGCAGGCTTCGCGCGGCCTCGACCTGCTCCAGATTCCGCCAGCCCTCCCCGAGGCTCACGAAGCGGCGGGGATCCTCGTGATCCCGCAGAAGCCGGAACCTGACGTCCGGAAACTCGAGCGAGAGGTTGCCCGCGCTCTCCTCCCAGCGCTTGACGAACTCGTCCTCGCGACCCTCCTTGACGACCCAGATCCCGGTCGTGCAGATCACGTCGGCCCCCTTTCCGTTGGCCACGAGTCTGACGCGATACAGTCCCGCGCGCCATGCGGATCGGCGTCGCGAAGGAGATCAAGCCGCAGGAGTACCGCGTCGCGCTGACGCCCGCGGGCGCGCGGGAGCTCGTCCAGGGAGGCCACGAGGTGCTCGTGGAGTCGGGCGCCGGAGCGCGGCAGCGCGTTCGCGGACGAGAATTACGAACGCGCCGGAGCCACGATCGCGTCGGTCGACGACGTCTGGTCGCAGGCCGAGCTGCTGCTCAAGGTCAAGGAGCCGATCCAGCCGGAGTACGCGCGGCTGCGTCCGGGCCTCACACTCTTCACGTACCTGCACATCGCCGCGGACGAGCCGCTCACGCGGGCGCTCGTCGAGTCGGGAGTGACCGCGATCGCCTACGAGACCGTCGAGACGGACCGAGGCGCGCTTCCGCTGCTCGCGCCCGATGAGCGAGATCGCCGGGCGCTTGGCTCCGCAGGCCGGCGCGGACCACCTCGAGAAGCCGAAGGGCGGCCGCGGGATCCTGCTCGGCGGGGTCGCGGGCGTCGCGCCGGCGCGCGTCCTCGTGATCGGGGGCGGGATCGTCGGCTACAACGCCGCCGTCATCGCGCTCGGGATGGGGGCGCAGGTGACGATCCTCGAGCGCTCGGTCGAGCGCATGCGCCACCTCGAGCAGATCCTGAGCGGGCGGGTGCAGCTCCTCATGTCGTCGAGCCTCCAGATCGAGGAGTCGATCAAGGACGCAGACCTCACGATCGGCGCCGTGCTCATCCCCGGCGCGCTCGCGCCGAAGCTCATCACGCGGGAGCTGCTGCGCACGATGAAGGAGAGCTCGGTGTTCGTGGACGTCGCGATCGACCAGGGCGGCTGCGCCGAGACGTCGAAGCCGACGACGCACGACGACCCGGTCTATGTCGTCGACGGGGTCATCCACTACTGCGTCGCGAACATGCCCGGCGCGGTGCCGATCACGTCCACGCGCGCGCTCACGAACGTGACGCTGCCGTACGCGGAGGCGCTCGCGGACCACGGCGTGCTCGACGCGATCCGCCGCGATCCAGCGCTCGCCCGCGGTGTGAACGTCGTTGGCGGCAGGATCACCTACGAAGCCGTCGCCGATGCGCACGGGCTCGAGTACACGCCGCTCGACGACGCGCTGGCCGCGGCCGTGGCGTAGCCCTGGCCAGCGCTGAGCGCGGCTACTTTCGTTCGCGCTTCGAGCGGCGGAAGAGGCTGCCGGCGGCGGTCTCGTCGGAAGTCGTTGGCTTCGACTTTTCGCGCTTGGGCTTCTCCTCGCCGCCGTCTTCTTTCTTCGGGTTCCGCTCGGTCGGGAAGATCTTGACGACGACGAACGTGACCGCGGCAGCGAGCCCGACGATCAGCACGATGTAGCCCGCGAGGGCGAGCAGGCCGAGAACCTCGTCCAAAGCGTTTATAGAGTATCGACGTGCCGCGGGCGTGCGTGATCGTGCTCGACGCCGTCGGCGCAGGTGAGTTGCCGGATGCGGAGGAGTACGGAGACGTAGGTTCCAACACCCTCGGCAACATCGCCCGCGCCGTCGGTGGCCTCGACCTGCCCAATCTCGAGGCGCTCGGGCTCGGGAACGTGATGCCGCTCGAGGGTTGCCCGCCGCAGCCCGGAGCGCCCGCGGTCGCGGGCCGGCTGCTCGAGCGCTCGAAGGGCAAGGACACGACCACCGGCCACTGGGAGCTCATGGGCATCGTCACGCCGACCGCGTTCCCCCTCTACCCGCACGGGTTCCCGGACGAGGTCATCGACCCGTTCATGAACCAGACGGGGCGCGGCGTCCTCGGGAACAAGCCCGCCTCGGGGACGGAGATCATCCAGGAGCTGGGCGAGGAACATCAGAAGACGGGCAAGTGGATCGTCTACACGTCCGGCGACTCGGTGTTCCAGCTCGCCGCGCACACGGGCACGATCCCGCTCGAGGAGCTGTACGAGGCCTCGCGTGCGGCCCGCGAGATCCTCACCGGCCGGCATGCGGTCGGCCGCGTCATCGCGAGGCCGTTCACCGGCGAGCCGGGGCACTACGAGCGGACGCCCGACCGCCACGACTTCTCGCTGCTGCCGCCGCAGCCGAACTACCTGACGACGATTCGCGAGGCCGGGAACACCGTCCACGGGGTCGGGAAGATCCACGACATCTTCGCCGGCCAGGACATCGACGAGTCGAATCCGACGAAGTCGAACGTCGAGGGCATCTCGAAGACGATCGAGCTGCTCGAGTCGATCGACGAGGGGCTCGTGTTCGTGAACCTCGTCGAGACGGACATGCTCTGGGGACATCGGAACGACCCGGTGAACTTCCACCGCTGCCTCCAGGACTTCGACCGGCGGCTCGGAGACATCCTCGAGGCGCTCCGGCCCGGGGACTTGCTGATCATCAGCTCCGACCACGGCTGTGACCCGACGACGCCGTCGACCGACCACTCGCGCGAGCACGCGCTCCTGCTCGCCTACGCAGCGGGGCGAAACGCCGCCGGCCGTGTGCACGAGGAGGGCGAGTTCGCTGATATCGGCGCGACCGTCAACTCGTGGCTCGGGGGGAAGACCCCGGGGCGGCGACTCCCGGGCCGGCTGATCGAGCTGTGACGCTGAACGATCCTGTCCTCGTTCGCGAGGAGTACGCGTCGGAGCGAGCCCTCGAGGCGCGCCGAGCCGTCTACGCCGACCGCACGGGCATCGACCCGCGCGACGTGCTCTGGGACGAGATCGCGGCGGCGTCGCCGAGCCGCGTCCTCGAAGTCGGCCCCGGCCCGGGCGAGCTGAGCGAGCGGATGCAGGAGGAGCTCGAGGCCGAGGTCGTCGCGCTCGACGTCTCGGAGCGGATGGTCGAGCTGGCGCGTGCACGCGGCGTCGACGCGCGCAAGGGCGACGTACAGGAGCTGCCCTTCGCGGACGACGACTTCGACGTCGTCGTCGCGGCCTGGGTCCTCTTCCACGTCCCCGAACTCGACCGTGGGCTCGCGGAGATCGCCCGCGTCCTTCGCCCCGACGGGCGGCTGGTCGCGACCACGAACAGCGAGCGGCACCTGGAGGAGGCGCGCGCCCACGCGGGGATCAGCATGGTCGGCCAGATGACCTTCTCACGAGAGAACGGCGAGGAGGCGCTCCGTCGCCACTTCGCGCGCGTCTCGCGGCAGGACGTCGACGGATCGGTGAGGTTCGCGGACGGCGAGGCGATTCGCGCGTACGTGCGCGCGCTCGTCACGTGGAAGCACGCAGCCGACGCCGTCCCGGAGCTGGATGAACCGCTCCACGCGACGACGCGCAACACGATCTTCGTCGCGGAGAAGGCGTCGTGATCCGCGTTCCCGAGCTGATCGAGCGCAAGCGGAACGGCGAGGAGCTCTCGGACGAGGAGATCTCCGAGCTCGTCCTCGGGTTCACGAGCGGCGAGATCCCCGACTACCAGATGGCCGCCTGGTGCATGGCGGTCTACTTCAAGGGCCTCACCGGCCGCGAGACGCACGCGCTCACCGACGCGATGATCCGCTCCGGCGAGACGCTCGACCTTGGGCCCATGCTCGGCCGGCGCGTCGTCGACAAGCACTCGACCGGCGGTGTGGGGGACAAGACCTCGATCGCGGTCGGCCCGATCGTCGCGGCCTGCGGCGTCCCGTTCGGGAAGATGTCCGGCCGCGGGCTCGGGCACACGGGCGGCACGCTCGACAAGCTCGAGTCGATCCCCGGCTACCGCGTCGAGCTCACGATCGAAGAGTTCGTCGCGCAGGTGCGCGACATCGGACTCGCGATCATCGGGCAGACGGGCGACCTCGTCCCCGCCGACAAGAAGCTCTACGCGCTGCGGGACGTGACCGCGACCGTCGACATCGTCCCGCTCATCGCCTCCTCGATCATGTCCAAGAAGCTCGCGGGCGGCGCAGACGCGATCGTGCTCGACGTGAAGGTCGGCGACGGCGCCTTCATGAAGACGATCGAGGACGCCCGGATCCTCGCCGAGCAGATGGTCGACCTCGGCCGGCGTGCCGGGCGCGAGGTCGTGTGCATGCTCACCGACATGGACCAGCCGCTCGGCGCGGCCGTCGGGCATGCGCTGGAGATCCGCGAGGCCGTCGACACGATCTCGGCGGAGGGGCCGCCCGATTTCAGCGAGCTCGTGCTGGATGCGTGCGCGCGTCTGCTCGCGCTCTCCGACCTCGGCGTCGACCTGGCCGAGGGGCGCGGGCTCGCTGAGCAGGCGACGGCCAACGGCTCGGCGCGAGAGACGTACGAGCGCTGGATCCGCGCGCAAGGCGGCGATCCGGATCTCGACGCACTCCCGCGGGCGCCCGTCATCCGCGAGGTGACCGCGCCCCGGGCGGGAATCGTGACCCGGCTCGCGGCGCTTCCGATCGGCGTCGCGGCGCTCGAGCTGGGCGGAGGGAGGCGCACGAAGGAAGACGAGATCGACCACTCGGTCGGCGTCGTGTGCAGCGCGAAGCGGGGTCAGACCGTGGAGGCGGGCCAGGTGCTCGCGGACGTGCACGCGCGCGACGAGGACTCGGCGGGCAAGGCTGCCGAGGCGGTGCTCCAGGCATACGAGATCACCGACGAGGATCCGCGCACGCCGCACGGGATCCTCCTCGACGTCATCGCCTAACGCCGCTCGATCTGCCGAAGGATCGTGCGGTCCGTGATGCGGTCGTCGGCGGCGAGCAGGAACGCCTTGCTCAGGATGACGCTGAACCGCTCGTCCTCGGGGAACGGCAGATACACCTTCTGCGCCTTGCTGCCGCGGGCGGGGACGATGCAGAGGTACTCGTCGTTCGGCTCCATGAGGATGTTCGCGCTCCCGAGATGGATCCGGTACGTGCGGCGTGTCCCGCGCACGACGAGGTAGCGCTCCTCGAGCGTGCAGCGGTCGGCGATCCTGAGCGTGGGGAGCAGTGATTCGAGCAACTCGTGCCGTACGAGCGCGGACTGGCCGAGCTCGCCGAAGGACGCCTCCCGCCAGTACGCGTCGTAGCGGTCGTTCCCCCGGTCGATCCACTCCGGGTCGGCGGCGATCGACGCCACGCCGACGAACAGGTCGACGTCCCGCATCGCCTCCGAGAAGACAACGGGCGGAACCTCGGCGAGGCGCGCCGGCTCCCGCTCGCTGCGGCGGTAGAAGCGCACCTGGTCGGTCGCGGCCAGCTCGGCGATGCTCTCCATCCCGACAAAGTCGTGCTCCGCGTGCTCCATCCAGAACTCGACGCGGAGCCCCTGCTCGTCGAACTCGCGCCACTGGCGCCCGCCGTCGTTGTCGTAGGGGCCGAGCGCGTTGCCGCCCCAGCCGCGCTGCTTCGTCAGCGCGTAGACCTGCGGGTAGCGGACGATGTGCGCGGCGAAGCGGTTGGAGTACGTCTCGGTCTGCTCCTCGGCGGGCGCGAGCACGTAGACCTCGCGGAACGCCTGCTTGAACGGCTGCACGAGCTCGCGCTCGCGGATGACCTGACGCCAGCGCGCGACCTCGTCGGGGCCCGCGTGGATCGGGTGCCAGAGGCGAACCTCCTCCGCCGGCAGCTCCGTCGCCGTCGAGCCGTCGGCGACGAGGAAGCCGTCCTCGAGCGGGATCGCCGCCGTGTCGTCGAAGCGCCAGACGAGCCGCGGCGTGAACGCTCGGACGAGCGGGTGCTCGAGGTAGTGCTTGCGCCAGTCGTCGTAGCTCCACACGCGCTCCTCGGCGAGCAGGCCCTCGACGCGTAGCCGCTGGACGCCGAGCTCTTTACGGATCTCGGTTGCGAGCGACTTGACCGCCTTGAGCGCGTCGGCATGGTTCTCTCGCACGTCGACGGGCGCGGTCTTCTGCGCGCGGCCGCCCTCGGTCGTCCACGTCGTCGCGACCGTTCCCGGCGGGTCGACCCGGATGGTGGCGACGGCGTCGCCCACGGCGATCTCCCGCGACCCGTCGGGCCCGAGCTCGAACGCCGGCACGAGCGACTCCCGCAGCGCGGAGCGCGTGAGCCCGCGCTTCTCGGCGGCTCGCTCGAGCGCCTTCTCGATGCCCTTGAGGAAGCGACGGTCCTTGACGCGGGCGGCGAGCCGCGAGAGGAGCGCGATCGCCTCTTCGCGATCCGACTCGCCGAGCGCGTACAGCGCGGCATTCGCGACCTTGATCTCCTCCTCGGCCCGGCTCCGCTCGAAGATCGCGCTCGCGATGGGCACCACCCACTCGTCCTCGATGAGGGCGGTCGTCCACAGACAGCCGCGGACGAGCGTCGCGCTCGGATCGCTGAGCCACAGCATCTGGACGTACGTCCGGCCCTCCCACACCTGACGTCCGATCTCCTTCGAGTCCACGGCGAACGTCGACTCGAGGAGGAAGCGCACGAGTGACCTGCCCTCCTCGTCCAGCAGCTCTCCGGTCTGGCCGAGCCACTTCTTCGTGGGCCGGCTCGAGGTCGCCGAGCCGAGCTGGCTGAGGAGCGCGCCGTGGCGACGGTAGTCGCGCTCGACGACCGGGCGGACCTTCTTCGTCCACGGATCCTTTCCGACGAGCGCGGAGAGATCGACCTTGTCGAAATCCGGCACGAGCCGGCGGAGGCGCACGCCCAGGCTCGTCCAGTCGCTGCCTTCCTGCCGGGCGATGACGGCCTTCATCCGGTCGATCTCCTTTGCGACTTCGCCGGCGCCGTGATCCGACGCGTAGCGCTCGAGCGCTGCAACCGCGATCCGGCAACGCGCGAGATCCAGCCACCACCAGGCCGCCGCGCGCTTGCGTTCGGCGAGAGCGGTCAGAAGCTCGACGTCTGCGCGCGTGTACGGCAGCTTGCGGCGGACGAGGTGGGCCTGGAGGTCTTGGCGAACGAAGGAGGTGTCCCAGTCGAAGTGGGCCCCGGATCCCTGCACGTTCTCGTCGAATGCGGCGACGACCACGAGGGCCGAGAGCGCGAGCTCGTCGTCGTGGGGCAGCTGCTGCGCGGCCGGCATGTCCCACGGTCCTCCGGGCTCCCCGCGCGAACCCACGTACTCGCGGCGGATGCCCTGGACGATGCCGTCAGCGCGCTCCCGATGCTCCGCAAGGCGGCTCTCGGCCTCCGCGGAGAGGCGGGGCGAGCGGCGGAGCAGGCGCATCAACCGCCGACGAGCGGGGTCAGCTTGAGGAAGCGGACCTCGGTCTCCGGGGTGAGCTCCAGCTCGTCGTCGAGCGACTCGACCTGACGGTCGTCGACGATGACGAAGAAGCCGTTGCGCGAGAACGCCTCCTCGGCGACCTCCGCCTGCCGCTCCCAGTCGATCGCCTTCGACTTCCGCATCCGGTAGCCGTTCAGCGTCACCTCGGCGTCGGTCGGCTGGACGAGCATGTGGTGCGCGGTCTCGCGGTCGAGATTCGCCTTCGCGACCTCCTCGCGGACGCGTGTCTTGAGAAGCTCGCGCAGTGTGATCCGGTCGGGAAGCTCGGGTAGGACGAGCTCGGAGATGGTGCGGCCCGGGCGCGTCTCGTCCCGGATCGTGATCGTCGGCACGGTCGGATGGTACGACGGTTCCGCACGGAGTCAAACCCCCCGGCAGGCAAAGATGTCTCCGTGCCGGAGCTCCCGGAAGTCGAGACGATTCGCGCGCACCTCGCGCCGCGGCTTCAGGGCCGGACGCTCGCCCACGTCGAGATTTTCGATCCACGACTGACCCGACCATTCGACTTGCACGAGATCGCGGAAGAGCTCGAAGGCGATCGCGTCGTCGCGGTCGAGCGGCGCGGGAAGTACCTGCTGCTCAGGCTCGCAAGCGGGCTCGGCCTGCTCGTTCACCTGCGGATGACGGGCGGGTTCCACTGGTCGCCCACGAGCCACGAGCGGGCCGTGATCGAGCTCGACGACGGCTCGCGGCTCGTCTACCGCGACGTGCGCCGGTTCGGGACGTGGCTCGTCCTCGAAGACGCGGAGCTCGAGCCGTACCTCGCGACGAAGAACGGCCCGGAGCCGCTCGGGCCGCGGTTCACCTCGGCGTGGCTCGGCGCGGAGCTCGCCCGTCGGCGGGCACCGCTGAAGGCAGTGCTCCTCGACCAGCGCGTCGTCGCGGGGCTCGGGAACATCTACGCCGACGAGGCGCTCTGGCGCGCGCGGCTGAGTCCCGTTCTTCCTGCAAACGAGCTCGATCCCGCCGAGGTCCGGCGGCTCGTGCGGGCGATCCGGGCCGCCCTCGCGATGGGGATCGACCGCCAGGGCTCGACGCTCAGCGACTACGCGACACCTGAGGGGGCCTCCGGCACGATGCAGGACGAGTTCCGCGTCTACGGCCGCGAGGGCGAGCCCTGCCCCCGCTGCGGGACGCCGATCGCGAAGACGCGGGTCGGCGGACGGGGAACCTGGTACTGCCCGAATTGCCAAGTGGGCAGCTAGTGGCGTACGCTACGAGCCATGTCCGTCGTCTTGGAGGTCATGGAATGCTCGCAGTGCGGGCGTGTAGCTCCTGAAGAGGCCGCCGAGCTCGCGACGTGGCGCCATGGCCAGCTGGCGCTCGAGGGCGAGGCCGGCGAGGGGATGCTCGTCTGTCCGGACTGCGACGCAGCGGACCGCGAGCGTGAGTTCGAGGAGGGCGAGGGAGGCTAGCCCCCGCCGGGCCTAGACTTGGCCCGTGGCCCGCAGCTACAAGACCGAGGCGGTCGTGCTGCGCTCGTTCCGCTTCGGCGAGGCCGATCGCGTCCTCCACCTGTATACGCTCGAGCGCGGACGCGTCGGCGCGGTCGCGAAGGGCGTCCGCAAGACGAAGTCCCGCTTCGGCGCGCGGCTCGAGCCGTTCTCGCACGCCGAGCTCCTGCTCCACCAGGGCACGGGCGAGCTGCACACGGTCACCGGCGCCTCGCTCGTCGACCCGCATCGGCCGACGCGTGAGGACTCGTACCGGCTGGCGGTGGGGTCGGTCGGGG
This sequence comes from uncultured Actinomycetes bacterium, assembly GCA_963715705.1. Taxonomy (GTDB): domain Bacteria; phylum Actinomycetota; class Thermoleophilia; order Gaiellales; family Gaiellaceae; genus GMQP-bins7. The sequence goes on along the minus strand of OY970267.1, from coordinate 1,052,070 downwards.
CCGAGGCGATGCTCAAGCTCTACGTCGAGGAGGAGCGGAACGAGCGCGCGTTCGAGGCGCTGACGCGCTTCCTCGCCGCGGTCGACGCCCTCCCGGCGGGGCTGCGCGGTGGCGCAGCGCTCGACCCGCTCGCGCTCGCATTCCAGCTCAAGCTGCTCTGGCTCTCCGGGTACGTGCCGCATCTCGAGAGCTGCGTCGAATGCGGGGCCGAGGAGCTCGTCGGCTACCTGCCGCGTGCGGGAGGCGCGGTCTGCGCGGCGTGCTCGCCGACCGAGGCGGTCGGGCTGTCGCCGGAGGGCCTGCGCGGGATGCGCGCCCTGCTCTGGAGCCCCCTCGCTGACGCGCATGGCCTCGGCCTCGGAGAGCGTGCGGTGCGTGACGCGCTCGGTGTCGTCGTCGCGTCCTACGAGTTCCACGGCGGCTTCCGCCTGCGCACCCTGTCCGCGTGAAGCGCGACCTCGGGGCCGGGTACGAGCTCGACGACAACCCTGCGCGGGTCGACCGCGAGGCGGTGCACGGCTATCTCGTTCGCTCGTACTGGGCCGAGGGTCGGCCGCGCGAGGTGCAAGACGAGCTGATCGACGGCGCCGCGCGTGTCGTTGGCCTGTACCACGAGGGCGCCCAGGTCGGCTTCTCGCGCACGCTCTCGGACGGCCATGCACAGTCGTACCTCGCGGACGTCTACGTGCTCGAGGAGCACCGCGGTCGCGGCCTCGGCGTCGAGCTCGTCCGCTTCTCGGTCGACGAGGGCCCGTTCGCGCGAACGAAGTGGCTTCTGCACACCGCCGACGCGCACGACCTGTACCGGACGTTCGGCTTCGCGGAGCCCGGCGAGCGGGTCCTCGAGCGCCCTTAGAGTTCCGCGTTCTCCGAGTGCCTCTCTCAGCTCGTCTTGGGCGTCTGCCAGTCCTCGGCCAGCTTGTCCTGGACGAACGCGCGCGCGCCTGCGATCGGGATCCGCTCCTGCGCGAGCGAGTCGCGGTCGCGGATCGTCACCGTGTCGTCCTCGAGGGTCTGCTCGTCGATCGTGAGTGCGTACGGCGTGCCGATCTCGTCCTGGCGCCGGTAACGGCGGCCGATCTGGCCCGAGTCGTCGTACTCGGCGACGACCGATCGGCGAAGCTCCTCGTACAGCCCGCGCGCCTTCGTGACCATGTCCTCGTTCCGCGGGATCAGCGGGAGCACCGCGACCTTGACCGGCGCCAGCGCCGGATGGAGCCGGAGCACTGTCCGCTCGCGTTCAGCTACGACCTCCTCGTCGTACGCGTCGACCATGAACGCAAGCAGCGAGCGGTTGACGCCGAGCGCGGGCTCGACGACGTACGGCGTGTAGCGCTCCTCGCCGTCCACCCACTCGAGCTTCGTCCCCGAGGCCTCCGTGTGCGCCGTGAGGTCGAAGTCGCCGCGGTTCGCGATGCCTTCCAGCTCCGACCAGCCGATCGGAAAGAGGTACTCGATGTCGCTCGTCGCCGAGGAGTAGTGCGAGAGCTCCTCCGGGCCGTGCGGGCGGACGCGCAGGTGGCTCTCACGCAGGCCGTAGCGCCGGTGCCAGGCGACGCGCTGGTCGATCCAGTACCGGTGCCACTCCGCGGCGTCGGCAGGCGGGACGAAGTACTCCACCTCCATGAGCTCGAACTCGAGCGTGCGGAAGATGAAGTTGCCGGGCGTGATCTCGTTGCGGAACGCCTTGCCGATCTGCGCGATGCCGAAGGGCGGCTTGCGGCGGGCGATCTGGGCGACGTTCTTGAAGTTGATGAAGATGCCCTGCGCGGTCTCCGGGCGGAGGTACGCGTCGATGCCGGTCTCCTCGACGGCGCCGATCCGCGTCTTGAACATGAGGTTGAACTGCCGCGGCTCGGTCAAGTCGCAGTCCGGTGTCTCGCCGGGGCGCTTGCTGGGCTTGCGGCCGCAGCGCACCTCCTCGTGCTCCGGGTCTGCGAGATGGTCAGCTCGGAACCGGAGCTTGCAGGTGCGGCAGTCGACGAGCGGGTCGGCGAACCCGGTCACGTGGCCGGAGGCCTCCCACACGCGGGGGTGGAGGATGAGCGAGGAATCGAGGGCAACGACGTCGTCGCGCTCCTGCACCATGGCCTCGAACCAGCGCGCCTTGACGTTCTCCTTCAAGAGCACGCCGTAGTGCCCGTAGTCGTACGCGGAGCCGAGGCCGCCGTAGATCTCGGAGGACGGGAACACGAACCCGCGGCGACGCGCGAGCGAGACGATCTTGTCCATCGTCACGGTGTCGGGCACGCCGAGACGTTACTCGGCTGAGCGCGCAGCGACAGCGGGGTAGCCTCCCCGCACGATGAGCGAGCCGGAGTCGCCAGGGCGCGAGCCCGTCGAGCTGCACATCGTCTCGGACTCGACCGGCGAGACCGCGGCGCGGCTCGTCCTCGCGCTCGAGGCGCAGTTCCCGGATCAGCCGTTCGTCGAGTTCCGGCACCCGCGGGTCGAGAACGTCGAGGACCTGCACGTCGCCGTGCAGCAGGCGCGCGGACGGCCGGCCGTGATGGTGTACACCCTCGTCGCACCGGAGCTCCGCGACGCAATGCGCCAGCTCTGCCGGCGCGCGCGCGTCCACTACTGCGACCTGCTCGGACATCCGATCGACTCCATCTCACGCGTCGCGGGCGTGGCAGCGCGAATGCAGCCCGGCGCACGCGCTCCTCTCGACGCCCAGTACTTCAAGCGCATCGAGGCGATCGAGTTCGCGGTGAAGTACGACGACGGCGTGGGGAAAGGGCTCGACGAGGCGGACATCGTGCTGGTCGGCGTCTCCCGTACATCGAAGACGCCGCTCTCGATCTACCTCGGCTACCTCGGGCACAAGGCGGCGAACGTGCCCGTCGTGCGCGGGATCGAGCTCCCGCACGAGCTGTTCGAGATCGACCCCGCGAAGATCGTCGGCCTCACGATCGACGCGGAGCGGCTGCTCGACATCCGCACCGCCCGCGTCCGGAGCATGGGCGCGCCGCGGAAGCGCTACGCAGAGCTCGAGGTCATCTACGCGGAGCTCGAGGAGGCCGCCGCGCTGCACCGCCGGCTCGGCTGTCCCGTGATCGACGTCTCGGAGCTCTCGGTCGAGGAGACCGCGATGCGGATCATCCGCCTCGTCGAGAAGCGCAAGCGGGCGGCGACTGCCCGGGCATGAGCACCGCTCGCCTCTGGCTCGCGGTCGCGGGGGAAACCATGTTTCCCCAGGTCTGTCCGCGACGGAGATTCGCGCGAGCGAATCTCCGTCTTGCGAGAGAAGCGCGTGCCCCCTTCTTCTTGAAAGCGTGGGGAACCTCCCGGTTCCCCACGCCCCTCCCACCTCACAGGCCAGAGGCTGGCCCATGAGCGACGATCCGAGGCCGTACGGCTCGCCCGGCGAGCCGCCGCTCCGCCGTCCCTGGCACCGCCCGCCCGGCAGCACCGGCGACCTGCGCGAGAAGGGTTGGGTCCCGTTTCCGCGGCTCGCGTTCTGGTGGTTCCTGCTCGTCCTCGGCGACCTCGTCTTCTACGTGCTCCTCACGCCGATCTGGCTCGGCCTGCGCGCGGCCGCGTGGGTCGCCGAGCTCAGGTCGCGCGCTCGGCGTTCCTGAGCAGGCGCGGCTCGATCGGTGTCTCCGCGCCCGGCTCCACGCGATACGCGCGGGCGCCGTCGCTGACCGCCACGACCTCCTCGAGCTCGGTCCCGACGAAGTGCAGCGCCGCGCCGTCGTCCGCCGCGTAGCCGGGCGGGAAGCCGTTCGCGACGAGCTCCTGGTAGACCGGCCGCCGCCGCTCCTCGCCGTCGTAGTGCGGGCAGGCGCTCCCCGGCAGGAAGCCGAGCCCGTCCCGCATCCCGTGGAGCTGCGGCCCGAACGAATCCGTGACGCTCGCCTCGAACCAGCAGATCATCCCGGCGCTCCAGCCGCACAGGAGCACGCCTTGCTCCCACGCCTCGCGCAGGACCGCATCGAACCCGTGCGCACGCCAGATCGCGAGCGCGTTGGCGGTGTTTCCGCCCGCCACGTAGACCACGTCCTGCGCGAGGACGTGCTCGCGGAGATCGGCGCGCGGCCACGGGTTGAAGGAGACATGCGTCGCCTCCGCCCGGTGACGCGAACGACTCGTAGAAGCGGACGAGCTGCCAGTCCTCGTCGCCGCTCGCGGTCGGTACGGAGCACACGCGCGGCCCACCGAGCTCGAGCACGGCATCCTCGAAGCGGGGCGAGTGGCCGCCCATCGCAAGGATCCGTCCGGGCATCCGGCACGAGTGTAGATTCCCGCTGCCAATGCGCTACCTGTCGGCGTGGAGAGGAGACTGATATGCGCCTCGAGATCGGCATTCGCGTCCGGTGCACCGATGGGGTGTACGGCGAGCTGGCGGACATCGTCATCGACCCGCTCGAGAAGCGCGTGACGCATCTCGTCGTCCACCCGGAGCAAGGCGAGGGAGAGGCGCGGCTGGTGCCCATCCAGCTGGCGAAGGGCAGAGACGACGAGCAGCGCGAGATCGAGCTGGAGTGCACGCTGGACGAGGCGCAGAGGTTCGAGTCCGTACGTGAGAGCGCCTACCTCCGGCTCGGAGAGATCCCCGCCGAGGACCCCGACTGGGACGTCGGCGTCCAGGACGTGCTCGCGATGCCGTACTACCCCGGTCTCGATGCAGGCGCGTATCCGGGGGGCGACCTCGACTCCCACGTGACCATGACCTACGACCGCGTGCCGAAGGGCGAGGTCGAGGTCCGGCGGGCGAGCGCCGTCATCTCTGCGGACGGCCATTCACTGGGCGAGGTGGACGGGTTCGTGGTCGACGCGGACGAGCACATCACGCACTTCGTCCTCGAGCGCGGCCACCTCTGGGGACGGAAGGAGGTCACCATCCCGATCGGGGCCGTCGCCAGGGTCGAGAGCGACGCGGTGCATGTCGCCCTGTCCAAGGACGAGGTCGGCGCCCTTCCCGCCGTTCACGTCGGCCGACACGGCTGACGCCCTCGAGCGAGCTGCTCAGGCGTTCAGGTAGCCGCCCGGCCCCGCTCGAGCCGCGTCCCCATGCTCAAGGGTGGGTCTGGATCCGCTCGACGAGACTCTCCGCCGCCTCGAGGTGGTACTCGTCCGAGAGTTCGCGAGCCAGACGTCGGAAAGCCTGGCGCAGATCCTCCACGGCCGGCTCGACGTCCGATCGCTCGATCTGCCGGTCCTCGTAGAGGATCATGCTGATCTCATTGACCAACTCGTCGCATGCGTCCTGGAGCTTCCTGATCCACTTACCGACATCGGCGTTGCCGAGGGCCTTTAAGCAGGTGCGCAGCGGTTCACGGAGATCATCCACTCGCTTCCGGAGATCGTCGAGGTCCTCGATTCCGGATCGCGGTGCGTAGCCGTGGCGCAGCACCCTCTTGTCCTCGATGGCCACGAAGAGATCGTTTAGCGGCTTCTCGTCGCCCTCCTCGAGCACCAACGTCGCAGAGGGAGGCCAGCCCACATTCAACGACTGCAGCCGCAGTCTCACAGTACGAGGATCCCACGCCACCAGTGGGGCTGTCCAGCGCCTCGATAGGGGTACGTCCGCACCCGGCCGGGGGTCGCGAGCGGGACCGACGAGCAGCACGATGATTCACGCGCGCAACTGCTGGAAGGAGGCAACGCATGAATCGTCGGATGCTGGCACTCGCTGCCGCACTTGGGGTATTCGCCCTTGTGGCCGCTCCTCTCGCGGGGGCGAAGAAGCCCGCGCCTGGCTCAACGCCAGGGAACTCGGGCGCGGCGCACAAGTCACCTGGCTCACAGCCAGGGAACTCGGGCGCTGCGCACAAGTGCCAAAAGGGCGGCTACCGCTCACTCGTCGGCGCGAACGGAACGACCTTCAGGAACGTCGGCGCGTGCGTCAGGTTCAAGGCGCGCGGCGGTCAGTTTGCTACGGGTCTCGTCATCCCGGCGGGGAAGACGGCAACCCTCTCCAACGCCCAGTTCGGTGACGCCTTGCTCCCGACGGCGCCCCTCGCGCCGAACACTGCGACGAACTGCCCGGGCGATCCGCTGGGATACGGCTACCAGGTGAATCTGGGGGCGAACGTCCCAATCGCGACCGGCGGCATGGGTTGCCAGGTCGTGGCGGGGGCGGTGATCGGGCCGTTCCCGACCGCGGTGCTCTTGCGGATCTGGCTGACTGACTTCCACGCTCCCGTTTTCACGTTCTACTCGGACGGGAATCACGCAACCGTTGTGGGTTCGAACCCACGCCTCGTCTCGATTCGAGACAGCTTCTTCGGCACGATCACGACCGGCGCGCTCGTTCCCCCTCCAGGGGACGGCAACCTGAACGTGGTCGTCACCATCGCCTAGGACTGTCGGACACCGGGAGGCCCGCTAGTGCGGGCCTCCCTAGCTTCCGCACAGACTCCAGCATGCGGGGCGACGACGGTTGCACAAATCTCTCAACAGAGCATGATTTGACGAAGGGACCAGAGACGGGGGAACCGCATGCAGAAGTTGGTCATTGCCGCAGTCGCTCTTGTGATTCTCGGGATTCCGGCGGCGTTTGCCGCCTCGCCGAGCGCACAGAAGCCAAAGTCGTTGCAAGCTCAGGGCGCTGGGGACGGCGCGGCAAAGCCGTGCAAGGCAGAACGTCAGCGAGTCGGGCTACAGGCGTTCGAGAATGAGCACGGCACGAACAAGAACAAGCGGAACGCGTTCGGCAAGTGCGTCTCGTCCAAGTCGAAGGACAAGGACAAGGACAAGGACAAGGACGATGCGGAAGACGACAACGACTCAGAAGGACGACGACTGCGGCCGCGAAGGCATGCCGTTCGGAGCGAGCGTCGATGCGTGCGGAGGCGTTCGCGAAGAGCTACGGCACCAACCACAACCTGAAGAACGCCTTCGGCAAGTGCGTCTCCGGCAAGTCCAAGAAGAAGGACTGACCACACCGGACCACACCAGCAGCGCATTCAGGGGCAGGTACGGCGGGGACGACCTCGCAGCCATGCGGGTTTCCGCTTCCCACCTGGTGCCGATAGATTCCCGCTGCTCATGCGCTACGTCTACGACTTCGACGAGGACTCCGCAGGCGGACGGGAGCTCCTCGGCGGAAAGGGGATCGGGCTCGCGGAGATGACGCAGCTCGGCATCCCCGTCCCGGCCGGCTTCACCGTGACGACCGACGCGTGCCGCGCGTACATGGCTGCGGGCGGCGAGGTTCCCGAGGGTCTCGACAGCGAGGTCGAGAAGCACGTTGCGGCGCTCGAGGACAAGGCCGGCAAGCGCTTCGGCGATCCGGAGGACCCGCTCCTCGTGTCCGTGCGCTCGGGCGCGGCGGTCTCGATGCCGGGGATGATGGACACGATCCTCAACCTCGGGCTGAACGACGTCGCGGTCGAGGGTCTCGCAGTGTCGACGGGCAACGCGCGTTTTGCGTTCGACTCGTACCGCCGGCTCGTGCAGATGTACGGCGAGGTGGTCGACGGTGTGGACGGCCACCGCTTCGAGCAGGCGCTCACGGACCTCAAGGCAGCGCGCGGCGTGACCCAGGACGTCGAGCTCGCGGCCGAGGACCTGCGCGAGCTCGTCGCCACCTTCGGGCAGATCTACGAGGAGCAGGTCGGGAGCCCGTTCCCGCAGGATCCGCGCGCGCAGCTCCAGCGCGCGTACCGCGCCGTGTTCGACTCGTGGAATGCGCCGCGCGCGCAGGTCTACCGGCAGACGTACGACATCCCCGAGGACCTCGGGACTGCGGTCAACGTCGTGCAGATGGTCTTCGGGAACCGCGGAGAGCGCTCGTGCACGGGTGTCTGCTTCACGCGCGACCCCTCCACCGGCGAGCGTCGCCTATACGGCGAGTTCCTCCGGAACGCCCAGGGCGAGGATGTCGTGGCGGGGATCCGGACTCCCGATCCGATCGAGGAGATGCGGGACGTCCTGCCGGAGGCCTTCGACCAGCTCGTCGACACGCTCGACCGGCTCGAGTCCCACTACCGCGATGTCCAGGATGTCGAGTTCACGGTCGAGGAGGGGACGCTCTACCTCCTCCAGACGCGGACCGGGAAGCGGACCGCCGCGGCCGCTCTCCGCATCGCGACGGAGCTGGTGGAGGAGTCTCTGATCTCGCGGGACGAGGCCGTCGCCCGCATCGACCCGGCGCAGCTCGACCAGCTGCTCCACCCGCGGATCGATCCCGACGTCGTGTACGAGGTTGCGGCGAAGGGCCTGAACGCGTCTCCGGGCGCCGCGGTCGGCGCGATCGTGCTCGATGCCGACACTGCGGAGGAGCGCGGGAAGTCCGGCGACGACGTGATCCTTGTCCGCTGGGAGACCACGCCGGACGACATCCACGGCCTCATCCAGGCGCGCGGCGTGCTCACCGCACACGGCGGCATGACCTCCCACGCGGCCGTCGTCGCGCGCGGGATGGGAAAGCCGTGCGTCGCGGGGTGCGAGGGGCTCACCATCGACTACGCCAAGGGCACGGTCTTGCTCGGCGGGCACGCGCTCGAGGCCGGCGACGTGATCACGATCGACGGCGGCACCGGCGATGTCATCATCGGCTCGGTCCCGCTCGTCCCGCCCTCGATCGACGAGAACTTCGAGACGATCCTCGGCTGGGCCGACGACTTCCGCCGGCTGCGCGTGCGCGCGAATGCCGACACGCCGGAGGACGCCGCGAAGGCACGCGAGTTCGGCGCCGAGGGCATCGGGCTGTGCCGCACCGAGCACATGTTCATGGCCGAGGAGCGGCTGCCGATCGTGCGCGAGATGATCATGGCCCGCGACGAGGACGAGCGCCGCGCCGCGCTCGAGCGCCTGCTCCCGATGCAGCAGGCCGACTTCGAGGGGATCTTCGAGGCGATGGCCGGGCTGCCCGTGACGATCCGCCTGCTCGATCCGCCGCTGCACGAGTTCCTGCCGCCTGTGGAGGAAGCGACGTCCGATGCGATGCGCGACCGGATCCGGGCGCTGCACGAGTCGAATCCCATGCTCGGCACGCGTGGGTGCCGCCTCGGGCTCCAGTTCCCCGAGATCTACGAGATGCAGGTCAGGGCGATCGTGCGGGCGGCGCGGGCCGTGGGCGAGCGGAGTGGGGAGGCGCCGTTGGTCGAGATCATGCACCCGCTCGTCGGCTTCCGCGAAGAACTGAGGCGGTTGCGCGAGCTGACCGAGCGCGTCGCCGCGGAGGAGCCGACGGTCGCGTACCAGTGCGGGACGATGATCGAGCTCCCGCGCGCCGCTCTCCGAGCCGACGAGATCGCCGGGGAGGCGGACTTCTTCTCCTTCGGGACGAACGACCTGACGCAGACGGCGCTCGGGTTCTCGCGCGACGACGCCGAGGGCAAGTTCCTCACGTACTACCTCGAGCACGGCGTTCTCGAGCGGAACCCCTTCGAGGTGCTCGACGAGGAGGGTGTGGGCGACCTCATGCGGATCGCGGTCGAGCGGGGGAGGGGCGCGAAGCCGGGAATCAAGCTCGGGATCTGCGGCGAACACGGAGGCGAGCCGCGCTCGGTCGCGTTCTGCCACGGGCTAGGCCTGGACTACGTGTCCTGCTCGCCGTACCGCGTGCCGCTCGCCCGCCTCGCGGCGGCGCAGGCCGCGCTCGCGGAGTCCGGCGTGACGGCAGTGGCCGTCGGCGGCTGACCCGGATCAGCTCTCGCAACTGTCCCCAAACGCCCCCAGGGGCACTCCCGTGTCCCTGAAGACACGCTATCGGTGACTCGCTCGCGTGTGGGTAACGACTTCGTGCCGAGTTGGACCTGCGCGAGTCAGACCTGCGCGAGCGCCACCGCGACGCTGAGCGCGCCCACCGCCACGACCGAGAGCGTCGCGAGCGCGGGAGTTCGCTTCAGGCTCGTGAACGCGAGCGCGGCGGCCGCCCCACCGATGAGCCCGCCGATGTGACCTCCGATGGAGATCCCCGGGATGAGGAACGTGATCGCGAGGTTGAACACGACGAGCCCGAGCGCCTGGCCACCGAAGACGTAGATCCGCCTCGCCTCGAGCAGGAGCGCGGCGCCCATGATCCCCCAGATCGCGCCCGATGCGCCCACGGTCAGCGCGTTCGGCGACCAGACGAGCGCGCCCGCCGCGCCCGCCAGGCCCGAGACGAGGTAGAGGAGCGCATACCGCCCGTGGCCGAGGTACTCCTCGAGCGCGGGCCCGATGATCCAGAGCACGAGCATGTTCAGTCCGAGATGGACCGGCCCGTAGTGGAGGAACGCCGACGTCATCAGCCTCCACCATTCCCCGTCGGCGATGAACGGCCCGGCCAGGACGCCGTGCTCGTAGATCGTGTTCCCGGTGCCGTTGAGCTGGCCGCCGAGCAGGAGCTCGAGGAGGTAGACGCCGACGTTGATCGCGATCAGCGCCTGCGTCACGAACGACCCGCTGACCGAGATGGACGCACGCGCGCGGCGTGCGGTGCGCTTCGGCGCGGGAGCCGATTCGCCGGTGCTCGCATGGTCCGGGCAGCGGATCCCGACGGGGCCGAAGCTCATGCAGTCGGGGCAGATCCCACGTCCGCACTCCGTGCACGACACGTAGGTCTCCCGGCTCGGATGCCGGTAGCAACGGAGGGGCTCGTCCACCGCGGCTAGCGTACCGCCGTGCGGGTCGACGTCGCGTTCACACCCGAGGAGGCGGGCGCGGCCCCGACCGGCATCGTCATCGACGTCATCCGCGCGACCTCGACGATCTGCCAGGCGCTCTCCTCCGGCTATCAGCGCGCGTTCTGCACGGCCGAGGTCGAAGAGGCGCGCGCGCTGCGGGACGAGCTCGGCGAGGGCGTCCTCGGAGGGGAGCGGAACGCCGTGCGCATCCCCGGCTTCGACCTCGGGAACTCGCCTCGTGAGTACCTCGAGCCGACGGGGACCACACTCGTCCTCTCGACGACGAACGGCACGCGCGCCGTGGTCGCGGCCGCGCATCGCTGCGAGCGGGTGCTCCTGGCGTCGCTCCTGAACCTCGGTGCCGTGGTCGAGGCCGCGCGCGCGCATGGCGACGACGCAATCGTCGTCTGCGCCGGTGTGCAGGGGACGCTCGCGCTCGACGACGCGTACGTGGCCGGCCGCATCGTCGAGCTTCTGGACTGGGCGCGAACGGATGCATCCGAGGCCGCCGCGCGGCTCGCCGCCACGTGGAGCGGGGCGGAGGAGGCGTTCCGCGCGTCGAAGAGCGGCCGCAACCTACTCGCGAACGCGCCCGAGCTCGAGGACGACATTCCCTTCTGCGCGCGGGAGAGCGTGCTCGACGTCGTCCCGCGCTTCGCCGGGATGCGGAACGGCGCGGCGGAGATCCTGCCCTAGCCCCGTCGCCGATCCGCGGGCGATACGCTCGCGCCGTGATCGTCAACCGCGATCCCAAGGCGCGCGGGCCGTTCACGGCGTTCGCGGAGGTCGCGGGCGCGTACGAGCGCGGACGACCGACCTATCCGGAGGAGGCCGTGCGCTGGCTCGTCGGCGAGGAGCCGCGCGACGTCGTCGACCTCGGCGCCGGCACCGGGAAGCTGACGCGGGCTCTGGTCACGCTCGGGCACCGGGTGACCGCGGTCGAGCCGCTCGACGCGATGCGGGCCGAGCTCGAGGCGGCGGTGCCGGGAATCACGGCGGTCAAGGGGAATGCGGAGTCGATGCCGCTCGCCGACGGCGCCGCCGACGTCGTCGCCTGCGCGCAGGCCTTCCACTGGTTCCACCACGCGGTCGCGTTGCCCGAGATCGCGCGCGTGCTCCGGCCCGGAGGCGTCCTCGCCCTCGTCTGGAACTCGCGCGACGACCGCGAGGAGTGGGTCGCGGAGCTCTCCGAGATCATCGGGAACGAGACCGTCGCAACCTGGGACGTCAACGGGCCGATCGACGCGAGCGGCCTGTTCGAGCCCGTCGAGACCGCCGAGTTCCACTTCGAGCAGCCACTCGACCGGGAGACGCTGCTCGACCTCGTCCTCTCGCGGAGCTACTGCGCCAAGCTGCCGCAGGCCGAGCGGGAGCCCGTCCTCGACGCGGTAGGACGGCTCTACGACAAGAAAGCGGGCGCGGAGGGCATCCGGCTCGCCTACGTGACGACGTGCTTCCGGGCTGCGACGAGAGCTACGGGACGACCTTGATCGGCGTCCCGAGCGGGACGCGGTCGCGCAGGAACTCGATGTCGCGGTTGTGCACGCGGATGCAGCCGTGCGAGACGGCCTGCCCGAGGAGCTGCGGCGCCGGCGTCCCGTGCATGCCGACGATCCCGCCGCCCGGCCACTCGGTGAGATTCGGCGAGTACGCGCTCGTCTCGAAGGCATAGTTGCCGAGACCCGACCAGTTCGGGTCGATGCGAGGATCGAACTTCCAGGTGACGTAGAAGAGCCCCGTCGGCGTCTCCAGGCCCGGCCTGCCGATCGCGACCCGCCCCGCGCGCAGGAGCCGCGCACCGCTCCAGAACTCGAATCGGCGCGCGCTGAGGTCGACGATGATCCGCTTCTTCACCGGCCAGATCTCCACGGCCGCGGCGGGGACCCACCCCGTCTTGCCGTTCGGGCGGCCGGGGACGCTGACCCGGTACCAGCGCGGCTTGCCCGTCTTCTTGTTTTTGACGGCCGAGAGCGCGAGCACGTACTGCGGGCGGAAGTCCGGGCGGAACTGCTCGAGCAGGCCGACGCGCCGTGCGCCCACACTCGGCCTCCGGAGAACGGCCGTGGTCGGCTGCGTCAGCACGCCTGCTCCGACGACGTGCACCTGCGGGGCGCGTGCGGCGTTGCTGTGCGCGGAGGGGATCGGGGCGAGGAAGGCCGCCAGCGAGACGAGCAACGCTCCCGCGGCAACCGCGAACCTCCTCCCGCCGAATAGCGGCGTGTTCGCCATGTCGGAATTCGACCATAAGAGCCGGTCGGAAGCGAGCGCCGATCGTTGGGCGGACTTTGCGCTCAAACGAGTCGCCGGCGGACGAGCGTCCGGCGCCCGGCGTCGCGTACGGGCTCGAAGCCCGCGGCGAGGAACATCGGGAGGTAGCCGGTGTAGGCGTCGATGTTCATATGCCCCGGCGCGACGGGATAGCCCTCGATCACTGCGGCGCCGTTCGCCGCGGCTCGCTCCGTGGCAGTGTCGAGGAGGGCTGAGGCGACGCCGCTCCGCTTGGCCGCGGGGTCGACGTAGAAGCAGACGACGGCCCATGCGAGCTCGTCGTCGACCCGCGCGAGCTTCCTCGAGTGCTCGAGCCGGGCGAAGCTCTCTCGCGGGCCGACGCGGCACCAGCCGACCGGAGCCCCGTCGAGGTACGCGAGCAAACCCGGCTCGCTTCCGGCGCGAGTCTCGTCCTCGAGCGCTGCCCGGTGGCGGGCGCCGTGGCCGTCCCAGTACGCGTTCCCGCGCACCCGCCAGAACTGGCACCAGCAGCCGTCCGTCTGCGGCGTTCCTCCGCGCCGGCCGGGCCGCGTGAAGAGATCGACGATGTCCGGCCAGCTGTCCGGCGTCACGATCTGGATCTCGATCTCCTGCACGGGGCTAGCTTGCCGAGGCGTCTTCATAGCGCGCATCGAGCACGTTCGCGAGCGTCCGGTGGGCCGGGCTCGCTCCGACGACGAGCGACCGCGAGGGATCGACGCCGTGCTTTCTCGCGAACGCGAGCGGCAGCCCCGGCAGCGGCGGACGGCACCAGCACGTCGGCGGGCCACCCCGATGCGAGCAGAGGGCGGCTTCGACGGGCCCGGAAACGACGGCTGCGACGGTCGCGACGGCGTCATCGAGATCGGCCACGCCGCTGAGGGGCCTCCAGTCGAAGACGAGGTGCGGCGACGCGAGATCGCCGCTGGCGAGCGCGTTCTCCCAACCCGGGTTCCGGAGCGCGGCAGCGGCCAGGAAGGCTCCGGAGCGCGCGCCCTCGGGCGGTGCGGTACGGGCAAACGGCACGTGGTCCACCTCGGCGAAGCCTTCGTCGGCGGACGGCGGCTCCAGCTCGCGGAAGGCCCGCATCTGGCGCGTCGGCAGGAGCAGTCCGGGCTCGTCCCGGGCGACCTCCTCGAGCTGCTCGGGTGTCGGCAGGGCGCCGCAGCGGTCGAGCAGGCGCTCGACGAGGTTGACCTGCGCCTGCGCGAGCGGCGTGTCGAGCCAGACGCAGCGCGCGCGGACGCCGTGACGCCCCGCGGTCTCGACGACATAGCTCCGCGAGGCACGCGTGAGGTAGGTGTTGTCGAGGACGACCCGCCGGGCGCCGGACGAGAGTGCGTCCTCGAGAGCTGAAGCGAGCTCTCGCAGCGAGCCTCCGCGCTCGTCGCGGTTCAGGCGGAGGTAGCCCTGCGCGACGTAGGGCTCGGCGACGCGCGACTTTCCGGCTCCCGGAATCCCCATCACGACGACGACGTCTCCGGCGGACGGGCGGCGCGTGGGAGACGGCCGGGAACGGCCGAACGCCTCGTCCAGCCGCTCGCGGTCGTCCTCGTCGAGGCGGAGCGAAGCTGCGTGCGCGCTCGACCGAGCAGTCGCGGGTCGTGTGGCACCCGGGATCGCGACGACGTTCGGCGCGAGGCCGAGGAGCCACGAGATTGCGACTTCGGCGGGAGTCGCGCCGGTGTTCTCTGCGACCGCTCGCAACGCCTCGTTCCGCTCGAGCCCGCGCGCGCGACGCGGCCCGCCGAGCGGGGAGTGCGCGATCACCGCGACGCCGGCCTCGGTGCAGCGGTCGAGCACGCCTCCCCGGACAGCTCGGTCGTCGAAGGGGCTGAGCGCGACTTGCACCGCGGCAATCGGAGCGAGCTCGAGCGCCTCGTCCAGCTGGTCGCGGTTGACGTTGCAGACGCCGACGCGCGCGACGAGCCCTTGGTCGACGAGCTTCGCGAGAGCGCGGACGGACGTGCGCCACGGCGTCCGCGGGTCGGGCGCGTGGAGGAGGTAGAGGTCGATCGCGAGCCCGTCGAGCGCGGCGAGGCTCGCCTCGCAGTCGGCGCGGATCGACTGCGCGCGGCCGTCGGTCACCCAGCCGCCGCCGGGGCGGGCCATCCCGCCCTTCGTGACGATCCGCGCGGTCTCGGCGGCATCGCACGCGCGCAGGGCATGAGCGAGGAGCCGCTCGCCGTGCCCGAGCTCGTCCTCTCCCCGCCCGTACGCCCTCGCCGTGTCGAACACGGTGATCCCCGCTGCCACCGCCGCCGAGAACGTCTCGAGGGCGCGCTCCTCGTCGCGGTCCTCGTCGGTCGAGAGGCGCATGCAGCCGAGCCCGACGCGCAGCTCGGACGGCGCGAGCCGCCAGACGCTTTCGGCGCTCTTTCGTGACACGGATATGTACTTTCCAGCTTGACAGGGGAACACGTGTTCGTATAGAACATGTGTTCGGATGATCGCCTGCCTCCTCATTCCCGGGTTCGAGCTGAGAGCGGCGTTGCGCGCGCGGCCGAGGCTCACGCTCGAGCCCGCAGCGCTCGCCCCTCTGCCGAACGCCGACCCGCTCTTGGGCCCGGTGACCGCGGCGGCCGAGGCGGCGGGGGTGAAGCCGGGGATGCGTCTCGGGGAGGCGCTCGCCACGTGCCCGTCGCTCGCGCTCGTCGAGCGGGATCCCGCCGCGGTCGAGCGCGAGTGGGAGGGCGTTCTCCTCCGTCTCGAGGACGCGGGCTTCGCAGTCGATCCGGTCGAGCACGGGGCCGTCGTCTTCGAGACGCGCGGGGTCGAGCGGCTCTACGGGGGAGTGCAGCCGGCGCTCGAGCGGGCACTCGCGGCTGTGGGCGCCGCCTGGGATCCGCGAGTCGGCGCCGCCGGACGGCGTTTCACCGCGCTCGCGGCGGCGAGCGTCGCGCGTCCCGGTCAGATCCTGATCGTCGCGGCGAAGGACGAGACGTCGTTCCTCGAGCCGCTGCCGCTCTCGCTGCTCCCGCTCTCCGCGGATCGCTACGCAGAGCTCGAGGGGCTGGGACTGCGCCGGCTGGGGGAGCTCGCGCAACTCCCCGGAGGCGCGGTGGCAGAACGGCTGGGGGCGGACGGCAGAACGGCCTGGAGGCTCGCGCAGGGCGGGCGCAAGGCGCGGGTCCGCGGGCGCAGGCCACCGCCTGAGCTCGCGGAGGTGCTCGTCTTCCCGGAGGCGGTCGGAAACGAGCTGACGCTGCGGCGCGCGCTCGGCGCTCTCCTCGAGCGACTGCTCGCCCGCCCGGAACGGGCCGGGAGACCGTTTCGAAAGCTCGCTCTGTCGGCGCGGCTTGTCGACGGGGGCTCGTGGCGCCGCGCGCTGACGCTTCGCGATGCAAGTGCGGAGCTGGCCCGCTTGCGCGTGGCGCTCGGGCCCAAGCTGGCGGAGCTTCCCGCCCCGATCCTCGAGCTGCGGCTGGAGGCGGTGGAGCTCGCCGAGCACACGGGACAGCAGCTTGCGCTCGTCGAGCCCGCAGGAGAGGAGGTAGCCGGCCGCCTGCGCGAAGGGCTGCGCCAGGTGCGGGCGAGCACAGGGACAGGATCGGTATGCGCCGTGGTGGAGGTGGCGCCGTGGTCGCGGATACCAGAAGCGCGAGCATTGGTCGTTCCGCGGGACGCCTGAACGCGCCGCGGCCGGCCCTCGTCGAGACCGGCTTCGACGGGGCGCCGCGGATCGTGAACCGGGAGCTCGTCTCGCTCGTCCGCGAGGAGTGGCGCGTCGTCGACCGCTGGTGGACGGAGGAGCCGGTCGACCGCCGCTACTTCGAGGTCGTCCTCGAAAGCGGCCGGAACGTCTGTGTCTACCGAGATCGCGAGGAGGGGTGCTGGTTCACCCAGAAGGCTTAGGAGCTGCCGACGACGCGTTTGGCGAGCCGTCCGGCGCCGTAGAGCGCGCCGGCTCCGGCAGCCATCGCGAGCGCGAGGAGGTTCGTCGTCGCGCACGTCCGGCAGGCGTTGCAGCACACGGCGGCCATCGGCGCCTGGTCGCCGACCTTCGCCGTGGCCTGGAGCATCCGCCCCTGCCAGATCGCCTTCACGGTCGGACTGTAACGAGCGATTCAGTCGACGTCGAAAACGTCGTGACGCTCGAAGAACGCCCGGTCGGGCTCGATGCCCTGCTCCTGAAGTGCGAGGAGCTTGCGGCGATACGCGACGAACCCGCCGGGCGCGTGGAAGTTCAACGCCCTCGCCGGGTGGTCGCTCACGTTCCGGAAGAAGTGCACGACTCCCGGCGGCGCCAGGACGTACGTGCCGACGGAGCCGTGGACGACCTCGTCGCCCACGTGGAAGTCGACCTCGCCTTCGAGGACGTAGAACGAGTCGCTCTGTCCCTTGTGGAAGTGCGGTCCGACGCCGCCTCCGGGACTGATCTCGAACTCGAGCAGCGAGAGCTCCGCCCGGTCGGCCTTCACGAGGCTCGTCCCGACGACCTCTCCCTCGCCGGGCATCCACACGACGGCCTCGCTCGCCGGCAGCCCGCCGTCCTCCGGCGGAGCGAACGCGTCCCCGTCCGCAGAGTCGAAGGGCACGCCGTCGCGGCGCGCGCGGCTGAGCGCGGCAAACGCCTTTCCGGGCGTGTGCAGGTTGAGATGGCGTACGCCTTTCTCCCCGACGTCGAATCCGTGCACGAGGTGGGGCGGCGCGAGCGCGAACGCGCCCGCGGGCAGCGTCCGCATCTCGCCGGCAGCGTGGAACAGGAGCTCTCCGTCGAGGACGTAGAACGCGTCCGCGTGCTCTCGGTGGATGTGCGGCCCCGCGACCCGCTGGTCCGGCGCGTACCTGGACTCGGTGAGCAGGAGCTCGTCGCGGCCGGCCTTGATTCGGCTCGACCTGGCCTCGCTCTCGGAGACGACCTCGCCCTCGCCGGGGAGCTGAACGACCGGGTCGTCCATTCAGCCGATCGCCTGCTCGACGAGGCGCTCCCACTCATTCGACTGGTCGACCGGCACGAGAACCCACTCGCGCATGACGCGCCCCATGCCGGGGTCGAACAGCTCGGCTCCCGGGAGCGCGAGCGCGGCCTCCCGCTGCGCCTCGTCGACGAGCTTCACGTTGACCCCGCCGTCCTTCCAGAGGCCGGCGACGACCTTGCCGTTCTCCCGCTTGAGGCACGGCATCCCGAACATCTTCGACTCGTGCACGGGATGTCGTGTCGTGACGTTTGCCACGAGCTCCTCCCAGGTCATACCGCGAACTTACCCCGACAGACGCACGGCAACCGCGGTAGCTGGGTCGGCGCCGCCGTCGGCCGGGGGATCGTGCTGGTCGAAGCCGGGGTTCCGCCCGCGCAGGTAGTCGCCGAACCCGCTCGCCGGCATGTGGAAGTTGTAGAAGAGTCCGCTTTCCGCCGCGTCGTTGTCGAAGCCGTGCACGACGTTCGGGGGGAAGACGACGAGCGTCCCCGCCGGCCCGCGAAGCGATCCGGCACCGAGCGCGAACGTGAGCTCCCCCTCCAGGACGAAGAACGCATCGGCGTGGTGGTGATGGACGTGCGGCTGCGCTCCCCGCTCGCCGGGCCCGTAGAAGAACTCCGTCACCGTGAGCTCGTCCGCATCCACGAGCAGCGTCGCGCGTCGTTGCTCGGACCGCGCGCCGATAGCTTCTCCGTCATCCCCTCCGGTCCGCCGGACGACGACGAGACCGGGATCCCCCGAGGCGTACTCGGGGCTCGGGTGCTGGTCGAAGGCGTCCCGCGCCGCGCGGCGCTCGTCCTCGCCTTCGGCGGCATAGAGCCCGCGCACGAAGTCGCCGAACCCGCAGCCCGGGACATGGATGTCCAGGAAATGCGCGCGCGAGTCGCCGGTGACGGAGAACGTGTGCACGACGTCCGGCGGCACGAACACCACGGTCCCGGCATCCGCCCGAACCTCGCGATCCTCGAGCCGGAACGTCAGCTCGCCCTCGAGCACGAAGAAGCACTCCGCGTGCCGAGCGTGGTAGTGGAGCGGGGGAGCGATCCCGCCCTCCGGATCCCAGCGAACCGAGGCGACGCCGATCTGCTCGAGGTCCGCGAGGAGGGTGATGCCGAGGCCGCCCTCGCCCGCGATCCGCTCGCCTTCGTGGATCTCGACCACTGCCCTGCAGCCTAGGCGATGGCATACGTCGAGCTCCATTGCCACAGCGCGTACTCGTTCCTCGACGGGGCGTCGCAGCCGGAGGAGCTCGCCGCGCGCGCCGCGGAGCTCGGATACGAGGCGCTCGCGCTGACCGACCACGACGGCGTCTACGGCTCGCTCGAGTTCGCGCACGCGGCGAAGTTCCTCGGGGTGCGGCCGATCACGGGAGCGGAGGTGACACTCGGCGTAGGCTCGACGGAGCCGAGCAAGAGCGGAGGTGCCGGCTTTGCCGGCGCCGGAGCGGGAAGCGACGGAGGCGCGCACATCACGTTGCTCGTGGAGTCGAGGCAGGGGTACGCCAACCTCTGCCGGCTCTTGACCGCCGCGCACGCGGAGACACGCCGTCCGGGCCGCGAGGACCGGGAGCCCCTGCAGCCGGCGGTTTCCGTCGAGCTGGTCGCCGAGCTGAACGAGGGCCTCGTCTGCCTGTCGGGCTGCGCGCGAAACGGGCTCGGCGTGCGCGACCCGAACGGCGCGGCGCGGCTCGCGGCGGCGTTCGGACGCGAGCGCTTCCTCGTCGAGCTCCAGCGCCCCTTCGAGCGCGGAGACGCGCGCCGCAACGCCGCGCTGCGCAACCTCGCGGAGCACCTCGGCGTCGACGCGGTCGCGACCGGAGACGTTCACGCGCACCACCCGCGGCGCACACTCCTCCAGGACGTCCTCGTCGCGATCCGCTGCCGGACTTCGCTCGAGGGCTGCGAGCCCGAACGGCGTGGCAACCGCGAGAGCTTCCTCCGCTCCCCGCAGGAGATGCTCGAGCTCATCCCGCACGACCGCGAGGCCGCGGAGCGGAGCGGAGAGCTCGCGGCGCGGCTCGAGTTCGACCTCACCGAGGAGCTCGGCTACCGCTACCCCGACTTCTCGGATCGCGACGCAGCCGGCGATCTTCCAGCTCGCAGAGATCTGCCGCCATGCAATCGACGAGCGCTACCCACCTTGTAACGATCAGTTACAAGGTCATGCTCGCGCTCGCCTGGAGGACGAGCTCGCGCTCATCGACGAGCTCGGCCTCGCCGGCTTCTTCCTCCTCCACCACGAGGTGCTCGAGCTGGCAAGTGAATGCGCGCGCGAGGTGCGCGGGATCGACTCGCCACGCTCCTTCCTCCCGCCGGGCCGCGGCCGCGGCTCCTCGGTCGGCTCGATCGTCTGCTACCTCACCGGGCTTTCGCACGTCGACCCGGTCGCGAACGAGCTCTCGCTCGGGCGCTTCCTGAACCGCGAGCTCGCGTCGGTGCCGGACATCGACCTCGACTTCCCGCGTGACATTCGCGAGAAGCTCATCGTCCGCGTCACCGAGCGCTACGGGCGCGAGCACGCGGCGCTCGTCGCGAGCTTCGCGACGTACCGCTCGCGCGGCGCGATCCGCGACGTGGGGAAGGCGCTCGGGCTCCCGTTCGCGGAGCTCGAGCGGCTCGCGCGAATCTCCGACGGCTGGAACGCGAAGCGGGTCGCGGAGGAGGTCGAGCGGCTCCCCGACGGCGACCGGAAGCTCGAGTCGAAGCGCTGGCGCGCGTTCGCGTGGCTCACGGGCGAGATCGCCGGGCTCCCGCGGCACGTCTCGCAGCATCCGGGCGGGATGGTCGTCTCGACGCGCCCGCTGATCGAGCTCGTCCCCGTTCAGCCCGCCGCGATGGCCGGCCGCCAGCTCTGCCAGTGGGATAAGGACTCGTGCTCCGACGCGGGCTTCCTCAAGATCGACCTGCTCGGCCTGGGGATGCTGTCCGCGGTCGAGGACTGCGTCGACCAGGTCGCGCGTACGCGCGACGAGGTGATCGACCTCTCGCGCATTGCTTTTGACGACAGCGACGTGTTCGAGGAAATACAGCGCGCAGACACCGTGGGCGCGTTCCAGATCGAGAGCCGCGCGCAGATGCAGAGCCTCCTCCGTACGAAGCCGGAGAACCTCGACGACCTCACCGTCCAGGTCGCGCTCGTCCGGCCGGGGCCGATCCAGGGAAAGGCGGTGCATCCGTACATCGATGCGCGCCAGCGGCTGCGCGAGGACCCGGACTACGTCTGGCCGGTCGACCACGAGCTCCTGCGCGAGCCGCTTCGCTCGACGTTCGGCGTCGTCGTCTTCCAGGACCAGGTGCTCGAGGTCGCGATCGCGCTCGCTGGCTTCACGGTCGGCGAGGCGGAGGGCCTGCGTCGCGCGATGAGCCGGAAGCGGAGCCACGACGCGCTCGAGGCCTACCGCGGCCGGTTCGTCGCAGGAGCGGCCGCGCAGGGAGTCGACGCGGAGACCGCCGACACGGTCTTCGACAAGCTCGTCGGCTTCTCGGGCTTCGGGTTCCCGAAGGCGCATGCGGCCGCGTTCGGACTCCTCGCGTACCAGTCGCAGTGGCTCCGGCGGCACCACCCGGCCGAGTTCCTGTGCGCGCTCCTGAACGAGCAGCCGATGGGCTTCTACCCGCCGGCGACGCTGGTGCGGGATGCGCAGCGGCGTGGGGTGGAGGTCTTGCCGCCGGACGTCAACATGAGCGCGGCGCGGTGCATGATCGAGCCTTGTAACGATCAGTTACAAGGCGTCGCTCCCGCCGTTCGCATCGGGATCTCGTACATCTCCGCAGTGGGGACGGACGAGGCGGAGGCGCTCGTCGCCGAGCGCGAGGCGAACGGGCCGTTCCGCGACGTCGGCGACCTCGCGCGCCGGGCGTCGCTCTCTCGCGACGGGCTCGAGGCGCTCGTGAAAGGCGGTGCGTGCGACGGCTTCGGCCGGAAGCGCCGTGACCTGCTCTGGGAGCTCGGCCTCGCGCTCCGCCCGCAGACCGTCCCGGGCACGAACGGCGAAGCGAAGCAGCTGCCGCTGTCCCTCGACCCCACGGCCGCAACCCCGGAGCTCCGCGACCTCACGCGCTGGGAGCGCATGCTCGCGGACTACCGCGTCACGGGCATGTCGGTAGGCGTGCACCCGCTCGAGCTCCTGCGCCCGCACCTGCCTCCCGGGACGCTCTCGAGCGCCGAGCTCCACGAGCAGCCGCACGGCCGCACGGTGGCCTTCGCGGGGATGACGGTCGCGCGCCAGCGGCCGTCGACGGCGAAGGGCGTCGTCTTCATGCTCCTCGAGGACGAGCACGGTCAGGTGAACCTGATCGTCCCCTCAGCCGTCTACGACCGTTTCCGCGCGACCGTCCGCGCCGAGCCGCTCGTGCTCGCGCGCGGCCGCTTCGAGCGTGTGGGGGAGAACCGCAACGTGCTCGTCTCCGAGATCGAGTCGCTCGGCCGCCTCGCCCGCGACGTCGCCGAGAACGAAACCGTCTGGGAGTCGCTCCCGCGGCCGCACTCCTTCGGACGCCGCTGAGCACGCTCTACGATTCGGCGCCTGCCGCTCGTCGTCCGCACCTGGAACGTCTTCCACGGGAACACGTTCCCGCCGGGCCGGCACGCCTTCCTGCAGGAGATGATGGAGCTCGTCTGTCACGACGATCCCGGCGTCGTGTGCCTCCAGGAGCTTCCCCTCTGGTCTCTCGACCGGCTCGAGGAGTGGAGCGGGATGCGCGTCTTCCGGGCCGTGGCGCGGCGGCCCCGCGTTCCGATCCGCGTCGGCGTGTTCCTGACGCGCCTGAACCACGGCTTCTTCCGGTCGGCGTTCGTGGGTCAGGCGAACGCGATCCTCGTCGCGCCGCGTCTCGAGGCGGACGACCTCGGGTGGACGCGGATCAGCGATCCCGGACGCGAGCCCCGAGTCGTGCACGCGGTACGGATCGACGGACACTTCGTGGTCGCCAACTTCCATGCGAGCACGGACGACCGCGCGGCCCACGTCGAGGTCGAGCGCGCGCGCGAGTTCGCCGAGCGCCACGCTCAGGCGGACGACGTCGTGATCCTCGCGGGCGACTTCAACCTCGCGGAGGTGCGCCTCGACGGCTATTCGGACCCGGTGGCCGGGATCGACCACGTGCTCGTCCGCGGCGCGCCCGTCTCCGAGGCCGTCGTCTGGCCAGAGGCCCGGCGCGAGCACTCCGGAGTCGTCCTCTCCGACCACGCACCGGTCGAGCTGACGATCGAGAGCTAGGGCTCGCCGAGCCGTCTCCGCAGCGTGTACGCGGTCTCGACGAGCGCGAGATGGGTGAACGCCTGCGGGAAGTTGCCGACGAGGCGTTTTCGCTCGGGGTCGTACTCCTCCGAGAGCAGGCCGAGGTCGTTCGAGAGCGCGAGCAGGCGCTCGTACAGCTCGACCGCCTCGTCGAGCCGCCCCAGCCGCGCGAGCACCGCGACGAGCCAGAACGAGCACGGGAGGAAGACGCCTTCGCCGGGCGGAAGACCATCGACCTCCACATTGTCGGAGTCGGCGCGGTAGCGCTCGACGAAGCCGTCGCGCATGAGGTCGCGCTGGATCGCGTCCACGGTCCCGACGAACCGCTCGTCGCGGGCGGGCAGGAAGCCGACGAGCGGGATCAGCAAGAGGCTCGCGTCCAGCCGGTCGGAGCCGTACGACTGCACGAACGCCCCGACCTCGGCGTTGTAGCCGTTCGCGAGGACGTCCGCCTTGATCTCGTCGCGCGTCGCGCGCCAGCGGTCGACCGGCCCGTCGCGCCCGAGCTTCTCGATCGCCTTCACCGCGCGGTCGAACGCGACCCACGCCATCACCTTCGAGTGCGTGAAGTGCCGGCGCGACCCTCGCACCTCCCAGATGCCCTCGTCCGGCTCGCGCCAGCCGGACTCGAGCCAGTCGAAGACCTTGCTGGTCAATCGCCACGCGTCGTCCGAGGCGGGGAGACCCTTGACGCGCGCGAGGTGGAGGGCGTCGATGACCTCGCCGTAGACGTCCAGCTGGTGCTGACCCGATGCGCCATTCCCGATGCGGACCGGGCGAGAGCCCTCGTACCCGGAGAGCCACGGAAGCTCGATTTCGATGAGGCGCCGCTCGCCGGCGACCCCGTACATGATCTGGAGGTCCTGGGGCGACCCTGCGATCGCGCGCAGGAGCCAGTCCCGCCACCGCTGCGCCTCGTCGACGTATCCCGCACGAAGGAACGCGAGCAGCGTCAGCGTCGCATCCCGCAGCCAGCAGTAGCGGTAGTCCCAGTTGCGCACGCCGCCGAGCTCCTCGGGCAGGGACGTGGTCGCCGCGGCCACGATGCCGCCCGTCGGCCCGTACGTGAGCGCCTTCAGCGTGAGCAGCGACCGCATCACGGCGTCGCGCCAGCGTCCCTCCAGCTTGCAATTGCCCGCCCAGTGCGACCAGTACTCGAGCGTGTCGGCGAGCGCGGCTTCGGCGTCCACGGGCTCGGGCAGATCTCTGTGCGACGGGAACCAGGTCAAGACGAACGGCACGCGTTCGCCTTCCCGCACCTGAAACTCGGCGTACGTGCGCAGGTTCCGCCCTTCGAGCTCGATCGGAGTCCGCACGCACACCGCGTCCGGGCCTGCGACGCCCACGAGCGCACCGTCGACGTTGAGGACCCACGGCACGATCGAGCCGTAGTCGAAGCGCAGGACGAGCTCCATGCGGAAGTCCACGGTGCCGCGGACGCCTTCGACGATGCGGACGACGTCGGGCGCCTCCCCGCGCGGCGGCATGAAGTCCACGAGCCGCGCCGCGCCCGACGGCGTCTCGAAGTCCGTCTCGAGGACGAGCGTGTCGCCGCGGTAGCGCCTTCCGGGCGAGCGGAACTCGCCTTCGGGCTGCATCGTCCAGTGGCCGTTCTCCTCGTTGCCGAGGAGCGAGGCGAAGATCGCTCCCGAGTCGAAGCGCGGGAAGCACAGCCAGTCGATGCAGCCGTGCCGGGTCACGAGCGCGACCGTCTGCAGGTCGCCGATGATCCCGTAGTCCTCGATCCGGCCGGCCATTATTCGTCGCCTTCCAGGAACCCGGCCAGCCGGCGGAAGCGCTTGAGCGCGGCCCGGTCGAACTCGGCCCGGTACTTCTCCGCCGCGTCCTCGTCGAGCGTGGACGCGTAGGCCTCGCGAATGTCGTACAGCCGCTCGCCGACGGCGTCGACCACGAGCTGATAGTCGCCGTACAGCTCCTCCGTCTCGTCGGCGCCAGCCTTCGTCCAGGCGGCATCGGCCTCGTCTGCCTCGGCCAGCAGCCCGGCCTCGTCCGTCTCGAAGAGGTCGAGCTGGCGGTGGACGAGGTCGGCGAAGGGCTTCCGGCGGAAGATCACGCGAGCTCCCCGTAGAGGGCGAGATGATCCGCCGCGGATGCCTCCCACGTCAGCGCGTCCCGCGCCGCCTCCGCACCCCGCCGTGCCGCTGCGAGAGCGTGGGGCTCCGCGAGCAGTCGCGCGAGAGCCTCGGCCAACCCGTCGACGTCGCCCGGCTCGACGACCGTGCCCGCACCGAAGCGACGCACGACTTCGCCCAGACCGCCGATGTCGTAGACGATCGACGGGATCCCGGCGCCGAGCGACTGGAGCAGCGCGCCGGAGACGTCGATCTCCGCGCGATACGGGAAGAGCGAGACCGTGGCCTCGGTGAGCGCGCGCTGCATCTCCTCCGGCGGGAGGAAGCCGAGGCGCCACTCGGCTCGGTCTCCGGCTTCACGCCGGAGGTCGTCCAGCGGAACGCGCGGATCGCCCGCGACGAGCAGCCGCGCATCCGGAACGCGCAGCACGGCCGCGACCGCGTCTTCGACCCCCTTGTACGGACGGATGAGCCCGTGGACGAGCGCCGTCCGCCCGTCGTCGCGCCGGTCGACCTCGGAGCGAAACGCCGGGTGCGGGATCACGCGCAGGCGCTCCTCGGAGACGCCGAGCTCGACGAGCGTGCCGCGGCCGCGCTCGGAGTGGACGACCACCCGGTCGCAGCGGCCGAAGAGCACGCGCCAGAGCCCGGTCTTGGACGCCGTCCGGCGCGGGACGATGTCGTGCGCGGTGAAGACGACCGGCGAGCGAGGGCGGAAGAGCCAGCGGTCGAGCTCCGGCGCGCCGAACCACTGAACGTGCAGCACGTCCGGCTTCGCGACCGCAAGGCGCGCCATCCCGAAGGGATGCTCGACGGCCTTCACCGCCAGGCGCAGCCGCCCTGAACCCATTCGCGCTGGGCCCATGCGCGAGGACGCGGGATAGAACCACTCGCGTGCTCGGTAGCCGTTCGGGGTCGCGACCTCGCCGAAGCGAAAGCGCGACGTGACGAGCTCCACGTCCGCGCCCGCTGCCGCGAGTGCCGCGGCGAGCGCACGGTCGTAAGGCGGGGTGTACGCGGGCGGGTCGGCGAGGACGACGCGCATCGACTCGAACGTTAGACCGGCGGGCGTCAGAATCCCGCGCGTGACCTTCGAGGAGGCCCGTTCCCAGTTCCCCGCGCTCGAGCGCCTCGCGTACCTGCAGGCGGGCAGCGTCGGCCCGCTCGCACGCGCGACCTTCGACGCGATCGTCGCCGAGGCGGAGCTCGGCCTGCGCGAGGGCAAGGGAACGCAGGCGCGGTTCGAGCGCGTCCTGGCGCAGCGCGACGAGCTCCGCGGGGCCGTCGGGGCGCTCGTGGGCGTCGAAGCCGATCGCGTGGCGATCACGGGGTCGACGACGGACGGTTGCAACATCGTGCTCGCGGGGCTCGACCTTCGGGCGGACGACGAGGTGATCACGACGACCGACGAGCACTTCGGGCTCCTCGGGCCGCTGCACGTCTCGGGGGCACGCGTGCTCGCGGTCGAGCCCGACCCGGAGCGCATCGTCGCCGCGGTCACGCCGCGCACGAGGCTGCTCGCGCTCTCGCACGTCCTCTGGACGACGGGGCAGGTGCTCCCGGTCCACCGGCTGAAGGAGGAGACCGGCCTGCCCATCCTCGTCGACGGGGCGCAGTCGGTGGGCACGATTCCGGTCGACGCGAACAGGCTCGACTTCTACACGGTCTCCGGGCAGAAATGGCTTACCGGACCGGACGGGACGGGCGCGTTGGTGGTCGCCGAGCCGGAGGAGCTGCGCGTCGGGCGTCCGAGCTATCTCTCACAGGCGAGCTACGAGGCAGACGGTGCCTTCGAGCCGAGGCCCGGCGCCGCGCGCTTCGATCCCAACTTCACGCCACCGGCGCTCGTCGCCGGCTTCCTCGCCGCGCTCGGCGTGCACCCCGAGTGGCGCTTCGAGCGCGCGGCCGCGACCGCCGAACGCTGTCGGGAGCTCCTGCGCGAGGCGGGCGCGGAGATCGTCGTTCCCGACGAGTGCGCGACGCTGGTCTCGTGGCGCGTCCCCGTCGAGGAGTCCGCGGATGTCGTCGCCAGGCTCGCCGACGCGGAGGTCATCGTCCGCGAGCTCCCCGGACGCGGCCTCGTGCGCGCGTCCGTCGGCTGGTGGACGAGCGACGACGACCTCGAGCGGCTCGTCGCCGCGTTGTAAGGTCGCGGCATGTGCTTCGACGTCGACTCCTCACCGCCGATCCGGCCGATCTCGGGCGCGGCGGTCTCGCACGACGACGTCGTCCTCGAGGCGTTCGACGGGAACCGCTTCGCCGCCTTCGCGGCGACGCCGGACGAGCCGGCCACAGCAGGCGTCGTCATCCTCCCGGACGTCCGCGGGCTCTACAGCTTCTACGAGGAGCTTGCCCTGCGCTTCGCCGAGCGCGGGCACGCGGCACTCGCGTTCGACTACTTCGGGCGCAGCGCGGGCGCGGAGAAGCGCACCGACGACTGGGAGTTCATGCCGCACGTCGAGCAGACGACGCACGCGGGGCTCCAGTCCGACATCGGGGCCTGCGTCGCGCACGTGCGCGGGCTCGGGTGCGAGGAGGTCTTCACGGTCGGCTTCTGCTACGGCGGCAGGAACTCGTGGCTCGCGGCGACCGCCGGCCACGGGCTCGCGGGCGCGATCGGCTTCTACGGCCGGCCGAAGGAAGGCAGGCCGTCCGACTCGCCGAGCCCGATCGCGGTCGCCGGCCAGATCACGGCACCGATCCTCGCCCTCATGGGCGGTGACGACCCCGGGATCCCGGTCGAGGACGTCAGAGGCGTTCGACGAGGCGCTCGACGCGGCCGGGATCGAGCACGAGGTCGTGATCTACCCGGGTGCGCCGCACAGCTTCTTCGACCGGAAGCAGGAGGAGTTCGCGGACGCCTCCGAGGACGCCTGGAAGCGCACGCTCGACTTCGTTGACGGCCACTCCTGAGTTCGTCCCCGGCCGCGAGCTCGCGGGCGCGTTCTACGAGGAAGTGGTCGCATCGCTCCTGGCCGACATCGAGCACTCGGCCGCGCTGCTCGGCTCCGGCTCGGACGTCCTCGGCTTCGACACCGTTCGCTCCACCGATCACGCGTGGGGCCCGCGCCTCCAGGTCTTCGTCGCTGAGGAGGACGTCGGGCGCGCCGCAGCCCTCGTCGAGCAGAGCCTGCCGGACGAGTTCCGTGGCTGGCCGACGCGGTTCGGCTGGGACGCGGTGCCGGTGACGCACCACGTCACGGTGACGACGCTCGACGCGTGGCTGCGCGACCGGCTCGGGTTCGACCCGCTACAGCCGATCGCCCTCGAGAGTTGGCTCGGGACCCCGCAGCAGGTCCTGCTGGAGGTCACCGAGGGCGCAGTGTTCAGGGACGCCGACGGCGCGCTCGGGCGGGCGCGTGAGGCGCTTGGCTGGTATCCGCGCGACGTCTGGCTCTGGCTCCTGGCCTGCCAATGGCGCCGGATCGACCAGGAGGAGCCGTTCGTCGGCCGCACGGCCGAGGTCGGGGACGAGCTCGGGTCGCGCGTCCTCTGCGCGCGGCTCGTCCGGGACGCGATCCGGCTCTGCTTCCTCCTCGAGCGCCGGTACGCGCCGTACGCGAAGTGGCTCGGCTCGGGCTTCCGGCGTCTCCGCGCGTACGAGGAGCTCGAGCCGATGCTCGAGGCGGCCCTTGTCGCGACCGACTACCTCGCGCGGGAGCGGACGCTCGTTGGGGCGCTCGAGCGGCTCGCGCGGCTGCACAACGCGAGGGGCGTCACCGCGCCGGTCGACGAGGCCTCCGTGCACTTCTACGACCGGCCGTTCCGCGTCCTCGGCTCCGGTCGCTTCGTCGCAGCGTGTCTCGAGAGGGTCGAGGACGACCGGCTCCGCGCGCTTCCGCTCGTCGGCTCGATCGACCAGTTCGCCGACTCGACCGACGTGCTCGCGTATCCGCGCACGTTCGAGAAGCTCGCGGAGACCTACCGCTCCTGGCTCGCCGACCCGGAAGCTCGGAGCAGGTGAGCTACGCCGCGTCGGCGGCCGTGCGCAGCCCGAGCTCCGTCGCGATCGGCTGCATCGCCTCGACGACGTTCCGGATGTGGTCGTCGAGCTCGAGGCCGAGGAGCTCCGCGCCCGCGTATACCTCGTCGCGGTGGACGCCGGCCGCGAACGACGGCTGCTTGAGCTTCTTCTTCACCGACTTCGGCTCCAGCCCGTCGAGGCCGGTCGGGCGCACGAGCCCGCACGCGTGCACGAACCCCGAGAGCTCGTCGCACGCGAACAGCGTCTTCTTCAGCGGCGTGTCGCGCGGCAGCTCCAGGTGCTCCGCGTGCGAGAGAACGGCCTCGATCAGCTCCTCCGGGTAACCCTCCTCGCGGAGAATCGGCGCTCCGTTCTGCGGGTGCTCGTCGAGGGTGGGGTGGATCTCGTAGTCGAAGTCGTGCAGCAGAGCGGTCGCCCGCCAGAACTCCTCGTCCTCGCCGTGGTGCCGCGCGTACCAGCCGACGGAAGCCTCGACCGCCAGCGCGTGGCGCAGGAGAGCCTCGCTCTTCGTGTACTGCGTGAGGGTTTTCCACGCCTGTTCGCGGGTCGGCCGCACGGGTGAGTACGATAGCCGCCGCCGCCGTTGGATCTCGCCTCTCGCAAACCCACTGTCGCCCCGTACGGGACCTGGTCTTCGCCGATCTCGGCGGAGCTCGTCGCGAGCGCCGGCACGCGCCTCAGCGGAGGCTGGCTCGCCGACGGAGCGGCGTGGTGGCTCGAGGGGCGTCCCGCCGAGAACGGCCGGGTCGTCCTCATGAAGGCTGCGGGGGGCGAGGAGCCGGTCGACGTCGTCCCGGAGGGGTTCAACGTCCGCACGATGGTGCACGAGTACGGCGGGGGCGCGTACTGCGTCCACCGCGGCACCGTCCTCTGCTCCCGCTTCGAGGACCAGCGTCTCTACCGCATCGAACCCGGCGGCGAGCCGACTCCGATCACGCCCGAGGAGGAGCCGTCGCACCGGTACGCGGACGGCCGCGTGGCGCCGGACGGCGACCTGTGGATCGGCGTCCGCGAGCGGCACGCGGCGAGCGGCCGCGCGGCGGACGTCATCAACGAGCTCGTCGCGATCCCGACCGACGGCTCGGCCGAGCCGAGCATCATCGCCGGCGGCCGCGACTTCTACTCGAACCCGCGCATCTCTCCGGACGGGCGCCGGCTCGCGTTTCTCGCGTGGGATCTCCCGTGGATGCCGTGGGACGGCTGCGAGCTCTTCGTCGCCGACCTCGCGCACGACGGGACGCTGGGCGACCCGGTACTCGTCGCCGGACACGACGGCGAGGAGGCGATCTGGCAGCCCGAGTGGAGTCCGTCCGGAGATCTCGTGTTCGCGAGCGACCGCAGCGGCTGGTGGAACCTCGAGCGGATCCACGGGACGCACCGCACCGTCCTCTACGCCGCCGAGGCCGAGTTCGGGTATCCCGCCTGGACCTTCGGCACGAGGTCGTTCGCGTTCCTCGGCGACGGGCGGATCATGTGCTGCTACGAGCGCGACGGGCGGACGCGCTTCGGCGTCCTCGAGCCCGACTCGGGCGACCTCGAGCTCCTCGAGCTCGAGTACGACGCCCTCTGGGGCTCCCCGTCGATCACCGCCGAGGGCACCACCGCTCTCGTCATCGCGGGCTCGGCAACGGCAACGAACCGGGCGTTCGTGCTCGATGTCGCGGACGGGTCGACGACGGTGCTGCGAACGAGCGCTCAGGTGCCGGTCGACGCGGGGTACTTCTCGGTTCCGCGAGCGCTCGAGTTCCCGACCGACGACGACCGGACCGCGCACGCGCTCGTCTACCCGCCGACGAACCCCGACTTCGCGGCGGGGGACGGCGAGGCGCCGCCCCTGATCGTGATGAGCCACGGCGGCCCGACGGGGAGCGCCAGCGCGATCGTCGACCTGAACACCCAGTTCTGGACGACGCGCGGCTTCGCCGTCGTGGACGTGAACTACGGCGGCTCCACGGGTTACGGCCGCGAGTATCGAGAACGGCTGAACGGCCAGTGGGGCGTCGTCGATCTCCGGGACTGCGTGAACGCCGCGCGGCACCTCGTGGAGCGCGGCGAGGCCGATCCCGAGCGGCTGCTGATCAGAGGCGGCAGCGCGGGCGGCTACACGACCATCTGCGCGCTGACCTTCACGGACGAGTTCGCGGCCGGAGCCTCGTACTTCGGCATCGCCGACCTCGAGCAGTTCGGCGGCGGCGAGACGCACAAGTTCGAGCTCCAGTACGAGCACACGCTCGTCGGGCCGTATCCCGAAGCGGCCGAGTTGTACCGGGCCCGGAGCCCCATCCACTTCGTCGATCAGATCTCGACCCCGATGCTCGTCCTCCAGGGCGCAGACGACGAGATCGTCCCGCCGACGCAGGCCGAGCTGATCGTGGGCGCGCTCCGCGAGCGCGGCATCCCGCACGCGTATCTGCTCTTCGAGGGCGAAGGCCACGGCTTCCGGAGGGCCGAGTCGATCGTGGCCGCGCTCGAGGCGGAGCTCTCGTTCTACGCGCAGATCCTCGGGCTCGCTCCAGCCGACGACATCCCCAAACTGACGATCGAGCACCTGTCCTGAGCTCGCACTTCACCCACCTGGGGGCGCACGTCACCACGCCCTTTACGATTCCCCGCGCCATGGAGTCCTTCGTCATCGAGGGCGGTCGCCCGCTCAGCGGGACGATCCGCGCATCGGGGAACAAGAACGGCGCGTCTGCCGATCCTCGCGGCGAGCATCATGGCCTCGGGCGAGGTGGTGCTCTCGAACGTCCCGAGGATCAGGGACGTCGAGACGATGGTGGAGCTCATGGTCGACCTCGGCGCCGAGGTCGAGTGGACCGGGCCGAACGACGTGAGGATCGATCCCGGCGGCGTCTCCAAGACGAGCCTCGACCCGATCCTGTCGCGCGAGATCCGTGCATCGTTCCTCCTCGCCGGGCCTCTGCTCGCACGCTTCGGCCAGGTCAGCGTGCCGCCGCCCGGCGGGGACGTGATCGGGCGGCGCCGACTCGACACCCACATTCACGCGTTCCAGGAGCTCGGGGTCGAGGTCGAGCTGAACGGGGCGTACGACATGCGGACGGACGGGCTCCGCGGGAAGCGGCTCTACCTCGACGAGGCCTCGGTCTCGGGAACCGAGAGCGCGATCATGGCCGCCGTCCTCGCGCAGGGCGAGACGTGCGTGGGCCACGCCGCGTGCGAGCCCCACATCCAGGATCTCTGCCGCTTTCTCGTGCGGCTCGGGGCCGACATCGAGGGCATCGGGTCGAACGTGCTCCGCATCAACGGCGTCGCGGCGCTGACGGGCGGCGAGTACCGGATCGGTCCCGAGCACGTCGAGGTCGCGAGCTTCGCGGCACTCGCGGCGCTCACGGGAGGCGACGTCACGATCGAGGACGTCGAGCCCGACGACCTGATCGCGATCGTGCCCGCGTTTCGCAAGCTCGGAATCCGGATGGACGTGAACGGGCGCGCCGTGCGGATCACGCCCGAGCAGGACCTGCGCGTGGTCGACGACCTGGGCGGGCACATCCCGAAGATCGAGAGCGGCGTCTGGCCCGCGTTCCCGGCCGATCTGACGTCGATCGCGCTCACCTGCGCAACGCAGTGCCACGGGACGATCCTGATCTTCGAGAAGATGTTCGAGAGCAGGCTCTTCTTCGTCGACAAGCTCGTCTCGATGGGCGCCAGGATCATCCTCTGCGACCCGCACCGGGCGGTCGTCACCGGACCGGCGAAGCTCTACGGCCAGCGCCTCGAGAGCCCGGACATCCGGGCCGGGATGGCCATGCTCATCGCCGCGCTCTGCGCCGAGGGCGAGTCGACGATCGGGAACATCGGCCAGATCGACCGCGGGTACGAACGCATCGACGAGCGGCTGCGCGCGCTCGGCGCCTCGATCGAGCGTACGGAGCGATGACCCGCGAAGGCGCTGCGGCCGTTTCGCTCGGGAGCAGCGCCGAGAGCAGCATCGCGACGGGAGTCGCCGTCCTCGACCATCTGCTCGCGGAGCTCGCTCGGGCCGGGCGTTTCGAGCTGAAGCTCGAGATCGCGCCCGACGAGCTCGAGTCGGAGGTGGGCGCGGCCGGAGCCGCGCTCGGACAGGCTCTCCGCCCGCTGCTCGACGACGAGGAGGCGGCAGGGCGCGGCGTCGGCGTCGTCGCGGCCGACGAGGCGCTCGCGATGGTCGTCGTCGAGGCGTCCGGGAAGCCGCTGGTCGCCTCGAACGCGGATCTCACGTCCACGAGAGCGGGAGGGCTGCAGACGGACCTTGCAGCTGGGTTCTTCAACGGGCTCGCCGATGCCGCGGGGCTGACGATCCACGTCCGGCTGTTCGAGGGCGAGGACTCGCAACACGTTCTCGAGGCGATCTTCAAGGCGCTGGGCGCGGCGATGGCCGACGCCTGCCGCGTCTGATCCCACGACCGAAAGGAGCGCCATGGCCGAGAAGGACGTCATCGCGACCGACCGCGCGCCCGGCCCGTTCGGCGGCGCGCCGTACAACCAGGCGATCCGCGTCGGCGACCTCGTGTTCGTCGCCGGTCAGCTCGGCGTCTCGCTCGAGACGAACGAGCTGGTGGGCGCCGAGATCGGCGAGCAGACCGACCAGGCGATGCGCAACCTCGGCGCGATCCTCGAGGCCGCCGGCAGCAGCCTGGACAAGCTCCTGAAGACGACGGTGTTCCTCGTCGACCTCGCGGACTTCCAGGGGATGAACGAGGTCTACGCCCGCCACGTCGGCGACCGGCCGCCGGCGCGCTCGACGATCGGCATCTCGCAGCTCCCGGTCGGCGCCCTCGTCGAGATCGAGGCGATCGCGCATGTCTAGTGCGCAAGGGCGGGATCCGCGAGTGCGGATCCCGCTCGCGCGAAAGCAGACCCCTTCATGGAGTGCCCGAGACGCGGGCGGCTCGGGGTGTGAAGTCGACTGCTTGTCACCTCCAACTGCGCGGGCGGCGGGGGCAGAATGAGCGCATGCGGGCCGAGGAGGTCATCGCCACCCACGGGAACACGGACTTCGACGCGTTCGCGGCGATGCTCGCCGCGCGCCAGCTCTACCCGGGCGCGGTCGTCGCGGTCGGGGCGCTCAACCGCAACGTGCGCGACTTCTACCGCCTGCACGCGGACGAGCTCGGCGCCGTCGTCGAGGCCCACCGCCTCGAGCTCGACGCGATCCGCCGCCTGATCGTCGTCGAGACGTCCACCGCGTCGCGGCTCGGCGAGCTCGAGTCGGTCGCACTCGACCCGCGCGTCGAGAAGGTGCTCTTCGACCACCACGGAGAGGTCGACCTTCCGGACTGGGTAGACGCCGACTCCACCGTGCTCTCGGCCGACGGAGCGCTGACGACGACGCTCGTCGGTGTCCTCGCCGAGCGGGAGCTGCTCCCGACGCCACTCGAGGCGACGGCGTTCGCGCTCGGAATCCACGAGGACACGGGGTCGCTGACCTACCCGACGGCGACGCAGCGAGACGCCGACGCCCTCGCATGGTGCCTCCGCCACGGCGCGCGCCAGGATCTCGTGTCCGCGTACCTGCACACGCCGCTGACGGCCGGCGAGCGCGACCTCCTGCACCGCCTCATGGACGAGCTCGAGCCGGTCGACGCCGCCGGCGAGGAGGTCCTCATCGCCGCGGTGAGCTGGCCCGAGTACGTCGAGGGTGTCTCCAACCTCGCGCACAAGATCGTCGACCTCACGGACGCGAAAGCTCTCGTCCTGCTCGTGGAGATGGACGAGCGCGTCTTCGCCGTCGTCCGCAGCCGGTCCGACGCCGTCGACTCGGCCGCGGTCGCCGCCGTCCTCGGAGGCGGCGGGCACGCCGGCGCCGCGTCGGCGATCGCTCGCATGTCTCTCGGTGAGGCGCGCGAGAAGGTCCTCGCGGCGCTCGCCGAGCGCGCGGCGGCGGAGAAGGCGCCTCGTGCGCGGGACGTGATGTCGGCCCCGGTGCGCTCGGTCGGCCCCGACGCGACGGTGCGCGAGGCGATGGCCCTCTGCCAGCGTCACGGACAGAGCGGCGTGTTCGTGGTCGAGGAGGAGCGGGTCGTCGGAGCCGTCGCGCGAGAGGATCTCGACAAGGCGGTCGGCCACGGGCTCGCACACGCTCCC
The DNA here is from genome assembly GCA_963715705.1 of uncultured Actinomycetes bacterium. Taxonomy (GTDB): domain Bacteria; phylum Actinomycetota; class Thermoleophilia; order Gaiellales; family Gaiellaceae; genus GMQP-bins7. The sequence continues at coordinate 1,016,935 of OY970267.1, read as the reverse complement.
GTGCGCGGGATCATGAGCGGTCGCGTCGCCACGGCCTCGGAGGACGCCTCGCTGCCGGAGCTCCAGCTGCTCGTCACGAGCGCTCAGGACGGGCGCGTCGCCGTGCTCCGCGACGGCGCTCTCGTCGGCGTCGTGGCTCGCGCCGACCTGCTGCGCGCCCTCGAAGGGGCCGAGCCGGCACGGGAGGAGCCGGCCGAGAGTCTCGCGGACGAGCTCGCCCGCCTCGAGAGCCTCCGTCCGCTGTTCGAGGCCGTCGCGGCGCTCGGCGACCGGGCTGAAGGCGTCTACCTCGTCGGCGGCACGGTGCGGGACATCCTGCTCGGCGAGCGGAGCTTCGACGTCGACATCGCGATCGAGGGCGACGCGATCGAGTTTGCGCGGGCGCTCGCCGACGCGCTCGACGGCCGCGCGACGCCGCACGAGCGGTTCGGCACCGCAGTCGTCTCATACGGGGACGATGCGCGCGTCGACGTCGTGACGACGCGTACCGAATTCTACGACGCCCCCGCGGCGCTGCCGACGGTCGAGCGCGCCGGCCTCCGCGAGGATCTTTTCCGCCGCGACTTCACGATCAATGCCATGGCGGCGTCGCTGAAGCCCGCCGACTTCGGGCGGCTGATCGACCCCTTCGACGGGCGGACCGACCTCGAGGCGGGCCTGCTCCGGGTCCTGCACAACCTGTCGTTCATCGACGACCCCACGAGGATCTTCCGCGGGATCCGCTACGAGGCGCGCTACGGGCTGCGGCTCGAGGAGCACTCGGCCCGTCTGGCCCGCGGTTGCATCGAGATGGGCCTCGTCGGCGATCTCTCGTCCGCGCGCCTGCGCGATGAGCTCGTCACGCTGCTCGAGGATCCGGGTGCGGCGGGCGGGATCCTGCGGCTCGGCGAGCTCGGCGCGGATCACGCGGTGCATCCGCACCTGCGCGCCGACGCCGACGCGGTGGCGCTGTTCGAGCGCGCCCTCGGGCTCCGCGACGAGCTGCAGGTCGAAGTTCCCGCCTGGCGGATCGGCCTTGCCGCGATCGGCCGCGATCTCACTCCGGAGGAGGCCTACGACTGGCTCGAGCGGCTGAAGGTGCGCCGCCGCGACGTGAACCTGATCGCGGGAGCGATCACCGTCGCCTCCCGGATCGTCGAGCGCCTGCAGGCCGCGGAGCTCGCTCCGGCCGAGGTCACCGCGCTCGCGGATGCATTCGCGCCCGACGCGCCGCTGCTCGCGCTCGCGCACGGGGAGCGTCCGGAGCTGCGCGAGTACTTCACGCGCCTTCGGGACGTGAGGCTCGAGATCGGCGGCGCCGACCTCGCGGCGCTCGGCCTCGAGGAGTCGCCGCGCGTCGGCGAGGTCCTCGCCGAGCTCCGCCGGCGGAAGCTCAACGGCGAGCTGGACGGTCGTGAGTCCGAGCTCGAGGCCGCGCAGGAGCTCATCGCGGCAGCGGGCGAATGAGCGTCGCGTCACCGACCGAGATCGCCGAGCGCTACGGCCGCCTCCGAGACGAGGTGGGGAGGGACGTCACCGTCGTCGTTGCCACGAAGTACGTGTCCCTGTACGACATTGCCGCTCTCGCCGACGCCGGTGTGGAGGTCGTGGGCGAGAACCGCGCGCAGGATCTCCTGGCGAAGCACGAGCGCTACGGCGAGACGTTTCGCTGGCATTTCATCGGCCACCTCCAGTCGAACAAGGTCAAGGTCGTGAACGAGATCTGCGAGCTCGTCCACTCACTCTCGAGCGACTCCGCGGCGAAGAGGCTCACCCGTCCGGCGCTCCTCGAGGTGAACCTCGCAGGCGAGAGCACGAAGTCGGGCGTCGAGCCCGACGAGATCGCCGGCTACGTAGAGCGCTTCCCGCTGATCCGAGGGCTCATGACGATGCCGCCGCTGACAGGCGACCCGGAGGCGTCGCGGCCGCACTTCCGGCGGCTGCGCGAGCTCGCGCACGACCACGGCCTCGCGGAGCTCAGCATGGGAACGTCCCAGGACTACAGGGTCGCCGTCGAGGAGGGCGCGACCCACGTGCGCGTCGGCGAGCTTCTGTTTCGGGCCGGCTAAGGCCCCGGCGAGGGGCTATTCCGTGGGGTGGGCCAACTAGAATCGCGCGGTCATGGGATTGTCCGATCTCTGGAGTCGTACGCTCGTGTACTTCGGCATCGCCGAGGAGGAGGAGTGGGACGAGGACGGCTACGTCACGAACGAGCAGCTCGAGGAAAGCCCGGGCTCCCGACGCCGCGGCCGTGAGCGCCAGAACGTCCGGCACCTGCCGAGCGCTCCCGAGGCCGACGAGTGGAGCGCGGACGAGCCGGAGCCCGAGCCGGCCCCGCAACGGCGCCGCCGCGAGGAGCGTCAGCCCCGGCTTCGCAGCGTCGACCCGGGGCCTCCGGCGAAGGTGCACCTCGTCGTCCCGCGGAGCTTCAACGACGCGCAGCAGATCGCGGACCGCTTCAAGGCGCAGATGCCGGTGATCGTCAACCTGCAGGGCGCCGACACGGAGCTCTCGAAGCGGTTGATCGACTTCGCGAGCGGCCTCACGTACGCGCTCGACGGGAGCATGCAGCGAATCGCGGACAAGGTCTTCCTGCTGACGCCGCGAAACGTCGAGCTCTCGGCCGAGGAGCGCGCCCGCGCCCTCGAGCGCGGCGGTTTCTACAACCAGGCCTAGAACTCAACCCTACGTAGGAAAGCGGCTTTCGCGGGCGAACTCCCGCATGATGGGCGCCTTTGCAGGACCCGGCCTTCTCGCGGACACCGCAGCGACGCTGCAGAGCTTCGTCTGGGCCTTCACGAGCATCTTCATCCTGCTCATCTTCCTGTGGGTGCTGATGGGCTGGATCCGGATCCCGTACTCCAGGACGACGGCAACTGTGCAAGAGTTCCTGGACGAGGTCGTACGTCCGTACATCCGCGTGTTTCGCTTCCTGCCGTCGCTCGGACCCTTCGACCTGTCGCCGATCGTCGCCGTGATCGCCCTGCTCGTCGGGGCCCGGCTCGTAAACTTCCTGATCGGGGCGATCCTCTAAGGAGGTCTCATGCCGCTCACCCCCGTCGAGATCAGACATCTGGAGCTCCACCGCTCGTGGCTGCGCGGCTACCGGAAGAGCCCCGTGGACGGCTTGCTCTCGGAGATCGCCGACAGCTTCGAGGAGGTCTGGCGCGAGCGCGCCGACCTCGCCGACCGCCTCGAGGAGCTCGAGACCGAGGCCGCGAAGCACCGAGAGCTCGAGGCGCTCCTACGCTCCACCCTCGTTTCGGCGGAGCGAGCGTCGCACGACATGAAGGAGCAGGCCCGCCGCGAGTCGGACCTCATCGTCCAGGAGGCGCACGCCGAGGGTCGCAGGGTCATGCGCGAGATCACGGCCGAGAAGCTGACCCTCGAGGAGGACGTCCGCAGGATCCGCGCGATGCTGCGAACTGCGCTCGAGCTCGTCGACGAGCAGCCGCCCAAGGTGGAGCCGGCCGCGCAGGACGGGGCGGCCCAAGTGCCCGCGCCCACGCCGCAGCCCGTCGAGAAGACGACCGACGCGGGCATTCGACGGGTCGCGGGGTAGGACTGCCGCGGCGGATATCCTTCGGGCCGTGGTGGAAGGCCCGAGCACACGCCTGCGGTTGCGCGTGAGCCCCGGAGCCTCTCGCTCCGAGGTCGTCGGCCCGCACGGCGAGGCGTGGAAGGTCCGAGTGACGGCGGCGCCGGAGAGCGGGAGAGCGAACGAGGCGGTGCGCGATCTCCTCGCCGACGCCCTCGGCGTCCCGCGCTCCTCCACCGAGATCGTCAGCGGCGCGGGGTCGCGCGACAAGGTCGTCCTCGTACGCGGGCTCACGTCGAGCGAGGCGGAGCAGCGCCTCGGGGCGGCTGCATGACGCTCGATCTCGACCACTTTCGGCGCGAGCTCGAAGCCGAGCGCGAGCGGCTCGTCGCGGCGCGGGAGGGCGTGAACCACGAAGGCTCGGTGATGGACGAGACGGGCGATCTCTCGATCGGCTCGGGCGACCACATAGCGGACAGCGCGAGCGAGACGTACATGCGCGAGCTCGACGGCGGGCTCGAGGAGAACGCCGACCACCTGCTGGCCGAGGTGGAGGCGGCGCTCGCCCGGATCGAGGCCGGCACGTACGGAACCTGCAGCGTCTGCGGCAAGCCGATAGGCGAGGAGCGGCTCGAAGCCGTGCCGTACGCGACGCTCTGCATCGACGACAAGCGGGCTCTGGGGCGCGTGTGAAACGCGCGTTCCTAGGGCGGCGGTCGCGGTGCGCGGCCGGAGGGCACAGTACGGGTGGTACGGGCCCGGAGAGCCGCGTGCCGCGAGCGTCGTCAGGCTGCGGCGGAGCCGGGCTCCGCCCGGCGGGAGCCGTAGCCGGCCAGGAGCGCGCGTGAGCGAGCCGGCTCAGCAAGAGGTTCAGCAGGTGGACGTGCGCGTGGGCTCGACCGCGAACGCGCTCCAGGCCATCTCCGCTGCCGAGCGCTCGGTCGGGGCCGGCCCGACGCAGTGGTTCGCGCTCGTCGTCGTCGGTGCCGCGGCGATCATCGCCGACCAGCTCACGAAGCAGGTCGTCGGCCGCACGCTCGAGGTGGGGGAGAGCGTCGATCTCGTCGGCCCGTTCTCGATCCACCACGTCGAGAACTCGGGCATCGCGTTCGGGCTCTTCGCGAGCAGGACGACCATCGTGATAGGGATCACTGCCGTCGCCGTGGGCCTGATGCTCTGGTACTTCGCGAGGTCGGGACGGCGCCACCCGGCGCTTCCCGTCGGCCTCGGGCTCGTCCTCGGCGGCAGCATCGCGAACCTCGTCGACCGCGTCCGCCTCGGCAGGGTCACGGACTTCCTCGACCTCCACGCCTGGCCCGCGTTCAACCTCGCGGACACGTTCATCGTCGTCGGCGTCGCCGTCCTCTTCGGCACGCTCGTGCTCGCCGACCGGTCGGACCGGATGCACGGCCGCGCGCGCGATGGCGACGCTTCGCTTCAGCGTCGCTGAGGCCGACGCGGGCACGCGGCTCGACCGTGCGCTCGCCTCGCGTCCGGAGATCGGGACGCGCTCGCTTGCGGAGCGCTTGTTGCGCGACGGAGCGGTGCTGATCGACGGCTCGACGCGCCCCAAGAGCCACCGTCTGGAGGCAGGATCGGTGGTCGAGGTCGAGCTCCCGGGCCCGCCCGCGGTGCTCGCGCCGGAGCCCGTCACCGTCCCGCTGGCGTACGAGGACGAGCACCTGCTCGTCATCGACAAGCCGGCTGGCCTCGTCGTGCATCCGGGAGCGGGGACGAGGGCGGGAACGCTCGCGGGGCAGCTGCTCTCGCTCGGGGCGACCGGCGGAGACCGCGAGCGGCCCGGGATCGTGCACCGGCTCGACCGCGACACTTCGGGGCTGCTCGCCGTCGCTCGTTCGGAGGAGGCGTATACGGCGTTCCAGGAAGCGATCCGCCGCCGCGAGGTCGAACGGCGCTATCTGGCGCTCGTCAAGGGCCATCCCCGCTCGTCGAGCGGGCGGATCGACGCACCGATCGGCCGCGACCGGCGCGATCCGACGCGGCGCTCGCTCGACACCGACGAGCCCCGCGAGGCCGTCACGCACTTCGAGGTGAGGGAGACGCTCCCCGCGCACGCGCTGCTCGACGTCAGGCTCGAGACCGGCCGCACGCACCAGGTCCGCGTCCACCTCGCGGCGATCGACCTGCCGGTCTCGGGGGACGCCCACTACGGTGTCCGCGGCGACCTCGGGCTCAACCGGCAGTTCTTACACGCGTACGGGCTGCGATTTCAGCACCCGGTCACGGGCGCCGAGGTCGACCTCGAGTCGCCCCTCCCGGCCGACCTCGAAGCCGCACTCGCGCGCGCGCGCGAGCAGGGCTGATGCCTCCTCCGCGACCGGTCACGTTCGAGATCGCCGGCCATCGCGGCGACCCACTTGCGTGCGTCCTGCACGCGGACGGCGACGAGCCCGTCGCAGTGGTCTTCCCGGGGGCGGTGGCCGAGGGCGGCAGGCTCGGCGGCAGTCCCGCGCGTCCCGACCTGAGCTACACGCGCTCGCTGCTCCGGGCCGAGGGCCTCGCGGTGTTGGAGGTGTGGTGGGACGCGGGGCCGATGCCACGCGACCAGATCGACGCCTGGATCGCGGCGAACGCCGATGCCGCCCTCGTCGCGGCGACGGAGGAGCGCTCGCTCGCAGCCCTCGTCGGCCGCTCGCTCGGCACGATCGCGCTGTCGGGCATCGTCTCCCGCGCCGACTGGGAGAGTCGCGCCGTTCCGACGATCTGGATCGCGCCGCTCCTCACGCTGCCGAACGTCGCGGCGGCGCTCGAAGGGCTCCGCTCGCCCGCCTTCGTCGTGGGCGGAACCGGCGACACTGCCTTCGACGCCGGCGTGGTCGAGCGGCTCGGCGGGCCGAACCTCGAGATCGCGGTCATCGAAGGCGCGCACCACGGGCTCGAGCTCGCGGACGACCCAGCCGAGTCGGCTCGCCTGCTCGCGGGGGTCCTCGAGCGCATGCGCGAGTTCGTCGTCAGGTCGAGAAGCGCCAGCTAGACTGTCCGCCGTCTCGTGACCACCGACCCGGCGACCAGCCGAGGCGGGGGTGCCGTCGCTCTGAGCGCGGTTCCGCCCGGCCCGCCGGCGCAGTACACACGAAAACCGACAGAAAGGGGCTGATCACGTGTCAGTCGTGACCATGCGAGAGCTGCTGGAGGCCGGCGTCCACTTCGGCCACCAGACGCGACGCTGGAACCCGAAGATGCGCCGCTACATCTTCTCCGAGCGCCGCGGCCAGTACATCATCGACCTCACGAAGACGCTCGAGCTCATGGAGGAGGCGCACGACTTCGCGCGGAACCTCGCCGAGCGGCGCGGCACGATGCTCTTCGTCGGCACGAAGAAGCAGGCGCAGGACGCCGTGCAGGAGCACGCGACGCGCGTCTCCATGCCGTACGTCAACCACCGCTGGCTCGGCGGCCTGCTCACGAACTGGCGGACGATCTCCGAGCGAATCGCCTACCTGCACGACCTGCGCCGGCTCCAGACGGAGGGCCAGCTCGATCTGCTCCCGCCGAAGGAGCGGATCGCGCTGACGAGCGAGCTCGAGAAGCTCGAGGCGAACCTCGGCGGCGTCGCGGACATGAAGCGGCAGCCCGACGCGGTGTTCGTCGTCGACCTGAAGAAGGAGCAGCTCGCGGTACGCGAGGCCCGGAGGCTCGGCGTCCCGATCATCGGGCTCGTCGACACGAACGCCGATCCCGACGAGGTCGACTTCGTGATCCCCGGCAACGACGACGCGATCCGATCGGCAAACCTCGTCACGAAAGTGGTCGCGGACGGAATCGCCGCCGGCCAGGCTCAGGTGACGCCCGCCGAGATGGCTGCGGCACAGGAGCCCGAGGCGGCGCCCGCTCCCGCGGAGGACGCCCCCGCAGATTCCGCTGAGACCTCGGAGACCCGCGAGCCCGAGGCGAAGCCCGAGCTTGCTCCCGCCAGCGCCACGGCCGAAGGGAGTGAGACCCAGTGAGCACGACGATCAGCGCTTCCCTCGTCAAGGAACTACGCGACGCGACGGGCGCGGGGATGATGGACTGCAAGCGCGCGCTCGAGGAGACGGACGGCGACCTCGAGGCAGCCCGGACGCTGCTGCGAGAACGCGGCCTCGCGTCCGCGGGCAAGCGAGAGGGCCGTACGACGAGCGAGGGCCTCGTCGGGTACATCCTCGACGGCCAGGTCGGCTCCATCCTCGGCATCGGCTGCGAGACCGACTTCGTGGCGAAGAACGAGGAGTTCGAAAGCTTCGGCCACCGGGTGCTGAAGGCGGTGCACGCGGAGGGCCCCGAGGCCGCCGAGCGCTTCGAGGACGAGCGCATCGAGCTCGTCGCGAAGCTCGGCGAGAACATCGTGCTCGTGAGCCCGACGCGGTTCGAGGCGCCCGAGGGGAACGCTCTCGGCGGCTACGCGCACCCGCCCGCGAACAAGATCGGCGTCCTCGTCGAGCTCCAGGGCGGCACGCCCGAGCTCGCGCGGCAGGTCGCGATGCACATCTCGTTCGCGTCGCCGGAGTGGGGGACACGCGATGATGTCCCGGCCGAGACCGTCGAGGCGGAACGCGCGATCTTCGCAAACTCGGACGAGGTCCAGTCCAAGCCCGAGGCCGCGCGTGAGAAGATCGTCGACGGCATGCTCGCCAAGCGCTTCTTCGCGGCCACTCCCGGCGGCGTTCTGGCCGATCAGGCGTGGATCCACGACGCCTCGCAGACGGTTGCGAAGGCGCTCGAGGCAGAGGGTGCAGCGGTCGTCCGCTTCGTCAGAGTCTCCGTCGCAGGGTCGTGACGGTCCGCTCCGAGGAACCAGCGCGCACGGCCTCGACCGAGGCGCCGACCGCGTTCCGGCGAACGCTCCTGAAGCTCTCCGGGGAGGCGCTCCTCGGCGAGCGTCGATACGGCATCGACCCGGAGGTGGTCGCCGCGGTCGGCGAGGAGGTACGCGCCGTGCGCGAGGCGGGCACCGACCTCGCGGTCGTGGTCGGCGCCGGGAACATCTACCGCGGGATGGCGGCCGCGTCCGAGGGCATGGACCGGGCGACCGCCGACTACGCGGGGATGCTGGCCACGCTGCTGAACGCCCTGACGCTCCAGGACACGTTCGAGCGACTCGGGGTCGACACGCGCGTGCAGTCGGCGATCGCGGTCTCCGAGGTCGCCGAGCCGTACATCCGCCGCCGCGCGATCCGGCACCTCGAGAAAGGGCGCGTCGTCATCTTCGCGGCCGGCACCGGGAACCCGTTCTTCACGACCGACACGGCCGCGGCGCTCCGCGCGCTCGAGATCGGGGCGGAGGCGATCATGATGGCGAAGAACTCGGTCCAGGGCGTCTACGACGAGGACCCGAACGAGAACCCGGACGCACGGTTCATCCCGGAGCTGACCCACCTCGAGGCGATCGAGCGCGGGCTGAAGGTCATGGACACGACGGCGCTCTCGCTCTGCATGGACAACCGCCTGCCGATCCACGTCTTCGAGCTGGCCGAGGGGAACATCCGGCGGGTCGCCGCCGGCGAGCGGGTCGGCACGATCATCACGACCCCGGACTCAACCGACCCGGACGACTGACGAAGGAGGCCGCATGGCTGCGATCGAGGACTTCCTCGCCGACGCGAAGAGGCGCATGGACAGGTCGATCGAGGCGACGCACAACGAGTTCAACTCGATCCGCACGGGACGTGCGTCTCCGGCCCTCCTCGACCGCATCTCGATCGACTACTACGGCACGCCGACGCCGCTCAAGAGCCTCGCCTCGATCGGCGCGCCCGAGGCTCGCCTGCTCACGGTGCAGCCGTTCGACCCGGGCGCGATGAAGTCGATCGAGCGCGCGATCCAGGAGTCCGACCTCGGCCTCACGCCCTCGAACGACGGCAAGATCATCCGCCTCCCGATCCCGCAGCTGACCGAAGAGCGGCGGAAGGAGCTCGTGAAGGTCGTCCGCCGCGTCGCCGAGGACGGGAAGGTCGCCATCCGGAATGTCCGGCGCGACGTGCTCCAGCATTTGCGCGAGCTCGTCACGAACGGCGACGTCGGCGACGACGAGGAGCGGCGCGCGGAGCAGCAGGTGCAGAAGGTCACCGACGAGCACACGAAGGCGATCGACGATCTCCTGAAGGTCAAGGAGTCGGAGATCATGGAGGTGTGAGCCCCGAGGGCGACGACCCCGCTGCGGCGAGAAGCGTCGCGATCATCATGGACGGGAACGGGCGCTGGGCCGCGTCTCGCGGCCTGCCCGTCGCCGATGGGCACCGAGAGGGCGCTCGGGCCCTTCGCCGCACCGTCGAGGCGGCGATCGACCTCGGCATCCGCTCGCTCGCCGTGTACGCGTTCTCGACCGAGAACTGGGCGCGGCCTCCGGACGAGGTCGAGTCGATCCTCGAGCTGATGGACGAGACGATCGACCGGGAGCTCCCGGACCTCGCGCGCCAGGGCGTGCGGACGCGCTTCCTCGGCCGCCGCGACCGAATTCCGGACGGGCTTCGCGAGAAGATGGCGACGCTCGAGGCCGAGACCGCCGGCAACGACCGCCTACACCTGTGGATCGCATTCGACTACGGAAGCAGGGCCGAGCTCGTGGAGGCCGCGCGGCTGCTGGTGGAGGACGGGGTCAGACCCGAGGACGTGTCCGAAGCGGCCCTGGCCGAGCGGCTCTTTGCGCCCGAGCTCCCCGATCCGGACCTCGTAATCAGGACCTCGGGGGAGCAGCGTCTGTCGAACTTCTTCCTGTGGCAGTCCGCCTACGCCGAGCTCGTGTTCACGGACACGCTCTGGCCCGACTTCGGCGAGGACGGGCTGCGGAGCGCCATCGACGAGTACGCGCGCCGCGGGCGCAGGTTCGGCGCGAGATGAGTCCGACGCGAAGCGGAGTGTCCGCGAAGCGGACCAAGGGAGGGGGTTTGGGGGAACCGGGAGGTTCACCCAACCTGGTGGTGGGCGCGTCGTGAGCTCGCTGACTTCCCGGTTGCTCGTCGTCGCCGTCCTCCTGCCGGCGGTGATAGGCGTCGTCTACCTCGGCGGCTGGTGGCTGTGGGCGCTCACGCTGCTCGGCGGTCTCATCGCGCTCCACGAGCTGTACGTGATGGGGAAGGAGCTTCGTCCGCTCGTCCTCGCCGGCTACCTCGGGTTCATGCTTGCGCTCCTCGGCGTCGAGCTCGGCGGCGTCACATGGATGGTCGGGGGGATCCTGTTCACGCTCTTTCTGTCGTTCGTCCTCTACGGCCTCAGCGACATCCGCACCTCCGCGACCGCGACGTTCGGGGTCACGTTGCTCGGGGTCGTCTGGATCGGCGGCGGCCTCGGGTTGCTGTTGCTCGTGCGTGACGTCCCCGACCACGGCTTCTGGGCGCTGATCGCGGTCATGTTCACCGTGTTCGCGGCAGACACGGCCGCGTACTTCGTCGGCCGGGCGCTCGGGAGGCGCAAGCTTGCCCCTTCGATCTCTCCCGGTAAGACGTGGGAGGGGCTCGTGGCAGGGCTGCTCGCGGGTATGGCGGCCTCGTTCCTGATCCTGTACAGGGATCGCGACGACTTCCTCACGATCCCCGAGATGCTCCTGCTGGGCGCGGTCGTGACCATCGCCTCCGTCTTCGGCGACCTGTTCGAGTCCGCGGTGAAGCGCGACTTCGGCGTCAAGGACTCGGGACGCCTGCTCGGCGGCCACGGCGGGATGCTCGACCGGCTCGACGCGCTCCTCTGGGCCGGCCCGGCGGCGTACTACGTCATCCTGGCGGTGAGCTGACCGCAAGGCGGTCGCTCAGCCAGTCCCTCGCGATCCTCCACTCCTCGCTGGACGGATCGATGTGCTCGAAGTGACCTGCTCGCGGAAGGATTCGCAGCGCGCACGGGTCGCCCGCGGCGGCTGCCGCATCGGCGTACGCGCGCGAGATCTCGAGAGCGACGGTCGTGTCGCGCTCGCCGTGCAGCACGAGCTGGTCGACGCCGAGCGGCACGAGCTCGCACGGCGAGGCGAGGGCGAACACGTCGGACTCGCCGAGCAGCGCTCGTGTCGGCGCGTCCGAAGGCGGCGTGACGGCCGCGAGCCGAAGATCGGCAACTCCGGCTTGGGAGACGACGGCGCGCGGCCGAACCACGGGCTTCGCGCCCGGGGCGTCCGCCGGCAGCCGGTGCCGCGCCGCGGCCCACAGCGCGAGGTGCCCACCGGCGCTGTGCCCGACCACGCCGACCCGTTCGAGGTCGAGAGGGGCGTCGAGGGCTGCGAGGAGATCGACCCCGGCCGCGACGTCGAGGAACGTCTCCGGCCACCCGCCGCCGTTTCCGACGCGCCGGTACTCGAGGTTCCAGGCGGCGAGCCCGTGTGCCGCGAGATCCGCGCACAGCCCGTGCATCAGCGAGCGGTCGTAGGCGGCCTTCCAGTAGCCGCCGTGCACCACCACGACGACCGCGTGCCGCCCGGTGCCGCCCGGGAGAGACAGCTCGCAGACCTGGCTCGGGTCGTCGCCGTAGCGGTGGTGGGAGCGTTCGATCGAGCGAGGCTATAGCGCGTTCTGAACATCGCGCGCGTTAGCCTTCCCCCGTGGCCACCGGCGTCAGGCGGATCGCGCTGCTCGGGGCCACCGGCTCCATCGGGAGACAGGCGCTCGAGATCGTCTCGGAGCATCCGGATCTGGAGATCTGCGCGCTCGCGTCCGGGTCGCAGCCGCTCGACGACCTCGCAGCCGGGCACGGCGTCGAGCATGTCCAGGTCGGCGGCGACCTGACCGAGCTCCTCGACGCGTCCGAGCCCGCCCTCGTCCTGAACGCGGTCGTCGGCTTCGCAGGTGTCGGAGCAACTCTGTGGGCGCTCGAGCGGGGCGTGACCCTGGCGCTCGCAAACAAGGAGAGCCTCGTCGCGGCCGGCGACCTCGCGCTCGAAGCCTGGAAGCGGGGAGGAGGCGCGCTGCTCCCCGTCGACAGCGAGCACTCCGCCGTCTTCCAGTGCCTCGAGGGACGCGCCGCCGAGACCGTCGACTCGCTCGTACTTACGGCCTCCGGCGGCCCCTTCCGAAACCGTTCCCTGGCCGACCTCGAATCAGTGACTGTGGAGGAAGCGTTGGCGCACCCGACCTGGTCGATGGGGCCGAAGATCACGATCGACTCGGCGACGCTCGCGAACAAGGGCCTCGAGCTGATCGAAGCGCACTTCCTTTTCGGCCTTCCGTATCCCAAGATCGAAGTAGTGGTGCACCCGAGCTCCGTCGTCCACGGCGTCGTGCGCTTCCGCGACGGGGCGGCCCTCGCGCATCTCGGACACCCGGACATGCGCGTCCCGATCTCCTTCGCGCTCGGCTATCCGGACCGGCGCCCGACTGCGGTCCCGCAGCTCGAGCTCGCGGGTCTGACCCTCGAGTTCGAGTCCCCGGACCACGAGCGCTTCCCGCTCCTCACCCTCGCCCGGGAGGCAGGCGAGCGCGGCGGCACGTACCCGTGTGCGTTCAACGCCGCCAACGAGGTGGCCGTGGCCGCGTTCCTCGAGGACCGGATCGGCTTCCTCGAGATCGCGCAGGTCGTCGAGGACGCCCTCGAGCGCGTCGACGGGTCGCCGGCACGCGATCTCCCGGAGCTCGTCGAGGCAGACGCCGACGCGCGCCGTCTCGCCGGAGGAGTCCGCGCATGAGCATCGCCATCGCGATTCTCGGCCTCGCGTTCCTGATCCTCGTGCACGAGTCGGGGCACTTCTTCGCCTCACTCGCAGTCGGGCTCAGGCCGCGCCGGTTCTACGTCGGCTTCCCGCCCGCGATCGCGAAGACGACGAGGAACAACATCGAGTACGCCGTCGGCGCGATCCCGCTCGGGGGCTTCGTGACCATCCCGGGCATGCATCGCCCGGTGCCGCACGACGCCGAGCGCCGGTTCGGGCGAGCCGTCGAGGAGGCACCGGCGCTCGCGGGTCCCTACGAGCGCCTCAAGCACACGCTCGAGAGCGGCCAGTTCGACACGGTCGGCCCGGCGCTCGACGACTTCGAGCAGGCGATCGCGGGGAAGGCTCTCTCGCCGGCCGCCTCGGCGTCCGTCGCGAAGGGGCTGACGGAGCTTCGCGACGCGGTCGGTTCGGACGCGTACTGGAAGGCGCCCATCTGGAAGCGAATCGTGGCGATCGCCGCCGGCCCCGCCGCCAACGTGGCACTCGCGATCGTCCTCTTCGCGATCCTGTTCATGACCATCGGCGGAAAGGCGACCGCGACGGTCGACTCCGTCGCGCCGGAGCTCGAGCAAGGGGTTGCTGCTCCCGCCTCTCAGATTGGCCTCGCGCCCGGCGACCGCATCGTGGCGATCAACGGCAACCGGGTGCAGCCCGACGACATCCCGGACGTCATCGCCGAGTCCGAGGGCAGCCCGCTGACCGTCCTCGTCGTGAGGAACGGCGAGGAGCTCCGGCTCGGCCCGGTGCAGGCAGTGGAGACGGACGCGGGTTACAGGCTGGGCTTCGGCCTCCGAGGCGAGAGCCTGGGGCTGGTCGAATCGATCGGCCGGTCGTTCGAGGTCACCGGGATCATCACGAGGGAGATCGTCCTCTCACTCGGGAGGCTCGTGACCGGGGAGGGGCACGAGAACGTGTCGAGCCCGATCGGCATCACGCAGGCCTCGTCCGACGCCGTCGAGCGCGGGTTCGAGAACTACCTGTGGGTGCTCGGGCTCATCTCGCTTTCCCTCGCGCTCTTGAATCTGCTCCCGCTGCTGCCGCTCGACGGCGGCCACATCCTCTTCGCGCTGATCGAGGGAGCCCGCGGGCGGTTCCTGAAGCGCGAGATCTACGAGCGCGTCTCGGTCGTCGGGCTCGCCGTCGTCCTGCTCCTGTTCTTCGTCGGGCTCACGAACGACATCGGCCGCCTGTCGTAGGGGAGGGCGAGGCAAGCCTCGCCCTACACTCTCGTCGTGGCCAGCGACGTTCAGATCAAGGTCGGGAACGTGCCCGTCGGCGGCGGCGCGCCGGTCGTCATCCAGTCGATGACGCTGACGAAGACGCACGACGTCGCTGCAACGACCGCGCAGATCGCGGCCCTCGCGTCGGCCGGGTGCGAGATCGTCCGGGTCGCGGTGCCGAAGAACGAGGACGCGGCCGCGCTGCCTCTTCTCGTTCGCCTGTCGCCGATTCCGGTGATCGCGGACATCCACTTCAACGCCTCGCTCGCGCTGAAAGCGATCGACGCAGGTGTCGCGGCCGTGCGGATCAACCCCGGGAACATCGGCGGGCCGGACAAGGTAGAGCAGGTTGTGAAGGCTGCAAAGAAAGCCGGGATCCCGATGCGGATCGGCGCCAACAGCGGCTCGCTCCCGAAGCACTTGCAGGAGCTCGCGCAGCAGGACCAGGCCGAGGCGCTCGTCGCGGCGGCGCTCGAAGAGGTCGAGCTCCTGGAGCGGCTCGAGTACCACGACTTCAAGATCTCGGTCAAGGCGACGCACGTCCCGACGATGATCCGCGCGTACCGGATGCTCTCGGCGAAGGTGCCGTACCCGCTGCACCTCGGCGTGACGGAGGCGGGGACCGAGTTCGCGGGCGCGATCAAGAGCGCCGTCGGCATCGGCTCGCTTCTCGCCGACGGCATCGGCGACACGCTGCGCGTGTCGCTGACCGCCGACCCGGTGAAGGAGGTCGAGGTCGCGTGGGAGATCCTGAAGGCCCTCGGGCTCCGCGAGCGAGGGCCGGTGATGATCGCCTGCCCGTCCTGCGGCCGCGACAACGTCGGCGTCGAGAGCCTCGCCCGCGTCGTCGAGGAGCGCCTCCGCGCGTACCCGCAGGCCTTCGAGGTGGCCGTGATGGGCTGTGCGGTGAACGGGCCGGGCGAGGCGGGGGACGCGGACTTCGGAATCGCCGGCGGTCGCGACGTCGGCTTCATCTACGCGCACGGGCTCGTTCTCCGAAAGGTGCCGTCGGACGCACTCATCGACGAGCTCTTCCACGAGATCGACCGCTGGCTCGAGGACGGCATGAAGCGCCCCCAGCGGCTGAAGATGGCGAAGCCCGCGGCGCTCGCGATGGCCGAAGCGAGCCTCGTTCCCCTCGACTGAGCTAGTCCAACCGCCCTTCGTGAGCGGGCTCTCGTGCCTGCCTCAGCGTCCCCTCATGCGCGTCGGCGATGGTTGAGAAGCGACCGAGGATCAGTGCGACTCGGCGATCGCGATCGAGATCTAGTCGGCCGACAGCTCGAGGGGGAACATACTTCGAAAACCGCGGCGCGATCGTCGTCTCGTCGAACCGCGTGAACGGCAACCTCCAGTGCAAGGAGAACCGGAAGAAGCCGACCGGCGGCGGAAACCGAGTGGGAGGCAACAAAGAGGACCAGTGCAAGCGGCTGTGACGCTCAGCGAGACGAAGGCGCCCGGCTCGACGCCGGGCGCCGAGTCCGTGTCGTCGATTCTCTAACCTCCCCGGTCATGGTCGCGCGGCAGTCCAGGCTGTTCATCCCGACCCTGCGCGAGGCGCCGGGGGACGCGGACGCGGCCTCGCACAAGCTGCTCGTCCGGGGTGGCTACATCCGGCAGGTGAGCGCCGGACTGTGGACGTTCCTCCCGCTCGGCTGGCGGGTGCACCAGAAGATCGTCCGGATCATCCGCGAGGAGATCGACGCGCTAGGGGCACAGGAGATGCTCTGCCCCGTGCTCACGCCCGCTGAGCTCTGGGAGAAGACCGGGCGCATCGTGATCCCGGAGGTGTTCAAGCTCACCGACCGCAACGGGCGGCCGTTCATCCTCGGATTCACGCACGAAGAGACGATGACCTTCCACGCGCGGGAGATCCAGTCGTACAAGGAGCTGCCGCAGCTCTGGTACCACTTCAGCGTCAAGGACCGCGACGAGCCGCGGCCGCGCGGAGGGCTCCTGCGCGTGCGCGAGTTCATCATGAAGGACTCGTACTCGTTCGACCGCGACGAGGCCGGGCTCGAGGTCAGCTTCCAGCGCCACGCGAAGACGTACGCGCGGATCTTCGAGCGCTGCGGCCTCGAGACGTTCCAGGTCGAGGCCGAGTCCGGGATCATGGGCGGGAAGGACTCCTCCGGCTTCCTCGCGCCCACCGGCTCCGGCGAGAACGAGCTGATGCGCTGCGAGAACGGCGACTACTTCGCCGACATCGAGGCTGCGCGCGGGACGCCGCGGGCGCCCGACTTCCCCGAGCGACTGGCCGCGCCGGAGGAGATCGAGACTCCTGGCGTGGCGACGATCGACGCGCTCGCGGAGCTCCTCGGCATCGACCCTGCGGCGACCTCGAAGGCGATGCCGGTCGTCGTCGGCGATCGTCTCGTCCTCGCCCTCGTGCGCGGGGACGATCGCCTGAGCGAGGAGAAGCTGACCACCGTTTTCCAAGCGTCCTTCCGCCCGGCAACCGAGGACGAGATCCGGGACACGTTCGGCGCAGGCGGCGGGTCGATCGGCCCGATCGGCGCCACGGTCGAGGTGATCGCGGACGAGACGCTGCGCGAGGGACAGTTCGTCGCCGGCGCGAACCGCGACGGCTGGCACGTCCGGGGAGTCGAGGCGGGGAGGGACTACGAGCCCGTCTTCGCCGACATCCGGCAGGCGGTCGCAGGCGACGCGTGCCCCGTCTGCGGCGGGACGCTCGTCGTCCAGCCCGCGATCGAGGTCGGGCACATCTTCAAGCTGGAGACGTTCCACTCGGACGCGCTCGGTGCGACGTTCCTCGACGAGGACGGGACGGAGAAGCCGGTCGTGATGGGCAGCTACGGGATCGGTCCCGCCCGTACGCTCGCCGCCGTCGTCGAGCAGTATCACGACGAGAACGGGATCGTCTGGCCGGCCTCGATCGCGCCGTACGACGTCCACGTGCTGTCGCTCGATGCGGGCTCGGAGGAGATCCTCGGGCGCGCGCAAGAGCTCGCTGCCAGCCTGGAGGAGGCCGGGCTCGACGTCCTCCTCGACGACCGCGACGAGCGCCCGGGAGAGAAGTTCGCGGACGCCGACCTGATCGGAATCCCCACGCGCGTCATCGTCGGGCGGAAGACGCTCGAGGACGGAATGGTCGACGCGCGGAGCCGCGATGGGACGGTCGACGAGCGCATGGCGGTGTCAGACGTGCTGAAATGGGTAACGGACCGCTGATGGCCAAGCGCCGGAAATACAGCGACGAGTCGTTCGGGCCCACGATCGAGCGGTTGATGGCCGAGACCGGGACGACGTACCGGGGTCTCGCCGACAAGGCGAGCCTCTCCGCCGGGTACCTGAACCACATCGTCCACGGGAACCGCCCGGTGCCCTCGAACGACGTCATCGCGCGGATCGCGAAAGGGCTCGGCGTCGAAGCGGAGCACTTCCGCGAGTACAGGATTCGCGTGATCACCGACAAGCTCGAGCAGATGCCCGAGCTCATCGACCGGCTGTACAAGCGACTCGCCTGATCTCGCCTGTCGGTCGTGCCCGGGATAACTTCCGCGGCTGACGGCCGTAGTAGAGAACAGACGTGCGACGTCGTCCCGACACCGAGCTGATCGTCCTCGCCCGCCAGGGATCGCAGGAGGCGGCCGAGGTCCTCTTCGACCGCTACTGGACGCACGCGTGGCGCACGGCGTACGCCGTCACCGCCGACCGTACGCTCGCGGACGACGCTCGGATCGTCCAGGAGAGCGAGGCGGGGTCCCTGCCGCAGGTCGTCGGCGACCTCATCGGCACCGGCCCGACCATCGACCGCGAGCACGAAGGCCGCCGCCGCGCGCTGATGCCTTGGATCACGCTCGCAGCCGTCTTCCCGCTCGGCTTCATCCTCTTCCGTCGCAACGCCTGACAGCGGCTAAGGTGTGCCCTGCCACGGGGCGTGGCGCAGCCTGGTTAGCGCGCTAGTCTGGGGGACTGAGAGGTCCCGAGTTCGAATCTCGGCGCCCCGACTGAGTGTTCGTGCCAGTTTTTCGCGAGTTAATCGCTACAGGCCGCATGATTGAGCCAAATCCGAGCGGCAACTCCGAAGGCACGGGGAGAACGCGTAATACGCGGGAAGTTCTCGCGTTGCGGCTTTCGGAGGGTGAGCGCGGGCAGGTCGCGGCGGCGGCGGAGTTGTCGGGGATGCCGCTGTCGAGCTCGGTGCGCTACGCGGCGTTGCAGGCGTCAGCGGTCGCTACAGGGCGGGCTACCGTGGGGCCGCCTCGCCTCGTCGCGAGCCGCCCGTCCCGGCCCCGGCGCGGCAGGTTCTGGTCATTCACTCAGTTCCGGCTGCGAGGCCACACTACGTCGACGGCGAGTTGGTGAGGCGCTGACGAACGGAGCCGACTCTGCCAGCGAACCTCGCTCTAGCGATGCCCATCAAGATCGGTCGAAGGTTCGCCTCTGAACTGCTCCGTGCGATGGGGCGTTACAGCTGCTACGTCGGCCGAACGTTCGACCGTTACCACCCTGGCCCCCGGCGTGCCGCTCACCTCAATGACCGTCCAGGCGGTGCCCTGTCGTACAAGTACGTCCCCGGCTGCCGGCACGTGCGTGGTCACACGCATCTCCCATGCGCCGGTGGGAAAGCGGATGGTGAATGACTCTGAGGCCGCCACCGCCTCCTCCTTCTGCTCGACCTGGCGCAATGTCACGTCATCGGCACGGCGAAAGGCGGAGCTTGTAGGTACCTGACCGGTACCTACGCTCTGAGGTGCTAAACGTGCACTGCGTCCGAAGTCGCGCCGAGCCCTTCCGCGAGGCACCGCTCTCGGCACCGCAGCGCCGCCCGTGGCCAAGCGGTTGCGATACGCTCGAGGAAGTCGCGGCACGGCCAACTGGCACCCTCCGCCCACGACCCGACGGTCGCGTGTTCGGAGGCCAATCCCCGGCTCATCCGGACCTATCACGAGCGAAGTCGGGACCGTGAGGTAGGCATGAGCATCGAACTTGGGCAGGAGCGGCTTGCCCGGAACGAAAGTCACTTTCGCGAGATCAACGAGCGCATCGAGCCGAGCAACGCCGCGCATGTATGGGTAAACCCACCGTTCGCGGACTGGATCTGCGAATGCGCACGAACCGACTGCACCATCCCCGTTCATCTGACGGTGGCCGAGTACGAGGCAGTTCGATCCGAACCAACGCACTTTCTCGTCGCGCCGAGCGACGACCATGTCATCAGCGAGGTCGAGCAGACTATCCAGCGCCACGAGCGGTACTGGGTCGTCGAGAAGGTAGGAGTCGCAGGCGAGGTCAGTGACACGCTCGACAGTCGGTCTGACGGGCCGACGAACTAAGCCGAGGACGGGAAGCCGCACCGCTCTACCTGTTCTAGCCCATACCGGATGCGTCTCTTTTGGTCATCTGGGCAACGCGGCCCTTCTAGCCGCCGCACTCAGCGAGTGTTGTGCCATGCGCGTGTGCGCCCGCGCTTGTGAATGCTCCTGGCGGCACGCCGAAGGTCTCGCTCAAGTCCTTCACGAAGTGAGCAGCCTCGGCTACGTGTCTGGGATCGCCGGCTGTCGACGAAGAGAACACACCGTTGCACGATCGCCGCGTCGGAGCGGCACTTGCTGTGCCTGCAGCTGCAGACAGCACGCCAAAGATACCCGCCGCAATAAGCGCCTTACGCCTCTGCTCCCCCTAGCTCGCTTTGCACCAGGAGTATCTAAAAAGGTCGCCGCGACACAACCAGTAGTAGTTCAAAAGTGCGTCGCGCACTCAGACGAGGCGTGCGGATAACGCATGTGGATGTGCTTTCGCATCGTCAGCGCTTGCCTGATCCGCAAGTCCACCTCGATCACACGAAGGCAGGGAGCGGCGCATGGCGCCGTGAGCAAGAACGGTCCGGGGGGCGAGGGTTTGGCCTAATCTCTGCGGTAGAAGGTCGGCACAGCCGCCGCGCGAAACCGCGGGGGCAGGGGAAGTCGGCTTCGCGGGCGGCTGCTATCTGGAGGACCCCGAAAACGGGGAGCGAGTCCTTCGCATTCAGACACTTGAGTCTGTAGCGATTCACACAACCCTACTCCGCGCGACGGCAAAGCGAAGCGGGCTCAAGGTGCGCAGCGCGCAAATAGCGAGCCTTTCCTTCTCGTCCGGTCCGGAATCTTCGCGACACGTCCGCCCAGGTCGCCGGCACCGCGGCGACCAAGCCGAGTTTGACGATCGGTTGGCATCGGCGGATCATGCCCAGACATGGATGACTACGAGGTAGTCGCCGAGGAGCTGAGCAAGCTCGGGGAAAAGTGGCGCGACCTCGAGCAGCGCCTGGCCGAGGTCGAGAGAGTGAACGCGCAACTTGAGGAAGCCGCACTGACCACGGCCCGTGCCCTGGAAGAGGTCTCACGGCACTGGGACGCGGTGCACGACGCGATGCGCCGCGCAGACGGAATCGACCGCGAGATCTCGAACGAGCGCGATGCGGCTAGGGCGCGTCGCAGCAAGTCATCGGAATAGAGTCGCCGCGAACGTACCCGCGACACACTGAGGGCACTCGATAAGCTCACCTCACATCGTGGCCCGGGCGGACGAAACGAGCGGAGCGACAGGTTCTATGACGAGCATCTAGCCGGTCGCCCCATGCTGGATGCGTTCACGCACGTTAGACGCGTCCTCGAGGCTCGTTGGCCTCAAATCGACTAACCGCCGCTCGAGCGCCGCGGCCAGCTTGTGGCCATAACGTCTCGAAACCGACCGGCGTCACGATGCGGCTCCGATGCTCGGCGCCGTCAGGATTCGGCTTGGTTGAGCGCGATAGTCGTCGTCCGTCGTCTTGCGTAGTGACGGCTGGACAACGCTGGGGACTAGAGGTCCCGAGTTCGAATCTCGGCGCCCCGATCGAAGAGCCTGGAAATCGCGCGGATTCAGCTTCGAGCCTCCTCTGTGGAGTCCCCGGCGAGGTGAGTTTTCTGAGGACGGCGAATCGGTCGTAGACCGATGTCCACGTAAGGGATATTCTCGTGGTCATCAGCACAAGGGGGTGGGTTGATGACTGACGCCCAGCGTTTGGAGCTGCTCGAGTACGCGCTCAAGGAGCTGCGGAAGACGGACAGGGGCTACGGGACCGCCGGCCAAACAGGTGGACACTGGCGTCGTGCGATGCAGAGGCTCGACGCACTCGCGGAGGACCTCAACCCGGAAGCAGCAACGACAGCTGCGGCAGCTGCGACACCGGTTCCAGGGATTCCAGGGGTCCCAAGGCTCGGTCCGGTCTGGAGGGGTGGCAAGTCGATCCTGGAGCAGGACTGCACACATGCAACGAGCGGCATCCCGCGCTTCCCGGCGTTCGACGACGCGTTCGTGGCCGGGCGCAAGGTCATCGCGCCGGAGGCTCTGAGGGTGACGCGTGCCTCGAGCTCCAACCCGGGCGACGCGTTTTTCGCCACGGGTAGGTCGGGCCTCCGGTACTGGTTCGGTCATCTCGTGACGGCACCGTCCGTCGGGACGAAGTTCCGGAAGGGCGAGACGATGGGCATCGTCCTCGACCACAACATCGGTGGCGGTCCGCATGTCCACGTCGCGCTGAACATCGAGCGGCTGATCGGGCCCGGCAAGCAGCTCGCGCACCACACGAACTACACGCACGGCGCCCCGCTCATCGGGACGCAGCTGCAGGAACTCTTGCTGTGAGTGTCGAGCTCGCTCGGTTCCCGGGCGGGCGGCGATCTACTCCTCCCATCGCGTAGGCGGGCCTTCGGACCCGCCCAAGCGCCTCGTCGGGAATGCTTGCTCTCGATGGGACCGACGAACGATGCGATCGCCGACCGGTTGCTGTCGTACTCGGCGCTGCTCGACCTCGCGGACGCGAGCCCGCACGCGTCGCGCGCTTACCGACGCGCGGCTGAGATCGTGCGCACCACGCCGGCGCCCGTCGCCGAGCTCGTCCGCGAGGGACGCGTCCGTGAGCTGCGCGGGATCGGGTCGGGCATCGAGCGCCGGCTCCGTGAGCTCGTCGAGACGGGCGACATCGCGGAGCTGCGCGAGCTCGAGGACGAGCTGAACCCCGAGCTCGTCGGGCTGGGGAGACTTCTCGGACTCAGCTCGCGGCGCGTGCTCGAGATCGGGAAGGCGCTGGGCGTGCGGAGCGTGGACGAGTTCCGCGCAGCCGCGGCACAGGGGCGGCTGACGAGTGTGTCCGGCGTCGGCAAGAAGACGGAGTCGGCGATCCTCGCCGCGCTCGCCGAGCCGCCACGGACGCGGCGCGGTCTGACGGTCAACCGCAGCCGGCCGCTCGCACAGGCTATCGCCGAGGCGCTCGGAGGGCACATGGCCGGCGACCCGCGGCGCTACCGCGAGCTCTCCTTCGACCTCGCAGTCGTGTGCGCCGACGAAAACCCCGCACCGGTGCTCGACGCATTCGCTCGCCTGCCGCTCATCGTCGCGGTCGTCGAGCGCGAGGACCGCCGCGCCGTCGGCGTCACCGTCGAGGGCGTGCCGATCGAGCTCGTGGCGGCGCACCCGTCCAGCTTCGGCACCGAGCTCGTTCGCGCTACAGGTTCGCCCGAGTACGTCGCCTCGCTGGGGCTGCTGTCCGAGGAACCGACGGAAGAGGCCGTGTACGCGCGACTCGGGCTCACGTGGCGCCCGCCCGAGCTGAGGGAGGCACGGCCGGCGGCCACCCCGCCGTCGCTGATCGAGCTCGACGACGTCCGCGGCGACCTCCACTGCCACACGACGTGGTCGGACGGGAGGGCGACCGTCCTGGAGATGGGCGAGGCGGCGCGGGACCGCGGCTACGAGTACCTCGCTATCTGCGACCACACCGAAGCAGTGACCGTCGTGCCCGGCCTGAACGCGGACGCCGTGCGCCGGCAGGGCGAGGAGATCGAAGAGGCGAACCAGCTCCTGGCGCCGTTCCGCATCCTCCGCGGCATCGAGTGCGACATCCGCCCCGACGGCACGCTCGACCTGGACGACGACGTGCTCGCCGGGCTCGACTGGGTGCAGATCAGCCTGCATGCCGGCCAGCGGCGGAGCGCGGACGAGCTCACGCGGATCGTCACAGAAGCGATGCGGAACCCGCACGCGTCCGCGCTCAGCCATCCGACGGGCCGCCTCCTCACCCACCGGCCGGAGAACGCGCTCGACCTCGACGCGGTCTTCGAGGTCGCGCTGGAGACGGGCGTCGCGCTCGAGATCAACGGCCTGCCCGATCGGCTCGACCTCTCGGACCGTCATGCGGCCGCAGCGCTGGCGGCCGGCGTGGACCTCGTGCTCAACTCGGATGCGCACTCGACCGGGGGGCTCGCGAGCCTCGAGTACTCGGTCGCAACCGCACGCCGCGCCGCGACACCACGTGAGCGTGTGGTCAACGCGCGCCCGCTCGGCGACCTGAGACGGTAGGCGCTACTCCGCGGGTTTGCGCGAGCGAGTGTCCGGTCAAGCAACTCCTGAAGCCGGGAAACGTCAGCGTCGCTCTCGTACACTCCTCCGGCTTCTACAGACCACTCAGCCAGAGAGAAGGAGGCAGGCATGGCCGTAGCCCGGGTCACCGAGATCAGCGCGACGTCCTCGACGAGCTTCGAGGACGCCATCAAGTCGGGGCTCGCACGCGCCAACTCGACGCTCCGCAACGTCAAGAGCGCATGGATCAAGGAGCAGACGGTACGCGTCGACGGAGGGGAGATCTCCGAGTACCAGGTGAACATGCTCGTCACCTTCGTGCTCGACGACTGAGCTCGTCACCACAGAGGGCGAACCGGTGAGGGCGGGCCGGCGAAGCATCGTGGATGCGACGGCCAGCTCTCGTTCTCGGGGCGGTCGCCGTCTGGACTTCGGGCGGTCTATGGCTCGACTCTCGCGTCGGCGAGACGGGTCAGCTCGCTCTCGGGGTCCTGACGGCGGCTCTCCTGCTCGCGCTCCTCTCGGCCCACGACCACGCCGTTCGCGTCCAGACTCTGCTCGTCGTGGCGATCGCGACGGGAGGAGAGATCGTCGGCTCGCTCGTCTGGGGGCTGTACGCGTACCGGCTCGACAACCTGCCCGCCTTCGTGCCGCCCGGCCACGGGCTCGTCTACCTCGCCGGGCTCTCGCTCGCGACGCTTGCCGCGAGGACGGCCGGGAGCGCTCGTCGCCGCGGGGACGGCCGGCGCCGTGATCTGGGGCGCCGCCGGTGTCACCGTGCTGCCGGCCGCGGACGTCTCCGGCGCGATCGGCTGCGCCTTCCTGGTCGCGGTCCTCGGCTTCACGCGGCGGCCCGTCTACGCCGGCGTCTTCCTCGTCGTCGCCGCGCTCGAGATCTACGGGACGGCGCTCGGCACGTGGACGTGGGAGTCGGTCGTCCCCGGGCTCGGCCTCGCGCAGGGGAACCCGCCGAGCGGGGTCGCGAGCGGCTACGTCGTCTTCGACATCCTCGCGCTCGCCCTCGCGAGCCGCGTGAGGGCTCAGCCCAGGAGGCCTCGGAGCGTGGCTGCGTCGACCGGCTCTCCCGCGCGGATGAGCTCGGTCGCGGCGGGCACCTTGTCCCAGACGTCCCACAGCAGGAACCCGCGCGGAGCGCCGTCCTCGACGTAGCAGACGACACCTTTGCGGTTCGGCTCGGCCCATTCGGCGACGGTCTCGAGGCGCGAGTCGACGTCGCCGACGGCCTCGTAGCCGAGGTCGAAGAGATCGGAGTAGAAGAACGGGAGGTGGAGGTAAGGCTCGTTCGCGCCGGCCATGTTCGCGCCGACGGCGCGGCCGTGGCTGTTCGCGTTGTTCTCGTGCTCGACGCGCCTCGAGCCGCCGAGAGCGGGAGTCGGGAACCGAGCCACGTCGCCCGCGGCGAACACGTCCTCGCGTCCACCCGCACGCCCGAGCTCGTCCACGACGATGCCGTCGTCGATCTCGAGGCCGGCGGACTCCGCGAGGTCCGTCCGCGGCTCGATCCCGAGCCCGGCCACGACGGCGTCGCACTCGACCTCGCGGCCGCCCTTCGTCGAGACCCGGTACCCACCGTCGGCGTGCGAGACCGACTCGACCGTGTCGTCGTCGATGACGTCGACCCCCTGCTCGCGGTAGTAGTCGTTCACGAAGCGCGTGAGCTCGACGGGGTAGAGGCGCGCGCCGATCCCGGCGCCGGGGACCACGATCGAGACCGTGCAGCCGTTCAGCGCGAGCGCCGCCGCGATCTCGGAACCGATGAAGCCGCCGCCGACCACGGCCACCCGCACGCCGTCGCCCGCCACCTCGCGCAGGCGCCGGTAGTGGTCGAGCGTGCGGTAGTAGATGACGCCGTCGTCCCAGTCCTCGACGCGCCTCGGCGTCCCTCCGGTCGCGAGCAGGAGCTTCTCGTAGGAGTGCGTCTCGCCCGCGTCGTCCGTGGCCGTCTTACCGTCGAGATCGAGCGACGCGATCGCGCGGCCGGGGTGGAGGTCCACGTCGAGGTCGGGAGTGCCGCGCCAGATCGAGTCCTCGGGCGTGCCCTTCCAAAGCGCCTTCGTGAGGGGCGGCCGCGCGTAGGGCTCGTGCGACTCCTCTCCGAAGAGCCCGATCGTGCCCTCCGAGTCGTGATCGCGGATCCCGCGGCATGCCGCGTCACCGGTCATCCCCCCGCCGACGATCAGGTACCGGTAGTCGGCCACGCCGCGATTCTAGGGAGACGCGTCAGTACAGGGCGGTCGCAAGGCGCCGGCGATACGTGACTGCCCGCTCGTCGTCCTGGCCGAGATCGTCGAAGATCGCCACGGCGATCTCGCGCAGCCGCTCGCGTTCTTCGGGCACGGCCGCGGCCACCATGTCGAGGATGAGCTCGAGCGCGCGCTCGGGGTCGTCCGCGTCGAGCGCGGCGAGCACGTCGGGATAGTCCCCGGTCGAGCGGAGCTCCTCGAGCACGCCGTCGATCGGCGGCGGCGCCAGCAGCTGGTCGAGGAAGGAGGAGATTGCGGCCGGGGACTGCGCTCCGACGAACTCCGCGACGACTCTGCCGTCGCGGAAGCCCTTCACCGCCGGGATGCCCTGCACGCCGTACTCCGAGGCAAGGCTCTGGTTCGCGTCGACGTCCACCTTCGTGAGGACTACCGGGTCCGGGCGACTCGCGACCTCACGCTCGAGGACCGGCGCGAGCGCATGGCAGGGCCCGCACCAGTCGGCCCAGAAGTCGACGACGACGGGAGTCTCGCGCGATCGCTCGACGACCTCGCGCTCGAATGTCTCTTCGGTGACGTCCACGACGGTTCAGGATGCCAGCACGACATCGGCGCCGCAGCCGGCGAGGAGCGCCGCGCGCGCATCGTCGGGCGCGACCCCGGCGAGCGAGCGGTGCTCGAGGTCGATCTCGATCGCCGGCCAGGTCTCGATCCCGAGCGAAAGCGCTCCCTGCTCGCCGCCGAAGCGGTACAGCTCGTCGGTTGCGAACACGCCTCGCCGGCCCGTCTGGCGGCGCGCGATGCCCTCGAGCTCGCGCAGCTCCTCGAACGGATCGATGCGGACGTTCGAGTCGGAGCCGATGCAGAGCGGGATCGCGCGTGTGCGGATCCGCTCCGCCGGGAGAAAGCCGTCGCCCAGGTCCGCTTCCGTCGTCGGACAGGCGCAGATCGTCGTTCCCGTCGCGGCGAGCAGGTCGAGCTCGGCGCCGTCGGCGTGCGTCGCGTGGACGACCGTCGTCCGGTCGCCGAGGCAGCCGGTGCGGCCGAGGAGCTCGATCGGGCGGCAGCCGTGCTCCGCGAGGCACTCCTCGACCTCGCGCGGCTGCTCGTCGGCGTGCACGTGAAGCGGGAGGCCCTCGCCGCGCGCGTAGTCCGCAACGGCCTCGAGCCAGTCCGCGGGGCAAGCACGAACGGAGTGTGGGGCGACGCCGACCCGGATACCGTGCCTCCGCAGCTCCTCGACCTCGGCGAGGAACACGTCGACGGACTCCTGCCGGAAGCGCTCGATCCCACCGCGCGCATAGGCGACGTGCAGCAGAGTGAGCTCGATGCCGGCAGCCTCAGCGGCCTCAGCCGCGGCGGTCGCCTCCGCAAGCCCGAGGTAGTGAAACTCGCCGACCGCCGTGTAGCCCGCCAGGCGCATCTCACGGTAGGCGGCCTCGTACGAGGTGCGAACCAGCTCCGGCGTCTGTCGGCCGGCCTCGTCGAGCATGACCTCGCGCCACGCCCAGAAGTCGTCGCCCGCGCCACGCGCTCGCAGCGCGCGCTGGAACGTGTGGCTGTGCGCGTTGACGAACCCGGACAGCACGAGGGAGTCGGGCACGAGGGGCGACGCTACCAGGGTCGGCATAGGCTTCTCGCGTGACCTGGATCGAGGCTCGCCGGCACATCCCGAACGCGCTCACGCTGCTGCGCTTCGCGGCGATCCCGGTCTTCGCCTGGCTCTACCTCGACGCCGGCGACGGGGCTGCCTGGGCCGCCGGAGTCTTCTTCGCCGCGGCGGCGCTCACGGACCAGCTCGACGGCTACCTCGCGCGCCGCTGGCACGTCGAGTCCAGCTTCGGAAAGGTCGCCGACCCGCTCGCCGACCGCGTGATGATCGGCACTGCCGTCGTCCTCATGTGGGCGACGGGCAGGCTCCCGGCCGTCGCCGCGCTCGTCGTCCTCGGGCGCGACCTCGCGCTCGTCCTCGGCTACAAGCTGCTCGCTCCGCGCGGCCTCGAGCTCGACGTCACGTTCCTCGGGAAGGTCGCGACGTGGGTCCTGTACGCGGCGCTCTGTTTCGTGCTCGTCACCGCCGAGGGCACGACCTGGCCGCTCGTCCTCGTGTGGATCGGGATCGGGCTGGCGCTCGTCGCCGGCGTCCAGTACGCCCTCCGCGTGAGAGCCGTCCTCGGCAGGGATTCGACCTCGAGCAGCGAAGAAGCCTCAAGCTGAGGTTGACCCCTGGGATCGAGTGCTGCTTTACTCAGTGCACTCCGAAGAAAGGCGACTCGTGGAACCACTGCCCGATCTCACCACGCTGACCGACGACGACCTTCGGGTCATGATCCGCGAGCTCGAGAAGGAAGAGGACGAGATCTCCTTCCGGCGCCGCGTCCTGCACGGTCGCATCGACATCCTCCGCGCCGAGCTCGTCGCCCGGCTGCGCGAGCAGGTGAGCGCGGGGGAGGCCCAGCTCGCCGACGTCGAGCGGCTGAGCGAGATCCTCGCCGCGAAGGTGTCGCCGGGCGCGGAAGAATGAGCCACGTCTACTGCCCGGAGTGCGGCTTCCAGAATCCCGAGACCGCCAACTACTGCTCGCGCTGCGGTGCGCTCCTCGTCGTCGACACGGGCACGGAGACGACGATGAGCTTCGACGTCGACGAGGCGGGGGAGGAGGGCGAGTCGCCGCTCGGAGCGCTCGGGATCTCGGGGCCGGCGCTGGTCGTGAGATCGGGCGGAGGCATGACCGGACAGCCGTTCCAGCCCAACGAGGGGCAGACGCTGATCGGACGCTCGCCCGAGTGCGACATCTTCCTCGACGATGTCACCGTGTCGCGGCGGCATGCGGAGATCACGCGTGACGGGGACGAGTTCACGATCCGCGATCTCGGAAGCCTCAACGGCACCTACGTCAACCGGAAGCGCATCGAGGCGGTCGCGCTCGAGGACGACGACGAGGTCCAGATCGGCAAGTACCGGCTGACGTTCCTCAGACGATGACAACAGTGACGACGACACGTCGCGGGAAGGGCGGCTCCGAGCCGGGGCTGCGCACGATCGGGTCCGTGTGCGAGGAGCTCCGCGAGGAGTTTCCGGACATTTCCGTCTCGAAGATCAGGTACCTCGAGGACCAGGGCCTCATCACGCCGAACCGGACTCGCGGCGGCTACCGGCTGTTCTCGCCGGAGGACGTGGAGCGCCTGACGACGATCCTGCGGCTCCAGCGCGACGAATTCCTTCCTCTGCGCGTGATCCGGGAGGCGCTCGACGGGCCCGGTGCAGCGCCGGAGCGGGCCAGGAAGCGAAGCGTCGGGCTCACGAGCCGGGAGGCGGAGATCGACGCGGCAGAGCTGGGCGAGCGCGGGGGCGTCCCGCTCGACTTCGTGAAGGAGCTCGAGGAGTACGGCGTCGTCCAGTCGCGCGTCGAAGGCGGCGAGCGGCTCTACCGCGAGAGCGAAGCCGACATCGCCGCGGCCTGCGCCCGGCTCGCGCGCTTCGGCATCGACGCGCGTCACCTGCGAACCATCCTCACTGCGACCGGCAGGCAGGCGTCGCTCGTCGAGCAGCTCGTCGCGCCGGGGCTCCGCTCCCGCAACCCCGAGCGGCGAAAGACCGCGCTCGAGGACCTCGAGTCGCTCGCCCGCGTCGCCCAGGAGCTCTCGTACCTCATCTTCGTCCGCGACCTCAGAGCGGTCGTCGAGCGCACCGGATGAGCCTCGACCTGCGCGAGCGCGTCCGGGACGTCCCGGACTTCCCGACCGAGGGGATCATCTTCAAGGACCTCATGCCGTTGATCGCGGACCGCGAGTACTTCGCGGACACGATCCGGCGGCTCGCGGAGTGGGCGAGGCCGCGGGAGCCCGACTTCGTGCTCGGCGCCGAGGCGCGCGGCTTCATCTTCGGCGGTGCGCTCGCGTACGAGCTCGGCGCCGGCTTCATCCCGGCACGCAAGCCCGGGAAGCTCCCCAGGGAGACTGTCGAGGCGACGTACGCGCTCGAGTACGGGACCGACAGCCTGCAGGTGCACCGCGACGCGCTTCCGCGCGGCGGGCGCGTGATCATCCTCGACGACGTGCTCGCGACCGGGGGCACAGCACATGCGAAGGTCGAGCTCGTGGAGAGCCTCGGAGGAGTCGTCGTCGGCGTGCTGTTCGTCATCGAGCTTGCCTTCCTCGGCGGCCGCGAGCAGCTCGACGGCTACGACGTGCACGCGCTGATCGAGTACTAGCCTAGGGCTGGGGCGGTCCGGCCGTCCGGCCAGGGACGGCGTCCGGGGACGGGGGTACAACGAGAATGTGTACGACCCGTTGACGAGCACGTACTCGTTCGCCTGCCCACACGGCGTGCGGGGAGGCGTGCCGCTCTCGTCCTTCCGCCAGCTCGAGCGCCTGCCCGGCGCGGCGCATCCGGCCGTGTATCGCGTCGTGTTCGGATGCGGCTGCGGCGAGGACCATCCCGGGCTCGTCTCGCACGACGACCTCGATTGGGCGCCGCTCGGGGCGGCAGCCCAGAGCTCGTTTCACAACCTCATGACGTCGCACGAGGACTCCCTCGCAGTCGCCCTCGTCGATGTCGCAGCGGCGCGAATTCGAGCGGGGGAGTGGCCTTGGAGCTTCTTCTGCCTCGTCGAGGGAAGACCGCGCCCGATGACGCCGTCGGCGCTCGCGCTCGTCGCCCCGGGAAACGGGGCGCTCGGGATCGCGGTGCGCTGCCCGGCGTGCGCAGCGGTCTCGGTCAACCTCGTCACGCGCCAGCACGTCGACATCCCGTTCTGGAACGACGCGCGCGTGGGGGTCGTGGATCACGTGTTTCCCGCCGATGCGTTACGAGTCGTCGACGAGTTCCGCGCCGAGCTCGAATCAGCTCGCTTCGACGAGAAGCGTCTCGATCTGCAGTTGTAAAGAGCGCCCCTTCACTCCCGTAAGGGATCGTAAATCCGCGCCTCTGAGTCGATGGAGGGGCATGAGAGCCGCCGCCCTCGAGAAGGTCACCACCACCGGGTCATCGCGCCTGCTGGCCGACGTGCACGCACTCGACGTGCCCGCTTCGGACGAGCGGGAGCCCGCGCTGCACCGGCTCGAGGCCGCACTCGGCCGCGACTTCGCGGATCGTCTCGTCGCTGCACTGAGCAACGAGCGCTCCGGCCACAGCAACTAGCTGACGGTCGGTCGAGGGGGTCGGGTCCCCGAGAGGGGGCCGGCTTAGGCCTGCGCGCCGTGCCGCCGGATGAGCAGGAAGATCCCGCACGCGATCACGAGCGAGAGCACGAACGACGTGCCGCCGGGAAAGTCGAGCAGGACCGCGCCGATCCACATGAAGAGGAAGAACGTAGGGCCCACAAGAAGGCACGAACGCCGGGTCGATGCTCGGCATGCGCAGGTGCATTGCGGAGGATCCTATCGCTCGAAAGACGCGGCCGGAACCCGCCAACGACCGAGCCGGAGGCGGGCTCCGCCCGCCGGGAGGCCTGACGGAACGAGCTCTGAGCCAGTGGATGAAAAGGAGGGGGCACGTGGGGGAACCATGGGTTCCCCCGCGCAAAAAAATTCACCGAGCCGGTGGCGCTTTCGTCCACACAACCCGCTGACCGTCCGCTTCCGCGTAGAGCCTTCGAGCTGCGCTTCGACCTACTCGCGCTCCGTGCTCGGTGCAAGCGGCACACTAGGGGACAGGGCTGAACGGGTCAAGGCATTCGTTCACCTGATTGCTGCAATTTGCGTTGATTTCCTCGGACCGGGGTCGCCCGGCCCCATGCGTAGGATCCAGCCGTGCGCCGCTCGGTCGTCTATGGCGTCGCGGGGGCGGCGCTGGGGCTCGCCCTCGTCCTCACGCTCGCGGGCGTCGCGGACGATCCGGACGCGCTCACGAACGGCCAGGCGTTCGTCCTCGGCGTCGTCCAGGGCCTCACGGAGCTCCTTCCGATCTCGTCGTCGGGACACCTCATCCTCGTGCCCTGGGGCGCCGAGTGGACGTACCTCGAGGAGAACGACCGCTTCAACCAGACGTTCGACGTCGCACTCCACCTCGGCACGTTCGTCGCCGTGGCCGCGTACTTCTGGTCGGACATCGTCAGGCTCGTCCGCGCCTGGCTCGGGTCGCTCGGGCGGCGGCGCATAGACACACCCGACGAGCGGATCGCGTGGTTCGTGCTCGTTGCCACGATCCCCGCCGCCATCGCCGGCCTGCTCGGCGAGGATCTGATCGCGGACCACCTCGGTGAGCCATGGCAGATCGCGATCCTGCTCGCGGCGGGCGCCCTGCTCCTCCTGTGGGCCGATCGCTCCCCGCAGGAGCGCGAGATGGGCGATCTCGGCCTGCGCCACGGCATCGTCATGGGCCTCGCGCAGGCGCTCGCGCTCGCGCCTGGAGTCTCCCGCTCCGGGATCACGATCACCGCGGGCCGCTTCATGGGGCTCGACCGCGACGGCGCGGCGCGGTTCTCGTTCCTGCTGCTGCTCCCGACGGTTCTCGGCGCGGTCGTCTTGAAGGGAGTGGGGGACGTGCTGCTCGGCGATCTCCCGGACGGCTGGCAGGGCCCGTTCCTCGTCGGGACGCTCGCCGCACTCGGCAGCGGCCTGCTCGCGATCGACTGGCTGCTCGGCTACGTCCGCCGGCACACGTACGGCGTCTTCGTCTGGTACCGCCTCGTTGCAGCGGCGATCATCGCGTTCCTCATCCTGAGTGGGGTGCGGGAGGCGACGTTCTGAGCGGATCTCGCCCTACTTGACATAACGCAGGTTCTCGTGCGTTCGGGTAGAGGGCGCGCATCTAGTAGGCGGTGTCGCCTGCTATTGGTCGCTCCGCTCGTTCCCGCGCGACGCACGCCGCGGCCCAGAGGCCGGTGGCCAGGAGCGTCCATGCCATGACCTCGATGCCTTCGTCCAGGACGATTCCGAGCTCGTACAGGACGTCCGCGCGGCCAAGGGCCGGGTTCCCGGTGAGGTTCATGAGCTGGTCGTACGCGAATGGAGCCTTCACGTCCACGGCAAGCAACCCGAGGCCGGTCAGAAGGAGGACTCGAGCTGCCAGGTTCGCCTTCAGTGCGACGGCGATCACGAGCAGCCCTGCCGTGAAGAGGGTCGCAACGACGACCAGGCCGTACGTGGATGCGAACTCGTCCTGTTGCAGCACGTCGTCGATGGCGATCAACGCGAACATCACCGCCAGTGCCGCCGCCGCGAACCGCGAGCTCCGCTCCCATGCCGCCAGAGCGACGGCGCCCAGCGCGGCTGAGACGATGAGGACGAGCGAGACGAGGTCGAGAACGCCGTTGTTTCGCCAGAGGTCGAAGGCCGTGTCGCACGAGCTGAAGTCCGCGTGGCACGACCGGAACCCGAGCGTGCCGACGAGGTGCGCCACAGACTGCGCCGCCAGCAGCGCGAAGCCGACGGACAAGCCGCCACGCACGACTCTCGCTTCGACCCACCTCTCTGCCGCAGCCACCACCACTCCCCTGTGCTGGCGTTCGCGGGAGAGCATACATCAGATCGTCCGCACGCCTGTGGTAGCCGTCGACAGCTGCAAGCCGAAAAACCTACGATCGACGGCCTACACAACGCCGGGCGCTCGAGCGCGTCGTCGAGCCGGCGGACGGATCGATCTGCCAGCGACACAGGCCGGAAGCGTCGTCATCGGGATCTTCCGCGACCCGCGAGGCAACCGCATCGGGCTCGTGCGCGGCTAGCCGCGACCGAAGTACTCGCGATCGAGCTCTTTGGCGTACGCGTAGAGCTCATTGCCCGGGCAGGCCGTGGCGGAGTAGTCGCGGTGGCCGCGCACGCCGGAGAGGCGCGGGCAGCGGGGCGGCAGCAAGAACTCGAGGATCCGTCGCAGCGCGCGCTTCGCTTCAGGCGTGACGTCGGCGCGTCCCTTCGTGTCGTTCCCGAGGAAGCACGCCGCGAGCGTGAAGTCGTTCGCTCTGCCGGTGGCGGCCGAGCGCCGTCTCCAGCCACGTCCCTGGAAGACGTAGCCGTGCTTGCAGAAGAGCCAGTTGTAGCCGATGTCGGCAGCCCCGCCCGGCGCGAGCTGGTCCGACTCCATGTGGTAGCGCTGGATGCCACGGACCCGGGAGGCACAGTTCCGATGGAGAGCCTGCTCGTCGGCGTTCATCGCCGTGTAGTGGACGACCAGAAAGCGTACGGCGCGCGCCTCGATCGGCGTGACCTCCTTGGCCCGCCGGGCCCGCCACTGCCCGCGATTGACGAACTGCGGGATGCGATTGGCCATCAGGCGCCGGCCGGACGGGGCCACACGCCGCCGGCGTGCACGATCGTCCCGTCGGGGACGTCCTCGTTGAGGACGGCGCCGTTGCCGACGATGACCGACCCGCCGATCTTCAGCCCGATCCCCGTCGTGGCCGCCATCCCGATCAGCGTGCCGCGTCCGATCTCGACCGCGCCGGCGAGGATCGCGCCCGGGGCGAGATGGACGAAGTCGCCCACGACGCAATCGTGGGAGACGACCGCGTTCGTGTTCACGATCGCGGCCCGGCCGATCGACGCCGCCGAGCACACGGCCGCGCCGGCGAACACCTGCGCTCCCGGAGAGAGCGTCGCCGACGCCGCGACGTAGGCGGAGGGGTCGACAAGGGCCGGCTGGTCGAAGCCCTCGGCGTCGAGCAGCTCGAAGATCGCGATGCGCTCCTCGATCCTCCCCACCGCTCCGACGGCGTTGACCGCGTGCGGGACGCCCAGCTCGCGCAAGGGACCGAGATACTCACGCCCGCCGACCACCGGGACGCCGAGCACGTCCGGAGCCGAGCCGGGCCGGTCGTCGAGGACGCAGATCGGCTCGACGTCGCCGCGGGAGCGCATGAGGTCGATCAGGGACTTCGCGAGCCCGCCAGCGCCGAAGACGATGGCCGCGCGCTCGGTCACGCGGGCGCGGATCGCCTCGTCGACCTCGCCGGCCTGCCGCCCGCTCCCGACGACCGCGAGGATGTCGGCCTCGGTGAGGAAGCGGCCCGTCGGGAGCGTCGCGAGATCGACGCCCTGCTCGAGCGCGAGCCTCTCCGCCTTGCGCGTCAGCCGGAGCCCGGCCGGTCGCGACTCCGCCTGCGCGGGCGCGGCCGAGCGCTCGGGCTGGGCGTCGAAGATCTCGCAGACGAGATCTCCGGCGGTCGCGCGCTCGTTCACCACGACGCGGACCTCCCCCACCCAGCCGTCGTGCTCCGACTCGACGTCCACGGTCGCCTTGCTCGTCTCCACCGTGCAGACGAGCGAGCCCTTCGAGATCCGCGAGAACGGCTCGACGGCCACCGCGATCACCTGCACCTCGGGCTCGTTCGGATTGACGAGCGGCACCTCGATCCGCCCGATGACGGCAGGCGGCCGGCTCACCGGCCGGACGCCAGGGTCGCCGTGTAGTGCTCGAGGGCCTCGTCCACGCGCTCGCCGAACTCCGACTCGATCGCGTTGCG
Source organism: uncultured Actinomycetes bacterium (assembly GCA_963715705.1). Taxonomy (GTDB): domain Bacteria; phylum Actinomycetota; class Thermoleophilia; order Gaiellales; family Gaiellaceae; genus GMQP-bins7. The sequence goes on along the minus strand of OY970267.1, from coordinate 981,600 downwards.
CCGGCGCGCCTCGAAGCTCGGGAGCGACGTCGCGCGCCGCGCGGACTCCCAGCCCTTCGCGGCGAGCAGCGCCTGCACGCGCCCGAGGACGTCTCCCGGCGCGCTACAGAGATCCTCGTACTCGAGCGTGAGCACGCTGTCCGGCCCGATCGCCGCCACGGCCGCCTCGATCGTTCGCTCGAGGACGAGGACCTGGGCCGCCACCTGGCGCCAGGGCGGCTCCTCGGCGAGCCACGCAGCCCCGTGCGGCCGCAGCGACGCCCACGCCTCGTACGACCCGAACAGCGACGAGCGCATCTCGAGCAGCGAGAGCGCCGTGGCGCGAGGCTCGCGCTTGATCCACACGTAAGACGTACCGGGCATCTCGGCGAGCATCCGCTCGAGGTGCCACGTCAGCAGCATCGGCTTGAAGACGAGTGGGCCACGGTTCCAATGCGCCATGTTCACGAGCACGGTGCGCAGCCGCGCCCAGTCGATCGTCTCCTCGTGCCCCTCGGGCAGCGCGCTCAGTCCCGGATAGCCGAGGTGGTGGTTCCAGAAGTACCCGAACTCGTGCGGCTCCCCCACTCCCCGCGTTCGCCCGAAGGTCGAGTCGAAGGACGATCCGGAGCCGTGCGTGCCGAGCTTCTGCGCGAGGCGCAGGCCCAGCACCGGCGCCCGCCAGAACGCGGCCGTGAGGTTGTCGACGTACCCGACGTCGAGCCCGGCCGCGACGACCTGGTAGAGCAGGGTCGTCCCCGACCGCGGAACGCCGATCACGTGCAGCGTCGGGTACTCCTCCTCGAGCTCGAGATACTCGGCGTCCTCGACCGGAGCGAGAGCGGTGTTCAGCGTCGCGAGGAGCTCCTCGCCGGCTGGATCCTTCGCAAACGCCGTCGCGAAGGCGGGATCGTCACGGGGGATCGCTTCCATGCTGGCGGCACAGCGTAACGAGCACGGCCGCCAATCTCGTAGCCGAGACGTCCGCTCAAGTCAGGGATCGTGGACTCTCACCCTAGACAGGAGGTAGCCGAGTGCGAGAGAGTGTCACCGGGCACTTTCGACGACCCCGGCCCTGCCGCCTTGAGCCAGATCGAAATCGAGCAACTCCTCATCGTCGAGGACATCCGGCAGCTGCTCGAGCAGTCCGAGCAGGTCGGCGCAATCCGCGCGTCCGACCTCGCAGAGGTCGCCGAGGCGTACGAGCTCACCGAGCTCGAGCAGGACGCGCTCCTGCGCGAGCTCGATCAGCGCGCGATCGAGATCGTCGAGCAGCCTCCTCCCCCCTCCGAGGTCGTCGCGGCGATCACCGCTCCCGTCGAGACCACCACGGACGCCCTCCAGCTGTTCCTGCGCGAGGCCGGCCGGCACCAGCTCCTCACGGCGGCGCAGGAGGTCGAGCTCGCGAAGCGCATCGAGCGCGGCGACATGGACGCGAAGGAGCGCATGATCCAGTCGAACCTGCGCCTCGTCGTCTCGATCGCGAAGAACTACCGAAACCAGGGGCTCCCGTTCCTCGACCTCATCCAGGAGGGGACGCTCGGCCTCATCCGCGCGGTCGAGAAGTTCGACTGGCGGCGAGGCTTCAAGTTCTCGACGTACGCGACCTGGTGGATCCGCCAGGCGGTCGCGCGCGCGCTTGCGGACAAGGCGCGGACGATCCGGATGCCCGTCCACATCGTCGAGCGGCTCCAGAAGATCAACCGCGCGGACCGCCTGCTCTGGACGCAGCTCGGGCGCGAGCCGTTGCTCGAGGAGATCGCGGACGAAGCGTCTCTCACCGTGCAGCAGGTGCTCGAGGTGCGGGCGGCGGCGCGTGCGTCCACGAGCCTGGACGCGCCCGTCGGCGACGGCGACGACGCCGTGTTCGGGGACTTCGTCGCCGGGGACGACCCGCTTCCGGAGGAGGCGGTCGAGCTCAACCTCCGCAGCGAGGCGTTACGGAGCGCGCTCGCGGCGCTCCCGCAGCGCGAGCGCGAGGTCGTGATCATGCGCTACGGGCTCGCCGGCGCCGAGCCACAGACGCTCGAGGAGATCGGCAAGCGGCTCGGGCTGACGCGCGAGCGGGTCCGCCAGATCGAGCTCGAGTCGCTGCGCCGGCTGGCAGGGCTGCGCGAGCTCGAGTCGGTCGACGCCACCTGAGCCACATGCGGACGACCGTCTGCCTCGGGCTCCTCTGCCTCTCGCTGCTCGTCGCCGCGCCGGCGGCGGGCTCTGCCGCGACGAGCTTCAACGCCGAGATCGTGTGGGCCGACGACGGAGTCTTCGCGGCGAACGTCGACGGGAGCGGCATTCGGCGGCTCGTCCCCAGCGTTGCGGACCAGCACTACGACCCCGCGTGGTCGCCGAGCGGTGGCGCGCTCGTCTTCAGCGGGCGGAACAGCGACAGCGTCACCGTCCACGTCCTGCGTCCCCCGCGGGAGGCGCCCGGCCAGCTCGCGCTCAGGGGGCGCTGGACGTCGCCGAGACAGCGCACCTTCAGCTACCTCCTCGAGCCGGCCTGGGCTCCCGACGAGCGGCACATCGCGTTCAGCGACTTCTCGAACCTACTGGACTCGACGATCAGGATCGCTTCCCTGGACACGAGGAGGTTGCGATCCCTTACGAAGCCCCGGCAAGGACGCAGCGACTCGTCCCCTGCCTGGTCGCCGCGAGGACGGACGATCGCATTCGTCCGGCAGCGCGGGAACCGGGCGCCCGGGATCTTCCTGATCGGACGCGACGGGCGCGGCCTCTATCGCCTTACGCGAGGACGGTCGCCCTCGTGGTCGCCGGACGGCCGGCACATCGTCTATGAGCTTGGCAGCTCGATCTTCCGGATCCACGTGGCGACACGATCGCGAACACGCATCGCGAGCAACCTGGGTGGCTGGAGCGCCGTTGACCGCGCGAGCCTCCAGCCGCGCTGGTCTCCCGACGGGCGCAAGATCCTCTACGTCACGAGCGGCGGCATCTGGACGATGGACGTCGACGGCAGCGACCGCGTCCTCGTCCTCCGGAGGAGCTCGCGCAAGCCATTCCCGTGGGTCATCAGCGGCGCCGGCTGGCGGCCCGGGTAACGGGTTACGAGCGGAGGTACAGCTCGAGGCCCGGTGCGACCGCGCGGAGCTCGCGCAGGGCACGCGCCTCGAGCTGGCGGACGCGCTCCCGCGTGATGCCGAGGTTCGATCCGACCTCCTCGAGCGTCCGCGGGCGGACGCCGTCGAGGCCGAAGCGCTCGATCACCACGCGGCGCTGGCGCGGCTGGAGCTTCGCGAGGGCGGCCATGAGCTCGGACGAGCGGGCGCGGTCGGCAGTCTCGAGCTCGGGCTGGTCCGCGCTCTGGTCCGGGATCAGGTCGGCGACGCTCGAGTCGCCTTCGCCGATCGGCGTCTCGAGGCTCACGGGATCCTGGACGAGGTCGAGCAGCTCCTGCACGCGCTCGGGCGTGAGGCCGCTCTCGATCGCGATCTCATCGATCGAGGGATCGCGGTTGAGCTTCTGCCCGAGCACGCGACGCGCCTTCGTGACCTTCCGAACCTGGTCGGCGACGTGGACGGGCAGGCGAATCGTCCGCCCCTGCTCCGCGAGCGCGCGCGAGACTGCCTGCTTGATCCACCAGGTCGCGTACGTCGAGAGCTTGAAGCCGAGCTTGTAGTCGAACTTCTCGACCGCGCGGATGAGGCCGAGGTTGCCCTCCTGGATGAGGTCGAGCAGCGGCACGTCGGCGCGCGTGTAGTTCCGCGTGATCGACATCACGAGGCGGAGGTTGCACTCGATCAGGCGCCGCTTCGCCGCCTCGTCGCCTGCGTCCTTGCGGCGGGCGAGCTCGCGCTCCTCCATGACCGTCAGGAGGCGCCCGTCACCGATCTGCCGGACGTACAGCTTCAGCGGGTCGTCGGCAGTCGGGCCGGAGAGTCCCGGGCGCTCGCGCGGCTCGGCGTCGTCCACCTCCGCGGGCGTGGACTCCTCGGCGCTGTCGAACAGATTCTCGGCGGCGTTGCCTTCCATACCGCGCATGTATCGGTTTAGAAGTTGCCCCGCTTGAGGGACGACAGGGGTACGAGGATCGTCAGCGAGAACGTGAAGCCGATGTAAAGCGATGCAACACCCGTGCCGAACAGACGTCTAGGTACCTGGTGCCGTCCGACGGGCGGACTCAAATAACAGTTCATGTGTGGAATCGCCGGATACAGCCTGAGCCCTGACTCCCCAGTCGGGCGCACGCTTGCGGCCCAGGCTCTCCTCGCAGGAATCGCAGAGCGCGGCGCCGATGCCGTCGGCTATGCCTCCCGAGGCGCCGACGGCGAGATCTCGGTGACGAAGCTCCGCGGCGGCGCGAGCGCGCTGCTGGACGAGATCTCGGTCGCGCCGGACGCACTGCACGCGCTGATCCACGTGCGCGACCACACCAAGGGTCACCCGGAGATCTCGGGCAACAACCACCCGATCCGCCACGGCTCGATCGTCGGGATCCACAACGGCGTCATCGCGAACGACGACGAGCTGCTCGCCCGCTACGGGCTCGAGCGGCAGGAGCCCGAGATGACCGTGGACTCCGAGGTCATCTTCGCGCTCATGGACGTCCACCGGAACGCACCTCGCGGCCTCGCGGAGCTCCGCGGCGCCATGGCGACGGCGTGGCTCGACGAGCGCGAGCCCACGCGGCTGTACCTCGCGCGCGGTGTCGCGCGGCCGCTCTGGGTCGGCCGCATGCCCGGTGCGGTGTTCTTCGCGTCGACCCGGCGGGCGCTGGCGATCGTCGAGGCTGCTCTCGGCGTCCGGCTCGACGCTAAAGAGCTGCGCGAGGGCCGGATCCTCGAGGTCGTCGCCGGCGACATCGTCAAGAAGCGCCGCTTCCGGCGCGACCGCCGCTACCGCGAGGGCGACGCCCTGCCGCCCGTGCGTGCGCCGCAGGAGGCGGTCTCCTGCCTCCAGCGGCTCGCTGCCATCACCGCCACGGCGGCGTAGCTCAGGGCTCAGCGACGGCTACCGAGCCGTCGGGCGCGACCTCGACTCCCTCGTCACGCAGGCGCTCGCGCACGAGGAACTGGAAGGCCGTCCAGGCACCTCGCGGCACGTCGAGCAACCGGTAGACCTGCCACTCGGAGAGGAGCGCCGGGTCGGCGCGCCGAGCATCCTTCCAGTCCGCCATCTTGGGCAGCCGTCCAAGGGTGCGCGCGAGCGTCGCCCCCTGCTCCACCGCGCGCTCGAGCCGGTCCTGGCCCTGGAGCACCTCGAAGCCGGCCGCACGGAGCGCGTTCGCGAGCGATCCGAACCGGTGCGTGTACAGCGAGGCCGACGGAAGCGAGCGTCGCGCGGCGAAGTCGCGCGCGGCGGGCGTCCGGCCGAGCTCCTCGCCGAGACCGCGAAGCTGCTCGAGCAGCTCGTCGTCCGTCAGGAAGCGCCGGGGGAAGAGACCCGCGGCTCGCTTGGCCGCGTTCCAGGTGCCGAAATGCTCGATGACGGTCTGCGGGTGTACGCGGGCCTGCGGATCCTGGGCGAACTCGCGCATGGTCGGTGAGCGCCCGAGCCGCTCGGCGGCCTGGCGGAGCTCCTCGAGGATGTCCTCGTCCGTGTACCGGCGGCGAAGTCCGGCTCGAAACGCGGCGAGCTGCGCCTCGTCGATGGACACTTGCGCGCGTCCGCTCGTCCGCTTTCGTCCCATCCTGCAAGAATCTTAGAGCGTACTGGGAATTCTGCAAGCTGTTCAGAGCAGACGTGCCTCTCCCCCACTTCGGTACGCTCGCCGCGATGGGGGTACGGCTCGAGCTCGAGGCGCTCGCGGCGCGCGCCGTCGGCACGGCCTCGCGGGCGGCGGGTCGCGGAGGCGGGACGACGCTCCCCGGGAAGCTGCTCTGGAAGGTCGACCCCGGCGCCGTCGACGCGCTCGCGGCGCGGCTGTCGGCGGGGGTCGCGCTCGTCTCCGCAACGAACGGCAAGACGACGACGACCGCGATGGCGGCCCGCATCCTCGGCAGCGACCATCGCCTGGCCTGGAACAACGCGGGCGCGAACCTGCTGTCCGGCCTCGCGTCCGCGCTCGTGTCCGACCGCGGCGCGGAGCTCGGTCTCTTCGAGGTCGACGAAGGCGCCCTCCCGGAGGCGATCGCCAGGACGCGGCCGCGCGCGGTCTCGCTCGCGAACCTCTTCCGCGACCAGCTCGACCGCTACGGCGAGCTCGAGCTCCTCGCGGAGAAGTGGCGGGCCGCCGTGACGACGCTCCCGCGCGGCACGACGCTCGTCGTCAACGGCGACGACCCGGTGGTCGCCGAGCTCGCGGACGGCAGGCAGAACGCGATTCGCTTCGGGCTCGACGATCCCCGCCACGCGCGGCCGAGCCTCCAGCATGCGGCGGACTCGAAGTACTGCGTGCGCTGCGGCACGCCGTACGAGTACGCCGCCGCGTACGTCGGCCACCTCGGCGACTACCGCTGCCCTGCCTGCGGCCACTCCCGTCCGCCGCTCGACGTCTTCGCCCGCGACATCGAGTTCGAGGGGCTGACGGGCTCGCGCTTCCGCCTCGTCGCGCCCGCCGGCGTCGTCGAGGTCGAGCTGGCGCTCCCCGGCCTGTACAACGTCTACAACGCGGTCGCGGCCTCGTCGCTCGCGTTCGCGCTGGGTGCCTCGCCTGCGGCGGTTCGCGCGGGTCTCGAGGCCTTCAGCGCGGCGTTCGGGCGCTTCGAGCGCATCGGAACCGGCACGAAGACGATCATCGTGCTGCTGATCAAGAATCCGGCTGCGGCAAACGAGGCGCTGCGCACGCTCGAGACGGGCGTCCCGCCGGTGCTCGTCGTCGCGCTGAACGATGCGATCGCCGACGGGCAGGACGTGTCGTGGATCTGGGACGTCGACTTCGAGCCGCTCCTTCCCCACGTCAGTCACGTGATCGCGAGCGGAGAGCGCGCGGCGGAGCTCGGGCTGCGGCTCGTCTACGGCGGACTGCCCGAGGAGCGGCTCGAGGTCGTTCCGGACCTCGAGCGCGCGCTCGACCGCGGGCTGGAGCTGATCGAGGCGGGCACCGATCTCGTCGTCCTCCCGACGTACACGGCGATGCTCGCCCTGCGGGGCATCCTCACGCAGCGGCGGCTCGTCAAGCCCTACTGGGACGGAGACCGCCGGTCGTGAGAATCCGCGTCGGGCACCTGTACCCGGACTACCTGAACATCTACGCCGACCGCGGGAACATCGCGGTGCTGGCCCGCCGGGCCGCCCTCAGGGGCCACGAGCTCGCCGTCGAGCCGATCGGAGTCGGCGAACCGGCCCCGGCGGGTGCGCACGACCTCCTCTACGTCGGCGGCGGCCAGGATCGCGAGCAGGCCGCGATCGCCGGCGACCTCGCAGCGCGGGGTGACGACATTCGGGGGAGCGTCGCGGGCGGCACCGCGCTGCTAGCGGTCTGCGGCGGGTACCAGCTGCTAGGGCGGGGGTACCGCGGCCGCGACGGCACCTTCATGCCCGGGGCGGGGCTCTTCCCGCACGAGACGGTCGCCGGCGAGACGCGCATGATCGGTGACGTCCTGCTCGAGTGCGAGCTCGATCCCGGCGACCGCCGACCGCTCGCCGGGTTCGAGAACCATGCCGGACGGACGCTCCTCGATCCCGGCGCGGAGCCGCTCGGGCGGGTCGTCCACGGGTTCGGCAACGACGGCGAGTCCGGCTTCGAGGGCTGCAGGGTGGGACGGGCGCTCGGGACCTACCTCCACGGCCCTCTCCTGCCGCGGAACCCGTGGCTCGCGGACTGGGTCCTCGAGCAGGCGCTCGCGCACGCGTCCGGGAGCGCGCCGGAACGCCTCGCGGCGCTGCCGGACACGCTCGAGACGAAGGCGTTCCAGGTCGCCGCCGGCCGCGCCCGAGCCCGCGGCGGTCGCCGCTAAGAGCGACATTTCGGAGGGGCACCCCGGCCCACCACCCACTGCGAGCATAACGAGGAAATCCGTACGCGTGGGACGCGCGAGTGTGCCGAAAGCGTGCCGATCTGCGGCGTCAGCCTAGGGCACCCACATCTCGCCGAGGTACACGGCGGGGTCTCCCGGCTGCCAGCGCTTGAGGAAACGCTGGATCGGCGGGTGCAGCGAGATCGCGTCGAGCTCGCTCGGCCTGAATGCGCGATGCCCGCGAACGGCCGCGTCCTGCGAGGTCACGTCCTCGAGAGTGCCCGAGACATCGGCCGCGAAGATCACATGGACGACGTGCTTGCGCCACGGGCTCCCGCCGGGCGCGATGCTGTCGACGAGCGCGACGGGCCCCTCGAGCGGCACCTCCTCGCCGATTCCCTCGAGCCCGGTCTCCTCGTGGAGCTCACGCCGGAGTGCGCGCAGGAGGCTCTCGCCCGTCCGCACGCCGCCGCCGGGGAGCAGCCAGATCTCGTCGCTTCCCTTCTCATGGCGGATGAGGAGGATCCGCCCGCGCCAGCGGAGGATCGCCGAAACCCGGACCCGCGGCTCTCCCACTACGACCCCGAGGATCCGTGGCCCCGAGCGCCGCGCTCGCTCTCGGCCAGCGCCTCCACCTCCACGAGCTCGATCTCCGGAACGGGCAGCACGACGAGCTGGGCGATGCGCATTCCGCGCTCGACAGTGAAGCTCTCGCCGCTGTCGGTGTTCAGCAGCACGACCAGCACCTCGCCGCGGTACCCGGAGTCGACGAGCCCTGGCGAGTTGACGATCGTGATCCCGTGCCGCGCCGCGAGTCCCGACCGCGGCTGCACGAACCCCGCGTAGCCCGGGGGGATCTCGATTGCGATGCCCGTGGGCACGACAGCTCGCTCGCCCGGCTCGAGCATGACGCCCTCGCACGCGACGAGATCGAGGCCCGCATCGCCGTCGTAGGCCTGGCTGGGGAGCGTCGCGTCGTCGCGCAGCCGCCGGACGGCGACGTCGATCACCGGCCCGCCGCCTCGAGGTCCGGCTCCCCGGCGACGAGGAACTGCGCGAAGCGAGGGATCTCGCGGCGCGGCAGCCGTGCGCGCACGCGCACACCCTCGGGCGTGTCATGGCGCTCGGCGATCGGCGCCCCGAGCCCGTACAGCTCGGCGAGCCGCCCTCCCTCGCTGTAGGGCACGAGCAGCCGCACGTCCTCGAAGCGGTCGGAGAAGAGCTCCGCGAGGCGGGCCTGGAGCGCATCCAGCCCCTCCCCGGTCGCCGCGGAGAGCTGGAGCGCACGCGGAAACGCATGCCTCAACCGCCGCCGCCCGAGCGGATCGACGGCGTCGATCTTGTTCAGCACGAGCTCGATGGGGACGTCGTCCGCCCCGATCTCGGAGAGCACCGCGTGCACCGCGTCGATCGTCTCGCGGAGCCGGTCCTCGGGGAGTGAGGCATCGGCGACGTGGAGGACGAGGTCGGCCACGAGCGTCTCCTCCAGTGTCGCGGCGAACCCCTCCACGAGCTGCGTCGGCAGCCGGCGGATGAAGCCGACGGTATCGGTGACGAGGTAGCGCCTGCCCTCGTGAACGAACGACCGCGTCGTCGGGTCGAGCGTCTCGAAGAGGCGGTCGTCGACCGCTGCCTCGGCTCCCGTGAGCGCGTTGAGCAGCGTCGACTTGCCGACGTTCGTGTACCCGGCGAGCGCAATCGTGGGCGCCGTCGTGCGCTCCCGCTCCTTCCGGCGCGTCGCACGCTGCCCGCTCAGTTGGCGCAGCCGCCGCTTGACGAGCGAGACGCGCGTGCGGGCCAGCCGACGATCCGTCTCGAGCTGGCTCTCGCCCGGCCCTCGCGTCCCGACGCCGCCGCCGAGCCGCTCCAGGTGCTGCCACAGGCCGCGCATGCGCGGGAGGTTGTACTCGAGCTGCGCGAGCTCGACCTGGAGCTTGCCCTCGGCGCTGCGGGCGTGCTGCGCGAAGATGTCGAGGATCAGCTGCGTGCGGTCGACGACTCGCGCCTTGAGCGCGTCCTCGAGCGACCGCTGCTGGGTCGGCGAGAGCTCCCCGTCCACCAGGAGCACCTCGGCGTCGACCGCCCCGTAGGCGTTCGTGAGCTCGGCGAGCTTGCCCTTGCCGACAAACGTCCGCGGGTCCGGCCGCGCGCGGTGCTGGACGAGCTCGCCGACGGGTCGGACGCCCGCCGTGCGCGCGAGCTCGCGGAGCTCGGCGAGCTCTCCCTCGCCGTCGACCCCCTTCGGGAAGACCCCGACGACGAAACCGCGCTCCGGCTCCGCCCCAGGTGCGGGATCGGGCTGGCGCACGGTCACGGTCTGGATTATGCCGCGGTATACGCTCCGGCCGTGACCGGGCTCGCGGATCGCCTCGCCGAGCGCACGCTCGAGCTCGTCGACATCCCGTCCGAGAGCCTGCACGAGGAGGCCGTCCGCGAGCACCTGCTGACGCTGGTTCCCGCCGGGCTCAGGGCCGACTACGCGCACGACGACGCGTTCCTGTTCGTCCCGGAGCGTCGCCGCGACGCGCCGCTCGTCGTCCTCGCCGGCCACTACGACACGGTCCCCGCCCAGAGCAATCTCCCGGGCCGGATCGACGATGGAGCGGTGCACGGGCTGGGCGCGAGCGACATGAAAGGCGGCGTCGCGGTCGCGGTCGAGCTCGTGCGCGACCTCGCGGCGGCCGGGCCCGGGCGCTACGACGTCGGCCTGCTGCTCTTCGGCCGCGAGGAGCTTCCGGCAGAGCACAACCCGCTTCCCGCGCTCTTCGCGACCTCCGACGCCATCCGCGACACCTCGCTGGCGATCCTCCTGGAGCCGACGGACGGGTCCATCCAGGCGGGGTGCCTCGGAAACGTCGTCGCGCGCGCCACGTTCCCTGGGACGAGCGGTCACGCCGCGCGCCCGTGGCTGGCCGACAACGCGATCGACCGTGCCGTCGAGGGTCTGCTGCCGATCGTCGAGCTCGAGCGGCGGGAGGCGCTCGTCGGGGGGCTCACGTTCTACGAAGTCGTGACGCTCACGCGACTCGAGTCCGGGATCGCGGACAACGTGATCCCGGACCGCGCGACGGCGATGCTCAACCTCCGCTATCCGCCGGATCGCACTCCCGCCGAGGCAGAGGCGTATCTCGTGTCGCTCCTACCCGAGGCCGCGACGGTCGAGATTGTGAGCAACTCCGCTCCCGGGGCAGTCGTGACGGACTCGGAGCTCGTGGACGCGCTCCGCGAGAGCGGGGACCTCGAGATCGAGCCGAAGCTCGCGTGGACGAACGTCGCCGACTTCACGGCGAACGGCATCGACGCTGTCAACTTCGGGCCGGGCCACACTGCCTACGCGCACCGCCGTGACGAGCTCGTCGCGATCGCCGCTCTCGTGCACGCGTACGAGACGCTGCACCGCTTCCTGACCGACCCGATCGGGGAAGATCCCGCGTGATGGAGCTGGCAACGCGCATCGACGAGCTCTGGGAGAGCGGCACGCTCGACGCCGCGCCGATCGAGGAGGCGATCGACCTCCTCGACCGCGGCGAGGCGCGCGTCGCCGAGCCCGGCGAGAGCGGCTGGACAGTCAACGAGTGGACGAAGAAGGCGATCCTCCTCTACTTCCGCCTGCGCAAGGTCGAGCCGATGGACGTCGGCGGGCTCCACTTCCTGGACAAGATCCCGGTCAAGTCCGACTACGCGGCCCACGGCGTGCGGGTCGTCCCGCCCGGGGTCGCGCGCTACGGCTCGTTCCTCTCCGAGGGCGTGGTGCTGATGCCGGGCTTCGTCAACATCGGCGCCTGGGTCGGCCCGCGGACGATGGTCGATACCTGGGCGACGGTGGGCTCCTGCGCGCAGATCGGCGCGGACGTGCATCTCTCCGGCGGCGTCGGCATCGGCGGAGTGCTCGAGCCTCCGCAGGCACGGCCGGTCATCGTCGAGGACGGGGCGTTCCTCGGCTCGCGGGCGATCGTCGTCGAGGGCGTCGTCGTGGGCGCCGGCGCCGTGATCGCGCCGAACGTCGTCCTCTCGGCGTCGGTGCCGATCATCGACGTGACCGGGGCCGAGCCGGTCGAGCACCGCGGCTACGTCCCTCCGCGCTCGGTCGTGCTGCCGGGGACGCGGCCAAAGGAGTACCCCGCCGGGCGCTATTACCTCCCGTGCGCGCTCATCGTCGGCGAGCGGAGCGCCTCGACCGACCTGAAGACCTCGCTGAACGACGTGCTACGCGAGTTCGAGATCGCGACGTGAACGACGTCGTCGAGATCGCACTCTTCACCGACGACGTCGAAGCGACGAAGACGTTCTACGGGCGCCTCGTGGGTGCGCCTCCCGTCGAAGAGTTGCCCGGAGGCGCGATCTATTCGGCCGGAGGGGTCAAGCTCCTCGTGCACGAACGCGGGGTCGGGTCTGCAGGAGACCCGCCGAACGAGGATCACTTCACGTTCGGCGTGGCAGATGTCGACGCGACGGCCGCCGCGCTCGTGGTCGAGGGCTTCTCGGTCCTCGTCGAGCCGCGCGACTTCGACTGGGGCCGTTCGGCGTACCTCCGCGACCCCGACGGACGCCTGGTCGAGCTCAGTCAGATGTAACCGTCTCGCCGCGGAAGATCTCGGCGACGGGCCCGCTCAGGATCGCCCGTCCCTCGCGCACGTCCACGGTCAGCGTCCCGCCGGGGAGGTGCACGCGCACGGGGCTCGTGCACCAGCCGTGCACGACGGCAGCGCTCGCCGCGGCGGCGGCGCTCGATCCCGAAGCGAGCGTCTCCCCCGCTCCCCGTTCCCAGACCGCGACGGTGAGGTCGTGCGGGCCGTCGGCGCGCACGAGCTGAACGTTCGTCCGTTCGGGAAAGCGCTCGTGGCGCTCGATCGCCGGGCCGAGCCGGAGGAGCTCCTCGCGCGAGGGCTCCCGCCGGACCACCGCGTGCGGGTTCCCGATCGAGACCGGCGTCACCTCGAGGCGCTCGCCGTCGACGGTCAACGCCTCGGGCCGGCCCACGTGAACGGCGCCCAGATCCACTTCCACGTCGTTCCCCTCGACCCGCGCCGGCACGGTGCGCTCCCCGAGGTGGATGCGCGGGAACGCGATCCCGCTCCGGCGGGCGAGCCACATCGCGGCGATGCGCGCTCCGTTGCCGGAGAGCTCCGCCTGCGACCCGTCCGGGTTCCAGACGACGACGTCCGCCTCGGCCCCGCGCACGGCGGTGACCTCGAGGACGCCGTCCGCCCCCACGCCGTGATTCGGGTCGCAGAGCCTGAGCGCGTCCGCGGGCGCCAGGGCCGTGTCGGGATCCGCCCGCTCCACGAGCAGGTACGAGTTACCGAGCGCGTGCCACTTCGAGAATCTCATCCGCCACCTCGGTCGGGGGCCGGTCGGCGTCGATCATGACGATGCCGGGGATGCGTCGCATCCACTTCCGCTGGTACGCGGCGTACTGGCGCGTCCTCACGACCAGCCGCTGGAGCGCTTCGTCGGCGGGCAGCACGGCCAACTCGCGGAGGCCGAGTGCCTTCTCCGCCGTACGCGAGATGTCGACCGTGAGCGCTGCGCGCACTTCGTCCGCGACCCCGGCCGCGAGCATCGCCTCCGCCCGGGCTTCGATGCGCGCCTCGAGCGTCTCGACCGGAACGTCGAGCCCGACGACGAGCGTCTGCCGACGAGTCTCCTCCGACCACAGCCGATCGCTCTCGGGCGCGAGCGACGCGCCGAGCTCGGCGAGCTCGAGCGCCCGGACGACTCGGCGCCGGTCGCTCGCGTGCACGACGGCCGCCGCCCGCGGATCGACTTCGGCCAGCCGAGCGTACGCGGCCGCAGGATCGGCGTCGTAGGCCGCAGCCCAGCGATCGCGAGTTCCCGGCGGAGGAGCGGGCGGCAGCCGCATGTCGACGAGCGCAGCCCGGAGGTAGAGCCCCGTGCCGCCCGCGACCACTGCGGCGCCGTTCGCCTCGACGAGCTCGTCGATCACCCCGTGCGCGAGGCGCGCGTACTCGCCGACCGACATCTCCTCCGCGAGCTCCCGGATCGCGACGAGCCGCGTCGGCGACGCCGGCTGGTTGGTAAGGATCGGAAGGCCGCGGTAGACCTGGAGCGCGTCGGCCGAGACGACCTCGGTCGCCAGCCGCCGGGCGAGGGCGTCCGCGACCTCCGACTTGCCGGACGCGGTCGGCCCGAAGACCGCAAGAACCTCAGGAAACTCCGACAATTCCTCGGGGCACCCCGGCCCACCACCCACTGCGAGCATAACGAGGAAATCCGTACGAGTGGGTCACGAAACGTGCCAAAAGCGTAAAGTCTGGCGGCGGTCAGGCAGGGACGGCTGCGAGCGCACGGCCACGCAGGGTGGTCGACGTCGAGCTCTCGACGAGGACGTCCACGAGCGCTCCCGAATCGCCCGGGCCGTCGAAGTTCACGGTCGCGTTCCGCCGCGTCCGGCCGCGCAGGAGCGACGGATCCGTCCGACTCGGCCCCTCGACCAGCACCTCCTCGACGCGGCCCACGCGCTCCGCGTTCCGCCCGGCCGCGATCCGCTGGACGACGTCGACCAGCCGCTCGAGTCGCTCGTGCTTGACCTCGTCCGGAACCTGGTCGGGCATGGTGGCCGCCTCCGTCCCCGACCGTGGCGAGAAGATGAACGTGAACGCGCTCTCGAAGCGCACCTCCTCAACGACCTCGACCGTCTGCGCGAAGTCCTCGTCGGTCTCCCCCGGAAACCCGACGATGATGTCGGTGCCGAGCGCGAGGTCCGGGATCGCGACCCGCAGGCGCTCCACGAGGCGGAGGTAGCGCTCCCGATCGTAGGTCCGGCGCATGCGCTTGAGGACGCTCGAAGAGCCCGACTGGAGCGGAAGATGCGCGTGCTCGCAGACGCTCCTACACTCGGCCATGGCCGCGATCACCGGCTCGCGGAAGTCCTTTGGATGCGGGCTCGTGAATCGGATGCGCTCGATCCCGTCCACGTCGTCGCACGCACGCAGAAGCTCGCCGAAGTCCGTACGGAGCGCCGGCGCGAGGTCGCGGCCCCACGAGTTCACGTTCTGACCGAGGAGCGTGATCTCCTTGACGCCGTCGCGCGCGAGGGCCTCGACCTCGGCGACGATCTCGCCCAGCCGTCGGCTCTGCTCGCGGCCGCGGACCGCCGGGACGATGCAATAGGCGCACACGGAGTTGCAGCCCATCGAGACCTGCACCCACGCTTGGAAGCGCCGCTCGCGATGGAGCGGCAACTGCGCGGCGAAGTGCTCGTGTGTGCCGAACTTCCCGCGCGGCACGGCGTACCCGCCGGCGGCGATCCACTCGCCGAGGTGCGGGATCGAGCCCGGGCCGAAGGCGACGTCGACGAACGGGTAGCGCTCGAAGATGCGCTCGCGCTGCGCCTCCGCGTAGCACCCGCCGACCGCGATGACGAGGTCCGGGCGCTCGCGCTTGCGCGCAGCCGCATTCCCGAGGTAGGCCGCGAGCCGCGTGTCCGGCTTCTCGCGCACGGTGCAGGTGTTGAAGACGACGACGTCCGCGGTCTCGGGCGAGGTCGCCTCCCCCAGTCCGAGCGACTCGAGCATGCCCTTGATCCGCTCGGAGTCGTGCGCGTTCATCTGGCAGCCGAACGTCGTGACGTGGTAGCGCCTCACGAGGCTCGAATCGTAGCCCGACCTGTCAGCGGGCCCAGTCGGCGAGGTCGCGGCGGCCGGGCTCGATCGCCCACACGTCGCGCTGCTCGACGACCAGGCCCTCGGCGTCGAAGCGGAGAAGCGAGGTTCCGGCGATCGACTCCACCGAGCCGTCTGTTCCGGTCATGACCGCCCACCAGTCGACCGCGGCCCGGTCACCGCTGACGATCGGCTCGCCGAAGCGGCACTCCGCCTCGGCCTGCTCGGAGAACGCCCAGGTCACGTAGTCGCGCGGCTGCTGGCGATCGCGAAACGGAGACGAGTAGAACACAGCGCTGTCGGCGTACAGCGCGTCGATCGCATCGACGTCGGCGGCCGCCCAGCCCCGCCCCCAGGTCTCGGCCCAGCGCCGCGCCGCGGACTCTGCATCCATCGCAACGCGAGGGCGAGGCAAGCCTCGCCCTACTTGGCTACCTCGACGGCGCGCGACTCGCGGATGACGATGACCTTCACCTGGCCCGGATACTCGAGCTGGTCCTCGATCTCGCGTGCGATCTCGTGCGAGAGCAGCACGGCGCCGTCGTCGTCGACCTCGGTCGGCTCGACGATCACGCGGATCTCGCGGCCCGCCTGGAGCGCGTACGCCTTGGCGACCCCTTGCTTCTGGGTGGCGATCTCCTCGAGCGCCTCCAGCCGGCGGATGTAGTTCTCGAGGTTCTCCCCGCGCGCCCCGGGCCGCGAGGCGGAGACGGCATCCGCCGCGATGAGCAGCACGGCCTCGACCGTCTGCGGCTGGACGTCGTAGTGGTGCGCCTCGATCGCGTGCACGACGCCGTCAGACTCGCCGTAGCGGCGCGCGAGCTGGCTCGAGATGAGGGCGTGCGACCCGTCGACCTCGTGGCTCATGGCCTTGCCCAGGTCGTGCAGGAGCGCCGCGCGCTTGGTCGTCTTCACGCCGGCCTTGAGCTCGGCGGCCATGATCCCGCCGAGGTGGACGACCTCGAGTGTGTGCTTGAGGACGTTCTGCCCGTAGCTCGTGCGGTAGCGGAGCCGCCCGAGGATCCTGACGAGCTCCTCGTGGAGCTCCCCGCAGTTGGCCTCGAACACCGCCTGTTCGCCGGCCTGGCGGACGTGCTCCTCGAGCTCCGCCTTCGAGTGGTAGTACATCTCCTCGATCCGAGCCGGGTGGATGCGCCCGTCCTCGATGAGCTTGTCCAGTGTCAGCCGGGCGACCTCGCGACGGAGAGGGTCGAACGAAGACAGGACGACCGCATGCGGCGTGTCGTCGATGATGAAGTCGACGCCGGTCAGGTGCTCGAGGGTTCGGATGTTGCGCCCTTCCCGCCCGATGATCCGCCCCTTGAGGTCATCCGACGCGAGCTCGACAACGGTGACCGTCGCCTCGGCCGTATGGCTCGCGGCGACACGTTGGAGCGCATCGGCGACGAGCGCGCGAGCGCGCCGCCGCGCCTCCGCCCGGGCCTCCTCCTCGAGCTGCCGGACGTCCCGGGCGAGCTCGTGGCGGACGAGATCCTTCGACCGCTCCAGGAGCTGCTGCTTCGCCTCGTGCACGGTCAGTCCCGACATCCGCTCGAGCGCCCCGAGAGCCTCGTCCTTGGCCTCCTTGAGCTCCTCCTGGAGCGCCTTGACGTGCACCTCGCGGTCACCGAGCCCCTGCTCGCGCCGCTCGAGCTCCAGCAGCTTCGCATCCGACTCGGCCTCCTTTTGGAGGACGCGCTCCTCGATCTTCACGATCTGCAGGCGCCGGCCCTGCACCTCGGATTCGATCTCGCTCCGAAGCTGGACTGCCTGCTCGCGCGCGTCCACCTGGGCCTCGCGCCTGACCGCCTCGGCCTCACGTCCCGCGTCGGCGAGGACGCGCCGGCGCTCGGCCTCGGCGGCCCGGACGCGCGAGCGCGAGAGCGTCAGCAGCAGCGCCCCCGCGGCGACTGCCCCGACGAGGATTCCGATGAGCGCGGCGACGACCGTGAGCATGCGACCTCCGTGGAGGATTCGGATGTCCGCGGCGTCCGCCGCGGTTGCTCACATCCGGCACTCAGCCTGAAGGCCGTGCCCGGACCTTCGTGCACGCGCTCAGCTCGGGAGGCGCCGCACTCCTCTGCCGCCGGCCACCGGAGGGCCGTGCGAGTCGGTCGTCGAGAGCTGGATCGTGGTCACAGGTTCGGAAAGTCTCTGGCTATGCAGGGAAAGATGTCGAATGTAAAGCGGCTTCATCCTAGCTTCTCGTCGCTCCCGAACGCAACGACGCTCGCCACGGTCTCGTCGGCGAACCCCTTTCCGGCGAGGTAGCGCGCCGTCTTGGCGCCGGGCCCGCGACGCCGGACGATCGCCCGGGCGCGCTCGTCCTCCGGCTCCACCGTCGCGAGCGCGGCATCCACCACGTGGGCCTCGACGCCCGCGCCGGCGAGAGCGTGACGGATCAGCGCGTCGCCGGCGCCACGGCCCGCGAGCGTCCGCGCTCTCGACTCCGCGTAGCGCGTGTCGTCGACGATCCCGGTGCGCGTGAGCGCGTCGATCGCCTCGTCGCGCTCGACCTCTCCGAAGCCTCGCGCCCGGAGCCGCTCCTCCAGCTCCCGTACGCTCAGGTCGCGATGCCGGAGGGCGCGCAGCGCGACCTCGTGCGCGGTCACTGTGTCCGGCATCGCAGGCTTCTAGCTCTCGGCCGCGACGACCTCCTCGACCTCCTCGACCTCGACCTCGATCGCCTCCTCCGAGTGCGGCGTCGTCGGGAGGAGCCGGGCCGAGATCACCTGCTCGTCGGGTGCGTCGGCCTGGATGCGCGCGAGGATCTGCTGCACGAGGTCGGGGTTCTCGACGAGGAAGTTGGTCGCATTCTGCCGGCCCTGTCCGAGCCGCTCGTCGCCGAAGCTGAAGTACGAGCCCGCCTTCTGGACGATCTTCTCCGCGAGCGCGACGTCGAGGACGGAGCCCTCCCAGGGGATGCCCTGGCCGTAGATGATGTCGAACTCCGCCTGCTTGAAGGGCGGCGCGACCTTGTTCTTCACGACCTTCACGCGGACGCGGTTCCCGAATGCCTCGGCGCCGTCCTTGAGCGTCTCGATACGGCGGATGTCGAGGCGCACCGACGAGTAGAACTTCAGCGCGCGGCCGCCGGGAGTCGTCTCCGGATTGCCGAACATCACGCCGATCTTCTCGCGCAGCTGGTTCGTGAAGATGCAGATCGTGTCCGTCCGGTTGAGCGTCCCCGCAAGCTTGCGCAGCGCCTGGCTCATGAGGCGGGCCTGGAGGCCGACGTGGCTATCCCCCATCTCGCCCTCGATCTCGGCCTTTGGGACGAGCGCCGCGACGGAGTCGACCGCGACGATGTCGAGCGCGCCCGAGCGGATGAGGAGCTCGGTGATCTCGAGCGCCTGCTCGCCCGTATCCGGCTGCGAGACGAGGAGGTTGTCGATGTCCACGCCGATGCGGCGTGCGTACTGCGGATCCATCGCATGCTCGGCGTCGATGAAGGCGCAGATGCCGCCGCGGCGCTGGGCCTCGGCCATCGCGTGGTAGACGAGCGTCGTCTTTCCGGAGGCCTCCGGGCCGAAGATCTCGATGATGCGGCCGCGCGGGAGGCCGCCGATCCCGAGCGCGAAGTCGAGCGGGAGCGAGCCGGTCGAGACCGCTCCGATCGAGACCTGCGGGCGGTCGCTCATGCGCATGACGGACCCCTTGCCGAATTGGCGCTCGATCTGCCCGAGCGCGACGTCGAGCGCTTCCTCTCGCTTCATGCCGTCAAACCTCCCTCGCGGTCACGTGCTTCAGTTCATGTGCTCAGTTCGTGTGCCCAGCGGACACGATTCGAGTACCTCGTACTGCGCCCCGGAGCGGCGCAGACGTGAAAGGAAAGCAGCCGCCCCGGACGGAGCGAAGCGCCCGGTCTCGGGCACCGGCGGCGAGAGCCTCGGCCTCTCCTGGAAGCGCACGACCGTGACGTGCGGAAGCCACGGGCGGCGCTCGCGCTCGTAGACGCCGAGCCGCTCCAGCCGACCGTGCAGGCGCTCCGCGAGCCTCCCGGCCTCGCCTGCCGGGTCCTCGAGGACGAGCATGCCGACGGAGCGAGTCTCCCGATATCGCAAGGGCGCGAGCGTGAACGGTTCGCACTCGGCGGCGGACTCCCGCAACGCGCTGACAATTGCAGCCAGCTCCGCAGCCGGCCGCGAGCCGAGGAACGCGAGCGTGACGTGAAAGGTGTCGACGCGCCGGCCGCGGACGAGGTGGCGCTCGCCCCAGGCCCGGAGCTCGGCGACAACCGGCTCCGGAAGCTCCAGGGCGAGGAAGAGCCTGAGTCGTTCATCTCCCTCGACGGTAGCGGCTGAGCTCACGCGGAGGTGTGTCGATTCTCCAACAACCTGCGCACGAGATGCAGCGCCGCGGCGGTCGCTCTCCCGCGCACCATCTCGCGGTCGCCCGGAAGCTCCGTCCGCCGCGCCTCCTCCTCCCCGTCCCGCCCGGCCACGTGCACGAAGACGAGGCCGACCGGCTTCTCCGTGGTCCCGCCGTCGGGCCCGGCGACTCCCGTGACGGCGACTCCCACATCGGCTCCGAGCCGCTCGCGGATGCCGTGCGCCATCGCCTGCGCGACCTCGGCCGAGACGGCACCGTGCTCCTCGAGCAGCTCCTCCGGAACCCCGAGACCCGCGCGCTTCACGTCGTTCGCGTACGCGACGAGGCCGCCGAGAAACGCCGCGCTCGCTCCCGGAACCGCGGTCAGGCGCGCCGCGACGAGCCCGCCCGTGCACGACTCGGCCGTCGCGAGCGTCAGGCCGTGCGAGCGGCAGAGATCGAGGACGATCTCGGCCACCGTGCGCTCGTCCTCGCCGAAGAGATAGCGGCCGAGCGAGCCCCGAAGCGACGAGGCGATCTCCTCCGCGCGCTCCTCGCCCCCGGGCTCGACGACCAGGTCGACGTGGATCTCGAACTCGCGGGCGCAGATGGTCGCCTCGACGCCGTTCCCGTCGCCGCCCGCCTCAGCGAGCGCCTTGGCGACCGAGGACTCCGGGGTCCCGAAGAAGCGCAGGACCTGCCGCCGGAGAGCGGGCGCGCGCTCGAGCACGCGGCGCACGATCTCCGTTTCGAGCGCGAGCGGCCACAGCCGGCGGAGCTCCCGCGGCGGCCCCGGAAGCACGACCACCGCGCATGCTCCCGCCTCCAGGACGAGTCCCGGCGCCGTCCCGGCGAGGCCGAGCGAGACCGCTCCGTCGGGAACGGTCGCCTGCTTGCGCACGCCCGCCTCGAACTCGTCGTACGGCCGCCGCAGGCGCTCCGCAAACCTCCGCGAGATCGCGCCGATCTCCGCCTCGAGGCCCTCGTCTACGCGCAGCTCCCTGCCGGCCACACGGGCGACCATCTCCACCGTGCGGTCGTCGTGCGTCGGCCCGAGCCCGCCGGAGACGAGGCAGAGATCGGCCTCGAATCCATCGGCGAGCGCGCGCTCGAGGTCGGCCGGGTGATCGCCGACGATCACGATCCGGGACGGCTCGAGCCCGAGCCGCGTCGCCTCGGCGGCGAGGAAGGGCCCGTTCCGGTCCTCGCGGTCGCCGCGGACCAGCTCGCTGCCCGTGACGACGATCGCCGCCCGCGGGCGCGTCATGTCAGGACGACGCTGGGGCGATCCTGCGCGCCGAGACCACGAACGTCGAGCCGGCGGGAAGCTCGACCTTGCGCCCGTTCAGCCGGACGGCGACGTTGTCGGGCTTCGCCAGCGCGAGCTGGATGCTCCGGCCCTGGAACGTCTTCCGCTGTCCCGGCTCGAGCGTTCCGCTGTAGAGCAGCCGGCCGGACACGGACCCCGCCCGGACCTCCATCCACGACGCTCCGGTCACCGCTCGCACGTTGAGCTGGACGCGCCTCGCGTTCTGCCCCACGCCGGCCGTCGACTTCTCCAGACCCGTGAGATTGGGCACGGGCTCCGGCTCGGGAGCTCCGAAGCGCCAGGCGGCGATCACGAGCGCGGTCACGATGGTGATGGCGACGAGCGCGACCATGGCGATCCTGGACTCCCGGACCGTTCGCTCGCGTCGCTGCTGCACCGGCATCCGCCGGGTGCGCACGACGACCTCGTCTTCGCCGACGGCGAAGCGCGAGTTGTACTCGTCGACGAACGGCTGCCCGTCGAGGCTGAGAGCCTCGGCGTACGAGCGCAGGAATCCCTTGACGTACGTGGGCGCCGGCAGGATGTCGAACTGCTCGTCCTCGAGCGCGCGCAGGTACTTGGGGCGGATCTTCGTTCGCTCCTCGAGCTCCGGGAAGTCGAGCTCCTGACGCAGGCGGGCGTCTCGGAGGCTGGAGCCGATGTCGAACACGCGCGGGATTGTAGACGCTCGGGCCGGAGCCGACCGAGCGACCCGAAACCGGCTCAGTCGCGACTGCCGACGTACTCGAGCAGGCCGTAGACGCCGAGTGCGAGGAGGCCCGCGAGCGCCAGGCAGACCCCGAGGATGCCGAGCACGCGGGCCGCGGCGGTCACCTTGTCGACGCCGCCCGCAGCCAAGCTCAGACGGCGGCGGCGCGTCGACCGCCGCGCGAGCGCGAGCGCGACCAGGCCCAGAGCGAGCCCGAGCGGGATCGCGAACCCGGCGTGGAGGAGCTGGTAGGAGTCGCTGAATCGCGTCAGGTAGACCGCGAGCGGGAGCGTGACGACGGACGCGACGCCTGCGAGCAGTGCCCCCCACGGGGATCCGCTGCTCGCCGTGGCGGCGCTATTGCTTGACGTACGGACGGCCAACGGCGGCTGGAGGAATCGACCGGCCGACGACACCTGCCACGATGACGAGCGTCGCGACGTACGGCAGAGTGCGGAACAGCGTGGTCCACGCCGCGTCCTCTCCGTAGGCACCCGGCAAGCGCAGCGCGAGCGCCTCCGTGAACCCGAAGAGCAGGCACGCGGCGAACGCCCCGACGGGTCTCCAGCGGCCGATGATCACGGCCGCCAGCGCGATGAACCCTCTGCCCGAGGAGAGGTTCTCGTTGAACGAGTGCGTGATGCCGTTCGAGAGGTAGACGCCGCCCATACCGGCGAGCGCGCCCGAGACGATGACGGCCGCATAGCGGATGCCGTACACGGACAGCCCCACCGTGTCGGCCGCCTTCGGATGCTCGCCGACCGAACGGAGCCGGAGCCCGATGGTCGTCCGGAAGAGGAAGAGGTGCATGAGGAGCACGGCCGCGAGCGCCGCCCAGATGAGGATGTGCAGGTTTCCGATCGCCGGCCCGACGAAGCCGATGTTCTCGATCCCGGGAAGCGAGATCGAAGGAATGCTGGTGACGTCGCCCGGCGTGCCCTGGTCGGTGTAGACCTCGATGAAGAAGTACCCCGTGATCCCCAGCGCCAGAAAGTTGACCGCGAACCCGCTCACGATCTGGTCCGCGCGCAGGTGGATGGAGACGAACGCATGCACGGCCGCGAGTGCCGCACCCGCGGCGACGCCGCACAGGATCCCCATCGGCCAGGAGCCGAACTTGTCCGCGCCGAGGAAGCCGAAGAACGCGCCCATCAGGAGCATTCCCTCGAGGCCGATGTTCACGACGCCGCTGCGCTCGGAGATGATGCCGCCGAGTGCGGCGAACGTCAGCGGCGTCGCTGCCCGGAGCGTCGCGGCGATGAGCGCCGACCACACGAACACCTGGTCGAGGGAGTCGACGTTCGAGCGCGTGGCGAGCCAGCCGAGCAGGATCCCGAGCACACAGATCGCGATGACGAGGCCTCCCATGCGCCGACCCGCGCCCGCCCGCCACGCCCAGGCGCCGCCGGCGATCCCGAGCGCACCGACCACGAGCGGGACGAGCGGAGAGCGCGCCGCGACCGGGGGCAGCGCGAGCCAGAACGCGAGCACGCCCAGCCCTCCGCCCACCCAGGCGACGGCCCGCGGCGACAGGACCCGCGTCAGCCCCTCTGGGCCTCCGACTGCCTCGGCGGTGGTCATGTCCCTGCCTCCGACGCCGTCGGCGGCGGCGAGCCCCTCCCCAGGCCGAGCTTTTGCCCGGACTTCGCCCACAGGTAGAGGATGAGGATGTCGGCACCGATGAAGAGCAGGACGAGCGCCTGGATCGTGAGCGAGAGGTTCCCGGCCTGCTCGGGAATGTCGAAGACGTCGGCCGGGATGTTGCGCGTCGCTGTGCCGTTGACGAGGGCTCCGAAGACGAGCGCCGAAAGGCCGACGCCGAGCGCCGTGTTGCGCCCCAACAGCGCGACCGCGATCCCGATGAACCCGATCGACGAGGACTGGATGTCGCTGAAGCCGATCGAGAAGCGCCAGCCGAGCATGTCGATCGCGCCGGCGAGGCCGGCGAACACACCCGCGATCGCCATCGCGAGGAAGTAGTTTCGCGCGACCGAGATCCCGCCGTAGCGCGCGGCTTCGGGGTTGAAGCCGACCGCGCGCACCTGGTACCCGAGAG
Organism: uncultured Actinomycetes bacterium; assembly: GCA_963715705.1. Lineage (GTDB taxonomy): Bacteria > Actinomycetota > Thermoleophilia > Gaiellales > Gaiellaceae > GMQP-bins7. The sequence continues at coordinate 957,755 of OY970267.1, read as the reverse complement.
TCGTCCGGTTGATCATGATCCAGAACGCGACGAGCGCCCCGAGCGCGATGAAGAGGCCCATGTGGAGCCCCTGGAGCAGCGGGTCGCCCCAGAAGACCGGCAGCCGCGCGTCCTCGAGCACCTCGTTGGACGTCGGGCTGAACACCTGCTCCTCGTTCTGGAGCGGCCCGCCCTGGCCGAAGAGGTAGAGCCCGGTGAAGTAGGCGATCCAGTTGAGCATGATCGTCGTGATCACCTCGTGGGCGCCGACCGTCGCTTTCAAGATCCCGGCGATCCCTGCCCACACTGCCCCACCGAGGCCGGCGGCGACGATCGCCAAGATGATGTGGAGCGTGCTGTTCATCCCCGACAGCGACGAGCCGATCCAGATCGCGAAGTACGCGCCGACGAAGTACTGGCCCTGCCCGCCGATGTTGAACAGCCCGCAGCGGAAGGCGAACGCGACCGCGAGCCCCGTGAGGATGAGGGCCGAGGTCAGAATGAGCGTCTGCTGGAGGTTCTCCGCGGCGCGCGAGGACGGATCCCACGGGAACCAGATCTCGCGGTCGGAGAACGGGAGCCCGGCCTCGAACGAGCCGACGCGGTAGAACCACTCGATCCCGGTGCCGTTCCAGATCCCCCGGTAGGCCTCGATCGGGTTCGAGCCCGTCGCGAGCACGACGAGCCCGCCAACGAGGAACGCGAGGAGTGCGGTCACGACGGGCGCGACGACCCCGCCCGCCTTGTACCACTGCGCGAGCCGGTCGGTGGCGCCTTCGGGCGGCTCAACCGGCGGGACTGCGGCCGGTTGCTGGAGGCCCGTGCTCATCCGACGGCTTCCTTCTCGCGCGTGCCGCCGAGCATCGCGATCCCGAGCTGCTCCTCCGTGACGTCGGGCCCGTAGTCGCCCACGATCTCGCCGTCGTACATGACGAGGATCCGGTCCGAGAGCGAGAGGATCTCGTCGAGCTCGAGCGACACGAGGAGGACGGCGCGCCCCTCGTCCCGCTCCTCGATGAGCCGGCGATGGACGAACTCGATCGCACCGACGTCCAGGCCGCGTGTCGGCTGGGCGGCGATCAGGACCCGCGGGTCGTTGGCGACCTCGCGGGCGACGACGACCTTCTGCTGGTTGCCGCCCGACAGCGCCCGCGCCGCGGTCTCGGGCCCGCCGCCGCGCACGTCGAACTCGCGCAGGAGCCCGCGCGCCCGCTCGATCATGCGTCCCGGCCGCAGCCAGCCGAAGCGCGAGTTCGGGGCGCGATCGAAGTCGTGCAGCGCGACGTTCTCCGCGAGCGAGAACTCGAGGACGAGGCCGCGCAGCTGGCGGTCCTCCGGGATGTGGCCGACTCCCGAGTCGAGGATCTTGTGCGTGCTCGCGTTCGTGACGTCGCGGCCGGCGACCGAGAAGCGGCCGCCGGCGACGGGGCGCAAGCCCGTCAGCGCTTCGACGAGCTCCGTCTGGCCGTTCCCGTCGACACCGGCGATCCCGACGATCTCCCCCGCTCGCACCTCCAGCGACACGCCGCTGACGGTCTCGATCTCACGGTCGTCGAGCACGCGGAGCTCGTCCACGTCCAGGATCACCTCCGCCGGCTTCGCGGGCGTCTTGTCGACGCGGAGGAGCACCTCCCGCCCGACCATCAGCTTCGCGAGCCCCTCCTCCGTCGCTCCCGCAGCCGGAAGCGTCTCGATCTTCTTGCCGCGCCGCAGGACGGTCACCCGGTCGGCGATCTCCAGCACCTCGTTCAGCTTGTGGCTGATGAAGATGATCGACATGCCCTCCCGCTGCAGACCCTTGAGGATCCCGAAGAGCTCGACGGCCTCCTGCGGCGTGAGGACCGCGGTCGGCTCGTCGAGGATGAGGATGTCGGCGCGGCGGTACAGCGCCTTCAGGATCTCGACCCGCTGCTGCTGCCCGACGGAGATGTTCTCGATCCGGGCGTCGGGGTCGATCGCGAAGTTGAAGCTCGCGGCGAGCTCGGTGACGCGCCTCCGCGCCGCGGCGAAGTCGAGCACGATCCCGGCCTGGGTCGGCTCGCTCGCGAGCACGATGTTCTCCGCGACGGTCATGACCGGGATCAGCATGAAGTGCTGGTGCACCATCCCGATTCCGCGCTCGATCGCGTTCTTGGGCGAGTCGATCTTCACCGGCTCCCCGTTGATCAGAATCTGGCCCTCGTCCGGGTGGTAGAGGCCGTAGAGGATGCTCATGAGCGTCGACTTGCCGGCGCCGTTCTCCCCGAGCAGGGCGTGCACCTCGGCGCGCCGGAGGTCGAAGTCGATGTGGTCGTTCGCGAGCACGCCCGGGAACTGCTTCGTGATGCCGCGCAGCTCGAGGACGACGGGGCGCTCGCTCATTCCGCGGCGATTCTAAGGGTACGTCGGCGAAGGCGTGCCCACGGCTAGCGCGGGCAGAGGCGACCACCAGCCGACTTCACACCCCGAGATAACCGAGTCCGGGCACCCCATGAAGGGGTCTTGGGTGTTCGCGCGAGCGGAATCGCCGCTCGGCGATTCCGCTCTTGCGCACAAGCTAGAGCTTCGTGGGCGGCTCGATCTCGCCCGAGCGGATCATCGGCTCGAGCTCGTTCATCTGGTCGATGAAGTCCTGCGGCACCTCCGGGCTGATCTGGCCGACGCCGACGCCCTCGTTGTCGAGGTCGAACACGAGATCCTGGCCGCCCGTGAACTCGCCCTTTTCCGCGGCGGTGATCGCCTCGAAGACGGCGACGTCCACGCGCTTGACCGCGCTCGTGAGGATGTGCGGCCCGAGGAAGGCCTGGTCCGTGTCGACGCCGATGCCCCACACCTGACGCTCCTTCGCCGCGTCGAGGGCGCCGAGGCCGCAGCCGCCGGCGACCTGGAACACGACCTGCGAGCCGCGCTGGATCTGGTTGAGCGCGAGCTCCTTGCACTTCGCCTGGTCGACGAAGTCCTGCGAGTAGTCGACCAGCGTCTCGGTCCCTGGGACGCAGCGCTCCGCGCCGGCGCGGTAGGCGGCGATGAAGATGTCGACGGTCGGGAGCTTGATGCCGCCGACCGCGCTGATCGTCGTCGAGCCCTCCTGCTGCGCCATCAGCGCCGCGAGGCAGCCGATCATGTAGCTGTTCTCGTTCGTCTTGAAGGTGAGGCCGAGCACGTTCGGGCGCTTGCCGGCGAACGGGTCCGCGGTCGCCGAGTAGTCCACGATCGCGAAGTTGCTGTCCGGGAAGCGACCTGCGGCCGCGTTGGTCGCGTTCGCGAGCAGGAACCCGGTCGCGACGGAGAGGCCCGCGCCGTCGCGATTGAGGCTCGCGAAGTTCGGTACGTAGTCCGAGGTCGAGCGGGACTCGAGCGCGCGGCACTCGGCCCCGAGCTCGCTCTCGGCGCGCTGGCAGCCCTCGAGCGCCAGCTGGTTGAAGCCCTTGTCGTTGAAGCGGCCGACGTCGCTGACGACGCCTGCGAGGAAGCCCTCGGCGTCCCCGGCGCCGTCGTCGCCTCCCCCACACGCGGCGATTCCCATGAGGAGGGCGGCGGCGAGGACGACGATTGCGATCCGACGCGCGACCACGGCCATCTCGTTCGAGTATCGCGGACCGCACATGCGGAAGGCGGGCCCGTGGGCCCGCCTTCCGTTCGTGCTTACAAAGAGCTTCGAGAGCTCTTACAGCTTCTTCGGCGGCTTGATCTTGCCGGCGAGGATCTGCCGGCCGAGCGCGTTCATCCTGATGATGAACCTCGCTGGCACCTTCCGGCTGATCTTGCCGACGGCCACGCCCTTGTTCTTGAGGTTGAAGTTCAGGTCCTTGCCGCCCACATACGTGCCGTTGTTGGCGGACAGAACCGCGGTCTCGACGGCGACGTCGACCCGCTTCACGGCGCTCGTCAGGATGTGCGCGCCGAGGAACGCCTGGTCGTTGTCGACGCCGATACCCCAGACCTTCTGCTCCTTCGCTGCGTCGAGTGCGCCGAGGCCGCAGCCGCCGGCGACCTGGAACACGGCCTTCGAGCCACGCTGGATCTGGTCGAGCGCGATCTCCTTGCACTTCGCCTGGTCGACGAAGTCCTGGGAGTAGCTGTACAGCATCCGCGTGCCGGGGACGCACTTCTTCGCCCCGGCCCGGTAGGCCGCGATGAAGATGTCCACGGTCGGGAGCTTGATCCCGCCGACGGCGCTGATGACCTTGCTGCCCTCTCGCTTTGCCATCAGGGCGGCGAGGCAGCCGATCATGTAGCTGTTCTGGTTCGTCTGGAACGTGAGGCCGACGACGTTCTTGAACAGCACCTTCCCCTGCTTGTTCGCGAACGGTGCCCCCTTCACGGAGTAGTCCACGATCGCGAACTTCGACTTCGGGAACTTCTTGGCCACCGTGGCCGTCCCGTTCGCGAGCAGGAAGCCCGTCGCGATGTTGATGTCCGAGCCGTCACGTACGAGGCGCGTGAAGTTCGGAAGGTAGTCCGACGTGGCGCGGGACTCGAGCGCCCGACACGTGCCTCCGGCCTTCTGCGCACCGCTCTTGCAGCCCTTCAGCGAGAGCTGGTTGAAGCCCTTGTCGTTGAAGCGGCCGACGTCGCTGACGACGCCGGCGAGGAACGTCTGCTGTCCGGTCGCCGGTGCCGACGCGCTGACGATCAGCGCCGTCATCGCGACGAGCGCGAGCACAGCGCCGACCGCTGTGATACGTCCTTTCACTTGCCCTCCTTACGAATTGGCCTGCCGCCCAGATTGGACGCCTGATCTAACCGCAAGTTGGGCCGCACGGCAAGCCGAACCGACGCTTTACAAACCGGATTTCAGAGGCTCGGGACTTCGCTCTCCGTGACGAGCACGCGGCGCGGCTTCGATCCTTCGTAGCCGGAGATGATCCCGCGGCGCTCGAGCATGTCGATCAGCCTCCCCGCACGCGTGTAGCCGACGCGGAGGCGGCGCTGGAGAAGTGACACCGATGCGGTCTGGGTCTGCACGACGACGTCGATGGCGCGGTCGAGCAGCGGATCCTCGTCGGGGTCGAACTCGCCGTCCTCGTCGGCGTCCTCAGGCGGCGCCTCCCGCGCCTCGAGCAGCGACTCGTCGAGCTCCTGACCGCGCTGGGCGCGGCACTGCTCGACGACGAGCGCCACCTCCTCCTCGCTCACGTACGCACCCTGAAGTCGCTGCAAACGGGAGGTTCCGAGGGGCTTGAAGAGCATGTCGCCCTGGCCGAGGAGGCTCTCGGCGCCGGCGGTGTCGAGGATGACGCGCGAGTCCGTCTGGCTCGAGACCGCGAACGCGATCCTCGACGGCACGTTCGCCTTGATCATCCCCGTGATGACATCCACTGACGGGCGCTGCGTCGCGAGCACGAGGTGGATGCCGACCGCGCGCGACTTCTGCGCGAGCCGGATGACGCAGTCCTCCACCGCCTGCGGGGAGACCATCATCAGGTCGGCGAGCTCGTCGATGACGACGAGCAGGTACGGGAGCGGGTCCTCCCCGCGCGAGCGGAGCGCGCGGTTCGCCTCCGGGAGCGAGCGCGCGCGGACGAAGGACAGGCGCTCGTAGCGGCGCTCCATCTCCGCGACGACGTTCATGAGCACGGTCGCGGCCTCCTTCGGGCTGGAGACGACCGGGGTCAGCAGGTGCGGGATCGACTCGTAGTAGCCGAGCTCGATTCGCTTTGGATCGATGAGGATCATCCGCACTTCGTCCGGCGTCGCGCGCAGGAGCGTCGACGTGAGGATGGTGTTGATGCAGCCGGACTTGCCCGATCCGGTGGTGCCCGCGATCAGCAGGTGCGGCATGCGCGCGAGGTCGGTCCAGATCGCGTTCCCGGAGATGTCCTTGCCGAGCCAGACGGCGAGCGGGCTCGCGGTCGCGGGCAGCTCGTCGTAGATGTCGCCGAGCGTCACGAGGCGCGGCGAGAGGTTCGGCACCTCGACGCCGACCGCCTGCTTGCCCGGAATCGGCGCGAGAATGCGGATCTCCGTCGTCGCGAGCGCGTACGAGAGATCGTCCTTGAGCGCGGCCACCTTCGCCACTTTCGTGCCCGGGGCGAGCTGGAGCTCGTAGCGCGTCACGCGCGGGCCCGAGATCTCGCCGACGACGCTCGCGTCGACGCCGAACTCGGCGAGCGTGCGGACGAGGAGGTCGGCGACGCGGCCGTCCGTCTCGCCGCTCTTCGTCTTGGCCGCCGGTGAGTGCTGGAGCACCTTGCGGTCGGGAAGCCGGTACTCCGCGTGCTCGGCGGCGGTCTCGAAGGCGCTCTCCACGCTCTCCGGGTCGAGCTCGGTGGGCTCGGGAACGAGCGGGGGCCGCTCGGACGAGCGCTCGAGCGCGCTCACGAGGTCGGGATACGCCGCCGCGCCGTCGACGACATGGCGGTGGACGTCAGGCTCGGGCGGCGCGACGAAGATCTCCTCCGACTGCGTCTCGGCGGAGGCCCAGTCGAACGCCTTCCGCGCGTTGCCGCTCGCCTGGCGGACGACATGGCCGGTGCGCCGAAGGATGGCGCCCGTCGAGGCGCCGCTCACGAGCAGGGCGCCTCCGAGCAGGAGCGCGCCGCCGACGATGGCGGCGCCCGTCTCGCCGATGAGGCCGGCGAGCGCCCCGCCGAGGGCGAGCCCGACGTACCCGCCCGAGTCGCGGCCGAGCAGCGTCATGAGCCCGAGGAAGCCCACACCGAGGCCGAGCCGGAACGGCCGCACGTCGAGCAGCTCGCTCCGCGCGAGGAGCAGTCCCCCCACGCCGAGAAGCGCGAGCGGGAGTACGAGCGAGGCGCCACCGAGGACGGCGTCGAGCGAGTCGGCCAGCCAGGATCCAACCGAGCCTCCGTCGAGGTCGAGGTAGAGGATCGCGCAGAGGACGAGGCCGAGCGCGCCCAGGCCGAGCCCGAGGAGCTCGTTCTCGTGCTGCGACTTGACGCGACGCGTCGACCGCTTCTTGACCCGCGAGGGCACGCGGGGCCGAAGCGGCCGCTTCTTCCTCCTGCGGCTCGCCATGCTGGCGCGATTCGACGCCCGGAGGCTCGCTCCTCCGAGTGCCGTCAGGCTTTCGAGCGGGCTCGCGCCTCTGCGACGACGCGCACGGCATCGGCCCGGTTCCCGTAGCCGAACGTCTCGACCTTGGCCTCCTCGAGGTCCTTGTAGACCTGGAAGAAGTGCTCGATCTCGTTCCGGAGCTCGGCCGGGATGTCGTGGACGTCGGAGACTCGCATCCAGGCGGTGTCCTTCAGCGGGACGCAGATGATCTTCTCGTCCGGGCCCTTCTCGTCCCGCATGTGGAAGACGCCGACGATGCGGCCGCGGATGCGGCAGCCCGGGAACGTCGGCTCGCCGACGAGGACGAGCGCGTCGAGAGGATCGCCGTCTCCGCCCAGCGCCCCCTCGATGAAGCCGTAGTCGGCCGGGTAGGCCATCGACGTGAACAGGCGGCGGTCGAGGACGATCCGCCCCAGCTCCGGGTCGAGCTCGTACTTGTTCCGCGAGCCCATCGGCACCTCGACGAAGACGACGACGTCCTCTGCCACGTCCGGAGGCTAACCGAGCGAGGCGATCCGCTCGACGAGCAAGTCGAAGAAGCCGGCGGCGTCGAGGTCGACGGCGACGTGCGCGTTCGGCGGTCGGTCGGTGCGGTTCCAGAGGTCGACGACCGTGCGCCCCCGGTTGAGCTCGGACTCGAGCTCGACCTCGACGTTGCGATGACGCGTCTCCAGGAGGCCCGGCCGGATGACGTGCGCGACCGCGACCGCATCGTGGATCGGGGCGCCGTCCCAGCCGTACGTGCGGCGGTGGTACTCGGTGAAGAAGACGTTGAGCTCGGCGACGAACGTGCCGACCCGCCCGGCGGCCCGCAGCCGCTGCTCCTCGGCGGGCCCGAGGATCGCCTTGTGGGTGACGTCGAGCCCGACCATGGTCACGTCCAGGCCGCTCGAGAAGATGCGCTGCGCCGCCTCGGGATCGGCCCAGACGTTGAACTCGGCCGCCGGCGTGATGTTCCCCTCGGCGATCGAGCCTCCCATGAGCACGATGCGCTCGATCCCGTCCGCGCCGCGGGCCTGGAGCGTGCGGGCGACGTTCGTCAGCGGCCCGGTCGGGATCAGCGTCACCGGGCGGGCGGCGGCGCTCAGCATGCGGGACATGAAGGCGAGGGCGTCCTCCGCGACGGGCGCCGTCTCCGGAGGCGGGAGCACGGGGCCGTCGAGGCCGCTCTCCCCGTGGACGTGCGCGGCGACCGCGAGCTCGCGCACGAGCGGGCGGTCGGCCCCGGCGGCGACCGGCACGTCCGTTCGGCCGGCGAGCTCGAGCACGCGCAGCGCGTTGGCGGTCGTCTTCTCGAGCGTCTGGTTGCCGTACGTCGTCGTCACCCCGAGGAGCTCGACCTCGGGGCTCGCGAGCGCGAGCAGCAGCGCGATCGCGTCGTCGTGGCCCGGGTCGCAGTCGAGGACGATCGGGATCGGCGGCACGGGCGCAGTATCGTCCTGGACGGCCATGGCCGGCGTTCGCGACAAGGTCCGTGAGTTCGCGCTCTCGCTGCCGGAGGCGTTCGCGGACACGCCGTGGGAGGACGACGTCGTCGTCAAGGTGCGCGGGAAGATCTTCGTCTTCCTCGGCCCGGAGGGCTGGAAGCGGATCACGGTGAAGCTCGCCGAGTCGCACGCGCACGCCCTCTCGATCGAGGGCGCCGAGCCCGCGGGATACGGGCTCGGGAAGTCGGGCTGGGTGACGGTGCCGGTGCGGGCCGACGGCGTCACGATCGCGCTGCTCCGTGACTGGGTCGAGGAGAGCTACCGAATCGTCGCCCCGAAGCGCCTCGTCGCCGCGCTCGACGGCCCTGGCTAGCCTGTCAAGACCGAGAATGCCCCCGCTTGTCGACCGGTTCGACATGTCCGAAACGGACATGTCCCCTAGACTCGGCCGAGTTCAACTTCGGGGTCCACTGAGGGGGGTTTTACGGTGACTTCATTCCGCCTGCGCGGTCTTCTTCTCATTGTCTTCCTGCCGCTCGTCTTCCTTGCTCCGAACGCCGGAGCGGTATCGACGTCCCTCGTCGTCAACGAGGTCGACTACGACCAACCGAGCACCGACACGGCCGAGTTCCTGGAGCTGAAGAACGTCAGCGGCTCGGCGATCTCGCTAAACGAGTGGACCGTCGAGCTGTTCAACGGCGCAACGTCGCTCGTGTACCGGACTACCCCGCTCCCCGACGTCAGTCTCGCTGCGGGCGACTACTTCGTGGTCTGCTCGAATCCGGCGACGACGGCGAACTGCGATCTCGACGCCGGCCCCGACACGGACCTGATCCAGAACGGCGCTCCAGACGCGATCGGGCTGCGCAACGCCGGAACGCTCGTCGACGCGCTGAGCTACGAGGGCAACTCCGCAGCTCCATACACCGAGGGCACCGGGGCCGGCGCGGACGAGCCCGATCCCGGAATGGGTCTCTCCCGGTGTCCGGACGGCTTCGACACGGATCAGAACAACGCCGACTACTTGTTCGCGACCAGCACTCCGGGCGCCTCCAACGACTGCCCGCCGGCGCCGGGCGCCGTCGTGATCAACGAGCTCGACTACGACCAGCCGAGCACCGACACAGCCGAGTTCGTCGAGCTCAAGAACGTGTCGGCGACGCCGACGAACCTCGACACGTTCGCGCTCGAGGTGGTGAACGGCGCGACGACCCCGGCGACGGTCGTCCAGAGCTTCGACCTCCCGGACGTCGTGCTCGCCGCCGGCGACTACTTCGTCGTGTGCGCGAACGCCGCGAACACGGCGAACTGCGACCTCGACGTCACCCCGAACACCGATCTCATCCAGAACGGCGCGCCGGATGCCGTCGGGCTCCGCCAGAGCGGCAACCTCGTCGACGCGGTGAGCTACGAGGGGAACACCGCCGCGCCGTACACCGAAGGCTCCGGCGCCGGCCTCGTCGACGCCGGCGTCACCGACGGCCTCTCCCGGTGCGCGGACGGCGTGGACACGGACTCGAACGACGCCGACTTCGAGCTGCGTCCGATCACCCCGGGCGTGACGAACAACTGCCCGGCCCCGCCGGACCCGGTCGGAGCGTGCGGTGACCCGGCCACGCTCGTCTCCGCGATTCAGGGCACCGGAGCGACGACTCCGCTCGCGGGCCAGCAGCACACGATCGAGGGCGTCGTGATCGGCGACTTCGACGGCCCCGGCGGCCTGAACGGCTTCTTCGTACAGGAGCAGGACGCGGACCGCGACTCCGACGCGCTGACCTCGGAGGGCATCTTCGTCGCGGCCACGGGAACCTCTGTCGTCGGCGATCTCGTCCGTGTGCGCGGCACCGCGGCCGAGGGCCCGGGGACCCCCGCGGGGAACAGCATGACGCGGCTCGCGAGCGTTACGGGCATGGTGCTCTGCTCCAGCGGCAACCTCCTGCCGACGACGACGGTCGTGCAGCTGCCTGCTCCCTCTCCGACCAACGCCCCCGCGGCCTTCGAGCCGCTCGAGGGCATGCACGTTCGGCTCCCGCAGTCGCTCGTGATCTCCGAGTACTTCAACTACGGCCGCTTCGGCGAGATCGTGCTCGGGCTGCCGCTCGCGGGCGAGTCGCGGCATTTCACGCCGACCTCGGTCGTGGAGCCGGGCGTCCCGGCGCAGCAGCGGTTCGCCGAGTACCTCGTTCGCCGGATCACGCTCGACGACGGCCTCGGCGTGCAGAACCCCGACTTCACGCGGCACCCGAACGGCGCCGGCTTCTCGCTCACGAACACCTTCCGCGGCGGAGACACGGTGGCGAACACGACCGGCGTCATGAGCTGGGACTTCAACCTCTGGCGCATCCAGCCGACCGCGGCGGCGGAGTACACGTCGGCGAACCCGCGGCCGGGCGCGATCGAGGCGCTGGACGGCGTCCACGTCGCCGCCATGAACACGCTGAACTTCTTCACCACGCTCGACATCGAGCCGAACACGAATCCGCCCCACCCGGACGACAACAAGTGCGGCCCCCTGCAGAACGTCGAGTGCCGCGGCGCGGACTCGAACCAGCCCGCGGAGTTCGACCGGCAGCGGACGAAGCTGCTGGCCGCGCTCTCCGGCCTCGAGGCGGACGTCATCGGCCTCAACGAGCTCGAGAACACGACGGGGGTTGACCCGCTCGATGACCCCGACGGCATCGTGCCGGGCCTGAACGCGCTTCTCGGCCCGGGGACGTACGCCGCGATCGATACCGGCACGATCGGCACCGACGCGATCAAGGTCGGGCTGATCTACAAGCCGGGCGTCGTGACGCCGGTCGGAGACTTCGAGGTGCTGACGACCGCGGACGACCCGCGCTTCCGCGACAACCTGAACCGGCCGGTGCTCGCCCAGACGTTCCAGGTGAACGAGACGGGCGCGCGCTTCACGGTCGCGGTGAACCACCTCAAGTCCAAGGGCTCCGACTGCAACGCGATCGGGGACCCGGACACCGGCGACGGGCAGGGCAACTGCAACCAGACGCGGAAGCTCGCGGCTCAGGCGCTCGTCGACTGGCTCGCGGGCGATCCGACCGGGAGCGGGGATCCCGACTTCCTGATCGTCGGCGACCTCAACTCGTACGCCAAGGAGGACCCCATCGACGCCGTCCTGGCCGGCCCGGACGACGTCCTCGGCACAGGTGACGACTACACCAACCTGATCGAGCTCTACGAGGGCGAGCACGCGTACTCGTTCGTGTTCGACGGGATGGCGGGCTACCTCGACCACGGCCTCGCGAGCGCGACGCTGGCCGCACAGGTGGTCGACGCGACCGAGTGGCACATCAACGCCGACGAGCCGAACCTGCTCGACTACGACACGACCTTCAAGCCGCCCGCGCAGGAGGCGATCTTCGAGGAGAACCAGTTCCGCTCGGCCGACCACGACCCGCTCGTCGTCACGCTCGACGCATGCGACGACGTCGACCCGACGCTCTCGGTCACGGCGTCCCCGAATGTCCTCTCGCCGCCGAACCACAGGTACGTCACCGTGCAGGCGAGCCCCGTCTTCTCCGACAACTTCGACACGACCCCGACCCTCGAGCTCGTCTCGGTCACCTCGAACGAGCCCGACAACGGCGACGACGACGGGAACACCGTCGACGACATCGTCGTCGTCGACCAGGACACGTTCAAGCTCCGCGCCGAGCGAAGTGGTTCCGGCACGGGGCGCATCTACACGATCACCTACCGCGTCACCGACGACTGCGGGAACTCGGCCACCGACTCGGCGACGGTGACGGTGCCGCTCGCGAACTAGGGCTCGGCTCCACGGTCGCGGCGGAGGTCAGGACAGGATCGCGTCCACCTCCGCCGCGGTCGGCAGCGACGGCTGCGCGCCCAACCGGGAGGCTGCGAGCGCGCCCGCGGCGCAGGCGCGTTCCAGCGCCTCGGCGGGCTCGCGCCCCTCGAGGAGCGACACGAGCAGGCAGGCCGTGAACGCGTCCCCCGCCCCGGTCCCGTCCACGACGTCGACCTCCGGCGGGGACGCTCGCGCGATCTCCTCACCGTCCTCGAGGAGGTACGCGCCCTCGGCACCGAGCGTCACGGCGACGTAGCCGTCGCGTCGCGAGAGCAGCTCGAGCTCGTGGCGGTTGACCACGGTGAGGTCGGGATCGACGCTCACGGGCCGCGCCGGTGCGGCGTTCAGGCAGAAGACACCCGTGCAGCCTTCCCAGGCGGAGACCACCGCGGCGTCCGGGATCTCGAGCTGACACAGGACCGCGTCGTGCTCCGGCAGCCCGACCTGCCCGAGCGCGAGATTGGCGCCGGGCGCGACGACGATCTCCGTCTCCCCCGCGTCGTCGACGTAGATCAGCGCGACCCCGGTGGGCTCGTCGGCGACCGTGAGCTCGAGCTCCACGCCCCCCGCGCGCAACTCCGTGAGCGCCTCGTCGGCGAACGAATCGCGTCCGACGGCCCCGATCAGCGTCACGTCCGCACCGAGTCGAGCGCACGCGACGGCCTGGTTCGCGCCCTTGCCGCCCGGAACGCGGGCGAGCTGCGCACCGCCGATCGTCTCTCCAGGCCGCGGCAGCCGCGCGCACCGAGCGACGAGATCGAGGTTGATCGACCCGACGACCGTGATGCGCGGCGCAGCCATCACGCGTCAGGCTAGAGTCGGGGCGTGGCGGAGCTCAACGCCATCGGGATCGTCGTCTCGGACATGGCGAGGTCGATCAGGTTCTACCGCCTCCTCGGGCTCGACTTCCCGGAGACGCCGGACGAGGGTCACCTCGAGGCGACGCTCGCCGGTGGCGCGCGTCTCATGCTCGACTCGGAGCAGACCGTGCGGAGCTTCCGGCCGGACTGGACGCGCGAGACCGGCAACCAGCTCGCGCTCGCGTTCCAGTGCGGGAGCCCGGCCGAGGTGGACGAGCTGTACGCCGCGGTCGTGGACGCCGGGTTCCAGGGCGAGAAGCAGCCGTGGGACGCGTTCTGGGGCCAGCGCTATGCCCAGCTCCTCGACCCGGACGGCAATCCGATCGACCTCTACGCGCCGCTCTAGCCCTACGCCGCGAGCGCCCTCAGGTCGTCCACGGTCGAGCCGAGCAGTGTGTCGCGGAGGTCGAAGAGGCCGGCCCAGAGCGTCGAGCGATCGGGAGCGGCGCCGATGCTCGCGGCCGAGGCGAGCCCCTCGAGCGCCCGCACGAGCACCGCGAGCTCGAGGTAGACCGCCGCGACACGATCCGGGGATGCGTGAACCCCCGCCCGGTCGAGCACGGGACGCCACTCGACGAGCTCCGCGGCACCCGGCCCGCCGTACCAGGAGCGGCCCTCCGCGCGCTCCGGCTCGAGCTCGAGGAGGTAGCGCGAGAGCGGCCCTTCGAGGCCCGCGAGCGCCGTCTCGACCCGGTCGGCCGCCCGGCGGAGAGCCGCCTGCCGCCCACCGGGCGTCGCGGGAACGGCGTCGCCCTTCCCCCAGCGCTCGAGCAGCCGGCAGAACGCGAGCGACGCCGCCTCGCAGGCGCGGAGAGACTTCACGAGCCGGGCTGCGGTCAGCTCGCTCGCCGCGTTCCGCTCGATGACGGCGTCCCAACCTGCCATCAGACCTCGATCACGACCGGGAGCACCATCGGCCGGCGGCGCGTGCGGTCGTAGACGATCTGACCGACCGCGTCGTGGATGTGCTCCTGGAGGAGCTTGATCTCGGTGACGTGCTCCGCCGCGAGCTCCCGGACCACCCGATCGGCCTCGGTGCGCAGCTCGTCGAGCAGCTCGTCCGACTCCGCGAACCCGCGCGCGATCAGCTCCGGCGGTGCGATCTCGCCGCCGTCGGAGGACGCGAGGGTCGTGACGACGATCAGCACGCCGTCATCGGCGAGCCGCCGTCGGTCGCGGAGCGCAACGTCCTGAACGTCTCCCACGCGCAAACCGTCGACGAAGGTCACCCCGGCGTCAACCTTGTCGACGAGGCGGGCGCCCCCACGCGCGAGCTCGACGACGGAGCCGTTCTCGGCGAGGATGATGCGCTCCTCCGGCACGCCGGCCTCGCGTGCGAGCTTCGCGTGCGCAGCGAGCATCCGGTATTCGCCGTGGATCGGCATCACGTACCGCGGCCGCAGCAGCGAGAGCATCGTCCGCAGCTCCTCCTGGCACGCATGGCCCGAGACGTGCACGGGCGCGATCTCCTCGTGCAGGACCTCCGCTCCGGCGCGCGCCAGCTGGTTGATCGAGTCGTGGACGCGGAGCTCGTTGCCCGGGAACGGGCTTGGCGGAGATGATCACGGTGTCGCCCGGGCTCGATCGCGAGCGTGGGATGGTCGCCGTAGGCGACGCGCGTGAGCGCGGACATCGGCTCTCCCTGGCTCCCCGTGCAGAGGGCGAGCACGTCTCCGGGCGGGAGCTCGGCGGCCTCGCCGGGGGAGACGATCGCCTCCTCGGGGATGTCGACGTAGCCGAGGTTGCGGGCGATGTTGAGGTTCTTGCGCATCGAGCGCCCAACGATGGTGACCTGGCGGCCGCACTCGATCGCCACGTCCGCGGCCTGTTGCATGCGGTGGATGTTCGACGCGAAGCTGGCCACGAGGATTCGTCCCGTACGCAGGGGAAAGAGCGTGCGAAAGGCCTCGCCGACGAGCCGCTCCGAGCCGGTCGAGCCCGGCCGCTCGGCGTTCGTCGAATCGCCGAGCAGGAGGTCGACTCCCCGGTTTCCCACCTCGGCGAGCGCCCCGACGTCGGTGCGGAGCCCGTCGACCGGCGTGTGGTCGAGCTTCCAGTCGCCGGTGTGCACGACCCGGCCTGCGCCAGTTTCGACGACGAGCGCCACCGAGTCCGGGATCGAGTGCGCGACGCGGATCATCTGCACCCGGAACGGCCCGAGCTCGAGCGGCTCGTCGTCGGGGCCGGCCTCGACGAGCTCCGCTGCCTGGCCGAGTCCATGCTCGTCGAGCTTGGACTTGATGAGCGCGAGCGTGAGGCGCGTCGCGACGACCGCGGAGACCTGGACCTCGCGGAGGAGGTACGGCAGCCCTCCGACGTGATCCTCGTGACCGTGCGTGAGGACGACTGCACGCACCTGTCGCCCTTCGAGGTAGCCGACGTCCGGGAGGAGCAGGTCGACCCCGAGATGCTCGTCGCGCGGGAACGCGAGCCCGGCGTCGACGACGAGCAGCTCGCCCGCGGCCTCGTAGACGGTCATGTTCTTGCCGACCTCGCCGAGGCCGCCGAGCGGGATGATCCGCAGGGAGTCGCTCATCCGGCTGAGTCTATGCGCGTCCGGCCGACGTCCATGGGGAGACGCGACGACGTTCGTCGAGTGCTCTCTCGCGCGGTTTTGGCTTCCGGCGCCGCCGTTACGAAGTCGGCGCACAGTCGTCACCCACGCGTGAGCCCGCCCTCGATAGCGTGCTTGTAGGGACACGGGAGTGCCCCTGGGGGCGTTTCCGGGGTGTCTTGCTCAGCGCCGCGACGAACTCGCGACTGCGCGACGACTCAGGCGTGAGCCGGCTGCAAGAGGCCGAGGCGCTCGAGGCAGCCGCGGACGGCCTCCCGCTCCTCTGCGTTCGCCTCGACGAGCGGCAGCCGGCTGCCGCCGACGTCGTGCCCGAGGAGGCTGAGGGCCGCCTTGATCGCAATCGGGTTCGGCGCGACGCGCAGGAGGTCGATCGACGGGCGCAGCTCCTCGTCGAGCGCGCGCGCTGCCTCGACGTCGCCGGCCCGGAAGAGGCGGACCATCTCCTTCACCTGCGGCCCGACCACGTGCGTGTGCACGCACACGCCGCCGAGGCCACCCACCTCCAGGAACGGGAACACGATGTCGTCGTCGCCCGCGTACAGGTCGAGGCCGAGCTCGACGATGGCGCGCGCCTGCTCGATATCGGCGTTCGCCTGCTTCACCGCCTGCACGGTCGGAATGGCCGCAAGCTGCGCAATCGTGTCGGTCTCGAGGTTCAGGACGACCCGGCCGGGGATGTTGTAGACGATGATCGGCCGGTCGGAGGCGGCCGCGATCGCCTCGAAGTGCGCGACGATGCCGCGCACCGGAGGCTTGTTGTAGTACGGCGTCACGACGAGGACGGCGTCGACGCCGATCTCGTGCGCACGCTCCGTGAGGTGCACGGAATGCTCCGTCGAGTACGTGCCCGTGCCCGCGACGACCGACGCGCGATCGCCGACCTCGTCGACTGCGGCCTCGTAGAGCGCGAACCGCTCGTCGTCCGAGAGCGTGGGCGCCTCACCGGTCGTACCGGTGACGACGAGCCCGTCCGACCCGTTCTCGACCAGATGCGCTGCGAGCGCCCGGAAGCGCTCGAGATCGACCGACCCGTCCGCCTTGAACGGCGTGACCATCGCGGTCAGGATCTCGCCGAGCACGCCGTGAGTCTACGAGATCGGAGGACGAGCATGATCAAGGAGTTCCGCGACTTCCTCTTGCGCGGCAATCTCGTCGAGCTCGCCGTCGCCTTGGTGTTGGGCCTCGCGTTCGCGGCGCTCGTGAGCTCGTTCGTGGACGACCTGATTCTGCCGATCGTGGCGATGATCTTCGGCGAGCCCGACTTCAGCGCTCTCGACTTCACGATCAACGACGCGGTTTTCCGGTACGGGGCGTTCATCACGGCACTCATCACGTTCGTGACGACCGCCGCCGCAATCTTCTTCTTCGTGGTCAAGCCGGTGAACGCGATGACGGTGCGCCTTCGGAAGCCCGAGGAAGATGAGATCTCCGACGAGGAGCGCCGGCACCGGGAGCTGCTCGCGGCGATCCGGGCGAGCAGGCTCTAGGAGGCGCGCGCTCGACGTCGCGCGCAAAGGAGATCACGAGAGCGCGTCGAGCCCGACGGTCAGGCCGGCGGGAAGGGAGCGAACGCGCTCGAGCGCGAGCAGCACTCCCGGCGCGAATGCCTCGCGCGACACCGTGTCGTGGCGGATCGTGAGCGTCTCCCCCGCGCCGCCGAAGACGACCTCCTGGTGCGCGACCAGCCCGGGCAGCCGCACCGAGTGGATGACCGGGTCCGTCCCCATGCGGGCGGCCGTCGCCTTGGCCGTGCCCGAGGGCGCGTCTTGCTTCGCCTCGTTGTGGAGCTCGACGATCTCGGCACGGGGAAAGACGGCCGCGGCCTCCTCGGCGAACCGCATCATCAGCACCGCGCCCTGCGAGAAATTCGGCGCCTGGAAGCACGGGACTCCCGCCTGCTCGGCCGCCGCACGCACGGCCTCCACGTCGAAGCCCGTCGTCCCGATGACCACGGGAACCCCGGCGGCCAGGCAGCGCTCGACGTTCTCGAGCACCGCATCCGGGCGCGTGAAGTCGACCGCGGCGTCGCAGCCCTCCGGCCCGCTCTCGCGCCCGTCGACCACCTCGTGGCCCGCCGCGCGGAGGGCTGGCACGAGCGCCGCGCCGATCTTTCCCTCCGTGCCGAAGAACGCGACCTTCACGCCGCGGCCTCGAGCAGCGCCGGGCTCACGCGCTCGACGGCCTCGCGGAAGCGGCTCTCGTCCGGGCCGATGCCCGCCGCCGAGAGCTTCGTGACGTCGAGCAGCTCGTCGGCGAGCTCCGCGACCTCGCGCGCCGACACGCGCTCGAGCCGCCGCACGATCTCCTCGACGGAGAGCAGCGGAGTGTCCGTGACGAGCGCCTTTCCGAGCCTGGTCATCCGGTTCGAGGTCGACTCGAGCGAGAGCAGGAGGCGGCCCTTGAGGTTCTCCTTCGCCCGGGCGAGCTCGTCGGGTCGCACGTTGCCGCGGGAGACGTCCGCGAGCTCGGCCACGGCGATCTCGAGGCAGGCGGCGAGGTTCTCCTCGCGCGTCCCGACGTAGAGCCCGACCTGGCCCGTGTCCGCGTACTGCGAGGAGTAGCTGTACACCGAATACGCCATCCCGCGCTTCTCGCGGATCTCCTGGAACAGGCGGGACGACGCCGAACCGCCCACGATCGCGTCGAGGAGCGATGCCGCGAACCGCCGCTCGTCGTCGCGCGCGATCCCCGGCGCGCTGAGGCACACGTGGTACTGCTCGGTGTCCTTGCGCTGGAAGCGCAGGCCAGGAGGAGGCAGTCGGCGCACCGGCTTCCTCGCCGGCATCCCGACGCGCGCGACAGCACCGTTTCGCCGCTCTTCGAGGAGCCCGACGAGCTCGTCATGGCGCAGGTTCCCGGCAGCCGCGAGGACGATCCGCTCGCCCGAGTAGGCACGGTGGTGGTACGCGGCCAGCGCGCGGCGTGACACGTTCGAGATGACCTCGGCGCGGCCGATCACCGGCCGGCCGAGCGGGTGCCCCCCGAAGACGGCCTCGGCCGCGATGTCGTGGACGAGGTCGTGCGGTGTGTCCTCGACCATCGCGATCTCCTCGAGCACGACCTCGCGCTCCGAGTCGACGTCGTGGAAGGTCGGGCGGTAGAGCATGTCGGCCATGACGTCGAGCGCGGTCTCCAGGCGCTCGTCCGGCACGCGCGCGTACACGACCGTCGTCTCCCGCGAGGTCGCCGCGTTCAGCTCGCCGCCGAGCTCGTCGAAGAGCTCCGCGATCTCCTGCGCCGAGTAGCGCGACGAGCCCTTGAAGAGCAGGTGCTCGATGAAGTGCGAGACGCCCGCGCGGCTCTCGGGCTCGTCCCGCGAGCCTGCGCCGATCCAGAAGCCGAGCGCGACCGAGCGCACGTTCGGCAGGCGCTCGGAGATGACGCGCTCGCCGGTCGCAAGCTCGCTCAGTTGGTGCTTCACGCCGCGGATCGTATCGGGGCCTGCGTGAGGGGTTCCTTCGACGTGCGCCTGATCCGGGCGCCCCGATCGAGACAGCCTCCGCACTCGGCACGTAGAGCCGAGGACTTGTAACAAACGTCTCCTTCGATCAGAATCCACGCGGGATGGGAGTGCGCTCTGCGGTGGTTTCGCAGGGCCGAACCTGGTGGATCGGGGGGAGGACTCTGCGGCTGACGCTCACCGGCGTCTTTGTCGTCGTGCTCGTTGTCGCTCCGAGTACGGGGGCGAGTCCGACGGCCGGCGTGGAGGACGACGGCATGTTCACTCAGGCGTCCCTCGACGCGCCCGCCCCTGAAGCTGTCGTCCTACCTTCGAACTTCCAGGACACCGTCGTCTTCGGTGGGCTCGATCAGCCCACGGCCCTCCAGTTCGCAACGGACGGCCGCGTCTTCGTCGCGGAGAAGAGGGGTGTGATCAAGGTCTTCGACAACCTCTCGGACACGACGGCGACGGTCCTTGGGGACCTCAACGTGAGCGTCTACAACTTCTGGGATCGAGGGCTCCTCGGGATGGCGCTCGATCCGGCGAACTCCGCCCTCTTCGTCCTCTACACGTACGACGCGGACATCGGGGGCACTGCGCCCAAGTACGGCACGCCGGGCACGTACTCGGACCCGTGCCCCAACGGGCAGGCGACGGCCGCGGGCTGTCGCGTGAGCGGCCGGCTGTCGAGAATCAACATCGCGACCGGCGCGGAGACGGTGCTCATCAACGACTGGTGCCAGCAGTTCCCGAGCCACTCGATCGGGGCGCTGGGATTCGGAGCCGACGGGATGCTCTACGTCTCGGGCGGCGACGGCGCGAGCTTCAACCAGGTCGACTTCGGGAACCTCGGAGGGAATCTCTGCACCGACCCGGCCAACGAGGGAGGGGCGATCCGGAGCCAGGATCTGCGGACGACGCCGCCCACCGGAGACCCGGTCACGCTCGACGGCGCGATTCTCCGGGTCGATCCGGCCACGGGCGCCGCCGCCGCGGGCAACCCCATGATCGGCAGCACGGATCTGAACGCCCGCCGGATCATCGCGTACGGGCTGCGCAACCCCTTCCGCCTCACGATCCGTCCCGGGACGAACGAGGTCTGGGTCGGCGACGTGGGCTGGAACACCTGGGAGGAGATCAACCGAGTCCCGAACCCGACCGACGCGACCGTCGAGAACTTCGGCTGGCCCTGCTACGAGGGTTCGTTCCCCCCGGCGGCCTCCACCCGTCAGAGCGGCTACGACGGGGCGAACATCCCGATCTGCGAGAGTCTATACGCCCCCGGCGAGCCGAACGTCACCGCCCCCTACTACGCCTACAACCACAGCGCCAAAGTCGTCTCGACCGAGGGCTGCCCCAGCGGCGGCTCCTCGATCTCCGGGTTGGCGTTCTACGAAGGCGGCAGCTACCCGGACGAGTACGACGGAGCCCTGTTCTTCTCGGACTACTCGCGCGGCTGCATCTGGGCGATGTTGCCGGGCGGGAACGGGCTTCCGGACCCGAACAACCGGCGGACCCTCGTCGATCGGTCGCCCACCGTCAAGGACGTCGGACCCACGGACCTCGAGATCGGGCCTGCTGGAGACCTCTTCTACCCGGACTACGACGGCGGGACGATCCGCCGGATCCAGTACGTCGCCCAGCCGCCTCCGCCTCCTCCTCCGCCCGCCGCCGGATTGGTGGCCGCGTGGGGCTTCGACGCCGGTGGAGGCACGTCTGCCGTGGACAGCTCCGGCAACGGCAACACGGCGACGCTGCTGAACGGTGTCGTCTGGAGCCCGGGCAAGTACGGGTCCGGCCTGAGCTTCGACGGCGCCAACGACTACCTCACCGTCCCCAACTCGCCCAGCCTGAACATCAGCGGTAACGCCCTCACGTTCTCCATGTGGATCAACCCCAACACCGCCAGCACCGGCGACCACGTGCTCATGGGCAAGCACTGGAACACCACCATGACCTCGCCCTACTACCAGTACGGCATCGAGTTGCAGAGCAACAGCACGAGGCCGGTGTTCTTCATCGGGACCGCGGCTGGCGTGCTGGCTGCCTCGATGACGACCACACTCACCAAGGGCATCTGGAGCCACTTGGCAATCGTCTGGAACGGCTCCACCGCCCAGTTCTACGTCAACGGTGTGCTCATCAACTCCGGGAGCCTGAGCGCCACGATCACGGCTCGCAGCAACCCCCTGCGGATCGGAGCCGACGCCGACGCGGCGCAGAACTACCAGGGCCTCCTCGACGACGTGCGGGTCTACAACACCGCGCTGATCCAGGCCCAGATCCAGACGGACATGAATACCCCGGTGGGCGGTGCCCCGCCGCCGGACACGACGCCACCGACGGCGCCCTCCAACCTGGTCCTCACAGTGGTAGGCCAGACCCAGATCAACCTCGCCTGGACCGCCTCCACGGATCCCTCAGGCGTCCCGCTGTACCGGGTGGAGCGCTGCCAGGGGGCAGGCTGCAGCAACTTCGCCGAGGTCGGGACGAGTCCGACCAACTCCTTCAACAACACGGGTCTCCAGCCCGGGACGACGTACCGATACCGAGTCCGAGCACAGGATGGGGCTCCCACTCCGAACCTGAGCGGGTACTCGAACATCGCCTCCGAAACGACACAGGGCGGGGCCAACACTCCTCCGACGGCGACGATCTCGCCCGCGACCCCGACTTCGTGGAGTGTCGGAGAGACGATCAACTTCTCCGGCTCGGCGACGGACACCGAGGATGGGGGAACGCTGTCTGCGTCGAGGCTCAGCTGGACGCTCGTCCTGCAGCATTGCTGGCAGTTCGATCCGACGAACTGTCATGGGCACGGCATCCAGTCCTGGCCGGGAGTCGCGAGCGGCTCGTTCGTCGCACCCGATCACGAGTACCCCGCGTACCTCGAGCTCACGCTTACGGCAACCGATTCCGGTGGACTGACCGACACCGAGACCCTACGTCTCGACCCGAGAACCGTCGTCCTGACGTTCCAGACCGCTCCCTCGGGACTGCAGCTCACGGTCGGCAGCTCGAGCTCGACCGCCACATTCACACGAACGGTCATCGTGGGATCGACCAGCTCCGTCAGCGCGCCCTCTCCGCAGACGCTCGGTGGCACGGTCTACAACTTCGTCTCCTGGTCCGACGGAGGCGCTGCCGCCCACACCGTCGTCGCCAGCACATCGACGACGTACACGGCGACGTTCCAGCCGGGCGCGGACACGCAGCCTCCGACCGCACCGACGAACTTGATCGCGAGCGCGATCTCCTCGAGCCAGATCAATCTCACCTGGACCGCCGCGACCGACAACGTCGGCGTGACCCAGTACCTGATCGAGCGCTGCGAAGGGCAGAGCTGCACGAACTTCGTCCAAGTCGCGACTACGGCGCAGACGAGCTACAGCAACAGCGGGCTCCTCTCGAGGACGCGCTACCGCTACCGCGTCCGAGCCAGGGACGCAGCCGACAACCGCGGCCCGTATTCGAACATCGCGGGCGCTCGCACCAAGAACTGAGCCCGGGCTCAGATGTGAGGCGAGGGGGCGGCTCGCGCCGCCCCCTCTCTCGTTCGTCCTACGACCGCTCCCGCGAGCGGCCGCGGTCGCGGCCGCCGCGGCGGTCGCCGCGCGGACGCTCCTCGCGCTCTTCGCGCGGCGGAGCGTCCTTTGCCCGCTCGATGAGCTCCTCGGGCATGACGAGCCCGCCGTTCTCGTGCTTCGCGACGAGCTTGAGCCCGATGCGGCCGCGGTCCTTGTCGACCTCCTGCACGAGGACGTCGAGGACGTCGCCGCGCGTGATCACGTCCTCGATGTGGCCGACCCGCCCGGGGCCGACGTTCGAGACGTGGAGCAGGCCGTCCGTGCCCTTCTTGAGCTCGACGAAGGCGCCGAACTGCGTCGTCTTCACGACCTTGCCGGTGTACGCGTCGCCCACCTCGGGCTCCTTCGTGAGGGCAGTGATCGCCGAGATCGCGGCCTCCGCCTTCTCGCCCTCGGTCGCGTAGACGAGGATCGTGCCGTCCTCCTCGATGTCGATCTGCACGTCGTAGTCGCCCTCGAGCGCGCGGATGGTCTCGCCGCCCTTGCCGATGACCATGCCGATCTTCTCGGGGTCGATCTTCACCGTCGAGATTCGCGGCGCGTGGCCGGGCATCTCGCTACGCGGCTCCGGCAGCACCTCGAGCATCTTGTCGAGAATGGCCGCGCGCGCGTCCTTCGCCTGGAGGAGCGCCGAACGCATGATCTCCTGCGTGACGCCGGTGATCTTGATGTCCATCTGGAGGCCGGTGATCCCGTCACGCGTCCCGGCGACCTTGAAGTCCATGTCGCCGAGGTGGTCCTCCGCCCCCTGGATGTCGGTGAGGATGACGTAGTCGTCGCCCTCCTTGACGAGGCCCATGGCGATGCCGGAGACCGGCTCCCTGATCGGCACGCCGGCATCCATCAGCGCGAGGGTCGAGCCGCACACCGACCCCATCGAGGAGGAGCCGTTCGACTCGAGCGTCTCCGAGACGATGCGGACCGTGTAGGGGAACTCGTCGAGCGCCGGGAGGATCGGCTCGAGCGAGCGCTGCGCCAGCGCGCCGTGGCCGATGTCGCGCCGCTTCGGGCCGCGCATGAAGCCCGTCTCCCCGACCGAGTAGGGCGGGAAGTTGTAGTGGTGCATGAAGCGGCGGTTCTGCTCGCGGGAGAGGTCGTCGATCTTCTGCCCCTCCTTCGCCGTCCCCAGCGTGAGCAGGCTCATGATCTGGGTCTGCCCGCGCGTGAAGAGTCCGGAGCCGTGCGTGCGCGGGCTCACGCCCACCTCGCACTCGATCGGGCGGATCTCCTCCGCCGAGCGACCGTCCGGCCGGCGCTTCTCGACCGCGATCTTCTTGCGGACGAGGTCCTTGTAGATCGCCTCACAGGCGCGCTTCACGTACTGCTTCGTCTGCGAGTCCTTCACAGGCGCCTCGCCGTCGGCCGGCGCGGGGCCGACCGGGAACGGGAGCTCGAGCGTCTCGATGATCCGCTCGTAGAGGAGGTCGCGCTTCGCGGACTTGAGCTCCTTCGAGTCCTGCTCGGCGTCCGTCAGCTCCTTCAGGTCGGCGAGGAACTGCTCGCGGACCGGCTCCTCGACCGCAGCCAGACGGGCCCTCTCGAGGATCGATGCGAACGCCGACTTGACCTGCGTGCGCCTCACGATGTCGTCCTCGGTCGTGGACATCGAGATCGGCGGCGCGAGCTCGGCGACGAGCTGGTCGACGACCGCGGCGGCCTCGCGCAGCCCGTGCTCGGCGATCGCGGCGCGAACGGACGTCGCCGTGCGCGTCCTCGAGCTCGGCCGTGAGCTCGACGTCGACCCACTTCGGCTTCCCGGCCTGCTCGCGCAGGTCCTCGAGCGCCTCGCAGATCTTCCGGATCTCTGCGTGCGCGAGCTCGAGGGCCTCGAGGATCGTGTCCTCGGGAATGCTGTCCGCACCCGCCTCGACCATCGTCAGCGCGTCCTTCGTGCCGACGACGATGAGGTCGAGCGTGGACTCCTCGAGATCCTCGAGCGACGGGTTGAGGACGAGCTCGCCGTCGATTCTCCCGACGCGCACGGCACCGATCGGGCCGAGGAACGGCAGCGGCGAGAGCATGAGCGCCGCCGAAGCGCCGTTGATGCAGAGGATGTCGTGCGGCGTGACGAGGTCGGCCGACAGGACGGTGCAGATGACCTGCACCTCGTTGCGGAAGCCCTTCGGCCAGAGCGGCCTGATCGGCCGGTCGATCATGCGGGCGGTGAGCGTGGCGCGCTCGCTCGCGCGGCCTTCCCGCTTGAAGAAGCCGCCCGGGATCTTCCCGGCGGCGTACATGCGCTCCTCGACGTCGATCGTCAGCGGGAAGAAGTCCGCGTCCGGCCGCGCGTCGGGACGGCCGACGGCCGTCGCGAGGATCATCGTGTCGCCCGAGCGGACGGCGACGGCGCCGTCGGCCTGCTTGGCGAGCCTGCCCGTCTCGAAGACGAGCTCCTGTCCGCCTACGTCGACGGACACCGTGGCCGTGGGCCCGGTAATGGTGGTACTCATGTGAGGTATCCCTTCACCTTTCGATTCGTGTTCGGAAGGTGGAGGTTTGAGTCAGCTCCGCGGCTTCGTCGTCGGGAGCTCGCTCAAACTTCCACCTCCCCTCGTCTGGAGCCTCTACCTTCTCAGGCCGAGCTCCTTGATGAGGGCACGGTAGCCCTCGATGTCCTTTCGCTGGAGGTAGTCGAGGAACCGGCGCCGTCGTCCGACCAGCTTCAGGAGGCCGCGCCGCGAGTAGTGGTCCTTCGGGTGGGTGCGGAGGTGCTCCGTGAGATCGTTGATCCTCCGCGTGAGGAGGGCGATCTGTACCTGCGGGGAGCCCGTGTCCGCGGGGCTCGCGCCGTGCTTCTCGATGACTTCCAGCTTCACTTCCTTGGTGAGGCTCATGCAGCTCCTCTCGTAGAACGACTCCGCGATCCCCGCTCCGCGTGAAGGAAGTTGCACGCCGGAGCCGCGACCGCGGTCTCGCGGGATGGTACCTGTCTTGCGCCCGACGAAGCGGCCCTCGCCGTTTCTCTGACACGCTGCGCTTTCGAGACGAGAGGAGGAACCGTGGAAGACAGGAAGCTCCTACGCATCGGCGGCTATCTCTCCGGAGGGGTGCTGATCCTCTTCGGCATCATCGTGATCGCGCTCGGGATCTACGGGTTCACGTTCACGCGCGACTCGATCGAGGAGGAGGGCATCGTCTTCGGGCCGATCGAGGACCCGGCGGTCGCCGAGCACGCCGAGCAGTGGGCCGGCGAGCCCGTGCAGACCGGCCGCCAGGCGCTCGCGTTCGCCGAGATCATGCGCGAGCACACGCTCTCGGCCACCGACGGCCTGACCTACGCCGAGATGGGCCAGTACCAGTCGGCCGAGGATCCGGCCGACAAGACGGGAACGAACGACGTCGAGGCGGCTGCGACGGACGAGAACGGGCAACCGGTCTCGAACGGCGCCCGTGACATCTGGGTCACCGAGACCGCTCTCACGACGGCGCTCAACGTCGGGTTCATGGCCGAGATGCTCTCGATCTTCTCGGTCGTCGTCGGCGTCGCCTTGACGCTCGCCGGCATCGGCTTCGTCCTGCTCGCGCTCGCTGTGTTCGGCAGGAGAGCGGCGCCGGCTTCCCAGGCAGCGGCCTAGGGAGTGGTGCGCGCGGGCATCGCAGCGGGGCATCCGGCGACCGCCGAGGTCGGAGCCGAGATCCTGTACGAGGGCGGCACCGCCGCGGACGCCGTCGTCGCCATGGGCCTCGCGTCCTGCGTGGCCGAGACCGTCATGAGCGGTCTCCTCGCGGGCTGCCACGCGATCGTCTACGACGGCTCCCGGGTAGCGAACGTGGACGGCTTCGCCGCCGTGCCCGCGGCGACGGGCGACATGCTCGAGGTCCCGGTGCCGTTCGGCGACGAGATCGTCGTCTACGAGATCGGTGCCGCGGCTTGCGCGATCCCGGGACTGCCGGCCGCGCTCGGCGACCTCTGGGAGCGGCTCGGGCGGCTGCCCTGGAAACGGCTCGTCGAGCCGGCACTGCGACTCGCGCGCACCGGAGTCGAGCTTCCCGAGATGCACGCACGCTCGCTCGAGATGCTCGCCAACGTTCTCTCGCTGGCGCGCGGCGACGCCCTCTTCACCCGCGACGGCCGGGTCCTCGCGGCCGGCGAGCGCCTGGAGCAGCCCGGGCTCGTGGACTGCCTGGAAGCGCTCGCCGAGGAGGGGGCGGCCAGCGTCTACCGCGGCTCCCTCTGCGAGGTGCTGCTCGCGGTCGACGGCGTCGTGCTCACCGCTGCCGAGCTTCGCGACTACCGGCCGCGCTGGAGCGAACCGGTGCTCGTGCCGTACCGCGGACGCCGCATCGCGACGCGAGGCGGTCTCTCGGGCGTCCCGGAGCTGCTCCCCCGACTCCCCGAGTTGCGCGCACTGTCCCCGAAGGAGCGCGTCCTCGCCCTCGTATCCGTGCTCGAGACGCCCGACGAAGGGGGCGAGCACACGACGAACATGGTGGCCGTCGACGGGCACGGCCGCGCGTGCGTCCTCACGCACTCCCTCGGCGTCGGCGCAGGGGTCTGGATCCCGGGCTTCGACGTCCAGCTCAACAACCTGCTCGGAGAGAAGGACATCGCGTTCGGCGAGCCCGCGCCGGGAGATCACCTGGAGAGCCGGATGGCCCCCGCGCTCGTGTTCGACGCCGACGGCCTCGAGCTCGCGATCGGCTCAGCCGGCGCGACGCGCCTCAGAACCGCGCTCTCGACGGTGCTCGCGGGCGTGCTCGACGAAGGACTCGACGCGGAAGAGGCCGTCTCGCGAGCGCGTGTCCACCCCACACCGAGCCTCGTCGACGCCGAGCCCGGCGTGGACGACACCGCGCTCGACGAGCTGGAGGCGAGCGGCCGCGCCGTCCGCCGCTGGGACCGGATCCACCACTACTTCGGCGGCGTCAGCTGTGTCGGCCGCGCCGGAGCCGCGGGAGACCCGCGCCGAAGCGGCGCCGCAGTGCTTCTGTAGGGGCGAGGCTTGCCTCGCTCTACTTCAAGAGCAGTCCGTCGATCCGCTTCGACGCGAGGCGCATCCCCACGAGCCCCATCGTCAGCAGGTACGCGACATTCACGAGCTGGAATGCGCCCACCGTCCCCGTCGAGAGCGAACGCACGAGCTCGATCCCGTGGTAGAGCGGCAGCACGCGCACGACCCACTCGAGCACCTCGGGATACACCGAGATCGGATAGAAGGTCGCGGAGAAGAGGAACATCGGCAGCATCAGGAGCTGGAGCAGGTCGAAGTCCTTCCAGTTCCGCATCCACGTGATCGCGGCGATGCCCGCTCCCGCGAAGCCGAAGCCGATGACGAAGCACGCCGGCAGGACGAGCAGCGCCCACCACGACTCGACCAGCCCGAGCGCGACGATGACGACCAGGAACGCGGCCGAGTACATCATCGCGCGCCCCACCGCCCACAGGGTCTCCCCCACGGCGACGTCCTGCGGGCTCACGGGGGTCGAGAGCATCGCGTCGTAGACCTTCCCGTAGCGCAGCTTCCAGAACACGTTCGTCGCGTCGTAGAAGGCACCGTTCATCGCCGACGCGGCGAGGAGCGCCGGGGCAACGAAGGCGGCGTACTCCAGCGTCTCCCCCTCGAACGTGATCGTCCCGATGAACGACTCGAGCGGGTAGACGAAGAAGAACAGGTAGAAGAGCGGCTCGAAGAACCCGGAGAACAGGATCATCCACGTGCGTCGGTAGACGAGCACGTTGCGCTCGACGATCAGGAAGCCGCCCACCCACGGCCTCGCGCTCGGCACGAGCGGCGTGCGAACGACGTACTCGGTCACAGGACGAGCCTCCGGCGGTAGGTCAAGAGGGCCGCGGCGAGACCGGCGCCTGCGACCGCTGCGAGGAACGCCACATGGCCGAGCGCGGGCAGCAGCTCCACGTCGCCGAGCATGAGAGACCGGCAGAGCTCGACTCCGTGCCAGAGCGGGGTCAGGTACGCAATCAGCTCGAGTGGCCGCGGGAGCTCCTCGATGGGGAAGAACGTCCCCGAGAACAGGAACATCGGCAGGATCACGAAGCGGAAGATCGCGACGAACGACACCTCCGTCTCCGTGTGGGCCGCCCACGCTGCGAGCGGGCACGAGAACGCGAGCCCGACCAGCACCCCGACGGGGACCGCGAGGATCCCGAGCGGCGAGTTCACCGCGCCGAAGGCGGCGATCACCACGAGGTAGATCGCCGACGTCCCCAGCAGGCGCGCCGCGAAGTACGTCTGATGGCCGAGGACGACGTCGCGCACGCGGAGCGGCGTCGCGAGCATCGCGTGGTACTGGCGGTCCCACTTGATCGCCGAGAGGACGGGCCAGGTCGACTCGAACGTGGCGATCTGCATCGCCGTCGCCGCGAGCAGGCCGGGCGCGACGAACTCGAGGAAGGTGATGCCCCCCGGAAGCTCGGCCGAGCGGTCGACGAACACGCCGAGCCCGACGCCGAGGGCGAGCAGATAGACGACGGGCGTGACGACGCTCGTGACGGCCGTGCCGCGCCAGATGCGCCGGTACTGCGCGAAGAAGAACTCGAGCGGGCGGAGTGCGAGCGTCAGCGAGCTCACTCGATGAGGCTCCGGCCGGTGAGATGCAGGAAGACGTCTTCGAGCGAGCTCCTTCTGACAAGCAAGCTGTCGGGAACGAGCCCCCGCTCGTGCAGCGTGTGCGCCGCCGCGTCGCCGTCGTCCGTGTACAGGAGGACGCGGTCCGGCAACGACTCGACGCGCGAAACATGCCCGTCGGTCCAGTGGCTGAAGTCCTCGGGGCGGTTCGCGTCGAAGCGGAGCTCGACCACCTCGCGCGTCGAGTAGCGCTCGATCAGCTCGCGTGGCGAGCCCTCGGCGACGATCTTCCCCTTGTCCATGACGACGAGCCGGTCGCAGAGCTGCTCTGCCTCGTCCATGTAGTGCGTAGTGAGCACGAGTGTGACGCCCGACTGCTTGAGCCGGTAGAGCCGATCCCAGACGACGTGGCGCGCCTGCGGGTCGAGGCCGGTCGTCGGCTCGTCGAGGAGCATGACCTCCGGGTCGTTGACGAGCGAGCGCGCGATCGTGAGCCGCCGCTTCATGCCGCCGGACAACGGCTCGACCTTGTCGTCCGCGCGCTCGGTCAGCTGGACGAACTCGAGCAGCTCGTCGGCGCGCTCGCGGAGCTGCTTGCGCGGCAGCCCGAAGTAGCGCCCGTAGATGACGATGTTCTCGCGGACGGTCAGCTCCATGTCGAGCGTGTCGAGCTGCGGGACGACGCCGAGCCGACCGCGGATCTCGACTCCGTCTTTCGCGGGATCGAGCCCGAACACGCGCAGCGTCCCGTCCGTCACCGGGGAGACGCAGCCGATCATGCGCATCGTCGACGTCTTCCCCGCCCCGTTCGGGCCCAGGAAGCCGAACGCCTCGCCCCGTTTGAGGTCGAAGTCGATCGCGTCGACCGCCCGCAGCTCGCCGAACGTCTTCACGAGCCCGCGCGCGTGGATCAGGGAGTTGCCGTTCTCGCCCGCCACCTGCCGAAACCTAGCTACCGCGATGTGCGCGCCGCAGTGTCCCGCGAGGACATGTCCGAAGCGGCCAGTACGTTCCCGCGGTGCGCCTGATCGTCGCCCGCTGCGAGGTCGTCTACACCGGCCGGCTCAGCGCCTTCCTCCCCGAGTCCACGCGGCTCGTGCTCGTGAAGGCGGACGGGTCCGTGCTCGTCCACGCCGATGCAGGTGGGTACAAGCCGCTGAACTGGATGACCCCGCCGACCGTGATCGAGGAGGAGCCGGGGCTGCTCGTCGTCCGCAAGCGTGCGGGCAGGTCGGAGGACCTGCTGGAGATCCGGCTGCTCGAGGTCCTCAGCGATGTCGAGGTCGAGATGGGCGAGGCAGCGCCGCTCGAGAAGGACGGCGTCGAGGCACACCTCCAGGAGCTACTGGCTGCGAGCCCGGACGCGCTCGGCGAGCCGCTGCGCCTGGAGCGGCGCGAATGGCCGACCGACCTCGGCCCGGTCGACCTCATGTGCCGCGACGAGGACGGAGGCTGGGTCGCGGTCGAGGTCAAGCGGATCGCGGAGATCGACTCCGTGGAGCAGCTCTCCCGCTACCTCGAGCGGATCCGGCTCGACCCGGCCCGGGCCGAGTGCCGCGGCATCCTCGCGGCGCAGCGCGTGAAGCCGCAGGCCGCGACGCTGGCCGACGCGCGAGGCATCCGCTCCGTCGAGGTGGATCTCGAGCTCCTCCGCGGCGAGCGCGAGCCCGAGCTCACGCTCTTCGGCGTCTGACGGCTACGGCCGGACGGCCGCCCGCGCGGCCTCGACGTCGCGGGCGATCTGCTCCACGAGTGCAGACTCCGACTCGAAGACCGACTCGTCCCGCAGCCGCTCCCACAGCTCCACGACGAGACGCTTGCCGTAGAGGTCGCCATCGAAGTCGAGGAGGTACGGCTCGATCCGGCGCTCGGTGCCGCCGTAGTGTGGGTTCGTCCCGATCGAGACCGCGGCGCGGTGGCCGAGCGCGTCGCCCGCGTAGATGCCGTACTTCGGAACGGCGAGGTCGGGCTCGAGCAGGAGGTTCGCGGTCGGGTAGCCGAGCGTACCGCCGCGCTGGTCGCCAGCGACGACCATGCCGTCCAGCTCGAACGGGCGACCAAGCATCCCGGCTGCGCCGACGACGTCGCCCTCGCCGAGCGCGACGCGGATCGCGGTCGAGGAGACCCCTTCGACCTCGTCCGGGACCACGACGCGAAACCCCAGGCGCTCGAGGAGCGCGAGATCTCCCGATCGCCTTACGCCGAACCGGAAGTCCTCGCCCGCAACCACGGCCTCGGCGCCCATCGCCTGCAGGTACCGCTCCGCGAACTCCTCGGGCGTGAGCTGCTGCAGCTCCGGCGTGAACGCGGCGACGAGCGTCGACTCCACCCCGGCGTCGCCGAGCAGCTCGAGGCGCCGCCCGAGCGTCGTGAGGAGGTCGACCTTGTTCCCGAGCGCGATCCGCGGGTGCGGATCGAAGGTGATGACGGTCGGCGCGAGCCCGGTGCCGCGAGTTGCCGCGAGCACCGCCAGGTGCCCCCGGTGGACGCCGTCGAAGCTCCCGATCGCGACCGCCCGCGGCGTGCGCTCGAGCTCGTCGGGTGAGCGCGCGACGTTCACGCGAGCCTGGCGAGCGCCTCTTCGGGAGGGAGGATCCGCTCCGGGTCGGCTTCGTCGATCGAGAAGGGCCCGATCTCGGTCCTACGCAGCGCGCGGCAGTGTCCGCCGAGCGCCTCGGCGATCGCGCGCACGTACGTCCCCGACGAGACGAGCAAGTCGAGCGTCGCGACACCCTCCTCGTAGCCCTCGAGCGAGAGCTCGCGCACCGTCATCCGCCGCACCGGCATCTCCACCGCGACCCCGCGGCGGTGGAGCTTGTACGCGCGCTCGCCCTCGATCTTCACCGCCGAGGCGGCCGGGATCGGCAGCTCGACGATGCCCCGCATCGAAGTCAGTCGCTCCTCGAGCTCCTCCCCGCCGGGCGGCTCGTGCTCGTCGACGACGTCACCGTCGGGATCGCCGGTGGTCGTCGTCCGCGAGAGGTCGATCTCGGTCACGTACCGCTTGTCCAGCCCGACGAAGCGCCCCTGCAAGCGCGTCGCGGCCCCGGACAGCACCAGCAGGAGCCCACTCGCGAACGGGTCGAGCGTCCCTGCATGCCCGGTCCGCGCCCCCGTCCGCCTCCGCACCGCCGCGACGATGTCGAACGAGGTCGGCCCGGCGGGCTTGTCGACGAGCAGGATCCCGCTAGGCGAGAGCGCTCGCGGCGGCATGCTCGAACTCCTCCACGATGAAGCGCTTCAAGTCCTCCAACGACAGCTCGCTCGAGAAGCCGGCGGCCTGGCGGTGGCCCCCTCCCCCGCTCTTGCGCGCGATCACGGAGACGTCGATCTCGTCCACGGACGCGCGCAGCGAGACGCGGTGCTTCGGGCCGTCGCCGCGCGGCGGCTCGCGGATGAGCGCGGCCACGATCGCGCCCTCGACTGCGCGCAGGTAGTCGATGATCCCCTCCGAGTACGGCTCGACCGCCCCGACCTCCGCGAAGTCGTCCTTCCGCAGGTGCGAGATCACGAGCCTCCCGCCCGCGTGCACCTCGGCGCGCTCGAGCGCGCGTGCGAGGAGCTTCAGCTTCGCGAACTGCACCGTCTCGTAGACCGTCTGGAAGACCTTGTGCCAGTCCGCGCCGGCCTCGATCAGGTCGGCTGCGAGCCTGAGCGCCTTCGGGCTCGTGTTCGCGTACTGGAAGCGGCCCGTGTCAGTCACGAGCGCGACGTAGAGCGGCTCCGCGATCTCCGGCGTGACGGCGACGCCGAGCTCCGCGAAGACGTCCGCGAGGATCTCCCCGGTCGACGACGCGTCGGGGACGATCAGGTTGACGTCGCCGAAGCGCGTGTTGTCGTGGTGGTGGTCGATGTCGACCGTGAACGGCGCCTCGGCGAGCAGCGAGGGATCGGGGCCGAGCCGCTCCTCCTTTGCACAGTCGACTGCGACGAGCACCCGGTCCGCGTGATCCGCCGGCGGCTCGCGGTGGACACCGTCGAGCTCGAGGAACGCGTACTCGCCCGGCAACGGCGCCTGCCCGGGCACGAACATCGCGCTGTCCTTCCCGAGCTGGCCGAGCGCGAGGTGCATCGCGAGCAGGGAGCCGAGGGCGTCGCCGTCGGGGTTCTCGTGCGACGCGACGAGGAACCGCTCGTTCTCCCGCAGGGCGGACACGACCGCGTCCATGTCACTCTGGGTCATCCGGGGGATCCTCGGGTGCGAGATCGTCGATCAACTTTCCGAGGCGCACGCCCCGTTCGACCGTGGGATCGTATTCGAACGTGAGAATCGGAGTCCGCCGCAGCTGGAGCTCTCGAGCGACCTGCGCCTGGAGCACGCCGCGGGCGGCGTCGAGGCCCTCGAGCGTCCGCTCCTGATCGCTCTCCGACCCGAAGACGCTCACGTAGACAGTCGCGTACGCGAAGTCCTTCGACGCCTTCACCCCGGTCACGGTCACGAACCCGATCCGCGGGTCCTTGAGCGTCGGCAGAGCGTCCGAGAGCACCTGCCGGATCGCCTCGTCGACGCGGCGGCCGCGAGCGCTAGGAGTCACCGGGGACCACCACCTCTCGCTCCGCGCGCATGAGCTCGTACTCCTGCGCACCCAGGTAGCGGACGACGGCGTCGAGGAGATCCTGCAGCTCGCGGTGCCCGCTCGCAGCGCAGGCGACCGTGAGCCCGGCGCGCTGCCAGAGCTCCTGGTGCTCGACCTCCGCGACGGACGCGCCGAAGCGGTCGTGGAGCTGCGCCTTGGCGGACTTCAGGTACTTCCGCTTGCCCTTGAGCGACCCGGACTCGGGGAAGTGGAGCTCGACGGAGAGGATGCCCACGTACCCGGTCGCCATCGCCTGGGCATCGTAGGGGCCAGGCTTGCCCGGCTGGCAGGAGCAGAGCGGTTACGCGTCTTCTTCTGCGGGAGCCGCGGCCGCGACGGGCGCGGGCTCGTCGAGGTCGGTGCGCTCGACTGAGCGCGTCTCGAAGGCCTCGAGGATGTCGCCTTCCTTCACGTCGTTGAAGTTCTCGAGCAGGATCCCGCACTCGAAGTTCTCGGCGACCTCGCGGACGTCGTCCTTGAAGCGCTTGAGCTGGGCGATCGTCGTCTCGATGATCACCGTGCCGTCGCGGACGACGCGCACCCGCGCGCCGCGGCGGACGACGCCGGTGGTGACCATGCAGCCCGCGATCGTCCCGAGCCGCGAGACCTTGAACAGCGCGCGCACCTCGGCCTCGCCGAGGGTCTCCTCGGTCTGGACGGGCGAGAGCATCCCGACGAGCGCCTGCTCGATGTCGTCGGTCAGCTGGTAGATCACGCGGTAGGTGCGGATGTCGACGCCCTCGCGCTCGGCGAGCTGCCGCGCCTCGGCGCTCGGCCGGACGTTGAACCCGACCACGAGCGCGTCCGACGCCGACGCGAGGTTGACGTCGTTCTCCGTGATGCCGCCCACGCCCGTGTGGATGACGTTCACGCGCACCTCGCTGTGCTGGATCTTCTGGAGCTCTCCGAGCAGCGCCTCGACCGAGCCCTGCACGTCGCCCTTGAGGACGAGATTGAGATCCTGGATCTCGCCCGCGAGCAGGTCCTGGTGGAACGTCTCCAGCGAGACGCGCCGGCGCGGGCGCTGCGCGAGCTGCTCGCGGCGGAGCCGCTCGGCGCGCATGTTCGCGAGGTGCTTCGCCTGGCGCTCGTGCTCGACCGCGCGGACGAACTCGCCTGCGACCGGAGGCTTGTCGAAGCCGAGCGCCTCCACGGGCTCGCCGGGCTTCGCCTCCTGCACCTTCTCGCCGCGATAGTCGTAGAGCGCGCGCACCTTCCCGGCCGCGTCGCCCGCGACGACGGCGTCGCCGACCCGGAGCGTCCCACGGTG
Organism: uncultured Actinomycetes bacterium; assembly: GCA_963715705.1. Lineage (GTDB taxonomy): Bacteria > Actinomycetota > Thermoleophilia > Gaiellales > Gaiellaceae > GMQP-bins7. The sequence continues at coordinate 922,689 of OY970267.1, read as the reverse complement.
CACGAGAACGGTGGCGACCGGCCCGCGGCCGACGTCGAGCCTCGACTCGATGATGACCCCGGACGCGTCCGCGCCCGCGTTCGCGCGCAGGTCGAGCTCGGCGTCCGCGACGAGCAGGATCTTCTCGAGGAGGTCGGCAAGGTTCGTCCGCTGCTTCGCCGAGACCTCCGAGAACTGCGTCGAGCCGCCCCATTCCTCGGGCTGGAGGCCCTCGGCGGCGAGCTCGCTCCGCACGCGGTCGGCGTTCGCGTCCGGGACGTCGACCTTGTTCACCGCGACGACGATCGGCACTTCGGCCGCGCGTGCGTGCGAGATCGACTCCTTCGTCTGCGGCATGACCCCGTCGTCGGCGGCGACGACGAGGACCGCGATGTCGGTGACCTTCGCTCCGCGTGCGCGCATCGCCGTGAACGCCTCGTGGCCGGGCGTGTCGAGGAAGGTGATCTTCCGACCGTCCACCTCGGCCTGGTACGCGCCGATGTGCTGCGTGATCCCGCCGGCCTCGGTCTCGACCACCGACGCCTCGCGGATCGCGTCGAGGAGCGTCGTCTTGCCGTGGTCGACGTGACCCATGATGGTCACGACCGGGGCCCGCGGCGTGAGATCCTCTTCGGCGTCCTCGTACTCCGCCGGCTCGAGCTCCTCCTCCGCAGCGTGCTTGATCGTGATCTCGCGCTTGAGCTCGGTGGCGATGAGCTCGACCTCCTCGTCGGAGAGCGACTGCGTGGCCGTGCGCATCTGCCCGAGGGCCATGAGGATCTTGATCAGCTCGCCCATCGGGACGCCGAGCGCCTGCGAGAGATCCTTGACGGTGACCCCGGACTCGACGGTTACCGGCCCCGTCGCCTGAGGCGCCGGCTGTTGCGGCTGCCGCGGAGCGCTGGTGCCGCCGGAGCGATCACGCGGCTGGCGGCCTTCCCGGCTGCGGGCGCCTCCGCCCTCGATGACGACGCGGCGCTTCCTCCCGGCGGAACCTCCTCGCGGGCGGATCGGGCGGTTGGGTCGGTTGCGTCCGTCAGCCATCAGCGGTCAAGTGTAGAGGCGGCTCGCCTCCTCAGTCCTCGTCCTGAGCGGCCTCAGCCTCGGGAGACGCGTCCTCGGCGGCCTCGGGGTCGGATTCGGCGGCCGCGGCGACCACCTCGAGCTCGGCTTCCTCAGTCACTTCGGCCTCCTCCGCCTGCGGCTCGGCCGCATCCTCGGTCGCAACCTCCTCGGCGGCGACGGCGGACGCGACGATCTCCTCGGCGGGCTCGCCGCCCGCCTCCTCGTCGCCGTTGGCAGCGGCCGGCTCGGCAGTCGCGAGCGCCTGGTGCGCCGGGACGCCGCAGTACGGCGAGCCGGCGAGCGCTGCGTTCGGGCAGCGCTTGCCGTTCGAGAGGACGGCCGCGCAGCGCCCCGAGTACTCCTCGCTGTCCGCGTTACCGGCGAAGGCGGCCTCGGCCTCGGCCTGCGAGAACTCGGTCTCCGACTGGATGTCGATCTTCCAGCCGCAGAGCCGCGTCGCGAGCCGGGCGTTCAGGCCCTCCTTGCCGATAGCGAGCGCGAGCTGGTCGTCGGGGACGATGACCGTCGCTTCCTTCGTCTCGTCGTCGATGTAGACCTCGCGCACGCGCGCGGGCGAGAGCGCCTTCGCGACGAAGCGGGCGGGCTCCGTGTTCCACGGGATGATGTCGATCTTCTCGCCGCGGAGCTCGGACACGACCATGCGTACCCGCGAGCCGCGAGGGCCGACGCACGCGCCGACCGGGTCGACGCCCTGCATATGCGACTCGACCGCGATCTTCGAGCGGTAGCCGGGCTCGCGCGCGACGCCGCGGATCTCGACGAGACCGTCGGCGATCTCCGGCACCTCCAGCTCGAAGAGCGCGCGGATGAGCTCCGGGTCGCGCCGGGAGAGGATCACCTGGGGGCCCTTCGTCCCCGAGCGCACCTCCGCGATCACGGCCTTGATCCGCGAGCCCTGCTCATACCGCTCGCCGTCCACCTGCTCGGAGCGAGGCAAGAGCGCCTCGACGCGACCGAGATCGACGAGCACGTTGTTGCGGTCGCCCGCCTGCTGGACGATGCCGGTGACGACCTCGCCCTGCCGGTCGACGTACTCCTCGTACATGATCGCGCGCTCGGCCTCGCGGATCCGCTGCTGGATGACCTGCTTCGCGGTCTGCGCGGCGATGCGGCCGAAGTCGTCCGGCGTGACGTCGGTGCGGACGATCTTGTCCGGCGGCACCTGCTCCCAGTCGAGGTCGAGGTCCTCGTCCGCGACGAGCGTGTGCTGGCGCTCGCCCGTCTCCTCCTCGATCCGCTCGAGCTCGGCGATGCGCGCCTCGCGCGCGTCCTCGACGAGCCGGAACTCGATGTCCTCCGGGATCTCGATCCCGTACACGCGGAACTCGCCGTCGCCGCCGAGCTTGACTTCGGCGTGGCGAGTCGAGTCGGGCGTCTTCTTGTAGGCCGCGAGCAGCGCGTCCTCGAGCGCGGAGATGAGGATGCCTTCCTCGATCCCCTTCTCGCGTTCGATCGTGTGGATTCCTTCGATGATCTCCTGGCTCATGTCGTCTACCCCTCGTCGATCAGGTTCGCCCGCACGACGGACTCGTACGGGATGCGAATCGGCTCGTCGTCGCCGGCGGTCGCGACCGTGACGGCGCCATCCTCGGCCTCGAGCAGCTCGCCCTTGAAGCGGTTCCGGCCTCCGAAGTCCTGGTTCGTGCGCACCGAGACTCGCCTGCCGAGCGCGGCCTCGAAGTGCTGCGGCTTGCGGAGCGGGCGCTCGGGGCCGGGCGAGGACACGTCGATCGTGTAGTCCGCACGATAGGCGTCGAGCAGATGCGTGACGCGCGCGCAGAGCGCGTGGTCGACGCCGTCCGGATGGTCGACGTAGACGCAGAACCGGCTCGGCGAGAGGAGCTCGACCGCGAGCACCTCCACCCCGGGCAGGCCGCGCTCGATCGCCGGAGCGATCTCGTCCTGAAGCGTCCTCTCGCGTGTGAAAGTCGTCGTCATGATCTGTGTGCTACGTGCCCCCTCAAAACAAATGGGCGCCGCGCGCCCATTTCGTGAAGCCGGTGAAATGTGGTGTGCTCAGGATAGCACCGGCCGGCCGGATCGCTCACCCGCCGGCGACGAGCGCGACGCCTGCGACGACGAGGGTCGCGCCCACGATTCGGAGTGCATCGACGCGTTCGCGGAGCACCATCGCGGCGAGCGCGACCGCGAACAGGATGCTCGTCTCGCGAACCGCCGCGACGGCGGCCGCGGGTGCCAGCGAGAGCGCGGCGAGCACGAGCGCGTACGCGCCGAAGGAGCCGACGGCGATCGCAAGCGTCACGAGACCCACCTCCGCGCGGAGCCGGGCGCGCTCGCCTCGAGCCAGATGCCAGCCGAGGACCGCGAGTGCGACCGGCAGGAGCACGAGCTCGAGGTACGCGACGGGAGAGCCATGCTCGATCCCCTGCTTGTCGATGAGCGTGTAGCCGGCGATGGTTGCAGCGATCGCCAGCGCCAGGAGTAGCCCGCGCGTGTCCACCGTCCCGCGGACTCCTCGCACGAGGACGACGCCGGTCCCGACGAGGATCACGCCGAGCGCCGCCCACCCGCCCAGCGCGGACCCGGCTGCGGCCCCGCCGGCGAGGACGAGCACCGGGGCGACGCCCCGCGAGACGGGGTACACGAGACTCACGTCCGACCGCCCGTACGCGGTCGCGAGCAGCACGATGTAGGCGAGCTGGAACACGGCCGAGGCCGCTATCCACGGCACCGCGGCTGCCTCCACGTCCCACGTCAGCGCCGCGATCGGCGCAAAGAGGACGACCGAGAGCCCGAGCGCGACGGTCGTCGCAGCGCGTACGTCGTCGGCACGCGCGAGGAGGACGTTCCACCCCGCGTGCAGCGCCGCCGCGCCGAGCGCGAGCGCAAACGCCGCCGCCGACACTACGAGTCGAGCACGATCGTGACCGGGCCGTCGTTCACGAGCGAAACTTCCATGCGCGCGCCGAACACGCCTCGCGCGACCCACACGCCCTCTCCCTCGAGCGCGGCACAGAAGTGCTCGTACAGCGGCTCGGCGACCTCGGCCGGCGCTGCCCGGGTGAAGCTCGGGCGATTTCCCTTGCGCGTGTCCGCGATCAGCGTGAACTGGCTCACGACGAGCGCCTCGCCGCCGAGGTCGAGGAGCGAGTGGTCGAAGCGGCCGTCCTCGTCCTCGAAGATCCGGAGGCGCGCGACCTTTCCGGCGAGGCGTTCGGCCGTCGCCAGGTCATCGCCCTCCGCAACCCCCAGCAGGATCGCCAGCCCACGCCCGACCGCACCGAGAACCGCGCCGTCGACGGCGACCGACGCCTCGGAGACGCGCTGCAACACCGCTCGCACGATCGGATTCTCACCGGCGCTAAGGGAATTTGCGCGACGTCCGATAAACGAACGTAAATGATTAGGGGACTCTCATAATGGAGGCTGCACGGACACCCTGGCCCGCACTCGGCGTCCTGCTCATCCGCGACGGGCTCGTCACGGCCGAGCAGCTCGAGGAGGTTCTCGAGGAACGCCACGACAGCCGCGACAACCGCCTCTCGAGCCGCCGGCTCGGCGAGGCTCTCGTGGAACGCGGCTACGTGACGAACGCACAGGTCGCGACGCTCGTCGCGGAGCAGCACGAGCTGCCGTTCATCGACCTCACCGACCCCGACGCGACGGTGCCGCTCGCGGTTCGGCTTCCGGAGGAGCTCGCGCGCCGCCTGTCGGCGCTACCGATCCGGATCTTCCCGGACGGCTCGCTGCTCGTCGTCGTGGCCGATCCGACGAAGCCTGGCATCTACGACGAGATCCGCCATGCGGTCGGCGTGCCGATCCGCCTCGCCGTCGCTGCCCCGGACCTGATCGAGGTCGCGATCGACGAAGCATGCGCGGACCAGCGCTTCCGATCCGCGGAGGTCGTCGACGTCACGGAGACTCTCGAACAGCGTGATGCCGAGGGCTCGGACCACGAGACCGGGCTCTACCTCGCAACTTTTCCCGAGAGTGCCGAGCCGCCGGTGTCGAGCGGGCAGCACGAGCGCGCCTGGCGTGTCCTCGGGTCGCTGCTACTGCGCGACGGCCTCGTCACCGAGCTCGAGCTCGAGACCGCGCTCGCCCAGCAGCGACTCTCGAGCACGAGGCGGCTCGGCGAGATCCTCATCCAGCGCGGCGCCGTGACGGACACCCAGGTGGCCCAGGCGCTGGCGGAACAACACGAGCTACCGTTCGTGAACCTCGCCGAACACGAGCTCGATTTCGCCGCCGCAGCTCGCCTTCCAGCTGCCTTCGCCCGTGAGCACCGTGTGCTCCCGATCTCGTACCTCCCCGGCGGTGGCTCGCTCCTCGTCGTTGCCGCCGACCCGGCAAGCGCCGTCCAGTCCGACGAACTGCGGGACGCGCTCGGCTGCCCGTTCCAGCTCGCCGTCGCCGCGGCAGAGGAGATCGACGCTACGTTCGCGCTCGTCGAGCGCGTGGGCCTCGTTTTCGCAGCGGTGCCCGATCCGGAGCAGGAGCATGAAGACGAGCAGGAGCAGGAAGAGGAGCAGGAGCCTGCGCCGGAGCAGGACGCACAGGCAGAGCCCGCGCTCGAGCTCCTCGACCCTCCGCTCGAGTGGCCGGCGCACCCGGAGCTGCCAGTCCTCGCAGCGGCGCCGGCGGACGAGGAGCCCCAACCGCTCGGAGCCGAGGCGGACGTCGAGACCGAGGTCGAGCCGGAGGAGGAGCCCGAGGCCGAGGAGCACCTCCAAGTCGACGGCGAGGCCGCCGAGGCGGGGTTCGATTTCGAGATCGACCCCGAGACCGAGGTCGTCGTGCAAGCCGACCTCGAGGACGAGGCTCGAGTGGAGGCGGAGACCGAGTTTGTTCGCGAGACTGAAGTCGAGGCGGAGGCCCCTGACGAGTCGCTGGTCGAGGTCGAAGCAGAAGCGGACGTCGCGTACTTCGTGGAAGCCGTGCCCGAAGTGGAACCTCGAGCCGATCTCGACGACGAGACCGAGACCGCGCCAGAGTCCGAAAGCGGTCCCGAGAGCGAGATGGTCGCGCACGCCGATCTAGATGACGAGGACGACGCGGAGACGGACACCAAGATCGATCCCGAGACCGAAGTCGAGGCGGAGGCCCCTGACGAGTCGCTGGTCGAGGTCGAAGCCGAAGCGGACGTCGCGTACTTCGTGGAAGCCGTGCCCGAAGTGGAACCTCGAGCCGATCTCGACGACGAGACCGAGTCCGCGCCAGAGTCCGAAAGCGGTCCCGAGAGCGAGAGCGAGATGGTCGCGCACGCCGATGTAGATGACGAGGACGGCGCGGCGACGGACACCAACGTCGATCCCGAATCCGCAGTCGCGGAGGAGACGGCCGACCAGCTGGTGGCCGAGGTGGAAGCTGAAGCCGACGATGACGAGGGCACCTGGGAGCTTCCGGAGCTCGAGACCGAGCTGCAGCCGGACGCGGCAGTCGTGTTGGAGATCGAATCCGCTTTCGCGCTCGGCGCGACGGCAGTCCACGTCGTCGCCCGCCCCGGCGCGATCGTCGTTCACGCGCGCTTCGACGGCGCCCTCGCCGAGGTGTCGTCGATCCCGGTCGCGGAGCCGGCACTGACTGCCGCGCTCGCCGCGCTGTCCAGGCCTGTCCGAACGTCGTTCGCCGTCGAAGGGCACACGGTCGAGCTCCGCCCGACGGTGCTCTCGACGGTCCAGGGAACGCGCGCCACGTTCCGTCTCGTCGAGAACGGAGGGCCCCCGGAGTCGCTCGACGAGCTCTTCGGCTCCCCCGACGCTGCTGAGGACCTACGTACCGCACTCGGCCGAAGCAACGGCCTGGTGGTGCTCTGTTCGCCGACGCACTCCGCGCGTCACGCCCTACTGCGCTCGGCGCTGCCCGAGCTGGTCGGGCCGGGCCGGACCGTGCTCTCGATCGAGGATCCGGTCGAGCACCTCGTCCACGGCGTCGAACAGGTGGACGTGGATCCACGGGCCGGCGTGACCTTCGCAACGGGGCTGCACTCGATCCTCCGCTCGGACGCCGACGCCGCCGCGGTCGGCGAGCTGACCGATCCCGAGACCATCCGGCTTGCGACGCGCGGCGCCCTCGGGAGTTGCCTCGTCGTCACGACGCTCGCCGCGGGCAGCGCCGTCGAGGCTGCCTGCCGCCTCCGCGAGCTCGGAGCCGAGCCCGCGTCGCTCGCAGACGCGCTCGCATGCATCGCCGCAGGCCGGCGGCTGCGCGCCAGCTGCCTCGAATGTCGGACCTCCTCGTACGCAACGCTCGACGAGCTGACCGTCCTCGGCCGGCCGCCGGAAGAGGGCGGACGCCGCCTTCTCGCGCGGAGCAACGGATGCGCCGCGTGCGACGGCACCGGTCATAGCGGCTGGCTGCGCGTCTCGGAGACCCTGCCCCTGGTGGACGGCGTCCGACACGCTGTCGCGACCGGCGCGCCCCGGGAGGAGATCGAGCGTGTCGCGGCCGAAGCAGGCATGCGCACCGTCGCGGACGCGGCCGTCGAGCTCTGCCTCGAAGGCATGACGACGGCGTCCGAGGTCGCACGAATCCTCGGCGTCGCCGGCTGAGCCTCGGGGTCGCGCTCACGGACAGCGGGCGATCGGCCGATACCTCCTGTTGGTCATGGAAGCCGCCCATCACCCCTGGCCGGCGCTAGGGGCACTGCTCGTACGCGAAGAGCTCGTCCGCACGGACGAGCTCGAGTCCGCGCTCGAAGAGCAGCGCGCTTCGGGGCATCGCCTCGGGGAGATCCTCGTCGAGCGCGGCATCGTCACGCGAACGCAGGTCGCGCGCGTACTCGCCGAGCAGCACGAGCTCCCGTTCATCGAGCTCGCAGAGTCGGACCTGGAGATCGAGGCCGCGACGCTGCTGCCCGAAGATCTCGCACGCCGCTACTCCGCGCTGCCCGTGAGCGTCGAGCCCGACGGCTCGCTGCTCGTGGCAGTCGCCGACCCGACCAACGTCCTCCAGTCCGACGAGCTGCGCCTCGCCCTCGGCGTCCCGCTCCGGTTCGGCGTCGCCGCGCCGGACGCGATCGACGCCGCGATCGCCTTCATCCACCAGCAGGTGCTCACGCTCGTCGAGGAGGACGAGGAGGCAGTCGTCGCGACGCTCGGCGTCCACGACGTCGAGACCGGCGACGTGGAGACGCCGGCGGTATCGCAGGTGAACAAGACGATCCAGCGCGCACTGTCGCTCGGCGCGTCCGACATCCACTACACGCCCCAGCCGCGCGGGCTCGTCGTGCGCGGGCGCGTCGACGGCGTGGTCCGCGAGCTGGCCACGATTCCGACCTCGCAGCAGAGCGCGGTCACGAGCCGCCTCAAGGTCATGGGCCGGCTCGACATCGCCGAGCGCCGGGCCCCACAGGACGGCCGTGTCGCCGTCAAGGCCGGCGCACAAACCGTCGACCTGCGCATGGCGGTGCTGCCGACGAAGTTCGGCGAGAAGGTCACGCTCCGCGTCCTGAACCAGGCCGCCGCGCCCGCCTCGCTCGCGGACCTGAGCATGGCGCCGGACGTCGAGGAGATCCTCCGCAAGGCGATCCGGCAGCCCTTCGGCGCGATCCTCACCTGCGGCCCGACCGGCAGCGGGAAGACGACGACGCTGTACGCCGCCCTCCAGGAGCTGAACACGCCGGACCGGACGATCATGACCATCGAGGACCCGGTCGAGTACGTCACGCCCGGCATCGACCAGATCGAGGTCAACGTGCGCGCCGGGCTGACGTTCGCCCGCGGACTGCGGACGATCCTCCGCTCCGACCCCGACACGATCCTCGTCGGCGAGATCCGCGACGAGGAAACGGCCCAGATCGCCATCCGGGCCGCCATGACCGGCCACCTCGTCCTGTCGACGCTGCACACGCAGACGGCGGCGGGCGCGATCCAGCGCCTCGCCGACATGGGCATGGAGCCGAGCCTCGTCGGGGCGACGGTGACGTGCCTGATCGCGCAGCGTCTGGCACGCCGGATCTGCCCCGACTGCCGCGAGACCTACAAGCCGGCGGCTGCCGAGCTGGACGCCCTCGGGCGGCGCGGCGACGAAGGAGTGGAGCTCGCCCGCGGAGTCGGCTGCAACGCGTGTGGGGGCACGGGCTTTCGGGGACGAGTCGCGCTCTTCGAGGTGCTGCCGTTGACCGAGGAGATCCGCGTCCTTGTCTCGGAGCACGCCGCGACGACCCAGATCCAGCGTGCGGCCGTCGCCGGCGGCATGCGAACGCTCCGCGAGGACGGGATCCGGCTCTGTCTCGAGGGCGTCACGACGGCGGACGAGGTCCTGCGCGTCGCGGGCGACTGGAACGCCTGAGGCAGCCCCTACGAGCCCTCCGAGACCTCCCGCGGCCGTAGCGAGCGCGCGAGCTTGAAGTGCGGAGCGGCCTCGTCGCTCCGTCCCTGCTTGGCGAGCGCGCGGCCGAGCGCGCGGTGAGCGAACTCGTCGTCGGGCGAGAGATCGACGAGGGCCTGGAACTCGGCCTCGGCCTCCTGCCAGCGACCGAGCCGGAAGTACGCGATCCCGAGCGCCTCCCGGATCGAGCGCGACGCCGGCTCGCGCCGCTTGGCCTTCTCGAGCGACACCGTCGCCTGGGCCGGCCGCCCGCTCCGCAGATGTGTGCGTCCGCGCTGGAAGAGCTCGTAGGTGTCGCTCACGGGATCAGCCCTGCCACCCGCGCCTGAACGAGCGCAGCGAGACGAATCCGCGAGCCCGTTCCCAGACCGAGAGCTCGGCCCGCGCGCGGCGGAGCAGCACCCGGAGCTCGCGTTGCGCCGTCTCCGCCCCCAGCCGCGCGGCGGCGGGGCGTCCGAAGCGCGCACGCGCAGCTGCCTCCGCATACGGTCGCGCGTCGACGCCGATCTCCTTGCCGACCGCACGCCGCACGTCGTCGAGCGTCGCGCTGGGCGCGATCGCGATGCCCTGGTCGCGAAGGAACTCCTCGAGCTCCTGCCGGCTCGCACTCGCGGCGCGGCGCGGATCTCGCGTGAGGTACCGGAGGCGCCGGAGGATCACCTTTCCGAACCCGACTATCCCGACCCAGAGCGCGCCGGTCCCGAGCACGAGAGCGAAGAGCGACGGCGCGCGCCCCTCGTTCGCGGCCTCCGCCAAGGGGATGTCCACGCCGTCAGGGAGGCCCCTCTCGAGCAGCGCCGCTCCGCTCAGGTCACCGCGCCCGAGCGCGGCGACCGCCTCCTGCGAGTCCGATGCGAACGAGTACCTGCCGCCGAACGTCCCGCGCCCGGGTGTCGGGTCGAACGGGACCCAGCCCTGTCCGGCGAACCACACCTCGACCCACGCGTGCGCCTCGTGATTGGTGACGACCCACTCCCCGTCCTCGTACGTGCCGCTGGTGAATCCCACGGCGACGCGCGCGGGAATGCCAAGCATCCGCAGCATCACCGCCATCGCCCCCGCGTAGTGCTGGCAGTAGCCCGCCTTCGTCCGGGAGACGAAAGAGACGAGCGGCGGCCCGGTGGTCCTGGGCGGCGACTCGTCGTAGCGGAAGCCGCCCCGCTGCCTGAACCACGACTCGAGCGCGAGCACCGCCGCATACGGCGTCTGCGCGTCTCCCGCGACCCGCTGCGCCGCGTTGTAGAGCCGCCGGTAGGGGCGGAGATGGGAGTACGACGGATCGTTGAGGAACCCCTCGACCTCGAGCTCGCGGCCCGGGACGCCGAATACCGGGAAGACACGGCTCTCGAACTCGAGGTAGCGCAGCGCGGTGCCGGGATACGTCGGCTTCGAGCGCGCGAGCGCGGTGGGCGCAGGATCGGGGACGTAGCTCCAGACGCGGTAGCGCTGCCCGTCGCCGAGCGGGTCGCGCACGCGCAGGACGCCTCCCGAGAGCCGGAAGACCGTTCCGAGCCGCCGGGCGTCGAGGACGACCGGAGTCCCGGCGGCAGCGAGATGGTCGTCGACGAGCGCCTTCACCTCGACCTCGTGCTCCAGCAGGTTCTTGGGGCTCCTCGCGCGAGTCGGCGTGAGCCGGTCGAGCGGCATCCGCACGACCTCGTTCTCGACCCGCGACAGCCAGTGCAGGCTCTCGAACCAGTGGTCGTCGGTGAAGAGGTCGAGCGTGGACGCCCGCCAGTACTGCGCCCGCTCCGGGCCCTTCACGGTGAGCACGACGGTCTTCGTCGGCGGGAAGCGAATGCCCTCGTAGTTCGAGTCCCACGCGAAGCGCACGCCGGTGGCCTGGGTCGACGCGCCGTACAGGTTCCAGCTCTCCCAGTCGAGAGCGGCCTCGCGCGCGATCGTCGTCGCCGAGGACGCCCACGCGGCGCCGACGACGACCAGGGCCGCCGCCACCGCTCCCGCTGCCAGAGAACGGCCCGTGTGCACGCGCAGGACGAGTGGGATCGAGAGGGCCGCTGCGAGAGCGAGCGCGCCGAGCACGACCGCGTCACCGCCCACGAGCGTCGCTGGCCAGCCGGCTCCGACCACGGTCGCCGCAGCCGCGGCTACCGGCCTCTCCGCGGCGACGAGCAGCGAGACGGCCAACACGAAGGCGAAGATCGCGACGAGCATGATCCCGTGCATCTCGGGGCTCCCACCCGGGTCGAACGGCAGGAGCACGCGGTAGAAGTCCCCGAATCCCTGCCCCGCTGCGTCGCCGAGCGGGACGAGCACGCGCTCGTCGCGATACGGGAGCAGCTCCCACGGTTGCGCTTCGAACGAGATCCACGCCGCCCCTGCGACCGCTCCCGCGGCGGCGAGGGCACGCGCCCAGCTCGGCCGCACGAGAGCCGGCGCGAGCGCGAGCGCGACCACGAGGAAGGCCTCGCCCGTGTGCGTGGGGCTCTCGACGCGGAGCCACGAGAGCGCGATCGCGAACGCTGGAAGCGCGCAGGCGGCGAGCGTCCTAGCCATGAGCCCCACTCATGACCTCGAGCTCCGCCGCGCCGCCGCAGAGCGCGGCAGCGAGATCTTCGCCGCAGCGAACGACCGCGACCGGGATTCCGGCTGCGGAGAGCCGGAGCGGGCCCGTCGCCGCACGTGTCGGACGGCCCGCGTAGCTCGGCGCGTCGACCCAGACCACGGAGGACAGCCGCCGCGCCGACACGGCCAGGATCGCCTCGGTCGCAGAAGCGTCGAGGTTCGCGGTCACGACGACGAGCTCGGCAGCGTGGATCGCCGGCGTCTGCGCACCGCGTAGCCAGCGGCCGATCCCGTGAATAGCGTCGGCCTCGACCGCCGCGAGCACGCCCAGCACCGCGGTCAGCTCGCCGTCGAGCGACGAGACCGGCTGCACGCACGCGCTCCCGCCCGTCGTCACGAGAACGGCGCGACGCCCTCGCGAGACGTATTCCTGGACCACCGAGCCGGCGGCGCGGACGGCGGCGTCGAAGCTCGAATCGGGCGGGGTCCCGGCGACGCCGGCCGGATCGCAGTCGAGGACGACCGCGATGGCGTCACGCGGCGTCTCCTCGAGCTCCTTCACCATCAGCTGGCCCCTCCGTGCCGTCGTCGGCCAGTGCACCCTGCGCAGCGACTCGCCCTGCGCGTACTCGCGCACCGAGTGGAAGTCGAAGCCGGCATTCCGCCGGAGCAACAGCCGGCGGCCGTCGCTCCCGAACCGGCCTGCATCGCAGAACAAGGTCGTCCCGAGCGACACCAGGCGTGGATAGACGACCAGAGCCTCGCCCTCGGCATCGACTCGCGGCGCGACCGTCTCCAGACCAAGGTGGTCGCCGAGGACGAGACGGGTGTCGGTGACCGGATACCGGCCACGTGGAACACGACCGAGGTCGACGTGGGACGTCGCCCGCTTCCCACGACCCGGGAGGCGGCTCTCGAAGAAGCCCAGGCGGCCGAGAGCGCCCTGGACGACGATCGACGCCGCCGGCACGCGCGACGAGCGCCGGGCCTCGACGCGCAGTCGCACCCGGTCTCCCTCGGTCGCAGGCGACGGCTGGGGGGCGAACGTCACCGACACCGGCCCGCGCACGAGGCCGGCCCAGGTACGCGCTGCAACCGCCGCGACGAGCAACCCCACCCCGACGACCCCCAGTGGCCGCGACCCGAACGCGAGAGCCGCCACCGTCACGGCGGCCCCGAGCGCGAGCACGCCGCCGCGCTTCACGACGGTACGGGAGTCCGGTCGAGGGCTTCGCTCACGACGTCGTCGCCGTGCATGCCCGCGGCGCGGGCCTCCGGCGCGACGATCAAGCGGTGCTCGAGAACCGGGATCGCGACCGACCGCACGTCTTCCGGCTGGACGTAGTCGCGGCCTCGCGCGACGGCGCGCGCCTTCGCCATACGGAGGAGCGCGATTCCCGCCCGCGGGCTGGCGCCCAGGGCGAGGCGGGGGCTCTCGCGCGTGTGATGGAGCAGGCGGACGACATAGCTCCCGACGCTCTCCTCGACGTACACGGAGCGCGCAGCCTCGATCGCACCGAGGACGTCCTCTCGCCCCGCGACCGCGACCAGATGCTCGAGCGGCGGGTCCGTGGTCTGCTCCGCGAGCATCTTCGCCTCCTCGGCGAGCGGCGGATACCCGAGCGAAAGCCGTGCGCTGAAGCGGTCGAGCTGCGCTTCGGGAAGCGGATACGTGCCCTCGTACTCGATCGGGTTCTGCGTCGCGACGACGAGGAAGGGAAGCTGGAGCGCGTAGGTCTCGCCGTCGATCGTCACCTGGTTCTCCTGCATCGCCTCGAGCAGCGCCGACTGCGTCTTCGGCGACGCGCGGTTGATCTCGTCGACGAGCAGGACGTTCGTGAATACGGGGCCGGGACGAAACTCGAACTCGTTCGTCTTCTGGCTGAAGACGTTGACCCCCGTCACGTCGGTCGGCAGCAGGTCCGGAGTGAACTGGAGGCGTGAGAACGAGAGGTGGAGCGAGCGCGCGAGCGACTTCGCGAGCACCGTCTTCCCCACTCCCGGGAAGTCCTCGATGATGAGGTGGCCCTCCGCGAGGAGCCCGAGGACGCAGAGCTCGAGCGTCTCACGCGGCGCCCGCACGGCGAGCTCGAGGTTCGCGATCACGCGCTCGACGACCTGTGCCGCAGCGGCAGGCGAGACCCCTTCGCGGTCCTGAACTGACTCGGTCATCTCTCCGAGAGTAACCGCTCGACCTCGTCGAGCACGGCTGCCGCGATCTCTCGTTTGGGCGCCTTCGGCACGCTGCGCTCGCCCGCCTCGGACAGGACGACGACCTCGTTCTCGGCAGCGTCGAAGCCGATGTCGGAGCGGGACACGTCGTTGAACACCACGAGGTCCGCCTGCTTCGCGATCCGCTTCGCCCGGGCCCGCTCGAGCCCCTGTCCCGCCCCGTCGGCCGCGAAGCCCACGAGCACCTGACCGGGCCGCCGCGCGCTCCCGAGCGCGGCGAGCACGTCGGCGGTCGGCCGGAGCTCGACCGTCCAGGGCTCGGTGTCCTTCGGCCGCTTGCCCTCCAGTGCCTGCGCGGGCGTGTAGTCCGCCACCGCGGCGGCCATGACGATGACGTCGGCATCCGCGCGCGAGAGCGCTTCCCGTTCGAGATCGGCGGCCGTCGGCGTCTCGACCACGGTCACACCGGCGGGAGTGGAGACGGCGAGGTTCGCGGCGAGGAGCGTGACGTCGGCGCCCCGCCCGAGAGCCTCCTGCGCGAGCGCGACTCCCATCTTTCCGGACGACCGGTTTCCCACGTACCTGACGGCGTCGAGCGGCTCCTGCGTGCCTCCGGCGGAGATGAGGACGCTCCGGCCGGCGAGCGGCCCGTCCGGCTCGGCATTCCCGAGGAGCTCCCCGATCCGGGCGGCGATCTCCTCAGGCTCGACCATGCGCCCGGCTCCGACCTCGCCCTCGGCGAGCTCGCCCTCGGCCGGGCCGAGGATCTCGACGCCGCGCTCGCGGAGGAGCGCCGCGTTCGTCTGCGTCGCCGGGTGCTCCCACATGCGCACGTTCATCGCCGGCGCGACGAGCACCGGCCCGTCGTGCGCGAGCGCGGCCTCCGTCAGCATGTCGTCGGCGAGCCCGTGCGCGAGCCGCGCGAGCGTGTTTGCCGTGAGCGGCGCGATGACGAGCAGATCCGCCCGCTCGAGGTGCGGATACGGCCCTTGGAGCGACTTTCGCGCGAGCGCGAAGAAGGTCTCGGCGGTCACGAACCGCTCCGCCGAAGCCGTTACGACAGGGAGGACATCGTGCCCCGAGCGAACGAGCAGGCGCAGGAGCGTGCAGGCCTTGTAGGCCGCGATCCCCCCGGTCACTCCGAGCAGGATGCGCGCCATGCCTCTCCCGGTTAGCTAGGCGTCTGGAACGTGATCTTCCCGCTCGCGATCTCTTCCATCGCCATCGTCAGATAGTTCTTCGAGCGGGACTCGATCAGGGGCGGCGGCGCCTCTTCGAAGCCGATGCCCTCACCGAGCTGGTGGTGGTAGTTATTGATCTGCCGAGCGCGCTTGGCGGCGACGATGACCAGCGCATAGCGCGAATCCTGGGTCTTTTCGAGCAACGAGTCGATACGTGGATGGATCATGGGCGGCTCATGGTACCTACGCGATCCAATTCACACTCCACGATCGCCGCGAGCGCCGCTGTCGCGCGCTCGAGCTCGTCGTTTCGCACCATGTAGCGGAAGCGGTGCGCCTGCTCGAGCTGCGTGCGCGCGAGCACGATCCGCTCCTCGATCTCGCCGGTGCTCTCCGTTGCCCGCCCGCGCAGCCTGCGCTCGAGCTCGGGGACGTCGGCTGCGATGAAGATCGTGATGCTTCCCGGTACCTCCTCCTGCACGACGAGCGCGCCGTCGAGCTCGAGCTCGAGCACGCAGATCTTCCCGTCCTCCGCGATTCGCTCGATCTCGGAGCGCAGCGTCCCGTAGCGGCGGCCCGAGACGTACGCCACCCACTCGAGGAACTCCCCGGCGTCGACCCTGCGGCTGAACTCCTCGTCGGACAGGAACCAGTACTCGCGCCCGTCCTCCTCGCCCGGCCGCTGCGAGCGCGTCGTGGCGGAGACGGCCACCTCGATCCCGGGCACGCGCTCGATCAAGCCCCTGATCAACGTGCCCTTGCCGGCGCCCGAAGGGCCTGTCACCACGAACACGGGCCTCAGCGACACACTCGAACCCTAATGGCCGAGCCCCCGCCCTGTGGTCAACGATTCGCGCGCAACGCTGTCAGGAGAGCGTGGCGCGGCAAGGCGCGCCCGACGCTCGGGCGGGAGACGGAATCCGCGTCAACGGACCCGATATCTGCCCAGGGTCACGAACGATGGTTGAACAGCTCGACGAGCTCGGTCCGCTGGCGCTCGGAGAGGCCGCCGACCGTCTTCGACTGGCTGATCCGGCACTGGTTCAGGAGCCGCGCGGCCTTGACACGCCCGAATTTCGGTACCGCCATCAGCATGTCGAACACCTTCGCAGTGGAGACGAACTCGGGTGGGTCGAGGAGAATCGACTCGATCTGGACGCGCCCACCTTTGAGGTCTCTCTTCAGCTGTGCCCGCCGGACTCTGACGTCGTTCGCTCGCTGGAGGGCTTCCATGCGCTGGTCGAGCGAGCGCGCGGGCGCCTGTGCATGCGTCTTCGACGACACCATGAGCCGCACGAGTCTACCAAGATGCGTTCTGTGGTCAAGCGGTAACGTTTTGGCGGATTTGCAGGGATTTTTGCGTTCTCTACTCTGAATACGCAGTCGCGGGGGCGGTCGATTCGCGCGCGGCCTCGCGAATCTCGAGCGCCGACACGTACCCCCGCGACCTGACCTCGGCGTCGAGCTCGCTCCTCACCCGACTCGGTGCGGAAGGGTCTCCGAAGAGGATCGTCCCGAGCGCCACAGCGGTCGCCCCGACGGCGACGAAGTCGAGCGCATCGCGCCCGGAAGCGACCCCTCCCATGCCCACGATCGGCAGTTCCACGGCCTTCGCGCAGGCGTCGACGCACGCGAGGGCGATCGGGCGGAGTGCAGGCCCGGAGGCGCCTCCAGGGCCGAGCGCGAGGCGCGAGCCCAGCGTCTCTGGGTCGAGCGCGAGGCCGCGTAGCGTGTTCACCAGCGACAGACCGTCGGCGCCGGCGTCGGCGACTGCGCGGGCAGTCTCGGCGATGTCCGAGGTCTGGGGCGAGAGCTTCGCGTAGAGAGGCTTGCGCGTCGCCGCGCGGGCAGCGGCCGTGAGCTCGGCGGCGGTCTCGGGCGCTTCGTCGACGTTGGGGCACGAGAGATTGAGCTCGACGGCGTCGACGTCGTCGAGCTCCTCGAGCCGCTCGCACACGAGCCGGTAGTCGGGGGCCGAAAACCCTCCCACCGACACCCAGAGCGCGACGCCCAGCTCGCGGAGCCTCGGGTAGCTCTCCGCGACCCACGCGTCGATCCCCGGGTTCTGGAGGCCGATCGAGTTCAGCATCCAGTGGTCGATCTCGGCGATCCGCGGTGGCGGGTTCCCTTCGCGCGGAAGCGGCGTGACGGTCTTGGTCACGAAGGCGTCGAGGCTCCGGGCAACGCCGGGGGCCGTCAACGCGTCGAGGCAGCCGCTCGCATTGAGGAGCGGGAGCCCGACCGCTCCGCCTGTGGAGACGTCGGTGCGCTCTCGCTGCACTCTCACTGTCCCCGGAGGACGTGTGCCGGGTCTGACCCTGGCCTAGCAAGATCACTATTTGCAAACTGCCTTAGCACAGGACCATCTATGCAGAGCCGCACATAGCGAGTGTCGTTTTTCACAACGCAGCCGTAGCAGGCTCCGTATCCGCACGCCATCGGCGCCTCCCAGGCGAGCTGTGCACCGGGCACGCGCGCGCCCACCGCCCTGAGCATCGGCTCGGGGCCGCACGCAAGGACGTCTCCAGGGTCGTCCGGCAGAAGCTCGGTGACGAGCGCGGGCTCGACCACGACTTCCGCACCGGGGAGCAGGTCGGCGGCCTCCGCATGCGCGTCGCTGCGGAAACCCAGGAGCACCGGAGGCCCGCCGAGCACCTCGGCGAGGTACGGCATGGGCGCGATCCCGATTCCCCCGGCCACGAGCAGCGGCCGCGCGACGTCGAGATCGAACCCGTTCCCGAGCGGCCCGAGGACGTGGATCGCGTCCCCACCCCGGAGGGCGCACAGCGCCCGTGTTCCCTCCCCGATTGCCTCCATGAGAAAGCCGAGCTCGCCGTCGGGCGCCCGGCACAGGCTCATCGGTCGCGGCAGGAGCTGCCCGGGGGCTTCGAGCATGAAGAACTGGCCCGGAATTCCGGGGTCGAGCCCGCCTCGCTCGAGCCGGAGCAGCGTGTACGGCCCGATCTCCTCGGTCCCGAGGACCTCGAGGCGCTTGCGGCGCGCTCGCTCGAGCGGCGTGACGGATGCCCCGGCGACGCCGGACCTGCCGTTCACGCCTCGATCCCGATCCGCTCCTGGAGCGAGAGCGCGGACTCGGCGCGCGCGTTCGCGATCGCGTGGACGGCGGCTGCGGCCCCGGAGATGGTCGTGACGCACGGGACGCGCGCGACGAGCGCGGCCTCGCGGATGAGATACCCGTCAGCGCGCGCGCCGCTGCCCTGCGGCGTGTTGATCACGAGGTCGCAGCGCCCGCGCCGCACGAGGTCGACGACGGTGGCCTCGTCACCGACGGCATCCACGACCTTCGCGACGTCTCCGATCTCGAGGCCGGCGGCACGAAGCGTGCGTGCCGTCCCCTCGGTGGCCACGAGCTCGAAGCCGAGCCCCGCGAGCGCCGCCGCCACCGCCACCGCGGCCGGCTTGTCGTCGTCTCGCACGGAGAGGAACGCGGTGCCCGAGGTCGGCAGCGGCCGCCCCGCCGCGCGCTCCGCCTTGGCGAGGGCGGTCGGGAGATCGGCTGCGCTCGCCATGACCTCGCCCGTCGAGCGCATCTCGGGGCCGAGCACCGGGTCCGCGCCCGGGAACCGCGCGAACGGCAGCACGGCGGCCTTCACGCTCACCTGCGCCGGTCGCGGAGTCGGAAGCGCGAGCTCCGCCAGCTTCGCGCCCGCCGCGAGCCGGCATGCAGCCTCGACGAGATTGATGCCGATCGCCTTGCTCGCGAAGGGCACGGTGCGGGACGCGCGCGGGTTCGCCTCGAGGACGTAGGCGGTTCCGTCCGAGATCGCGAGCTGGACGTTCAGGAGCCCGACGACTCCCAGCGCGGGCCCGAGCCGCTTCACGACGTGCTCCACCTCCAGCGCTGCCGCCAGCGTGAGCGAAGGCGCGGGCAGTACGCAGGCCGAGTCGCCGGAGTGGATCCCGGCCTCCTCGACGTGCTGCATGACCGCGGCGATGTAGACCTCCTCGCCGTCGCAGAGCGCATCCACGTCGAGCTCGATCGCGTTCTCGACGAAGCGGTCGAGCAAGACCGGGCCGTGCACGGCCGCCATCGCCGACTCGAGCTGCGCGTCGTCGTAGCAGACACGCATCGCGCGGCCCCCGAGGACGTACGACGGCCGGACGAGCACCGGATAGCCGATCCCCGCCGCCGCGTAGACCGCCTCGTCCGCGTTCGCCGCGATCGCCCACGGCGGGCAGTGCACGCCGAGCTCCTCGACGAGCGACCCGAAGCGCTCTCGGTCCTCGGCCAGATCGATCGCGTCGTGCGGCGTGCCGAGGATCCGGTAGCCGGCCTCCTCGATGTGCCGGGCGAGCCGAAGCGGCGTCTGCCCGCCGAACTGGGTCACGACGCCGACCGGCTGCTCGCGATCGCACACCGCGAGCACCTCCTCGGGCGAGAGCGGCTCGAAGTACAAGCGGTCCGACGTGTCGTAGTCGGTCGAGACGGTCTCCGGGTTGCAGTTGACCATCACCGCCTCGTAGCCGAGCTCGCGGAAGGTCTGGGCCGCGTGGACGCAGCAGTAGTCGAACTCGATCCCCTGTCCGATCCGGTTGGGGCCGGAGCCGATGATCACGACACGCCCCTTGTCGCCGTCGGGAAGCGCCTCGTCGGCCTCGCCCCAGGTCGAATAGAAGTAGTTCGAGCCCGCCTCGACCTCGCCCGCGCACGAGTCGACGCGCCTGAACGCAGGTCGCACGCCCTCGTCGTGCCGCCGGCTGCGCACCTCGGGCCCGGTCAGGCCCCACGCGGCGCCGATCGAGTCGTCTCCCCACCCGGCGCGCTTGGCGCGCAGGAGATCTCCGCTCGCGAGCTCCTTCCGGGCCCGCTCGATCTCGGCCCGGAACCACGGATGCAGGCCGTCGGGAAGGTCGTCGAGGGTCGCCCACGGCGACGCCGCGCCGGGGTCGAGCTCGCGCGAGCCGAACGCCTTCAGGAACGCCTCCGTGAACGTCCTGCCGATCCCCATCGCCTCGCCGACCGACTTCATCTGCGTGCCGAGCCGCTGGTCCGCTCCCGGGAACTTCTCGAACGCGAAGCGCGGGAACTTGACGACGACGTAGTCGAGCGTCGGCTCGAAGCTTGCGGGCGTCGTCTTCGTCAGGTCGTTGGGGATCTCGTCGAGCGTGTACCCGACCGCGAGCTTGGCCGCGACCTTCGCGATCGGGTAGCCGGTCGCCTTCGAGGCGAGCGCGGACGAGCGCGAGACTCGCGGGTTCATCTCGATGACGCGCACCTCGCCGGTGTCGCGGTCGCGCGCGAACTGGATGTTCGAGCCGCCCGTTTCCACCCCGACCGCGCGAATCACGGCTGCCGCCGCGTCGCGGAGCTCCTGGTAGGCCTCGTCGGAGAGAGTCATCTGCGGCGCGACGGTTACGGAATCGCCCGTGTGGACGCCCATCGGGTCGAGGTTCTCGATCGAGCAGACGACGACGACGTTGTCCGCGCGATCGCGGATCACCTCGAGCTCGAACTCGTCCCAGCCCCGCACCGACTCCTCGACTAGCACCTGCGCGATCGGCGACTCCGCGAGGCCCCGCTCCACCTGCTCCCGCAGGGAGGGAAGGTCGTCTGCGAACCCTCCTCCGTGGCCTCCGAGCGTGAATGCAGGGCGCACCACGGCAGGCAGGAGAACGCTCTCGACCTCGTCGACACTGGTGACGATCAGCGACGACGGGACGCGCAGACCGCACGACTCGACCGCGTGCTTGAACTCCTCCCGGTCTTCGGCTCGCCGGATCACCTCGACCGGCGCACCGATCAGCTCGACGCCGAGATCCTCGAGCACGCCCGCGTCCGACAGCGCGATGGCGAGATTCAGAGCAGTCTGCCCGCCGAGCGTCGGCAGGAGCGCGTCCGGGCGCTCTCGCTCGAGCACCGAGGCGACCCCCTCGAGATCGAGCGGTTCGATGTACGTCCGGTCCGCGAAGCCCGGGTCGGTCATGATCGTGGCCGGGTTCGAGTTGACGACGATGGTTCGGTAGCCGTCCTCGCGGAGCACCTTGAGCGCCTGGCAGCCGGCGTAATCGAACTCGCACGCCTGGCCGATGACGATCGGCCCCGAGCCGATCACGCAGATGCTCTGGAGATCGCGGCGCGCGGGCATCAGCCGCGCACCTCCTGCACCCAGGAATCGAGGATCCGCCACGCGTCGTGCGGGCCCGGGCCGGCCTCGGGGTGGAACTGGACCGACCGCGCGCGCAGCTCCGGGAAGTCGAAGCCCTCGACCGTCCCGTCGTAGAGCGAGACGTGCGTCGCCTCGGTCGCCTCCGAGGGCTCGACGGCGAAGCCGTGGTTCTGGCTCGTGATGAGAACCTGTCCGGACTGTCGGTGAAGAACCGGGTGGTTCGCGCCGCGGTGCCCGAAGGGGAGCTTGAACGTCTTATGCCCCGTCGCGAGGCCGAGGAGCTGGTGGCCGAGGCAGATTCCGAGGACCGGCGTGCGTCCGAGCAGGCCGCGCACGGCCTCGACCTCGTCCGCGAGCGGCTCCGGGTCGCCCGGCCCGTTCGAGAGCACCACGCCGTCGAACTCCGCGAGCTCGTCGGGCGCGGCGGAGTGTGGAAGCACCGTGACCGCGGCGCCCGCCTGCGCGAGGCGGCGCATGATCGAGCGCTTCGCCCCGTAGTCGACGACCGCTACGTGCGGCGATCCGGTGTCGCTGAACACGTACGGCGTGGGCGTGGAGACGTCCGCGACGAGCGCCTGGCCCTCCATCGCAGGCTGTGCCCGCACCTGCTCGAGGGCGTCTGCAGCGCTCAGCTCGCGCTCGTCCGCGACGGCGACTGCGCGCATCGCGCCCTCGTCGCGCAGCCTCAGCACGAGCGCCCGCGTGTCGATCTCCTCGAGCCCGACGAGACCGTGTGCGCGCAGCCACTCGGCCCACTCGCTGCCGCCGAGCTGCCGCATGAGGGCGGCGCGCGCATGCGGCCGGCTCGACTCGCCCCGCTCGTCGGAGACGCCGTAGTTCCCGACCATGGGCGCGGTGAAGCAGACGAGCTGCTCCGCGTAGCTCGGATCGGTCACGGTCTCCTGGTAGCCCGTCATCGCGGTCGTGAAGACGGCCTCGCCGAATGCAATCCCGCCCGCGCCGACCGACCGGCCCGGGAAGAGCGCCCCGTCCTCGAGCAGCAGGTAGCCCGCGGTCACAGCGCGTGCACCTCGCGACCATCGGCGATCGTGCGGACGACGCGGCCGATGAGCGTCTCGCCGAGGAGCCAGGAGTTGGCGGAGAGCGACTGGAAGCCCTCCTCGGTGACCTGCCACTCGGCCTCCAGGTCGAGCACGACGAGGTTCGCGCGCGCTCCGACCTCGATCCGCGGCTCCGGGAGGCCGAAGACGCGCGCGGGCCCGGCCGACATGCGCTCGAGGAGCGTCTCGAGCGTCAGCTCGCCCGGGCGGACGAGGTGCGTGTGCAGCGCGGCGAAGGCGGTCTCGAGGCCGGTGACGCCGAACGGCGCCTCCTCGAACGGCACGTCCTTCTCGTGCCGCGCGTGCGGCGCATGATCCGTGGCAACGGCGCCGATCGTGCCGTCGCGGAGCGCCTCGACGAGCGCGCGTCGGTCGGCGTCCGCACGGAGAGGTGGGTTCATCTTGAAATTCGGGTCGAGCGCGCGCACGGCCTCGTCGGTGAGGACGAGATGGTGCGGAGTGACCTCTCCGGTCGCGGCGGCAGCGCCGGCGCGCGCACGGCGCAGGGCGTCGACCGACTCACGCGCCGAGATGTGCATCACGTGCAGTGGTCGCTCCTCGGCGGCCGCGAGCGCGATGTCGCGCTCGACCATCACGCTCTCGGCGAGCGACGGATACGGCCCGAGACCGAGCTCGGCCGCGACCTGGCCTTCGTGGACGTGGCCGCCGCGGGAGAGCGACGGCTCCTCGCAGTGGAGCGCGAGCGGGCGCGAAGCGAGTCCGCTGTACTGGAGCGCGCGGCGGAGAAGGCCCGCGGAGACGACCGGGAGGCCGTCGTCGGTGAACGCCGCGGCGCCCATGTCGGCAAGCTCGGCCATCTCGGACAGCTCCTCCCCGCGCTGACCCTTACTGATCGCGGCCATGAACCCGGTCGGGACGACCGCCTCCGCCCGTGCGCGCTCGACCAGCGCGCCGAGCACGGCCGCGGAGTCGACGACGGGCTCGGTGTTCGGCATCGCGAGGATCGCGCAGTAGCCGCCGGCGGCGGCGGCGCGCGTCCCCGAGGCGAGCGTCTCCTCGTCCTCGCGGCCGGGCGTGCGGAGATGGACGTGCGGGTCGACGAACGCGGGCGCGACGACCCGCGCGCTCGCGCCCGCGGGCTCGATCGCGCTGATGACACCGTCCGTGACCGTGAGCGCGAGGCATTCGTCGATCCCTTGCGAGGGGGCGACGACACGTCCCTCGACCGTCAACGAGTCGCCGTGCCCGTTTCGGCAGAAGAGCGTCACGCCACCGCCACCGAGGCGCGGACGGGCGCAACCGTGAGCAGGTCGTACAGCACCGCCATGCGCACGACGAGCCCCGCACGGACCTGGTCGCTCACGAGCGCGATCGCGGAGTCCGCAACCCGCGGATCGATCTCCACGCCGCGATTCATCGGCCCCGGGTGCATCACGACCTGGCCCGGGCGAACGCGCTCCGGCGTGATCGCGTACAGCCTCGAGTACTCGCGCAGCGACGGGACGAAGGCCTCGCCGGCCTCCATCCGCTCGCGCTGCATCCGCAGGACGTAGATCACGTCCGCGTCCGCCGATGTCCGCGATGTCCGTCGAGACCTCGCAGCCGAGCGCCTCGATCCCGCGCGGCAGCAGCGTCGGCGGCGCCACGAGCGTCGAGCGGGCGCCGACGAGCGCGAGCGCCTGGACGAGCGAGCGCGCGACGCGGGAGTGCAACACGTCGCCGACGATCGCGACGTGCAACTCCTCCAGCCGTCCGAACGCCTGGTGCATCGCATAGAGGTCGAGGAGCGCCTGCGTCGGATGCTGGTGCTTGCCGTCCCCCGCGTTGACGACATGTGCCTGCGTGCAGCGCGCGACGAGCTGCGGCGCGCCGATCGCGGGGTGGCGGACGACCACGACGTCCGGGTCGTACGCGGCAAGCGTCGTCGCCGTGTCCTTCAGCGACTCGCCCTTGTCCGCGGACGAGCCGGTGGAGCGGATCGACATCGTGTCTGCGGACAGGCGCTTCGCCGCGAGCTCGAAGCTCGCCAGCGTGCGCGTCGACGACTCGTAGAAGAGATTCACGACCGTCCGGCCTCGAAGCGTCGGGAGCTTCTTCACCTCGCGGTCGAGCGAGGCCGCGAGAGAGCGAGCGGTCTCGAGGATCCGCTCGACGTCCTCGCGCGTGAGGTCTCCGACCGAGAGCAGATGCCGGCGGGGCGCCGCCGGCCCCCGGAGCTCAGACATCGCCGTCCTCGCTCTCGCCGACGAGCAGGACGCCGTCGACCTCGTCCACCTCGACGAGCTCGACCTGGATGCGCTCGCCGCGCGCCGTCGGCAGGTTCTTGCCTACGTAGTCCGGGCGGATCGGGAGCTCGCGGTGGCCGCGGTCGACGAGTACGGCCAGCTGGACGCGCGCGGGTCGCCCGTAGTCGAGGAGCGCGTCGATCGCGGCCCGGATCGTGCGGCCCGTGTACAGGACGTCGTCGACGAGGACCACGGTCAGTCCCTCGAGCGGGAACGGGATGCTCGTCGCCCGGACGATCGGCTGCCGTCCGGGCGGCCGCCCCCCGTCGCGCACGTGGACGTCGTCGCGGTGGAACGTGATGTCGAGCGCGCCGAGAGGGAGCTCGAGCCCGCTGCGCTCGGCGACGAGCGCGCGGAGTCGGGCCGCGAGCGGGACGCCGCGCGTCTGGATGCCGACGAGCGCGACGCGGCCGAGATCCTCGTTCCCCTCGATGAGCTCGTGCGAGATCCTCGCGAGCGCACGTGCGATGGCGTCCTCGTCGAGCAGTTCTTTGGGCGCCCGAGCGCGTTCGGGGGCGGCACCGGGGACGTGCGTCGTCATCGAGCTCCTTTCCGGCCTCGCTGGACCGGGTTAAAGGTCGTCGGCGAGTATAGCCCCGGCTCGCGACGAGCCAGGCCGAGCCAAGCCTCGCCCTAGTCGGTTTGCTCGTCGTCGGGCTCGGTCAGCGCCTCGATCGCGTCCCGCGCCTCCTCGACCTCCGCCTCGTCGACGAGCACCTTCAGGGGAGGATCGTCGTGCGCTTCGGGATCGTGCTCCGCAGCGGGCTCGAGATGCGACTCGATCCCGGCCGCGGAAAGGAGATCCTGGAGCTCCTCCGCCTCGGTCACGTCTCCCGCGACCGCAACCTGCACGAGATTCGTCACGACTCTTCTGACCCTACAACAGCCCTGCGCGTTCTCGCGCCCGCGCGCACGAGCTCCGGCGCCCCGCGCTCGGCGAAGGGGATCTCGACGACGTCGAAGTCCCGCGGCACGACGGTCTCCGGGAAGAGCTCGCGCGCCTCCTCCACGACCTGGTGGCCGAAGTAGCGCGTCGAGACATGGGTCAACGCGAGCATGCGCACGCCCGCCTCGCGCGCTGCGAGCGCCGCCTCGCCCGCGGTCGAGTGGAGGGTTTCGCGGGCCCGCTCCCGCTCATCCGCGAGGAAGGTCGCCTCGTGCACGAGGAGGTCCGCGCCGGCAGCCGCATCGACGACCGAGGCGGCAGGCGCGGTGTCGCCGCTCAGGACGAGCTTGCGACCCGCTCTTGCCGGCCCCAGCACGTCGCCCGAGGTGACCGTGCGCCCGTCCGCGAGCTCGACGGGCTCGCCGCTCTGGAGCCGTCCCCGCGCCGGGCCGTCCGGCACTCCGAGCCGGTTCGCAGTCTCGACGTCGAACCGGCCGGGACGCTCCGCCTCGACGAGCGAGTATCCGAGTGCCGGCACGCCGTGATGCGCGGCGAACGCCTCGAGCCGGTAGCCGTCGCGTTCGAGCGTGGCGCCGACGTCGAGCTCGACGGGCTCGACCTTGTAGGTGAGCCTCCCGAAGATGCGCCGGAGGCTCGCGAGAAGGTCGTGCAGCCCCTGCGGCCCGTAGAGCGTCAGCGGGATCTCGCGTCCGCGCAGCGAGAACGTCTTGAGCATCCCCGGAAGGCCGAGATAGTGGTCGGCGTGGTAGTGGGTGAGGAAGACCTCCTCGAGATCCACGAGACCGACGTCGCTCTTGAGGAGCTGCCGCTGGGTCCCCTCGGCACAGTCGAAGAGCAGCTTGTCGCCGCCCCGGCGGACGAGCGTGGCGGAGAGTGCGCGCTGGGCCGTCGGCGTGGATCCGGACGTCCCGAGAAAGACGACGTCGAGGTCCACGGCGGCTAACTCTACTCGGGTACCAAAACGCTTCGTGAGAGATTTCTAATCTTTGGCGGGGACCCGGCCGATATCTCTTGGCATGGCGTCCCGGGCCCACCGCTCGGCCGGTCTCATCAGGTCTCTGACGCTGCTCTGGACCTTCGTGCTCGCATCTGCGGCGATCCTCTCCTTGGGAGCGTTCGTGCTGTCGTCCCTACTCGAGGAGAGCTTCCGCGAGCAGGTGCTCGACGAGAGCGCGCGCGAGGTCGGCCTGTTCGCGAACTCGGTGCTCGCCCCCACTCTCGTCCGCAACAACCGGATCGTCGCCGACGCGCGCGACTTCGCCCGGCTGGCGCGGACGGTACGGACGCCTGCCGAGTTCACGGGGGTCGCGGTTTGGACGCGCAACGGGAAGCTCGTCTTCTCGACGATCCCCGGACGCCGCCTGTTAACCGCGCGCGCACAGACAAGCGAGGTGCTTCGCGGCGGACGCGCGATCGCCAACGTGACGGAGGTTTCGTCTCGCGCGGACGGGTCGAAGCCTGTGCGCTCGGTGGCGGTCTGGGCGCCGCTCACCAGCTCGACGGGCACTCCGGTCGGCGTTGTTGAGGTGCTCCTGCGGCCGGACCTCCTCGACGCGAGCGCGGCCAGGGCGTCGCGAACGGTGTGGCTCGCCGTCGGCGCCGTCTTCCTAGCGCTCTGGCTCGCGCTGGCTGTGCTCGTGCGCGGCGCCTCGGCGAGGCTCGCGCGGCAGAACGACGCGCTCGAGTCGCGGTCTCGCGAGCTGGTCGAGTCGTCGCGCCAGGTGGAGCAGAACCTGCTGGACACGATCGAGACGCTGAACGCCGCGGTCGAGGCG
Organism: uncultured Actinomycetes bacterium; assembly: GCA_963715705.1. Classification (GTDB taxonomy): domain Bacteria; phylum Actinomycetota; class Thermoleophilia; order Gaiellales; family Gaiellaceae; genus GMQP-bins7. The sequence continues at coordinate 895,336 of OY970267.1, read as the reverse complement.
CGCGACCCGTACACCGCCGGCCACTCACAGCGCGTACGCCGCGTGGCGCTCGCGATCGGGAGAGAGCTCTCCCTCACTGCTCCGCAGCTCGGGAGGCTCGCGACGGCCGCGCTCTTCCACGACATCGGGAAGATCGGGATCCCGGACTCGATCCTCACCAAGGAGGGCACGCTCGACCCCGGCGAGGCTGCGATCATGCGCGAGCACGTCGAGCGCGGAGCGGAGATCGTGGCCAAGGTCTCCTCGTTCGAGGGTGCGGTCGCTGCGATCAGGCATCACCACGAGCGCTGGGACGGGCTCGGCTACCCGGACGGCCTGCGTGGGGACGAGATCCCCCTCGAGGGCGCGATCATCGGGCTCGCGGACGCGTGGGACGCGATGACGACCCACCGGCCGTACGCACACGGGCTCACGCTGAACGAGGCGATGCTGCAGGTCCGCAGCGGCCGTGGGAAGCAGTTCAGCCCCGCGGTCGTGGACGCGTTCCTGAACGTCGCGAAGCGCAATCCGGCGAGCATCCTGCCCCCGGACGAGCGCTCGGTCTCCTTCGGCGCGTAGTGGCTAGGTCGCTCCGGCCTCCGGGAACGCGAGGTCCGTGTACACCATCTCGCCCTTGAACTTGCGGGCGGCCGGATCCCACGGGAAGAAGATCGCGTTCCGCCATGCGAGCCGCTGGCCGGTCGGCTCGTGCTCGAGCCAGCGGCCCTCATGGGTGCCGGTGACGCTCGCCTCCTCGCACACGCCCTGCGGCCCGATGACGATGTACTCGAGGTCGAAGTGGATGTCGGGAAACGCGGTCAGGAGCTCCGTGTAGAAGCGCGCCGCGCCCTCGTGGCCCTCCCAGCGAGCGCCCGTCCCCAGCACCTCGTACACGCAGTCCTCGGTCAAGGTCGAGATCAAGCCCGGGAGATCGCGGTTGTCCTCGGCGATCGAGTGGGTCTTCCAGAGCTCGCGGATCTCCTGGTACTCGTCGGCGTCGACGGGGCGGCGCAGAAGCTCGAGGATGCGGTCGCTGGCCATGCGTCTCCTTTCGAAGGCGGTACGGGGATTCGTACCAGCGCGCATGCCGGCGCGACGCGTCAGGTGAGCGTTGCCCTGTCCCTATGGCACCACGAGCCGTTGCCCGGGCACGATCGTCGCCCCCTCCAGGTCGTTGAGCTGCTGGATCTTCCAGACGCCTTCGCGTGGGTCTCCCCCGCCGCGCGCAAGCGCGATCGACCACAGCGTGTCCCCCGGCTGGACGCGATAGTGGGTCGGACGCGCCCCGGCCCCCGTGTCACGCGCGAGCACCGCCCAAAGCACCACGGCCACGAGAACGACGATGACGATGCGGGCGAACACGTGTTCGTACAGTAGGCGAACACATGTTCGGTGTCAAGGCTGGAAGTGTGCCAAGATCGTGTCGAGGAGGCGTCCCGCGCCGAAGCGCACCGGGTCGTCTGCGGGGAGCCCGGTCGCGGCGGCCTCCGCCTCGATCGCGGCTCGCGCGTCGTCGTCCGACTCGATGCCCGCGGTGTTGATCGCAAGACAGGCCACGCGCGCCCGCCGTCGCGGGAGCGAGATCCGCTCGTGGAGCTCGACGAGCTCGGCGAGGGGCGGGATCGGGTGGCCGGGTGAGCCCTCGATCTCGGTCTCCCCCGCGCGGTGGCAGAGGACGAACAGGTGCGGCGCCGCGCCATGGACGAGGCCCAGCGTCACCCCCGAGTACAGCGGGTGGATCAACGATCCCTGGCCCTCGACGAAGAGCAGCTCGCCCCCGCGCGCGACGCCCTCCACGACGAGCTGCTCGGCCGCGCCTGCGAGGAAGTCGGACACGACCGCGTCCACGGCGATCCCCCAGCCTGCGATCGCGATGCCCGTCTGGCCGGTCGGCACGAACACCGAGGCGAGCCCGCGCCGTCTCGCCTCGAGATCGAGCTCGACGGCGACGGTCTTCTTGCCGATCGCGCAGTCCGACCCGACGGTGAGCACGATGTTCGCGTCGACCTCGAGATTGGCGCCCGTCGGCACGCTCAGGCCTTCCGGCGGCTTGCGCAGGTCGCGGAGCACGACGTCGTGGCGCGCCGCGAGCGCCGTCAGCTCGAGATCCTCCGAGAGGAACTCGTGCAGGCCGCTCTCCACGTCGAGGCCGTTCTCGATGCAGCTCTTCAGGAGACCCCGCCAGGCGGGCGGAAAGCGGCCGCCCTGTGTCGCCACGCCGACGATCGCGACGTTCGGAGCGTACGCGAGCGCATCCTCGACCGAGCCCACGATCGGGATCCCCTCGTGGCTCGAGCCCGCCCGCGCCGAATCGAGGATGGCCACCACCGGATCCGGCCCGTAGCGGACGATCCCGCGCAGCGTCTTGCCGTAGTGCGGGTCGTGCGAGAAGCCCTCTCCCAGGATCAGGACTCGCCGGGCGGCCACAGAGGAAATCTAGAGCCGCCCCGCTGCGCGCAGCACCCCATTCGCCTGTTCGCTGAGGAGCTCGTTCGCGGCGTCGCCCCAGTCGATCGCCTCGACGTTGCCGTCCTTCGACCCGGGCCGCTTCCACCACCGCCCCTCGGTGCGCCACGTGCCCTCTGGCCGCCGCTTCGACTCGAGGAGGTCGAGCGCGTCTCCGGTGCGCGCATCGCCGAGGGCGCCGGCGGCGGCGAGCGTCCGCAACCCCGTGAGCAGGTCGTAGTGCCAGTACGCGGGAAAGCGGAGCCTCAGGAACGAGGGATGCGCCGGCTCCCCGGTGCGGTGGGAGAAGACGACGCGATGCTCGAGGAGGAACTCGACGCCGCGCGCGACCGCCTCATCCGCGCCGTAGCGCGCGAGCCCGACGATCGGGCCCCAGCTCTCGTGGAACGACGAGTGCGTGCATTCGCGATGACGATCGCAGTTCCACCCACCGTCGGGCCACTGCGTCTCGACGAGGGACTCTGCGAGCGTGTCGAGCCGCGGGTCTCCAGACAGCCCGAGGTCCAGACAGGCCTGGAGCGCGCGGCCCTCCTGCGACGCATGGCGGCGCACGCGGCCGTCGATCTGCAGCCGCATGACCTCGTCCAGCCGCTTCGGGTCGGCGACCCACTCCAGCGTCTGCTCTGCGGCAGCGAGAGCGCCCGGATGACCGGGCTCCACGCCCAGGTCGACGAGCGAGATGAGCCGCCAGAACGCGCCGCGCCACTTCGCGTACGCATGGACGCCGGAGTCCTCCGAGAGCGCACTGACGAGCTCCTCACGCACGCGCGGCGACCCCGAGGCCCGGTGAGCCGGACGGAATCTGGATCCCGCCCACGAGCTCCACGCCGGGCCAGGGATCCTCGGCGAGGAGCAGGTTGCCGTCGAGGTCGACGTGGTCGCAGAGCGGCGCCACACAGCAGCCCGCGGCCGCGCTCAAGCCCGACTCGAGCATGCAGCCGAGCATCACCCCGAGTCCCAGCGCCCGCGCCGCGTGCGCCATCCGGATCGCCTCGCGGATCCCGCCCGACTTCGAGAGCTTGATGTTGATGCCGTGCCCAATCGCCGCGCAGGACGCGACGTCGGCGAGCGTGTGGCAGTCCTCGTCGACGTAGATCGGGATCGGCGAGCGTGCTCTAAGCTCGCGCCCGCCCTCGTCGCCGGCCGGCAGCGGCTGCTCGCAGTACTCGACCCCGAGCTCGGCGAGCTGTGGGATCGCGTCGAGCGCTTCCTCCTGCGACCACCACTCGTTGACGTCGACCTGCAGCGGGAGCTCGGTCACGCCGCGCACCGCACGCACGCGGTCGACATCGAGGCCGTCGCCACCTCCGAGCTTCAGCTTGAGGCGCGCGAACGAGGACGCGGCGGCCTCCGCGCGTCGCGCCATGTCGTCGGGGTCGCCGAGCCAGACCGTCCAGGAGGTCGGCGGACCGGCGCGCGGAAGCCCGAGCAGGCGGAACGCAGGGACTCCGAGGAGCTTCCCCTGGAGGTCGTGGAGAGCAGCGTCGAGCGCGGCCTTCGCCGCCTGCTCGCCCGGGATCGAAGCAAGCCGCGCGCCGACCTCCTCGAGCGCGAACGGGTCGTCTCCGAGCAGACCGGAGTGCTCTTCCACGAACTCGAGTGCCGACTCGGCGGACTCGCCGTACCGCTCGATCGGCGCACCCTCGCCCCAGCCGGTCACGCCCTCGTGGCTCAGCGCCACCTGCACGACGTCCGCGGAGTCGCTCGCCTCGCGCGATATGACGAACGTCTCGGCCAGCTCCAGCCGGACGATGCGCGCCTCGACCTTCACGCCGGGAGACTACGGCGTCGAGATCGAGACGACGTACGCGACCACGTCCGCCTCGTCCTGGCCGGACACGAGGCCGGGCGGCATGATGCCGATGCCCGCCGCGATCGTCGCGGAGACCGTCTCGGCGTCGAGGCCGGCGCCGACGAGCCGCGGCCCCGTTCCTCCTGCACCGCCTTCGCCGTGGCAGCCGGCGCACTCGTCGGCGAACACCTCCGCGCCGCGGCTCTGGTTGCCGAGCGGCGCCGTGTCCGACGACTCCGGCTCGAAGATCTGCGCCTGCGCGAGCGCGAAGGTCGCAACCGCGATCGCGGCGCCGACGAGCACCGGCCGCCAGAGGCGATTCATCAGAAGGCGAATTCCACGTTCGTGAAGTACCAGAGGCTCGACGTGAGCCACAGGAGCCCCAGCACCGACGCCATCGTGGCGCCGGCGGCCGGTAGCGCCCAGCCCGGCAGCGAGCGGTCGCGCACGATCAGCACCTTCGCCGCGAACACGCCGTACACGAACGTCCCGGCGAGTGAGTGCACGGCGACCCGGGCATCGGGCGTCTGGAACCCGAGGATAGTCACGCAGTGGAAGAAGACCGGGAGCGTGAACAGGAACGCGAACCGGCCCGACCAGCGGTGCACGCGCGGGACCCACGAGCCGCCGAACCTCAGGAAGCCGAGCTTGCCGTACATGCGAGACGCCGTCAGCACCTGCACGACGGCGAGGATCACCGCCGCGGTCGCAAGCCACGCCTTGGCCGCGATGGTCGACGAGAACACGGCCGTGATGAGATCCGTGTAGGTCTCGTTGACGTCGGCGAGCGGCACGGCAGCACCCTACGAACTGGAGCGCAAGGCGACAAGGACGACGCCGGTAGACTGCCGCTCGAGCGCCCGTAGCTCAGGGGATAGAGCGCGCGCCTCCGGAGCGCGAGGTCGCAGGTTCGATTCCTGCCGGGCGCATTTCAGGAAGCTCCGGTCGGCGGTTGACATAGTGGGACGCCGTCGCGTTGGAGAAGCCGTGAGCGCTTCCTCCCTGTGGGCTCTCGGTTCTAGCCGCTCGTACTAGGCCACGCGCACGTCGGCGCGCGCCGGTACGACGCGGTAGACCGCGCCTCGCCAGGCAGCCGCGTCCACGCCGAGCCTCACGACCTCGGCGTCGGTGCAGCCGATCGCCCGCAGGTAGTCGTGCAGCGCCTCGCTCGCCGTGCTCGCAGACGTGACCGCAACGCGTCGGCCGCCCGAGCGCACCTCAAAGTCTCGTGTCACCGCAACTCCCCATTTCCCCGCGGAACTCGAGGTCCCGCGATCCCAGTACCCAGTGCTCATAACCATGACGATGTCGCGCCGCAGGGTCAACCTCCAGAGGTCTGGGTCGATGCAACACCTAGGTCGTGGAGCGCGGACACGAGCCGCTCGACGTCCTCCTCGTCGTTGTACGGGCCGATCGAGACTCGCAGGTAACGACTTCCCGCCCACTCGTACACCGGCGCTTCGACGCGATGCTCCTCGAACAGGCGCCGCCAGAGCTCGGCGTGGTCTCCGGGAGGAAGCCCGACCGTGCGCATGAACGGCGCGGGCTCGCCGGGTATCCGCGGGAGGCCGAGCTCGGCGAGGCGCGTCTCCGCGAGGTCCGCGATCGCACGCTGGCGCTCGGCGGCGAAGGTCGCGTGCACCTCGATCGCCTTCGGCACCGTCAGGTAGGCCGCCGGGTCGCGAGTGCCGGCCCAACCGTGGCGCTCCACGAAGTCCGCGTCGTCGCGCCAGCCCCAGCTCACGACGAGCGGCTCGATCCAGCCCTGGTGCTCCTCGCGCACCCAGAGGAAGCCCGCGCCCTTCGGCGCGCAGACCCATTTGTGCAAGTTGCCGGCGTACACGTCGGCGCCGACCGCCTCGACGTCGAGCGGGATATGGCCCGGGGCATGCGCCCCGTCGACGATCGCGAGCACACCGGCCGCTCGCGCCGCCGCACAGATCTCCTCCACCGGGAAGACGAGCGCGGTCGCCGACGTGATGTGCGAGACGGAGACGGCGCGCGTGCGCGGGCCGATTCGCTCGACGATCTCGTCCGGCTCGCAGACGACGAGCGTCGCTCCCGCGAACTCCCAGGTCCACGTGATCGCCCCGTACTCGTGCGCGGTCGTGAGCACCTCGTCCCCGGGCTCGAGCCGCAGCGAGCGGATGACCGCGTTCAGGGCCGAGGTCGCGTTGGGTGCGAAGACGAGGTCCTGCGCCCGCACGCCCAGGAACGTCGCGAGCGCAGCGCGCGCCTCGGCCATCAACCCCGGCCGCTCCGCCTCCCCCCAGAACCACTTCGCGACCTTCCGCGTGAAGAAGTCGGTCGGGCCGGCCTCGAGCTCGCGCTGCAGCCGCTGGTACTCCTCGAACACGGGAATCGGGCACGCGCCGAAGCTCCCGTGGTTCAGCTGGACCACGTCGGGATCGAGAAGGAACCCGTCGCGCACTACGCCGGCTCCCAGTTCTCGGGGAGCTCCGAGAAGGCGAGGCCGCGCTCGCCGTCCTCCACGATGCGGACCGGGGCGCCGATATAGGTCCGGCCTCGCCACGCTTCGCGCCATACGACGACATCGCCTTGCTCCCAGAACTCCCCCATTCGCGGCGCTAGTGTCTCACGGTGCGGCGGCTCCTCCGGACGTACTTCCCTCCCCTTCCCCGCTCGGTCGCAACCCTCCAGGTCGGCGGGCTCGTGAACGCCTTCGGGAACGGCGTCGTGTATCCGTTCCTGTTCATCTACCTGCACAACGTGCGCGGGATCGGGCTCGCGGTGGCCGGCCTGATCCTCGCCGTGCACGCGGTGACGAGCATCGTCGCTGGGCCGATCTTCGGGTCGCAGATCGACCGCTTCGGCGGGAAGGTGACGCTCGCGGTCGCACTCGGGATCCTCTCGGTCGGCTACGCGGGCTACGTGTTCGTCCACGACCCGTGGCAGGGCTTCGTCGTCGCGGCCGTCAGCGGGATCGGCGTGGGCGGCTTCTGGCCGGCCCAGTCGACCCTGATCGCCGGCCTCACGCCCGCCGAGCAGCGCCCGGCGGCCTTCGCGATGCAGCGCGTCGTCATCAGCGGCGGCATCGGCCTCGGCGCGCTCGCGGGCGGCCTGATCGCGACCGCCGACTCGCCGGGCTCGTTCGAGCTGCTCTTCCTGCTCGACGCCGTCTCGTTCCTCGTGTACATGGCCGTGATGCTTGCCCTCGTCCCGGAGCCTGACCTGCGGGACGGCACGGAGGGTGCGGCCGGTCGCTCGGGCTCGTACCGGCAGGTGCTCGCCCACCGGGCGTTCGTCGCGGTGATTGCGCTGAACGCGCTCTTCATCCTCGCGGGGTTCTCAGGCTTCGACGTCCTGCCCGTGTACGCGAAGAACGAGGCGGGCGTGTCGGAGGCCCAGATCGGGCTGCTCTTCCTCGTGAACACGATCGTGATCGTCCTCGCGCAGGCGCCGATCGCGCGCCTCGCCCGCGGCCACCGGCGGATGGCGACGCTCGGCCTGCTCGGGATCGTGTGGGCGACCGGCTGGTTGCTCGTGCCGCTCGCCGGAATCGGGCCCACGAGCGCGATGTTGCTGCTGACCGCGACCATGGTCTGCTTCGCGCTCGGGCAGTGCCTGCACGGCGCGGTCGCGGCGCCGCTGGTCGCCGACCTCGCGCCGCCCCGGCTTCTCGGCCGCTACATGGCGCTGAACGCGCTCTCGTGGCAGGTCGGCTTCGCGCTCGGGCCGGCGATCGGCGGGTTCGGGCTCTCGATCTCTCCCGCGGGCGTCTGGGTGGTCTTCGCGGCGTTGTGCCTCGTCGGCACCGCGCTCGCCTTCGTGATCGAGGGCGCGCTTCCGGACGGGGTCCGCCGGACGCCCGAGCCCGCACCGGCCTCGGCCTGATTGTGCGTTAAGTCACACGCCCCACCGGAAGAAGCGCCCTGGGCCGCCGGTCTTAAGGGCAGATGACGCTCCGGTCGCTTCTCGTCCTTTCCGCACTGTCACTGGCACTGCTGGGAAGCTCGACTGCGGCCGGCTCGCCGTCGGAAGCTCTCGCGCCGGCGCAGTGGGGAGGGGTCACCCGGTCGTTCGACGTCGTGTTCGCGGGCAAGATCGTCGGCCACCAGACGTCCGAGCAGCCGCTCGGGTCCGAGTGTCACAGCAGCGGCCACTCCCAGACGCTCGACTGGACGTCCGTGGCCGAGCCCGACGGCAAGCGCCCTCCGTATCGCCTCGAGGTCACGAAGCTCGGCCGCTTCAAGTCCGAGCACTTGTGGGTCAAGCCGATGAAGCGGAACTTCACCCGGTACACGACCACGACGAGCGCGAAATGGGTGATGCGCGACGTCTACTGCCCCTCGTGGTCCGCGACTCCCATCATTCGCGAGCGCCCCGTGGAGATGCCGTGCGGCACGTGGACGGACACCGGCTGGATCGATGTCGCAAGGACGGGCAAGCGTCACTACCTCGCCTGGTGGCCTCCTCGCCAGGAGTGCGTGTCGACTCCCAACAAGGACCCACTCAAGCCTTCCGCGATCCGGATCGACTTCCTGAAGCTGTTCGCGTGCGCGGCACGCAACCCGCGCGGCTGCAAGCGCATACTCCGCGGAGCCCACACGTACACGGACACGTACGTGGTCCCGCCCTCAGGCGACCGCTACGAGCCGACGACCATCACCGATCGCATCACGGTCACCTGGAGCCTGGCGCTCAAGGCCAACGGCATCGTGAAACGCTGATAGCGGGCCGCGGGGAGGCTCCGGAGCTAGAATCGCGAACATGACCGTGGCCCTGACAGCGGACGACCCCCTCAGTACCGGTGCCCAGCCTCCCCCGCATCCGGCGTCTCCGTTCGGCCCGCGGCACGGGTCAGATCGTCCCGCGGCCAGCACCGGTCGTCCACGAGCTCTCAGCTAGCGGCCTCACCTGGGTCAACGTCGTCGCGCCCGACGTCGAGACGGCGCAGGTGCTCGCCGAGCGCTTCGGCTGGCATCCGCTCGACGTCGAGGACGTCGTGTCGAAGCGCCAGCGGCCGAAGGTCGACGACTACGAGGACGAGGGCTACCTCTTCGCCGTCCTCCACTTCCCCGTCTACGACAAGCAGGTTCAGCGGCTGAACGCGGCCGAGCTCGACGTCTTCATCGGCCACGACTACGTCGTCACGATCCCGAACCGCGAGCTCCACCCGGTCACGCGCCTGTTCGAGCGCTGCCGCGAGGACGAGAACCTTCGCGAGCAGCTGTTCGCGCGCGGCTCCGGCCGGCTCCTGTACGAGATCCTCGACGACCTCTTCGACTACTGCTTCCCGATCCTCGACAAGATCGCGCACAAGCTCGACGTGATCGAGGACGAGATGTTCGAGGGCGCCTCTCAGGAGGTCGTCCGCGACATCTCCAACGTGAAGCAGGAGATCATCTCCTACCGCAAGATCGTGAAGCCCGAGCGCTCGACGCTGCGCGTGCTGGAGCGGCGCGTCGAGGGCTTCCTCCCGGAGGAGCTCGAGCTCTACTTCGACGACATCGTCGACGCCGCGGAGCGGATCTGGGACCTCCTGGACAACTACAAGGAGGTCGTCGAGGGCCTCGAGTCGACGAACGAGTCCGTCATCTCGCACCGCCAGAACGACGTCCTGCGACTGCTCACGGTCTTCACCGTCGTCGTGCTGCCGCTGACGATGCTCACGGGCGTCTTCGGGATGAACGTCGCGTTCCCGGGCGAGGGGACGCGCGAGGCGTTCTGGGTGATCGTCGGTCTACTCGTTGCCGTGCTCGTGGGGATGGTCGGCTTCTTCCGCTGGAAGCGATGGTTGTGAGGATTCATGCGGGTTTGAACATCCGTACCCACAACTGAGACCACACCGGGACCACACCAGGAGCGGCCTTGTCGCGAACAGCTCCGTAACCAGCGGCGGTCGCCAGTCTTCGTTACTCGGCTGGGTCCGCGTGCTGTCGAGGGACGCGCCAGCACCGACGAGGACGACGAGCTGCTCAGGCATTGGCTGGAGAGAGTAGTCAGTTCGGCCTTTGTCGCTGTGGGAACATATGTTCGTGACGGCAGAAGCCAACGCCCATGTCCGCTTCCGCCGCGCAATCGAACGGCGAGCCTTGTGGATGGCCGAGGACGCAGCCCGCGAGCTACCGAACCTCTCTCTCGAGGAGGCGCTACAGCTCGTCCACCTGTACGCGAAGCGTAGGTCGCCGAAGTTCGAGCCGGCCGCGAGACGCTGGCTCGTCCGCTACCTCACGGAAGGCACGCCGGGGTTGCGTGACGTGGCCACGGTCGCTGCGGGCCTTGCAAAGCGCGTCGACTAGCGGGGGCAACCAGCACGTCCTCGGAGTCAGGCGAGAGGACACTCGCCCAGCACGTGCTGATTTCACCCGTGGCACGGTACGGTGAACGTGGCTTCGCTGACTAGCCGCTGAGCGTTCGGAGGAGAGCTGATGACGGTCGAGGTGATCGACGGCGGGTTGGATACCGAGAGCGCGGCGAGGATCGTGTCGGAGGTATTCCGCTGGTTGACCGTCGAGCCAGAAACGATCGAACAGATGCGCGCCACGGCGCCAACGCACAGAGACTGGCTCGGACTTATTGGCGGCGAGCCGGTCGGCTTCGCCAGCTGCAGCGTGCCTTCCCGAATGGGGATCGAAGAGACGCGGACGGCGTCGTCCGCGTTGCTCGTCGTTCCGGCAGCCAGACATCAAGGCATCGGTGGCGCCCTGTACCAACGCGTCTCCGACTACGCCCGGGCACTCTGCCGCTCGGAGTTGGAGATGATCTCGTTCGCAGACGATCCTGATGGCGAGGGCTTCGCCGTCAAGCACGGGTTCACGGTCGTCTCTCGCGCACCCTCTCTACAACTGAGACTCGCAAGCTGCCCACGGCCCGACGTGCAGCCCCCGGAAGGGCTCACGCTCAGTTCGCTCGCAGAGCAGCCGGATCTGGCCCACGGCGTTTGGGAGACCGCCTGCGAAGCCTTCGCCGACATCCCCTACTACGGCGACACCGCGATGCAGCCGGGAACATATAAGGAGTTCATAGCGAGGCGCCTCGCCGGTGCACGCTTCATCCCAGAGGCCACCTTTGTCGCGCTCGACGGCGAGCAGGTGGTCGGCTACGGTCAGCTCTGCTGGATGAACCGGGCACGAGGAATCGGCGACCACGAAATGCTCGCGGTGCGTCGAGCTTGGCGCGGGAGAGGGATTGCGCGGGCGCTCAAGGCTGCCCAGATTGCCTGGGCGATCGACAACGGCCTCAGCGAGCTCCGCACGAATAATGAGGAACGCAACACCCCCGCACGCGCAGTCAACGCCCACTTCCCCTACACGCCGCTGCCCGACAAGCTCCTCTACCACGGACCATGCGCCGCCGCGCGATCCGGGTGACACTCCTGAACACTGGCCCACGCGACGGATCCGTCACCAGGAGCAGGCGCGCCCGGTGTTTTGGGATTGCCTCGCGATGTCTTAGCCTCAGTGCGTGCTCACATGCGCGAACTGCGGCCGTGACAACCCTCTAGGGGCCAGCTTCTGCAACAGCTGCGGCGCGGGGCTCGCAACGACGGCAGCTTCGCGGGAGGTCCGCAAGACGGTGACCGTGCTGTTTTGCGACCTGACCGGATCGACGGCACTCGGCGACCAGACCGATCCGGAGGCGCTGCGCGCACTCCTGGCGCGGTACTTCGATCAGATGAAGGCGATCATCGAGTCGCATGGCGGCACGGTGGAGAAGTTCATCGGTGATGCGGTAATGGCCGTGTTCGGCATCCCCGCGGCACACGAAGACGACGCCTTGCGGGCGTGTCGAGCGGCGGTGGAGATGCGGCACGCGTTACCGGAGCTCGGGATCAGCGGACGCATCGGCGTGAACACGGGCGAGGTGGTGACGGGGACGGAGGAGCGGCTTGCGACGGGGGATGCGGTCAACGTCGCCGCGCGATTCGAGCAGGCTGCAACGCCGGGTGAAGTGCTGATCGGCGAGCCCACGCTCGCGTTGGTCCGCGAAGCCGTGGTGGCGGAGCCGGTGGGCCCCTTGACCCTGAGGGGGAAATCGGAGCCGGTGCCGGCGTTCCGGCTCGTCTCTGTCCTCGACGCGCCTGAGCGCTCCCATGCGTCGCGGTTCGTCGGTCGGGAGCGGGAGCTGCGATCGCTTGCGGAGGCGTGGGATCGGGCGCTGGAGCAAACGCGCTGCGAGCTCGTGACGGCGGTGGGCGACGCCGGCGTGGGCAAGTCGCGGCTGGTCGCCGAGGCGCTGGAGGGGTTCGAGGCTCGTGTCGTCCGGGGCCGCTGCCTGCCCTATGGAGAGGGGATCACCTACTGGCCCGTGGTGGAGGTCGTGAAGCAGCTCGCGGTACTCCCGCCCGACCCTGTTGCGGCAGCGGCGATCAGCTCGCTTCTCGGTGAATCGGGGGTGGCGACGAGCGCAGACGAGATCGCCTGGGCGTTCCGCAAGTTGCTCGAGGACCAGGCACCGCTGGTGGTGGTCTTCGACGACATCCAGTGGGGCGAGGAGACGTTCCTCGACCTGGTCGAGTCGACGGCGCTGCTCTCGGCCGGTGCTCCGCTCCTGTTCCTGTGCATGGCCCGGCCCGAGCTCCTGGAGCGGCGCCCGGGGTGGCCAGGGACGCTGCGGCTCGAACCGCTACCGGCGGAACAGGCGGATGCGCTGATAGGCGACGCGGTGTCGGGGGAGCTGCGAGAGCGGATCGCACGTGCCGCGGGCGGCAACCCGCTCTTCATCTCGGAGATGCTTGCGATGGCGGCAGAAGACGCCGACGTCGACGTCCCGCCGACTCTGAAGGCTCTGTTGGCAGCTCGGCTTGACCAGCTCGACGAAGCCGAGCGCCGGGTGCTCGAGCGCGGCTCCGTCGAGGGCGAGGTCTTCCACCGCGGCGCCGTCCAGGCGCTCGCCCCTGAGGAGGCGCAAGTCACGACCCGGCTCGCTGCGCTCGTGCGCCACCAGCTCGTTCGCCCCGACCGCACCCAGCTCGCCGGCGACGACGGCTACCGCTTCCGCCACCTGCTGATCCGCGACGCTGCCTACGACGCGCTCCCCAAGGCGGTCCGCGCCGACCTGCATGCCCGCTTCGCCGACTGGCTAGACGAGCACGGCCACTCGCTCGTCGAGCGCGACGAGATCGTCGGTTACCACCTCGAGCAGTCAGTTCGCTACGCGGCCGAGCTCGGACAACCCGATCGCGGCCTAGCGGAGCGTGCTGCGCTCCGGCTCGCCTCTGCCGGTAGACGTGCGAGCGACCGCCTGGACGGCCGGGCGGCTTCTGCGCTCCTGTCTCGGGCGGTCGAGCTTCTGAGCCCTCTCCGATTCGACCTCGCACTCGAGCTCGAAGCTGCATGGCATATGGTCGATTTCGCGGGGAGCGCTGCCGCGGAGAGGGCCGACGCGGTTGCCCAACGCGCCGAGGCAGCGAGCGACGACTCCGGCGCCATGCTTGCTCACGCCATGGCCCTCTTCGTGCGCATCTATGGCGGCGACCGCTCGGCCACCATCGCGCAGCAGGAGGAGCTCTGCCACGCGGCGCTGCCGCTCGAGGAGGAGCGCGGCGAACCCCGGCGGCTCGCACTGCTCTGGAGCCTCCTGGCCTATGCAGCGAACTTCCGAATGCAGAACGCCGAGCATGTGGTCGCCGCCGAGCGGGCGCTCCATTACTCCCGGCTCGCGGGTGACTCGCCTTCGGGGACTGCGGGGCTCGACTTTGCGCTCATCCTCGGCCCGCGCCCGGCGGACGAGGCGCTGCGGGTGCTCGACGGGATCGCCGCGGGCATGCCCCCCGGAAGCACGGACCTCGGGCGGGCGGTACTGCTCGCGATGCTCGGCCGTATCGACGAGGCGTGGCAACTCGCCGAGCCGCGGTCCGATCACCTGCGTGAGGTGAGGGGAGACTCGTTCGCCGGCGACGAATACCTCTCAGTGATCGCGCAGATCGAAGACGACCTTGAGCGCGCATGCCGGCATACCGCCAGGCTGGTCGGCAGGGCGCCGCCGGGCAGCGACGGCGTGATGGCCTCGTGGAGGTCGATGCTCGCGCGCGACCTGTGCCACCTCGGACGCTTCGACGAGGCAGAGCCCCTGCTGCAGAAGGCTCGGGCTGACGGTTCGGCCCCTGCGGAACGGACGCTCGTCTCGGCAGTCGACGCACTCCTCCTCAGCAGGGCCGGCGAATTCGGCCAGGCAGAGGAGCTGGCTCGTGCCGCCGTTGCCGTGGCGGAGACCGAGACGGACAACGTCTGGCTCCAAGGTTGGAGCAACCAGGACCTCGCTCTGGTGCTGGAACGCATGGGACGGACCGACGAGGCGCGCGAGGCGCTCGAGCGAGCGCGCGCCATCTGGGAGCAAAAGCGCTGCCTGCCCTGTGCTCAACGCGTTCGCGATCAGATCGATTCGCTCGGGCAGACACAGGTCTGACACTCAAGAGACATTCCCGCACACTGGCGCAGCCGGCGAACATCCTGCTTGGCTCGCCACCTGCGATGCTTCCGCACCTGACGACGTCCCCAAGGAGGTGTCCGGGAGGCACTACCCCGCGCTGTCCTCGTCTGGCATGAACCAGCGCAGCGAGTCAGCCGCCGGCACGAAGTAGTACGCGCCGGTTAGTGGGTGCGTGTAGCGCGTCAGCGCATCGCGCTTGCCGCTGACGAGCCCGGCCATGCTGTCGAGCATGTCGGACAGCCGCTTCTGGTCGGCGCTGAAGCCGACGAACATCGTGCCGTGCTTCGTCACCGTGCCGTACGGCATGTTGCGGCGGAAGATCTTGCCGAGGCGGTCCTGGTCGGTGCTCGCAACGTGCGAGTCGTCGGGCTTGTCCTCGAGCTCGGTGCTGTCCGACTTCAGCCGGCCCATCACCTGCTCCTGCTCGGCGACCGAGAGCGACTCCCACATCGTCGCGTCGTGCTCCCACTTCTGCAGCAACAGGATCGTGCCCGCACCGCCCGGCTCGGCCTCTGGAACGAGCGCGAACTCGGGCGCGTCGATCAAGCTCGGGTTCTCGGTGCCGTCGATGAAGCCCGTGAGGTCGCGGTCGTGCATGTACGGCCAGCTCGACGTCTCCTCGGCGACGGTCGCTACGTCGCCCAGCTCCGCGATCGCCTTTCGCGCGACCTCGAAGATGACGTCGTAGGCGCTGCCGGAGAGCCAGAGCACCGCATCGTGCTGGGTCGCCGGCATAACGAACCCATCGGCGCCGACGAGGTCGCCGTCGAAGTCGTCGACGCCCGCCGGCGCGTCGTGGGGCACGACCTCGGCCCACAGCAGTGGCCGGAAGCCCGCGACGAGATTGACGCCGCCCATCGTCGTCCGAGGCTCGCGCAATGCCGCGATCCCGGCAACGACATCGGCCGCGGCCCGCCCGGGCACGCAATCGAACTCAAGGTAGGCGTGCGAAGCTGTTCCGAGCGCGAAAATGCCAGCCTGGGGTGTTCTCATCAACGCCAAGTTTCCCATCCACGAGCCGCGGAATCGGGAAGGGCTCAAGAGACAGTCCCGCACACTCGCGCATCAGGCGGAGATCTCCCTCGAATGCGGACTAAACGTGCGGCCTGGCGTCCTCTGAGTTGTCATCGTCGCCGCACGCCAGGCAAACAGACAGGCAGAACAAGCACTGGAAAAGCCGGGCGGCTTACGGTGAGTTCAGGGGGCCGCCGGGTGCGAGACCAACGAACGCGGCCACGGCCGTGCCGACCGCCTCGATTGGCCGCGCTCCCGACGCGACCGCTTTCCGATAGGCGCTCTGTGCGTGCGGCAGTCTCTTCGCCATGATCTTGACGGCCACCGTAATGAGGGCCAGGCGCAGAAGCCGCCTCACGGGTCTTGATCCTCGTTCAAGCGCATCCGACGAGCGTAGCCGCGGCCGCTAGAGATCGTCGCCGGGCGGAAGCTCAGGTGGGCGGCCCGGCTCAGGCGGCTCGGGCGGCTCGGGCGGCTCGGGTTCGTTCCACGGCTCGGCTGGATCGGGCGGCTGCGGGATGTCGACGGTGGGCGGCTCGTCCGGTCGCCGAGGCTCCAGCGGAGGATCGGGGAGCACCGTCGGTGTCGGTTCACTCACAGCGATGTGTGGATAACCCGCTCGACGCGCCACGAAACCCCCGCGAATCGCCCGGCGGATTTCGCCGCTGAGCGACCGGTCATTCGTCCGGGCGAACTCGAGGAGTCGCTCGCGGTTCGTGCGGGTCGACGAAGACCGACACGGACACGCGCTCCTCCGTCGCCACTGCCATACTAGCGAATTATAGCTCTTGCAAATCACTCGTAGCAAGTTGGGAACCAGCAAGTAGAGGCGTAGACTCAGGCCGTGGCGCAGGCTCCTCCCGCGGTACCGGCGGACTCAGCTCGAGCGCGAGACTCAGCGTAACGTCGAGCGGGCGGTCGGGGAAGCGTCCGAACAGCCGACGTTGACCGTGGCCGGCGGAACCGCCGCAGGTGATCGGGAGCGGCTCAGAGGCATCCCGGCGATCGGCGCGGCGTCAGCGGCACGACGCCCGGGACGAGCCCGACGGGCGCGCTCCTACGCTCGGAGGCGCGACGGTAGCTTTCGCCGAGCGGGTCGACGTACGCTGCAGCGGCTGCGGCGATGGGTCACGCTGTCGGCACGCAGGGAACGCGAGTGGCGGAAGACGGGCCGCGAGTTTCGCTGCCAGCGAGGCCGGCGCCCGGAACGGCCGATGAGTGATTCGGAGCGCGAGCGGTTCACGCGGTGGTGGCTCCAGGAGAGCGGGTTCAGTCGTGGAGAGCTGCGCGAGATCGCTGTAGGGATGGCCTGACGACTCCTACCGCTGACGCCCCCCGGTCGGTCAGCACGTACTTGTCCTCGAACTGGTGCGCCTGTACGTCGCCCGCCGTGGCCGTTCGCGAGATTTCGACGAGCCCCGGCCGGATTACGCGCAGGAGCTCGAAGATCGGGAACCGTTCGGCGATCTCCTGCAAGGTCTTCCCCTCGTCGCCGATGAACTCGAGGACGTCACGGTCGTCGCTTTCCGGCACGCCTTTCTGGTACCCGGCTTGAGCCCAGAAGGAACACCCCTAGGCACCGCGTCCGAACACGACGAGAAAGACGATCGTGAGCACGGCGAGCAAGGCGACGAGAACGAACAAGAGCCGCAGTAGCACAAGCACGCACTCAGGCAATAGCCCTTTTAACCCCTTTTGTCGAGGCCTGAGACGTCGACAGCACGTCGTCGTAAGACGGTAACGCGAAGCCGTCCTAACTGGCGGGCTCGGCGACGCGGGGCAGATCGGACGGCGCCAGGACCGGACGAGAAGGAAAGGCTCGGTATTTGCGATGCGGCTTAGCTACGCCGGCAGTCGTGGGCTGTACGCCGAGTACGGGCGTTTGCGCCCGTTGCGTACCGGGAAGCCAGCTACCACGCAAACAAGCCTTTGACGCTCGGGAACGGGCGGCGAGAGAGGGAGGTGGGGAAATGGCTGGGATTCAGAGCATTTCGGAGCAGGTGATCGACTATGCGGAGCGGGTCTCCGACATGGCCGACGCCGCGCAGGGGCGGCACCGACGAGTCGGCTCGACGCTGACCCGCTGGGTGGTCCTCCCGGCGTCGGGCGCGGCGCTCTTCGCGCTCGCCAGGAGCAATTACGTCTCCCGACAGGCGAAGGACGTGGTGGACGGGGCGAAGAGCCGCGCATCCGAGTTGCCGGACGATCTTATGTCCCGCGTTGCCCAGGTCGCGAACGGTTCGACGAGCACCACCCGCTCGCCGAAGCGCAAGGCCACAGCTTCATCGCGAAAGAGCTCCTCACGCAACTCGAGGAAGCGCGCGACTTCGCCCGCACGCTGAAACCGGTCGGGACGTGCCCGCGAGGTCTGCACCGAGGTCTGCACCGCACGCACTTTCACGGCATCCGTGTCACACCCGACCCGCCCAACCATGCGGATTCCGCGTAGCCGAGCGGGTCAAGATGGGCGGTACTGGGCTCGAACGAGTGACCTCGAGCAGTTCTCGGTCGGCTTTTCGACGATGGCGTGACGGGTGGTTCCCTGGGGTCTTCGACAGAGGGCCGGCGATATTCGGCGCCATGTCATACGACGGGGGAGCGTTCGTGAACATGTACGGCGTCGTCAGCGACAACGTCGCGCGCCTTGAGGCCGTGCTCGCCGACCGACAGGTCGCGGATGTCCCGATGGCCGACAACGTCTACGCCGTCGATCTCCCGCGAGCGAACCTGCCGAGACGTATCCTAAGACGGCAACGGTTCCGAGACCACACCGGGACCACACCGGCGCGGCGTTCAGGGGCGTGTACGGCAGGGCGGCTTCGCAGCCGTGCGGGTTGGCGCGTGGCTGTGCGGTTGCTTCTTTCTTCCGCTGGAAGCGCTGGCTCTAGCGCGTTCGGATCCGATCTGCACCTGAGAGCCGGCGCCGGCTAATAGCGACGGCAGCTGCGGCTGCGAAGCAGACGCCTTCAGTGATCTTCGCGCGACCGGAAACTCGCGCTAGCGAGTTTCCGGTCTGCGCCTAACAAAGCAGCGCGGTGGGCCGGGTCCCCGCCGCATCGAGACCCAGCCCATCTGCCCGTTCCCCGCCCTACAACAGAATTCGGAGTGCCGTGTCCGGCGGGCAGCCGCGGTGTACCAGCCCGGTCGCCACGTGCAGATCCACCTCGACATGAGAGGCGAGCACGAGTGCCGAGCCGATGTCGTATCCGGAACGAACGAGCTCCTCGAAGCGCCAGCGGAGGATCGCTTCTGCTTCGGACTCGTCAATTAGCTCGAACTGGGCCGCAGTCATCGCCGCCCTCCCTCTCTTGTCGACGTTCTGAGTCACAGTTGACCCTCATCGGCGCCCGCCCGCGCCGTCTTGAGGTCCGGACCTGACCGGACCAAGGTCCGGTTGCAGGTCCTGGCCGTACCTCGGATGGGTGAGGTTCTAGCGCCGCCGAGTCTCGACGGGGGCGTCGGTCGTCCAGTTGACCCTGCATGCGCGCCACATCCCGCGCTTGGCCGCGCGGGCCGCGGAAACGGCGGCGAGGAACGCGCTCGTGTGCCTCCCGCGCTCGCCGCCGTAGAAGTACGGCGTCGCGGCGCCTCGGCGGACCAGCTCGACATTCAGATTTCGGCTCCCGGCGCGCAGGTAGCGCAGGAGCCTGCCGTAGCGGTCGACGCGGTCGAGCTGAGGGTCGACCTCGAGCGTCACGCGTGCTCCGGGCGGTGCGAGCCGGATGAGCGCACGCTTCGAGGCCGCCGAGTGACACTCGGTACCTGCCTCCGGCGCGTCGATCTGGACGAGCCGGACGCGTGCGCCTCCTCGCACGACGAGCGTGTCCCCGTCCACGATGCGCTGGATCGTCGCAGTCTGCGCCGCGGGGGAACCGCCGGCGCCCGTGCAGGCGGCCGCGGTGCCGAGGGCGAGCAGCGCTGCGGCGACGAGCAGCCGTCTCAGACGGGCGGCAGCTCGTCGATGCCCGCGCGCGCTTCCTTCGCCTTGCGATCGGCGTTCCACGCGACGAGAAGCAGGCCACCGACGACGACCAGGATCGCCGCACCGATGCCGACCCGGGCCCAGATGTTCCCGAAGATCACGATCGCGAATACGCCGGCGAAGAGGAACAGGATCGCGGCGGCTCCGAGCTTGAGGGCATATCCCATCGTGGGCGAGTCTACGCTAGAAACCGGACATGACCAGGCCACTGTGGGCGCCGTGGCGACTCGAGTACGTCGTGCAGGCGGACGAGATCAGCGGCTGCGTCTTCTGCGCCGAGGCCGCCGGTGAGCTGGCGGAGGGCGAGTCGCTCGTCGTGCACCGCGCCGAGCTCGGGGTCGCGATCCTGAACAAGTACCCGTACTCGTCCGGCCACCTGCTGGCGGCGCCCGCGCGCCACGTCGGCACGCTGGGCGAGCTCTCGGACGACGAAGCGGTCGAGCTGCACCGGCTCGCCGTCGCCGCCGTCGACGCGCTTGCTGCCGTCTACTCGCCGGATGGCTTCAACCTCGGCTGGAACCTCGGCCGCGTGGCGGGAGCGGGCATCACCGACCACGTCCACCTGCACGTCGTGCCGCGCTGGTCCGGAGACACGAACTTCATGCCGGTGCTCGCGGACGTGAAGGTGCTGCCCGAGCACCTCCTCGAGACCCGTGACCGGCTCCGCGCAGCGTGGGCTACGACCTGAAGCGGGCGACCGCGCGCCAGGCGCGGTCGGTCATCGTGTCCCAGTCGTAGAGGCTGACGCCGATCGTGCCGCCGTCGTCCTCGACGGCCGCGACGAAGCCGGCGAGCTCCTCGGTGCTCATGCGGTTGGCGACGCCGCCCGCGGCGTGGATCGCGAGCTCGTCGTTTCGCGTGTGTGCGCGGATCAGCCTCAGTGAGCGCGTGACGTACCCGTACGTGGCGTCGAAGCCCCTGAAGGCGCCGCCCGTGTAGATCATCGGGGCGACGGCGTCCACCTCCAGCGCGAGCGTGGCCCAGGGGAACCTCGGCCAGCGGGAGGGGCGGCGCTCGAGCGCGCGGGGGTCGATGGGGACGATCGCGAGCGGCGTCTCCTCCGCTTGGGCGCGGAGACCCCGCGTGAGCGCGACTGCGCGTTGCGAGCGGACCTTCGCGTTCCGGAGCTTCGTGCCCTCGATGTTGAGAGCGATGCCGTCGAAGGCCTCGCCGGTCTTCGTCCGGAAGGAGAGCATCGCCGCGGCTCGCCGCGCGTCGAGCGCGGGCTTCAGGTGGCCCGGCAGGTACCACGCGACCGCCCGGAGCCCTCGTGCGTGCAACGCGTCGACGAGGCGGCCGAGCTGGGCGGCCTTGACGATGTCGGTCCGCGCGTTGTAGTTCGCGGTCTCGATCCAGACCGTCCGGATCCCGCGCTCGGACATGCGCTGCGCCGTCCGCTCGGGCGCCGCGTACACCCCGCCGTCGTAGATGTCGACCCACGTTCCGAGCTCGCTGAAGACGGAGGCGTCGGCCTGCTCCGAGGCGGGCGCGCTGGCCGCTCCGGCGGAGGCGACGACGAACGTCAGCGCGAGGACGGCGGCGAAGACGCGCACGCCTGAGAGGGTATGGACCGTGTGTGAAGACGGTGTCAACGCGGAGCTAGAATCGAGGCCCGTGCGGACGTAGCTCAGTTGGTAGAGCACTGGCTTCCCAAGCCAGGTGTCGTGGGTTCGAGTCCCATCGTCCGCTTCCGCTGCAGCGCAGGGATTCCGTTCAACGGAGCGCGATTCCCGCTCACTCTCAGCTCCACGCGAAACCCGCCCGAGGACGCCTGAGAACGCTCGAAATGGGCGACCACTTGCCCGCAGCTTGCCCGCACTAGCGCCTCTCGACGATGGCAGAACGGTGCATCTCCGAGGACGGTTCTGTCACAGCCCAGCTCACAGTGCACGGATCCACGCGAAGGCGAAGATCGGGGTTGTACGGTCGGAGCTATGCCGATGCTGGCCGGCGTCCCCGTTGCGGCCGACCTCATCCGTGAACTCTCCTTTCGCGTCGGCGAGCCAACCGCGAGCACCCTGTGCGATGCGCTCGAGGCTGGCCGTGCGGCCGTCGCGCTCACGGTCGAGGAGCGCGAGCAGATCCTCCTCGAGCTTGTCGACGGAAAGGCCGGTGTTGGTCGTCGAAGCGTTGGGTTGGTGATGGATTGCACGCCAGGCCAAAATCGGAGAGAGTGCGCCGATGTGTTGTCTCTTTGGTGCCGTTGCACTCGCGGGTCCGCGCTTCGCGCTCGCGGCCTGGTGGATCTTCGGCAGCAAGGTGGAGCTTGCCTTTGATTCCTGGGTCTGGCCCCTGCTTGGCCTGATCTTCGCGCCATGGACGACACTGGCCTACCTGATCGCGTGGCAACCCGGTGGCGTCAACGGGAACTGGGAAGCGATACTCGTCCTTCTCGGCATCGCGTGCGACATCGTCACCTGGGGCCACCGCTTCGCAGCCAAGGGACTCACTCAGGAGCGCGGCTACTAGGGCGAAGCGCCGCGCTCGCGTGGTCACACGCCCCCACCTTCCCGACGTTCCGCCGCACGCGCTCGAGGCACCGCTCGCAGACGGCGCGGAGCCAGGGAGCGAGACTCGCGCAGCTCGGCGCGATCGGGCGCACGTACTTCTGCATGCGGTAGCGCGAGGGCCGCGGCAGACCGGAGCAACGCGAGGTGTTAGGCGGCAGTCGGACGCCGCCCGCTATCGCCTCTCCCTAACCGCTGAGAGGGGAGGCGAGCCGTGCGGCGCGCTTCCGCCGATTTTCAAGACTGGCGGCCCTGCGGGCCCGCTCAGCAGGAGTCGAGCTTGCCTCGACCTTCGTACGTTGAACGTCCCACGTCGCAAGTTCTGTTAGTGACATCTGGCGAATCACGAGCTCCCCGGAGGCAACCTGTTCACGGACGTGTTCGAGCTTCGCGTCGTGCCTTTCGCGATCCCGCTCCAGATTCGTCTTCGCCACGGTCACAGTCTACTCGCAGGTCCTCAGAGCCTTCAGACGGACGGGAAGCTCAGCTCGACGAATTACTGCGACCTCTGCCGTCGAGCGTAGTGCCCGGTCGCCGAGCCACGCGCGTGCCCCACTCATGCCCCACTCGTCCGGAAACGTCCGGGTTAGTCGCGGTGAGCAAATGGAAACCCGCATGGTTGCCAGCGATCGCCGGCGTCCGTCGTCGATCGTCCTCGTCCTCGGCGAGGCTTCCCAAGCCAGGTGTCGTGGGTTCGAGTCCCATCGTCCGCTTACAGAAAAGGCCCGCAAAGGCGGGCCTTCTACTTCTCCGTTCGGGGTTTGAACTCTACCGGATTCGCTCCGTGGCACGTCGGTGGCACGCCGAGTCCGAGCGGACCCGCCCCGGTGTGTCCTCCGGAGAGCGATGGCTGCTCCCGGGAGCCAGACTCCGGGAGCAGCCCGATCCAGCGGCCTAACCCGTCGGCATGCCGCAGCGGGTCCCGTTTGGCAACAGGATCGCCGTGGCGACGATCTCGCCGCCGTGATCGTTGTTCAGCCCAGGCGCACCGTCCTGCGGGCCCAGTGTGTCGAGCTGCCCGAGGCCCGGAATGAACGAGTGGTGCACGTTGTGGTGGAACTGGTTGAACGCGTTCTGCAACTTCGGGTTGTCGCACAACTTCGGTCCGATCTGCACGCCGTTGGCCGGGTCCCCGAGCCAATGGCGGTGTGCCGGCACGTTGGTCAGATTGGGGTCAGCAAGGCCGGTCGTAGCGCTGAAGCCGACTACCACCGCCAAGATGAGCACGCCAAAGGCGAGTCTCGCCTTCATAGATATTCGATCCTCCCCGCCTGCCGCAAGGACAACTACTCCCGCACCCTTTCACGTCCTTGTTGCGAATGCAACAGCCGCCGTAACCGCATCATGACGCGAGAGAGCCCGCGTGTGGAGGGCTCTCTCGGTAGTCAGGTCGTCGGTGAGGGCGAGGCAGAGCCTCGCCCTCACGTCACGGGACGAAGTTCAGCCGCTGCGCGACGTCGATGTCGCCCCGACGGGTCGTCGCCTCGTGGTAGTCGTCCGTCAGCCAGAGGCCTAGCTGATTGCCGAACCACGGGCCCGCGGGATTGCCACTCTCGCCGCCGGGGATCACCTGCACGGCTTTCGGATGCGAGCGCCGCGCCTCGGCGACGAAGCGCCGCGCCGGGCCGCTCCCGAACATGAACGCGTTCACGGTCGCCGCGCGCGGGTTGTGCGAGGAAGCGTCGGGGACGCTGAAGCCGCCGTCGGTCGCGACTCCGTCCAGCCCCGTGCCGAGGTGCACGAACCCGCCGCCGGGCGGGATCGAGAACGGCCCGCCGAGCGGGTGCCGGAAGACGATCCGGTGCAGCTTGCCCCAGCGGTAGTCCGCGAGGTTCGTGGAGCCGCCGAACGCGGGCGCGAAGCCCGGGCTCGCGGCCAGGTCGAGCGCGGCCTTCAACGCCCCGAGCACGGCGGTGTCACGACCCACCGGCCCGGCGAAGAAGACGATCCCGGACGCGCCGGTGCCGTTCGTCTCCAGCAGGTGCCGGAGCGCGCTCATCGCCTGGCTGCTCCCCGGCAGGAGGTTGCCGGGAATGCCGCTGGTCGTGAGCGGGCCGTCCACGATCGCGGCCAGCGCACGCGAGCGCCAGAGGCCGAAGATCGCCGCGGCGACGCTGGCGTCGATCTCCGCCTGCGTCGGCGGGAGCCGGAAGCCGCGCGGGTCGCTCGCGTCGTAGCCCTCGGGGATGCCCGTCGGCGTCGAGAAGCTCCACGCCGCGAGGCGCGCGACCGCCTCCTGCACCTTCGGATCCGCCCCCAGCGCGGCGAGCGGCGCCGGAGCGCCCGGCGTCCGCGCCGCCTGGAACGAGGCCGTGATGTACGGGACGAGCACCGCGGCGTCGTTCAGCCGGACGTCGGCTTGGATCGACTGCATCTCCTTGAACGAGACCTCGCGGTGCCCCGCGGTCTCCTCCAGCAGTCGCGCCGTGACCCGCGCATTCCGGTTGCCGTCCTCGTGACCCGGCGTGATGTAGCGGATGCCGCCGCCCGGCCGGAGCTCGTTCAGCGGGTTGTTGTCGAACGTCTGCCCGTTCGGGTCCTGGTTCGCGTTCGCGATCCAGCCGCGCTTGGGGTTCACGAGGCCGTCCATCTCCGCGAACGGGAGGAGCTCGAACGGCGTCGCCTGATCCTCGGCCGGGGTCGGGTCCTTGATCCACTCGTTCCCGCCTGCGCCGTTGCGGATGAAGTACGGCGGAGCGCCGGTGACCGTGCCCGCCTGCAGGTCCTCGCGCAGCGGGATCTCGCCACTCGTCTTGTAGCCGATGTTCCCGCGGTCGTCGGCGTACATCCAGTTCTGCGCCCCGAAGTCGAAGTAGCGCTGGGCGTCGATCGCCTCGTGCACCGTGTCGGCGCGCGAGAGCAGCCGGAAGAAGTCGGCCTCGCGCGTCGCGCTGAAGCCGGTGAACTGGACGGAGAGCCCGGTCGTGCCGGTGACGCTGATGAGGGGCCCGTTGTTGCGGCGCGGCACGACCACCGTCGCAGGCGGGGTCGAGCCGGCCGGCGCAGGCACGACGTCGCCGACCGTGCCGTTGAGCAGGTTCATGCGGTACGACTCGGGGATGATCTGCGTCGGCTCGAGCGCGCCCTGGAACGTGGTCGCGATCGGGATCCCGCCCTGGATCGTGAGCTGCTCCGCGTAGATGTCGGTCACGTCGGTCGGGTTGACCGTCGAGCCCCAGGAGACGTGTCCGTTCGTGCCGTGCACGACCGACGGCGTGCCCGGGAAGGTGACGCCGTACAGCGTCAGGTCGCCCCCGCGCCGGGCGTCGACGTCGACGCCGACCTCGTAGAAGGTGGCGGGCGACCCGAGCGAGAGATGCGGGTCGCTGGCGACCATCGCGCGGCCGCTCTCCGACTCCTTGCCGGAGACGACCCAGATGATTCGAGCCCTTGTCATGCCGGCGCCCTCGGCAGGTCGGCCGCGGACAGGTTCTCGAGCGCCTCGGCCGCCGCCGCGCGGATGTTCGGGGGGGCGAAGGAGGAGGACCAGTCGTCATCGTGGTCGCCGCCCTTCTTCTTCGGCGGGCCCGAAGTCTCGCCCGGGAAGGATCGAGGGGGCGTGCGCGAACGGCTCGCTGCGCATCACGTCCTCGGAGAACAGCCTCGCCCCGTTGACGGGCCCGAGCACCGCCTGGTAGGTCGCCGAGGCGCTGCGTGCGCCCGATGTCGCCGTCGTCGAACGAGAGTCCGAACGCGAGCAGCTTGATGACCGCGAGCGAGTCGAGCGCCGACCATGCCGGTACGTTCGCCTTCGTCAGCTCGAGCGCCGTGTACTCGGACGGGAGCGGGTTGGCCGCGATCCAGGCGTTGACGCCCTGCGCGTACGCCTCGAGGACAACTCTCGCCTCGGGCGTGATCGCGGCCTGCGAGCGCTCGGCCGCCCGGCGCAGGCCGAGCGTCCGGAGCTGGACGTCGCTCCCGAGCGCGCTCGAGCCGAGCAGCTCGGCGAGCGTGCCGCTCGCCTGCCGGCGCGTCGAGTCCATCTGGAACAGCCGGTCCTGTGCGTGCAGATACCCGACCAGGAAGTACGCGTCGTGGTCGCTCTTCGCGAAGACGTGCGGGACGCCGAACGTGTCGCGCAGCACCTTGACCTGTCGCTCGAGGCCCGCGACCTTCACGGTCTCGGTCTTGGAGCGGTGCGCGAGCGATGCGCCCGGCAGAACGAGCACTGCGATGAGTGCGAGGAGCGCGATCCTCGTCTTCGTCATGTGAAATCCCCCCTCGGCGGACAAGCCGCGTTGAGCCTTGATTCTGTCACGGGGCCGAGCCGACCGTCGCAGTCGAGCGATACTTCGATACGTGGAGCGAGGGCGCCGCCTGTGGGTGCTGGCCGTGCTCGCAGTCGCTGCCGGCGGCGCGGCGACCGACGCGCAGCCGCGCGGGACGGCGACGACGGGGACGCTTGCCTTCCACCGCTCGATCTCGCTCTCGGGCGACACGGGCGGGCCGTTCCTCGACGACATCTACACGATGAACGCCGACGGCACGCGCATGCGAAACCTCACTCGCAACCGCGTGCGCGTCCACGCCTGGGCGCCCGCCTGGTCGCACGATGGAGCGCGGATCGCGTTCCTCCGCCGCATCGACGGCAGGCGCCGCGACGCCGTCGTCGTCATGAACGCGGACGGGAGCGAGCCGCGCCAGGTCACCGAGACCACCCTCGGCGACTTCGGAGCTGTCGCCCTCTCCTGGGCGCCCGGCGGAAGACGAATCGCATTCGTGCGAAACGGGGGCATCTGGGTCGTACGCGCAGACGGAACGGCGCGACGACGGCTGATCCGGGACGCCGGCCAGCCTGCCTGGTCACCCGACGGCTCGACGATCGCATTCGTTCGGAAGCTCCGTGACGACGACTCCAGCGCGGAGATCTTCGTCGCGAACCCCGACGGAACCGGGCAGCGCCGGCTGACGCGGAACTCCTACGGCGAAACAGCCCCGGCCTGGTCGCCGACCGGAGACCGGATTGCGTTTGGTCGATACGCGTTCGGCATCGGGAGGAGCGGCATCCGCGTGATGCGGCCGAACGGCATCGGGGTCCGGAGAGTGACCCGAAGCGACCAGGACTGCTGTCCCTCGTGGTCTCCCGACGCGCGGAGCATCGCGTTCTGCCGCTCTGGGGGAGTCGCCGTCGTCGGAGCGAACGGCGGCAGGGCCCGCAAGCTTTCCGACGGCCAAGACCACTGCTCGGTGGCGTGGTCTCCGAGCAGCTGAGGCCGCTCGTCAAGAGCGAGAGCCCCCGTCGCCGGGGGCTCTCGAACGGCTCGTGAGGACCGTGCCTCAGTCGTTGTGCTTGCCGTGATGCTTCGGCTTGACCTTCACCAGCGCCCGCATCCACGGATGGAAGCAGCACAGGAAGCGGTGGTTGCCGACCGCGAGGCCGGACAGCTTCGCCTTCTCGCCCGGGTCGAGCTGCTCCAGGGCCGCGCACTCGGGTGCCGTGGTCAGCCCTTGGGTGAGGCCCGGCACCACGCCGCCACCCCACTGGGCGACCTCCGTGAACGTGTGCGGCCGGCCGCCTCTGTTCTTGACCTTCAGCGAGGTTCCCTGCTTGACGACCAGATATGGCGGGTCGTTCCTCCAGGACGGGTGGCCGATCACTGCGGTGGAGAGCGGCGAGCCGAGCTCACCGCCGAACTCCGCGGCACTCACGGTTCCCCGCTTCTTGAGGCAGTCGCCCGGGAGGGTGTCCCATCCAGGGTCCCGTGGGTCGCAGTCGTCACGTAGGGCGATCTCACGACTGTTGTTCCAGCCGCGGTCGGATTGGGCGGCGTAGGTCGCTGCCGCAGTTGCCGCGACCAGGCCGACGAGCACGGCAGCCGTGATCACGACTCTGAATCTCCTCATGATCCCCCTTTCCCTGCCACGAGTTACGTGGCTCCGGCGCCGATCATCTCCCGGTCGCACCGGTGCGTCAAGCTCTCACTCCGCGCAGCCGAGTCCGTCGCCGTTCTCGTCGAGCTTGTGCGGGTCGTCGCCGACGACGGTCACGGGCAGCGGGATGCCCATCTGCTCGAGGTCGTCGCAGTCGAGGTCGGGGGGCGGAGGAGGCACACAAACGCCTTCATAGCTCGGGTCGCAGGTCGCGGCCGGCGGCGTGAAGACCCGCGGCTCCTGCGCCGCGCCCTCGCCCGCCCGCCGGAACAGGCTGTCGACGCCGCCGGCGAAGAACAGCACGCCGACGACCACGAGGATCGCGCACGACGCGATCAACAACCCGTACTCGACGGTCCCCTGCCCTGATTCGCGGCCCCGCCCACGCCGGAGCACCATCGCTCTAAGGTAGAGCGGTTCGCGGACCCCGGGAAGGCCGCCCGACGCCGCATAGCATCCGTGGACATGTCTTCACGGCCGCCGCTGTCCACTCTTCTCTCATACGCGTTAGTGGCGTTCACGATCGAGCTCGACAACGAGTTCGAACGCCGGTTCGATGCGGCGGGTATCGGGCGCAGGTTCGGGACCTCGCTGGTGATGTGGTCGAACCTCCTGCGCTTCGTCGGAGTGGGGATCACCGTGGGTGAGCTTCCGGTCGTCGCCGGGCTCCCGAAGAACCGCATCCTCTCGGCGCTCGGAGGCATGGAGCGGTGGCGCTACGTCTTCGTCGGGCCTGACTCGACTGCGAAGCGGGACGGATACGGAAGCGCACGTGGGCTCCGGAGCGACTGGGTCGTCCGCCCCACTCCGGCCGGCGACGTCGCGGCGGAGATCTGGCCGCCATTGCTCGTGGAGATCGAGGAGCGCTGGGGGGAACGGTTCGGGAAGGAGCCGGTCAACGAGCTGAGGCAAGCGCTCCGCACCGTCGCCGAGCAGCTCGCGGTCGACCTGCCCGAGTACCTCCCGATCGTCGCCGCCTCGAACGGGATGGTCGCCGAGGTCGTCCAACGCGACCGGCGGGAGACGCCCCGTCATCTGTCCGCGCTTCTGGCCCAGGTGCTTCTCGCGTACACGCTCGACTTCGAGCGCGAGTCCGAGCTGTCGCTCCCGCTCGGCGCGAACTTCGTGCGCGTCCTCGACGAGAAGGGAATCGACGTGCGGGAGCTGGCGCTCGTCGCGGGCGTCTCACCCGAGGCGACGAGCATGGCGTTGCGGTTCCTGGAGAAGAACGGCTACGTCGGGGTCGAGACGAAGCTGGCACGCCTCACACAGAAGGGGCGGGACGCGCAGGAGCGCGCACCCCGGATACACGCCGACGTCGAGGGGCACTGGGAAGCGGAGCACGTCGAGCGCCTGCGAGCGGCGCTGCAAGGTGTGCTGGACCAGCGGCTCGCGCTGGGGCTCGAGCCGCCTCCGAGCGGCTGGCGGCTGACGAAGCGCTACGCCGAGCAGACGAGAGCCGTGCTCGACGACCCGCTCGCGGCGCTGCCGCACTACCCGCTGGTGCTCCACCGCGGCGGCTGGCCGGACGGCAGTTAGACGCAGCGTGCGTCGGATCCGGGGGTTACGCTGCTCGGCGTCACTTCGGACGACGCGGAGGAGGGATCGGTGACGACAACGGGGACTTCGCCGCTCGCTGGGCTCGAGCCGCGCGCGTTCTGGGCGCACTTCGAGACGCTCTCGCGTATCCCGCGCCCGTCGCGGCACGAGGAGCCGGCGATCGACCACGTCCGCGCCTGGGCCGAGCAACATGGCTTCGAGCTCACGCAGGATTCCGGCCGGAATCTCGTCGTACGCGTCCCCGCATCGCCGGGGCGTGAGACGGCGCCCGCCGTCACGCTCCAGGGCCACCTCGACATGGTCTGCGAGCGCGACCCGGCACTCCTTCCAGCTGCCGCTCCAGATCTGCTGGATCGTGACCGCGCTCGTCGGCATCGCGATCGTCTGGCTGTTCTTAGGCGGGCACACGCCGGAACCACCGGCGCCGACGACGCCATAGCATGACCGTCCGCGGCGCCGTCTTCCTCGGCATCGGCGCCATGGTCGGCGCGGGCATCTTCGCACTGCTCGGCGAGGCGGGCGCGGTCGCAGGATCCGCGGTCTGGCTCTCATTCCTCATCGCCGGGATCGTGGCCGCGCTCCTCGGCTACACGGTCGCGAAGCTCGGCGTCCGCTTTCCCTCGTCGGGCGGCATCATCGCCTACCTCATGGAGGGCTTCGGGAACGGCCGCCTCGTGGGCATCGCCGCGTGGCTCGGCTACTTCTCGGCGATCGTCATCGTCTGCTCGATGGTGGCGGTGTCGTTCGGCAGCTATGCGACGTCGCTGTTCGTCGGGGACGACGCCGCGGCCGGCTGGGACAACGTCTTCACGTCGGTGATCATCGTCGCGATGGCTGCGATCAACCTCGTCGGCTCCGGGGTCGTGGCTCGCGCACAGTCGCTGATCGTCGTCGTCCTGCTCGCCGTCTTCGCAGTCTTCATCGCGGTCACGATCGTCGACATCGACTTCGATCTCCTCGCCTTCAGCGGCTATCCCGCGTTCTCGGACATCGTCGCGAGCGTCGCGCTGACGTTCTTCGCGTACCTCGGATTCAGCGTGATCACGTTCGCCGCCGGGGACCTGCGCGACCCCGCCCGGGAGCTCCCCCGCGCGATGTACGTCGCGCTCGGAGTGACGACGGTGCTGTACGTCCTCATCTCGCTGGGCGTCTTCGGGACCCTGACCGTCGAGGAGGCGGTCGGGTACGGGGAGACGGCGATCGCGGAGGCCGCGCGGCCGGCGCTCGGCGACGCCGGCTTCACGATGATGGCCGTCGCCGCCCTGCTCGCGACCGCGTCGTCCGTGAACGCCACGCTCTATGCGTCCGGGGGCCTCACGTCGATGCTGGCGCAGGTCGGCCAGTTCCCGCCGTTCTTCGGGCGGGGCTCGGGGCTCCGTGCCCACGCGGGGATGCTGATCACTTCTGCCGTCGTGCTCGTCGTCTCGAACCTCGTCGACCTCTCCGCGATCGCGTCCGTCGGGAGCGCGATCTCACTCGTCATCTTCCTGCTCGTCGGGCTCGCGGCGTACCGGCTGCGCGCGGAGATCGGGGCCTACTCTCCCGTCGTGCTCGCCGCGATCGGCGCCACGGCGGTCGTGCTCGCCTTCTTCGCCGTCGACACGCTGCGGAATGCTCCGCAGACGTTCGCGGCCATCGTCGCCATAACCGTCCTCTCCATCGTCCTCGACCTCGTCTGGAAGCGGGTGCGAGGCCCCGCCGTCCCGGACGCATCGCCGGCCCAGTGACAGCAGCAGCTTCGGAACCTGCCGCTCGCGCGAGCGGCTCGATGCTCGTCCTGCTCACGCTCGCGGCGGGGCAGTTCCTCATGACGCTCGACAGCTCGGTCATGAACGTCTCGATCGCGACGGTGGCCGAGGACGTCGGGACCACGGTCACCGGGATCCAGGGCGCGATCACGGCGTACACGCTCGTGATGGCCGCGCTGATGATCACCGGCGCCAAGATCGGCGCGATCATCGGGCGCAAGCGCGCGTTCGCGATCGGGTGCGTGATCTACGGGTGCGGGTCGTTCACGACCTCGATCGCTCCCAACCTCCCCGTGCTCCTGTTCGGCTGGTCGTTCCTCGAGGGCGTGGGAGCGGCGCTTGATCCTGCCCGCGATCGTGGCGCTCGTCGCCGGCAACTTTCCGCGCGAGCGCCGGCCCGCCGCGTACGGACTGGTCGCCGCCGCCGGAGCGGTCGCGGTCGCGGTCGGCCCGCTCATCGGCGGCTTCTGCACGACGTACTTCTCGTGGCGCTGGGTGTTCGCGGGCGAGGTGGTCCTCGTCATCGCGATTCTCCTGCTCGCGCGGCGGATCGCCGACGCGCCGGTCGAGGAGCGCCCGCAGCTCGACTTCGTCGGCGCGGTGCTCTCGGCGCTCGGGCTCGCGCTCGTCGTCTTCGGCGTCCTCCGCTCGGGCGAGTGGGGCTGGATCCAGCCCCGCCCCGACGGCCCGTCCTGGGCCGGGCTGTCCCCGACCGTCTGGCTCGTGCTCGCAGGCGGGCTCGTGCTCTGGCTCTTCTTCCAGTGGCAGACGCGGCGCGTGGAGCACGGCCAGGAGCCGCTCGTCCGCCCCGACATGCTGCGCAACCGGCAGCTGACGGGCGGCCTCGCGCTGTTCTTCTTCCAGTTCCTGGTGCAGGCGGGCTTCTTCTTCGTCGTCCCGCTGTTCCTGTCGGTGGCGCTCGGCCTCACGGCGCTCGAGACCGGCGTGCGGCTGCTGCCGCTCTCGATCGCACTGCTCGTCGCCGCGATCGGGATCCCGCGCTTCCGGCCGCAGGCGAACCCGCGGCGTGTCGCGCGCGTCGGGCCTGCTCCTGCTCTTCGCCGGAACCGCCGTCCTGCTGGGTGCGCTCGACGTCGACGCCGGGCCCGAGATCGTCTTCCTGCCCATGCTCCTGATCGGCCTTGGCATCGGCTCGCTCGCCTCGCAGCTCGGAGCGGTCACCGTCTCGGCCGTCCCGGACGACCAGAGCCCGGAGGTCGGGGGCGTGCAGAACACGATGACGAACCTCGGCGCCTCGCTCGGCACCGCAGTCGCCGGCTCGATCCTCATCGCGACCCTGACCACGGCGTTCCTCGCGAACATCGAGCAGAGCTCGGCGATCCCCGAGCGCGTGAAGCAGGACGCCCAGGTCGAGCTCGCGGGTGGCGTGGAGTTCATCTCCGACGCGGACCTCGAGGCTGCGCTCGACGAGGCGGGCGTGCGCTCGCGCGCGGCCGACGACGCGATCGCGGCGTACCAGGACGCACGCATCGCGGGGCTCAAGGCCGCACTCGCAATCCTCGCTCTCCTGGCGCTAGCCGCCCTCTTCCTGACCCCACGCATCCCCACGCGCCAGCCCGGCGCAGCCGAGGAGACCTGACCCGAGCGGGCCACCGAGCCCGCATACCATGCTCGGCGCATGACGCCCGGAGCCGCCCGGATCGTCTACGTCGGCCACGCGACCGTGCTCGTCGAGCTGGACGGCGTGCGGCTGCTCACGGACCCGCTCCTCCGCACGCGGCTCATGCACCTGCGCAGGGCCCGGGAGCTGGACCCGGACGTTGCACAAGACGTCGACGCCGTACTCTTGTCGCATCTCCACTTCGACCACCTCGACTTCCCGTCACTCGAGGCCGTCGGCACGGAGACACACGTCGTCGCGCCGACGGGCGCGCGGAGGATGCTCGAGCGGCGTGGCTTCTCTGCGGTGACCGAGCTAAGGGCCGGCGAGGAGGTCGAGATCGGCACGCTGACGATCCGGGCGACTCCGGCCGTCCACGACGCGAGCCGGCTGCCGTTCGGGTCGAAGGCCGAGCCGGTGGGATTCCTGATCGCGGGCTTGTTGCGCACGGTCTACTTCGCCGGCGACACCGAGCTCTTCGAGGGCATGTCCGAGCTGGCGCCCGTGGACATCGCCCTGCTCCCCATCTCAGGCTGGGGGCCGAAGCTGGGACACGGCCACATGGATCCGGAAGCGGCGGTCGCCGCCGCGCGTCTCCTGCGCGCCTCCGTCGTCGTCCCGATCCACTGGGGCACGTACTTCCCGTTCCACTCGAGCCTGCGCAAGATCCCCGCGTTCCTCGACGAACCCGCCGAGGAGTTTGCCTCGCGGATGCGGGAGAGCGCACCGGAGATCGAGGTGCACGTTCTCGAGCCGGGCGCATCAGTCGTGCTGTAGGGGCGAGATACATCTCGCCCCTACAACGGGCGGGCTGGCCGACTCGTCGGCTTCCTTGGCGGCGATCGCGAAGCCGACCGCGAACCCGAGCACCGTGACGAGGGCGACCTCCCGGCCGGCGTGCGCGAAGGCCTCCGGGAACATCGTGTCGGCGAGCATCGCGAGGATCGCGCCGGCGGCGAAGGCGAGAGTCAACGCGATCAGGGTCTGCCGCGACTCGTCGAGGAGGCCGAACGCGAGCAGTGCGGCGAGCGCGCATACGAACGCGACGAGGATCCAGAGCCGGAGGATCCACCATGCCGACCGTCCGGCTTTGCGGAGGCCGCTCGACGCCGACATCGACTCGGGCAGGTTGGAGAGGAAGACCGCCGCGACGAACGCGGCTCCGATCGGCTCGCCCTCGATCAACGTCACGCCGATCGCGGCCGACTCGGGGATGCCGTCGAGGACGACGCCGAGGACGATCGCAAGCGGGTTTCCCTCCGACTGCTCGCCGCCGGAGCTCATGCGGCTCCGCCCGCCGTAGCGGTCGAGGAGCAGGACGCCGGCGTAGAACGTGACACCGCCGGCCAGGAGGCCGCCCGCGACTATGCGCCCGCTCGAGCGCTCCAACGCGTCGACGGCGAGATCGACTGAGAGCACGGCGACCAGTACCCCCGCGCCGAAGCCCATGACGAGCCCGATCGTGCGCTGCGCGAGGTCGTAGCGAAGCGCGATCACCGCTCCCACGACGAGCGACGAGCTCGCGACGAGCGACCAGAGCGCGGCGTCGATCATCGGCTACCCGCCGACGCCGCGAGCGATGGGGCTCGACGGCGTCGGCGACCCACTCCTCGGGACCGCTCAGATCCCGAGGATCTGCTTCTTCTTCGCCTCGAACTCGGCGTCGTTGATGATCCCCTGGTCTCTGAGCTGCGCGAGCTGCTGGAGCTCCGCCGTGTAGTCGGGCTCGGCGGGTGTTGCGGCCGGCGGTGGCGCGGCCGCCTGCTGTGCGGCCATCTGCTGGTCGTACGCCGCCTGATCCTGCGCGGCGTACTTCTGATCCTGGCGGTGTCGGACTGCGCCGGCGGTCCCGGCGACGACGGCCGTCGTCGCGGCCGCCCGCACGAGCCCTGGTCCTCTGCGACCGAACATCGTCCTCCCTCCTAGGCTTTCGCCTGCTCGAGCGCCCATTCGCGGGCAGCCTGGACAACTTCGTGCGGGAGCCGCTCGAACGCCACCGGCTGGCCGCCGGCGTCTCTGATCGCCTGGGTCACCTTCCGCGCCCAGACGTTCTCCCACACGATCATCGCCGCCGACGAGTTGGGCTCGAGGCCGTCAGCCGCGTCCATCAGGTCGTCGTCGTTGAGGAGCCCTCCGACCTCGATCCCGATGCTGTTCAGCGCCTCCTGGACGTCGGGGTCGAGCTCGAGGAGCTCCATGGCGACGGCGTTGCCGTCCTCGTCCTTGCCGACGAACGCGATGTCGATGACGCGGATGGTGCTGTTCTCGACGAGCTCCGCGATCGCCGGACCGATCTCGCCCCGGAACTTGTTTCCGGGGAAGGCCACGATCGCGTAGTCGACAGGCCCGATCTCTTCCATCCCTCTCTCCTCTCTATGACGACGCGAGCGCCTTCTGCTTGATGGCGTCGTACTCGGCCTGCGTGATTGCGCCGGAGTCGAGCAGCGCCTTCGCCTTCTCGATCTCCGCCGCGGCGCCGCCGCTTCCCGCGGTGGTTCTGACGTACTGGTCCATCTGCGCCTGCTGAGCGCTCGCTCGCTCCAAGTTGCGCTCCGTCATGCCGTCGTTCTGCGTAAGGAGGTAGATGAAGACGCCGAGGAACGGCAAGACGATCACGAAGATGATCCAGAGCGTCTTCGCCCCGCCGCCGATGTCACGCCGCCTGAAGATGTCCGCGAACACGGTGATGAGGAGCCAGAACCAGATCACCCAGGCGAAGAACACGAACAGCGTCCAGAGAACTTCGAGGAACGGGTAGTCAGCTGCGATCACGAGGGGCCCCTCCTTGTCGGATTGGGCTGAACTCTCACACACACTCGCGCGCCACGTCCGCAGCACCCGGTCTGAATTCGGTGACCCGTGCCGTGAGCGGACACCCGCCCGCCGACAAGACTGAACCTGCTCTGGCGCGTGCCTTGATGCTCCTCGTCGCCGTGTCAGTGGCGATCGGCGCCATGCTGCTCGTCCGGCGCCGAGCCCCGGAGGGGAGCTACTTCGCGGACGGAGATCGCGCCTCGGGCGTCTTCGGCGTGCTCGCGACCGGCTTTGCGATCTTCGCCGGATTCGTCATCTTCCTCGCGTTCACGAGCTACGACAAGTCGCTGACCGGGGCGGAGACGCGAGGCGCTCACCCTCGTGCAGCAGTACGAGACCGCGCAGTTCCTGCCCGCGAACGTCCGCCGACCGCTTGACGGGCGAGCTCATGTGCTACGGCCGCTCGGTCGTCCACCAGGAGTGGCCCGCGATGGAGAGCGGCGGACTGCGTGACGCGGTCAACCCCTGGGCAATCCCACTGTTCAACACTCTCAAGCTCGCGATCCCTGCGAGTGCGACCGAGGAGTCCGCGTACGACAAGTGGCTTGAGCAGACATCCACGCGGGAGGAAGCGCGAAACGACCGTATCCATGGCGCCGCCGGAATCATCCCGACCTCGGTCTGGATCGTGCTCTTCTTCACCGCGGCTGTGGTCTTCGCCTACATGCTCTTCTTCGCCGACAGCGCGGAGCGCGCGCGGTCGCAGGCGATGCTCATGGGATCGGCGACGGCGGTGATGGTCGCCACGTTGCTCGTGATCAATGCGCTCGACAACCCGTACGGATCGGGCGTCGGGGGCATCCAGCCGACGGCGATGGAGCGATCGCTGCGCGTGCTCGACGAGGCTCGAGGGCTCATCGACGACGCGTCGCCGGTTCCCTGCGGCGAGGACGGGCTCCCGGCGTGACCGACCGGGTCGAGCTCGTCGCGACCATCCTGCTCGCTTGCGCCGCGGTCGCGACCGCATGGAGCAGCTACCAGGCGACCCGCTGGAACGGCGAGCAGGCGAAGGCCTCGAGTCGGACGAACGCGATCCGGATCGACGCCGCTCGCGAGCAGGGCCTCGCCGAGGCACAGACGCAGATCGACGTGGCCACGTTCACACAGTGGGTGGACGCGTACTCCCGCGACGAAACCGAGCTTGCCGACTTCTACTTCAAGCGGTTCCGCGCCGAGTTCAAGCCGGCCGTGAACGCGTGGCTCGCCACGAGGCCGCTCCGGAACCCGAACGCGCCGCTGACGCCGTTCGCGATGCCGCAGTACCGGCTCGCTGCCACTGCCGAGACCAAGCGGCTTGACGCCGAGGCGGAAGTGTCCGCAGAACGCGTCAGCGACAAGCATCCAGCACGCGTCGAACTACGTCCTCGCGGTCGTGCTCTTCGCAGTCTCACTCTTCTTCGCCGGCATGAGCACGAAGCTCGGCGACCCACGCCTGCAGAAGGTCGCGGTCGGGTTGGGGGTCGTCGTCTTCCTCGCGACGCTGACCTGGATCGCGACCTCTCCGGTGAGCGTCTCGATCTGAGCCGGCGCCGGCTCAGAGTTGCGCAACCACGGGATCCGGCTCTCCGGGCGGCGGGCCTCGCTCGGCGGCTCCAGCTTCCGCCACCTTCGCCGCTGCCAGGTCGCGGCTGATGTGAAGCGCGGCTGAGGTGAGCGGCGCCGCGAGCACGAGCCCGACCATCCCGAAGAGCGCCCCGAACCCGATCGTCACGATGAGGACGACGAGCGGGTTCAGGTCGAGCGTCGCGCCGAACGCGATCGGCTGGACGATGTTCTGGAGCAGCCCGTTCGCGAGGATGACGATCACCAGCATGATCGCCGCCTCGTTGGTGCCTTGCGCCGAGAGCGTCAGGATCACCGCGAACGCGCCCGAGACGAACGCGCCGATGAACGGCACGTACGCAGTGACGAACGTGACGACCGCGATCGTCCCCGCGAGCGGGACGTCGAGGAGGAGCGCGCCGATACCCACGACCACGGCGTTGAACGCCGCGACGATCGAGACGCCGAGGAAGTAGCGGCGCAGCGACTTGACGACGTTCCCGGTGATCGTCGACGCCACGGCGACGGGGACGCCCAGGTGCCGGTCGACGAACCGGCGTACGACCGGCCCGTCCTTAAGCAGGAAGAACGTCGCGAACACGGCGAAGGTGAGGAAGAAGACGAGCGACGTCAGCTCCTCTATGCCCTGCATGACGCCCTGCAGCAGGCTCGCTCCCGTCTGCGAGGTCCCGCTCTCGGCGGCGTCGCGCGCGCCCGATGCATCGTCGACTCCGGCGTCCTCGAGCCACTCCTCGACCTTGTCAGCCGCCTCGGAGACGGACGCTCGGATCTCGTCCGCCTGCGAGTAGAACCCGCCGATGACCATGACCGCGACCAGGACGCCGAGCGCGATTAGCGCGAGGAGCACGATCCCGGCGCCGGCGGCGCGCGGGACACCGCGCCCATGGAGCTTCGTCACGATCGGGCCCGCGACCGTCGCGAGGATCGCGCCGACGAGGACGGGCTGCGTGATCGTCGCGGTCAGGCCGAGCAGCCAGACGAGCCCCACGAGCAGGATGCCGACGCCGACGAGGAACCAGGCGAGCAGGCCGAGATCGCGCAGCCACATCGGCGCGGAGAACACGCGCGAGAGCGAGGACGCGTCGATCTGGACGACGGTGGGCTGCTCAGGCGCCTCCGACTCGTCGCGTCCCTTCGAAAAGCGACTCAGGAAGGGGATGTTCACGGCGCGCATTCTCTCGCGGTTTCGACCCGAAAGCGACCAGCCCTCCGTATGTCGTCGCCCCGATGCGTCATGCTCGCGTTGTCGTCATCGGCCCGCGCGGGCGGGCCAGTCTCGAGAGAGGAGCACGTGATGTCTCAGACTCAGTACCGCGAGCCGAGCTTCTGGACGACGGGAGCCGTCCTGTTCGCCGGCGTGATGCTGCTGGTGATCGGGATCTTCCAGGCCCTCCAGGGCCTGTCGGCGATTCTCGACGACGACGTCGCCGTCGTGACCGAGAACTACGTCCTCGAGCTCGACCTGACCGCGTGGGGCTGGATCCACCTGCTCCTGGGCGTCTTGGTCCTCCTCGCCGGCCTCGCGCTCATGGCCGGACAGACGTGGGGTCGAATCTTCGCGCTCATCATCGCGGCCCTGTCCATGATCGCGAACTTCGCCTACATCCCGTTCTACCCGTTCTGGTCGATCCTCATGATCGCCCTCGCGGCATGGGTGATCTGGGTGCTCTCTACCCGCTGGGCGGAGGTGACGGGCGTGCCGGGCGACTGACCCGAGCCCGGCCGGCGCCTAGTCGCGCTCGGTCAGACGGTCGATGCACACGGTCGCGGCCAGGATCAAGGCGGGATCCTCCGAGGGCGCGATCTCGATGCCGTACGTGTCCCGGATCCGGAACCAGCGCTTCGAGATCTCGGCCACCTTGTCGCCGCCTCGCTCGATCTCGTACTCGTGATCGACGACGTTCCCCTTCGCGGAGAGCTCGGCTCCGTCGTACAGCTCGATCGAGAAGCGGTCCCGGAGCGGCGATACGAGGGCCTTCTTGACCGTCGCTACCGTCCGGCCGCCGCCCTCGATCTCCATCTTGTCGCGGACGCTGAGCTTCTTCTCCTGGATCTTGTACAACTCCTCGCCCGCCGGGGTCTCGAGCACGAGCGTGTCACGGAAGCGCACGGCCTTCCCGTCGACCTTGAACGCGCGTTCCCCGCCGTCGGTCTCGATCCAGTAGTCGTCCCCGATCGAGAAGAGCTTGTCCTGCATGCGGTACTTGACCCAGTCCGACTTGTCGTTCCGTCGCAAGAGCCCCATCGCCTGCGTCATGCTATGCGACTTCACCACGCGGCCGGGTGCCCGGCCCACGAGCCCGAGGAGGAACGCGCCCGATGACCGACGACGCCCGGCTGTCTCTCCCGATCCCCGACCGGCCATACGAGGGCGAGCTCCCCCTCGACGCGAAGGACCCGGCGGCGACGTTCCCGCCGATCGAGCCGCTGCGGCCACCGGAGGGAGCGCCGAACGTGCTGATCGTCCTGATCGACGACGTCGGCTTCGCAGCCTCGAGCGCCTTCGGCGGGCCGTGTAACACGCCAACCGCGGAGCGGCTCGCGGCAGACGGGCTCAAGTACAACCGCTTCCACACGACGGCGCTCTGCTCACCGACGCGGCAGGCACTCCTCACGGGACGGAACCACCACGCCGTCGGCATGGGCGGGATCACCGAGATCGCGACCTCGGCTCCCGGCTACAACTCGATCCGCCCGAACACGTGCGCGCCGCTGGCCGAGACCCTCAAGCTGAACGGCTACGCGACCGCGCAGTTCGGCAAGTGCCACGAGGTCCCCGTCTGGGAGACGAGCCCGATGGGGCCGTTCTCCGCGTGGCCGACCGGCTCCGGGTTCGAGCACTTCTATGGCTTCATCGGCGGCGAGACCAACCAGTACGCGCCCGCGATCTACCGCGACACGGTGCCCATCGAGCCCGAGAAGACCGCGGACGAGGGCTACCACTTCACCGAGGACATGACCGACCAGACGATCGACTGGATCAAGCAGCAGAAGGCACTGATGCCGGACAAGCCGTTCTTCGTCTACTTCGCGCCCGGTGCGACGCACGCTCCGCATCACGTTCGGCCTGAGTGGTCGGACAAGTACAAGGGGAAGTTCGACGACGGATGGGACGCGCTGCGGGAGCGGACGCTCGCGCGCCAGAAGGAGCTCGGGGTGGTCCCGCCCGATGCGGAGCTGACGGAGCGCCCCGAAGAGATCCCCGCCTGGGACGACATGCCGGACGACCTGCAGCCGGTGCTCGCGCGCCAGATGGAGGTCTACGCCGGCTTCCTCGAGCACACCGACCACCACGTCGGCCGGCTGATCGACGCGCTCGAGGAGCTGGAGATCCTCGAGAACACGCTCGTCTACTACATCATCGGCGACAACGGGGCCTCGGCCGAAGGCACGCCGAACGGCTGCTTCAACGAGCTCGTCGTCCTCAACGGAGCGGTCGGGCTCGAGACCACCGAGTTCATGGTCTCCCGGATCGACGACTTCGGAACGCCGAGCGCCTACAACCACTACGCCGTCGGCTGGGCCCACGCCATGGACACGCCGTACCAGTGGACGAAGCAGATCGCGTCGCACTGGGGCGGAACGCGGAACGGGACGGTCGTGCACTGGCCGGCCAGGATCGACGCGAAGGGTGAGGTCCGCTCGCAGTTCCACCACGTGGTCGACGTCGCCGCGACGGTGCTCGACGCCGCGAAGCTCCCGGAGCCCGAGAACGTCAACGGCGTTCGACAGGAACCTTTGCACGGGGTCTCGATGGCGTACTCGTTCGACGACGCGGGCGCCGCGGACCGACGGACGACGCAGTACTTCGAGATGTTCTGCAACCGCGGTATCTATCACGAGGGCTGGACCGCGGTGACGCGGCACAGCATCCCGTGGGCCGCAACCGAGATGCCCGCGTTCGACGACGACGTCTGGGAGCTCTACGGCGCCGACGACTGGACGCAGGCTCACGACCTGGCGGCCGAGCAGCCCGACAAGCTACGAGAGCTCCAGGAGTTGTTCCTGACGGAGGCGCGGAAGTACAAGGTGCTCCCGCTCGACGACCGGCGCTTCGAGCGCTTCAACCCCGACCTCGCCGGGCGGCCGCAGCTCGTCCGCGGCACGTCCCAGATCCTCTTCGGGCGCATGGGCCGGCTGACGGAGAACTCGATCGTGGGGCTGAAGAACAAGTCGCACTCCATCACGGCGCAGGTCGACGTTCCCGAGTCGGGGGCCGCCAACGGAGTGATCATCTCCCAGGGCGGCGCGTTCGGAGGCTTCGCCCTCTATGCGAAGGACGGCAGGCCGGCGTACTGCTACAACCTCTTCGGCCTGCAGCAGTTCAAGGTCTACGGCGAGGCTGCCATCCCCACGGGCGAGCACCAGGTGCGGATGGAGTTCACGTACGACGGCGGCGGTCTCGGGAAGGGCGGT
Organism: uncultured Actinomycetes bacterium; assembly: GCA_963715705.1. Classification (GTDB taxonomy): domain Bacteria; phylum Actinomycetota; class Thermoleophilia; order Gaiellales; family Gaiellaceae; genus GMQP-bins7. Next base: position 853,608 of record OY970267.1, on the reverse strand, counting down.
GACGTCACGCTCTACGTCGACGGCGAGCAGGTCGGCGAGGGCCGGGTCGAAGGCACCGTCCCGATGCTCTTCTCGGCCGACGAGACTACGGACGTCGGAAGCGACACTGCGACGCCGGTGAGCGACGACTACAGCCCGAAGGACAGCGAGTTCACGGGGACCGTGCACTGGGTGCAGCTCGACATCGACGAGGCGGCCGAGGACGTCGACCATCTGGTCTCGCCCGAGGAGCGGCTGCGGGTCGCGATGGCGCGCCAGTGAGCCGTGTGAGAGGGTAGGCGCCCATGTGTTGCCTCCTCCTGATCGCCGGCGGGCTCGGGCCGCGCATTGCGCTCGTCGTCTGGTGGATCTTCGGCGAGAAGGTCGACATTGCGTTCGACACCTGGGTCTGGCCCTTGCTCGGGTTGCTGCTCCTGCCCTGGACCACGCTCTTCTACGTGATGATCTGGTCCGTGGGCGGCGTCAGCGGCGCGGAGTGGATCTTCGTCGCACTCGGGGTCGGGCTCGACATCGTGACGTACAGCGCGCGTGCTGCAAAAGCACGCTATCCCACGTAGCTCAGGCGTCCCCGGCGCAGCGGAAGCCGACGTTCCCGGTCGAGCTGTCGGGCGTTGAGCCCTGCCGCGCCGCGACGCGGTAGCGGCGGCAGTACGTGTGGTGGCAGAGGTACGAGCCACCCTTCTGCACCCTGCTCGTACCGTGTGACGGACCCGCGGGATCACACCGGCGGTCGCGCACGCGGAAGCTCGGGTGGAACCAGTCCCCGACCCACTCCCAGACGTTTCCGGTCGCGTTGAAGAGGCCGAGCCCGTTCGGCTCGAATGCGTCCACCGGCGCCGTCCCGAGATAGCCGTCCCCGAGTGTGTTCCGCGCGGGAAACTCGCCCTGCCAGACGTTCATCCGCTGCTCGCCGCCGGGCTCGAGCGCGTCTCCCCACGGGAACGCGCAGCCCACGAGGCCGCCGCGCGCGGCGCGCTCCCACTCCGCCTCGGTCGGGAGTCGCTTCGCCGCCCACGCGCAGTACGCCGCCGCGTCGTTCCAAGAGACGTGCACGACCGGGTGGTCGAGCCGCTCGTCGATCCCCGAGTCTGGGCCCTCCGGATGCCGCCAGTCCGCGCCCTCGACCTTCCGCCACCACTGGGCCGCGGCCACGGCTTCCGTCGGCGGGAAGTCGCCCGGGAGGAGCCCGGCGAAGACGAACGACCAGCCGAAGCGCTCGGCCTCCGTCTCGTGGCCCGAGTCCTCGACGAAAGTCGCGAAGTCCGCATTCGAAACCGTGCGCGCGTCGATCCGGTACGCGCTCGTCTCGACCTCCCGCACCGGGCCCTCGCCGTCGTCGGGGTACGCGAACCGGTCCTCCGAGCCCATCAGGAACGACCCCGCCGACACCAGCACCATGCCGTCGCCTCTCCTCCACGCGCCGAGCCTAGATGAGTCGGCCGGCGGCCGTTAGGCTCGGGCCGATGTCCGAGGCCGCCGCCGCGCCTGCACCCGTCGTACCCGGAGGAGCCGCCGTCGCTCCGTCGCCGCATCCTGGAGATCGTCAGCCTGGATCGTCGGCCTCCTGATCCTGAACGCGCTGCTCCAGCTCGTCGGCGTGGACATCATCGGCTGGCTCGAGGAGCTGTGGGACTCGGTCAGCGAGATCTCGCTCGGGTACATACTCCTCGGCTGCCTCTTCCAGGGCCTGCAGACGGTGCTGACCGGGCTCGGCTGGTACGGGATCCTGCGCTACGCGTATCCCGGCGGCGTGACCTTCATGCCGGTCCTCACCGCGTATGCGGTCGGGGTCGCGCTCAACAACGTCCTCCCCGCGAACCTCGGCACCTTCGTCACGCTCATCATGTTCCTCGCCATCGTCGCCGGCGCGACCTTCCCCGGAATCCTCGCCGGCTACGTCGTCCAGAAGCTCTTCTACCTCGTGATCGGGACGCTCATCTACCTCTACCTGTTCACACAGATTGCGGGTTCGTTCGAGTTCCAGTTCGGGGACGAGCAGGACGCTCTCGCGAACCATCCGGTGCTGGTGACCACGATCGTCGTCGGCGCGTTGTTCCTGATCGCGCTGCTCCTGCGCGTCTTCTGGCGCAAGGTGAAGGAGCTGTGGGTGAAGGCGAAGGCGGGCGCCGCGATCCTCGGCGACCTGGGCGCATATGTGACGTGGGTCCTGCTGCCGCAGATGGGCGGGTACGCGGCCAAGGTGATGGTCATCGTCGTCTTCCTCGCTGCGTACGGAATCCCGGTCACGTTCGACTCGGTCATGGCCGTGCTCGGCTCGAACCAGCTGGCGAACCTGCTCTCGCTCACGCCGGGCGGCGTCGGCGTCAATCAAGCCTTCAACTCGTTCGCGCTCGACAACTACACGGACTCGACGACGGCGACGGCGTACTCGGTCGGCCAGCAGCTGATCACGACCGCCTTCAACATGGTCTTCGCGATCGTGCTGGTGTGCATCGTGTTCGGCTGGAAGGGCGGCTCGGCGCTCGTGAAGAGCTCGTACGTGGACGCGAAGGTGAAGGCCGCCGAGATGAAGGACAGCCGCGGGGATCTGCTGGGCGGGGCCGACGAGGAGCCCGCTAGCCCGTGAACGCGATCGCGACGGCCGCTGGAAGCACGATCCAGGCGCCGACGGTCAGCGAGATCGCGACGATGGCGAACTTGCGGCTCTGGTCGCGCGGCGGCCGCCCGCAATAGCCGACAGCCTGCCACAGCTCTGCGCGCGGCGCCCTCGTCGAGAGCCGAATGCGCCGGCTCGCCAGCGCCGCGCCGCGCAGGATCACCCACGACCCGCCCACGACCACGAGGACGATCACGAGGCCGGTGATCGCCGCCACCCACAAGTTCCGGAACGCGACTCCCTGCGTGACCCGCCACTCGGTCGCGAAGACGGGGATGAGCAGACCGCCGATGACGAACGACGGCAGCCCGATCTCGCGGCGCTTGAAGATCGCCATGAGCGCCTCGGCGTCGTCGCGGGCGCGGCGGAGCTCCGGGCGCTCCGGAGCCGGCCCGTCGGTCTCCATCTCGCGCAGCCAGTAGAGGTTCCGGAGATCGACCGAGACCTGCCGCAGGTACGAGACGACGACGTAGCGCGCGACGAGCTGGATCATCCAGCGCACGACGTTCTTGAGCGGGCCGGCGGTCGCCGCCGCGAGCGACCCCGGGTACCCTGACGGCCGAGCGTCTCGAGGGACGCCACGACCCGGCGATGCGCGACCGGGAAACCCTCGGGATCGGCAAGCGTCGACGTGCGCGCGAGCTCCCCGAGCATCTCGCGCTCGCGCGGGCCCGTGACCTCGATCTGTTCGAGGTACGAAGAGATCGCCTCGTCGTCGCCCGCGAGCAGCTCGAGCCGCTCGATCGGATTGTCGACGACGTCGAGCGGACGCTCCTCCACGGCTCGCAGAATGACAGCGTTACGAGAGCTTGTCGATGAGCTGGGCGGCGTAGCCGCCGACGCTGTCGCGCGGCCGCCGGCGATCAGGCCGTGACCGCCTGCTCCATCTCCGCCGACCACTCGCCGGCGACGGCGAGGGCGTTCATGCGCGCACGATGGACGAACGCCGCCTGGGCGGCCTCAGCGTTCGCCGGGTCTCCGCCCCACGCGGCGAGGGCCGAGGCCTGGAGCGCGCGTCCGTACGAGAACGAGAGCGCCCACGGGCCACCGATCCTGTTGATCGCGTTCAGGTTCTCCGTCGCCTGCACCTCGGACTGGCCGCCGGAGAGGAACACGATGCCGGGGACGGCAGCGGGGACGACGCCGCGGAAGCACGCGACCGTCGCTTCCGCGATCCGCTCCGGGGACACCTGCTCGGGGCTGCCCTTGCCCGGAATGACCATGTTCGGCTTCAGGAGCGTTCCCTCGAGGTCGAGCGCCAGGTCGTAGAGCGCGTCGAACGTCTCGTGCAGCGTCCGCGTCGTGACCTCCCAGCAGACTTCGAGTGAGTTGTCGGCGTCCATGAGCACCTCGGGCTCGACGATCGGGACGATGCCCGCCTCCTGGCAGAGCGCGGCGTAGCGTGCGAGCGCGTGCGCATTGGCGGCGATGCAGGCGTCGGTCGGGATGCCGTCGCCGATCGTGATCACCGCCCGCCACTTCGCGAAGCGCGCGCCGAGCTCCCGGTACTCCTCCAGCCGGCCGCGCAGCCCGTCGAGACCCTCGGTGACCTTCTCGCCCGGGAACAGGGCCATGTCGTGTGCCCCCCTGTCCACCTTGATCCCCGGGATGACGCCCTTGGACGCGAGGAGCTCCGCGAACGGCGTCCCGTCGTCGGCCGCCTGGCGGATCGTCTCGTCGTACAGGATCACGCCGCCGATGTAGTCCACCATCCCGGGCGCGGTGAACAGGAGCTGGCGGTAGAAGCGGCGGTTGTCCTCGGTCGACTCGACGCCGACGGAGTCGAGTCGCTTCGTCATCGTCCCCGTGCTCTCGTCCGCCGCGAGGATGCCCTTGTGGTCGGCGACGATCGCGCGAGCGGTCTCGTGCAGCTGGGACGTCATCGGAGTGCTCCTTTCGTCAAGGCTTGGATCTTGGAGAGCGGATGCGAGGCGGCGATGCGGCGGACCGTGCCCGAGCGCGAGCGCATGACGATGGACTCCGTCTCGACGTGGTCCCGGACGACCCGGACGCCGCGCAGGAGGGCGCCGGTCGTGACGCCGGTGGCGGCGACGAAGACGTCGTCGCCCTGAACGAGGTCGTCGGCCGTGAGGACGCGGTCGATGTCGAACCCGTCCTCGAGCAGCCGGCTGCGCTCGTCGTCGTTTCGCGGCCAGAGCTTGCCCTGCATCGCGCCGCCGAGGCACTTGATCGCGGCGGCGGAGATGACGCCCTCGGGCGTCCCTCCGATGCCCATGAGCAGGTCGATGCCCCGCACGGACTGCGCCGCCGCAATCGCCGGCGCGACATCGCCGTCACGGATGAGGTTCACACGTGCTCCCGCGTCGCGGAGCTCGGCGATGAGGTCGTCATGGCGATCGCGCTCGAGGACGACGACGGTGAGGTCGTTCACATCGACGCGCTTCGCCTCCGCCACGCGCTCGAGGTTCTCGGTCGGGGTCGCGTCGATGTCGATCGCGTCCGCAGCCTCCGGCCCGACGGCGATCTTGTCCATGTACAGCGCGGCGCCGGGGAAGAACATCGTGCCTCGTTCCGAGACTGCGATCACGGAGATGGCATTCGGCATCCCGAGGGCGGTCAGGCGCGTGCCCTCGAGCGGGTCGACGGCGACGTCGACCTCGGGGCCGGAGCCGTCCCCCACCTCCTCGCCGTTGAAGAGCATCGGCGCCTCGTCCTTCTCCCCCTCGCCGATGATCACGACGCCGCGCATGGAGACGGTGTCGAGCATGAGGCGCATCGCGTCGACCGCCGCCTGGTCGGCGGCGATCTTGTCGCCGCGCCCTGTCCACTGCGAGGCAAACGTCGCGGCGGACTCGGTCACGCGGACGAGCTCGAGCGCGAGGTTCCGGTCCGGAACTGACCGATCGACGTCGCTCACGTTCATCGATCCTACATCCGTTCCGGGGCGCTCACCCCGATCAGATCGAGGCAGCGGGCGACGACGAGCTGCGTCGCGCGGACGAGCCCCAGCCGGAACGCGCGCTGCTCCGACTCGAGGACGCGATGGCGGTGGTAGAAGCGGTGGAAGTCGTCGGCCACCCGGATTGCGTAGGTCGGGATCGCATGCGGCGCGCGGCGCTCCGCCGCCTCCGCGACGAGCGCCGGAAACTCGAGCAGGCGCTTGACGAGGTCCCGCTCCTCGGACTCGAGCGCCCCGACGACCTCACCCTTGTAACGATCAGTTACAACCTCGCCCTCCGCTGCGTTGCGAAGGATCCCGGCGATGCGGGCGTGCGCGTACTGCACGTAGTAGACGGGATTCTTCTGTGTTCGCTCGCTCGCGAGATCGACGTCGAGCTCGATCGTCTGGTCGTGGCCGCGCGACACGAGATACCAGCGGGCCGCATCGACGCCGATCGCGTCGAGCAGCTCGTCGAGGAACACGACGTCACCGCGCCGCTTCGATACCTTCTTCGCCTCGCCGCCCTTGACGAGGTGGACGAGCTGGTAGAGGAGCACCTCGACCCGGTCGGGGTCCTCGCCCAGCATGCGCGCGATCGCGGCGTACCAGTTCCGGGTGCCGTGGTGGTCGGCCCCGAGGACGTAGATCGCCCGGTCGAAGCCGCGGTCGAGCTTGTCCGCGAGATAGACCACGTCCGCGGCTCGATACGTAGGTGTGCGCGTCTCCGAGCGGAGGAGGACGCGATCCTGCTCGTCCCCGTACGCGGACGAGCGCGCCCACAGCGCGCCCTCCTGCTCGTAGGTATCGAGTCGCGGGAGGAACTCGGGCAGGCGCTCCTCGAGCTCGCGCTGCTTCGCCCACGTGTCGAAGTGGATGCGGAAGCGCTCGAGCGTCGCCTCGATCTGCTCGAGCATCGGCGGCACCGGGTCGCCGTCGAGGGCGGCGAGCTCGGCGACGTACGCGCCGTGGTAACCGTCCTCCGGCGGCTCCTCCCCGCGCCGGATCGCCTCCACGGACGCATAGAAGCGCTCCATCTGCGCGCCCGCGTCGTTGTAGTAGTACTCGCGCTCCACCTCGTGGCCGACGAAGGCGAGCAGCCGCGCGACCGAGTCCCCGTAGGCGGCGTTCCGGGCATGGGCGACTGTGATCGGGCCGGTCGGGTTCGCGGAGACCATCTCCACCTGGATGCGCTCGGGTGCCCCCGGCCTCCCCGCACCGAAGGCGTCGTTCTCGACGATCTCCCGCACGCCGTCGACGAGCCAGGCGTCCGAGACGTGAAGGTTGAGGAAGCCGGGCCCTGCCGCCTCCGCGGACTCCGCGATGCCCCGTTCGACTGCGGCGACGGCGAGCTCCGCCGCGAGCTCCCGCGGAGCCTGCTTCCGCGTTGCCGCGAGCCGGAGCGCGACGTTCGTCGCGTAGTCGCCGTGCTCGGCCTCGGCGGGGCGCTCGAGCTCGACCTCGGCGCCGGCGACCTCACCGAGCGAGACAGCCAGCGTCGAGACGGGATCCTGGGCAGACACGGGCGCCCATCGTAGGCACCCTCTGCCAGTGCGTGGAGCAGAGCTGGATTCTGGACGTTCGTCCAGGGATGTCCGGACTGGCGGATATAAAGATTTTCTTACACACTCCGATAAGTATTTCCTCAGACATCTAAAACGGAGGCGCGATGGGATCGGGGCGCCGCACGGCGGGGACGCGAACGCGTGCGTGATAACGGGAGTGCACGGATGGCCAGCAGGCCGCGCGCGCGCATGCGCGTCCGCGAGGACGGGCAGGCACTCGTCGAGTTCGCGCTCGTCGCGCCGCTCTTCCTCCTCATCGTCTTCGGGATCATCCAGTTCGGCCTCGCGCTCAACAACTGGCTCGACCTGCAGCGGATCGCGAACCAAGGCGCGCGCTGGGGCGCTGCCAACGCCTACCCCGGCTGCCCGGACTCCGGTCCCAACGCGCCGTGCAACCCCACCCTCGCGCAGTACCTCGCGAGCGAGCCCGTCTCCGGGGCCCTGAACCCGGACGTCGAGGTGTGCTTCGAGCAGATGAGCGAGCCCACGGGCGCGACGATCGGCGACCCCGTCACGGTCAAGCTGACTTCGAAGTTCCACTTCGTCCCGATCGTCGGGCTCGGAGAGATGGACCTGGACGCAGTCGCCACGATGCGGATCGAGCGGATTCCGACCAGATACGCGGCGGCGTCATGTTGAGCGTGCGCGACCTCCGTTCCCGGCGTGGAGACGAGACCGGCGCCGTCACTGTGATCTTCGCGCTGCTCCTCACGCTGTTCATGATCATCGGCTCCCTCGTCATCACCGTCGGGAGCTGGTACACGCACGCGCGCCAGCTGCAGACGAAGGTCGACGCGGCCGCTCTCGCCGGCGGGGGCGCGTGGTCCTTCCCGTGCAACCAGGACGCCGACACGAGAATCGCGACCACCGGGCGCGTCTTCTTCGGCGAGCACACGGCCGCCGACGGGTCGGCGATCGCCGGCGCGTACAACCAGCAGATCGGCAGCGTCGAGGGAGACCAGCTCTACGTCTCCATGAACCAGGCCGACTGGTGGGACGACACCTTCCCGAACGTCGACTTCACCTCGCCCGCCGGCTCGGTCTGCTCGGCGAAATCGCTCGAGGTGAAGGCGACCGAGGACGACTCTCCGCTGTTGTGGGGCTGGCTGCCGTTCTTCCCCGACATCAAGAAGCGGGCCAAGGTCGAGCTCAGGCAGGCAATTGGGCTGAACGGCCTCCTGCCGATCGGGGTGCGCGTACCGAAGCCCGTGAGCAGCGCCGCGATCTTCTTCGACGAGGCCGACGGCCGCATCCTCGCCGTCCGCTATTTCGCGGAGGATGCGAGCGTCCCCGGCATGCCCGCCGGTTACGAGGGATTCTCGACCAAGGCTGCGCCGACGGCGTCGATCTCGGGGCTCCCCAGGAAGACCGGCGTCGCGGTGGCGCTCAGCTTCGTTCCGGCCTGCGTCTCGACCGACACGCCTTCGCCCTGCTTCGAGGACGAGGGCTTCACGACGGTGAATCAGCTCTGCAACCAGGGAACGGGGACGCAGGTGGTCTCGTGCTACAGCGGTTCGGGAGCCTGGCCCACGCGCAACGTCACGACCGGCCTCCACTTCATGCGCGGTTGGTTGGACAGCAACGTCGGGAACGGCCCGCCAGAGCTCCGCGGCGCGTTCCTCGTCAACGACGGCTGCGAGGCGAACGGTTACTTCAACTCCGTCTTCGTCGGCTCGTGCGGCGCCCAGCTCACGGTCGACGTCGCCCTCGGCTCGGCCGCGTCGCGCGTCGCCTCGAACGTCGAGCTCCGCTACAAGGTCGCGGGCGGAACGTTCTGCAACACCTGCCTCCTGACTCCGGACAACCCCGGGGCGACCGGCGTCGCGAGGTACCGGACCATGGGCGTGGGGTCGTCGCTCCATGTCCCGCTCCCCTCCGCGTCGGGATCGAACGCGATCGCGATCCGTCTGTTCCTCAAGCAGAGCAACGTCTCAGGCAACCCCGGAAACTGCGGCGTCGGCCTGAACAACTTCAGTCAGAACTGCAGCTGGTACCACCTCGGAAGCGGCATCAGCGGCTTCGGGAACAACGCTCCGAGTGACTCCCAGATCCTGGCGTCCCCAGTGCAGCGCGCTTTCATGGGCGACCTCGACATGAGCGGGCCCGTGAAGTGGCTGCGCGTGACCAAGGACCTGAACTGCGACCGGGACACGAACGACCCCGGCGAGGCCTCCGACGGCGAGGCCGCCACGCACCCCGCCGACGCATCGAGCTGCTTCTGGATGGACATGGGGCTCAAGGGCGGGATGGCGCGCGACCAGGACGAGCCGCCCTTCGCATTCACGGAGGGCTCGGGGTCGAGCCAGATGGGAAGCCTCGACTGCGATCCCACGATCCCGCAGGGGCAGGTCCTCACCGACGGGATCGTCAGCGGCTGCGGTCCGCACTACGCCGCGAACAAGTTCAACTCGACCCCGCTGTGCCCCGCCGCGAACCAGATCTTCGACCAGAACCTGGGCGCGCCCTTCGACGACTGGCCGCCACTCGACTGTGTCAAGACGCGGCCGACCGGCGGGATGAACCAGCTCGTCACCGGTCTCAACATGCGCATCTTCGGCACCTCGAACCCGTCGACCTGCCCGTCCGACATTCCAGGCGACTACGTGCGCGGACGGAACTACTGGCACCGGGAGAACAACGCGTATGACGACATGAACTTCGCCTGGGACGGCGACACGCCGGGCACCCTGGACGACAAGTCGAACCGCCTCAACCCGGCTGATCCCCGCCTCGTCACGCTCTTCTTCACGCCGTACGACGCGTTCTCGGACAGCGGGCAGGAAGTCTTCCCGATCGTCGCGCTCGGTCAGTTCTACATCACCGGCTACGGGCGGCTGAACGGGAGCGGCAACTTCCAGGGCGGCGGGCCGGACGACCCGTGCGACGACGGCGCCAGCAGCCCGGTCTACCCGTACGCGGGCAACGATCCGCCGCCGGACCTGAACACGATGGGCGGAGCAGCCGGAGGCGTCGTCGTCTGGGGGCACTTCCTCAAGGGCGTCGTCCAGAGCGCGGCAACGCAGGGCGGCACCGAGCCTTGCCAGGACGGGAGCCTCAACCCCTGCGTCGCAGTCCTGACCGAGTAACCGGATCCCGCTCGGCCTCCGCCTGGAGGCGAGCTCGCTCCACGCACCCTCGTAGATCCGCCACCTGGATCCGCACGGGTGGCGGCGGCGGCTCCGCCAAGGTCGTCGCGCTCGTCGAGTAGGACTAGCTGCTGCTCTTGGCCACGGACGGCGCAGACGAGATCGGGACGACGACGCCGTCCCGGTGCAGCGCAAGCTGGACTTCCTCGCGCGCCTTGTAGATCCGCCACTTGACCGTCGCGAGCGTGATCTCGAGCGTCTCGGCGATCTCCGTGTACGAGAGGCCCACGACGTCACGCAGGAGGAGCGCCATCTTCAGGTCGGGGTTCAGCCGCTCGACGGAACGCCACACGGCGTCGATCGTCTCCGCGCGCTCGGCGGGCGCGTCCACGACCTCGAGCGGTGGGATGTCCTCGAACGGAACCACGGCGCGGGGCCTGCGCTCGAGTGCGCGCAGCTCGTCGAGCACGCGGTTCTTCGTCACCTGGAAGAGCCACGTCGTGAAGCGCGAGCGGAGCGAGAAGCCTGGAAGTCCCTGGAAAACACGCAGGAAGACCTCCTGGGTGAGATCCTCGGCGAGGTTCCGGTCGCTCGTCAGCCGGACGATGTAGTTGAAGACCGGCTGCTCGTACGTGCGCACGATGATCGCGAATGCACGCTCGTCGCCGCGCTGTGCTTTGCGCAGGACACCGAGATCTGGCTGTGGGAGCGACACGAGGGCGTGAGTATAGGCCGAGAGTGGTAAACGGATTATGGGGGAAGGTTTATGTCGCTGTTGCGACGGGCTTTCCGGTCATCTCCGCGGGTACGTCGAGACCCAGCAAATGGAGCACGGTGGGCGCAATTTCCGACAATTCGCCGCCGTGCCGGAGCTCCAGCGCGCTGTCAGTGACGATCAGCGGGACGGGATTCGACGTGTGCGCCGTATGTGGGCTCGTGCCGTCTGGCTCGAGCATGACTTCAGCATTCCCGTGATCGGCCGTGATCAAACAGACCCCTCCCGCACGCTGCACGCAGTCGACGACCCGGCCGAGACACCGGTCCACCGCCTCGACCGCGGTGACGACGGCCGGAATCGAGCCCGTGTGCCCGACCATGTCCGGGTTCGCGAAGTTGACGACCGCGAACCGGTAGCCCGAGCCGATCTCGGCGCAGAAGCGCTCAGCGAGCTCGGCGGCGGACATCTCCGGCTTCAGGTCGTAGCTCGGGACGTCGCGCGGTGAGGGGACGAGGATGCGCGTCTCCCCCTCCCACTCCGGCTCGAGGCCGCCGTTGAAGAAGTACGTGACGTGCGCGTACTTCTCCGTCTCGGCGGCGTGCAGCTGGCGCGCGCCGTTCTCGGAGAGGACCTCCGCGAGCGTGCTCTCGACCGTCTGCTCCCCGAACACCACCGGGCACGAGAAGTCCGCGCGGTAGCGCGTCATCGTCGTCAGGTCGACGTCCGCCTCGAGCAGGCGCTGTGAGAGCTGGCGGGCGCGGTCGGGACGGAAGTTGAAGAAGAGCGCGGAGTCGTGCCGTCCGAGCCTCGGCCGCCCGGCGACGACCACGGGCTCGACGAACTCGTCGGTGACGCCGCGCTCGTAGCTCTTCGCGACGGCTGCGACGGGATCGTCCGCTTCCTCGCCGACGCCGTCCCGGATCGCCGCGAGGGCGCGATCCGTCCGCTCCCAGCGCTGGTCGCGGTCCATGGCGTAGTAGCGGCCGCAGACGGTCGCGATCCGCCCCGCCGGGAGCTCCGCGAGGTCGCTCGCCGCCGCGTGCGGCGAGACGTCGCGGCCGTCGGTGAACGCGTGGATCCACGTGTGCTCGGCCATGCCCTCACGCTCGGAGAGCTCGAGCAGCGCCCGCAGGTGGTCGATGTGCGAATGGACGCCGCCGTACGAGACGAGCCCGAGCAGGTGGAGGTCGCCGCGCCGGTCGCGCGCCCGCTGGATCGCGGACACGAGCGCGGGGCTCTCGAAGAACGAGCCGTCGGCGACCGCGCGGTTCACGCGCATCAGGTCCTGGAGCAGGATGCGCCCGGAGCCGATCGTCAGATGGCCGACCTCGGAGTTCCCCATCTGGCCCGGCGGCAAGCCGACGGCCGCGCCCGAGGCCGCGAGCTCGGTGTGCGGATAGCGCTCCCAAAGGGAGTCGAAGACGGGCGTGTCCGCGAGCTCGACCGCGTTGCCCGGGCCCGGAGGCGCGAGCCCCCAGCCGTCGAGGATGACGAGGACGACGAGCTGCGTCACGCCTGCACGGCCTGCGCGCCGGCAAGGCAGATCGCCTCGAACGACGTTGCGTCGAGCGACGCTCCGCCGACGAGCGCACCGTCCACGTCGGGCTGCGCCAGGAGCACGGCGGCGTTCTCCGGCTTCACGGAGCCTCCGTAGAGCACGTCCGTCGAGTGCAGGGACTTGATGAACGCGTGCGCCTCCTGCGCAGTCTCGGCGGTGGCGGTCTTCCCGGTGCCGATCGCCCATACGGGCTCGTACGCGATCACCAGCCGTTCGTGCCGTGGCAGCCGGGCAACTTGGCGACCGAGCACGTCCTCAGTACGACCGGCCTCCCGCTCGGCCTCGGTCTCGCCGACGCACGCGATCACGGAGAGGCCCTGCTCGAGCGCGGTCTCGGCGCGCATCCGCACCGTGTCGTCGGTCTCGCCGAAGTACTGACGCCGCTCGGAGTGGCCGACGAGCGTCCCGGTCGCGCCGGCCTCGAGGGCCATCGGCGCCGAGATCTCCCCCGTGAATGCGCCCTCGACCTCCCAGTGGACGTTCTGGGCGTAGACGCGCACCCCGCTCTCCGCGCCGAGCCCCTGCACGGTGGCGGCGAGCGAGACCGCCGGCGGGCAGACGACGACGCCGACGTCGCCCGCCTTCGCGGAGAGGTTCCGAATCTGCGCGGCGAAGACTCGCGCCTCGTGCGGCCCCTTGAACATCTTCCAGTTGCCCGCGATCAGCACGCGGCGATCTTATGAGCTTCCACTCGCAGTTGGTCCCTGTTAGCCTCGGGCACTGTGACGGGCGAGAACGAAGCGGCGGCCTGGGAGGCTCGCTTCCGCACGCCGCTCGGGTTCCTCCCGGAGTGGTCTCCGAACGCCCCCGACCGGATCGTGTACGCGTCGAACGAGTCCGGCGTGTGGCAGGTGCACGCGTGGGATCTCGCGAACGACACGCGCCGGCAGGTCACGGATCACCCCGTCGGCCTGCTCGACGGCACGCCGACGCTCGACGGCGAGGGCGTCCTCTGGTTCCAGGACGAGACCGGCGACGAGTCCGGGCAGTGGCTCGTCCAGCCGTTCTCGGGCGGAGAGACGCAACCGTTCCTCGAGGGCGTCCCGCACGGCTGGAACGAGGGCCTGGCGCAGGCGCCGGGAATCGTCGTCGCCGGCATCAGCGACCGCGAGGGATTCGCGGTGCACGTGTCGCTCGACGGCGCACCCGCGCGCGAGCTCCTTCGCTCGTCCCAGTCCCTTCGCCTCGGGAGCGCGAACGAGGCCGGCTTCCTCCGCGGCGCCCTCTCGGCAGACGGGACGCTGCTCTGTCTCGAGCACGCGGAGCACGGCGACCTCATCCATCCGGCGCTCCGCGTGGTCGACCCGCGCACCGGCGCGACCGTCGGCGAGCAGCTCGACGAGGGGATGTCGCTGGAGGCGAAGTGCTGGTCACCCGTCCCAGGCGATCAACGGCTCGCCTTCACGCATGAGCGTCCCGGCGAGACGCGGGCCGGGATCTGGAACCTCGCGACCGGCGAGCGGACCGACCTCGAGACCGGGCTCGAGGGCGAGGTGTTCGTCCACGACTGGTGGCCCGACGCCTCCGCGCTGCTGCTCATGCACATGTTCGAGGGCCGGTGCCACCTGTTCCGCTACGACCTCGGAAGCGGCGAGCTCGAGCCCGTCCCCGGCGAGCCCGGCTTCGTCTGGAAGTCGCGCGTGAGGCCCGACGGGCGAGTGTGGTTCCTGCACGAGCAGGGGCACCGGCAGCGGCTCGTGCTCGACGACACCGGCGCGGAGCTCTTGCCGCCGGCGGCGTGGGCGCCGGAGAGCCGCCCGTACGTGTCGTGGCACTTCGAGAACCCTCACGGGCAGCGCGTGCACGGCTTCTACGTGACCCCGGACGACTCCGGCGGGCCGTTCCCGGTGATGATGTTCGTCCACGGCGGCCCGACCTGGCTCGACCTCGACCGCTGGCAGCCGGAGGTGCAGGCGTACGTCGACGCGGGCTTCGCCGTCGGGCTCGTCAACTATCGCGGCTCGATCGGGTATGGCCGTGAGTGGCGCGACGTGCTCATCGGCAACATCGGCGGCCCCGAGCTCGAGGACGTCAACGCCGGACTCGCCGATCTCGTGGCACGTGGCATCGGCGACCCCGAGCGCGCCGGTGGTCGCGGGACACTCGTGGGGCGGCTACATCACGCTGCTCGAGCTCGGCAAGCATCCCGAGCTCTGGGCCTGCGGGGTCGCAGGCGTGCCGGTCGGCGACTACGAGGACGGCTACGACGAGCTCTCGCCGCTGCTCCAGGCGTACGACCGCGCCCTGCTCGGCGGAAAGGAGCCGAAGGACCTCCCGGAGCTGATGCGCGACCGCAACGCGATCAACTTCGCCGACGACGTGCGTGCGCCCGCGCTGTTCATCATCGGCCGCAACGACAGCCGCTGCCCGTACCGGCAGGCGATGCGCTACGTCGAGAAGCTCGCGGCACGTGGACATCCGCACGAGGTCTACGTCTTCGAGACCGGGCACTCGTCGTTCGACGTCGAGGAGCGCGTCCGCCAGGTCGGGACGGCCGTCGACTTCCTCGCGCGGCATGTCGACGGCGTGCGCGCGGCCAGCGCGTTGTCGGCTACGCGCTCGGAATAGCCGCCACTCCGGGGAGCTCCTTCCCCTCGAGCAGCTCGAGCGCCGCGCCGCCGCCCGTCGAGACCCACGACACGCGCTCGGCGAGCCCCAGCTCCTGGATCGCGCGCACCGAGTCGCCGCCGCCGACGACCGTGAAGCCTTCGGTTTCCGCGACCGCTTCGGCGACGGCCTCGGTGCCCTCCGCAAAACGCGGCCACTCGAAGACGCCCATCGGGCCGTTCCAGAACACCGTGCGCGCGGCACGGATGGTCGAGGCGAAGCGCTCGCGCGTCTCCGGACCGATGTCGAGACCGAGCCAGCCCTCCGGCACGGCGTCGTAGGGGACGATGCGCGAGTCGGCGTCCTCCGCGAACGCCGCGGCCGCGACGACGTCGACGGGCAGCTCGGCGTCGTACGGCAGCGGATTCTCGTCGCGGAGCTCCTCGGCCATCTTCCCGCCGACGAGCACGGTGTCCGCGCGGCCGCCGAGCTTCTCGAGAACGCCGAGCTTGTCCTCGACCTTCGCGCCGCCAGCGACGAGCACGAACGGTCGCTCGACCTCGCCGAGCAGGCGCCCGAGCATCTCGAGCTCGCGCTCGAGAAGCAGCCCCGCGTAGGCCGGCAGGAGCTCGGCGACGCCGACCGTGGACGCGTGCGCGCGGTGCGACGAGCCGAAGGCGTCGTTCACGAACAGGTCGCGGCCCTCCGCAAGGCGCCGCGCGACCTCGGGGTCGTTCTTCGTCTCGCCGGGCTCGAAGCGGGTGTTCTCGAGCACCTCGAGGCGCTCGTCCGGGAGGAGCTCGCGCAGCTGCTCGGCGACCGGCGCGAGCGAGAACGCGGGGTCCGGGCCCTTCGGGCGCCCGAGGTGCGAGCAGACGGCGACGGTCGCGGCGTCGCGCTCGAGGAGCAGCTCGAGCGTCGGCGAGCGAAGCGCGGATGCGCGTGTCGTCGGCGACCCGCCCGTCCTCGAGCGGGACGTTGAGGTCGGCCCGGACGAGGACGTGCTTCCCGGCGACGTCCGCGTCGCGGACCGAGCGCGGTCGCTTCACCTCACGGAAGGAGCTTCGAGATGATGTCGACGAGCCGGCACGAATAGCCCCACTCGTTGTCGTACCAGCCGAAGACCTTGACCATGCTCCCGCGCACCATCGTCAGCTCGCTGTCGTAGATGCACGAGTAGGGGCTCTCGTTGATGTCGGTGGAGACGATCGGGTCCTCGCAGTACTCGAGGATCCCCTGCAGCGGCCCGTCCGCGGCCGCGCGGTAGGCGGCCTTCACCTCGTCCACGGTCGTTTCCCGGCCGAGCGTCACGACCAGGTCGGTGAGCGAGCCGGTCGCGACCGGGGCGCGCACCGAGATGCCGTCGACCTTCCCCTGGAGATCCGGCATGACGACCCCGATCGCCTTCGCCGCGCCGGTCGACGTGGGAATGAGGTTGATCGCGGCCGCCCGGGCGCGGCGGAGGTCGTCGTGCGGGTAGTCGAGAATCACCTGGTCGTTCGTGTACGCGTGAATCGTCGTCATGAAGCCCGACTGGATCTCGCCGAGCTCGTGCAGCACCTTCGCGAGCGGGGCGACGCAGTTCGTCGTACACGACGCGTTCGACACGATGTGGTGCGCGGCAGGATCGTAGGCGTCGTCGTTGACGCCGAGCACGAGCGTGACGTCGGGCTCGGTCGCGGGAGCGGAGATGAGCACCTTCTTCGCGCCGGCGTCGAGGTGCTTCTGCGCACCCTCCCGCTTCGTGAAGAACCCGGTCGACTCGAGCACGACGTCGACCCCGAGGTCACCCCACGGCAGCGCCGCCGGATCGCGCTCGGAGAGGATCTTGACCTCTTCCCCGGCCGCGCGGAGAACGCCGTCGCCGAGCTCGACCTTCCCCGAGAACGGCCCGAGGTTGGAGTCGTACTTGAGGAGATGCGCCATCGTCTTCGCGTCGCCGAGGTCGTTCAGCGCGACGATCTCGATGTCTGACCCGAGCGCGTGCTGGGCACGGAAGAAGTTCCGGCCGATGCGGCCGAACCCGTTGATGCCGACGCGAATCCCCATCTCTCTGGCCTCCGTCCCTCGGTTCGTGGTCTGGCGCCGAGTCTAAGCGTCCGCAAGCTCCTCGAGTCGCCGCAGGCGGCGGTGCATCGCCGCCTTCGAGGCCGGCGGGTCGGTCCGGGCGGCCAACTCACGGAGCGAGTCGGATGGGTGCCTGCGACGGAGATCCGCGGCCTCGCGGAGTCGGTCCGGCAGCTTCTCCAGGCGGCCATCGGCGACGAGCCGGCGGACGGCCTCGAGCTGCAGCCGGGCCGCCGCGCTGGTGCGGACGAGGTTCGCGTGATCCGCGTTCGCAAGCCGGTTCGCGCGTTCGCTCGTCGCGGCCACGACCGCGCGTTCCTCGAGCGCCAGGACGGCCTCCGCCGCTCCCGCGAGTGCGAGCACGGACTCGATGTCGTCCCAGCTCTTCGCGTACGCGACGGCATGCGTCGGGCGCTCGGCGGTCGCAAGCTGCGCGCCCTCGTCGGTCGCGACGTCCGCGAGGAAGGAAGCCGACTCGGCGGATGCGGTGCGGAGCTCGAGGTGCGGCGAGCGCTTCGTCGAGAGCGACCCGCCGCCGAGGAACGCGCCGCGCAGGTACGCGCCGCGGCAGCACGAGCGGGCGACGACGCGGCGCGGCGGCCGCTCTAGGGGCGCGTGACGCCGGTCGAGAACGCCGGCAGCGACGAGGGTGTCGAGCGCGTCGTCCGAGCCGTCCAGGTGGAGCTGGTAGCGGGTGGCGCGATCGAAGGCGCGGCGGCGGTACGTCCGGATCTCGGAGCGGATCCCCACCTCGCGCAGCAGCGAGAACGCGCGCCTGGCGGCGGCGCCGCTCGCGAGGTCGAGATGCAGCGACCAGTCGCCGCGCCCGTGTAGATGCAGGCTGCCGGCCGAGTGGAAGAGCGCCGACAGCTCCGCCAGGCGGTCGCACTCGCGCTGCGGAGCGATCCGGGCGAGCTCCTCGCGCACGTCGTCGGACGTCGTCACAGGTGGACGCCCTCGAGCGCGAGCAGTCGCTTCTTGACGCCGACCCCGGCCGAGCCGTAGCCGCCGAGCCCGGTCGCGCCGACGACTCGGTGACACGGGACGAGGAGCATGAGCCGGTTCCGCGCGCAGAAGGTGCCGGCCGCGCGCGCCGCGCCCGGATAGCCCGCGAGCGCCGCGAGCTCTCCGTAGCTGACGACCTCGCCGCGGGGGATGTCGCGCAGGGCGACGGCGACCGCGAGCTGGAACGGCGTCGCCCAGTCGAGATCGACCGGGACGTTGTCGAGGCCGGGGTCGTCCCCGGCGAAGAAGGCGAGGAAGCGGTCGACGACCTCGTCGGCGAACCGGCTCGACTCGCTCGTCGCCGGCGTCTCGAGTTGTGGCACTTTCGGCACAGAGCCGTTACCCACCTGCGCGGCGATCGCCGCTACGGTGCCGGTTGGGGGGCTCGCAGCCCCCTTGGGGGGGCGTGCACCGACTCGCGCATCGCGACCAGCACGCAGAGCCCCGGCTGAGCTCCGCGCACCGGCGCCCGGATCGAACTCCAGCTCGTGCGCGAGCACGACGCCGTTTTGCGTCCACAGTTCACCGACTCCCCAGCCGGGCACCTCGTACTGCGTGTGCTCCGCCCGCATCGCTCCGACCTTACAATCGACGCCATGAGCGCCCACGGAACCTTCACGCCCCCCGCGCCCGTCAACGAGCCGATCAAGGCCTACGCGCCCGGCTCGCCGGAACGAGAGGAGCTCCAGGCCCGCCTCCGGCAGATGGAGGGCGAACGGATCCGCATCCCGATGGTCATCGGCGGCAAGGACGTCGACTCCGGCGAGACGTACGAGGCGGTCATGCCGCACAAGAAGAGCCACGTCCTCGCGGACGTCGCCAAGGGCGGCCCGGAGCACGTCCAGCAGGCGATCGACGCCGCCCGCGAAGCGCACCACGACTGGTCGCGGCTGCCCTGGCACGAGCGCGCGGCGGTCTTCCTTCGCGCCGCCGAGCTGCTCTCGGGCCCGTGGCGCTCCACGCTCAACGCGGCGACGATGCTGAACCAGTCCAAGACCTCGCACCAGGCCGAGATCGACGCCGTCTGCGAGATGATCGACTTCTGGCGCTTCAACGCCGAGTTCGTCACGCGCATCTACGCCGAGCAGCCGTACTCGCCCACGGGCACGTGGAACCGCATGGAGTACCGGCCGCTCGAGGGCTTCGTCCTCGCGGTCAGCCCGTTCAACTTCACCTGCATTGGCGGAAACCTCTCGACCTCGCCCGCGCTGATGGGGAACACGATCGTCTGGAAGCCGGCCTCCACCGCCGCTGTCTCCGCGTACTACCTCATGCGGCTGCTCCAGGCGGCAGGCCTTCCGGACGGCGTCGTCAACCTCGTGTTCGGCTCCGGCGCGACGGTCGGGAGCGCGGCACTCGCGAGCCCCGAGCTCGCCGGGATCCACTTCACCGGCTCGACCGAGGTCTTCAACGGCATGTGGGAGACCGTCGGTGCGAACGTCGGCTCGTACCGGAACTACCCGCGCATCGTGGGCGAGACGGGCGGCAAGGACTTCATCCTCGCCCATCCCTCCGCCGATGCCGAGGCCGTGGCCACAGCGATCGTCCGCGGCTCTTTCGAGTACCAGGGACAGAAGTGCTCCGCGGCCTCGCGGCTCTACATCCCGTCGAACATCTGGCCGGAGGTGAAGGAGCGGCTCGTCGAGGACGTCGGCACGATCAAGATGGGCGACGTCGCGGACTTCCAGAACTTCATGGGCGCCGTCATCGACTCGGCGGCGTTCGAGACCCACTCCAAGGCGATCGCCGATGCGCGCTCCGCCGGCGCCGAGATCCTGACGGGCGGCGAGACGGACGACTCCGAGGGCTACTTCGTCGAGCCGACGGTGATCGCAACCGACGACAAGGGCTTCCGGCTGCTCCGCGACGAGCTCTTCGGCCCGATCGTCACGACGTACGTCTACGACGAGAAACGCTGGGACGACACGCTCCAGCTCGTCGACGACACGGCGCCGTACGGGCTCACGGGCGCAGTGTTCGCGACCGAGCGGTCGGCGATCGACGAGGCGCAGGATGCCCTCCGCTATGCGGCCGGCAACTTCTACGTCAACGACAAGCCGACCGGGGCCGTCGTCGGGCAGCAGCCGTTCGGCGGCTCGCGCGCCAGCGGGACGAACGACAAGGCCGGCTCCATGTGGAACCTCATCCGCTGGGTCTCGCCGCGGACGGTCAAGGAGACCTTCGTCCCGCCGACGGACTACCGATACCCGTTCCTCGGCCCCGACGGCGACCGGCCGAGCTAGAGCACGTGACGCGGGACAGCGGCCGCGAAGCGGACGCCTTTAGGGATCTTGCGCGACCGGAATCTGCGCTAGCAGATTCCGGTCTGCGCGGCTAGGCAGCTCGCGCATGGCCCGCGTCCTCGACGGGATCGATGCCTTCCTCGACCAGCTGACGTCGGTCGACCTCCTTCCCGCGCTCATCGCGATCGCGGCCCACGTGGCGAAGCTCGCGTGCACGAGCATGGCCTGGCGGAACGTGCTCGGCGCGGCGTATCCCGAGGCGGAGATCCGCCGCGCCTCGATCTTCGGCGCCTACGTCGCGGGCGTCGGCGTCAACGCGATCGTCCCCATCCGCGCAGGTGATGCCGTTCGGGTCGTCATCGCGCACAGCGCCGTGCGGGGAAGCACGTACACGACCGTGGTCTCGAGCACGCTCGTGCTCTCGATCTTCGACATGGCGGCCGCGTCCGCGCTGCTGCTGTGGGCGGTCGTCACGCAGGACGCGCTCCCGGGCTTCGGCGACCTTCCCGACCTTCCGAGCTACGACTTCGCGTGGCTCCTCGAGCACCCGCTCGCATTCCAGCTCGTCCTCGCCGTGCTCGTCATCGCCCTCATCGGCGTCGGCTTCTGGATCAGCGGCCACGTCGCGGACTTCTGGGCACGCGTGCGGCAGGCGTTCGCCGTCGTCCGCCGCCCCGCGCTCTACCTCCGCTCGGTGGCCGCGTGGCAGGCCGCGGACTGGGGCCTCCGGCTCGTGACGATCTGGTTCCTGCTCGACGCGTTCGACATCCCGCAGTCGCTCGAGAACGTCCTGCTCGTCCAGGTGTCCTCGAGCGTCGCGACGCTGATCCCCCTGACGCCCGCCGGCATCGGGACCGAGCAGGCGTTCCTCCTCTTCGTGTTCCAGGGCACCGTGTCCGCCTCGGACCTGCTCGCGTTCAGCGTCGGCATGAAGCTGACGACGGTCGCGACGAACGTCCTCATCGGTTTCACCGCGATCGCGCTGACCCTGCGCACGGTGCGCGGCTCCCGAGCATTCGACGCGCGAAGTCCGTAAGAAGCTACGACGGCCCGGCCTTGTGCAGCTGCGCGTAGACCGCGCGCGCGGTCTTCTGCGGGAGCCCCGGCACGCCCTCCAGCTCCTCCTGCGACGCCTCGAGGAAACGCTCCGCCGACCCGAAGTGCCGGATGAGCGCGCGCCGCCGCACCGGGCCGATCCCGGGCAGCGTCTCGAAGATCGTCTCCATCGCCTTCGAGTCGCGCCGCCGCCGGTGGTAGCGGAGCGCGACGCGGTGCGCCTCGTCGCGGATCCGCTGGAGCAGCTGGAGCCCCGGGCCGTGCGGGTCGAGGCGAATCGCCCCTGCCGCACCCGGTACGAACACCTCCTCCTCGCGCTTCGCGAGCGCGATCACCGCGACGCGCGGGAGGTCGAGCTCCTCCATCGCCGCGAGCGCCGCTGCGAGCTGGCCCTTGCCGCCGTCGACGACGACGAGGTTCGGCGTTCGCGAGAAGCTCTCGTCGACCTCGTCCGCGCGCGCTCGCGCAAACCGCCGTGAGACGGCCTCGCGCATCGCGCCGACGTCGTCCTGGCCGTCGAGACCGCGGATCCGGAACGTCCGATAGTGCGCGTTCTTCGGGCGGCCGTCCTCGAACACCGTCATCGAGGCGACGATCGACTCGCCCTGGATGTTCGACACGTCGAAGCACTCGATCCGCAGCGGCAGGCTCTCGAGGTTGAGGCACTCGCGCAGCTCCTCGAGGGCAGCGACGCGCCGCAACCGCTGAGCCTCGCGGCTCGCGGTGTCGGCCTCGAGCGCGAGCCGCGCGTTCTCGACGGCGAGCTCGACGAGCCGCCGCTTCTCGCCGCGCGCCGGCGCGCGCACCTCCACGCGCGAGCCGCGTCGCTCGGAGAGGAACTCCGCGATCGCATCGGTGTCGGTCAGCCCGGTCGGGACGAGCACCTGCGGCGGCACGCTCGGCGCCGAGCCGTAGTACTCGACGACGAACGCCTCCAGCACCGCCAGCGGGTCGTCGTCCACGACGTTCTCGAGGTGGAAGCCGTAGCGGTCGATCATCTTTCCGTCCCGGAGCGGGAAGATCTGCACGGCGGCCGTTTCTCCCACGACTGCGATACCGATGACATCTACCGTCCCCACCGCCCGCTGATCGGCCGCCTGCCGCTCGGCGAGGTGCCGGATCGAGAAGAGCCGGTTCCGGTAGCGCGCCGCCTCCTCGAAGCGCTCGTCCTCCGCAGCCTCGCGCATCCGCGTCTCGAGCTCACGCTGGATCGGCTTCGTGTCGCCGGACAGGAAGCCGACCACGCCGTCGATGACCTCCGCGTAGTCGTCCTGGGAGATCTCCCCGACGCAGGGCGCGAAGCAGCGGTCGATGTGGAAGTCGAGACACGGGATCCCCGAGTGCCGCCCCGGCCGCGGCCCCTCGCAGGGCCGGAACTTGAACACGCGGTTGAGGACGTCGAGCGTCTCGCGCACCTTCTTCGCGTTCGCGTACGGCCCGAAGTAGACCGTCCCGCGGCGGTGCCGCTCGCGCGTGAACATGACCCGCGGGTACTCGTCCTCGAGCGTCACCGCGATGTACGGGAACGACTTGTCGTCGCGGAGCCGGATGTTGAACGGCGGCCGGTGGCGCTTCACGAGGTTCTGCTCGAGATGCAGCGCCTCGGCCTCGTTGCGGGTCACGATCACCTCGACGTCGGCGATCTTCCCGACGAGCTGCACCATCCCCGAGCGAGTGTCCCCGCGCTGGAAGTAGTTGCGGACGCGCGTGCGCAGCGTCTTCGCCTTGCCGATGTAGATGACGTCGCCCTCGCGGTCGCGGAAGAGGTACACGCCCGGCCCGCGCGGCAGCGTCTTCAGCTTCTCCTGGAGCTCCGTTCCCATCTCGCGGCTAGCGTAGCCCCGAGGGTCCAGGAGTCAGTACCGGTGCTCGAGGCGCCAGGTGCGGAAGACGACGAACGCGCAGGCGGCGAGCGTGCCCACGAACGCGAGCGCGTCGCGGTCCCCGGGGAGACCCCAGCCGATGAAGAGGCCGATCGCGGTCACCGCCAGGACGATCGCTGCGTAGAAGAGCCTGCGGTTCCACTCCGACCACGCCTCGAAGTCGCCTCGCCGCTCGCGCCACAGGAGGAAGAGGAAGAACGCGATGGCGAGGAAGAACGCGATCTGGAGGAGCCCGCCCACGGTCGCGACCACCGCCTGCAGCTGGAGCAAGACGACTATGACCGCGATCAGCGCGACGATCCCGAGGCCGCGCGCGAGCGGCGGGATCCGGTCCCAGAGCCTTCTCACGAGCCGGTCATGTACGCCCGCACGGCGAGCGCTCCCGCGAGCAGGGTCGTCCCCGCGAACCAGAGCAGCCTCCGAGGGCCGGCTTCGGGCGCGTAGAACCAGGGCGCGAGCGCGACTCCCAGCGCGAAGGCGCCGTACGCGTAGTGCAGCCGATCCGGCGCGCGCTTCCCGTCCGAGAGCAGGAGCAGGCCGACCGCGGCCTGCGCGATGAGCGCGGTCTGGGCGAGCGCGAGAGCGTGCGAGACCGTGGCGCCCGCGCTTCTCCGCCGGTACGAGACGAAGCCGAGAACCGCCGCGCCGACGCAAACGGCCACGACCGCGACCCCGAGAGCGACATGGAGCGCAACCATCTCGACCTAGAGGTCGTACGCCTTCGGGTGTCGCGGCTCGTAGAGCATGATGTCGTCTGCACCTCCGGGCACCTTCAGCATCACGGTGAGCCCGTAGGGCTCTTCCTCGACGTCCCCCGCGAACTCGGCCCCCTTGCTCTCGAGCTCCGCCATCGTTCCGGCGAGGTCGTCGCACATCAGCGAGATCGAATGGTGCCGAGGGTAGTCGTACGTGACTCCTTCGTACGACTGATGCGTCGGGTGCACCCCGAGCTCGCTCGGCCCACTCTTGAAGATGAGCCAGCCCGGCGCGGCCGGCTCCTCGACGAACGCCCAACCGAGCACATCGCGAAGGAACGCCCGCGTCGTCTCGGGGTCATCCGAGTAGATGAGGAGATGGACCGAGGTGATCACGGCGGCTCGATGCTAGTCGCTCGGAGGATGACGCGAACTACGATGCGCGGAATGGTCGAGGAGGGAAAGCCGGCACCCGCTTCGCCCGAGGTCATGTCTTGACTCACTCCGTTCCCGAGGCACAGCTGAAGAAGACCGACGTCGGGCTCGTGGTCGAAAGCGAGGGCTGGTTCGTCCTCAACGCGCGGGACGCATCGTGGATCCGAAGCGAGGAGCGCGGGCAGGACACCGACTTCGAAGGTCGCCAGGAGTGGAAGGAGCTCGGCTTCCGCATCCAGGTTCTGTCGCCGGGCCAGCGGGGCATCTACCACGGCGAGCGCGGCCAGGAGGACTTCCTCGTCGTCTCCGGCGAGTGCGTGCTCGTGATCGAAGGACAGGAGCGCCGACTGCAGGCCTGGGACTTCGTCCACTGCCCGCCGTGGACGAGGCACACCTTCGTCGGCGCCGGTGACGGGCCGTGCGTGATCGTCATGACCGGTAGCCGAGCGAACGGCTTCGAGGTCGTCTATGCGGTGAACGACGTGGCAGCGAAGTACGACGCGAGCGTGCTCGAAGAGACGTCGAAGCCGGACGACGCCTACGCCCGCTGGGGGCCGGAGGAGCGGACGGCGTACCGCGAAGGATGGCTACCGTCTTGAAGCGATCACGACGAACGGAGGCACCTTGGTCGAGGAAGGAAGCCCAGCTCCTGAGTTCACGCTCACGTCGGACTCCGGCGAGCAGGTCTCGCTCGAGTCGCTCCGTGGGAAACCCGTCGTCCTCTACTTCTATCCCAAGGACGACACGCCCGGCTGCACCGCCCAGGCCTGCGGGATCCGCGATGCGTGGGGCGAGTTCCAGCGCAGCGGCGCCGTCGTGCTCGGCGTAAGCCCGGACAGCCCCGAGAGCCACGTGAAGTTCAGGGAGAAGTACTCGCTGCCCTTCACGCTCCTAGCGGACGAGGAGCACGGCGTCGCCGAGGCCTACGACTCCTGGGTCGAGAAAGAGTACGCCGGCAAGAAGTACATGGGCGTCGAGCGCTCGACGTTCGTCATCGACGCGGACGGAAACGTCGCGAAGATCATGCGGAGCGTGAAGCCCGCCGAGCACGCGGACGACGTGCTGGCGGCGCTGAACAGCTGAATCCGCGCGCAACCGGCGCGCATGCACACTGCATCGATGCGGATGAGAGGACTTGAACCTCCACGTCCTTACGGACACACGGACCTGAACCGTGCGCGTCTACCAATTCCGCCACATCCGCGCGGTCGTCCGATTCTAGCTCCGGGACGTCTCACTCCTCGATGATCCGCGCAGCGGCAATCCTCGGCCTGGTTCTGGCCGTCCTCGCGCTCGGCGCGGGTCGAACGCGTGCCGGCGGGCGCCGAAACCGCCCACGCCGCGCACGTCGTCGTCCTGCTCGAGTCGCCGTCGCTCGCCGGCGACCCCTCGGGCGCGCCGAGCTCCGGGCCGAGCAGCGCGCGTTCCGCGCGGATCTCGCTCGGAAGCTGCCGCGGGCGCGCGTCCAGTGGCGCTACGAGCTCGTCGCGAACGGGCTCTCGGTCGTGCTGCCCGAGAAGCAGGTGCCGCGACTGCGGAAGCTCGCCGGCGTCCGCGATGTCCTCTCCTCCAGCGCGTATGGGCCTGAGCTCGACTCGACCCCGCAGCAGATCGGGGCGTCCGCGCTCTGGGGCGCAGGGCTCTCGACCGCCGGCCAGGGCGTGAAGATCGGGATCATCGACAGCGGCGTCGACAACACGCACCCGTTCCTCGACCCGGCGGGGTACACGATGCCGGCCGGCTTCCCGAAGGGCCAGACGCAGTTCACGAGCGCGAAGGTGATCGTCGCGCGCGCGTTCGCCCCGCCGACCGCGAAGACGCAGGCGGCTCGCCTCGCGTTCGACGGCAACGAGTCGAGCCACGGCACGCACGTCGCGGGCATCGCCGCGGGGAACCCGGCAACGCGGGCCGAGGGCGCGACGCTCTCGGGAATCGCCCCGCGCGCGTACATCGGGAACTACAGGGCGCTCGTCCGCACGGACTCGGGCCTGAGCCCGAACGGGAACTCGCCGGAGCTCGTCGCCGCGATCGAGGCAGCTGTCCGGGACGGGATGGACGTGATCAACCTCTCGCTCGGCGAGCCTGAGATCGAGCCGAGCCGCGACATCGTCGCGCTCGCGCTCGACGCAGCCGCACGAGCGGGCGTCGTTCCGGTGGTCGCCGCGGGGAACGACCACAACGACACGGGCGCGGGCTCGATCAACTCTCCGGCGAACTCGGCGCGCGCGATCACGGTCGCCGCCGTGGACATCGCGGGAGCGTCGAGGCGCCTCGCCGACTTCTCCGCGGTCGGCCCGTCGACGATGTCGCTCCGTTTGAAGCCGGACGTCGCGGCACCGGGTGTCGACGTCTTCTCGAGCGTGCCCGGCGGCTGGGGCGGCCTCTCGGGGACGAGCATGGCGTCGCCGCACGTCGCCGGTGCGGCGGCGCTGCTCGTGCAGCGGCACCCCGCGTGGACGGTCGCGCAGGTGAAGTCGGCGCTCGTCCAGACCGGGCTCAACGCCCGGAGTGCGGGCGGAGCGCGCGTCGGGCCGTCGTTCCAGGGTGGCGGCGTCGTCTCGCTGACGGCCGCCGACCGGCCGCTGCTGTTCGCGGAGCCGGCGTCCCTCTCGTTCGGGCTGCTGGCGAAGCGGGGCGTCGTGAGAAGCAAGAGCATCCGGCTGCGCGACGCGGGCGGCGGTGCCGGGACGTGGACGGTGGGCCTCGAGAGGCTGAGCGCACCGAAGGGCGCCTCGCTCGTCCTCGGCGCTTCGCGGATCTCGGTCCCCGGTCAGCTCCGGTACAGGGTCAGGGTCGCGCCCGGGACGCGCGACGGAGATCTCTCGGGGTACGTCACGCTCCGCCGCGGTGCCGACCTGCGCAGAGTTCCGTTCTGGGGTCGCGTGACCACCCGGAGGCTCGCCCGGCACAAGCTGCTCGTGCTCCGAGCGCCGGGCGTGACGCGCGCGACGACCCAGGGGCGGCCCGCCCTCGTCACGCGCTACCGGTATCCGGACAATCCAAGCGGCCTCGGCCTGACGACGAACCTTCGCGGCCCGGAGCTCGTCTATCGCTTCGTCGTCAGGCGGCGCATCGCGAACTTCGGCGTCGTCGTCACCAGCAGCGGTTCGGGCGTGGAGCCGCGCGTCGTCGCCGGCATCGACGAGAACCGCCTCACGGGCTACGCGGGGCTGCCGGTTCATCACAACCCGTACGGGGACGACTTCCGACTGCCCGTGCCGGCGGCGGCGGCCCTCGCACCGCGCCGCGGCGAGTATGCGATCGTGTTCGACAGCGCGACGCGTGCCGGCGCCGGGCGGTTCACGTTCCGGTTCTGGGTGAACGACACCGCGCCGCCGAGGCTTCGAGTCGGCTCCCGTACGATCGACCGCGCCGCCCCGCTCCTCGTCGCGGCGACCGACGCGGGCTCGGGGATCTATGCGGACTCGATCAGGGCGTCGATCGACGGCGACAGCGTGCGCGCGACGTACCGCGGCGACGAGATCCGCGTGCAGACGGGCGGCTTCGGCGCGGGAACGCACCGCCTGCGGCTCGAGGTCTCCGACTACCAGGAGACGAAGAACACCGAGAACGTCGCCCGCATCCTCCCGAACACGCGGGTCCTGACGACCACGTTCCGAATTCGCTAGATCAGCTCGGCGGCTGGCACGTGCTGCACCAGTACACGGTGCGGTTGTGGTCGCCGAGGCCGCGGGAGCTCACCGGCGTCCCGCAGCGCGGGCACGGACGGCCCGGGCGGCGGTAGACGGCTGTCGGCGTGCGGCTTCCGGTGACGGACGCCCGCATGTGCTCTCGCGCCCACGTCAGCGCCTCTGTCAACTCCTCGCCCGAGACCTCGTCGAGGCGTCGCCAGGGAGAGACGCGGGCGTGCCACAGGGTCTCGGCGAGCCACATGTTCCCGATCCCTGCCACGAGCCGCTGGTCGAGGAGCGCCTCGCCGACGAGGAGTGACGGATCGGCACGGCGCAAGCGCTCGACCACGGCAGCAACCTCGGTCTCGTCCGCCAGCAGATCCGGGCCGAGCCGCGCAACCGAGCGCTGCTCGAGCGTCAGCACCGGGCCGTTCCACTGCGTCGCCTCCAACTCCTGCCCGCGGAGAACGAGCCACGGCAGCCCGCGTCGCGACTCCCCGCGCCGATCGACCCGCCAGCGCCCACTCATCCGCAGATGGCTTCGGAGCACGACGCCGCCCTCGAACCGGAGGAGCAGGTGCTTGCCGACGGCGTCGACGCTCTCGAGCACGCGTCCGTCCACGACCCGCGCGACACCGGTCGCGAGCCCGCGCGGATTCGGGCTCTCGGCCTCGATCCGGTCGCCGACAAGCGAGCGAAGCCGGGCGGCGGCACGGTGGATCGAGTCGCCCTCGGGCACGGGGAGAGAGCGTAGAGGCCTGCGGCAGCCAGGACCGGCAGGCGACTTCACACCCCGAAGAGCTGAGCTACTCGGGCACCCCATGAAGGGGTCTGCTTCCGCGCGATCGGGATTCCGCGCTAGCGGAATCCCGATCTTGCGCACAACTAGGTCTTCCTGTCCCGCTCTTCGATCGTCGGGAGAGCGTCCAGGTCGCTCTGCACCGAACGGATGAACTCGTCGCTCTCCTCGTCCTCGGTCGGGACGACCCGGAGCCGCGCCTTCCGCCGACTGCGGCTGCGCTCACGGCGCGCGTCGGCGCCGAAGCGCTTCGCAACCCGCGGCCACTCCACCGCCACCAGGAGTGCGGCCGCGAGGATGAGCACGAGGAGCCACGGCCAGCTCACACGCCGATTGTAACCACCCGGCGTCCACCTTCTCGCGCGCGACTCAAGGAGTGAAGACCTGCATGGGAAGGCTGGACAGCGGCTCGCCCCCGTCCGCGGTGACGAGCCAGGTCTCCTGCATGTACAGACAGCCCTCCCCGTTCGCCGCGATCGCGTGCGGGTGGAGCGAGAAGACCATGTTCTCGCGGAGCTCGACCTCGACGCCTTCTCCGAGCTTCGGGTGCTCGATCATAGTCATCCCGATCGAGTGCCCGGTGACGTGGCCGAGGTGGTAGCCGCGCTCGACGAAGCCGGCCGAGACGGCGCGATGCACGTCGTGACAGGTCGCGCCCGGGCGGAGGGCATCTCGGGCGACCTCGAAGTGCTCGACGTAGGCCGCGAGCATCCGGAGGGTGTCGTCGGACAGCGTCGCCCCGCGCGAGGCGACCGCGCGCGAGACCTCGACCCAGTGCATTCCCGGCCCGGCAACCTCGAGCGACGGGAGCACGAACTCGCCGAGCAGCTCGTCGCGCCGGGCGATCTTGAACTCCGGCCGCGCGAACGCGTCGGTCCCCGTGAGCACCATGTTCATGGTCAGGCGCCCGCAGCCCTCCTCGACGAACCACCGCTCCGCCGCGGCCATCACCTCTGCCGCGCTCTTCCCAGGCGCGTAGGCCTCGAGGAAGACCTCGAACCCGCGCTCGTTGATCCGCACGGAGTCGCGCACGGACTCGAGCTCCGCTTCGCTCTTGACCGCGCGGGCGAGGTCGAGCTCGACGTCGAACGGGACGAGCTCGAGGCTCTCGAGCGCCCCGTAGTCGCGCACGGGCATGACGTAGTCGAGCCCGTACACGCCGACCCGCCTCCACCCCGCTCCGCGCGCGCGATCCGCGATGTGCTCGCCCGGCCGGTCGTGGAAGACCTGCTCGAGCTCGGCCGTCCCGTGCTCGCCGACGTAGCGCGCCTCGCTCGGGAAGACGACGAACGCGTCGCCGTCCGCGGGGACGACCACGTACGCGTAGCGGTGCACGATCTGGAACCCGGAGAGATACGTCACCGCGCCCTCGAAGCCCGAGTACTCGCTCCCGGAGACGACGAGCGCGTCGAGCTCGTGCTCGCCCATGGCTGCGCGGACGTTCGCGTGGCGACGCTCCAGCTCGGCGTTCATCGCCAGGAGTCTTCCAGCGCCTTGACGAGCTGCGTCACGGCGTCGTTCAGCGGCGTCGGGACGCCGAGCTCGCGCCCGAACCGCGCGATGCCGCCGTTCAGGTAGTCGATCTCGGTCGCGCGGCGCGCCTCCACGTCCTGAAGCATGCTCGCCTTGTGGTCGTACGCGACGTCCCTGCGGGCGGCGTGGTCGATCAGCTCCTCCGGGTCGGCGTCGAGCGTGACTCCCTGCGCCGCCGCGACGGCCTTCCCTTCGTCGACGAGCGTGGACACGAGGGCGCGGAGGTCAGGCCGCTCGCAGACGCGCCCGTGCGTGAGGCCGGTCAGCGCGCCGATCGGGTTCGTGGCCGCGTTGAAGACGACCTTGCGCCACTGCGCCGGGCGGGCGTCGGGGACGGCCTCGGTCGGCATCCCGGCGCGCGTGCACGCGTCCGCGAGGCGCTCGATCTCGGCGGTGGCCGGCCGGAGCCGGCTCGAACGGGCCGAAGACGGTGTCGCCCTTCACGTCCCACTGCACGACGCCCGGCTCGAGGATCTTCCCCGCCGGAAAGGTCGTGCCGCGGATGACGCGCGCGACGTGCCGCGCGAGCACCTCCTCGTTCCCGATGCCGTTCTGCACCGACGCCACGGCGCCCCCGGCGAAAGCCTCCGCGGTGGACGAGATCGCCGACTCCGTGTGCATCGCCTTCGTCGCCACGATCCCGAAGTCGCACGCCGGCAGCTCTCGCGCGTCCGCAGTCGCACGAACGCGCCCGACGACCTCGCCGGCGCCCACGAGCCGGAGCCCGTCCGCGTTGATCGCGTCGACGTGCGCGCGGTCGAGGTCGTACGCCCACACCTCGACGTCTTCGAGCTGCGCCAGGTTCGCCG
Organism: uncultured Actinomycetes bacterium; assembly: GCA_963715705.1. Taxonomy (GTDB): domain Bacteria; phylum Actinomycetota; class Thermoleophilia; order Gaiellales; family Gaiellaceae; genus GMQP-bins7. The sequence continues at coordinate 822,461 of OY970267.1, read as the reverse complement.
CGAACAGCGAGCCGACCGCCCCGCACCCGACGACGCAGACCCTCACTCGACCGCCTCCGCCGGGGCAGGCCGCGGCCGCAGCCGCCGCAGCGACTCGCCGGTGAGCTCCTTCCCGCCCGTCAGCCCGCTCGGCCGGAGGATCAGAACGATGGCCATGAGCGCGCTGACGACGACGATCCGGGTCCCCGCCGGTACGTCGAACGAGCGGCCGAGCACCTCGATGCCGGTCTCGGCGTTCGCGAGCACCGAGTCGAGCGCGCTCACCGCGAGCGCCCCGACGACCGCGCCCCAGAGAGAAGTGGCGCCACCGATGACGAGCATCGCAAGCGTGATGAAGGTCAGGTCGAGGTAGACACCGTCGACCTGGAGCGGGATGAAGTGCACGTACAGCCCTCCCGCGAGGCCCGCGAGGAACCCGGACAGGGCGAACGCTCCCAGCCGCTGGCGATAGATCGAGACGCCCACGGCCCGCGCCGCGGCGGGGTCCTCGCGCGCAGCCCGCAGCTGACGCCCGAAGCGGCTCCGCTGGTACGCGAAGGCGATCACGATGACGACGAGCGCTCCCAGCGCCGCCTGCTGGAGGTCGGTCGTCTCCGGCACGGACGAGAACGTGTTCAGCCCCGGCCCGACCTTCTCGTAGTAGCGGAGCACGTTGTTCGTGATCTCGAGGACGGCGAACGTCGCGATCCCGGCCGCGAGGCCCGAGAGGCGCATCAGCGGCAGCCCCACGAGCAGCGCGAAGACGCCGGCGGCAACCGCGGCGAGCACGAGCGACGGGATGTTTCCGACCGTCGTGTCGCGCAGGAATCCGAAGAGATACGGCATGAACGCGGGCTTCTCCGCCTCCGGCACCGAGAGCACCCCCGCAGTCCACGCGCCGACCGCGAAGAAGCTGATGTGCCCGAACGAGAGCACGCCCGAGTTCCCGACGAAGACGTACAGCGCGACGACCATCGCGACCATGACGAGCGTGTTGATGAAGTAGATCTCGGTCGAGCGCGAGACCGTCGTGCCCACGAGCGCGGCGACGACGACCAGCCCCGCAGGCCCGGCAAGCTGGACGAGCGAGCTCGGCACCCTCATACGCGCTCCACGACCCGGCCGCCGCGCGTGAACAGCCCTTCGGGCCGCAGCAGCAGCACGACGATCACGAGCAGGAAGAGGAACGACGACAGATACTGGCTCTGGTTCGTCGGCAGCGCGCCGCCGAGGACGCCCGAGACGTAGCCGATGGCAAACCCGCCGAGGGTCGCGGGGAGCAGCCGGTTCATCCCGCCGACGACGACACCCGCGAGCACGATGATCGTCTCCCGCAACGCGAAGGTCGGCGTCACGGTCGGGAACTGAACGGTCAGGAGCACGGCCACCGTCGCCGCCAGCAGGCCGGCGAGGACGACCGCGACCGCGCTGACCATGTTCGCGCGGACGCCGACGAGCCTCGCGGTCGGGAAGTCGAGCGCGGCCGCGCGCATGTGCAGGCCGATCGACGTGCGGTTGAGCAGGAGCACGAGGAGCGTGAGCGAGACGACCGCGGTCGCGATCGCGACGATCGCGATCTTCCGCACCTCGACCGAGCCGATCGACACCGGCTGGTTCAGCTCCGTGAGTGAGGTTGCGGTCTTCCCGAGCGGCCCGAACCAGAGCAACGCGATCGACTGGAGCAGGAACGCGATCGCGAAGGTCGCGGTCAGCATCACCGCCGGGGACTGGCCGCGCAGCGGCCGGAAGACGACGCGCTCCATCGCGAGCGACAGCGCCACGACGACGGCGAAGCAGAGCGCGATCCCGGCCGCGACGGGCCATCCGCGCTCGGACGCGAATGCGAGCGCGAACCCGCCCGCCATGATCAGCTGGCCGTACGCGAAGTTCACGAGGCGGAGGACGCCGAAGACGAGCCCGATCCCGACCGCCATGAGCGCGAAGATCGCGCCGAGGCCGATCGCGTCGGCCTGCACCTGCAGATCGACGGCGTCGCGCAGGAAGTCCGTGAGCGCGCTGGCGAGCATCGGGCTCACGCGAGGTACGCGGCGATCATGCGATCGGTGTCGGAGGCGTCCTTCGGCGTGAGCACGAGCCGCAGCTCGCCGTTCGCGAGGACGTGCGTGCGATCGGCGAGCGCGACGGTCCGCTGCGCCCGCTGCTCGACGAGGAGGATCGCGAGGCCGCGGTCGCGGATCGCCGCGAGGGTCGAGAACACGAGGTCGACGGTCGTCGGGGCGAGCCCGAGGGAGGGCTCGTCGAGCAGGAGGACGCTCGGCTTGGCGACGAGGGCCCGAGCGATGGCGAGCTGCTGCTGCTGACCGCCCGAGAGCGCGCCCGCGTGCCGGGGCCGGAACTCCTCGAGCATCGGGAAGAGCGCGTACACCTCGGCGAGCGCGTCCGCGGCCGAGCCGCCGTCGGACCGGCGTGCGGCGAGCCCGAGCCTGAGGTTCTCGTCCACGGTGAGCTCCGCGAAGAGACGGCGGCCCTCGGGGACGAGCGCGACGCCGCGGCGGGCGATCGCCTCCGGCGCCTTCCCGCGCAGCGACGTGCCCGAGAGCAGGACGTCGCCTCGACGCGGCTGGACGAGGCCCACGATCGCGTGCAGCGTGGTCGACTTCCCGGCGCCGTTGGGCCCGATGAGACCGACGATCTCGCCCGCCTCGACGGTGAGGGAGACGCCGCGCACCGCGGCGACGGGGCCGTACGAGACGTCGAGCTCGGAGACGGTGAGCGCGGCGCTCATCCCGCGCCCTCGTGCACGGCGCTCTCGCCGAGGTAGGCGGCGGCCACGTCGAGGTTGGCCCGGATCTCGCGCGGCGCCCCCGCGGCAAGGGTCGCGCCGTGGTCGAGCACCTGGATCCGGTCGCACACGTCCATCACGAGGGCCATGTTGTGGTCGATGAGCAACACGCCCGCGTCGTGCTCGTCGCGAACCGAGCGCACGACTTCGGCGAAGTCGGGCACCTCCGCCTCGGGGAGGCCGGCCGCGGGCTCGTCCATGAGGACGAACCTCGGCTCGGTGGCGAGCGCCCGCGCGACCCCGAGCCTCCGCTCGTCGCCGTGGGCGAGAGACCCGGCTCGAACGGAGGCGTACGCCGCCAGCCGAAGCTGATCGAGCAGGCCGTCCGCGCGGCGACGGGCCGCGCGGGGGCTTGCTCCGGACCCCATGGCGGCCACCTCGACGTTCTCCCGGACGGTCAGCTCGCGGAAGGAGCGGCTGTGCTGGAACGTCCTCGCGAGGCCGTGCCGCCCGCGCCGGTGCGGGCTCCAGCGCGTGATGTCGCGGCCTTCGAGCTCGACGACGCCCTCGTCCGGGAGATCGAACCCGGTGAGCACGTTGACGAGCGTCGACTTGCCGGCGCCGTTCGGGCCGATGAGCCCCACGATCTCCCCCCGGTGCAGCTCGAGCGTGACGTCCCGCAGCGCCTGGATGCCTTCGAACGCACGCCAGACCGAGGCGGCCCGGAGCGTCGCCCCGGGCCGCCTCGTGTCCTCTCGTCGAGGCTCTGCGTCGTGCGAGGCGCCGGTCAGATCTTCGGGACGACCTTCGCCTTGACGGTGGTGATGACTCGCGGCTTGTTGTTCTGCACGCGGATCACGCGGTACGTGCGGCCGTAGACCGTGTGCAGCGTCCGCGAGAAGCTCACCCTGCCGGAGAGGGTGTTGACGTTCTTGAACTTCTCCATCGCCGCGGCCAGCCGCTGGCCGTTGGTCGACCCGTTCGCGCGGCGCAACGCGACGAGGATGCCGTCGATCGCAGCCGGGCCCGTGATGAAGCCGCCCGTCATTCCCCGCTTTCGCGATCGCCGCCTTGTTCCGCTTCGCGAGCTGGTTCACGGCCTTGACCGGATCGTCCCCGAACGCCGACGCGAACGTCACGTAGTAGTAGTTCGTGACCCTCGGGTTCGTCGCTGCCGTACCAGTAGTTCCCGTCACCGGCCCACGAGTTGAGGACCGGCGTACTGTTCCCGAGCGTCCGGAGCCCGTTGAGGATCGGCACCTGCGCCCCGAACGCCGCAGCAGTCGAGGTCACGATGACGTCCGTTCGCTTCGAGTTGAGCCGCGTGACGACGTTCTGCCACGAGGCCGGGCTGCCGCCCGCCGACTGGTACGTCTCCTTCGTGACCACTCTGCCGCCGAGCTGGCGCCAGCGCTTCTCGAACGCCTGGACGACGTTCCGGAAGTAGACGATCACCGTGTCCGTCGCGAGCGACGCACTGCGCCAGCCGCGCCTCCACGCGAACTCGGCCATCGCCGAGCCCTCGTCCTGGGCGACGTTCCCGTACGAGAACGCCAGCCGTCCCTTCGCGCCGAAGCGCTTCGGGCCCATCTGGTCGGTGCCGATGCACGGCGCGACGGTCAGCTTGCCACGGTTGATCGACTCCTGGACGACCGGCGCGGCGAGATCGACGTCGCAGGTGGTCATGATGATGTCCGCGCCCTGGCCCAGCAGCTTCGACGCGCACGACTTCGCGATCGCCGCCTTGTTTTTTGCGTGTTGCACGTCAGGAGCCGCAGCTTGATCGCGCTGTTCCTGTTCATCTGCGCGATGCTCGTCTTCGCCGTCGCGAGCGCCGGCCCGTCGAACGGCGACATGCTCCCGCTCCCGTCGTACGCGTACCCGATCATGACGGTCTGCGCCCTGCTGTGGCGTCGCGCTGCCCACGGCTACCACGGCCGCGGCCACGACGGCGACCGCAGTCAGCGTGAGCACCGCCTTCGTTGCTCGAGTCATTGCGTCCTCCTGGGGTTGGATGGCCTGCCTTTCCGGGTTGTCCGACGGCTCAGGACCACGATGCCTCCTTCGCCGTGACGAGTGCGTACAGCGCCGTGTGCAGCGGTACGGGGACGCCCTGCCGCTCGGCCTCCCGCACGACCGAGCCGGTGATCAGCTCGATCTCCGTAGGCCGGCGCTCGTCGACGTCCTCGAGCATCGACGGGTAGTGCGCCGATCCGCGCTTCGTGGCGAGTACGTTCATCTCCCACGGGTCGTCGTGGAGCTCGACGCCGGCCGCGCGGGCGACTGCCTTTCCCTCGTCGACGAGGCCGTGGACGAGGTGCCCGAGACCCGTCGGCTCGTCCTCGGCCGCGAAGTGCGGGTCGTGAGGCAGCCCCGTCAGCGCGGCGACCGGGTTCACGGCCGCGTTGAAGACGAGCTTCGACCACTGCGCGGGCCGGACGTCGGGGAGCGCCTCGGCCTTCAGCCCGGCCGCCACGATCGTGTCCGCGATCTCCCGCACGTGCTCGAACGGCGTGTCCTCGTACGGCCCCAGCCAGGTCTCGGTGTCGAGGATGTACTCGACGTGGGTGTCCGAGTGCCGCGTGCCGCTCATGAACGTGACCGCCGAGACGATGGGCCAGTCACCGTGCTCGCGCACGATCTCCTCGGCCCCGAGGCCGTTCAGGACGGTCATCATCGTCGCCTCCGGGAAGTGCCCCTGCAGGGCTGCCGCCGCTCCTCGCAGGCCCGCGGCCTTCGTCGCCACGATCCCGACATCGAAGGGAGGAAGGTCCTTCGGGTCGACCGAGGCCCGGACGCGCGCGTGCAGCTCGCTCTTCCCGCTCACGCGTAGCCCCTCCGCCTCCAGGGCGGCGGCATGCTCTTGGCGCCGGGTCAGGACGGAGACGTCGCACACGCGAGCGAGGTGCCCGGCGAAGAGGCTCCCGATCACTCCGCCGCCGACGATGCAGATCCGATCGATCACTCTGGCTCGAGGCGCCCGTCACCGGCGCCGGAGCCGCACGCCGGGCGTCCCCCCGTCACCCACCATGCGGCCGAGTATCGCCCGCGGCTCCATGTCAGTCAATAGCGGCACCGCCGCGCCTTCGGTTCACGAGCTTGCGAAGCTCGGCGTCGGACACGAGCCCGCGTTTCTTCGTGCCGGCCTCCTTGACCGCCTCGAGCAGCTCCGCGAAGCGCTCTTCCTCCACGTCGAGCCCGAGCTCCTGCACCTTGATCCGGATCGAGTCGAGGCCGCTCTTCTTGCCGAGCACGATCCCGCGCTCTGCCCCGACGACCTCCGCTCGCGTACGGCTCGATCGCGGGCGGATCGTGGAACTGGGCGGCGACCGCGCCCGACTCGCGGGTGAAGAGGTTGTCGCCCGTCGCCGCCTTCCACGGCGGCAATGGAGTACCTGCGAGCCGCTGCACGAGCTGGGAGAGCTCGCGCGCCTGCTCGAGCTTCAGGCGCGTCGGAATCCCGTACAAGGCTTCGAGCGCGAGCGCGACCTCGACGAGGTCGGCGTTCCCGGCCCGCTCCCCCATCCCGTTGACCGTGCCCTGCACCCAGGTCGCGCCGGCCTGTACCGCGGCGACCGCCGCTGCCGTCGCGAGCCCGAAGTCGTCGTGCCCATGCCAGTGCACCGGGATCTCGTAATGGAGCCGCTCCACGACCTCGTTCACCAGGAATGCGGCCGCCTCCGGGCTCGCGATTCCCAGCGTGTCGACGACGGCGACCTCGGCCGCGCCCGCCTCGACGGCAGTCTCGTACGCGACCCGCACGAACTCGAGGTCGGCGCGCGTCGAGTCGACGCCGAAGAACGCGACCGTGATCCCCTCGCCGACCGCGAAGGACACCGCTGCGCGAATCCGCTCGAGCATCGCCTCGCGTGAGACCCCGAGGGCGGCCAGCTTGCCGTCTGAGATCGGGCTCTCGACGACGGCCGCTCTCACGCCCAGCGCGACGAGCGCCTCGACGTCCGCCTGCACCGCGCGCGCGAAGCCCCAGATCTCGGCGTCGAGCCGGGCGCCGACGATGAGCTCGACGGCCAGGCGGTCGTCCTCGGAGACCCGCGGGAAACCGGCCTCGATCCGGTCGACGCCGGCCCGGTCTAGGGCAGTCGCGATGTCGAGCTTGTCGCCGGGCGAGAGCACGACGCCGACGGTCTGCTCGCCGTCGCGCAGCGTCGTGTCGTAGAGCCCGATCGTCGCCCGGGCCTGCGGTTCCAGGGCCTTCTCGTTGAGGTCGCCGATCCAGAGCTTCGAGCGGTCGAGCGTCACGCCTGGACTATCTCATCCAGAGCGCGATACTCCTCGCGTGATCTTCGAGCCCGCCGTCGAGACGATGCCGCGGGAGGAGCTCGCTGCGCTCCAGCTCGAACGGCTCCGCTCGCTCGTCGCGCGGGTACAGGAGCGCGTGCCGCTGTATCGCGAGCGGCTCGCGGACGTCGAGATCCACACGCTCGACGACCTCGCACGGCTCCCGTTCACGCGCAAGGACGACCTCCGCGACACGTACCCGCTCGGGATGCTTGCCGTCCCGCGCGAGGATCTCCGGCGCATCCACGGCTCCTCGGGGACGACCGGGAAGCCGACGATCGTCGCGTACACGGCCGGCGACCTCGACCTCTTCGAGCGTGTGAACGCCCGCACGCTCGCGATGGCGGGAGCGAAGCCCGGGATGATGCTCCACAACGCCTACGGGTACGGGCTCTTCACCGGCGGGCTCGGGCTGCACGGAGGCGGCGAGCGGCTCGGGCTGACGGTCGTGCCGGTCTCCGGCGGGATGACCGAGCGGCAGCTGACCCTCATCCAGGACCTGCGCCCGGAGGTCATCGCCTGCACGCCGAGCTACGCGCTGACGCTCGCGAACGCCTTCGCCGAGCGCGGCGTCTCTCCGGACGAGATCAGCCTCCGCCTCGCGGTCGTGGGCGCCGAGCCGTGGACCGAGCGCATGCGCGAGGAGATCGACGCGGGCCTCGGCGTCCGCTGCACCAACATCTTCGGGCTCTCGGAGGTGATCGGGCCGGGGGTCTCGGGCGAGTGCGTCGAGGAGCGGGCCGGCTCGCACGTGAACGAAGACCACTTCCTCCCCGAGATCGTCGACCCTGAGACTGGGGCGCCGCTCGCGGAGGGCGAGGAGGGCGTCCTCGTCTTCACGACCCTGACGAAGGAGGCGCTCCCGCTGATCCGCTACTGGACCGGGGACATCTGCTCGCTTTCGAGCGCGCCGTGCGCGTGCGGGCGGACGCTCGTACGAATGGGCCCGATCGTCGGCCGGAGCGACGACATGCTGATCATCCGCGGCGTCAACGTGTATCCGAGCCAGGTCGGAGGCGTCCTCGGGCGCGTGCCGGAGCTCTCGCCGCACTTCGGCCTCGTCGTCCGCCGCGAGGGCACGCTCGACGAGGTTGAGGTGCTCGTGGAGCCGAAGGCCGGTGTCGCAGCCGCTCCCGAGCTGGGCGAACGGGTGGGCGCGCTCATTCGCGAGACGATCGGCTGCACGATGGCGGTGACGCTCGTCGGGCCGGGCGAGGCGCCGCGCTCCGACGGCGGCAAGATCCAGCGGGTCCGCGATCTGCGCTAGGCCTGGACGATCCCATCCGGGAACGGCGAGAGCTTCTCGGCGCCTTCCTCCGTGATCAGGAAGTTGTCCTCGACGCGCAGCCCTCCGCCGCCCTCGATATAGCATCCTGGCTCGATTGCAAGAACCATGCCCTCGGCGATCTCGCCGCCTCCGGCCTGGTGCGCGTACGGCGGCTCGTGCGCGCGGGCGCCGACGCCGTGCGCGATTGGATGGGACGGCTGGCCGGGGAAGCCCATTGCGTCGATGCCCGCCCGGATGCGACGATCGAGCTCGCGCGAGGCTCGCGCCGGGCCGCGAGAACGCGATCGCGTCCTGGTACACGTCGAGCAGCGCCCGCTCGAGCTCGCGGTAGCGCGCGTTCAACTCTCCCGCGACGAGGTTCTTCGTGTGGTCGCACCAGTAGCCGTCCGCGCAGACCCAGATCTCGAACAGCGTCGGCTCGCCCTCGACGACCGGCCGCGACGTCGTGGCCGTGAAGGTCCTGATGCCCGAGCCCGACCACACGAGCGAGAACCCGAGCGCGAGCTCGACCTTCCCCTCCCAGCCCGTGCCCTCGCCGTGGACGAAGCCCTCCCACTCCGCCGCGATCTGCGCCTCGGTCATCCCGGGCTCGAGGATCAGGCGGCAATGCTCCATCGCGGCGGCCGCGATGTCGTTCGCGAGGCGCATGCGCTCGATCTCCTGCTCGGTCTTGACGGCGCGCGCCTCGGCGAGAAGCGGAGTCGCGTCCTCGGCCTCGGGAAACGCGTCGAACCAGCCGCGCGTGAAGGTCGTCGGCTCGCCGACCATGCGGTCGGCGGCCTGCGTTCCGAGGGAGAGCTCGAGCCCGAGCTTCCCGTAGCCGGCCGCGACCTCCTTCGCGAGCTCGAGCACGCGCGCAGTCGGCGGCCGCGGATCGCCGGGGTCGTAGCCGCGGAAGAGCCGCACCTCGCCCGTCCAGGCGGTGCGCGCGGCGTCTTCCTCGGACGCCTCGAGGCAGATCAGCACCGGCTCGCCCTCGCGCGGGAAGACGCACGCGTCGTACCCCTTCATCCCCCAGAAGTTCGTCAGGTAGACGACGTTGTCGGGCGCGCGCACGACGAGCGCGTCGAGCCCGCGCTCGCCCATGAGCGCGCGCACGCGCTCGAGCTTCGCGTCGTCCCGCGGCCAGGCCACGGCGCGATCCTACGGTTGTGTCGTGATCGCCGACTCGTAGAGCACCGGCGGCGACACGTCAAGCGGTGATCAGAACGGGAGGAACTGGAGCGGGCCGCGCGTGACGTCGGAGAGGTCGACGTCGACGCGGACGTCCGCGTCCTTCGGCAGCTCGGCTCGCAGGCGGTCGGCGAGCGCGAACGCCTCCTCCTCGCCCACCGCGCCGGCGACGACGTAGCGCCAGCGGCGCATCGCCGGGACGCCTTCCTGTGCAAGCCGCTCCACCAGCGCGACGGCGTCACCGCGCGACGGCAGGTGGACGACGACCTCCCAGTCGAACCTGCCCTCGACCCGCGCTTCCTCCGCCTCGGCGCCAGCGCGCGCGGCCTCCTCCGCCTGCTCCTCCTCCGGCGTGGCCGGCAGCGGGAGTGCCGCGTCCTTCCAGGCCTCCTCGACGGGATGCCAGCGCGTCACCACGACATCCGCTGTCAGCTCGTCGTCGTCGACGAGCTCCCGCACCACGCGCTCGGCCTCGCGCGCCTGCGGCTCGGTCGCCGCGTACAGGAACAGGCGCGAGCCGTCCCGCGTCACGAGGACGCTCGACCCGAGCCGGTCGCGCGCGTCGTCGTCCAGGTCGAGCGCCCGCAGCCGCTCGCCGATCGAATACCCGTGCTCGTCGTCGTCGAGCTCGACCTCGACGCGGAACTCGTCGTCCATCGCGCGGTGACGCTACCAGCGCACGCGCGGCGGAGCAGGCGTGCCGTGCGCCTCCTCCCACGAGACAACCGGGTTCCGGAGGACGCCGATGCGCTCGATCTCGGCCTCCATGACGTCGCCCGGCTTGAGGTACAGCGAGGCCGCGTCAGGAGAGAACCCGGCGACTCCGGACACGGTGCCCGTGGACACGACGTCTCCGGCCGAGTACCCGAGCGCCGAGTAGTGGCTGATGATTTCCGGGATCGTCACGCTCATCCGGCCGGAGTGAGACGTCTGGCGCACCTCGCCGTTCACGCGCAGCTCCATCGCGAGGTCGTGCGGGTCCGGGATCTCGTCCGGGGTCACGATCCACGGGCCGAGCGGGCAGAAGGTGTCGATCGCCTTGCAGAACGAGAAGACGCCCGAGCGCATCTCGCGCCGCTGGATGTCGCGCGCGGTGATGTCGTTGAAGATCACGTAGCCGCCGATGTGCGCAGATGCCTCCTCGGGCGGGAACCACTTCCCCGGCTTCGAGATCACGACCGCGAGCTCGAGCTCGTAGTCGAGCTCCTCGGTCAGGTGCTCGGGGTACACGACCGGCTCGTCCGGGCCGACGATCGCGTCCACGTTCTGGAAGAAGACGATCCAGGGCGCGATCTCGTGCGACCAGCCGACGCGCTTCGACTCCTCCTCGTGCTCGCGGAAGTTTCCGGCCGTGTGCAGGAGCTTCTTGGGAACGATCGGCGCGCGCAGGCGGGTCTCCGCGAGTGCCACGCGCTCGCCGGTCTCATCTGCCCCGCCCCGCTCGAAGTAGTCGCGCATCGTCGGGACGTCGAGGACGGCGATCTCGTCGCCTTCGAGGGCGCCCACGCGAGCTTCGTCGCCGAACCTGACGAGCTTCACGCCTCCGCCTTCTTTCGCGCTGCGCGCAGGAAGAGGATCCGGATGAGCCCGCTGAAGGGCCTGATGACGAACCAGTAGCGCCGGAACTTGCCGCGTGCGGACGGGTCGGCGACGTGGACTCGCGTCTCGGTCGAGAGCGACGCCTCACCGATGCGGAAGTCGATCACCGCCTTGCACATGTCCGGCCGGGCGTACGCGACGAACTCGTCGGCGGTGCGCGGGCGCGTGGCGTCGCGATAGCCGCCGCGGATCTTCCAGAACTGCCCTGTGAGGCCCAGCACGATCCCCTCGCCGCGGACGTCCTCCAGCACGATCCCGGGGAGGTCGCCGGAGACGAACGGCTTCGTCAGATCACCGGTCGGCCGGCCGAGCCGCCTCAACCACCATAGCGCCCGCGCGATCGGGATGTCCGCGATCGCGACCGCCCGAAACGCCGAGTCGATCCGCTCGCGCGGCGCGTCGATCGCGAGCGAGTGCCGCTCCACGAACTCGTACGCGGGCAGGAAGTCGTCGAGCGACCTCACGACGCGACCCCGCAGACCCTCATCGCCGCCCGCGCGTAGACCTCCGCGGTCTTGACGAGGCCGTCGATCTCGAGGTTCTCGCCCTTGACCGTGTCCAGGAGCCCGCTCGACGTGCCGTAGTTGACCGTCGGCACGCCATACCGGGTCAGCACCGACGCGTCCGAGAACCAGCGGGTGACGTCGCGCTCCGGCGCCGAGCCGAAGACCTCCGTGTGCGCCTCGTCCAGCGCCCCCACGAGCGGATGCTCCTCCGCGATCTCCGCGCCGGGCGCGGTGACGTACACCTCGCCCTCGACACCGTCTTCGGGGAAGCGCTCGGCGAGCGAGCGCACGAGATCGAGCACTTGTCCCCGCGCGACCGCCATCTCCTTCGTCGGCGGCACTCGCACGTCGAGGAAGAGGTCGGTCCGGTGCGGCGTCCGCGACACGCGCCAGCCGAAACCGCCCTCGATCCCGCCGACGTTCACGACCGCGCCGACGCCGCGGTAGGCGTTCTCGGCATCGTCCTCCCAGGTCGGAATCCACTCGAGCACGGCGTCGAGCACCTCGCGCATGCGCAGGATCGAGTTCGAGCCAGCGTCGCTGAACGCCGTGTGCACGAACTGCCCCTGCGTCGAGATGCGGAGCCACAACGACCCGAAGTGCGCGAGCACGACCTTCGACTCCGTCGGCTCGCCGAGGATGCACATGTCCGCGACGCCGCCATGCGTGACGAGGTGGCGCGTGCCGGCCGCGTAGCCGCGGAACTCCGCGCCCTGCGCATCGGCCCACTGCGCTTTCTCGATCTCACCGCTCACCGCCGCGACCAGGACGTCGCCGCGCAGCCGCACTCCCGCGTCGTCGAGCGAGCGCAGCGCCTCCACGTAGCAGGCGAGCGCGCCCTTCATGTTCGAGATCCCGAGCCCGTACAGGCGCCCGTCCTCGACGAACGCGCTCGGCTGGAAGCCTGGGACGTGTGCGAGCCACGCCTCGCGCCCGGAGTACGACGTGTCCATGTGCCCGTTGAACATCAGGCTCGGCCCGCCGCCGGCGCCGGGCCGCGTCCCGAGCACGTTGGCGCGGCCGTCCTCGACCTGCTGCCACTGCACCTGGAGACCCAGATCCGCGAACGTCTGCACCATCAGCTCGGCCATCGCCTGCTCCGAGCCCGTGAAGCTCGGGGTGCCGATCGCCCGCGACGCCCACTCCACGAGCCGCTCCTCGTCGATTCGGAGGTCGGTCATGCGAGCTCGCCGATCCAGGCGTGTCCGGGGTGGACGAGCTCGAGCGCCTCGGCGAGCCAGCGCCGCCGCTCAGGCCCGAGCTCCGGGAGGACGGCCGCGAAGTCGCCCTGGTCCTTCTCCTGTTGAGAGTGCTTGGCCTTGTACAGAAGGATGATCTCGGGACGGCCGTACGGGATTCCCTCGGCGGATCGCTCGATCGCCTGCGCGAACGGCAGCCGGATCCGCTCTTCCCGGCGGAAGATCCACGTGTCGGCGTCCGAGGGCTCGCGGAAGACGTCGACGCGCCAGAGGCCCGTACCCGGCTCGCGCACCCAGGTCTGGTGAGTCTCGGCGAGGCGGTCTCGCGCGTCCGCGAGCAGCATGGCCTGGTTGGAGGCTGTGATGACGCAGATCTCGAGCTCGCCGAGCGCCTCGGCGACCTCGTCGAAGCGCTGGTTCGGGACCGCGATCTCGAGATCGTCGTGCTCGCGCCGCTGCCCGCCGAGGAAGAGGTCGATCGCCCAGCCCCCCGCGACGTACCACGGCATCTCCACCGCGGCGAGGACGCGCGCGATCTTCTCCGGCCGCCACGCGTCCCATTTGGACACGTCCGGCGCGAACGTCTGCGCGGTCGCGCCGAGGTCGGTCATCCCTGCTCGAGCGCGAACTCGACCTCGACCGCCGCTCGCAGCTCTTGCTCACCCGCCTCGATCGGCGCCTCGGCTTCTGCGGTCGAGGCCGCCGCCATGCGCATCGCTCGCGGCTCGGGCTCCGGGGGTCTGCGCGTTCCCGGCTCCCGAACCGCCGTGATCGCCCCGAGCCGCCCACCGAGTGCCTCGGCGTAGGCCGCTGCTCGCACTCGCGCATCGCCCGCGGCGAGGCGAGCCGCCTCGAGGTGAGCCGGGTTGTCCACGGCGATCGACCACCAGGGGCCCGAGACGCGAGCTGAAGCCTGCTCGACCGCCTGCTGGAGCACGCGTCCCACGATGTCGGCATCTGCGAGGCGGAGGACTAGCGTGTTCGACGCCCGGTACCCGCGATGTTGCGGGCGGCCGTCGCGGTCGTACTCGACGTGCGCGCTCACGGTCGCGCCCGTCGTGACACGCCGATCCGCGGCGATCCTGAGCTCGTCGCAGAGCTCGAGGAGACGCCGGCCTCGACCGGAGACGTCCTCGAGGGCCTCCGACGCGGTCGGGTGGGTCGCCTCGACCGTCAGCGAGAGGTGCGCCTCGTCGGGCGGCACACGCACGACGGCCCGGCCGATGACGGTGACGGTTGCCATCAGTCCCGGAAGTGTGTCAGCACCTTCTCGCCGAAGAGGCGGATCTGATCGTGCCGGCGGTCGCCCCACAACTCGAGCATGACGTGCGTGCAGCCCGCGGCGCGGTACTCCTCGATCGCAGCGACGCAGTCCTTCGGCGTGCCCGCGATCGGCTTGCAGCGGTCGAGCAGGGAGTCGGTCACTTCCGCCTTTGCCGCAAGCCGTCCTCCCAGCTCCATCGCTTCGGCGACCGGGGCGAGCTCGTCCATCTCGATCTCGGCCAGGTCGAGCAGCGTGTCCGCTGCACCGCGGATGTTCTGGAACTTGTTCGCGAGGTACATCCCCGCGATCTCCCGCGCGCCTTCCCGCCCGACGGCCCGGTCCGATTCGTGAATGGACGCGACGATCGTGCACCCGATGTCGATGTCCGCGGCCACGTTCTCGCGCGTGTAGCGGACGAACGCGGGCGTCGTGATCGACGGCGTGAGACAGCCCTCCGCGATCTCGCCCGCGAGCGCCTGCATCTTCGGCGCGGTCGCGGCGACGTACACGGGCGGGACCTCGCGCGGCGTCTCCGCCTCGTCGAGGAGCCCCGGAACGGACGCGCTCCACGCCTCGCCCTCGTACTCGAACGCCCCGCCGCCGAGAACCCCGCGGACGATCGCGACCGCGTCCCGCATCGGGCCAAGCGTCTTCTTCGTCTGCGAGCGGATGTTGTTGAGGAAGATCTTCGAGGTCCCGAACCCGAGGAGGAACCGCCCCGGCCCCGCAGCCTCCTGGACGACTCTTGCATCCATGGCAACTTGCACCGGGTGACGCGTGAAGGGCGAGATGATCCCCCAGCCGATCGTCAGCCGTTCGGTCTCGCGCGCCATCAGCGCGGACACGACCGTCGACGAGCGCGCCTCCATCCCGTGCTTGCGCCACCACGGGTACGCCTCCGCGAGCCAGATCGTGTCCATCCCGGCCTCGTCCATGACGCGGGCCGACTCGAGCATCTCCTCGAGCGGCTCCATCGTCAGCTGCATGACGCCGATCCGGAACGGCGGTGGCATCGCGAGCTACTCCCCGAACCCCATCGGCTGCTCGGGCACGTCCCGTCCCTCGAGGCGCGCGTACAGCTCGGCGATCGAGGCCGTCTGCGACGACGTCTCGGCGACACCGCGCTCGTTGAGCCAGTTCGACGCCTCCCCGGCGGTGAGCGGGTCGAAGCGGACGTTCGCGGCGCTGCGGCCCGGGCGTGCGACCGCGGGGTGCAGCTTCTTGATCTCCTCGTTCGTCGTGACGAGCACGAGCACGCGCAAGCCCTGGCCGATGAGCCCGTCGACGACGTTGAGGAACCGCGAGAGCCCCTGGCCGATGACCGCCTTCGCGTCCGGCTGGAGGAGCTCGCCGGTGTCCTCGAGCACGAGGAGGCGCCAGCTCTTGCGGCGCGATCCGGGCTCTTCGTCCTCGTCGCCGAGCTCGACCTGCCCCACGTCTTCGTCGAGCACGGCCTGGTGCACGCCGTGGCCCACAGCATGAGGCCCGAACCCCGTGAAGCGATCCTCCCACTCGGACTGGAGGAGCACGTGCATCAGGTAGTCGGCGTGCTGGCCGAAGAAGGAATCCGGGTCGACGATGTAGTGGATGTCGCACCAGTCGCGCCACTCCCAGGCCAGCGCGCGTAGCGCGAAAGTCTTCCCGGTCCCCACGGTGCCGTGCCAGAGCACGAGCTGGCCGCCGTGCGCGGGCTCGAACCCGCTCATCAGCCGGGCGAGGCCCCCGCGCGTGGCGGCGGCATAGTTCGCCTCGATGTCGGCCCAGGCGGGGACGGAGATCGTCCGCCACGCCGGCATGGGCCCATGCGGACCGTACGTCCAGAAGGTCACGTTGACCTCCTGCGCACCCGACGGGTCGGGGGCGGGAAGGAGCTCGCGCAGCCGGGTCACGGCGGAGCGCGCGTCGTCCTCGCTCGTGGCCGCCACCGTGACGCTCGCATGCCCCATCTGGAGCGCGACGTCGAGCAGCGCCTCGCCCGTCCGGATGATCTCCCGCCGTAACCACGGCAGCGACTGGATGAAGACCCGTTCGCCGGGCACCTCGATCGACTTCGCCTGCGTCGCCCAGTTCTCCGAGTGCACCACCCGGATCCCCTCCCGGAGCACCCGGGCGTAAAAGACCGCCTCGGCGATCGAATGCTGATCCGCGCTGAGCACCGCCGACGACGGCATGTGCTCGCTCCGGCCCACCTCCGCGTCCGTCAGGCCTTCGCCTCCGAGACCCGCTGCTCGAGCGCCGCCAGCACCTGCTGCACCTGCTGGTTCACGATCGGCTGGAGCACGCGCTGGCCCATGGCGCCCACCGGTCCCGCGATCTTGACGTCGGCCTCCCAGGCCATCGACGTCATGTCGCCCGCCTCGGAGAGCGTGAACGAGGTCGTCATGTCCATGAGCGCGCCCACTCCCTCGCCCTTCGCGCGCATGGACGCGAATTCGGGCTCCCGCTCCTCGAGCCTTTCGAAGTTGATCGTCATCTTCAGACCGCCGAGGCCGAGCGGGACCTTCACCTTCGCGGTCCAGTGCTTCTCGTCCGTGATCTCGAAGCTCTCCACGCCCGGCATCAGCTTCGCCATCTCGGCCGGCTCCGAGATCACCGACCAGACGGCCGGACGCGGCGCCGGCAGCTCCTTCGTGCCGGAGACGATCACCTCGACTCGACCGAGACGTTCGCGCGCGCAGCTTCGGGGTCTCGCAGCATCGACCAGACTCTATGCGGCGGGTTGCAGCTGTCGTGGACGATGGCGCCGCCGGCCGCGCGGAGCGCGTCCTGGATCGCGGCGCAGATGCAGTGGATCCCGCCGCCGCCGCCCTCGCCCATCCCCTTCGCGCCGAGCGGCGCCACCGGCGACGGCGACTCCATCGCGCCCGTCTTCAGCGGCGGCATGTCCAGCGCGTGCGGCACGTGGTAGTCGTAGAAGTTGGACGTCAGCAGCGTGCCGTCCTCGTCGTAGACGAACTCCTCGGAGAGCGCCGCCCCGATCGCGTGTGCGGTAGCTCCGTGCACCTGGCCCTCGACGATCTGCGGGTTGATGCGGACGCCGCAGTCGTCGACCGCCGCGTAGTCGACGACGTCGACCTCGCCGGTCTCCGGGTCGACCTCGACCACGGCCGCATGGATCTGGGTCGCGTACGTCAGCGTCAGCTGCCCGGTCTTCTTCTCCGTGTCCACCATTCCGAAGTACGGGCGGCAGACGTAGCGGTGGTTCAGGGTCGGGTTGAAGTCGGGCGGGAGGAAGGCGTTGTTCGCGTTCACGATCGCGCCGAGCGCCATGAACGGAAGCGCGGCCTCCTCCGGGCCGTCCTTGATCCGCGCGAAGCCCTCGGCGAGCTCGATTGCTTCGACAGGTGCCTGCAAGACGGCTGAGGCGAGCGCGACCATCTCCCCCCGCAGCAGCTCCGCCGCGCCCTTCACCGCACCGAGGCCGGTGAACGCGAACTGGCTCGCGTAGGTCCCGGAGAACCCTGCGTGGGAGTTGAACCACGTGTCGTGGCCGCGGCGCACGTTCACCTGGTCGGGCGAGCAGCCGATGATGTCCGCCACGACCTGCGCCGCGGTCGTCTCGTGCCCCTGGCCCTGCGGGACGGTGCCGAGCGTGACCACGACCTCGCCGAAGATGTCGAGCTTGACCGAGGCCGCCTCGTTGTTCCCCGAGAACTGGAGCTCGGGGTTCAGGAGCGTCGACTGGCCGAAGTTGTTCGTCCCCGAGTCGAGCGTCGAGCCGATCCCGAAGCCGAGGAGCTTGCCGCGCCCCTCCGCCTCGCGCCGCCGCTCCTCGATCGAGCCGTGATCGATCAGGTCGAGTGCGATGTCGAGCGCGGCCGCGTAGTCGCCGGAGTCGTACACGCACCCGTTAGGCGTCTCGTACGGCATCTGCTCGGCCTGCACGTAGTTCTTCTTGCGGATCTCCACGGGATCGAAGCCCAGCTCGGCGGCGACGACGTCGATGATCCGCTCGGTCAGCCAGAGGTGCTGCATCCGCGAGTAGCCGCGGTTCGGCGACACCGGCGACTTGTTCGTGCACACCTGCGTGAAGTCGACGCGGATGTTCCGCCACGCGTACATCCCGGGCGTCACCTGCGCCCAGATGATGCAGCCGAGCGGCTCGTAGCGCGGGAACGCGCCGCAGTCGTCGAGCGCGCGCACCTTGAAGCCCGTCATCGTGCCGTCCGCCTTCACCGCAACCTCGACGTCGAGGAACGTGCGCTCGTTTCCGTGCGCGTTCGCCGTGTGCTGGTCGGTGCGCCACTCGGTCCACTGCACCGGGCGCCCGAGCTTGCGCGCCATGAGGCAGAGGACGACGTACTGCGGGTGCAGGCAGATCTTGTTCCCGAAGCCGCCGCCGATGTCGTGCGTGACGAAGCGGAGCTTGTCGATCCCGGTGCGGAGCGCCGGCGCCATCCAGATCGCGCCCACGCCGGGCATCTGGTGGTTGCAGGTGAGCGTCCATTCGCCGGTGCCCTTGTCGTACTCGACGAGGGCGCCCGCGCACTCGAGCGGCGTCGAGGAGAAGCGGTGGAAGTGCAGGCGCTCGATCTTCACGACGTGGTCGGCCTCGGCGAGCGCGGTGTCGACGTCGCCCCAGTCGAACACGCCCGACCAGACGACGTTCGAGCCGGCGTCGTCGTGGAGCACGGTCTCGTTCTTCAGCGACTCCTCGGCGTCGGTGAGGACCGGCAGCTCGTCGTACACGACCTCGATCAGGTCGGCGGCGTCGCGCGCGAGCTCGCGGGTCGCGGCGCACACGGCGGCGACCGGCTCGCCCGTGTGCCGCACGCGACCGACCGCGAGCGCGTAGTCCTTGATCAACCCGCCCGGCTCCACGGACATCTCGAAGAACGGGTCGGTCTGGATCGCGACCTCGTCGCCGGTGATCGTCCCGTACACGCCCTCGAGCTCGAGCGCCTTCGAGACGTCGATGGAGACGATCTTCGCGTGGCCGTACGGCGAGCGGACGAAGTGGACGTAGCCCATGCCGTGTCGGCGCACGTCGTCGAAGAACGTCCCCTGCCCCTGCACGAGGCGCCGGTCCTCCTTGCGCGGGATCGACTGCCCGATGAAGCCCTTCTTCAGGGTCGTGGTCTCTTCGGTGACCGTGCTCATGCGCCCTTCCCGGCCGCGACCACGGCCTCGACGATGTTCACGTACCCGGTGCAGCGGCAGATGTTCCCCTGGATCGCGACGCGCACGTCTTCCTCGGACGGGCTCGGGTTGCGCGAGAGCAGCGCCGTCGCGCTCATCAGCATGCCCGGCGTGCAGTAGCCGCACTGGAGCGCGTGGTGCGCGTTGAAGGCCTGCTGGAGCGCGGTCAGCTCGCCGTCCTGGGCGAGCCCCTCGATGGTCGTGAGCGTCGCGCCGTCGGCCTGCACCGCGAGCAGCATGCAGCTCTTCACCGGCTCTCCGTCGAGGTGGATCGTGCACGCGCCGCAGTTGCCGGTGTCGCAGCCGACGTGCGTCCCGGTCAGGCCGAGGTCGTCGCGGAGGAAGTGGACGAGGAGGCGCCGTGCCGGGACCTCGTACTCGATCTGCTCGCCGTTGACGTCGAGCGAGATCGTCTGGCTGCGTGCGGGGGCAGCCACTATGCGCCCTTCCTCCCGGCCGCTGCCTGCAGCACCGCCCGCACCGCCGCGATCTCGGCCAGATGGCGCCGGTACTCGCCCGAGCCGTGGGCGTCGGACGGCGGGTCGAGCGTCGCCCCGAGTCCCTCGGCAGCAGCGCGCACGGCCTGCTCCGAGAGATCGCCGCCCGCGAGCTTCTCCTCCAGCGCCGTCGCACGGACCGGAACCGCGTCGACGCAGCCGAGCGCGACGCGGACGCCCTCGTCGGACGCGGTCGCGGCGGCGTTCGCGATGTACGTCCCGTGGACGCCGATCGTGACCCCGGAGAAGCCGTCGCCGGCGCCGCGCGACGGCGGCACGGAGACCTTCGTGAGCAGCTCGCCCTCGCCGACGGCCGTCATGTACACGCCGAGGAAGAACTCGTCGGCCGTGACCGTGCGCTCGGACTCGCGGCCCCGGATCGTGAAGCGTGCGTCGAGCGCGACGAGCAGCGGAGGCAGGTGGTTCGTCGGGTCGGCGACGCAGACGTTGCCGCCGACGGTGCCGCGGTTCCGCACCTGGACGTCACCGATCGTGGCGGCGACGTCGGCGAGTATCGGCCGCGAGACCTCCACCTCGGAGGACGCGGCCAGCTGCGCGTACGTGACCATCGCGCCGAGCTCGAGCAGGCCGTCGGCGGAGAAGCCGATCGCGCGCAGCTCGTCGAGGTCGGCGAGGTCGACGAGGACGTCGGGCGCGGCGGCGCGCGCCTTCATCACGTTCACGAGCGTCTGCCCGCCGGCGAGCGCCCTCGCGCCCTCGTGAGCCCCAAGCAGCGAGATCGCCTCCTCCAAGGTCGCTGGCCGCACGTAATCGACCTCGCGGAGGAGCATGTCGGGATTCAACGCAAACGCCCCGTCGAGGTCAAGCGGGATCGCGTCGTACCGCCGGACGAGACGCGGTAGGTTGCGCAGCGAGATGTCGACGAAGCCAGACCTCGCAGCCGTCTTCGACGACCACGTCGCCGCTGAGTTCGTCCACCTCGATCTCGACGCCACGATGGCGACGATGACCGAGGACCCGTACGTGAACCACGTACCGGTGATGACGGGCGGGGTCGGAGCGGACGAGGTCCGCCGGTTCTACGGAGACCACTTCATCGGCAAGTGGCCGCAGGACACGGAGATCACGCCGGTCTCGCGGACGATCGGCGAGGATCAGGTCGTCGACGAGCTCGTCCTCTCGTTCACGCACGACATCGAGATGGACCAGCTCCTGCCCGGAGTCCCGCCGACGGGCAAGCACGTGCGGCTCGCGTTCTGCGTCGTCGTCGGGTTCGCGGGCGGCAAGGTCTCGCACGAGCACATCTACTGGGACCAGGCGTCGCTCCTCGCGCAGGTGGGGCTGATCGACCCCTCCGCGCTCCCCGTCACGGGGGCCGAACAGGCCGGGAACGTACTCGACCCGCGCGCACGCCCGCTGAACGAGCTGATCCGCCGGCGGCGTTAGGTCGGCGCACCGGCCGGGAGCCGATCAGACCGTGCCGTAGAGCGCGAGCACGACCCGGACGAACTGCCGCGTCTCTCGGTACACGCCACGCTGCCGGACCGCGCGCGCTCCCTGGTACCAGCCCGCGAGCGCAAGCCGCCGGTTCCCGTCGAACTGGTCGAGCTGCCAGCGGAGATAGCGGACTCCCGCGCGCACGTTGCCCTGGTACGTCCGCGGCGTCCGGACGCCGAGTAAGACGGTGTCGACGAACTCCCACGTCTCGGGCAGGAGCTGCATGACGCCGACCGCCCCGACGCTCGAGACGACGTCCTGCTGGAAGCCCGACTCCATCCACGCGAGTGCCCGCGTCAGCGTCGCGTCGACTCCGTACTGCCGCGACCAGTAGTCGAGCTCGTAGCGCACCGCAGCCCGGCTCGGGTTGCCGACTGCCCGCACGCCTCGAGCGTGCGCGGGAAGCACGAAGCGCTGGCCCGGGACGATGACGTCCGTCAGCGGGACGTTGTTCGCGCCAGCGAGCTCCCACGGGCTCACGCCGTAGCGCGCCGCGATCGAGAAGAAGCTCTCGCCGCGCTGCACGACGTGCACGCGCACGGGACCTCGCCGCGCGAGCGCGCGGTAGGTCAGCGGCCCGGCGATACCGTCCGGGACGAGCCCGTGCCGGCGCTGATAGCGGCTCAGCGCCGCCGCAGTCGCGCGCGTGAAGCGTCCGTCGATCTGTCGCCCGCCGAGGCCATGTCTCCGGAGGCGGAACTCGAGCACGGCGACGTCCCAGCCGACCGCGCCGACGGCCAGCTCGCGCCGGCCGAGCAGCGGGCTCCCTCGGCGACCGAGCGCTCGCCTGGTCGCGGGGCCGACGCGCCCGTCCGCGGCGAGCCCCTTCGCGCGCTGGAACGCGACGAGCGCCCGCCTCGTCTGCGGCCCGCGAACGCCGTCGACGGGCCCCGGGCTGTAGCCATGCGCGCGCAGCCCGATCTGGAGCGCGGCTGTACGGGCGCTGGCGGCCAGCGCCTGGTCCCCGCCCACGAGGACGCCGAGCAACAGCGCGACGCCGAGAACGGCGAAGCGTCCCACCATGCGCGGACCTTCGCCCTCGGCCGCCTCCCTCCTCCGAGGGAGTCGCCGCCTGGGCGCCCGGTACAATCCGCCGGCTGCCTTCCCCGGTAGCTCAATTGGCAGAGCATCCGGCTGTTAACCGGAGGGTTGTTGGTTCGAGTCCAACCCGGGGAGCTGCCAGTTGGGGCGCCCCTCCTTCTACCCGAGTCTCACTCCGGCCGGCGAGGCGCGTTTCGCATCACGAGTGACTGGGAACCCATCCGCACCACTCGAGAAAGGGCGGGCAATGGGAATCATCGCGTTCATCATCCTTGGCCTCCTCGCCGGTCTGGTCGCGAAGGCGATCATGCCCGGGGATGACCCCGGCGGGTACATCGTCACGGCGATCATCGGAGTCGTCGGCGCGCTCCTCGGCGGATTTCTCGCGGGAGCACTCTTCGGCGCCGATCCGCTCGACGAGTTCTTCGATATCTCGACCTGGCTGACGGCCATCGTGGGCTCGATCATCCTGCTCGCGCTCTACCGCGTCGTCGCAAATCGCCGGGGCGACAACCGAGCCCTACGAACCTGAGCCACCAACGAGAACATTACGATCATCAGGAGCCTCGCCTTCAGGCGGGGCTTCTGTTCAGAAGGGAGCACTGCAGTGGCGACACCGACTGAACCGGAACGCGCGAAGACTGTTGACCCGAGTGTGATGGATCGCGACCAGCAGTCGCGGCTAGAGCGCTACGACCGACGGGTCGAGGAGTGGCTCACATCCTTGAAGGAAGAGGCGGAGCAACGCTCCCCCGAGGTGCTGAGCGCCCTGTCTGCGAAGGCGAAAGACGTAGCGGACTACTTGGACAGACTGGCGGAAAGGGCCCGGTCACGAAGCGAGCCTTTGGGGGACGCGGTCGACGATCCATCGCCAAGTGGGCTGGAGGTCTCCGCTGACCCCGACCCCGTCGAACCAGAGCACGGGTACCGTGGTCCTGACCCCGAGAGCAATCCCAGGGGGGACGGCTCAGACGAGGACCAGGGCACGTAGCGCGTGGTTTTCAGAAGCCGCCCAACCGCTCGAGAGGTACCTTGAATACGCACATGCCTGGGTGGTCCAGGCGTGCCAGTGGGAGGGGAGTATGCGAAAAGTCGCTATCCCGTTTGCGACGCTCGTGGTCGCATTCGTCGTCTTCGTGGTTCCGGCTGGAGCCATTACGCACGGTCAATCGGACGCAGGGGAGCATCCCTACGTCGGTGAGTTCATCTTCTTCGACGCGGACGCGATCGATCCGCGCTTCGACGACCCGGGTGCCTGGTTCAGCTGCTCGGGAACCATGCTCAGCGCAACGGTTGTCGTCACGGCCGGGCACTGCACCTATGGGGTCGGCCTCGACGGTGAGTCGACGACGGCCGGCGGCGGCAGCGGGGCCGGTGGCAACGACATCTGGTTCGACGCCAGCGAGACCGCTCACTTCGACGGGTTCCCGGCAAGCTCCGATTACGGTCGGGACGAAAACGATCAGCGGTATCTCGATCGTGCCGCATGGTTGAACGCCAATGCTTCGTGGCACCGAGGGACGTCGCATCCACATCCGGACTTCGCGGATGCACCGTTCTTCGTGCATGACGCGGGAGTCGTGGTCTTGGAAGAGCCGCTGTCGATGCCGAGGTACGGACGGATTCCGACGCTCGACTACGTGGATCGCTATCAAGGCCAGCCTCACCACCTCTTCGAGGTTGTCGGCTACGGACTGACGAAGAGCGGTCCGTTCACGTCAGAGGGCGGCGACGTGCGCCTGAAGGGCGACGTGAAGCTCAACACGCTGAACGCTTCGCCGAAGGACACGTTCGTGCTGCTCTCGAACAACCCTGGCCGGCCTCATCGAGGCGGCACCTGCTTCGGAGACTCGGGTGGGCCGACGTTCGACGACACCAACTCCAACTTGGTCGTCGCCATCACGTCCTTCGGGTTCAGCTCTACGTGCTCCGGAGTCGGCGGTGCGTATCGCCTCGACCAGCCGGATGATCTCGCGTTCCTCGCCAGCTTCGGCATCACCCCGAGCTAGCCACTGAGGCGCAACCACACGGAGGCCCCGCGAACAGTGCGGGGACCTCCGTGCGTGGTTGCGCCACCTGGAGACGACCGCCGAGTGACGAGGCAGGCGAGCGCTAGCCGACGACGTACGTGAACTTCGACGTCAGCGACGAGCCGGTCGAGCGCACCGTCAGCGACCCGCGCAGCCGCTTCCCGCTCATGCCGGCCGGGATCCGCATCGAGCAGCGGCCGACGCCGCGCACGAGCGAGCCCTTCGCGACGAGTCGCTTGCCGCCGAGCGTCGCGGTGCACGTGACCGTGCCGGACGTGATCGCCGCGGACGTGTCCGACCGCTTCACGGCCTGCCTGACGAGGAACGGCCTCCCCGCGCGAGGCCGCGCCGGAACGCCGGACGGCTTCGCCGCCAGCAGACGGACGGCAACGGGATTGGCGAGCGCGTAGCGCCAGAACCGGCCGCTGTTCGGCGCGAAGTCGATCGCCACGGCCTCACCTGTCGCCGTGTCGAGGTCGGCCGAGGTCAGCTTGAAGCCGAAGCGGGGCGCGTTGTCGAGCTCGCTGCGGTGGACTTCGAGGGTGATGACATTCCCGCCGCTTCGCTGCTTGAGGCGCGTCGGCGACGGGTCGTTGGACCACCGTCGCGTGCGGGCGTTGAAGCGCTGCAGTGTCAGCTCGCCGCCGACGTCGGTGATCGACACCTCGGACCCGGAGGCCCCCGTGTTCGGCTTGGCGTCGCGGTCGATCGAGAGGATGAGCACGGACTGGGCGGGGAGCGTGGCGCGGTTCGGAGTCGTGATCGCGAACCTGATCCAGCCGTTCTTCGCGTCCGTCACGCGCACCTGGGCGATGTCCGGCGCGGCGCTGTTGTCGTTCACGGGATCGGGGAAGTCTCCGGGCGTCGGGCTCGTGAACGGCGAGCGGCCGCTGTTGGGCGCAAGGTCCGCCGCGACGAACAGCTCGCCGGAGAGCTGCTGCCCGCGCGCCCCGACCGCGAGAACCCCGAAGTTCGAGGAGCCGAGCAGGCTCTTCGGGAGCGTCATCGTGAGCACTCCGGCGCTGTAGGCGCTCGTCACGCCGGTCGGGGCCGCTTCGATCCAGTCGGTGCCGTTCCAGACGTAGTGCTCGAGGTCGCCCGTATCGAAGAACCGAACCATCGACTCGTCTCCGGCAATGTCGCCGGTCTGCGCGTTCCGATCGAGGTCGAACCAGATGTTGAACCACGTCCCCGTGGGAAGCACCTGATAGTTGCGGACGGTCACGCGCAGCGTGAGGATCTCGCCCGCCTCGGACACGCTCACTGCGGTGATGTCGGGCGCGGCGTTGTCGTCGCCGACCACGTCCGAGAACGACGCGGCCCCGGCCCCGAAGGCAATGCCTGCCGCGAGCAAGGCGACGCAGGCCGCCGCGGCTGCGACCAACGCCCTCATCGCCCGCCGATCGTGGTGGGTGTCGTCGCGGCTCGTGCCCACACGCTCATGAGGTACGGCTGCCGTGTCAATTCGGATCTCCGCCGGGGCTCGCGTCCGCTAGCGGCGGACGCGGAACGAGAAGCGGGACGTGGCCGAGACCTTCGCCGAGCGAACGGTCAGCGACCCGCTCACGGTCTTTCCCTTCTGCGGGACGACGAACGCGCACTCGGCACGGCCCGTGCGAATCTTCCCGGTCGCCTGCACGGGCCTCCCGGCCACCCTCACCTTGCAGGTGACCGTCCCGGACGTGATCGCGCGGTTCGTGTCGGAACGCTTCATCGGGACGCGGACTGTGAAGCGAGCGCCTGCCCGCGGCGCCGCCGGACGCGCGAGTGTCTTGCCGGCCACCAGGCGTACGACGGTCTTGTTCGCGAACTTGTAACCCCAGTACGTCGTGCGGATGTCGGGCGCCTGGTCGACGCCGAACGTGAGCCCGGTTCCGAAGTGCAGGACCGCCGACGTGGCTCGGAACTGGAACCGACGGACGTCTCCGAGCTCGCTTCGGTGCACGTCGAGCGTCACGACGTTGTTCGCGTTCTGCGTGCGCACGAGGACGCGTGACCCGGGCACGTTGATCCACCGGTTCTCAGTGTTGCTCCAGCGGTCCAGGTACGCCCCACCGTCGATGTGGCCGAGCGCGAAGTCTGCGCCGACCTGTCCCGTCGACCGCCGGAAGTCCGTGTCGATCTGGAGAAAGACGAGCGTGTCCTCGCCGCGCAGCTGCACGTAGTTCGGCGTCGTGATCGCGAACCGGATCCAGCCCTTCGCCGTGTCGCTCACCTGTACGGACGTGATGTCAGGTGCAGCTTCGTTGTCGTCGGCCGGATCCGCACTCGACGCCGTGGCCGTTCCGGCCCAGTTGAGGAAGCCCTGGTTCGGAGCGAAGTCCGAGGCGATGAACACCGCCGCACCCATTGGCTGCCGCCGGCCGCTGATGACATGGACGCCCAGCGGATCGGCCCCGCCCAGCGCAGTCCGCGGGATCGTCAGCGTGAGCTCCCCCGCGTCGTACGCCGAGACGATGCCGGTGGGCGTCAGCGTCACCCAGTTGTTGCCGGCTGAGCTGAACAACTGCGTGCTGACGCCGACGTCCTGAACGTACCGGACGAGCCGCTCGCCGCCGAGAATGCCCGTCGACGGGTTCGCGTCGATGTCGAAGTAGAGGTTGAACCACGTCCCCACGTCGAGGGTGGGGTAATTGGCCGATACGACCTTGAGCGTGACCGAGCTCGGCGAGGAGTCGGTGACCGCCACCGACGTGATGTCGGGTGCCGCGTTGTCGTCTCCGGGCACGTCGGTGAACGACGACGCACCGGACAGTCCGAGCGCGGAGCCCGTGAACAGAAGGAGCCCGAGCGCGAATGCGACCGCGAAGGTCTTCTTCAACGCGTGCCTACGCAGTGGGTTTCGCGCCAGAACGTGAGCACACTGTCTAGGAAGTTCCGGGAACTGTCAACGAAAGCCGAGGAAACGGGCCGGCTTCAGGTCAGCTCCGCGATCGCCTGGCGCACCTTGGCGAGATGAGCCTGCAGCTCCGTCGTGCGGGCGAGATCGGCGCCCGAGAGATCGCGTTTCAGCTTCCGCTCGCGCAGCCGGAGCAGAAGCTCGCGTCCGGTCCGCTCGTCGATCGCCTCCCGCGCCGCGCGAGCGTCCAGCTCGGCCTTGAACGCGGTCAGCTCGCCGTCTTCGCGGCCCGAGACGAGCGCCGCCCGGAAGCGCTGCGTAACGTCGGAGTCGAAGTGCTCCGGCCCGAGCTCCGCGAGGCCGCGCACGAGCGAGGAGTGGGCGAGGCAGGCGGCGAGGGCGTCCCGCTCGAGGCGATCTCCCGCCTCGAGCAAGCGCGGAGCAGCGTCCGCCTCCCCTCCCGCGCTCGGCCCGGCGGGAGCGAGCCCCGAGAGCGTCTCGCGCGGCAGGTCGAGCCGGTCTGCAACGAGTCGGAGAGCTTCCTGCCGCTCCGGCGAGTCCTCGGCCTTCGCGAGCACCTCTCGCACCCGCACGAAGCCCTCCTGCCGGTCCGCCGAGCGGTCGAGCTCGAGCCGGACGCGGTAGAGAAGGTAGCTCTCGGCGCCGCCGAGTCGCTCCTCGAAACCGTCGGGCGCGTCGGCGGGATCCTGGCCGCGCGGCAGCGTTACGACCTTGACGTCGAAGCCCTGCGCGGCCGCAAGCTCCATCCCGCGAAGCGTCGCGTCCTGCCCCGCGGCATCCGCGTCGAAGCAGAGATAGACCTTCTTGGTGAGCCGGCCGAGCTCCTGGAGCTGGCGCTCGGTCAACGCGGTCCCCATCGACGCGACGACGGGCTCGAATCCGGCCTGCCGGAGCGCGATCACGTCGGTGTTGCCCTCGACCACCGCAGCGCGGTCCTGTTTCGCGATCGCGGTTCGCGCCAGGTGCAGCCCGTACAGGATCGCGCTCTTCTTGAAGAGGTCGCCCTCGGGCGAGTTCACGTACTTCCCGCGCAAGGGATCGTCGTCGTGGAGCTTCCGCGCCTGGAACCCGACCACGCGCCCGCGTGCGTCGGCGAGCGGGAACATGAGCCGCTGCGGGAAGTAGTCGCCGCCGCGGACGGTCGCGAGCCCCGCCCCGCGCAGCTCGTCGAGCGTGAAGCCCTTCTCCTTCGCCTTCGCAGCGAGGCCGCCGCCCGGCGAGAGCCCGAGGCGGAACTCGCGCGAGATCTCCTTCCCGAGCCGGCGACCGGCCAGGTACTCGCGCACCGGCGCGCCCGCTTCACCCTCCCAGAGCAGCCGCTCGAAGTACGCGGTGGTGCTCTCGAGGAGCGCGAGCAGCCGCTCGCGCTTGAGACGCGCCGCCTCGATCTGCGGCGACGACTCCTCGTACTCGAGCTGAACGCGAAAGCGCTCGGCGAGCCACTCGACGGCGCCGACGAAGTCGAGGTTCTCCGTCTCCTGCACGAAGTCGAAGACGTCCCCGCCCTTGCCGCAGCCGAAGCAGTAGAAGAGCTTGTCCACGGGGTTCACCGAGAAGCTCGGCGTCCGCTCCTCGTGGAACGGGCAGCGGCCCGTGTACCGGGAGCCGGAGGCCCGACGTAGCTGCGTTCTCCCGGAGACGACCTCGACCATGTCGGCCGCTGCGCGGACGTCGTGCTTGGAGGAGTCCTTGATCCGCGCCACGCGCCCAGCCTACTGACCCCGCAGGCCATACTCTTCCGCGTCATGGCGGCGGGATCTCGGCGTGAGCGCAAGGTGGTCAGCGTGCTCTTCTGCGACCTCGTCGGGTTCACGTCACAGGCGGAGTCGATGGATCCCGAGGACGTCGAAGCGGTGCTCCGCCCGTACCACGAGCGCGTTCGCTCGGAGCTCGAGCGCCACGGGGGCACCGTCGAGAAGTTCATCGGCGACGCCGTGATGGCGCTGTTCGGGGCGCCGACGGCGCACGAGGACGACCCGGAGCGCGCCGTCCGCGCAGCGCTCGCGATCCGGGAGTTCGCGGTCGAGGAAGGACTCGAGCTCCGGGTCGGGATCACGACCGGCGAGGCGCTCGTCTCGCTCGACGCGCGACCCGATGCTGGCGAGGGCATGGCCTCCGGCGACGTCGTCAACACTGCCGCACGCCTACAGGGCGCCGCACCCGTCAACGGGATTCTCGCCGACGAGACGACGTACCGCGCCACCCGCCAGGCGATCGACTACGACCATGCCGAGCCGGTCGAAGCGAAGGGCAAGTCCGAGCCGGTCGCGGTCTGGAAGGCGACGGCCTCGCGCTCGCGGTTCGGCGTCGACGTCGCGCACGAGGCTCGCTCCGAGCTCGTCGGACGGGACCGCGAGCTCGCAGTCGTGCGCGACGCCTTCGAGCGCGCCCGTCACGCCCGGACCCCGCAGCTCCTCACCCTCGTCGGCGTCCCCGGCATCGGCAAGAGCCGGCTCGTCTTCGAGCTCCAGCGCGTGGTCGACGCCGATCCGGAGCTCATCACCTGGCGCCAGGGTCGCTGTCTCGCCTACGGAGACGGGATCAC
The DNA here is from genome assembly GCA_963715705.1 of uncultured Actinomycetes bacterium. Lineage (GTDB taxonomy): Bacteria > Actinomycetota > Thermoleophilia > Gaiellales > Gaiellaceae > GMQP-bins7. Next base: position 792,841 of record OY970267.1, on the reverse strand, counting down.
GCTGTGGGCGCTCGGCGAGATCGTCAAGGCCCAGGCGGGCGTCGTCGAGCAGGACACACCGGCCGGTATCGCAGCGAAGATCCGCCGGTCGGTCGAGGACACGCTCGCCGGGACCGGCGACGAGGCCCGCGTCGAGACGCACCTGCTGGCGCTCCTCGGCCTCGGAGGCGAGGAGCAGGTCGGCGGCGACCGCCGCAACGAGGCGTTCTCCGCCTGGCGCCGCTTCCTCGAGGCGCTCGCCGAGCAGCGTCCGCTCGTCCTGGTCGTCGAGGACATCCACTGGGCCGACGAGACGCTCCTCGACTTCCTCGACGAGCTCGTCGAGTGGGTGACCGACGTGCCGCTGCTCGTCGTCGCGACGGCGCGCCCGGAGTTGCTCGAGCGCAGGCCGAACTGGGGCGGCGGCAAGCTCAACGCTACGACGCTCGCGCTGCAGCCGCTCTCCGACGAGCAGACCGCCGACCTCATCGCCAAGCTGCTCGGCCGTCCCGTCCTGGCCGCCGACTCACAGCAGACGCTCCTCGAGCGCGCCGGCGGCAACCCCCTCTACGCGGAGCAGTTCGTCGAGCTGTACGTCGAGCAGGGCGCGGCCGGCGAGCTCGGCCTCCCGGAGACGCTCCAGGGGATCATCGCCGCGCGACTCGACGGCCTGCCCGACGTCGAGAAGCAGCTGCTCCAGGACGCCGCCGTCGTCGGCAAGGTGTTCTGGGCGAGCTCGGTGGGGAGCGACGCAGATGCCGCCGCGACGTCGCTGCACGCGCTCGAGCGCAAGGGATTCGTCCGTCGCCAGCGTCGCTCGTCGCTCGAGGGCGAGAGCGAGTTCGCCTTCGCCCACGCGCTCGTCCGCGACGTCTCGTACGGGCAGATCCCTCGTGCCGACCGTGCCCGGCGACATCGCTCGACCGCCGAGTGGATCGCGAGCCTCGGCCGTCCCGAGGATCACGCGGAGATGCTCGCGTACCACTGGAGCTCGGCGCTCGAGCTCGTGCGGGCTTCCGGTGGTGAGGACGACGACCTCGCCGAGCGCACGCGGTTCGCGCTGCGCGACGCGGGGAACCGCGCGTTCGCCCTGAACAGCTTCCCCGTCGCCGTCGCGCAGTACGACGACGCGCTTGCGCTTTGGCCCGACGACGACGAGCGGCCCGACCTCCTGTTCCGCCGGGCCCGCGCAGTGCACTGGGCATACGACCGGGAACGCCAGCTCGACGTGCTCGCCGAGGCACGAGATGCGCTGCTGGCAGCGGGCGACACCGACCGCGCCTCCGAGATGGAGTCGCTCCTCGCGCGCGCCTTCTGGGATCGCGGGGACCACGCAACCGTCCGCGAGCACCTTGCGCGGGCGGAGGAGCTCGCAGGAGGCTCGCGCTCGCCGGCAGCCGCGCGCGTCCTGGCGTTCGCGGGCCGCGTCCGCGAGATCGACGGCGAGACCGACGAGGGCCGACGTCTCGCGGAAGCGGCGTACGAGCTCGCGACGGAGCTCGGTCTCGACGAGCTTCGCGCCCACTCGCTCGCGACGATCGGCATGGCGAAGAACGACGCCGACGAGGCGTCCGGTCTTCCCGACATGGAGCGGGCGCTCGAGATCGCGCTCGCCGCCGACTCCCCGGTCGCGGGCGCCATCGTCAACAACCTCGCCGTCTTCGCGACGTACGCGGGCGATTTCGCGAGGACCGCCGAGCTCTACGACGAGGCGATGCGCGTTGCCGAGCGGTACGGCGACGCGGCGAGCGCCCGCTTCATCCATGGAAACCGCATCTGGATCCAGTTCATGCGGGGAGACTGGAGTCGGGCACTCGAGTCCGCGAATGCGTTCATCGAGGAGTGCGAGGCGGGGTCGCCGCACCTCCTGGAGGGTGCGATCCGCGACGTCCGCGCCTCGATCCGGATCTCACGTGGCGATCGCGACGGCGCGCTTCGCGACCAGCTGCGGTCTCTCGAGCTCGCGCAGGCGAGGCTCGACCTCTTCCATCGCCTCGGCAGCATCTCGAGCACGGCGGCGACCTACGCGGAGCTCGGGCGGCTCGAAGAGGCTCGTCCCCTGGTCCGCGAGGCCGTCCAGCTCGTACGCGAGACCGGGGTGCACGGCGCGCTGATCCGCCTCGGGCTCCACGCAGATGCGCTCGACGCGGCGGACGACCTGCGAGCGGCGTGTGCAGTCGGCGCCGGGCCGGCCGTCCCCTTCTGGCGGACGGCGATCGTGCTCACGCTGGACGGCGAGCTCTCGGCCGCGGCAGACGGGATGGCGCGGGCCGGCAACCCGACGATCGAGGCGAACGTCCGCAGGCACGCAGGCCTTCGGCTGCTGGCCGCGGGCAGGACCGACGAGGCGGAGGACGAGCTCGAGCGCGCGCTCGCCTTCTACCGCTCGGTCGACGCTTCGGCCTTCGTCGCCGAGATCCAGGCCGCGCTCGCGGGCGCTCAGAGAGACTCGGCGTAGGTCAGCGCGAAGCGGTCGGTCATGCCCGCGATGTAGTCGACGATCTCGTCCGGTCCGTCTCCGCGCTCGGCCAGGTGGTCGAAGATCGCGTGGACGACCTCGTGCGCGCGCTCGTGCTCCGGCGCCGCCTGCGGCCCGAGATAGACACGCTCGAACATGAACGCGCGGAGCGAGAGCATCGCCTCGGCGACCTCCGCAGACTGCCGGATCTCCCCGGTGCCCTCCGAGCTCGTGCCGTCCGAGCTGTCGACGATGTCCTGCACGAGGCGGTCGATCCGCGCCGAGCCGGTCGTCCCCAGAACCGCGATCTCGTCCATCGGCAGGTCACCCTCGTTCAGGAGCCCATAGCGCAGCGCGTCGTCGATGTCGTGGTTGATGTACGCGACCCGGTCGACGAGTCGGACGATCTGACCCTCGAGCGTGGCCGGCTCCTGCTCGCCGGTGTGCGTGAGGATCCCGTCGCAGACCTCGTGCGTGAGGTTCAGCGAGCGCGCGATCCGCAGCGACTGCTCGTTGTGCCGGAACCGCCGCCCGAACCGCTCGCGCAGGGCGTCGTCGAGGGCGTCCTCGCCCGCGTGGCCGAACGGCGTGTGGCCCATGTCGTGCCCGAGCCCGACTGCCTCCACGAGATCTTCGTTGAGGCGGAGCGCACGGGCGACGACGCGGGAGATCGCGGTCGTCTCGAGCGTATGCGTCATCCGCGTGCGGTAGTGGTCGCCGTCGGGGTCGATGAAGACCTGCGTCTTCCCCTTCAGGCGCCGGAACGGCTTCGAGTGCACGATGCGGTCGCGGTCGCGTTGGAACGGCGTCCGCACGGGGCTCTCGTCCTCCGGCAGCGCCCGCCCGCGCGTCTCGAACGAGCGGACGGCGAACGGCGAGTACGACTCCTCGAGCGCGCGGATGCGCTCTTCGAAAGCGGTGCGTTCCTGGCCCGCGACCTCCACGTCCGAAGGGTAGATGCGCGGCTAGACGATGATCGGGACCGTGCCGCCGTCCGCGCTCCAGGCCGCGCCCGTGACATAGGACGCGCGCTCGGAGCAGAGAAAGACGATCACGGCGGCGATCTCCTCGGGTCGCGCGAGCCGGCCGAGCGGCCGCCCGGCGCCGACGCGCGCGAGCACCTCGTCCCGGTCGCCCTGCTGGTCCGCGAGCCCTCCCTCGCCCAGCCACGCGTCGGTCGCCGTCGGCCCCGGCGTCACCGCGTTGCAGCGGATGCCATCGCCTGCGTAGAGGTCGGCGATGAGCCGGGAGAGCGAGAGGGTGGCCGCCTTCGTGACGGAGTAGTGCGGCATGCCGGTCGACGGTCGCTTCCCCGCCGTCGAGGAGACGTTGACGATCGCGCCGCCTCCGTCGCGAAGATGTGGGAGCGCGGCGCGGATCGCGCGGACGTAGCTCATGACGTTGAGCTGCCAGTACGCGTCCCACTCCTCGTCCGGGACCTCGTCGAAGCGCGCGATCCTGGCGGTGCCGACGTTGTTCACGAGCACGTCGAGCCCGCCGAGTGCCGCGGCTGCTTCCGCGACCGCGCGCTCGGGCTCGCCCGGACGCGAGAGATCCGCGGCGACGTGAGCGGCTTCTCCGACTTCCGGCGCTTCGTCGCGCCGCCCGCACGTGACGACGCGCGCACCCTCGGCCACGAGCTGGCGTACCGTCTCGAGCCCGATCCCGCCCGTCGAGCCCGTCACGAGACACCGTCTGCCGGCGAGTCCGAGGTCCATCCGCGCGGCTAGCGTATCCCCGGTGGCGACGACCATCGTTCTGGCCAGGCACGGAGAAACGGATTGGAATCGCGAGCACCGTTTCCAGGGGCATGCCGACACGCCGCTCAACGAGGTCGGGCGCCGGCAGGCCCGGACGCTCGCCGACGGGCTTGCGGACGAGAGCTTCGCGGCGGCGTACTCGAGCCCCCTCCGGCGCGCGCTCGAGACAGCCGAGATCATCACCGCCGGACGCGACCTGCAGGTCGAAGCGAGCACCGGGCTGATGGAGGTCGACGTCGGCTCGTGGTCCGGACTCACGACCGCGGAGGTCGAGCGGCAGTTCCCCGACGGGTTCCAGCGCTGGCGGAACCATGGTTCGGGCTGGACCGACGGCGAAACGTACGACGAGCTCGGTCGGCGCGTTGTCTCCGAGCTCCTCGTGATCGCCGGGCGGCACCCGCGAGAGCGTGTCCTGGCGGTCACGCACGGCGGCCCGATCCGGAGCGCGCTCGCTGCGGTCGCGGGCCTGCCGTTCGACACGTCGAGGTCGGAGATCGCGTTCATCGACAACTGCGCGATCGTCCGGATCGCCGTCCGGGACCGGAAACTCGAGGCAGTAGACTGACCGCCTCGTGGAGGACTACACGAACAAGTACAAGGGTGAGCAGATCGAGGTCGCTCTCTTTGGAGGCGAGTACCAGGAGGGCGTGTTGACGGCCTACTGCTCGATCGAGGACGTACCGCACGTCGAGCTCAACGGCCACATCCTCATCCCGTTGCAGAACGTCGCGTCGCTCCACTGCTCGAGCCGGTGCGACGCCCCCGAGCCCGACTGGCCTCCGCGAGGTCTCGCAGAAGACGATCTCGGCGACTCCTAGGCACCCGACGCCGCGCGGAGCGGTTGCGCTCAATCTCACGAAGGCGTGGGCGCTCGTGATCCTGCTGGCGGCGCTCTTCGGCGGGCTCGGCTGGTTGATCGGCGGGCTCACGGCCGCGCTGCTCTTCGTGTTTTGCACGCTCCTGGCGGCGAGCGGCGTCTACCGCTACGGCGACCGCGCTCTGCTCGGGATGCTGGGGGCGCGGCCGTTCGCGCTCGCAGAGGATCCTCTCCTCCGCTCGTCGGCGGACACGATGGCGGCCAAGCTCGGCGTGCGGCCGCCCCAGATCTACCTCGTCGACGACGGCTTCCCGCGCGTGTTCGCCGCGGGTCGCGGGCCCGCGAGCTCGACCCTGGCGGTGTCCACGGGTGCCCTCGAGGCGCTGCGGCCGCAGGAGCTCGCGGCGGTCTTCGCCCACGAGCTCGCGCACGTCCTGCGGCGCGACGTCCTCGTGCAGACGTACGTGGTGCTGTTCGCGGCGACTTTGATGGAGATGAGCCGGCTCGGAGGCTGGTTCTCGCGCGCACTCCTCTATGTCTTCGGGCCCATAGCCGCAGCGTTCGTGAACGTGCTGCTCTCCCCGAAGCGCGAGCTTGCTGCGGATGAGCTCGCCGCCCGCGCGGCGGGCAACGCACACGATCTCGCCGATGCCCTCCTGCGCCTCGACCGGGCCGCCGAGCTGGTCGACTTCGCCGCGTCGCCGGCAACGGAGCCGCTCTACGCGGTGGATCCGTTCGAAGACGAAGGAATCGCGCGCATGTTCAAGACGCACCCCCCGCTCGAAGACCGAATCCGCCGCCTGCGAGAGCTGGGCGCAACTCAAAGCCGAAATGGCCGCGATGCGAGCCTCCCGGACGAGCGAGGAGTCAAGTGACCGACGTGCGACTTCACACCCCGAAATTCCCGAGTTAGGGCTCCCATAAAGGGGTCTGTAGTGCGCGACCAGGATCCGCGCTAGCGGATCCTGGTCTTGCGAAAAGACTGGGCGGCGTCCTACTCTCCCGGGGGCTTGCGCCCCGAGTACCATCGGCGCTGGCGGGCTTAACTTCTCTGTTCGGAATGGGAAGAGGTGTACCCCCGCCGCTATGACCGCCCAAATTGTGGAGGTGCGGGCCCGAAGGCACCGCGCGCGACCCTCAAAACTCCATAGCGGCATCCACGTGTTCAAAGTCAAGACCTCGGGCGATTAGTACGGGTCCGCTGAACGCATTGCTGCGCTTACACGTCCCGCCTATCAACGTGGTGGTCTACCACGGCCCTTACTCCCTCGAGGGGATGGGAGGTCTCATCTCGAGGTGGGCTTCCCGCTTAGATGCTTTCAGCGGTTATCCCATCCAGGCGTGGCTAATCAGCAGTGCCCTTGGCAGGACAACTGATACACCAGCGGCCTGTTCGTCTCGGTCCTCTCGTACTAGAGACGACTCCTCTCAAACCTCCAACGCCCATGGCGGATAGGGACCGAACTGTCTCACGACGTTCTGAACCCAGCTCGCGTGCCGCTTTAATGGGCGGACAGCCCAACCCTTGGGACCTGCTTCAGCCCCAGGATGCGACGAGCCGACATCGAGGTGCCAGACCCTTCCGTCGATGTGAACTCTTGGGAAGGATGAGCCTGTTATCCCCGGAGTACCTTTTATCCGTTGAGCGACGGCGATTCCACTCTCCACCGCCGGATCACTAAGGCCGACTTTCGTCCCTGCTCGACTTGTCAGTCTCGCAGTCAAGCTCCCTTATGCCTTTGCGCTCTACGCACGATTTCCAACCGTGCTGAGGGAACCTTTGCGCGCCTCCGTTACGTTTTAGGAGGCGACCGCCCCAGTCAAACTGCCCACCTCACGCTGTCCCCGGCCCGGATTACGGCGCCGGGTTAGAAGCCCAGAACACGAAGGGTGGTATCCCAAGGGTGACTCCACAAGGACTGGCGTCCCTGCTTCGCAGTCTCCCACCTATCCTGGACGACGAATCCCAGACTTCAACGCAAAGCTGCAGTAAAGGTTCACGGGGTCTTTCCGTCCAGCCACGGGTACTCGGCATCTTCACCGAGACTACAATTTCACCGGATCCCTCGTTGAGACAGCGCCCAAGTCGTTACGCCATTCGTGCAGGTCGGAACTTACCCGACAAGGAATTTCGCTACCTTAGGACGGTTATAGTTACCGCCGCCGTTTACCGGGGCTTGGATTCAAGGCTTCGCCCGAAAGCTAACCTCTCCTCGTGACCTTCCGGCACCGGGCAGGCGTCAGCCCCTATACGTCGTCTTGCGACTTAGCAGAGACCTGTGTTTTTGGTAAACAGTCGCTTGGGCCGTTTCACTGCGGCCCCCTCGAGCTTCCGGAGTAAATCCGGTCACTCTACTGGGGCGCCCCTTCTCCCGAAGTTACGGGGCCATTTTGCCGAGTTCCTTAACGAGGGTTCTTCCGATCGCCTTGGTATTCTCTACCTGCCCACCTGTGTCGGTTTTGGTACGGGCACGCCCCACCTCCCTAGACGCTTTTCTAGGAGGCATGGATTCAGGGACTTCCCCCATCTCTGGGGTGGGCCTCCCGTCTCAGGCTTGATGGACGACGGATTTGCCTATCGTCCGCCCTACGCGGTTGCCCCAGGTCGACCAGCGCCTGGGATCCCTTATCCTACCCCGTCCCGCCATCGGTGATAGCGGTGGGTACGTGGTACCGGAATATCAACCGGTTGGCCATCGCCTACGCCTTTCGGCCTCGGCTTAGGTCCCGACTAACCCTGAGCAGATTAGCTTTACTCAGGAACCCTTGGGCATTCGGCGGAGGAGTTTCTCACTCCTCTTTCGTTACTCATGCCAGCATTCTCACTTCCCATGCCTCCACGGCTGGCTTCCGCCGCCGCTTCGCGGGCATGGGAACGCTCCCCTACCACTCCTGCAAAAAGCAGAAGTCCGTAGCTTCGGCTCCCGACTTGAGCCCCGTTGAATTGTCCGCGCTCGACCACTTGACCAGTGCGCTGTTACGCAGTCTTTAAATGATGGCTGCTTCTAAGCCAACATCCTGGTTGTCTGGGCAATCGAACATCGTTTCCCACTTAGCCGGGAATTAGGGGCCTTAGCTGACGGTCTGGGCTGTTTCCCTTTCGACCATGGAGCTTATCCCCCACAGTCTGACTGCCACGCTCTGAACTGCCGGCATTCGGAGTTTGCCTGATTTCGGTAAGCTGGTAGGCCCCCTAGACCAAACAGTGCTCTACAACCGACAGTGAACACGTGACGCTATACCTAAATATATTTCGGGGAGAACCAGATATCTCTGAGTTTGATTAGCCTTTCACTCCGACCCACAGGTCATCCGCGCCGTTTTCAACCGACGTCGGTTCGGTCCTCCACGGGGTCTTACCCCCGCTTCAACCTGCCCATGGGTAGATCACTCAGTTTCGGGTCTGCCTCCAACGACTGAACGCCCTATTCAGACTCGCTTTCGCTTCGGCTCCGTTTCCTTAACCTTGCCGTTGAAGAGCAACTCGCTGGCTCATTATGCAAAAGGCACGCCGTCACAGGACAAGCCTGCTCCGACCGCTTGTAAGCACACGGTTTCAGGTACTATTTCACTCCCCTTCCGGGGTGCTTTTCACCTTTCCCTCACGGTACTAGTTCACTATCGGTCGCCAAGGAGTACTTAGCCTTGCGGGGTGGTCCCCGCGGGTTCCGACCAGGTTTCCCGTGCCCGGCCGTACTCAGGAACTCGTCCAGGAAGGCCACGCGTTTTCGCCTACGGGACTGTTACCCGCTGTGGTTCGACGTTCCAGTCGATTCGACTAACGCGTGACTTTGTAACTTCCCGACCCGCCGGCAGACGGATCAAGACGAGCCCTACAACCCCTGCACGACAACGACTGCCGTCTATCACATCGCACAGGTTTGGGCTAGATCCCTTTTCGCTCGCCACTACTCAGGGAGTCGAGGTTTCTTTCCTTTCCTCCGGGTACTAAGATGTTTCAGTTCCCCGGCTTGCCTCTACCTGCCCTATTTTATTCAGGCAGGAGTACGCGCGCATTACCACGCGCAGGTTTCCCCATTCGGAAATCCCCGGATCAACGGATGGTCAGCTCCTTCCCGGGGCTTATCGCAGCCGCCCACGTCCTTCATCGGCTCTTGGCGCCAAGGCATCCACCGTGTGCCCTTCGTCACTTGACTCGAAAGAACACGTTTTACTGCCGCTATGGAGTTTTCAAGGTGCGCGCGGGCTCGCAGTTGGCCCACGAGAAGATCCGCCGTTAGCTCATCTAGACAGCTCTATGTAGAGCAGCGGGTCTCTCAAAACTCAACAGCGTGAACGCCGAGCTCGACGTTATTCCAGGCGAGCCGGCACCCGGACGGCCGTAAAGGCCATCGACGAGCTCCGACGCCTGTCGGAGAAAACCCCCGACATTCCCTAGAAAGGAGGTGATCCAGCCGCACCTTCCGGTACGGCTACCTTGTTACGACTTCACCCCAATCATCAACCCTACCTTCGACGGCTGCCTCCCCGAGGGGTTAGCTCACCGGCTTCGGGTATTGCCGACTTTCGTGGTGTGACGGGCGGTGTGTACAAGGCCCGTGTACGTATTCACCGCGGCGTTGCTGATCCGCGATTACTAGCAACTCCGCCTTCATGAAGGCGAGTTTCAGCCTTCAATCCGAACCGGGACCGGCTTTTTGGGATTCGCTCACCCTCGCGAGTTTGCAGCCCTTTGTACCGGCCAATGTAGCACGTGTGTAGCCCAGGACATAAGGGGCATGATGACTTGACATCATCCCCACCTTCCTCCGATTTGTCACCGGCAGTCTCCCATGAGTCCCCGACATTACTCGCTGGCAACATGGGACAGGGGTTGCGCTCGTTGCGGGACTTAACCCAACATCTCACGACACGAGCTGACGACAGCCATGCACCACCTGTGCACTGGTCCCGAAGGAGGGCCGTATTTCTACGGATTTCCAGTGCATGTCAAGCCCTGGTAAGGTTCTTCGCGTTGCATCGAATTGAACCACATGCTCCGCTGCTTGTGCGGGCCCCCGTCAATTCCTTTGAGTTTTAGCCTTGCGGCCGTACTCCCCAGGCGGGGTGCTTAATGCGTTAGCTGCGGCACGGAGGGAGTCGACACCCCCCACACCTAGCACCCATCGTTTACGGCGTGGACTACCAGGGTATCTAATCCTGTTCGCTCCCCACGCTTTCGCGTCTCAGCGTCAGTACCGTCCCAGAGAGCTGCCTTCGCCATTGGTGTTCTTCCTGATATCTGCGCATTTCACCGCTACACCAGGAATTCCACTCTCCTCTTCCGGACTCTAGCCAGACGGTTTCTGTCGACGTCTGGAGGTTAAGCCTCCAGTTTTCACAACAGACCTGTCTGGCCGCCTACACGCTCTTTACGCCCAGTAAATCCGGACAACGCTTGCCCCCTACGTATTACCGCGGCTGCTGGCACGTAGTTAGCCGGGGCTTCTTCTGGAGGTACCGTCACCCTCTGGGCTATTAACCCGAGTGGCTTCGTCCCTCCTGAAAGAGGTTTACAACCCGAAGGCCTTCTTCCCTCACGCGGCGTCGCTGCGTCAGGCTTTCGCCCATTGCGCAAGATTCCCCACTGCTGCCTCCCGTAGGAGTCTGGGCCGTGTCTCAGTCCCAGTGTGGCTGATCGTCCTCTCAGACCAGCTACGGATCGTCGCCTTGGTAGGCCGTTACCCCACCAACAAGCTAATCCGCCGCGGGCTCATCCTCGGCCGGAGGCCGAAGCTACCTTTTCCAACCGCCTCGAGAGGCGGGTGGGCTATCCGGCATTAATCCGGGTTTCCCCGGGCTATTCCGGTGCCGAGGGCAGATTACCCACGTGTTACTCACCCGTTCGCCGCTGTCCCCAGGGCCGAAGCCCTGGTTCTCGCTCGACTTGCATGTGTTAAGCGCGCCGCCAGCGTTCGTCCTGAGCCAGGATCAAACTCTCCGTGAAGAGATCGTTCGCCCCGGACGAGCCGGGACTGATCTTCAGTTCGAGCTTGATGCTCGATTCGTTGTATCCCCAAAGGGGTTCAACGGGATCTATGCCTCGCGCCGGCGACTCCGAAAAGGAGGCAGCCGACGAGAGGTCTCGACGTTACGCTGTTGAGTTTTCAAAGACCACGCTGCTCGGAACGAGGCAACAAAAAACCTCTGACTCGCGCCAGAGGCCTTCGGAACGGAACACAAAAGGTCGTATCCGGTCGCTCGAAGGCTCTCCAGTTCGTCGAGTTACAGGCTTCTCGCGCCTCCCTCTCGGGCGGCTCGGGGATGGTAGCACACCTCTTCGAGCTGTCAACGAAGCCGTTTGTGAGCGCTCAGGTCATCCCACGAGCCGGACGTAACGCCGCTTGCCGGCCTGCAGGAGGGACCCGGCGAGACGCTCCCGCGGCACGTCGAGCTCGTCGATCCGATCGCCGTCCACCTTGACCCCGCCCTGGGAGATGAGCCGCCTGGCGTCGCTGGTCGACAGCCCGAACCGCTCGGCGAGCAGCGCCGGCAGGTGCACGGGATCGCCGTCTGGCAACCGAAGCTCCGGCACTTCCTCCGGCGCCTCGCCCTCCCGCACGACGCGCGTGAAGTGCGCCTCCGCGAGCTCGGCCGCCTCGGCTCCCTGGTAGCGCTCGACGATCCCCCGTGCAAGCGCGAGCTTCGCCTGCATCGGCTCGCCTCGAGGCGGGCTCGCGTCGAGGCAGAGACGCCACCACTGATCGAGCGCGGAGTCGGGGATGGACATGACCTTGCCGAACTGCTCCTCGGGCGGCTCGTCGATCCCGACGTAGTTGCCCACCGACTTCGACATCTTGTCGACGCCGTCGGTGCCGACGAGAAGCTCGTACGTGATCACGGCCTGGGGCTCGAGGCCGTAGTGCGCCATGACGTCACGCCCCATCAGCAGGTTGTAGAGCTGATCGGTGCCGCCCACCTCGATGTCCGCCTCGACGGCGACCGAGTCGTATCCCTGCGCGAACGGGTACAGGAGCTCCGAGACCGAGATCGGCGCGGCGCTCGCGAAGCGCTCGCGGAAGTCGTTGCGCTCGAGGAGCTGGGCGACGGTGCCCGTGCGCGTCAGGCGCACGAGCTCCGCATAGTCGAGCTTCCCGAGCCACTCGCCGTTGAAGCGGATCTCGGTCCGGCTCTCGTCGAGGATGCGATAGGCCTGCTGCGCGAAGAGCTTCGCGTTCGCGTCGAGAACCTCGTCGGCGAGGACGACGCGCTCCTTGGACCGCCCCGACGGATCTCCGATGCGCGCCGTGTAGTCGCCGACGATCAGCACGGCGATGTGGCCGGCGTCCTGGAAGGCGCGCAGCCGGCGCAGCACGACGGCGAAGCCGAGGTGGATGTCGGGCCCCGTGGGGTCGATGCCGAGCTTCACCCGCAAGGGACGGCCGAGCCGCAGCTTCGTCCTCGAAGCGCCCCCTCGGGGAGCACGTCCACGGCGTTCCGCGTGAGCTCGGCAGCGGTGCTCATGCGGGGCGGACGTGTGCTCGCGTCACCTCGGCGGGCGACCGGCAGCCGAGTAGCGCCAGCGTGTTCTCGATCTCGTCGCGCAGGATCTCCAGCACCTGCTGCACGCCCTTGCCGCCTCCGAACGCGAGGCCGTACATCGCCGGTCGCCCGACGAGGACGGCACGCGCGCCGAGGGCGAGCGCCATGGCGACGTCGGGGCCCGTGCGGACGCCTCCGTCGAGGTACACCTCCGCGCGATCGCCGACAGCCTCGACGACCTCGGGCAGCGCGTCGAGCGACGCGATCGTGCCGTCGAGCTGACGGCCGCCGTGGTTGGACACGACGACGGCCGACGCCCCGTGCTGGCAGGCGAGGGTCGCGTCCTCGGCGGTCACGAGGCCCTTGACGATCACCGGGACGCCCCACCGCTCCCGGAGCTCCGTGACGTAGTCCCATTGCAGTCCCGACTCGAGCATGCCGAGGGTGTGGTCATGCTCTTCGCCGCCGCGGGCGCGCGCGATCGCGATGGCCGGGACGTCGTCGTCGGGTGCGTCGAAGCCGAGACGCGCTTCGCGATGCCGGATCCCGTACACGGGAAGGTCGGCGGTCAGCACGAGCGCCGAGAAGCCCGCCTCGAGCGCCTGGGCGATCACCTCGTCCGAGACTTCGCGATCGCGGAACACATAGATCTGCAGCCAGCGCGCGCCCTCCGGCGCGGCCGCCGCCACGTCGACCGGCGTTGCGGTCGCGACCGTCGAGAGGCACATCAACGTGCCCGCCGCGGCTGCCCCGCGCGCCATGCCGAGCTCGTGGTCCTCGTGCGCGATCGCCTGGTACGCCATCGGCGCGACGAGAGCCGGCATCGAGACCGGCGTCCCGAGAACGGTCGTCTCGGTCGTGACCGAGGACACGTCGACGAGGACGCGCGGGCGGAGGCGGTAGCGGGAGAACGCCTCCCGGTTCCAGCGCAGCGTCCGCTCGTCTCCAGCACCTCCGGCGATGTAGCCCCAAGCGCCCGGATCGACGGTCTGCTCGGCCAGCCGCTCGGCGTCGTCCAGGGTCAGAAGCTCACGGCCCACGTCCACGCGCCGGAGCGTAGTCCTTCCGCCGGAGAGGCGCGGGCGCCGCTCAGAACGGGTACGCGACGAGGCTCCAGGCCGCCGCCGCGTACCAGAGCCCGAACGCGAGGCTCGCTGCCCCGAGGGCCGGGATGACGGCCCTGGACGCGGCCGCGACGCGACGCGTCGAGAGCGTGAGGCCGAAGCCGGCGGTAACAGCCGCCATCGAGACCGCCGTGAAGAACGCGAGTAGGAGGAGCGACGCGACTGCGACCGTCTCGGATGGGATCGCCGCGAGCAGCAGCAGGCCGACGCCTGCGCTCCCGCCTATCCCGTGCACGAGGCCGATGCCCAGCGCGCCGACCGGCGTACGGACAGCATGCCGGTGGTCGCGCTCGGAGTGAGGGTGCGCATGCAGGTCGAAGTAGCCGTGCCGCCAGCGCACGAGGAGGCGGAGCGCGAGGAAGACGATCAGCGCCGCGACCGCGGTCTCGGCTCCCTGCTGGACGCGCTCGGGAACGAAGCGCTCGGCGAGCAGGATCGGGATGCCGAAGGCGACGAGCGTCACGCCGTGACCGATGCCCCACCACGCTCCGAGACGCGTGGCGGAGCGCGTTGCGCGCTCGCGTCCCGACGCGACGAGCGTCGTCATCGCGGCGATGTGGTCCGGATCCGTCGCGTGCCGCAGGCCGAGGAGGATCCCGACGAAGAGCACAACCGCCACGGAGGCCCCGTCGGAGAGGCCTGCGATCCAGTCGTCGAGCCCGAACATGCCCCGTATTCGCCCGGCCGGCAGATTCGGTTCGGACCGGTTCTAGAGAACGCCGGGGAGCGCGCGTGCCGTGATCGCGATCCCCACCCCGAGGATCAGCGCGGCACTCACTGCGGGCAGCGCCCGCACCAGCGGCCCGTCGAGTGACAGACGGCTGAACGCGCGCCTCGCGTACACGGCCACGAGCCCGATGCCGGTGATCGTCGCCGCGAGGCCGACGCTGAACGCGAGGATCAGCGCCAGCCCGAGGCCGACGCGGTGGAGCGCGATCGCCGACAGGAGCACGACGAGCGCCGACGGGCACGGCAAGAGGCCGGCGGCGATGCCGACGCCGAGGATCCCCTTCGAGGTCAGCTCGTGGTCGTGGTGGTGGTCGTGATCGTGGTCGTGGTGGTGATGGTGGTGGTGACCGGGCCTCCGGGTGCGGAGCCGGTGACGCAGCACCGACGCCCCGACCGCGACGACGAGGAGTCCCGAGACGAGCGTGAGCCACGGATAGAGCTGCTCGGGAACGATGAACTGCGAGAGGCCGAGGGTCACGAATCCGATCGCGAAGACGCCGGCCGTGTGCGCGACGGTGACAGTGCCGCCGAGCATGAACGCATGCCTGGGCGTGCCCTTCGTCCCGACGAGATAGGCAGCGACGAGGGCCTTCCCGTGGCCGGGGGTCAGCGCGTGGGCAGCTCCCCAGAAGGCGGCTATCAAGAGAGATACGAACAGGACGCCGAGGGAGAGCTCGCCACGCTCGATCAGCGCCTCGAACCCCCCGGAGTCGCGCGTCAGGCCGGGTTGAGGGGCATCGATCCGCGGCGGCTCGCCGCGCCGGCCGCCCGGCTCGATCGTCGCCACCGCGCCCGAGACGTCGAGCGGCGAGCGCAGCAGGTCGCCCGGGTAGCTCCGCAGCCCGTCGCTCTCGCTCCTGGCAGGGGACGCTCGAGTCCAGGACGCGCGCGCCGTCGCGGCTCGCGAGCGTCACCTCGCGCCAGCCGATGCGGCCCGGGAATGCCCGATCCTCGAACGTAACCTCCTTGCCCACGCTCGTGCCCTCGGCGACGTAGACGACGTCGAGCCGGAGCGTCTCGAGCCCGCCGGCACCCGGTCGCGTCACGACGCGCCGCTCGAGGGCCCGCAGCGGAGCCCGCCGGCGGTCGAGCGTGAGCACGAGGTCGTCGGCCAGCTTCGCCGGGAAGCCGGGCTTCCTCACGGCGCCTGCGAGCTGGTAGGTCGGGATCTCCGCGAGATCGAGGGCGTACCGGACGTAGACGTCCTTCCCCGCGACCTCGATACCGGCGTAGCGGTTGACGGTGAAGTTGCCGAGCGGGTGGGCGGCCGCGCTTCCAGCTCCTGCGAGGGCGGCTGCGCTACCAGCCACCACGACCAGCACGAACGCGACCACGACGCGTCTCATGTCGCTTGTTCGGCGCGCGCACGTATCCGGTTCGCCCCGCCCCGAACCGATCCCCGTGCCCGGGCGAACAAGGACGATGAAAGCCGAAGCCACCGTGTTAGCGTTTTCCCGGTCGAACGACCGCTTCGCCATGCGTAGGCAGCACGCCCATCTCTCGGACGAGGCACTCGTGGCGCTCGTCGCGAGGGGTGACGAGAACGCGCTCGGCGAGCTCTACGACCGGGTGAGCCGCATCGCGTACGGCCTCGCGCTGCGCGTCCTCCGAGACGAAGGCCTGGCGGAGGATGCGGTGCAGGAGGGGTTTCTGACGGTGTGGCGGAATGCGGCGAGCTTCCGCGCGGAACGGGCGAAGGCGAGCACCTGGATCCTCACGCTCGTCCATCGGCGGGCTGTCGACCTCGTTCGCCGCGAGGAGCGCCGTCGCGCGGAGCCGCTCGGCGCCGAGGCCGCCGACCGCATCGCCGACACCTCCGCCCCGACCGACGAGGCGGCGTGGCTCCGCTTCGAGCGCGAGCGGGTCCAGGTCGCGCTCGGGCGCCTCCCCGACGTCCAGCGCGAGGCGATAGAGCTCGCGTACTACGGAGGGTTCTCGCAGTCCGAGCTCGCGGAGCGGCTCGGGGTTCCGCTCGGTACCGTCAAGAGCCGCATGTTCGCCGGCCTCTCCCGGCTGCGCGAGCTCCTCGACGAGTCCTCCAAGGAAGGGTCATGGAAGCCGGAATTCACGAGCTGACGCCCGGCTACGCGCTCGACGCGCTCGACCCGGACGAGCGCCGGGACTACGAGGCGCACCTCGCGGAGTGCGAGCGCTGCCAGGAGGAGCTCGCCTCGTTCTGGCAGACGACCGAGGCGCTCGCGGTCGCCGCGACCGGCCCGGCGCCGAGTGCTGGGCTGCGCGACCGGATCCTGGCCGAGGCGCGCGCCGAGGGCCAGGTCGTGGTGCCGCTCGAGATCGCGCGTCGCCGCAGCCGCATTGCGCCCGTTCTCGGCGCTGCGGCTGCGATCGCGGCCGTGGTCGCGCTCGCGGTCGGGCTGTGGGCGGCGCAGGTGTCCGGCGATCTCGACGACGCGCGCTCGGCGCTCGAGCGCGAGCGAGCTGCGGCCACCGTGCTCGCCGACCCGCAGGCGCGCACGGTCGCACTGGCAGCGGGCGAGGGGCGGCTCGTCGTCGCGCCGGACGGCAGCGCTGCCGTCGTGCTCGACGGGCTCGATCCTGCGCCGACGGGGAAGACCTACGAGCTCTGGATCGACGACGGCGGCGGGCCGGTCCCTGCGGGCCTCTTCCCGGGCCGCGACGGCCGCGAGGTGGTCGTCCTCGACGGCGCGGTCGAAACCGGTGACGTCGTCGCGGTGACCGTCGAGAACGCGGGCGGCGTCGACGCCCCGACGACCGACCCGATCGTCGCGTCCGAGCCCGTCTGAACCTCCTCTTTGCGGGCGCTTCGCCAACGCGAAGTTAGACTCGGGGGCTTGCGAAGTCGGAAGGACAAGGGGAAGCCGCGGCGCCGGGTTCGCAAGCTGCGACTCGCGGTGCTGCTGTGCGTCCTGCTGGCGCTGGCGTTGCTGTCATTCACGTTCGGGCTCGTGCGCGCGGTCGCGAGCGAGATCCCGAACCTCGATCCGGCGGCACACCGCACGGACGTCAACACCGTCGTCTACGCCTCGAACGGCCGCTCCGTGCTCGCCGTGCTCCGCGGTGACGAGAACCGCGTGCTCGTGGGAAGCGGGGACATCGCGCCGATCATGAAGCAGGCGATCGTCTCGGTCGAGGACCAGCGCTTCTTCGAGCACAATGGCATCGATCTCCGCGGCGTGGCGCGGGCGCTCTGGGCCGACATCCGGAGCCAGTCGATCGTCGAGGGCGGGTCGACGATCACGCAGCAGTTCGTCAAGAACGCGTACATCCGAAACGAGCGGACGCTGGCGCGCAAGGTGCGCGAGGCGGCGCTCGCGTGGCAGCTCGAGAAGCAGTGGAAGAGCAAGAACCGCATCCTCACCGCGTACCTGAACACGATCTACTTCGGGAACGGCGCGTACGGTGTCCAGCAGGCGGCGATCACGTACTTCGACAAGGCCGCGAAGTACCTCGACCTGCACGAGGCGGCGCTGCTCGCGGGGCTTCCCGCCGACCCGTCGCGCTACGACCCGGTCACGAGCCCGCGCCGGGCGAAGCAGCGCCGCACGCACGTGCTGTCGGTGATGCTCGACCAGGGGAAGATCACGGAGCGGGACTTCCGGCGGGCCAACCGCACCGCGCTTCCAGGACCGGAGGACGTCCAGCGCCCGGGCGCGGGCGGCAGGGTCCCGTACTTCGTCAACTACGTGAAGGACCAGCTCGTCGACGAATACGGGGCCGGACGCGTTTTCGGCGGCGGGCTGCGCGTGACCACGACGATCGACCTCGAACTCCAGCAGCGCGCCCGCGCGGCGGTCGAGAAGATCCTGCGGAATCCCGAAGGCCCGGCAGCCGCGCTCGTCGCCATCGACCCGCAGACGGGCGCCGTCAGGGCGATGTACGGCGGGAAGAGCTTCCGGGCGAGCCAGTTCAACCTCGCCACGCAGGCGGAGAGGCAGCCCGGCTCGGCGATGAAGCCGATCGTGCTGGCGACGGCGATGCGCGAGGGCATCTCTCCCGACACGGAGATCGAGTCGAAGAAGGTCTCCATCGACGCGGGCAACCGCATCTGGACGGTCACGAACTACGACGACACCTACCTCGGCCGAGTTCCGCTCGACACCGCCATCGTGTCCTCGGACAACTCCGTCTACGCGCAGCTGACGGATCTCGTGGGCCCGGGGGCGATCGTCAAGACCGCGCACGACCTCGGCATCACGAGCCCGCTCGATCCGTACTTCTCGATCGGGCTCGGCTCGGCAGCGATCAACCCGCTCGAGCTCGCGCGCGCGTACGCGACGATCGCCAACCAGGGCCGCCGCGTGGACGGGTCGCTCCTCGGGAATCGCCCCCGGGTCGTCGAGCGCGTCGAGCGGATCCGTTCAGGTGAGGTCGAGGAGAACATCCCGCGGCCGAAGCAGGTTCTCGGCCCGGGTCAGGCGACGCTGCTGACCGACATCCTCGAGGACGTCGTCCGCTCCGGCACGGGTCGCCGCGCCGGCATCCCCGGTCGGAGCGTCGCGGGCAAGACGGGAACGAACGACAACTACGCAGACGCCTGGTTCGTCGGCTACACCCCCGAGCTCGTGGTTGCCGTGTGGGTCGGCTACCCGGATCGGCTCCGGCCCATGCTCACGGAGTTCAATGGCGAGCCCGTGACCGGAGGAACGCTCCCCGCAGTGATCTGGAAGGAGTTCGTGTCCAAGGTCCCGGAACGGAACCCGGACGCGACGTTCGACTACCCGCCGTACCTCGGTTCCGTGTCGACCTGGGTCGTGAAGCGCGGCGGCCGCTGGCGGCTCGACAACGGCTACTGCCGCGGCGCCCGCGTCCTCGCGTACTTCTCCGGCGAAGGCCCCGGCGAGACGGCCGACTGCAAGCCGAACGAGGTGACGGTGCCGCGGGTCGTGGGCATGACCGAGGAGGCCGCGGAGGACCGGCTCTCCGCGCAGCCGCTCGGCGCCGAGGCGGTGTACGTCCCCGCGAGGCCCGGGCGGCGACCCGGCCTCGTCGTCGCGCAGGATCCTTCCGGAGGCGGGCTCTCCGCGGGCGACACCGTCCGGCTCTCGGTGACGAAGGCGCAGAACGGCCTCGTTCCGAACTTCGTGGGCTCGAGCCTCGAGGCGGCGAGCCAGGAGGTCAAGCGGCTGAAGCTGCAGGTTCGCGTCGTGAGCAAGCCGGGGCCGATGGGAACGGTGCTCCGTCAGAGCCTCGATCCCGGCGTCGCGGCCGGTCCCCGCCTCGTCATCCGGCTCGTGGTCGGGGACGGCTCACAAAAGGCGAACTCCTGACCGAGTAGCGCCACGGCAGCTCGATCGCTCGCGAGATGCCCACGCGCGGGCCGGCGACGATGTCTACGTCGTCATCCGGCTCGAGCAGCCGGAAAGGCGGGCGGTCGAGCGGCAGCCCGTCGTGCGGGTTCGAGATGCCGAGCGCCTGGGTGAGCCTCCCGGGCCCGGCGCAGAGCAGGAAGTCGTCGTCGAGGCCCCGGCGGGCGCGCATCGTGTCCAGGCCGTGCGTCGGCTCGAGCGCGCGCAGGAGCACGGCCGCGCCCGTTCCGGGCTCGTGGCAGACGACGTTCGCGCACCAGTGGACCCCGTAGGAGCGGTACACGTAGAGGCAGCCCGGAGGACCGAACATCGCACCGTTCCGGCTCGTCTCCCCTCGGTAGGAGTGGCTTGCAGGGTCGTCGGGCGCGTACGCCTCGACTTCCACGATCCTCCCTCCCACGCCATCGACGAGCAGCGTCCAGCCGATCAGCGCGCTGGCCGCCTCGTGCACGCTTCGCGCGAGTACAGCACGGAGGCGCTCGCTGGGGGAACCACCCCCCGGTTCCCCCAGACCCCCTCCACTGGTCCCGGCTTCGCCGGCACAAGTCGCTTCGCGACTCACTACTCCTGGAAGAGCTGCGGGTGCTGAGCCGTCACGCGGCCGCGGCGGCGGCGTACCTCGGCGACGACGGTCGAGGCCTCGATCATGTCGTCGAGGATCGTCTGCTCGGTGCGCGAGGCGACGATCGGCTCGGCGATGCCGTCCACCCAGACGAGCGTGCGCCGGCCGGGTGCGCGGTCGTCGCCGGTGATCGGCTCGAGCGCGTAGATCTTGTCGGCGCGCGCGTACTTGCCGAAGCCGAGGAAGATCATCTTCTCCGCGCTCACGAGCGTGAGTATGACGGCGCGCGGGCCCCGGCCAAAAGGCGTACGAGGACGGCGTCGAGCTGCGCGAGGCCGCGCAGGTCGCGCGGCGAGAGGGTCGGCACGACGTGCGAGATCGAGTCGAGCACCGTGAGCCGCGCGTGCGGACAGGCGTCCGTGAAGGCGCGGCTGTCGGCGAGGGGCAGGTACTTGTCCCGCCGCGGCGCGACGACCTCGACGGGAGCTTCGATCCGTGCGGCCGTGGAGCGGGGCGAGAGCAGCTCGGCGTTCGTCTGCAGCACGGACGGAAGCGCGGCGTAGAGCTCGTCGAAGGGGGCCGGATCCTCGTTCGCGAGCAGCTCGACGAGCGCGCGGGCGTCGTCATCGAGTTCCTCGCGAGGCCACGTACGGAGCGCCGAGAGCGGGTCCGGGCCGTAGTCCTCGAGCGCGAGCAGATGCTCGCGGAGCGCGGAGCGATCGGCTCCGGGCGGCAGCCAGGCGACCAGTGAGCGGGCGATCACGACCTTGAAGAAGTCGCCGGGCTCGAACGGAGCGTCGCCGTAGACGCCGGTGGTCACCATCCGCAGCGCCTCGCGGATGTCGCAGCAGGGCGCGAGCGCGGTCACCCTCCGCACCGGCCCGTCGGCCGCGACCAGCAGGGCCAGGGTCGCACCGCCGGACACGCCGACGAGCGTGACGCCGCCCACGCGCGCGTCGGGGGAGGATTCGGCCCACTCCACCGCGGAGCGGGCCTGCTCGAGCGTCGTCGGAGTGAGCTCGCCGACCGCGAGCCCGTCGGGCTCTGCGACCACCGCGAGCTGGCCGGTCGCGGCGAGACACCGGCCGATCGCGGGGAACGCGGGATGCGCGCGACCGCGTCTCGTGATGCCGGGCAGGACGACCACGCACGGCCACGGCCCAAGCCCACGCCCGGGCCGGTACACGGTCGCGGGCGTTCCACCGGCTTCGGTCTCGGTCGCCTCGATCACGCCGCCGAGCGTGCGCGCGAGCGCGCCGAGCACACGACCGTCCTGAGCCGCGGCGAGCCCGAGCGGGAGCCGCGCCTGCGCGGCCGCGTACCTAGCGAGCGAGTGCCGGCTCGGCACGGTCCTCCCGCAGCAGCACGAGAGTCGTCAGCACGGCGAGCACGATCACCACCGCCCAGGAGGCATTCGCGTCGGGGCGGAGCGCCGACGGGATCGCCTCGTCCGTCCAGCCTCGCTTCACGACCTGCTCGAGCCAGAAGTCCTGCGCGAGGTTCACGCTCCCATACGCGAGCATCAGCCCGAGGTATGCCGTGAGCGCGACGCGCAACCCCCGCTCCGGAATCTGAACGCGCGAGAGCAGGAGCGCGCTCAGGACGAGGAGCGACCCGTCCAGCCCGTGGTGATGGCCGAGATGGACGGCCGCGAGCAGCGTCCCGTCGGGCTCCGGACGGAGCTCCTCGCCCATGAAGAGATCGCCGGGGAAGTGGAATCCGAGCCCGGCCGTCAGCCACGGCAGCGAGAAGAGGAGCACGAGCACTGCGACGGCGATCCGCACGCGATCGCCGGGACGCCGAGGCGCGAACCCGATGCCCGCTCGCCGGACCGCCACGATGGTGAGGACGAGCGCGAGGACGACGCCGAGCACCGGAATCGCGTTCGCGGGGCGGACGTCGAGATCGTCCTCGTCGACGACGAACGGCACGAGCGCGCAGCACGCGATCGTGGGCGCCGCGGCGAGCCAGGCTCTCCTCGGCAGCACGGCGACGGCGACGAGCGCGAGCGCGGCGGCCACGAACACGATCGGGTAGTTGAACAGGACGACGCTGCGCCCGAGCCCGCCGCCGAGCCCCTGCCGGGTGACGTTGTAGAGCTCGGACGGATCGACCCGGCTGTGCGTCACGAGGACGGCCAGCGACGCCACGCCCCAGATCGCCCAGACGGCCAGCGCCTCGCCCTGACCCGGGCGGTCCACCTCCATCAGTGCAGCGCGGAGGCGAGCGCCTCGGCCACGTACTCCTGGTCGCCGGGATCGATCCGCGTGTGGAACGGGAGCGCGAGCGTGCGGGCGCTGATCTCCTCTGCGACCGGGCACAGCCCCTCGGTGAAGCCGTAGCGCTCCCGCAAGTACGGCTGGAGGTGGACGCACGGCACGTACTCGGCCGTGCCCACGCCCCGCGAGCGGAGCTCCTCCATCACGTGCCCGCGATCGACGGACGCGTCGAGCGCGATGACGTACACGAACCAGGAGCGGCGGTGGTCCGCGTCGTCGTCCGCGAGCGTCGTCACCTGGTCGAGACCTGAAAGGAGCGAGTCGTAGCGCTCGGCGGCTGCGCGCCGAAGCTCGAGGATCCGGTCGAGCTTCTCGAGCTGTCCGAGCCCGATCGCAGCCTGGATGTCCGTCCAGCGGTAGTTGAACCCGAGCCGGACATGGTTGAACCAGCCGCCGCTCTCGTAGTCACGCCCCTGGTTCCGGAGGCTGACGAGCAGGCGGTACTCCCCCTCCGAGTGCGTCGTGACGACGCCGCCCTCGCCGGCCGTCATCTGCTTGTTCGGGTAGAAGCCGAAGACTGCGGACGGTCCGTGCGAACCGATCTGGCGCCCCTTGTACTCGGCGCCGAGCGCCTCCGCCGAATCCTCGATCAGCGTGAGACCGTGGCGCTCCGCGATCGCGCGCAGCTCGTCGAGCTCGCACGGGTAGCCGAACATGTCGACCGCGACGATCCCGCGTGTCCGCGGAGTGATCGCGGCCTCGACCGCTTCCGGATCGAGGTTGAGGGTCCGCGGATCGACGTCCGCGAAGACCGGGCTCGCGCCCTCGAACAGGAAGCAGTTCGCGGAGGCGACGAACGAGATCGGAGACGTGATCACCTCGTCGCCCGGGCCGAAGCCGGCGCTGTGACAGAGCATGTGCAAGCCGGCGGTGCCGCTCGACACCGCCGCCGCGAACGGAGCGTCGACCGCCTCTGCGAACGCCTCCTCGAAGCGGTCGATCGTCGGGCCGAGAGACAGACGTCCCGAGCGCAGCACCTCGAGGACGAGCTCCTCCTCCCGCTCGTCGAGCCAGGGGCTCGAGAGCGGGATCTGCCTCGTGACGCTCACACTTCGGCGGTCAGACGCGATGTCTCGACGACGTCGAGCCAGTCGTTCCAGCGCGCGTCTCGGCCGTACACGACGTCGAGGTACGCCTTCTGGAGCTCGAGCGTGACCGGTCCGACGCCGATCTCGCGCCCGTCGATCGCGCGCACCGGCGCCACCTCGGTCGCCGTCCCGACCATGAACACCTCGTCCGCGAGGTAGAGGTCGGTGCGGATGATCAGCTTCTCCTCGACCGGATACCCGAGCGCACCTGCGAGATGGAGGATCGTGTCGCGCGTGATCCCGGGCAGGATCGACATCGAGAGCGGCGGGGTGACGACGCGGCCGTCCTTGACGATGAAGATGTTCTCGCCCGGCCCGTCGGCGACGTAGCCGTCGCGGGTGAGCATGATCGCCTCGTCGTAGCCGGCGCGCTTCGCCTCGGTGGTCGCAAGCATCGAGTTCAGGTAGATGCCCGTCGCCTTGGCGACGTGCGGAATGACGTTCGGGCCGACCCGCTCCCAGCTCGAGACCGTCGTGGTGATCCCCGTTCGTTGCCCGTCCTCACCGAGGTAGGCGCCCCAGGGATACCCCATGATCACGACGTCGATCGGGTTGCCCGTGGCCGCGACGCCGAGCTCGCCATAGCCGTAGAAGGCGATCGGACGCAGGTAGCAGGTCGACAGCCCGTTGGCCGAGACGAGCTCATGGGTCGCTTCCCGGAGCTCCGGCACGGAGTACGGGAGGTCCATGTACAGCAGCTTCGCCGAGTCGTCGAACCGCTTCAGGTGGTCGTGCAGCCTGAATACGGCCGGGCCCTTGTCCGTCTCGTAGCAGCGGATCCCCTCGAATACCCCGGATCCGTAGTGCAGCCCGTGGACGCCGACGTGCACCTTCGCGTCGGCCCAGTCGACGAGCTCCCCGTTCACCCAGATCTTCTCGGTCTCGTGCATCGAGTCAGCTCTCCTTGGAGTTGGTCGAATGGTAATCCGTAACGACGTCGGTGGGCCGTGCGCGGGCCAGACGGCCGAGCTCGACCGGGGCCAGGCCGACGATGTGGTTCGGCGACCCGGCTCCCGCCCACACGCGCCCGTGGCGGAGCAGCGTGCTGTCCATCAGCACGTCCTCGATCTGCGGGAGCGGGAAGGGCGCGACGGCTCCAGGCGTGAATCCGGTCGCGCGCTCGACCTCGTCGGCCTGCGCGACTCGAGCCTTGTCGGCTCCGACCAAGCGGGCCACCTTCTCCGGGTCGACGCGCCGATCGCCGGGGACGAGGGCGAGCACCGGGCGCCCGTCGCAGAGGAGGACGAGCGACTTCACGATCTGGTCGAGGCGGCAGCCCACGGCGTTCGCCGCGTCCGCCGCGGTCGGCGTCCCCGCCTTGAACTCTTCGATCCGGGCTTCGGCTCCGGCTTCCTTGAGAAATGAGGAGACCCGCTCGACGGGCTCCGGCCAGGCCGCTACCACGGGCGAAAATCTACCTGCGCCTCTTTGTGACGCGCTACGCGAGCGTGATGAAGCGCGTGTCGTCGAAGCCCGAGGCGACGACGCGCTCGACGAGATCCGGCGGCGCGGGCGTATCGATCGAGAAGGCCATGAGCGCCTTCCCGCCCTCCTTCGTCCGCGACACCGCGAGATTGGCGATGTTCACGCCGGCGGCGCCGAACATCGTCCCCACGCGGCCGATGACGCCCGGCATGTCGTCGTAGATGAGAAACGCCATGTGCGGCCCGATCTCGATGTCGATCGCGAACCCGAGCGCGCCCGCGAGGAACACGCGGTGCTCCGGCCCGACGGTCGTCCCCGAGACCTCGATCTCCTCGCCTTCCCCGCTGACGACCACGCGTACGAGGTTCGTGTAGTGCCGCGAGGCGGCGAACCGCTGCTCGGAGACCTCGATCCCGCGCTCGGCGGCGATCATGGGCGCGTTCACGTAGTTCACGGTCTGGTCGACGCGATCCCGGAAGGCGCCGTTCAGGGCGGCGACCGTGAGCAGCCTCGTGTCCGACTCGGACAGCGGGCCGTGGACGGCGACGACGATGCGGGACGACCTCCCGGCCTCGAGCGCGGTCGCGAGCTGGCCGAGCTTCGCCGCCAGCGGGATGAACGGCCCCAGCACCTCGAGAGCCGCCTGGTCGACGACGGGGATGTTCACAGCGGTCTGCACGAGCTCGCCCTCGAGAGCCGCCGCGACCTGCTCGGCGATGATGACCCCGGCGCGATCCTGCGCCTCGCTCGTCGAGCCGGCGAGATGCGGCGTCACGACCACCTGCTCGAGCTCGAGCAGCGGGCCTGCGTACGGCTCCGACTCGAAGACGTCGAGCGCGGCGCCGGCGACGTGCCCGGAGCGCACGGCCGCCTCGAGCGCCGCCTCGTCGACGAGACCGCCCCGCGCCGCGTTCACGATCCGCACGCCCTCCCGCATGAGCGCGAACGCGTCGGCGTCGAGGATCCCGCGCGTCTCGTCGTTCAGCGGCAGGTGGAGCGTGACGAAGTCCGCCTCGGGGTAGAGCTTCTCCGGCGTCGCGACCGGCTCGATCCCGAGCTCGCGGAAACGCTCGGGCGAGACGTACGGGTCGTACGCGACGACGCGCAGGCCGAGTGCCGCGGCGCGGCGTGCAACCTGCCAGCCGATGCGACCGAGGCCGAGCACCCCGAGCGTCTTGCCCGCGAGCTCGATCCCGGCGAAGCGCTCGCGCTCCCAGCTCCCCGCCTTGAGAGCCGCATGCGCCTGCGGGACGTTGCGGGCCACGGCGAGGAGGAGCGCGATCGTGTGCTCCGCGGCCGAGACGACCGTCGCCTCGGGCGCGTTCGCGACGACGATGCCGCGTCTCGTGGCGGCATCGACGTCCACGTTGTCGAGCCCCACGCCGGCCCGCCCGATGACCTTGAGCCGTGTCGCCTGCGCGATCAGCTCGGCGTCGAGCCTCGTCCCGGACCGCACGATGACGGCGTCGAACTCGCCGATGATCGAGCCGAGCTCGCTCTGAGAGTCCTCCACGACCTCGAAGCGGCTGCGCAGGAACGCGAGGCCGGACTCGGCGATGTGCTCGCGGACGAGGACGCGGTGGCGATTCTCAGACACGGAGGGCTGCGCGGTACGCCTCGAGCGCGGTCGCCACCGCGACGCCACGCTCGATGTCCGCGCTGCGCTCGGCGAGGAGGACCTCCACCGCCGCGAGTGCGGTCGTGATGTCGAACACGTCGTAGTAGCCGATGTGGCCGATTCGGAACATGCGCGGGCCCAGCTCGCCGTGGCCTCCCGCGACGGTGATCCCGAAGCGATCGCGGAGCTCGAGGACGAGCTCGCGGGCGTCCACGCCGTCGGGCGTGAGGATCGCCGTCACGATCGCCGACCGCTCCTCGTCGGGCGAGAAGAGCATGAGCCCCATCGCCTTCGCCCCCTCGCGGCAGGCACGTCCGAGCGCGGCGTGCCGCGCGAAGGCCGCCTCGAGCCCTTCTTCGAGGAGAAGAGCGAGCGCGCGGTCGAGCGCGGCGACCAGCGTGACCGCCGGCGTGAACGGCGTCGTGCCGGTCTCGAGCGACGCGCGCAGCCTCCCCCAGTCGAAGTAGAAGCGCGGCAGCGTCGCGCGCGCGCTGCGCTCCCAGGCGGCCGGCGAGACGGTGACGAGGGACAGGCCGGGCGGCGTCATCAGCGCCTTCTGCGAGCCCGAGACGACGACGTCGAGGCCCCAGGCGTCGGTCTCGACCGGCACCGCGCCCAGGCTCGACACCGCATCGACGACCGGGAGCGCGCCGGCGTCGCGCACTGCCTGCGCGAGCGCCTGGACGTCCGCGACGACCCCGGTCGAAGTCTCCGAGTGGACGAGGAACACGACACCGGCGCCGGTCTCGTCGAGCCGCGAGCGGAGATCGTCCGGCTGCGGGGTCTCTCCCCAGCCGTAGCGCAGCTCGTGGACGTCCGCGCCGTACGCGCGCGCCAGCGTCCCCCAGCGGTCCCCGAACTCGCCGGCGGTGACGGCGAGCACGGGCTCGCCGGGGGAGAGCAGGTTCACGACCGCCGACTCGAACGCGCCCGAGCCGGACGCCGTGAAGAGCAGCACGTCGCCGCTCGTCCGGCACACCTCCTGGAGCCGCGCGAGGCAGCGCAGCATCAGCTCGCGGAAGTCCGGCCCGCGGTGGTGGATGACCGGCTCCGCGCCCGCGGCGAGAACCTCGGGCGGCACGGGCGTCGGGCCGGGCGCCATCAAGTACCGCTTTCCAGCCATAGCCCTGAGCCTAGCCCCTGACGCGGAAGTAGTGTCCGGCGCCGTGGACGCCCTCCTCGCGTTCGCGGCGGCGCTCGTGTCGCTGCGTCTGTCCGCCGAGCTCGCCCGGCGCTACTGGAAGAGGCGTTCGCCGGAGCTCCTCGCCTGGGCCGCGGCGCTCGCGGCGTACGCCGCGGCCGCGGGCGCGCTCGCGTGGGGCGCAGCGGCCGGCTGGGGCGAGGCCGCTTTCCGCGTCTACTACCTCGGCGGCGCGCTCCTCACCGCGGCGCTGCTGGGAGCGGGCTCGCTGCTCCTCGTCGGACGGCGCTGGGCCGGGCCGGTGGTGCTCGCCTACTGCGGGATCGCGGTCGGCGTCGCCCTCGCGGTGCCGCTCGAAGCCCAGCTTTCGGGAACGGAGGTCCCGGACGCGCAGGACGTGCTCGCGCTCTGGCCGGCCCGGGTGCTCGCGATCGCGGCGAACTCGGTCGGAACGCTCGCCGTGGTCGTCGTCGTCGTCGCGACGATCCGCCGGCGCCCGCTCGGGAACGCGCTGCTGCTCGCGGGGGTCGGCGTCGCGGCCCTCGGAAGCGCGCTCGGCGGCCTGGGGGTCGCCGCGCTTGCGCCGCTTCTGGCGCTGGCCGCGATCCTCCTCTACGCCGGCTTCATCGTGCCTAGTCCGCGTCGCGATCCCTGAGTCGCGCGGGCCCCTCGTGAGGCTGCTCCTTGCGAGCGCGGCGCTCGCGGATCCAGACCGCCACGAACACGCTCGTCACGGCGACCACGAGCACCGACTCCGCGATCGCGCCTACGACACCGCCGTGCGCAATGAGGCCGGCTAGTTCTGCGAGAGCAGCCACAGCCCACCGACCGTGTAGAGCACCATGAGCGCGAGCATCGGGTACTGAGAGCGTAGAGCGTCCCGGCGGCTCTCGAACAGCGCGACCGAGCGATCGTGCGCGATCGCGAGCCCCGCGACGTGTCCGACGGTGAGCGCGACGACCTGCACGTACCAGACCGTCTCCGGGGTGACGATGGTCAGGTTGGGCGCGAAGTCGGCCGTCCCGAAGAGATCCCAGTCCTCGAATCCGAAGGGATCCGAGATCAGCGCGATGATGAACTGCCCCTGGATCAGGAACTGCGAGAAGTAGTGCGCGACGAGGTACGCGAAGGCGATCGGCACGAGGGCGAGCACGAAGTCGGGGACGAGTGAGCGCGGCGCGTTCACGAGCCGGCGCGCGCCCTCGGTCGCCCCGGCGTAGGTCAGCACGACCGCCCCGACGAACGCGGAGAGGCCGGCGACGTTCACGAGCGTCGTCACGAGATCGGTCACCCACCCCGGGTGCCCGAGGAGGTCGGCGCGGATGTTGCCGAGGAGGTCCTGCCACGGTGTCGTACGGCTGAAGCCGTCGAAGCTGGTCGAGCCGAGCATGACGGCGACAAAGACGAGCGCGCCCCGCGTCCGCTCGGCGCCCGCGAGCCCCGCGAACGGCCAGCGGAGGACGACTCGCCCTTCCCGAACGGCGAACGGCGCGATGCGGGCGAGGTAGGCGAACGCGACTGCGAAGCCCTCTCCGCAACGCGTCCACGTGTCGCGCCCGTACACCGCCATCCCGGCGAGCGCCCAGTACGAGTACAGCGCGGTCGCGACGCCGATCGTGCGCGGGTACGCCGGCCGCGGGTGGGCGAGCTCGAGCGCGACGAAGGCGAACAGCGCGAGCGCCGCCGGGTAGCGGCCGAAGCGCTCCGTCGGCTCGAGCAGCGGACGCGCCTCGCGACCACCCCACTCGAGGGCCCAGACCGTGGCATCCGCGATCGCGCGCCACGGGCTGAGGACGCTCCAGACGTTCCCGAAGAGCACCGAGAGCAGCGGGAGGCCGAGCCAGAAGATCACGAGGATGAACGTGGGCGCGAAGTTCAGGAGCTCGAGCGACGTGCCGAAGAGCGCGGTCGCGATCGTGAGCGCGAGCAGCCCGACGGAGAACGCTCCGAGCACGATCCGTATGGCGCGCGAGAGGACGATCGCACTGAGTAACTCCGACAGTCCCCATCCGCCCGAAGCCCGCTCGAGCAGCGGCTTCTTCCAGAGCGCGCCGAGCAGCACGAACGAGACGACGAGGACGACGGCGGCGGTCGTGAAGAAGAACGTCTCGGGTACGGGCAGGTCACGGACACCGCCGATGCCGTGCGCGAGGAAGCTCACGTCAGGGTCTGACCGTCAGATCCGCGATCTGCAGGCTGCGATCCTCGAGCTCGACCTCGAACCGGCCCGGCACCGTCGCCCGGAACGGGATGCGCGCGGGCCTCCCCGGCGCGACGTCGCGCATGATGTCGTACCCGTGGAGGTGGACGTGATCGGCGACGTCCGACGTCACGACGATTACGACACGATCGCCTTGGTCGACCGTCTTCCGGACGATCCCGCCCTGCGGAGCGCCGCCGACGACGCGGATGCGCACGACCGTCGGCCCCTCCGGCGGGGTCGTGGTCGTCGTCGTCTCCGTCGTCGTGGTCTGGGTGGTCGTGGTCGTCGTCGTGTCGGTCGTCGTCGTCCCGTCGCCGTCACCGCCACAGGCGGTGAGCAGCAGTGCGGCCGCGATGAGAGAGAGTGTCTTCAGCATTGGATCCCCTGATGTGCCGCCCGATAATACGGACGGCGGAGGCTTCCAGATCAGGAACGAAGCGCGGCGCGCGCGACCGGCGCCCAGCGCACCGAGAAGCCGGGACTCAGCTCCAACGCGCGTGCGTACCACTCACGCATCGCGCCGCGGTTCCCGGCACAGCCCTCGGCATACCCGCGGTGGAAGTAGAGCAGCGCGTCCTTCGTGCCGAGCCGCAGCGCCCGCTCGGCGAGCGGAAGCGCCTCCGCGCAGCGCCCGGCACGCGCGAGCGCCCAGGCCAACGCGTCGTCGCCGTAGATCGACGGGCGCGCGGCTCGCGCTCGAAGCGCGAGGCGGACGGTCTCGTCCGGCCGGACCCGCTGGTCGGCTCGGTAGACGGCGGACTCGAGATCGACCCGCACCCCGCTCGCCGCCAGCAGCTTGTCGATGACCGCGACGGTCCCGTGCTGCGCGCGTGCCTCCGCGCGCTTGCCCGCCCGCTCGAGGAGATCGGCGAGGAGGGCCACGTTCCCGGAGGTCGGAACTGCCTCGACGGCCCGGCGCGCCTCCGCGACCGCACGACCGATCCTGCCCCGTGCCGCCTCGATGCGGGCAAGCTCGACCTGCGCGGCCGGGTAACCGGGAAAGACCCGCAGCGCGCTACGCGTATGACGCGAGGCGGCCTCGACCCGTCCGCGACCGAGCTCCAGCTTCGCGAGCTCGACGTGCGCCCATGCGGTCGACTCGGGCTGACCCGCCGCAGCGTCGAGCGCCAGCCGCATCGCCATGATCGCGCCCTCCGGATCGCCGGTCAGCTCGCGCGCGTACGCGACGCGCGCGTACGACGCGAGACCGGGCCGCCGGCTGACCATGCGCTCGAAGGCGCGAAAGGCCTCGTCGTAGCGGCCGAGCTCGACGAGCGCGTCCCCGATGACGCCGTACGGCCTCCCCGACCCCTCGAGGAGACGCGCAGCGCGACGCCCCAGCGAGAGCGCGTCCCTGAACTCGTGCCGGATGAGGGCGAGCGAGCCGAGCCCGAGGACCGCATTCGGCTCGACCGGCTGCGCCCTGAGCACCCGGCGAAGCGCGTTCTCGGAGCGCGGGAGGAACGACGCGTCCCCGCTCTCGCGCCAGCGAAGCTGGTACGCGAAGCCGAGCTGCGTCAGGAGGCTCGAATCTCCGGGGCGCGCCGCGACCTCCGCCTCGAGCTCGCGGACACGCGACGCGGTAATGCCGCCCGCCTGCCCCGCGAGCACCCGATCTGCGAGCGCTCGCGGAGCGGCGGCCGGCCCCGAGGACCCCGAGGAGGAGGGCTCGGCGAAGACGCCGCCGACGAGGCTCCCGAGTGCGAGCGCCGCCGCAGCAGCCCCGCCCATGAGGAGAAGTGCCGTTCGCCGTCTCACGCCGAGCCTCCCCTCGTCCCCTACCGGTGCCCCGTGTGCTCGTAGCCCCGATTCGGGACCGCGAGGTACGGGAAGCTGGACAGGAACGCGTTCTCGTTCGCGTCCACCCCGTCGCCGATCATGTTGTTCGGCGTCAGGTTGCAGAGCCCCAGCGCTCCCGCCAGGATGTCCCCGTAGCCGCACGCGACGGCGCGGAGCTCGATGTCCGTCACGTCGTCGGCGAGCCGGCGACCGTTCGGGAAGCCCTGGAAGTCACCCTCGAGGACGCCGAGCCGGCTCGGGCTCGCCGTCGGCGCGATCGCCGTGTTGAGCCTCAGCAGGTCGGCCTTCGTGTTGCCGGTGAAGTTCAGCCCCGGGACGCCGGTGAGCAGCACCGCGACGAGGTCGTCACGGTTGGCCGTAGGCGCATCCGGAAGCGTCGGATACAGGAAGTTCACGAGGCCGGCGAGCTCCGGCATCGTGTACCGGTTCAGGAACTGCGAGTCGTTCCGCGGAGAGGACCCGTTCCAGCGGTCCTTCTGCCCCACGGGGATCACGACCTCGTTGATGAGCGGGTTCCCGAGCCGCGAGACCTGCACCCAGTCGCCCTTCGCGTCGACCTTGCCGTTCCCGCGCAGGACGGTCAGCTCCCGGCGGCTCGTGCTCGCGTAGACCCCGATCGTCCCGTCCGCGGCAGGTGCGCGGAGGAGGTCCGTCTTCGGGACCTGGATCGCGATCGCGTGCGTGTTGTAGTTGAGGATTCCGTCCTGGCCGGCCTCCGCCGCGAGCGGGATCAGGTGCGCCGGATTGAACGGCCGGAGCCCGCCGAGGTCGAAGATCGAGCCGAGGTCGACGAAGAACGGGTCGTCACGCGGCCCGGCGAAGACCTTGCGGCCGCCACCGAGGTCGACGACGCCGTCGGTCGCCCCGTACGTCGGGTTCGAGCGCGGGCCGATGTTCGCCGGCGGCACCGAAGCGTTCGAGACGAGCACCTTGCTCCGCTTGCGGTCGCCGTCGTCGTCATCGCCGCCGTGCTTCCAGCCGCCGCCGCCCGTCACGCGGGTGACGGAGAACGTCTGCTGGACGTTGAGATCGGCGTCGGTGGGCGACGTGACCTGGCCCGTGTTGTAGAGGAACGTGTTCGGGTTCGAGACCGAGGTCTTGAACCGGAACTGGTACGTGACGTCGTCCTTCGCGTCCCCGTCGTTGTCGACGTGGAGCTCGTAGAGCGCCGTCGGGTCGAAGCGGTAGTAGTTCGGGCCGCCCGCCGGATCCTCGAACGGGATGTAGTTCGCGATGATCGTGACGGTGTCCGGCTTGTCCGGGCTCACGAACGCGTAGACGTCCGTGTTGTCGGCGGCCGGGTCGTCCGCGATCAGCGGTGCCTCGCGATGGCTCGAGGCACTCGCCCCGGGCGGTCCCGCCGCACCCACGAAGGCCGCTGCCGCAACGGCGGCGAGGACGGCCCCGGCGAGCGCGAGCAGTAGTGCTCCCCTCGTCATGTAGGTCTCCTTTCGACTGAGAGCTGTCCGCGCTCATTCGGCGGGAGACGCGTTCCGGTTCGGGACGAGCCGCCACAGACGGTCCTGGTGAGCCGGCGCCCGCGGCCGCGCGAAGCCGGCCGCCTTTAGGTCCGTTGCTCTTCCGCGCGCCAAGTTTTCGCGCGATCCGAATCCGCGCTTGCGGATTCGAATCTTGCGCAAGGCCGGAATCCCCGCTCGGGGATTCCGGTCTTGCGCACTAGCCGAGCTTCGCCTTGACGAGCTCGGAGACGACGCGCGGATTCGCCTTCCCGCCCGTCTCCTTCATGACCTGGCCGACGAAGAACCCGAGCAGGCCGTCCTTGCCGCCGCGGTACGCCTCCACCTCGCCGGGGTTCGCCTCGAGGATACGCGCGACGACGGGCTCGAGCTCGGCCTCGTCGGCGACGGCCTCGTGCGCGAGATACGGATCCGCCGAGAAGCCCGGCTCGCCCAGCTTCGAGATCGCCTCGTCGAACGCCGTCCGCGGGATCCGCTCGCGGGCCTCGACGAGCTTCGCGAGCTCCTTCGGCGGGACCGCGGCCGGATCGACGCCTGCGCCGACGACGGTGTTCGCGATGACGTTCGCGGCCGCCACGCCCTCGGCGCCCTCCGCGACCGTCTCCTCCCAGAGCCGGTCGAGCCCGCCCGTGACCAGGACGGTCGCGCGGTCGAGGTCGAGCTCCGACTCGATCCGGCGGATCCGCGTTCCCGGCAGCTCCGGGAGCTCGGCGCGAAGCCGCTCGACGAGCTCGGGATCCGGCTCGACCGGGACGAGGTCGGGCTCGGGGAAGTAGCGGTAGTCGTCCGCCTCCTCCTTCTCGCGATGCGGCGTCAGCGCTCCCGTCGCGGCATCGAAGTCGTACGTCTCCTGCCGCACCTCGCCGCCGGACTCCCACACGCCGATCTGCCGCGCGACCTCCGCCTCGATCCCGCGCGCGACGAAGTTGAACGAGTTCATGTTCTTGAGCTCCGTGCGCGTCCGCAGCTCGTCCGAGCCGGCCGGGCGGACGGAGACGTTCGCGTCCATACGCAGCGTCCCCTTCTCCATCTCCGCGTCCGAGATCCCGAGCTCGATGATCGTCTGGCGCAGCAGCTGCCCGAAGCGCTTTGCCTCCTCGCCGGACCGGAGATCCGGCGCGGTCACGATCTCGACGAGCGGCGTCCCGCCGCGATTGAAGTCGACGAGCGAGT
This sequence comes from uncultured Actinomycetes bacterium, assembly GCA_963715705.1. Lineage (GTDB taxonomy): Bacteria > Actinomycetota > Thermoleophilia > Gaiellales > Gaiellaceae > GMQP-bins7. The sequence continues at coordinate 758,437 of OY970267.1, read as the reverse complement.
ACTCCGCGCCGCGGATCCTCCCGGTGCGCCCGCCCACGTGCAGCGTCTTCGCGGCGTCCTCCTCGAGGTGTGCGCGGACGATGCCGATCTCGCGATCCCCCTCGGGACCTGGCAGTAGCATCTTGCCATCTTCACAAGAAGGTAGATCGTATTGAGAGATCTGATAACCCTTCGGCAGATCCTGGTAGAAGTAGTTCTTCCGCGAGAAGACCGCGTGCTCCGCGATCGTGCACCCGAGCGCGAGGCCGAGCTTGACGGTCCACTCGACCGCCGTGCGGTTCAGCACCGGCAGCGCACCCGGGAAGCCGAGGCACACCGGGCACGTCTGCGTGTTGGGATCCGCGCCGAACCCGACCGGGCAGCGGCAGAACATCTTCGACCGCGTCTTCAGGTGGACGTGGATCTCGAGGCCGATGACGGGCTCCCAGCCGCTCATCGCCAGCGCTCCGGAACCGTGTCGAACCCGAGGGCGCCCTCGAGCGCGTGCCCGACCCGGAACAGGACGTTCTCGCCGAACTGCGGGCCGATGAGCTGGAGCCCGACCGGAAGCCCCTCCGACAGCCCGCACGGGATCGAGAGTCCCGGGAGGCCGGCGAGGCAGGAGGGGATCGTGAGCAGGTCGCTCGCGTACATCGCGAGCGGATCCGCGGCGCGCTCCCCGATCGGGAACGCGACCGTCGGCGAGGTCGGCGACACGAGGACGTCGAAGCGCTCGAGCGCCTCGCGATGCTCCTGGATGATGAGCGTCCGCACGCGCTGCGCCTGGCCGTAGAACGCGTCGTAGTAGCCGGCCGAGAGTGCGTATGTGCCGAGCATGATCCGGCGCTTCGGCTCCGCGCCGAAGCCCTCGTCGCGCGTCCGGTCGACCATCTCCTGGTAGCTGTCGCCCTGGGTGCGCGGCCCGTAGCGGACGCCGTCGTAGCGCGCGAGGTTCGACGACGCCTCGGCCGGCGCGATCAGGTAGTAGCAAGGCAGGCCGTAGCGCACGGAGCGCGGGAGCGAGCACTCCCCCACCTCCGCGCCGAGGCTCTCCGCCAGCTCGATCGCCTTCGCGACCGCCTCGCGCACACCGGGCTCGATCCCCTCCGCCTCGTTCAGCTCGGTCGGCACGCCGACGCGGACGCCGGCGAGCGAGTCGTCCTCCGGCAGCCGGACCGGCTCGGGCAGCTCGGTCGAGGTCGAGTCGAGCGGGTCGTGCCCCGAGATGATCGAGTACAGGAGCGCGACGTCGCGCACCGTCTTCGCCACGGGCCCGATCTGGTCGAGGCTCGACGCGAACGCCACGACGCCGTACCGCGAGACCGACCCGTACGTCGGCCGCAGGCCCACGTTGCCGCACAACGCCGAAGGCTGCTTGATCGAGCCGCCCGTGTCGGAGCCGAGCGCCCAGGGCGTCATGCCGGCCGTGACCGCGGCCGCCGAGCCTCCGCCCGAGCCTCCCGGAACCCGCGACGGATCCCACGGGTTCCGGGACGGGCCGTAGGCCGAGTTCTCGGTCGACGAGCCCATCGCGAACTCGTCCGTGTTCGTCTTCCCCAGGAGCTGGAGACCGGCCTCTTTCACGCGCGCCGCGACCGTGGCGTCGAACACGGGGACATAGCCGGCGAGGATCCTCGAGCCCGCGGTCGTCTCCACGCCCTTCGTCGAGATGACGTCCTTCAGCGCGATCGGCACGCCGTCGCCGCCTCCGTTCTCCGTCGTCCGCAGGAAGCAGTGGAGCTCGGGGTCGCGCTCCGCGATTGCCTCGGCGTACGCGCCGCGAAGCTCGGAGGGAGAGACCTCGCCGGCCCCGAGCAGCCGCCCTGCCTCCTCGGCGCTCAACCGGAGCGTGTCGACTACTGGCGCCATGCGGGAACCCGGAAGAGCCCGTCCTCGGTCTCGGGCGCGTTCGCGAGCGCGTCCTCGAGCGAGAGCGGGTCGCGCGGAACGTCGTCATCCCAGACGTTGACGAGGTCGAGCGGATGCGACGTCGGCTCGACGTCCGCGAGATCGAGCTCGGCGACGACGCCCACAGCCTCGAGGATCGCGTCGAGCTCGCCGGTGAGGCGCTCGACCTCGTCGTCGGTCAGCGCGAGCCGCGCAAGCCGCGCGACGTGGAGCACCTCTTCTCTCGAAATCGCCACTCTGTGATCCTTCCAGGTTGTGTGCGGCCGCGAAGCGGACGCCTTTAGGGATTTTCGCGGCCGGAATCCGCGCTAGCGGATTCCGGCCTTGCGAAAAAGCGGCGGGGCCCCTTCCGGGGCCCCGCCGTTACGTCGATACGAGTCCGGTCAGCCGGTCGGGGCCACGACGTTCGCGGCCTGGGCACCCTTGGGACCCTGGACGACCTCGAACTCCACACGCTGCCCTTCGGTCAGGGTCTTGAAGCCCTCCATCGCAATCGCGGAGAAGTGAACGAATACGTCGTCGCCTCCCTCGCGCTCGATGAAGCCGTAGCCCTTCTCGTTCGAAAACCACTTGACGGTGCCCTGCTCCACGTACGTCCTCCTACAACGAATGACGCCGACCCGTCTTGCGGCCGACGTCGGTGGTCACAACGCTCGAACCGTAGCGCCTATGAGCCGGGCACCGCAACCCCGCTCCGGCGATGTTGCGCTGCTGTGAGCGTATTGCGAAGGAGCATTGCGATCGTCATCGGCCCTACGCCTCCCGGTACCGGGGTCAGAAGGCCGGCCACCTCGGCCACCGCCGGATCGACGTCGCCCACGAGACCGGCCTCCGTGCGGTTGACTCCCACGTCCACGACGGCCGCGCCCGGCTTGACCATGTCCGGAGTGACGATGCCCGGGCGCCCGACCGCGGCCACGAGCACGTCCGCGCGCCGCGCGTGGTCCGCGAGGTCGACGGTCCGCGAGTGGCAGATCGTCACGGTTGCGTGCTCGGCGAGCAGGAGCATCGACATCGGCTTCCCGACGATCTCGCTGCGCCCGATCACGACCGCCTCGGCGCCCTTCAGCGCGACGCCGTACTCCGCGAGCATCGCCATGACTCCGAGCGGCGTCGCCGGCACCAGGAGCGGCTCGCCGAGAAAGAGGCGCCCCGCGTTCAGCGGGTGGAAGCCGTCGACGTCCTTGTCCGGGTCGACCGCCCGCGTGACCTTCGGCTCGTCCATGTGCTCGGGAAGCGGAAGCTGGACGAGGATGCCGTCGACGCCGTCGTCGGCGTTCAGCTCGGCGATGAGCTCCAGGATCTCGCTCTCGGGCGTGTCCGACGGGTAGCGATGGTCGCGCGACTCGATGCCGGCCTCGCTCGACGCCTCGTGCTTCTTGCCGACGTACACGTGTGAGGCGGGATCGTCCCCGACGAGGAGCGTCGCGAGGCAGACCGGACCGCCATAGGCCCGCACGTCCTCAGCCACATGTCCGCGGAGCTTCTCCGCCAGGAACTTTCCGTCCATCCGGATCGCCGTCATCGGACGGCAAGCCTACTCAGAGCACGAGGGAGCGGGCGTCGAGCGCACCGCCCCCTCGCTGTCGGACGTGCTACCTGAGGAAGTTGGCCCGCTGGATGCCGGCCGCCTTGAACCTGTACGAGGCCATCGAGATCTGCGCCTTCGCCGCGGCCTTCGAAATCTGCGCCTTGGTCGCAGCCTTCGACACCTGAGTCTGGGCACGGGCGGCCTTCGAGACCTGAGCCTGAGACGCCGCCGCAGTCTTCGAGACCTGAGCCTTCGCGGCCGGATTCGCGACCTGAGCGGTCGCGGCCGGCCTTGCGGCCTGCGCCGCGGCAGCCGCCTTCGCAAGCTGCGGATTCGCGGCTGCGGTCGTGGCCTGGGGATTCGCGGCCAGCCCCGCCGGAGCCGCAATTCCGGCGGCGACGACCGCGATCGCCAGCACGCCCCGGAGGCCATGAGCTTCGACGTCCCCATCGTCGAAGAGGCCGTGGAGCGCGTATCCGTCGAGGGCGATCAGCAGGTCGTCGCCGTTCGGATGCCGCAGCAACTCGTCGATGTCGCGGGGGGTCAGGTCGATCGTCAATCGCTTCGGGCCGCCGTTTCCTTCCTTCTCGAGCTCGACCCAGAGCTGAGCCGGCTCGCCGGCCTCGCGGAGCGACTCGAGCTCACGGCGCGGGAACGCGACCGCGAAGGACTCGTCGAGCGACTCGTGGCCGACGACGCTGGCGATTCTCGCGAACTCCTGCATGGGGGCGCCTCCTTCACGGTGTTGCCCGTTCACTGACGCGAACGACTCGCGCCTTTCCCTACAAGACTCGCAGAGTGCCTCGGATCTTCCCCACGTCGACGGGCCTCGTAGGGGCGAGGCTTGCCTCGCCCCTACGAATCCTCTCGGCTACGCGAGTGACGATCCCGTCTCGAGCAGCGTCTTCAGGTCGCTGAGGATCATCGGCCAGCCGCCGCCGCCCTCCTGGATCCGGGCCTCCGACAGGCCGACCTGCCCCGCCGTGATCGGTGCGCCCTCGACCTCGTGGGTCACCGTCAGCCGCGTGACGCCTCCGTCATCCTCCTCGATGTCGTACGTCACCCGTGTCGTCTCGGCCGCGATGTCCTCGGCCCAGAGCGGATGCCACGTCTGGACGAGCCTTCGCGGAGGATCGGCCTCGACGACCTCCCCGTCCACGACGACCTCCGGCATCCCCATCGCCTGCATCTCGGGCGGCGCGATGAAGCGGTACGGACTGCCCCGCTCGAAGCCGTCGAACTCGACGATCCCCCGGTAGCCGTACTTCTGCGTCCACTCGGGCTTCGTGATCGCGTCCCAGATCGCCTCCGGGGACGCCTTGATGTAGACGCGGTAGACCTGCGTGGCCACCGCGCGATCTCGATGCCTGCGTCGCTCATGCGGTTTCCTCCAATTCCGACTTGAGGTTCGCGAGCGCCGACACCTGGCGCTCCGTGTACTTGTCGATCCAGCGGTCGTGGATCAGCCGGATCGGCACGGGATTCAGGTAGTGCAGCTTCTCCCGCCCCGACCGCCGCGTGACGACGAGGCTCGCGTCTTCCAGGACTCGCAGGTGCTTCATGACCCCGAAGCGCGTCATCTCCAGCTCCGACTCGAGCTCCGTCAGCGTGCGGCCGTCACGCGTGAAGAGCCGGTCGAGCAGGAAACGCCGCGTCGGGTCGGCGAGCGCCTTGAACACACGATCGTCGTCGGTCACCGTTCCGATGATACGTGACCGAATAGTCACATGTCAAGGTCGGGCGCCATGGAGCCGAAGTCTCGGCTCCTCGCGTCGCGGCATCCTCGGGACTTCCGTCAGGGTGCTCGTGCTACTTGCGCGCGACCGCCCAGAGCGAGAGCCCGATCGGCAGGCGGAGGCGATCGAGCTGCCGGAGCACCGGCACGGCGCGGTCGTACAGCTGCAAGGAACCCTCGGTGATCTCGCCGCGCCGAAGCACCTTCCCCGACATGAACCAGCCGAGCGCGCCGACCGGGTTCACGTGCCGGAGCTCGCGGACGGTGAAGCCGGTCCGCTCGAGCTTCTCGCGCAGCTCGGACGTGACGTAGCGCCGCTCGTGGCCGCTCAGGCGGTCGTTGGCGCCGTAGAGCGTCGGATGCGCGGGCACGAGCGCGAGCAGGAAGCCGCCTGCAGCCAGGACGCGATGGATCTCCGCGAGAGCGCCGAGGTCGTCCGCGATGTGCTCGAGCACGTTGACGCAGACGACGGAGTCGAACCCGCCGTGCTCGAGCGTCTCCGTGACGGTGACGTCGTCGCCGAGCCGCTCGCGGAGGATCGCGGCGTGCTCGGGAAAGGGCTCGAACGCGACGACCTCGCGCGCCTCTCGCACCAGGAGCCGCGTGAGGTTGCCGGTTCCCGCCCCGAAGTCGAGCACGCGCCGGCCGAGGTACGGCTCGCAGCGGCCGACGGTCCAGGCGAGATAGCGAGGAGCCTGCTCGGCGAGCGCGAGGCGTTCTTCGAGGTTGACCTCCATGCGACTTCAAGGCGCCGAGCGGACTCGAACCGCGGTACGCCGAGGATGCCGATCCTAAGCGACAAGCCCTCGCGTTGTGACCGGCACGCTGGGAGTGCGCGACGCTCGCCTAAACGTCGCGCACGGCACCCCACCGTTCCCCCAGCGCCCTCCCCCCGCCGCAGGCAGTGCGACTGCCCGTCCCCCGTTTCCCTTCACTAATAGAAGACGCACGGGAGCCGAGAAACTTTCGCTCCGCTGGCACCCCGGCGAAGTCCTCAGAATGCTGGACAGCGTTGCGACGACGCGGCTAGGCTTGCGTGGCAGTGTCAGCGGCACAGGGACGGGGAGGAAACGGGGGCCACACGAGTCCGAACGACCCGACGGCCCACACTGCTGCCGGTCTCATGTACGAGAGCTATTCGGCGCGGATCCACCGGTTCTGCGCGCGCCGCCTCGACGATCCGGACGACGCCGCCGACGCGGTCCAGGACACGTTCCTGAGAGCCTGGCTCGCGCTCGAGGACGGCGTCGAGGTCCGGCACCCGATTCCGTGGCTGCTGACCATTGCCGAGAGGGTGTGCGTCAGCCGCTTCCGTGCACGGCGCGCGCGCGTGTCGACGATCGAGTTCTCCGAGGGTACTGGGGTCGACTTCTCCGATGCGCCCAGCGAGGTAGCGGGCCTGGCCACTGCCCTCCGTGCGTTGCCGGTCAGACAGCGGCAGGCACTTCTCCGGCGAGAGGTCCAGGGCTACTCCTACGACGAGATCGGCGCCGAGTTGGGGGTCTCACGCGCCTCCGTCGCCGCACTTCTCCACCGAGCCAGGCTTGCGGTCGCGGATACCCTGCGCGACGCGCGTCGCGGGGTCGCCGCGCTCGTTCCGGTCCCGGCCATCCTCCGCGCCCCGTTCGAGGGTATGACAGCCGGCGGTGTCGCGGTCGCCGGCACCACCACCGTCATCGCCGTCGCTCAGTTTGCGGGCGCCGGCCTCGTGCCGCCGTCCGTCGCGCCTCCGACACGTCCGGCGGGCGCGCTCGCGGCGGCCGTCGAGCCGGGTCGTCTCGCGGGCCCGACCACGGTGCAAGCGCGGACGGCCGGGTCGCCGAAGCCGGGGTCGGCGGCAAGCGATGTCCTCGGAAGGCAGCTGCGGGCCGCGCGCACGGGGAGTGGTGCCGAGAGCGCGACGTACCCCGATCTGCGCGCACCGCTGCCGGAGTCGTCATGGAACGAGGACCTTCTCGGCGGCGCGCCGACATCCGGGGAGCCCGGACCCTCGCCGGAAGCCGAGCCGCACGCGCCGGGACCCGAGGCCGGAGATCCCGAGCAGCCCGCGGAGCCCACCGAGTCAGCCGGTCGAACCGACTCGAACGAGGTCGCGACGCAGCCCGGAACGCCCGAGAAGGGCGCGACAGGACGTCCAGCGTCCGCCCCGGACCACGTGGGCAAGACCAAGCGATCTGGCAGCGGCGGCTCGGGTGAGGCCGAAGCAGGAGCCGGCGAGTATGCGCAACTTCCGCCTCAGGAACGTGGGAACGGACCGCAGGCGCGCGATGTCGCTCAGGGCGGGGAAGATCCTTCTCCGGAGAGAGCCCGCGGCGAGCCGGGACCGGCTAGCGGGCAAGGTCAGGGCGCCGCTCAGGGGAACAGCGGCGGTGAGGGAAGCGGCAAGAGTCTGGACAAGGACGCCGATGCAGGCAAAGCCGCTGAGGGCACGGGCGGCAGCCAAGGCAAGAGCGGCGGGCCACCTTCCGGCCCGAGCGCGTAAGAGGCGCCGAGCGGACTCGAACCGCTGTACTCGTCAAACCGACGAGTAGCAGGGGCTTCCGGAGGCGATTTGGCCCAGCGCCGAGTGACGCACGCGAAGACCCCGGCCGGTTACGGTCTCGTCGCGGCCGGGCTGGCCGTGTGTGGGAGAACTGGCTGACGGAAGCGCCGGCTGGCCGGCCGCCTCGGTGCACCCGATATCAGCAGCGGTGACGAGCGCCGTTTTTGCGCGGCGCGGCGCGGTGCGGGGGGGCCATCCTTGTCGCCGGCGACGCGGGTGAGGGGCGATGCCCCTCACCCGGTCCCGTCATAGAACGGTCAGGCCTTCTTGGCCTTGATCGTCGAGATGCCCCGGCACATGCCGACGTTCGACAGTTTGCCGGTGAACGACTTCGTCGCGGGCGAGAAGGTGCCCTTCGCCGTGAAGTATTCGCCGTTGCCGCCGAGCGGCGGGATGTAGTTGCCGCTCACCACGTTGCCCTTGAGCGTCCCTTTGAACTCGTACTTGATCGGAGCCGAGCGCACCGTGTAGGTGCCGCTAGGACCGAGGCACTTGACCGCGAACTTCGGTGCCTTGATCGTGACCTTCTTGCCGACGACGACGACCGTCGCCGGAGAACCCGCGATCTTCGACCCGCTGGCCAGGTACAGGCTTCCCTTGTACGTGCCTGGCGCGACTGCTGCCACGGCCGCCACTGTGAGCGTCGCCGCACCAATGAGGGCGACCGCGCCCACAAGAACGTGACGTTTCATTTAAAGACCCCACCCCTTCAGAAGTTGAACGTACCCCCGGAGAAGCTGAGGGCGCTGAAGCGTAGTTACGCTTTTCGGCCGTTCGCCCTGGCCGATCGGGTGGTTCTACGGTGCTCTGGGTAGCGGTGATGAAGCGAACGGTCGCCTCGACTGCACCTCGGGACACGTCCCGAACGGCCATCTTGTCGCCGGAGTCGACGTCCGTCATCGTGACCACCGCGGGGTCTGCCCGATCGGTGGAGCTCAGGCGTTCAGGAAGCCGCCCGCCCCGCTCGACCCAGCTCGGCGCGCCGCAACATTGACTTCGGCTGCAACGCGGTAAGATCGATCTTGGCGTTCGGGTTCACAGTGTGGGGGGCCCGGCGTCGGACATAGGTCTTGCGCCTCGGCACTGGCTCTGTTCGGGTCTCGCGTTAGCGCAGGAGGACATCGAATCGTTAGCGCGACTGCGGAGGTCTTTACCGTCCCCGCCCGGCCTCCGTCGAGCAGCCGCCCCGCGATGCCGCCAGGCCCCGCCAGAGGGGTCCTGGGTTCCCCGGTTCGCGGGGCAGCTTTCGCCGAGACATGAGTCTACGACGCCGCCGGCTCAGTACGTCGCAATAGCCACAACCGCCAAGACCAAAGTGGGAAGAGGCGGGGGCGCATCGACGAGAGGAGGCACCATGCCCGATCGCACCACCGTCGACCTCGCCCAGCTCGCCGAGGAACACGCCGAACGGCTCGAACGCTGCGCCGGCGACCTCGACACGCTTTCGCCCGAGGAGCTCGCCCGGCTCTCCGTGAGGAAACGGTCGCGTCTCGAGCTGGCCCGCCGCGAGTTGGCGCTCGCGCTGAAGGAGGCGAGGAGGATCGAGCGCGAAGTCGTCCCCACGTAGCCGGGGACGACAGTCACTCGAGCGCGGTTGCGATCGACACCAGCTCGTCGACCGTGAGCCCTGACCGCTCAACCCACCAGCGCACATAACGCTCCCGCTCGACGGCGCTCAACGGCGGCCCGCGGACGACGAGCTCGAGGAGGCACCGGCAGCTTGAGCGGCCGGCCACCGCCGGAGGGTACGCTTCGGCGCACTCGTAAAATGACCCGGCGCCGCCGAAACGGCCCGGGTCCGGCAACGGAGGTACAAGCTCCGATGCATCGCAGACCCTACCGCCGGCTCCCGCTTCACCTTCCGCGAGTGGCGAGAGCAGTTCCGCATGATGCGGGACAAGTCCTACCGGGCGACGAAGCTCGGCCCGGACGTCGTCGAGTACCTCACCTGGAAGCGTCTCTCGCGAGCCTCTGAGCGCACCCTCGACCAGTACGAGCGCGACCTTCGGCTCGTCTGTCTCGCGACCGCGACGGGCGTCGACGGCGTCACCCATGGCGACCTCATGCTCGTCCTCGAGCTCGTACCCGAGAAGTCCTGGAAGCGCGTACGCGCCGCCTGGGGTGACTTCTTCAAGTGGGCCGTCCGCGAGGGAAAGCGGCCCGACAACCCGGTCGAGCGGCTCCCGAGGTTGCGTCCGACCCCGGAACCGGTCTACGACCTGTGGAAGCAGGCGGAGCTCGACCTTCTCGTCGCCGCCACCCGGAAGATGGAAAGCCCGCTCCGCGAACGCCTGCGCGTCCTGACGATGATCGAGTCCGGCGCCCGTGCCGGAGAACTCCGGGGCCTGCAGCTCGGCGACTTCGATCTGTACCGGAAGACGATCGTCGTCACCGGCAAGGGCTCCAAGCGGCGCCTGATCCCCGTGTCGGCAGAGCTCGCGGCCACCGTCGACGAGTATCTGCTCACCGAGTACCCACTGCTCGAACGGACGCCGGTCGCGTCCGACTACCTCTGGTACGGCGTCTGGAAGATGGGCGAGCGCGTCATCGGCCTCAAGCCCGAGCGGCAGCTCTCCTACCGCGGGTTCTACGAGTGGTGGCGTCGAGTCGAGGCGACCGCCGGCGTCAGACACCGAAAGCCGCACATGACCCGGCACACGTTCGCGACCGATGTCCTCGACGCGACCGAAGGCGACCTGTACGCGGTGAAGGAGTTGCTCGGGCACTCCTCGACGCGTGTCACCCGAGGTCTACCTGCACTCGTCGAGGACCCGGACTGAGGCCGCCGTGAAGGCCCTGGGCGAGTACCGCCGCACGAACCGTCAAACCGAAGAGGCGTGAAAACCCGCATGGTTGAGCGCCAAAAGGCGCCGAGCGGACTCGAACCGCTGTACGAGGCTTTGCAGGCCTCTGCCTAACCTCTCGGCCACGGCGCCGCGACCGGGGCATCGTAGCCGTCCTCCCCGCGGGCTACGGTCCGCGCGTGGCCGAGGTCTACGTCGAGATCTGCCTCCGCTGCGGCGCGGCGATGGAGTGGCGGCATGGGACGTTCCAGTGCCCGCGCTGCCGGTTCAAGGTCGGATGCTGCGAAGGCGAGACCGGCGAGTGCCGGCCCGAGCCTGCCGCTACGGGAACGACGAGTCGCCCGGCCTGAGGTCGAGCGGGCCGTCGTCGACGCAATCCGTGGGCACGCGGTACTCGGCGGACGCGCCACCGCGGAGCTGGTTCTCGGTCAGCTGCTGGCGCATGAGCTGGCGCGCGCGATCCTCGGACAGGCCGAGGCGCACGCCGAGCTCGACGCCCGACTGGAGCGCGTAGCACTCGGTCGTCCCCTCGTTCCCCACCCCGCGCAGGTGCCAGGACTCGTGGGCAAGGACCGCGAGTGCGCGCCCCGTCTTCGCTCCCGAGACCTCGCCCTCGAACGCGAGCCGGTACAGGTCGTGGCAGATCTCGGGCGTTAGATAGGCGCGGTCGCCGCCGACGATTGCGACCCCGTCCGCATGCTGGACGAAGCCGACGTAGTCGCGAGACTCGTCGCACCGGATGGAGACTGGCTTCTCGGCGATGCGCGAGGCCTCCTCGGAGAAGCGTACGACCGCGGCGGCGCGCGCCTCGCCGTCCACCCCGCTCCAGCCGGTTCCGCGCTCGTAGGCCCAGACGGCGAGTCCGAGGACCGCGATGACCCCGACCCCGGTGAGGAAGCCGCGGAGCGGCGCCCAGCGGCTTCGCGGCGAGGGAACGAACGGCTCGTGCTCGAGCGGGACGAGCTCCTCCTCGTCCTCCTCGCCCGAGTACGGAATCCAGTACTCGTCCTCCCCCTCGCGGACGAGGACGAGCTCGGCGTCATCGGCATAGCCCAGCTGCTCGCGGTCCGTTGGCTGCGGCGTCCGGTCCGGGGCGCGCCCGCGACCCGGGCGGAACGCGCCGTACAGGAACTGGAGCTCGAGCCCGAGCGCGATCGCGAACACGACCCAGATCGGGATCGCATCGCGCAGCTCGTCGGGGCCGAGGATCCACGCGAGCACGAAGACGACCAGCAGCGCGCGTACCGGCCAGGTCAGAGACGTGCGGGGTGCGGAATCGTCCATCCGCCTCGACGGTAGCCGCTGCTAGCGTCCGCTCCTGTGCGGACGGAGCAGAGCCTCGCAGGGGAGAAGCTCGATCAGGCCACTCGGATCCTCGATGAGCAGGGCATCGACCTCTGGCTCACGTTCGTACGCGAGACGCTGCTCACGCCAGATCCGTGCCTCGACCTGATCGCTGGCACGTACTGCGCCTGGCAGGGCGCCTTCCTCGTCTCGCGAACCGGGGAGCACGTGGCGATCGTCGGCCGCTTCGACGCGTCGAGCGTCAGAGCGCTCGAGGCGTACGAGGTCGTCTCGTACGACGAGAGCATCCGGCCGGATCTCCGCGCAGCCGTCGAGCGGCTCGCCCCGAGCTCGGTGGCGGTCAACTACTCGGAGAGCGACCCGGCGGCGGACGGGCTCACGCACGGTCTCTGGCTCGTCCTGCGTGACACACTCGCCGGAACCCCGTACGCGGACAAGCTCGTCTCGTCGGAGCACGTGGTCAACGCGCTGCGCGGCCGGAAGTCGCCGGGCGAGCTCGAGCGGATCCGTGCTGCCGTGGCCGAGACCGAGGAGATCTTCGACGTCGTGTCGGCCACGCTCGCCCCCGGACTGACCGAGCTCGAGATCGCCGAGACGATGCACGAGGAGGTCGCGCGCCGCGGGCTCGGCTACGCGTGGGAGCGGAGCCATTGCCCCGCGGTCAACGCCGGTCCCGAGAAGGAGGTCGGGCACAGCAGCCCGAGCGAGCTGCGGACGAAGCGCGGCGAGCTCGTGCACATGGACTTCGGCGTCGCGAGGGCCGACTACCGTAGCGACCTCCAACGCGTCTGGTACCTCCTCGACGAGGGCGAGACCGAGGCGCCCGCGGACGTCATGCGAGCGTGGGACGCGGTCTGGGCCGCGGTCGACGCCGGTGTCGAGAAGCTGCGCCCAGGCGCCGTCGGGTGGGAGGTCGACGCGGCGGCCCGCTCACACCTGATCGATGCGGGCTTCCCCGAGCCGATGTACTCGCTCGGCCACCAGCTCGGGCGCAGCGCTCACGACGGCGGAACGCTCCTCGGCCCTCGCTGGGACCGCTACGGCTCGGCGCCCGACGGTCTCGTCGAGGAGGGAAACGTCTTCACCGTCGAGTACGGCACGCCGGTTCCCGGCCGCGGTTACATCGGCCTCGAGGAGGACGTGCTCGTGACCGCGGACGGCGTCGAGTGGCTCTCGACGCCACAACGCGAGCTCTGGCTCGTCGGATGAGCTCGCCGTAGCCCGCCGCCGGCGCGTCGGACCGGGGTCGCTAGTTCGTCATCCGGAAGAGCAGCTTCCTCTCGGGCGAGCCGTCCACGAACTTGATCAGCAGCGCCCGGCACTGGCCCGCCCAGGCCTTGTCCGTCTTCCAGTCGTACGTGTAGTGGTTGTTCGCGGTGTCGAACCGGAAGCCCGTGTTCTGGGCCGTGGCCAGAGTCCCCAGCGGAAGCCCACTGGCCGGGCACGTCGAGTTCGTCGTCGTGCCGACGCGCGCGGTCTTCGGATAGCCCGCCGCGAAGATCGCGAGCCCGCGGTTGGCGCCGAGCCGGAACTTGATCGGAGTTGTCGATCCGGCCTTGACGCTGTTGGAAGCCGGCGGGTTGACGAGGCCGAGGAACCCTTCGAACGGCCAGCGCAGACCGAAGGTGTCGTCTGTATCGGATGACGGCGCGTAGTCCACGTTGTCCGCCGACACGACGACGCCTCCGGGGAGGCCTCCGGGAACGCCGTTGAAGTAGGCCTTGACGGTCCAGTCGCCGACCGGCAGGGCCGTGAGGAACGACGCCGGGATGGCGATCCGGCCCTGCGGGTCGGTCTTGGCCGAGAACACGCGGTCCTGACCGTTCGCCGGGCCCGAGGTCCCGTGGAAGACGACCCAGATCGTCCGCTGATGGAGTGCCGCCGTCGGATTCGTCGCCACGAGGGTGGCCACGATCTGGAGCGAACCGCCCATGGTCTGTGATCCGAGCGACCCGGAGAGCGTCAGCTGCGTCGGCCGCGCATCGACGCCGACGTTCTCGGAGACATCGGAGGCGGCATGCGTGAGGTCCCCCGCGAAGGAGGCGGTGACGGGATACGTGTCGGGGCTGAGTGCGGCCCGGAGCGTCACGGTCGCGCGACCGTCAGCGCCGGTCGTCGCCGGAAGCCCGCCGCCGCCCCCGATCCCGATCCGGACCAGCTTCCCTGCCACAGCGACGTCGTCGGAGCTCCGCCTGAGCTCGACAGTGACGGCGAACGTCTCTCCGAACGCGACGTCGTCCAGAGGCGTGACGAACTCCATCTCGGTCTCCGTGGGCGGTGGACCGGTCTGCGGCTCACCGGGAATGAACCCGTGCCGGTAGAACGCCCCGAGGTTGTTTCGCATCGCCACGCGGCCCACGCCGTTCACGGCCTGGACGACGAAGTTGACCGCGCCCGGAGCAGGCCCCCCGACGGTGTCGAGATCGAGAGTCTTGCTCCAGAGCGTCGGGTCGTCCTCGTCCTGGCCCAGGTCGAGGGACTGCCAGCCGCCCCCGCTCGTCCAGGTGACCCACACGCCCTGGATGCCGGCGGTCGGGTCACCTACGACGCGCGCGCGGAAAGTGAGCTCGTGCGTGCCCGAGTCGTACTCGGTCTCGACGCCCGTGATCGTCGGGGGCGCAGCGAGCGAGGGCGCGACCGCGACCTCGCCCGAAGGGCAGTTCGGCGGCGTCGCGAGGCCCGTGCTCGGGCAGTAGGACGCCGTATTCGAGCTGTAGAAGAGCCGCAGGTCGAGGTTTCCGAACACCCTGCGCGTCGTCGGCGAGTTCGTCCGGTGCTGGACCGGCGTCGCATGGAGGAACGTCGAGCCGCTCCCGCCGCCGAGCGCGCCGAAGAAGCTCGTCGTCCAGGGCTGGATCGGGAAGAAGACGTCGGTGAAGAACGGCGCGTGGATGCCGCGGAGCTCCGTCGCAGGCGCCGCGGTGAGCGGGAAAACGGGCGACGTGTCGGTGTAGCTTCCGCCGCGGAAGCCGACGCCGCGGAGGACTGCGTCCGGCAGCGCGTCCGCGTCGGGGCCGTCGGGAACGGTGACGTTCAGGCTGTCGAGCGGGAGGATGGGCTGCGTCGGCCGGACCGCGACGCCGTCGGGACCGGACAACCAGCTGGCAAGCGGCCCCGCATCGAGCTGCTTCGACCCAGGCGTGAGCGTCGGCCCCACGCCGAGGTTTGCGAACTTCAGTCCGAGGTCGGCGCCGGGGCCGGGCCCCACGGACGTGAGCGTGGGGACGACCGTTCCCTCGGGCGTCTCGGTTATCCGGCCGCTCGGCAGATTGACGCTCAGCATCGGGAGGCCGAAGAGCGTCGTCTGGAGCAGCGCCTTCTCGTCGAGCGCCGTCAGGCCTGGCGTCCGCTCGAGGAAGAGCCGCTTCGAGCGGAGCAGCGCCTGGCCGATCGGGACCGCCGGATCGGGCGTCGCGTCGCCGTTGCGGTCCGTGAGGACGCGCAGCTGCCGCGCGAGCTCGGCGTAGATGAGCTCGCTGTGCGCGAGGAAGTCCGTGTCGCCGTACTGGTAACCGGTGCCCGAGATGAGCGTTGCCTGCTTGCGGGCGAACGCCTGCGCCCAGTCGAGCGGCTCCGTGTACAGGGTCTTATCGCCGTCCACGATGTTGTAACCCGTGTGGCAGCCGGCGCTGAACACGATCGTGTTCACCATGTTCGCCGCGGCCGTCGGCACCTCCGTGGAGAGGATGTTCGTCTTGTAGTCGGCCGCCAGCGCGTCGTTCGCGCTGAAGTGCCCGGCCAGGAAGACGAGGCCGTTCCGACCCTCGTTGAAGAGCTCCGTGCGAAGCTCGCTCGCCGTCCAGGCACGGTTGGGGAGCCCGCCCGTGTTGTCGTCGGGAGCGACCGACTGAAGTGTCATCAACGTGTCGTTGTTCGTGCCGCCGATGCCCGCGCTCAGGTGGCCGGCGACCGTCGTCGCCGCGTCGTGCAGGAAGTCGTACCCGGTGACGAGCGACGAGGTCGGGGTCGGCGCGACGCCGCCAGTGGTGCCGTTGTACGCGGTCAGCATTCCAGTGATCTGATCCTGCGTCTCGACGAGACGACCGATCGGGAGATCCGGAACCGGGAACTGGTTCCCGTGCAGCGAGATGTTCTCCCTCGCCCCGTAGCCGTCCTGGTTGAGGATGTAGCTGAGCCGCAGGCTCGCCTGCGAGGCGCTCGAGTCGAGGACGGGCGGCACGTACAGGTTCTCGTTGCCGAGGAGCGCCGGATCCGGGTAGCGATAGAACGGGATGACGCCGTCGCCGCCCAGGATCACGACGTACTGGATCCCGCGTGCCCGGTACGCGTCCACGATCCGTGTGATCGCCGAGGCGACGAGGTTCTTCGCATACGGGCAGTCCTTCTTGCCGTCCGCCCGAGCGTTGAGCTGGTTCACCACGCTGTCCGTGGCGACGTTCACCTCGACTCCGTTGACCTCAGGGCGGGCCTTGAAGGCGTTGAGCGCCGTGCGCATCTGCGGCGTGACGGCCAGCCGGCTCTCGTCGAGGAGGATCAGCGTCTTCCAGGAGCCGACCGCGGCGGTCGGTGAGCTCGGGATGTCGTTGATGCCCGTGCACGGGCTCGGCTCGCGCGCGGTCGTGAGCGTGAACGCGTCGTCGGGCACGAACGACCCGTTCTTGCCCTGGACGCGGATGTAGAAGTCCCCGGTGTTGTTCCACGTGTTCACGGCGACGCGCTCGTCGCCGGTGCCCGCGCCGGCCGAAACCGCGAGCACGCTCGCCGTCTGCGCGCCCGTGAACGCCCGCGGGTCGGCGGGGTTCGAGCTCGACCACTCGGACGGCACCCACTGCGTCTCGCTCCACTCGGACGGGGACCACTCGGAGGGGGACCACTCGGAGGGGGACCACTCGGAGGGGGACCACTCGGAGGGGACCACTCCGATGGTGCCCAGATCGAGGCGCTCCACTCGGAGGGCGACCACTCGGACGGCGACCACTCGGACGGGCTGTACTCGGACGTATTCACGTCCGGGTCGTAGTTGCTCGTATCCCAGGTGGACGTGTTGTACTGAGACGTGTTGAAGACGTCCTGCGGCTGCTCGGCGCCCGCCCGGTTCAGGTCGTCGAGCGCCAGGTTCGGCCCCGCTTCCGGCACGTAGTCGTCGCCGCCGACCATCCGGTCGTACGCCTGCTGGATGTCGCTGAAGAGGACCATGTCGTAGTCGGCCGGGAGACCTGTAAGCGTGAACTCGACGCGGCTGTTCGGGACGATCGGCACCTTGAACCAGCGCGCCTGACCGGCCGAGCGGATGAAGTTCTGGGGGACGTTGCCGTTCGCGGGTGACGGATGCGCGCGGTGCCAGGACGTGTTGCCGCGGTCGGCGATGACGCAGTTGGAGAGCTCCGACTCGTCGCCGTTGGGCAGCAGACGTGCTGTGGCGTGGATCGCTGTTTCGACGTCGACGTCGACAGGAACCTCGAGCGCGAACGCCGCGATCCCGTTGTCGTTCGTCTCGACGATGAAGGGCGACCCCAGCGTGCTGGTCTCGTCGTCGCAGTCGTTATCGCTCTCGAAGAACTGGAGCTCGAACTGCTGCCCGGCGAGCGGCGGGTCGGCGTCGTCGGCGAGCTCGACGAGCCCTGTGACACCGGTGTGGTTGCTCGGGTTGATGTCGTTCACGGCCCCGAAGAGAATCGGCGGGTCGCCCTGGCCACCGCCTCCGCAGCTCCCTGGCACCGGTGCGCTGCCGTCGTCGAGCGCGACTGCGTAGATCGCGGCGTTGTCGTTTCCGAGTGTGGTGTTCGAGTCGGTCTCGATCCACTCGACGGTCAGTGTCTGCCCTGCCGAAGCGGCGGCATACGTGATCTCGTAGATGCCGGGCACGTTCGCTCCGTTGGTTGGGGCAAAGAGGGCCGAGTTCTCGTACATGGGGGCACTTGCGTCCGAGAGGGTGGCGCGAAGGCGACCCGCTCCCGAATGCACGGATACCCACACACGCAATGTGCGTGAGCTCGTGTCTGCCGGAACGGTGAATGAGAAGCCGTCGTTCACAGCGCCGTTAACGGGCTGGCCGTCGTGCTGCAGCCCACCGTAGGTGGCCGTGGCACATGCCGTCGCCCCGCCGTTCGTCCACGTGAAAGTGAACGGCACGTCCGCTGGGAACTGCCCGATGCCGCGGAGCGGCGTGGTCGGAGCCGCATCGATGTTCGCGAGAGCGCTGATCGCGCTCCCGCCGGTCTTGCGGACGTCCGGCGCGAGCGATGTGCTCGTGCCGCCGCTCGCATGGCCCCAGAGCGCCCAGTCCTGCGTACCGAGTGTCGTGAGATCTACGTTGCCGCCCGTCTGCGAGAGCGAGCCGGAGAGCGTCCCGCCTCCGCCCCCTGCCTCCACGGTCACGCAGTTTGAGAACTGCGACGTGCTCTCGCTCGTCTGGTCCGTCGTGGTCGCAGTGATCGCCTCGCCGAGCGACGGGATGTTGGTCGGCCCGAAGCTGAATGGAACCGTGTTGTCCGCGAGGTTCACAGTGACCGAGCCGAGATAGTTCTCCCCCTCGCCGAATCCGGACGTGTCGCAACTCGTGTTCGAGAAGAACTCGATGTGAACCGTCTGAGTGGTCCCGCTGGACACCGTCCCGGAGATCGTCGTCTGCCCGCCCGAGATCGACGCATTCGTCAACTGGGGCGTACTGACATCGTCGTTGGCGCCGCTGCCGAGCGAGATGCCCTCGAGGGCGTTCGAGTGGATCGAGTTCGCGACGATCCGGTTGCCGGTGCCGTTGGAGATGCGGATACCGTGACCCGCGGTCGGGTTCCCGGACACGCCTTCCGTGTACGCGACGATGTTCCCCGGACCGATCTGGTTCCCGTCCGAGCTCGAGATGTCGAACGCGGTGAAGCGATTCCCGAGGCTCGTCGCGTCGCCCGCCAGGTCGGTCCCGATCCTGTTCCCCGTGACGATCGCCCCGGTGACGCCGCTCTCGAAGAAGATGCCGGTCGACACACGAACGATGACGTTCGCCCGGGTGATGTCGAGCGAGGGGAGCCCTTCGGGCGGGACGTCGTCGCCGATGATGAGATCGTCCGTGTCCATGGCGAAGATCCCGTTCGTGCCGGCCTGGATCGCCTGCGGCGCATCGTCCGGGTCGAGTCCGATGGTGTTGCCGGCGACCTCGTTCTCGCCGCCCGCGGTGTCGAAGACGATCGCATCCCCCGAGAAGTCCCAGATCCGGTTCCCCTCACCTTCCCCGTTGTTACCGCCGATCGTGTTGGTCGCGGCAGCTGCGTCTTCGACCACGATCCCGTCCTCGACTGCCCAGAGCTCGTTGCCACGGATGGTGTTACCGCTCGACAGGACGCGGATACCGGCCGAGTTCCCGTAGTCACGGATCTCCAGGTCGCGGATCGTGGAGCCGTCCGAGCCGGCCGCGAGGACGAGCCCGTCACCTCCACCTGCCCCGTCTCCGTTGAGGACGACTGTGCCCGTCGGCTGGCTCGAGCCGTCGATCTCGACCTGGCCCGTGATCTCCTCCAGCGCGCCGCCGTTGACGGCGATCTGCGTGTCGCCCGTGATGTCGAACTCGATCGAGTTCGGCCCGGACTGCGCGTTGCTCGCCACGATCGCCTCGTTCAACGTGCAGTCGGTCACGGTGCAGCCGCTGTCCGCAGGCGTCTGATGCGCGTTGGTGTTGACCGTATAGGTCGGACCAGGCTGGACGCCGCCTCCGCCGCCGCTGACCGCCTGGCAAGCAGAAAACTCGGAGGTGTTCCCGCTCCCGTTCGTTGCGGTGGCGGTCACGAATCCGGACGCCGCGATCGGAAGCGGAGAGAACGTGAACGGTGTCGCGTTTGCGACCTCGTCCGACATGACGTGCACCGCCCCTTCCCCGTGTCCGCCCGCGTCGCAACTGGGAACGGAGTAGATGTCGACGGTGTACGTGCCGGCCAAGGAGTTGACGATGCCCGACACGCTCGTCGAGGTCGCCGCCGTGAGCACCGGGAAGTTCTGGAGATTGTTGGCGCCGGTGTCGCCGTCGCCGACGTCGTTCGGCGTCACGCCGTCGCCGCCCAGGTCGATCCCCTGCTGACCGTTGTTGTCGATCTGGTTCGCACCAATTTCGTGGCCGGTGCCCGAGTTCACATGCACGCCGTCGCCGCCGTTGTTCCGGATCCGGTTCGACTCTCCGGTCGCCTCGCCTCCGATCACGTTGCCGGTTCCGAACAGGATCTCGACGCCATGCGTTGTGTTGGGTAGTGGAGCGCCTCCGGCCGTTGTGCCGATCGAGTTGCCGAAGACCTGGTTGTTGCTCGAGTTCCCGAACACGATGCCGCTCGCGCTGTTTCCCGAGATGACGTTCGAAGCTGCGGGCGTCGTCCCGCCGATCAGGTTCCCGGTGCTGGGATTGCTCACCTCGATGCCGAACGTGTTGGGGAGCGTCGCGCCGAGGTGATTCGTGCCGATGACGTTCCCCTCGATAGTGATGCCGGCATCGCCGGCCACGTGGATGCCCGGGCCGCTGTTTCCCGATATGACGTTCCCGCGGACGACGTTGTTCGCACCTGTCGTCTGGACCATGATCCCGCGCCGGCTGTTCGGGATCGCAGCGGTGCCGTCCTTGTTCGTGCCGATGAGGTTCCCCTCGATGGTGTTGTTCGCGGCGGAACTGTGCAGTCCCACGCCCGCGCCCGCGCCGACGGTAGAAGTGGAGCCTGAGAGCACGTTTCCGGCACCCGTGTTCGGGCCCCCGATCGTGTTTCCGTTGCCGATGACGCCGATTCCGTCGTCGTTGCCGAGCGCGTTGAGACCGTCAGCTGTCGTACCGACGTAGTTCCCCTGGACCATGTTGTTGTCCCCGAGGATGACGAGCGCATTGCCAAGGTTGCCTGCGATGACGTTTCTCTCGGCCGCCGTATCCCCGCCGATGAAGTTGCCCGACGACGAAACGTGGATCCCGTTCCCGTTCCCGGCTGCTGCGGTTCCGGCCAGGTTGAGCCCTATGTAGTTCGCCGCGATCGTCGTGGTCGTCGCGGTCGAGCTGATCTGGATCGCGGCCCCCTGAAAGCGGTTGATCGTCAGCCCGCGGATCGTGACGTTCGCCCCCGTGATCATGAGGCCGACTACCGGCCCGGCAGAGCTGCCGTCGAGCTCGATCCGCGGCGCTCCCCCAACGACATAGTCGGACTCGGTCGTGCCGTCGATCGTGACCGGGCCTGTGACGTTCGGAAGACCGGTCGTCGGCTGGATCGTGTGGATCCCGGTGCCGGCGATCGAGAAGGCGATTGTGTCGGCGCCGCCATTCGCATTCGCAGCGAGGATCGCCTCGCGCAGCGTGCAGTCGGTCGTAGAGCAGCCGACGTCCGCGGGCGCCGCGTCCGCGGTCGTGTTCACGGTGAACGTCGGCCCAGGCTGTGGCGCGCCGCCGCTCGTCACTGCCCGGCACGCCGAGAACTCGGACGTGTTCCCGGCCGCGTCGGTGGCCGTGGCCGTTATCTGCGCGCCCACGGCGACTGCCGGCACCTCCGTCGTGAACGGGACGTCACCGCCAGAGTCCGTGGTCACGGGAATCGTGCCGAGGAACGTCGCGCCCTCTCCGTTGCCGCTCCCGTCACACGCGGCGTTCGAGAAGAACTCGAGCGTGAAGTTCGTGCTCGGCGTGCTGTTGAGGCTGCCGTTGATCGTCGTCTGCGGGCCGGCGGTAATCGCGGACGTGAGCACCGGGAAGTTCTGGAGGCCGTTCGCGCCCGAGTCGACGTCGTCCGGGTCGTTCGCGGTCACGCTGGGTGGGAGGGTGGCGCCGAGGTCGATGCCGAGGTCCACGACTCCGACCGGCGTGTCGTTCGAGTGGATCGCGTTCCGGCGGATGCTGTTGCGCAGGTTCTCTGGGTCGGCGGCGTGCGACGCGATGGCAATCCCGCTCCGGCCGTTGAAGGCAATGGTGTTGCCCTCGCCGGCGCCTGTGCCACCGATCATCGTGTCCGTCGTTGCCCCGCTGTTCCCAGACCGAATGTGGATGCCGTGCCAGCCGTTGGGGATCGCCGAGGTGCCTGCGGCATTCGTGCCGATCCTGTTCCCCTGGATCACCGTGTCGTCCACGGTCGAGCCTTGGGCGCCAGCGAAGTCGATCCCGCTACGGCCGTTCCCGGAAATCACGTTGCCCTGGTTCGCGCCTGCACCTCCGATGACGATTCCCGACGCTGTGGCACCCGAGGTGCTCGGCCCGATCTCGACGCCGCTGACCTCGTTGAATTGGACCGTGCCGTTCCCCAGCGCCCCCGTTCCGGCCGCGTTCGTGCCAATGTGATTGCCTTGGATCGTCGCTCCGCTGACGGCCTGCATCCGGAGACCAGCCTGAGTGTTCGCCGAGATCACGTTCCCGTCGATGACGTGGTTGGACCCGCCGAGAAGGAAGATCCCGACCAGGTTTCCTCTAGGCGTGACGCCGTCCGGACTCACTCCGATGTAGTTGTCCTCGATCGTCAACGTCGTGCCGGTCCGGTTCTCGATCGCGTACAACTGCCAGCTCGTCAGCGCCAACCCACGGATCGTCGACGCCCCGCTGTTCACGTTGAACGTGAGCGCGCCATTGGAGACCGGGACGTTCAGACCGCGGTACTCGATCAGCGGAGTTCCGGAGTAGCCCGGCTGGCTCGCCGCATTGATCGTCACCGCGTTGTTGATGACCGGAGGCGCCCCAACCGCGGTGATGGTGTGCACCGTCCCCGGGAGGCTCGGGATGTTGAACACGATCGTGTCGTGGCCCGGCGCGGCGTTCGCAAGGGTGAGCGCCTCGCGCAGAGTGCAGTGCACTGCATTGCAGGTGCCGTCGTCGTTGTCGGCCGCCGACGTAACGACGAAGGTCTGGTCCTGGGCGAGCGCGACCGATCCGGAGAGCACGATCGCGCACCCCGCTACGACCAGCGTGAAGAGCAATCCCCGCAGCACGCCATCCCCCAATGTCCGCCTTGCCCGCCCGGCCGCCCGGGCGCTCGCGGGCACACTAGTCCGTGGACGCGTCGGTGTCCAGACATCCGGCGGTGCAGGAGGAACGGGCGCGGACGGCGCGTGCCCCCGGTCGCGCCCACGGAAGGCGAGCACCAGCAAGCCGAAACAGACCGCCACGATCAGGCCGCCGCGGACTCCCAGCTGCCGCACTTTCCCTCCCATCTGCCTGCCACCGCCCCTCTTGCCTCCGGCCACCCTAAGGCCATGCGACGACGATTACAAGACCGCGAGGAGGGACTCATCTTCGCTCGCAAAGCCTGAGCGCGGTGCGAATCGCCTCGTCCAGCCCGCCCAGCCTCCCCGCCTCCCAGAGCGCGTCCGCCCGCTCGCCGAGCGCCTCGCGCGCCGGCGCGAGCTGCGCGTCGAGCTCCTCCTGGTCGGCCGAGCCACGGGGCGCGCCCGTCTCCTCCCGCAGGGCCGCGCCCGCACCGGCGAGGCGAAGCGCCACCGCCGGCTCCCCGACGAGCACCGCGAGCACGGCGACGTCCTCGAGGATGAACGCAAGCGCCCACAGGTCACTCTGGTCGCGGTGGACGCGCAGCGCGCCGGCGAACAGCTCGCGCGTCCGGTCGTAGTCCCCCTGCGAGCGCGTCAGAAGCCCGAGATTGTGCTCACCGAGGGCGATCTTCGACGGATCTCCGGTTTCGCGCCGCAGCTCCAGGCTCTCCTCCAGTCGCGCGCGCGCCTCCTCGGTGCGCCCGAGACGGAGAAGCACGTTTCCGAGATTCGAGAGCGAGATCGCGATCGCGCCCTTGTCGCCCGCCTCGATCCGGAGTGCGAGCCCCTCCTCGTGCAGCTCGCGCGAGCGCTCGTAGTCCGCGTCGTATTCCGCCATCACGCCGAGGTTCGAGAGCAGCGCCCCGCCGCCCGCAGCATCCCCGAGCGCGCGCCTGATGGCGAGGCTCGCCTCGAGCTGGGGCCGCGCCCGGTCGAAGTCCCCGTGCATGGCGGCGATCGTCCCGGAGAGCTGGAGGACACGGCCGAGGCCGACCTTGTCCTCCAGCGCCTCGAACCGCTCCCGCGCCGACTCCACCCACCTCGACGCCTCGTCGAGCTCCCCACGCCGGCGATAGAGATCCGCGAGCGAGGTGTGCGTCCAGGCGACGGCCGAGGCGTCTCCCGCCTCTTCGGCGAGCGCGAGCGCGTCGTGATACGTCCTCTCGCCGGCACCCCAGTCGCCGACCACCTCGAGCACCTCTCCGACCTCGCGCATGACGCGCCACCGCTCGGCCGGCGCGAGCAGGGGCGCCGCTCGCTCGAGGTAGTCGATCGCGGCCTCGTTCGCGTAGTTCGCCTTTGCCGCCTCGCCGGCGCGCACGAGGTACTCGCGCTTCTTCGGGGCGTTCTCGCTCAGCCAGAAGTGGTGCGCGAGGAGGTCGAGATTGAGCTCGATCGCCTCGGGCGCGGTCTCCTCGAGATCGGCGCCGACCTGCTGGTGGAGCATGGCGCGGAAGCCGAACGGCATGCTCTCGTACGTCACCTCGTGCGTGACTGCGTGCTTGAACAGATAGGAGTCGTCGCCGCGGTCGGGCGTGACGAGGTCGAGCGCCCTCAGCCTCCGCAGCTGCCCTCCGACCTCCGCCTCGGAGCCGAGCTCGGGATAGACGCGAACGAGCGTCCCCACGTCGAACGAGCGACCCACCACGCTCGCGACCTTGATCGTGCGCCGCGGCGCTTCCGGGAGCGTGTCGACGCGGCTGAGAACGAGACTGTGCAGGCTGTCCGGAAGCTCGATCGCCGCGAGGGCGCTCGAGTCGCCGACGTCGATCTGGTGGCCGCCGATGTAGTTGAGGAGCTCCTCGATGTAGAACGGGTTTCCCTCGGCGCGGGCGGTGACCAGCTCGACGAGCGCGGGGATCTCGGCCTCGGTCTTGGCTGCGGCCGCCGCAACCCTCGCGCGGCTGAGCTCCTCCGCCTCCTCGGGGGCGAGCGGCGCGAGCGCGAGCTCCGAGAAGTGCGCAAGCTCGGAGAGGCCGAGACCGCCGCCAGGCTCGCCGTACGCGGCAGGGCGATAGGCGACCACGACCAGCACGCGCAGCGACCCGGCCGCACGCGCAAAGACCTGGAGCAGATCCCGCGAGAGCGGATCGATCCAGTGGCCGTCCTCGAGCACGAGAACGATCGACTCCTCGGTCGCGCGCGCACGCAGGCAATCCACCAGCAACGCCTCGAGGGACGACTTGCGAACCTCAGCCTCGAGCGACCCCGTCAGCTCGTTGTCCGGGATCGTGATCCCCAGCACCGGCCCGAGCAACGGAGCACGCGGAACGAGCGCGGGATCGACAGCCGCCAGCTCACGCTCGACCGTCTCCCGCTGCTCCGCCTCCAGCTGCCCATCCCCGATCCGGAGCAGCGCCCGCCAGATCTCCTGCCACACGCCATAGCTCGCGCTCGTACCGAAGGAAGTGGTCTCACCGAAAGCCACCACAACACCGCGCTCGCGCGCCCTGCGAACGAACTCGGCCACCAGCCGCGACTTCCCCACACCCGCATCAGCAGAGATCCCCACCACCGACCCCTGCGCCTCCTCCGCCCGCCACAGCGCCGCATCCAGCGCCGCCAGCTCCCCCTCGCGCCCGACAATCGGGAGCTCGTCGCGCTCGACGAGCGCGGGGATCTCGGCCTCGGTCTTGGCTGCGGCCGCCGCAACCCTCGCGCGGATGAGCTCCTCCGCCTCCTCGGGGGCGAGCGGCGCGAGCGCGAGCTCCGAGAAGTGCGCAAGCTCGGAGAGGCCGAGACCGCCGCCAGGCTCGCCGTACGCGGCAGGGCGATAGGCGACCACGACCAGCACGCGCAGCGACCCGGCCGCACGCGCAAAGACCTGTAGCAGATCCCGCGAGAGCGGATCGATCCAGTGGCCGTCCTCGAGCACGAGAACGATCGACTCCTCGGTCGCGCGCGCACGCAGGCAATCCACCAGCAACGCCTCGAGGGACGACTTGCGAACCTCAGCCTCGAGCGACCCCGTCAGCTCGTTGTCCGGGATCGTGATCCCCAGCACCGGCCCGAGCAACGGAGCACGAGGAACGAGCGCGGGATCGACAGCCGCCAGCTCACGCTCGACCGTCTCCCGCTGCTCCGCCTCCAGCTGCCCATCCCCGATCCGGAGCAGCGCCCGCCAGATCTCCTGCCACACGCCATAGCTCGCGCTCGTACCGAAGGAAGTGGTCTCACCGAAAGCCACCACAACACCGCGCTCGCGCGCCCTGCGAACGAACTCGGCCACCAGCCGCGACTTCCCCACACCCGCATCAGCAGAGATCCCCACCACCGACCCCTGCGCCTCCTCCGCCCGCCACAGCGCCGCATCCAGCGCCGCCAGCTCCCCCTCGCGCCCGACAATCGGGAGCTCGTACCGAACCTGACGTGCGCCCGCAGTGCGCGAGCGGCCGGTGAGCGCAAACGCTGAGACGGGCTCCTCCTTGCCCTTGACCGTCACGTCGTCCATCTGCTCCCAGGTGAAGATCCCCCCCGCCTCGCCCTGCACCTCGGCGGTGGTGATCACCTGCCCGGGCCAGGCGTGCGACATCAGCCGCGCGGCGAGGTTCACCGCGTCACCGAGGCAGACGAACGTCCGCCGCATCGTGTGGCCGTACGTGCCGCTCCGGAGGCGACCCTTGGCGATGCCGATCTGGAGCTCGCGCGCGGCGGTCACGCCTTCGAGCGCGAGGATCTCGAGGGCCGCGGCCGCGGCGCGCGCGGCGTCGTCCTCGTGCGCCTGCGGAGAGCCGAAGACCGCGTACAGATACGCGCCCTTGTCGCCGAGGGTGATCTGGAGCAGGTGCCCGCCGTGCTCCTCGAGCACGGCCTGCGTCCGCCGGATGAAGTCGTCGAGCTTCTCGATCGCCTCGTCGTCGTCGTCGTAGTCGATGCCGGTGAAGCGGACGAAGACCGGGATCGCGGGGCGGAGCTCCCCGAGGAACTCGCCGCGCCCAGTGCTCAGCCGCTCGTACACCGCGGGGAGTAGCCAGGGGCGTACGAGGTCGGCGGACAGCTGGTAATGCGCCTGCACGTCCGGCGACTCGGGAGCGTTCTCGTTCAGCTTCACGAGCAGGCCGACCTTCCGCCCGCTCTCCTCGTCGACGCGCGTCTCCGCGATCTCGACGCGGTCGTCCAGCGACTCGAGTGCGGACTGCTCGAGCACGACCTCGCCCTTGTCGGCCAGGTGCTCGGCCGCGGCGAGCTGGTCGATGATCCGGCCCGCTAGGACGTCAAGGAGCTGGATCTCGAAGTCGCCGACGACGAAGCGGCGCGCCGGCCCGACCGCGACGGCGACCTTCATCGCGAGCCGCAGCACCTGCCCCGCCGGCGTGCGGATCTCGCCGACGCGCGCCATCGCCTCCTGCATGGCGAGGCCGCAGGCGGCGGCGCGGATCCCGTCATCGCCGTCGATCCAGCACGTGATCGAGTCGCCCGCAAAGTAGATGACGTCGCCGTCGAAGCGGTCGAGCTCCTCGATGATCGCGCCGAAGACCCGGTTCAGGTTCGCGGTCAGCTCCTCGGCGCCACGCTGCGACCCGAGCTCCTCGGCGAGCGCCTCCGTCAGCGGAGTGAAGCCGGAGATGTCGGCGAAGAGCGCGGCGCCGCGGACTCGGTCCGGAAGCTTGCGGCCCTCGGCGAGCGCACGCCTGCGGTCCCGCGGCATGTACGCCTCGGGGTGGTCGAACGAGGCAGCAGCACTACTGGTCGCCTCGGACATGTCGATTCCCGCCACCTCACCTCCTCACGACCGAGAAGCTTGCCGAAGATGTCAGCTTCCCGGGCGCGGGGCAAGCCGCAGGGTCAGGCCCTGCCTGCTTCGGCGGTCGTCGGCTCCAGAGGCGGCAGCAACAGGAGATGGCTGTCGACCACCGCCTCGGCCACGTCGACCAGCTTGCGTCCGTTGTGTTGCGAATGGGAGCGGAGCATCTCGAACGCCCGATCCTGGTCGATCCCGTGACGTGCCATCAGGATGCCCTTTGCCTGCTCGATCAGAGCTCGGCGCCCGAACGCCCCTTGCAGGTTGTGGTACTCGGTGAAGCGCTGGAGCGTGATGTCGATCGCGCTCTGCAAGTCCTCGGCGTCGGCATCGACGATGTAGGCGAAGACGCCGCGCTTCGCCGCCTCGTGGATGTAGATCGGGTCCTTGGCCGAGAGCAGCGCGATCACCGGGCAGGAAGACTCGTGGACGATCTCCGAGATCAGCTCGAGCGCATGCTCGGAGCTCAGTCCCAACCCGACGAGGGCGACGTCGGGATGCTCCCGTGCCGTCACCGCGCCCACTTCCGTCACGTCGACCTCGCGAGCGATGACCTCGTGGCCGAGGCCGGCGACGACTCGCGCGAGCAACTCGAGCCGGTCCCTCCGCTCGTTCGCGATCAGAACGCGGAGTGAGGTTTCTACGCGATCCACCGGCTCATGAGCAGGGACAAGACGATGCGTACGAGTGTAGATGGTAGGCTCCTTCGTGCGGAGCGCAACAATCGCTCCCGGTACGCCCACCCTCAGCAGCCGGGTCGGAACAGCTTCAGGCCCTAGCCCACTGGCCGCGAGAAACGCGAGCTGAGGAGCATGCAATGGAGATGCGGGTTGTGGTCCCGGAAGCGGACAGTGCGCTCACGCTCGCCGAGCGGCTGAGTGCCGCCCTCGGCTCCGAGCGCGTCTCGATCAACGGGGACGGCCGAGAGGTCGACATCGTGGTCGAGCACGAGTCGGACCGAGGCGTTCTTCACGTCCTGGACGCGGTCAAGCGCTGGTACGACCAGGCCGAAGTCGGATCCGTGGAGATGTGGCTCGGCGAGCGCTCCTACACGTTCGCCCGATGGATGCCGGCCGAGACATGGCGCTAGACGCGTCCCTTCCCCGTCTCCGAGGACCGCCGGCGGCCTCGAACCGCATTGCGCACCGCTGGCGATCGCGGAGCGGCGGGCTCGTCGTCACTGTGGGAACGGGAGTGGTCGCGCTGGTCTTCGCGTTCGTGGCAGCCCGGCACTTCGCCCACATCCCCTTGCCGCTCACTCGCGGCCACCCGGGCCTGCTGGCCGCCGCGGGAGCCCTCTCTCTGCTCGGATACGCGTTCAAGGCCTACGGGTGGCGACAGCTCTTCGCGGCGCACGAGCGTCCGCGGGCGCTCGCACTCGCGGCTGCGAACGGAGGGACCTCGATCGCGGCGCTCGCGCTTCCCGGACGGTTCGACGATGTCGTCCGGATCGCCATCGTCCGCCGGTCTCCGAACTGTCCGGCGGGAGTCAAGGCACTCTGCCTCTCGCTCGCGATGCTCGGGCTGATCGACGCCGTTGCCCTGGCTCCGCTCGCACTTGCCGCTTCCGTCCTACCGGGCAACTCGATGGGCGTGCGCGTCGGGCTCGCGCTCCTCGGCGGCGTCGGGCTCGCGGCCCTAGCGCTCGTGATCGCCCTGCCGCGACTGGCCGCGAGCAGGCGGCTACTCCGCTTCCGGCTCGGCCGCTGGCTGCATCCGCGGACGCCGTCGCCGCGGGAGACCCTGCATGCGTGGGCACTGCTGTCCGCATGCTGGCTCACCCGCGTCGTGGGGCTTCTCCTCATCCTCGTCGCGCTCGGAGTCGGCTTCTCGTTGACGCTCGTGCTGCTCTTCCTTTGCGTGAGCTCGGCGGCATCGGCGCTGCCGCTTGGTCCCGGAGGGAGCGCCACCCAGGCCGGAGCAGGAGCCGCGGTGCTGATCGCATCCGGGGTCGGAGCCTCCGAGGCCGTCGGCGTTGCGGTCGCCGTCCAGGCGATAGGGATCCTCGCGGGCGGCTCGATCTTTCTCGTCGCCGCGGCCTCGCGCATCCGTTTGCGGCCGGCGCCGCGGTATCAGCCGGTTCCGGTTCGCGCCATGCGCGTGAGAGTCGCAGGGGAACTGCGACCGTGAGCGCCGTGCCAGCAGGAAGGGACCCGCGCGACGGGCACGATTGCCAGATGTTCACCGCGGCCGAGGCACTCACCGCGTACACCGCCAGCAGGCGCTCGGGACTGCTTCGCGAGCGAGAAGCACGGAACGGCGGGTCGGATTCCAGAGCGTTGCAGACCTGGGAAGACGAGGGCGGCCCGGCGTCGCAGGAGACGGCCTGAGAGTCGGTCGGCGACGGCGTCGGCGAATCGCAGCTAGACTGGCTGAGCGCGTTGGTTGTTTCTAGAAGCCGTCGAGGCTTTGACTTTCCTCTTCGGCTGTTACACCGCCGAGCGCAGCAGGGGGTTCGTTCGAGTTCCCTGTCCTGATCGGAAAGCAAGGAGCACCTTATGCATGCGACCATTCGCCGTTACGACGGTGTGGACCAGGCCCGGACGGACGAGCTGACCCGCAAGGTCAACGAGAGCCTCGTCCCGAAGCTGAGCAAGCTGCCTGGCTTCAACAGCTACTTCCTCGTCAATGCCGGCAACGGCGTGTTCAGCTCGATCGGTCTCTTCGAGACCCCCGAGCAGGGCAAGGACTCGACGAACGTCGTCGCGACCTGGATCAAGGACGAGCAGCTCGACACCATGCTCCCCAACGAGCCCAAGATCACGAGCGGTAACGTCGTCGCTCACCGCAACGGCCTCAAGGCCGCCGCGTAACTCGACCGCACGCGCGCATAACGCGCGAGGCTGGTCAGGGGACCGCCGCACAACAATCGTGGCAGTCCCCTGATCCGGGCTTCGGGCCTCAGTCTGCGGAGAGCGTGACTGGGATGCGCGTCTCGAAGCCCGGCTTGCCGTCGCCATCCGCATCGTCGTCCTGAAGGACGAGCGTGCCGGGCTGCTGGACGGCCACCTGGTACGGAAGCTCGACCGAGAACGTGCCACGGCAGCCGGTCCCGCAGGTCGCGGTCGTGAAGCGGCTGACGAGCTCGTCCCCGTTCTCGTCGAGGATGCGCGCGGTGACGTTCGCCTCGAAGACGTTCGCCGTCCCGGTGACCTTGACCGGGCTCGAGACGGTGTCCCCGATGGCCGGCGACTCGACGAGGATCGGCGGCATGAGCTCTGCGTACTCCTTCCGGCCCACGGGCTCCTCGAGGACGATCCCCTCTCCGGAGAAGACGTCCACCGGCTCGCCGTCGAGCATGAAGCTGACGCGCTGCACCGTCGGGAACTCGGTCAGCGTGTAGACGACCTGCGCGAGCCGCGCGAACATCGACGCCGAGCCGCCGCCCGACTCGTACTCGGACGTGAGGTCGACCGTCGCGGTGCCGCCGTCGATGTCGAGACCCAGGAGTCGCGTCCCGGACGGGATCTGCGACGAGGCATCGACTCCCGGCTCCCGCTCGGCCGCCGTGGGCCCGTCGAGCAGCAGGCGGAGCGCCTCAGCGCCGACGGCCTCCGTCGTCGGCCCCTCGCGCCACACCGGGAAGAGGTACTCGCGCCCGATTGCGGCCTCGCTCGGGAGCGAGCCCTGCGTGAACCAGATCCGATAGGTCTGAACGTCGCTCGGCTCGGTCTCGGTGGTCTCGCTGCCCGAGGGCACCTCGCCCGCGGTCTGGGCCTCCCCGCCGCCGCACCCGCTGGCGACGAGCGCCAGTGCGGCTGCGAGAGCGACGATCGCGATGGTGGCGTAGAGCTTCATGGTCGTTCCTCCGTGTCGGGTGTCTCACGATCGTCGCGCGATGGCGAAACGGCTCCGTCACCGCCGGGTAACGATTCGGCAACGATCGGCAGCCGCAGCGCGAAGGTGCTCCCGGCCCCGACCTCGGTCTCGACCTCGATCTCGCCGCCGAGCAGCCGCGCGTGCTCGCGCGCGATCGCGAGCCCGAGCCCGCTCCCGGAGCCTCCCCGCGCCGGGTCGGCCTTGTAGAAGCGCTCGAAGACGTGCGGGAGGTCCTCGGGATCGATGCCGGGGCCGTGGTCCTCGACCTCGATGCTCGCCTGGTCGCCGTTCGAGCTCACGCGCACCGTCGCCGACCCACCTCCGTGCTCGAGCGCGTTCCCGACGAGGTTGGCGACGATCCGCTCGAGCCGCCTGCGGTCGCTCTCGACGGTGACGTCGTCGCCGGCGGTCTCGACGTTCTGCCACCCGCGGGCTCGCACGGTCGCGTCCACGAGCGCCTGCAGCCGAACCGGCTCGACGCGCACCGCCTCGCTCGCCGAGTCGAGCCGCGAGATCTCCATCAGGTCCTCGACGAGCCGCCGCAGCCGCGCGACGTCCCGCACGAGGAGCTCGGCCGGCCGCCGCGCGTCGCTCGGCATCGCCTCGATGTGTGCGTCGAGCGCCTCCGCCTCCGCGACGAGCGCGGTCAGCGGCGTGCGCAGCTCGTGCGCGACGTCGGACGTGAACCGCCGCTCGCGCTCCTGGGCCGCGGCGAGGGCGGAGATCTTCGCGTCGAGCGCCTCCGCCATCTCGTTGAAGGACTGTGCCCAGGCGCCGAACTCGTCCTCCCGCTCGACGGGCAGCCGTGTCTCGAGCAGCCCCTCGGCGATCGACTGCGCGGCCTCGCTCGCGCGCGCTACGGGGGCCAGCGTGCGGCGTGCGACGAGCGCACCCGCGCCGGCCGCGAGCAGCACGAGCAGCACGGTGCCGGCGAGGAGGATGTTCCGGAGGTCGGCGAGCTCGCTCCACAGCTCGTCCTCCGGGAAGAAGAAATAGAGGTGTGTGTCGGTGCCGACGACGTTCCCGCCCACGAGGACGTAGCGCGCGTCGCCGACACTCACGCGCTTGTACGCGAGCTGGCCCTGCTCGACGAGCCGCTCGACGTCCTCCGGGATCTGCTCGGCCCCGAGGGAGACGCTCGACGAGAAGGTCTCGCGGCCGCGCACGCCGACGGTGTCGAACGCGCCGCGGCGCTCGAGCGCGGCGAGCAGCTCGTCGGGGTCGTCGTCGCCGACGTCCTGCGCGAGCACGAGGTTGAACCGCGCCTGGTCGAGCGCGCGCGAGGTCGAGTCGTCGAGCCGCGTCTCGCGCACGACCGCGTACGAGCCGACCGCGAGCGCGAGCGCGGTCACCGCGGCCACGAGCGCGAAGGCCACGGTGAGGCGGCGGCGCATCCGCCCCGGGGAGACGCGACGCGGCCGCATCAGCCTGGATCGAGCCGGTACCCGACGCCGCGGACGGTCTGGATCAGCTTCGGCGCGCGCGGGTCGTCCTCGATCTTCCCGCGCAGGCGCTGCACGGCGACGTCGACGAGGCGCGAGTCGCCGAGGTAGTCGTAGTTCCAGACGAGCTCGAGCAGGAGCTCGCGCGTGAAGACCTGGTTCGGCCGCCGCGCGAGCTCGAGCAGGAGCCGGAGCTCGGTGGCGGTGAGCGCGACCTCGGCGCCGTTCTTGCGCACGCGGAAGGCCGCGGGGTCGATCTCGACGTCGCGCACCTGGATGACGCCGTCGGCGGGCGCGGGCGCGCTCCGGCGCAGCACCGCGCGGATGCGCGCGACGAGCTCGGCGATCTCGAACGGCTTCGTCACGTAGTCGTCGGCGCCGAGCTCGAGCCCGACGATCACGTCCACCGTGTCCGTCCGCGCGGAGAGCATGACGATCGGCACCTGGCTCCGGCCGCGGATCTCGCGGCACACCTCGTACCCGTCGAGCGCGGGGAGCATGAGGTCGAGCACGACGACGTCGGGAGTGCTGGTGTCGAAGCGCTGGAGCCCGGCGCGCCCGTCGGCGGCGGTGTCCACCTTGAACCCGGCGCCGGCGAGCCCGGTGGCGGTGAGCTCGCGAATCGAGGCGTCGTCCTCGACGAGGAGCACGCGTTCGTCCATGCGCGGACTGTAGGGCGAGATCCGGCCCGAGTAGGGCGAGATCCGGCCGTGCCGACGCTACTCGGCGGTGCGACGCCGGCGGTACGCCTCGGTGCGATGCCGGATTCCTCGCACGACGACCGTTGCCGACTTCTCGGGCCCCTCGATCGTGTAGAGGATCCGATAGCTGCCGACCCGGGACGACCACATCGGCCGGAGCTCGCCGCGCAGCGGCTTTCCCATCGCCCACGGATCGGCCCGCAGGAGCACGAGCGCATTCAGGACTGCGTCTCGAACCGATTCGGAGAGTCGATCGAGCTCGTCGTCGGCGTCGCCCGTGAGTCGGAGCCTAGGCACGCCCGTGCTTGCGCAGCACGTCGTCGAGATCGTGAAGCCGCCCGGCCTTCACGTCCTCCTCGCTCCGCTTGAGCATCTCGAGCAGCTCCTCGTCCTGGAGCACCTCGAACGTCTCTTCCCACGACTCCCACTCGTCCATCGACATGAGGAGCGCGACCTGCTTGCCGTTCCGCGTGATGACGACGTGATCCTGCTGCGCCTGCACGTAGTCGAGGAGCTCGCTGAACGAGGCCCTCGCCTCCGTGAACGGCACCGTCCTGGCCATGGTCTGACTGTACAGAATTCTGCTCACTTCGCCAGTCTGCCTGAGGTCGCCGCCGATGGTGTCACGACTTCGCAACAACTCGCTAGCGTCCCCGCGATGCCGCTGCAGAACCGGGTGACGCCGCTCTCGGAGCTGATCGCCGATCCCGCGCGCGGGCTCGTCTACGGCAACCGCGGCTGCCTCCACGACGACGAGGGCCGGATCAGGAGGCGGTGGGCGGTGAAGCGCTGGATCGCCTGCCGGCTCGAGTTCCGCGGCTGGCAGCGCGGGCCGCTCCTCCAGCCGGGGAAGTTCACCGAGCTCTTCTTCCTCGACGAGGCGACCGCGTTCGCTGCCGGGCACCGGCCGTGCGCGTTGTGCCGGCGCGAGGACTACAACCGGTTCTCAGAGCTGTTTCCGGGGCCGCGCGGCGCCGACGCCATCGACGAGCAGCTCCACGGCGAGCGATTCGATCCGGCTACGCGCGGGCGGCGATTCCACGAAGCCGCACTCGAGCAGCTTCCGGACGGCGCGTTCGTCCTCGAGGGAGGCGAGCCGTGGCTGGTGCTCGGCGACCAGCTGCTCCGCTGGACGCCGGCGGGCTACGCGGAGCGGAGACCGCGGACGCGCGGGACGGCGAGGCTGATCACGCCACCGTCGCTCGTCGAGATCCTCCGCGCGGGCTGGGACGGGCGCCGTGCCGCTCCTCCACCCCTCCGCCGTTCAGGCGGCGAAGGCGTCGAGCAGCTCGACGAAGGCGCGGTAGAAGTCCCGCCGCTCGCGGTACGGCTCGTATCCGCTGGCCGTGAAGAGGTCGTCGTAGAGCCGGATGCAGGCGAGCGCAAGCCTCAGGTCGATCCCGCGCTCGGTGAACGAGCGCTCGAGCTTCACCGCGAGCTCGTACTCGCGGACGTCGCAGTGGATCGCGATCGCGCACGCGAACACCGCGAGCTCCGCGCTCTCGCCCGGCGAGAGCTGACAGGCGAGGTCGAGCGCCTGCAACGCCTCGTCGTAGCGCCGCAGCGCGCGAAACTCGCCGGCGGCCCGAACGAGCGCCCACGCGCGCTCGTCGACGCTGTCTTCGGCCGCGGGCTCGACGGAGCTGTCACCGGAACGGGACACGAGAAGGCATGTCGGCAACGCACTCGCCCGGACTTGAGGAAGTGCTGCAAATCTGACGAAGATGCTGCTCCCAACTGCACTTCACTGAGCTGCTTCGTACGATCAGATTTGTGCATCTTTTGTTCCTCGATGAGTCGGGACAGCTCTCAGAGCGGAAGCTCTTCGCGCTCGGCGGGATCGCGATCCGCGACGCGGACTGGCACGCGCTCCGCGACCTCTGGCAGCGCGACGCTCGCCGAGCACGGCTGGCCGCCGGAGCGCGAGGTCAAGTGGCACGGGATCCGCACCGGCGAGGTGCCGCCGGCGCTCGCAGACGCGGTCGTCGCGACCCTCGCCCACGCGCCGCTCACGTGCTACGTGACGCTGCTCGACCAGGAGCTCGGGCTCGAGGTGGAGCCCGACTTCTTCACGACGGAGGAGGACACGTACGCGACCGGGCTGATGTTCCTCGCCGAGCGCTTCCAGTTCCTGCTCGCGGCCGAGGACGACGTCGGGATGATCGTCGTCGACAGCCGCTTCCGCGAGGAGGACACGCGCCTGCGGCGCTTCTTCTCCGACCTGACGAAGGACGGGACGCCGTACTCGCGGCTCGACCGGATCGTCGAGGGCCTCTTCCTCGGGCCGAGCCACTACTCGATCGGCCTGCAGTGCGCCGACCTCGTAGTCGCGATCACCGCGGCGGCCGAGCGCGGCCAGGGCCAAGCGCGCGGCTACCTGAAGACGCTCCTCCCGCGGTTCGCCCGCCACCCGACGACCGGCGAGCTCGAGGGCGTCGGGCTCAAGCGGTTCCCGGAGCGGGTACCGCGACCACGCGAGGAGACCAAGCTCTTCTGAGCACGTCGGCAGCACTGCGGATGTCGTACGCGGAACGTCCTAAGTGAGCGAGACCCCACTCTCCAGCGGGGCCTCCTCCGCCATCGGATGTCCTGTCGCGGACACGATCGCTTCGCAGAGAAGCGCTTGACGGGAGTCCGTGAAAGCGGAGAAGTCGTCGGTCGCCAGTGGGCCGACATCACCCGACTCTGCCGCCGGAAGAAGGTGTGACTCGAGAACCTTCTCGAGCGATGCGGCCGAGGCGTTGGCAAGCATCTGCTGTATTTCGGTCATGTACGAGCTCGGAGGTCGCTTGCCGATCCTCCGGTTCGTGTCTGCGTCGATCAGTGTCCGATTCAAGACGCAGTCGACTAGGGGTCCCATTCGGCCCTGATCCTTCATGAACCCCTGCGGGAAGACGTGGTGATCATCGACGCCTTCCGCGTTGATGATCTCGGCGTTGAGCGGTCGACCCTTGTGGAAGTCAAGCGGTCGGTTCCGGAGCACAAGCGCTACCACAGCCTTGTAGACCGACTGCTGCTTCGGCGTGATCTCGCGGAGCCTGCTCGGGGAGAACGAGAACTCGACGACGGGCTGCGGAGCCTCGCCGCCTGCGAACCACCGCCGAAGTTCGTTGTAGTCTCGCGCCGCCTGCGAGTTCGCGGCAAACTCGTACGTCGATGACAGTGAGCTGCACCAGAACCACTGCTTGACGCGATCACGATTGAGCCCTGCAAGCGGCCCCGCTGATGCTCATCCCGTCCCAACTCGCACCGAGGGGAACCAGGAGGTACTGGTACGGCAACCACTTAGGAGTCAGGACGCCACACTCATTGGTGAGCATCTGCAGCGCTTGGTCATACCCGCGCACTACAT
Organism: uncultured Actinomycetes bacterium; assembly: GCA_963715705.1. Taxonomy (GTDB): domain Bacteria; phylum Actinomycetota; class Thermoleophilia; order Gaiellales; family Gaiellaceae; genus GMQP-bins7. The sequence continues at coordinate 721,640 of OY970267.1, read as the reverse complement.
TCTCCCAGTGCTCATCGATGGCAGGCCGGCCAAGCTTCAGAACATCTGAGCGCTTGCACGACCCCGTTGCGCGAAGCGCCACGGACTGCAGCACGTAGTACGGGTCGACTCCGAAGTCGTCCATGTTCTTCCGCGCTCCGAGCGTCTTCTCCCAGAGTTCCCTCAGGTTCAGGTCATCTGCGTAAAAACGCGCTGCGAGCAGCTCGAACACAGTCAGCTTCACGCCAGTCCGGTTCAACGTTTCGAAGATCGAGCAGACCGCTTCGAGCTCGGTCTTGGCGTTGAGGACAACGACCGGAAAGTCGTAGCTGACGATGGTCCTGATGTATCGCTCGTAGACCGCGCGAATCCGCGTCTTCAGGTCTTTGCGATCCTCGGCGCTCTCCGGTCGGAGCTCCATGATCTCATCGAGCCAGCCCTCGAAGCCACCGTGGTTTCCGAACAGGACACCGAGCGGGAGCACGAGCTGCGCGGCCTGATCCTTGCGGCTCTTGTACGGGCCGATGCGCTTGTGGTGGCGGTAGAAGACCGCGTCCTCGACCTCGCCGCCTTCAAGCAGCGGCTCTAGCTTGATGAAGTAGCGAGCCTCGCCCACTCCGTAGCAGGCCTGGTAGAGCGATGTCAGCCGTTGCTGGCCATCGAGGATTAGACGCGCCGGGGACGGTGAGATGTCCGGCGCGTTCTCTACGGCCCTTGGCTTGAAAGTCTTCGTCGCGAACGGCATGAAGAGCAAGCTCCCCCGCCGGGAAGCTTCTAGCGATCGACTCGATCAGTTCCTCAGTCATCCGAGGATCCCAGACGAAGTCACGCTGGAAGTCGGGCAGTGCGAGATCACCCTCGTGAATCGACTGCAAGAGATGTGGGAGGGAGTAGGGATGAACCTCGAACTGCTCCATGCGTTACCTCCTCGGGCTTGGTGGTGGTCCGCACATCCTCGATCGTCACCACGCTAATCGTGCCATTTCCAGCGGAAAGTCCGTCGCGACGCTCGAGAGACGTCGTGCGCTGTCGATTCACTGAACACCACAGGCCGTTGCGGCTTTCGGCTCATTGACGCCAACGCCTGGAGGCCGATAATCGGGGTTGGGAAGAAAGGGCCGAGGGGGGAAGGGAGGCGCGGGTATCCGCGCATCGGGGGGAAACGGGGATCGGGCTCCCAGCCGCATGCGAGACGACGAGCGCGGCCAGGTCGTCGTGCTCTTCGCGCTCCTGCTCACTCTCCTGATGATGATGGGGTCCCTCGTTCTGGACGTCGGCAGCTGGTACGCGCACGCTCGTCATCTCCAGACCAAGGTCGACGCGGCGGCGTTCGCAGGCGGAAGCGTGTGGGGATTCCCCTGTGGGCCAGACATCGACGCGCGCATCGAAGGCGAGGCTCGAGCGTACTTCGGACCGCACACGGCCGCGAGCGGCTTGCCCGTTTCCGCCGGGTACAACGCGCAGGTCGGCGGCGTGGGTGAGCAGGACATCTACCTCGCGCTGAATCAGGCTGGCTGGTGGGACGACGCCTTCACCGGAGGCGACTTCTCGAGCCCGTCAGGGACGCTCTGCGCGGCGAAGACCCTCGACGTGAAGGCGACCGAGGACGACTCGCCGCCCCTGTGGGGCTTCATCCCGTTCCTGCCCGACATCAAGCGCAAGGCTCGCGTCGAGATCCAGGAGCCGGCGGGCCTCACGGGGCTTCTCCCCATCGCGGTCAGGCTTCCGCAACCGCTGACGGCGGCAGCCGTCTTCTACGACGAGTCGAGCGGCTCGATCATCGACGTCAAGTACTTCCGCGAGGTGTGCACGCCGACCGTGGCCGAGTGCATCGCGAGCGCGCCTGTCGGCCTCGGGCAGTGGACGACCGATCCGCCGGCAGGCGACGCCGACGCCACGCTGGCAAGCGTCGAGGTCGCGCCGAGGACCGGAGTCGTCATCGCGACGAGCTTCCGTCCGCCATGCGGATCGGCGACGCCGCCCGCAGAGGCGCCGTGTCTCGAGGACAGCGGTTGGAAGTTCCAACCGGTGAACAGCTTCTGCCGCCAGGCGAGCGGCGCCGTCAAGTGCTACGACACTGACGGGAGCGGCGTCACGCAGGTGGTTCGCTCCGGCCTCCACTTCATCCGCGGATACGGGAGCGCCGACACGGGGACCGGGCCGCCGCAAGTGCGGTCGGCCTCGCTCCACAACGCGACGGCGGGATGCGGGTCGTACTTCAACTCGGCGACGACCTCGTGCTCGACTCGGCTGAGCGTGACGCTCGACCTCGGCGCTCTTCTCGGCAAGTACCCGCCTCCGACCGGGAACACCGGGCCGCTCAAGGCCTCCGACGTCGAAGTGCGCTACCGGCTCGTGCGCTCGGACGGGACGGCGTTCTGCGCGTATAGCGCTCAGTGCGCGGTGCTACCGACGAATGTAGACGGCACGGGAGTGGTGACGTTCACGACGACGGGCGCTGCTTCGTCGCCGCACCTTCCCGTCACCTCCGGATCGCACGGGAACGCGGTCGCTCTCCAGGTCAGGCTCCGGAACAGCGCGAACGCGAGCGACCCCGACTGCGGCGGGCCCTTCACGGATCTCTGCCGTTGGTTCTACTTGGCAAACACGGTTTCCGAGAGCGCGCCCGCGGACCCCGCGATCCTCGCGTCGCCGGTCCAGCGCGCGTTCATGGGCGACCTGGAACGGACGGGACCGGTGAAGTGGATCCGCCTCACGAAGGACAGCGACTGCAACCACGGGACGAAGTCCGACAGGGTCGTGGGGTGGAACCCGGTTACGGGCGAGGACGCAGCGAGCCAGCCTGCCGGGGCGATCCGCTGCTACGTCGTCGACCTCGGCCTCGCGGCCGGTCTGGCGCGCGACCAGGACGAGCCTCCGATCGCGTTCAACCTCGGCGACAACTCGAGCCAGCGCGCGTACATCGACTGCGATCCCATGATTGCGAACCTCAAGTCCGAGATCGTGACGGGCTGCCAACGGCCCGCGTACGCCTCGAACAAGTTCAACACCACCCCGTCCTGCCCGCCCGGCAGCGGCTTCTTCTCAACCCCCAAGCCGTCGCCCTTCGACACCTGGCCGCCGTTTCGCTGCGTGCTCACGCAGACGGGCAACTCCGGCCAGGTCATCCAGGGCTTCAACGAGCGGATCTTCGGGCAGTCGCAGAACCCGCAGTGCGGCAGCGACGCGCTGGAATACGTCCGGGGCCGCAACTACTGGCACCGTCTCAACAATTTCTACGACGAAGAGACGTTCGCGTGGGACGGGACGGGTACGGGCTTGGGCGATCCGGACGGCGCCGCCAAGGGCAACACGCTCCGCGACGACGACCCCCGCCTCGTCACGTTGTTCTTCACGACGTACGACTCGTTCACCGACACGGGAAACGAGATCTACCCGATCGTCGGCTTCGGGAGGTTCTACGTCACCGGCTACGGGGAGACGGTCAACGGGCACTGGAAAGGAGGCGCACCGGACGATCCCTGCGACGACGGGAACGGGCTTGCTCCGGGGGCCGGGAACGCGCCACCGGCAGACGTCGACGTGTCGCGCAACACGCGCTGGGTCTGGGGCCACTTCGTCAAGGACGTCGTACCCGCGGGCGCGCACATGGGCGGATCCGGCGAGCTCTGCGATCCCTTGAGCAGCTTCGATCCCTGCGTCGCCGTCCTCGTGGAATAGCGCGCGCTCCGGCTCGGCCGAGAGAGCGGCCGCCCACTCAGCAGCTGTAGCCGTACTCGCGCGCCTTCCGGCAGAACTCCTCCTCGTCCGCCGTGAAGAAGTGATGGATCCCATCCGGCTTGCGGACGTAGTAGAGGTAGTCGACGGCGGCCGGTCGCGCGGCGGCGCGGATCGAGGCCAGGCCCGGATTGCCGATCGGCGTCGGCGGGAAGCCCTTGAAGCGGCGCGTGTTGTACGGCGAGCTGCTCCGGAGATGCCGCTTCGTCAGCGAGCGGTTGTTCGGGATGCCGAGGCCGTACCGGAGCGTCGCGTCGATCCCGAGCACCATGCCCCTCGCCAGACGGTTGTAGATGACCGCGGACACGAGCCTCCGCTCCTCTGGGGCGGCGGTCTCGCGCTCGATCATCGACGCGATCATGAGGACCTCGTACGGCGTTCGCCCGCGTCGCTTCGCCGCCCGGAGGTCGACCGTTCGCCAGCGCTCCGTGAACGCAGCGAGCTGATTCGCGACGAGCGTCGCGGCCGTCGTCTCCGGCGTGAACTCGTACAGCGCGGGGAAGAGAAAGCCCTCGAGGCTGCGTCGCTTCACGGAGCGAGCGAAGGCACGCGGCGGCCGCGTGGCCTTGACCGCCGCCCGGTATGCGCCGCCCGTCAGCCGTGGTGTGACCTGCCGCCGCTCGATCGCGATGCGCCGGACCGCCGCCACGCGGTCGGCCATCTGGCTCGCGGTGAATCCCTCCGGGAAGATGATCCGGAGCGTGACCGGCTGCGGCTCCTGCGCCGGACGCGCGGACGCACCCGCGACGAGCACGAGCGGAACGACGACGGCTGCGAGAGCTCGCAGAAGCACGAACGATCAGGCTGCGGCGACGCCCGGCGGCCGCCACTCGACGAGCGGAGCGGCGACCCACGTCGGATCCGGCGACTCGTACAGCGCTGCTGCGTCGGTGTACGCCATGTCGAGGATCTCGCCGCGCAGCTCCCCGCGGAGGTAGCGGAAGACGACCCCGGCATCGCGAGCATCGCTCTTCGCCCGTAGGCAATGCGCGTCGTAGCCCGCGTAGTCGCCGCGACCGAGTAACGCGATCCCTTCCTCGATCGTCTCCCGGGCGAGCTCGAGCCCGCCGTCGTCGGGAGCGAGTGCGCGCTCCGGGGGATCGCCGTAGCCGATCCCGTGATGGAACGGGTCGGCGGTGGAGACGATCGCCGCGCCCTCGGCAAGCTCCGCAAGCTCATCGATTCCCGGAAGCCGCTCCGGGTGGCCGCCGGCGAGGTACGGGTAGCGCTCGACGACCTCCGGACCGGCCACCCCGCGTCGCTTCGTCTCCGCCGCCCAGAAGTGCCGCCAGCTGATGAGCGCGTGGTCCTCGCGCCACTCGTCTCGCCCCTCGATGCCCGGCCCCTGGATTCCCCAGAACGGCCACTCGGAGGGATCGCCCCCGGCCGAGACGCTCTGGCGAGCCTCCTCCATCTCGTCCGTGAACGCATGCAGGACGCTGATCACGATCACGCGCTCGGCGCCGCTGTCGAGACAGCCGTGCACCGCGGCCGCGACCTGGTGCCCGCAGTCCAGCACGCCGGCATGCGGGAACACGACGACGCCCCCCGCGGCGAGCGTCGGCGCCAGATCCCACTCGCGCCCGCGCTCCAGCCGTTCGAGCGTCCCGCGCTCTCCCAGCTCGTCGTGCTCGGAGCGATAGAGCTCGTGGATCTGCTCCTTGAGCTTCTGGCGGTCGAGAGTCACAGCGTGGACTCGCGAACGAGCCGGGCGACCTCGCTGGCGGGTATCCGCATGCCGCCGCGCTTCTTTTCCGCGAGCCGTACGGCGCGCACGTCGCCGCTCCTGACGGCGCGGTAGATCGAGCTCACGCTGACGCCGAGTGCGACGGCCGCTTCCGCGGGCATGAGGAGGACGGAATCGGGTCCCGTGGCCCTCGCCGATGCGACGCGGCGGAGCTCCTCCGCGAGGCTGTCCGCCCCCGGCTGCGCGGCCACCGCCTCCTCCTGAGCCGCCGCAAGGTCGCCCATAGCCTGCCGCATGTGGCGGAGCTCGGCTCGAACGCGGAGCCGCGGCTCCTCGCCGCCGCGGATGACGCCTGGCGTGTCGCTCTCGTCTCCGAAGAGCAGCATGCGCAGGCGCAGCTCGGCCCGGCGATAGGTCTCCTGGGGGCTGTCCGGCGGCGTGAGCATCAGCTCGGCCAGCTGGTGTCCTTCAGCTCGACGCCCCACTCCTTCGCCGCCTGAGCGCCGATTCGGGCCTTCCCGACCGTCGCCCTCCCCTCGTTGTCGCGGCGTCGCAGCTGGCACGGCCGGCAGCGAAGCTCGAGATTCGGCGCTCTGTCCGAGCCGCCGGCGGTGAGTGGCAGGACATGGTCGAATGCGAGGCTCGATGTGGCGCCGCAGTCGACGCAGCGGCCGTCGTTGCGGATCCAGACCTCGCGGCGGACGTGCTCCGGCAGGATGAACTCTGGCGACGCGTCGCCGTTGCCATCGAAAAGATCGGCTTGTGCCCGCTCGAACGCCTCGCGCTGATCGTGGCTCCAGACGTCGATCGTGATGATCGTCGACGCGACCTCGCTCGCGCTCAGCCCTCGGTCGGCCCACCAGAAGCGGTCCCGGTACCACCACCAACCCCACTTGCTCTTCGCCATGAGCCGGACGGGGGTGGTGCGCTGGACACCCGACAGGTGCTCGTATCGCCCACTCGAGCAGCTCACAAAGTGGTGAGCGGAGTGCAGGCGGTAGACCGTTCCGCCCGTCGGCACCTCGAGCTCTTCGACGAACGCGCTCGAATCCTGCTCGACCTCGTGCGGCAGTGTCTCGTCATGACGAGACCGCTCGGATCGCTTGCTCGTCATGGTCGCACCGGGCTTGTCGTTCCCGGGATCCAGCCCCCCGTGCTGATCCTGCCCAGGCGGCTGCGACGCCCCCGCGCGCTCGGGTCCGCCACCTTCGGCCCCGGCCTGCGTTTCCCCATGCGGCCATGATGCCCCAAAGCGCCCGGAGTGCAACACGGGGCGAGGCCGTCCCGCCCCTAAACGGCAGGGGCGAGACGGCCTCGCTGACCCGTGTAGCCCTCCTTAGCTGCCGAGCAGGAACACGTTCTCGTTGACGCTGAGTGTTCGCAGGCACCCGGTCAGGTTCGTGCCTGCGGAGAAGCCCACCGTGACGTAGATGCCCGAGATGATCTCGTCGGCGTGCTCAGCCGCGATCACTTCCCAGGGCGAGTCGGGGCCACTCCCCCCGTCGTCGTCGTAGCGGACGGTCCCTTCGGTCACGTCCCACCGGTGGAGCACGTCTTCCGTAATCAACGGGAAGGGCTGGGTGTTCGGAGAGAAGATCACGTCGTGCGTATCTCCCTCCAGGAACACCCGCAGGTACGGGACGCCGACGCCCCCGGTGTCGGTGTCGGACGAGAAGCTGCCGGTGTAGACCAGGTTGACGATGTCGCCGAGCCTCTCGCCATTGAGACCGCTGTAGAACACCGAGCCTCCCTCCGCCCCGCCGGCGGCGTAAGGGCCGAACTCCGCACAAGCAGCGGCCATGCTCACGCTCTGATTGGTGGGCTCGAAGTCGCCGCCGAATGCGGTGACGCCGGTGTAGGTGACAGCGGGCAGACCCGGCGGGCCCTGAGGGCCGACTGGGCCGGCGGGCCCGATTGCGCCGGCTGGACCGGCAGCACCGGCGGGGCCGACTGATCCTTGAGGCCCCGCGGGTCCGCGTGCGCCTTGCGGACCGCGTGGACCTCGAGGCCCGGCCGCGCCACGCGGAAGAGTGATCTTCCGCTCCCCGGCCGCGCATCTGCTCCCGTTGCGGAGCTTGACGTCGCGGCGCGTCTCCGCGTCGCCCCTGAGCTCGACACAGAGGACCGTCGCCTGGGGCGACTGCGAGCCGGCGAAAGCGGATGGGACGAGCAGCGCCAGGAGCAGTCCGCTGATAACGAACATCCTGTTCATGGAACCCCCTCTGGTGATCTTGTCACCTTATGTTCAGACAGAGAACCCAGTGACTCTACAAGAGACCACACGTGCTCTGCGGACATCGCGCATATGCCCGCGACGTCAAGGCGAGGGTCGTCGACCAAGCGACGTCGAGTTCGCGCCGGCGTGACTACCGGAGCGCGTGGCTAGCCGGTCACGGCTTCAGAGGAGCGGATGAAGGGACTCGAACCCTCGACCTTCTGCATGGCAAGCAGATGCTCTAGCCAACTGAGCTACATCCGCGAGGTCGGCAAGTATAGCCGTCCTGCCGAAGCCCCCTCCCCGGCCGCGGCCTATACCTCGGTCCTGCTCGAAACCCGCCGCGCGGGCGGTGTCAGGGCGGCAGACACACGTCAGACTCCCCAGCGGGATTCGGGATCACGATGCGCGGGGAGGAAACTGGGGGGCGCGTCGTGAGGGGCGACCCCACCAGCGGGTCCGGCGGCTCTTACGTCTCTGGCGGCGGGGGAGCCGCTTGCCTTGCGTTCAGGACGCGGCTTCGTCGAGCGCCTCGTTCACGAGCCGGTCGGCGAGCTCGTTGTGCTCGCGGCGGACGGCTCGGTAGGTCACTCTGCCGACCTCGCTCGCGAGGTTCGCCGCCTCGAGCCAGAGCTCCCGCAGCGCGGCGTTCTTCACCTTGTACTCGCCGCGCATCTGCTTCACGAGGAGCTCGGAGTCGGAGACGACCTCGAGCTCGTCGACGCCCACCTCCGCGGCTCGCGCCAGACCCGCGACGAGCGCGCTGTACTCGGCGACGTTGTTCGTCGCGATGCCGATCGTCTCCCCCACGGCGTCCAGCACGGTCCCGTCCTCCGCCTCGAGGACGAACCCGTACGCCGCGGGGCCCGGGTTCCCGCGCGAGCCGCCGTCGGTGTAGAGCGTCGCCTTCACAGGTCCTCGAGCGAGTAGAGGTCGTACGCGGGCTCCTCGTATGGGTGCGCGACCCGGAGCGCCTCGACGACCTCCTCGACCCGGTCGGCGGGAACGACGGTCTCGACCCGAAGCTCGGGAACGTGCTCCTCCCTCCCGCTTTCCCCGACCGCGGGATCTGTCTCGTCGCCGCCGAGGAACGTGCCCGTTCCGGCCGTGTACCAGGAGCACCGCTCGTACTCGCCGATCCGGCCCGCGCCCGCCTCGAAGACCGCGTCGCGCGTGACGTCCAGCGCCTCGGCCGGAACGAACCAGACGAGCTTGTAACGATCAGTCACAAGGCGACTCGCTCGGGCGCCGGCTCAGGCACCCGACCGTCACGTGTTGTCGATCTGCGCGCGCTGGAGCGTCCCGGAGTAGTCGACGTACACGGACTTCCACTCGGTGAAGACGTCGAGCGCGGCCTGGCCGGCCTCGCGGTGGCCGTTCCCGGTCTCCTTCACCCCGCCGAACGGGAGATGCACCTCTGCGCCGATCGTCCCGGCGTTGACGTACGTGATCCCGGCCTCGAGGTCGCGCATCGCGCGGAAGGCGCGGTTCACGTCTCGGGTGAAGATCGAGGACGAGAGCCCGTAGCGGATGCCGTTCGACACTCGCACGGCCTCGGCCTCGTCCTCGACCGATATGAGCGAGAGCACGGGCCCGAAGATCTCCTCCTGCGCGATCCGCATGTCGGGCTGCACGCCCCCGAAGACGGTCGGCCGGTAGTAGAAGCCCTTCGCGAGGTCGCCGTCGCTCGCGATCTCGCCGCCGGTGAGGAGCTCCGCGCCCTCGTCCGTCCCGATCTCGGTGTACGAGTGGATCTTCTCGAGCGCGGCTGCGTTGATCACCGGGCCGACGTCGGTGTCGTCCTCCCAGCCCGGCCCGAGGCGCAGCGACTCGGCGCGCTCGACGATGCGCTTCGCGAGCTCGTCGTACAGGCTTTCGTGGACGATCACGCGACTCGCGGCGGTACAGCGCTGGCCCGAGGTGCCGAAGGCCGACCACAGGATTCCTTCGAGCGCGAGGTCGAGGTCGGCGTCCTCCATGACGATGATCGCGTTCTTGCCGCCGAGCTCGAGGTGGATGTGCTTGAGCCCGTCCGCGGCGTTCCGCATGACCGTGACGCCGGTCTCTCTCGAACCCGTAAGGGTGATTACCGGAACGTCTGCGTGCTTGACGAGCCGATCTCCGACCGCGCCGCCTCCCCCGTGGACGATGTTCACGACGCCCTTCGGCACGCCGGCCTCGTCGAGCAGCTCCACGAAGCGCTGGCCGAGCGCGGGCGTGTCGGTCGCGGGCTTGAAGACGACCGTGTCGCCGCTGACGAGCGCAGGAGCGATCTTCCAGGACGGGATCGCGATCGGGAAGTTCCAGGGCGTGATCACGCCGACGACGCCGATCGGCATCCGGATCGACATCTGGAACTTGTCGCGGAGCTCGGACGGCGTCGTCTGGCCGAACAGCCGCCGGCCCTCGCCGCCCATGTAGTAGCTCATGTCGATCGCTTCCTGGACGTCGCCGCCGGCTTCCGCCCACACCTTCCCCATCTCGTGGGTCATGAGCTCGGTCAGCGCGTCCTTCTCGCCGACGAGGAGCTGCGCGAAGCGGAAGAGGATCTCGCCACGCTTCGGCGCGGGCACGAGGCGCCAGTCCTCGTACGCCTCTTTCGCCGCGGCAACCGCGCGGTCGACGTCCTCGGCGCCGGACTTCGGGAAGACGCCGATCGTCTCGCCGTCGGCCGGGCTCGTCGACTCGAAGGTCTCGCCCGAGGCGGCGTCCACCCACTCGCCGCCGATGAAGTTCTGGAACTCGCGTACGCCTGTGGTAGCCATGTCGTCGATTCTAGGCACCCGGTCTAGAGCCCGAGCTCGCGCTCGGACCACCCGAGCGCGACTTCGAGCTGCTGGCGCTGCCCCGGGCGGACAGTCGGTGCCGTGTCGGGCGGCGGCAATCCGACGACGGCCGCCCAGACACCGCCGAGGAACGCCGCGTACTCGCCGCCCCCCGGCAGCATCTCCCATGGGGATGGCCCGCCCTCGAGGACGAGGCTCGGCAGCCAGGCAGCGACGTCGAGGTCCGCATTCCCGGTCGAGCACCAATTCCAGTCGACGAGGAGCGCCGCGTCTCCGCGCGTGCAGAGGTTGTCGCTGCGGACGTCGAGGTGCAGGAGGTCGTCGCCGTCGGCGGGGACGGCGTCGGCGGCCGCGATCAGCGTCGGCAGCGCGTGCTCGAGCCACTCGCGCGAGCGGATGCCGGTGGAGAGGAACGGCTCGGGATCTCGCTCGACGACGCGCCAGCGGCCGAAGAGCTCGGAGAGCGTCTCGCGCACCGGCCGGGTGTTCGGCGGCGGTTCCGACGCGGCCAGCTCGGCGAGAGCCGCGCGCACGAGCTCCACCCGCCGCGGATCCCAGCGCGTGCCCCAGTCGGCGTCGCTGAGGTCCTCGAGCACGAGCACCGGGTAGCTCGGATCGTCCTCGAATGCCACGAGCTCAGGCATGAACGAACCGCGCAGGTGCGAGTAGACCTCGTGCTCCCGGCGCAACCAGCCGGCGGTGTGCTCGGCCTGCGCCGCCTTCACGAAGACGCGCCGGCCGTCGGCGAGGAGCACCGAGAAGCGCTCGTTCCCGCCCTCGACCGCGCCGGATGGCTGCCACGGCGCCGCCCGCGCCTCCCACGACGCGGGTCGCGCTCCGACGAGCCGTTCGACGCGCTCGATCAGCCGTTCCATCGCACGACCTTACGCGGCCGTCTTGCGGAAGAGCGACCGGCCGAGCTCGCGGTCGTGCCCGGCGAGCGCTGCCTCGATCCGCGCCGCGGCATCGGGCAGGAACGGCTGGAGCTCGTGAGCGATCCGCGTGCAGGCGTCGAGGAGCAGGCTGACGATGCCGTCGCGTCGTTCGCCGTCCGCCTCCCACGGGCGCGAGATCGAGACGAACCGGTTGGCCTCGGTCACGACCTCCCAGAGCGCATCCGCGGCGAGGCGGTAGTCGGCGACCGCGAGCGCCTCGTCGATCGAATCGGTCACGCGCGCCAGCGCGGCGCTGAGTGCGGCGGCTTCCTCGGGCGGAGCCCCCGGCGCGACCCCGTCGCGAGGAAGCAACGCGATCGTGCGGTTCACGAGGTTGCCGAGGTCGTCCGCCAGCTCGTTCGCCCGCGCAGCCAGCCGCTCCTCGCGGAAATCGGCGTCAGCGGACCGCGGCACGTCGCGGACGAACCACCAGCGCAGCGCATCAGCCCCGTAGCGGTCGGAGAGCGACGAAGGATCCGCGTTCCCGCCCACTGACTTCGAGATCCGCCGCCCGTCGACGGTCAGGTAGTCGTGCACGACGACCGCCGTCGGCAGCGGCTCGCCCGCCGAGAGGAGGATCGCGGGCCAGTACACGGCGTGGAAGCGGATGATCCCCTTGCCGATGACGTGCACGCGCTCGTCGGCGCCCTCCCACCACTCGCCGTAGCACTCGCCACCGCTCCCGTAGTCGAGCGCGGTGACGTAGTTGCCCAGCGCGTCGAACCAGACGTACACGACCTGCGCCGGGTCTCCCGGCACCGGAATCCCCCATCCCCGCGCGCGCTCGCGCGACCGCGAGACACTGAAGTCCGCGAGCCCGCCGCGCACGAAGCTCAGCACCTCGTTCCGGCGGCGCTCCGGCACGATGCGCAGCCGGCCGCTCTCGATCTCCGAGAGCAGCCGGTCTTCGTAGCGCGAGAGGCGGAAGAACCAGTTGCGCTCGGCGACGCGCTCGGGGGGCTCGCCGTGCTCGGGACAGAGCCCTTCCACGAGCTCGGCCGGCGCGAGGAACGCCTCGCAGCCGGTGCAGTAGAGCCCTTCGTAGTCCCGCTCGTAGAGATCGCCGGCCGCCGCGCACGCACGCCACAGCCGCTCGACGCCCGGCGCGTGCCGGGCGTCGACGCTCGTCCGGATGAAGTCGTCGTAGGAGACCGACAGCGCGTTGCGGAGCTCCGCGAAGTGCTGCGCTTTCTCCCGAACGTACTCGTCAACCGGGAGACCGGCCGCGTCAGCGGCGTTGACGTTCTTCAGCGAGTTGTCGTCCGTGCCGCTCAGGAAGCGGACGTCCTCGCCGCGCAGGCGGCGGTGGCGCGCGAGCACGTCGGCCTGCACGAGTTCGAGGGCGAACCCGAGGTGCGGGTCGCCGTTGACGTACGGGATTGCGGTGGTGACGTAGAAGCGTCGCTTGCTCATCGGTGCCTTCCTTTCCGGCCCTCGGGGCCGAACACCGACGAGTGGCCGGCCCGAAACACAGGCCGACTCGACGAAGAGAAACTAGAGCACGCCGACAGGCCCTGAGCGCAGGGCCGGCATCGAGCTGAGAGCAGCGTGCGAGGTCATCGCCTAATGGTAGCGGCGGCGTGCGCTATTTCGCGACTGCGGGAACGACGCGGCCGCTCTCGTCGAGCTGCGCGTTCCAGTCCGTGAACGCGGGCTCGATCTCCGAGATGTCCGCGCCGCGGTCGGCGAGGCGGATCGGCTGGGACGCCTCCGGGGTCACGCGGTACTGGTACCAGGTGATCTCCCACGCGAACGTGAGCATGAGCTCGCTGTTCACGCCGGAGAGGGGGACGATGGAGACGAGCGGCTCCCCGAGTGCCCGGGCGACCCCCTCGATCGTCCGGCGGAAGAGGCTCGAGTTGAAGAGGTCGGCGGCCTCGACGAGCGCAGCCTCGGAGTCGGACAGTCGGCGGAGAACCGGCTCGGGGACAACCGGCTCGGCCTCTTCGGTCCCGACTCCGAGAATCTGGGCCCAGCGCGGCCGCTTCTTGCGCTGGTGCGGCGAGAGCGCGCGCGACATCGGACCGCCCTCGCGCACCCAGCCGTAGTCGAGCGCGGCCTCCTGGCACAGCGGGCAGACGTCGACGAACTCGATCCCGTCCGGCGAGAAGCGGACCGTGTACTCGCCCTGGAGCAGCGTGCGCTCGCAGACGGCGCATGCGCGGACGACGGTTGCCTTCGTCACTCGCATGGCGCGGACCCTAGCACTCTCGAAAGTTATCCACAGCTGTGGACAAAGTGGGCAACTAGGCGCGTACTTCCTCGCGTTCGCGCTTGGTCTCCTCGATCACTTTCTGCGCGACGTGCGCTGGAACTTCCTCGTAGCGGAGGAAGTGCATCGCGTAGTCGCCGCGGCCTCCGGTCATCGACGTGAGCGACTGGGAATACGTGAGGATCTCGGACATCGGGACCTCGGCCTTGATCATCGTCATCGCGCCCTGCGGCTCCATCCCGAGCAGCCGGCCGCGGCGCGAGTTCAGGTCGCCGTTCACCGCCCCGACGGCGTCGTCGGGCACGGTGACCTCGACCTCCATGATCGGCTCCAGGAGGACGGGGTCGGCCTTCATGTACGCGTCCTTCCAGGCCATCGAGCCGGCGATCTTGAACGCCATCTCCGACGAGTCGACCGTGTGGTACGAGCCGTCCACGAGCTCGACCTTCACGCCCTGCACCGGGGCGCCGGCGAGCTCGCCGTGGTGCATCGCCTCCTGGATGCCCTTGTCCACGGCGGGCCGAAAGCTCTGCGGGATGACGCCGCCGACGATCCGGTCGACGAACTCGTAGTCGCCCTCGGAGTACGGCGAGACGACGATGTGGCAGTCGCCGAACTGCCCCCGCCCGCCGGTCTGCTTCTTGTACCGACCGTGCGCGCGAGCCTCCTTGCGGATCGTCTCCCGGTACGGCACGCGCGGCGGATGGAGCTCGATGTCCACCCCGAACCGTCGCTTCGCCCGCTCGAGCGCGACCTCGACGTGCATCTGGCTCATCCCGGAGAGGATCTCTTCCCCGGTCTGCTGGTCGCGGCGGAGCCGCAGCGTCGGGTCCTCCTCGGCAAGGCGGCGGATCGAAGTCGCGACCTTCTCCTCGTCGCCCTTCGCCTTCGGCGTGATCGCGAAGCTCATGACCGGCTCCGGGAAGCCGAAGTCGGGAGCCTCGATCGCGACCTCCTTGTCGGCCAGGAGGTCGCCGGTCTGCGCGTCCTTGAGCTTGGCGACGGCGCCGATATCTCCCTCGACGAAGTCGAGCGCGGGCTTGTGCTCCTTCCCCTGGAGCTCGAGCAGCGAGCCCATGCGCTCCTTCCCCTTCGTCCGCAGATTGACGAGCGTCGTCTCGCCGGCCACGGTGCCGGCCAGCACGCGGAAGAGATTGATGCGACCGGCGAACGGGTCGGCGACGGTCTTGAAGACGAAGACGGCGGTGGAGGCGCCGTCGACGTCGATCGGCGAGCCCTTCTTCGCCGGCGACGGGACGCCCTCGACGAGGAGGTCGAGGACCGCGTGCGTGCCGAGGTTCTTCGACGCGACCCCGCACGCGACCGGGAACACCTCGCCGTTCGTGACCGCTGCCTTGAGCGCCGCCGCGACCTCGTGCGCGTCGAGCTCCTGCCCGTCGAGGTAGCGCTCCATCAGCCCCTCGTCAGTCTCGACGACCGCATCGAGCAGCTTTTCCCGGTACTCGGCCACGACATCGGCCATGTCGTCCGGGATCGGGCCCGGCTCGCCCTCCTTCTCGCCTTCGGGGCTCGTGTACGCGCACATGTGCAGCACGTCCACGATGCCGGTGAGCTCGTGCTCGACGCCGATCGGGATGTGCACGGCGACGCACTGCGTCGAGAGCTGCGAGCGCAGCCCCTCGAGCGTGCGGAAGAAGTCGGCGCGCTCGCGATCGAGCATGTTCACGAAGACAACCCGGGCGAGACCGAGGTCCTCGGCGAGCCTCCAGGCGCGCGAGGTGCCGACCTCGACGCCCATCACTCCCGAGACTGTCACGAGCATCCCGTCGACGACGCGCGCGGCCGTCCGGAGCTCGCCCTGGAAGCTCGGGTCGCCCGGGATGTCGATGAGATTGACCTTCCGGTCCTGCCAGCTCACGTGCTCGAGCGACATCGCGATCGAGAGCTGCCGGGCGTGCTCGTCCTCGTCGGAGTCGGAGATGGTCGTCCCGGCCTGGACGGTGCCGAGGCGGTTGACTGCGCCCGACTGGAAGAGCAGCGCCTCCACGAGCGACGTCTTTCCCGTCCCGCGGTGGCCGACGACGGCGACGTTACGGATCTTGGCGGGCTCGGGCATGGGTCTCTCGTCCTCCTCGGGGCTGGGTTCGGACGAAAGCTTACCGTAGGCGGCCGAGGCTTCGCCTCGCATTGGTCTGCGACTACGTCTCGGCGGGCTCGCGGGCCGCGTCGGCGGCGCCGGCGAGGTGCGCCTTCAGGCGCAGGATCGCCTTCGTGTGGAGCTGCGAGACACGGGACTCGGTCACGCCGAGGACCTCGCCGATCTCGCGGAGCGTGAGCTCCTCGTAGTAGTAGAGCGTGACGACGAGCTTCTCGCGCTCCGGCAGGCTCGAGATCGACTCCGCGAGCGCCTCCTTGATCTCGGTCTGCTCGAGCGAGAACTCCGGATCGGGCCCGGACTCGTCCTCGATCGTGTCGATGAGGGCGATCTGGTCTCCGCTCCCCGACGGCGACCAGAGCTCGTCGAGTGCCGCGACCGAGGTGCGCGAGATCTCGTGCAGGCTCTCCTCGAGCTCCTCGGGCGTCACCCCGAGCTTCTTCGCGATCTCCTCGTCGGTCGGCGCGCGCATCAGCTCCTTCTCGAGGGCCGCGATCGCGCGCTCGATCTGCCGCGCTCGTGTCCGCACCGAACGGGGCACCCAGTCCAGCGAGCGCAGCTCGTCGATGATCGCGCCGCGGATTCTCGCCATCGCGAACGTCTCGAACTTGATCTCGCGAGAGGGGTCGAAGCGCTCGATCGCGCCGATCAGGCCGAGGAGGCCGTACGACACGAGATCCTGCTCGTCCACGTGGGACGGAAGGCTCGCCCCCACACGCCCGGCGACGAACTTCACCAGCGGCGCATACGTGAGGATGAGCCGGTCGCGGAGCGACCGGTCCCGCGACCTCCGGTACTCGTGCCAGAGGGCGTGCGTCTGGTTCGCCATCGCCATCCCAGAGGAGAATACGCCGGAAACGGCCGAATTCCTCAGTCAGCGACGTACGAGCGCGCGGCGCGCGAGGTCCGCCAGCCAGAGAGCGAGGGCGGCCGCCGCGAAAGCGAGCACCCACGCGCGCCCGCCGGCGAACGCGGAGTACACGGCGATCGCGCCGAGCCCCGCGGCGAGCACGACGAAGAGGAGCCCGAGCGCGCGCCGGTGCACGGCGGGGAGCGTATCCCGGGTCGCGGGCTACACTCGAACGCGCAGCCCAGGGGCGTAGCTCAATTGGTAGAGCACTGGTCTCCAAAACCAGGGGTTGCAGGTTCGAGTCCTGTCGCCCCTGTGTCCTCTCGAAGGTGGGCCGAGAGCCCGTCCACAAAGGCAATGTCCCCTCTCGGCGATGTCGGCCAATGCCTCCTCCTCCGCCGCGAAACAGGGCCTTGCATCCTGCGCGACGGGCTGTAGACTCGCGGCGTTTCGGCAGGGGAGAGTCCGAATGCGGGGAGCCGGTTGTACATCCGAGGACATTCGTCCGTGGTAGCGGCGCCGCGGACCGGACGAGCCCTGAGCCGTTCATGTCGTCGAGACAGGCGTGACGACGGAAATCCGATCGGCGCACCGACGCGCCGGAAAGGATGTTCGCATCCACATGAAGAGCGCACTCATTGCGGCAATCGTGGCGGCTGTCGTCGCCACGGCCAGTGCGACTGCGGCTGTAACCGTGGTCATCACGTCGAAAGACATCAAGAACGGGACCATCCAGACCCTCGACATCAGCGCAAAGGCGAAGACCGCGCTGAAGGGAAATCGAGGCGCGCGGGGCCCCGCGGGCGCACGGGGCCCGACGGGAGCCCAGGGCCCGGCGGGAGCTGCGGGAGCCCAGGGACCACCCGGGATTCAGAGCCTCCAAGTCGTGATCAACACCACCTCGGTCGCGGTCAACGCGGTCGGAGACATCACCGCCACGTGCCCGGCCGGACGGAGCGCGGTCTCGGGCGGCTTCATCTTTGGCGGGATCGTCAACGCCGGCTTCAACACCGGAACCGGTTGGCGCGTTGCCGGCTTTAACGATCTCACCGAGGCGACGGACATCAGCGCCGTCGCGTACTGCTCGCCCAACGTCACGGTGACCTCGTCGTTGGTGAACAGCGCGAAGGCGGACCTCACGCTCGGAGCTCGCCGATCGGCAGGCGAGTAGAGCGCTGAACGAGTGCGACCGGGCCGCGGCGGCCCGCGGCCCGGTCGTCCGATCAAGCGGGAGCTACGCCTCGCAGCGAGTGTTGAGCTCGCCGTTCGCGCAGGCGTCCGTTCCGCGCCCGCCGTCCAGCGTGTCGCTGCCGGCGCCGCCGTCGAGGCGGTCCCTGCCGTTGCCGCCGGTCACCGTGTCGTTGCCGGTGAACGACTCGAGCACGTCGCGGCCCCAACCGCCGTGGAGCACGTCGTTCCCCTGCCAGCCGTGGACCTCGTCGGCGCCCTGGCCGCCGAACAGCACGTTGTTGCCGAGGTCGCTGGCATGCAGGACATCCCTGCCCATCCCGCCTCGGAGGACGTCGTCGCCGGTGTTCCCGACCGGGCTGACGAACCCGAGGATGCCGCCGTCCATGAGGTCGGCGCCCTGCTGGCCCCACAGGCTGTCGGTTCCGTCGCCGCCCTGGATCGTGTCTCTGCCATTGCCACCGCAGATGACGTCGTTGCCGGCGTCGCCCGTGACCTGGTCGTTCCCGCCACGCGCGGCGATGACGTCGTTGCCCGCGGTGCCGGCGATGGTGTCGGCGCCGTTCGTGCCGACGATCGTCGCTACCAGGCCCTGACATGTCGTGTTGGACTTCGGCTTCGGCTTGGCGGTCGCGCCGGTGGCGAATACCCCGATCGCGACCAGTGCCGCCGATAACGCGAGAATCGTGATCTTTCTCATGTGGAGACCTCCTGTTCGTGCTTCGAGAAGCGATTGCGTGTTCGTTCCCTCATGTGATCGTGCGGATCCGCTTCCCTCAACAGACCACCATGAGGTGGAAGCCGCGATCCGCGGCGGCGCCGTTCTGGTTGCGCGTGTTCACGCGCACGCCGTTCGCGTTTCCGGGGCGACGCCCGACCGTGGCCATGCCGAGGGCCCCGGTGATAACGCCTGCGTCGCCCACGTTCGCATGGAAGACGCAGTTCTGGACGTCCTGTCCGAAGATGACTTCGTACTGCCCAAGGCCGACGCGGCCTGCGGACGTCGTTCCGGCCGAGCGCGCGAGGCTGCCGCTCGCGTTGACGACGGCCCAGAGCTTGCTCACGGACCCCGCAGGCCCGGCAGGCCCAGGCGGTCCTTGACGGCCACGCCTGGCGGCCGCCGAGAGATCTCCGAGGCCGATGGAGCCGTTCTTGATCTCGGGCGAACGCACGGCGCCCGTTCTGATCTGTTTGACCCCGACGCTGTTCCTCGGAAGCGCTTGCTGCAGCGTCGCCCAGCTCGTCTCGCTGAGCGCGACGGCAAGTGCGATGGCAGCAACCACAAGCGCTGGCGAGGCCTTGAATCTGCGAAGCGCTTTCATGTCAGTACTCCTTTCCCAACCGTTTGGCGGTCGGACGATCGTAGAACTGAGACATCAGGAATTCGTCAGGCCCGGCTACGGATCCGTGAGGAAATTGTCAGGCGGCTATGTGCGGCCGGATCAGGTCGTCGATCTGGCGTCCGGTGACGCGCCCGTCGAGCCGGCCCACCACCTGACGGTCCTTGATCAGCACGAGCGAGGGGGTCTCGGTCACGCCGAGCCGGTCTGCCAGGTCGGGGCTCCTGTCGGCGTCGACGTCCACCACACGCAGGCGCTTCTTCTCGGTAACGCGCACCCACGCGACGAGGCTCTCCATCCGCCGCGAGACTCCGCAGCACCGCCGCCGGACGAATACGAGTGCCGGCATTCGGGCCTGCGAGCCGCCCTCTTCTCCAGCTCGGGCTCTTGCCGTCATGTCGAGAGGGTCCCCGACATGCGCAGTCCTAAAACGCCCTTGCCCGTTTCGCGCACGGCTCGTACGGGCATGACCTGCGAGTCGGCAGATTCTGAAGTTTCCGAGGAGGGTGACAATGTCGAGCACGACCGTGAAAGAAGTCATGACTCGCGCCCCGAGCACGATCGAGAGCGGCGGGAGCGTCGTCGAAGCGGCGCAGCAGATGCTGAACGAGGACGTCGGCTCGCTGCCGGTCGTCCACGGCGACGAGCTCGTCGGGATGGTCACCGACCGCGACCTCGTGCTTCAGGTCGTGGCCAAGAACCTCGATCCGAACAAGGTGCAGGTGGCCGAGGTCTGCAGCGAGGATCCCGCCGTCGCAACACCGAACGAGCTGCTCGAGCAGGCCCTCGCGACAATGGCGGCCGAGCAGGTCCGGCGGCTGCCGGTCGTGGAGGACGGAAGGCTCGTCGGCATCCTCGCCCAGGCCGACATCGCACGCACGGCCGAGCCGAGCTCGACCGGACAGCTGGTCGAGGAAATCTCTCAGGACTGACGAGGGGCTACTGCGGCCGAAGAAGTCGGGCCGGCCGCGCGCGCCACGTCCGCGCTCTATGCGGCTGCCGGATCCTCTCCGGACTCGTCGTCGGCGACGATCTCCGGAGCCGCCGGCCATGCCTCCTGGATCGGCCCGACCGGGGCGACAGGCTCGGCGGGCAGGTTCCATGCGGGCTGGTCGAGGTCGGCGACCTGCTCGGGATCGGGATGGTGCTGCGGATCGTGCTCCATTGCGGCCTCCTCGGCTCTGGCCCGGACGGACTGACGCTCACGTACCCGGGCGTCGGCCGGGTCAAACGCGTCTGCGCGAGAGCTCGAGCGTGAGCCACTCGGCGCCGTCGCGCTGCGATGCGGACGCCGAGTCGACCAGGGGGTCGAGCACGCGTGCGAGAGCGACGTCCGAGCTGCTGCCGGCGACGAGCGGCCCGACGGAGATGACGAGCGACTCGCCGTCTGCGTCCACTTCCAGCGTGACCTCGTCCCCGTCCCCGGCCTCGAGCAGCGAGAGCACCGCGAGCTGGAGGTCGTCGACGCGTTCGTAGGGCAGCTCGAGACGGCTCCCGATGCCGCCGAGCACGAGAGTCGCGACGCCGCGGAGGCGGGGGTCCACGGGAAGCGTGAGCGTGATCCGGTCGGTCATCGCGATCACCAGCGATCCCCACCTTCCCCTAGACTCGCTCTGATGGCAAGGGCGGGCGACGTCGAGGTGACGATCGAGACCGTCTCGGACGGCCTCGTGGTCGCCCGGGTAGAGGGCGAGCTCGACCTCGCGACGAGCCCCGACTTCGAGCGGTCGATCGAGGGCACGGATCGTGCGAGCCGGCTCGTGATCGACCTCACCGAGTGCACGTTCCTCGATTCGTCGGCCGTGCGAGTGCTCGCGGAGACGGCCCGTGCGGCCGGCGAGGCCGGAGGCACCGTGTCCCTCGTGACCGCCGACCCGGGGATCCGTCGCGTGCTCGAGATCGCAGCGATCGACACCGTGCTGCCGGTGCACGAGAAGCTCGACTCGGCCCTGTCGTAGCTAGCCGCCGAGCTCACTCGCCTTCGCCGCCTCCAGCGCTTCTGCCCGCGACTCGTCGACCTGGAAGACGCGGTCGAGATGAGTGATCTCGAGGATCCGCCTCACCTCGGAGCCGGGAGCGACGACCCGGAGCCGACCTCCGCTCGGGCGAAGGCGCTTCGTGGCTCCCAACAGCACGCCGAGCGCCATCGAGTCGAGAAACGTCGCCTCCGAGAGGTCGACGATCACGGTCACCGGAGTCTCCGCGGCAGCCGACCGCAGCGCTTGTTCGAACTCGTCGGCGACATGGAGGTCGACGTCGCCCCGCACCACGAGCACGACGGTGCTCGGCAGCGGGCGCACGAAGTCGAGACCGAACTCGTGTTCGGCCTCAGGATGTGTGGCGGGTCGTATGCCGGGCCGCCCCATGAATACCCGCTCGCATACCCACGTGTCCGGCCGCTGAAACCCGCTCTGTCGATGTTTCCGTCGCACGCTCCTCGGGTACCTCCGGAGCGCTGGCGCACGACAGGGCCGGCAATTCTCGAATAAGGAGTGGTGACATGGGTATCAGCCTCAGCATCCTGCTCGTCGCAGTCGGCGCGGTTCTCACGTGGGCCGTGTCCGCCGAGGCGCAGGGCATCAACATCAACGCCGTTGGCGTCATCCTCATGATCGTCGGTGGCATCGGGCTCCTCGTCTCGCTCGCCTTCTGGTCGAGCTGGGGCGGTTTTGGCGCACGCGACGACGGGCGCGGCGGTCAGAACACGACCGTGATCGAGCGCGATCGCTAGCAGCTCGATGGGCATCATCGGCTGGATCGTTCTCGGGTTCCTCGCGGGCGTGATCGCGAAAGCGATCGCGCCCGGCGGGGAGAGCGCGGGCATCGTCGTGACCACGCTCCTGGGGATCGCGGGCGCGTTGCTCGGAGGCTTCCTGGCAACCGCCCTCGACTTCGGAGACCCGATCGACGAGTTCTTCGACCTCAGCACGTGGCTCGCGGCCATCGCGGGCGCGATTCTCATCCTCGTCGCCTGGAACGCGATCCGCGGCCGGTCCGTGACGTAAGGCGTCTCCGCCCGAGGGTCTTCCGACCCTCGGAGCGCCCGCCTGCTTTCCTCTCCCCGCGTGCACCGGATCAACGTCGACACGACCGCCGCGCCGGCAGTCGTCACGGCCGCGGGAGAGCTCGACGCCTACGTCGCCCCCGAGCTGGCCCAGGCGTTCGGGGAGATAGCTGACGCGGCGGCTGCGGTCGCCGACTTGACCGCCGTCTCCTTCCTCGACTCGACCGCGCTCGGCGTCGTCGTCCGCGCGGTGCGCGAGATCGGCGAGCGGGAGGGCAGGATCCTCGTCGTGCTTCCGACCTCGGCCGCACGGCGGATCTTCGAGATCACGAACCTCGATCGCGCCCTGCCCGTCGCTAAGACGCTCACGGACGCGCTCGAGGAGCTGCGCCCGCGCCAGTAGGAACGAGGTATCTCGGCCTACTTCGCGGCAGGCGTCGCGGCGAAGTACTTCGTCATGTGCACGACGGTCCCGCGGCCGTCGCCGCCCTCGCGGACGTCGAGCTCGTCGACGATCGCGCGGATGATCGCCATGCCCATGCCTCCGTCGACCGGCTGGCCGAGAGGCTCCGGCTCCGCGTGAACGAGCTCGTCGATCTGCGGCAGGCCGATGCCCGAGCCGTCGTCGGCCACGATCATGTCGAGGCGATCCGGCCGTAGCACGAGCTCCAGGCGAACCGTTCCGTCCTCGTCCCGGTACGCGTGCCGGACGGCATTGCCGCACGCCTCGGTGATCGCGAGCTTGAGATCGGCCAGGAGCTCCGAGTCGATCGGCATGTTGCGCGCGAGACCGGCCAGAGCGAGGCGGGCGAGGAGCAGGTAGTCCGCCTTGGCGGGGAAGGTCAACCGGACGGTCGCGTCACTCATCGAGCACCACCCTCTCCTCGATCCTCCCGCGCATGACCGCGAGCGCCTGGCGCAGCAGCCTGGAGACGTGCATCTGGGAGATGCCGACCTCGGCCGCGATCTGGGACTGCGTCATCTCCTCGAAGAACCTGAGCTCGACGATCCGGCGCTCGCGCTCGTCGAGCGCGTCCAGCCCCGCCGCGACGAGCGAGCTGTCCTCGATCTCCTCGAACCCGGAGTCCTCGGAGCCGAGCCGGTCCGCGAGCGTGTCGCCGGCTCCGTCGTCGAACGGCGTGTGCAGCGAGCGTGTCGAGTAGGCGTTCGCGGAGTCGAGCGCGTCGATGACCTCTTCCTCGTCCGCCCCGGTCGCTTCGGCGAGCTCCGCAACCGTCGGCGACCGGCCGAGCTCGTTCGTGAGCTCGTCGAGCACGCGCGACAGGCGGACGCTCAGCTCCTTCAGGCGCCGCGGGACGTGCATCGCCCAGGCCTTGTCGCGGAAGTGGCGGCGGATCTCGCCGACGACCGTCGGCACCGCGTAGCTCGAGAACTCCACGCCGCGATCGACGTCGAAGCGGTCGACCGCCTTGATCAGGCCGACGTAGCCGACCTGCACGAGATCGTCCATCGGCTCACCGCGACCGGCGTACCTGCTTGCCAGCGCGCGCACGAGCGGCATGAGCTCGACCAGGGCCCGGTCGCGCGCGTTGCGATCGCCGTTTCGGTGATACGCACTGAGCAGCGCGTCGACGTCTCGTTCCATGGTTACGGTCGGCATTGTCCAGTGGGGACGGACAGAGCTCCGCCGGAGCCCAGCATACGGTGGCGGAAGACGCCCAAACCCCACCAGGCGGACGCGGGATCGGCGGCGTCCGTCCGCTGGAGATGGACGTCAACCCCGCTCACGGCTGAGTCGTACCCGCGGCACGGTCGAGTCAAACGGCGCGTCCCTAGCGGAGAGCGCGCTCGAGCTGTGCCTTCGTCATCTTCGACCGGCCCTTGATGTTGCGGCGCCGCGCTTCCTCGTAGAGCTGGTCTCGCGTCCGCCCGCGGGGGCTCTTCCAGTGGCTGCGGATGCCACCGCGGCGGCCCGAGGAGATGTCTTCGCGCGAGAGGCGCGACGACTCCGTCGCCTCGCCGCTTCTCGCCCGCTCCTTGTTGACCGTCCGGGCGGCGATCTCCTCGGCGCGGTCCTCCGAGCTGCCGCGGTCCAGAAGCGAGTCCTTGATGTGCTCGTACTGGCGTCCCCTCTTCGAGCCCTTCTTCACTCCGCGAGGCGGCATGTCGAACCTCCTTCGGTCGGTCTGTCAGCCGAGTACCCGGGGGTTCCAGGCGCAAACGCGTTTCGGGGACGGCCGTCCGTGGAACCTGCTTGGCAGCAATCAAGAAGCAACCGAGAGAAGAGAGGAGGAACGATGTATATCGGTGGAGGCGTTCTCGCACTCATCCTGATCATCCTGCTCCTGATCCTGCTCTTCTAAGAAGGCTTGACGGGCGGGGGCTCGTCGGCTCCGGCGAGCGCTTTATCGAGCGTCACGCGCGTTCCAGAGTCACCGGGTGCGATCTCGACGGAGGACATGGTCGAGCGCATCAGCCGGAGCCCGAGACCCCGCCCGGTCCTTTCCGTCGGGGGCTGCCAGGCTCCATTGTCCTCGACGACGACTCTTACCTTGCTATCCGTCACCTCCGCGTGGACGTCGACGTGGGCGTTCTCGTGCTCGCCTGCGTGCTCGATCGCGTTCGCGCACGCTTCCCAGGTCGCGAGCACCACGTCCTCGGCATCCGTCCGGTCGAGCGACGCCCCCGCCAGCCACACGCGGAGCGCATCGCGAACGACGTCGAGCGCGCCGACGTCGCTCGGAATGCGGACGTGTAGCGGCTGGGGCGCGACGGCGAGGACGCGCAGGGCGAGCATCGCGATGTCGTCTTCGCGCTCGTCCGTTCCCACCAGCCGCTCGAGGATGTGCTCGACGAGCTGCTCCGGCTCGCGAGGACCGTCGAGAGCCGCCCGCCGGAGCTCGGCAAGCCCGTCGTCGATCGGGCGGCCGCGTCGCTCGACGAGCCCGTCGGTGTACAGGAGCAGCACCGTCCCGACCGGCAGCTCGACGACGTCCTGCGCGTACGCGGTGTCCGCTCCGGCGCCGAGCGGCAATCCACGACCGCCTTCCAGCAGCTCGACGCGACCGTCCGGGTAGGCGACGAGCGGCGGCGGATGCCCGGCCGAGGTGAAGCGGCAGACGCGCGTGACCGGGTCGATGGTTGCGTAGACGAGGGTCGCGAAGGTCGTCTCGACGACCTCCTCGGCGAGGCGGTTGAGGCGTGCCATCGTGGAGGACGGCTTCATCCGGTCGAGCGAGAAGGCGCGGAGGGCGTTCCGGAGCTGTGCCATCGTCGAAGCCGCCTGGACGCCCTTCCCGACCACGTCGCCCACGACCAGCCCGAGCCGCCCGTCGGCGAGCACGATGGCGTCGAACCAGTCACCGCCCACGTCGAGCCCGGCGGTGCCCGGGAGGTAGCGCGCGGAGAGTTGCATGCCGTCGACGCGCGGAAGCGACACCGGCAGCACGCTGCGCTGGAGCGTCTCGGCGATCGTCTGCTCGGTCTCGAAGCTCGTCGCGCGATCCAGTGTCTGGGCGGCCTGGCCGACGAGCGCCTCCACGAACCTCCGCTCCTCGGGCGCGAGCGCATGCCGCTGCCCCCACGAGACGACGAAGACGGTGTTGGCACGGCGGCCGGCGACGAGTGGCACGAACAGGAACGACTCGTGACCCACGCGCGCGAGGTCGTCGGCCACGTCCGGGAACCCCGTGCGCAGTTCGTCGAGGGACTCGTAGAACGCGGACGCGCGACTCTCGAGAGCGCGACTGGCGGGCGTTTGGACGTCGGGCGACACCTCCAGCCACGACAGCGGTACGTCCTCGGAATAGCCGCGCATCGCGAGCGGGGTCACGCGTCCCCGCTCGCCCATGACCTCGGCGAGAGCCGCGCCGTCGGCGCTCACGGCGTCGCCGACCTCGTCGACGACGATATTCGCGACATCGGCTCGCGTCAGCGCGGCCGACAGCGCCGCGGTCATGCCCTGGAGCCGTTCCGAGCGCCTGCGCAGGAGCTGCTCCGCGTCGAACAGGCGGCTCCGTTCGAGCGCCTGCGCGCACTGCGAGACGATCGTCTGCAGCCAGCGCCGCTCGCCCTCACCGAGCTCGCGAGGGCTGCGGAACGCCAGGTGGAGCGCGCCCCGCACGCCGGCTGCCGTCTTCAGCGGCAGCACCGCCCACCCGAGGTCCGAGCCCGCGGTGGCCCCGGTGAACGCGGCCACCTCGTCCGCGGTGAACGCCCAGACGGCTTCGCCCGAGGAGATGGCACGTGCGAAGGGCACGTCAGCGTCGAGCGCGAGCCCGCCCCAGTGCGCGACCTCGTCCTCCTCGTACCCGCTGCTCGTGACGAGGTCGATGGTGACGCTCTCGGGTCGAGTCAGGACCACGAACCCGGCTTCGGCGCCGACGGCTTCGAGCGCGTGCTCGAGGCAGGTGGTGCTGACGTCGGCGGCGGTCGAGGCGATGGCCAGCGCGGCGGTGATCCCCTGGAGCCGGCGGGTCTCGTCGGCGCGGCGCGCCGCCTCCTCCTCGGCCCGGCGGCGCTCGACCTGCTCGAGCGCGAGCCCCGCCTGGTCGGTGAAGCGGCGGACGATGGCCAGCGTTGGCGGGTCGGGCTCGGTCACGACGCGAGCCCAGGAGACGATGAGCACGATCTCGGCCTCGGCTCCTCCGATCGCGATCGGCGTTCGCAGCGACGAATGGAGGCCGAGCCGCCGCGTGCGCTGCAGCCCGGCGCCGCGCGCCTCCGTCTGGATGTCCGGCACGAACGAGGGCTCGACGCTGGCGATGGCCTCGCGGAGCTCCGGAAAGTCCTCGGGCTCCGCCACCATCCCCGGCTCGAGCGGCTCCGGCTTGGGATCGCTCTGGACGAGCACGAGCTTCTGCTCCCGCAAGCGCCAGAGCGTCACGAGATCGGCGCCGAACGTCGTCCGCGCCTCGCGGCAGATCGCCTCGGTCGCGGCCTCGAGGCTCTCGGCGTGGAACCGAGGCGCGACGCGCAGGATCCGGTCGAGCGCTTGCCGCGCCTCTCGTTCCCGCTGGTAGAGACGGGCGCGCTCCAGCGCCTGTCCGCCGAGATCGGCGGCGAGCGCCGCGATCGTCTCCGCTTCCTCCCGGATCGTCGCGTCCTCGCCGTAGAGGAGGCTCACGGACCCGACCACGTCTCCGGCGACGCGGAGCGGGAATGCAAGGGCTCCGTGCGCGTACAGAGTCAACGCCGCACCCTCGGGGAACTCGCGCTCGAACGTCTCGCGATCGCGCACGACGACCACGGCTCCGGTGCGTGCGGCCTCGGCGATGGGGGCCCGCACTCCGAGAGGGAGCCTGAGGCCCGGCTGGTGCGTCTGTCCGGCGACGCCGCGTGGATCGACGATTTCGAGCTCGTCGCCGTCGACGAGGCCGAGCGAGCCTCCCCGCGCCCCGACGAGCGCGGGCGTCTCCTCGAGCAGGGCATGGGCGACGTCCGACGGCGTCACGGCGGCCGAGAGCGACGTCGTGAGGGCCTGGATGCCCGCCATCTCGTGGACGGACTCCTGGACGGTGCGCGCGACGGTCGAGGCGCGCTCGCGGCTCTGCTGAAGGGCGCCGGCGGCCCAGCCGATCGCGAGCGCGACCGCGAGGTTGACTCCCCACCTCGCCATGTCGTCACCGGAGCCCTCGGCGAACGGATAGGGCTCGACGAAGAGCCCGAGGGCGAACGCAAAGCCGACGATGATCGAGAGGACCGCCGGTCCGATCCCGCCGTACCAGACCACGATCGCGACGACGCCGGCGAGGGGCGCGTAGATGGGCTCCTCTGCGATCTGCTGGAGAAGGACGGCGGCGAGGACCGCACCGAGGGTCAGGAGCAGTGCAACGCCGTAGCGGCGCAGGGCCGGCCGATCGCCCGTGGCGCGGCCAAGCTCGTCGGCAGCGTCGTTCACGTGGTCATCCCAGGTAGACAGACCTGTATCATCGCTGCTCCGACGAGCGAAGGGTAGGCACCAGCATGACCGATACCGCGACGACACTGGGAGGAGCCGACCACCTCGCCGCGGGCGCTCGCGAGCGCATCCTCGAAGCCGCCTACGATCTCTTCTCGCGGCATGGCGTCCGCGGGGTCGGGATCGACACCGTGGTCGAGCACTCGGGCGTTGCGAAGGCGACGCTGTATCGGCACTTCGCCTCGAAGGACGACCTCGTCGTCGAGTTCCTGCGCCTGCGTGAAGAGCGCTGGACGAGGGACTGGCTGCAACGCGAGGTCGAGCAGCGGGTCGAGGCTCCGGAGGAGCGACTGCTCGCGATCTTCGACGTCTTCCACGACTGGTTCCAGCGAGACGACTTCGAAGGCTGCTCGTTCATCAACGTGCTCGTCGAGACGGGCGACGACCACACGAGCCCGGTGTACAAGGCGACGATCGAGCATCTCGAGGTCATCCGAGGCTTTCTCGCCGGCCTGGCCGAGGAGGCGGGGATCTCCGAGCCCGAGGACTTCGCCCGGCGCTGGCACATCCTCATGAAGGGGTCGATCGTCGCCGCACAGGAAGGCGACCGGGACGCCGCCCGCCGCAGCCGCCAGATCGGCGAGATCATCCTCGCGCGCAAGCGCAGCGGCCTGCTCGACTAGATCCAGTGCCGCATGCGGGCGGCGGCGACCGTGCCCGCGGCGATCGCGGCCATGAGCGCGAGCACGACCCAGAAGTAGAGCGTGTCCTCGAAGATGCCGAGCTTGAAGTTCATGCCCATGATCCCGGCGAGGAGCGCGCCCGGGAGCAGCAACAGGGAGCCGAGCGTGAGCACCTTCACGATCTCGTTCGTCCGCTGCTCGGTGCGCGCGATGACGATGTCGAACGAGCCGACGATCGAGTCGCGGCTGTCCCGGGCGGCCTGAACGACATCCTCGAGCCTCGCTCGCAGCGCTGCGAAGCGGTCGGCGTGGTCGGAGCTCGTGATCGCCTCGAGCTCCGGGCGAGCGAGAGCGAGGAAGAGCTGCCGGTGAGAGACCAGCGCACGGCGCAGGCGCCCGATCACGCGTCGCAGCTCGACGAGGCGGCGCAGCTCCTGCTCGGGAGGCTCGGGCGAGCCCTCGAGCACCTTCGTGTCGAGCTCCTCGAGCGCGAGCTCGACCGCCTCGAACGACCTCAGGTACGCCTCGAGCACCCACTCGAGGAGACCCGCCAGGAAGTCCACACCGTCCAGCCGACCGACGTCGCCCGAGCCCTCGGCGCGCCGGCGGTAATCGTCGAAGACCTCGATCGGCGTCTCGTGCACGGTCACGACCCACCGCTCGGCGACGAGGCACTCGACCCGCTCGAGCGTCACGTCGGTCTCCTCACGCGTGGGGACGAAGACCGTGACGTGGAGGAAGGTCTCGAAGTCGCCGAAGAACGGGCGCCCGTCGCTGTCCAGCAGCCGCTCCCGGCACGCCGGCGCGAGGTCGAGGCTCTCGATCGCCTCGTCGAGTTGCTCCTGCGACCGGTCGAGGTCGACCCAGAGGATGGAGTTCCGTCCGAGGTCGTCGACCCGGCTGGCCCAGTCGTCGATCTCGTCGACCTGCTCGCGTTCGAAGAGGAGCGCCGTCATCCGCTCCGGCGTACCCGTAGGGATAGACGCAAAAACTAGGCCAGCTGATACGCCGCGACCACGAACGCGAGCGCGACGACGAGCAGGGCCGCGACGACCGCGAGCCGCCCCTCGGTTAGCCGCGGAGCGCTGGACAAAACATGGCTACTCGCCGTCGGTCGCGAGATCGACTCCGGGCGGAGTCTCGATCGCCGCCTCACGCCGGTACTGGACGACCTCGCGCGCGATGGCGAGCAGCGAGCCGGCGATCGGGATCGCGAGCAGCGCGCCGAGAATCCCAGCCAGCTCGGCGCCGATCAGCACCGCGCAGAGCACCCCGAGCGGAGACAGCTGCACCGTCCTTCCGTAGACCAGCGGCTGGAGGACGTGGTTCTCGAGCTGCTGGTAGCCGATGAAGAACGCGATCACGATGACGCCCCGCAGCCAGTCGGTCTCGATGAAGATGACCGTCGAGACGAGGATCGCGGCCAGCGTCGCGCCCGCGAGCGGGACGAGATCGAGGATCGCGACGAGAAGCCCGAGCGCGATCGCGAACTCGCTGCCGACCGCGAACAGCAGCACGGCCGAGGTCACGCCCGCGACGAGGCTGATGAGGAGGTTCCCGGTGACGTAGCCGCTGATCGTGCGGTAGATCTCGTCGCCGACCCGCTCGAAGCGGACGCGGGAATCGACAGGAAGGAGGTCGAGCAGGCGGCGGAGCGTGCGCGGGCCCTCGAGAAGCATGAAGAACGTGAGGAAGATCACCGTGATCGCCCCGACGACGGCGGTCACGACGCTGCGCACGATGTCCAGCACCGGCTCGCTGATCCCGAGGACGCCGGCGGGGCCCTCGGTTTCGATCGCCTCTCGAATGCGATCGACGATCTGGTAGTCGTCCTGGAGGAACCCGAGGGGCCCGCGCCCGGCGGTGAGGTCGTCGACGAAGTCCGGGACGGCGTCGACGAAGTCCGCGACCTGCGCGACCAGCGGCGGCACGATGAGAAACCCGATCGCGGTCAGGACGAGCAGCGCGACGAAGAACACGATGGAGGCTGCGACCGACCTACGCATGCCGCGGCGCTCGAGTGCCTCGACCGCTGGGTTCAGGGCCGTCGCGAGGACGATCGCGATGATGATCCAGCTCAGGACGTGCCAGGCCAGGTACCAGAGCAGCAGAACTGCGCCGACGAGCACGGTTATCCCGAGCACGGTGAGGACCGTCACCGGGCGAATCGCGACCACCCGTTCCTCGGGTCGGGCCATGCTCCGGTGTTCGGGGCCGGTCGAGGACTTCCTGGCGCGGAACCGGCCGCTACGCGGCGAGGGAGTCGACGGCCTCGACGATCCCGAGCCCCTCGACGAGCGTCAGGAAGGCGCGTCCGAAGGGCGAGCGGCCCGACCGCTCGCGCACGAACGGCCAGTCGATCTGCTCGCGCAACGCCCGCGCGAGCTCGAGCACGGCGCCGAAGTCGGGCTCCTGCTCGTTCAGCGCGAGGAGCTTCGTCACGAGGACGTCGTCGATCGAGGCCACGAGAAGGTTTTGGGCGTTGACCTCGAGCCAGGTCGCGCGCTCGAAGTGCTCGTCGGTGATCGGCCCGCCCGCCGGCACGAAGACGAGGTCGA
Source organism: uncultured Actinomycetes bacterium (assembly GCA_963715705.1). Classification (GTDB taxonomy): domain Bacteria; phylum Actinomycetota; class Thermoleophilia; order Gaiellales; family Gaiellaceae; genus GMQP-bins7. The sequence goes on along the minus strand of OY970267.1, from coordinate 690,489 downwards.
CGAGAACGTCGCCGTCGTACGCCTTGTAGAGCCACTCTTCCGGCGGCCGCTCCGGCCTCAGTCCGGCCGCGACGAGCGCGTCGAGGCCCGCCTTCGCGTGCTCCTCGCGGACGTAGAAATCGACGTCGTGGTCCGTCGTCGGCCCGCCCCGCGCCCAGGCCGCGAGGCCGCCCCCGAGCATGAACTCGATCTCCGCGTCCCTGAGCGCGGCAGCGGCGACCTTCATGGTCGAGACGAGCTCCTGGAGCGACTCTTTCGAGGCAGCGTTCATCGCGGCTTCGTCGTACCCGGTTTCGGAGTTCCCGGAACCTCGCGCGCGGGTACACCGTGCTCATGGCGGCTCCGATTCGAATCGCCGCCGCGGGCGACATCCACGCCGTCGAGCCGCTGCGAGACCGGCTGACGCGCGCGTTCGCGGCGGCGGCGGAGGAGAACGACCTCGTCCTGCTCGCGGGCGACCTGACGACGCACGGCCTGCCCGAGCAGGCGGCGGTGCTCGCCGCTGCGTGCAGCGGCCTGGCGGTCCCCGTCGTCGCGGTGCTCGGAAACCACGACCACCACTCCGGAAAGTGCGACGAGATCGTCGACGTCCTCGCCGAGGGAGGCGTGACCGTGCTCGACCGCGACCACGTCATCCTGGAGCTCGGCGACACCGAGGTCGGCATCGCCGGGGCGAAGGGCTTCGTCGGCGGGTTCCCCGGCGCGGAGATCGCGGACTTCGGAGAGTCGCTGCTTCGTGCCGTCTATTCCGAGACGACGCTCGAGGTCGAGGCGCTCGAGCGCGGTCTCGAGCAGATCGCCGGGTGTCACAAGCGCCTGGTGCTCCTCCATTACGCACCGGTCGCCGACACCCTGGTCGGAGAGCCCGAGTCGATCTGGGCGTTCCTCGGGTCGGGGCGCCTGGCCGGCCCGATCGGAGCCCACCGCCCCGACCTCGTCGTTCACGGGCACGCGCACCACGGCACGCTGCGCGGCGCGATCGGGGAGATCCCCGTGCACAACGTCGCCGTGCACGTCACGGGACGCGACTTCGTGACCTTCGAGGTGTGAGCTGGATCGGTACACATGTGTGGAGACGGGCGCGACCGGGTAGCCAAGACTGGCCGCCTTGCGGCGTCCAGGGTTGCAGCGGGTGGCTGGGGACCCACCCGCTGCGGCTGGACTCGTTGCGACACGAGCCGCTTGTGCCTAGGCTTCCGGTATCGGCAACACGCCTGAGATCGGCGCACCGGAGAGCGAGCGCCTCGCGAGGCGATACTTCGCGCTGTTCGGGCAGGACGACACCGAGCGGATGCGCGATCTCATCCATCCGGAGATCGAGATGACGACCCGTCCGGGCGATCTCCTGCGAGGACCCGACGAGATCGTTGCGTTCCTCCAGGAGACGGGACGGTTCTACGAGACGTACCCTGAGATCTTCCGGCCGGTCGACGACGACCGCATCGTGGTCGAGGGGCGCGTGCGCTGGATGGACGACGAGCGGATACTGAGAGACGACCCGATGATCTGGGCACTCGAGTTCCGCGAGGGCCGCCTCGTCAGTTCGACACCGGCGCAGTCGGTGCTCGAGGCCGAGGCGCTCATGGGCGCGGCGAGCTGAGGCCGCGCGTGCACGCCGAGAGCGATCCGCCCGGTCTGCCCGACGACGTGATGGCGCTCGTCGAGCAGGGCGAGCGCGACGGCTGGCTCACGATGTCCGAGATCGAGGCCATCGTCGAGACCCTCGAGCTCGATGACGAGCAGGTCGCGGCGCTCCACGAGGAGCTCGACCGGCGCGAAATCGAGATCGACGACGACTGCGCCCGCGACGGCGCGGGCGACGCCGCGTACTCGAACGGCGAGCTCGCCACGGCGACGACGGACTCGCTCCAGCTCTTCCTGAACGAGATCGGCCGCTATCCGCTCCTGACCGCCGAGGAGGAGGTGGAGCTCGCGAAGCGGATCGAGCGCGGCGACCTCGACGCGAAGGAGCGCATGATCAACTCGAACCTCCGGCTCGTCGTCTCGATCGCGAAGCGCTACCAGGGCCACGGGCTCTCGCTCCTCGATCTCATCCAGGAGGGCGTCCTGGGGCTCATCCGGGCGACGGAGAAGTTCGACTGGCGCCGTGGGTTCAAGTTCTCGACGTATGCGACGTGGTGGATCCGGCAGGCGGTGCAGCGGGGCGTGCAGAACCGCTCGCGCACGATCAGGGTGCCGGTGCACGTCGCCGAGCTCGAGCGCAAGGCGGCCCGGGTCGAGCGCGAGCTGACGGGGAAGCTCGGACGCTTCCCGACCGAGGAGGAGGTCGCCGAGGCCGCTCAGATCGAGCTCGAGAAGCTGCGCCAGGCGCGCGAGGCGGTGCGGACGCTGACGAGTCTCGACCGCCCGATCGGGGAGGACGGCGACGCGACGCTGGGCGACCTCGTCGCGGCGACCAACGGCGACCCGGCCGCCGAGCTCGCCGTGAGCCTCGAGAGCGGCGCGCTCGAGGGCGCGCTCGCCTCGCTCGCGCCCGAGACGCGCCGCCTGCTCGAGCTGCGCTTCGGCCTCGGCGGCGGCGAGCCCGCGTCGATCGAGCGCGTCGCCGAAGAGCTCGCGATGTCACGCGATCGCGTGCGCCGGCTCGAGCGGGACGCGCTCGAGCAACTCTCCCGCAACCGCGAGCTCCTCGAAGAGCGCGAGGCGGCATAGCCGGTCGGCTCAGGTGATGCGGCCGACTTCCTCGCCGGACGTCGAGTCGACCCAGCCGGCGCGCGTGGCCTCGTAGAACGCGTCCCACTGGCTCGCGATCTCTTCGGCGTGCTTCTTCGCGGACGCCAGGTGCGCCTCTGCGAGCTCTACCGTTCCGGCGTCGCCGCAGCTCGCGGCCAGCCTCTTCAGCAGCTCGTACGCGGCGATCTGCGTGCTCGCGAGGACGTAGGCGTCGCGTCCGACCTTCCCCGGGGAGTCACTTCGGATCGCGTCGGAGACGCCCTTGACCAGCGAGACCGCCATGCCCTCGATCTTCTTCCGGATCGGGAGGTCACCCCGCTCGAGCCGCTCGAGCCGCCGCTTCAGGCGCTCGGCGTTCCCGCGGCTGACCAGCCGGTGCCGCTGGAGCATCTGCGCCAGCTCGAGGTCGTCGAGCGACCGGATCATCGAGTCGAGGTTGTCGACGATCCCCTCCTCGAGCGCGAGCGCGTCCTCGACGTAGTCGCCGAGCTTCTGGGTCAGCGTGTCCTGGACCATCGTCGTCATGGCTCCTCCTCCGTTGCTTGACCGAGTCGGCATACCCCCGGCACTCGCCCCGGAAAACGCGGCCTAGGCCTCGGCGAACGCGGTCAGCTCGCGGCGCAGCTCCTTGATCTCGTCCCGGAGCTTCGCGGCGTACTCGAAGCGGAGCTCCTCGGCGGCGAGGTACATCTCCTCCTCGAGCGTGACGACGAGCTTCTCGAGCTCCTCGTGCGACATGCCCTCGACCTCCGCCTTGCCGCGGCGGCGGCGCGAGGCCGGGACGTGCGGTGACTCGAGCGCAAGCAGCTCGGCGATGTCGGAGACGCCCTTGACGATCGTCGCCGGTGTGATCCCGTGCTCCTCGTTGTAGGCAAGCTGGTAGTCGCGGCGGCGGTTCGTCTCCTCGAGGGCGCCGACGATCGCCTCCGTCTGCTTGTCGGCGTAGAGGAGCACCTTCCCGTTCACGTTGCGAGCCGCGCGCCCGGTCGTCTGCACGAGCGCGGTCTTCCCGCGCAGGAAGCCCTCCTTGTCCGCATCGAGCACGGCCACGAGAGACACCTCGGGCAGGTCGAGCCCCTCCCGCAGGAGGTTGACGCCGACCAGCACGTCGTACTCGCCGAGCCGAAGCTCGCGGATGATCGCGATCCGCTCGAGGGTGTCGATCTCGGAGTGCAGGTAGCGCGCGCGGACACCCGCCTCGAGCAGGTAGTCGGTCAGGTCCTCGGCCATCTTCTTCGTCAGCGTCGTGACGAGCGTGCGCTCCCCCACCTCCTCGCGCTTGCGGATCTCGTTCAGGAGGTCGTCGATCTGGTTGCGCGTCGGGCGGAGCTCCACCTCGGGATCCACAACCCCGGTCGGGCGAATGAGCTGCTCGGAGATCACCTTCGAGCGCGTCAGCTCGAACGCGCCCGGCGTCGCCGAGACGAAGACGAGCTGGTTCACCTTCCCGAGGAACTCGTCGAACCGCAGCGGGCGGTTGTCGAGCGCCGAGGGGAGCCGGAAGCCGTAGTCCACGAGCGTCTGCTTGCGGGAGCGGTCGCCCTCGTACATGCCGCCGAGCTGCGGCACGGTCTGGTGCGACTCGTCGACGAAGACGACGAAGTCGTCCGGGAAGTAGTCGATGAGCGTGAACGGGTGCGAGCCCGGCGGGCGGCCCTCGAGGATCCGCGAGTAGTTCTCGATCCCGCTCGTGAAGCCGAGCTCCTTCAGCATCTCCATGTCGTACTCGGTGCGCTGGCGGATGCGGTGGGCCTCGAGCATGCGTCCCTCGGACTCGAAGAACGCGACCTGCTCCTCGAGCTCGGCCTTGATCTCGTCGATCGCGCGCTCGACCGTCGGGCGCGAGGTCACGTACTCCGTGGCCGGCCAGATGACGAGGTTGTCGAGGCGCGAGTACACCTCGCCCGTGAGCGGGTTGAAGTGCGTGATCTGCTCGACCTCGTCCCCGAAGAAGGAGACGCGGTACGCCGTCTCGATGTTCGCCGGCTGCACCTCGACGATGTCGCCCTTCACGCGGAAGCGCGCGCGCCCGAGCACGGTGTCGTTCCGGACGTACTGGCTCTCGATCAGCTTGCGCAGCACCTCGTCCCGGTCGTGCTCCTGCCCGACCTCGAGGATGAGCACGCGCTCGCGCCACTCCTCCGGCGAGCCGAGCCCGTAGATGCACGAGACCGACGCGACGACGACCGCGTCGCGCCGGGTCAGGAGCGACGACGTCGCCGAGAGCCGCAGCCGCGCGATGTCGTCGTTCTGGGACGAGTCCTTTTCGATGTAGAGATCGGCCTGCGGGACGTACGCCTCGGGCTGGTAGTAGTCGTAGTAGGAGACGAAGTACTCGACGGCGTTCTCGGGGAAGAACTCCCGGAACTCGTTGCAGAGCTGCGCGGCGAGCGTCTTGTTGTGCGCGATGACGAGCGCGGGGCGCTGGATCTTCTCGATGATCCAGGCCATCGTCGCCGTCTTGCCCGTCCCGGTCGCGCCGAGCAGGGTCTGGAAGCGGTTGCCGGCGTCGACGGACGCGGCGATCTCCTCGATCGCGCGCGGCTGGTCGCCGGTCGGCGCATACATCTCGGACGCTCGGAACTGCCGCATGAGCCGCAGCGTAGCCGTGGGTGGACGCGCCGAGGCAGAGCCGGGCCCGCCGGCGGACCTTGAGCGCTTCTTGAGGGCGAGAGGCCACCCTTGGCGCGCCACATCGGACTGAGGCCGGCGTCACCGTCGGCACCCGAGAGGAGGGACCATGTCCCCAGCAACGCACCTGCGTCCGAGGCTCCGCCGCGCCCGGCGGCTGGCGCAGACGATCGTCGGCCTCGCGACCCTGACACTCGTCGCCGGCGGCGGAGCCGGCCTCGCGGAAGGCGGCAGCGCCCGATCGGAGACCCGACTCCTGGACCACTACCGGCCGGTGCTTGTCTTCCATCCCGACGAGCAGTTCAGGCCGACGAAGGCGCAGCGGTTCGTCCAGGACTCCGAGCTCGAGCGGTTCGTGGGCACGAGCCCGCAGCAGCTACCGCTCGACGCGTTCTGGACCGTCGTCGATCCGGACCCCGACCCGGACGACCTGCCTGGCCCCACGCCCGGCACGTTCTTCCGGCTCGACCAGACGACGTGCGAGGCCGACGCGCCGCTCGCCGGTCGCGACTGCTACGCGGCGGCCGCAGCATCGAAGGCGAAGCGGAAGACGACCATGTACGGCCGCGTCGTGACCACCGACACGCGCATCGTGCTCCAGTACTGGCTCTTCTACTACGACAATCCGCTCCTGCTGCCGACCACGCCGGTCGGCCCGTTCTGGCAGTCGCATGAGGGGGACTGGGAGCTCGTGAACGTGATCCTCGATGTCGAGGGTCAGCCGCTCGAGGCGGCCTACAGCCAGCACTGCTCGGGACAGCGGAAGGCGTGGTCGGAGGTCGAGAAGGACGGCCGCCATCCCGTCGCGTACGTCGCGCTCGGCTCGCACGCGAACTACTTCGCGCCCGGAGCCGGGCTGCTCGGGGCGATCCCGATCGCGCCGGCCTGCATCCCGCCGGCCGTCGCCCCGATCCTGCCTCTGCTCCCCTTCCTCCAGGTCGTCGACCAGGTGCGCGCCGGACCGGAGTCGGCGCGGGTCAAGATCCGCAAGATCGAGGGCAGGCCGTGGGCCTCGTACGGCGGGCGCTGGGGCGAGTCCGAGTACTTCCACACGCCCATCCCGCTGGGACCGATCCCGGCCGGGGCGGTCCCGGTCGGCCTCGCACCCGCGAGCCCGGCGAACCAGGCGACATGGAACCCCGCGACGATCCTCGCCTGGCCGGCGACCTGAGGGAAGAGGGTCGAGGGACGACTGAGGGCCGCTCGCGCGGCCCTCAGTCCTTGTACGGGTCGACGACGTCCACGCCCGCCGTCGCCACGCCCAGAGGGCGCAGCGTGTGCTTCACGCGGATCGGGCCCGCGTGCGCGGCGAGGACGTCCGGGAGGCGCTCGTAGACCTCCGTCGCCTCGTCGGCCGCGCCTGTTCCGCGTCGGCGGCCGCGTCGACTGGCAAGCCGTAGCGAACTGAGTGCGCTACGCCCGGAGGAACGCGAGCACCGCCAGCACGCGGCGGTGCTCGTCCGGTGCGGGCACGAGGTCGAGCTTCCAGAAGATCGAGTTCACGTGCGTCTCGATCGTCTTCGGGCTGACGACGAGCTTCTCGCAGATGCCGCGGTTCGAGAGCCCTTCCGCCATGAGGCCGATGACCTCGCGCTCGCGCGGCGTGAGCTCGCCGAGCGGGTCCTCCTCGCGCCGGCGGCCGAGGAGCTGCGCGATGACCTCCGGGTCGATCGCGGTGCCGCCCTTCCCCACCCGTCGCACCGCCTCGAGGAAGTCGTCGATCTCGAGAACGCGGTCCTTCAGCAGGTAGCCGAAGCCGGCCGGGTTGTCGCTCGCCAGCGCGAGCGCGTGCGTCGCCTCGATCACCTGCGACAGGAGCAGGACTGCGACCTCCGGATGCTCGGCGCGGATCTCGACCGCGGCCTGCGCGCCCTCGTCCGTCTGCGTCGGCGGCATGCGGATGTCCACGACCGCGACCTCGGGCTTGAAGCGGCGAACGGCCTTCTTCAGCTCGTCGGCGTTCGCTGTCTGCGCGACGACCTCGAAGTCGCCGTCGGTGAGGACCCGCGCGAGGCCCTCGCGCAGCAACACCGAGTCCTCTGCGATCACAACCCGCATGGAATCTCCGCCAGGATGCGCGTTCCCGCTCCGCGCTCGCTCTCGACGACGAGCCTGCCGCCACGGGCTTCGACCCGGTCGGCGAGGCCGTGGAGCCCCGTTCCGGCGTCCACTCGAGCCCCGCCGACGCCGTCGTCCGAGATCTCGAGCACCAGCAGCCCGTTCTCGCTGCTCGCGCGAACAGCCGCCTTCGACGCGTTCGCGTGCTTCCCGACGTTCGCGAGCGCCTCGCTCGCGACGAAGTAGGCAGTTGCCTCGACATCGGGCGGGAGCCGCTCCGCCATCGCCTTCACCGTAACCGGCAGAGGCATCCGCGCGGCGAGAGCTTCGAGCGCCGACGCGAGCCCCGCCTGCGTGAGCGTTCCCGGATGGATCCCGTGGGCGAGCGAGCGGAGCTCCTCGACGGCGACGTGAAGCTCGTCCGCAGTCGAGGCGAGCAGGCGATCGACCTCGGGATCGGCGTTGTCGCCGAGCCCGCGCTGCGCACTTCTGAGCTCGAGCGCCAGCGCGACCAGCCGTTGCTGCGCGCCGTCGTGGAGATCTCGCTCGATGCGCCTGCGCTCGTCGTCCGCGGCCGTGACGATGCGGGCGCGCGACTCCTTCACCGTCTCCAACTGCGCCCGCACCTCGGCGTGCAAGCGTGCGTTCACGAGCGCGAGCCGGGCGGCGGCGGCGACGCCCTCGACGAGCTTCGGCTCGTCGCGCAGCGTCGGGTCGTGGACGAGCACGGCGAGCGGCCGGCCGTCGTGCTCGATCCACGTCACGGCGCGCGCGGGGCCATCCTCCGGCACGGTGACGGCGCCACCGGCAGGATCGACGTATGCGCGCTGTTCCGGCAGCCAGAGGCCGAGCTCGAGCGTGCGGTCGCCGAGCGCCTCGGCGAGCTCGTCGCGGATTCCCTCGACCGGTGTCTCCTCCAGGTGGACCACGAGCTCGCTCACTTGCACGCGCGCGAGGCGGGCGCGCAGGAGCCCAGCGAGGAGCGCCAGCGGAAGTGCGGTGAGCGCGACGATCTGCCACCAGAAGAGGTCGTAGGTGACGCCCGGCACGGGCCGCACGAAGCCGAGGATGCCCTGGAGCAGGGCCCACAGCGCCGCGACGCCGGCCGCGAGGAGCAGCGGCGCGAACACCCGGCGGGCCCGCGGCGTCGCTCGCAGGAGCTTGCGGGCGAGGAGCGCGACGAACACGGCCGCGAGCACCCCGTAGCCCGTGACGGCGTACGCGACCTGGAGCGCGTCTGCGAGATCGACGTGGCCGACAACAACGAGGAGGCTCTCCCGCGGGATGTCGTCGAAGTACCGGAGCGTCCCCGGCGGCTCGTACACGAGCAGGACCGCGAGCGGGAGGGCGAGCGCGAGCGTGTAGGCGATCCGCAGGAACCAGAGCTCGAGACGGTCGGTGACGCGACCCGTCGGATAGGCGAGCGCAACGTGGGCATAGAGCGCGTAGCCGAGCTCCCCGAGAAGGAAGAAGATCGTGAACGCGAGCTCGTCGTGGCTGTACCGGAACTGGCGGCAGAGCAGCGCGAAGCAGGTCGCGATCATCAGCGGGCCGAGGCGGTTGCCGGGCCGCCTCGACGAGGCGACGAGACCCGCAGCGAGGAAGGACCACGCGGCGAACACCGAGGCGAGCGCCCGCGCCGGGGTCGTATCCGGAAGGTTGTCGATCTGAGCCTGGTACGCGAGGACGCCGACGGCGACTCCGGCCGCGCCGAGAAGCACCTGCACCAGCCGGGTCATCGACACCTGCGCATGGTCACACAGCGCTTTGACGGCGAACAGGGGAAATTCCCGCGCGGCGAGATCGGGGCAAGCCCCGAGACGCGTCCAGAGCCCGCCCGGTTACCGCGGCGGCGCTCCGGGAGCACGCTGGGCACATGACCGAGACACACGACCCAGGAGGAGCTCCGATGATCGCTTCGACCCCTCAGGCACGCTCGTCCGTCCGCGGCGACCTGCTCCGCGCCGCGGCAATGCTCGGCTTCATCGCGGGAACGTGCGCCGCGCTCGCATGGATGGCCCCGGTCGAGGTCTTCATGCCGTGGCCGCGCTGAGCCCGCCCGCCACCTGCTGAGTCGTCAGCGCGTCCGGCCAGCCCGTCCCCGAACGGGCACGGCCGGGCATCCGCATGCCGGGGTCAGGCCGAAAGCCTGGCCCCGTTGTCCGTGCTCGGGAATTTCCCTACTTCCGGCGGCTGCAATCTCATGAGTTCTCCCATGCGAAATCCGGTGTTTTTCCGAGGTCGGAATTCCGCCTGGGTTGAAGCATTGGCGCATGGAAATCATGCGCCGGAATTCCCTACGCGACGCGCGTGACCGGCGCACCGGAGAACCGGGAGAGGAGGGAACGATGCGCCAGGTCAATCGCCTGCACCGCACGCTCACGGTGCTCGCAGCCGGTCTGCTCGCACTCGCCGCTCCGCTCGTCGCGTACGCGAGCGACGGCGGCCCGACGGGCAGCTAGAACGCGCACCACCGGTAGACGCAAGGCCCGCCCCGCGGGCCTTGCGTGCGTCAGGCGGGCAGGAGGTCGGTCTGGAGCCGGCGGACCTGTGCGGCGCCGACGAGGTTGCCCTTCTGCTCGTAGAGCTCGAGGGCGCGGCTCAGAGCCGCTGCGGCCTCGGCGGTGCGCCCGGCGAGCTCTGCGATCTCGGCGGCGTCGCGCTGCACCTTGGCCAACCGGTTGAGGCCGTCGCTCGCCTCCGACAGCTCGACTGCCTCCCGCGCGAGGCGCTCCGCCGGCTCGAGCTCCCCACGACGCCCCGCCACCTTCGCCCGGACGAGACGCCACCGCACCTGGGCGCCGAAGTCGTCGACGGCGGCGTGGGTCTCGGCCACCCGCGTCCAGGCGTCCGCGTCGTCGAGAAGACCCTGAACGTAGAGCGCCTCGGCCAGGTCACCGGCCCGGCTCGCGAGGTGGCCGAAGTCGCGCTCGTGCTCGAGCTCCGCGCAGACCTCGCGCAGCATCAACTCCGCCCGCCCTGCCTCACCGGCGAGCAGCTCGAGGTCGGCGAGCACGCTCGCGGTGTAGGCCGCGAGCGCCGGACGGTGTCCGAGCTCCGCGTAGATCGACCCCGCGGCGCCGACGAGGTCGCGGGCCTCGTCGAAGCGACCCAGCTGCGAAACGAGCCCTCCGGTGAACACGAGCACGTTCGCATGCCCGAGCCGGTCCGTGACCTCGTCCGCGAGTAGCCGCTCGCAGCGCGCGAGCGCGTCCGGCACGGGGGTCGGGCCGAAGTAGAGCGCCGCCGCAAGCTCGCCGAGACACGTGGACGTCGACCAGCCCGCCCGCCGGTAGTGCACGAGCGCCCGCTCTGCCGATTCCTCCCAGCGGCCGTACCGGCCACCATGGCCGCCGTGGGCGAAGCCCGCGAGCAGCCACGCCCGGCCTAGCGCGCGGTCGTCGCCGACGCTCTCGAGGACGGGAATCGCCTCGTCGGTCGCGTCGAGGAGGACGCTCGCAGGCATCCCCGACTGATGGAGGACCTGGACGAACGCGTGCTCGACCAGGGCACGCATCTCGAGCGGGCGGTCTCCTGCCTCGCGGCAGTCCCGCATCGTCTCCGCGAGCATGCTCTCGGCCCCGGCGGCGTCACCAGCCGCCCGCAGCGCGATGCCCAGCTCGCACCTGAGCTCGCGATGCCGTCGCTCGTCCTGTGGCAGCAACACGATCGCCCGCTGGAGGAGATTCACCGTCGCGTGGGTGTCGTTCCGTTTCCACGCCCGGAGGCCGGCCTCGCCGAGCCGGCGTCCACCGTCCTGCGCGAGACGCGCCGTGCGCCGGTCCGACTCGCCGAGCTCGCCGAGCAGGCGCTGCGCCTGCTCGAGGTGGTAGCCGACGAACTCGTCGAGGTCGGCGATGTCCGACGCGACCGCGTCCAGCCGGTCGGCGTAGCGCTCGTGGAGCTCGGCGCGGAGCCGCTTCGGAGTCGCGCGGTACGCAGCCTCCTGGACGAGCACATGGCGAAATGCGAACGCGCCGTCGTCGGGCCGCACGAAGCCCCGTGCAGCGAGGGTGCTCAGGTGGGCATCGGCAGTCGGCGCGGCGTGAGGATCGAGCAACACGGCAACGTCCTCCGCGGTGAACTCCTTCCCGACCACCGCGCCGCGCTCGAGGACCGCCCGCTCGCCCGGGCCGAGCCGGTCGAGGCGCGCGGCGAGCAATGCCTGGATGGTCTCGGGAAGGCCGCGCTCGCCGACGCCTCCTCCTTCGAGGGACAGCGCGAGCAGCTGCTCGAGGAAGAACGGGTTGCCGTCCGCGGCCTCGACGATGCGCGCGCGCTGGTCGGACTCGAGGAACGCGCCGCCAAGCCCGTTGAGCAGCGCGGCCGTCTCCTCCGGCGTCAGCGCGTCGAGCTCGATCCGCACGACGTGCTCTCGGTCGGCGAGGAAGGCCGGATGTCCTTCGAGCAGCTCGTCGCGACCGAGGCAGACGAGCAGGATCGGCCCGGCGCCGCCGTCGGCCAGCTGCTCGATCAGCGCGAGGAGGGTCGGCTCGGCCCAGTGCAGGTCGTCGAAGACGAGGACGAGTGGCCGTTGGCCCGCGAGCCGCTCGCAAAGCCGCCGGAAGAGGAGGGCGATCTCGGCGGCCGGCGGAGGCGGGTCGGCGGCGAGCCCGGCGAGCACGGCGTCGCGCTCTTCACTCGCCGCAGCCTGCCCCACGACCTCGCGGAGCGGCCAGTACGTGATGCCGTCGCCGTAGGAGAGGCAGCGACCGCCGAGCACCGTGACTCCCTTCGCCGCCCGCGCGAGCTCGGCGACGAGCCGCGACTTTCCGACGCCCGGCGGGCCGAGGACGACGGAGGCATGGAGCGAGCCGTCGGCAACCGCGAGCTTCAGCTGCTCGCGCAGGGCCGTGAGCTCCCGCTCGCGGCCGACGAGCGACGCGTCCAGGCGGGTCTCGAACGCGGGGGCAACCGCGCTGAGGGCGACCAGCCGGTAGGCGGACACCGGCTCGCGCCTGCCCTTGATCGCGATCTCGCCCAGGGACTCGAGCTCGGCCGCATGGTCGACGAGGCGGCCGGTGACCTGGCCGACGACGATCTCGCCGGCGGCCGCCGCCTCCTCGAGCCTCGCCGCGACCCCGACCGCCTCGCCGCTGACGAGGCGTGCGCCCGTCTCCATGGCCACGACCTCGCCGGTCTCGAGCCCGATCCTGACCTCGAGGCCGAGACCGTGCTCCTGCGTGAGCTGCTCGGCGAGCGCGGCGATCCCGGCGCGGATGTCGAGGGCGCCACGGGCGGCCCGCAGGGCGTCGTCCTCGTGCGAGATCGGGACGCCGAAGGCGGCCAGGACCGCGTCTCCCGCGTACTTCTCGACGGTGCCGCCGTGGCGCGTCACCGCGCCCGAGACCGTCTCGAAGTACCGCTGGAGCACGCGACCGAGCGCCTCCGCGTCGAGCGCCTCCGCCAGCGCCATCGACTCGACGACGTCGACGACGAGGAGCGTCACGAGACGGCGGGACTCCATCGGCGGCGCCGCGGGCACGGCCGCGTCGAGCAGCAGCGACGCGTCCTGGCGGAGAATCGCGGTTTCGAGGTTCCGGAGCTCGGGCCCGGGATCGATCCCGAGCTCCTCGACGAGCGTCTCGCGCGCAGCCCGGTACGCAGCGAGCGCCTCCGCCTGACGGCCCGCGCGATAGAGGGCGAGCATGAGCTGGGCCAGCGGGCGCTCGCGAAGCGGCTGGGAGTCGACCAACGCCTGGAGCTCGGACACGAGCTCGGCATGGCGGCCGAGCGTGAGGTCCGCCTCCACCCGCGCCTCGAGCGCCACGAGCCGGAGCTCGTCGAGCCGTGCGATCTCCGCCTGCGCGAACGGCTCGTACGTGAAGTCGGCCAGCGCCGTCCCTCGCCAGAGCCCGAGCGCCTCCCGCAGCGCGACCTCGGCCGCAACCGCGTCTCCGGACCCGAGCGCCGCGCGCCCCTCGTCGGTGAGCCGGACGAAGCGGTGGAGGTCGACCCGCTCCGGCTCGAGCTCGAGCACGTACCCCGGAGCGCGGGTGGAGATGGCCTCGGGCCCAAGGGCCTTGCGCAGCTGCGAGACGTAGACCTGGATCGTGTGCGGGGCCGTCTTCGGTGGCTCCGCAGGCCAGAGATCCTCCACCAGACGGTCGACCGAGACGACGCAGCCGGCTTCGAGGGCGAGCACCGCGAGGAGCGTGCGCGGCTTCGGGCCGCCGATCGGGACCACGCCGCTGCCCGTCGACACCTCCAGGGGCCCGAGCAGTCGCAGCTCGAGCTTCGGATCGCCTGCCCGATGCGCGCCGCTCATGGAACTCCTCGCCTCGTGGCGCCGCAAGCTTCGCAGCCTCGTCACGGCTTGTCCACGCGGCCTTGAGCAGATCTTGAGCGCTCTGGACGACCCTGTGCGCAGCCCGTCCACAAAGGAGACCGAATGGCAGCCGTCGTCCTCACTCCGCGAGCACCGGCGGGCATCCCCGCATCCGAAGCGCGAATCGACATCTTCCCCGGCGCCTCGACACCGGCGGTCTTCGCCGCCCGGACGCCGTTCTGGATCGGCTACGGCTTCGTCCCGGAGTCCGGCGAGGACGCCGAACTGGGTGAGACCACGCGCTTCGAGCTCGCGGTCGACGGCGAGCCAGTCTCGACCGACACCGATCTCGAGGTCGAGGACGAGCGCACGGTGAGCAAGCTCACCGCCGCGACCTTCGAGGCGGGGCTCCCCGCCGGCTGGCATCGGTTCGCGGGGCGCTGGTATGTCGCGGGCAAGCTCGTCCTCACGAACGACGCGTCAATCGAGTTCGTCGAGCCTTGAGCGTTTCTTGAGCGGCCCCGGACACGCTCCTCCCGTCAACGGATCGGGAGGTCACGACATGAACGCTCTGCGGACAAAGCGACCGAGCACGGCCCTCATCGTGGCCATGGTTGCGCTCTTCGTCGCGCTCGGCGGGACCGCAGGCGCGGTCGTGACCGCGGCCGTCCCGCTCGCGAAGCGCGCGCTGGTCGCCGACCGGGCGAAGACGGCGGACAAGGCCAAGACCGCAACCACGGCCAAGACCGCAACCACGGCCAAGTCGGCCACGACGGCGAAGTCCGCGACCACGGCTCAGAATGCGAACACGCTCGGCGGGCAGACCTCCGCCCAGATCGTCACGGCTGGTGCCAACGGCGCGCTCGCGCAGTCCCCGGCGGGCGCGAGGCCTGCGAGCACGGCGGCCGGGCTCGTCTCCATCAAGACGGACACCGGAATGCTGACCGAGGCCGAGGAGAAGACCTTCGTCGTCAGCTGCAACATCGGCCAGCGCGCAGTCGGAGGAGGCTTCTCGTCGAGCGGCGCAGTCGTCGCATTCGACTCGTTTCCCTCGAGCGGACAGGCCTGGACCTTCTACCTCGTCAACCTCGACGACGTGAGCTCAGCAAGCGTGTCCATCCACGCGATCTGCCTCGGGTAGCGAGCGTCAACGCTACCTGTCTCAGGTAGGGCGGGGCGGTCGCCGGTCGGCGTCATACCCGAGATGCGCCGCCGGCGACCGCAGCGCTCACGGGGTCGCCGGCTCGGGGATCGCGATGTCCTCGTCGCGGTACCGGAGGACGATCGCTGCGTACACGAGCGCCATCAGCGTGACGCCGGCGACGGTGGCGGCGAAGAGCGGCGCGACTCCCCACTGCTCCAGGACCTGACCGGCGACGAGGAAGCCGAGCGGCGCGGCGAGAGTGTTGATCGAGATCACCGCGGTGATCGCCATCGCCCGCAGTCCTTCGGGGGTCCGGGCGGTGAGGACGGCGATGAGCGGCCCGTTGATGAGCGGCGTGAAGAACGTCGCGACGAAGAGCGCGACGAAGACGACGGGCCAGGGCGGTAGGAACGGGAGCACCCAGAGCGGGATCGAGAACGCCAGGATCGACAGCCCCGACAGCCGAAGGGGCGCCACCTTCCGCACGGCGGCGACGGCGACGATGCTGCCGACGAGCGCGCCCGCACCGAGCGCGGCGTAGAAGAGGCCCGCGATCCGCGAGCTCCCGTCGAACTCCTCGAACGCGTAGAACGGCAGTCCTGCGGAGAGCCCGGCGCTGAGGAAGCCGAATGCGACGACGACGGCCGCGATCGGGGCGAGCAGGCGGTCGCCCAACAGGAAGCGTATGCCCGAGAGCACCTTCGGCCGCACCGCAGCGGCGATCGCCTTTCGGCGCGGGACGAACGCGAGCACGAGGAGAAAGGCGATGGCGTACGTGGCAGCGTCGACGTAGAGCACGTTCGGCGCGCCGATGAACGGGATGAGCAGCCCAGCGATCGCAGGCCCGAGGAGCGCCGCGAACGCCGCGCCGCCCTCGATGAGGCTGTTCCCCTGCGACATCAGGCGCTCGTCCTCGCCCACGAGCTCGGGCAGGATCGTCCGCTGGGAGGCGAAGTACGGCGGCATAAAGCAGCCGAGGAGCGCGACGATCCCGAGCAGGAGCGGAAACGTGAGGAGGTCGAGCGCGTGCAGCAGCGGGATCGAAGCGAGGATCGGCGCGCGTGCGAAGTCCGCGATCAGCATCGTGTTCCGCGCGCCGATGCGCTCGACGAGGATCCCGCTCGGGATACCGAGAACGACCATCGGCGCGATCTCGGCCGCGAGGACGAGCGTCATCTTCCCTGGCGACCCCGTCGTCACGAGGACGAACCACGGGAGCGCGAGATAGGTCATGCGCGTGCCGAAGACGGAGAAGACCTCGGCGATGACGAGCGCCGAGACGGCGGTCTTCTTCACAGAAGTTGTCGTCGCCTCGGCGCCGTCCATGGCGCGAGTAATATAAAACGTCCGTACGGTTTTGTAAAGTGCGAGTTGTCAGATGCCGAAGATCAGCGACGAGAAGAGGACCGCGCGGCGGGAGCAGATCCTCGTCGGGGCGAGGCGCTGCTTCGCGGAGCACGGGTACGAGGGCGCCACGGTCGCGCGCCTCGAGGACGAGATCGGGCTCTCTCGCGGCGCGATCTTCAACTACTTCTCCTCCAAGGAGGATCTCTTCGTCGAACTGGCGGTGCAGGACAGCGCCCGCATGTCCGACGTCTGGGTCAACGAGGGCCTGGAGGCAATCCTACGGGCGATCCTCGAGCTCGATCCGGCCTGGCTGAACGTCAACCTCGAGCTCATCCGGCGCGTGCGCACGGATGTCCCCTTCCGCGAGCGGATCGAGCAGCGCCAGCAGGAGTTCATGCCCGTGAACCGCGCCCGGATCGAGGAAGCGCAGCGCGACGGCGAGCTCCGGGACGACCTCGACCCGAGTCAGATCGGCGGCTTCGTCAACCTCGTGCTCAACGGGCTCGCGCTCCAGCGCGCGTCGGGCGAGAAGCCGCCTCCGGTCGAGCTCGTGCTCGGCCTGCTCGAGGACGCCATAGGCGGAGCTCGCTCTGGCACGCGTCCCTGACGTGGGGGAACCCATGGTTCCCCCACGAGCCCCCTCCTTTCGCCTCCGGCTAAGAGCACGCGGCGTCACGCCTCACGGCCGGCGAAGCCGGCCTCCGGCCCGGTCGTCGCCCCTCTTCCGCCCGTGGTCCTAGAGCCCGAGCTCGGTCTGGTACGCGTCCGCGTACACCTGCCTCAGCCGCTCGACCTCGTCCACGTAGTCCCGCGTCTCGGGGAACACGATGCCCAGGCCTTCCGCCCGCCAGTGGTCGACGTTCCCCTGGCCGGCGTGGTACGCGGCGAGCCCGAGCTCCATGTCGTCGTAGCGGTCCCGTAGGTGCTCGAGGTACCACGTCCCGTAGCGCACGTTGATCTCGGGATCGCGGAGGTCGGCGACCACGAAGCGCTTGCCCCCCGTGCGCAGCGCGATCCCCTTCGCCGTGTCCGGTAGGAGCTGCATGAGCCCGATCGCGCCGGCCGCGGACTCGGCGTTGGGGTCGAACCGGCTCTCGACGTAGACGACCGCCGCGACGAACGCGGGGTCGAGGCCGTGGTTCCGCGCGTGCGTGCGGACGATGTGCTCGTACTCCAACGGGTAGCGCGCGCGGAGGTAGACGTCGGGCTCGGTCTCGACCACCCATGCCGCCGCGCCGGCCACGGCCAGGACTGCCACGGCCAGTCCGATCACAATGCGCACGGAGTCCCTTCTTTCAGAGGCCGCGAGCCGCCAAGTTACACCTTGTAACTTGGCTCACCTTCGTCCTGCCTGGACCGGGCCCGTTCGGTCAGGGTCGCCATGACTCCGGCGACCCAGGCGTCGAGCTCCGCCGGCGTGCCGGTGTTGACGTAGACGAAGTCCCCGCGCTTCGCCTTCTCCTTGTCCGGCAGCAGGCGCGCCTCGCGGTCGTCCTTGCGGCCACCGCGCCGCGCCTCGCGGAGCTTGGCCGGCGCCGTGACGACGACGACGACGTCGAAGCGCTCGTCCGCCCCGACTTCGTACAGGAGCGGAACCTCGGTCACGCAGACGGCGGGCGGCGTCGGGAGCTGGGCGAGCTGCTCGCGCCACTGGAGGTACTCGCGGGAGACGAGCGGGTGCAGGAGCTTCTCGAGGAAGTCGAGCGCTTCCGGGTCCTTGAAGACGCGGAAGGCGATCCGCTCGCGGTCGGGGGCGCCGTCCTCGCCGAGGATCCCGTCGCCGAGGCGCTCGACGAGCGCCCGCTTCACCTCGGGGTCGGTCGCGAGCAGGTGGTGGACGATCTCGTCGCTCGAGACCGTCGCCGCCCCGTGCCGGCGGAAGCTGTCGAGCGCCGTCGACTTGCCGGCGCCGATGCCTCCGGTGATCGCGACCGCGATCGGGCCCAACGTACTCCTAGGCGGATTCGTCGCCCGGCTCGGGCTCGGCAGCGGCTGGCTCGGCGTCCTCGTCGGCTGCGCCCGGCTCCGCCTGCTCCGCCGGTGTCTCGACCTCGGCCTCGACCTCGAGCTCCGCAACCGCCTCGGGCTCGGCCTCCGCCTCGGGCTCAGCGACTGCCTCGGGCTCCGCCTCCGCCTTGGGCTCGGCCTCAGCGACCGCCTCGGGCTCCGCCGGAGCCTCGGCTTCGGCTTCGACCTCGGCTTCGACCTCGACTCGGGCTTCGGCTGGGCTTCGGCTTCGGGCTCGCCCTCGGACAGCTCCTCGGCGACCTCCGCCTCCGCGGCCACGGCGCCGCCCGCCGGGAACGCCTCCTCGGAGAGCACGAGGTCCGGGGTCTGGTGCACCGACTCCGATCCGTCCGCGCGCGGCACGGGCTCCTCGCCCTCCTCCACCTGCTTCAGTGAGAGCGAGAGCCGGCGGCGCTCGCCGTCGATCTCGAGGATCTTGACGTTGACCGCCTGCCCCTGGGAGACGACCTCCCTCGGATTCTCGACGTGGTGCCGAGCGAGCTCCGAGATGTGGACGAGGCCCTCGACGCCCGGGAGGATCTCGACGAAGGCGCCGAAGGTGACGACCTTCGCGACGCGGCCCTCGACCACGTCCTCCTCGCGATACGAGTCGAGCACCTGCTGCCACGGATCGCTCTGGGTCTGCTTGAGGCCGAGCGAGATCCGCTGCCGCTCCCGGTCGATGTCGAGCACCTTGACCTTCACCGTCTGGCCGATCTCGAGCACCTCCGACGGATGGTTGACGTGGCTCCACGAAAGCTCGGAGATGTGGATCAGGCCGTCCATGCCGTCGAGGTCGACGAACGCGCCGAAGTCGACGATGTTGGAGATCTGCCCCTCGATCACGTCGCCGGGATTCAGCCGGTCGAGGATCGCCTGGCGCATCTCCTTGCGCTCGTCCTCGAGCACGGCTCGTCGGGAGAGCACAACGTTGTTGCGGGACCGGTTCAGCTCGATCACCTTGCAGCGCAGCTCGCGCGCGAGGAACTCGTCGAGATCCTGGACGCGCCGGATGTCCACGAGCGACGCCGGAAGGAAGCCGCGCACGCCGAGGTCGAGGATGAGCCCGCCCTTGACGACCTCGATCACCTTCCCGGTGACCGGCTCGCCGGACTCGGCCGCGCCCTCGATCTTCTTCCACGCGAGCTCGAAGCGCGCCCGCTTCTTCGAGAGGATCAGCCGGCCTTCGGCGTCCTCCTTCGTGAGGACGAGCGCGTCGATCTCGTCCCCCACCGACACCTCGTCGGCGGGGTTGACCGAGCGTCGGATCGTGAGCTCGGCGACCGGGATGACGCCCTCCGACTTGTAACCGATGTCGACGAGCACCTCGTCCTTGTCCACGCGCACCACGGTGCCATGGACGACCTCACCCTCGTTGATCTCGGGGAACGAGGAGTCGTAGTCGGGTACGAGCTCGCCGTCCGGGCCGGTGACCCAGACCCCTTCCTCTACGGCAGTGGGCTTCTCGACGGTGTCGTTCGCCATCGGATCGCGGAGTATAGCCACGGATCAACGGCGCGAATGGCCAGGGGCAGCTCGGATTCCAGCGCATTCATGCGCTAAAACGCGTCCATGCGCGTCACGCTCGTGCGGAGCGCCACGACGATCGTCGAGCTTCACGGGCGGCGCGTGCTTATCGATCCGATGCTGGACGACGTCGGCGCGCGTCCGCCCGTCGAGCAGACGGCGAACCCGGTCCGCAACCCGACCGTTCCGCTGCCGTTCCCTGCGGAGGAAGTCGTGCGGGGGCTCGACGCGGTGGTCGTGACGCACCGTCACCGCGACCACCTCGACGGACGTGCCGAGGAGCTGCTCCCGCGCGACGTGCCCGTCTTCTGCCAACCGGAGGACGAGGACGCGCTTCGCGAGCTCGGCCTCGATGCGCGCGCCGGTAGACGACGCGCTCGACTGGGACGGGACTCGCGATCGCGCGCACACCGGCGCGCCACGGGCACGGGCACATGGCCGAGCTCCTCGGGCCGGTCAGCGGGTTCGTGCTCGAGGACCTCTACGTCGCGGGCGACACTGTCTGGTACGAGGGCGTCGAGAAGACGATCGCGCGCCACCGCCCGCGGGTCGCCATCGTGAACGCGGCGGGCGCGGAGTTCCTCGAGGCGGTCTCATCGTCATGGGGATCGACGATGTCCGAGAAGTCGTCGCGCGCGTCCCGGTGGTCGTCGCCGTCCACCTCGAGGCGCTGAACCACTGCTTCGTCGAGCGCATCGCCCTGCGTGCCGCGCTACCGACGGTCCTCGTGCCGGAGGACGGCGAGACGCTCGAGCTCTAGTGCGAGCGGCCCCGCCGTGGCGGGGCCGCTCGCTCGAACGAATGCGGACTCACGCGGGCACCGACTGGGCCCGCTGCCGCTCGGTCAGACTCGGTCCTTGCCTTGTTGTGGCCGCCGGAGTTGGCCCGGACCGCATCGAGAGAGAGAACAGCCGGAGCGATGCTCCTGCAACCGCGCATATCTCCCACCCCCTAAGGCCCTACCCCAGAGGGACTCCCCAGTCCCTATGCGTGCAGGTATATGCCATTTCGGACAAGAACACAAGAGGGCGTGCGGACTGCCGCGCGCGGGTCAGGTCACGCCTTGGCTTCGGCCCAGTCGTCGCCCACACCGACGTCCACGGCGAGCGGAGGATCGAGCGGGTACGCGCCGACCATCTCCTCGCGGACGAGGTCGCGAACAGCGGAGATCTCGGTCTCGGGCACCTCGAGCAACAGCTCGTCGTGCACCTGGAGGACCATCCGCGCGCCGCGGCCCTCGTCGCGTAGCCGCGAGTGGATCGCGACCATCGCGACCTTGATGATGTCCGCGTTCGAGCCCTGCATGACGAAGTTGACGGCGACGCGCTCGCCGAAGCCGCGCGTCTGGCGGTTCGACGCGCGGAGCTCGGGGACGGGCCGCCGACGCCCGAGTAGGCTCGACGCGTACCCGTCCTCCCCGGCCTGCGCGATCGTGCGCGCGATGAACGCCTGCACCTGCGGGAAGCGGGCGAGGTAGGAGTCGATGTACTCCTGCGCCTGCTCCTTCGGGATGTCGAGGTTCTCGGAGAGGCCGAACGCGGAAATTCCGTAGACGATCCCGAAGTTGATCATCTTCGCGATCGCCCTTTCTCCCGAAGTCAGAGTGGCTGGATCCTTCCCGAGCACCTCCGCCGCGGTCGCCGTGTGGATGTCCTCGCCGCGGAGGAACGCCTCGCGCAGCTTGGGCTCGCCGGAGACGTGCGCCAGGATGCGCAGCTCGATCTGGGAGTAGTCCGCCGACAGGAGGCGGTGGCCGGGCTCGGCGACGAACGCCGAGCGGATTTCGCGGCCGAGCTCCGTGCGGATCGGGATCGCCTGCAGGTTCGGGCTCGAGGTCGAGAGGCGGCCGGTCGAAGCGACGTGTTGGTTGATCGTCGTGTGCAGGCGGCCGTCCTCGCCGATCAGCGTCGGGAGTGGCCCGAGGTACGTGTTCACGAGCTTCGTCAGCTCGCGCCACTCCTCGATCACGGGGACGATCTCATGGTCGTCGCGGATCGCGCGCAGCACCTTGCCGTCCGTCGAGTAGCCGGTCTTCCCCTTCCGGCCGGGCGTCAGGCTGAGCTTCTCGAAGAGGATCCGCCCGAGCTGCATCGGAGAGCCGATGACGAACTCCTCGTCCGCGAGCTCGTACGCGCGGGCCTCGAGCTCCTCGATCCGGTCCGAGAGGCGCGCGGTGATCTCCCCCATGCGGTACGTGTCGATGCGGACGCCCGCGTCCTCCATCGCGGCGAGCACCGAGCTGAGCGGCAGCTCGACATCGTCGTAGAGGCGCTCGAGCCCGCGCTCCCGGACCTTCTCCCGCAGTATCGGAGCGAGGCGGCGTGCCGCCTCGGCGTTGCGAACGAGCGCCGCGGTCTCCTCCTCGGCCGGCGGCTCGGGCACCAGCTCGAGCGCGTGCTCGGCGGCGAGGTCGTCGAGGTCGTACTCGGCGCGGCCGGGATCGATCAGGTACGCGGCGAGCATCGTGTCGTCCGCGGCCGCGACGCGCTGCGCCTTGGCGTCGTGCACGGCCAGCTCGGCGTCTCCGACCGCGAGGTGCTCGGGCCGTGCGGCGACGATCACCTCGTCGCCGGTCGCGAGCCCGACCCGTACGCCGTCCCCCGCGAGGCCGATCCGGCCGCGGAGCTTCGGGAGCTCGCCTTCGCGCCAGGCCACGCTCTCGGACTCGGCCTTCGGCAGCTCGGCCGCGGGCAGCGCCTCGTCGAGCGTGTCGACCCGGCTGAGAAGCCCGCGGAACTCGAAGCGGCGGAAGATCTCCTTCAGCGTGGAGCGGTCCGGCGGACGCGAGACGAGCTCGCCGGGGTCGACGCCGAGCTCGAGGTCGCGGCGCATCGTCGCGAGGAGCTTCGACTCGCGCGCCTGGTCGGCGTGCTCCTCGAGCGAGCGCCGGCGCGCGGGAGAGAGCTCCTCGGTGTGTTCGAGCACGCCCTCGACCGAGCCGTACTGCGCGATCAG
The DNA here is from genome assembly GCA_963715705.1 of uncultured Actinomycetes bacterium. Taxonomy (GTDB): domain Bacteria; phylum Actinomycetota; class Thermoleophilia; order Gaiellales; family Gaiellaceae; genus GMQP-bins7. The sequence goes on along the minus strand of OY970267.1, from coordinate 667,858 downwards.
CTGGCCCGCGGTCTTGTCCCCGATGCCCGGGACGCCGGGGATGTTGTCGCTCGTGTCCCCCTTGAGCCCGATGAAGTCGGGAACCTGCTCCGGCCGGATGCCGTAGCGCAGCTCGACGCGCTCGGGCGTGTACACGTGGACGTCCGCGACGCCGCGCGGCGTCATCATCAGGCAGACGTTCTCCGTGACGAGCTGGAAGGCGTCGCGGTCGGTCGAGACGACGCATGTCTTGATCGAAGCCTCGTCGGCACGGGTCGCGAGCGTCGCGATCACGTCGTCCGCCTCCCAGCCCTCGAACTCGAGATTCACGTACCCGAACGCCTCGACGATCGGCCGGAAGTGCGGGAACTGCTCGCGCAGCAGGTCCGGCATCGAACGCCGCCCGGACTTGTACTCGGCCGAGATCTCGGTCCGGTGCACCGGCCTCGTGTCCCACGCGACCGCAACTCCCCGTGGCGTGTAGTCCGAGAGCAGCTTGAACAGCATGTTCGTGAAGCCGAGGAGCGCGTTCGTGAACTGGCCGTCCGTCGTCTGGAGCTCCTCCGGGAGTGCGAAGAACGCGCGATACGCGAGGTTGTTGCCGTCGACGAGGAACAGCTCCGCGTCGCGCACGGGGCCGTCGTCGAGCTGCAGTTCCTCACCGGTCAGCGTCTTCGGCATGCCTCAACTCTACGGCGGCGAGCGCGGCCCTCGTCGCCGCTTGCGGTTGGATAGAGCCATGAAGCGTGTCCCTCTCCTCTCGGGCTCGCGCGTGGTTCTCGTCCCCGTCGGCGAGGAGGACGTCGTCGTGCGCGCGCCGCCCGCTTCGGAGCAGGTGGTCGATGTCGCCGGCGCGGTCCGGGACGCGCTGCGCTTCCCGATCTCGGGCCAACCGCTGCGCGAGCTGGCGCCGCGCGGAGGGCGCGCGACGATCGTCGTCGAGCCGGCCGCGCTTCCCGTTCCCGGCGGCCCGCAGGACGCGCGCCAGACCGCGATCGCGGTCGCCATCGAGGAGCTCGAGCGCTGTGGCATCCCCGACGAGCGCCAGACGATCCTCGTCGCGGGCGGGCTCGGACGCCGCTTCGGCCAGAACGACCTCGAACGGCTGCTGTTGCCGCCTCGGGCGCGCGCGTTCCACGGCCGCGTCGTCGTCCACGACGTCGAGGACGACCGGCTCGTCCCGCTCGTCGGCGACGTGCGCGTGAGCCCCGCTCTCGTCGAGACCGACCTCGTGCTCACGGTCACGGCGGCCGAGTCCGTCCTGCACGGCGGGCCGGCGGTGTTCGTCGCCGCGGCGGACGTCGCCACGAATCGCCGCGTCGTGGAGGTCGACTCGCTGCTCGAGGCGCCAGGCTCGCAGGCGTGGACGCTCGCGCTCGAGATCGAGGACGCGCTCGCCGCGCGGGTCGCGGTCGCGGGGGTGTCTCTCGCCCTCGACCTGCCCCGGCTGACGGGCCGCTATCGCGGCTACCCGGAGTCCGACACGGCCGTCGAGCGGGTCGTCCGGTCACCGCTCCGAACGATCCTCTCCTTCGCTCCGGATCAGATCCGCAGCGATCTCCTGTCCGGTCTGAAGCGTCGGCTTGCGGCGCTCGGCGCGTTCGCCGGGACGCCATCGGAGGCCCACGCCGAGGCGCTCCTGCGGGGAGTCGCGCGCCGGGGTGCGCACTTGCCCGAGCCGGTGGACGCGCTCGTCGTCGGGATCCCCTGGCTCGGGCCCCACGTCCCGCGCGAGTCGCTGAACCCGATCACGACGGCCGCGGTCGCGCTCGGTCTCGTGCTCCGCCTCTGGCGCGGCGCCTTCCCGATCCGGCCCGACGGGACGCTCGTCGTCGCGCATCACCTGACGCGCTCGTTCGCAACCCCCACGCAGGCGCCCTACGCTGCGATGTTCAACGCGCTCCGGGCCACGGAGAGTGAGGACGAAATGGCCGTTGTGGAACGCGTGGCGGCGAGGGACGAGAAGGCGCTCGCTGAGTATCGCGCCGGAAAGACGTGCCACCCGCTGCTGCCGTACGCGGACTGGGCGGCGTGCCGCCCCGCTCTCTCACAACTCGGCCGCGTGGTCGTCGCGGGCTGTCGCGACGCGACAGCGGCCCGGACGCTCGGCTTCGTGCCGAGCCACGGGATCGGAAGCGCGCTCGAGATGGCCCACGGCGTGGCCGAAGGCGGCCGCGCCCGGGTCGGGATCCTGCTCGCGCCGCCCTATCCGCCTCTGCTCGTCGGCTGAGCGGAGATCTCCTGCACGAGGAGCTGCACGAGCGTCACGACGAGGGCCGCGAGGATGATCATGCCCCCGGCGAAGATCGCGACGTCCGCGATGTTGAACGCGCGCTCGCCGCTCCGGATGAAGTCGGTCACCCAGCCGAGGCGCGCGCGGTCGACCAGGTTGCCGAGCCCACCTCCGACGAGGAGCCCGAAGCCGACGGCGAGGGTGAGTCGTGCGCGCGAGCGGTGCGCGAGAAACTCGTACAGGAGGACCACCGCCAGGATCGAGAGCACGGCCAGCGGCAGCGCGCTGCCCTCGAGCCCTCCGCCCGCGACCCCGGAGTTCTGGAAGTGCTGGATCCAGTAGGCGCCGAATGCGTGCGTGCCCTCACCGGGCTCGAACGACGTGCGCACGGCCTCCTTCGTGAACTGATCGACTGCGACGACTGCCGACGCGATGGCGGCGAAAGCAAGCCAGCGCGGCGAGGGCCGCGCCCGGTCGGCCGTCCGTTCCCCAGTGAATCCCATCTGGCTTTCCCCCTCCTTCCGGTCTCCCGGCCGGACAGAACACCCAGAGCGTACCCGCTCGCGCAGGAGACTCAAGCGGTCATGAGGAAGCTCTCATCCCTCGCCGAGGTACGTCGCCCGGACCTGGTCGTTCGTCTTGAGCTCCGCCGCCTCGCCCTCGAGCGCGATGTGGCCGGTCTCCATGACGTACCCGCGGTGGGCGACGTCGAGCGCCATCAGGGCGTTCTGCTCGACGAGCAGCACCGGCGTCCCCTGCTTGTTGACCTCGACGATGGTCTCGAAGATCCGGTCGACGAAGATCGGCGCGAGTCCCATCGACGGCTCGTCGAGCAGGAGCAGCTGCGGGCGCGCCATGAGCGCGCGGCCGATCGCGCACATCTGCTGCTCGCCGCCCGACATCGTCCCGGCCTTCTGCGTGCGCCGTTCCTTGAGGCGCGGGAACAGCTCGAAGACGCGCTCCATATCGGAGGCGAAGTTCTCCTTGTCACTGCGCTGGAACGCGCCCATCTCGAGGTTCTCGGTGACGCTCATCCGCGGGAAGAGCCGGCGACCCTCCGGGCTCTGCGCGATGCCGTTCTTCACGATCGAGTGCGGGGACGCCCCCGTGATCTCGTTCCCCCGGAAGCGGATCGTCCCCTTCCGCGCGCGGTTGAGCCCGTTGATCGCACGCAAGCGTCGTGGACTTCCCGGCCCCGTTCGAGCCGATCAACGTCACGATCTCGCCCTCCCCGACGCGGAGAGAGACGCCTTTGAGCGCGTGGATGGCGCCGTAGTAGACGTGGAGGTCGTCGACCTCGAGGATCGGGCCGCCCGCGGCGGCTGGCTCACGGTGCGGGCCGAGCCCCCTTCAGAGCACGCCGAGGTATGGCCCCCGCTACCGAGCCTCAGCGCGCGCTCGTCCGCCTGCACCTCGGCCGGCAGGCCCTCGGCGATCTTCGCGCCGTACTCGAGCACGGTGATGCGCTCGGACACTCCCATGACGACCTTCATGTCGTGCTCGATCAGCAGCACCGTGAGCTCCTTCTCGTCGCGCATGCGGCGCACGAACGACGTGAACTCGGCCGTCTCCTGCGGGTTCATGCCGGCGGTCGGCTCGTCGAGGAGCAGGAGCTTCGGATCCGTCGCGAGCGCGCGCGCCACCTCGAGCCGGCGCTGATCGCCGTACGGAAGGGTGCCTGCGTACTCCTCGTGCCGCCGGGGCAGGCCGCAGTAGCGGAGCAGCTCGCGCGCCTTCTCGTGGGCCTCCGCCTCCTCTCGCCGCACCCGCGGCGTGCGGAGGACGGACCCGAAGATGCCGCCCTTGAGCCGGCAGTGCATCCCGACGAGGACGTTCTCGACCGCTGTCATCTGGGCGAAGAGGCGGATGTTCTGGAACGTCCTCCCCACCCCGAGCTCGACGATGGCGTGCGGGGGCTTGCCGACGACCTCGGTCCCATCGAACACGATCGAGCCGGACGTCGGAACGTACACCCCGGTGATCTGGTTGAAGAACGTCGTCTTGCCCGCGCCGTTGGGGCCGATCAGCGCGACGATCCCGCCGCGCGGGATCGTGAAGTCGATGTCGTCCGTCGCGATGAGCCCGCCGAACTCCTTCCGGACCTTCGTCGCGACGAGCAGGTTGTCGGGCTCCGCGGCCATCAGTCGTCTCGCGGATCGCGGTCGGTGAGCGTGCCCTCGGTCTGCACGTCGTAGAAGGGCGTGTCGTGGACGCCCTCCTCGATCTCGATCTTGTGCCGGCGCTCGGGGATCAGCCCGGTCGGCCGGAAGAGCATCATCGTCACGATGATGACCCCGTAGATCCCGAACTGGTACTGCGTCGGGTCGAAGTCCACCCCCGCCTCCTGGATCTTCGAGCCGATGTTCGCCAGCCCCTCGATGTTGAGGTAGCCGAGGATGAGCCCCGCCGTGACGACGCCCCAGATGCTCCCGATCCCGCCGAGGATGACCATGCACAGGAGAAAGACCGAGAACTGGAAGTAGAAGTCCGAAGGGTTCGCGCTCAGCTTGAAGCTCGCGTAGAAGGCGCCGGCGACCCCTCCGAAGAACGCGCCGATCGCGTACGACCACGTCTTCGTGCGCATCAGCGGCACGCCCATCGCCGCCGCCGCGGTCTCGTCCTCACGAATGGCGATCCACGCCCGCCCGAGCCTGGAGTCGCGCAGCCGGATGCAGGAGTAGATGGTGAGCAGGATCAGCGCGATCGCGGTCCAGTAGTAGTAGTCGGCGTCGAACTCGAAGCCGCCGATCCCGAACGTGTCGATCGGGCTGATCCCGTTGACGCCGTTGGTCAGGTTGAAGCCGAGCCCGTCGTCGTCGGCGTTTCGCACCACCTGCGGGATGATCTCGCCGAAGCCGAGCGTGACGATCGCGAGGTAGTCGCCGCGCAGTCGGAGGGTCGGCAGCCCGATCAGGATCCCGACGACCGTGGTGAACACTCCCGCGAACACGAGGACCGCCCACATCGAGATGTGGATCCCCTGGAGCCCGTCCGAGGCGGTCGTGAAGAAATGGAAGTTCACCTGGCTGAAGTGCAGGGAGGCGAGCCAGCCCGCGGCGTACGCGCCCGCCGCGTAGAAGGCGACGTAGCCGAGGTCGAGGAGCCCCGCGTAGCCGACGACGACGTTGAGCCCGAGGGCCATCATCGTGACCACGAGCACGTAGACCATCGAGCGGATCCCCGGGACGAAGTCGCCGAGGAAGGGCACGTCCTGGAGGTACGTGTAGATCCACGGGTAGATCAGCCCGATCGAGACGAGCACGATCGCCGCGATCTTCGCCTTCTCCAGCCGGCGGGGGTCGAGCTGGGCGGCGATGGAGGTCATGCGCCCTCGGGCGTGCGCTCGCCGAGCAGCCCCTCGGGCCGGAAGACGAGCGTCGCGATGAGGATTCCGAAGACGATCGTGCGCGTCCAGTCGCCGCCGGGAGTGCCGTCGAGGCCCTCGTTGTAGGCCTGGACGAGGCCGATGACCATCGCGCCGAGCACCGCGCCCGGCAGGTTCCCGATCCCTCCGAGCACGGCGGCGGTGAACGCGATCAACCCCAGCTCGAAGCCCGTGTCGTACCGCATGTTGAACTGGAGGATGTAGATCAGGCCCGCGGCGGCGGCCAGCGAGCCGGAGAGCATGAACGTGACCGAGATCGTCCGGTTGACGTCGATGCCGAGCATCGCCGCGGCGTCGGTGTCCTGGGCCACCGCCCGCATCGACTTTCCCTGGCGCGTCGAGCGCACGAACCAGGTGAGCAGGAGGAGGAGCGGGATCACGACGGCGAAGACCGCGAGGTCGTTCCACTGGATCTGGACGCCGCCGATCTCGATGACGTTGCTCCGGGGGATGAAGTTGGGCACCGACTTGAAGCTCGGCCCGTAGAGCGCCAGCGCGACGTTCTGGACGATGAACGAGACGCCGACGGCCGTGATCAGCGGTGCCAGGCGGGGGGCGTTGCGCAGGGGCTTGTAGGCGACGCGCTCGATCGTCGCGTTCAGGAGCGCGAAGACCGGCATCGTGATGGCGAGGGTGAGGAGCAGACCGCCGACGATGAGGAGGACGCCCGCGTCCGCGTCGAGGTCGAGCACGGAGACGAGGAGCGTCCCCGCCACCAGCCCGGACAGCGCGAACACGTCGCCGTGCGCGAAGTTGATCAGCTGCAAGATGCCGTAGACGAGCGTGTAGCCGAGCGCGATCAGCGCGTACGTCGCGCCGACCGTGAGGCCGATCACGGTGACGTTCAGGAAGCGCTCCGGGTTGTCGAGGAACTTGAGGAACAACCAGAGGAGCGCGAGCCCGACGAGGAACAGCCCGATCGCGTCGAGCAGGCTCGACGAGCGAACCCGATTCAGCGCCGCGACTGCCGTGGCCGCCATGGGCCGGGACTCTAGACCGGTGGCGGCGGGGACGCAATGGCCCCCGCCGCCCGGTTCTGGAACCGCTAGTTGGCCTGCGCCGCCGCCACCGTTTCCGGCGTCGGCGAGAAGGACTTCACGCTCTCGAGCTCGTCCGCGGCCTTGTACATCGTGAAGGCCACGACCGCCCCGCTCGCCTCCTGCGGGTCACCGTTCTCGTTGAACGTGAACGAGCCGATGTAGCCGTCCGTGACGTCCGTCGCGAACATGTTCTCGAGGATGCTCGCACGGGTGCCGTCCGAGGCCTCGATCGCGTCGAGCAGCACCTCGGCTGCCTGGCCCGCGTAGACGGCGTACGGCTCGATCGGCTTGCCGGAGAGCTCGCCCTCCTTCAGCTGGTCGATGAACTCCTGGGCCGCCGCGCCGGTGAGCGCGTCGATCGGGACGCCGGCGTTGGACAGGAACATGCCCGCGGCCGCGCCGCCCGACTCGTCGATCGTCGCCTGCGACGCGAAGCCGTCAGGCCCGAACAGCTTGACGTTGCCGTCGTTCGGCCCGAGCACGGCCACCTTGTCCTTGATCACCTGGCCGCCGTTCTCGGAGATGAGCCCGCCGAGGAAGATCGCGTCGGCTCCGGAGCCCTCGATCTTCCGCATCAGGGACTCGTAGCTCGAGGCCTTCGGGTTCCAGGCCTCGTCGCCGACGATCTCGATGCCGACGTGCTCCATCGCCTTGCGGGTCGTCCCGGCGACGCCCAGCCCGTACGACTCCTTGTCGTTCAGGATGTAGGCCTTCTTCACGCCCTGCTCCTTGGCGAACTCGGCGACGAAAGCGCCTTGGTAGTCATCCGAAGGAGCGACGCGCAGGTAGTTGCGAGTGCCGGTCGGGTAGTACTTGTCCGTCCCGTTCGGCTCGCAGCCGCCGGCGAGATTGACCGTCAGGCACGGCCACGTGTTCGCCGGGGAGATCATCGGGATCGCCTCCGGGTTCTCCGTGCCCTGCTGTCCGCCCTTCGCCCTGTTCAGCAGCGGGATGATCAGGGCCGCACACGGCGAGTTGTACGTGCCGATGACGCCGACGAGGCCGTCGTTCACGGCGTACGCGTTGGCGTTCTGCGAGCACTTGCCCGTGTCGTAGTTCGCGGCCTGCGCCGTCGAGTCGTCGCACACCTGATACGCGACGTTGTAGTCGCCGGCCTTCCACTCGTTGTTCGTCAGCACCTGCCGGACGGCCGCGACCATCTGGGACGTCTGCACGTTGGACGGCCCCTGCATCGGGAGGTCGGAGGCGATCAGGACGTCGGGATCGCCCTCGCCTTCGTACTCGATCCCCGTGCACGAGGAAGTCGGCAGCGCGACGACCTCACCGCCTCCGTCGTCGCCACCTCCACAGCTCGAGGCCACCAGCGCGAGCGCGGCCACGAGCAGCCCGAAGATGACGAGCGCACTTCGCTTTCTCACAGTCAACCTTTCCTCCTCACCTTGGATTGCGTGCCTGCTCGCCGGCGCAACCGGCGTGCGGGCAAGTATCTGTACTCGCGTAGCCAAGCGCAACCGTGAGCTAACGCGACGCAACCGCACCGCAACGCCAGGCCGCTCGCGGGGAACCACGGGTTCCCCTTGACGTATGCCGGAGGTGGGGGTCGAACCCACACGTCCCGGAGGACACGGGATTTTGAGTCCCGCGCGTCTGCCAGTTCCGCCACTCCGGCCTGCGGGGGATGGTAGCCCTGGGTCAGCCGAAGAAGGCGCGGGCGACCTCGTACCACTCCGCCGGCACGGTCTTGAGCTCGCGCGTTGCGTCCTCGAGCGCGACGTCGACGATCTCGTCGCCCCGGAGCGCGGCCATCCGGCCGAACCGGCGCTCGTGGGCGAGGTCGGCTGCCCGCAGCCCGAACCGGGTCGCGAGCACGCGATCGCGCGGGGTCGGGCTGCCGCCCCGCTGGACGTGACCGAGCACGGTCACGCGGGTCTCGAATCCCGTCCGCTGCTCGATCTCGCGGCCGAGCGCGTCGCCCACGCCGCCGAGCACGACGTGGCCGAACTGGTCGGTCTCGCGCGCCTCGCCGGCGACGAGCTGGTGCTCGCCGGACTCGTACGTGAGCTCGTAGCCCTCGCTCACGACGACGATCGAGAAGTCCTTCCCGCCCTCGTGCCGTTTGGTGAGCTCGCGACAGGCGTCCTCGACCGTGATCGGCTGCTCCGGGATGAAGATGACGTCCGCTCCCCCGGCGATCCCGCTCATGACTGCGATCCAGCCGGTGTGCCGCCCCATCACCTCGACGACCATCACGCGGTTGTGCGACTCCGCGGTCGTATGCAGGCGGTCGATCGCCTCGGTCGCGATCGTCACCGCCGTGTCGAAGCCGAACGTGTAGTCCGTCCCGGAGAGGTCGTTGTCGATCGTCTTCGGCACGCCGATCACTGGAAGCTCGCGCTCGCGATAGAGCCGCGCGGCCACGCCGAGCGTGTCCTCGCCGCCGATCGCGACGAGGGCGTCGAGGCGCTCGTCCGCGAAGTGACGGACGACCGCGTCGGCCCCGCCGTCGACCTTGTACGGGTTCGTGCGCGTCGTCCCGAGGATGGTGCCGCCGCGCGGGAGGATTCCCGACACCTCGCGGCGGCCGAGCGGGACGAAGATGCCTTCGGTCAGGCCCTTCCAGCCGTCGCGGACACCCACGAGCTCGTGGCCGTACTCCGTCCCGCGACGGACGACGGCGCGGATCACCGCGTTCAGCCCCGGGCAGTCGCCGCCGCCGGTCAGGATTCCGATCCGCATCGCCCGCATGGTCTCACCGGAGTGGCGCGGCGCGCCGTAGTACCCTCTCACGCATCGAATTCGCAGCTGCCGGAGCCGTGAGGCCGGCAGAGAAGGAGGGGTACATGTCGAAACGACTTTGGCCGGTACTCGCCGTCCTGGCCCTGGCGCTCGCGCTCGTCGGCGCCGCTTGCGGCGGAGGCGACGAGGGAGGCGACGACCTGCTCGCGGCGATCGAGGAGAAGGGGACGCTGACCGTCTCGACGGATCCCGCGTACCCGCCGCAGTCGGAGCTGAACCCGGACACGAACCAGTACGAGGGCTTCGACATCGACGTCGCCACCGAGATCGCGGAACGGCTCGGCGTCGAGGTCGCGTGGGAGGCGCCCGCCTGGGAGACGATCATCTCCGGAAGCTGGAACGGGCGTTGGGACATCTCCGTCGGCTCCATGACCATCACACCCGAGCGCGCGGAGGTGCTGCACTTCACCCCGCCCTACTACTTCACGCCCGCCGCCTATGCGGTGCACAAGGACAACACGACGATCACCGACGTCAGCAGCCTGAACGGCAAGACGATCGGCGCCTGCGGCGGCTGCACGTACGACCTCTACCTCCAGGACAAGCTCAACCTCGCCGAGGACGAGTCCGGTGAGCCGGTGAAGATCGAGTCCAGCCATCACCGATCCGACGATCAAGACGTACGACACCGACTCGACCGCGATCCAGGACCTCGCGCTCGGCGACGGGAGGCGTCTCGACGCGGTCGTCTCCGCACTCCCGACCCTGCAGGCGGCGATCGACGCCGGCTCCCCGATCAAGATCGTGCCGCCGGATCTCTACTACGAGCCCCTGTCGGTGGCCGTCGACCGCAGCTCGCAGCTCGACCCGACGAGCCTCGTCGATCGGATCTCGGAGATCGTCGAGGAGATGCACGACGACGGCACGCTTCTCGAGCTGTCGGAGAAGTGGTACAAGACCGACCTCACCGTCGCTCCGCGCAAGGTGACGGGGTGAGCTGAGCCGGAAGTTGGCTTCGTGACAACGAGCCGCGAGGGCGGCGGCGACGAGCAGGTCGCGCAGCCGCCGCTGCCCCCGGCTCGCGAAAAGCGCAGCCGGCGCGACACCTTCGAGCTGCGGTCCGCGCGCGTCCCGTTCAGGCTGAAGCTCGCGATCGTGTGGGCGGTGATCCTCGCGGCGCTCGTGGGGCTCTTCGCCGCCGCCGGCTTCGACACCGCGTGGATGCGCGAGCATGCGGTCTTCATCGCCAAGGGGATCACCTGGACGCTCGTGATCGCCGTGCTCGCGATCGTGCTCGCCTGCACGCTCGCGCTCCTCGGCGCTCTCGGCCGCCTCAGCTCGAACGCGATCGCGGTCGGCGTCACCGGCTTCTACACCTCCTTCTTCCGCGGGACGCCGCTCATCGTGCAGATGTTCCTCATCTACCTCGCGCTGCCGCAGATCGGGATCGCTCTCGGCGACCCGTGGGCGGACTGGCTCACGCTCGGGTTCCTGACCGCGGGGATCCTCGCGCTCGGCCTCAACTACGGCGCGTACATGACCGAGATCTTCCGCGCCGGAATCCAGTCCGTCGGACACGGCCAGTCGGAGGCGGCCGAGGCGCTCGGCATGACCTACCTGCAGAAGATGCGCCGCGTCGTCCTGCCGCAGGCCTTCCGGGTCATCGTCCCGCCGACGGGCAACGAGTTCATCGCGATGATGAAGGACACGGCCCTCGTCAGCTTCCTCGGGACGAGCATCGACCAGATGGAGATCTTCCGCCGCGCCCAGCTTCTCGGCCGGGCGGACTTCCGCAACCTCGAGGCGCTGCTCATCGCCGCGCTCATCTACTGGGGCCTGACGACGATCTTCCAGTACTTCCAGCTCCGGCTCGAGCGGCGGCTCAGCAGGGGCTACGTCCGGGGGACCGCAGGCACAGTCGTCCAAGGCCAGCACCACCCGACGCCGGCGGCGGGCGCGCCGTGAGCGAGCTCCGCGTCGAGGGCCTCCGGAAGTCGTTCGGCAGCCACGAGGTGCTGAAGGGCATCGACCTCGAGGTCGGCGCCCGGCGAGGTCGTCGTCGTCTTCGGCAGGTCCGGCTCCGGAAAGAGCACGCTCCTGCGCTGCATCAACTTCCTGGAGGAGCCGAGCGCGGGCGCGATCGAGGTCGCGGGCATCCGCGTGGAAGGCGGCGGGCATCGCACGCACTCGCAGCGCGAGCGGATCCGCCAGCTGCGGATCCGGACCGGGATGGTGTTCCAGGACTTCAACCTCTTCCCGCACCGGACCGCGCTCGACAACGTCATGGAGGGCCCACTGACCGTGCTCCGGAAGCCGAGGCGCGACGCCGAGGCGACCGCGCGCGAGCTCCTCGCGATGGTCGGGCTGCCCGAGAAGGCGGACGCGTATCCGATCCAGCTCTCCGGCGGTCAGCAGCAGCGGATCGCGATCGCCCGCGCGCTCGCGATGAACCCGCGGCTGATGCTCTTCGACGAGCCGACCTCCGCGCTCGACCCGGAGCTGATCGGCGAGGTGCTCGGGGTCATGCGCCGCCTGGCGACGGAGCTGCACATGACGATGCTCGTCGTGACGCACGAGATGGGCTTCGCGCGCGAGGTCGCGTCGCGGATGGCCTTCGTCCACGAGGGCGAGATCGTCGAGGAAGGGCCGCCGTCCGAGGTTCTCAACCGGCCCGCGCGGCCCGAGACCGCCAGGTTCCTGGAGGCCGTGCTCTAGACGTCGGGCGGCTCGGTGCCGACGAGCGCCGCGACGTTCCCCGCGGCGACGAGCACGCCGTCGACACCCGCGCGCTCGAGCTCCGCGACCTCGTCCGCCGTCGCGTCCGCAAGCTCCGCGATCGCGAGCTTCCCCGCGGGGACGTCGTGGAGGAGCGCGAGCAGGACCTCCAGCGGATCGTCGTCCGAGTCGACCGCGGTCGCGAGCAGGAAGAGCTCCGGGTCGAGCTCGGTCAGCGCGCGCTCGAGGTCGTCGGCGCTCGTGACGCGGACGACGCACTCGAGGCCGAGCGCGCGGGCCTCGTCCCAGGCCGCGGCGTCCGGCGAGATAACGACGGCATCCGACGCGACGGCGGCTCGCCGCGCCCACCGCCCAGGTGCAGCAGCGGCAGCTGGGTCGACGCCCGCACCGAGTCCGCGCTGCGCCGCACGGCGAGCCCGTCGGCGCCGTCCCTCTGCGCGCTCTCGGCCGTATCCGCGTCGGACACCTCGACGACGATCGAGATGCCGTCCCCTTCGGACAGGGCCTGACTGAGCCTGCTCACGTGGAGCTCACGCGCGCCATGCTAATCACCCGCTCAACCAACCCGTACCGCATCCGTATCGTCTCTGTCCGCATGCGTGTCATCGCGGCTCTGGCCGCCGTCCTCGTGCTCGCCGGAGCTGCGCACGCCGCTCGAATCGCGGGCACGGCACGCGACGACACGCTTTCCGGGACCGCGCGAGCAGACACGATCCTCGGGCGGGACGGCCGCGACCGCATCGCGGGCGCCGGCGGCGCGGACTTCCTCCACGGCGGGCCCGGGCGGGACGTCCTCGACGCCGGGCCGGGCGCCGACCGGATCGCTGCCCAGTACGACGAGTCGAGGGACAGGGTGCGGTGCGGCACCGGGCCCGACGTCGTCAACGCCGATCTCGCCGACTCGGTCGCCGGCGACTGCGAGCTCGTCGGGCTGCGCCTGTCGCGCGATCCCTACCGGACTGCGGACGCGCATCACGAGACCCAGGTCGAGCCGGACAGCCTCACCGTCGGGCGGACGACGGTCGCCACGTTCCAGGTCGGCCGGCGCTTCGACGGCGGCGCGACGAACGTCGGCTGGGCAACCTCGCGGAACGGTGGTCGCACCTGGAAGAGCGGGCTGCTGCCCGGGCTGACCTCGGCGAGCGTCCCGCCGGGCCCGAACGGGCGCGCGAGCGACCCCGTCGTCGCGTTCGACGCGGCCGCGCGCGTGTGGCTCATCTCGACGCTCGCGATCGAGGGCCAGACAACGCGGCTCACGGTCAGCCGCTCGAAGAACGGGCTCGCGTGGAGCGCACCGATCAACGCCGCCGCCGCGACGACGGCTCCGGGGATCGCGTTCGACAAGAACTGGATCGCCTGCGACAACGGCCGCTCCAGCCGCTTTCGAGGGAGCTGCTACCTCGCGTACACGGACGCGCTGAGCAACGACCGGCTCGCTGTCATCACGTCGCGGGACGGCGGCCTGACCTGGTCGCAGCCCTCGGGTGTCCCGGTCGCGAGCGCCGTCGGCGCGTTCCCGGTCATCCGCCCGAACGGTGACGTCGTCATGGTCTTCCTCTGGAACGGCCGCCGGATCGGGTCGGCAGTCTCGACCGACGGCGGCGTCTCGTTCGGGGCACCGGCCACTATCGCCGAGCTCGAGGTCCGCTCCGCGAAGGGGCTGCGCTTCTTCCCACTCCCCGCGGCGGACGTCGATCCCGGAGGCCGCGTGTGGGCGACCTGGCACGACTGCCGCTTCAGCGCCGAGTGTGCTGCCAACAGCGTCGTCGTGTCGACTTCGGCCGACGGCGTCACCTGGACCGCCCCCACCCGGATCACGGCCGGCCGGAACGCGATGCTGCCGGCGATCGGGATCCACCCGACGAGCAGGCGCGCCGCGTTCGTCTACCACGTCGTCCGCCCGAGCGGGGTCGACGTCGAGCTCGTCGAGGTCGGGGCGAGGCTGCGTCCGCTCGCGCCGCCGAGGCGCCTGTCCGCGGAAACGATGCAGGTCCGCTGGATGCCGACGACGTCGTCGGGGCGCATGCTCGCCGACTACATCTCGGTGCACTACGCGGGCTCGCGCCCGCTCGCCGTTTGGGTGCTCGCATCGGCGCCGGTCGGGAGGAGCCTGCGGCAGGCGGTCTACGCGACGAAGGGCTGACGCAGGAGCCAGTCCGCGGGCCTGTCAGAGCCCGATGGGATGCCAGACCGTCTTCAGCTCGAGGAAAGCCTCGATCTCCCACGGGCTCTGTGCGTCCGGCGTCGAACGGACGACACGCTTCACGTTCTCCGCCGCTTGCCGCTCGAGCTCGGCGGTGTCTCCGTTCACGCCGGTGAGGTCGATCGCGTTCACGTCCATGTGGCCCGCGAGCCAGGGCGCGAGCTCGTCCTGGAAGCCGGTGAGGATGTTGACGACGCCTGCGGGAACGTCCGAGGTCGCCATCGCTTCGGCCAGCTCGACCGCGGCGAGCGGATGCGTTTCCGAGGCAACTGCGACGACGGAGTTGCCCCCGACGAGCGCGGGCACGATGCGTGAGACGAGGCCTGCGAGCGCAGGCTCGGGCGGCGCCAGGACTGCGACGACGCCGGTCGGCTCGGGGATGCTGAAGTCGAAGTACGGGCCGGCGACGGGGTTCGAGCCGCCCAGCACCTGCGAGAGCTTGTCCGCCCAGCCGGCGTACCAGATGACGCGGTCGATCGCTGCGGCGACTTCGTCCTCGCCGGCGCAAACTTGCGCAAGATCGGTTGTCCGTGCCTCCATCATCTCGGCGAGCCGGTAGAGGATCTGCCCGCGGTTGTAGGCGGTGGCCGCGGCCCAGCCGGGGAAGGCGGCGCGGGCAGCGCGCACCGCGTCGCGCGCGTCCTTCCGCGACGCGCGAGCGACGTTCTGGCCCTCGGCCTCGTACGAGCGGCCCGACTCGGAGCGCGGGAAGGCGCCGCCGATGTAGAGCTTGTAGGTCTTCTTGACGGGGAGCCGGCTCATCGCAGGAAGCTCGTCGTGGGTCGGCGTGGAGCGGAGCGCACCGCCGGTGCCGGTCGGCGATTCGCGAGCGCGGGAGTCCCTTGTGGAACGATCGGCATAGATTCGGCACGGGCCCGCGCACCACGCATTCGCCCTTCGGCGTTACGCTCGGAGGCGGGTGGAGGGTGGCCGAACACCCCACCCAGGGTGGGGAAGGGAGCGGGCAACGAAGGAGGCGCCGCCATCGTCCCGGGAGGCAGCGCGCGCGAGGCCAGCGGCCCGGTCATTCGTCGAACCCGAGATACGGCTCGAGGCCGTGCCGACCGCCTTCGCGGCCGAAGCCCGACTCCTTGTACCCGCCGAAGGGCGACGTCGGATCGAAGCGATTGAACGTGTTCGCCCACACGACGCCCGCGCGCAGCCGCTCGACCATCCACAGAATCCGCGACCCCTTCTCCGTCCACACGCCCGCCGACAACCCGTACGGCGTGTTGTTCGCCTTCTCCACAGCCTCCTCGGGCGTTCGGAACGTGAGCACCGACAGGACCGGCCCGAAGATCTCCTCCTGCGCGATCCGGTGGCTCTGCGCGACGTTCGTGAACAGCGTCGGCACGAACCAGAACCCGCGCTCGGGTAGCTGGCACACGGGCTGGTAGATCTCGGCGCCCTCCGCCTCCCCGCTCGCCACGAGCTCCTTGATCCGATCGAGCTGCGCCCTCGAGTTGATCGCACCGACGTCCGTGTTCTTGTCGAGCGGGTCGCCCACGCGCAGCGTGGAGAGCCGGCGCTTGAGCTTCTCGATCACGGGCTCGTAGATGGACTCCTGCAGGAGCAGCCGCGAGCCGGCGCAGCAGACATGGCCCTGGTTGAAGTAGATGCCGTTGACGATGCCCTCGACCGCCTGGTCGAGCGCCGCGTCGTCGAAGACGATGTTGGCGGCCTTCCCGCCGAGCTCGAGCGTCATCCGCACGTCCCGGCCGGCGAGCTCGCGCATGATCAGCTTCCCGACTTCGGTCGAGCCGGTGAACGCGAGCTTGTCGATGCCGTCGCTCCGGACGAGGTAAGCGCCAGTCGCGCCGTCGCCCGTCACGATGTTGACGACGCCGGGCGGCAGCTCCGCCTGCCGGCAGATGTCCGCGAACAGCATCGCCGTGAGCGGCGTCGTCTCGGCCGGCTTGAGGACGACGGTGTTCCCGGCCGCGAGGGCGGGCGCGATTTTCCACGCGAGCATGAGCAGCGGGAAGTTCCACGGGATGATCTGCGCCGCGACGCCGAGCGGGCGCGGCCTGCGGTTCGGGAACGCGTACTCGAGCTTGTCGGCCCAGCCCGCGTAGTAGAAGAAGTGCGCCGCGGCGAGCGGAAGGTCGACGTCGCGCGACTCGCGGATCGGCTTGCCGCCGTCGAGCGACTCGGCCACGGCGAGCTCGCGCGAGCGTTCCTGGATGATGCGCGCAATCCGGAAGAGGTACTTCGCGCGCTCCGACGGCGCGATCTCCGCCCAGCCGTTCTCGAACGCGCTGCGCGCCGCGCCGACCGCGAGCTCGACGTCCTCCTGCCCGGCCTGCGCGACCTCGAAGAGGTGCTCCTCAGTCGCCGGCGAGATCGAGGGGAACCACTCGCCCGAGCGCGGCTCGACGAGCTCGCCGCCGATGTACAGCCCGTAGCGCTCGCGGAGCTGCACGAGGTCCCGCGCCTCGGGCGCGGGCGCGTACTCCCACTCGAGGAGCGCCGGGACGGAGGGCTCGCGCTTCTCGATCTGGGCCATCAGTCGATGGTGAAGTAGTCGCCGGACTGATATCGCCCCGTCTTCTCCTTGCGGATCTGCATCAGGACGTCGTTCAGCAGGGACGAGGCGCCGAAGCGGAAGAGGTCGGGCGTCATCCACTCGGGGCCGAGCGTCTCGTACAGCGTGACGAGGTACTGCACCGCCTGCTTCGAGGCGCGAATGCCGCCGGCGGGCTTGATCCCCACCTTGCGCCCGGTCTCGTGGTAGACGTCGCGGACGGCCTCCATCATGCAGAGCGTCACCGGCAGTGTCGCCGCGGGGCTGATCTTCCCGGTCGACGTCTTGACGAAGTCGGCGCCGGCAGCGATCGCGAGCAGCGACGCGCGGCGCACGTTGTCGTACGTCCCGAGCTCCCCGGTCTCGAGGATGACCTTGAGGTGCACGTCGCCGCATGCCTCCTTGACCCGGAGGACCTCGTCGTAGACCTTCGCGTACCGCCCCGCATGGAATGCCCCGCGGTCGATGACCATGTCGACCTCGTCCGCGCCGAGCTCGACGACCGCTCGCACCTCGGCGACCTTCAGCTCGGTCGGCGACTGGCCGGACGGGAACGCCGTGGCGACCGACGCGACCTTGACCCCGCTTCCGGCCAGGTGCTCCTTCGCGGCCGGGACGAGGTTCGGGTACACGCACACGGCCGCGACCGGAGGAACTGTCATGTCCACCGGGTCGGGGCGCATCGCCTTCGCGCACAGCGCCGCGACCTTCCCGGTCGTGTCCTGGCCCTCGAGCGTCGTCAGGTCCATCATCCGGATCGCGAGATCGAGCGCCTGGAGCTTCGACTCCCGCTTGATCGAGCGCTTCGCGAGCGTCGCCGCGCGCTCCTCGAGCGCGACCGCGTCGACCGAGCCGACGCGCGGCAGGCGCGGCCCCGCGGGGAGCTCGAAGCCGCCGATGAGCGCAGGCGCCTTGGCCATGAGGCCAGTCTAGATGCGGTCAGCTGCGTCCATCGGCGTGCGAGCGCGTCTCAGAGGCCGAGGCGCTCGAGCAGCTTCGGGTCGCGGCGCCACTCTCGGTCGCGCACCTTGACGTGAGCTCGAGGAAGACCGAGTGGCCGACGAGCGCCTCGACCTCGGGCCGCGCGCGCGTCCCGATCTCCCGCACCATCGCCCCGCGCTTACCGACGAGGATGCCCTTCTGCGACTCGGTCTCGACGTAGACGATCGCCGTCACGCGTTTCTCGTCGATCTCCTCGACCTCGACGAAGACCGCGTGCGGAACCTCCTCGCGGGTCAGGCGCAGCGCCTTCTCGCGGATGACCTCGGCGACGCGCTCCTCGAGCGTGAGGTCGGTCTTCTGCCCGTCGGGGAAGTACGCCGGCCCCTCTGGCAGGAGGAAGACGAGGTCGCTGCGAAGCTCGTCGACCCCGTCCTTCGTAACCGCGCTCACGGGATGGAGCGCGTGGAAGTCGCCGAGCCGGGAGGCCGCCTGCATCTGCGAGAGGACATGTCCCTTCTTCAGGCGGTCGATCTTGTTGAGGGCGATGATGACCGGCTTCTCGAGCGCGAACACGCGCCGCGCGACGAAGCGGTCGCCCGCCCCGATCCGCGCGCGTGCGTCGACCACGAGGAGCACCGCGTCGACGTCCTCGAACGACGCATCGACGGTCTCCTGCATGCGCTTGGTGAGCGCGTCGAGCGGCCGCTGGAAGCCGGGGAGATCGACGAGCGCGAGTTGGTAATTGGGCCCGTCGGCAACCCCGAAGAGCCGGCGTCTAGTCGTGTTCGGGACGGTCGACGTGATCGCGACCTTCTCGCCGCAGAGCGCGTTGACGAGGGTCGACTTCCCGACGTTCGGGCGCCCGGCGACCGCGACGACGCCGCTCTTCACGGCCACCTTCCATCGGGGCACCCCATCCCACCACCCGCTGCGATCGTAACGAGGAAGTCCGTACGCGTGGGACACGGAAGCGTGCCGAAAGCGTGCCGAGCTGTCCCCAGGGTCATTCGAGATCCGACGAGTCGAACGACTCGGGCAGGAGCTCGTCCGGGGTCATCGTCACGACGCGCCCGCCGTTCCGGAAGACCACGCGCTCGACACCCATCTCGTACAGCCATTGCCGGCAGCCGCCGCAGGGCGAGGCGGTGATCGCGGCGACGACGAAGTCGCCGGGCCGGTACCCCTCCGCCACGGCCCGCGCGAACGCCGTGCGCTCCGCGCACACCCCGAGCGGGTACGCCGCGTTCTCGACGTTGACGCCCTCGATGACCCGGCCGTCGCGTGCGAGCACGGCGCAGCCGACGTCGAAGCCGGAGTACGGCGCGTACGCCCGCGATGCGACCGCGTCCGCGACTGCCAGGAGCTCCGCGTCAGTCATCCGAACGCCTGGAAGAGCACGAGCGTGACCAGCGCACCGAGCAGCCCGCCGCTCGCCACCTCGGAGGCGCTGTGGACACCCGTCTCGACGCGAGTCTGAGCCACGAGCAACGCCATGATGAACGTCAGCGAGGAGATCAGGAAGCGCTGGCCGGAGTCGTCGAGCACGAGGGTCACCGCCATCCAGCCCGCGAACGCCACCGCAGCATGGCCCGACGGCAGCCCGCCGCGGAGTGGCGTGCCCCGACCCGTGTAGGCCTTGATGGCGATCACGATGATCACGGTCACCGCGAGCGCGACGAGCGTGAGCTCCGCGGGCGCGTCGCTCAGCCGGTCGAGGAAGCGGGAGCTGCGATCCGCGACCTCCCCGGAGAAGACGAGGTACCCCACGGCGACGGCGTTCAGCGTCGCGACGAGGACCGCCCCCGCGCCGATGTCCTTCGCGATCTTGGCCATCGGATCGAACGAGGTGGTCGACACGTCGACCGCCGCCTCGATCGCCGTGTTCACGAGCTCGGCCACGAGGACGAAGGTGATCGCGACCAGGAGCACCATCAGCTCGAGCCTCGACACCCCGAACCCGACCGCTGCGACGAGCACCGCCGCAGCGACCGTGAAGTGGATCCAGAGGTTGCGCTGCGTCCGCAGCGCGTGGATCACGCCCTCGGCCGCATGGTTGAAGCTGTGGAAGAGCGACTGGCTCTGCTGCGGGGTCATCGCGCGTGCGCCTGCTCCCGGGCCTCCATCTCGTCACCGTGCTCGTAGCCGAGCAGGTGGAGCAGCCCGTGGACGAGCGGGCCCCGCCAGCCGTCGCCGACCACGGCCGGGCAGAGCACGACGTCTCCGAGCGCTCGGGGCACGCCCTCCGGAACCACGTCCTTCCCGTCGAGCGGGAACGAGAGGACGTCGGTCGGCTCGTCGATCCCGAGGTGCTCGCGCTTCAGGGCCTGCATCTCGTCCGGCCCGACGAACGCGATCCCGAGCTCCCCTTCATCCACGCCCTCGGCTTCGAGGACGCGGCGTGCGAGCACGGCGGCCTCCTCCGCACCCACCTCCAGCCCGCTGCGGTTCTCGGTCTCGACCGTGATCATCCGGCGCCGGTCAGCGGCTGCGCGCCGTCCCGGTCTCCTCGGCATGGCGCTTGTACGCCTCGACGATGCGCTGCACGAGCTTGTGCCGGACGACGTCCTCGTGCCCGAACTCGATGAACCCGATGCCGTCGATGCCGGCGAGGATCTCCCGCACCTGGATGAGCCCGGACGCCTGCTCGCGTGGCAGGTCGACCTGCGTGATGTCGCCGGTCACGACCATCTTCGACCCGAACCCGAGCCTCGTCAGGAACATCTGCATCTGCTCGGGCGACGTGTTCTGCGCCTCGTCGAGGACGATGAACGAGTCGTTCAGCGTGCGGCCGCGCATGAAGGCGAGCGGCGCGACCTCGATCGTCCCGCGCTCCATGTACCCGGCCAGCCGCTCGGCGTCGATCATGTCGTAGAGCGCGTCGTAGAGCGGCCGCAGGTACGGGTCGACCTTCGCGAGCATGTCGCCCGGAAGGAAGCCGAGGCGCTCCCCGGCCTCCACGGCCGGCCGCGTGAGGATGATCCGCCCGACCGCGCCCTCCGAGAGCGCGGAGACGGCGAGCGCCATCGCGAGATAGGTCTTGCCCGTTCCCGCGGGGCCGACCGCGAAGGTCACCGTGCGCCCGCGGATCGCATCCACGTAGCGCTTCTGGTTGACGGTCTTGGGAGCGATCTTCTTGCCCCGATGGCGCCAGACGACGTCCTCGAAGACGTCGCGCACGTCCTCGGCCTGGTCGATCGCCGCGACCACGGCGCCCACGGTGTCGGGACCGATCTGGTGCCCACCCTCCACGAGCTCGACGAGCTCGTCGACGACGGCACGCGCCGCGAGAACGCGCTCGTCGTCCCCGTCGAGCGTCAGGCGGTTGCCGCGCAGCGCAATCGTGCAGCCCAGCCGCTCACGCAGCGCGTCGAGGACGCCGTCCTCGACCCCGGCGAGCTCGGCGGCGACCTCGTTCGAGACGTCCAGCACCTGCTGACTCACGTCGCTCAGTGTAGGCGGGGTGCCAGGCTGCTAGACCCGTGGCCGGCCCTCAGGCGAGCTTCTCCTTGACGAGCTGCGAGACGGTCGAACCGTCCGCGCGGCCCGACACCTGGTGCATCACGCCCGCCATCACGCGGCCGAGGTCGCGGATGCTCGTCGCGCCGACCTCGGAGATGACGTCGTCGATGATCTCCTCGATCTCCTCCTCGGAGAGCGGCTCGGGCATGAACTCCTCGAGCACCTCCAGCTCGAACTCCTCGTCCTCCGCCTGCTCCTCGCGGCCGCCGGCCCGGAACGCCTCCGCCGCTTCGAGGCGCCGCTTGCGCTCGCGCCGGAGCACCTGCAGCTCCTCGTCGTCGGAGAGCTCGCGCGCGAGCTCCTTCTCGGCCGAGCGCAGGGCGTTCAGGACGAGGCTGAGCGCGTCGCGGCGATCGCCGTCCCGGGCGAGCCGCGCGTCCTTCAACTCCTCCTCGATTCGCGCGATGAGGCTCACGCACTCTCCTCGGCCAGTGCGCTCGCGATCCGGGCTGCGTCGGGCCGGCCGCCGAGCACGTGCCAGTGCAGATGGAAGATCGTCTGTCCCGCACCTGCTCCGACGTTGACGAGCACGCGATAGTTGTCGAGCCCGGCAGCCTCGGCGGTCTCCGCGACGAAACGGAGCATCCGCCCGGCCTCGTCGTCCGGGAACTCGGAGACGTCCTTGAACGTGTCGACGTGCCGTTCGGGCAGGACGAGGAGGTGGGTCTCGGCGAGCGGGTTGATGTCGCGGATCGCGACGAACCCATCCCCTTTCCGAACGTGGTCTCCTTCGGCCACGAGCCGGCAGAAGAGGCAGTCCTCAGGCGGCAACGGCGAGGATCCCTTCCTCCGAGAGCCCGACCGCGCGGGCGCGGACGAACGCGCCGAGCTCCGCGTCGACGAGCCAGGGCGTGTAGTCGTCGCCGTAGCCACGGCCAGGGCGGTCGACGAGCACGCGGTCGGTCGTCCCGAGCTTCGCCTCCCAGCGCCGCCGGCAGAGCTCCTCGGAGAGCGCGCGGAGCCGCGCGCTCCGCTCCTTCTTGACCGTCGGCGGGATCGTGTCGGCGGCCGCGGTCTCGGTCCCGGGACGAGGCGAGTACGGAAATACGTGCACCTTCGTGACCCCGGCCTCCTCGACCAGCGAAAGCGTGCGCTCGAACGCGCCCTCGTCCTCCGTGGGGAAGCCGACGATGACGTCGCTCGTGAGGTTGAAGTCGTCGAGCGGGCCGACCTTCTGCAGGAACTGCGACGACGAATAGCGGCGGCGCATCGCGCGCAGGACGTCGTCGTCACCCGACTGGAGCGGCACGTGCAGGTGGGCCGAGACGGTCGGCGTCTCGCGCAGCGCCGCGACGAGGTCGCCGCTCAAGTGGTTCACCTCGATCGACGAGAGCCGCAGCCGCTCGACCCCGGGAACCGCGCCCGCCTCGCGGACGAGCCGTCCGAGCGTGTACCCGGACTCGCGGTCGCGGAAGCAGCCGAGGTTGACTCCCGTGAGCACGATCTCGGGGTGGCCCTGCGCCGCGCGGCGCCGGATCTCGCCCAGCACGGAGGACGCGCGGCGGCTCCGCGTCCCGCCCCGCACGAGCGGGATGACGCAGAAGGCGCACGAGAACGAGCACCCGTCCTGGATCTTCACGAACGCGCGCGTGCGCTCGAGGCACGCGGAGGCATCGACACAGGCGATCGCGCCGACATCGCCCGCGACGGCGGCGGGCGTCTCCTCGCTCGGGCGCGCGACGACCGTCACGTTGGGGGCGACGCTGGTGAAAGCGCCGTCGAGGTTCGCGCCGCAGCCCGTCACGAAGACCCGGTCGTGCGTGCGCGCGGCGCGGGAGACGGCCTGACGCGACTTCGAGACGGCCTCGTGCGTCACGCAGCACGTGTTGACGACCGCGACGTCCGCGGCGCCGTCGACCTCGACATGGCCGTCGGCAAGCAGCCGCTCGCGGACCGCCTGTGCATCCGCGAACGAGACCTTGCAGCCGAGGAACCGCGTCTGGAACGAGGCCATCGGGGGATCAGCTTAGTGCCGTTCCGACCGCGCCAGCGATCCTGCCGGCAGCCACTCGAACTCCAACCGCCCCCAGGGGCACTCCCGTGTCCCTACAGCAACGCTACCGAGGAAGTCGCAACGCGTGGTTGCCGGATCCGTGGCAAATCTGCGACGGCTGCGAACGGGGCCGACCGGGCCGCGCCGGGCCGGCACCGGCGTCGCGGACGCCGATCGCATCCAGCCTGCATCGGAGGCATCCGCCGGTGACGGTGACGTGTTCGCGCACACCCGGTCGAAGCCGGCGCCCTTCGTCAGCGTGCGGCATACAGGTCCGCCGCCCAGCCTTCGAGCGCCAGCCGCTCGACATGCTCCCAGCCCGCAGCGGCCGGCCGGTCGCCGGAGAAGTAGCCGGAGACGATCGCGGAGGCGGCGGGGCGCCGCGCGAGCAGCTGCTCGACTGCACGGAGCTCGATGTTGGCGACAACGAGATCGACCTCCGGGAGCTCGTCGACAAGGACGTCGGCCGCGGTCGCATGCACCGATACCCGGTTGGCCGCCGCCGTCCGCACCGTCGTCTCGACCGCGATCGGATCGGCATCGAGCGCGAAGACCGGCGCGAAGCCGAGCCGCGCCGCGGCGACCGCAAGCACGCCCGATCCGCAGCCCGCGTCGAGCACGCTGCACGGCGCGAGCCGCGCGAGCAGCGCGACACACGCGCGCGTGGTCGGATGCGCGCCGGTTCCGAAGGCGCGTCCGGGATCGACGACCACGGCGAGCTCGTCCTCCGGCGGCGTCTCCCAGGGCGGGCCGATCCACAGCCCGCCTGCGCGGACGGGCCGGTGGAACTCGCGCCAGCGATCCTCCCAACCGGGCTCGACCTCGGTCGCAGACACGGGCCCGAAGAGGGCGCCGACGCGAGCCGCGCCCTCGGCGTCCGTGTAGAGCGCGAGCTCGAGTGCGCCGTCGAGCTCGATCTCCTCGAAGCCGGCCGGCGCGAGCTCGAGCATCCGCGCGCGGGCGATCTCCGCCTCGGCTGTGGCGACGCGCACGGCCACGCGGCGCAGCGTCAGCGAAGAGCGTTCTTCAGACGCTGGAGGAACCCCTCGTCCTCGTCCGCGCGGGCGTATGTCTCCGGCGTGCTTCGTCGCCCGAAGTCCTCGAGCAGCGCGCGCTGCTCCTCGCTCAAGCGCGTCGGCAGGGCGACGTCGAGACGCACGTAGAGATCCCCGGTGCGGTCGCCGTGGAGCGTCGGCATGCCACGCCCGTGGAGCACGCGGAGCTCGCCGGGCTGCACACCCGCGGCCACCTCGAGCTCGGCTTCGCCCACGAGCGTCGGTACGCGCGCCGTCGTGCCGAGCGCCGCCTCGGTCATCGTCAGCCGGTGAGTCGTGTGCAGGTCGTCCCCGTCCCGCACGAAGCGCGGATCGGGCCTCACGCGCACGACGACGAAGACGTTGCCGCGCTCGCCGTGCGCGCCCACGTGACCCTCGCCTCGGATGCGGATCCGCTGGCCGTCGTGGATGCCCGCGGGCACGTCGACGTCGAGCTGCCGTCGCACGACGACGATTCCCTGTCCCCGGCAGTCCTCACACGGCGTCTCGACCACGCGGCCCGCTCCGCCACACTCCGGGCACGGCCGCTGGTGGACGAACTGGCCGAACACGTTCTGCGAGACGCGGCGGACCATGCCGCCGCCTCCGCACATCGAGCACTCGCGAGCCGACGTGCCCGGCTCCGACCCGGTGGCTCCACAGCGCTCGCAGGACGTCGCAACCTCGACCGGCACGGCCACGGCGGTGCCCGTGAACGCCTCCTCCAGGTCGATCTCGACGACCGCCTGGACATCTCCCCCGCGCGCGGCCCGCCGCTGAGCCGCCCCGCCGCCGAAGAGCTCCTCGCCGAAGAAGGCGGCGAACACGTCGGACAGATCGCCGAAGTGCGCGAAGGTCGGCTCGAAGCCGCCCCGACGCAAACCTGCATGCCCGAGCCGGTCGTACGTTGCCCGGCGCTCGGGGTCGGACAGAATCTCGTACGCCTCCGCGACCTCGCGGAAGCGCTGCTCGGTCTCCGGTTCGCTCGAGACGTCGGGGTGGAGCTCTCGCGCCAGCGCGCGGAACGCCCGCTTGATCTGGGCGCCGGACGCCCCGCGCTGGACGCCGAGCACCTCGTAGTAGTCGCGTTCGGTCGTGGCCATGGAGCCTTCAGACCTCCTCGTACACGTCCTCGACGAAGCGCGAGAGCTCGAACGCCGCCGCTCGCACGGTGCGAATCGCCTTCTCGTAGTCCATGCGCAGCGGGCCGATCAGCCCGACCGCCCCGAGCGGGGTCGCGCGGATCCCGTAGGTCGCGCCGACGAGGGAGACGTCGCGCAGCTGCCCGCCCTCGACCGCCGGGCCGACGTGCACGACGGGGCGCCGCGGCTCGAGCGCCTCGCTCACGAGCTCGAGGACCGCGGCCCGCCGCTCGAGGAGCTCGAGCAGTCGCGTCATCGCGTCGAGCTCCTCCGCGCGCGCCTCCTCGAGCAGGCCGGCGGCGCCGCCGACGAACACCTGTGGACCTTCCTCGGCCCGGACGTCGAGGAGCGCGGCGCCGACGATCCCGAGGAACGCCCGCTCGCGCGCGCCGAGCTCGGGCGCCTCGAGCCGCCGCCGGACCGAGCTCGTTCCGAGACGCTGGCCGACGAGCCGGTCGTTCAGGTACTCGACCGCCCACTGCAGAAGCCCGCGGTCGACCGGGCGGTCGAGGCGGAACACACGCTTCGTCACGCCGCCGGTCGACGTGATCACGACGACCATCACGCTCGTCGGCTGGAGCGCAAGGACCTCGACGTGGCGGATGGTGGCCGTCTCCAGCGTCGGCGCCGAGACGAGGGCGAGCAGCCGGGTCGCACGCGAGAGCGACTCCGTGGTGGTCCGCAACGCGTCCTCTACCTCGTCCCGCATCGAGCGCAGGTCGACGCCGATGTCACCCGGACGCCCCTCCATCGTCTCGACGAGCTCCTCCGCGTAGAGCCGGTAGCCGGTCTCGGTCGGCATGCGCCCGGCGGACGTGTGCGGGTGCGTGAGCAGTCCGAGCGACTCGAGCTCTGCGAGCTCGTTGCGCACCGTCGACGGCGAGACGCTCATCCCGGAGCGCTCCACCAGCGCGCGCGAACCCACGGGCTGGCCGGTCGCGACGTACTCCTCGACGACGCGTCGCAGAATCTCTCGTTTACGGGGGGAAAGCTGCATCGGCACCCGATGGTACCCGCGGGTTCAGCGGGCTCCCGCTCCGGCGCAGGCGCGGGCTCAGGCGAGCAGCTCGGCGGTCACGCCGCCGCCCAGGAACCGGCCGCGTCGCGTGAGTGTCAGCGTGCCCTTCCCGACGCCGTCGGCGCGGATCTCGACCAGGCCGTGGGCCGCCAGCCGCTCCGCAGCGTCGCGATCGAGCGCACCGTTCACCTGGTCGAGCTCGACGGGCTCGTCGAGGCGGAGCCCGAGCAGCAGCCGCTCGCGCTCCAGCGTGTCCGTGTCGAGCGGCTCGAGCTCGCGCGGCGGCGTCTCGCCCGCGGCCAGCTCGTCGATGTAGCGGCCGAGCGACGCGAGATTGCGCCTGCGCAGGCCCGCGACCGTCGACACCGCGCCGATCCCGACTCCGAGGTAGTCGCGCCCGAGCCAGTACGCGAGGTTGTGGCGAGCGCGGAGGTCCCGGCCGCGCGCCGCGCTCTCCCGTCAGGCAGAAGCTCGACGTCTCGTACCACCGGTACCCGGCGCCGGTGAGCCCGTCGACCACCTGCTCGAAGTAGCCCTCCATCGCCTCGGCCTGCCGTCCGAGCTCCTCCCCATGGGCGTGGGTGAAGCGCGTCCCCGGCTTCGCCTCGAGCTCGTAGCAGGAGAGGTGCTCGGGCTCGAGCGCCAGAGCGTCGGCGAGGTCGGCGTCGAGATCGGAGGCGCTCTGGCCGGGGATCCCGTACAGGAGATCGAGCGAGATGTTGCCGCATCCGGCATCGCGAAGAGTGTGCACGGCCCGTCGGACGTCGTCGGGCGCGGCGCGGCGCTCGAGTACGGCGAGCAGTTGCGGGCGGAAGCTCTGTGCCCCGAGCGACACGCGGCTCACGCCTCCGGCACGAAGCACCTCGGCCAGCTCGGGTGTGACCGTCTCGGGGTTGGCCTCGACCGTCAGCTCTTCCGCCGCCGGCAGCGCCGCGAGCAGTCGCGCCAGCTCCGATCGTTCGGTGAAGGAAGGAGTGCCGCCGCCGAGGAACACGGTCTCGACGCGCTCCGAGAGCACGTGCCCCTCGAGCGCGAGCTCGGCGAGCAGCGCGTCGACGTACCCCGCGTGCTGTCCACGCCGCCCGACCACCGTCACGAAGTCGCAGTAGCCGCAGCGGTGCGCGCAGAACGGCAGGTGCACGTAGAGGTGCCGGACTCCGCTCACTTCTTCCGCTCCTGGTCGAGGTTGAGCACGGCGAGGAACGCCTCCTGCGGGACCTCCACCCCGCCGACCTGCTTCATGCGCTTCTTGCCCTTCTTCTGCTTCTCGAGCAGCTTCCGCTTGCGCGTGATGTCACCGCCGTAGCACTTCGCGAGCACGTCCTTCCGCCGGGCCTTGATCGTCTCGCGGGCGATCACGCGCGACCCGATCGCAGCCTGCACGGGCACGTCGAACATCTGTCGCGGGATCTCCTGTCGCAACCGCTCCACGAGCTGCTTGCCGCGGTCGTATGCGTTCGAGCGATGGACGATGAGCGAGAGGGCGTCCACCTGCTCGCCACCGACGAGGATGTCCACGCGCGAGAGCTCCCCAGGGCGGAAGCCCGCGAGCTCGTAGTCGAAGCTCGCGTACCCGCGGGTCCGCGACTTCAGCTGGTCGTAGAAGTCGAAGACGATCTCGCCGAGCGGCAGCTCGTAGATGAGGTGGACACGGTCCTCGCTCAGGTACTCGAGGTGGTCGAAGCCGCCCCGCCTCTCGTTCGCCAGCTCCATGACGGCGCCGACGTAGTCCTTGGGGACGATGACCGAGGCCTTCACGTACGGCTCCTCGACGAGCTCCACCTCCGCAGGCATGTCAGCGGGGTTGTGCACCTCGACGACGTCGCCGTCGCGCCGCGTCGCGCGGTACGCGACGTTGGGAGCCGTGATCAGGAGATCGAGGTCGAACTCGCGCTCGAGACGCTCGCGGACGATCTCCATGTGCAAGAGCCCCAGGAACCCGCAGCGAAAGCCGAACCCCAGCGCCTGCGACGTCTCCGGCTCGTACGAAAGGGACCCGTCGTTCAGGCGCAGCCGCTCGAGCGCGTCGCGCAGCTCCGGGTAGTCGTCGGAGTCGGTCGGGAAGATCCCTGCGAAGACCATCGGCTTGACGTCCTGGTAGCCGGGAAGGGGTCCGTCGGCCGGGCGGCGCCGCGATGTGAGCGTGTCCCCGACCCGGAGCCGCGACACGTCCTTCAAGCCCGTGATCACGTAGCCCACCTCGCCGGCGACGAGCGCGGGCACGGGCGTTCGTGCGGGAGAGAGCACGCCCAGCTCCTCGGCCTCGAACGTCGTGCCCTGCGCCATCGCGCGCAGCGGCTCGCGAGTCTCGAAGCGGCCGTCGACGACGCGAACGAACGCGACGACGCCGCGGTACTGGTCGTAGGAGGAGTCGAAGACCAGCGCCCGCGCGGGGGCGTCCGCGTCTCCGGCGGGCGGGTGGATCCGCTCGACGATCGCGTCCAGTACCTCCGCGACGCCGTCGCCCGTCTTCGCGGAGATCCGCAGCACGCGCTCGGGTGTCTCTCCGACGAGCTGCGCGAGCTCTGTGGCCGCCGCCTCGGGATCCGACTGGGCGAGATCGATCTTGTTCGCGACCGGCACGATCTCGAGCTCGTTCTCGAGCGCGAGGTACGCATTCGCAAGCGTCTGCGCCTCGATCCCCTGCGACGCGTCGACGAGGAGGAGCGCGCCCTCGCACGCCTGGAGGGAGCGCGACACCTCGTACGTGAAGTCGACGTGCCCGGGGGTGTCGATGAGGTTGAGCTGGTGCCCGTTCCAGTTCACGCGCACGGCCTGGGCCTTGATCGTGATCCCGCGTTCGCGCTCGAGCTCCATCGTGTCGAGCACCTGCTCGCGCATCTCGCGCTCGGTGAGCGCGCCGGTCAGCTCGAGGATGCGATCGGCGAGTGTCGACTTGCCGTGGTCGATGTGCGCGATGATCGCGAAGTTCCGGATGTGGTCCTGGTCCATGAGGCTCAGAGGCTAGACGTCGCAATCCACCGATTGCGGCTACGCGCGCGAGCTAGTCATCGTCACGCTGGCCTCGCAGCAGGAGCAATGCCTCCAGCTCCCGGACTCTGAGCACACGGGCGGCTCCCGCGTACACGAGCCCGGACGCGACGAGCGCGGCTCCGACCGAGACGACCTGCGCGCCGGCGGAGCGCCCGAGCACGTCGTCGAGGCCGTACCAGACGGCGAACGCAGCCCCGGCCGCGAGCGCTCCCGCGAGCGCGATGCGCGCGACGACTCCTGCGGTCCGCACGAACGGCTCGAGCCCGACGCGCCGCCGCATCATCACGAGCAGGGTCGCCGCGCCCACAATGTTCACGACGGCGGTCGCGAGCGGGATCCCCCAGATCCCGAAGCGATAGAAGACCGCGTTGAGACCCGCGTTCAGCGCGACCGCGCCGAGCGCGACGGCGGTCGGTACCCAGTTCGTCTGCACCGCGTAGAAGCTCCGGTTGAGGATCAGCATCCAGCCGTTGAAGACGAGCCCGATCGAGAACGCCTGCAGGCACTGGGCGACGATCGTCGTGTCGCTCGCGGTGAACTCCCCGCGCTCGTAGACCAGGCGCACGATCGGGTCGGCGAGGACGATCGAGACGAGGGCCGCCGGCACGAGGAGGAAGGCGATCTGCCGAATTCCGCGTGTCGAGTGCGCGGCGGAGGCCCGACAGGTCGGCCCTCGCGGCGAAGCGGGCGAGCGTCGGGAAGAGGACGGTCGTGACCGCGACCGCGAAGATCCCCTGCGGGAGCATGTACAGCCGGAAGGCCTTGTCGATCGCGGTCGGCGCGAGCTCCGGGTCGAGCAGGCGGGACGCGAAGATGGTCCCGACGAGGAAGTTCACGTTGATGAGCCCGATCGTCAGCGTCACCGGGAGCATCAGCACGAGCACGCGGCGCACGGCCGGATCGCGCCAGTCGATGACCATCGTCAGGCGGCCGTCGAGCCTGCGCAGCCACGGCACCGGGAGCAGGAGCTGAACGAGCGTCCCGAGAACGACGACCCCGGCATAGAGGTAGAGCTCGGCGTCCTCGCCGTCGACGCGCGGTACGCCGAGCGCGAGCCCGAGGATGATCACGAGGTTCCACGCCACCGGTGCGAGCGCGGGAAGCGCGAACTGGTGGTACGTGTTGAGGATCCCGACGATGATTCCCGAGACCCCGAGCAGGACGACGATCGGGAAGAGCACCCGGGAGAGGCTGACGGCGAGGTCGAAGTCGCCGCCGGGGTCGCCGAACGGGCGCATGAGGAGCGGCGCCGCGAGGATGAAGACCGCGGTCAGCCCACCGAGCCCGAGGAGCACCAGCCACAAGAGCGTCGAGGCGACGCGCCACGCGCGCGCCTTCTCCCCGCGCTCGAGGAGCTCGCTGAAGACCGGGACGAACGCGCCCGAAAGCGCCGCGTCCCCGAGCAGCGCGCGGACGAGGTTCGGGATCTGGATCGCGACCGTGAAGGCGTTGATCTTCCCCGAGACGCCGAAGTAGTAAGCGCTCACCATCTCGCGGACGAGCCCGAGCGCGCGAGAGATCGCGGTCGCGACCGAGAAGACTGCCGTCGAGCGGGCGAGCCGGCGGCCATGTCCGGCGTCGTCGAGCCTGGCGGGAGGCGTCGTTTCGGAGGGGCGTTCCATGGCGTGCAGGGCGATTCTCCCAGTAGGTCCTGCTACCATCGCGCGGCCCGCGAGCCGCGGGTCTTTTATTGTCATGGCGAACATCAAGCAGCAGAAGAAGCGGGTTCGGATCCAGGCGCGGGAGCGCCTCGAGAACCTCCGCTACCGGTCGACGATCAAGACGCTGACGAAGCGCCTCGAGGCCGCCGTGGCCGCGGGGGATGCCGAGCAGGCCGCCACCGAGCAGCAGGAGCTCATCCGCACGATCGACCGCGCGACCTCCCGCGGCGCGCTCCATCGCAACACCGCGGCGCGCAAGAAGTCCCAGGCAGCACGGCTCACCGCCGGCTCCGCTTCCTAGCCTCGAGCTCTACGACGCTCGCGAGCC
Organism: uncultured Actinomycetes bacterium; assembly: GCA_963715705.1. GTDB lineage: Bacteria > Actinomycetota > Thermoleophilia > Gaiellales > Gaiellaceae > GMQP-bins7. The sequence goes on along the minus strand of OY970267.1, from coordinate 636,430 downwards.
CGGCCGGCGGGTGAGGTCGACGAGCGCGCGCTGTACTTCGAGGTCGGGCGCGAGCGTGCTCTGACCCTTGAGCGCCCCGTCGAGCCCGGCGAGGCGGGCGGTCGCGTCGCGGAGCTGCTCGGGCGAGAAACCCTCCGCCTGCCGCGAGACCTTCTCGGCGTAGAACGGGTGCATCCGCAGCGTGCCCGCGGCCTCCCGCGGACGGACTCCTTCGGCGGTGAGCCGCTTCAACGAACGGAGGCGGCCGAGGTGCGCCACCAGGGCTCCCGTGAGGCGGGCTGCCGTGTCGCGACGCGTCTTCGCGTCGCGCTCGAAGATCGTCTCGCTCGCCGTGAGTGCCCGAGCGGTCTCGCCGGCGGCCCAGGCGTCGGTGAGGTTGAAGATCGGCTCCTCGGCATTCGGAGCGGCGAGCAGCTCGACCTCGCGCTCCCCGATCGGCTCACCGGCTGCCCAGGTGACGAGCTTGTCCACCTCCTGGGCGAGCGCATGGGGATCGTCGCCCACGATCTGGACGAGTGCCGCGCACGCGTCCGAGTCGGCCCGGACGCCTTGGCGGGCGAAACGCTCGGCCACCCATCCGTGCAGCTTCTTCTTCTCGACCGCGAACTCGAGCACGTCGCCCGCTTTCGCGCACGCCTTCCAGAGCGCCGTGGTCTTCTTGACGTCCGCGCCGACGAGCGCGAGCACCGTGCCCGGCGCTGGACTGCCGAGATAGCCGGCCACGGCGTCGGCGTCGGCCGCCTTCCAGCCGCCCTTGAGCCGGTTGTCCGAGTCGCGGCGCCCGTCGACGTCCTCGACAACCACGAGCCGCGCGTCGTCGAAGAGGCTCCCCGCGTTGCAGAGGGCTATCGCCGACTCCGCCGGTGTGTCGAGTGCGCTTCGGAGCTCGGTCGCGCCGGGCGCGAAGTGCCCGCGGAGGCGCTCGAGCGCGTGCTCGATCTTGGGACGGTCGCTCCCCGTGAGCAGGTAGACGGGCTTCGTCGGCGCGTCTCTCGCGGAGGTCTCGGCCACGGCGCAAGGTTATCCCTCCGTGCGAACTCTCAGTCCGCGTCCGTCCGCCTCGACGACGACCTGGCCGTGTTGGTCGGTGCGGTACAGCGCGACCCCGGGGACCGTCGCGAGCGCGGCAAGCGTCTCCGGCCTCGGGTGGCCGTAGTCGTTGCCGCGGCCGGCCGAGATGACGGCGACGCGTGGTCGGAGCGCCCGAAGCTGGCTCTCGAGGCCCGGATCCTCGGAGCCGTGATGGGCGACCTTGAGGACTTCGAAGTGGCCGAGCGGGAGCCGCCCGGTGACGTCGGACTCCGCGTCCGCAGGGAGGAGCACGTCGGTCTCCCCGTAGGAGGCCGCGAGCACCGTTGCGTTCAGGTTCGGATCCTCGGACTCGCGACCCGGGTCCGGCGGCCAGAGCACGCGTAGCCGCAGACCGCCGACCTTGAACTCGGATCCCGAGCGCACCGTGCGGACGGCGACGCCTCGCTGAGTCGCCGCCGCCAGGGCCTCGTCGTGCTCGGGGCCGGTCGCGGCGAGACCCGGATCGAGCACGACTCCCACGCGGAGCTGACGGATCACGTCGGCAGCGCCTCCGACGTGATCGCGCTGGGGATGCGTGAGGACGAGGGCCGAGAGCGTGCGGATCCCGAGGCCGGCAAGCTGCCCGGCGACGTTCGCCTCGGGTGGGCCCTGGTCGACGAGGACACGCGCGCTCGGCGTCTCGAGCAGGACGGAGTCGCCCTGGCCGACGTCGAGAAACGTCACCCGCAGCCCGCCCGGCTCGTGCCAGGCGGGGGCCGGTCGCACCCACAGCCAGCCGGCGGCGAGGGCGAGCGCGGCCGCGCCGGCGAGGGCGAGCCCGACCGGAGCGACGCGGGCCCGGACGCGAGCCCCTGCGCCGCGGAGGGCGAACCAGGCGCCCGCGACCACGAGCACGACGGCGAGCGTCGTCCGGGCATCCACCTGGGCACCGGGCAGCGACGCGACGAGCCGAGCGACGAGCTCGAGCCACGCCGCGGCCCACCCCGCGAGCCATGCGAGCGCAGTCGCGGCGCCGGGCGACACCGGGTCGACGACCCCCGCGAGCAGTCCGAGGCCGAGGACCGCCGGAACCGCGGGAAACGCGAGCGTGTTCGCGAGCACCGTGTAGGCCGGCGCCTGTCCGAAGTGGACGAGCACCACCGGAGCCGTGACGAGCCCGCAGACGACCGCGATGGCGACGGCGTCCGCCACAGCGGGCGGCACCGGATAGCCCTCCAGCAGGCGCCTTGCCCGCGGCAGCCCGACGAAGATCCCGGCGACCGCGACGAACGAGAGCTGGAATCCGGGCTCGAGGAGCGACGTCGGCGTCCAGACGAGGAGGACGAGCGCTCCCAGGGCGAGGAAGTGCCAGCGATCTCGCGGCCTCGCGACGAGCCATGCTGCGGAAGCGAGCACGCCGGCAACGCCTGCCCGCACGACGGACGGCTGCCAACCGACCGCGAGCACGTACGCGGCGATCGCGGCGATCGCCAAGAGCTCGCGAGCAGCCCTCGGCACGCGGAGCAACCAGCCCGCTCCGAACACACCCACTGCGATGAAGGCGATGTTCTGTCCCGAGACGGCGAGCAGGTGCGCGAGCCCGGACGCCCGGAAGTCCGCGCGTACGCGCTCGGGCAGCCCCTCGTCCTCGCCGAGGACCACTCCGAGGACGAGCGCACGCCTGACGCCGTCCGTCCCGCGGCTCACGGCACGCTCCACGCGATCGCGCACCTCGTCTCCGAGCCCCGCGACACCGCCACGACGACCGACCTCGCGCCAGGCTGCTCCGCGGAGCACGACGTGGATCCCCTGACGCGCGAGCCACGCGCGCTCGTCGAAGCCGCCGTCGCGAGCCTCGCGCGGCTCCGCGACACGGACGACCGTCTCGAGGATGGCTCCTCTCGGCGGCGAGCGGCCGACGGGAAGGACGAGCAGCACGCGCTCGCGGAGCGGACGCCCGCGAAAGAGTCGAACCTCCGAGGGAACACGCACCGCCCACGAGGTGACGCGCGCGGGACCGGTGACGACGACCCGCACAGGCCCGGACTCGCCGATCTCGGCCGCAAGCGCGCTTCGGGACATCGCTTCGAGACGCAGCGCGCCCCACCAGAGCCCCGCGACGGCGAGCGCGACGCCGAGCGCCGCCACGCGCGCGCTCCCGTCGAGAAGCGCGATCCCGACGATCGCGGCGACACCGAACGCGACGAGCGCAACGACTCCGGGCGCAACCCAGTTCGAGGCGGCGAGCCCCGCGCAGGCCGCACCGACGAGCAGCGTCGGCCAGTGGAGCTCGACGGCTCGCCTCACGGGGTCACCAGCTCGCGCAGCTGCTCGACCCGCGTGGGCCCGATTCCGGGAACGGCGTCGAGGTCGTCGACGGACCGAAACGGGCCGTGCTCGGTGCGATAGTCGATGATCTGCTGCGCGGTGACAGGCCCCACCCCGGGCAGCTCATCGAGCTCCTCGGCCGTCGCGCTAGCGAGGCTCAGCTTGCCGGCGACCGCGCCCGCACCGGCCTCGGACGAGCTCCCCGCGCCGGGCGAGGCCCCGCCGCCGGCCGGCGCTCGGGGCGGAACGAGCACCTGGACGCCGTCGACGAGCGGCGCCGCCAGATTGAGCCCGGCCAGATCCGCCTTCCGGGTCGCGCCGCCTGCTCGCGAGACGGCGTCCGCGACCCTCGCGCCCTCGCGAAGCCGATACAGGCCAGGCCGCCGGACGGCCCCGACGACGTGGACGACGAGCGCGGCCCTCGAGGTCTGCGCCGCGGGCTCGGACACGGCCTCGAGCGGCGCGACCACTTCCGGAGCGCTCGCCGTGCCGGACTGTGCGAGCCGCTGGCCCACGACGACGAGCAGCAAGAGCAGGCCGCTCGCGAGCGCGAGCGCGACGGGTCGTGAGACCGGTATCGAGGGCACACAACCAGCGTGGCGGCGATCCGTTCACGCGTGGGACACGGCTCCGTCACAACTTCGTGCCAACCGCGTGCTCAGCCCAGGGTCCGCCGCGCAAGAGCAACCCAAGACCGAGGTCTGACTGAAGTGCGACCCAGCGGTGTCAGCCGAAACACGCGCAGCACCCGAGCCGGAGGCCGGCTTCGCCGGCCGGGAGGCGTGACGCTGCGTTGTCCCAGCCCGAGACAGACGAAGGGGCACGAGGGGAACCATGGGGTTCCCCCGCAAGAAGGACGGGGCTCGTGGGGAACCATGGGTTCCCCCACGCTGCGCTACGTGACGAAGTTGACGAGCTTGCCCGGGACGACCACGGTCCGTCCCGCGTCGCCACCGTCTAGAAAGGCCTGCACTCGCTCCGATGCGCGCGCCAAGGCCACCAGCTCCTCCTCGGGCAAGTCCGGCGAGACCGACAGCCGATCGCGAATCCGCCCGTTCACCTGGACGACGACCTCCACCGTGTCCACCTCGAGCAGTGCGGGATCCGCCTCGGGCCACGGATGCTCCCACAGCCTCTCGTGCCCGAGGCGGTCCCACAGCTCCTCGGCGACGTGCGGCGCGTACGGCTGGATCAGCGAGACCGCGGTCTCCGCTGCGAAGCGCGCGTCGCGGCCGCCGGTGTCGCGCGACAGCTCGTTGACCAGCTCCATCACCGCTGCGATCGCCGTGTTGAAGGCATACCGCCGCCCGATGTCGTCCGTGACCTTGGCGATCGTCCGGTGCGCCTTGCGCGCGAGCTCGCCGCCCTCCGGCGGACCCACGGGAGCTACCTCGACGACCTCGGTCACGACCCGCCACAGCCGCCGAACGAACCGGGCCATCGCCTCGACGCTCGTCTCGGTCCACTCCATGTCCTCGTTGGCCGGGCCGAGGAACAGGATGTTCAGCCGGCACGCGTCGGCGCCGTAGCGCTCGACGAAGTCGTCCGGCCCGACGACGTTCCCGGCTCGCTTCGACATCTTCGTCTTCCCGAGTGTCACCCAGCCGTTCGAGAAGAAGCGCGCGAACGGCTCTCGGAAGCCGACGAGGCCCATGTCGTTCAAGACCTTGACCCAGAACCGCGCGTAGATCATGTGCACCGTCGCGTGGTCGACGCCGCCGATGTAGGTGTCGATCGGGTTCCAGTAGTCGACTGCCGCCCGCTCGAACGGAGCCGTGTCGTTGCGCGGGTCGCAGTAGCGCAGGAAGTACCAGGACGAGTCGACGAACGTGTCCATGGTCTCCGTCTCGCGCTTCGCCGGCCCTCCGCACCGCGGGCAGGTCACGTTCACCCACTCCTCGGCCTGCGCGAGCGGCGGTTGGCCCTTCGGCTTGTAGTCCTCGATGTCGGGGAGGATCACGGGTAGCTCCTCCTTCGGCACCGTCACGATTCCGCAGTCGTCGCAGTACACGACGGGGATCGGGCATCCCCAGTACCGCTGCCTCGAGAATCCCCAGTCGCGCAGGCGGTAGTTGATCGCGAACCGCCCACGACTGTCGGCGGCGAGCTTCTCGACGATCTGACGCCCTCCTTCGGCGCGCGGGCAGCCCGTCGAACTCTCCGGAGTTGACCAGGACCTCATCCTCCGTGTGCTCGACGTACGCAGTGCCCTCGCCGGCGTCGCCGTCCGCCGGCCGCACGACGTGGCGAATCGGCAGGTCGAACGCCTGAGCGAATTCGAGGTCGCGCTGGTCGTGCGCGGGGACGGCCATGATCGCGCCGGTCCCGTAGTCGGTCAGCACGTACTCCGCGACGTACACCGGCAGCCGCTCGCCGTTCACGGGGTTGACCGCGTGCAGCCCCGTGAAGACTCCCGTCTTCTCGGTGGCCGTGGCCCGCTCCACGGTCTTCTTCGCCGAGGCTCGGCGCACGTACTCGGCCACCTCCGGGGACTCGATCCTCGGGACCAGCCCGTGCTCCGGTGCGAGCACGAAGAAGGTGGCGCCGAACAACGTGTCCGGACGCGTGGTGAACACGGCCACGTCCTCGCCGAGCTCCTCGATCCGGAACAGGATCTCCGCCCCCTCGGAGCGGCCGATCCAGTTCCGCTGGCGCGCCTTGATCGAGTCCGGCCAGTCCACCGTGTCGAGATCGTCCAGCAGTGCCTGCGCGTAATCGGTGATCCGGAAGAACCACTGCTCCATCAGGCGGGACTCGACCTCGGCGCCGCAGCGCTCGCAGCGCCCGTCGCGCACCTGCTCGTTGGCCAGCACCGTCTGGTCGTTGGGACACCACTTGACCGGCGCTTCCTTCCTGTACGCGAGCCCGCGCTCGTAGAACTCGAGGAACTGCCATTGCTGCCAGCGGTAGTACTCGGGCTGGTGCGTCGAGATCAGTCGCGTCCAGTCGTACGCCCAGCCGATGCGGCGATACGACTGCGTGATGGAAACGATGTTGCGCTCGGTGCTCTCCCGCGGGTGGACACCTTCGCGGATGGCCGCGTTCTCGGCCGGCAGGCCGAACGAGTCGAAGCCTTGAGGATGGAGGACGCGCATGCCGTTCCGCGCGCGGAAGCGCGTGACGACGTCGCCGATCGTGTACACGAGCATATGCCCCATGTGCAGCGAGCCGGACGGATAGGGGAGCATCTCCAGCACGTAGCTCTTGGGCAGCTCACGCGCCTCGCCCGGCTCCGGATTCGGAACCTCGAAGGCGTGCGCGTCGGCCCAGACCTTCTGCCACTTCGTCTCGATTGCCTGTGAGTCGTACGCCTCCATCGTCCTTCTCGATTCGATTCGGGGAACAAAAAAGCCTCTCGGGCGAGAGGCTTCGTGGAAACGCACGCGGCTCCGCCGCGTTCGCTCCCTGCGCTATGGAAGAAGCTGCTTCATGGGCTTCTCAGGGTAACAGGCAGAATCGCCGAATGCTCGACCTGTTCCCGGATTCCGCCCGCATCGAGCGGGGAGAGCTCGTCGTCGGAGACATCCGCGCGGGCGAGCTCGCGGAGCGCTTCGGGACGCCGCTCGTCGTCTACTGCGAGGACACGATCCGCGCCCGCGCGCGCGAGGTCCGGGCCGCAGTGCCGGAGGCGGCGGTGTTCTACGGGTCGAAGGCGTTCCCGAACGTCGCGATCATGCGCGTGCTCGCCGAGGAGGGCATCGGCGCGGACGTCGCCTCGCTCGGAGAGCTCGCGTTCGCGCGTGCGGCCGGGATCGACGGCGAGCGGCTGATCGTCCACGGGAACGCGAAGTCGGACGACGAGCTGCGCGCCGCGGCCGAGGCAGGCGCCCTCGTCGCGCTCGACACGGAGGGCGAGGCCGCGCGCGCGGCGGCTGCCGGCGTCGTGCGCGTGCTCGTCCGCGCGACGCTCGGCGTCGAGGCGGACACGCACGACGCGATCCGGACCGGGCACCACGGCTCGAAGTTCGGCCTGCCTCCCGCCGCCGTCGTACGCACGGTCGCGGACGCCCGCTCGCTCGCGCTCGAGGTCGCGGGATTGCACGTGCACGTCGGCTCGCAGCTCCCGGACACGAGCTCGCACGAGGAGACGATCGAGCTGCTCGCCGCGCTCGCGGCCCGTTGCCGCGACGAGCTCGGCTGGGAGCCCGAGCTCGTGGATGTCGGCGGTGGATTCGGAGTCCGCCACGTGCTCGAGGAGCGCGCGGTCTCCCTCCGCGAGGCTGCCGCCAACGTCGCGGACGCCGTGTCGCGCGCGTGGGACGCCCACGGGCTCCGCGCGCCGAGACTCATGCTCGAGCCCGGTCGTGCGCTCGTGGGGGCCGCCGGCTCGACGCTGTACCGCGTCCGCACCGTGAAGCGGCTCGACGGCGTGACGTGGGCGGCCGTCGACGGGGGAATGTCGGACAACCCCCGCCCCGCCCTGTACGGCGCCCGCTACACGGCGCTCTCCGCGGCGCGCGCCGACGAGCCGACGACCGAGACCGTGAGCGTCGCCGGCCTTCATTGCGAGTCTGGCGACGTCCTCATCGACGACGTCTCGCTGCCTCCTCCCCGCGTCGGCGATCTCCTCGCGCTGCCGGCCACGGGCGGCTACACGCTCGCGATGAGCTCGAACTACAACGCGACGCCTCGCCCCGCCGCGGTGCTCGTGCGGGGCGGCGAGGCCCGGGTCATCCGCCGGCGCGAGACCGTGGACGACCTGCTCGCATTCGAGGACGTGTGACCGAGAGTCGCTGGCGCTCCCGCGTCCGGGGCGTTCTGACCGACGGCCGGCCGCTGCCCGAGACCGAGCTCGACGGGTTCGCGGACAACGACCTCGAGGCCGTCCGCGACGCACTCGAACCGCTCGTCGGCGCGCGCGTCGCGATCCTCCGCTACCTCGAGCGCTCCGTCGATCGGGAGCGGAAGCGGCTCGACGTCGTGTACGAGCTCGAGCGGCTGGATGCGGGTCCTGCGCCGTCGAGCGCGACCGTCCCCGCAACGCGTGCGCCGTGGGCGCAGGCAGGTTGGCTCGCCGAGGCGACGACGTGGATCGAGTCGTCGCTACGCGACCTCGGCCGGGCTCCGACCGGACCGGTCGAGCAGGTGCGCACCTGGCCGCTCTCGGCAGTGCTCCGGGTCCCGACGGAGAACGGCCGCGTGTACTTCAAGGCGACCTCGTCGTCCCCGCTCTTCGTCGACGAAGGCCGTGTGATGACCGGGCTCGCGGGGCTCTTCCGGCACGAGGTGCCGCGACCGCTCGCGATCGACAGCCCGCGACGGTGGATGCTGCTCGATGACATCGGAGACTCGCTCGGCTGGCAAGCGCCGGTCGAAGTGCGGGAGTCGGTGCTGCGCGTGTTCGCGTTCATGCAGGTCGCGTCGTCGTCGGATGTCGCTGCGCTGCTCGAGATCGGCTGCATCGACCGCCGGCCGGCGTGGCTCGCGCGTGAGACGCGGCAGCTCCTCGGCGACGACGAGGCGCTTGCCGCTTTCGACGAGCACGAGATCGCGCGGCTGCGCGCGCTCGAACCGGTTCTCGTCGAGCTGTGTGACCGGCTCGCGAAAGGGCCCGTGCCGAACGCGCTCGTGCACGGCGATCTCCACCTCGAGAACGTCGCGCGCGTCGGCGGGAGCTACGTCTTCTTCGACTGGTCGGACGCGTGCGTGACGCACCCGTTCCTCGACCTCATCGACGTGCACCGGGAGGAGGATGCGGCGGTCCGAGAGCGATTGCGCGACGCGTATCTCTCCGCCTGGGCGGACTACGGCTCCCCGCAGCAGCTGCGCGAGCTCTGGGACGTCTCGGCGCCGCTCGCTTCGCTCAACCAGGCCGTGAGCTACCGGCACATCGCGGCGAACGTCGAGCCCGCCTCGGTGCAGCAGCTCGAGTCTGCGCTGCCCGACTGGCTCCGCCGCGTCCTCGAAACGGACTTCGACGCGCTCCGCTAACGGAGTATCTCGACGACGTCGCCGTCCTCCACGCGGTGCGCTCGCCCGACGCGCTGTCCTTCGAAACGTGCGGACGGGCCCCAGACGCGGGCCGCGCTGAAGCGTCTCCGCGAGCTCGTGGTGGATCGAGTCCGCGACGTCCTCGACGGTCGCTCCCGGGTGCAGCGCGACCGGCTCGTCGTCCGTCTCGCGCCCGTGCCGGAGGAAGACGCGCACGAGGCCGGTCAGCCGCCAGATCTCCTCGCGCAAGCGGTCGAGGCTCTCGTCGTCGAGCACCGAGACCGGTACGACGTCGAGTTGCGGGAACGCCGAGACGCGCGCGTCTTCGACCTCGTCTGCCTTCGTCAGCGCGACCAGCGACGGCAGCTCGATGCCCGCGGCCTCGACCTCCGAGCGCACGACCGTCAGCTCCTCCGGCGCCGCGCTCGCCGCGTGGCAGAACACGATCGCGTCCGCGTTCCGGAGGACGCCGAGCAGTGCGCGCCCTCCGCCCCGGTCCTCGTTCGCGCCTTCGATCAGGCCGGGGATCTCGACGAGCTGAACGAGGACGCCGCCGATGCGGGTGAGGGCGGGAACGGGTCGCGTCGTCGTGAAGGCGTAGTCGCCCGTCTTGATCTGGATCGACGACAGCGCCTGGAGCAGCGACGACTTCCCCGCGTTCGGCGGGCCGACCAGCGCGATCTGCGCTGCGCCCTCGCGCCGGACGGCGATCGAGTCGCGGTGGACGACCTTCGCCCGCGCGCGGGTCTGCTCGAGCTCACCGTTGAGCCACTTGCGGAGGTCCGCGTAGGGGCCGCTGCGGTAGTCCGGCAGCTCCGCGAGCAGCCCGTGGATGACGCGCGTGCGCTCGCGTCCTTCCTTCCCGATCAGCCGCCTCTTGGCGACCTGGGCAAACGTCCGGTGGGGCATGGGCATCGATCCATCTCCTTCGACTCGTGCAGGTCGGCGCGGCGGCCCCGGGTGTGGGCCGGCGAGTCGCGCCTGTCCTGCCGCTTCCTCGGCGCGTGTGCTGGAAGCGGCGGACTAGCCGGTCTTGTCGGTGATGGTCGCGTGCCAGGCGCGCTCCGGCGCCCGGCAGATGCCGTTATTCATGCCGCTCGGAGCCTAGCGGTCAGCGCGGCTCCCAGCCAACCTCGATGACGTAGCCGTCGGGGTCGCGGAACTTCACGCTCACGTAGTCGGGCTCGTCCCACCAGTCCACGATCTCCAGCCCGTCGGCGGCGACCCGGTCGCGGAACGCGCGCACGTCGTCCGGGCTGTCGGCGCCGCGGCCGAAGTGGAAGAACGGCGGCAAAACGACCGGCTCGTCGATCTGTCCGATCGCAAGTGAGAAGCCGGCGGTGTCGTGGAGGATGCGGACGCCGTCCTCGCGCGGCTCGGGCTCGGCCTCGAAGCCGAAGTACCGCTCGTAGAACCGGATCGAGCGCGCCTGATCCGAAACCGCGAGCGCGAGGTGGTCCATCTAGCGTGCCCGCGCGCCGACGAGGCCGGGACGGACGAGACGCGGCGGCGCCACGAGTCCGGCTTCCTTGACCGGCGGGTTCAGCGGCTCGGCGAGCGGCGCTGCGTCGAACGACGCGCGAACGCGCTCCTCCGGCGGCTCCCCGTACGTCGTCGTGCGCTGGCGCGGGATGCGTCCCGCCGACCGGATCAGCGCCTCCATCCGCTCGGGCGGCAGCTCCTGACCGTACGCGGCGCCGGCCGAGCGCGAGATCGACTCGTTCATCAGCGTCCCTCCGAGGTCGTTCACGCCCGCCCGTAGCGCCTCGCGCGTCCCGTCCGGCCCGAGCTTCACCCACGACGCCTGGACGTTCGTGATCCACGGATGCAGCGCGAGCCGCGCGACCGCGTGGACGAGGAGGACTTCGCGGAAGGTCGGCCCGCGCCGCGCACGCCCCTGCACGTACATCGGCGCCTCCATCGGCACGAACGGCAGCGGGACGAACTCGGTGAAGCCGCCCGTCCGCTGCTGCTGCTCGCGGGCGCGCAGGAGATGCCGCGCCCAGCTTCGCGGCGTGTCCGCGTGCCCGAACATGAGCGTCACGTTCGAGCGCAGGCCGACCCGGTGCGCCGCGGCATGCACGTTGAGCCACTGCGCGGTCGTGACCTTGTCCGGGCAGATCACGCGCCGGACCTCGTCGTCGAGCACCTCCGCGGCGGTGCCCGGGAGCGAGCCGAGGCCGAGGTCGCGCAGGCGGGCGAGGTACTCGTCGAGCGACAGCCCGAGCGTCGCCGCGCCCTGCCAGATCTCGAGCGCCGAGAACGCATGCACGTGGATGCCCGGAACCGCATCCTTGATCGCACGCACGACCTCGGCGTAGTAGTCGCCGGTGAATGCGGGATGGATCCCGCCCTGGAGGCAGACCTCGGTCGCGCCCCGCTCCCACGCCTCCTCCGAGCGGCGGACGATCTCGTCGAGCGGGACGAGGTACGGAGCGCCGCGCAGGTTCCGCGCGAGCTTCCCCTTCGAGAAGGCGCAGAAGCCGCAGCGGAAGTAGCAGACGTTCGTGTACTGGATGTTCCGGGTGACGACGTACGTCACCTCGTCGCCGCACGTCTCGCGGCGGAGCCGGTCCGCGGAGACGAGCACGCGCTGCAGCTCCTCGCCGCGGGCGGAGAGCAGCCTCGTGAGCTCGTCCTCGCCGAGGTCGTCGCTCGTGAGGCCGAGCGGAAGGGCGGCGCGGCATACGAGCGGGATGCGGCCCGGCTCGCCGGGCGCCCACGAGTCGTCGCGCGCGAGCCCTGCGGCGTCGGCGGCGCGCCGTACCGCCGGCGCGATCGCGGGATCGACCCAGCGCTCGAGCTCGGCGACGTACTCCGGGTAGACGGGAAGCCGCGGCGCGAGCTCGAGCCCGCGGCTCCGGGTTGCTTCCTCGAGTCGCTCGATCTCCGGCCACGGCGCCTCGGGATTCACGTGGTCGATCGTCACGGGAGAGACGCCGCCCCAGTCGTCGATCCCGGCGTCGAGCAGCCGCGGGAAGTCGTCGTACGCGAGGTTCGGCGGCGCCTGCACGTGCCAGCGCGGGCCGAGCACGATCCTGGCCACGGCAATCGTCCAAAGATGGTCTTCGAGCGACGGCTCGGGATGCGATGCCATCCGCGTCCCCGCCTTCGCTCTGAAGTTCTGGACGATGACCTCCTGCAGATGCTCTCCACCGACAGTCCGCAGAGAGAGAAGCGCGTCGATCCGCTCCTCGCGCGTCTCCCCGATCCCGATGAGGATTCCGCTGGTGAAGGGAATCGCGAGCTCGCCCGCGAGCCGGATCGTCTCCAGCCGGCGTGCCGGGATCTTGTCCGGCGAGGCCCAGTGCGGGCCGCCGCGCTCTCCGAGACGGTCTGCGGTCGTCTCCAGCATGATTCCCATCGACGCGCTCACCGGCCGCAGCGCGGCGAGCTCCTCGCGCGTCATCACTCCCGGGTTCAGGTGCGGCAGGAGGCCGGTCTCGTCGAGCACGAGGCGGGCGCAGTGCGCGAGGTAGTCGAGCGTCGTCTCGCAGCCGAGCGCGCGGAGCTCGTCGCGGGCGACCTTGTAGCGGAGCTCCGGCTTGTCGCCGAGCGTGAAGAGCGCCTCGCGGCAGCCCGCCGCCGCGCCCGCACGCGCGATGGCCAGCACCTCGTCCTCGGTCATGAACGCGCGCTCCCCGCGGCGCGGCGGCCGCGCGAACGTGCAGTAGCCGCAGACGTCGCGGCAGAGCGTCGTCAGCGGGACAAAGACCTTCGGCGAGTACGTGACGAGCGGCCCGGGACGCAGGCGCCGTGCTTCGGCCAGGAGATCGTCGAGCGGAGCGGAGAGAAGGTCGGCTTGGCTCATGTGCTTTCCGCGAGCATACGTCGATGCGCCGGGAGCGCATTCGTCTCAGCAACGACAGCGACGTGAAGGAGACGCGATGAAGTTCCTGTTCCTGCTGCACGACGACGCCGACGGCGACGCCGAGCTCTCGCGCGAGGAGCGCATGCGCATCGTCGGCGAGCACCTGGCCTACACGGCCATGCTCCGCGACCTCGGCGTCTACGTCTCCGGCGAGGCGCTCGCGGGCTCCGGCACCGTGGTCGTCCGACCCGGCGAGAAGCCGATCGTCACCGACGGCCCGTTCGCGGAGACGAAGGAGGCGCTCGGCGGCTTCTATGTCGTGGACGTGCCCGATCGGGACGAGGCGATCCGCCTCGCGAGCCAGGTCCCGCTGAGCCCCGGCCTCGCGGTCGAGGTCCTCGAGATCGCGGACGTCTAGCTGGACCAGAGGCCGCCGAACGGCCGCCAGCGGCCGTTCTGCCAGCGAACGAGCCGGCCCTGCTGGACCGGGAACGCGTCCGCGCGCGACGTGCGCACCGCGATCCCGGGGAGGAGGAACGGGTTGCCCGCGCTCCTGATCGAGCGCGCCCGCGCCATCAGCCCCGCACGCGTCGGGCTCACGCCGACGCGCCGCAGGAGCGAGACCGTCTCGAACGCCACCGCCATCCCGTGCACGTGCAGCGGGTCGCGCACGTTCGCGCCGGCGGCGAACCTCGCCAGCGCCGCGCGATAGATCCTCATCCCCGGGTCGTCCTTCCAGCGTGGGTCGGTGGGGCTCTTGAGGAACGCGAACGCGAGCGAGCCCGGCGGCGCGCCCTTCCCGGCCGCCGCGGAGGCGCCCACGAGCACGTGTGGCCTCCAGCCCAGTCGGCGCAGGTCGGCGTAGGCCTGCGTCGCGACGGTCGGCGATGCGAGGACCGCGACAACGGTCGCGCCGGCCGCCTTCAGCCTCGCGAGGCGTGGCTGGACGCTCGTCTCCGTGTCCAGATACGACTCCACCGCAACGACGGAGCCCGCGCGGCCGAGGCCGCGCCGCAGACCGGCGAGCACCTCCACCCCGTCGACGTCGCCGCGTCGAAGGAGCACACCGACCCTCGCACGCGGGAGCGTCGCCGCGACGTACCGCCCGAAGATCACGCCCTCCGCCCGCGAGCTCGGCTGGAAGCCGATCGACCACGGGAACCTCACGCGATCCGTCGCCCAGACCGGCGCCCCGGACGCGACGAAGAGCTGCGGCACCCTCCCCTCGTTCAGGTACGCGCGGGCCGCGAGGCTCTGCTCGGTTCCGATCGGAGAGACGATCGCGAAAACGCCGTCCTGGACGAGCTCGCGCGTCGCAGCGCGCGTCTGCTCGGGGTCCCCGGCGTCGTCGGCGATCGAGAGCTCGATCCTCCTGCCCGCGACGCCGCCGCGCGCGTTCACATGGTCGAAGTAGGCCTTCGCGCCGCGCGCGACGGCCGCCTGAGCCGACGACGCCCCGGTGAGCGGCGCGGTCGTACCGAGCCGGATCGAGGTCGCGGTGACGCCCGGCTCGGCGGACGAGCCCGCGAGCGCGAACGGGACGATCGCGAAGGCGCACGTACAGACGAGTGCGAGCGCGAACTGTCGTCCCGGCGTTCCCGTCACCTCAGTCCGCGCGCGAGGGGAGGCGGCGCATGATCAAGTAACCCACGCGTCGGAAGAGTCCGGCGACGCCGTTCGGCAGGACGAACATGAGCAGGATCAGGACGACGCCGAAGACGATGGCCGAGCCGCCCGGCTTCTGAGTCTCTTCGATGATCCGGTCCGGAAGCAGCGAGCCCAGGTCCTGACCCTGCGCCCAGAGCTGGAGGAACGCGATCACGATCGCCCCGAAGACGAGGCCCGACAGTCGTCCGAGCCCTCCGATGACGATGCCGACGACGAGATAGATCGAGAGCACGATGGTGAAGGTCGCGGGGCTGACGGACCCGGTGGCGATCGCAAGGAGTGAGCCGGCGACGCCCGCGAATGCGGCGCTGACCCCGAATGCGAGCGTCTTGTAGCGCGGGAGGCTCACACCCGAGGACACGGCTGCCGTCTCGCTGTCCCGCACCGCACGAAGCGCGCGCCCGGTGCGCCCGCGGAGGATCAGCCACGCGACGACGAACCCGACGAGCGCGAGCGTCCAGCAGAGGTAGTACAGCCACTCGTTCGGCGTGAGCGACCTGCCGAGCACGTCGACGTTCGTCGTGGATCCCGTCAGCTCGGGAAGCCCGGAGAGCTGGATCCCCTGGCTCGCGCCGGTCCACTCCTCGAAGCGCCGCAAAGTCGGCGGCGTCGCGACGGCGATCGCGAACGTCGCGAGCGCCAGGTAGAGCCCGGAGAGGCGCAGAGCCGGAATCCCAAACGCGTATCCGAACAGCCCGGCGACGAGCGCCGCGAAGGGGATCGTCCACACGTCCTTCATGCCGCCGGAGATCGGGCCTCCGTACTGCTCGTTGCCGGCCATGAGGATCGCGGTCGTGTAGGCGCCGATGGCCATGAACGCGCCGTGCCCGAGCGAGATCTGCCCCGTGTAGCCCGTGAGGATGTTGAGCCCGAGCAGGGCGACGAGGTAGATGGCGACGTACGCGTACTCGCGGGTCTCGAAGTCGCTGACGAACCCAGGAAGTGCCGCCACGCAGACGACGAACACGGCGAACGTGACGAACCCCACCGTCCGCATGGTCCGCGGGCTCATACGCGCTTCACCGCCGGCTTCCCGAAGATGCCCTCCGGCCGGACGAGCAGTACGCCGAGGATGATCACGAGCGCCGCCGGCAACCTGAGCTCCTCGGTGAACCAGTCGAACGCGCCGTACTGGCTCAGGAAGCTCAGCATGTTCAGCAGCAACCCGAGCGCCAGCCCGCCGACGACCGCCCCGACCGGCGAGTCGATCCCGCCGAGTACGGCCGCCGCGAACGCGTAGAGGAGCACCGGCTGCATCATCGTCGGCTCGAGCAGGGCCGTAGGCGCCGTGAGCAGACCCGCGACGGCGCCAAGGGTGGCGGCGAGGCCCCAGCCGAGCGCGAGCATCCACGTGACGCGGACGCCGACGAGGCGGGCCTCGTCGGGGTTCACGGCGGCGGCGCGGAGGGCGAGTCCGAGCTTCGTGAACCGGAACAAGAGCCAGAGCAAGAGCACGATCGCGAGGACCGTGCAGATCGTGCCGATGTCGTGTGCGGTCACGAAGACGCCCCTGACCTCGTACGTGTCCGTTCCGAACGGGCTCTGGAGGAACTTCGGATCGCCTCCCCACTGCCAGAGGACGAAGCCGTTGAGCGCGACGAGCAGGCCGATGGTCACGACGACGACGCGCAGGACGTTCCCGCGCTCGACGGGACGGATGACGACGCGATGGATCGCGACTCCGCCGACGAAGGACAGCACGAGCGTGAGGCCGGCCGCCGGCCAGTAGCTCCAGCCGTGGTTGAACGTCAGCGTCCAGGCTATGAACGCGCTGACCGTGGCCATCTCGCCCTGGGCGAAGTTGATGACTCCCGTGGAGCGATGGATGATCACGAGCGCGAGCGCCAGCGCGGCGAAGACCCCGCCCAGGGCGAGGCCCGAGACCACCTGCTGCGCGAAGTCGGTGAACGCCGAGGCGACCATCGTCAGTAGCCGAGGTACGAGCGGCGCACCGACTCGTCTCCCTGGAGCTCCGCGCTCGTCCCCGTGAGCGCCACACGCCCGACCTCCAGCACGTACGCGCGCGACGAGCTGCGCAGCGCGATGCGCGCATCCTGCTCCACGACGAGGACCGTAAGACCCTCCTCCTCGTTCAGCCGGCGCACCGTCTGGAAGAAGTCGCGCACGATCATCGGCGCGAGGCCGAGCGACGGCTCGTCGAGGAGGAGCAGCCGTGGCCGACTCATGAGCGCTCGCGCGAGCGCGAGCATCTGCTGCTCACCGCCTGACAGCGTCCCGGCACGCTGCCCGCCGCGGTCCGCCATCCACGGGAAGAGCTCCGTCACGCGCGCAATCTGGTTCTTGACCTCCCGGCCGCGACGCGTGTACGCGCCGAGACGCAGGTTCTCGTTCAGCGTCAGCTCGACGAACGTGCCGCGCCCCTCGGGCACGTGGGCGATTCCCGCCCGGGCCGCTGCCTCGGGGCCTCCGCCGAGCGCCTTCCCGTCGAGCTCGATCGCCCCGCTCTTCGCGACCGTGCCGGAGATCGCCCGCAACGTCGTCGTCTTCCCTGCGCCGTTCGCGCCGAGCACGGCTACGACCTCGCCTTCGCCCACCGTGAGCGAGACGTCGTACAGCGCCTGCACCGGGCCGTAGCGCGCCTGCACCGAGTCGAGCTCGAGCAGCGTCTTCATTCGGGCCCCTCGCCCTCGGCTGGAGGCGGCGGCTCGACGTGCGTGGGCTCCCCCGCGGGCTCCTCCTCGCCCCCGAGGTACGCTTCGATCACCGCCGGGTCGGCTTGCACCTGCTCCGGCGGGCCGTCCGCGATGTTCCGGCCGAAGCTGAGCACGTTGACGTGGTCGGAGATGCTCATGACGAGGTTCATGTGGTGCTCCACGAGGAGCACGGTGAGCGAGAAGTCGTCGCGGATCTTCTTGATGAACGTCCCGAGCTCGGCGACCTCCTCGTGGTTCAGGCCGCCGGCCGGCTCGTCGAGCAAGAGGAGCCGCGGCGACGCCGCGAGCGCCCGCGCGAGCTCGACGCGCTTCTGGATCCCGTACGGCAGCGCGGCCGCCGGAGCGTACGCGCGGTCTCGGAGACCGACGACGTCGAGCACCTCGAACGCCTGCTGCTCGCTCGCCTTCCGCCCGCGCGAGTGCGCGCCGATGAGCACGTTCTCGAGCACGGACATCGTCCGGAAGAGTTGGATGTTCTGGAACGTCCGCGCGATGCCCTTGCGCACGATCGCGTGCGGCGAGGAGCGGAGGAGCGACGAGCCGTCGAAGTCGACCTTCCCCGAGTCCGGCTTGTACAGCCGCGTGATGACGTTGAACGCGGTCGTCTTCCCCGCGCCGTTCGGCCCGATCAGCCCCGAGATATGCCCTTCGTCGACGTCGAAGGACACACCGTCGAGGGCGACGATGCCCCCGAAGCGGAGCGTGACGTCCCGGACGGAGAGGAGCGCCATCGGCGTCCTACCCTAAACGAGCGTCCGCTGCGAATCGCAACGGTCGTCCCGCAGAGGCGGTCAGCTCGGGAACGCGAGCTGCGAGAACGCATTACGATCGGAGGCGATGGACCTGCGGGACACCCCGGACGAGGCCGCGTTCCGCGCCGAGCTGCGCGGCTGGCTGGAGGACAACCTGCCCGAGGAGCTCATGGGGCACCGAGGCGGCGCCGCCCGCTTCGAGGGTGAGGCGATGCGTGCGTGGAGCAGGGCGCTCTACGACGCGGGGTACGCGGGGCTGACCTGGCCGAAGGAGTACGGCGGCGGCGGCGCGCCGTACACACACCAGGCGATCTTCCTCGAGGAGATGGCCCGGGCGGAAGCGCCTCCGCACGTCGGCGTGATCGGCCTCGGAATGGCCGGGCCGACGATCATGGCGCACGGCACCGAGGAGCAGAAGTCGCGCTACCTCGCGCCGATACTGTCGGCGGAGGAGATCTGGTGCCAGGGCTTCTCGGAGCCGGGAGCGGGGTCGGACCTCGCCGGCGTCCGCACGAGTGCCCGCCAGGAGGACGGTCATTTCGTCGTCGACGGGCAGAAGGTGTGGTCCTCGTTCGCGCACCTCGCGAGCTTCTGCATCCTGCTCACCCGCAGCGATCCCGAGTCGACGCGCCACGCCGGGCTCACGTACCTGATCGTGGACATGAAGGCGCCCGGCGTCGAAGTGCGCCCGCTGACGCAGATCACCGGGGAAGCGGAGTTCAACGAGATCTTCTTCTCCGGCGTGCAGGTGCCGGTCGAGAACCTCCTCGGCGAGGTCGGCGGCGGCTGGCAGGTCGCGATGACGACGCTCCTCCACGAGCGCGGGACGCTCGGCTTCGCGCTCCAGGCCGCGCTCGAGGTGCAGGTGCGCAAGCTCGCCGCGCTCGCGCGCGACCGCGGCGCGGACCCGATCCAGCGCGACAAGATCGCGCGCGAGTGGATCGAGATGCAGGCGGTCCGGTTCACGAACTACCGCTCCCTGTCGCAGCTCGTGAAGACGGGGATGCCTGGGCCGGAGGGGTCGATCTCGAAGCTCGTGTGGTCGGAGGCAAACCAGCGCGTGACAAAGCTCGCGCTCGAGCTCCTCGGCCCGGACGCGGCGCTCTGGGACGGCAATGCGCCGTACGGCGGCTACTGGCAGTACCAGCAGCTCCGGAGCCGCGGGAACACGATCGAGGCGGGGACCTCGGAGGTGCTCCGCAACATCGTCGCCGAGCGCGTGCTCGGCCTGCCCAAATCCAGATGACATAGCGATGGACTTCACCTTCACACCCGAGCAGGAGGCGCTTCGCGAACAGGCCCGCGCGTACCTCGCCGAGCATGCGGAGCCGTCGTGGAAGGACTTGGCCGAGCTCGGCTGGACCGGCGTCTCGGTCGCGGAGGAGGACGGCGGCGTCGGGCTCGGCTTCGTCGAGGAGGCGGTGCTGCTCGAGGAGCTCGGCCGTGCGCTGTACAAGGGCCCGTACCTCTCGACGATCGGCATCGTTTTCCCCGCCCTCCCGGCCGAGCTGCAGGCGGAGGTCGCCGCCGGCGAGACGAGTTGGACGCTCGCGTTCGGGCCGCTCGTCCCCGATCTCGACACCGCCGACCGCATCGCAATCGTCGGCGGGGACGGCATCTACGAGCTCGAGGGCGCCGAGCGCGAGGTCCTCGAGACGACGGACGATACGAGGCCGCTGGGAGTCGTCCGCGGCGGCGAGCCCGGGCGCAGGCTCGCGGACACCGACGTGCTCGAGGAGATCCGGCACCGGTCGCTCGCGGCGCTCGCGATCGAGGCCTGTGGCGTCGCGCGGCGCGCGCTCGAATACGCGATCGAGCACGCCGCGTCGCGCGAGCAGTTCGGCAAGCGGATCGGCGTCTACCAGGCCGTGTCGCATCCGCTCGCGGACGCCTACACGCAGCTCGAGCTCGCGCGCTCGCTCGCGCTCTGGGCGGCGTGGTGCGTCGCCGAGCAGGACGAGCAGACGCCGGTCGCTGCGGCCGCGGCGAAGTCGTTCGCCGGCGAGGCGGCCGTCCAGATCTGCGAGACCGCGATCCAGGTGCACGGCGGCATCGGCTTCACCTGGGAGCACGTGCTCCACCGGCTGTACAAGCGCGCGCTCTGGATCGAGAGCTTTGCGGCGTCGGGCTCGAGCCTGCGGGCCGAGGTCGCGGCGTCGCTCCTGGAAACTCCGCGAGTCCCGCTTACCCAAGGAGGCTGACGTTGGAAGGCCTGATCATGGACTACCAGCTCAACGTGCCGGCGATCCTGCGCCGCGGCGAGCAGCTGTTCGGCGAGCGCGAGATCGTCACGCGCCTCCCCGACCGGAGCTGGCACCGCTACACGTACGCCGACTTCGCGCCACGTGCCAGGCGCCTCGCCGCAGCGCTCCGCAACGAGCTCGGTCTGGTCGACGGCGACCGCGTGGCCACGTTCGGCTGGAACCACTACCAGCACCTCGAGACCTACATCGGGGTGCCGGTCGGCGGCATGGTCACGCACACGCTGAACCTCCGCCTGCACCCGGACGACCTGACGTACATCGCGACGCACGCCGGCGACAAGGTCCTGATCGCGGACAAGGTCCTCTGGCCGCTGGTCGAGAACTTCCGCGAGCGCGTCGGCTTCCAGCACGCCGTGGCTGTCGGCGACGGCCCCACGCCCGACGGCGCGATCGAGTACGAGGACCTGCTCGCGAGCGCCGAGCCGGGCGACCTCCCTGATCGAGAGATCGACGAGAGGGCGGCCGCGGCCATGTGCTACACGAGCGGCACGACCGGGCAGCCCAAGGGGGCGGTCTACTCGCACCGCGCGATCGCCGTCCACACGATGGCCTGCGCGATCGCGGGAGTCCTCGCGGTGACGCAGAAGGACACGGTGCTGCCGGTCGTCCCGATGTTCCACGCGAACGCCTGGGGCTTCCCGTTCACGTGCACGTTCGTGGGCGCGAAGCAGGTCTTCCCCGGGCCGTTCCTGGACGGCCCGAGCCTGCTCGAGGCGTTCGAGCAGGAGCAGGTCACGATCACCGCGGGCGTTCCGACGATCTGGATGGGCATCCTGCAAGAGCTCGACGCGAACCCGGGCAAGTACGACACGTCGACGGTCCGCTGCATGGTCGTCGGCGGCTCGGCCGCACCGCAGTCGATGATCGAGGCGTTCGAGAAGCGCCACGGGCTGCGGATCCTCCACGCGTGGGGCATGACCGAGATGGCTCCGCTCGGCACGGTCTCCGAGCTGACGACGCGCGAGGCCGGCCTCTCCGAGGACGAGCAGTTCGCCTACCGCGCGAAGCAGGGCATCCCGGCGCCGTTCGTGGAGATCAGGGCGCGCGGCCCCGAGGGCCTCGTCTCGTGGGACGGGGAGACGATGGGCGAGCTGGAGGTTCGCGGCGCGTGGATCTCCAGTGCCTATTACGACAGTCCTGAGGGCGCAGATCGCTGGACGGACGACGGCTGGTTCAAGACCGGCGACATCGTCACCATCGAGCCGCACGGCTACATCGAGATCCAGGATCGCTCCAAGGACCTCGTGAAGTCGGGCGGCGAGTGGATCTCCACGGTCGCGCTCGAGAACGCGCTCATGGGGCACCCCGCCGTGGCGGAGGCCGCGGTGATCGCGGTGCCGGACGAGAAGTGGGCGGAGCGGCCGCTGGCGGTCGTCGTGCTGCGCGAGGGCCAGTCGGCGACCGACGACGAGCTGCGCGACTTCCTCGCGCCCAACTTCGCGAAGTGGTGGCTGCCGGACCGGTTCGAGGTCGTCGAGGAGATCCCGAAGACCGCGGTCGGCAAGTTCCGCAAGACCGCGCTCCGGGAGCAGTTCGCGAAGCAGCCCGCGGAGGCGACGTAGTGGCCGACTTCGTCTCGACGGAGCTCGACGGCGCCGTCGCGATCGTCACGATCGACCACCCGCCCGTCAACGCGCTCTCGGCGCCGCTGCTCGAGGAGCTCGAGGCCGAGATCGACCGGCTCGACGCGGACGCCGGGGTGCGCGCGATCGTGCTGCGCGGCGCGGGCGACCGGGCGTTCGTCGCGGGAGCGGACATCTCCGAGTTCCCGGCTCTACGCGAAGCGGCGGCAGAGGCCCACGAAAGCGGCTCCGCACGCGGGATCCAGAAGCTCGGCGCGCGGATGGACAAGGCGAACACGCCCTTCGTCGCCGAGATCCACGGCTTCTGCCTCGGCGGCGGCCTCGAGCTCGCGATGTGCTGTGACATCCGCGTGGTCTCGGAGGACGCCCAGCTCGGCCAGCCCGAGATCAAGCTCGGCCTCATTCCCGGCGGCGGCGGCACGCAGCGGCTCCCGCGCCTCGTCGGGCTCGGGCGAGCGCTGCTCATGAACATGACCGGCGACTTCGTCGACGCGCAGACGGCCTACGGCTGGGGGCTCGTCGAGAAGGTCGTGCCGCGCGAAGAGCTGCACGAGGCGGCGCTCGGGATCGCGCGGACGATCGCGGCGCGGTCGCCGGTCTCGATCGGGATCCTGCGCGAGCTCGCGCGGACGACGCGCGACCTGCCGCTCGAGGAGGGGCTGCGGCGCGAGGCGGACGGGTTCCGCCGCTGCCTCGAGTCGGAGGACGGCGCCGAGGGCGTGGCGGCGTTCCTCGAGAAACGCGAGCCCCAGTTCACCGGCCGGTGACCCGCCCAGCCGAACCGCAACTCCGAGCGCGCACGCCAGCCGCAAGCGACCTTGTAACGATCAGTCACAAGCCTTCGCCCGCCCGCTCCAGCGCGCGAGCAGGCGGCCTTGTAACGATCAGTTACAAGGCCTTCCCAGCCAGGCGAGCGTGGCCGTGAGCAGGGGATGAGGGCCGTCGTCCTCACGGGGACGGGCGGGCCGGAGCAGCTCGTCGTCCAGGACGTGCCGGAGCCCGACGCCGGAGACGCGATCGTCGAAGTGAGGGCGGCAGGGATCAACTTCGCCGACGTCCTCGTGCGGCTCGGGCAGTACCCGCAGATGCCCGAGCTGCCGGCGATCCTCGGCTCCGAGATCGCGGGCGAGCTGGACGGGAACCGCGTGATGGGCTTCGTGCGCAGCCAGGGCGGCGGGTACGCGGAGCGTGTCGCGGTCGACCGGCGCTGGCTCCTGCCGCTGCCGGCGAGCGCGAGCTTCGCCGAGGGCGCCGCGTTCCCGATGGCCTTCCTCACCGCGTGGATCCCTCTCACCGAGCTCGTCCGGATCGCGTTCGGCTCGCGCGTGCTCGTCACCGCCGCGGCCGGGGCGGTCGGGACGGCGGCGGTTCAGCTCGTCCGAACGCTCAACGGCGTCGCGGTGGCCGCAGTCGGGAGCGAAGAGAAGAAGGAGCTCCCGCTCTCGCTCGGCGCGGCCGAGGCGGTGACGTACGCGGAGCTCGGCGAGCTCGAGCCGGTGGAGGTCGTCTTCGACCTCGTCGGCGGCGACGTGTTCGCGTCCTCGCTCTCGCTCGTCAAGCCGATGGGGACTGCGATCGCGGCCGGCTACGCGGGCGGGCTCTGGCAGGACGTGAGCCCGACGTGGCTCGTGGGCCGCAACATCGGCGTGCACGGCTTCTACCTCGGGCGCCTCCTCGGCCGGAATCCGGAGCTCGTCGAGCGCGCGGCGCAGGACGTCCTCCGGCTCTGGGACGGCGGCGTGGTGCGCCCTATCGTCGGGGCCGAGCTGCCCCTCGAGGAAGCAGGCGAGGCCCACCGGCTGATCGAGGAACGCAAGACGACCGGAAAGGTGGTGCTCGTTCCGTGACGGCACTCGTGACGGGATCCGCGGGCGGGATCGGAAGCGCGATCGTGCGGAAGCTCGAGCGCGAAGGGTTCGACGTGAAGGGGCTCGACCTCGTCGACGGGTTCGACGTCACCGACCCGGACGCATGGGAGCACGTGGGCTCGGTCGATCTCGCCTGCCTGAATGCAGGCGTCCTCACCGGCTCCGGCGACATCGCGCACCTGACGGACGAGGAGTACCGGCGCGCGGTCGGCGTCAACGTGGACGGCGTCGTGTACGGCGTCCGCCGGCTCGACCGGGTGATGCCGCCGGGCTCGACGATCGTCGTCACGGCATCGCTCGCGGGGCTCGTCGGGATCCCCGACGACCCGATCTACGGGCTCACCAAGCATGCGGTGGTCGGCTTCGTGCGGTCGGTCGCGGATCAGCTCGGCGCGCGCGGGATCCGGATCCAGGCGGTCTGCCCCGGCTGGGCCGACACCGGGCTCATGCCGAACGAGTTCAAGCAGGAGCTCACCGATCGCGGCTACCGGCTGCTCCGGCCCGAGGACGTAGCCGACGGCGTCTGGGCCGCGTACGAGAGCGAGGGCACGGGCGAGGCCTGGATCGTCCAGCCCGGCCGCGAGCCTCTGCTCTACGAGTTCAAAGGCGTCCCCGGCCCGCGCTAGTGATCGGGTCCGTCTGGGGCCTGCTCCTCGTCGGCGCCGTCGTTGCGTCGGTTGCGATGGCAGCGCTCTGGGCGCTCGCGGTACGGATCGAGGACGCGAGCCACGTCGACGTGGGCTGGGCCCTGCTCGTCGCCGGCTGCGCGCTCCTGTACGCCGCGCTCGCGGACGGCTCCGCCGCGCAGCGCGTGCTCGCAGTGGCGCTCGCGTCGATCTGGGGCTTCCGGCTGGGGCTCTACCTCCTCTTCGATCGCGTGCTCGGGAAGGAGGAGGACGCTCGCTATCGCGCTGCTCCGTGAGAGGTGGGGCGAGCGGGCGAATCGGAGGTTCTTCTGGTTCTTCCAGCTCCAGGCGGCGTGTGTCGTGCTCTTCTCGCTGCCGTTCGCGCTGATCGCGCTCGATCCAGGCGAGGTCGGCGTGCTCGAGTGGAAGGGCGTGCTCGTCTGGCTCCTCGGTACACGCAGGGGTCATCGTCGCGGACGTGCAGCTCGCGCGCTGGCGCCGCGACCCGGCGAGCCGCGGACGGACGATGCGCTCGGGCCTCTGGGCGTGGTCGAGGCATCCGAACTACTTCTTCGAGGTCGTGACCTGGTGCGGAGTCGCGCTCGTCGCGACTGCCGCGCCGTGGGGCTGGACCGCGTGGATCGTCCCGGCCGCGCTCCTGTTCCTCCTCTTCCGCGTCACCGGCATCCCTGCCACCGAGGCGCAGGCGCTTCGCACCCGCGACGACTACGCCGAGTACCAGCGGACGACGAGCGTCTTCGTCCCGCTGCCCCGGAGACGTGCGTAGGGCGAGGCTTGCCTCGTCCCTACGAGAACTGCCAGCCGTCGCCTTCGGCGAACGACTTCAGGATCCGCCGCGCGACGACCATGCGGTGCACCTCGTCCGGGCCGTCGTAGATCCGCGCGCCGCGGGCCTGACGGAGCATCCCCGCGAGCGGCGTCTCGTCGGTCAGGCCGCGCGCTCCATGCGTTTGAACGGCCCTGTCGATGACATCGTGCAGCACGCGGGCCGCGAAGAACTTGATCAGCGAGACCTCGACCCGCGCCTCGTCGCCCTGGTCGATCTTGTGCGCAGCGTCGAGGGTCATGAGCCGGCAGGCCTGGATCTCGGCCGCGGAGTCCGCGATCCAGTTCTGGATCGTCTGCTTGTCCGCCAGCTTCTCGCCGAACGTCTCCCGCTCGAGCGCGTACGCGCACATGAGCTCGAACGCGCGCTGCATCTGCCCGAGCCAGCGCATCACGTGGTGGATCCGTCCGGGGCCGAGACGCTTTTGCGCGATCCGGAACCCGTCGCCCGCCTCGCCGAGCGTGTTCTCGACCGGCACGCGAACGCCCGTGTAGCGCACCTCGCAGTGCGTCGTCCACCCGCGTCCGCGGTGGCCCATGGTCGGGATCGCGCGGACGACCTCGACGCCGGGTGTGTCGGCCGGGACGATGATCTGGCTCGCGCGTCGGTGCGGCTCCGCGTCGGGATCCGTGACGGCCATCACGATCCCGAACGCCGCGCCCTCCGCGCCCGACGAGAACCACTTGTGGCCGTCGATCACCCACTCGTCGCCGTCGCGCACGGCTTGCGTGCGCAGCCCGGTCGGGTCCGATCCGGACACGTCCGGCTCGGTCATCGAGAAGAACGAGCGCACCTCGCCCGCGACGAGCGGTCGCAGGAAGCGCTCCTTCTGCTCGTCGCTCCCGAAGTGCCAGAGAATCTCGCCGTTCCCCGCATCGGGCGCCTGGCAGCCGAAGACGAGCTGGCCCCAGAGCGAACGCCCGATCTCCTCGTTCAGGTGCGCGTAGACGAGGAAGCTGCCGTTCGAGCCGCCGGCCTCCGGCGGGAGGTGCGGCGCCCACTGGCCGGCGTCCTTCGCGAGTCCCCGCAGCCGGGCGACGAGCTGCTCCGCCTCGTCGTCCTCGCGGTCGAGCACCGCCTCGTTCGGATAGACGTGCTCCTCCATGAAGGCGCGCACGCGCGCCCGTAGCTCGAGCGTCTCCTCTGTGGGACGGAGATCGGCGATGGTCATGGCGTTAGCATCGCACGGCATGAAGCTCGGCTTCTACATGGGTTACGCGCCACCGGGCACGAGCCCGCTCGAGCCGATCGCGCTCGCGCAGGAGGCCGAGCGCCTCGGCTACGACTCGGCGTGGGCGGCGGAGGCCTGGGGCACGGACTGCGTCACCGTCCTCTCGTGGCTCGGCGCGACGACGGAGAAGATCAAGCTCGGCTCGGCGATCATGCAGATCCCGGGCCGCTCGCCTGCGAACACGGCGATGACCGCCGCGACGCTCGATCTCCTCTCCGGCGGGCGCTTCCTCCTCGGGCTGGGAACGAGCGGGCCGCAGGTGGTCGAGGGCTGGCACGGCCAGGCCTGGGGCAAGCCGGTGACGAAGACGCGCGAGTACGTCGAGATCGTCCGCACCGCGCTACGGCGCGAGGCGGTCGAGCACCACGGCGAGCACTACGACATTCCGCTCTCGAACGGCACCGGGCTCGGGAAGCCGCTGAAGCTGATGGCGCGGCCACTGCGCGCGGACATCCCGATCTACCTCGCCGCGATGGCGCCGAAGGCCGTCGCGCAGGCGTTCGAGATCGGAGACGGCTGGCTTCCGCTCTTCTGGTCGCCGGAGAAGGCGCGCGGGGTCTGGGGCGACGCGATAGCCGGCGCGCGCGAGGGCTTCGACATCGCCGCGACCGCGCCCGCGATCCTGATCGACGACGTCGAGTCCGGGCGCGAGTTCCTCAAGCCGTACTACGCGCTCTACATCGGCGGCATGGGCGCGCGCGGGAAGAACTTCTACAACGACCTCTTCGCGCGCTACGGCTACGAGGCCGAGGCGAAGGAGATCCAGGACCTCTACCTCGGCGGGAACAAGCGCGACGCGGCCGCTGCGGTGCCGGACTCGTTCGTGGACGAAGTGGCGCTCGTCGGCCCGAAGGAGCGCCTCGCGGAGCGGGTCGCGGCCTGGCGCGAGTCGGGCGCGACCTCGCTCCTCGTCTCGACGCAGCAGCCCGAGGCGCTGCGCGCCCTCGCCGAGATCGCCCTCTAGAGCGAGATCGCCTCGGCCGCGGCCTCCGCGAGGTACGGGACGCCCTGCTCGAAGCGCGCGGCGCGCTCGTCCTCGGCCCCGAGCTCACCGCGCAGGTACCGCCCGTAGATCGCCTCGCAGAAGACGGCCGCCTTCCAGAGCGCAAGGCCCTCGAACCATGCGAGCGACTCGACGTCGCGGCCGCTCCGTGCGACGTACCGCTCCGCCAGCTCGGCCTTCGACGGGAAGCCGGGAAGGGCCGTCACGGGCGACGTGCCGAGCGGGTTCGGCGGGCCGCCGGGCTCGCTGTAGGTCGCGAGCAGGTAGCCGACGTCGGCGCGCGGGTCTCCGATTGCGCCCATCTCCCAGTCCAGGACGGCGACGATCCGCGACGTCTCGTCGGGCGCGACCATCGTGTTGCCGAGGCGAAAGTCCCCGTGCACGGCGGTCTCGGGCAGAGGCGCGGGAAGGTTCGCGGCGAGCCATTCACCCACCTGCTCGACCCGCGGGAGCTCGCGCGTCTTGTTGATACCCCAGAGCTGGGTGAAGCGCCGGACCTGACGCTCGTTGTAGCTCCCAGGGCGGGCGAAGGCCGCGAGAGCCGGGGTCGCCACGTCCGCTGCGTGGATCTCGGCGAGCGCCTCGACGAGATCGTCGGCGAGACGCCGGCGCGCCGACTCGTCCTCGAGTCCGGGCGCGAGCTCGTCGGTCACGACGTGACCCTCGAGATAGCTCATGACGTAGAAGGGGACGCCGAGGATGCTCTCGTCCTCGGCGACTGCGACGATCTCCGGCAGGCGCCCGAACCCCGCCTCGCGCAGCGCCAGCTGGAGCCGCGCCTCCCGCACCATGTCGTGCGCCGTCGGAGGAAGCGGAGGGCGCGGAGGGCGCCGCAGAACGAACCGGCCCTCGTCGCGTTCGAGCAGGAAGGTGAAGTTCGAGCCGCCGCCTTCCCCGATGCGCTGCGCGCGGACGTCCCCGGAGCCGAGCCCGTGCTCGTCGAGGAACGCGCGCACCCGGTCGAGCACGAGCAGAGGGGGCTTCGCCAGGCCCTGGGCGGCGGTTGCGGTCACGACGATGTCGCCCGACGACCCAGGACCAAGAGGCATGGTGCGATCCTATGGCCGACATGCGCCGTCGCCTCTACCTCATGCGCCACGGCGCCGTCTCGTACTTCGACCCGGACGGGCGCCCGGTCCAAGAGGACGGCGTCGGCCTGAACGAGGAGGGCCGGCAGCAGGCCGTGGCGGCGCGTGCGCTGCTCGAGCCGGTCAGCTTCGATCGCGTCCTCTCGAGCGGGCTCCGCCGGACCGTCGAGACCGCGCGCATCGTCGCGCCGCAGGTGGACCTCGAGGAGTGGCCGGAGCTTCGCGAGCTACGTGGAGACAAGCTCGCGAGCATCCCGCCGGAGCAGCTCGAGACGGAGTTCGTGCACGCGTTTCGGGGCGTCGTCCCGAACGAGAAGCGCTTCCTCGGCGGCGAGACGATCGGGGAGCTCTTCGACCGCGTCCTCCCCGCCCTCGACCGCCTGCTCGCAGACGGCAGCTGGGACACCGTCCTCGCGGTGCTCCACGGCGCGGTCAACCGTGCGATCCTCTCCTACGCGCTGACCGGCGAGCGCATGTTCCTCGGCCACTTCGAGCAGGCGCCCGGGTGCGTCAACGTCCTCGACGTCGGCGACGAGTGGATCGTGCGGGCGGTCAACGTCGCCCCGCTCGACCTCCTCCACGCCTCGACGAGGCTGACGACGATGGAGGGGTACTGGGCGGAGTTTCGCTCCGGAATGCAGTAGGGGCCGGACGAAGCCGGCCCCTACGAGGTTCGACCGAAGACGTGTCCGCTAGCGCGGCCGACCTTCGACGAGTCCGCCGACGCGCCTCCAGACGCCGTCCTTGTGCCGCTGGAGCTGCATCTGGCTGATGATGAAGCGGTCCTTCTTCCCCGTCTTCTGCTTCATGCGCGGAAGGAGGAACTTGTTCGCCGAGTTCATGTTCAGGGCTGCGTTCATGATGCGCGGCCGCGTGAGGTTCTTCCCTGCCTTGTACAGGAGCTGGACGAACGTCTCCGCTTTCGCCACCCCGTACATCACCTGCGGGTCGTTCGGGTCTTTGATGTCGCCGCCGTACCTGGCGATGATCTGGCGGTAGAGCTTCATCGCAGCGTCGTTGTTCCAGCGCGGGTCCTGCGGGTCCTTGAAGTACCCGACCGTGAGCGTGCCGTTGAAGTAGGCCTGCCCGGTGCGCTGGACGATGGCGCTCACCACCGGCTTGATCGCCGAGATGGAGTTCATGTAGACCTGCTCGGGGTTGTAGTTGATCGCCCGGCCGGTCGCGAAGGCCGTGACCGTCGGTGTCGTGATACCCAGGATCACGAGGATCTGGGCACCGCTCGCGCGGATCCGGACCATCTGCGACGTCAGGTTCGTCCCCGGAAGCTCGAACGACTCGTAGCGCACGACGTTCGCGTCGCGATACGAGGGGCCGAGCGCGTATCTGACCCCGTACAGGTAGTCCTTACCGACGTCGTCGTTCTGATACAGGATCGCGATCTTCTTGCCGGGGAAGTTGCGCTTCATATGGAGCCCGTACAGCCTTCCCTCGGCGACGTAGTCGGGCTGCCAGCCGATCGTCCACGGGTACTCCTTACCCTGCTTGCCCCAGAACGAGGCGCCCGTCGAGACCAGAAGCTGCGGCACCTTCCTCTGGTTCAGGTACGCCTGCGCGCCCCCGCGGATCTGCTCGGTGCCGAGCTGGCCGACCGTCGCGAAGACCTTGTCCTCCTCGACGAGCCTTCTCGTCAGCCGCTCCGTGTTCGCCGGAATGAACTCGTCGTCGTAGTACTTCCAGATGATCTGGCGGCCGAGGACGCCGCGCTTGCCGTCAGGCCCGCGCCGGGCGTTGATGTAGCTGAAGTACGCCTTCATGCCGAGCGGGATCGGCGAGTACGCTGCCGCCCCACCGGTCATCGGGAAGGTGCCGCCGATCGTGACCGTCTTGGCGGTGACGCCAGGTACCTGTTCCGCGCCACCGAGCGCTCCCGGGACGCTGAGCGCGAGCGCGGCCACGAGACCTACCCCACACGCAATGAGCTTTCGCACCGACCTCCTCCTTCTCTCCACTTCGATACCTGCCTGTCAGGCGCGAGCGTACCGCCGAAAGACGCGCTCTGCCAGGGTTATTGGACGGGCCGTGTGCTCGTTTGTTGGGCCGTCAGCCGAGACCGATCTCCGTCGCGAGCGCCTCCGCCTCGTCGAGCTCGCGTGCGAAGGCGTCGATTCCGCTCGCCCAGATCCCGGGATCGGTCAGATCGAGGCCGACCATGGTCGCGAGCTCCTCCGGCGGCTTCGAGCCACCTGCCCGCAAGACGTCGAAGTACGGCTCGACGAGCGACTCGCCCTCGAGCTCGTACTTCCGGAAGACGGAGAGGGCGAACAGGAACCCGTAGGCGTACGCGTAGACGTAGCCGGGGGCGCCCATGAAGTGCGGGATGTAGCTCCACCACGTCGAGTAGCCCTCGGTGTCGACCGAGTCCCCGAAGAGCTGCAGCTGCGTCTCGAGCCAGAGCTCGCCGAGCCGCTCCGGCGCAAGCTCGCCCTGGTCGCGGCGCTGGTTGTGTACGACGTCCTCGAAGCGGTTCATCGCGATCTGGCGGAAGACGGTCGCGATCGAGTCCTCGATCCGCCCGGCCAGGAGGTCGAGCCTGCGCCGCGGGTCGTCCTCGAGCGCGAGCAGCCGCTTGAACGTGAGAGCCTCGCCGAAGACGGAGGCGGTCTCCGCGGTGGTCAGCGGCGTCGACGCGTTGAAGAGGCCGAGCGGCTGCGCAAGGTAGCCGTGGAGACCGTGCCCGAGCTCGTGCGCGAGCGTGAGGATGGAACGCCGCTCCCCGGTGAAGTTCATGAGGATGTAGGGATGGACGCCGGGCACCGTCGTCGCGCAGAAGGCGCCCGTGCGCTTGTTGTCCCGCACCGGGGCGTCGATCCAGTTCTCGGCGAAGAAGCGCTCCGCGACGTCGCCCGCCTCCTGGGCGAAGTCGGCGTAGGCGTTGACGACGATGTCGCGCGCCTCGGCCCACGAGAACGAGTCCGGGTCGTCGCCGAGCGGGGCGTAGCGGTCGTAGAACGTGAGCCGGTCGAGCCCGATCAGCTTCGCCTTCAGCGTGTAGTAGCGCTGGACGACGTCGTAGCGTGAGACGGCGGCGTCGATGAGCGCCTGCACCGCCTCGTCCGTCGTGTCGTTCCGGAGGTTGCGCGACGAGATCCAGGTCGGATAGCCGCGCAGCCGGTCGTCGATCGACTTGTCGACGACGATCGTGTTGAAGATGTACGCGCGCGTCCGTAGGCCCGGAGCCAGCGACTCGGTGACCGCCTCGGCGGCCGTCCGCCTGACGTCGCGATCGCCGGAGTGGAGCCGCGACATCGCCTCCTCGAACGAGATCGCGGACCCGTCGAGCTGCACGCGAAGCGCGCCCAGGAGCTCCTCGAAGAGCCTGTCCCAGGCACTCACGCCGGAGACCGACTTCTCGGTCATGATCTTCTCCTCCAGCTCGGACAGGAGGTGCGGCCGGAACTTCCGGAGCGAGCGGAACCAGTGGTCCCAGGGCTCGAGCTCGGGGCTCGCGAGCAGCGCCTCTGCCGCGGCGTCGTCGAGCGCGGCGATCTCGAGCCCGAAGAAGAGGAGCTGTGTGTCGAGCTGCGCGCCCTTCTCGGTGATGCGCGCGACGAGCGCCCCGCGCGGCGAGTCGGCCATGTCGGTCGCGAAGTTCAGGTGGGCGTAGTAGCCGACCCGGGTCAGGACCTCCTCGATCCGCTGGCGCTCCTCGATCGCGGCGACGAGCTCAGCGGCTCCGAGCTCCGCGACCTTGCCGTAGTACTGCTCGCGAAACGCCGCCGTTGCGGCCTCGGCCTCCGCGACCTCGGCGTCGATGCGTGGATCGTCCGTGCCCTCGAAGAGGTCGGAGAGGTCCCATGCGACCTCTTCCGCGCCTGTCAGCTCTGTGGTGGTCATGGTCGGGACTCTAGATGCCGGTCGCCCGTACGGGCGAGGTGTATCTCGCCCCTACGCCACGGCGGGGAGCAGCCGTTCGCCGACGAGCGCGACCATCTCGTCGTCCCCGTGGTTCAGGTGCTGGAGACAGACGCCCGTCACGCCGATCCCGCGCAGCTCCTCGATGCGGGCCGCGACCTCCTCGACGCTGCCCGCGAGCCAGCGGTCGGCCCGCTCTTCGAGCAGCGCCGCCGGGTCGGTGTCGTCGCCCCGGACCGCGAGGAACCTGCGGACGCGCTCCACGGCCTCCGCGCGGTCGGCTCCGAGGAAGCACGCGGTCATCACCGAGAAGGCGAGCGTCGCCGGGTCGCGGCCGGCCTCGGCGCAGGCGCGGTCGAGGCGTTCCTTCCGCTCACGCAGCTCGTCGAGCGGCGCCCCGAGCGTGTTGACCTCGTTCGCATGGCGCGCGGCGAGGGCCGCGAAGCGCGAGCGCACCGTCCCGCCCAGGACGAGCGGCGGGTGCGGCTGCTGGAACGGCTTCGGCAGCGCGGTCTGCCCGCGGAGCTCGTACGCCGGGCCTGCGTGGTCGAAGCCATCCTCGGTCCAGGACTTGACGACGACCTCGACCTGCTCGGCGAAGAGCTCGAAGCGCGCCTTCCCGTCGAGGAAGGGGAACCCGTGCTCGAGATGCTCCCGCTCGTACCAGCCCGAGCCCATCCCGACCTCGACGCGGCCGCCGGAGATGTGGTCCACGGTCGCGGCCATGCGCGCGAGGACGCTCGGGTGCCTGAACGTCGCGGGAGAGACGAGCGTGCCGAGCCGGATCCGCTCCGTGACCGCCGCGAGCCCCGCGAGCGTCGCCCAGGCGTCGAGCGCGTCGGCCTGCGGCCGGATGATCGCCGTGTAGTGGTCGGAGCGGAAGAGCCCGTCGAGCCCGTGCCGCTCGACGAGCCCGGCGATGCGCACCCAGTCGTCCCAGGTGACGCCCTCCTGCCCCTCGATCATCAGGCAGACGCGCACCGGCGCATCCTCGCAGCGCGTGCCTCTGCGCTGTCGTTCGAACCAGCCGGGCCGAGCGCCTCGTCGCAGTAGAGGTCGGTAACCGGTAGCGGCGGGACGTCGGCGGAACTTGTCACGAAGTCGACACCCACGCGTGACCGAATCGCCGATAGCGTGTCCTCAGGGACACGGGAGTGCCCCTGGGGGCGGTTGGGGGGCGGTTGGCGGTGGGGGCGGTTGGGGGAGGGTCGCGAGGTCACGTGCGGAGCGCCGATGCGTCCGTCACGGGAGCCTGGCAGACGAAGCGCTCGCAGACGTAGACGGCGGGCCTGCCGTCGACGAGGTCCTTGCCCGCGAGCAGCGGCACCTCCTCGGACGGCCCCACCGCGACGACCGAGCGCGGCTGGAACGGCGCGAGCGCCGCCCGCGCGACGGGCGAGTCGACCGGCCCCACGAGCGCGAGCTCCCGCGGCGGGCTGAACCAGAGGTCGAGAGCGCAGAGCGCCCACGCGAACGCGCCGGGCGCACGGCGCAGCGCCGGCTCGACGAGCCGGAAGACCGAGACGGCGCGGCGCTCGAGCTCGTCGTCGCCCCAGATCCGCGCGAGCCGCAGCAGCACCCAGGCGAGCATGGCGTTCCCCGACGGGATCGGCGTGTCCTGGAGATCCTTCGTCCGCGGGACGCGCGCGTCCCCGTCCGGAGGCGCGAGGAAGAAGCCGCCGCGCGCATCGTCCCCGAAGAGCTCGACTGCGAGCAGCGCCAGCCGCCGCGCCTCGAGCAGCCAGCGGAGCTCGCCGGTCGCGACATGCAGCTCGAGCAGCCCGTAGGCGACGTTCGCGTAGTCGTCGAGGAAGCCGGGGCCGCTCGTGCGGCCGTCGCGGAGCGACCGGTGCAGCCGCCCGTCGGCGTCCGACAGCGGCCCGAGCAGGAAGTCGCCCAGCCGGCGCGCTGCCGCAAGCCAGTCGTCCCGCTCGAGCCGGTAGCCGGCCTCGGCGAGCGCGGCGAGCATGAGCCCGTTCCACGAGGCGAGCGCCTTGTCGTCGCGGAACGGCTGCGGTCTCGTCGCGCGTACGGCGAGCGCGCGCGCCTGGAGCTCCGGGTCGAGCTCGCCGCGGACGATGAGGCGTCCGTGCTCGAACGGCTCGAGCAGCGCCTCCGGGATCCCGAGCTCCCGGGCTTCCTCCCGCGTCCACGTGTACGTGAGCCCCTCGACGCCGTCGGTGTCCGCGTCCTGGGCCGAGGCCAGCCCCCCGCCCGGGACGGTCAGCTCGCGGAGGACGTACTCGACCGTCTCCTCGACGACGCGGCGATAGCGCGGCGCGCCCGTGACCACCCAGGCGTGGAGGTACGCCGAGACGAGGACGGCGTTGTCGTACAGCATCTTCTCGAAGTGCGGGACGAGCCAGCGGTCGTCGACGGAGTAGCGGTGGAAGCCGCCGCCGACGACGTCGTACATGCCTCCCGCCGCCATGCCGTCGAGCGTCGCGCCCGCCATCGCGAGCGACTCGTCGTCTCCAGCGCGCAGGAGGAGCTCGATCGTGGACGCCGCCGGGAACTTCGGTGCGTGCCCGAAGCCGCCGAAGGCGGGCTCGAATGTGCGCGCGATGCCGCGGACCGCCTCCGAGAGCAGCCCTTCGGTGAGCGGCTCGCTCGAGGCCGGAGCCTCGGCGACGCTCCGGAGCGCGGCGTCGATCCGCTCGGCCTGCCGCTCGACGTCGCCGCGTCGCTCGCGCCACGTAGTCGCCACGGCCTCGAGCACGTCCCGGAAGCTCGGGATGCCGTGCCGGGGCTCCGGCGGGTAGTACGTCCCCGCGTAGAACGGCCTGCCCTCCGGAGTCATGAAGACGGTCGTCGGCCAGCCCCCGGAGCCGGTCATCCCGACGGTCGCCTCCATCGTCACCGCGTCGACGTCGGGTCGCTCCTCGCGGTCGACCTTCACGTTCACGAACAGGTCGTTCATGACGGCCGCGGTCGCCGGATCCTCGAACGACTCGTGCGCCATCACGTGGCACCAGTGGCACGAGCTGTAGCCGACGGAGACGAGCAGTGGCCTGTCCTCGGCCTGCGCCCGCGCGAACGCGTCGTCGCCCCACTCGTGCCACTCGACGGGATTCTCGGCGTGCTGGAGGAGGTACGGGCTCGTCGCCTCGGCGAGGCGGTTCATCGTCCTACCGTACGCAGTTGACTCCGTCCGCCGCGAGTCATAGGGTCCCGCACATGGACAGACAGCGTCTTGGACTGTGGGGCACCGTGATCTTCGCTTCGCTGGCCGCTATCGGAATGGCCATCCAGGTCTACCTCATCGCCGGGTTCATATTCGGCGAGACGGGCTGGCTCGACACTCACAAGGACCTCGGCATGGCCGTGCACCTCTGCTACATCCTCACCTTCCTCTCCGCGCTGGTCGCCGCGTGGCCGAACTGGCGGGCGACGCTCTGGCCGTTCGTGCTCGCAGCGCTCGGATCGGTCCAGGCGTTCCTGGCGGCGGGCGGAGACGTCGGTGGCAGCGACGGAGCCGTGCACGCGTTCCACGGAATGCTCGCGCCGGTCGTGTTCGTGGTCGCCCTCTACGTCGCCTGGCAGGCCTGGCTCGCGCTCAAGGCGACGCCGCAGCAGCAACCGGCTTCGACGGTCTAGCGCAGCGCAGGTATCAGTACGTGAGGACTCGGTCGCTCGCGAGCGCGAGCTCGACGAGCTTGCTCGGCACCGCGAGCTCGACGGGCTTTCCGGCGAGATCGGCCTCGCCGAGGCCGCGTGCCTTGCTCGACATACCCGACGCGTAGATCCGGGCGCCCGAGGCGACGACGTCGTCGTACGAGTCGCGCAGGCTCCCGGTCCCGAGGCCGACGAGCGAGTCGAGAACGTCGTCCCGCAGAAGCTGCACCGCGTCTCCGGCGAGGAACATCGTCACCGTATGCCCCTCGTCGACGGCCGCCTTGGCGACGAGGAATGCGAGCGCCGCCTTGGTCGGGCCCTCGGGCCCGGTGGTCACGTGGACGAGGATCGTCGCCATGCCGTGAGTCTCGCAGAGTCGGACGTGTATATCTCGGGCTCAGGCGGGCTTCCGGCGCTGCCGAAGGTGCCTGACTGCCTCGACGACGAACCCGAGGGTCAACGCGATCACGAGCGCCAGCGCGACCCCCCAGAGCGGGTGGTCCTCGAAGGTCTTGCCTCCGAAGTACCCGAGTGACGCGGCGTAGGTCGCCCACAGGACGCCGGCGAGGACGTCGTACACGATGAAGCGCCGCCACGGGAACGTCTGCACGTACCCGGCCGAGAACGTCACGGCCGTGCGGCCGCCGGGGATGAACCGGGCGATGAGGATGATGTAGGCGCCGCGCTCGTCGAGCGTGCGCTCGGCCCAGTCCAGGCGCTTGTGCCACTTCTCGCTCCGGAACACGCGCTTGACCGTCCTCTCCCCGACGAAGTGGCCGATCCAGTACGAGATGTTGTCGCCGACGATTGCGCCGGCGGCTCCGGCGAGGACGACGAGCAGGAAGTGCAGGTCGCCCGAAGATGCGAGGTTCCCGCCGATGACGACGAGGGTCTCGCTCGGTACGAGCGGGAAGAACGCGTCGATCACCGCGACCGCGAAGATGACGAGGTAGCTCCACCACTGCCCGGAGACCGCGTCGGCCAGGCGATCGAAGTCGAGCCAGTCCGGCATCCGCGCATCTTCTCAGCAGGCGATGATTCGCCGATGCCGTTCCTCCCGCTCGCCGGGACGCGCGTCGTCGACGTCACGACGTCGATCGCCGGCCCGTTCTGCGCCGAGATCCTCGCCGCGCTCGGCGCGGACGTGGTCAAGGTCGAGCGGCCGGACACCGGCGACGACGGCCGGGCCTGGGGCCCTCCGTTCTGGAACGGCGAGAGCGCGATGTTCCTGTCCGTGAATGCCGGCAAGAGATCACTGGCGGTCTCGCTCCGGGACGAACGGGGACGCGATGTGGTGCTGCGGCTCGCCGACCGCGCAGACGTGTTCCTCCAGAGCCTGCGACCGGGCCTCGCGGAGCGGCTGGGGCTGGGGCCGGAAGCCGTCTGTGAACGGAACGCGCAGATCGTCTACTGCTCCATCGGCGCCTACGGACGGGTCGGGCCGCTCGCCGGCGAGCCGGGATACGACGCGCTCATGCAGGCCGCGGGCGGCCTCGTCAGCATGACCGGCGAGGAGGGACGGGGCGGCGTCCGCGTCGGGTCGTCGCTGATCGACATGGGAACCGGGATGTGGTCGGCGCTCGGCGTCGTGGCGGCGCTGCTCGAGCGCGAGCGCACCGGCGAGGGCTCGGTCGTCGACACGTCGCTCTACGAGACGGCGCTCTCGTACATCGGCTACCACCTCCTCGGGTACCTCGCGGACGGAACGGTGCCGACGAGGCAGGGCACGGTCTTCCCGATGGTCGCCCCCTACCAGGTGTTCGGAACGCGCGACGGCGAGCTGATGGTCGCGGGAGGGAACGACCGGATCTACGCGCAGCTCTGTTCCGCGCTCGACCTGCCCGAGCTCGTGGACGACCCGCGCTTCCGGACGAACCCGGACCGAGTGCGAAACCGCGAGGAGCTCGTGGCGCTGCTCTCGGCACGCCTTCGCGAACGGGATGCCGCCTACTGGCATGCGCGCCTGACCGCGGCCGGCGTGCCTGCGGCTCTGGTCGCGGACGTGGCCGATGTCGCGTCCGCCGAGCAGACCCAGGCGCTCGGGATGCTCCAGCCGCTGCCGCATCCCGCGATCCCGGGCCTTCGGCTCGCGGCTCTTCCCCTGTCCTTCGACGACGAGCGCGCGGAGCACCGGCGTCCGCCGCCGCTCCTCGGCGAGCACTCGGCGGAGGTGTTGCGCGAGCTCGGGTACCAGGACGACGAGATCGCGGCCCTCGCCGCGGACGGCGTCATCCGGCTCGGCTAGCCCTACTCGTACGAGATTGCTTCGAGCGGATCGAGCTTCGCCGCCCGGCGGGCGGGGAACACGGACGCGAGGATCCCGACGACGATCGCAGCCAGCACGAAGATCACGATCTGCGTCGTCGGGAACGAGAAGACCAGGAAGTCGACCCGCGCGATCAGGAGCGCTGCGAGGACGATTCCGAGCACGATGCCGATCGCCGCTCCGATGAGCGCGGTGATGATGCTCTCGTGCAGGATCATCCGCCGGATCTGCCGCCTCGTCATGCCGATTGCGCGGAGCATGCCGATCTCGCGGGTCCGCTCGAAGACGGTCAGGACGAGCGTGTTCACGATGCCGACCAGGCTGATGATCACCGACAGCGCCAGCAGGACGTAGAGGACGAGGAGGATGCGGTTGAGCGGCGCGATCTGGTTGTCGATGAACTGCCCGCGGGTCTGCGCCTTCGCATTCGGAAACTCCCTGAGCGCCGCGTCGAGCGCCGCTTGATTCTCGTCCGTCGCGCCGCCCTCCATCTTCAGGAACGAGAAGAGGTTCTGCGGCTTGGGCACCTCCTCGTCCCAGGCCGCGGCCGAGATCGTGACCGTTCCGAACGGTGAGCCGCCGGCCGGCGGATCGAACACGCCTTTGATCCGGAACTCCCGGCGCTGCCCGCTCGGGAACGTGATCTCCACGGGCGAGCCGAGCTTCAGGGCGTTGTCCTCCGCGTAGCTGTCGTCGACGAACGCGCCGTCCTCGCCGAGCTCCGCGAACACCGCCTGGGAGCCCTCCGTCCACTCCATCTCGATGACGTCCGCCACGCCCGGGTCGACGGCCGTCGCGAACTCGACCTCGTCGGAGACGAGCACCTGGCCCGTCCGCACGTTCCCCACCGCGATCACGCCCGGCGCCTTCGCGGCCGCGTCGGCGGCGTCGGTCGGGATCGGAGAGAAGTTGTTCTGGGCCGTGATCGCGTAGTCGCCGACGAAGAGGTCGTTCACGGCGCCCTTGAACGACGCGATGATGCCCGCGGCCAGGGTGGCGACGAGCGTCACGAGCGTGAGCCCGATCATCAGGGCCGCCGCCGTCGACGCGGTGCGCTGCGGGTTGCGGCGGGCATTGTCCCGCGCGAGCAGCCCCGCAACCCCCGCGAATCGGGCTGCGGGAAAGCCGAGCAGCTGTGCGAGCGGCCGGACGAGCCGGGACGCGAAGAGCGCGACGCCGAAGAAGACGAGGAGCGTCCCCAACCCCATCCAGAGCAGGACCTCCTCGGTCCCGAGCCCTCCCGCGAAGAGGCCGTACGCCAGCGCCGCGAAGCCGAGTGCCACCAGCAGCGCTGCGCCGACTCCACGGAGTCGCGCAAAGCGAGCGCGCGGCAGGACCGCACCCTCGCGAACCGCGGCCACGGGTGGCACTCTCGTCGCCCGAATCGCCGGCCGGAGGCTGGCGACGAGCGTGACGACGATTCCCGCCGTGAGCGCGACGATCGTCGCGGTGCGCGTGAGGAAGGTGAGCCCCGTGTTCGGAAGCTCGAAGCCGACCAGACCGAAGACGGAGAACAGGCCTTTTGCCAGGAGCAGCCCCAGGAAGAGCCCGATGATCGACGCTAGGACGCCGACGACGAGCGCCTCGACGATGATCGAGCCGAGGACCTGGAGCCGCGAGGCGCCGAGCATGCGCACGGTGGCGAGCTCGCGCGTCCGCTGCGCGATCGTGATCGAGAGCGAGTTCGCGATGACGAACGACCCGACGAAGAGCGCCACGAAGCCGAACACGAGCAGGAAGATGCGCAGGAAGTCGATGAACTCGTTCGTCTCCGCCGCGTCGGACTGGATCTGCTCGGACGCCGACACGACCTGAACGCCGGCGGGCAGGATCTCCTCGATCTCCCGGACGAGCTCCGAGTCCTCGACACCGGGCTTCGCCGCCACGGCGATCTCGTCGAGCTGCCCCTCCTTCTCGAACACGCGCTGCGCCGTGGGCAGGTCGAAGCCGGCCAGGGTCGCGCCGCCGATCGTCAGGCCCGAGCTGAACTGCATGACTCCGGAGATCACGAACTGCTGCACCGGCCCCTCGACCTGGACGCCGATGCGATCGCCCGGCTCGAGTCCCTTCCTGGACGCGGTCTCCTGGTCGATGATCACCTGGTTGGGCGGCGGCCACGATCCTTCTACGAGGCTCAACGGGTTGAACCTCGACTCGGGGTTCGCGATCGAGAACCCGAGGTTCGGCGCGCCTCCCAGCCCGAACTGGATCACCTTTCCGTCCTCGTCGATGAGCTGGGTCGTCTCGCTGTCGACGCTGCCCTCGGCTTCGGCGACGCTGGGTAGCGCGCGCACCTCGGGGAGCAGGGATTCGTCGAAGGTCGGCTCCGTCACACCCGTCTGGTCGCCGAGATCGAAGGCCGACTTGCCGCTGATGACCGCGTTCGACCCCTGGCGGATGTCCGTGAAGATCCGGTCGAACGCCCGGTCGATCGAGTCCGTCAGGACGAACGTGCCGCTGATCATCGCGACCCCGAGCACGATCGCGAGCGCGGTCAGCCCCGTCCTGAGCTTTCTGCTCAGGAGGCCGCGGAGCGCGAACCGCGTCATTCGTAGGCGATGGCTTCCAGCGGGTTCAGCCGAGCCGCCCGGCGCGCCGGCGTGATCGCCGCCACGATGCCGACCACGATCGCGACCGCCGTGAGGATGGCCAGCTGCAGCCATGGGATCGAGAACGTGAGATCGAACTGCGTCAGGGCGAGAGTCAGGATCCCGGCCAGGAAGATTCCGAGCGGGAGCCCGAGCGCGGCCCCGATGAGCGCGGTGATGATGCTCTCCTGGCGGATCATGCGGCGGGTCTGCCGGCGGGTCATCCCGATCGCCCGCAGCATCCCGATCTCCCGCGTCCGCTCGTACACGGAGAGCACGAGCGTATTGATCATCCCGAAGATGCTGATCAGCACGGCCAGCGCGAGCAGCACGTAGAGGAACGTGAGGAACTGGCTGATGTCGTCGTCCTCGCGCTGGATCCACTCCTCGCGCGTCTCCACCTGCGCGTCGGGGTAGCCGGCGATCGCCTCCTCGAGCTGCGCCTTGCTCGCGTCGGACGGGTCACCGGCGACGTTCGCCCACGTCCACTGGTTCTCCGGGCGGTCGAACAGCGAGTCGAACAGCTCGGTCGAGACGGTCACGTTGTTGAGCAGCGGATAGAACGGATGCGGGTCGTAGACACCGACGACTCTCACGTCGGCGGTCCGGTTGTCGGCCGAGAGGAGGCGCAGCCTCGTGCCGACCTCCAGGGCATGGTCGTCGGCGTAGTCCTCACTCACGAGCGCGCCCGTCGTACCGAGCGTCGCCAGCACCTCGTCGCCGCCCTCGGTCCAGTTGAACCGGTACGCCTCCGTGATCGTCTC
Organism: uncultured Actinomycetes bacterium; assembly: GCA_963715705.1. Taxonomy (GTDB): domain Bacteria; phylum Actinomycetota; class Thermoleophilia; order Gaiellales; family Gaiellaceae; genus GMQP-bins7. The sequence continues at coordinate 594,638 of OY970267.1, read as the reverse complement.
GGGCTCGACGCCGCCGACCTCCGCGCCGTCGCCGCTCACCTCCATCAGACCAGTGCGTGCGCTCGTCACGACCTCCGGCGCGGGCGACGCCGCCAGCGTGTCCCCGATCCCGGCCACGAACGGCGTGTAGCCGTCCCCGGCCGTGACGACGTAGTCCGCGATGACCTGCTCCTCGATCGCCTGGCGGTTGGAGACCTTGAGACCCTCGGCGAGCACGGAGATGAAGGAGACGAGCGCGATCCCGATCATGAGCGCGGCGGCAGTCGACGCGGTGCGGCCCGGGTTACGCACCGTGTTCTGGCCTCCGGTCCGCGCCGCCACGCGGTCCGGGATCACGCTGGGGAACTCAGTCGGCCACTCGGGGCGCCACGAGCTCGCCTCCGACCGGACCCACATCACGAGCACGACGAGCGGAACTGCGAGATTCGCGACGCCGAGCGGGAGAAGCAGCGCCGCGACGAACGCTGGAACGAACTCCGCGGTGCTGAGCCCGATGGCCACGGCGGCGCCGGCCACCGCGAGGAGCACTCCGCCCACCCCGGCGAGCACACGCCTCAAGGTGGTGCCGGGGCCCCACACCAGGGTCTTGAGCAGCCACATCGGCAGCAGCCAGGTGGGCCACGCCAGCGCGGTCAGGACGAACGCCGCCCAGCGGCCGATCGGGCTCGTGACGATCGCGATCGCGGGGACGACGTGAGGCGATACGACCGCGACGCCGATGAAGAGCAGCAGGACGCCGACGCCGAGCGAGATCAGGCGCTCGGACGTCCCCAGGTCGTCGGTAAACAGGCCACGAGCGAGCAGAGCCAGCGCGCCGGCCGTGACGAGCCCCGCGATCCAGGGGGCGAACCGCGCGATCCGCGAGCGAGGGAGCGTCGCTCCCTCCCGCACGGCCGCGATCGGCGGCACGCGCGTCGCTCGGATCGCCGGGAAGAGACCTGCGGCCAGCGTCACGAGGACGCCAACGGCCATCGACACGATGACCGTGCGCAACGCGAAGACGCGGTCGGCCGACGGCAGCTCGAAGTCGAAGAGCCGGAACAACGCCTGGATCCCCTCGGCGAGGAGCAGCCCGAGAGCCAGGCCGATGAGCGAGGCGACGAGGCCGATGGCGAGCGACTCGAGGATCACCGCCGCCAGCACCTGCCGGCGCGAAGCTCCGATCGTGCGCAGAGTCGCGAACTCCCGCGTCCGCTGCGCGACCGTGATCGAGAAGGTGTTGAAGATGACGAACGCGCCCACGAAGAGCGAGACGCCCGCGAACGTGAGCAAGAAGACGCGGATGATCGAGGTGAACTCGCCGATCTCGTCCTGGGCCTCGTCCGCCTCCGCCGTCGCGGACTGCACGGCCGCGCCCGCGGGGAGCACGTCCTCGATCGCTGCGACGAGCGCTTCCTCCTCGACCTCGTCCTTCGCCGCGACCGAGATCGAGTCGTACTGCCCTTCGCGGTCGAGCAGCTCCTGCGCCTGGGGAATCGTGAACACCGCGAACGTCGCCGTCCCGATGCTGTTGACGCCGCCGTACTGGGCCACGCCGACGAGCTCGAAGGGTCGCTTCGGCACGAGCGTCGCGATCTCCACCATGTCGCCGAGCGCGAAGTCCTGCTTCTCGACCGTACCGGCGTCGATGACCACCTCGCCGGGCTCCGACGGCCACCGGCCATCCTGGAGGTTCAGCGGGTTGAACCGCGCATACTCCTCGCTGGTATCGATCCCGAAGCCGAAGCTCGGCGCCCCGCCGGTGCTGACGGCGTCGCCGTCGGGCTGGAGGATCTTCGTGCTCGTCTCGTCGTAGATCGCCCCGGTCGCGAGCTCGACCTCCGGCACATCTCGGACCGTCTCGAGCAGCGCTTCCTCGACCGGAGGCGCCGGCGCCGACTCGCCTTCGAAGCTGATATCCGGGCCTTCGCCCTGGACGACCGCATCGGTGCCGGCGTACGACTCCGTGAAGAGCTGCGAGAACGCCCGGTCGATCGTGTCGGTGAGGACGTAGGTGCCGCTGATCATCGCGACGCCGAGCACGATCGCGACGCCCGTGAGGACCGCGCGAACCTTCCGGCCGAGCAGGCCGCGGATGGCGAAGCGGGTCACTCGCCGAGCTGGTCCATCGCCTCGATGACGTCGTGCGCCGTCGCGTCGCGCATTTCCCGGACGATGAGACCGTCGGCGAGGAAGAGGATTCTGTCCGCGATCGCGGCCGCCCGCGCCTCATGCGTGACCATGACTGTCGTCTGCTCACGCGTGTCGACCGAGCTGCGGAGGAGGTCGAGGATCTCCTGGCCCGTCTTCGAGTCGAGGTTCCCGGTCGGCTCATCCGCGAAGAGCACGGTCGGCCGGGAGACGAGCGCTCGCGCGATCGCCACGCGCTGTTGCTGCCCGCCGGAGAGCTCCGCTGGCCTGTGACTGAGCCGGTCGGAGAGCCCGACGTCAGCGACGACCTTGTCCACCCACCCGTCGTCCGGCTTCTCGCCCGAGATCGTGAGCGGCAGCGTGATGTTCTCGCGCGCGTTCAGCATCGGAAGCAGGTTGAAGAACTGGAACACGAACCCGATGTGCTGCCGCCGCAGCTTCGTCAGCTCGTTGTCGCCGAGAGTCGTGATCTCCGTTCCGGCGACCTGAACCGTCCCCGTCGTCGGCTTGTCGAGGCCGGCGAGGATGTGCATCAAGGTCGACTTCCCGGAGCCGGACGGGCCCATGACCGCGGTGAGGCGTCCCGACTCGATGTCGACCGACACGCCGCGCAGGGCGTCGACGGCCGTGTCCCCTTCTCCGTAGCGGCGCGCGACGTCCGCCGCGACGACGACCGGCCCGTTAGTGCTCACAAGGCTCCTCCCGATCGCATTTCACCGGGCGCGAAGGCTACGCCCTACCCCGATTGGCGTTAGCGAGATGCCGGCCGCGCGCCGACAGTTACCACATGGACTCGCGGGTCGAGATCCGCTCTGCCCTCGAGCGCGCCCGCTCGGCCACGGAGGCGCTGCTCGAGCCGGTGTCCGATTCAGATCTCACCGCCCAGGTCTCCCCGCTCCACTCGCCGCTCGTGTGGGACTTCGCCCATGTCGCGCATTTCGAGGAGCTCTGGCTCCTGCGGAACCTCCACGGCAAGCCACCGCTCGCGGAGGCCCACCACGACGTCTACGACGCGTTCCGGCACGAGCGGGCCGAGCGGGCGGAGCTTCCCGCCCTGAGCCCGGCCGCAGCCCGCGCCTACGCCGCGAATGTGCGCGAGCGTGTGTTCGCCGCGCTCGACCACGTCGACTTCGACGTCCCGGACCCGCTCCTCCGCAAGGGCTTCGTCTTCGGGCTCGTGCTCCAGAACGAGCTGCAGCACCAGGAGACGATGCTCCAGACGCTCGAGCTCAGGGCGGAGACCGGGTATCCCGTGCGGGACGCGCGGCCCCCGGATCGCGCGCCGGCCGGGCCCGACGAGATCAAGATCGACGGCGGTTCGTTCATCCTCGGCGCGACGGACGAGCCGTGGGCGTACGACAACGAGCTCGTCCCGCACGAGGTCGAGGTGCGGCCGTTCGTCATCGACCGCGTCCCAGTGTCGAACGGGGACTTCACGCAGTTCATCGACGACGGCGGCTACTCGACGCCGAGGTACTGGAGCGCGGCGGGCTGGGAGTGGCGGACGGATCAGGAAGTGACGGCGCCGCTGAACTGGAGGCTCGGGGACGGCGGCTGGGAGCGCATCCGCTTCGGCCGACGCGAGCCGGTGCCGGCGGACGAGCCCGTCCAGCACGTGTCCTACTTCGAGGCCGAGGCGTTCGCGCACTGGGCCGGCAAGCGCCTTCCGACCGAGCTCGAGTGGGAGCGCGCGGCCACCTGGGACGAGCGGCGGGGGAAGAGCCGCTACCCGTGGGGCCGCGAGTTCATGGGCTACGAGGCGAACCTCGGCCACACGCGCTTCTCCCCCGCTCCCGCCGGCTCATACGCGGGCGGCGAGAGCCCCACCGGGTGCCTCCAGCTGACCGGCGACGTGTGGGAGTGGACCTCGTCGCACTTCCAGCCCTATCCCGGGTTCCTGTCGTACCCGTACCCGGAGTACTCGGAGGTCTACTTCGGCGACGAGTACCGCGTCCTCCGTGGCGGCTCGTGGGCGACCGACCCGCTCGTCGCCCGCGGGAGCTTCCGGAACTGGGACTACCCCAAGCGCCGCCAGATCTTCTCCGGCTTTCGCTGCGCGCGGGACGCCTGAGGGCTTAGGCGCGGAGCAGCCGCGTCGCCTCGGCGAGCACCTCGCCGAGGATGCGGACGATCTCGTCGAACTCGGCCTGGCCCGCGACCAGCGGCGGCGAGATCTGGATCACGGGGTCGCCGCGATCGTCGGCGCGGCAGATCATGCCCGCCTCGAAGAGCGCGTTCGAGAGATACTCGCGCAGCAGCCACTCGCACTCGGCGTCACTGAACGTCTCGCGCGAGTCCTTGTCCTTCACGAGCTCGAGCGCCCAGAAGTAACCGGTGCCGCGGAGGTCACCGACGATCGGGAGGTCGAGGAGCTGCGCCAGGGTTGCCCTGAATGCGTCCTCGTTCTCACGTACGCGCTCGACGATCCGCTCGCGCTTCATGATCTCGATGTTCTTGAGCGCGATCGCACACTGCACCGGATGGCCGCCGAACGTGATTCCGTGCGAGAACATCGAGGACGCCTCGAGGAAGGGCTCGACGACGTCGTTCGTCGCGATCACGGCCCCGATCGCGGCGTATGACGAGGAAAGCCCCTTCGCCGACGTGACGATGTCCGGCCGGATGTCGTAGCGCTCCGAGCCGAACCAGTAGCCGACCCGCCCGAAGGCGGTGATGACCTCGTCGGCCGAAAGCAGGATCTCGTAGCGCGTGCAGATCTCGCGCACGCCCTGCCAGTATCCGGCCGGCGGCGTGAAGCAGCCGCCCGCGTTCTGCACCGGCTCCATGTGCACGAGGCAGACGGTCTCGGGGCCCATGGACAGGATCGCCTGCTCGAGCTCGTCGAGCAGGAAGCGCGTGAACTGCTCCTCGGTCTCCTCCGGCGGGCGGTGGTAGCGGTTCGTGTTCGACACGTGCCGCACCTCGGGCACGAGCGGCTCGAACGGCTCGCGGAGGGCGGGGATGCCGTTGATCGCGAGCGCGCCGAAGGTCGTGCCGTGGTAGGCGATGTGGCGTGCGATCGCCTTGTACCGGCGAGGCGTCGGCGTGCCGACGAGCTCGTCGTGGCGGGTCGCGGGCTCGGCGGTCGCCGCCCGCCGGCGGCTCGACTCGCCGCGCGCCTGGTAGTACTGGCGCGCGAGCTTCCACGCGGAGTCGACGGCCTCGGAGCCGCCGTTGCAGAAGAACACGCGGGAGAGGTCGCCGGGCGCGAGCGACGCGACCTCGGCCGCGAGCTCGACCGCACGCGGATGCGCATACGACCAGTTCGTGTAGAAGGGCAGCTCGCGCATCTGCTCGTGCGCGGCCTGCCCGATCTCGTCGCCGAACGAGTAGCCGATGTTGACCGAGAAGAGGCCGGCGAGCGCGTCGAGATACCGCTTCCCGCCCGCGTCCTCGAGGTAGCAGCCGTCGCCGCGGACGATGATCGGGACGTCGTGCGTCGCGTACTCGCCCATGCGGGTGAAGTGCATCCACAGGTGCTCCTTGGCCGCTTTCTGGAGGTCGATCGACGTCACGCTCATGTGGCTCCTCGGGTCCGTTTTGCGCTTCGATACTCCCAGATGACATTACCGAGCGCGATCGCAATGGCTATCAGGAAGATCGCGCTCGCGACGACGTTCACCTGCGGTGGCACGGAGACCCGTGCGATGCCCCAGACGAAGACCGGGAACGTCTGCTCGCCGCCGGCGACGAAGTACGTGATCACGAAGTCGTCGATCGACAGCGCGAACCCGAGCAGCGCCGCCGCGAGCATCGCGGGCGCGAGCAACGGCAGTGTGACCTTCTGGAACGTCACCCACTCGTTCGCGCCGAGGTCCATCGCGGCCTCCTCGAGGTGCCGGTCGAACCCGATGAGCCGGGCCTTCACCGTCACGACGATGAAGCTCACGATGAACATGACGTGCGCGATGAAGATGGCCCAGAAACCGAGCTGGAAGACGGCGGTCGAATTCAGGAAGAGGGTCAGCAGGGACGCGCCGAGGACGATCTCCGGCGTCGCCATCGGGACGAAGATGAGCACGTTCGTCGTGCCGCGCCCGACGAAGCGATGACGCACGATCGCCAGGGCGATGAGCGTGCCCAGCGCGGTCGCGACGAGGGTCGCGAGAAGCCCGACCTCGAGCGAGGTGATGATCGCGTCCTGGATGCCGAGCACGGCGTTCCAGTTGACCCAGTTGTCGAGGGTGAACTCCTCCCAGACGTAGTTGAAGCGCCCGGCGGGCTTGTTGAAGGAGAAGAGGATGACCACGGCGATCGGCAGCATCAGGTAGCCGACCGCGAGGAAGGCGTACGCCGTGAGCGCATGACGCTTCACGAAGCGCATCAGCCGGTCAGCCGCTCCGAGCCGACGATGCGCGCGTAGACAAGGAGCGAGAGGAGGATCAGCCCCATGAGGATGAACGAGAGGGACGCCGCACCGGGATAGTCGAGGGACTCGAGGAACTTCGCCTGGATGACGTTTCCGATCATTGCCTGGCTCGGCGTCCCGAGGAGGGCCGCGTTGATGAAGTCCCCGGCTGCGGGGATGAAGGTAAGGAGGGTGCCGGCGACGATCCCGGGCGCCGACAGCGGCAGCGTCACCCGGAGGAACGCCTGCGTCGGCGACGCGTACAGGTCCTTCGCGGCCTCGAGCAGTCTCGGGTCGATCTGCTCGAGCGAGACGTAGACCGGGAGCGCCATGAAGGGGAAGAAGTTGTAGGTGATGCCCGACACGACGGCGAACGTCGTCGCCAGCAGTCGGCCGTCCTCGTCGAGCACGTTGATCGAGCGGAGGAGCCCGACGACGGGCCCCTCGTCCGCCAGGATGTTCAGCCACGCGAGCGTCCGGACGAGGTACGTGACGAAGAACGGCGCGACGATGAAGAGCAGGAAGAGGTTGCGCCACGGCCCCGCACGGAACGCGATCCAGTAAACGAGCGGGTACGCGAGCACGAGACACGCGACCGTCGCGATCCCGGCGTACAGGAACGAGCGAACGAGCTGCTCCCGGTAGTCGCGGATGCCGTCCGTGAAGTTCGAGAACTCCCACGTGAACTCGAAGTTCGGGAACAGACCCGACTGCAGCGACTGGTACCCGAGGAAGACGAGAGGCACCAGGAAGAACACGACGAGCCACAGGATCCCGGGCGCGAGTAGCAGGTAGGGAGTGAAACCCGGATGTCGGTGGAAGAACGCGCCCATCTCGCCGTCCTACTTGCCCTGGACCTCGAGCCACCTCTTCTCGTAGTCGGGGTTGGTGAACATCGTGGGGTCGTTCTGCTGCATCTGGGAGAGCATGTCGTCGGTCGGGAAGGCGAGCGTGTTCGCAGCGGCATCGGGGTTGAGCTTCGCGGCCTCCTCCTTCACGCCCTTGACCGAGGAGATGTAGTTCCCTCCGAGGGAAAGCTGGGCCGCGATCTTCGGGTCGTAGACGAAGTTCATGAACGTCGAGGCCGTCGGCACGCTGCCGCCGAGCGGGATGAGCATGTTGTCCGTCCAGATGATCCCGCCCTTCTCGGCAATCGTCCATTTGATCTTCGGGTCGCCCAGGTTGAGGATGTCGCCGGACCACGCCATGCTGGCCGCCAGGTCGCCTCTCGCGAGCGGCTGCGCGTAGTCGTTCCCGTAGAAGCGGCGGATCTGATCGCGGTCGACCGCGTCCTGGATTACGGCGAGCGCCCGGTCGAACGTCTCGTCCGTGACCTTGGTGGGATCGTCGCCGTTCTCGAGCATGACGAGCCCGAGCGTGTCGCCCATCGAGTTCCAGACGCCCACCTTGCCCTTGAGCTTCGGGTCTTCGAGGAGCTGCGTCACGGTGGTCACCGGCCCGGTGACCTCCTCGTTCCAGGCGATCCCGTCCATCCCCGAGAACCAGGGGAGCGTGAACTCCCGGTTCGGGTCGAACGGCGGGCTCGCCTGCGCGTCGATGAGGTTCGAGATGTTCGGGATGAGGCTCTTGTCGAGCTTCAGCGCCCAGTCGTTGTCCAGGTACTCGCCGAGAAAGCGGTCGTTGTCGGTCGAGACGATGATGTCGCGGTCGATGCCCTGACCCTGGCGAAGACGTCCCTGGACGGTCGCGAAGTACTCGGAGTTCGAGATCACGTCCTCGAAGTAGTTGACCTTGATACCCGTCTCCGTCGTGAACTGCTGGAGCGTCGTGGGCTTGTCGATGCCGGCGGCCTTCAACGTCGCGGGCGTGTCGATGTAGAGCTCCCAGTTCGCGAAGTTGAGGACGTCTTTCAGCTCGCCGCCGCCCTCCGCGCCGCCTCCGCCGCCGCAGGCGGCGAGGAGCGAGGGGAACGAGAGCAACACGCCTGCGGCGGCGCCGCGGCGCAGAAGCTCGTCCCTGGTGATCCTCCCGTTCATATCCCCTCCTCTTCGGGTTGCGCCTCTCGGGCGACGACGAACGTCGCCTCCGGGCTCCAGCTGAGCGTCACCGGCAGGCCGCGGCCCGGGATGCGCGCTCCGGTGTCGATGTTCTGCGCGAAGACCTGCACGGTCCCCGCGTGCGTCCGCACGACGACCTGCGTCGCGACTCCCAGGTACGCGGTCTCGACGACGGTCCCGTGCAGCTGGTTCGCGCCTCCGCGCGGGCCGATCGCGATCTTCTCCGGCCGCACTCCGGCGGCGACCTGCCCGGTGCGCCCGTTCACGCGCGCACGGACGACCTCACCGCTCTCGAGCCGGACCGCGTCCGGGCCCTCGACGGTGCCCGCGAGCAGGTTCGAGACTCCGAGGAAGCCCGCGACGAACGCGGTCGCGGGACGCTCGTACAGCTCCTGCGGCGGGCCGAGCTGCTCGATGCGGCCACGGTTCATGACCGCGATCGCATCCGCCATCGTCATCGCCTCCTCCTGGTCGTGCGTGACGTGCACGAACGTGATGCCGACCTCGGCCTGGATGCGCTTCAGCTCGAGCTGCAGCTGCTTGCGGAGCTTGAGGTCGAGCGCGCCGAGCGGCTCGTCGAGGAGCAGGACGCGCGGTTGGTTGACGAGCGCCCGGGCGAGCGCCACGCGCTGCTGCTGACCGCCGGAGAGCTGCTTCGGCCTGCGCCTCGCGTAGCCGGTCAGGCCGACGAGCTCGAGGATCTCGTTCACGCGGCCGCTGCGCTCCTCCTTCGAGACGCCTCTCCGCTCGAGCCCGAACGCGACGTTGCTCTCGATCGACATGTGCGGAAAGAGCGCGTAGCTCTGGAACACGGTGTTGACGTCGCGCTTGTACGGGGGCACGCCGACGACGTCCTGATCGCCGAGGAGGATCCGTCCGGCAGTCGGCTCCTCGAAGCCGCCGATCAAGCGCAGCGTCGTCGTCTTGCCGCAGCCCGAGGGCCCGAGGAAGGCGAAGAACGCCCCCCGCGGCACGTCCACCGTGATCCCGTCGACCGCAACCACGCCGTCGAACTTCTTGACGACGTTCTCGAGCCGCACGTCGGCGACCACGACCTCCTCGGCCGTGTTCATCGCGCGAGCGTAAGCGCTATCGAACCGCGCCGCAATGGACGATGCTCACTCCGCGAGCTTCACGACGACGTGCTTGACCCGGGTGTACTCCTCCATCGAGTAGATCGACATGTCCTTGCCGTAGCCGGACTCCTTGAAGCCGCCGTGCGGCATCTCGGGCGTGAGCGGGAACAGGTGCTCGTTGATCCAGACCGTCCCGAAGTCGAGCTTCGCCGCCACCTTCATCGCGCGCCCGACGTTCTCCGAGAACACCGACGCCGCGAGGCCGTAGCGAACGCCGTTCGCCATCTCGATCGCCTCGTCGTCCGAGGAGAACGGCTGGACGGTGACGACCGGGCCGAAGACCTCGTTCTGAACGATCTCCGCGTCCTGGCCGACGTCGGCGACGATCGTCGGCTTCACGAAGAAGCCGCGCTCGCCGAGTGCGCCGCCGCCGGTGACGATGGTTGCCTTCGCGTCGGTCGCGCGCTCGAGGAAGCCGAGGACTCGCTCCTGCTGCTCCTGCGAGATGACCGGGCCCATCTCGATGTCGTCGTCCGTCGACGGGTCGCCGACGGACATGCCTTCGACGGCCTTGACCGACTCGGAGAGGACGTCGTCGTAGATGCCGCCCGCGACGAGGATGCGCGACGAAGCGGTGCAGTCCTGGCCGGAGTTGAAGTAGCCGCCGATCTTGACCGCCTCCGCGACCGTGGCCGGGTCGGCGTCGTCGAGCACGACCATCGGCGCCTTCCCGCCGAGCTCGAGGTGCAGCCGCTTGACCGTGTCGGCGGCGTTCTTCGCGATGAGTTTCCCCGTCGCCGTGTCGCCGGTGAGCGACACGAGGCGGATGTCGGGATGCTTCACGAGCGCGTCGCCCGCGGGCACCCCGTCGCCGGTCACGACCTGGAGCACGCCCGCCGGGATCGCCTCCTGCGCGAGCTCCATGAGGCGCAGAAGCGTCAGCGGCGTCTGCTCCGCCGGCTTGATGATCTGGACGTTGCCCGCGGCGAGCGCGGGGCCGATCTTCCAGATCGCCATGTACAGCGGGTAGTTCCAGGGGCAGATGCCGGCCACGATCCCGAGCGGCTCGCGCCGGATCATCGACGTGTAGCCCTCGACGTACTCGCCGGCCGACTTGCCTTCGAGGTTCCGGGCCGCGCCTGCGAAGAAGCGGAGGCAGTCCGACATCGCGGGCGGCTCGTCCTTCGCGACCCACCACGGCTTGCCGACGTTCACGGACTCGAGCCGCGCGAGCTCCTCGGCGTTCTCGTCGATGACGTCCGCGAGCGCGAGCAGGAGCTCCATCCGGTCCTTCGGGGTCTTCCCCTGCCACTCGCTCCACGCCTTCTGCGCGGCCGCGACCGCGCGATCGACGTCCTCGGCGCTGCCGCGCGGTACCTCGGCGATCACCTCGCCGGTCGCCGGATTCAGGATCTCCATCGTCTCGCCCGACGCCGATTCGACGAACTCGCCGCCGATGAACTGCTTCTGCTGGGTTACCGACACGCTCACCGCGGACCTCCGTTCCTGGTAGTCCGGTGAGCGTACAACCTGGCCTGCGTTCAGGTAGAACCCGTCGCGCCGTGAGGATCCTCGTCGTCGGAACCGGCGGCGTCGGGTCGGCGTTCGCGTCGATTGCGCGCCGCCGCTCGTTCTTCGAGCGCTGCGCGCTCGCGGACTACGACCCGTCGCGGCCCGAGTCGGTCGTCGCGAGCCTCGACGACGGACGCTTCAGTGCCCACCGCATCGACGCGTCCAGCAAGGACGACGTCGTGCGTCTGATCCGCGAGACGGGCGCCGACGCGGTGCTGAACTCCGTCGACCCGCTCTTCAACGTGCCCATCTTCGACGCGTGCTTCGACACGGGGGTCACGTACCTCGACATGGCGATGACGCTCTCAGAGCCGCATCCGGAGCGGCCGTTCGAGGAGGTCGGCGTGAAGCTCGGCGACTACCAGTTCGGGCGCGCCGCCAACTGGGAGGCCAAGAGACTTCTCGCGCTTGTCGGCATCGGCGTCGAGCCGGGCGCGGCGGACGTCTTCGCGCGACATGCCGCAGACGAGCTCTTCTCGGAGATCGACGAGATCGGCATTCGCGACGGCGCCAACCTCGTCGTCGAGGGCTACGACTTCGCACCGACCTTCTCGATCTGGACGACGATCGAGGAGTGCCTGAACCCGCCCGTCATCTGGGAGTACGAGCGCGGCTGGTACACGACCGCGCCCTTCTCGGAGCCGGAGACGTTCGACTTCCCCGAGGGCATCGGCCCCGTCGAGTGCGTGAACGTCGAGCACGAGGAGGTCCTGCTCGTGCCGCGCTGGATCGAGTGCAAGCGGGTCACCTTCAAGTACGGGCTCGGCGACGAGTTCATCGAGGTGCTCAAGACGCTGCAGAAGCTCGGGCTCGACTCGAAGGAGAAGATCTCCGTGAAGGGCGTCGAGGTCGCGCCGCGCGACGTCGTCGCCGCAGGCCTACCGGACCCGGCGACGCTCGGGGACCGGATGTCCGGGAAGACGTGCGCCGGCACGCTCGTGACGGGGCTGGACAAGGACGGCGCGCCGCGGAAGACCTACCTCTACCACGTGGTCGACAACGAGGAGACCATGCGCGAGTACGGCTCGCAGGCGGTCGTCTGGCAGACGGCGATCAACCCGGTGATCGCGCTGGAGCTCCTCGCCTCGGGCGACTGGAAGGGCGTTGGGGTGCTCGGCCCCGAGGCATTCCCGCCGGGGCCCTTCCTCGCGAAGCTCGAGGAGTACGGAGCACCGCACGGCGTCCTCGAGCTGAAGCCTGTCGATGAGTCTGCCCCCGGTTCGTCGTCTAACCAGTGATGCGTTCTAGGATCGGCCCATGGCCGTAGTGAGGCTGCGCGCCCCGCTCTCCGAGCTCGCGGGCGGCAGAAGGGAGCTCCAGGTGGACGGCGCGACCGTCCGCGACGTCCTCCGCGCGCTCGAGCGCGAGCACCCGGCGATCGCCGGCTGGATCCTCGACGAGCAGACGACGATCCGCGAGCACATCAACGTGTTCGTCAACGGCGAGAAGAGCCGAGAAGAGACGGCGCTCTCCGCCGACGACCGCATCCACGTGATCCCATCGATCAGCGGAGGTTGAGGCATGACACAGCTTCTCGTCGGAACGAAGAAGGGCCTGTTCGCGCTCGAGGGCGACGGCGGCACGTTCGAGATCACCTCGCGCGCGTTCGCCGGCGAACCGGTCGAGTTCGCGATGCGCGACCCGCGGAGCGGCCGCTACCTCGCGTGTGTGACGTCGGCGTTCTACGGGCCGAAGGTCTTCTACACCGAGGATCTCGCAGAGGAGTGGCAGCAGGCGGAGGGCGTCGCGTTGCCCGAAGATCAGGAGAAGCCGCTCGAGCGGCTGTGGACGGTCGTGCCCGGCGAGGAAGACGGACTGCTCTACGCGGGCGGCGCGCCAGGCGTTCTCTTCGAGAGCCGCGACGGTGGTCTGACATGGGAGCTCAACAAGTCGTTCTGGGACCAGCCGACGCGACCGGACTGGAGTCCCGGTGCGGGCGGGATGTGCCTGCACTCGATCGCGACCTGGCCGGGCGACCCGCAGCGGATCGCAATGGCGATCTCCGCGGTCGGGGTCTGGCTGTCGGACGACGGCGGGCAGACCTGGCGGCACGGCAACAAGGGCCTCTACCCGCGGTACATGCCCGAGGAGAAGCGCGAGGACACGATCGACCTCTGCGTCCACAACATGCACCGGTCGCCGACTCGTCCCGAGCGGCTCTTCATGCAGTTCCACGGGGGCGTGTACCGCTCCGACGACGCGGGCGAGACCTGGGTGAGCATCGCGGAGGGACTGCCGTCCGACTTCGGCTTCCCGATGGTCATCGATCCGGACGACCCGGACAGCGCGTACGTCATCCCGCTCGTCGCCGACCTGGATCGCGTGACTCCGGACGGACGCGTGCGCGTCTACGAGACGCGCGACGCGGGTGCATCGTGGACCGCACGCGGCGACGGGTTGCCGCAGGAGGACGCCTACCTCACGATCCTGCGCCAGGCGTTCGCACGCGAGGGCTCCGGCGAGTCGATGAGCCTCTTCTTCGGGGCGACGTCGGGCGACGTCTTCGGCTCGTCCGACGCGGGCGCGTCGTGGTTCAGCGCGGCGACGAACCTCCCGCCGGTGCACTCGGTTCGGGTCGCCTAGGCAAGCCGCGCTGCGATTCCCGGGTAGTCGAGAACGAGGCCGCCCTCGTCGTACACGAGTACGGCCCGGTAGTCGAACGCGGGCGACTCGTAGTCGAAGCGCGCTCTGCCGTCCGCATCGGGGAGCCGCAGGTACCGCTGCTCAAGGCGCTCCACGCGCAGGTCGGGCGCACGGACGTAGACGGCGGGAGCCTCGGAGTGCTCCCCGACCTCGAGCGCGAGTCGGTGCACCGGGAAGGCATTCGTGAGCACCGAGGCCTCGAGGTCGACGTCCTCGCAGCCGTCAAGCGCGGCACCGTGGCGACCGTCGACGAGCCAGCGGCCGCGCCCGTCGCGCTCGATCGTCAGCTCTCGGAGACCGTCCGCCCACCGGCTGACGACGCGTGCCGAGCAAGTAGCCCAGCCCTCGTTCACCACCAGTGTGTACCGGACACTCCAGGCGACGCCCTCCTCGACGGCCGTCACGTGACCTTCGAAGCGATAGCCGCCGCCGTCGCGCACGGGGAACACGACCTCGAGCCCCTCGCGGGCGCCGTGCTGGCGCCACGCGGCGGTCCCCCGCAGCTCGCTCACTCGTCGGCGAGGCCGCGACTCTCGATCCGTCGCGGCGTGATCCGGACGGTCACGCGCTGCTCGCCCGGCGCGCGGAACGGGTACGAGTCCCGGCCGATGTACTTCTTCGCCAGGCGGTCGATCTGGTCGTCAGCGCCCTCGTCGACCAGCTCGGCAGCGCCGTCGACGACGATCCAGCGGTACGGGTCGCCCGGATCGACGACGGTGAGCGAGACGCGCGCGTCGTCGGCGATGTAGCGCGGCTTCGCCCTCCCGTAGGCGGTATTGAACGAGACGCCGTCGTCGTCGACGTCGACCCAGACGACCGTCGTGTGCGGCGAGCCGTCGGGCCGCAGGTCCGTGATCGTCCCGACGAACGGGCTCTCGAGGAACGCGCGCTCCGCGGGGCTGAGCTGGAGGCGAGGCAAGCCTCGCCCCTACGTAATCGCGACCATGCGGTCGATAGCGCCTCGGGCGCGGGCCGCGATTTCCGGCTCCACCGTTACGACGTGCTTCCACTCGCGCAGGGAGTCGCGGAGCTTCTCGAGCGTGATCATCTTCATGTACCGGCAGATGGCCTTCTCGGACACGGCCTCGAAGCGCTTCTCCGGCGCTTCCTTGTTCAGGCGATGGATGATCCCGGTCTCCGTCGCGACGAGGAACCGCTCCTTCGGCGACTGCCGCGCGAAGCGGATCATGCCCTCGGTCGAGAGGATGTGCGTGCGGCCGTTCCCGAACGCCATGCACTGGCTCGCGCACCCGCACTCCGGGTGCACGAGCAGCTCCGCGTCCGGCGCGTCGTCTTGCCATTTCTGGATGTCCTGCGGCCGGATGCCGGCGTGCACGTGGCACTCGCCCATCCAGATCCGGAGCGTGCGCCCGGTCACCTTCTCGAGCCAGAGCCCGAGGTACATGTCCGGCAGGAACAGGATCTCGGTGTCCTCGGGGATCGAGTCGATGATCGCCTTCGCGTTCCCCGACGTGCAGCAGTAGTCGCTCTCGGCCTTGACCTCGGCGGTTGTGTTCACGTACGACACGACGACGGCCCCCGGGTTCTCGGCCTTCCACGTGCGCAGCTGGTCGGCGCTGATCGACGCCGCGAGCGAGCAGCCGGCGTCGAGGTCGGGGATGAGCACCGTCTTCTCGGGGCAGAGGATCGCGGCCGTCTCGGCCATGAAGTGGACGCCACAGAACGCGATCGCCTCCGCGTCGGTGCGAGCCGCCTCGTGCGAGAGCCCGAGCGAGTCTCCGACGAAGTCCGCCACGTCCTGGACTTCCGGCACCTGGTAGTTGTGGGCGAGGATCACCGTGTCGCGCTCGGCGGCGAGCGCGCGGATCTCCTCCTGCATGGTTGTGATCTCCAACGTGGTCATGTGAGCTCCAGTGAGACGTCGAGTGAGCGAGCGGAGTGCGTGAGGGCGCCGATCGAGATCTCGTCCACCCCGGTCTCCGCGACCGCGCGGACGTTCTCGAGCGTGATGCCGCCGGAGGCTTCGAGCCGCGCACGGCCGCTCGTGAGGACGACCGCCGCGAGGAGGCCGTCCGGAGTCATGTTGTCGAGGAGGATCGCGTCGACGCCCGCGTCGAGGGCTTCGGCGACCTCGTCGAGCGTGTCGCACTCGACCTCGATCGGCAGGTCGGTGGCCGCACGTGCGCGCTCGACGGCGGAGCCGACCGAGCCGGCCGCGCGCAGGTGGTTGTCCTTGATCAGCACGCCGTCGTAAAGGCCGAAGCGATGGTTGCGGCCTCCGCCGGCGGCGACGGCCTGCTTCTCGAACGCGCGCAGGCCGGGAGTGGTCTTGCGCGTGTCGAGGATCGCGGCTCCCGTACCGGCGACCGCGTCGACGTAGCGGCGGGTCAGCGTCGCGATCCCGGAGAGCCGGCCGAGGAAGTTGAGCGCCGTGCGCTCGCCCGTCAGGATCGCGCGCAGCGGGCCCGCGACGGTCGCGACCTCGGTCGGGCCGTCGACCCATGAGCCGTCATCGACGAGCGGCTCGAAGTGGACGTCGCGATCGAGCGTGCGGAACACCTCCGCAGCGACCTCGAGCCCGCACACGACGCCCGGCTCCTTCACGAGGAGCTGAGCGGTGCCGCGCGCGCTCGCGTCCACGGTCGCATCGGTCGTGACGTCCCCGGTGCCGACGTCCTCGGCGAGCGCGGCGGCGACGATGCGCTCGAGGGTGTCGACCGCTACAGCCATGTCTCCAGGGCGGGGTCGGATCCGCGGCGAAGGACGACGTGCCGCTCGAAGGCGTCTTCCTCCGAGGGGAAGTCGACGCGGAAGTGGGCACCGCGGCTCTCCTCCCGGACGAGCGCGGTGTCGACGATGAGACGCGTGAGCAGGTGGGGAGCCGAGCGAAGCCGCTCGAGACCGGCGGCATCGCGCACCAGGCCGCCGTCGCGCCAGAGCGCGCGCCGAAGCCAGTCGGTCACGAGCTCGGGAGCCGGTGCGTCCTGCGGGAGATCACGAGGCAGCGGGCCTGGCTCGGCCAGCGCTGCGAGCGCTGCGCGCCGGCCGAAGACGAGACACTCGAGCAGCGAGTTCGATGCGAGCCGGTTAGCCCCGTGCACGCCGGTCGCGGCACACTCACCCGCCACGTACAGGCCCGGGAGCTCGCTCCGGCCATCGAGATCGGTGACGATCCCGCCGATCGTGTAATGCGCAGCCGGCGCGACCGGGATGGGCGTCTCGGCGGGGTCGTAGCCCTGCTCGACGAGCCGGCCCATGAGCCCGGGGAAGCGCTCGCGGTCGATCTCCCGCAGGTCGAGGAGCGCGGTGCCGCGCGCGGCGATCTCGCGGGCAACGACGTCCCGCGGGGCGAGCTCGTCCGTGAAGCGCTCGCCCCGCTCGTCGAGGAGCAGCGCGCCCTCGCCACGAAGCGCCTCCGAGAGCAGGAGCGACGAGTCCACGAGCGTCGTCGGATGGAACTGCGTGAACTCGAGGTCCGCAACGGCCGCGCCCGCGCGGTACGCGGCGGCGATCCCGTCGCCCACCGCGCCCGGAGGGTTCGTCGTCCGCTGCCAAAGCGCCGCCGCACCGCCTGTCGCGAGAAGGGTCGCGCGCGCGGGCACCGCCCGCCGGTCGGTGACGACGCCTGCGCAGCGGTCGCCGTCGCGCCAGACCGCCTGCATGCGCTCGCCCTCGGCGACCTCGATCGCCGGATGCGCCAGCACGCGCTCGGCGAGCCGCCGCGCGACGCGGTCTCCGGTCGCCGCGCCGCCCGCGTGCACGACGCGACGGCGGCTGTGCCCGCCCTCGAGCCCGAGGTCGTCGTCGAACTCGACCCCGAGCTCGACGAGATCGCGAATCCGCGCGGCCGCCTCGCCGGTGAGCGCCGCGACCGCGGTCGGCCGCGAGAGCCCCCGCCCGGTCCGCAGCGTGTCCTCGGCGTGGAGGTCCGGCGAGTCGTCGACGCCGACGGCGGCTGCGATGCCGCCCTGCGCCAGCGAGCTGGTCGACGCGAGGAGCGGGCCTTTCGCGAGGACGAGCACGCGCCCCTCGGAGGCGGCGCAGAGAGCGGCGAAGAGCCCGGCGACACCGCCGCCGACGACGAGGAGGTCGACCGGGTGGTTTCGAAGGCTCTCGGGTTGCCGGTTCATGGTAGTTTTCGCCTCTGAGGCAATAACCTCGTGCCCGAGTCTACCACCTCGACATCACTCCCCGCGCATGCCGCACTCGCGGTCGTCTTCCAGGTTCGCGACGACGTGCTCCAGGTGCTCCTGTGGGAGCGCGCGCGTGAGCCGTTTCGCGGCGCCTGGTCGCTTCCCGGCGGCGTACTCGGCGAGGGCGAGACGCTCGAGGAGTCCATCCTTCGCCACCTCGAGACGAAGGTCGACGTGAGCGAGGTCGCGCACCTCGAGCAGCTCGGCACGTGGAGCGATCCGGATCGGCATCCCGGCCGGTGGGAGCTGGCGACCGCGTATCTCGGCCTCGTGCCGCTCGGGATCGACCCGCGCGTCCCGGCGGACACACGCTGGCATCCCGTGGACGCGCTGCCGGAGACGGCGTTCGACCACGGTGCGATCGTGCTCGCGGGCAGGGAACGCCTGCGCGGGAAGCTCTCGTACTCGAACGTGGGCTTCGCCCTGGCGCCGCCGACCTTCACGCTCGCCGAGCTGCGCGACATCTACGCGGCCGCGCTCGGTTACGACGTCTCCGCGACGAACCTCAAGCGCGTGCTCCTCCGGCGGGGCGTGCTCGTGCCGACTGGCGAGCGGCGCGCCCACGGCCCCGCGGGCGGGCGGCCGGCGGAGGTCTTCCGCTTCCGGACGAGCCGGCTCGAGGTCACCGATCCGTTCGCGGTCTTCCGGCCGCCGAGCTGAGCAACGGTTGGCCAAGCGGAAAATGGGGAACAGTCGGAATCGTGAAAACGCTGCGTCGAAGCCGGCCCTCAAGCCCGAGTCTGCTGCATCCGATCACCGCTCGTATGCGGCACTTTCGACTGTGGCTCCTCCTGATCGGCGTGCTCAGCCTCGTCGCCGAGGCAATCGGCGCGATCGCGGTGTTCTGGCGCGCGCGCGTGCCTCGACGCGAGGCCTAGCTCGCCCCCGCCGCACGCAGTAGCGCGGTCACGAGACCGGCGATCACCATCGCCACGATCAGCGGCACGCCGCGCCAGATCGCAACGGCGGCCGCAGCGACACCGGGCACGCGGGCGTCGATGACGATCTCCTCGTCGCCGCCGAGCATCTGTGTCACGACGAGCGCGGCGAGCATCACCGGCGCCAGGAGATCGACGACCGACTGCACGCGCGGGCCGAGCGGCTTGCGCCCGAGGAGCACCGGCCCGGAGGCCTTGAACGCGATCGTGGCTGCGCCGACGACGAGGACGACGATCCAGAAGGTCATCGCCGCAACCCCAGCAAGCAGGCCGCCGCCGCCGCGACGATCGGGACACCCGCCGGCGCGACAGGCGTGAACACGAGCGTGATCGCCGCCGCGAGTGCGGCCGCCTGAATCGATCTCCGCTCCTTCAGGTACGGGACGAGAATCGCGAGGAAGAGCGCCGCGAACGCCGCATCGAGGCCGAGCGCGTCCGGATTGTCGAGGAGGTCGCCGACGAACGTCCCCGCGGCCGTGCTCGTGACCCACAGGACGTAGAAGACGATCCCGGACCCGACGAGGATCGACCGCTCGAACCGTCCGCCGCCCCGACCCGCCAGCGCCCACGACTCGTCGACGATGGACTGCGACTCGAGGGTCCGACGGAGCTTCCCGCCGGGGAAGATCGACGCCACCGTGATGCTGATCGCCATGTAGCGCGCGTTGAGGAACACGGCAGCGGCGATCGCGGCGAGGACGGTCCCGCCCGCGTCGAGAACCGACACCGCGGCGAACTGGGAGGCGCCGGCGAACGTCGTCGCGGACATGACGACCGCGGCACCGAAGCCCATTCCGGCCGTCTTCGCGAGGACCCCGAAAGAGAGGCCGAAGAGGATCGGGCTCGGCGCGAGCGGGAGTGCGGCGCGCACGCCGTCGCGGATGCGCGGTTCGGGCGTCCGCGTCGCCGACGGCTGCGGCTCGGAGGCTGACACAATCCGGGAGCATGAAGGTTGTCGTCTCCGGCGCGTCGGGGCTCATCGGATCCGCTCTCGTCCCGGCGCTCGCGTCAGCAGGGCACGACGTCCTCCGGCTCGTGCGGCGCGAGCCGGCCGGCCCCGACGAGATCTTCTGGAACCCGACCGACGGGGCCCTCGACCCGGCGCTGCTGACCGGCGTCGACGCGATCGTGAACCTCACCGGCGCGAACATCGGCCGCCGCTGGAACGAAAAGCGCAGAGCCGAGATCCTCGAGTCGCGGGTAGCCGCGACGAGCCTCCTCGCCCGGGTGGCGGCCGAGCTCGACCCCCATCCGGCGCTCGTGTGCGCGGGCGGCGTCGGGATCTACGGCGATCGCGGCGACGAGATCCTCACCGAGGAGTCGGCGCTCGGCTCCGGCTTCCTCGCCGACGTCGGCCGGGCGTGGGAGAACGCTGCCGAGCCGGCGCGCGAGGCGGGCGTCCGCGTCGTGGGCTTCCGGCAGGGCATCGTCCTCTCGAGTGCCGGCGGCGCGCTCGAGCGCCTGCTCCTCCCGTTCAGGCTGGGGCTCGGCGGACGCGTCGGAAGCGGGAAGCAGTGGTGGAGCTGGGTCGCGCTCGACGACGTCGTCGAGACGTATCGGTTCGCCCTCGAGCACGACCTTCGAGGGATCGTCAATCTCTGCTCCCCGAACCCGGCGACGAACGCCCGGTTCGTGAAGGCACTCGGCACCGCGCTTCACCGCCCGACGGTCTTCCCGCTGCCCGCGTTCGCGGTCAGGACGGCGTTCGGCGAGATGGGACAGGAGGCGCTGCTCGACGGCCAGCGCGCCCTCCCCGCCCGCCTGCTCGACGCGGGCTTCACGTTCCGGTATCCCGACCTCGACGCGGCGCTCGCGCGCGCCCTCGAGAGGTAACGGGCGAGCGTGCCGGAGCTGGCGACGCTCGGCTGGGACGACGGTTGGAGCGCCGCGTTCGAGGAGCATCGCGCCGAAGGCCTGATCCCGGGCCGGGTAGCGGTCCCGCACCGCGGCGCGTACGACGTGCTCACGGAGGACGGCGAGACCCGCGCCCGCCTCCCGGGCAGGGCGCGCCGCGACCAGGACACCGCAGAGCTGCCGGCGGTCGGAGACTGGGTCGCGCTCGAGCCGAGCGCGCGTGACGCCCCCGTGATCAGAGCCGTGCTCCCGCGGCGCACGAAATTCTCGCGCCGCGCGGCTCACGACCCCGGCGCAGACATCGCGCGGGAGCAGGTCGTGGCCGCCAACGTCGACGTCGTCTTCCTCGTCGTCCCGCTCACCGGGGATCCGAGCACCCGACTGCTGGAGCGCTACCTCACGCTCGTCTGGGAGAGCGGCGCGCGACCGGTGATCCTCTTCACGAAAGCCGACCTCGAGCCGGATCCCGAGCGTGTCATCGGCGAGCTCGGCGATCTCGGCGAGGTCGCGGTGCATGCGATCTCCTCCCGCACTGAAGCCGGGCTCGACACGGTTCGCGGATATCTCGGGCCCGGCGTGACGGGAGCGCTCCTCGGCCCGTCGGGCGCAGGGAAGTCGACGCTCGTGAACGCGCTCGCGGGCGACGAGCGGCTGGAGACGGGCGACGTCGCGCGTGACGGCTCGGGCCGCCACACGACCACGCGCCGCGAGCTGATCGTGCTCCCCGGGGGCGGGCTGGTCGTCGACAACCCGGGCATGCGCGAGCTCCACCTCTGGCTCGCGGACGAGGGCCTCGAGGACGCGTTCGAGGACGTCGTGGAGCTCGCGGCGCAGTGCAAGTTTTCCGACTGCCGGCACGAGGGCGAGCCCGGTTGCGCCGTGGCGGCGGCGATCGAGGCGGGCACGCTCGACCCTGAGCGCCTGCGGAGCTACCGCGAGCTTCAGCGGGAGCTCGCCGAGCTCGAGGAGCGGCTCGCGCGCCGCGAGCGCTCCCGCGCCCGGCGCCGGCGGCCGGACGCGGGAGGCTCGTGAGCGCTACGGCGACGCGACGTTCGCGGCGCCCGGCGTCTTGGTCTGCGTGAACGCCCAGTCGGATGCGGCGTCGTTCGTGTCCCGACCGTCCGGGATGCGCGACAGCGACCCGTCGATCGTGTTCGAGTCCGCCCCGGCGAACGCGGTGCCTTCGACGAGGTCGTACGTCTGGCCGTCGATCGTGGCCGCCGTGATCTCGCCTTCGTACGAGAGCGCGTCGAGCAGCGCGGTGGACGCCGTGTCGACCAGCGCGACGCCGTCGGGCGCGCCGTTCTGGGCCTCGATCGCGACGGTCAGGTACGCGCCGGCCGCGAGCGACCCGGTCAGCACCTCGCGGTCGTACTCCGTCCCGTCGCCGCCGTTCACGAGCACGAGCGCGATCCCGTCCAGCGCGATCGCGCCGGACGACGTGTTCGCGATCTCGACGTAGCCGTCGACGTCCGCCCCGACCTGGTCGTAGTCGAGCTCGTTGATCACGAGCCCGGTCGTCGGAGGCGGTGGCGGTGGCGGCGCGGCGCCCTCACACGTGAAGACGATGACGTCGCCCGCGCCGGTCGAGACGTCGACCGTGCCCGCCGAGCCGTCCTGCCGCACGCAGGCCGAGCCTTGGAGTGCGCCGAGCGTCTCGAGCGACTCGCCGGCCGGGCCCCTCGGGCCTGCGGGGCCCGCGGGACCTGCCGGCCCCTGCGCGCCGTCGGCGCCTGCCGGCCCCTGCGCGCCGTCGGCTCCGGCTGGGCCCTGCGGCCCTTGCGGCCCCTGTGGGCCCGGCGCCCCTTGGGCACCCTGCTCGCCCGCGGGGCCGGCTGGTCCGGCCGGCCCAGCCGGGCCTTGCACGTTCCATGTCAGCGCGCGCTCCTTCCGCTTGCACTTCGAAGCGTCGCTGACGACGCGCAGGTCGTCCCCATCCCGCTCGTGGCAGACGGTGATCGTTCCCGTGACCGACGGGATCGGCGACCCGTGCGTCGCGAATGCCGCGGTCCCTCCGGCGAGTACGAATGCGGCCATCCCGACCGCGATCAAGCGTGCATGCACGCATCCTCCCTTCGTTCGGTGTCGCGACGGTGGTAGTCGCGACGGGCCGCGACGACCAGCCGTCCCGGAGGGACAGGTGGGCGCAAACCCGCACCGCTCGGCGCAGCTGTGGATGCGTCGGCACGAACTCGTGACGGAGGAGCGCCTGCTCCCCGAGGCCGGAACTGACGCGGGGCCGGCGTCGACCGGCCCCGCAACCTCCCCGGCCCTGTAGGTCAGGACGCGCTAGTCGTCATCGTCTCCGCCGCAGTGGCCAGTCTCGTAGCGCGTGCCGCGCGCATGGGAATCCGGCTGGTGTCGGAGCGGTGAGGAGGAGGCAACCGCCCGCTACAATCGGCGCTCCCGGGGCTATAGCTCAGCTGGGAGAGCGCCTGGATCGCACCCAGGAGGTCGGCGGTTCGAGTCCGCCTAGCTCCATCGCTCAACTAAGCCAGATGCGGCCCGTTCAGTCGGGCCGCTTGCGTCTTGTGGTCAGCCGTTTTGGTCAGTAGCCGTCATGCGCCCGCCCCCCATACAGGGGACTTCGCTGTTCTCGGACTCACTATGATCCGCCCACCGTGCCGGCCTACCACCTCCACACCACGGCCGCCGATGATCTCGGCGTCGAGCGTCCTTCGGCGAGCGTTGGGCCACCCCCCAGCATGTTCGACGCGGACTTCTTTAACGGGGGCTTCCTCGCGACACTGCAAGAGTTCAGCCGAGACCAGGGCGATCCTGGTTACCACGGCGACGCGGCTCTGCGCGTTGAGATCGTGACACTCACGGGAGACCGACTTGACACGCTGCAACTCACGGCCGTCGAGACCGGGGCGAGGCTCTCCACACGCGACGATCGGCTCGCTTTCGTCCCCTACGGCCAAATCGCGTACATCGACGTCTCGGTCTTGCAGGATCACCGCATCGCCGGCTTTCGACTGAATGATGAGCCCCGACTAGCCGCCGACATCTGAATCCCGTATGGGGGGCCTCTCAGGCCCGCTCGGCGAGGCGAATCGACGTGTTCATCCGGCGCGAGGACGCAGAGCGTTTCATCGAGGAGGTGCGGGGCGACGATCCTGAGGTCGCGGCGAAGCAGCGGATCGAGGAGCGTGAGTTCGAGGCGGCTGGAACTAGCCGTGAGAGCTGTAACGAACTTCCGCTACCTCATGCAAGACCGGCCGCTTCGAAGGTGTCCCCGATTCGGGGTTCGGTGCTACGCGTCGTGTTCGCGGGCGAATTCCGCCGCCTGCGGCCTACCTTGCAGCCCGCCTTCTTGAAAGATCGCCGGGACCTCAGGGTCGGAGACGAACTTCTGCCAGCCCTCCTCATCCCAGTCGAAGACCACCCAGACCCGGTCGTCCTCATTGGGATCCCGAAAGACGTGCGCACCCCCAGACCCGAACTGCTTTCGCTTCTCAGCGCCCTTGGTTGAGAAGGTATTCCAGAAGCGGTCGAAATCCTCGATCTTCGCGGTTGCCAGGATCACTCTCTCCTCCCTCCGTGGGAAGTGTCGTCGCGCTCCTGCGACCTAGCCCCGGCAGTATCCCGAACCACGTCTCTTCGTGCTGAGGAGCCGAGGGCGGGCAGAACTGACGCTGTGCTCCGCAGTCACAGAGTCGCTCGCGTTGGGCGAGGGGCGCTGCGCGCTTGAGATCACAGCGCCCCATCCACTTTGCGGACGTTAGGGGAGCGGCTGTCCCTTCACACCCACCTCAAGCCGGAGGAGCGCAGGTCCTGGTCCTCCCGGTGGACCGATCGCGAAGTTCACCACCCACAGATCGCCGTTCTTGCCGAAAGCGAGGCTCGAGGCCCAGTCGAGTCCGTCTGCAGCGGTCGCCATGGTCGTGATCGCACCGCTCGGCGAGACGCGGACGATCGTGCTCTGCGCTATCACGCAAGCCCACACGTTCCCGTGCACGTCGAAGGTGATCCCGTCGACCGCGAGCAGCGCCGGGCCCTCCGCAAGGATGGAGGCTGAACCTGCGCTTCCGTCCGGATTGATCGGGATGCGCACGAGCCGCGCGAGCTCGGTGTTGCCGACGACGATTTCGTTCTGCCGGAAGGCGATCCCGTTTGCGCCGAGCGGGAAGCCGAAGTTGAAGCTGCCGTCGCCCAGGAGCAGCGGTGACTTGAACCACTCGGTCGCGGCCCCTCCCGAAGCAGGCACTCGCCAGACCGACCCGCCGATGGTGTCGGTGACGTAGACGTTTCCTTGCTTGTCGAGCGTCACGCCATTCGGAAAGACGATCGCTCCCGTTCCAGGCAGGCGCACGAAAGATCCGTCTCGCGCGATCTTGTAGACACCCGAAGACGCGGGATCTAAGGTCGCGGCGGCGACGTACACGTTCCCCGGCGCATCAACCGCGAGCCCGACTACCCCGTTGCCCGTGCCCGGTGGCACGACCTGGGCGAGCGTGGACACCGTCCCGTCGCGGCCGATCTTCTGGACCCGACCGAGTGGAGAGAGACTCGTGAACACGTCACCACGCTTGTCGACCGCGACGCCCTCCGGCAGCTCGCCGAGAGCTGGGTCGTAGTCGACAACGACCGTCACGCTCACCGCCGCCCCGGCCACAGCGATCGGCAGTGCCACCGCCACGGCCAGAACGGCCAGAACCTTCCGCATGATTTCCCTCCTTCTCCCGATTCCCTTACGTGAACCCTCGCACATGTCATCGCTGGTGACACTCGCTGCCCAGGTGATTCCCGCCGTGCACTCTGGCTCGCTGGGGACGCGCGCCGCGACTCGAGCCAAACGCCTACCGTCTTTGATTTCGTGAGCCGTGGGCGTAGTGTGACGAGGCCGTCGCGGCCGAATCTCGACCAGCCGTCCCCGATGCGGAGGCCCACCTCCTCTCCCCGATGGGTCCTCCGTAGCAGCCGCCCCGTGAAGCCCGGTGTCTCCCCCGCCTCGCGGGGCGGCTGCACCTCAGTTTCTACTGCACAAATGTTTGGAGTCGCACAAGGAGGCGCTGCTCGCCGAGTGCGTCCCGGCGGCTGGGCATGATCAGCAGATCGGACGACCTGCCACCGACCCCGCAGTCTTGGTCAGCCGGCGGCTCCGAGTCCGCCCAGCTCCATCTCCGATCGGTCGTCAGCCCGTCCGGGCGGCGGCCACGAACGGGACGAGAAGTTGCGGAGGGTCCGGCACCGATCGCCCCAGCTCGGGCGGCGTGCCTACCGTGACCCAGCCGATGTTCGTGGTCATCGCGATCGCAGCGCGTGACCGGAGATGTGCGAGGAGGAAGGCGGTGCCGCCGACGACGTTCCCGGTGTGGCCCACGAAGCGGCCGAGAGGCGTCTCGGCCACCTCGTAGCCGAGGCCGTACCCGGTAGGCATCCCGTTCGCGGGCCGCTGCTCGGTGAAGAACGTCGCCTGCGTCGCCCGACCGAGGAAGCCGGGGTCGCCGAGCTCGGACCCGAGCCTCGCCACCTCCTCAGCAGTCGACACGAGCCCGCCTGACGGATAGCGGTCGCTGAGATCCGCCGGCGGCGCCGGGCCGGCAGTGCGATCCTCGAGAACCTCGTAGAACGCCGCACGACCGTCGAGCCCCTCGAGATCGTTCTGCGTGCGGGTCAGGCCGAGCGGCGAGAGCACCTGTTCGCGCAGCACATCGACATAGCCGGCGCCCGCTGCTCCTTCGAGCGCCGCTCCGAGCACGTTGAAGCCGTAGCTCGAGTAGGAATGCTCGCTTCCGGGGCGGAAGAGCAACGGGTCGTCGGCGAAGATCCGGAGGCTCTCCGACACGCTGTCGTAATGAACGGTGCTCAGCGCCTCGGCCCCTTCGTAGTGGCGGATTCCCGACTGATGCGCCGCGAGCTGCGCGATCGTGATCGGCTCGCTCTTCCTCGGAAACGAGGGCACGTACTCCTGGACCTCGGCGCCGAGGTCGACCATGCCCGCCTGGACGAGGCGTGCCAGCGCAGCCGCGGTGAACGCCTTCGAGACGCTTCCGATGCGAAACAGCGTCGTCGCCGTGGTGGGCATCCGGTTCGCCACTTCGGAGAACCCGCAGAAGCGCGACCAGACGACCTTCCCCTCGACCGCGACCGCAACCTGCAAGCCGGGTGCGGCGAAGGCCGCCTTCATGCGATCGACCAGCGGTCGCGCACTCGCGATCGGACGAGCGAACCGCGAGTCGGCGACGGCCTCGCGGCAGCTGTCGCCGCGCCAGCGCGAAGCCTGTGAGCTCGTCTCGCCGCGCGTGAGGCCGTAGGACACGGCGACCGCGGCGACT
The DNA here is from genome assembly GCA_963715705.1 of uncultured Actinomycetes bacterium. Lineage (GTDB taxonomy): Bacteria > Actinomycetota > Thermoleophilia > Gaiellales > Gaiellaceae > GMQP-bins7. Next base: position 567,624 of record OY970267.1, on the reverse strand, counting down.
GCAGCCGCGACGACGAGCGCCGCGACGATCTGCTTAGTCGCGCCCTGCCACCCCGAAGTCCGAGGGGCCGGCCGAGCACGAGGTAGCCGACGACGATCGCAGTCGCCTCGAGCAGACCGAGCGCCAGCGTGGGGAGTGCCGGCGAGGCGGGCTGGCTGACGACGACGGCGGCGAGCGCGACGAGGGCGACGAGCGCGACGAGAAGGGTGGGACGCGAGAACAACGCCGTCAGCGGCCGCCGTGCCGGCGGCACCAGCTCGACGACGTCGTCGACGAGGGTCGGTAGGGCTCTCGTCCCGCTGATCTCCGTCCCCGGAAGCGCAGCCAGCAGCGAGCTGCGGAAGGCGGCCGCGGCCGCCGCAAGCGCGGCGACGAGGGTCACGCAGGTGGCGACGGCGAGCATGCCCACGACGACCGGCAGGTCGCTCCACGACAGAACGCCGGCCGGGCGCGTCAGCGCGACCAGCGTCTCGAGCGCCAGCCCTGCGGCAACGGCTCCGATGCCGATGACGGCACCGTTGGCCAGCAGTCGTACGCGGTCTTCCGGCACGAGCGCCGACCGCCTCCAGCGGGCGGCCCGCACGATGCTCACTGCGAAGGCGACCGCCCCGACCTGCAGCGCGAGCGCACTCGGGGCGCCCTGCGGGAAGTCGGCGAACTGGGCCCCGGCGGTGAGCGCGAACAGGGCCGCGGTCGCGGCGTAGGCGGCGAACGCAGCCCCGAGCCAGTAGGACGAACGGCGCGCGCTCGTCGCCGCAACCGTCTGCGCAAAGTGCCGGGCGACGATCGCCGCCGCCCCGAAGCGCTCGACTGCGCGGCGCTCGGCCTCGGGCGCGGGAAGATCGGCGCCGAGCTCGATCGCGCTGCTGCGGAGGTGGTCCTCGACCTCGGCGAGCAGGCGGCGACGCGGGGCGCGCTGCAGCCGCAGCTCGCGCTCGAGACGGTCGAGATAGTCGACGATCGCGTCGCGCATCACGCCGCCCCGTCGAGCACGGCGTCGACCGTCTGCGTGAACCTGCGCCACTCGGCAGCCCGCTCGCCGAGCGCGCGGTCGCCCTTGCTCGTCAGCCGGTAGACCCGGCGACGGCGACCGCCCTCCTTCGCCCACGTGCTGGTGACGAGACCCGACTCCTCGAGCCGGTGGAGTGCCGGGTAGAGCGTGCCCTCGAGAAGATCGAACTCACCGACGCTGCGCTCGCGCAGGCGCTTGATGATCAGGTACCCGTGAGCCGGGCCCTCGCGCAGACAGGACAGAAGCACGAGGTCGAGATGCCCCTTCAGCAGGTTCGTCCGCATACATAGGATACTAATGCCTTGGATTGAACAGTGTCAACCCGACCTGCGTGTACCCAAGCCCCGGCGTACAATCGCGCGAGTGCACCCTCCCTGGTAACTCCTGATCCGTAGGGCGCTCGGCGGCGTCGTCGTGACGCTGCTCGCCATCGAGCTCCTCGACGAGCTCGTCTTCGGTGCCCGCGAGGCCGCGTGGCCGCTGATCCGCGACGACCTGTCGCTGTCGTACACGGAGATCGGGCTCCTGCTCTCCGTCCCCTCGATCGTCGCGACCGTCGTCGAGCCGGTGCTCGGCGTCCTCGCCGTGACCTGGCGGAGGCGCGCCCTCGTGCTCGTGGGAGGCGCCGTCTTCGCCGCGGCGCTCGCACTCGCCGCGGGCGCGCCGTCCTTCGGGGTGCTGCTCGTCGCATTCAGCCTGCTCTATCCGGCCTCCGGCGCGTTCGTCTCGCTCTCGCAGGCGTCGCTGATGGACCTCGAGCCCGCGCGCCGCGAGCACAACATGGCGCGCTGGACGTTGGCGGGTGCAATCGGGGCCGTCGTCGGCCCGCTCCTCCTCGCGGGCGTCGTGTGGGCCGGAGGCGGCTGGCAGGAGCTCTTCCTCGCGTTCGCGCTCCTCGCGGGCGCACTCGTGCTGCTCGTGCGGCGGGCGCCGAGCACGGACGGCGACGGCGAGCGCCCGCACGTCCGAGACGCCCTGCGCGTGCTCGCGCGCTGGGAGGTCTTCCGCTGGCTGTTCCTGCTCGAGCTCTCCGACCTCCTGCTCGACGTCCTGCTCGGATTCCTCGCGCTCTACTTCGTCGACGAGGTGGGGACGTCGGTCGGCACCGCGGGGCTCACCGTGGCCGTGTGGACCGGGGCGGGGCTCGTCGGCGCCGCGGCGATCATCCCGCTGCTGCAGCGGATCGACGGGCTCCGCTACCTCCGCGTGAGCGCGGCCGTCACGGGCCTCCTCTTCGTCGCGTTCCTGCTCGTTCCGGGCGTCGAGGCAAAGCTCGCCCTCGTCGCGGCGATCGCAGTCGTGAACGCGGGCTGGTACCCGGTGCTCCAGGCCCGGCTCTACGACGCCCTCGGCGACGCGAGCGGCCTCGCGCTCACGGTCGGCGCACTCTTCCCGCTGAACGCCGTGCTCCCGCTCGGGATCGCGGCGCTCGCGCAGCAGTTCGGGCTCGCGGTCGCGCTGTGGCCGCTCCTGGCCGCCCCGGTCGCGCTGCTCGTCCTCGTGCCCCGCCGGCGATAACGCGCGCGCAGCGCCGTACCATTCGGCGGATGTTCGAGACGCTCCGCGTCGAGCCCGGGACGCCGGCGCGCATCGCCGACCGCGACCCGCGCGACACGCTCGGCCTCGGCAAGTCGCTCGCGCAGGAGCTCCGACGCAAGCTGATCGAGCGGCTCGACAGCCTCCAGCGCCGCCTCTACGCCGAGGGAACGCGGAGCCTGCTGCTCGTGCTCCAGGGCCAGGACGCGTCCGGGAAGGACGGCGTCATCCGCTCCGTCTTCGCGGGGGTCAGCCCGCAGGGGTGCCGCGTCGTGCCGTTCCGCGCGCCGGCCGGCGCCGAGCTCGCGCACGACTACCTCTGGCGCGTGCACGCCCAGCTTCCGGCCCGGGGCGAGATCGGCATCTTCAACCGCTCGCACTACGAGGACGTCGTCGCGGTACGGATCCGCGAGCTCGCGCCCGAGGAGGTGTGGAGCCGCCGGACCGGGCACATCCGCGAGTGGGAGCGGATGCTCGCGGACGAGGGGACGACACTCGTGAAGGTCTTCCTCCACGTCTCGAAAGAGGAGCAGCGGAAGCGCCTCCAGGAACGCATCGACGATCCCGAGAAGCGCTGGAAGTTCCAGCGCGAGGACCTCGAGGCTCGGGAGCGGTTCGACGACTACGTCTCGGCCTACGAGGACGCGCTCACCGAGACGTCGACCGAGTGGGCGCCGTGGCACGTCGTCCCCGCCGACCGGAACTGGCTGAAGGCGCTCGTCGTCGCACAGCTCCTCGTCGACGCGCTCGAGCGCATGGATCCGCAGCTTCCGGCGCCAGACCCCGGGGTCGAAGGCTTGAATGTGACCTAGCGCGCGATCGCACAGCCGGCGACATTCCCGCCAGCTTCTGTCGTGTTCCCGGCATAGACTCGAAGTCGTGCGTGCCAGCCGGCTCGTCTCGTTCCTGCTGCTCCTGCAGACGCGCGGCCACCTGACCGCGGCGGAGCTGTCGGAGCGGCTCGAGGTCTCCGAGCGGACCGTTCAGCGCGACGCGCAGGCCCTTGCCGCGGCGGGCGTCCCGATCGCCTCCGTGCGCGGCCCCGCCGGCGGCTATCGCCTCGAGCGCGGGTACCGGACGAAGCTGACGGGCCTCGACTCGACCGAGGCGGAGGCGCTCTTCGTCGGGCCGGCGGCGGAGCTCGGGCTGGGCCGTGAGCTCGCAGCGGCACGTCTCAAGCTCCTCGCGTCGCTTCCGGGCGAGCTCCAGGAGCGCGCGAGTCGCGCCGCAGAGCTCTTCCACGTCGACACGCGCGGCTGGTTCCGCGAGGAGGATCGCGCGCCCCACCTGCCGGTGATCGCGGGTGCGCTGTGGCGGGGCCAGCGCGTGGACATCCGCTACCGCGAGGGGCGCGACGTCGTCTCCCGCCGCCTCGACCCGCTCGGCCTCGTCCTCAAGGCCGGCGTCTGGTACCTGCTCGCGCGGCGCCGCGGCGAGGAACGCGTCTACCGCGTCTCGCGGATCGTCTCCGCCCGGGAGCGCGCGGAGGCGTGCGAGCGGCCCGTGGGCTTCGACCTCGCGACGGTTTGGACCGAGCGCTCGGAGGCCTTCGAGCGGAGCCGCCGGCAGGTCGAGGTCACGCTGCGCGTGCCCCGCACCGAGCTCCGGTACCTCCGCGAGCCGCGCGTGCTCGAGGACGGCGAGCGGCCGACGGTGGCGGCGAAGTTCGAGGGTCTCGACTCGGCCTTCCGCAACCTGCTCGCTTGGGGGCCGGCCGCGGAGGTCCTCGCTCCGCAAGAGCTCCGCGACCGGATCGCGGCCGCAGCCGCAGCGACCGCCGCGCTGTACGCGGCGACCGCAAGCTGACAGCGACGGTGGCCGCGTTCGATTTCGACGAATTTGCGAGCATTCGCTGGCGCCCACCCTGGCGACACGTCCTCCGACGGCGGCATACTCGGCCGGCTTGCATCGTCGGTCCCCGCAAGCATGAGGGCGTTCCGATCCTCAGCTGAGACGATCCTTACCTTGACCGCGTACACCGAGAACATCCAAGCACGACGCTTCCTGTTCTACTCGCACGACGGGCTCGGCCTCGGGGACGTCCGCCGCAGTCTGGGTATCGCGCGCGAGCTGGCGGAGTTCAGCCCGGGCGCATCGGTCCTCCTCGTCACCGGCGAGGAGGAGGCCGAAAGCCTCGGCGTCCCGTCGCGCGTCGGCATCCTCAAGCTTCCGGGCTTCCAGAAGCGGGACGACCGCGCTGCAGCCGGGCGCCTGCCGCTCCCGCGCGGCGAGGTGCGCATGCTGCGCGAGCGGCTGCTCGCGGCGACCGCCGAGACCTTCCAGCCCGAGGTCGTCCTCGTCGACGGGCATCCGTTCGGAATCGGCGGCGAGCTCGGCCCGGCGCTCGAGATCGCTCGCGCCTTCGGAGCGCAGGCCGTGCTCGGCCTCACCGACGTGATCGACGATCCGGACACGGTCGACGTCGAATGGCACGGGCGCGGGGTGTTCGACAGGATTGCGGCCCACTACTCGCGCGTGCTCGTCTACGGGCAGCCGGACGTCCTCGACCCGGTCCAGCACCACCGTTTCCCCGCCGACGTCGTGGCGCTGACGTCGTTTTGCGGCTACGTCGTCTCGGCGTCGCGTGGCGAGCCGAGCATGCCGGGCGTCGACGACACGCCGGGGACACTCAAGAACACTCAGCCGCGCGTGCTCGCGACCGCGGGCAGCGGCGCGGACGGCTTCCCGTTGCTCGAGACCTTCGTCGACGCTGCGGCCGACGCCGGCTGGCGCGCGACGATCGTTGCCGGCCCGGACTGCCCTCCTGCAGGAGCCCGGCGGCTCGAGGGCCTCGCGACCGATGCCGGGGTCAGTTTCAGGCGCTTCGTGCCGAGCATCACCTCGGAGTTCTCGTCGCTCGATGCCCTCGTCTGCATGGGCGGCTACAACACGCTCGCGGAGGCCGTGGCCAGCGGCGTGCCGACCGTGTGCGTCCCCCGTGTCGAGCCGCGGCGGGACCAGCTCATCCGAGCGCAGGCGTTCGCGAGGCGAGGGTTCCTCCGCCTCCTCGAGCCCGACCGGCTCACGCCCGAGGCGCTGCGGGCGGAGGTCGAGTCCGCGCTCGTCACACGGGCGTTCCGTCCGCGTGCGACGCTCGACCTCGGCGGCGGCAGGCGCGCAGCGCACCATCTGATCGAGGTCGCGTCGCAGCGCGCTTCGCGGCCGCGCTCGAAGCCCGCTCTCGTCGCGTAGTCAGCAGACGCCCGGCGCTCCGGGTAGGTTTTCCGGAGATCGAGGTGGAGGGCCCATGAGCCCACAGCGCGCGTCCGCGGGGTTGCCGCCGGATGGCGACTCCTCTCGCAGCAGCGGTCCAGGCCGCAAGCGCGTCGCCTACGGAATCGCCGCCGCCGGCGTCGCGCTCGCGATCGGGGGAGCGGCGTTCGTCGCCCCGGCGGGCCGCTCGGCGCCGCAGGCCCTCGCGCCCGGCTTCCCAGGCGGACCGTACTTCGCACTCGGCTGCAGCATGAGCCACCGGAACAACGACGACGCGATCGTGTTCGCCGGGCGACCCGGGCTCTCGCACAACCACACGTACATCGGCAACCGCTCGACGGACGCCGCCACGACGCCGAGCGCGCTCCTCGGCGGGGCAACGACCTGCGACTCCGAGGCCGACGCGTCGACGTACTGGGTGCCCACGCTGTACGAGGGCACGCGCCACGTGAACCCGCTGACGGGGATCGTGTACTACGTCAACCGGACCTGGGGCGACGTCGCGCCGCTTCCAGCCGGGCTGAAGATCGTGGCCGGAAACGCGAAGGCCAAGCGGCGGCAGTCGAGGAACATCGTGGCGTGGAGCTGCGGCGGCGTCGGCGGCAAGCCCCGCTTCGCGGTCATCCCGCAGTGCGGCCGCAACCAGCTACTCCAGCTCCAGGTCAACTTCCCGAACTGCTGGCACGGCAAGGCGCCCGACAGCCAGAACCACAAGCGCCATATGGCGTTCGCGAAGGACGGGCGGTGTCCCGCGACGCACCCCGTCGCGGTGCCGACGATCGCGCTCATCCTCCTGTACCCACCCGTGTCGCGGTTCGCGCGGGTCGCTTCGGGGCGCTTCGCAGCGCACGCCGACTTCATGAACGGCTGGGATCAGGAGGCGTTCGAACGGATGGTCACCGGGCTCAATCAGTAGCGCCGAGCGCGGCTACTCGTCGAGCGCGAGCTGGATGGTGCCGCCGAAGTTGCTCTGCCCCTCCATCACGAAGTCCTGGCCGTTGACCTCGACCTCGAGCCCGAGGATCGTGCCGGTGACGTGCGGGGAGCTCCCGACCGTGGCGCCGCCGACGTTGACCTTGGCCTTGCCACACGGGTTGAAGATGACGCCTGTCCACCGGTGGCGGTTGCCGTTCAGCGTCATGTCCTTCGCCGGCGTCGGGTTGCAGATGGGCTTCCCCCCGGTCGCGAGCGAGCCGTCCCACTGGATCTCAGTCACTGATCACTCATGGAGCTCCGCGAGCCGTTCGCCCTCTTCGGTAGCTGCCCGGCGAGCGTCTCGACCGAGCCGCGTGAAGGGCTCGATACGCACGCGACCGCGCTCGTAGCGCCACGTGCCGGCGACGCGGCCGTCGACCAGGAAGGTGCCGACCGAGTGCGGCCGCTTCACGTCGAACACGAGCGGACGGTACTTCTCGGGAAGGATGCCGCTCCGGCGCGCATGGACGAGAAGCGTCGCGTCCCAGGTCGGGAGGAACCGCACCGGCGCAGGCGTCTCGGCGTCGGGGAGCGGCGCGCGTGGGAGGTCGACGAGCTCGTTCCCCGACTCGTCGCGGAAGCGGCGAAGCTGCAGCCGCTCGAGCGCGGGCTCGACGACGCGCACGTTCGTGCCCGCCCAGCTGGCGACGTCTCCGGGCGCAGCCGGGCCGAACGCCCCGAGGTAGCGGCGGACGAGGTGGTCGACGGCGCCGTCGAGCGTCCCCGTCTCGGGACCAACCCACGCCTCGGCGGTCCCGAACAGATGAGCGCGCCGCTGCTCCCACGTCCCGGACGGCGGCACACGTACGAGCTCCAGCCACGGTCCCACGTCATGCCAGCGCCGTTCGGTGAGCTCGTCCAGCTCCTTGTAGCGTCGCGGCCCGTCCGCCAGCGCGGCCCGCAGCTCGCCGGCCGTCCGCTCGAGCACGCGCTCGCTGGGACGAGGCTTGCGTACCTGCAACAGCCACTCGCGCTGCGAAGCCCGGACGGCGACGGCGAGCGGCCAGAAGTCGCGCTTCGAGACGACGTGGATCGTCTGCCGCATGAGCGTCGCCTGGACGACGGACCGGCGCTCGAGCGCGCGCGTCAGATCGTCGCGGCGGAAGCCTTCGACACAGGAGAAGAGCCTGATGTACGCGTTCGGCGCGTACTGGTTCTGGATGCCTCCGATGCGCTCGAGCACGCGCGGCAGCGGCAGCTGCACGCGTTCGAGCAGGAGCTGGCGCGCGAGCAGCGCGCGGTTCAGGTCTCGTTCGCCGAGGGTGCGCTCCGCCACGGCGCGACGCTAGCGCCCGGGCGAGCCGGCGTGCGCTGCGCGAGCGCGATGCCGCCGACCACGAGCGCGCCGCCGACGACGAGCCACGCGGTCAGCGTCTCGTCGAGCACGATCGCGCCGATGACGACCGCCAGCGGCGAGATCGCGTAGGTGTAAGTCACCGCGCGAGTCGGCCCGAGACCGCGGAGGCCGAAGTTCCAGAGGATGTACCCGACGAACGTCGCGAGGACTCCGAGATAGAGAAGGAGCACCGCGTCCGTGGCGCCGCCGTCTGCGACGGCGTAGACGGTCGAGCCTTGCACCAGCGGGAGCAGGCCGACCATCCCGAACAGGCTCGTCGCAGCGGTCAGCGCGAGCAGGTCGTGCCGTCCGAGAAGCGGCTTCAGGATCACGTTGTAGAGCGCGAACGCGAGCGGCGCCCCGAGGACGATCAGCGGGCCCTTCGCTCCGTCGAGCGACAGCGTCTCGCCCGCCCCGAGCGCAATCACGATCACGACGCCGGCGAACGCGACGGCCAGCCCGAGCACGTGTCGTGGCCGAACGCGATCGAGGCCGAGGGCGAGCGCGAAGATCAGCGTCAAGGCGGGTGACAGCGCGACCACGAGCGCCGCGATCCCGGAGGTGGTGTGGCGCGTGCCGACGTTCAGGAACACGTGGTAGCCGACGACGACGAGCAGGCCGGCCGCAGCGACGCGCGCGGCATCGCGACGCGTCAGTCCCGGCAGGCCTCCTGCGCGCCAGAGGACGAACGCGAAGCCCGGGGCGGCGATCGCGTACCGCAGCAGCGCGATGTCGATCGCGGCGACGCCGTGGTCGAGCAGCGTCTTGATCACGGAGAACGAGGTTGCCCAGAGGACGACCACGACCACGATGGACAGGTGGGCGCGGGCGGCCATCGGAACGGTCAACGCGCGAGACACAGGAATCGTGAGGTGGCAACGACGCGTCCCGCGCGATACTTCCCTCGATGCTCCAGACCCTTGCGGCTTTCCTCGCGGTCTCGGCGGTCGTCATCTGCACGCCGGGCCAGGACACTGCGCTCACGATCCGGAGCACGCTGGCCGGCGGACGGGCGGCCGGGATCGCCACCGCGGCCGGGGTCGCGCTCGGCCAGGCAGCCTGGACGCTCGCCGCGAGCGCCGGAATCGTCACGCTCCTCACCGCATCCGAGCCCGCGTTTCGCGCGCTGAAGCTCGCGGGCGCCGCCTACCTCGTCTGGCTCGGCGCGCTGTCGCTCCACTCGGCGCTTCGGCGACGCGGCGAGTCTCGGGAGGAAGGTGCGCGACCTGCAGCGCGCGAGCTCCCGCCGGCCAAGGCGCTCCGCCAGGGTGTGGTGAGCAACCTCGGCAACCCGAAGATGGCCGTCTTCTTCGCGAGCCTCCTGCCGCAGTTCGCGCCGGGCGGGAGCGACGCATTCCTCGCCCTGCTCGCGCTCGGCCTCCTCTTCTGCTCGCTGACGTTCGCGTGGCTCACGCTCTACGCGCTCGCGGTCTCGAAGGCCCGGCGCTTCCTCGCCGGCCGCGCGCGGCGGGTGCTCGACGCGGTGACGGGCCTCGTGCTCGTCGTCTTCGGAGCCCGACTCGCGGCGGAGTCACGCTCGTAGCCGCCGGCCACATCCCGCCGCCACACCGGGCAAGCGCCCCACGCCCTGACAACCAGGCGACTTCACACCCCGAAGAAATGAACTGTTCGGGCACCCCATAAAGGGGTCTGCTCGTCGCGCGAGCGGAATCGCCACTCGGCGATTCCGCTCTTGCGCACAATTCAGCGCGCGCGCGAAAAGCGATGCACGGCGTCGAGCAGCTCCTTGCTCTTCTCCTCCGCCGCCGCGGGATCGCCCGACGCCAGCGCACCGGCGACGCAGTGGCTCACGTGGTCGTCGAGCACGACGAACGCGAGACTCTCGAGCGCCGTCGTGACCGCGGAGATCTGCGTGAGGACGTCGATGCAGTACCGGTCCTCGTGGATCATCCGTTCGATCCCGCGCACCTGTCCCTCGATGCGGTGCAGGCGCCGGACGAGCGCCTCCTTGTCCGCGACGTATCCATGCGTGACGTGCTCGGCCTCGCTCATGCGATCTCTCCTTCCCGGGTCGACCGGAACCGCCGCAGACGCAGGCTGTTCGTGACGACGAACAGGCTCGAGGCGGCCATGGCCGCGGCGGCGACGATCGGGCTCAGCAGCCCAGCAACCGCAAGCGGGATCGCGGCGACGTTGTAGGCGAACGCCCAGAACAGGTTCCCCTGGATCGTCCGCAGCGTCCGCCGCGAGAGGCGAATCGCGTCGGCCGCGCTGCGCAGGTCGCCGGAGACGAGCGTCAGGTCGGACGCCTCGATCGCCACGTCGGTGCCCGTGCCGATCGCGAGCCCGAGGTCGGCCTGCGCGAGCGCGGGCGCGTCGTTGATGCCGTCGCCGACCATCGCGACGACCTCGCCCGCCGCCTGGAGGCGCCGCACCTCGGCGACCTTCTCCTCCGGGTAGACGTCGGCCAGGACGCGCTCGATGCCGACGTCGCGCGCGACACGTTCCGCGGTCTGCACATCGTCGCCCGTGAGCAGGACCGGAGTGAGTCCGAGGCGCCGGAGATCCTCGACCGCGGCGCGGCTGGTCGGCTTGACCGTGTCGCGGACGACGAGCGTCGCCCGCGGAAGACCGTCCCAGGACACCGTGATCGCGCCGTCGCGCCTCCCGACCGCGACCTCGCGCCCTTCGACGATGCCGGTGACGCCCGCACCCGGCTCGTTCCGGAACTCGGTCACCGGCGGCAGCTCGCTCAACTCCGCTCGAGCCGCGGTCGCGATTGCCCGACCGATTGGATGCTCGGAGGCCGCCTCGACCGCGCCCGCGAGCCGGAGGACGTCCGCCCGGGCCACGCCGTCGAGCGGCACGACGTCGACGAGCGCCATCCGGCCCTCGGTCACCGTCCCCGTCTTGTCGAGAACCACGGTGCCGACCTTGCGCGTCTGCTCGAGGATCTCGGGGCCCTTGACGAGGATGCCGAGCTGCGCGCCGCGTCCCGTCCCGACCATCAGCGCGGTCGGCGTCGCGAGGCCGAGCGCGCACGGGCACGCGATGATGAGCACGGCGACCGCCGCGGTAAACGCGGCGCCGGCGGACGAGCCAGAGAGCAACCATCCCGCGAGCGTCGCCGCCGAGATCCCGAGCACGACCGGGACGAAGACGGCCGAGACCCGGTCGGCGAGCCGCTGGACCGGAGCCTTCCCGGACTGGGCCTGCTCGACGAGGCGCGCGATCTGCGCGAGCGCGGTGTCGGCGCCGACTTTCGTCGCGCGGACGACGAGCCGACCGTAGGTGTTGAGGGTCGCGCCCGCGACCTCCGAGCCCGGCTCGACCTCGACCGGCACGGACTCGCCGGTGAGCAGCGATTGGTCGACCGCGCTGCGGCCGTCCACGACCTCGCCGTCGGTGGCGATCTTCTCGCCGGGCCTGACGACGACCAGGTCCCCGACGCCGACCTCCTCGATCGGCACCGAGACCTCGTCACCGTCGCGGAGGATGCGGGCCTCCTTGGCGCCGAGCTCGAGCAGCTTCCGGATCGCGTCGCCGGAGCGGCGCTTGGCGCGGGCCTCGAGGTAGCGCCCGAGCAGGATGAGCGTCGTGATCACGGCGGCCACCTCGAAGTACGTGTCCTCCTCGAGGCCGCCCACGAGCACGACCGTCGACCATCCCCACGCCGCGAGCGTGCCCATCGAGATGAGCGTGTCCATCGTCGCCGTCAGGTGGCGCGCGCCCTGGAGCGCTGCGCGGTGGAACCCTGCTCCGCTCCAGAAGACCACCGGTGTCGCGAGCGCGAGCGCGACCCACTCCCAGCCGGAGAACTGGAGCGCCGGGACCATCGCGAGCAGCGCGAGCGGCGCGGTCAGCGCGACCGCGCCGACCAGCCGCCGCCGCAGCGTTGCGCCCGACTCCTCGTGCCGCTGCTCGCCGGCCGCCAGCGGCCGCGCGCCGTACCCGGCCGCCTCGACCACGTGCACGAGCTCGTCCACGGTCACGCTCGGCTCGTAGTGCACGGTCGCCTGCTCGGTCGCGAAGTTCACCGAGGCGTCGACGCCCTCGAGCTTGTTCAGCTTGCGCTCGATGCGGGCGACGCACGACGCGCACGTCATGCCCTCGAGCTCGAGGCGAACCTCGCGCGGCTCGGTGGCCGCGGTCACGCCGCCTCGTACCCGGCCTCGGCGATCGCCGACCGGAGCGCGGCGTCGTCGAGCTCGGTCCCCGTGACCGAGACGAGCTTCGTCTCGAGGTCGACGTCGACCACGTCGACTCCCTCGACCTCGGATACCTCCTCGCGGATCGACCTCGCGCAGTGCTCGCAGTGGATCGCGGGGACGGTGTAGGTGACGGTGTCGCTCACGGCCGCACTATACCCCGTGAGGGTATGAACTACGCGCCGTCGAGCCTGCCGCCGCGGATCGCCTCGGCCATGCGCTTCGAGTTCTCGCGCCACCAGGTCCCGTCCTTCAGCTCGATCGCGGGCAGGAAGTGCTGGCCGGTGTGCTCGATGACCTCCTTGCGCCGTCCGCGCGGGAACGTCGGCGCCGCGACGATCTCGTACTCGATCCCGCGCTCGTCGAGCGCCTCCTGAACCGTCCAGCAGGGGTGCCGGAACCGGTACCAGGTCCAGCGGCAGCGATGGAGCTTCACCGCCACAAGGCCGTCAGAGCCCTTCGATCCGCGAGGCGCCGACGATCGCCTCGTCGCCCCCTGCGAGCCGGACGAGTGCCTTTCCCTTCCCGTCGTAGTCGGGCGACCAGACGACGAGCGTCGCCTCCTCGCCGTGGACGATGCACGAGCGCCCGTCCTCGGGGTCCAGACCCCGCCAGTAGCGAATGAACGGGTTCTGCTCCCACTCGCGGCCGATCGTGGTCTCGTCCGTGTGGCCGGGCAGGACGCGCAGCTCGTGCGGCAGCGGCATGAGCACGTCCATCACCGATCGGCGCATCTCGTCCGCGGGACCTCCGCCGACGGCGTCCTTGAACAGCGTGTCGCCCGTGAAGCAGAGCTCGTCGCCCGCGACGAACGTGACGCCGTCGTCGGAGTGACCCGGTGTCGCGAGGACCTCGATCCGAAGACCGCCGGTCTCGACCGCACCGGTCGTGACCTCGAGCCCGTACCGCTCGACGAGCTCGCCGTTGCCGGCGACGTGGTCGGCGTGCCCGTGCGTCACGAGCAGGTGCGTCGGCGTGACGCGGTGCTGCTCCACGGCGGCGATGAGCGGTTCGAGCGGCGCGCCACTGTCCACGAAGACTGCGGTGCCGCCCTCCTCGTCGGCAAGGAGGTACGCGTTGGAGAGCCAGGACGGGTGGAGACTGCGCTCGACGATCATCTCGCGCTGCACCTGCGCACCCGGGTGGACGGAACCGACCGTGACGGCATGGAAGCCTCCCCTCGTTCGTGGTCTCGGCGCTAGATCGTACGGAAGCCGTCCCGTCGCCATGGGAGAATTCGCGCAGTTTCCGGACTGCCGTCCCCAGAAGGAGGCTCGATGACCACCATGGACACGATGTTCGAGGAGCGCGAGGTCCTGAGCGAGGCCGCCGGCCGCTGGTGGCTGTTCCTGCTCTCGGGTATCGCGTGGCTCGTCTTCTCGCTCATCATCTTTCGCTTCGACATCGGGAGCGTGACGACGATCGGGATCATCTTCGGCGTCGTCGCGATCATGGCCGGGATCAACGAGTTCATGGCCATCACCGTCTCGACGACCGGCTGGAAGATCGCGCACGGGATCCTCGGGGTCATCTTCGTGATCGTCGGGATCTTTGCGCTCATCGAGCCGGGCGAGGCGTTCTCCGCGCTCGCGTCGATTATCGGCTTCTACTTCCTGTTCAAGGGGATCTTCGACATCACCCTGGCGATCTCGACCAGGGGCGAGTTCGATCTCTGGTGGCTCCAGCTCATCGCGGGCCTGCTCGAGGTCGGCCTCGCGTTCTGGGTCGCGGGCAGCTTCCGCGACAAGGTCATCCTGCTCGTCGTCTACACGGGGCTCGTCGCGCTGTCGCGCGGGATCACCGAGCTCTTCCTCGCGTTCAAGCTCAAGGGGTTGAAGAGGGACCTCGGGACTGCCTGAGGCGGGTCCCGCCTGCGGGCGCGGCGGACGGAGGTAGGATCGGCCCCGATGCGGCGGGCCGCTCTCGCACTCGTGCTCCTCGTCCTCGCGGTCGCGTTCGCGGCCGGTTGCGGAGGCGAGGAGGAGGTGACTCCGACACCCGAGTCGGTGACGGGGACGCTCCCGACCGAGACCGAGACGACCGAGACGGAGACCACGGAGACCGAGACCACCGAGACCGAGACGACGGAGACGACCGAGACGGAAACCACGACCACGGAGACCGGGCCGCCGGCGGCGGAGGGCGATCCGGTCGCCGGCAAGGCGGTGTTCCGGGCGCGTCGGCGTGCGGCACGTGCCACACGCTCGCGGACGCCGGCACGACAGGCACCGTCGGACCGAACCTCGACCAGGCGCAGCCGAGCTTCGATCTCGCGGTCGACCGCGTGACGAACGGCCAGGGCCAGATGCCGTCCTTCTCGGGCTCGCTCTCCGAGCAGGAGATCGCCGACGTCGCCGCGTACGTCTCGACCGCGGCCGGCGGCTAGCCGCCCGACGGCTGCCTAGACTCCTTCCGTGATCGACCTCAAGGCCGCCCGGGCCGACCCGGACGCGTTTCGCTCCGCCCTCGTCCGCAAGGGCGACGAGGCGGCGCGGGTCTTCGACGAGCTGCTCGAGGCCGACGAGCGCTGGCGGACGCTCATACCTCAGGTCGACGAGCTCCGCGGGCGGACGAAGCTGAAGGGGAAGCCGTCGCCCGAGGAGCTCGAAGAGCTGCAGCAGGTCAAGGTCGACCTCAAGCGGCTCGAGGACGAGCTCGGTCAGGCCGAGGCGGCACGGAAGGCGCTCCTCGACCGCGTGCCGAACCCGCCGGACGTGTCCGCGGCCGACGGGTTCGCGGAGGAGGACGCGGTCGAGATCCGGCGCGTCGGCGAGCCCCCGTCGTTCGACTTTCCGGTGCAGGACCACGTCGACCTCGCGGCCGCGCACGGCTGGATCGACCTCGAGCGCGGCGCACGCGTCTCGGGCTCGCGTTTCGTGTACCGGATCGGCGACGTCGCGCTCCTCGAGCTCGCGCTCTACCGCTTCGCGCTCGACCGTCTCGTCCGGAAGGGCTTCGCCCCCGTGCTCCCGCCCGTGCTCGTCCGCGAGGAGGCGATGTACGGCACCGGGTTCTTCCCGACGGACGAGGTGAACATCTACGCGGTCGAGCGGGACGGCCTCTACCTCGTCGGCACGTCCGAGGTCTCGCTCGCCGCGCTGCACACGGGCGAGATCCTCGACGACCTTCCCCTGCGCTATGCGGGGTACTCGACCTGCTTCCGGCGCGAGGCGGGCGCCGCCGGGAGGGACACCCGCGGGATGTTCCGCCTCCACCAGTTCGACAAGGTCGAGATGTTCGTCTTCACGGTCCCGGAGGCCTCGCGCGACGAGCACGAGAACCTGCTCGCGATCGAGGAGGACCTCGTCCAGGAGCTCGAGATCCCGTACCGGGTCGTCAACATCGCGGCCGGCGACCTCGGCGCCTCGGCCGCGAAGAAGTACGACATCGAGGCCTGGTTCCCAGGCCAGGAGCGCTACCGCGAGATCACGTCGACCTCGAACACGACCGACTTCCAGGCGCGGCGCCTGGAGATAAGGCATCGCCGCGGCGACGGGAACCTCGAGCCCGTGCACACGCTCAACGGCACCGCCGTCACCGGCCGGGCGATGATCGCGCTGATGGAGAACTTCCAGGACGAGGGCGGCTCGATCGCGGTGCCGCAGCCGCTCTGGGAGTTCGGCTCACCGGAGCGCCTCGGCCGCGTCGGGTCGCCCGCCTAGCGCACCGTTACCATCAACTCCCGGCGGGGTGCCGGAGCGGCCGAACGGGGCGGTCTTGAAAACCGTTGGGCGTGCAAGCGCCTCGTGGGTTCGAATCCCACCCCCGCCGTAGCTCGAGCGCGGAGACCGACCTCGCGTGAGCCGCGGCGCTACGCCTTCGCAGGTACAGTGCTGTTCTCAACGTCCTGCCGAGTGTTGGCGACGACTCGCCATTTCGGCTGGGCGAAACCTTTTGGGGAGAGGGACCATCGTGACCGAAGCGCTTTCGTGGATTCGCCCACCTCTGGAACGGGCGGTCGAGGCCCCGCGGAGGGTCGCGAAGCTCCGCTGCTCCTTCTGTCGAGCCGAGCTTGGCGACGACCCCGAACTGACGATTGTCAGAACGAATGGTTATGGCGGATCAACCGGGTCTTTCTGCTCGGTGCACTGCCGAAACTGCGTTCTCGCATTGGCTGCGCTCAATCCCTCGCCGCTCGCGTCTAACGAGTTCGTCTCGAAGCGTGGAGTGCTTACCGATCGGCTTCTCGACCTGTGGCGACAGGGGCGGGGACCGGACCCGGAGCTCGTGTTGCGGGCTGCCGAACGTGCGAGCTGCGGACTGCCGGATGCCGACTCGGCCGTTTCGACCCAGGAGCCATCGAAGGTGGCAGTCCTGAGGCCCGCTCGGCGCGCCACCCCTTGGTGGGCCGGAAGCCCACCGCCGCGTCTATAGGTCGCGTCAGGACACACGAACTTCTTCACGGAGCGCGGTTAGGGTCCGTCGCGCCCCGATGGTCGACCCTGAGTACCTCCGCACGCTCCTCAGCCGTCATCCGTCGGGCGTTTGCGTCGTCACCGTGGCGGCCGGCGAGCAGAAGCTCGGGCTCACCGTTGGCTCGCTCGTCTCGCTCTCGCTGAGCCCGCCGCTCGTCGGCTTCGCGGTGTCGCGAGAGGCGGCGATGCACGAGCTGCTGCGCGAGGCGGGCGGCTGCGCCGTCTCGCTGCTGGCCGCCGGCCAGGAGTGGCTCGCGCAGCACTTCGCGCGCGGTGTGCCGCCGATCGCGATGTGGCACAAGGTCGGCATGGAGCCCGGAACGAACGGCGCGCCGTTGCTCGTGGGCGCCATCGGCTGGCTCGAGTCGACGGTTCAGCAGGAGGTCGCCGCGGGCTCGCACACGTTCTTCGTCTGCGAGGTCAAGCGGGTCGAGCTCGGGGAGGACGCACCGGCGCTCGTACGCGTGCGCGGCGAGTACACGAGCGTGTGAGCGAGATCGAGGCGGTCGTGTTCGACCTCGACGGGGTGCTCGTCGACTCCGAGCACGTCTGGGACGAGGTGCGCGAGGCGCTCGCCCGCGAGCGCGGCGGCCGCTGGCACGAGCGGGCGCAGGCCGACATGATGGGCATGAGCTCCACCGAATGGTCGCGCTACATGCACGACGTCATCGGGCTGGCCGAGAGCCCTGAGGAGATCAGCGCGGAGGTCGTCCAGCGGATGGAGCAGCGCTACGCGGAGAGGCTGCCGCTCGTCGACGGGGCGGCCGACGCCGTTCGACGTGTCGCCGAGCGCTTCCGGCTCGCGCTCGCGTCGTCCTCGAACCGGCCGCTGATCGACGTGGTGCTCGAGGCGTCGGGGCTGGCGGCGTACTTCGAGGCGACGGTCTCGTCCGAAGAGGTCGCGCGCGGCAAGCCGGCGCCAGACGTCTTCCTCGAGGCGGCGAGACGGCTCGTAGTCGACCCCGGCGCGTGCGCGGCGATCGAGGACTCTGGGAACGGCATCCGGGCGGCGCGCGCCGCGGAGATGCGCGTCGTCGCGATCCCGAACCGCCGTTACCCGCCGCCCGAGGACGCGCTCGCGCTCGCGGACGTCGTCCTCGACTCGATCCACGACCTGGACGTCGAGGCGGTCTCCGGGTAGCGCATCTCGACGCGGCGCACGTTCCCGGCTATCGTCAGAGCGTGCGGGGGGTGGTGGGGTGTCAGGCCGTCAGATAATCGTGCTTGTGGTCGCGCTCGGGATCCTGATCGAGATCCCGTTGCTCGGCTACGTCCTCACGCGCAACGACGGCAACGCAACCGTGTTGGCCCCTTCGGACAGCACGTCGGGCGGCACCCTGCGGGGGCTCACGCTTCACCCCGTCGCCGGCACCTTCAAGCCGGACGACACGACGTTGACCGAGTGCGCGGACCAACGCTGCTACGAGCAGGCGTATGGGAACGTTGCGTTCCGGCAAGGCCCGAAGCGCGCCTTCGCGCTCGTCCTCAAGCAGTTCCCCGGCGGCGCCGATCCGAACTGCCACCGCATCGCACATGCGATCGGGGCGGCCGCGCTCGCCCGCAACGACGGGAACGTCTCGCGCACATTCGCCGAGGGCTCTTCCGACCTGTTGGTCCGGCTACTACCACGGCGTTCTCGAGCGCGCCTTCGTCGGCGTGGAGCGAAACGACGCGCGCTCGCTGGGGAGGACGGCACGCGGGCTCTGCAGCCAGGGCAGCGTCCGAGACTCGTCGTGGCTCAACTACCAGTGCCTGCACGGCCTCGGGCACGGGCTGATGATCACGACCGGCTACCAGCTTCCCCTCGTGCTCCAGGTCTGCGACGAGCTCGGCGGGGCCTTCGCGCGCACCTCCTGCAAGGGCGGCGTCTTCATGGAGAACATCCTCACCTCGTACGGCGGCCAGTCGCCGTGGGTCCGCGACGACGACGGGCTCTACCCCTGCAACTGGGTCGCTCCTCGCCACAAGTACCCGTGCTACCAGAACGCCACCACGCGAATCCTCCGCATCGTCGGCCCGGACTGGAAGAAAGTCGCCGAGACGTGCGCGAAGGCGGACGCGGAGTTCGTGACGACGTGCTTCGGCTCGTACGGCCAGAACGCGTCGGTCGCGGCGTTCCGCAAGGTGAAGCCGATCGTCGCGACCTGCGCCATGGCACGGCCGTACGACGGCGAGGAGGAGTGCGTCCGCTACGCAGCCATGGACCTCACGGGCACGTACTCGAACGGCACGAAGCCGGCGGCGCTCTGCGACGCCGCGCCGGCGACGTCCGGGGAGACTGCTACGAGGCGATCGGCCTCATGCTCCGGCGGTTGAAGTCCGACCGGCGCCGCACAACGCGAAGAGTGCCGCACGTCGCGTCCGCACCGCGGGATGCCGCGCGCTGCATCGCCGGCCTGGCGCAGACCGGGTTCATCCCCGGACTCGCTCGCTAGCGCGGAAGACCCACCACAACGAGCAGAGGGCCCTTCGCAGGGCCCTCTGCAGTCACTCGTCTCCGGTTCCTCGGCCTACGGAGGCGGAGGAGGTGGCGGAGGAGGTGGCGGAGGCGGCGGCGGAGGCGGCGGAGGTGTCGTCGACGGACAGTCCGACAACACGAGCTTGCCACCCGCCACGTTGTCCGAGATGGTGCCGACCGGTGTCGTGGCTCCGGTCACGGTGATGTGGTAATGGAGGTTCGTCGAGTTCGACGGCGTGTTCGCCGTCGAGTACGTCGTGCCTCCGATCACCGCGGTCAACGTGCCCGACGTCGCGCTGGTCTGGTTGTGAACGAAGTGCCACGTGCCGGTCCCGCAGGTCGCTGCCTTCTGCGGGTTGTGCAACGTGGCGGCCATCGCCGCGCTCACGGTCCAGCCGACGACGGCGATCATCGCTACGACGGTCGCGACGCCGAAGACCTTCCTCATAGATCCCTCCCCCCGATCGTGTGCCCCTACCCCAGATGAGGGACTTGACGCTCTGGTTTTACTCCACTCGGCGGCCTCTGTCCAGATCTCCGCGTGCCTACTCGGAAATGCGGCCGACGAGCACGCAGGCGTTGTGCCCGCCGAGCCCCATCGCGTTCGAGAGCGCGACCTCGACCTGCTGCCGACGCGCCTCGTTCGGCACGTAGTCGAGGTCGAGCTCGGGATCGGGCGTGCGGTAGTTGATCGTCGGCGGCAGCACGCCCTCGTGCACCGCGAGGACGCTCATCATCGCCTCGACCGCGCCCGCCGCCCCGAAGAGATGGCCCAACACCGACTTCGTCGACGACACCGCCAGCGAGTACGCGTGGTCGCCGAACACGTCCTTGAGCGCCTTCGTCTCGGCCAGGTCGCCCTGCGGTGTCGACGTCCCGTGCGCGTTGACGTACCCGACCCGCTCTGGGGCGAGATCCGCGCGCTCGAGCGCGGCGCGCATCATCTCGGCCACCCCGACCGACTCCGGGTCCGGCTGGGCCATGTGGTGCGCGTCGTTCGACGTTCCGTACGCGAGCACCTCGGCGTAGATCCGCGCTCCGCGCCCGCGCGCGCTCTCGAGCTCCTCGAGCAGGAGCACGCACGCGCCCTCCCCCATGACGAACCCGGCCCGCGTGGCATCGAACGGGCGCGACGCCCGCGCTGGGTCCTCCTCTTCCGCGACGAGGCCGCGCATCGCACAGAACCCGGCCAGGATCACCGGGTGCATGCAGGCCTCGGTCCCGCCGGAGAGCACGACATCCGCATCGCCGCGCCGGATCAGCTCGGCGCCCTCCCCCACCGCGTGCGACCCGGTCGCGCACGCCGACACGGGCGCGTAGTTCGGCCCGCGGATACCGAGGTCGATCGCGATCTGGCCGCTCGCCGAGTCGACCAGCACGTTCGGGAGGAACCACGGCGAGACGCGACTAGGGCCGCGCTCGGCGAGGACGTCGTTCTGCTCGAGGACGCCCATGACTCCGCCGATGGCAGAGCCCACCAGCACACCGGCCCGCGCGGGATCGACCCCGTTCACTCCCGCGTCGCCCCACGCCTCGCGCGCGGCCGCGACCGCCAACACGACGTTCCGCTCGAGCCGGCGCGCGTCCTTCGGCCCGACGACGGCTGCCGCGTCGAAGCCCTTCACCTCCGACGCGATCCGCACCGGGAACCCCGTCGCGTCGAACGACTCGATGAACCCGACGCCGCTCCGTCCCGCGACCGCGCCCTCCCAGGTCGTGCGCGCGTCGAGGCCGAGCGGCGTGACCGCTCCGAGGCCGGTGACGACGACGCGACGCATGTGCGCAAGAGCGTAGTAGCTTGCGGCGGTGGCCCGCCCGCGACGCCGTCCGTCAACCGAGCCCGTCGAGCGCCCGCCCGAGCTCGACTCGGCCATCCCGTTTCCGCCGATGGAGGCCGAGCTCGTCCGCGAGCTCCCGGACGGGGACGGCTGGCAGTACGAGCCGAAGTGGGACGGCTTCCGCGGCCTGCTCGAGAACGCCTCGGGCGAGCTTCGACTGTGGTCGCGGAACGCCCGCCCGCTCCTCCGCTACTTCCCGGAGCTCGAGTCGCTCGGCAAGCTCCTCCCGCCACGCTCGGCGCTCGACGGCGAGATCGTGATCGAGCGCGACGGCGTCCTCGACTTCGACGCGATGCAGACGCGTCTCCACCCGGCCGAAAGTCGCGTCCGCAAGCTCTCCGCCGAGATCCCCGCGCGCTTCGTCGTCTTCGACATGCTCGTCTGGAAGGGGGAGGAGACGTGGCACGAGCCGCTCACGAAGCGCCGCTCGCGGCTGAAGCGGAGCGCGCGCCGCTTCGATCTCTCGCCCGCCACCCGCGACCTGGACGAGGCGCTCGGCTGGCTCGATCGCTTCGAGGCACTCGGTCTCGACGGCGTGATCGCGAAGCGGCTCGACCTCGCGTACCTGCCCGGCTCGCGCGAGGGCGTCGCCAAGGTGAAGCCGGAGAAGACCGCCGACTGCGTCGTCGTCGGGTTGCGCTGGAAGTCGAAGCCGGACCGGATCGCGACGCTGCTCCTGGGGCTGTATGGCGACGACGGCGAGATCGACTACGTCGGCACAGCGGCGGTGGCGCCGGCCCGCCACGCCGAGATCGCGGACCGCGTGCTCCCTCTGTTGAAGAACGCGCCCGAGCGCCGCTTCTCCGAGCCGAACCGCTGGGGCGGCGGCGAGCTCGAGGAGTCGCCGGTCCGCCCGGAGCTCGTCGTCGAGGTTCGCTACGACAAGGTGCAGTCGAACCGGTTCCGGCACGGGACGAAGCTCATCCGCTTCCGCGACGACAAGAACCCGAAGCAGTGCACGTGGCGCGAGCTGCTCCCGGCACGCGGCCCGAAGGATCCCGGCGTCGACGCGCTCCTCAGCTCCGAAGCCTGAGGAGGGCGAGCGCTGCGAGATAGCTCACGCCCGCCAGCGCGCCGAGCTGTGTGTAGGGCGAGCCGTCGCGGCCGTGCGCCCACTCCCAGAGGCACATGCCGATGATGAGCCCGAACGTCGCCAGTCCCGCGAGGTAGGTCGCGTGCACGTCGATCCGCTCCCAGTACTCGTCACGACCGTCACCCCTGCAGGCCACGGACCATCTCGCTCCGCCCGCCGAGCAGGAACACGAGCCCGGCGCCGGCCATGACGGCGAGCGCGGCGAGGCCCGAGCGCAGGTCGTCCCCGATCCAGAACGCGGCCAGGCACAGCAGGCCCAGCCCGAGCGAGAAGAGCGGTAGGAACCAGCGCGTTCTAGTCAGCGTCCGCATCGAAGATCTCCTCCACCGTGGTCTCGAAGAAGCGCGCGACGCCGATGGCCAGCGGCAGCGACGGGATGTACCGGCCGGTCTCGATCGAGTTGATGGACTGCCGGGACACCCCGAGCGCCGCCGCGAGATCCGCCTGCGAAAGGCCTCGCGCCTGACGTCTCTCGCGGATGTCGTTCTGCACCGGTCAGGCGGTCTTCCAGGTGTGCATGGCGTAGAGCGCCATGAAGACGATCGCCGTTGCCGTTGCGACCCCGACCCAGAGCGAGCCGGCGACCATGGCCGCCGCCAGGCCGAGCAGTGCAAGCGTTGCTCGAGTCATCGGGCTTCTCCTTTCGTGTCAAGTGAGCTTGACTGACAAGTTAGCTTGTCACATACGGGCTTGTCAAGCTTCCTTGACACGACGCGCACGCGACGGCTGGACCCGCGGCGGCTCGCCGGGCATCTTCGGGAAGTTCGGCGGGTAGGCCGCCTCGCCGATGCCCTCCTTCTCGTCGCGCTCGACCCACTCGAGCAGGACCCGGAGGTCGCAGACCGCGTCGTCCATCCCGGCCTGCACGTCGCCGAGCTCTGCGAACCGTGACGGCATCGTCGACATCGTGAAGTCCTCCGTCGCGACGTCCGGCAGCTCGTCCCAGGTCACCGGGGCCGAGACGGTCGCGTCGGTCCGCGCACGCACCGAGTACGCCGAAGCGATCGTCCGGTCGCGGGCGTTCTGGTTGAAGTCGATGAAGACCTTCCGGCCGCGCTCCTCCTTCCACCACGCGGTCGTCACCTTCTTCGGCAGCCGCCGTTCGACTTCCCGGGCGAAGGCGAGGGCGGCCCGCCGGACGACCGGGAACTCCCAGTTCGGCTCGATGCGGCAGAACACGTGGACGCCGCGGTTCCCGGACGTCTTCGGCCAGCCGACGTACCCGATCTCGCCGAGCACCTCGCGGACGAGCGCGGCCACGCGCTTCGCATCCTTGAACGTCGTCCCGGGCTGCGGGTCGATGTCGATGCGGAGCTCGTCGGGGTGCTCGGTGTCGCGCCGGCGCGACGGCCAGGGATGGAAGTCGATCGTCGCGAGGTTGGCCGCCCACACGACCTGCGCGACCTCCGTGACGCAGAGCTCGTCGGCATGCCTGCCGGAGGGAAACGTGACCCGTGCGGTCTCGATCCAGTCCGGCCGCTTCTCGGGGACCCGCTTCTGGTAGATCGCCTCGCCGGTGACGCCGTCCGGGAAGCGTCGCAGCTGGATCGGCCGCTCGTAGAGCGTCCGCACGATCCCGTCCT
Source organism: uncultured Actinomycetes bacterium (assembly GCA_963715705.1). Taxonomy (GTDB): domain Bacteria; phylum Actinomycetota; class Thermoleophilia; order Gaiellales; family Gaiellaceae; genus GMQP-bins7. Next base: position 543,996 of record OY970267.1, on the reverse strand, counting down.
CGACCGCGAGGTAGTACTCGGCGAGGTCGAGCTTCGTCTTCTTCGCCTTCGGGAAGAGGACCTTGTCGGGGTTCGTCAGCTTGACGATCCGCTTCCCCACCTCGAGCTCGACGAACGGGCTGGGCACGATCTTCACGCTAGACGATCGGCTGTGGTCGTTCGTCCGATTGGGGGGCTACGGTCTCGGGTCGTTCGACCGATCATCTGCACATGACCTCGCGGAAGGCCCTCCTCGGTCTCGGCTTCGCTCTCGCGGCGCTCGCGCTCGCGCTCGCCGCGACGGCAACGGGCTCGCCCGACTCGCAGGCCGCGGTTGCGGGCTGCCCGAAGGCGAGCCTCCCGCTGAAGACGCCCGGCCGGCTCACGCTCGCCACCGCCAACCCCGCACGAGCGCCCTGGTTCGGCGGCAAGCCGGGCCGAGGATGGAGTGGCGCGAACCCGTACAGCGCGAAGGGCTACGAATCGGCGCTCGCATACGCGGTCGCGAAGCGGCTCGGCTTCTCCTGGGGCCAGGTCGACTGGCAGCCCGTCTCGATGGAGCAGGCGTTGCAGCCGGGGGCGAAGACGTTCGACTTCTACGTCGGTCAGGTCACGTGGGGCTCGGTCCGCGCCCGGAGCATCGACTTCTCGAGTGCGTACTACTACCTTCCCCAGGTACTGCTCTCGCGTCGCGGCCTCCCTTCGTCGTCCACGAAGAAGATCGCGGAGGTCCGGCACCAGTGGCTGGGCGTGCTGAAGGGCACGTCGGGCCACGCCTACACCGAGAGGTACATCAGTCCGGTCTCGGGCCCCCTCGCGTTCGAGACGATTGAAAACGCCGTCGCCGGGCTCGAACGCGGCTTCCCGATCACCGGGATCGTGCTCGACATCGCGACGGCGTACCAGCTGCGAACGCGGTGTCTCGGGGCATCGTCGTCGGCCAGTTCCCGAGGAAGAACAGCAGCGAGCGCTTCGCGCTCGTGCTCGAGAAGGGCTCGGCGCTTCGCACGTGCGTGAACAAGGCACTGGGCGTCCTCCGTAAGCGGGGCACGCTCGCGGATCTCCAGCGGAGCTGGCTGCCGCTCCGCACCATCCGCTAGCGCGCGAGGACGACGCGACGCGCGAGCTATCGTGCGCCCTGTGATCGAGGAGTCGCACAGCATCGACGTCACGCTCGAGCCGCTCGACGAGTTCGTGGTCGTGCAGCCGGTCTCGGACGAGACCGAGACGAGAGCGGGGCTCATCCTCCCCGCCTCCGCCGCCGAAGCCGCCCCGTGCCGCACGGGAATCGTGACCGCGGTCGGCTCCGACGCGAACGGCGTCGAGGCCGGCGACAAGGTCCTCTATCCCCGCGACGCGGGCTACGACGTCCGCCTCGGCGGGATCGACGTCAAGGTGCTCAAGCGCGAGGATCTCATCGCCCGTATCCATGACTAGGTCCGCCCCATGACCCTCCTCGTAGTCGCCGCGGTCGCCGCCTGGGCGCTCGCCTGGATCGTCGGCGCGGTGTCCGTCTTTCGTCGCGGCGACCTGGGCGCCGGCGGCAAGGCGCTCTGGCTGGTGGTACTGCTCGTCCTGCCGCTCGTCGGCCTGCTCATCTACTACCTCTGGCAGGCCGCGACTCCCGACCGCTCGCGAACGTAGAGGCGGAGAAGGAGGGATTCGAACCCTCGAGGCAGGGATTACCCCACCTAACGCCTTAGCAGGGCGCCGCCTTCAGCCACTCGGCCACTTCTCCGCGCGACCCCGAGGATATCGGACGACCCCGCGCGCCTCGTGAGCATGACGCCCTCGACCCGGCTACCCTTACGCGCTCGGAGGGGTGCCGGAGCGGTCGAACGGGGCGGTCTCGAAAACCGTTAGACGTGCAAGCGTCTCGAGGGTTCAAATCCCTCCCCCTCCGCTGATGACCGCTCGAAATCCCCGTGCCGTGCGGGTTTGCGAGCACCGCTCGGACGCCGGCCAGCCGTTCGTGCTCGTCCGCTGACGTCCGCGTTCTCACGACCGGACCGGCGGATGACCGGCGGATGGGATGACGCAGACTGCCGAGCTCTAACCGGACGTGTCTCGCGCGGACAACTCGACAGGTCGGCGCGCGTCGGTCAGGCTTTCGACATGGAACCGGAACTCGGCGTCAACGTGCACCTGCGCGACGTGACGACGCTGGACGACCTCGCCGACGTCCACGCGCCGCCGCCTGTCGTACCGGGTGACCTGCTCGCCGACTGCGAGCACGTGAGGAGATCTGTCAAAGAGCCGGCCCCGCGGCTGCCCGATCCCCGCCCCCAGCCCCGGGGCTTGCACGCCGGCTCCTGCCGAGTTCGCTCGTCGGGAGCCGGCGCTTCTCTTTCTGGGTGCGGTCTTCTCTTCGAGATCGCAGAGGTGCTAGAGGCGAGTCTCGAGCTCCCGAAGCGCGTCGAAGATCGCTTCCGAGAACGTCGGGTACGGCTGGATCGTGTCGAGCAGCACGTCGACCGGGACGCGCGCACGGACGGCAAGGGTGAGCTGGCCGAGCCACTCGCCCGCCTCCGGGCCGACCGCGACGGCGCCGACGAGCACGCCATCTCCGGGGTCCGCCGCGAGCTTCAGGAGACCGGGCCGCTTCGGGCGCTCGTACGTCGAGAGCCTCCCGCCCTCGATTCGGTACGTCGCGGTGACGAGGCCGTCGTCGTCGGTGCTCCCGACGGTCGCGACCTGTGGGTCGGTGAAGATCGCGGCCGGGATCGCGCGGTAGTCGGCGACGTAGTCCCGGCCGGCGATGTTCGCCGCCGCGACCCGCGCCTGGTACTTCCCGACGTGCGTGAGGAGCTGGACGCCGGTCGGGTCGCCGATCGCCCAGACCCCCTCCCCCGCGCGCATGCGTTCGTCGACGGCGATCCCGTGCGGTGAGAGCGAGACGTCGAGCTGCTCGAGGCCGAAGCCCTCGACGTTCGGCTTGCGCCCGGTGGCGACGAGAAGCCGCTCGGCGTCGATCGCGTCGCCCTTCGAGGTGTGCACGCGCAGCCCGGAGCCGGTCTTCTCGACCCGTTCCGCCTTGACGTCGAAGCGAAGCTCGATGCCTTCGTCCTCAAAGCGCTCGCGCAGGAGCTCGCCCGCCTCGCGGTCGACCCGGTCGAGGAGCCGCGAGGAGGCGACGATCGTGACGCTCGCGCCGAGCCGGTGGAAGTACTGCGCGAGCTCGCAGCCGACCGGCCCCGCGCCGAGGACGACGAGGCTCTCCGGAGGCCCGTCCGCCCATACCGCCTCGCGGTTCGTCCAGTACTCGACCTCGTCGATGCCGTCGATCGGCGGCACCGCGGGCTCGGACCCGGTCGCGACGACTAGGTGCGCGTACTCGAGCTCGCGGCCGTCGACCTCGACGACGCCGGGGCGCACGACGCGCGCCTCGCCTCGAATGAGCTCCGCTCGCCCTTCCTCGGCGAGCCAGTTCGCGTACCAGGAGTCGTCGCGGTTGCTCGTCACCGCGTTGCGAAACTCGAGGACCTTCGCGACGTCGAGCTCGCCCGTCACCGCCTCGGCGGCCCCGGGCGCATGCCGCGCTGCCTCCAGCGCCTCGCCCGGCCGGAGCAGCGTCTTCGTCGGCATGCAGGCGTAGAACGAGCACTCGCCGCCGACGAGCCCGCGCTCGGCGACGACGATCTCCACGTCGGCGTCGAGATGGCGCAGGGCGCCGACGAAGTGCTCGCCGCTGGCGCCCGCTCCGAGAACGACGACCGGTCCCTCAGCGCTCATCGCATCCCCCTCAGGTCGCGGAAGATGGGGTCAGACCTGCAGGCCTGACCCCTCGTCGGAAGCGGAGAGGGCGGGATTTGAACCCGCGACGCACCTTTCAGCACGTACGCGATTTCCAGTCGCGCTCCTTCGGCCGCTCGGACACCTCTCCAGGCCGCTACAGCGTAGACGACCGCAGGCTACGAGCCTGCCCGCGAGGGGCCGGACGACACGTAGGCCGCGACGTCTTTGATCTGCTGCTCGGTCAGCTTGTCGGAGAAGGACGGCATCACGCCCATGCCGTTCGTGACCCGCTCGACGACGAGGTCGAACGAAGGCACGTTCTCGTCGAGGTTCGGGCCGATCGTGCCGGTCGTGCCCGCGTCGGCCAGCGTGTGGCAGCCGCCGCACGGCTGCGCGACGAAGATGTTCCGGCCCTCGACGGGGTCGCCCGTTGGCTCGGCGGGCGGCGCGGTGGTCTCCGTCGTCTCGGTCGTGCCGGTCGTCTCGGTCGTTTCCGTCGTCTCGGTGGTCTCGGTGGTCTCGGTCGGCGTCGTCTCGGTTGGCTCGGACTCGGTCCCGGTCGTCCCCGTCGGCTCCGTCTCGGTCGGAGTGGTCTCGGTCGGCGGCGGCTCGGTCTCGCCCGGCTCGGTCTCGTGCGCGACCTCGTCGTGCGCCTCGCCGACCTCGGCGAGCAGGACGACCGCCGTCATCTGGACGGCGAAGAACACGATGCACGCGCCGATGAACCACCCGAGGTACTGCGCCGGGAACGTGGGCCGCGACCGGGGGACGACGAGCGCCACGATCAGGGCGAACGCGATGAAGGCGAGCGCGGCCGAGAGCAGGCCGAGCTCGTAGCCGGTCAACGCGAGCGGCACGAGAAGGACGCTACCACGGCCCCAGGCGTGGATTGGCGGCTACTGCTCGAGCGGCGCCAGGGTCAGCCCGAACCCTTCGAGCTGCCCCCAGTACAGCTCGGCCGTCTCCTTCGGGCCCGACCAGACGATCGCCTGGCCGCTCGAGTGAATCCGGTTCGCGAGCGCCATTCCGCGGTCGTAGCTGACCCCGGGAAGCACGCTCGAGAGCGCGAACGCGACCCCCTCGAACGTGTTGTGGTCGTCGTTCCGGACGATCACGCGCCACGGCTTCCCGAGCCCGGTCCCGGTCCCTCGCGTGATCCTCTCCCGCGGCGGCGTCTGCGTCGCCGGGCTCATGGCGCGGACCGTACCAAGGCCTGCGGTACCGTATGCCCTCCCGGGCGCATAGCTCAGCGGGAGAGCGCTCGCTTCACACGCGAGAGGTCCCTGGTTCAATCCCAGGTGCGCCCATGCAAGCTGGTCAGCGCGGGTTCGGACGTCGTGGGCGCCGGGTATCAGACCTGACACAACCGCACTCACACCATCGAAGGAGGACACATGGCCGGCAAAGCGGACTTCACCGAGGACGAGTGGAAGGACCTCCAGCAGGGCGTCACCGGCGCCGGCTTGCTCGTCGCTGCGGCCCATCGCGATTTCACCGACAGCTTCGGTGAGGCGAGCACGGTCGCGAAGGAGCTCGCCGCGCATCGGGAGAGCGAGAGCCAGCTCGTCCGCGAGCTCTCGGGGACGCGTGGCACCGGCTTCGGTCTCGTCGCGTCACCGAAGGAGGTCGTGGAGGAGACGATCAACGCCCTAGGCGCTTCGGTGACGGTGCTCGGCGCCAAGGCCCCGGACGAGCTCGAGGCGTATCGTGCGTTCGTGCTCGATGTCGCCACGGCGGCAGCCGAGGCCAAGGGCGGGGTCAAGGACGAGGAGACCGCGGCGATCGAGAAGATCACCGCAGCGCTCGGAGCCGTCTGACACGACGGTGACGTTCAACGGCTCGACCGCGCGAGCGTCACGAGCGCGAACGTGGCGAGCCAGGCGGTGGCGACGGCGATCCCGATCCGTTGGATGGCGCCCGGGTTGTCGCCGCCCGTCGCCAGGAACGCGCCCGCCGTGAGCGCTGCTGCGGCCACCGACGCGATGCCCGCGAGCCACTGTCCACGGCGGACGAGCGCCACGCCGGTCAGAGCGATGCCCGCGATCAGCAGCACGCTGGACACCGTCGTCGCCGTCCAATGGCCGATCTCGGTCGAGCCGGAGACCTCGAAGCGACCGCCGAGGCCGCAGCCCGCCGCACCGTTCGGGCATTCGAGACGCGTGAAGGCGGCGACCACGAAGCCGACGCCGGCGAGAGCCACCATTAGGGCCGCGGCCTTCGAGTGAAGTCGCAGGAGCAGCGAAGCGAAAAGCATCGCCCCAGCGACCGCCACGATCGCGAGGATTGCCAGCTCCGCGCGCTCGGCGCCGTGGGCCGCGAGCGTGCTCACGTAGTCGCGTCGGTTGCGAGTAGCCGGGCTCGAACGACGCCGCGGCGAGGATCGCACCCCAGAACACCGCGATGCCGGCGACCACCGCCAGCGCGATCCACGTCGCTCCACGACTCCGCATGACTTCGGAAACTACGCGGCCCTGGACAGTCGAGCGCTAGGGTCGGATGACTTTCCACTGCGACCGAGAGGAGTTCGGCATGGCGTCCATTTCGGAGCGCGAGAGCAGGGAGATCGAAGCGGCAAACGCCTCCGGCGCCACTCCGGTCGTCTTCATCCACGGCCTCTGGCTGCTGCCGAGCAGCTGGGCCAACTGGGCGGACTTCTTCGAGCAGGCCGGTTACGCGCCGCTGACGCCGGACTGGCCAGACGATCCGGAAACGGTTGAAGAGGCGCGGGCGAACCCGGACGTCCTCGCCAAGAAGACGCTGAAGCAGGTTGCCGACCACACGGCCGACGTGATCGGCAAGCTCGAGAAGAAGCCCGCCGTGATGGGGCACTCGACCGGCGGATTGCTCGCCCAGATGCTCGCCGGCCGTGGCCTCTCGGCAGCCACGGTTGCCATCGACCCGGGCGTGTTTCGCGGCGTCCTGCCGCTGCCCCTCTCCGTGCTCAAGGTGGCTGGACCGTTCCTGTTGAACCCTCGTTATCGAGGTCGCGCCATCACGCTCACCTTCGACCAGTTCAAGTACGGCTGGACGAACGCCCTCGATGAGGACGAGGCGAAGCGCCTGTACGACACCTACCACGTGGCCGGGTCGGGGATCGCCCTGGCCCAGATGGCCAACGCCAACCTCAACCCCCGGACCGAGTCGAAGGTCGACACGAAGAACCCTGATCGGGGCCCGCTGCTGATCCTCGACGGGGAGAAGGACCACACGGTTCCCTGGGCGATCGCCAACGCCTCCTACAAGCGGCAGAAGCGCAACCCGAACGTCATCGAGATCAAGAAGATGCCCAACCGCGGCCACTCGCTGACCATCGACCACGGCTGGCAGGAGGTCGCGCAGACCGCGCTGGACTTCGTCAAGCGGTTCCTCCCGGCCAAGCCGAGCTAGCCGCCAGGAACCTCGCTAGGGCGAACCCGCTGTGTGTCTAAGCGGCTTGCCGCCACACGGCGTCCTGACCCAGCGGGCTCCTGGTGGCCACGCCTTCGGCGACGAGCTCGACGAGCGTGCGCTCCGTCTCCTCGAGGTCCGGCACCGGGTCGGCGCCGCCGGCGAGGAGATGCGCGGCTTCGGCCGTCGTCAGGCCGTCCGAGAAGCGCGCGAGGAGCGGCTCCGGGGTCTCCGGCAGCGGCTCGCGGTCGAGCGCCGGGTCGAGGTTCGCGAGCAGGACGTCGTACGCCAGCACGTGCTGCCAGCCGCCGGCGACGAGCCGCGTCCCGTCGCGCTCGAACACGATCGAGGGCGCAGTGAAGCGGACGGGGCCGTCCGAGGTCGACGTCTTCCCCTGCGCCTCGGCGGGCGAGCCCGCGGCCGCGCGCACCTCGGCCTTGTCGGCCTCGTAGGCCGCGAGCACCTCGGGCGAGTCGAGGCGGTCGACGATCGCGTCCGCATCGAGCCCCGGCACCGCGCGCAGTACGTCGCGCATCTGGTCGTCGTCGTCGAGCAGGAACCCGGTCCCGAAGATCGCGAGCTGCAGCGCGCGGAGGACGCGCCACTCGCTCCCCGGCTCGAGCAGCCGCGCCGCGACCACCGCACGACATCCCGGGCCGCTCGCCGACGCGCGCGCCTTCGGAACGAGCCCGAACGGCATCCCGTAGCGGTCGCGGAAGAACGTCTGCCGCTGCGCCGCGCGGCCGGGGTCGTAGGCCGCCGCCGCGCCCGGGGTCACCTCGTCCCGAAGCCCGATCATCACGAGCCGCCACTCGAGCTGCGCGCCGTAGCGCCACTCGAGGACGCGGAGCGCGGGGTTCGCCGAATACGCCCACGGGCATGCGGCATCCGTGTAGAGCGTCGTCCGGATCGCGGTCACAGAACGATCGTAGTCACGGTGCTACCCTCCCCGTGCCCGGCCGCGCTAGGTGGGGAGTCAGCGGTTCCCTGAACCCGAAATCCGCTCCATGCGGGGCCGAACGCCGTCCGAGGGACGGCTTCGTCGGGATTGGATCTGCGAACGAGGTGTTGACAGGTCGGGTTCCGCGCACTGGGAGCGTCCGAACCGCGTCAGGTCCGGAAGGAAGCAGCGCTAAGGACTCCCTCCCAGGTGCCGCGGCTCCGCCCGGCCCGAGCCGGCGACGCAGACACCTCCGGTGAGGTCGCTCTCGAAGGCGGAACGCGCAGCCGGGCTTTTCCTCCTTGCCGCACCTGATTGAATCCGAGACGTGAGCGCGCTGTACCGCAAGTACCGCCCGCAGGGGTTCGACGAGGTCGTCGGGCAGGAGGCGGTCGTGCGGACGCTTTCCAACGCGATCGAGCACGACCAGGTGCGGCAGGCGTACCTGTTCGCCGGGCCGCGCGGGACGGGGAAGACCTCGATGGCGCGGATCCTCGCGAAGGCGCTCAACTGCACCGGCACGGACGGCCCGAGCGCGCATCCCGACAAGACCTGCCACGCGTGCGTCGCGATCGCGAACGGCACCTCGCTCGACGTCGTCGAGATGGACGCGGCCTCGCAGCGCGGCATCGACGACATCCGCGAGATCCGCGAACGCGTCGTGCTGCAGCCGGTCGAGGGGCGCTTCAAGGTCTACATCCTCGACGAGGCGCACCAGCTCACGGACGCCGCGTGGAACGCGCTCTTGAAGCTGATCGAGGAGCCTCCGCCCCACCTCCTCTTCGTCTTCTGCACGACCGATCTCGGCAAGGTCATCCCGACCGTCCGTTCCCGCTGCCAGACGTTCGTCTTCCAGCGGCCGCGGCTGGCGGAGCTCGTGACCTTGCTCCGGAGAGTCGCGGACGGCGAGGGAATCCAGGCGCAGGACTCCGCGCTCTCGCTGATCGCGCGGAGCGCGCGCGGCTCGTTCCGCGACGCGGTCTCGACGCTCGACCAGCTCGCGGCCGCCACGGCCAACTCCGTGGACGCGCAAGCTGTCTTGCAGCTGGTCGGCGCCGTGGACGAGGAGTCGCTCCTCCGCCTCTGCGACATGATCGTCGACCGCGACACGGCCGGCGCGCTCGTCTTCGTCGAGGAGCTGGCGGAGCAGGGACAGGATCTCGGCCGGCTCGTCACCGACCTGCTCGAGCACCTGCGCCACCTGCTGCTCGTCCAGCACATGGGTCATGTCCCGGAGTCGCTGCCGGTCACGGAGGAGACGAAGGAGCTCCTCCGCGAGCAGGCGAACCAGCTGCCCGAGCCCACGGTGCTGAGGCTCATCGACCTGCTCGCGGTAGCGCTCGAGGACATGCGGCAGGGCGGCGACCCGCGGCTGCCGCTCGAGCTCGCGCTCGTGAAGGTCACGCGTCCGCAGGCGGATCTCTCGCGGGAGTCGCTCGCCCACCGCGTCGAGCTGCTCGAGAGCCGTGGCCCGGCGCCCGCCGCGCGGCCGGAGCCGATCGAGCGGCCGGCCGCCCAGACGACGGTCGCGGTAGCCGAGCCTGCCGCGGAGGAAGCAGCCGATGCGCCGTCCGGGCCGGACCTCCGGCTCGAGCAGGTTGCCGACGCCTGGCAGCGGACGATCGTGGACGCCGTGCGCGACCGCTCGATCTCCGTCGCGAGCCTGCTCACGGAGGCGAAGCCGACGGAGCTCGCGGGCGACACGCTGACGGTCGCGTTCCCGCCCGGAAACGACTTCCACCGCAAGCAGCTGGACGAGCCGAAGAACATCGGGCTGCTTCGCGAGGCGCTCTACGAGGTCACGGGCCGTCGTCTTGCAGTGGTGCTCGAGGCCGGCGACGCCGAGGCGGGCGAGGTCGAAGAGGACGAGAGCGGGCCGCTCACCGAGGAGGGGCTCATCTCCCTGCTCCAGGAGACCTTCGACGCACGCGAGGTGAAGGAGGAGGAAGAGCAGTGAGCTTCGACATGAACAAGATGCTGAAGGAGGCCCAGCGGATGCAGGCCGAGCTCGCGAAGGCGCAGGAGGAGGCGGCGAGCGAGGTCGTCGAGGCATCGGCGGGCGGCGGGATGGTGACCGTCAAGGCGAACGGCGCCGGGGAGGTGCTGGAGATCTCGATCGACCCGCGCGCGATCGACCCGGACGACCCGGAGATCCTCGCGGACATGATCCTCGCGGCGGTGAACGAGGCGCTCCGCTCGGCGCGCGGGTTGATGGAGTCGAAGATGTCCGGGCTGATCCCAGGCGACCTCGGCGGGTTGCTCGGCGGCTGACCCCTAGCGTCGCGCCAGCGCAGTCTCGTCCACGCGGGTCGTGTACCAGTCGATCGTCGCCTCGAGGCCTCGCTCGAGCGGCATGCTCGGAGCCCACCCGAGCAGAGCGTCCGGGAGCGCTCGACGTCGGCCGCGCGGACGCGTTCGTTCGGCCGGTCCGGGAGCGCGCCGAACTCCGGTGCGGCCGACGATCGGATCAGGCGCGCGATCGCCTCGACGACCGCACGCACGGGCGTCAGCACTCCCGACCCGACCTCTACCGTGGCACCTACCGCGCTGTCCGCCTTCGCCGCAGCGACGAGAGCGTCCACGACGTCGTCGACGTAAATCCAGTCGACCGGGCGGCTTCCACTGGCAAGCTTCGGGGGATCGCCGCGCAGCAGGGACGTGATCACGTACGGGACGAGCTTCGTCTCGTCGCGTTGGCCAGGCCCGTAGACCATGAAGATCCTCAGCGTCACCACAGGCACGCCGTGAAGGCTGTGGAACATGCGTCCGTACGCGCCGGCCGCGAACTTCGCGGCGGCGTACGGCGACACGGGAACAGGCTCCCCCGCCTCGCAATCCGGTTCCTCCAACGATCCGGCCAGGACGACGCGCCTGCAACCGACGTCGGCGGCGGCGAGCAGCACGTTGACGGTGCTCACCAGGTTGGCGTTGAGCGTCGGAAGCACCGCATCGAGCGCCCGGGAACCGCTCACGTGACTCGCCAGATGGAAGAGGACGTCGGGCTTCACATCGCGCGCGATCTCGACGACCCTCTCCGTATCGCACGGGTCGCCGGTCCGCCACCGGACGTCCGCACTCGTTCGCTCGGAGCGAGAGAGGGCATCGACCTGTACGCCTTCCTCCAGGAGTCTGTCGAGGAGCCGGGAGCCGATGAACCCGGACGCTCCGGTCACGAGTGCTCGCTCGCCGCGGAGCGATATGCCGCTCATCCGTCGCCACCCGCCAGGAGACCCGCGTCTCGGAGTCGGTCTGCCGCCTCGCGGATCACGTCGAAGGCCAGCCCCGAGCGCTCGGCAATCTCGAGCAACGAGCGGGACCCGTCGGATTGGTTCAGCACCCAGAGCAGCGCGAGTTGCGCGTCCCCCGCCGCCGGCCCTCCGGTGGCGCGATAGAGCCCGCGCTTTCCCAGTTGCGGCTCCCCCTTGGGGGAAGGTTCACGAGCGTGCGGTCCTGCTCGAGCACGTCCAGCACGGCGAGCGCGGCTTGCAGCGACTCCTCGAGCAGCTCCGGACGGATGAGATCCAGATCGTCGGCGGAGGAGTGGAACTCCGGGCGTTCGCCCTCCAGGGCGCGCGTCAGGCAGCCGACGGGGAGACGGAAGCCCGGCGAGTTGAACTGGCGCTCGTCCCAGCCCCATGGCACGAAGTCGAGCACACGCCCACCCGCGCGCCCTACGACGTGAGCGCCCGCGCGATCGACGAGCGCGTCTCCCCGTTGGCTTCGCTTGTAGGTGAGCGGCCCGGGAGCGCCCACGCACGCGACGACGAGGCCGGCCGTGACGTTGCCGAGCCGCTGCTCGTTACGCGCGAGCCACGCAATCGAGCCGATCGTGCCGGGAACGAACAGGATGCGATACGAGAGCGTCCGCGGCCGATTCGCGAGCGCGGCCGCCAGCTCGGTCAGGAGCACGATGCCGGAGACGTTGTCGTTCGCGAGCGAGGGGTGGCATACGTGCGTGCTGAGCAGGACCTCGTCCTGCGCGCTCTCCGGGCAGGAAGCACTCGCCGTACGACAGCGACCCGGGCGCGAGCGTGCTGTCCACGACGACCTCGTACGGCCCGTCGTCCAGCGCCTCCAGCGTCCTCGCCGAGAGGCAGAACCCCCACGTGCGCTCGTAGTACGACGTCCGGTACGGGACCCAGTCCGGGTTCTCGCCGTGGACGTGGAGATGGGGCCGGAGCTCGTCGAGCGACATCGTCGCCCGGACCGGCTCGCTGTAGGAGACGACGTGCAAGTTCGACTGTCGGAAGTCGACGACGCGCGTGCCGTCCGCCCTCGCTACGTACGCGTCGCGGATGTTCCACTCATCGGGGATCGTCCAGTCGAGGACCGGTGTGCCGCTCGGCACCTCCGTCACCTCGAGCGGGATCAGGCGCGCGACCTCCTGCAACGTGTCCCGGACGCCTGCTCCCGTGATGCTGCGACACATGGGAAAGAGGCGTGTCGCGAGGTCGTACATCCGCTCGCCCGCGCCCGTCGCCGGTACGGCAGTTGCGCTCATGCCGAGACGCTGCGTCGGCACGAAGTCGGGGTACGAGCGGTCGCGCTCGCTGATGACGTTCACCTCGACCGGCCAGTCGATGGCGAACGCGGGGTCGTCCCAGCGAACTCCGCGGGCGGCCTCGGGCGCGTACCGCTCCGAGATCTGGTAGGCGACCTCCGCGCCGTCGGCGAGCGTGATGAACCCGTGAGCGCATCCCTCCGGCACGTACAGGGCGAGGCGGTTCTCCGCCGCCAGCTCGTGGCCGACCCACTTCGTGAACGTCGGTGAGTCGGGCCGGAGGTCCACGGCGACGTCGAAGATCGCCCCTGCGGTGCAGCGGACGAGCTTCGCCTCCTCGTGAGGCGCCTCCTGGTAGTGCATCCCACGGAGCGTGCCGCGGCGATGGTTGTACGAGATGCTGCACTGGGAGAGGTTGCCGTTCAGGCCGCGCTCGGCCAGCTCAGCACCGTCCCACGTACGGGCGAAGAACCCGCGCTCGTCGGCGTGGCGCTCGGGCTCCACGACCCAGACGCCCTCGATGCCGGTCTCGCGGAAGATCATGTCGTGAGAAGCGTGAGCTTCCGGCATGTGAAGGCCTCCGCGTAGCGCGTCGCGGCCTCCATGCCGCGGAGGCGCATGAGCCCGCGAAAGAGCTCGTCGTCGAACCAGTGCTTATCGCGCTGGGTCGCGTAGTGCTCGCGTAGCAGGCCGAGCTTCTCCTCGACCGCCGCCTCGTCCAGCGGGACGAAGACGTTCGGTGATCCGAGGTCGCCGTCGTACTTCGGGACCTCGTACTCGAGGATGGCGTGATCCCGCCAGGTGTTCCACGTCAGCTCGCAGGCGAGTCGGTGATCCTGATGCAGGTCCTGGCGACCGTGCGTGAAGATGAGGTCGGGCTCCACCCTGCGCTTCAGCTCCTCGAAGGCGTCCTTCACGGCGCCACCAAGATACGGGAGGAACCCGTCGCGGAAACCATGCACGACGACCTCCGAGCGACCGGCGTCGGCGAGAAACGCCTCGGCGCTCGTACGCGCCTCTCGCTCGCGCTCGCCCTCTGCACCGAGCACGACCCAGGTGACTTCGACATCGGGAAGCGTGCGCGTCAACGCGAGCAACGTCGCGCCGCAGCCGATCTCCACGTCGTCCGCGTGGGAGCCGATTGCGAGGATCCGACGGATAGGTTGCTCGGCGCTCGCGAGCGGGAAGCCGAGCACTATGCGCGGCCGCTCCCGACGGCCCGCCCCCCGGCCTGCCACGGAGCATTGCCGCTGTTCGCGAGCGCGTCCAGGCGTTGCTTGTCCTTGATCGTGTCCATCGGCTCCCAGAAGCCGTCGTGGCGGTACGCAATCAGCTCGCCCTCGTCGATCAGCCGCCGGAACGGTTCCTCGACGAGCTCCTCGCCGGGATTGATGTAGTCGACGATCTCCCGCCGGAAAACGAAGAAGCCGCCGTTGATCCGCACGTCGGCCTGCTGGATGTCCTCTACGGCACGGACGACGCCGTCGTCGTCGGTCTTCACGACGTGGGCGTTGAACATCGGCTTCACCGAGAGAAAGAGTCCCGTCTTGCCCGTGGATCGGAGACGCTCGACCATGTCCTGGAGCGGGGCGTCCGTAAGGCCGTCGCCGTAGGTCGCAAGGAAGTATTCGTCGCCCTCGAGGTACGGCGCGACCGCGGCGAGCCGCTCGCCGATCGTCGACTCCTTCCCCGTCTCGACGAAGGCGATCCGCCAGCTCGAGATGTCGGTCCCGAGGAGCTCCATGTCGCGCCCGCCGTTCGAGAGGATGAAGTCGTTCGAGAGCGCCTCGTTGTAGCCGAGGAAGAACTCCTTGACGGCCTCGCCCTTGTACCCGAGGCACAGCACGAAGTCGTCGTGGCCCCACGATGCGTACCACTTCATGATGTGCCAGAGGATCGGGTGGCTGCCGACGGCAATCATCGGCTTGGGGATTTTCTGTGTCTCCTCGCCCATGCGGACGCCCAACCCACCGCAGAAGATGACGACCTTCATGCGTGCGACCTCAGGTCACCGCTCGCCGACGGACGCTTCACCAGATCCATCCCCACCTCCTCTGCCCACGGCCGCTCCCAGCGACCCCCGAAGCACACATTTCGGACCAGGGGAACACCGTTGTCAAGGGTCGAGGACCGTCGCATACGGAATCGGCACGACGAGGCGGCCGCCCCACTCGGCGACGTACGAGAGCTGGCCCGCGATCTCGTCGATCAGATTCCACGGCAGGACAACGATGTAATCCGGCTTTGTCTCCTGGATCGTCTCCGGCGGCAGGATCGGGATGTGCGTGCCCGGCGTGAAGAGACCGTGCTTGTAGGGGTTCCGGTCGACGGTGTAGTCGAGGAGGTCCGTGCGGATGCCGCAGTAGTTGAGCAGCGTGTTGCCCTTCCCCGGGGCGCCGTACCCGACGATCTGCTTCCCCTCGCGGCGGAGCCCGATCAGGAGCTCGAGGAGCGCCCGCTTCGACTCCTTCACGCCCTCGGCAAACTGCGCATAGCGCTCGGGTGAGCGGAGGCCCTCGGCCAGTTCCCGCGCAACGAGTGCGGGGAGAGCTGCCGCCACTTCGCGAGGGCCTCCCGCATGCTGGGCGTAGACGCGGAGCGAGCCGCCGTGTGTGGTCAGCTCCTCGACGTCGTACGCCTCGAGACCGTGCGCGCGCAGGATCTCGGCGATGGTCCCGATCGAGAAGTACGAGAAGTGCTCGTGGTAGATCGTGTCGTACTGAAGCCCGTCGACCAGTCGGAGCAGGTGCGGGAACTCGAACGTCGCCGTGCCGTCTTCGCGGAGGATCGTCTTCACGCCGGCGAGGAAGTCGTTCAGGTCGGGTACCTGCGCGAGGACGTTGTTGCCGATGATCAGGCTCGCGAGCCGGCCCTCAGCAGCGAGCTGGGCGGCCGACTCGCGCCCGAAGAACGCGACGTGGGTCGGCACTCCCCGCGCCTCGGCCGCCTGCGCCACGTTGGCCGCCGGGTCGACCCCGAGGATCGGGATGCCCGTCCCGACGAAGTGCTGGAGCAGATAGCCGTCGTTCGAGGCCAGCTCGACGACGAGGTCGTCCGGCCCGAGCGCGAGCCGCTCACGGATCATCTCGACGTACCGGCGGGCGTGCTCGACCCACGAGCTCGAGTACGCGGAGTAGTACGCGTACTCGGTGAATATCTCGTCCGGCGGGACGAAGGACTCGAGTTGAACGAGATAGCACTGCTCGCAGGCGAAGACGTGCAACGGATAGAACGGCTCCATCTGCCCGATCTGGTCCGCACGCAGGAAGCTCTCGCAGAGCGGCGACATACCCAGGTCGACAACAGTCAGCGCGAGCGGCGCGCCGCAGAAGCGGCACGACGGACGGCTGTCGGGTCGTGCGGGCTCCGCTCGCACGAGCTCGGTGTCGGATGTGTGCACTGGACTCGTTCTAGTAAGCCGCTCGTGCGCGTGCAAGCGCGGGGACCGTGAGCATGATCAGCCGGAGGTCCTCGCGAAGCGACCAGTTCGTGACGTACAGGTAGTCGAGCTTCGTCATCTCGTCGAACGGGATGTCGCTCGCCCCCAGAACCTGCCACAGTCCCGTGATCCCGGGCTTGAGCTCGAGCCGTCGCCGCGCCCAGCGCTCGACGAACTGGTCCTCGTCGAGGATCAGGGGGCGGGGCCCCACGAGAGACATCTCCCCCGCGAGGACATTCAGCAACTGAGGAAGCTCATCGAGCCGCCACCGCCTGAGGAAACCGCCGACGCGTGTCACGCGCGGGTCGTCCGCGACCTTGAACATCCGCGGATCGTCGGCAAGGTGCATGTTCAGATGAGCCACCTCGTCCTTCCGGCTCTCTGCGTCGCGCACCATGGTGCGGAACTTGAAGACGCGGAAGGTGTTGCCGGACTCGCCCATCCGCACCTGCCGGAAGAAGACGGGACCACGCGTGTCGAGCTTGATGGAAACGGCGACGATCGCGAACAGCGGGGCGAGCAAGGCGAGGCCCACAGCGGCGCCCGCGAGATCGAAGGAGCGCTTCAAGAAGCGGGACGACGCCGAGAGCCGCGGGATCGGGAGGCCGACGAGCGGCATCCCCTGGATCGTGTGCAGCTGCGCATTCGCCCCGAGGACCTCGAACATGCGCGGGACGATGTCGATCTGGACGTCGAGGTCCTGCAGCTCCCGGATGACGTCGAGCGTCTGCTCGTGCGAGTCGGTCGAGAACGCGATCATGACTCGGTGCACGGAGTGCGCCCGGACGAGATCGCGAAGCTCGTCGGTCCTGCCGAGCAGAGTTAGCGGGCGAGATCCGTTCGTCGACGCGCCCTCGTCGCTGTCCACGAACCCGACGACGTCGAGACCGTACTCGGGATGCGTCAGGATCTTGCCCGCGAGCTGGCGGGCGACGGGACCCGAGCCGACGATGACGACGTTCTGCAAGTAGGCGGAGTGCCGGCGAGCAAGGACGCGCACCGCGGCCCGCAGCAACGGCACGAGCAGGATCGCCAGGAGCCAGAACTCGACCAAGCGCTCGACCGTCGGATGCGGAAGTCCCGTCAGATGCGTGATGGCCAGGAAGCTCCATGTTCCCAGCGTCACCACCTGGACGATGCCCAACGACGTCGTCGACCGTGGAGTGGTCGGTCCGCTCCTCGTCGCGGTCGTACAAGCCGTAGACGCGCGCAAGCAGCGCCCAGAGAGGAAGGCTGCAGACAAACAGCGCGAACTCCCACGAATGCCGACCGTGTCCGCCGCGGGAATCGGCGCAAGCGTCAGCGCGGCCGCATGAACGCGAGGAGAGCCCGATCAAGTCGGCCGCAAGCAGCAGCCGCCGCATCAGCCAGCCTCGCCGTCGCTCAGATCGCTCGACGTGCGCGTGTTGCGCTAACTCGACAAAGTGGTTGCCAGAAGCGACAGCAACCATGTCGTCAATAGTGCCCACCCCTCGGCCCCCTTTGACCGATCCCCTTTTAACTCCCCGACGGGTCTCCCCTCAGCGACCCAGGACCAAGAAGTCCCCACACTCCTCGTCCCGCCGTCCACAATAGCGCCCCCTGACCCGAAGTCAAGATCACGGCGTTTGACACGAAGACGTTCCGAACTCCTCACGAGCTCGTCGCGCCTTCGTGGTTCGAAGACGAGTCAGGCCGATGCTCTCACGCGGTTCTGGCAGAGGAGTAGCCGCGTTGAACCGCGCCCGCGCCCCGCGTCACGCGCGGGCGAGCCGCCGGAAGACGTCCACGTAGACCGGGGCCTGGTGCTTCCAGGCCAGGACGTCCTCCACCCGACTGCGACCGTGCTTCCCCATCGTCTCGCGTCGTGCGGGGTCGTCGAGGAGCTCGGCGATCGCGCCGGCATACGCCTCGACGTCGTTGGGGCGGACGTAGACGGCCGCGTCGCCCGCCGACACGCGGGTCTCCTTCAGGTCGAACGCCACGACCGGGAGCTCGAACGACATGTACTCCATCGTCTTGTTCATCGTCGAGACGTCGTTCAGCGGGTTCAGCGGGTCCGGGCACAGGCCGACGTCGGCGGTCGACAGGACCTCGAAGACCGTCTCGTCCGGCACGCGTCCCGTGAACGTGACGTGGTCGGCGATCCCGAGCTCGCCGGCGAGCGCCACGAGGTCGTCGAAGCTGTCGCCCTTGCCCATGAGAACGAAGTGGACGTCGTCCCGCCCCGAGCGGACGAGCGATTCGGCCGCCTCGAGGGCGAGATCGACGCCGTCCTGCGGCCCCATCACGCCGAGGTACGCGCAGAGGTACCGCCTGCCGTTCCGCCAGCGTGGGACGGGAGCTCCACGCCGCAGACGATCCGGGTCCGGGCCCGTCCGCACGACCGTGACCCGCTCGGGGTCGACGCCGCCGCGCGCGATCGCGGTCTCCCGGTACGTCTCGTTCGTGGCGATGACGTGGTCGGACGTGGCGTACGTCGCGCGCTCGAGCAGCCGCAACGCCCGATGCACGAGCCCCGACCCGTCGGGGAAGCGGGACTCGTAGACCTCCGGGCAGAGGTCGTGCTGGTCGAACACGAACCGCCGTCCGAAGAGCTTGAACGGCAGGGCGAGGGCCCAGTACGTGTCGGGCGGATTGCACGCCTGGATCACGTCCACGCCCTCCCGCCCGGCCGTGCGGAGGACGAGAACGAGCGTCCGCAGCCAGCAGTACGCGAACTCCCAGGCGTACGAGATCGTCCCCGTCGCCTCCGGCGGCGGCGGGTATTTCCGGATGCGGATTCCCTCGAGCTCCTGGTACGCCGGGTCGCCGGGCCCCTTCGGGCAGACGATCGACACCTGGAACCCTGCGTCCCGCAGCGCGCCTGCCTCGAGCCAGACGCGCCGGTCGAACGGGACGGGGAGGTTCTGGACGAGGATGAGGATCCGGCGAAGCGGCCGGGCCGAACCCCTTCGGGCCCTCCTCACCAAGCGAGCCCCTCGTAGCCGGGAAGTGCCTCGATCTCCGCTCCGAGCCGGCCCTGGACGTCGAGCACGCGAGCCGGAGGCGCGGCGAGCAAGGCGCCGAGCGCAGCCGCGTCAGACGTCCCCACAATCGCGACCTCGGCGCCGGCGAGCGCTTCCTCCGGGGTCGAGCAGAGCATCTCGCGAAGGTGCGGCAGCCGGCTCTCGACGTAGCGGAGGTTCGCGCCGACGAGGCGCTCGGGATTGACGACGGGGTCGTAGATGCGAAGCCGCACCCCCTTGCCGAGCAGCGTCTCCCCCACCTCGACGAACGGGCTCTCGCGGAGGTCGTCGGTCTGCGGCTTGAAGCTGAGGCCGAGCAGCGCGACGTCTCTCGCTCCCGTGTCGAGCACGCGCCGCACGGCCAGCCCCACGTGCGAGTCGTTGCTCCGGAGGATCCCGCCCAGCATCGGCACGTCGACGTCGTGGACGCGCGCGACGTGCATGAGCGCGCGCAGGTCCTTGGGCAGGCACGAACCGCCGAACGCGAACCCGGGGCGAAGGTAGGCCTCGGAGATGTTGAGCCGGTCGTCGCGCCGGAAGATCTCCATCACCTCGCGAGAGTCGACGCCGACCGCGCCGAGCAGCCGCCCGATCTCGTTTGCGAACGTGACCTTGAGCGCGTGGAAGGCGTTGCACGCGTACTTGAGCGACTCCGCCGCGTCGATCGACGTCGCGTGTAGTGGGCGGTCGAGCGCGGCGAAGAGCTCGGAGATCGCCGCGAGCGTCCGTTCGTCGCGCACCCCCACAACCGTGAACGGCGGGTCGAAGAAGTCCTCGACGCCGGAGCCCTCGCGCAGGAACTCCGGCGCCATGGCCACGCCGAAGTCGATGTCGACGCGGCGCCCGCTCTCCCGCTCGAGCAGCGGCCGGAGCGTGCCGTCGACGGTGCCGGGAGGCACGGTGCTCCGGTAGACGACCGCGACGAAGCGGTCGCTCTCCCGGATCTCCCGCGCGATCTCGACCGTGATCCGCTCGACGTGCTCGAGGTTCACGGTCCCGTCGCTGCGCGGGGGCGTACCGACGCACACGAGCACGATGTCCGCCTCGGGCAATGCGTCCGCGAGCTCCGTCGTGACGCGGAGACGGGACGACGCGCGCGCCGCTGCGACGAGCTCGTCGAGCCGCGGCTCGACCACCGGGCTCCGCCCCTGGTCCAGCTCCTCGACCTTGGCGCGGTCGATGTCGACGCCGACCACTGAATGGCCGAGCTCGGCGAGGCAGGCGGCGGTGACCGCGCCCACGTACCCGAGGCCCACGACGACGGTCCTCATTTCAACTCCGCGCCCGAGCGCACGTACGTGGCTGCCGGTACCGAGTCGAAGTTAGGCCCGCGTGTACCACGGCGTAGCATGAAGCCGCTGCGGCTCCTCTATCACGATCGGTTCCGGCGTGCGACGTGCATATCCGACACTTCAGTCGCGCGAAGCAAGCCTGTCAACTACCGTTGGGCGGGGATGTGCGGGATTTGTGGGGTCGTTCAGATCGGTGGGGAGCCGCGTCCGGTGATCGCGCCGGAGTGCTCGACCGCATGACCGACGCCATGACGCACCGCGGCCCGAACGACCGCGGCACCTACCTCGCCGACGGCATCGCGCTGGGAGTGCGGCGCCTCAGCATCGTCGACGTCGAGGGCGGTCACCAGCCGGTCTCCAACGAGGACGGCACGGTCTGGGCGGTCCAGAACGGCGAGCTGTACAACCACCTCGACGTGCGCGCGCGAGCTCGAGCCGGCGGGCACCGGTTCCGCAGCCGCTGCGACACGGAGGTGCTTCCGCACCTATACGAGCGGCACGGCGTCGCGCTCTCCTGGCGGCTGCGCGGCAAGTTCGGGATCGCGGTCTGGGACGAGCGGCGCCGGGCGCGTGCTCGCGCGCGACCGGCTCGGCGTGAAGCCGCTCTACTACGCACGCGCCGACGACCTGCTCGTCTTCGCGTCCGAGCTCAAGTGCCTGCTCGCGAGCGGCCTCGTCGCCCCCGAGCTCGACTACGAGGCGATCGACGCCTACCTCACCTTCGGCTTCGTGCCTGCCCCGCGCGACCCCGCTTGCCGGCGTCTCGAAGCTGCTGCCCGGCCACCGGCTCGTCGTCGAGGGCGGCGGCGTGCGCGCCGAGCCGTACTGGCAGTTCCCCGAGCCCGCGCCCGACTCGCCGGCCGCCCGAGCCGGCGAGTACGCCGGAGGGCCTGCTCGAGCTTGCTCGAGGAGTCGGTCCGGCTGCGGCTGATGAGCGACGTCCCGCTCGGGGCGATGCTGAGCGGCGGGCTCGACTCGAGCCTCATCGTCGCCTTATGGCGCGCAACATGAGCGAGCCGGTGAAGACGTTCTCGGTCGGCTTTGCCGAGGACGGCGAGCGAACGAGCTCGCCGACGCGCGCCTGGTGGCGAACGTCTTCGGCGCCGACCACCACGAGCTCGAGCTCTCGGTGCCGAGCAGACGGTCGACCTCGCGCGAGCTCGTCTGGCACGCTCGACGAGCCGCTCGCCGACCTCTCCGCGCTCGGCTTGCTCGCCCTCTCGGAGCTCGCGCCCGGCACGTGACCGTCGCGCTCTCCGGCCAGGGCGCCGACGAGCTGCTCGCCGGGTACCCGAAGCACCGCGCGGCCGCGATCGCGCGCGGTCGTGGAGCCGATGCCCGTCCGCTCGCGCGGCCGGCGAGCCGCCGGCTCACGCGGACGCGAGCGCCGCGCGCCGACGCGCGGCCCGGACCCTCGCGCGCGACGACGCCGTCGACCGGCTCGCTCGCGATGAGCGGACACGGACGGCACGCTCGCGCTACGGCTCGTCGCGGGCCGCTCGCATCAGGCGACGGCGGCGCCGGCGGGGACGCCGTCGCACGAGCGCCTCGGCGGCGTCGCGGGACACCCGCTGCCGACGATCCTGTACCTCGACGCGCAACTCGGCGCTCGTCGACGACATGCTCCACTACTTCGACCGCGCGTCGATGGCGCACTCGCTCGAGGTGCGCGTCCCGTTCCTCGACCACCACGTCGTCGAGTACTGCGCCCGCATCCCGGCTCGAGCTCAAGGTGCGGCGGCTGCACGACGAAGCACGTGCTGAAGCGTGGCCGCGCGGGATCTCGTCCCGACGCGCATCGTCGACAAGCGCGAAGATCGGGTTCTTCCACGGAGCGGTCTCCGCGTGGCTCGCCGAGCAGGCGCGGGCCGCATCCGATCGCTACCTGCTCGCGGGCGACGCGCACTACACGGAGTTCCTGTCCCGAAGCGAGGTCGCGCGGCTCGTCTCCGAGCAGGAGCGGACGCGCGGGTACTCCTCCAGCCAGCTGCTCCTGAAACTGCTCGTCCTCGAGGTGTGGCTGGCGTCCTTCGTGCCCCGGGCGTTCGGCGCGGACGAGCCGACGCGCGCGTTCGCAGTCGAGACCGGCTGACCGCGACCCTCGTTCTCGCCACCTCCGCGGCTCGTGCGGAGCCCTCTGTCCGACTCGAACCGACGCCCTCCTGACCACGGGGCGTTCACTGGCCGGGCCAAAGGTCGTTGCGTTAGCCGTCGTGCGGCGGGGACGTCCTTCGCCGAACCCAGAAGGCGCTTGGCCCGATGGGGAGCTCTTGCCACGGCAGGAGTTCCCTGACGAGATCTGCGCCGATCGCGCGAGACCGCAGCCGCAGGGAAAAGGACTACGAAGTTCGGGTTCTCGGCAAGGTCAAGTCTGCACGAGATATTGCTCCTGCCAATAGCACTGGTTCTCGAAGAATCCGCGCGGGTATTCGTACGGTAGAAAGATGTCATGAATGTGGACCAGCACGCCCGGGCTCAATGTCGGCAGAACCTCGAGTACTAGTCTGTTGACCTCGCCCCCCACCTTGACCGTATGCGTCGTGTCGATGAACAACACGTCTCCGTCGGCCAACGTGTCGAACTCCTCTTTCGGGACCGCCGTCGCGCCAACTGCTTCGAGCGAGTCCATTCCGTCGATCCCCTGTCGAATGAAGTCGCGCGGATATGGGTCGAAGCACGTGTAGTGAGAGCGTCGGCCCTCGTCCGCGTTTCTGCGACACCCAGCCGCGATGATGAGCGATGTGAAGCCGGAACCGAGCTCGACTATTCGGTTCGGCTTGAACCGCCTCACCACGGCGTAGAGGACCTCGCTCTCGAGTGGTCCATACATCGGGTTGTCCCACCTGAAGTGCTCTGGTGGCGCGAACTCGGCAAGGAAAGGGGCGAGTTCCCCTCAGAAATGACTCGTGCCGGTCGGCGTCCCAAACGATCCCCGGGAACGGGCTCCTCCGGTCGAACGTCTCCTCAGGCAGATCCTCTATTCGGGGAAGGGGGCTGTAGATGTTCTGGCTGAGAAGGTCGTACCCTGCGAGATTGGCGGCCCTGCGCGCGATGGCGCCCACTACGCGGCGAACCCTCATGATTCGTCCTCTTGCTGCTCGGATACCGATCCCACGCCGGGAAACCTAAACCGTCAACCAGACAGGCGCGGCTGCTATGAGCCCGACTGCGTCGACGTACGTTGTCGGGGCCGGCAGCAGTTGACTGCTGCCCTGGGCCGAGGCCTTTTCAGAGGCGGCTGGAGCCAGGAAGAGCCCGGGGCCGGTCGCGCCGGCCCGGGCGTCAGCCGGGCTATGTGTTCTGGTTGGGGCGGAAGAGGTTGGTCTGGTGAGACGGCCGACTCGCTCTCGCTCACCTTCCTCCACCTGCTGGAGAAGCTCTCCCCTGTCGAGCGGGCGGTGTTCCTCTTGCGCGAGGTGTTCGACTACCCGTACGAGGAGCGCGCACCGTCGGCAAGTCGCGGCCAACTCCCGTCAGATCCTTGCCCGAGCCCGCGACCACATCGAGGAGAGGAGGAGGCGCTGCGACGTCTCGCGCGACGCGAAGGTGGGCGATCGCGGCGCGGCCGAGCGGGCACCGGCTCCCACACGAACCCCCGCGTTACTCTCTGAGCGAGCTTTCGTGAGCCTGACGTACGCGATCATCACGCCCGACTAGAAACGAAGCCGAGGCACTGCCTCGACTGGCCGACGCACTGAAGCGCCAGACGCGCTCGCCGGAACGCTGGTTGATCGCCGAGAACGGCTCCACGGACAAGACCGCCGAGTTGCACGGAGATCGCAGCCGAGTGCAACTGGGCACGGCGTGCTCGCGCTCCCCGGAGACCGGCCCGCGGGAGCGAGGAGCGCCGATCGTCCGCGCGCTGCACGCGGCTCTCGACGCGCTGGACGTCACGACCGACGTCGTCGTCAACGTCGACGCGGACGTCACGATGGAGCCCGACTACTTCGAGCGCTTGCTCCAGGCATTCGAGGCGGATCCACAGCTCGGGATCGCGAGCGGCAGTGCCTGGGAGCAGGACGACGGCGTCTGGCGTCAGCGCTTCGTCACTGGAGGGAGCGTGTGGGGCGCGACGCGCGCGTACCGGTGGGCATGCCTGCAGGACGTGCTTCCGCTCGAGGAGCGCCACGGCTGGGACGGGATCGATCAGCTCAAGGCGCGGGCTCGCGGCTGGGACACGAGGACGCTCCCGGATCTGCCGTTCCGCCATCACCGCACGGAGGGTCGAGAGGACGGATCGAGCTGGGCGCACTGGGTCGCCAACGGCGACACCGCGTACTTCATGGGCTACCGGTTCTGGTACCTGCTCGCGCGAACGCCGCACCGCGTCCGCCGGGACCGCGCGGCGGTCGGCCTGACCCACGGGTACCTCTCGGCGGCCCTGCGGCGGTCTCCTCGACTCGACGATGCCGCGGCGCGGGCGATGCTTCGCAGCGACCAGAGCCTCACGAAGATCCTGCGCCGCAGGCGCGAGGCGTTGGGGCTGCCGGAAGCGTCGGAGTAGAGCGGCCCGTCGTACCGCTGCGTGTCTGCCCCCAGGACAACGCCACACGCCTCGAAATCCGACTCTGGCCATCGCGTCGAAGTCGCGTAGAATCAGGACTGTCGGTCGCGAGTAGCGGGGTCGGGCAGGCCTCCCTGACATCCGCAATACGGGGAGAGAGTCGGGATCTGATCGCCTTCTGGAACGTCGTCAAACGCCGTCAGCGCATCGTCGTCATTGGGCTGTGCATCGGCGGCGCGCTTGCGCTCGTCTCGCTGATCAAGCCGACAGCCACGGGGCTCTCGTGGCGAACGCCCCCTGTATACGACGCGAAGGCCACGGTGGTCGTGACAAAGCCTGGATTCCAGGGCAGACTGGGCAACCCGACGGCGGACCTCAATACTTCGAACTTCCTCGTGCAGCAGGCGAGCTTCTATGCCAATCGGGCCGAAGGCTTTGAAATCGGGCGCGCCGCCGGCCGCAAGATCGGGATCGAGGAGCCGGAGTACGATGTGACGCGACTCGCCGGAGACGATGGCACGCGCGTTGCCGCTCGTCCAGATCATTGCGTACGAGACGACGCCAGAGGGAGCGGTCGCCGTGGCGAACGGGGTTTCCAAGGCCCTCATCGCCTACGTCCTTCGTGACCAGGAGACCAACCGCATCTCAGCCAGGAACCGCATCGAGCTGGAGGTCTTCGAACCGGCGCGAGAGGCCGAGGTCTTCCAGGGCTTCCGTATGACGCGTCCGATCATGCTGTTCCTCCTGGGCGCCCTGCTGACCTTCGGGGTCGCCTTCGTCGTCGACAACCTTCGCGGCGGCCGAGATGCTGTGCTGGCTGAGCCGAGCGGCGAGCCGGAAGCCCCACTCGGCATCGTTCGAAACGAGCCCGAGCCCGAGGACGAGCCCGAGGACGAGGACGAGGACGAGGACGAACAGCCGCCGGCTGCACGTGGCCGATGGGCCGCACCGTCCTGACGGACCCGTGAGTCAGGCCCGCATCGACTGGCGATGGATCATCGCGGCCATCCTGGTCGTCATCCTCTTCGTCCCGATGCGGCGCTACGTGTTCCCTGTGAATCTGCCGTTCGACCTCGAGCCGTATCGCATCCTCGTCGCCCTCGTGCTCCTGCTCTGGGCGCTGTCGTTGCTCGCGCAGCCCGACGTCGCGTTTCGCCGAAGCGGGCTCGACGGCCCGATGCTGCTGTTCGCGTTCGCGCTCGTCGCGAGCGACTTCGCGAATCCCGGGCGGATGGCCGAGTACCAGAGCCTCGTCCTGCGGGGGCTGACGCTGGCGCTGAGCGTCGTCGTCTTCTTCTACTTCGTCGTCAGCGTCGTGCGCACGTTCTCGCAGGTCCTGACCATCGTGAAACTCCTCGTCGTCGGCACGACCGTGCTCGCCGTGCTGGCTCTTATCGAGACGAGGAGCGGATGGTCGCCCGTTCGACCACTTCCACCAGTACTTCCCCTTTCTCGTAGAGGCAGGCTCGATCACCGACGACACGCGCCTAGGAGACATCCGCGCCCTCGGATCGGCGGAGCATCCGATCGCGCTCGGCGCCCTCTTCGCGCTCGCGGCGCCGCTGGCGCTGTATCTCGCCATCCGTTACGGCCGCGGCTGGTGGGTCTCGCTCGTGATCGTCATGGGAGGGACGGTCGCGACCGTCTCTCGCACCGCGGCGATCATGTTGTTCGTCGCGAGCCTGGTCATGCTGGCGTTGCGATTCCGAGAGACCTGGCGCTTCGCGCCCCTCCTCCTCCCGATGATCGTCATGATCCACTTCGCCGCTCCCGGCACCCTCGGCGCGCTCAAGTACTCGTTCATGCCTCCTGGAGGCTTGGTCGCCGAGCAGTCCAGCGACGAGTACGTGGAGGGCTCGGGCCGGATCGCCGACATCGGGCCATCACTCGAGCTGTTCAAGGAGAAACCCGTACTCGGGTACGGATACGGCACGCTGCAGACCAGCGGGCCCGACGCGAACAGCCGCATCCTCGACAATCAGTGGCTCTCGAGCCTCCTGAACATCGGCCTCGTCGGCGTCTTCTCGTTGATATGGCTCTTCACCCGTTTCCTACGCGGCATGATCCGCAGTGCGCGGCGCCTGAGAACACCTGACGGATGGTTACTGGTAGCGCTCTGCGCCTCGGTCGCCGCGTTCGCCATTTGCATGTTCACGTTCGATGCGTTCGCGTTCACGCAGGTCCTGTTCGTCTTCTTCATGCTCCTCGGGCTCGGCTCGGCGCTCGTCTTCGCGGAGGACCCGATCCTCGCGCCTCAGTCCGAGCCCGCGAGCGTCGCGAGCGCACGCCGAGGAGCTGTTCGTCAGCGTCGACCCGCACTGTCGTCGGAGTGAGTTGATACCGAGGCGCTCATCGCGGGCGCTCCAGGCGGACGCGTCCTAGATCTGCCTTGGCCGATGAGTCCGTGAGGGCCGCGCACATGACTGAAGCGCGCAGACGATGCCGCGCACGTGCCATGTGGCCACGATTCGACCTAAGCTGCGGAGTGGTGTCTGGCCAGTCAAGAGCCTCCATACCGCGCTCGCGATGACGCGCAGCACGAAGGCCACAGATGCGGAACGCGGCAGCACGCTGGTCTCCGTCTGTCTGCCGGTCCGCAATGGAGCGGATCGGCTTCCAGTCGTCATCGGATCAGTGCTCGCCCAGACTCACGAGAACCTCGAGCTCGTTGTCTCCGACAACGCATCCACCGACGGGACGGAGGACGTTTGTCGTGAGCTGGCGGCATCGGATCCGCGCATCGTGTACCACCGACACGCCGCGAACGTCGGACTCCTCAACAACTTCATCTCGGCGATGCAGCTGTCGCGGGGGAGCTTCTTCCGCTGGGTCGGGCATGACGACTGGCTGCCGCCACACTCGATCGCGCACAGCCTCGACCCGCTTCGTGACGACGACCGCCCGATACTCGCAACGACGAGGGTCGCGTACACCGACGAAAGCGGTGAGACGACCACCGACGATCGGTATGACGGCAAGCTCCTCGCGTCCGACGATCCGATCGTGCGCCTGGCCGAGATGCTTCGGCTGCTCAACGAGAGCGCGCTTCTGGTGGACCCGCTGTACGGCCTCTTTCGGCGCTCTCCCGTATCGCTCATCCCGCGCCGCAACATGGTGAAAGAAGACGAGGTCTTCGCGGCCAAGCTGGCGCTCGCCGGGCCCTGGGTCCACGTTCCGGAGGTACTCATCCACCGGAGAACGCGTAGCGATTCGCTCTACGCGATCGCGCGACGACTCGACGTGCCTCCGTGGGAGGCCCACATCGCCGGCGCATTGCAGTGCCGCGAGATGCTGCGCTGGCTCCCGCATGTACCACTGACCCCCGGGCAGCGTCGCCAGGCGCGAGCCGCCGTGCTGCGCATGTACCTTCGCCGCCAGCGTCGCACGCTCGCGCATCGAACGCGCAAGCTGGCTCGTATGGCCGCCAGCGTCGGCCGTCGCGGGTAGTGGCTACTCGTACCAGCGAGACCGGTCTGTCGTCGGGCCTGCGCTGGAGTGGCATCTCGGTCGTGGGTCGGGAGGCCGCACGGATCGTGTTCACGATCCTGCTCGCCCGCCTCGTCGGACCGGAGGCGTTCGGAATCGTGGCCCAAGCGATCGTCTACATCGGGATCGTGGGGCTACTGCTGGATCAGGGCTTCTCGAGCGCGCTGATCCAACGCCCCCGGGTCGAGCCCGACATGCCGGGTGCGGTGGTCTCCGTGAATCTCGCAGTCGGGGCGGTCGCTGATGCTCCTGACGATCGCCGTCGCGTCCGGCGTGGGCCGCCTTCATGGGCACGCCGGAGCTGACGCTCGTCCTGATCTTCCTCGCCCCGACGCTCCTGCTCCGCTCGGCCTGTGTGACTCCGAGGGCGATGCTCCTACGCAACATGAGCTTCCGGACGATCGCGGCCGTCGACGTCACCGCCGCGGTCGCCGGTGGAGCGCTCGGCGTCACCGTTGCGCTGCTCGGGGCGAGCTACTGGGCGCTCGTGGTGCAAATCGTCACGACGGACGTCGTCATGCTGCTCATGCTCCTGCTTGCGGGCGTCGGTATCCGGCCGAACCGACAATTCGAACGCCTGCGCGAGATCATGGCGTTCTCGTGGCGCGCGTTCACGGCCGGGCTTCTGATCAACTCGATCTCACGGAACATCGACAACCTCCTCGTCGGGAAGTTCCAGGGCCCCGAGGCGCTCGCTTTCTACGGCCTTGCGTATCGGCTGCTGCTCCTGCCGGTTCAGCTCCTGAGCATGACCGTCGGCGGCGTGCTCTTCCCGGCGTTCTCTCGAAGAGCGGAGGATCTCGCAGCACATTCGTTCCGAGCTGACGCGTGCGACCCGTACGCTCGCGGCTCTCGTGCTGCCGGCCATGGCGCTCGTCGCCGCAGCCGCGCCGCAACTGGTCGCCATCCTCTTCGGCGACGCGTGGGAGCCGGCCGTCCCCATCGTCCAGGTACTCGCCATCGTGGGAGCCGTACAGGCGATCTACCACCCCTCGACCACGCCGCTCGTCCTCGGCCTCGGCCATGCCGGGCTCAATCTCCGATATGCGCTGCTCACGACCGTCGTCTCGACGGTCGGGATCGTCGCGGGCGTCCCGTTCGGGCCCCTTGGCGTGGCGGTCGGCTACGCGATCGCGACGTGCCCTGCTCGTTCCCGTCGAGTGGATCATCCGTCGACGCCTGCTCGCGATCCCGCTCCGCGAGCAGGCGCGCACGCTCGTCCCGGGCGCGCATGCCGCGCTCTGGGTCGCGGCGGCATATGTGCTCGTGTCGGTCGACGGTCGCCGGACACGACCTCCTCGTGCTCGGGCTCGGCACGGTCGTCGCGGTCGGCGTCGGCCTCGTCGTGCTGCGTCTGGCTCATCCGTCCCAACTCGGCGAGCTCCGGCACCTCGCCAACCGCGTGCTCGGACGCGGCGACGGGCAGACGGTCGCGGAGGGAGACGGCCTAGCCGACGGCGGCGTCGACGACCGGCTGCATGCGGCTCTCCCAGGAGGCGCTCTCGATGAACTGCAGCCGGCGCGCCTCGTCGGCCAGGCCCATCGCGACCGCACTGGACACGCCGTCCGTCCATTCCTCTCGCGAGCAGATGCACACCCGCTCGTCGTCGACGCCGTGGATCGGGGGGAAGTCGACCGACACGACGGGGAGCCCGGCTGCGAGGTACTCGTACAGCTTGAGGGGCGACATCGCTCGGAGGCACGCCTGGTCGCGATGCGGCAGAACGCCGAGGTCACATGCCTGGACGGTCGCAGCGAGCTCCGTCTGTCCGACGCTCTCGAACAGGTGGACGTTCTCGATCGACCGCAGCCACTCGATCACCCAGGCGTGGTCCCAATGTCCGACGAAGATGAGGGACCCGACCGCGGCTGCCGTGCGCTCGACCAGCTCGACGTCGAGGCGGTCGTCGATCGACCCCGTGTAGATCGCGCGCGGACGCGGCAGCCGCGCTATGCGCCCTGGCGCAGGGTGGCGCGGGCGCCAGACGTCGACGTTCACGCCGTTCGGGATGACGGTGGCCCGATTGGACATCCGATCGGCGAGCTCCTGAGACACGACGAAGATGTCAGCGCCGCGGGCGTCGATGCGGTCGTAGGCCTCGTGGTACAGGTCCCACCACGGTCGCACGCCCTCGCCGGTTGCCCAGTCGTCCTGGCCGAAGTAGACGACCTTGCGGATCCAGGGGGAGTCGGAGAACGCGGCAACGAACGGGCTGTATGTGACGAGTGCAGCGGAGCCGGCGCTCGGCTCCTTCTCGCCGCGTGCACGTGCGAGTGCACGCCCGAGGATCTCGCCGTAGGACCGATAGGCTCGTTCGACCGTTGCCAACCTCGTCGACTCGGCCTTCCGCAGTCGGTGCGGCCGGACGCGAAGCGCTGTGCGCCCACCGATGGTCACGGGTTCTGTCAGACGAAGCGATCGACGTCGGGCAGCTGCCGCGGCGTACGAACGCCACGAGTCGGCGACGAGCAGCCTCCCGACGCGCTCGTCACGCGCCAGCGCCAGCAGCGTCTGGTCGGGGGGCCTGCAGAACTCGCGGTTGACCGCATCCTCGAGCATCTCCACCGAGAAGGTGAAGACAACGTCATCAGCGTCCCGAGATGCCGACCGCACTCGAGTAGGCGCGCTTAGGCCCGGCGACGTGAGCTCCACCAGCCGACCCTGAAAACAATCAACCTGTCAGAAGCGACCGTCACGTTGGTCGTGAACGCAGTCGTTGACCTGGACCCGCCGGGCGCACCCGGGGTTCCTATGCGCTCTGAGCGATGGCGATTGCCATCGCTAGCTATCCTCAGCTTGAGCGGTTTGCCCGTCTCGTGGTAGACGTTGCCGGAGTTGGTGTGCTGTGCGCAGGTGCGGTAGACCGGGCCGAACCCGCCGACCGTGGTCACGAAGATCCGAGAAAAGCGGTTGTTCGTCCAGGTGAAGCCGCCGTGCCGCCGCCGGGGCAGTACGAGCGTGTAGCCGCCCCCCGCCAACAGGTTGTTGTCGACGACCATGTTCGTTGTCGACAGTGCCAGAAGTCGACGTCATGATCGCAGCGTTGCCGAAGTCGCGCTGGTTGAGGTAGCCGCCGTAGACCCGGTTGTGCTCGATCCGAATGTTGCTCGCACCCGCGGGGATCTGGATGCTGTCCGTGTGCGGATCGGCCGAGGCCAGGTGCAGCACGGGATCGGGTCGTGGATGTAGTTGTCCTCGATCACGACGTTTCGCTCGGCCCAAATGATGTTCTCGCAGCCGAACAGCTCCGATCTGCGAACGGTGAAGTTCTGTGGTGTCAGCCCTGTTTGCCTGGGTTGGTGGCCGCACTCGATTTCCGTGTCCTCGACCAGCAAGCCGGTAGAGCCCGACCAGACTGCGGAGCTACCGTCGCAGTGGATCTCCGAGTTGCGGATCGTAACGTTGCGGGCATTGACAGTCGACGCAGCCATTGATCTTGCGGTTCTCGATCACCGCGCCCGGCGTTGAGACGGTGATGTTGCCGGTGGACTCCCTTAGCGAACCGGTAGGCCCTGTATTCGAAGCGTCCGGGTAGTTCCATACGGTGGTACGGCGCGACGATCGTCGGCAATCGTTTCTGGCTGTTGGCGTCGCGCTTTGCGGCCGCGCAGACGATCAGGAACCAGTGACCGGTGTCCGTGCTCCGTGGGATCCTCGCGGTTACCGTTTCGCGAGCCCTCGCGCCCGGCGCGAGTGGTGGGATCGACCTGGCGGCTAGAAGCCGAACATCGCCTCGACCTCTGCGCTTGTCTTGCGAAAGGAATGCACGGACCTTCGATCGCCTCGCCGTTCGGTCCCCCTTGTTGGCAACCGTGAAGACCAACTTGAAGCTTGCGCCGCTGACGACGGCGGGGGCCACCAGCGAACGCACCTTCAAGTCCACGCCATGCGGACGCTGGGCATGAGCACCTGAAGGGGAGGCGCCAACGAGAACGAACGCGAAGCATGCAAGCACCCCGGCGGATACCAACGCCGCGAGTCCCGGAGCGCCTCTGCCGGTCTTTGCGTCCTTCTCCTTGCTCCGCAAGCCGGTCAACCTAGCACTTGTCTCGGCTGTTGGCGTCGCGCTCTGCGGGCGCGCAGACGATTGGGAACGAGTGACCGGCGCCCGTTCTCCGTGGGATCCTGGCGGTTCCCGCTTCGCGAGCCATCGCGCCCGGCGCGAGTGGTGGGATCGACTTGGCGGCTAGAAGCCGAACATCGCCTCGACCTCGGCGCGTGTCTCGCGAGAGGAATGCACGGACCTTCGATCGCCTCGCCGTTCGGTCCCCGTTGTTGGCAACCGTGAAGACCAACCTGAAGGTTGCGCCGCGGACGACGGCTGGGGCCACCCTATGCTGCTCTGAGCGACTGGCGATTGCCATCGCTAGCTATCCCGGACTGAGCGGTTCGCCCGTCTCGTGGTAGACGTTGCCGGACCACACGTCCGCGTTCTGCCGGTGCCCGTCCTCCGGGCCGAACCCGCCGACCGTGCTCACGAACACGCGGCTGAAACGGTTGTCGGTCACCTGCAAGTTGAGCGCGTTCGTGGCCTTCAAGAGCCGGAGCGTGTGCCCGCCGCCCGCCAAGATGTTGTTGTGGATGATGATGTTCGTCACGTCGAACCCGACCTGGATCGCCGCGTTCCCGAAGTTCGACTGGCTCAGGTAGCCGCCGTAGATCCGGTTGTGGCGGATCGTGATGTTCGACCCGCCGAACTCGGTCACCTGGATCGCGTCGGTGTGCGGATCGGTGGCCGTGCAGCACGGGATCGGATCGTGAATGTAGTATCCTCGATCAGTACGTTGCGGCTCGCCCAGAAGATGTTCTCGCACGAGTGCGCGTCCGACCCTGCGGGCCGTGTAGTTACCGGGCGTGATCCCCGTCCGCTGCGCCGCGTCCAAGCAGTCAACCTCGGTGTCCTCGACGACGAGGCCCGGTGCTGCCAGACCAGATCGCGCTCGGCCCGGCGCAGAGGATCTGCGAGTTGCGGATCGTGACGTTCGCGGCGTTGACCGTGACGCAGCCGTTGATCTTGCGGTTCGCGATCACCGCGCCCGGTGTCGAGACGGTGATGTTGCCGGTGGACTCCGTCAGCGGCCCGGTAGGCCCTGTGTTCGAGGCGTCCGGGTAGCCGCCGGAAGGCGGCGGCGGCGGCGCAGGTGTCGGCGCCGGCCCCGGCGGCGGCGAGGCGTCAGGTTCGTCTCGTCGTTGTCCGCTGCGTTGGAGCAACCGGGATCGTTGAGGTCGACTACGCCGTCCGCGTCGTTGTCCGCGCCGTCGGCGCACTGGGCGACGGGCGGAGGCGGCGGAGGCAGCGGAGGCGGAACCTCGTTGGTCACGTCCAGCGTGGCGTAGAGCGACCAGCGGACGGTCTCGGTCGTCCCGGACGCCGGGAACGTCGCCGGCGCCGGCCCGTACGAGTAGTTCGTCCAGCGGGCCTCGCCGCCGCTTCCGACGCGGAAGGCGAGCGTCGAGCTGCTGGGCAAGTACGCGAGCCAGTAGTTCCCGGCACCGAGCGTCACGGGCGCGAGGACGTTCACGGTGTTCCAGCCGGCCGTCGGCGTGAAGCTCGCCGTCTCCGCAAGCTTCGTGCCCGGGCCGCCGCTCGACCCGTTGGCGGCGTACACGGCCATCCGCAGGTTGCCCGAGGCGGTCGTGACGTAGAACGACATGCGCCGCAGGATGCCCGCCTGCGCCGAGCGTCGCCTTCTGCGAGACCAGGAGATTGCCGTTCCCGGAGTCGTTCAACGACATGACCGACGACTCGCCCATCGTGACCGTCGGCGCAGGCGGCGGTGGGCACGCCGTCGTCGCGACCATGACCGTCGTCTTCGCGGAGTGGTTCCCGGCCGCGTCGTAGGCATCGACCGAGAGCGTGTACCCCGTGTTGCACGTGAGATCGGAGAAGATTCCGGTCGTGCCGTTCGCCGTGCCGACGGGCTGGCCGCCCAGGTAGAGCCCGTACCCGACCACGCCGACGGCGTCGGTCGACGTCGACCAGGAGAGGGCGATGGAGGTCGTCGTGCGTGAGGTCGCGGTCAGGTTCGTAGGTGCCGTCGGAGCCTGTGTGTCCGGGCAGGCGGCCGTCGAGGCTGTGACGGCGGCGCGCGAGGAGCGGTTCCTGGCTGCGTCGACGGCGTCCACCTCGAGCGTGTACGCGGTGCCGCACTGAAGGCCCGACACCGTCGTGCCGGGCTGCGTGACGGCCGGGAGCGGCGTCCCGTTCCTGTACACGACGTACCCCGTGACTCCGACGTTGTCGGTCGAGGGCGACCAGGTCAGCGCGATGCTCGATCTCGTTGCCCCGGCGACCGCAAGGTTGCCGGGCTGCGTGGGCGAGGTCGTATCGCTCGGAGGCGGCGGTGGCGTCGGGCAGGCGGCGGTTGCGGCGCTGACCGTCACCATTCCGGAGTGGTTGCCGACGGCGTCGTATGCGTCGACCCCGAACGCGTAGGAAGTGCCGCACTCGAGCCCCGAGACGGTTGTGCCGAGCTGGCCGACGGGCGGAGCGCTCGTCCCGTTCACGTACACGCCGTAGCCCTGGACGCCGACGTTGTCCGTCGACGCTTCCCAGGCGAGGGAGACGGTCGTCCGGGTCGACCCGACGACCCTGAGCCCCGTTGGCGTTGTGGGCGGGGTCGAGTCGACACAGTCGTCCGTCGAGGCGCTGACGGTGGCAGGAAGTGAGCTGTTGCCGGCCGAGTCGTAGGCCTCGACGTCGACGTCGTACGTCGTCCCGCAGGCCAGACCGGTGACCGTCGCGCTCGGTTGGCCGACCGTCCTGGTGCTCACCGAGGAGGCGCCCGGTGGCCCGGTCACCGCGAGTCGGTAACCCGCCACGCCGACGTTGTCGCTCGAGGGCGACCACTCGAGCGAGAGACTCGACCGGGTGCTGTCGACAAGCGTCAGGTCGGTCGGCTTGGACGGCGGCTCGACATCGGCGCAGTCGGCCGTCACAGCCCAGTACGGGGTGCGGCTCGAACGGTTCCCGGCCGCGTCGACTGCATCGATCTCGTACGCGTAGGTCGACGCACACGTGAGCCCGGAGAGTGTCACCGCGGGCTCCGGGCTCGAGGCGACCAGAAGGCCGCCGCTGTAGACGCCGTAGCCGACCACTCCGACGTCGTCGCTCGCCGGATTCCAGACAAGGACCACCGCATCCCCGGCCGTCGCGGCCTGGCTTATGCCCGTCGGAGGCATCGGCGGCCGGGTGTCCGGGCAGGCCGCGGTCGATGTGATCGTCTCGGCGCGTGGCGAGCGGTTTCCGGCGCGATCGAAGGCAACGACCGCGACCGCGACGCTCTGGCCGCAGTTGAGGCGCCCGGCGGTGTACGCCGTGCTCGAGACCGTGCTGCGCCTCCCGTTGACGTAGACGTAGTACCCCCTTACGCCGACGTTGTCCGTCGAGCGATCCCAGGCGAGGGAAAGGGACTTCGCGCTCGCGGCCGTGACCCGGAGATTGCCGGGTGCCGTGGGCGGCTGCCGATCGCGGAAGCGGTCGGCGAACGGGGCTCCCCAGCCCCCACTGGCTCCGCTCGCGAGCGCGAGTAGGGCAAGAGCGGCGACCGAGGCGGCCACGAGGGCCTTCTTGCTGGCGGCGGACACGACCACCCTAAGGTCGTCGCGAAACCGGGTCCACCTAGACCCCCTAATAGGTGAGG
The DNA here is from genome assembly GCA_963715705.1 of uncultured Actinomycetes bacterium. GTDB lineage: Bacteria > Actinomycetota > Thermoleophilia > Gaiellales > Gaiellaceae > GMQP-bins7. Next base: position 508,102 of record OY970267.1, on the reverse strand, counting down.
TACTACTTTTGTCTAATCTGAACTGGCTCAAACACGCGGGCAAAACCCCCCGCTCGGGGATGGGGAACAGTGCGGATTTCCCTCCGCTGGGGACGGTCGCCGCCCCCTCGTGAACGTGACCATCACGCGCAGGTCAACGGTCTGGCGACGAGCCTGACCTGAACAACCGTCTCGCTGTGCGCTACCTCGAGACGGTCGGCCAGAATTGCGAGCGCCACGCTAACGGCTCGAATCCGCCCATGCGTCGGTAAAAGCATCCACTTTGCGGGAGTCGTGGTCTGGAGCGGGTTTGCTTGCCCGCAAAGACGAGGGAATTTCGCGCAAACGAATTCCACACGCGAATTCGGCGCTTGACAGTCATTGACTTTACACATGTCTTTGTGTGCTCAGTCGCATGGGCTCTCGGGCCGTGTCCCGGTCGGACAATCGGTCCCACGTCGGCGATCGCTGACGACGAACTTGGCCTGCACGACCGCCTCCGCCGTGCGTCTGCCCGCGACGATCGGCCAGACGTACCACCGGTACTCCTGCGAGCCGAGACTGTGGAAGCGCTCTGCAAGTCCCCGCTGTGCGGGAATCGTGATCGCGGGGCCGGTCGTGTCGGCCGCGAAGACCAGAGAATCGCTACGGAAGAACTTGACGTGGTAGCCCGTCGCGCCCGCGACCGGGGCCCAGGCGAACCGCCGTGTGGCTTCCGGTGCAGAGAGTCCTGGAGTGCGCAGTGTGGCTGGAGCCGACGCACTTTTCGTCGGCTCCTGGCCCGTGGGCTCGACCGGTGGACGGAAGACCGATGGCCGGAGGATGACCTCCGCTGGGTGGGCCGACGTCCCGGACGCCTCGACCGGCTCGTGCTGCAGCCCCAACGCAAGGGCGAACGCGAGCGTGCAGGAAACGGCCACCGACGTGACGAGCACGCGCAGCAGGCGTCGCGGGCTTCGGACGGTGCTCTGCGGCATGCGGGCAGGACGCGCCGGCCCCCGTGCCGCGGGCAGGCGTTCCGCCGACGACGAGAGACTGAGCCTGAATCTGGGCTGGACCGGTTCGACCATGTTCCGCGTCCCGCATGCGGGACTCGCGTCGCCTCCAGATCGCTGCCGCGCCGGCGGTTCAGCGATCCTGGACGATGAGCCTGGCCCGAACGACTGCCTCCGCCACGCGTCTCCCTGAGACGATGGGCCAGACGTACCAGCGGTACTCTACGGGCTCGAGCCGGTACTGCTTCCCGCCGAACGTCCAGGTCGCCGGAATCGTCAGCGCCGGACGCGTCGTGTCCCGGGCGAAAATCCGAGCTCCGTTCCGGAAGAGCTCGAGGTGGTAGCCCGACGCGTTCTCAGCAGGCGCCCACGCGAAGCGCCGTGGACCGGGCGACGTGACTGTGTTCGAAGGAGGCTTGGCAGGAGGTTTGGCAGGAGCGGCGTCGGAGCCCGCCGGATCGTCCGGCTCATTCGACGGGTCGTCCGTCGACGAGGCGCCCGTCTCGACACCGCCCTCCAGCGAGCCCTCCGTAGGCGCAGCCGCCTCCACGGCAACCGACTCGGGAGCCGGTCCACGCTGAAGGTCGGCAAGGAGAAGTGCCAGGGCCAGCCCGGCGAACGTCACGGCGACGGCGGCGAGCATCCGCCTCAGCCGTCGGGACCCCGTGGAACGTGGTTCCGAAGCCTGCACAGCAAGCTCATCGAGGCGGCGCGCTGCGGCGACAGCGGCGGAGCTCGGGGTCGGTGGAGCCTCTGGCCGGGCCTGGATCGGGCGGGTCTCTGCCGGCTCGCTGAGCGGTGCGGCGAGGCGGCGCGCTGCGCCGACCGCGGCGGGGCTAGAGGTCACTGGAGCTTTGGGCGGCGCCTGGATCGGGCGGGTCTCTGCGGGTTCGTCGAGCGGCGCGGCGAGCGGGCGGGCGGCGGCGAAAGAGGCGACGCTGGGGTTCGGTCGAGCCCCAAGCTCTGGCTGGGCGCGACGCGCGCTGGTGTCCGCAGGCTCGCTGAGCAAGAGCCGCGCGCGAACAGCCAGATCCGGGTCGACGAGCACGAGCTCGGGGCTCACTGGGTCGTCCCGCTGTCCGGGCGTCGTCATGTTCGAACGCGCAGGCACGACACCATCATCGGCTTTCCGGATCGGTCGCTCCACTTGCGAAGTCACTTGTTTCATCAGTAGCCGGGCGGCGAGTGCGCCGCCGGAAGCTCGCCGAGGATGCAGTCCGCCCGAGCAGCGTAGCCAGGGGGCCGCAAGGCCCCAGGTCAGGAGGCCTCGCCGCCGCCCTCCTCGCGCGGCGCGACGGCCACCGCCGGCGGCTCCCCGAACGGCGGTCGCGTGAGCCCGACGAGCGTGGAGGCTGACGCCCTCGCAGCGACGCGCCGGGGACGAGCCCGTGTTGGATCTCGGCCCGGGGCGACGGCACGCAATACGTAGCCGAGCAGCAGTGCCGCGAGGTACAGCCACCGGTGGATGGGTGAGAAGTGCTTGCGGCTGTACAGCCGGCGAGAGAACGCGTCCTGCGCTGCGAGCTTCGGATTCGCGCCGGCCTTGTCGGCGTGATGAAGGATCGTCACGAGCGGGAGATGCCAGACCTCCCAACCCGCGCGCTTGATTCGGAGACAGAGGTCGGTCTCGTCGCAGAAGAGAAAGAAACGCTCGTCGAAGAGGCCTGCGCTTGCGAGCGCCTCGCGCCGCGCGATCATGAACGACCCGGACGTCCAGTCGCACTGAAACTCGTGCTCGTACAGACCCAGATCGAGCTCGCGCTCGCCGAGCCACCCCGCACGCACGGGGAAGCGCTCGGAGCCGAGCGCCTGCCAGAACGCCCGCATTGCATTCGGGAAGCGCCGAACGGTCGGGAAGAGGCGCGCATCCGCGGTGATCTGCTTCACACCCGCGAGCCCGATCGAGGGTACGACGTCCAGCCGGCGGACGAGATCGGCGAAGGACCCCTCGCGGATCTCCGTGTCGGGATTGAGGAAGACGACGTAGCGCGCGTCCGTGGTCAGCGCCGCGCGGTTGTTCGCATGACCGAACCCGTGGTTCTCGGAAGCGACGACGCGCGCCTCGGGGAAGCTCCGCTCCACGAGCTCGCGCGTGCCGTCCGTCGACGCGTTGTCGACGACCACGACGTCGACCTCCACGTCTCCGAGGCACGCGTACAGCGTGGACAGACACGGCTCGAGCCAGTGCGCCTCGTTCGTCGACACGACGATGACCGCGACGTCATCCATGTCTGGTCGAAAGCGACCCGCGCCGCTAGTCCGAGGATGACGGAGGGCTATCCGCACGAACGAGCCAGGCCTCCCGCCAGTACGGGTAGATCTCGCGCGGGCAGAACCAGCGCCCGACGCTCCGTTCGCCGCTGCACACGACGCCGTCGAGAATGATGGCGTCTCCCTTGATGTGGAGCATGCGACCGCTGCGATCGTCGATGATGCGGTTGACCCGCTCCTTGACGACGCACGTCCGGCCGCATAAGGCCACCATCTCCCGATCGAAGCTCAGCCCGCGGTTGAGTCCGTCGGCGTCGAGCGTGGGAGCGATTTCCTCGGGCGACCGGATCTTCACGACGTCGCCCGGCTGGAGATTCAGCGCGCTCCGTCGGCTTCGTGTTCGTGCCGTCGCCGGTGAGCGGGACGGGCCCGATCAGCCGGGTCCGGGACGCGACCTCGATCACGAACGCGCGAACGAGGAGAGGTAGGAAGCGGAGCAGTCGGTAGTTCCGGCTCCGGACCTCGCGCCAGTACTGCCCGAGATGTGTGACCTTGAGAGGAGTACTCGCGTTCAGCGCCTCGGTTGCCTGGCATCTCCACACCTCGACGGTCTCGCCGTCGAGCTCGCGACGCGTCCTCGTGCCGACCACGGCAAGCTGCTCGAAGGCCGCAGGCGCCCCGCGTCGGTCGACGGAGACGTGTCTCCGACGCACCGTCGACCCGCCGTAGCCACGCTTCCTTCCAGTAGATGCGGCAACCGGCTTGACACCCGTCATGACGCAGAGCCGTCGCAGCGCAGGTCCTCCAGGTAGACGGTGTCGGTCATCCGGCGGCTGCCCGTGTTCGCGATCGTGTCGCAGATCTTCTCGACGCGGCGGGTCACCGTGAATCGTTTCCCGACGTGCCGCAGCATCTCTGGCATGAACGGGACTGCGTCCAGGGAGCCGTCCTCGTCGAGTGTCGCCAGGATCTCGTTCGCCGACCGAACCTCGACGACGTCGCCCGGCCTCAGAGGCCGGTCGCTCGATGCAGCGGCCGTCACAGTTCCTCCTCTCCTCGCTGGCCGCATGATGCGTGCCAGGGGGGGCTGCCGCAATGCCCACCGAGAACTCGACGAGTTCGGGGTCAGATGTGGTGCGCGGCCGCCAACGGCGCTCGATCGCTTCCCGTAGTCCGCGGGATACATCTTGTCTTTGCCGTGATGTTTGACCGCGACTTGGCCTCGCGCAAGTTGAGCGAGGACGCCGGATACGCGGAAGAGCTCGGCTACAGACTGCGATTTGCAGGGCTTCCGTGAAGTCGTGCGCGTGCACAAACCCTAGACGTTCGACTCGAATCGCGTTAGCTTGTCTGTCGGGGTGGAGACTGTACGCAGCCTGCGGCGGGAGACGGGCCGGCAACCCGATGCTCCTGCACGCGATGGCTTCTCCAGTAGTGCCAAGGCGGATGAGCCCGATTACCTCGTGCGTAACCGAGCGGCGTGGGAGAAGTGGGCACCACGGCACGCCGCCGCCGCTCACCGGGCCTGGCAGGACGAGGAGCTCCGCTGGGGCATCTGGCGCGCTCCCGAGTCGGAGCTTCGGTTGCTCAAAGGACTCGGGCCGAGGGCGCACGTTGTCGAGCTCGGGTGCGGAGCGGCGGCGACCACTGCCGCACTGGCCCGGCGGGGCTTCCGTCCTGTTGGCGTCGACATCTCCCGTGTGCTGCTCGAGACAGCCGCCGAGCTCGAGCGCGAATTCGACCTCTCGTTCCCGTTGCTGCGAGCGAACGCGGAGCGCCTGCACTACGACGACGCGACGTTCGACTGTGTGATCTCGGAGTACGGCGCGAGCCTCTGGTGCGACCCGTACCGTTGGGTCGCGGAGGCGCATCGTCTGCTGAAGCCGAAAGGCAGGCTCATCTTCATCACGAACAGCGCACTGCTCATGGCGTGCACGCCGCGGGCGGGCGGGCCCGTCGGTGATCAACTCGTCCGCGACTACTTCACCTCCGGGTACGTGGAGTTTCCCGGCGACGAGGCCGTGGAGTTCCACCTGATGCACGGTGACTGGATCCGGCTGCTGCACGGGACAGGCTTCACGGTCGAGAACCTGGTCGAGATCCAGCCGTCATCCGGCGTGACGCCCCGCTTCGACTTCGTGTCGAACGAGTGGGCGCAGCGCTGGCCGAGCGAGGAGATCTGGGTCGCTCGGAAACTCTCCTGACCGCCGATCCGCGCCAGAGCGCACGGGAAGAATGGGTCTTGCAGCCGCGTACGACCCGCAGTCCGCGCGTTCACTCCCGGGTCGCTCGGGTCGACCACCAGCGGCACGTTCGCCCTCTTCTTCGACGGCTCCGACGTCGGCCTGACCACTTCCGCCGAGGACGTCGACGCAGTCGCAGTGGACGCTGCGGGACGGATCTACCTCTCGACGCTGAACGGTTTTGCCGTGACCGGCGTCAGCGGTGCGGACGAGGACGTGTTCGTCTTCATCCCATCCACTCTGGGGACGAGCACGACCGGCACCTTCGACCCGACGCTGTACTTCGACGGATCGGCATTCGCACTGGGCGCCAACGACGTCAACGCGATCGAGCTTCCTCCCGGCGTCTGACGCGCCCACCGCGAGGCTCGTCCGAAAGGGACGGTTACGCTCTCGGCGTGCTCAGCCCCGCGGTCGAGAATCTCGTCACCCAGCTCACCAAGCTGCCCGGGATCGGGCGCCGCAGTGCTCAGAGACTCACGTTCCACCTCCTCTCCACGCGGCCCGAGGAAGCGCTCGAGCTCGCTCGCGCGATCGAGGACGTCAAAGCGCGCGTCCGCTTCTGCCGGGAGTGCGGCAACCTGACGGAAGAAGAGCTCTGCCCGATCTGCGCGGACTCGCGGCGCGACCGCTCCGTGATCTGCGTCGTCGAGCAACCCGTGGACGTCGTCTCGCTCGAGCGGACCGCGGAGTATCGCGGCCTCTACCACGTCCTCGGCGGCGCGCTGTCGCCGATCGACGGCGTCGAGCCTTCCGATCTGCGGATCGGCGGGCTGCTCGGCCGGCTCGAGAACGGCGAGGTCGAGGAGGTCGTCCTCGCGACGAACCCGACCATGACGGGCGAGGCCACCGCGGCCTACCTCGCCGACCGCCTGCGCGACCGCGTCCGCGTCACGCGGCTCGCGAGCGGGCTTCCGGTCGGCGGCGACCTCGAGTACGCGGACGAGGTCACGCTGGGGCGCGCGCTGGCCGGCCGGCGCGAGATGTAGCCGGCAGCGCACCAAGAATTTTCTCCGCAAATTGCGTCTTTCTGGTTTCCGACCCACTTGCATCCGGTGAGCGTCCGACAGTAGGGTGCTCCTACTGAACCGGCGGGCCCTCGGGTCAGCCGGTTCAGTGTTTTTGGGGACGTTTTCGCGGAGCCCGCCACGCCCCCACGTACACTCCTCGCGATGGACGCACGGCCCCGAATCGGCGTCGTCGGCGCGACCGGCGCGGTCGGGCGCGTGACGCTCGGAGTCCTCCGCGAGCGCGGGTACGAGCACGTGCGCGCGTTCGCGTCCTCGCGCTCCGCCGGGACGAAGATCGACGGAATCGAGGTCGAGGAGGCGACTCCGGAAGCCCTCGGCGCGGGCGATCTCGACGTCTGCCTCTTCTCCATCGGGACGAGCGCCAGCCTCGAGCTCGTGCCCCACGCCGCGGCCGCCGGCGCGCTCGTCGTGGACAAGTCCTCGGCGTACCGCCTCCAGGATGGCGTGCCGCTCGTCGTGCCCGAGGTGAACGGCGCCCGGGCGCGCGAGCACACCGGGATCGTCGCGAACCCGAACTGCAGCTCGATCCCGCTCTCGCTGACTCTCGGCCCGCTGCGCGACGCCGTCGGGCTGCGACGCGTCCGCCTCGCGACCTACCAGTCCAGGTCCGGCGCCGGCAGCGAGTCGATGGAGCGCCTGCGGGCGGAGCCGTCCGAGGGCCACGACCTCGAGATGGACTGGTCGTTCGACGGGGTCGAGTTCGACGAGGAGGAGAAGATCCGCCTCGAGACGCGGAAGATCCTCGACGAGCCGGAGCTGCCGATCGGCGCGACGTGCGTCCGCGTGCCGGTGCTCGTGGGGCACGCGGAGGCGGTGTGGATCGAGACCGTGGACCCGCTCTCGCCCGAAGACGCCGAGCGGATCCTCGGCGACGCTCCCGGGGTCACGCTCGAGCCGTTCCCGACCCCCGCGAAGGCCGCCGGCGGCGACGAGGTGCTCGTCGGTCGCATCCGGCGCGATCCGGCGGACCCGCAGGCACTCGCGCTCTTCCTCGCCTGCGACAACCTGCGCAAGGGCGCCGCGCTGAACGCGATCCAGATCGTCGAGCTCCTGCTCGGCGACCGCGCGGCCGCGTAGCAGATCGAACACCAGGGTTCGAGGCTCCGACTAAGGGCCAGGCGGAGCGGGCGCCGGAGACGGCTGGAGCACCTCCTGCATCCGGCGCAGCACCTTCTCCCGCGTTCCCTCCTCGACCGCGATCAGCCCGCCGAGCTCGAGCCGCGCGAGCTCGATCCGGCCGACCGAGCGCACCGTCCTGAAGCCGAAATCGGCGAGGAAGTCGCGCGGGAAGACCGTGCGATGGACGAGGAAGCGCTCGGCCGGCGGCGTGCCCTCGCGGTAGCGGTACGCGAACGCCTCCAGCGCCTTCGCGCCCTTGTCGCGGGCCTCGCCGATCGCCGCGAGGAACAGCGACTGCTCGACCCACGGCTGGGAGTCGGACAGCAGATACGCACACGTCACGAGAACGGCGTCGTCCGACGGCGGCCCCGCAGGCAGGTCGGCGGCACGCGGAAACAGCTCCGACGGCCCGTACTGCATCGAGCCGAGCACACGGCCGTCGTCGTCCCGGTAGATCGTCCCCCACACGCCCCACTCCGTCTCCGCGCGCTCGATCCACTTCCGCTTCACCGGCTCGCGGTTCCCGCGGCTCTGCCACCACACGCATGTCTGGCACACGGCCGGTGCGCTCTCGAGCGTCGCTCCCGTGAGGCCGGCGAGACGCGAGCTCATCGCTTCGGCGGCGGGGGGCTCACGGCGTCGAACACGACGTCGACCGACGCGGGCGTGACGTTGGCCATACGCGCAAGGTACTCCGAGACGCGCCGCTGCACCTCGCTCGCGACCTCCACCGCGCTGCGCCCCCACGCGAGCTCGAGGCTGAGCTCGATCGCGAGGGTGTCCTCGTCGCCCGAGACCGCGACGCTCTTGCCGCGCTGGAGCCCGCTCTCGGCGAGGCCCGCCACGCCGGAGACCTCGCACGCGGCATCTCCCGCGTAGCGCGCGAGCACGTCAGCCGAGATCATCGCGTGTTCGGTCATCGCGCCGATCGTACAACCAGCTCGGTCACCTCGGGACGCGCGAAGAAGCGGAAGGGGACGAACGTCGTGCCGACGCCCGGCGAGACGTGGAGAACGGTCTCCCCGTAGCGGAACGCGCCCTCCGCGTGGCGGACCCGCGGATGCGCGAGACGCAGCTTTCCGCCGGGATAGGGGATCACGATTTGCCCAGCGTGGAGGTGCCCGGCGAGGACGAGCTGGAACGCGTCCTCGGGCATTCGCCGCACGATCCCGGGAAAGTGGCAGAGGAGGATGCGAAGCGCGGCATCAGGGTCGGCAAGCTGGTCCGGTCGAGCCTCGCGTCGCGCATACGTCCGCGGCTCGACTCCGACGACCTGCACCGGGAGCCCGCGCAGCTCGAGCTCGACGGCCTCGTCCTCGAGCACCGTGACGCCGTCGACCGCGGCGATGACATCCTGGTCGATCGGCTGCGAGAACGGGTCACGGCTGTCCGCGAAGTCGTGGTTCCCGAGCACGACGAGACACGGCCCGAGCTCGCGGAGCAGCCGCTCGAGAACGGGGGCGCCGCGGCGGCGCGAGAGCAGGTCTCCGGTGAGGCAGACGAGGTCCGGTCGGCGCTCGACGATCCACGCGACGGCTTCCTCGGCGGCGCGGCGCCCGCGCGACGGCACGCCCAGGTGCAGGTCGGAGAGATGCGCGATGCGCAGCCCGTCCAGCGCTTCCGGCACTCCGGCGAGCTCCACCTCGAGCACGCGCTTCCGCAACCACCCCGCCTCGAACCACCCCCACGCGAGCGCACCAGCCACGAGCAGAGCTAGAAGCGCCAAACCCCAGATCAGCACGCGGCACCGACCCTACGCGTGGCGGCAAGGACGAGCGGAACCGACGCAACGGCTCCGCCGGAGGCCGGCTTGGCCGGCCGGGAGGCTGGCGCAGCGCACTCCCAGCCGGGGACAAAGGGAGGGGCGGCGGGGAACCGCAGGTTCCCCGCCATGTCAGACGGCGAGCTTGTCGGTCACGGGATCGACCGAGACGACGTGGCGCTTGAACTTCAGCTCTGCGTCCACCAGGCCGGCGGCGACCCCGATCAGCTGCGAGAGGTGGAGGATCGGCATCTGGAAGTCCTTCCCCGTCTGCTCCTTCAGCTTCGACTGCCAGGCGTCGAGCGAGAGGTGGCAGAGCGGGCACGGGGTCACCATCGCGTCCGCGCCGGCCTCCTTCGCCTGCTCGATCGGCTGGATGAGCTCCGCGAGGGCGACTTCCTCGCGCGCCTGGATGATCGGGAAGCCGCAGCACTTGATCTTCGCCGGATAGTCGACCGGCTCGCCGCCGCACGCCTCGACGATCCGCTCGAGCGACGAGGGCTTGTCCGGGTCCTCGAACCCGAGGAGCTTCGAGGGCCGGAGGATCTGGCAGCCGTAGAAGGGCGCGATCTTGAGGCCTTTCAGCCCCTTGTGCGCGGCGGACTTGAGCAGCTCGTAGCCCTCGCCGGCCGCGACCAGCCACAGGAAGTGCTGCACGTCGACGCCGCCCGAGTACGTCGGCGCGCCGACCTTGTGCAGGTTCCGGTTCACGCGCTCGAGCAGGGGCTCGTCGCCCTTCAGCGCATGGTTCGCCTGCCGGAGGTTGAGGGTGCAGACGTTGCAGACCGTCATCAGCGTGTCGCAGCCCGTCTCCTCGGCGTACGCGAGGATGCGCGCGTTCAGGTGGAGGTAGTAGTCGGGCTCGGCCTCGTGGATGTCGCCGGCGCCGCAGCAGGTCACCGACTCGAGCTCGATGAGGTCGAGGCCGACCTTCGGAGCCAGCGCCTGCGTCGAGATGTCGAGCTCCTTCGCGGAGAGCGAGGCGAGGCAGCCCTTGTAGTACGAGACGGTTCTCACTCCGGCTCACCGCCCTCGACCGGCTTCGGCGCGGGGAACGACTCCTCGCCGTACGGCTCGCGCCCTCCGCCCTCGGCCTCGAACTCGAGCCGCCCGAGCGCGTGCTCCACCTGCACGATGCCGTCGTAGCCCTCCTCGCCCTCGTGCTTCACCAGGTCGTACAGCGCCCGCGCCTCGTCGACGTCCTTCGCGACGTGCGGCGGCACCGGGGGCGGCACCTTGCCGTGCTTGAGCAGCCCCATCGCGAACTTGACCTCCTTCAGAGACTTGACGACGCCCTGCGTCTTCGGCACGAGCTCGGTCTCGCGGAGCCAGCCGGTCGTCTTCGCGGAGGTGACGAACCACTTCGCGTGCTTCGCGCCCATGTCGGAGTCGATGCCCTCCTTCATCGCCTCGGCGCCGAGCTTCGCGATCGCATCGCGCGGATCGACGCCCTTCGGGCAGCGCTCGTTGCAGAAGTAGCAGCGCGTGCAGTCCCAGATCCCGTGCTCGTCGGAGTACGACTGCAGGCGCTCGACCTTCCCCTGGTCGCGCGCATCGCCGACGAAGCGCATGCCCTTGGCGAGCGCCGCCGGCCCGAGGAAGTCGGGGTCCGCCTCCATCGAGTTGCACTCGGAGACGCAGCAGCCGCACATGATGCAGAGCGACTCCTTGTGAATCACGTCCATCTTCGCCTGCGAGACGACGTGCTCCTTCTCGCCGGGGTCGGAGAAGCCGGGGTCGAGCCACGGCGAGACCGCGTGGATCTTCCCCCAGAACGGCTGCATGTCGACGACGAGGTCCTTGACCACCGGCATGTTCCCCATCGGCGAGATCACCGGGACGTGGCCGGCTTCGACGATGTCGTACATGCGCGTCTTGCACGCGAGCACGGCGGCGCCGTCCATGCGCATCCCGCACGACCCGCAGATCATCATCCGGCAGCTCTTGCGGTACGCGAGCGTCCCGTCGACCTTGTCCTTCACGAGGTCGAGGACGTCGAGCAGCGTGACCCAGTCGGGCGCGTCGACCTCGTAGTCGACGAGCTTCCGCCTCCCGGCGACCGGGTCGTAGCGCTGGATCTTGAGCGCGACCTTCATCCCTCGACGCGTCCATCTTCGCCGACCCGGACGTCCCACGGCGCGACCAACGACATCAGTACTTCCGCTCCTCGGGCTGCCACTTCGTGATCGTGACCGGCCTCCAGTCGAGCTTCGGGCGCGCCGTCCTCCCAGGTCACGAGCGTGTGCTTGAGGTAGCTCTCGTCGTCGCGGTCCGGGTAGTCGTAGGGGCGCGCGTGCGCGCCGCGGCTCTCCTTCCGCGCGAGCCCGGAGACGACCATGCACTCGGCGAGCTCGAGCAGGAAGCCGAGCTCGAGCGCCTGCGTGAGGTCGCTGTTGAAGACGTCGCCCTTGTCCTCGACGACGACGCGCTCGTAGCGCTCGCGAAGTCGCTGGACGATCGCGCCCTGCTCGAGCATCTGCTCCTCGCGCCGGAAGACGCCGAAGTTCACGTGCATCGTCTCCGCGAGCTCGTCGCGGATCTGCCACGGGCGCTCGCCTTCCGAGCGGTCGAGCAGCGTCTGGAGCTCGCGCTCGGCGTCTGTCTCGACCGACTCGGGAACGGTGACGGTCGTGTTCGCGAGCGCCCAGTCGGCGGCATGGCGGCCGACGCGCTTCCCGTACGTGATCGTCTCCATGAGCGCGTTGCCGCCGAGACGGTTCGCGCCGTGGACGGAGACGCAGGCGACCTCGCCGGCGGCGTACAGCCCTTCCAGGCCGGTGCGGCCCCAGACGTCGGTGCCCACGCCGCCCATGTGGTAGTGGGCGCCGGGCCGGACCGGGATCGGCTCGTAGATCGGATCCACACCGGCGAAGGTCATCGACAGCTCGCGCGTCCCGTGGAGCCGCTCGAGGATCTTCTCCGCGCCGAGATGCCTGAGGTCGAGCATCACGTTGCCGTCGATGCCGCGCCCCTCGTCGATCTCGGTCTGCTCCGCGCGCGAGATGACATCGCGCGAGGCGAGCTCCATCGCGTTCGGCGCGTAGCGCACGAGAAAGCGCTCCGCCTGCGCGTTCAGGAGGTACGCGCCCTCGCCGCGACAGCCCTCGGTGATGAGCACTCCGGTGGGCGCGAGCGTGGTCGGGTGGAACTGCATCATCTCCATGTCCTCGAGGGCGACCCCGGCACGGAGCGCCATCGCCATCCCGTCCCCGGTGCATGCGTACGCATTCGTCGTCCCGGTGTAGAGGCGGCCGGCGCCTCCGGTCGCGAGGATCACGGTCTTCGCGCCGATCGACTTCAGGCCCCCGTCGAGGAGGTCCCACGCGATCACGCCCTGGCAGCGGTCGTCGTCGACGACGAGCTTCCAGGCGAAGAACTCCTCGTACGTCTTGATGTCGCGCTTCATCACCTGCTCGTAGAGGACGTGGATGAGCACGTGCCCGGTGATGTCGGCCGCGTACGCGGTGCGTGGCTCGCCGGCGGCGCCGAACGGACGCTGGGCGATCCGGCCGTCCTCGGTCCGGGAGAACACCGCGCCCCAGTGCTCGAGCTGGTACACGTCCTCCGGCGCCTCGTCGCAGAGGATCTCGATCGCGTCCTGGTCGCCGAGGTAGTCCGACCCCTTGACGGTGTCGTACGCGTGCTTCTCGGGATCGTCCTCGGAGGCGTTCCCGAGCGCCGCGTTGATGCCGCCCTCGGCGGCGCCGGAGTGGCTCCGGACCGGGTGGATCTTCGAGATCATCGCCACGTCCGCCCCGGCGTCGAAAGCCTCGATCGCGGCCCGCATTCCCGCGCAGCCGGCTCCCACGACGACCACGTCGTGTTTTGCTTCCACGCGAAGGACGCTACCTGATCGAAAGGCGCAATCCGCCGTCCAACCTCGCGTTGCGGACGGGCGTTCTCAGGTTCTGACGAAGACGGCTCGGGCGCTCGTCGCCTTGCTCATCGGAACCGTGCAGGTGCGCTTCTTCCCCTTGCAGGCGCCGGTCCAGGAGCGGAGCGTCCAGCCCTTGCGGGGCTTCGCCGTGAGGCGGACCGGGACGTGCGAGGTGACCGACGCCGAGCAGCGCGGGCGGCACGCGATCCCGCCCCGCGACGCGCGGACCGTGCCCTGTCCCTTCACGCCCACGGTCAGCCGGTACTGGAGCGGCGCGAAGACGACGCCGACCGTCTTGCCCGGCGTGGCGGAGACGTCGCATGCGGACGTGGCGACGCCGCTGCACGCCCCGCTCCAGCGGAGGCGTTTCGCCGAGGCGTTCGCGCGGGCGCTCAGACGCAGGAGCGTGTCCGAGTTCCACGTCGTCGTGCAGGTCCGGGTGCAGCGAAGGCCGGGGACGTCCGCCGTGACCGTGCCCGGCCCGGTGACGTTCAGGCGAAGCGGCACCTGCTGGTCGAGCCGGACGAGCCACGACGCGTCCCGCGTGTCGGTGAACGGCGACGGAGTGGCCGTAATAGTCGTCGCGGCCCGGGTCGAGCAGCTTCTGCTCCAGCGTCTGGTTGCCGAGCCTCCACCACATGAGGTCCGAGTTCGGAGTGTCGGGATTGCCCCCGACGCAGGTGTGGCCGTCGTGCGGCGGAGGGCAGTTGTTCGGCGCAGCATCCGGGACGGCGCCGAGCGTGTGCAGGAGCTCGTGCGCGGCGATCGCGGCTGTCGAGGCGCCGAGGCAGGCGCGGACGTAGACGACGGCCAGCCCGACCGAGCCGAAGCTGCCTCCGAGCCCGCACAGGTCCGGCTCCTGCACCGGCCCGTCGTAGTACACGATGTACTTCGCGAACCCCGAGTCGAAGCCGGCGTCGTCGAGCGACTCGAAGATGTCGCCGAAGCCGAACTCGTCGTCGAGCACGGCGCCCTGCAGCGGGAGGCGAAGCGAGCTGGCGTCGAGCTGGGCGCCGCACGAGAGCTGCCTGAGGTCGTTCCGCAGCGTGCGCGCCGGATCCTCACGCCGCCACCAGGCGTCGATCGCCTCCGCGTCCGTCTGCATGACGTGCGAGAACGTCGAGAACCGGTCGGGCGCGTCCGAAGGAACTGCGTACAGCCAGTGCACCGGGTGGCCGGCGACGACGTTCGGCTCGACGTCCTGGGACGTCGCGGTACCGCACCAGGTCGCGGACGCGGACGCGGGCGTGCGGGCGGCCACGGGCGCGACGGAGTCGGCCGTCACCGCGTGGAGGTTCGCGGGCCTGGGCTTCCCGTCGCCCGCACCCCCCGCGCTCGACAGGAGCGCCGGCACGGCGAGCGCGGCGGCGAGCAGGAGTACGCGCCCCGTCACGGCGTCGTCACGGTGACGGTGACCTTGCCGAGCGATCCCTTCCGCGTCACGCGCACGAAGAACGTGCGCTGGCCGCACACGTTCGTCGGCGTCGCCCGCTGCAGGCGCTGGCTCACCCACTGCGTGCGCTTGACGACCGTCTTGCGGTTGGGCCCGACGAGAGCCACCTCGTGCAGCCCGTCTCGCGGCACGCGCGCCGAGAGCTTGAGCTCGCCGTCCAGCGGCGTCGAGACGCGGATCCACCACACCTTCCTCGTCTTCTTCCCGAAGGTGCGCGTGAACGCCTTCGCCGTGCGCTTCGTCCACGGCTGGATCACGTCGCGCTCGGCGGCCTGGAGCGCCGCCTCGTTCGGGAAGAAGGTCCGCGCGATGATCGGCCACGAGGCCGTGGTGATCCCGGCCTTGCGCTCGTCCATGAGGCGGTAGGCCTCGGCCCAGGCCTCGCCCGGGTTGTACGCGTACTGCCGGCCCCGGCCCCCCGGGAACGCCTCGTTCCTCGCGACCCGCGGGCACACGCCCGCCGCGCTCGCCCAGTGCTTCGGGCCCCACTCGATCGCGACCCAGGGGTTGTTGAGCCGGTGGTTCGCGATGTGGTGCCCGTACTCGTGGCGCACGGTCTCCTCCGGCGTCGCATCGTCGACCAGCTCGCCGGCCACGAACATCATGTTGTCGTCGTAGCAGCCGAGCGCCTGCGGGCCGCAGATCTCGCTGATCTCGGCGAACGTGGCGAGGGTCGTCGACTCGAGCCGCTGGAGCTCGGGGCCGTGCGTCATCTTCGCGATGAACTCCGCCCACTTCTCCGGCGTCTCGGCGGCCGGAAGCGAGTCGGAGACGCGCACGTGGACGGTCTCCCCGGTCGAGGTCACGATCGGCCCGCCGCGGAAGCTCAGGGAGAGACGTGCGAGACGATCGGCTCGGAGGGTGGACGCGAAGTGCCCGTCGAGCGCACGGGCGGAGGCCGGCTCGGTCGCGGCATCCGGTGCCGGCTGGGAAGCCCCGCCCCCACCGACAGCGGCGGCGACGAGCGCCCCGGCGAGCAGGAGTGCAAGCCGCGGGAGGGCGGACGCCATCCGAGCGTTATAGCCGGACCTTGTGAAGAGCTGCGTGAGAGCAGCCTTATGCGCGCGGGCCGGCCGCGGCCACGCCGGGCGAGACGGCCGGGAAGCGCTCGAAGTTCTTGCGGAACATCCGGGCGAGCTCCTTCGCCTTCACGTCGTACCGCTCGGGGTCGCGCCATGTCGACCGGGGATCGAGGAGCCTCGAGTCGACCCCGGGCACGGTCACCGGGACGTCGAGGCCGAAGACGTCGTCGACCCGGTACTCGGCCCCGTCCAGCTCACCCGAGAGCGCAGCCTCGAGCAGCGCGCGTGTCGCGGCGATCGGCATCCGGTGGCCCTCGCCGCACGGCCCCCCGGTCCAGCCCGTGTTCACGAGCCAGACCGTCGCGCCGTGGCGCGCGAGGCGCTCGCCGAGCATGCCCGCGTAGACCGACGGGGGCTGCGGTAGGAACGGTGCGCCGAAGCACGAGGAGAACGTCGGCTGCGGCTCCTGCACGCCGATCTCCGTACCGGCGAGCTTCGACGTGAACCCGGACAGGAACCAGTACAGGGCCTGCTCGCGGGTCAGGCGCGCGATCGGAGGCAGGATCCCGAATGCGTCTGCGGTCAGGAAGATGACGCTGCTCGGGTGCCCCGCCCGCTTCGCGGGCAGCGCGTTCGCGATCTGCTCGAGCTTGTAGGCAGCGCGCGTGTTCTCCGTCTTCGAGTCGTCGTCCAGGTCGAGGACGCCATGCTCGTCCGCGACGACGTTCTCGAGGACGGTGCCGAAGCTGCGGGTCGCCTTGAAGATCTCCGGCTCGGCCTCCTCGGAGAGCCGGATCGCCTTCGCGTAGCAGCCGCCTTCGAAGTTGAAGATGCCCTCGTCCGACCAGCCGTGCTCGTCGTCTCCGATCAGGCGCCGCGCCGGGTCGGCCGAGAGCGTCGTCTTGCCGGTCCCGGAGAGCCCGAAGAACACCGCGACCGATCCGTCGTCGCCGACGTTCGCCGAGCAGTGCATCGGGAAGACGTCCTCGAGCGGCAGCCGGTCGTTCAGGAGCGTGAAGATGGACTTCTTGATCTCGCCCGCGTAGAAGGTGCCCCCGATCAACACCTCCGCCCGCGACGGATGGAGGACGACGAACGTGCTCGACCGCGTCCCGTCCTCCGCGGGGACGGCGTCGAGCGACGGCCCGTGCAGGACGAGCGCGTCGATGTCCATTTCCCCGAGCTCCTCGGGCTCGGGGTCGATGAAGAGCGTCTTCGCGAAGAGCGCGTGCCAGGGACTCTCGGTGATCACCCGCACGCCGATCCGGTGCTCGGGATCGGCCCCGGCGAACGCGTCGACGACGTAGACGTCGCCAGCGCCGAGGTGGTCGGTGAGCTTGTCGCGCAGCCGCTCGAACGACTCCTCGGAGATCTCGGCGTTCACCTCGCCCCACCAGATCCGATCCTCGGATCCGGGCTCGCGGACGATGAACTTGTCCTGCGGCGAGCGCCCCGTGTGCTCGCCCGTGTCGACGACGAGCGGGCCGCGCTCGGCGAGCCGCGCCTCGCCACGGAGGAGCGCGTCCGTGTACAGCTGAGAGGTCGTGGGATGCCAGCGGATCTCGCCGCTGACGTCGAGACCGTGCTGCGCGAGCTCACGGCGGTTCGGGACGGTCGCGATCATCGGAGTGTCGATTCTCCCTGCACGACCGACGTATGGTATTCGCGCTCGCCCGACTGCGCCTCACTCTGCCCCGCGAAGCGGGCGAGCGCGGACGAGACGGGCCCGAGCCAGCGGCTCGCTCCCGGAAGCGTGACGAGGCCTCCTCTGCGCGAGCGCACCGCGACCCCGTGCAGCCCGCGCGGAATCAGGGTGTACGTGCCGGTGGCGCCAGCGGCGCGGGCGCGCTCGAAGCCGGCGCGCGAGTGAGCCGGGCTGACACCGGGAATCCCAGGCAGCCAGCGGTCCCAGGCGCCGTGGACGACGTCGAAACGCCGGTCGGCGAGCGGCGCGAGATCGAGCTCTGGCGGGATCCAGGGAGCGAGGCCGAGGACGGGGCCGGCGTGCGTGTGCAAGGCAGCTCCGATCGCAACTGCGCCGCCCATCGAGAAGCCGACGAGCATGGCCGGGCGCTCGAGCAGGTCGAGCGCGGCGCCCGCGTCCTCGATGCACGAGGGAAGCTCGTTCCAGCTCTTCGTCCGGTAGCGCACCTCGACGAGCGCGATCTCGGGGAACTGCGGGGCGAGGCGCTGCGCGAGCCACTCGCTCGTCGCGCTCCAGGTGCCCGGGACGCGCCGTGCGGTCCCTCCGTTCACGAGCACGGCCGCCTTCGGCGCGTCCTCGTTGCGGACGCGCACCTCGGCGCCGCTCGCGAGCGCCAGGACCGTCGGTTCAGGCTTCAGCCTGAACCCCACGCAAGTCGACGGTCGGCACGCCGTCGTCGCGGGCCGCCAGCTCCGCGAACCGTCCTCCGCGTGCGACGAGCTCCTCGAAGGTGCCGACCTCGACGACCCGGCCGCGATCGAGCACGACGATCTGGTCCGCGTCGCGCACCGTCGAGAGCCGATGGGCGATCGCGATCGTCGTCCGCCCCTCGGCCAGCCGCTCGAGCGCCTCCTGCACCAGCCGCTCCGTCTGCGTGTCGAGCGAGGAGGTCGCCTCGTCGAGGACGAGCACGGGCGGGTTCCGCAGGATCGTCCGCGCGATCGCGATCCGCTGCTTCTCGCCGCCCGAGAACCGGTAGCCGCGCTCGCCGACGACGGTGTCGTACCCCTCCGGCAGCGTCGCGATCAGCTCGTGGATCTGCGCGGCACGCGCCGCCTCTTCTATCTCCTCGTCGGTCGCCTCCGGCTTTGCGAAGCGGAGGTTCTCGCGCACGGTCGCGTGAAAGAGATACGTCTCCTGGGATACGACGCCGACAGCCGCCGTCAGCGACTCGAAGGTCAGGTCTCGCACGTCCACGCCGTCGATAGAAACGGTGCCCTGCGTCGCGTCGTAGAGCCGCGCGACGAGGTATGCGCACGTCGTCTTGCCGGAACCGGTCTCGCCGACGAGCGCGGTCTTCGTTCCCGCAGGCACGGAGAAGGACACGTCCTCGAGCGTCCAGGCCGCGTCGTCGTAGCGGAACCAGACGGAGTCGAGCCGAACCTCGCCCCGCGGGCTCTCGAGCGTTCTCGTCCCCTCCTCGATCTCGACCCGCTGGTCGAGGTACTCGAAGATCCGGTCGAAGAGCGCGAGCGACGACTGCACCTCGATCTGCACGCCGAGCAGGCTCCCGATCGGGAAGAACAGCCGCGTCTGGAGGGTCGTGAATGCCACGAGTGTCCCGATCGTGATCGTCGCGGAGCCCTGCGCGATCGTGAACCCCGCGAACCAGTAGACGAGCGCGGGCATGACGGCGAACGAGGTCTGGATCGCCGCCATCACCCAGCGCCCGGTCATCCGGCTGCGCACCTCGAGGTGCGAAAGCCGCTCCGACTCGCTCTCGAAGCGCAGCGCGAGATCCTCGGTCCGCCCCATCGTCTTCCCGAGCAGGATCCCCGAGACGGAGAGCGACTCCTGGACGATCGAGGACACGTCCGCGAGGGACGCCTGCCGCTCGGCGGTCACCTTCTTCCGCTGCGCGCCGACGCGTTTCGTGAGCCAGACGAAGAGCGGGAGCAGTGCGAGCGAGAACGCCGCGAGCCGCCAGTCGAGCAGCACCATCGCGACCACCGTCGCGAGCACCGTGGTCACGTTCGAGAGCACGGAGGTCGCGGTCGACGTGACGACGGTCTCGATGCCGCCGATGTCGTTCGCGATCCGGCTCTGCACCTCGCCCGTTCGCGTACGCGTGAAGAACGCGAGCGACAGCCGCTGCAGGTGCCGGTACACCTGCGAGCGCAGGTCGTGCATGACGCTCTGTCCGACCTGGTTCGAGAGCAGCGTCTGCCAGACGCCGAGCACGCCGGTGACGATCGGGATCGCGACCATGCCCGCGACGAGCATCGTGAGCAGGCCGACGTCCTCCTCCGGAATCGCGACGTCGAGCACCTCGCGGAGCAGGAACGGCGAGATGACTCCCAGGCCGGCCGAGACGACGATCAGCGCGGAGACGGCCGACAGCCTGGCCCGGTACGGACGAAAGAGGCGGACGATCCGGCGGAAGTTCGCCTTCCGCACCGCGGGATCGGCAGGACGCTCGGGTGGGTCCTGAGCTGCAAACGAGTCGAATCGGCGTCCCGGCACGCCGTAAGCCTGCCTATCGGAAGGCGACCTGCGCCCCGCGGCGAATCCGCGGAGCGTGGACACTCAAGCGGCGATCGACCGCTTCCTCGAGCACGGGGGGCTCTCCGAGGCGACGCAGCGCGCGTACGGCTCCGACCTCGCGGCGTTCTCCCGCTGGCTGGACGAGCGTGGGCTCTCGCCGGAAGACGTCGACGTGCGCGTCCTCTCCGAGTGGGTCGGCGACCTCGGCCGCGGCCACCAGCGGCTCGCGCCGACGACGATCGCCCGCCGCCTCGCAGCCGTCCGCTCGTTTCTCCGGTTCACTTTCGGCCCGGAGCGACGTTCCCGATGCCAGCCTCGCACCGCGCCGTCCGCGGCATCTCCCCGACGCGCCGAAGGAAGCCGAGATCGACGAGCTACTCGAGCTCGCTGAGGGCGACTCTGCGCTCGCGCTCAGGAACCGCGCACTCCTCGAGCTCCTGTACTCGGGGGGCCTGCGGAGCGCCGAGGCGGTCGCGCTCGATCTCGCAGATGTGGACTTCGAACGCGAGGCCGTCCACGTGCGTGGCAAGGGAGGAAAGGAGCGGATGGTCCCGCTCGGCGAGGAAGCGGCTCACCAGCTCGTGCGCTACCTACGAGATGCGCGGCCCGAGCTCGCACGCAGCGCGAACGACGCCTTCTTCCTCTCCGCACGAGGCCGGCGCCTCGACACGAGCACGGTCCGCCGTCTCCTCCGAAATCCGCACCGCCTGCGACACGCCTTCGCGACGCACCTCCTCGAAGGCGGCGCCGACCTGCGGACGATCCAGGAGCTGCTCGGGCACTCGTCGCTCTCGACGACGCAGATCTACAGCCACGTCGACGCGAAGCGCCTCCGCCGCGTCTACGACCACTCGCACCCTCGTTCGTAGACGACTGCCGCTTCAGTCGTGGCAGGGTTGCGACGAGCGGCCTGTGATCCGCCGCTTCAGCGCGTTCATCGCCGCCTCGTACGCCTCGTCGTCGGGATGCCCGTGGCGGAAGTCGTGTATGCCCCTGCCCATCCACATGACGTCCGGCGTGACGCCGGGGCCGCGCACGGTGAGGCGGTAGTACTCGCCGTTGGCCGGCGGACGCAGCCCGGCGGACGAGTGATGCGGGCCGAGCCCGTAACAGAACGAGCCGTCCGGCCGACGGGCGAGGAATCCGTTCTCGCGTTTCCACCCGCGCCCCAATCTCGAGTTGTAGGTGTCGAGGTAGAGGACCCGGCCGTAGGAGTCGAGCGGCTGCCCATCGGGAGTCGACTTGTAGCCGTGCACCGGCTTTCCGCGGTAGGTGTACCGACCGAAGAGGTGGTGCCAGCGGCCGTTGTAGCTCCAGTTGACCCACGCCTCGAGCTTGGCGATCGGGCCCGTCCAGTGCGAGAGCCGGAGCTCGCGCGAGCCGTGCAGGGGCGTCGTCGGCGGGAGGCCGTAGTTCGCCTGCGACCTCTTCCACTTCTGGATCGCCCAGTGCGAGCCGTCGGGCGCGGTGCACGCGGCCACGAGCCATGGCAGATCAGGCCCGCGGTATGGGCCGCACTTGTTCTTGAAGGTCTGCCAGACCGGCTTCCCGTAGCGCCCGAAGCCACCGGCGTAGTCGAACCTGAAGTCGACCTGGCGCCGCGCCCTCGTCGGCTTGTGCGCGTTGACGGCGCCCCAGGCCAGGACTCGCCGGACCTTGCCATTCGCGCGATAGATCACGAGCGCCGTGCCGTTCCGGACGAGAAGCTGCTCGTGCGAGGTGTTCCGGTCGACGAGCCAAGAGGCCTCGGCCGGAGCGGGAAGCGCCGCGGCCAAACACCACACGGCAACCGCGACGACAGGAATTGCAACCTTCGCCGACAACGGCCGCAGGATAGCCACGCGCAGGAGCCTGCGCCTCCCCACCGAATCACATCCGGGCGCCGTGACCGCCTCCGTTCCCGAGACGAGGATCGACCAAGACGTGGAGCGCTACCTGCTGCTCTTGGCCGCCAGACGCTCTCCGCGTACCGTGGACGCGTATCGCCGCGACCTGGCCGCGTTCGCATCGTTTCGCGGCGGGCCGGTCGGCGATGCCTCCAGAGAGGATCTCGAGCGCTGGCTCGCGTCGATGCGCGCAGCCGGCCTCGCTCCCACGACGCTGTCCAGGCGCGTGTCCGCGGTTCGCACGTACTTCCGCCACCTCACTCTTATCGGCACGAAGGACGAAAACCCTGCGGCCGCGATCCAGCTACCTCGGCGCGCGAAGCGGCTCCCGCGCGCGCTCTCCCCGTCGGAGATGGAGCGCCTGATCGAAGCCGCGGCGGGCACGTCCCCGCGCTCGCTGCGCGACCATGCGCTCGTCGAGCTGATGTACGGAGCCGGGCTCCGCGTCTCGGAGGCAGTCGGGCTCGGGAAAGGCGCAGTCGACCTCGACGACCGCCTCGTCCGCGTCCTCGGCAAGGGCGGCAAGGAGCGGCTCGTCCCGCTCGGCCGCCCCGCCGCGGAGGCCGTGCGCCGCTACCTCGCGCTCGGACGGCCGCACCTCGACCGCCGCTACCGGCCCGAGTTGTTCCTGAACGCTCGCGGTGGGGCTCTGACCCGCGCGGGCGCGTTCCTCATCCTGCGGAAGCTCGCGGACAAGGCCGGGCTCGAGCCGGAGCGCGTCCACCCGCATCTCCTCCGCCACTCGTTCGCGACCCACCTGCTCGAAGGCGGCGCCGACCTGCGCTCCGTGCAGGAGATGCTCGGGCACGCGGATCTCGGGACGACCGAGCGGTACACGCACGTGTCCGACCGGCGCCGGCGCGACGTGTACTTCCAGGCTCACCCGCACGCGCGGCGCAAGAGGCCTCCAAGTCGATAGCACTGCGTAACAACTCTGCGCCGAGTTCGGAAGCCGTCCGGCGGGCACTCGTACACTTGCCCGCCTGAGGGACCTCCAGACACCACTCCGCGAGCTCTTCGGGTTCGAAGCCTTCCGACCTGGTCAGGAGGACGTGGTCCGCGCCGCGGTCGAGGGTCGCGACACGCTCGCGCTGATGCCGACGGGCTCGGGGAAGTCCCTCACGTACCAGCTCGCCGCGATGCTCCGACCCGAGCCGACGCTCGTCCTCTCCCCGCTCATCGCGCTGATGAAGGATCAGGTGGACAAGCTGCCGCCCGCGGTCGCGCCGACCGCCACGTTCGTCAACTCGTCGCTTCCGGCCGAGGAGACCGCCTCTCGCCTCGCGGAGGTGGCCGCCGGCGGGAAGCGGCTCGTGTACGCGGCGCCCGAGCGGCTCCGGCGGGCGGAGTTCCTCACGATGCTGCGCTCGATCGGCGTCGGTCTCGTGGTCGTGGACGAGGTGCACTGCGTGAGCATGTGGGGGCACGACTTCCGGCCCGACTACCTCTTCATCCGCCGCGCGCTCGCGGAGCTCGGCGAGCCCACGCTGCTCGGGATGACCGCGACGGCGACTCCTGAGACCGCGAAGGAGATCAGTACTGCGCTCGGCCGGCAGCCCGAGGTCGTCTCGACCACGGTCGTGCGCCCGAACCTCCGCTACGACGTCGAGGAGGTCGCGAACGCAGAGGATCGCCTGCGCGTCCTCGTCGAGCGGCTTGCGCGGGCTGCGCGGCGGGTCGGCGATCGTCTACGCGCGCTCGCGCCGGTCGACCGAGGAGCTCGCGCGCGTGCTCGTCGGCCACGGCTTTCGCGCCGCGCACTACCACGCCGGGCTCGAAGCAGAGGAGCGGACACGCGTCCAGGACGACTTCCTCGGCGGCGGCATCCAGGCGGTGGTGGCGACGACCGCTTTCGGCATGGGAATCGACAAGCCGGACGTGCGGCTCGTGTGCCTCGCGAACTACCCCGGCTCGCTCGAGGAGTACGTCCAGATGATCGGCCGCGCGGGACGCGACGGCGCTCCCAGCGACACGCTCCTCCTCGCGAGCCCCAGCGACGCGACCGCGCTCCGGCGCTTCGCCATCTCGGACGTTCCCTCCGCGGCCGAGCTGCGGGCGGTCTACCGCGCGCTCCGCGACTCTGCGGGAGCGGTCGACCCGGACGAGCTCGGAGCACTCGTCCCGGAGCGCGACCCGCGCGTGCTCGTCGGCATGCTCGAGCAGGCCGGTCTCGTCCGCCGGGACTTCGACCAGGGACGGCGCCTGCGCTTCGAGCTGCCGCAGGCTCCAGCAGATGCCGCCGAGCGCGTCGAGGCGCTGCTCGCCCGGGCAGAGCTCGTCGCGGAGTCTCGGGCCGACCGCCTGGTCGCGTTCGCCGAGAGCCGCGGCTGCCGCCACGCGCAGGTGGCCGAGCACTTCGGCGAGGCGTTCGAGCCGCCGTGCGGGGCGTGCGACGTCTGCGCGCCACGCGCGTCTCGGACCGCAGTCTCGGATGCGCCGCCGCCGCTCCCGGACGACATCGCAGAGGCGATCGTCGAGGCGGTCGCCTCACTCCGCTGGCCGCTGGGGCGCCGCAGCCTCGTCGCGACGCTGCGCGGCTCGCTCAAGGCGCCGCCCTCGGCGCGCCGGTCACTCGCGTATCGCCTGCTCGCGGACGCCTCCGACGCCGATGTCCGCCGCTGGGTGCAACTCCTCGAAGTCTCGGGAGCGCTCGTCGAGGTGACGACCGACGACGGCTTCCGCGTCCTGCATGCCGACCCGAGCGCGACGCGGCCGCGGATCCTGACGGCCGCGTCAGCAGAGGACGTCGACGAGGACCTCGCCGAACGGCTGCGCGAGTGGCGCCTCGAGCGCTCGCGCGAGGACGCCGTCCCCGCGTATGTCGTCCTGCACGACTCGACGCTCCGCGAGCTCGCCTCGGCGCGGCCGCGCACGCAGAGCGAGCTCGCCGGGATCAAGGGCCTCGGCCCGGTCAAGCTCGAGCGCTACGGCGACGACCTGCTGGCGCTCATGGAGGCCTAGGGCGAGGCTGCCTCGCCCTCGTGCGCCTAGGCGCTCGGGTCCGGCTCCGCCAGGACTTTCGCCGCCTGCGCCTCGCGAAACGCCCGCAACCGATCCGCGACCGCCTCGTCCTCGAGCGCGAGGATCGCCGCCGCGAGCAAGGCCGCGTTGACCGCGCCCGCACGCCCGATCGCGAGCGTCCCGACGGGAATCCCGGCCGGCATCTGCACGGTCGAGAGCAGGGAATCGAGCCCGCCGAGCTGGGTCCCCATCGGAATCCCGAGCACGGGCTTGACCGTCTTGGAAGCCACCACCCCAGCGAGATGGGCCGCGCCCCCGGCGGCGGCGACGAACACGCGAGCGCCCCGGGCCTCGACGTCCGCGACGTACTCCTCGAGCGCCGCAGGCGTACGGTGCGCGGAGAGGACGCGCACCTCGTGGTCGATCTCGAGCTCGCGCAGCGTCGTCGCGCAGTGCTCCATCGTCTCCCAGTCGGACTTCGACCCCATGAGCACCGCGACCGCGACGCTCACCTCGACGCCTTCCTCCTGAGCGCCGTGTGGACGACCCGGGCAGTCTTCCGGAGCTCTGCGTCCGTCTCGTCGGACTCGGCCATCCCCTCGAGCAGCTGCAGCGTGTCCCGGTTGGCCGTGCCGTTCTTGAGACAGATGACCGCGAGCCGCCGCACGGCCAGGTTCGGGTCCCGCGCCGCGAGCTCGTGCAGAAGCGACCGATAGCCGTTGACGTCGCCGGGGTGATCGCGCGAGAACGCCTCGAGCGCGATCAGCGACGACCCGCGCGCGGCCGGGCTCTCGTCCTCGAGCCCACGGCGCAGGAGCTGGATCTTCTGGCGGTAGTGGAACTGGGCGAGCGCGCGAAACGCGAGCGCTCGCACCCGGTAGTCCGGATCACGAACCGCGAACTCGATCTCCTCGTCCCACTGCACGCGGAGCGCGGCCAAGGAGCGCTCGTCACCGGCCTGCGAGAGCTCCTCCGCCTGAGCCGCCGCCTCGGCGAGAGTCACGTGAGGTCGGAGAGCGAGCGAGCGCCCGGGCCGACGTACCGGGCGGACGGCCTGATGAGCCGGCCGACGCGCTTCTGCTCGAGGATGTGCGCCGACCAGCCGCCGACGCGGGCGCAGGCGAACATCGCGGGTGTCAGCGCGGCGGGGATCTTGGCGACGTCGAGGACGATCGCGGCCCAGTACTCGACGTTCGTCGGGAGCTCGCGCTCGGGATGACGTCGCTTGAGCTCGGCGAGCGCCGCCTCCTCGAGCGCCGTCGCCGTCTCGACGCGCGGGGACCCGAGCTCCGCGGCGGTACCGGTGAGAAGCGTCGCGCGTGGATCCTCGGTCCGGTAGATGCGATGGCCGAATCCCATGATCCGCTCACCGCGGTCGAGCAGGTCCTTCACCCAGCGCTCGGGATCGCCCATCTCGGCGACCTCGTCGATCATCGGGATCACATGCGCCGGCGCGCCCCCGTGTAGCGGGCCGGAGAGCGTGCCGATCGCGGCCGAGAGCGCCGCTCCAGCATCGGCGCCCGTCGAGGCCGCGATGCGCGCCGTGAATGTGGACGCATTCAGCCCGTGCTCAGCCGTGCAGATCCAGTACGTGTCGATCGCCGTCACATGCGCCGGGTCCGCCTCTCCGCGCCAGCGGAGCAGGAACTTCTCGGCGGCGGTCTTGCCCATGGCGACGACCTCGTCCGGAACGGGGTCCTCGTGACCGTCCGCGACCCTGGCGGAGCGGGCCACGATCGCCATCACCTGGGCGGAGAGCCGGGCGAGATCGTCGCGTGCCTGCTGATCCGAGATCTGGTGGAGCTTTCCGAGCCCCCAGACGCCCGAGAGGCGGGCGATCTCGGCCTGCGCGTCGGCCGGAGCGTTGCCCGTCAGCGCCGGCGGCTCGTACGGCTCCGGCTCGGGCATCCCCGGCTCGAAGCTCTCGTCGACGAGCAGTCCCCAGACCTTCTCGTACGGCACGCGGCCGACGAGCTCCCTGATGTCGACGCCGCGGTAACGGAGCGAGCCGCCTTCCCGATCGGGCTCGGCGATCTCGGTCTCGACCGCGACGACGCCCTCGAGCCCCGGCTTGAAGTCCGCCACCTCGCTCATGCCGCGAGAGACGCTACCTGAGAGGGATTCCGCCCGCACACAGGTAGGATCCGCCGCGCCGATGGGCCATCGCGTGACCCTCATTCCCGGGGACGGGACCGGCCCCGAGCTGACCGAAGCGACCCGGCGAGTCCTCGAGTCGACCGGCGTCGACTTCGACTGGGACGTGCGCCAGGCGGGCGTCGACGTCATGGAGGAAGCGGGCACGCCGCTCCCCGAGGAGACGCTCGCGTCCGTCAAGGAGAACGGCATCGCGCTGAAGGGCCCGATCACGACGCCGATCGGCACCGGCTTCCGCTCGGTCAACGTCGCCCTGCGCCACGAGCTCGAGCTGTACGCGTGCCTCCGCCCCTGCAAGACGTACCCGGGCGTGCGGACGCGCTACGAGAACGTCGACATCGTGGTCGTCCGCGAGAACACGGAGGACCTGTACGCGGGGATCGAGTACGAGGCCGGGACCGAGGCCGCGGCGACCGTCATCGAGGCGCTGAACGGCCTCCAGCCGAAGCAGATCGCGGCCGGCGCCGGGATCTCGGTCAAGCCGATGACCGCAGACGCGTCGGAGCGCATCATCCGCTTCGCCTTCGAGTACGCGCGCTCGCATCACCGCCGCGAGGTCGCCTGCGTCACGAAGGCGAACATCATGAAGTTCACGGACGGCCTCTTCCTGTCGGTCTTCCGCGACGTGGCGGGCGACTACCCGGAGATCGCCTCGCGCGAGGTCCTCGTCGACGCGCTCTGCATGCAGCTCGTCCAGCGGCCGGAGGAGTTCGACGTGCTCGTGCTCCCGAACCTGTACGGCGACATCGTGAGCGACGTCACCGCCGGCCTCGTCGGCGGCCTCGGGGTCGCGCCGGGCGCGAACATCGGCACCGAGGCGGCCGTCTTCGAGGCCACGCACGGATCGGCGCCGCGGTACAAGGGCCTGAACAAGGTCAACCCGACCGCGATGATCCTCTCGGGGAAGCTCATGCTCGAGCATCTCGGCGAGCGCGAGGCGGCGCAGCAACTCGAGCGCGCGGTCTCGACCGTGATCGCCGAGGGGACGCGCGTGACGTACGACCTCAAGCCAACGCGTGACGACCCGACGGCGGTCGGAACGTCGGACTACGCCGATGCCATCATCGAGAAACTGGAGGCGAAGTGAGAAGCAAGGTCACGGTGATCGGCGCGGGTCTGACCGGCCGGACGATCGCCCAGGAGGTCGCACGCCGCGATTACGCGAACGTCGTCCTCGTCGACATCGTCGAGAACCTGCCGCAGGGCATCGCGCTCGACCTGAACGAGGCCGCTCCCGTCCTCGGCCACGAGGCGACGATCTCCGGCTCGAACTCCTATGACGCGACCGCGGGCTCCGATCTCGTCGTCGTGACCGCGGGCGTCCCGCGCAAGCCGGGCATGAGCCGCGACGACCTCGTGACGACGAACGAGAACATCGTCGGCTCGGTCACGAAGCAGGCGCTCGAGCACTCGCCGGAGGCGACGGTGATCATCCTCTCGAACCCGCTCGACGCGATGTGCCACGTCGCGAAGAACGTCTCCGGGCTCCCGAAGGAGCGCGTCTTCGGCCAGGCGGGGATCCTCGACACCGCGCGCTTCCGGACGTTCATCGCGTGGGAGACCGGCGCGTCCGTGAAGGACGTGCAGGCGCTCGTCCTCGGCGGCCACGGCGACCAGATGGTCCCCGTGGTCTCGGCGACGACCGTCGGGGGCGTTCCGCTCTCGAAGCTCGTCTCACAGGAGCGGATCGACGCGATGGTCGAGCGGACGCGGAAGGGCGGCGGCGAGGTCGTCGAGCTCCTCGGCACCTCAGCGTGGTATGCACCGGGCGCCTCCGTGGCGCAGATGGTGGAGGCGGTGCTGCTCGACCAGAAGCGCGTCCTCCCCTGCACCGCGTACCTCGAGGGCGAGTACGGGATCGACGGCCTGTACATGGGCGTGCCCGTGAAGCTCGGCAGCGGCGGCATCGAGGAGATCGTGGAGCTCGACCTCACGGAGCAGGAGCGCGAGTGGCTCGACGAGTCGGCGAAAGCCGTCCTCGACGTCGTCTCCGTGCTCGCGACCTGATGGACCTACGCCTCGACGGGCGCACGGCGATCGTCTGCGGCGCCTCCGCGGGCATCGGGCTCGGGGTCGCCGAGGCATTGGCCGAAGAAGGGGCGAACGTCGTCATGTTCGCGCGCCGGCCGGAGCCGCTCGAGCGAGAGGCTGCCCGGCTCGGCGGGTTGGCGGTTCCCGGAGACGTCACGGTCGCCGAGGACCTCGAGCGGCTCGTCGGAGCCGCGGTCGACGCCTTCGGCGGTATCGACATCCTCGTGAACAACTCCGGAGGTCCGCCGCGCACGCCGGCGGTCGGGCTCACAGACGACCAGGTCGAGGCCGCGGTGCGCCTGCTCCTCGTCTCGGTCGTCCGGCTCACGGGCCTCTGCCTCCCCCACCTCGAGCGCAGCCCCGCGGGCCGCATCGTGAACATCACGTCGAGCACCGTGAAGGAGCCGACCGACAATCTCGCGCTCTCGAACGCCGTCCGGCCCGGTGTCGTCGGCTGGGCGAAGTCGTTGTCGCGCGAGCTCGGCCCGCGCGGGATCACCGTCAACTCGATTGCGCCGGGACGCATCGACACGGAGCGCTTGCGCGAGGTCTACCCGGACGGGGCGACCGAGGCCGACCTCGCGACGATCCCACTCCGCAGGTTGGGAAGGACGCGCGAGATCGGCGACGTCGTGGCGTTCCTCTGCTCCGAGCGCGCGTCCTACGTCACGGGCACGGTCGTCGCGGTCGACGGCGGCCTCGTTCGCGGGCTGCTGTAGGCGCGTGAAGCGGTTCGCCGGCACCGCGGTCGTGCTCGGGATCCTCGGGCTGATCGCGGCACTCGTCCTCTGGGCGATCCCGGCGGACGACTTCGTCTTCGAGCCCGGGAACGCGAAGTCGCTGGCCGACCGAGTCGAGGTCGAGAACGCCATGCCCGCGCCCGGCAACGTGTACTACGTCGACGTCTTCGTGCGCCGGACGAGCCGGCTCGAGGACCTGCTGCCGTTCCTCCTCCCGGAAGGCTCGACGGTCGTCCCCGAGCGCGACCTGCTCCCGCCCGGCACGTCGGAGTCCGAGCGCGACGTGCAGACGGCAGAGGACATGCAGCGGTCCGAGCGCGTCGCCTCGGCGGTCGCACTGCGAGCCGCCGGGCTGGACGTCGAGGCGACGCCCGGCGGAGCGCTCGTGGTCGCAGTCGCCCAGGACGTCCCGGCGTCCGGCGAGGTCGAACCCGGCGACGTCATCGTCGCGGTCGACGGCACGCCGATCCGGACGCCCGACGAGCTGCGGCAGGCGGTCGGCCGGCGCAAGCCCGGCGATCCGGTGGAACTCACCCTGCGCCGGGGGGACAAGACCGTCCGCGTGCAGACCGAGACGGTCGCCGCGCCCGACGACGGCAACCGGCCGATCATCGGGATCCGCGTCGACCAGGAGGCCGATATCGAACTGCCCATCGACGTCGACATCGACCTCGGGCAGGTCGGCGGCCCTTCGGCGGGCCTCGCGTTCGCGCTCGAGATCATGCGCAAGCTCGGGCGGAACGTGACGAAGGGCTGCAAGGTCGCCGCCACCGGGGAGCTCGCCCTCGACGGCTCGGTGCTGCCCGTCGGAGGCGTGAAGCAGAAGACGATCGGCGCGCGCAAGACGGATGTGGATGTCCTGCTCGTGCCGGCTGGGGAAAACGCCTCCGAGGCGCGCAAGTATGCGGACGATCTCGAGGTCGTCCCTGTGGAGAGTTTTCAACAGGCGTTGCAAGGGTTGAGAACGTCCAACCGAAAGTGCTGATTTCCAGGGCTTTGCGCCCTCGGTAGAAGAGCCGCAAATTGCGGCACATTCGAGTCCGACCCGGACCTTTGGGGGGTTGCACGAGACCGGCGAGGGCGAAAGAATCGGCCTAGGTCGACGAGGGGCGACCCGGGACAGAGGGGCACACACCATGGCGAACACACGCTCATCGGCGACCTGCGACGACTGCTACTTCCGACGCGAAGGGCTCTGCGCACTGGCCGGGAACACGCCATGTCCGACCTTCCGTGCGGCGACAGCCGGGGCGCTCTCGCCCCCGAAGCAACCTCGGCTCGTTCCGAGACCGCTGTCACGCATCGCGGTCGGCCAAGCCGCGTAGGATTCCCGCCGTGGAGGGGCAGACCCCGACGCCCGAGAAGCGCGGCACGTCGACCTGGGCCCTGGTCCTCTTCGCCGCGCTCGCGGTCTACGCGGTGCTCCTGATCATCCTCAACGACGACAAGGTCGACGTCAGCTTCGTCTTCTTCACCGCCGAGATCTCCCTGCTCGTCCTCATCGTGCTCTGTCTCGGCATCGGCTTCGCCGCGGGCTATCTCGCGGACCGCCTCCGCGAACGCCGCAAGCGCGCGGGCTAGACGAGCGCGGCGAGCCGCTCGATCCCCTCGGAGATCCGCTCCGGCGACTCGAAGCTGTAGGCCAGCCGCGCAGACGACCGCCCGAGCCCGGAGCCGCGTGGGAAGAAGTCTTCTCCGCGCACGAGCGCGACGCCCTCGTTCGCGGCGCAGGCGGCGAGCTCGGACGAGTCGCGACCGTCCGGAAGGTCGAGCCAGACGAAGTAGCCGCCGTCGGGCCGGCTCCAGGCCGCGCCCGGCGGGAAGAAGCGCTCGAGTGCGGCGAGCATCGCATCTCGCCTGGCGCGAAGCTCCGCGCGGACGCGCTCGAGGTTCGGCTCGAGCCGCTCCCGGCGGATGAACTCGAACACCGTCGCCTGCGCCAGGAACGGGGGTGAGATGTAGGTCGAGGCCGCCCGCTCCTCGAACGCGGCCGCCGCATCGGCAGGCACGACGAAGTAGCCCGTGCGGACTCCGGGCGCGACGGTCTTCGAGAACGAGGAGGTGTACGTGACGAGATCGCCGGGCACGAGCTCGTGCAGCGCGGGAGCGGGCTCGCCCTCGAACCTGACGAGGCTGTACGGGTCGTCCTCGAGCACGGGCAGCGCGTGCGCCTCGACGAGCTCGGCGATCAGCTGCCGCCTCTCCGTCGAGAGCGTTCTCCCGCTCGGGTTCTGGAAGGTCGGGATCGTGTACAGGAACGAGGCCGGCTCGGACGTGCGGGCGAGCTCGGCGGCGAGCGCGTCGGGATCGAGGCCCTCGTCATCCATCGCGAGCGGGACGATCTCGGCCCCCTCGCGCGCGAGGATCTTGAGCGGGCGGTCGTAGCTCGGCGCTTCCACGAGGACGCGCCCCGGCCGCCGTTCGAGCATCTCACCGGCGTAGAGGACGAAGCCGAGCAGCCCCCCGACCGTCAGGACGACGCGGTCGGCTGCAACCCCGTGACGCGCGGCGACCCACTCGCGAAGCGGGGCGTATCCGCCCGCCGGGCCGTACGAGAAGACGCGCGCGCCGTCCCGCAGCCCGACCTCGCGGGCGCAGTCGGCGAGCTCGTCGGCGGCCAAGAGCTCGGGTGCGGGAGCGCCCCGTGCGAACGAGATCGGAGGGTCGGCCGGCACGACCGCGAGCCTAGCCTGTGGCGACGGTCAGACGGACGTCAGCTGCGCGACGAGCTCTGCCGTCTCGGTCGGCGTCGTCCCGACCCTGATCCCACGCGCCTCGAGGGCGTCCTTCTTCGCCTGCGCAGTCCCCTCGGAGCCGGAGATGATCGCGCCCGCGTGACCCATCGTCTTCCCGGGCGGGGCCGTGAAGCCGGCGATGTACGCGACGACCGGCTTCGTCATCTCGTTCTCGATGAAGGCCCCCGCCTTCTCCTCCTCGTCGCCGCCGATCTCGCCGACCAGCACGACCTGCTCCGTCTGCGGATCAGCCTCGAAGCGCGACAGGATGTCGACGAACGTCGAGCCGGCGACCGGGTCGCCGCCGATCCCGACGATCGTCGAGTTCCCGAGCCCGAGCTGCGTGAGCTCGTGGCCGATCTGGTAGGTCAGCGTCCCCGAGCGTGAAACCAGCCCCACCGAGCCCTCGCGGAAGATCTCGGCCGGGATGATCCCGACGTTCGCCTTGCCGGGAGAGAGCGCTCCCGGGCAGTTCGGCCCGATGAGCACGACGTCCCGCCCGCGCAGGTAGGCATGGATGCGGAGCATCTCGTGAACCGGGACGCCTTCGGTGATGCAGATGACCGTCCCCACTCCGGCGTCGATCGCCTCGTACATGGCGTCCGCAGCGAACGGCGCGGGCACGAAGACCATGGCGGTGTTGGCACCCGTCTCGCGAACGGCCCCCGCGACCGTGTCGAACACGGGGATCCCCTCGACGTCCTGACCGCCCTTCCCCGGCGTCACCCCGGCGACGACCTGGGTCCCGTGAGAACGGTTCCGGAGACCGTGGAAGCGCCCCTCCGAGCCGGTCAGGCCCTGCACCACGAGCCGCGTCTCGGTGTCGACGAGGATCGCCATCAGGCCGCCGCCAGCTCCACCGCGCGCCGCGCGCCGTCGAGCATCGTCGCCTCCGTCTGCACGTTCCCGACCGCCGCCTCGTTCAGCAGCCGCCGCCCCTCCTCGGCATTCGTGCCGTCGAGGCGGACGACGATCGGCAGCTCGATGCCCATCTGCTCGAGCGCCTGCAGGATGCCCGCGCGCGACCTCGTCGCAGCGCGTGATGCCGCCGAAGATGTTGAAGAAGATCGACCGCACCTGCGGGTCGCGCACGATGACGTCGAGCGCGTCGACGACACCCTGCGCGTCGCCGCCGCCGCCGAGATCGCAGAAGTCCGCCGGCCGGCCTCCCACGAACGTGACGACGTCCACGGTCGACATCGTCAGCCCGGCGCCGTTCCCGAGCACGCCGACCTCGCCGTCCAGCCTCACGTAGGTGACGCCCTTCTCGCGCGCGAGAGCTTCGAGCGGATCGGCCGCGTCGACGTCGCGCATCTCGGCGATGTCGGCATGGCGGAAGAGCGCGTTCTCGTCGACCGTGAACTTGGAGTCGAGCGCGCGCACCTCGCCGTCCGGAGTCACGATCAGCGGGTTGATCTCGCACAGCAACGCCTCGCAGCCGACGAACGCGGCGTAGAGCTTCGCGACGATCGCCGCGATCTGCTTCTGCTCGCCCGGGTCCTCGACGCCCGCGTCGTAGACGAGACGCCGCCCGTGCCACGGCTGGCAGCCCTCGAGCGGATCGACGTGCAGCCTGACGAGCGCCTCCGGGCTCGAAGCGGCGACCTCCTCGATGTCGACGCCGCCCTGCGTCGTGAACATGAAGAGCGGCTGCTTCGCGCTCCGATCGAAAGTGAGCGAGAGGTAGTACTCGCGCTCGATGTCGGACGCCCGCTCGATCCACACCTTCGTCACGGTGTGGCCGCGGATGTCCAGGCCGAGGATCTCCTCCGCCCGCGCCTCCGCCTCGTCGGCGGTGCTCGCGAGCTTGATGCCGCCCGCCTTGCCACGCCCTCCCGTCAGCACCTGCGCCTTGACGACGACCGGGTATCCGAGCTCCTCGGCCGCGGCGCGGGCGTCGGCCGGGCTCGTCGCAAGCCGCCCTTCCGATACCGGGATCCCGAAGCGGCGGAAGAGCTCCTTCCCCTGAAACTCGTACAGGTCCAAAGCGCGGGCGAGTCTACCGCGGCGCCGCCGTCGGGCGGAGTCCCGTATGCGAGCATGCTTCGATGAGTCGGACGACCATCCTCGTCCTCGTCGCTCTCGGCGCCGCGCTCGCAGGGTTCGCGCTGGCGACGAATGCCAGGCGCGCCCAGGACGAGCCGAGCGCGCCGCCCACGCACGCCGCGGCAGGCCCACAGAAGGCAGAGCTCGGATGGCAGGAGCACTTCGGGCCGGAAGGCGACGAGCTCGTCTTCTCGGTCGACTCGCTCGAGGTCCTCCCGGAGGGGTGGCGCGCCCGGATCGCCCTCGAGAACAAGACGTCGGTGCCATACGAGGTGGGCGGCCCGAGCTCCATGGCCGGCCCAAGCTTCGGGCTCATGCTGTTCGAGAGCGATCAGGTGGCCGAGCTCGAGCAGGAGAACGAGAACGGGACGCTTCCGGCGAGTCGCACGGCGACGCACTTCGAGCCGAGCCCGCCGCGACTGCTCGAGCCGGGCGATATCGTGGACCGGGACGATCTCCGCTCCCGGTGCGCTCGTCGCCGACAGCTGGGCTCGCGTCGTCTTCGGCCCGCTCGTCTCGGTCGGCACGCCTCCCGAAGGCCTCGAGGAGCGCGTCGTGTGGATCACGGACCGCGCGTATCAGCTGCAGCCGTAACCCGCCGGCGTCCGGCAGCGCGCCGGCATTGGAGACGTCGCGCGGCCATGGCCCGGAACCTCGACGACGAGCCAGCTCGTCGCGGTCACCGCGGTACCGGCGAGCGGCTCGGCGGCGCGCGAGGCGTCGGAGCAGCGAAGCTCGGTGGCGCTCACTCGCCCTCGAGCAGGCAGATGACCTGCCCGTGTGCGAGCTGCTCGCCCGGCGCGACGCTGAGGCCGGTGACCACCCCATTGCGGTGAGCCGTGATCTCGTTCTCCATCTTCATCGCCTCGACGACGCAGATGAGCGCCCCCGCCTCGACCCGGTCGCCGTCGGCCACGGCGACCTGGAGCACGATCCCCTGCATCGGGCTCAGGACGGCATCCGACCCCCCGCCGGCGAGCCCGCGGCTCCGGTCCTTGTGCCTGCGGGCGACCTCCGCCCACGGCGGCTCCGGCTCTTGGAGACGAAGCTCGTGTCGTCGTCCGTCGAGCTCGACGGCGATCACGCGCTCTCGCGAGCCCGACCGACCCGACGATCTCGCGCCGTCCGATTCGACGGCTACGTTCGTTGCCCGATGCGCAAACTCCTCATCGAACTCCTGCGCGCGCTGCGCAAGCTCGTCGGACTCGACGACGCCGTGGCACGTGCTTCCGTCGACGAAGCACTGCGTGTCGAGCAGCGCGCGATGGAACCCGACGAGGGTCGTCGGGCCTGCGATCACGAACTCCTCGAGCGCGCGCAGCATTCGCCGCCGCGCGAGCTCTCGAGTCGTGTCGTGGGCGACGAGCTTCGCGACCAGCGGGTCGTAGAGGTCCGAGATCTCGTCACCGGCCCGAAAGCCCGAGTCGACGCGGACGCCGATGCCGCCGGGCTCCCGGTACGCGGTGATCCGGCCCGGAGACGGGAGGAAGCCGTGGGCAGCGTCCTCGGCGTTGATGCGGCACTCGATCGCGTGGCCGCGCAGGATGACGTCCTCCTGCGCGAACGACAGCGGCTCCCCGGCGGCGATCCGCACCTGCTCGCGGACGATGTCGATCCCCGTGACGGCCTCCGTGACCGTGTGCTCCACCTGCAGCCGCGTGTTCATCTCGAGGAAGTAGTACGAGCCGTCGGCCGTCAGCAGGCCTTCGATCGTGCCCGCGGAGCGGTAGCCGACGGCACGGGCCGCGTCGACGGCGATCCGGCCGATGCGCTCCCGCAGGTCGGGCGTGACTGCAGGAGAGGGCGTCTCCTCGACCAGCTTCTGGTGCCGGCGCTGGATCGTGCAGTCCCGCTCGCCGAGGTGCACGACAGTTCCGTGCTCGTCCGCGAGAACCTGCACCTCGACGTGGCGCGGGTCATCGAGATACCGCTCGACGTACACGGTCGCGTCGGCGAAGTACGCCTCTCCTTCTCGGCGCGCGGACTCGAACGCGCGCGGAACCTCGTCCGCCGAGCGCGCGATCTTGAGCCCCTTGCCCCCGCCCCCCGCGGAGGCCTTGATCGCGACCGGATAGCCGATCTCGTCGGCGATGCTCAGCGCTCCCTCGACCCGATCCACGGGCTCGACCGATCCTGGAACGATGGGGATTCCCGCGTCGCGCATGCGCGCGCGGGCGGCGACCTTCGACCCCATCGCGGCGATCGCGTCAGGCGGCGGGCCGATCCAGACGAGACCGGCATCGAGGACCTGCTGCGCGAACGCCGCGTTCTCCGCGAGGAACCCGTACCCGGGATGAACGGCCTGCGCCCCACTCCGAAGCGCGGCCTCGACGATCCGGTCCCCGCGGAGATAACTCTCGGATGCGGGACCCGGCCCCAGCAGGTGCGCGTCGTCCGCGACCGCGACGTGCAGCGCTCCCCGATCCGCTTCCGAATACACCGCGACGGTCGCGATCCCGAGCTCGCGCAGCGTCCGAAAGACACGGATCGCGATCTCGCCGCGATTGGCAACGAGAATCCTTTCGAAAAGCGCCATCTGGCGCGTATTCTCTCGGACGGTGAGCCTTCCGGACCAGCTCACGGTCGCTCGCGTGGCGGCCGTCCCGGTAGTGGTGCTCCTCTACGCCTGGGAGTTCCCGAACCATGCGTACTGGGCCACGGTCGTGTTCGTCGTGGCGATGGCCACCGACCAGATCGACGGCTGGCTCGCGCGCCGCCGGGGGACGAGCTCACCGCTCGGCAAGCTGCTCGATCCGGTGGCGGACAAGGTGCTCGTCCTCGCCGCGCTCGTCATGCTGGTCGGCGAAGGAGTCGCGCCGGCGTGGATGGTCGGGCTCATCGTCGTCCGCGAGATCCTCGTTTCGGGCCTCAGGCTCGCTGCGGTCGAGCGAGGCGTCGTCCTGGGCGCCCGCGACCTCGGCCGCGTGAAGACGTGGGCGCAGGCCGTGGCCGCGACCATCGCCGGGCTCGTGGCAGGCGGCACCTGGAACGAGGACGTAGCGTGGTGGGCGCTGCTCGCCGCGCTGGTGGCGACGTGGGTCTCCGGACTGGACTATGCGCGCGTCGCGCCGCGCGTGCTGCGCGGCGAGAGCGCCTGACCTGACGACGCCGGCTGGTTGTCGACCGCCTCGCGCCGGGCGGCCCGTGTCCACGCGCCGGCGACCGCCTCGGGCCGCGCCTCGAGGCTGACTCCCGCTGCCTCGAGGGCCCGCCGGAGCACCGTGTCCTCGAGCGCGTCGGCAGGCGGAAGCGGCTCCGGCATGACGACGAGGCTACGCGTCCGGCAGGAGCCGCGCACCGGTCGCCTTGAACGACGCGACGACGACCTCGCCCTCGCGGAGCTCGAGGCGGCTGGCCGACGCCGCCGTCACCTCCGCCGTGATCGGCCCGACGTTGACGCGGACGCGGTTCCCCAGCGCGACGACCGAGCCGACCGGCGCGCGAATGTGGTTCACCGCCGAGTCGTGTGGCATCTCCCTCGAGAGGGACACCTCCCACGGATAGACGGCGACAGCCACCCGCCCCGTGCCACTCTCGGTGGTCCAAACCGTGCCGCCCCCGTCGAGGACCACCTCGGTGAGCCCGTCGTGGCCGGGGCGCGCTGTGCCGGCGAGGAGGTTCGCGCCCGTGAAGCTCGCGACGAACGAATCCTCGGGCGCGCCGACGAGTGCTTGGGCCGTTCCGAGCTGGAGGATCGAGCCGTCGACGATCACGCCCACGCGGTCGGCGAGCGTCGCCGCGTCCTCGAAGTCGTGCGTCACGAGCAGGGTCGGCAGGCGGAACGCCTTCAGGAGCTCGTGCAACTCCGCCCGCACCGCGCGCCGCGTGTGCGCGTCCAGCGCCGACAGCGGCTCGTCGAGGAGCAGGACGCCCGGATCTCGCGCGAGCGCCCGCGCGAGGGCGACACGCTGCCGCTCGCCGCCCGAGATCTCGTTCGGCCGCGCCCGGGCGAGCTCGGAGATGCGCAAGCGCTCGAGGAGCTCGGGGATCACGGCCGGGTCGCGCGCGCCGAAGGCGACGTTCCCGCGCACGTCGAGATGCGGAAACAGCGCGTACTCCTGAAACACGAGCCCGACGCGGCGCCGGTCCGGTGGAAGGTCGACCCCCCGCTCCCGATCGAGCCACGTCTCGCCCCCGAGCGTCACGAGCCCGCGCTCCGGCCGCAGCAGGCCGGCGATCACCCGGAGCACGCTCGACTTGCCCGCGCCCGAGGGGCCGACGAGCGCGACGGTCTCCGGGCCGATCTCGAGCGCTAGCGCGAGACGGAAGGCGCGGAGGCCGTGATCGACCTCGAGACGGAGCGTCTCCATGCGGGAACGAGAAGCTTCGCAGCCAGGAGCACGAGCGCGCTCGCGACGACGAGGAGGCCACCGATCGCGAGCGCCGTCTCGAAGTCCACGTCGAACTCCTGGTAGACGGCGAGCGAGAGGGTCTGCGTGACGCCCTGGAGCGAGCCGGCGAACATGATCGTCGCGCCGAACTCCCCCAGCCCGCGCGCGAACGCGAGCGCCGCGCCCGCGCCGAGCCCTCCCGCCGCCAGCGGCAGCGCGATGCGCGCGAACGTCCGAGCAGGCCCGGCGCCCAGCGTGCGGGCCGCCGCCACGAGATCGCGATCGACTGCCTCGAAGGCGGCAACGGCGGTCCGGACGTAGAAGGGGCTGGCGACGTAGGTGACCGCGAGCACGACCGCGATCTTCGTGAACGCGATGTCCCAGCCGAAGGCGTCGACCGTGCCGCCGAGGAGACCGGTGGTCCCGAACGCCGCGAGCAGGCCGATCCCCGCGACGGCCGGAGGCAGGACGAGAGGAAGCTCGATCAACGTCACGAGCAGCGCGCGGCCGCGAAAGCTCCTCGTGGCGACCAGATAGGCCGTCGGAGTCCCGAAGAGGACGATGAGCGCCAGTGCCGAGAGGTTCGTCTCGGCGGTCACGCGCAGCGCGTCGCGCGTGACGTTCGCGGTCAGGCCGGAGCGCAGCTCGGCGAGCGAGAGCTCGGCGAAGATAGCCACGATCGGGACGACGAGAAAGGCGATGGTGACCGTGGTCGCGACGGCGAGGACGACCCCGAAGGGGGTCGGTCTCATCTCAGCCCGAAGCGAGCGGCCCTGAGCAGCCGACGTCCCTCGGGAGAGAGCACGGAGATCACGAAGTCCTGCGCGGCGGCGAGGTCTTGCGGATCCGCGGCGATGGCGAGCTCGTAGATCACGGTCGGCTGCGCCCGCGCCGGGATCGAGATCGCCTTCACGCGCCCTGACACCGGCGCGACGTCCGTCCGGTACACGAACCCGGCGTCCGCCTGCCCGAGGGCGACTTTGCCGACGATGCCCTTCACGTCGGGCTCCGTGCTGACGGTCTTCTTCAGCACCCTGAGCAGCTTGAGGCGCTTCAGGACCTCGCGCGTGTAGAGCCCGATCGGCACCTTCGGGCCGCAGACGACGAGTTTCAGCTTCGGCCGCTTCGCGAGATCGAAGACCGTCTTGATCTGCGCCCGGTTCTTCTTCGGCACGATGACGACGAGCGAGTTGGTCGCAAAGTCGACCGGTTTCCGCGTGCGCCCTTCCCGGTACAGCGCCTGCGTGTAGATCGGGCTGGCCGAGAGGTAGACGTCGTACGGCGCGCCCCGGCGAATCTGCTCCGCCAGCGCGCTCGAGCTCCCGAACGAGTAGTTCGCCTCGGGGAAGATGCGCGGGAGCACCTCCGTGAGCGAGGCCGCGGCGAGGATGGTCGGACGGGCGGCCGCGGCCGAGTCGACGGACTGGGCGGACTGGGCGGCCTGCGCAGACGGCACTGCGGCGAGCAGCAGCAGCGCAAGCCAGAGCGCACGCGCTCTCATCGCTCCACCATCACCGACGTCGCCTTGACGACGCCCGTCGCGCTCATCCCCGGCTTCAGCGCGAGCTGCTCGGCGGAGTCGCGCGTGATGATCGCGACGAGCCGCGCCGGGCCGGCGACGTCGATCTCGACCTGGGCGAGGAGCCCGTCGACCTCGACGTTGCGGATGACGCCCTCGAACCGGTTCCGCGCGGAGAGGTGATCCGAGCCCTCGGCGCCCTTGAGGCGCTCGACCTCCGAGACCGGGACGACGCGCCGGTTCGCGGAGTCGCGTTCGACGCGGATCTTCCCGGCGGTATCCCAGCGGCGCAGGGTGTCGAGCGAGATCCCGAGCGCGCGCGAGGCCTCCGCGGCCGTGTAGCTCTGCTTAGGCATTGCCTATGGAATATACGATGGAGCGGGTGCTCGTCAAGGAACTGGACGACCCCGCGGACTTCCTCGAGGCGGCCGGCCCTGTGCTGCTCGCGGACGAAGCGCGCCACAACCTGATCCTCGGGATCGCCGGCACGCTGCGCGATCTGCCGCCCAGATATCCGACGTTCCAGCTGTGGGTCGTGACGGACGAAAGGGTCCCGGTTGCTGCAGCGCTGAGGACGCCTCCGTTCAACCTCGTCCTCGCGGGACAGGTCGAAGGCGTCACCCCGCTCGCGGACGCGCTCGCGCACGACGACGCCGAGCTTCCCGGAGCGACCGGCGCCGTCCCGGAGGTCGAGGCGTTCGCAGCCCGCTTCGAGGCCGGCACCGGAGTCAGGGCACGAGAGCGTATGCGGCAGCGCATCTACCGGCTCGAGCAGCTCCGGCCCGTCTCGAACGTCTCCGGCACGGGACGCATTGCGACCGAGGCGGACCGCGACCTGCTCGTCCAGTGGGTGCGCGCGTTCGCGGAGGAGCTCTACGAGCCCGGAGCGCCGGCGGGCGACGCCGAGCGCACGGTCGAGCTCCGGCTCGAGAGCAGAGGCGAATCCGGCTTCGTGATCTGGGAGGACGGTGAGCGCGTTTCGCTCGCCGGCTGGGGAAGCCCGACGCCCAACGGGATCCGCATCGGTCCCGTCTACACGCCACCCGAGTACCGGCGCCGCGGCTACGGGAGCGCGGCGACCGCGGCGGCGACGGCGCGCAATCTCGCTGCCGGCCGGCGGTTCTGCTTCCTCTACACGGACGTCGCGAACCCGACCTCGAACAAGATCTACATGGACATCGGGTACGAGCCCGTCTGCGACTCGGTCGAATTCGCCTTCGACCCCGTGTGACGACGTGACCGACCGGCTGCGCCCGCTGTGGGACTTCGACGACCTCGACGCGAGCGAGGAGCGGCTCCGGGCCCAGCTCTCCGCCGAGGCCTCGGACGGCGGCCGTGCGGAGGTGCTGACGCAGCTCGCGAGAGTCGAAGGACTGCGCGGCGAGTTCGCGGCCGGAGAGCAGCTCCTCGCCGAGGCGAAGACGCTCGCCGGCGTCAGTGCCGTCGCAGCCGTTCGGATCGATCTCGAGCGGGGCCGGCTATACCGTTCCTCCGGAGACCGCGAAGCCGCGCTTCCGCTCTTCGAATCGGCGTTCGCGCGCGCGCTCGACACGCGTGAGTGGCTCATCGCGGCGGACGCCGCGCACATGGCCGCTCTGGCTGCCCCGGATCGCGAGGGCTTCATCGCCTGGACGCAGCGCGGAATCGCGCTCGCTGAGGAGCACACGGACGCGGAGTACTGGCTCGGGCCGCTGCTCAACAACCTCGGCTGGGAGTACTACGAGGCCGGTGAACACGAGGCTGCGCTCGATGCGTTCGAGCGGGCGCTACGCGCGCGCGAGCGCGATCCCGCCAACCGCCCTGCGATCGAGATCGCCCGCTACGCGTTGGGCAAGGCGCTCCGTGCGCTCGGGCGGTCCGAGGAGGCGATCCCGCTTCTCGAGCAGGCGGTCGCCTGGGCCGAGGCCGAAAGGAAGCCGGACGGCTGGTTCCACGAAGAGCTCGCGGAGGAATACGCCGCCGTCAGTCGCGACGCGGAAGCGCGCGCACAGGCACTGGCCGCGATCCCACTGCTCGAGGCGGCTGATCCCTCGTTCGTGGAGGACGCCGAGCGGACCGCGCGCCTTCGCACGCTTGCGGGCGTCTAGAGCGGAATATTCCCGTGCTTGCGCTTCGGCTTCGGCTCGCGCTTCGTCAGCGCGGTCTCGAGCGCGGAGCAGAGCACCGGCCGCGTGCGCCGCGGCGCGATGACGTCGTCCACGTAGCCGCGCTCGGCGGCCGTGTACGGGTTCGCGAACCGCTCCTTGTAGTCGGCGATGAGCTCGGCGCGCTTCGCGTCCGCGTCCTCGCCCGTGAGCTCGTTCCGGAAGACGATGTTGACCGCGCCCTCCGGGCCCATGACCGCGACCTCGGCCGTCGGCCAGGCAACGTTGAAGTCGGCCCGGATGTGCTTCGAGGACATGACGTCGTAGGCGCCGCCGTACGCCTTCCTGGTGATCACCGTCAGCTTCGGCACGGTCGCCTCGGCGAACGCGTACAGCAGCTTCGCGCCGTGGCGGATGATCCCGCCCCACTCCTGTGCCGTGCCGGGGAGGAAGCCGGGGACGTCTACGAAGGTCACCAGCGGGACGTTGAACGCGTCGCACGTGCGCACGAACCGCGCCGCCTTGACCGACGCGTCGATGTCGAGCACGCCCGCGAGCGCCGCCGGCTGGTTCCCGACGACCCCGACGGCGTGCCCGCCGAGGCGCGCGAAGCCGCAGATGATGTTCTCCGCCCAGTGCGACTGCACCTCGAGGAACTCGCCCGCATCGACGACGCGCTCGATGACCTGCTTCATGTCGTAGGGCTTGTTGGGGCTGTCCGGGACGATCCGGTCGAGCTCCGCGTCCTCGCGGTCGACCGGATCGGCCGGGGTCGCGAACGGCGGCAGCTCGAGGTTGTTCTGCGGGAGGAAGGAGAGGAGGTAGCGCGCCTCCTCGAGACACGTCTCCTCATCCGCAGCCGTGAAGTGGGCCACGCCCGATTTCGTCGCGTGCGTGGCCGCGCCGCCGAGCTCTTCGAAAGAGACGTCCTCGCTCGTCACCGTCTTCACCACGTCGGGGCCCGTGATGAACATGTACGAGGTTCCCTCGACCATCAAGACGAAGTCCGTGATCGCCGGTGAGTAGACCGCCCCTCCGGCGCACGGGCCCATGACCAGCGAGATCTGTGGCACGACGCCCGAGGCCTGCACGTTCCGCCAGAAGATCTCCGCGTAGCCCGCGAGCGAGACGACGCCTTCCTGGATGCGCGCGCCGCCCGAGTCGTTGATCCCGATCACGGGGCAGCCGTACGTGACCGCCTGGTCCATCACCTTGCAGACCTTCTCGGCGAAGACCTCGGACAGCGAGCCGCCGAAGACGGTGAAGTCCTGCGAGAAGACGAAGACCTTGCGTCCGAAGATCGTCCCGTAGCCGGTGACGACGGCGTCCCCCCACGGCCTCGTCTCGCCCATGCCGAACTCGGTCTCGCGATGCCTGACGAAGCGGTCGAGCTCGACGAAGGAGCCGGGATCGAGGAGCTTCTCGAGCCGCTCGCGGGCCAGGAGCTTGCCTCGTTCCCGCTGACGCGCGACGTGCGTCTCGCTCGCCGAGTGCGCGGCCTCCTCGCTCAGCTCCTCGAGCCAGCGGAGCTTCGCCTCGGTCGTGTCGTGGATCTCCCCCACCGCCGGCGGAGCCTAACCGGCGAAGAGCGGCAAGTGGCCGAGAGAGACGATCCCTTCCGTCTCGCGCTCGTCCCCCTCCGTGAACACGGCTGCCTCGGCCACGACCTCGCCCTCTGCGGACGCGATGACCGAGCGCATCCCGTCGAGGGTGCTGCCCGTGCTGATCACGTCGTCGACCAGCGTGACTCTGTGACCGGCGACGAGCGGCACGTCCTTCTCGTCGAGATGGAGCGTCTGCTCGTGGCCGGTAGTGATCGACTTCGTGGTCGCCGTGATCGTCTCGCCCATGTACGGCTTGTAGCTCTTGCGCAGCACGACCCACGGCTTCTCGAGCACGCGCGCGAGCTCGTACACGAGCGGGACGCTCTTCGTCTCGGCCGTGACGAGGACATCGTGCTCGACTCCCTCGAGGCGGCGGGCGAGACCTCGGGCCGAGGCCTCGACGATCTCGGTGTCGCCGAGCAGGTTGAACACGGCGATGCGCAGCCCCGGCGCGACCTCGAACAGCGGCAGCTCCCTGACGACCCCTTCGATCTCGATCCGGTGCGTCTCCCGATCGGCCATGTCCTCGCGAGCTTTACAGGACCGGACGTAGGCTTGCCGGGTGACGACGCCGCTCGATCGTTCGACGACCTGGCCCTACGAGGACGGGGAGCCGGGCGAGTTCTCGTACTCGCGGTTCTCCAGTCCTACGGTCGCCGAGGCCGAGCGTCGGCTGGGCGAGCTCGACGGAGGTCACGCGCTGCTGTTCGCGTCGGGAGCGGCGGCGTCGACGGCCGTCGTGCTCGCGCTGCTCGAGCCCGACCAGACGGTCGCCCTCGCGGAGGGCGCGTACTACGGCACCGGCGTCCTGCTCGGCGAGCTCGGGCGCTGGGGGCTGCGGCACGTGGAGTTCGACCAGACGGGCGCGCCCCCGGCCGGAGTCGACCTCGTCTGGCTCGAAGCGCCCTCGAATCCGTTC
Organism: uncultured Actinomycetes bacterium; assembly: GCA_963715705.1. GTDB lineage: Bacteria > Actinomycetota > Thermoleophilia > Gaiellales > Gaiellaceae > GMQP-bins7. Next base: position 463,211 of record OY970267.1, on the reverse strand, counting down.
CTGACGCTGCCCGACTTCGAGGCCGCAGCCGCGCATCCGGCCCGCTCGCTCTGCGACTCGACGGCGGCGACGCCCTTGAATCTCAAGCCGCTCGAGCGCGGCTGCGACCTCGTTCTGCACTCGGCGACGAAGTTCCTCGCCGGTCACGATGACGCGCTCGTCGGAGCGGTCGTGGCCCGCGACCCGGAGACGGCGGAGCGCCTGCTCGCCTTTCGCCGCAAGACGGGCGCGGTGCCCGGCCCCGACACGGCCTGGCTCCTGCTACGCGGCCTCCAGACCCTGGAGGTGCGCCTCGCGCGCCAGACCGAGAGCGCCCGCCGCATCGTCGAGCAGCTCGAGGTCCACCCCGCCGTGGAGACCGTCCGCTATCCCGGCTTCGGTGCGCTGCTGTCCTTCGACGTCGCCGGGGTCGAGGCCGCACGAGTCGTCGAGACGAGCACGACGCTGATCGTGAACATGACGAGCCTCGGTGGAGTCACCTCGCGGATCGAGGCCCGCTCGCGGTGGGAAGGAGACCGTGTCCCTCCCGGCCTGCTGCGCGTCTCGGTCGGGCTGGAGGACGCGGGCGCCGTCTGGGCAGACCTCGAGCAGGCGCTGGATAAGGTCTGAGATGAGCTTCCTCGACCGCCTGCTCCGGGGAACTCCACCGGCGACGCCGGAGGAGACGGATCAGCTCACGGTCCGCCGGCTCGAAGGCGCAGGTGCGAACCTCGCGAAGCCGCGCCACATCGTCCACTTCCTCAACTTCGACACCGAGGCGGCCGCGCGGGAAGCGGCGGCGGCGGCCGAGCGCGGAGGCTATGAGACGACAGTCGCCGAGCCGGAGGGAGAGACGACCGAGTGGACCGTGCGTGCGGAGGGCTCACGCGTCGTCGACCCGATAACGGTCGTCGCCTACCGGTCGTGGTTCGAGCAGCTCGCGACCGCGCATCGCGGCGAGTACGAGGGCTGGGAGGCCTGGCCGAAGCCGTGACGCGCGGAGTCGAACGGGTACCGTAGAAGCATGCTTCTCAAGCGACGCAAGACGGAGCTTCCGACGAGCGAGGCGGCACTGCCGGGGCGCGAGACTCCGATCACACCGGGCGAGCCGCATCTCGTCCTCGGAACGCCGCTGACGCCGCCCTTCCCGGACGGCTTCGAGACGATCGTCGTCGGCATGGGCTGCTTCTGGGGCGCGGAGCGGATGTTCTGGCAGGCGCCGGGCGTGTACACGACCGCGGTGGGATACGCGGGCGGCCTCACGCCGAACCCGACGTACGAGGAGGTCTGCTCGGGCGGCACCGGCCATGTCGAGGTCGTGCTCGCCGTCTTCGATCCGGCGAAGACGAGCTTCGACGAGATGCTCAAGATCTTCTGGGAGGGTCACGACCCGACGCAGGGGATGCGCCAGGGGAACGACCTGGGCACGCAGTACCGCTCGGCGATCTACCACGCGAGCGACGCCCAGCGAGACGCCGCGCTCGCAGCGCGGGACATGTACCAGGGAGAGCTGTCGAAGGCGGGCTACGGTCAGATCACGACCGAGATCGCGGCGGCCGGCCCGTTCTACTACGCCGAGGGCTACCACCAGCAGTACCTCGCGCGAAACCCGAACGGTTATTGCGGCCTGGGCGGGACGGGCGTGAGTTGTCCTGCGCCAGCGACAGCGGCGAGCGAGTAACCACCGGGGTTCCAGCGGGCAACGTGCCAAGCCGGGCATCCTCCGCGACCCTCGGCTCGACGACGTAGCTCGCCCCGACCATCAGCTCGGCGTTGACGTGGGTCTCGCGCGACGAGAACGCGGAAGCCGACGCGTTGACGTGGAGCGTCCGGGGGATCGGCTTCACGCACAAGGAGGTCGCTGCGGGCGACGACCTAGCCGCGGACTCCTCGCAGGCGACCTTCGCGAAGCGTCGCGAGAAGGCTTCTCCGGGGATGGCCCTGTACGGGGTGGCTGGCCCGGCCCGGCCCACCGCTCTCCGGCCGGGAGCGAAGCTCCTGCAACGACGAGGGAGCCGTATCCGGCTCCCGCTGATCTTCCAGGCGCCTAGTCGGTCACCTGCCGGTGACAATCATCCCGGCAGAGCTGCTCTTCCTCGTGTCAGGGTTGTCCGGCATGAACAGCCAGTTCACGGCCACGGCCATCAGCAGCAACACGATCGCCGCCGTCAGCACCCAGCCGATCACGCGACGGGCCGTCTCGTTGACCCGCAGCGTCGTTCCCATCCCGATCATGCTCATCGCATCACCCCCACCATGCCGAGGTTCTGTTCGCGCCTGCGGTCACGCCGGTCGGCCTAGCGCCGGGCCTCGTGCCCAGGGCCTGATCGGGCGTGTGCACAGGATCGCCGCTTGAGCGATCGAGATGAGGAAGACGAAGAACACGTCGGGTTCGAGCGGGCCATCCCAAGCCAAGAGCATCAGGGGGGTTAGCGCGGCGAAGGCCATGGCGAAAAACCACGCCAGCGTGGAGCCGTGCCAGAGCCCCGCGACGAGAAGCGCCTGGATTGCAACTGACCAGATGAATTTCGAGTGGGTCGAATAGTGGAGGCTGCCCGGCAGCAAGGCGGAGAGATTGAGCAGCACAAGTAGAGCCGCATAGGCGACGATCAGCCGACGCGCGGACACCACGGACATATGCGCGATCTTCGGCGGCAGGGGTCGGAGTGTCAAGTCAGGGAGAGCGCCCGCTGCACTTTCAGGACACGACCGAAAAGGCCATCTTGTCGCCACGACTTCAGTGCTTCATCGTGACTGTCGGAGGCCGGGTCCCGGCCGGTGGGAGTCACGGCGTCGTGGCGTTCAGCTCGCAGCCCGGCCTCCGGCCTTGTCGCCCGGGAGGGAGAGGCTTTCCAGCCCCGGCTTGTGTTCGCCACCCCGTGGTGTAACGATGGCTCGTGCCGTCGCCGGGGGAGTGGCAGGTGGAACCCGAAGCCGTAGACGATGAGACGCAGGCGAGGTTCGACGAGGAGTCAGAACAGCGCCGAGAACAGCTCCGGTCGCAGCTGGACCTAGTCGGTAGAGCGAACGCTGCCTTCGCGGATGCGGCGGGCATCGACCGTTCGAAGGTTCCACCGGAGTTGCTTCGCGAACTCAAACAGACCGCCGAAGGCATGGCGAAGGACGAGCCACCACGATTGGCGAGGGAGTGAGGAGGCGTGCCGTTCGTCGTTCCGACGACTTCGGTCTTCTCGTACACCAGCGACGGGTCGGCCAGTGGCCGGAGTCACGTCGACCGGGACGGCTTCATGTCGCGCATCGGCGCCAGCGTCTTCGCGTACCCACCCGGCGGTTTGGAATCCGCTGTCACCGCGTGGGGATTCTGGGCAGGCCCCGCTCCGCCGGGTACGAGCACCCTGACCGTTCTCGCCAGGGGTTTCACGTGGGTGCGGGGCTACTGTTTCGCCCTCGGCGGCTGGGCCCGCGCATGGGCCACCATCAACGCCACGGTCGAGGAGTTCGAACCCACTCAAAGGCCCGTAGAGCACTTCTTTGATAGGCCCGATCCCGGTCACGCGGAGATCGCCCTACCTCCGACCGAGAGGCCCGGTGCCTTCCAATTGATCCGAACCGTTAGAGGCAACCCGATCATCCTCGTCAACCAGGAGACGAGCGGGGTCGGAGTCCAGTACTTCTCGATCGACGCCCAACGCGACGCGCCGGGGTTGTTCATGCCGATCACGCCTGGAAACTTCTATCGCTGTTGGATCGGATCGGTGCAGTGGGCTCAATCCGCGTTGGACGGGGACGCAGTCTCGAACATCGCATTCGATTTCGGGGCCGTGTTTTTCGCTTTCGGTTAGTCGATGGGCGAAGGGACCGCGCGAGGGCGGCCTGGCCCTGGGCGGGAGAACCTTCGGACGGGCGTTCTCCCGTCCTGGCCTATGCCCCGGCCGGGCCACCGGCTCGCAAGCCGGGAGCGAAGAAGAGAGAGCCGTCTCCGGCTCTCTCGGGGTCGAGCTGTATGTCGCCAGGATCAGGCGGTGACGACCACCGGGATGGGCGCGAACAGCTACGGCTGCAAGTTGTGGATGTCGAACGCAGTCTCCTGTGGCTCTGATAGGCCACCTTCGATGCCCGCTTGCATCCGAGGCATCAGGATGCCGTCGCGGAACTGCTCCCAACTCTCCTTCGAGTCGTGGACCGCCATGATCGTCCAACCACCGTCCGACGGACCAGCCGCGTGGAAGATCTGGCCGTCCGGCAGACCGTCCGCAGGATGCACCGCCGCGAGACTCGCTTCGTACTGCTCCTCCGTACCACCCGGAAAGTGGTGCACGATCCCATACGCCATTTCGTTCCCCTCTCGCGTTGACTGAGCAGCCGTACTGTCGTGGAGCTTCCCAGTGTAAGTACAGGGCGGCGAGGCGAGCGTGAAAAGGAGTACCGTCGTCTCATGGAAGATGCTGATCGTGACGTTCTCGAGTTCGTCGGCGATGAGGGGAAGACTCCCGGGCAGGTTGCCGAACGCTTTCCAGCGTTCGACCTAGAGCACCTCGTTCGAGCCGAACTAATTCGGCCGCGTCGGACCAACCCTGTCAAGACGCAGTCGCGGCGCACTGAGCCAGCGCCCGACCCGACGTTCTACGTGCTCACATCTCGCGGAGCCGAGGCAATCGGCCTCGCTCCGTACACGCTTCACTCCGACTGAGCTGCTGCCCTAGTTCAGCCCACCTGCATCCAGCTCGCGCACGTCGATTCGCAGATACGTCGCAAGCTGAGGATCGTCGCCGCGGACTGTCTCGACGAAGCGCTCGGCATCCTCGCGCCGCACAAAGACCTCGATGGAGTCTCCGAGCGGATGGTCGGGCGACGAGCGCTCGTCCATGACGGCGTAGACGATCAACGCCGGGATGATGCAGGTCCGCCGAGACCGTCGTTGCTTGACGCCGGTTCGCGTGGCGACGAAGGTTCAGGCTGCATGGAGGGCGGAACCGACGACCTGAGGCGAACGCTCGCCGATGTAGCCGAACGGATCGCTCGCTATCGAGACGCACGGATCGGCGAGCAGAACACGAAGGCGACGTTGATCGCGCCCGTCCTGCGGGCACTTGGCTGGAACGTCGAGGACCTGGACGAGGTCCATCTTGAGTATCGGTACAAGTCGCAGGACAAGCCGGTGGACTATGCGCTGATGCTGCAGCGCAAGCCGGTGCTGTTCATCGAGGCTAAAGCGCTCGACGAGGATCTGAACGATCGCCGCTGGGCAAGTCAGGTCGTCAGCTACGCGGCCGTTGCGGGAGTCGAGTGGGTCGTCCTCACGAACGGAGACGGCTATCGGATCTACGCCGCTCACGCTCCCGTCGCCCTTGACGAGAAGCTGTTTCGCAGCGTCCAGATCAGCAGCAATGAAGAGGAGGTCGCGGACGCGCTTCGCCTGCTGACGAAGGACGAGCTTCGGAGTAAGTCGCTCGAAGTGCTCTGGCGAGCGCAGTCGATTGACAACCGCGTACGGGAAGCAGTCGAAGGCCTCTTCGATCCGGAACCTGCGACGTGGCTCGTTCGTCGCCTCGCGCAAACGATCGACGGGCTGACGGCGACCGACATTCGGGCCGCGCTCTCCCGGGCGCGAATCATCCTCGACTTTCCACAAGCCGACGCAGGCGTGACAGCACCGCCGACAGTGACACCTATCGAGAAGCCAGAGCCAAAGCCGAAGCCGCCAAGGGAGACCCCTGGTGATCGGAAAGCCGCGGCGAGGTATGGCGTGACTCTCAAGCAGCTACTCGACGCTGGGCTGATCCAACCGGGAGCGCACCTGCGCCAGCGCTATCTGGGACGTGATGTCAGCGCGACGGTTGAGTCGGACGGGCGAGTACGAGTCGGTGACGAGGTCTTCAACTCGCTCTCGATCGCGGCTGGCGCTGCTCGGGTCACCGTCAAGGGACGGCCGCCAGATGGACGGCGCTACTACCAGACGAACGGTTGGACCTTCTGGCAGTACGACGACGCGAACGGTCGGCAGCAGCCGATGGAAACACTCCGCAAGCAGTACATCAGCAAGCGCTCGTGACCCTACGCGCGGCGCGCTCAGCCGGGGGTAACAGCAAACGAAGAGGCCCCGTAGGACCTCCTCGATCGGAGGCCGAAGTGAAGCTTCTAGCTTGGACGGATGGCGGTGGTGGGAGTTCGACCCCTGACCCCGAGGCTTACATCGGCGTCCTTGTCGTGGACGAGGCCACAGGCAGGGTCCTCTTGCGCCACGCGCAGTGCATCGGACGCACGACTCACAACGTGGCCGAGTACATGGCAGTGCTGACGGCGGTGCGCTTTGCCGTCGAGGCGGGAGCCCAGAGCCTGCACATCAGGACGGACTCGCGGCTGGTCGTGAACCAGATCAACGACGAGTTCCGAGTCACCAAGCCACACCTGGCCGCTCTGCTCGAGGACGTCCGCGAAGCCGTCAAGCCGCTCGACTTCCAGATCGAGTGGATCTCGAGGGACGAGAACACGGCAGCCGACGCGTTGACGTGGAGCGTGCGGCAGATCGGCTCCACGCACAAAGAGTCCGCTCCGGCGGCCGAGGCAGTCGCCGAGGTCTTGGCGCCCGAGCCCGCGTCTCCTGTGATGTCGCCCCGCAAGCGGAAGCCCGCGGCCTGGAGGTCGCTGCCGCCTGTCGAGTTGGCAGCACACCTGATCACGACTCCGACGATTGCCGATTCCGCTTGGACGACAGAGCCGCGGCTCCCGCGCGAGAATCGTGAGTCCTTTATTCGCCGCATCGTGCTCGGCGAGACCCCCCAATAAGCCTGGCGAGAGGGCGTCGTCGACGACGGCGTAGACGATCATCGCTGCAGGATCGCGTGCTCGCGCTACGGCCGCAAGATGGCCTTTTCAGAATGTTGATGCGCCCCGGCCGAAACCACGGGCCTGGGTTTCGTCGTTCCAACCAGCCCCATCGCCAGGTACAAGACCTGGCACGGCGGGCCTCCCACGAACACCCCGATCGTCTCAAAGCGGGACATCTCGTCCGACCCTCCCCCTATAAGGTGTAGGCGAGCCCCGAGGGGTTGGGCTCACGGAAGCAAGAGGACACACCTTCTAGAGCACGAAACAGGCCCCGAACGTGGGCCGAGCCCTAGTGGTTCCAGGTGATCAACCCGTTGCGCGCCACTGGGGCTCGGCAGTGTCCCGCTAGACAGGCGGGCTCACTGGGGACATCGTACTGTCCGTACCTGACGGCACCTGGACGGCGCGAGTGCGGGGGATTTCGATGATGAACACGTCGATCGCGGCCTAACGACCTGCCAGAATTTCGGGAACGACAACCTTTCGATCGAGCTCGTGAGCCGGGGTCAGCCGGTGACGGCCACCGGGATCGGGGCGAATAGCAGGTCGGCGTCAGTAAACGTTGATCGTCCATGTGAGCTGGAAGCGCGTGACGACCCGGTACATGTAGACCCTGCCTGGCAGCCGCCGACCTGACGCACCAACGAGGAGGCCCGGAGGCCTCCTCGGTCGAGCGCGTTGGTGCGGGGTTCAGCCGGGTGAGGCCTGATCTTCCGCGGGAGAGGTTCTAGCCGCTCTCTACGAGGAAGAAGGACGGCTTGCAGTCCGACAACGGCGACCCCGGCGTGACGCCCTCCGGGTGCTGCTCCGCCTCGATCGTGCGGCTCATGCCCGCCTCGATGCCGTGGTCCTGGACCGAGGTCGAGGCCGGTGCCGTGATCGGCTCCACGAGCAATCGTGTACGAGGGGTGCCAGTGGACGGTCACCTTCTCGGCCGAGGAGTTGACTCATGCGGACGTGGACGATCAGCGTGTCGCCGCGGCATCCGCACCACACGTCACGAACGGCCACGTACTCCTTGAGGTCGCCGCAACCGAAGCAGTCGCGGTGGAACGTACCGCGAATCTTGTCCGTGACGGACGGAGCGGCGGTGCTGCGTGCTGCGGCTGGCTCCGCCTCCTCGGTCGTCTCTTCGTGGCGACGGTTGCCGTGGCGGCGGGCGCAGTGTCATCGCCGCCACCTGAAAGCGCACCGATGCCCGTGAAGGCGAGCAACAAAACGCCGATGGCGATGAGCACCTGCTTGCGCTTCGACAGCTTGTGCCAGCGGGCTAGAAGCCCAGACATGTAGTACCTCCTTGTTTACGCTTGTTGACCCTTAAAGCGTGCCCTCGCCTCGCCTCGCCCGATAGGACACGATTGGGTCTATTCGTCGGCGGCGGCTTGTAACTCCGCGCTGATCAGCCACACTTGCCGTGATGGCCACTGGCCTGGCAGTCGGCGGCGACGTCGAGCAGGCTCTGGAGAGCGTCGGCGTCCCGAGCTACGTCCTCGACGAAACGGGCTTCGTCCGGTGGATGAATCCTGCAGCCGAGCAGCTCCTCGGCAACGTCCGCGGTCGCCACTTCACCTCCGTCATAGCGCCCGAGGACAGACCCCGCGCCCGCGAGCGATTCGCTCAGAAGATGCTCGGCACCTCCACGGCCAGCGAGGCGACCGGCCACCTCGTCTCGACCGCCGGAACACGGGTGCCCGTAGAGGTCAGCTCGGTGCCGCTCAAGAGCGGTGAAACGGTCGTCGGCGTCTTCGGGCTGATCGAAGGACGCCCCGACGACAGCCCCACAGCGCCACCCCCGCATCTCACCCCCCGCCAAGTCGAGGTGCTTCGTCTTCTGGAGCAGGGCCGCTCGACGAAGCAGATCGCCGCCGAGCTCCACCTCAGCACCGAGACGGTCAGGAACCACATCCGCCGTCTCTTTCGGGCGCTCGGCGTCAACTCCCGACTGGAAGCCGTCGCCGCTGCGCGGGCACAGTCGGTCAGCTCCGTCGAGAGTTGACCCGATTGTGTCCTGTACGGCCTATCCGCCCGCACCTACCGTGATGCCATGGTGAGTCCGGCGCCGAGAGCCTGTCGGCCCTCGTAAGCGGTGCACCCCCGGTAACAGGAGGGGCCTGTGCGGACTCGCCGGTCACTGCGCGAGAGGCTCGATGTCCTCACCCGAGTCTCTCGCGCAGCTTCATTCGTCACGCCTCGGTCGAGCGCGGTTGGTGCGGGGGTCAGCCGGTGACGGCCACCGGGATCGGAGCGAACAGCAGCTCCGCGGCGGATACAAACGATGGGGAATCCGAACGGCTACTGCGGGCACGGCGGCACCGGCGTGTCGTGCCCGATCGGCACCGGCGTCACGCCGGTCTGAGGCCTACGGCTCCGCCTCGACCGTAGCGGCGACCGAGCCCTTTTCGGGCCGACCTGACGTGAGACCCGTCCCGCCCGCCAGCCGCTGCGCGAAGTAGATCGGGACGATCGAGACGAGGATCACGAACAGCGCCACAACGTTCACGATCGGCTGCTCGGCGGGCCTGAACAGGCTCGCGAACATCCAGATCGGGAGCGTCTGGTCGGCGCCGGCCGTGAAGACGGTCACAATCACCTCGTCGAAGGACAACGCGAACGCGAGGAGCGCGCCCGCGAGCAGCGCGGTTCGCATCTGCGGAAAAGTCACGTAGCGAAAGGTCTGCCAGCTGTCGGCGCCGAGGTCGGCGGAGGCCTCGTCCAGCGACCCGGCGGTGCGGCGCAGGCGGGCGAGTGCGTTGTTGTAGATCACGACGACGCAGAAGGTCGCGTGCCCGACGATGATCGTCGCGAGCCCGAAGGTGACTCCGAACGGCTGGAGGACGTCCTGGATGGTGGCGAGCAGCGCGAGGCCCGTGACGATCCCGGGAAGAGCGATCGGCAGGATCACGGCGAAGGTCACGATCTCGCGGCCGAAGAAGCTGTAGCGCGACACTGCGAGCGACGCGAGCGTGCCGAGCACGACCGCGAGCGCGGTCGCCCCGATCCCGGCCAGCACCGACATCGTCAAGGCATCGCGGACGTCCTCGTTCTCCCACGCGACGGAGAACCACTTCGTGCTGAAGCTCTCGATCGGCCAGCCCTGCGTCACGCTCTCGTTGAACGCGTACAGCCCGATGACGATCAGCGGCACGTAGATGAACCCGAGCGTCAGCGCGACGGCGCCGCGGAGCAGGTAGCGGGTCAGGCGGGACTCGACCATCAGCTCGTCACAGCGACCGGAAGGCTCCCAGCTTCCGCGCGACCAGGAGGTACACGATCATCACGACGATCGGGACGAACGAGTAGGCGGCGGCGACCGGCAGCGCCTCCCCGCGAATCGAGTAGATGACGGTGCCGATGAACTGCTCGCTCGTGATGAGCCCGGGCGCGATGTAGTCGCCGAGCGTCAAGGAGAACGTGAAGATCGAGCCGGCGACGACGGCCGGAAGCGCGAGCGGGAGGATCACGCGCATGAACGTCGCGAACGACCGTCCGCCGAGATCCGCCGACGCCTCGAGCAGCGAGCTCGGGATGCGCTCGAGACCGGCGTAGATCGGCAGCACCATGAACGGCAGCCACAGATACGTGAAGACGAGCCAGAGCCCGACCGTCGAGTAGCCGTCGAAGGTCACGCCGAGCGGCTCCAGAGCCCAGTTGATGATCCCGCCGTCGGAGAGGAGCGTGCGCCACGCGTAGGCCTTGACGAGGTAGCTCGCCCAGAGCGGCATCAGGACCGCGACGACGAGGATGTTCCGCGTCCGCGGCGAGGCGATGCGCGCCATGTAGTACGCGATCGGGAACGCGATGATCGCGTCCGCGATCGTGACGAGCGCAGCCATCTGGATCGTGCGCCAGGCGACGTCGCGAAAGACTGGCGTCTCGAGGATCCGCCGGAAGTTGTCCAGCGTGAACTCGTAGACGACCTCGCGCGTGAACGGGTCGGTCTCCCAGACCGAGGACAGGAGCAGGACGAAGAGCGACCCGAAGTAGACGACGACCATCCACGTGACCGGCAGCGCGAGCAGCGCGGCGAGCCGCACCCGGGGATGGCGATAGAAGAACGTGGAAAGACGCCGCCCCGGGCCTTCCCGGGGCGGCGTCTCGACGTGCGGGACCGAAGTCAGTCGGCTAGCCCCTGATCTCGGTCCAAGCGGCTTCCCAGTCTTCCTGGGTCTTGCACACCTCCCCGCGATCGTCGCCGCAGTCCGCGACCGGGGTCGTCCAGTAGTAGACGTCCTCCCAGAACGCCTCGTCGTCCGCGTGCTGCTCCGTGCAGTGGTTCTTGTTCTTCGTGAGGTCGCACGCCTTCAGGTTTGCGGGCGCCTCGCCGAAACCCTCTGCCACGGCAGCCTGCGCCTCCGGCGAGGCCATGTGGTTCATCCAGAGGTACATGCAGTTCGGGTTCTGGGCCTTCGTGGAGACCATCCAGGTGTCCGACCACCCCGTCGCACCCTCGGTCGGCTTGACGGACTCGACCGGCTGACCGTCGGCCTTCAGGAGGTTCACCTGGAGGGGCCACGTCGTGCCGATCACGCTGTCCTTGTTCGTGTAGGCCTGGATCTGCTTCGAGTAGTCCGCCCACCACTCGCCGACGTTCGGTGCCAGCTGCTTCATCAGGTCGACCGCCGCGTTGAACTGCGTGTCGTCGAGCTCGTACGGGTTCTCGATCCCGAGGTCCGGCTGCGTCGCCATCAGGTACAGGGCGGCATCCGCGATGAAGATCGAGTCGTCGTAGATCGAGATCTTCCCGGCGTAGTCGTTCGGGTTTTCCCAGATCGCCGACCAGCTGTCCGGTGCCGTGGTCACGACATCCGAGCGCCACGCGAGCGGGTTGTAGCCACGTCCGTGCGGCACGCCCATCGCCTGGCCGTCGAGGCTGTTGTGCACCTGGCCCTTGAGCCCCTCGTGGATGTCGGCGTAGTTCGGGATGAGATCCTCGTTGATCGGAGCGACCTCGCCCGTCGTCATGAGCCGAACGGTGGCGTTGCCCGACGCGACGATCCCGTCGTACTCCCCGGTCCCCATGAAGGTGATCATGTCGTCCGAGGTTCCAGCGTCTTTCAGGGTGACCGCGCACCCGGTCGCCTCCGTGAACTCGTCGACGAGCTGAGCGTAGAGCGGCCACTGGACGATGTTGACCTGACCCTCCTCGCGCGCCAGCTCCTGGATCTCCTCGAACGAGCTGCCGAGCCCTTCGAGCTCGCTGCTCGTCCCCCCGTCGTCGCCGCCTCCACACCCTGCTGCGACCACACACAGCGCCGCTACGAGCAAACCGAGCGCCGCCCACGAGGCCACGCGATACTTCCTGCGACTCATTACGGTCCTCCCTCCGTCCTGTCGATTTCCGATTCCTGGTCGCGGCGCCAGCCCACTCGGACGCGGCGTCCCTTGGCCTCGAGGACCTGGCTCGAGCCCTCCTCGAGATTCTGTTCCAGCACCTGCACCAGCCCTCCCTCGTCGAGCGCGATGTGGTAGCGCGTTATCGGCCCGACGTACTGGACGTCGCTGACGACGCCCTGCTCGACGTGCCAGTCCGGCCGCGGCTCGCGACCGTCCTCGAGGAAGTCGATCTTCTCCGGTCGGACGGTGTACCTGCGCCCGTCCCGCTCGAGCACGTTCGAAACGCCGACGAAGCCCGCGATGAACTCGCTCTGCGGATGCTCGTAGACGTCGGCCGGCGGCCCCACCTGCTCGATCCGGCCCTCGTTGAAAACGGCGATGCGATCCGACATCGTCAGCGCCTCTTCTTGGTCGTGCGTCACGTATACGAAGGTGATCCCGACCTCGCGCTGGATCGACTTCAGCTCGATCTGCATCTCCTGCCGGAGCTTGAGGTCGAGCGCGCCGAGGGGCTCGTCGAGGAGGAGCACCTTCGGGCGGTTGACGATCGCGCGCGCGAGCGCGACCCGCTGCCGCTGGCCGCCGGAGAGCTCGGACGGCTTCCGGCCGCCGTAGCCGGTGAGCCGCACCATCGCGAGCGCCGACTGCGCGCGCTCCCGCCGTTCGCCCTTCTTGACCTTCGTCACCATCAGCCCGTACTCGACGTTCTGCTGCACGGTCATGTGCGGGAAGAGCGCGTAGTCCTGGAACACCGTGTTCACGGGGCGCTCGTAGGGCGGGAGCCGCGAGACGTCGTCGCCGGCGAGCTCGATCGTGCCGGCGTCCGGAATCTCGAAGCCCGCGATCATGCGCAGGGTCGTCGTCTTGCCGGACCCGGACGGGCCCAGCATCGTGAAGAACTCGCCGGCCTCGATGTCGAGGTCGATCCCGTCGACGGCGACGACGTCTCCGTAGCTCTTCGTCAGGCCGGCGACCCGGACGTCCGGCGCGCCCTCAAGCGGCAATCGAGTCCTCCAGGATCGCCAGACCCTCGTCCAGCTCCTCGGAGGTGATCGTGAGCGGGGGCAGCAGGCGGATGACGTTGCCGTAGAGGCCGCAGGAGAGCAGGACGAGCCCGCGCTCGAAGGCGGCATCGACGACTGCCTTCGCGCGATCGGGCGTGCGCTCCGCGAACTCGAACGCGAGCATTGGGCCGAGGCCGCGCACCTCGCCGATGTCGTCGTGGGTCGCGGCGACCTCGTCCAGGCGGCGGCGGAGCGTGTCCCCGAGCTCGCGCGCCTGGCCGAGAAATTCGTCGTCGGCGACGATGTCCAGCACGGCGACAGCGGCGGCGCAGGAGAGCGGGTTGCCGCCGAAGGTGCCGCCGAGCCCGCCCGCGGGAACTGCGTCCATGATCTCGGCCCGCCCCGTCACCGCCGCGAGCGGGAGCCCGCCGCCGATCGACTTCCCCGAGACGAGGAGGTCGGGCTCGGCGCCCTCGTAGTGCTCGATCGCCCACATCTTCCCGGTCCTGCCCACGCCCGACTGGACCTCGTCGTCGACGTAGAGGATCCCGTGCCGCCCGCAGAGCTCCTGCAGGCGCGCCGGGTAGTCGGGCGGCATCGGGACGAAGCCGCCCTCGCCCTGCACGGGCTCGAGCACGACGCAGGCGACGGTCGACGGGTCGACGTCCGCCTTGAAGAGGTGCTCGAGCGCGGCGATCGAGTCGTCGGAGGAGGTGCCGTGGTACGGGTACGGCGCGGGCGCGCGGTAGACCTCGGGCGCAAACGGCCCGAAGCCCGCCTTGTACGGCTTCACCTTGCTCGTCATCGTCATCGCGAGCAGTGTGCGCCCGTGGAAGGCGCCGTCGAAGACGACGACCGCAGAGCGGCCCGTCGCGGCGCGCGCGATCTTGACCGCGTTCTCGACCGCCTCCGCGCCCGAGTTCACGAGCGTCGAGCGCTGCTCGCCCGCCGCGCACGGCGAGAGCTCCGCGAGCCGCCGGCACACCTCCACGTAGGGCTCGTACGTGCCGACCATGAAGCACTGGTGGAGGTAGCGGTCCGCCTGCTCCTTGACCGCCTCGACGACCGCGGCGTTGCGATGGCCGGTGTTCTGGCAGCCGATCCCGCCCGCGAAGTCGACGTACGTACGGCCGTCGACGTCGGTGATCCGAGCCCCCTCGGCCGACGCGACGACGAGACGCGGAGTCGCGACCGCAGGGGACACATACCGGGCGCGGTCCGCGGCGACCCGGGCTGCGTGTGTTCCTTCCGTGACCGGCATTGCGCGATTATGTACCTCCAGCAGCGGGATTTCACCGTCTGGACACAACGGACCACGCGACTCCGATGAGGACGGTGTCTACGATCAGTCTGTGCCGGAGTAGCTCAGCTGGTAGAGCAACGCCCTGTAAGCGCTAGGCCGTGGGTTCGAGTCCCTCCTCCGGCTTTCGCGCGGGGAACCATGGTTCCCCCGCGAGCCCCCTCCTTCACGTCGGTGGGATCGAGGCTCGCGGGGTGCCGCCTACGGGCGAGTGAATCGCCCTTCGGCTTGAGACCTCGCTGTCAGCTCCGCTATCGAGGAAAGAACGGAACCTGCAGACCGTTAAGCAGACTTCGCGCGTCTTCTGGTGCGCGAGGATCTTCCGCTTGACGCGCTGGAGCGCGTTGTCGATCGTCTTCGTGTCGCAGCCGAGCTCCTCGGCCATCTCCTCGTAGGAGCTGCCCTCGAGGTAGCGGCGGAGCGCCTCCGACTCGAGCTGCGAGAGCCCGGTGCCGAGGCAGAACACGAGGCTCTCGAGCTCCTCGGTCGAGATGACGCACGTCGACGGATCGTCGACGCTCGGCCCCGGAAGGGCGTCGCCGAGGGTGCAGTCGCCGTCCGACTCCTGGCCGGCGGGCGTATGGCTGAACGAGACGTACGTGTTGAGCGGCGCGTGCTTGAAGCGGGTGGCGGTCTTGATGGCGGTGATGATCTGGCGCGTCACGCACAGCTCGGCGAAGCTCCGGAACGAGGTCTCCTTGTCCGAGCGGAAGTCGCGCACGGCCTTGTAGAGCCCGATCATCCCCTCCTGCACGAGGTCGTCGCCGTCGCCCCCGGCGAGGAAGTACGAGCTCGCCTTCAGGCGGACGAAGCCGGCGTACTTGCGCATGAGGGCGTCGAGCGCCTCCTGGCTCCCGTTTCTCGCCCTGATGACCAGCTGGAGATCCTCGAGCTCTCGCTGGATCTTCTGGGCTGACTTCGGTGCAGTCGCTGTGCGAGCGGGCATCTCGTTACCCCCGGGTCGACGGCTTGAACTGGACGTGGAGCGGGTCTTCACCAGCACCGCGGCGCCCCTCTTCGCCGAAGCCTCACCTTGAACTTGAGGGAGAAGCTAGCACCATTTCGCAAGCGTTACAAGACCTTTGCGAAAGTTCCAGGATGCTAAGAACATATGTTCGCCCAGCGAGTGCGGTTCTCCGTACTGCGGATCCGCGACGGCTCTGCGACGATTCCAGGACATGACCAGCGTCCTCATCGTCGACGACCATCCGAGCTTCCGCGCCTCGGCTCGGGCGGTGCTCGAAGCCGAAGGGTTCGACGTCGTCGGGGAGGCGGAGGACGGAACCGGTGCACTCGAGGCCGTGCGCACGCTCGCGCCCGATGTCATCCTGCTCGACGTGCAACTGCCGGACGCGAACGGGTTCGACCTCTGCGAGCTCATCTGCGCCGGCTCCTCGCGGCCGAGCATCGTGCTCGTCTCGAGCCGCGACGCGAGCGACTACAACGGGCTGATCGACACGAGCCAAGCGCGCGGCTTCATCTCGAAGGCCGACCTCTCGGGCGAGGCCTTTCGCGCGCTCCTGGCTTGAGCCGGCTCACTCTCGGATTCGGGCTCGCTCTGCTCGTCGTCGACGTGGCGGCGGCGATCGCGCTGCTCGCGATCACGAAGCAGGACGAGCAGTCGTGGCTCTTCGCAGCGCTGATCATCGGCATCGCCTGTGCCTTCTGCGTCAGCGGCTTGGTCGCGCTGGAGCGGCGCCCCGAGAACCGCACGGGCGTGTACCTCGCCGCGGTCGGGTTCCTCGCGTTCTTCAACGTCTTGAACGCCTCGGCCAACGAGTGGCTGTTCGCGATCGGGTATGCCGGCGGGGTTCTGATCTGGGCGCCGTTCGGCGCGCTCGTCCTCGCCTTCCCGACCGGGCAACTGCACGGCCGGCTCGAGCGCGCGATCCCCGTCGTCACCGGCGCCACCCTGCTACTGGGCTCGGTGCTGGTGCTCCTCCTCGACTCCACACCGGCACCGGCGAGTTGCGAGGGCTGTCCCGAGAGCCCTATTGCCGTCACCGACCTTCCCGGCCTTGCGAGCGCGATCAACACGACCACCTCGGTCATCGGGCTCGGGATCATCATCACCGTCCTGACGCTCCTCGTGCGGCGCTGGCGGGCGGCGACTCCGGCGCTACGCCGCTTGCTCTGGCCGGTGCTCGCGGCCGGGTCGGCGACGCTCTTCTCCATCGGCCTCATCGTGATCGCGGACCAGTTCTCCGAGACCACCGCCGAGATCCTCTCGCTGCCCCTGCTGGTCTCGCTCGCGCTGGTGCCGATCGCGTTCCTCCTCGGCATCCTGCGCATGCGCCTCGCGCGCTCGTCCGTCGCCGACGTCGTCGTCGCGCTCCAGCACGGAACGCCGCTGCGGGACGCGCTCGCGGACGCCCTCGGCGACCCGACGGTCGAGGTCTTCTACCGCCTCGACCCGAGCCGGGGCGTCTCCGGCGCGGGCTGGGTCGACGCCGAGGGCAGAGGCGTCCCCGAGCCGGCCGCGGAAGGCGGTCGCGCGATCAAGTACGTCGAGCAGGACGGCGTCTGTGTCGCCGCTTTGAACCACGACGTGTCGCTGGCCGGCGAGCCGGAGCTCCTCGACGCCGTGACCGCGGCGGCCGGCATCGCGCTGCACAACGAGCGCCTCCAGGCCGAGCTCCGGGCGGAGATCAGGCTCGCGGGAGTGCTCGCCGACACGGCGCCGAGCCTGCTCTCGAACGTGGACACGGAGGGCCGGATCATCAAGCTCAACTTCGCGACGCTGAAGGCAAGCGGCTACGCGAGCGACGACGAGCTGCGAGGCAAGTACTTCTGGGACGTGTTCATCGATCCCGTCGAACGGGACGAGATGATCGCGCGCTTCCGGGAGGCAGCGCCCGACTTCCCGCCGAGTGAGTACGAGAACGCGTTCACGAACCTGCTCGGCGAGAAGCTCGTCATCTACTGGCGAAGCGTCCCCGTGCTCGACGAGCACGGGCGTGTCGTGAGCATCGTCGCTGGCGGGCTCGACATCACCGAGCGGAAGGCGCGCGAGCAGGAAGCCGAGCTCAGGCGTGGCTTTCTCGACGCGATCACGGATGCGATCCCGAGCTTCCTCGTCGCCGTCGACCCGGACGGGGTCATCATGCACGAGGGCGTGAACCCCGCTTTCGAGCAGGTGTTCGGCTGGACGAAGGAGGAGCTCGGCGGGCGGAGCTTCCTCGATCTCGTGGACCCCGAGTACCAGTACGGCGACCGCATGGCGATCGCGAACGCAGCCAACGGGGTCGTGCAGGCCGAGCGCGAGTCCTGGTGGCTGCCGCGGGAGGGCGCGGCCCGCGCGGTGGCGTGGACGGCACGGCCCGTGCTCGACCCGCAGGGACGGGACATCGTGCTCGTCAGCGGGTCGGACGTAACCGTCCGCCTGCGCCGCGAGGAGGAGACGCGCGCGAGCGAGGAGCGCTTCCGCGCCGTGATCGAGAGCGCGCCCGTCGCGATCGTCGAAGTCGGGCTCGACGACAAGGTCCAGAGCTGGAACCCCGCGGCTGAGAGGATCTTCGGCTGGTCCAGCGAGGAGGCGATCGGGCGGGGGCCGCTGATGGTCGCTCCCGAGCACAGGGACGAGTTCCGCCTGCTGCTCAAGCGCGTCCGAGCCGGCGAGTCGTACACCGGGCACGAGACCGTCCGCGTCCGCAAGGACGGCTCTCCCGTCGACGTCGCCATCTCGGTGGCCCCGATCCACGACGCGCACGGGACGGTCATCGGCCACATGGCCGTCTTCAGCGACATCAGCGACCGCAAGCGCCAGGAGGAGGAGATCCGGGCGTCGCGCCAACGGCTCGTCGAGGCCGCGGACGACGCGCGGCGGAAGCTCGAGCGAAACCTCCACGACGGTGCTCAGCAGCGGCTGGTGGCACTGTCCGTCTCGCTCCGGCTTGCGGAGTCGAAGCTCCGCGACGACCCCGAGGCGACGGCGCCGCTCCTCGCGGGAGCGCGCGAGGAGCTCACCTTCGCGCTCGAGGACCTCCGCGAGCTCGCGCGTGGCATCCATCCCGCCGTTCTCACGGATCGCGGCCTCGGCGCCGCCGTCGACGCTCTCGTCGCACGCTCGCCCGTGCCGGTCGAAGCGGAGACCGAGGCGCTCCCGCTCCCGCCCGCCGTCGAGGCGGCGGCCTACTACGTGGTCGCGGAGGCCCTGACGAACGTCGTGAAGTACGCACACGCGTCGTCCGCGGTCGTACGCATCGCGCGCGAGGACGGTCTGCTCGCGGTCACGGTGGGCGACGACGGCATCGGCGGAGCCGACCCGGCCACGGGCAGCGGGCTCCGCGGCCTCGCCGACCGCGTCGCCGCGCTCGATGGCTCGCTCTCGGTCGCAAGCCCCGCGGGAGGCGGGACGACGGTTCGGGCCGAGATTCCGCTCACGGACGGGGAGTAGGGTCAGCCGTACCGCGAGAGGCCTGCCCGCCGTAACGCGATCTGTTCGCGTCGGTGGGAGAGTCGAGACAGTGAACCACTCGACCAGGAGGCCCACCATGAAGGCGACAGCCCACCCCACTCCCACCCGTCGAGAGCTCGACCACCGGCACGCGAACGGCATCGACGTAACGCTGTCGTGGAGCCCGTCGGACGACCGGTTGTTCGTAACCGTTTTCGACGACTCCGGCGACGCCTTCGAGCTCGCGGTCGAGGCGCACGAGGCGCTCGACGTCTTCTCGCACCCGTATGCGTACGCAGCTCGCTGCGAGGCACGGGTCGTTGACGCCGGACTCGAGGTGGACGCACCGAAGTGCGCCTAAAAGGGTTTGGCGGAATCGTCTCGTCGACGGGGTGCCGCTGCTCCCCCGGCGGCACAGCACTACTTCGCCAAACCCTCCTAAACTCGCGGGCGTGGTCACTCCGCCGACGGGCACCGTCACCTTTCTGATCGCCGACCTCGAGGGCTCGACGCGGCTCCAGCAGAACGATCGTCTCGACTACCCGGCGATCATCGGCACCGTGCGCTCGACCCTCCGCGCTGCCATTGCCGCGCATGGGGGCGTCTCGATCGATGCGGTCGGGGACGAGTTGCTCGCCGCATTCGCGGAGGCCTCGGGCGCGGTCGAGGCGGCGCTGGCCGCACAACGCGGGATGCGTGATACCGCGTGGCCGGAAGAGCTCCGCGTGCGCGTGCGTATCGGGCTGCACACGGGGTCACCGTCGTACGGCGAGGAGGGCTATACCGGCCTCGACGTGGTGCGTGCTGCTCGAATCGCGAACGCGGGCCACGGGGGTCAGGTCATCGCCTCGGCGGCGACGCTCACGGCGCTCGACGGGGTCGCGTGCGCCGACCTCGGCGAGCATCTGATCGAAGGTCTGAGCCTGCCGGAGAGCATCGTGCAGGTCCTCGCCGACGATCTCCAGCGCGACTTCCCGCCGCTCCGGAACACGAGCGGAACGCTCGGCCACGCGATCAAGGTCGTGATCGCAGACGACTCCGTGCTCCTGCGCGAGGGCATCGTGCGACTGCTGACCGAAGCTGGCTTCGACGTCGTCGCGCAGTCCGGAGCGCCCGACGATCTCCTCCGCCACGTCGGCCTGCACAAGCCGGACGTGGCCATCGTCGACATCCGCATGCCTCCGACGCACACCGACGAGGGCCTCCGCGCGGCCGCCGAGATCCGCGAGCGGTTCCCGGGCACCGGCGTCCTCGTCCTCTCGCAGTACGTCGAGGCCGGCTACGCGATGGACCTCCTGTCCGACAGCGCCGAGGGCGTCGGATACCTGCTCAAGGATCGGGTTGCGGACGTCGATCAGTTCGCGTCCGCAGTGCGCCGGGTGTCGGAGGGCGGCTCCGTGCTCGATCCCGACGTCGTCAGCCAGCTGCTCGGCCGCAAGCGTCGCGACGACCCGCTCGAGCAGCTGACACCGCGCGAGCGGGAGGTGCTCGAGCTCATGGCCGAGGGCCGCTCGAACCAGGCGATCGCCGACCGGATGTTCGTCACGCTCCGCGCGGTCGAGAAGCACGTGACGAGCATCTTCTCGAAGCTCGACCTGCCGGCGAGCACCGACGACCACCGGCGGGTTCTCGCCGTGCTGGCTGCGATTCGCCCCTAGCCGCCCGGCTCGGATCGGCACACATTCGCCACGTTTCCGTGTCCCACGCGTACGAACTTCCTCGTTATGCTCGCAGTGGGTGGTGGGCCGGGGTGCCCCTCCGAATTCGCGGTGTTTGCGGCCGCCGCCACGCCTCTGAAGCGCGTCCGTCCGCGACGGCGAAGTCCGGCCGCCCACGCTAGCGCAGTGCGGTTTCCCGCACCCGAAGACGCCTGACCGCCGCACCGTCCGGCGAGCTCCCGAGTGACAGCCTGAGTGTCGTCCAGTTGACCCAGGAAAGGAACCGCAGATGTCACCGCTGAAGCACTCGAAGAATGTCGCGGCCCGGATGGGTCGCTGGAGCGCAAGCCACCGGAAGACCGCGATCTTCGGCTGGCTCGCGTTCGTCGTCGCCTCGTTCGCGATCGGGATCGCAGTCCCGATGCAGACGATCGACGAGACCGACTGGAATGTCGGCGAGGCCCGCAAGGGCGACCACATCATCCGCGACGGCGGGTTCGCGCTCGACGAGCAGTCCGAGTTCGTACTCGTCCAGTCCGAGACCAAGACCGTCGACGATCCGGCGTTCCGCGCCGTCGTGGCCGACGCCGTGAGCACGCTCGGCGGCTTCGAGCAGGTGACGAAGCTCCGCTCGCCGCTCGCCGCCGGCAACGAAGGTCAGATCTCGAAGGACCGCCACGCGGCGCTGATCCAGTTCAGCCCGAAGGGCGACTACGACGAGGCCGTCGTCTACATCGACAAGCTCACGGCGGCGACCCAGAAGGTCCAGGACCGGAACCGCGACTACTACGTCGGCCAGGCCGGGACCGCCTCGACCGGCAAGGCGCTCGACGAGATGTTCGGCTCGCAGCTCGCGATGGCAGGCCTGATCTCGATCCCGCTCACCCTCGGGATCCTGCTGCTCGTCTTCGGGTCGGTCGTCGGCGCGTCGATCCCGCTCCTCCTCGGGCTCACCTCCGTGTTCGCGGCGATGGGCCTCGTCGGGCTCCCGAGCCAGGTCATCCCGATGGACGAGAACATCTCGGCCGTCATCCTCCTGATCGGGCTCGCGGTGGGCGTCGACTACTCGCTCTTCTACATCCGCCGCGAGCGGGACGAGCGGCGGGCGGGGCGCAGCGAGTCTGCGGCGCTCGAGGCCGCGGCAGCCACGTCGGGCCGCGCCGTGCTCATCGCCGGCGTCACAGTGATGATCGCGATGGCCGGAATGTTCTTCTCCGGCGACAAGACGTTCATGTCGTTCGCAGTGGGCACGATCCTGGTCGTCGCCGTCGCGATGATCGGGTCGCTGACCGTGCTGCCGGCGATGCTCTCCTGGCTCGGCGACCGCGTCGACAAGGTGCGGGTGCCGCTCCTCTGGAGGCTCCGCCGCGACGACGGCGAGGGCCGCGTCTGGAGCTGGATCCTCGATCGTGTCCTCCGCCGACCGGTCGTCTCCGCCGTCGCCGCGGTCGCGGTGCTCGTCGCGCTCGCCGTCCCGGCGCTGACGCTGAACACCGCGATCTCGGGGCTCGACGCGCTCCCCGCGTCGTTGAAGGAGCTCCAGTCGTACAACAAGGTGAACGACGCCTTCCCGGGCGGCGCGACTCCCGCAGTCGTGGCCGTCGCGGGCAATGCATCCGATCCCGAGCTCCAGGCCGCTGTCGTCGAGCTCCGCAAGCAGGCGCTCGCATCGGGCGCAGGTCTCGAGCCGATCGACGTCGAGGTCGCTCCAGCCGGGAAGGCGCTCACGGTCGAGATCCCGCTCGTCGGGAAGGGCACCGACGGCACCTCGAACGACGCGCTCGCGACGCTCCGCGAGGACGTCATCCCCGCGACGCTCGGCACGGTGTCGGGCATCGAGTACGCCGTGACGGGCGAGACCGCGGCGTCGAAGGACTGGAACGACGCGATGAAGTCGGCGATCCCGATCGTGTTCGGCTTCGTCCTCGCGTTCGCGTTCCTGCTCCTGCTCGTCACGTTCCGCTCGGTCGTGATCCCGCTGAAGGCGATCGTGATGAACCTGCTCTC
This sequence comes from uncultured Actinomycetes bacterium, assembly GCA_963715705.1. Lineage (GTDB taxonomy): Bacteria > Actinomycetota > Thermoleophilia > Gaiellales > Gaiellaceae > GMQP-bins7. The sequence goes on along the minus strand of OY970267.1, from coordinate 440,744 downwards.
GGTCGCCGCCGCGTACGGCGTCGTCGTGGCGGTCTTCCAGTGGGGTTGGGGCGAGAACCTGCTCGACTTCAACTCGAACGGTGGCGTCGCGGCCTGGCTCCCGATGTTCCTGTTCGTGATCCTGTTCGGCCTCTCGATGGACTACCACGTGTTCATCCTGAGCCGGATCCGCGAGTACTACGACCGCGGCCTCTCGACCGACGAGGCGGTCGCGCGTGGGATCAAGTCGACGGCCGGCGTCGTCACGAGCGCCGCGGCCGTGATGGTGCTCGTCTTCGGCGTGTTCGCGCTGATGCCGATCATCGACATGAAGGAGATGGGAATCGGACTGGCAGCTGCGATCCTCATCGACGCTACGATCGTCCGTGCCGTCCTTCTGCCCGCGACGATGAAGCTGCTCGGCTCGTGGAACTGGTACCTGCCGCGTTGGCTCGAGTGGCTCCCCCGCCTCGAGCACGAGCGGTCGGTCCAGCCCGAGCCGCAGCAGTCGGCGGCGTAACGCCGCCGAACAAGAGCGCCCCGGTCAGTCGAGCCGCAGCGACGACCGGGGCGCTTCTTCGTGGTCCGGGCCTACGTGCCCCGGCGAAGGCGCTCGAGCTTCTCGCGGGTCTCTTCGTCGAGCCGGTCTCCGACGCGTCCCCCCGAGCCGCGCTGCTCGTGGTCGCGGTGCTCCGAGGGCACAAGGTCGGCGAGGAACCCGCGCGACGTGAGCTTGCGCACCTCTTGACCGGAGACCCGTCGGACGGCGTCGTCCGAGGACACGATGCAGACCCGCTCGGTCAGGCGGTGCTCGGCCGCGAGGCGCTCGAGCAGGTCGTCGGCGTGCTTCGCGTAGCGAACCGACAGCGGGCCGATGTCCTGCTCCTCACCCGAGCCGTCGAAGACGAGGATGCCGCGAGCACCCTCGCCCGCGACGTAGCTCGCCAGGAGATCGACGAGCTCGCGCCGATCCGCAAACGAGCCGGCGTTCAGGAGGTTGTAGCCGTCGAAGAGGTACAGGCTGGTCTCGGGCATCGAGAACATCCTGCCTTCAGGACACCGTTCGCTGGCGGCGGGCCTCGTACAGGAGAACGGCGGCGGCGACGCTGACGTTCAGCGAGCCGACCTTCCCCGCAAGTGGGATCGAGATGATGCCGTCGCACGTCCGCCGCACGAGCGGGCGCACGCCCTTTCCCTCGGCGCCGAGCACGAGCGCGACGCCACCCGCGAGATCGGCGTTCCAGAGCGGGATCGTCCCCTCGGAGTCCGCCGCGTAGGCCCAGAGGTCGTTGCCCTTGACGTCCGCGAGGTACCGCGCGAGGTTCGGGACGACGGCGATCGGAAGATGCTCGACCGCTCCCGCCGAGGCGCGGCAGACCGCCGGGGTCACGCGTACGGAGCCGTGCGCAGGGAGAACGATCCCGGTCGCGCCCGCCCCTTCGGCGCCCCGCGCGACGGCGCCGAGGTTGTGCGGATCCGTGACCTGGTCGAGGCAAACGAGGAGCGGGCGCTCCGTCTGCGCGAGCTCGTACGCGTCCGCGTAGCGAAACGGCTCCGCCCACGCAACCACGCCTTGGTGGTCGCGCGTCCCGGCGGCCTCCGAGAGCACGCGCTCGGGCTTCACCTGCGCCCGGGGGCCGGCCTCGAGCCAGGGAATCTGCGCCGCGGCGCGCTCCGTCACCCAGGTCTCGAGGACATCTCTCGGGCCGCGGTAGAGCTCGCGGACGGGGTTCCGCCCGTAGACCAGCTCGCGAGTCACCGGAGCTTGACGAGCCGATATCCGTCCGGCTCGTCGCGCGCCTCCCAGCCGGACGCCTCGAGCTCGTCGCGCAGGCGGTCCGCCTCCGCGTACTCGCCGGCTACCCGCGCGGCCTGGCGCCGCTCCGCGAGCTCGGCGATCTCCGCGGGGGCCTCGTCCTGCTCGGCGAGCGACTCGAGCCCGAAGATCGCGAGCGCGCGCCGCAGCAGCTCGTGGTCCCGCCACTCGTGCATGACCGCGAGGGCCGCAGGGGTCGAGAAGTCGTCGTCGAGCGCTGCGGTGAAGCGCTCCCACGCGCCGTTCGGAGCGGGCTCGGACGGGTTGCGGAAGACGTCGCGAAAGCGCTCGGCCCGCGCGGCCGCGGCTGCGAGTGTCGTGTCCGAGTACTCGAGCGGCTTCCGCCAGTGCCCGGTCATGAAGAACACGAGCAACGTCTCACGGCCCCAGCGGTCGAGCGCGTCCTTGAGGGACACGTCGTTGCCGACCGACTTGTGCATCTCCTCGCCCGAGAAGGTGAGCATCCCGTTGTGCATCCAGAGGCGCGCGAACGGGTGCCCGAGCGCGCGCGACTGGGCGATCTCGTTCTCGTGATGGGGGAACACGAGGTCGAGGCCGCCGCCGTGGATCTCGAACTCGGGGCCGAGGTGCTTCTCGGACATGACCGAGCACTCGATGTGCCAACCCGGACGCCCGAGCCCCCACGGCGACTCCCAGGACGTGTCCTCGTCCTCCTTCGTCGCCTTCCAGAGCGCGAAGTCGCGCGGGTCCTGCTTGCGCGGGTTCGGCTCCTGCTCCTCGACCTGGTCGAGCCGCTGTCCGCTCAGGCGGCCGTACTCCGGATAGCTCGTAACCCGGAAGTACACGTCCCCGTCGGACTCGTACGCGAAGCCGCGCTCGACGAGCTCCTCGATCATCGCGATCTGGTCTCCGACCGTCTCGACTGCAGTCGGCTCGAAGTCGGGACGACCGAGGCCGAGCCGGTCGGTGTCCTCGAGGTACCACCGAGAAGCGTCTGCGGCGAGCTTGGCGCTCGCGCCCGGCGCCGCGTCGTAGATCTTGTCGTTGATGTCCGTGATGTTGATGACGAGCTTCGTCTCGTGCCCCGTCTCGACGAGCCAGCGCTTCAGCCACATCGAGATGACGAACGGGATCGCGTTGCCGACGTGGATGCGCTGGTAGACCGTCGGGCCGCAGGAGTAGATGCGGATCGGGCCGGGGGGCGCGGGCAGGTCGCGGAGACCGCGCGTGAACGTGTCGTACAGGCGCATCGACCGATCGTAGTCAGGCTCGACGCGCGCGGACGAGGGCCTCGTCACGGGAGAGCGCTGCGAGCACGGCGGCGAGCTCGGGACCGGTCGCTGCGCCGGTCAGCGCGAGCCTGAGCGAGCGGAGGTCGCCGCCGACGGCCTTCAGCTCGCGGAGGATCGCGCGGGCGGCCTCGATGTCGAGGCGTTCGGGGGAGCTGCCCCGGATCTCGACGAAGCGCTCGAGAGTCGGTACGGCATCGTCCGGTAGCTCTGCGGACTCGGGAGAGAGGACGAGACGCGCGTACTCGCGCGCCTCGACGAGGGACCGTGCCCCCCGGAGCACGGGCACCGCGTCGACGGGTGCGTCCGCAGCCGTCCGCGAGCTCCTCGTCGGACATGGCCGCGATCGCGTCGATCGCGAGGCGGCGCAGGCGGGCGAGGTCGAGGTGCACGTCGTGCTCGGGAAGGTCGAGCTCGTCGAGGTAGGCACGCACGGCTGCGGCCGGAAAGCCCTCCTCGCGCAGGTCCGCGATCGACGAGTGCCCGTGCCGTTTCGACAGCTTCTTCCCGTCCTCGCCGAGCACGAGCCCGTGGTGGATCACTTCCGGCAGCTCGCCGCCGATCGCCCGGGCGATCCGGCGATGGACCTCGAGATTCGGCCGATGGTCGGAACCGCGGATGACGTGCGTGATCCCGAGCTCGAGGTCGTCGACGACCGAAGCGAGCTGGTAGGTCGCCGTCCCGTCCGCCCGTGCGAGGGTCGTGGCCGCGAGGCGCACGGCGCCCTCGTCGTCGCGCTTCGCAGCGCCCGATTCGAGCGCCCGCTCGGCCGCCGCGGCGTACAACGACCCGCGCTCGCTCTGCCGCACCGGCCCCTCGGCGAAGGCGACGCCGAGCCACTCGAGGTCCTCGAGGATCGCCTCCTCCCCGCCCGCGACTGTTCGCGAAGCGTCGGTGTCATCGATGCGGAGCACGACCGCGCCACCGCGCTCGTCTGCAAACCGCCGGTTCGCGACCGCCGTCAGCGCGTTCCCGACGTGCAGCGATCCGGTCGGGCTCGGCGCGAAGCGGACGCGGACGCTCACGCGTCGATCGTGACGTGACCGGGCTGCGCTGCGACGCGGTCGAGCCAAGCGCGGATCGCGGAGTACGGCTCGAGGTCGAACTCACCTTCATGCGCGACGTGCGTGTAGGCGTATAGCGAGATGTCCGCAATCGAGTAGCCGTCGCCCGCGAGGAACTCGCGACCGGCCAGGCGGCTCTCCATCGCGTCGAGCGCCGCATACCCGCCCGTCAGCAGCCGCTCCTTCTGCCGTTCGAACCGCTCGGGCTCGCCGGAATACATCTGCAGAAATCGCGCGACCGCGATGTTCGGCTCGTGGCTGTACTGCTCGAAGAACATCCACTGGAGCACCTGCGCGCGCTCGTACGCGTCGTCGGGCACGTACGCGGTCCCGTCCCCGAAGTACCAGAGGATCGCGTTCGACTCCCCGAGCGGCCGCCCGTCGTCGAGCACGAGCGTCGGCACGCGAAGCGCCGGGTTCAGCTCACCGAGAAGCTCCTTGCGGTTAGACCGATCGACGACGTCGACGTGCTCGAGCTCGTACTCGATCCCGAGCTGCGCCAGAAGCAGCCGCACCTTGTAGCAGTTGCCCGAGACCGGCGAGTTGTAGAGGAGCATGGCCGGACGCTACCGGCTTCGCGAGCATACGATCGGAACGTGGAGAGAGCGCTGCTGGACTGGTTTGCGACGAAAGGTCGCGACCTCCCGTGGCGGCGGACGCGCGACCCGTACGCGATCCTCGTCAGCGAGGTCATGCTCCAGCAGACGCAGGTCGAGCGCGTCGTGCCGCGCTACCTCGCCTGGCTCGAGCGCTGGCCGACGGTCGAGGCGCTCGCGGCAGCCGCGCCCGGCGATGCGATCCGCAAGTGGCAGGGGCTCGGCTACAACCGGCGTGCGCTGAACCTGCACCGGGCGGCCCGCGCCGTCGCCGAGACCGGGTGGCCGAACGATCTGACCGAGCTCCCCGGCGTCGGCACGTACACCGCCGCTGCGATCCGCCGCTTCGCCTTCGGCGACGATGTCCTGCCCGTCGACGTCAACGTCGAGCGCGTGCTTCGCCGGACCGGCGGGAGCTTCTCCGCTGCGTCGGCGCACGCGCTCATGGACCTCGGCGCGACCGTCTGCATCGCGCGCGTCCCGCGGTGCGAGGAGTGCCCGCTCGCCGAGGAGTGCCCGTCGCGCGGCATCCGCGAGGAGCCGCGCCGAAAGCAAGGCCCGTTCGAAGGCTCGTTCCGTCAGCGACGCGCGACAACCCTCCGCCTCGTCGCCGAGACGAACCGGACGCTCGAGTCACTCGACGACGAGGCCGTCCGCTCGCTCGAGCGCGACGGCCTCGTCGTCGTCAGCGACGGCCGCGTGGCGCTTCCCGGCTAGGCCGAGAGCACGCGCGCGAGCTCGGCGAGCTGCTTCCTCCAGAGAGCCCGCATCGCCTCGACCTCCTCCGCGTCTTCCAGCCGCTCGTGACCGACGGCGACCGACGTCTTCTCCGGCCCCTTCTCCGTGACGTAGAGGACGACCCGCGTGCGCCCGTCCTCCCAGTCGAAGCGCGCCGAGCGCGCGGACGTCGTCGGTCGCAGCCGCAGCGGCGCACCCGGGAACCAGCGCTCCCGCTCGTCCTCGTCGACGAAGGCCGAGACAAGCCGGTCGAGCGGGACTGCGACGGTCTTCGAGACCGTCACCTCGAAGTCGCCGCCTCGCCGCTGCCCCGTGGCGCGCAGCCCACGCGCCCGCTCGTACCCGACGGTCACCGTCTGCGCCCACCAGCCCGGGACGCCGTGCTGCTCCACCAAGTGTGAGGCGATCTCACCGTGTGGGCGCTCGCGCGCTCCCCAGGTGTCGAGGATCGCAACCCACTCGACCCAGCCCTTCCCGGTCTTCTCGACCAGCGTCTCGTCCGACATGCCGGGATCCGCGACGAACGGCTCCGGCTTCTCGGCAACGACCTGCCGGCGGGCAGCCGTGTACCGCTCGCCCGTCTTCTCCATCCGTGCGCGGACTCGGCGCTTGAGGTTCTTCTGCTCGGTCATCTCGATCCTCCTTCACGCCTCCGGCGAGAGGACTCACGCTCCTCCGCCGCGGCGGAGCAGGATCGGGTGCTGCCGTTCCGAGGAAGGAATCCCCTTTGCCTCCTCTGAGCCGGCGGCGTGAGCGCCGAGCGGAGGTTGGGCGTGGAACTCGCCGTCCGTCGAGTCTAGCTGAGCCGGTGCAGCATCCAGACGTTCGGCTCGACGTACGTGCCGAGGTCGGCCTCGCGGTCGATGCGGACCGGCTCCAGCGCGCCTCGTACGACGTAGCCCCCGCTCTCCGGGAAGACGAGCCCCGTCCACTCCTCCCACTCGGCGATCGTGCCTTTCACCGTCATCGACTCGCGGCAGGGCCCGACGAGCGCCGCGCCTAGCCCGGCATGCACGCGGAGCCACGGATCGAGGAGGCGTCCGTCCGGCTGCGTCCAGCGGATGTAGCGCTCGATCGGGACCAGTGGGTAGCGCTCCTTCCAACTCGGCCGCACGGGAGCCACGAGCTGCTCGAAGCCGTGCGCTGTCACGGTTTCCCGCATCCGCTCGAGGCAGAGCTTGCTCAGTCCCTGTCCCTGCCGGCCCGACCCGATCAGGACCTGGATCGCCGAGACGAGGGTGGGGCTCCCGTCGCCGGTAGTGCCGCGCTCGAGCGCCTCGTCCCAGCCCCGGTCCGGCAGTGCCTCGGGATCGAGGTCGACCGGAACCGAGTTGACCTCGGCGACGAGCTCGTCGTCCACCGTGTCCACGAGGAAGTGCTGAAAAGCGCCGAACCTCTCGTACAGCAGGCCCCAGCAGCGGTTCGAGACCTCGTCCTCGAGCATGAACGCGGGCCAGACCTCGATCAGGTGTTTCCTCCGGTCGGCGAGCTCCGGGCGCTCGTCGAACGTGAAGAAGCGCAGGCTCACGGTCGCTCGAGGAGCGCGACCGCGTGCGCGGCCAGCCCTTCCCGCCGCCCGGTGAAGCCGAGGCCGTCCGTCGTCGTCGCGCGCACCGTGACGCGGGTCGCGTCGACGTCGAGCGCTCCCGCGAGCGCCTCGCTCATCTCGCCGCGGGCCTCGCCGATCCGGGGCTCCTCGCCGACGAGGACGCAGTCGGCGTTGACGAGCCGCCAGCCCGCGTCGCGAACCTCGCGATAGGCCTTCCAGAGCAGGTCGAGCGAGGAGGCGCCGCGATAGGCCTCGTCGTCCGACGGGAAGAACCCGCCGATGTCGCCGAGATCGGCCGCGCCGAGCAGCGCATCGATGAGCGCGTGCGCGACCACGTCGCCGTCCGAGTGACCCGCCATGCCGCGCGGGTGGTCGAATGCGATGCCTCCGAGCACGAGCGGGACGCCGTCGGCGAACGCGTGTACGTCGAACCCGATTCCGACGCGGAGCTCGGTCACGAGAGCGAGGCTAGCGCCTGCGGGAGCGAGGCGAGGTCGTCCAGGCCGAGCGCGGCCTCCGGCGGGGTCGGCTGCAGGCGTCCCCACGGGCCACGGCGGACGTGGACCGCGACGAGGCCGGCGGCCGCAGCGGGAAGCACGTCGTTGTCGACGCGATCCCCGACGTACGCGATCTCCGCCGGCGCGCAGCCCGCGAGCTCGACGACGTACGCGAAGAAGCGGGGATCGGGCTTGCGGACGCCGAGGCTCGCCGACGAGGAGACGACATCGGCGGGCAGTGCGGCCTCTCGCGCCCACCTCTCCAGCGCCTCGGTCTGGTTCCCGACGATCCCGATCCTGAGGCCCAGCCCGCGAACTGCTTCGAGGCACGCGAGCGCGTCCGGGTACAGGTCGGCGAGCTCGTACGTGAGCCCGTGCCACCAGCCGTCCGGCTTCTCGATCCGAAGGTGGTCCCAGAGCGCGTCGTGCTCCTCACCGCGCTCGATCGTGACGCCGAGCGCGGCCCAGACCACGTGGGGCTGGAGCCCGGAGCGCTCCGCGAGCTCCCGCCACCAGCGCTCCTCGTCGACGAGGGTCTCGCCGACGTCGAAGAAGACGGCCTTCAGAGCCACTCAGTCGGAGTCGTCGCGATCGAGCAGCGCCGCGACGAGCGCGAGATCGGCGGCGGTCGTGACCTTCACGAGCCTCGGGTCGCCGTCGACCACGGCAACCCGGCCGCCGGCTCGCTCCACCAGAGACGCGCAATCGGTCGCTTCGCCGAGGTCGCCACCGAACGCCCGGCGCAGCGTCGGCGCGAGAAACGCCTGGGGCGTCTGCGCCCGCACGAGCTCCTCCCGCTCGACGGTCTCCGCGACGACGCCGCCCGAGACACGCTTGACCGTGTCCTCGAGCGGCAGCACCGGAATCGCCCCGTCGAAACCCTCGCCGAGCGGCTCCAGCACGCGCTCGACCACCGCATCGTCCACGAGTGGCCGCGCCGCGTCGTGGACGAGCACGACGAGCGCCTCCTCGGGCACCTCGGCGACCGCCGCACGCACGGACTCGGCGCGCGTCGCACCGCCCGTGACGCACGCGACGACCTTCGACGCGGCGATCTCCTCGGAGAGCAGGATCGCCGGCTCCTCCCACCCGGCGGGCGCGGCGACGACGATCGCGTCGACCCACGGGCAGTGATCGAGCCGCTCGAGGCTCTCGGCGAGTAGCGGACGTCCGGCGAGCTCCGCGAACGCCTTCGGACGATCGATTCCGAGCCGCGCCCCCTCGCCCGCGGCCACGAGCAACGCCCAGGTGGCCCCGGCTTCGCCGGAACCGCCGGGGCCGCTAGGCACTCGCCGCGGCTGCCTTCGGCTTGGCTCGCGTCTTCGGCTTCGTCTGGCCCGCGCGCGAGAGCACGTCGTCGAGCCAGGCCGCAGCCTCGTCCTCGTTCATGCCCTTGGCGTACATGAGCTCCGAGGCGAGGATCTTCTTCGCCTTGACGAACATCTGCTTCTCGCCGGTCGAGAGGCCCTTTTCGTTGTTCCGGACGGCGAGGTTTCGCACCACCTCCGCGAGCTCGAAGATGTTCCCAGTCTTCATCTTGTCGCGGTTGTGCTTGAAGCGGCGGTTCCAGTTCTTCGGCATCTCGGTGGAGCCGCCGGAGAGCGTTCGTACCACCATCGTCACGGTTCGCTGGTCGATGACCTGCCGCAACCCAACTCGCTCCGCGTTCTCGCACGGCACGTTCACGGTCATGTCGTTGTGGAGGATCTGGATCGTGAGGTACTCCCGCACCTCGCCGAGGATCTCCCGCTTCTCCTTCTTGATGACCGTCCCAGCACCGTGGTGCGGATAGACAACCTTGTCACCGATGTCGAACAAGCCAGCCTCCCCGTGCTCGTTGATCGAAATTCCCCATAACCATGCCCATTGCCCGCCTTCACGAAAAAGCGCCGACAGCGTGTTTCACTGCCGGCTACGCCCAAATCATAGCGGGTTTGACACAGGCCCTTAACGGAACCTCAACGTCCGAACCAGGGGCTCGGACGTAACCCCTCGGGAGGTCAGGCGGCGCGCTCGTCCAGGCCGGCTCGAACCGCATCCCGCAGCGTGTCCGCGGCCGCGACGCGAAGTCCCTCGCGCGCGGCGGTCCCGGTCGGGGCGACGATCGTCTGGATCCCGAGCTTCTCGCACTCGTCGATCCGCCGCTCGGCCTGAGACGCCGCACGCAGGCGGCCCGTCAGCCCGATCTCGCCGAATGCCGCTGCGGCCTCCCGCACGGGCACTCCCTTCGAGGCCGACGCGATGGCGAGCGCGACCGCGAGGTCGGCGCCCGGCTCCTCGATCCGTACACCGCCCGCGACGTTCACGAACACGTCCGCGCTCCCGAGCGCGAGCCCGGCGTGACGGCCGAGCACCGCAACGATCATCGCGAGCCGCTTGGGATCGACGCCGGTGCCGACGCGCCGCGGCATCGCGAGATCGGTCGGGGAGACGAGCGCCTGGATCTCGAGCAGGAGCGGACGCGTGCCTTCGAGCGCGCAGCCGACCGCCGCGCCGACCTCTCCCGGGTGCGTGGACCCGAAGAGCTCCGACGGGTCCGGGACGCCCACGAGCCCGGTTCCGGTCATCTCGAACACGCCGAGCTCGTTCGTCGAGCCGAAGCGGTTCTTCGTCGCACGCAGGATGCGGTGAGCGTGGTAGCGGTCGCCCTCGAACTGGAGCACGCAGTCGACGAGATGCTCGAGGACGCGCGGGCCGGCGACGGCCCCGTCCTTGGTCACGTGCCCGACGAGGATCGTCGCGACCCCGGACCCCTTGGAGACGCGCAGCAGCCTGCCCGCGGCCTCGCGCACCTGCGCGACCGAGCCGGGCGCCGAGGAGAGATCCACGGCGTGCAGCGTCTGAACCGAGTCGATCACGCACACATCGGGCCGCTCCTGCTCGAGCGTCGCGCAGACCGTGCCGAGATCGGTCTCGGCGAGGATCCCGACGGCCTCCGCGCCGCCGAGGCGCGCGGCCCGGAGCGAGACCTGGGCCGCGGACTCCTCGCCCGTCACGAGCAGCGTGCTCCGACCGGCCCGCGCGACCGCTCCGAGCGCGCTCAGGAGCAGCGTGGACTTCCCGACTCCGGGCTCTCCACCCACGAGGACGAGCGACGCCGGCACGATCCCGCCGCCGAGAACCCGATCGAGCTCGGGCACGCCGGTCGGGATCCGCTCGCTCTCGGTCGCCGAGACGTCACCGAGCGGAGTCGGGACCCTCGCCACGGAAGCCGACGAGCCGACGTCGGTCGCGTGCAGCTCCTCCGCGAGGGTGCCGAATGCGCCACATCCAGGGCATTTCCCGAGCCACCGCGGGCTCGCCGTTCCGCACTCGGTGCAGACGTGTTGGACGAGGACCTTCGCCACCGAGCCAGTGTAGGAAGGCCGCCCGACGCCGCCTGTCACGAAAGTGCGCCTATCCGCTTGAAACTGGCGCGCAGGTCGATAAGAGTGCCCCTGAGACCGCGCAGACGACGACCTGAAAGGACGGGCCCCATGGAACGATTCAACGCCCTCGGCCGCGGAGCGCAGATCATGCTCGTGGGAGCCGTGCTCCTGCTCATCGACCTGTTCCTGCCCTGGCAGGACTTCGATGTCGGGGGGATCGCCGACGAGCTGGGGGTCGACGCGTCGTTCAGCGGCTGGCGCGGGTTCGCGGGGGTCGTCCTTGGGCTCTTGACCATCGTGCTGCTCGCGTGGCTCATCGTCCGGCTCGCGTCGGCGAACATCCCGCTTCCCGTCTCGACCGCGATGACGGGCGCCCTGCTCGGAACGCTGATCCTGATCTTCGCGATCATCAAGATCCTCAGCATCCTCGGGGACGAGCAGACGATCTGGGCCTGGGTCGGGCTGATACTCGCGGTGGTGATCGCTGTCGGCGCCTTCCAGGTGGTGCAGGAAGCCGGCGGCGTCGACCAGCTGAAGAGCGAGATCCCGAGCATGCCGGCAAGCTCACAGTCCGAGACGACGGGCACGGCGACACAGGCGCCGCCTCCCGTCGCACCGGCCGCTCCCGCGGCACCGTCGGAGACGGCCACGCCGCCGCCGGCGGCCGAGCCGCAGCCGTCCGAGCCGACAGCGCCGTCCGAGCCCGCACCGCCCTCGGAGCCGCGCGACGACGACCCGGAGAACCGGCCGGCCTAGCTCGTTCGAGCCACCGAGGACGGGGTAACGCGCGTCGCCGCAGATCACCGGCGCGGCACGCGATGTCTGCACCCTCCCCAAAACGGCAATTCGCGAGTACCGTCTGGTGAGAGTGAATCGACCGAACCCGCTGCTCGAGGACGCCGCCCCTCCGAGCGAGCCCGTTTTCGAGAGGCTGAAAGGCCTCTCGCGGGGCTCGCGAATCGTGCTGGGGGCGGCCGCGCTGCTCCTCATCGACCTGTTCCTCACGTGGCAGAACCTCGAGGTCGACTTCGGCTCGTCCGGCACCGCTACGTCGATGCTGGACGGCTGGGACGCGTGGGGGCTGCTGATCGCGCTGCTGTGCGTCGGCCTGATCGGGGTCGTCTTCGTCGTGTACGCCACGGACGTCGAGATCCCCGAGGACGTCCGCTGGGAGCTGTGGATCCTCGTCGCCGCCGGCGGCCTGCTCGCCGCGACGCTCGTCAAGAACCTCCTCGACGCCGACTCCGCGTGGGCGAGCTATCTCGGAGTCCTGTTGGCTGTGGCCGTGGTCGTCGGGGCATTCCTGAACTGGGCGCCTACCCGGCGTCAGCGCAGGCGCTTCACGAGGAGCACGCGGTCCTCGCCGGGCCCGTCGTAGTCCGCGGCCACGCGGTCGACCTCGAATCCGAGCGCCTGGTGGAATGCGACCGAGCGCTCGTTCGCCGGTGAAGTGACGCAGCGCACGAGCGAGCGTCCCTCGTTCCGGACCTCGTCGAAGAACCGCTCGTAGAGCGTCCGGCCGATCCCCTGCCCGCGGTGATCCGGCGACACGCCGACGAAGTGGATGTACGCCTCGTCGGGATCGGTCTGGGAGAAGAAGCCGCAGAGGAAGCCGGCGAGCTCATCCCCGTCCTCGGCCACGAAGCTCGTCCCTTCGAAGTGGAGGAAGAAGAGCCGCGGCAGCATCGGCGTCATCTCGCGGCCTCCCCACCACACGTTGACCCGGCCGATCACGCGCCCGTAGTCGGAGGGCTTCGCGTGCCTGACGTCCACGGCCACGGCGCGATTGTAGGGCCGACGCTCTAGTCTCCTCGCCCGATGCCCCACCGCGAGCACGAGCAGCCGCACGAGCACGGACACGGCCACACGCACGGGCTCGTCGATCCTTCGATCATGCGCTCGCGAGCGGGCTTGCGGGCGGTCGCGAAGAGCCTCGGCGTCCTCGGCCTGACGGCGGCGCTCCAGGCGATCGTGTTCGTCGTCTCGGGGTCGATCGCGCTTCTCGCCGACCTCGTCCACAACGCGGGCGATGCGCTCACCGCGCTCCCGGTCGGAGCCGCCTTCTTCCTGCGCTCGGCGCGCGCGGAGAAGATCGCGGGCTACTTCGTGGTGCTTGCGATCTTCGTGTCCGCGTGCTTCGCGCTGGTGGAGGCCATCCGCCGGCTCATCGATCCCGAGCCGATCTCGAGCCTCGGCCTCCTCGCGATCGCGGGTGCGATCGGGTTCCTCGGCAACGAGGTCGCGGCGCGCATCCGACTGCGGGCAGGAGAGCGGCTCGGCAGCGCGGCGCTCGTCGCCGACGGCAAGCACGCGCGCGTGGATGCCTTCGTCTCGCTCGGGGTCGTGGCGAGCGCCGTCCTGGTCGGACTCGGGGCTGACGCGGCCGACCCCCTCGTCGGGCTCGGCATCTCCCTCGTGATCCTGAAGATCACGTGGGACTCGTGGCGTGTCGTCTCGTCGAGCTAGAAGCGCAACGCGTCAGTCGCCCGGGTCGTCGTCGTCGACGTCCGCGGTCGGCTCGTCGTCGGGCGCCCCGACCGCCGCCGGCACGGGCGGGCCCTCGATGAGCCGGATCTCGACAGGCGTCTCGCCCTCCTCGGGGGTCTCCCGGCGGTCGATGACGATCGTCGAGCCCGAGGCGAGCTCGCGGCCGAGGATGAAGTCGGCGAGCGGATCCTCGATCAGGCGCTGGATCGCGCGGCGCAGCGGCCGGGCGCCCATCGCGGGGTCGTAGCCCTGCTCGACGAGCAGCTCCCGCGCCTCCTGCGTGAGCTCGATCACGGTGCCGTGCTTCGCCATCTCCTCCCGGACGCGGGCCATCAGCAGGTCGACGACCTCGAGGATCTCCTCGCGCTCGAGCTTGTGGAAGACGATGACCTCGTCGATGCGGTTCAGGAGCTCGGGCCGGAACACCTTCTTGAGCTCCGACATCACCCGCTCCTTCATCTCGTCGTATGTGAGGCCGCCCTCGTCGCCGATCGAGAACCCGAGCGTCTGGTTCTTCGAGATCTGGGCGGCGCCGAGGTTGGAGGTCATGATCACGATGGTGTTGCGGAAGTCGACCTTCCGCCCCTGGGCGTCGGTGAGCTTCCCGTCCTCCAGGATCTGGAGCAGGATGTTGAAGACGTCCGGGTGCGCCTTCTCGATCTCGTCGAGCAAGACGACCGAGTAGGGCTTGCGGCGCACGGCCTCGGTGAGCTGGCCGCCCTCGTCGTAGCCGACGTAGCCGGGCGGGGAGCCGACGAGCCGGGACACGGAGTGCTTCTCCATGTACTCCGACATGTCCACCTGGATCATCATGTCCTCGTCGCTGAAGAGGAACTCGGCGAGCGTGCGTGCCAGCTCGGTCTTGCCGACGCCCGAGGGGCCGAGAAAGATGAACGAGCCGGTCGGGCGCTTCGGGTCTTTGATGCCGGCGCGCGCGCGGCGGATCGCCTTGGCGACGGCGACGATCGCCTGGTGCTGTCCGATGACGCGCTTGTGCAGCTCGTCCTCCATGTGGATGAGCCGCTGCGACTCGGCTTCGGTGAGCTTGAAGACCGGGATGCCCGTCCACATCGAGACGATGTCGGCGATCTCCTCCTCCCCGATCTCCGGCTGCTCCTCGTCGGCCTGGTTCCGCCAGTCGTCCTCGAGCTCCTTCTTCTTCTGCGTGAGCTTGCGCTCTTTGTCGCGGAGCTGCGCGGCCTTCTCGAACTCCTGCGCCTCGATCGCGGACTCCTTGTCCGCGCGCACCTTCTCGATCTCGTCCTCGAGCTCGCGGTAGCGCGGCGGCGCCGCCATGGTCGCGATGCGGACCCGCGAGCCCGCCTCGTCGATCAGGTCGATCGCTTTGTCCGGGAGGTGCCGGTCCTGGATGTAGCGGTCGGCTAGCTGGGCCGCGGCGGCCAGCGCCTCGTCCGAGATCTTGCACCGGTGGTGCGCCTCGTAGCGGTCGCGCAGGCCGCGCAGGATCTGCACGGTCTCGTCGATCGACGGCTCCTCGACGCGCACCTGCTGGAAGCGCCGCTCGAGCGCTGCGTCCCGCTCCAGGTACTTGCGGTACTCGTCGAGCGTCGTCGCGCCGATCGTCTGGATCTCGCCACGTGCGAGGGCGGGCTTGAGGATCGAGGCCGCGTCGATGGCGCCTTCGGCGGCGCCGGCGCCGACGAGGTTGTGGAGCTCGTCGATGAAGAGGACGATGTCGCCCCGCTGCATGATCTCCTTCATGACCTTCTTCAGGCGCTCCTCGAACTCGCCGCGGTACTTCGAGCCGGCGACGAGCGCGGCGAGGTCGAGCGTGTAGATCTGCTTGCCCTTGAGGATCTCGGGCACGGAGTTCGTGGCGATGCGCGACGCGAGGCCTTCGACGACGGCGGTCTTGCCGACCCCGGGCTCGCCGATCAGCACGGGGTTGTTCTTCTGGCGGCGCGAGAGGATCTGCATCACGCGCTCGATCTCGGTCTGACGGCCGACGACAGGGTCGAGCTTCCCCTCGACTGCCAGCTTCGTCAGGTTTCGGCCGAACTGGTCGAGGAGCTTGGAGCTCTTCGTCTTCTCGCCCGCGGGAGCACCCGCGCCGGACTGCCGGCGTCCCGGACCCGAGAGCATGCGGATGATCTCGTTGCGGATCTTCTCCGCATCCGCGTCGAAGTCGAGGAGAATCCTTGCGGCGACGCCCTCGTTCTCACGCACGAGCCCGAGCAGGATGTGCTCGGTGCCGATGTAGTTGTGGCCGAGCGAAAGGGCTTCGCGCAGCGCCAGCTCGAGAACCTTCTTGGCGCGCGGCGTGAACGGGATCTGGCCGGTGGTGACCTCGTCGCCCTGCCCGACGATGCGGGCGACCTGGGCGCGAACCTCTTCGACGGTGATGTCGAGCGACTCGAGCACGCGCGCTGCGAGGCCCTCCTCCTCCCGCAAAAGGCCGAGCAGGATGTGCTCCGTGCCGATGTAGTTGTGCTTCAGCGCCCTTGCCTCGTCCTGTGCCAGGACGACCACCTGTCGAGCCCGTTCTGTGAATCGCTCGAACAACTCCTCCGACCCTCCTTCTGAAGCCCCCGACGGAGATCGACGGGATTGCCGCACTCCTGCCGAAGGTGCCCGTCTGATCGTAGCCGACGGTCCCCCCGCCAGGACTTTACGCTCGGGTTCGCTTGCGAGCCGCGGTACCCTCCCCGCTCGAATGGCCGAAAAAGCGCTGATCACCGGCGGCGCCGGTTTCATCGGCTCGCACCTGGCAGAGCTCCTTCTCGACGAGGGTTGCGAGGTCTGGGCGCTCGACGACCTGTCCACGGGCTCGAAGGAGAACGTGGCCGCCCTCGCCGAGCGACCGGACTTCCACCTCGTCGTCGAGTCGGTGCTCTCGCCGTCGGTCGTGAGCGAGCTCGTGCACAAGTGTGACGTCGTCTACCACCTCGCCGCCGTCGTCGGCGTCCAGCTCATCGTCGAGCAGCCGGGCCACACGCTGCTCACGAACGTCCAGGGCACCGAGAACGTCCTCGAGTACTGCGCGAAGTTCGGCAAGCGCGTGCTCGTCGCGTCGTCCTCGGAGGTGTACGGAGACCACCCGGAGGAGGAGCTCCTGCGCGAGGACGCGCGACGGATCTACGGGCCGACGACCGCACGCCGCTGGGCTTACGCCGACACGAAGGCGATTGACGAGTTCCTCGCGCTCGCCTGGCACGAGGAGCGCGATCTGCAGTGCGTGATCGCCCGCCTCTTCAACACCGTCGGCCCGCGCCAGAACGGGCAGTACGGGAACGTCGTCCCGCGGTTCGTGCGGAGCGCGCTCGCAGGGCGGCCGTTGGAGGTGCACGGAGACGGAACGCAGACGCGATGCTTCTGCCACGTGTCGGACACGGTCCGGGCGCTCAGGGGGCTCGTGGACTCGCCCGCGACGTCGGGCGAGCTCTACAACGTCGGGTCGCAGGAGCGGATCGCGATCCGCGACCTCGCCGAGCGTGTGCGGGCGAAGGTTGCGAGCTCGTCCGAGATCGTCTTCGTCCCCTACGAGCAGGTCTACCCGCACGGCTCGATGGAGGAGATGTTCCACCGCGAGCCGTCGATCGAGAAGATCGGCGCCGCGGTCGGGTGGGCGCCGACGCGAACCCTCGACGCCATCCTCGACGACGTCGTCGCTTACGAGCGCGACCGGGTCGAGGCAGCCGCCTGATCGAGTCTCAGGCCTGGCGCAGGGCCGGGAACAGGATCACGTCGCGGATCGTCTCTCGCCCGGAGAGGAGCATCGCGAGCCGGTCGATGCCGAGGCCGAGGCCGGCGGTCGGGGGCATGCCGTACGAGAGCGCCTCGACGTAGTCCGGGTCACCCCGCACGCCCTCCACGTACTCGGACTGTTCGTCGAAGCGGAGCTGCTGCTCGGCCGCGTCGTTGATCTCCGTGTACGCGTTCCCGAGCTCCATCCCGGCTGCGAAGTACTCGAACCGCTCCGAGAGCGACGGGTCGTCGTCCATGGTGCGCGCGAACGGCGAGAGCTCGACCGGATGGCCGTAGACGATGGTCGGCTCGATGAGGCTCGGCTCGACGAAGTGGGAGAACGCGTGGTCGACGAGCTGCGTCCAGTCCTTGTCGGCCTCCGTGTCGACGCCGCGCTCGGTCAGCCATGCGCGCAGCTCGGCCTCGTCGCGCGTCCAGAGCTCGAGCGCATCGAGGGACTCGACGAAGCCGACGCGCCGCCAGGGCGCCTTCAGGTCGACCTCGTGCCCCCTGAAGGTGACCCCGGTCGTCCCGAGCACTTCGAGCGCGACCCGCTCGAGCATCGTCTCGACGCGCTCCATCGCGTCGCGGAAGTCCGCATACGCCTCGTACCACTCGAGCATCGTGAACTCCGGCTGGTGCTTGTACGAGACGCTCTCGTTGCGAAAGTCCTTGCCGATCTCGTACACCCGCTCGAGGCCGCCGACGATGAGCCGCTTGAGGTAGAGCTCGGTCGCGATGCGCAGGTAGAGGTCGACATCGAGCTCGTTGGAGTGGGTCACGAACGGGTGTGCGAAGGCGCCGCCGTAGCGCGGCTGGAGCACGGGCGTCTCGACCTCGACGAAGCCCTCCTCGTCGAGGTAGCGCCGGATCGCGGAGACGATCCGCGTCCGTAGGAGGAAGTCCTCGCGCGTGTCCTCGTTCATGAGCAGGTCGAGGTGGCGCTTGCGGTAGCGGGTCTCCTGATCGGTTAGCCCGTGGAACGTGTCCGGCAACGGGCTCTGGTTCTTCGCGAGCACTTCGAGCGCGTCGACCGCGAGCGACGGCTCGCCACGGCGCGACTTCGCCGGGCGGCCCGAGACGCCCAC
This sequence comes from uncultured Actinomycetes bacterium, assembly GCA_963715705.1. Taxonomy (GTDB): domain Bacteria; phylum Actinomycetota; class Thermoleophilia; order Gaiellales; family Gaiellaceae; genus GMQP-bins7. Next base: position 422,607 of record OY970267.1, on the reverse strand, counting down.
GACGTCGCCGAGGTGGACCTCGACCGCCCCCGTAAGTCCCGTGTCGCACAGGAGCTGGATTCGCCCGGAGCGGTCGACGAGGTCGAGGAAGACGAGCTTCCCCATCTCGCGCCGCGCCAGCACGCGGCCCGCAAGCCTTCGCGTCTCGTCGAGCTCAGCGCCGGCGTCGAGCGCCTCCGTGGCTGCGCGAACCGCCGCGATCTCGTCGCGATCAGGGAAACGCTTGGGCGGCGTCATGGGCCGCGAGTCTAGTTCCAATCAGGGGCGGGCTCGATCGACCGCACGCGACCGAGGTTCGGCGTCGAGGTGACCGTCACCAGCTGCCCCTGCCTGAGGCGGCCGAAGTCCTGCGCGTCCAGCCGCCAGGCTCGGATCGAGCGGGAGGTGCCGTCGTCGACCGCCGCGAAGTAGCGCTTCTCGTCGTCGTCATCGCCGAAGGCACGGAGCCGCAGGATCGGGCCGGTGACCTCGTGCGACGTCCACTGGTCCTGCACGCCCATGACCGCGACGGCGATTCCGAGCACGACCGCGCCGCAGAGCGCGACGAGGTACGCGCCCTGCACGACCCCCGCGTCCTCGAGCAGCCGCACACCCTGCGTGTACAGGACATACCCGCCGAACACTGTCGCCCCGACGCCACCGACGAGCGCGACGCGCGGGTCGAGGCCCCAGCCCGGAGGCCACACGCGCGGGTACGAGACACGCACCGGCCGCCAGCGTCCGCCGTGCGAGCTCCACGCGTGTGTGTCGGATTCGGCCCCCAGCGGCAGCGGCGCGCTCGCTCCCGACGCAACGCCCAGGGCGGCGCCGTACGCGAGCAGCCGGTCCCAGAGCGGGACCGTCAGCGGGGAGTAGGTCGGAAACACCTCGTTCTCCGCGAGCTCCGCACGGACGCCCAGCCACCTGGACGCGGCCTCGAGCCCCGCGTCGGTCTCGCGCTGCGGGAACCGCGCGCGCATCCAGCCGACGATCCCGAACGCCACCACCATGATCAGCGCGCCCGGCCCAAACCCGCCGAGCGGGACCGTTGCGAGCGCCGGCACCGCGGCCGCGCCCGTCAGGACGAGCAGCGACGTCTCTCCGTACGCGTCGCGCGAGAGCCCGCGCCGCTGGGCGTCGGCGACGACCTCCCGCTCGAACTCCTTCCGCCAGCGCGTGGACTCAGCCTCCTGTCCCGTCGTCAGGGCCTCGGCCGGCACCGCGCCGAGGCTCGCCAGCTTGCGGAGGTGCTCGAGCACGCGTCGCTCGTACGCGGTCAGCTCCTCTCCGGGCTCGGAGCGGAGGCGAACCCAGAAGACTCCAGGGCCTCGTTGCTCGATCTCGGCGACGCGCCGGGCGGCGAGGTCGATCAGTGTGGCCGCGACGGCCTCGCCCGTCACGCGAAAGTCGTGGACGAGGAAGTTCGCGACCGCGGGCGGCTCCGGCCCGAGGTCGAGCGTGCGGTCTCCGACCGGCGGCTCGGCGGGATGCCGGGAGGCGTACAGGATGGCGGCGCCAGCGATCCAGAGCGCGCCGGTCGCGACGGCGAGCAGCGCGAGATCCGCGTCTCGTCCGATCAGATCCGGGATGTCCACGCGCGGATCGTCTCGCACGCGGTGGACGAGGGCGCCGCGGCCCGGCTTACGCCGCCTTGATCTCCATGATCTTGAACTTCACCTTGGAGCCCCGGGGCGTGATCACCTCGACGGTCTCGCCCTTCTTCCGGCCCATGATCGCCTTCCCGACCGGCGACTCGTTCGAGAGCTTGCGCTCGGCCGGGTTCGCCTCGGCGGAGCCGACGATGAAGTACTCGACCGTCTCCTTCGCGTCGACGTCGCGGAGCCGCACCACGGAGCCGATCGAGACGACGCTCGTGTCGATGTCCTTCGGGTTGATCACGCGGGCGTTCGTCAGCCGCTCCTCGAGCTGCGCGATGCGATGCTCGAGCATCATCTGCTCGTTCTTCGCGTCGTCGTACTCGGCGTTCTCGGCGATCTCGCCGAACGCCCTGGCCGCGGCGATCCGCTCGGCGATCTCGCGCCGCCGGTCGGTTTGCAGTACCTCGAGCTCGCTCTTGAGCTGCTTGTAGCCCTCGGGTGTGAGGATCACATCCTTCACCGGTACAACCCCCCAAAACGAGACGGCGGGGCCCTGCCGGCCCCACAGACGGCCGGGAATGGTAGCTGCGGCGCTGGACGAGCGTCAACAGGTCTCCGAGTACCATGCGACGACCGTGATCGAGCTCCGCAGCCCCTGGAAAATCGGCCCTGTCGAGATCCCGACCCGCCTCGTGCTCGCGCCGATGGCCGGGGTCAGCGTGCAGGCCTTCAGGCGCCAGGGACGCCGCTACGGAGCAGGTCTCGTGTGCTCGGAGATGGTCAGCTGCGCCGGGATCGAGCACGGGAACGAGCGCACGCTCGGCTACCTCCGGGTCGCGGCCGACGAGCATCCGCTCGCGATCCAGCTCTTCGGGTCCGACCCGCGGCCGATGGCCGATGCCGCTCGCATGGTCGAGGCCGTTGGAGCGGACCTCGTCGACCTCAACTTCGGCTGCCCGGTCAAGAAAGTGACACGGACCGGCGCCGGCGCGCACCTGCTCGAGGAGCCGGATCTCGCGTGCCGGCTCGTCGAGTCCGTCGCGAACGCAGTCGACCTGCCGGTCACGGTGAAGCTGCGCCGCGGTGTGAAGAACGGCTCGCGCGCGTGCCTCGAGCTCGGCCCGCGCCTGGTCGAGGCGGGTGCGAGCTCGCTGACCCTCCATCCCCGCTCCGCGCAGCAGATGTACACGGGCACGGCGGATCACTCGCTGACCGCGGAGCTCGTCTCGCTCGTCGATGTCCCTGTGGTCGCGTCCGGCGACGTGACGTCACGCGCCCGCGCGCAGGTGGTGCTCACGACGACAGGCGCCGAGGCGGTCATGGTCGGCCGCGGTGCGCAGGGGAACCCGTGGGCGCTGCGCGAGATCGTCGACGAGGACGCGCGTCCGCCGACGCGCGAGGAGATCGTCGCGGAGCTCGTGCTCTTCGTGCGCGAGGCCGTCCGCGAGCTGGGCGAGCGGCGCGCGACGGGGTTCCTGAAGAAGTTCTACGGCTGGTACCTCGGCGGAGGTCGCTTCCCGAAGCCGTTCAAGCAGGAGCTCCTCCAGCTCGACTCGGTGGAGGAGGTCGAGCGCAGGCTGCTCGCTGCTGCTCCCGGCGCGATCGCGATCCTCGAGCAGCTCGAGGCAGAGGTCCCGGCCGGCGACGAGGTCACGCTCGAGCTGCCGATCTCCGTCTACGGCGGCGGCTGAGGCACTCCCGAGAGCGTCTCAGCGGCCTAGTCGTCAGTCGAGCCGCCGCCGAACGCGGTCGCGACCCCGAGACCGATGTACACCGTGCCCGTGACGTAGCGCTGGCCGCGGGCGAAGCGTCGCGAGCGCCGGAGCAGGCCGCCCGCAGTCCCGGCCGCGAGCGCCCACAGCGAGTCGGTGACGAGGCCGAGCAGCGCGAAGAGCACGCCGAGGAAGGCGATCTGGACGGCCGGATGCGCCGCATCTGCGTCGACGAACTGCGGGAGGAACGCAAGGAAGAAGAGCGCGGTCTTGGGATTCAGAACGTTCACGACGACTCCCTGAGCGAACGCGCGCCGCAGGTTGCGCTCGCCCCCGAGCGCGACGTCGCGCTCGGCCCCGCGCGAGAACAGCGTCCACAGCCCGAGACCGACGAGGTACACGGCGCCGGCGACCTTCACCGCCGTGAACGCCACCGCAGAGGACACGACGAGCGCCGAGAGCCCCGCCGTCGCCGCGGCGATGTGGACGAGCGTCCCGACGTGGATGCCGAGCACGGAGACCAGGCCGGCCCGCCTGCCTTCGTGGATCGAGCGCGCCACGATGTAGACGACCGCGGGCCCGGGCACGAGGAGCAGCGCGAGCGCAGCGACGACGAAGACGGCGAGGCTCGCCGTGTCGGGGATCACCGGTTGAGCTCCCAGACGAGGCGGAGGCCCTCGAGCGTGAGGAACGGGTCCACGCTCTCGATCGTGGTCGAGTGCGGAGCGACGAGGTCGGCGAGGCCGCCGGTCGCGATCGCGCGCGCCTCGACGCCCAGCTCCTCGCGGATCCGCCCGACGATCCCGTCCACCTGGCCGGCGAAGCCGTACACGAGGCCGGACTGGAGACCGCCGACGGTCGTCTTCCCGATCACCGTCGGCGGCGCGGCGTAGTCGACCTTGACCAGGCGGGCCGCGCGGGCGAACAGCGCGTCCATGGAGATCTCGATCCCGGGTGCGAGTACTCCGCCCACGTACTCGCCCGCGGGCGAGACGACGTCGAAGTTCGTGGACGTACCGAAGTCGACCACGATGACGGGGGCGCCGTAGCGCTCCTTCGCCGCGATCGCGTTCACGATCCTGTCGGGCCCGACCTCGCGCGGGTCGTCGTAGCGGATGGGGATCCCGTTCTTCACACCCGGCCCGACGACCAGCAGCGGGGCCTGAGCCCACTTGCGGGCGAGCGTCTCCCACTCCCGCACGAGCACCGGCACCGTGCACGAGAGACAGATCCCGTCCACGACATCGAAGTCGAGGAGGCCGCCGAGCAGCACACCGAGCTCGTCGGCGGTCGTCGACCGCTCGGTCGCGAGCCGCCAGTTGTCGGTCAGCTCGTCCCCCGCGTAGAGCCCGAGGGCCGTCTGGGTGTTGCCGACGTCGACCGCGAGAAGCACGGGCCTAGTGAATCAGAGCCCTAGAGAATAGGCGCAAAGTGCGCTAGTCTCGATAGGCCTACCTCGTGCCTTGATCGCGACCCCGTTGCTGTCAGGTTCGGGCTCGGGGTGGGAGGGAGAAGGGCAAGGTTGAAGGGTCGCCATGCGCGGCCCTTCGGCTGTGAGCGGTGCCGGTCGGCTCAGAGGGCGTCGTCGTCGCCCGGAGGCTGCTGCCCGATCCGCTCGGCGAGCGCCTCTGCCGTCAGCCGCGGCTCCTCGCCCTCGCCGCGCAGCTCCTCGATCGTGACGTCCCCCGAGGTGTACACCTCGGCGCGCGGGATCATGCGTGTCGGGCGGTTCTTGTCCCAGACCCAGACGTCCTCCATCCGGATGTGGAAGAACGGGTAGCTCGCCTGCGGCATGGACTCGACGTCGAGCCGGTTGCAGAGGTACGTCGCGTCCTGCGTGAGGATGCAGTAGCGGAACAACGCGAAGACCGCCGAGTACTCCTGCTTGAGGGAGATCTCGAGCTCGGCCTCGTACTCGTCGAGGTCGTCGAGGTGCGACATGGGGCGTCAGTGTAGCTCCGCGAGCAGCTTTGACACCTTTCCGCGCCCCGGAATCTCGATGTCGGGCTCGAGCTCGGCCAGCGGCTCCAGCGCGAACCGGCGCTCGTGCAAGCGCGGGTGAGGCACACGCAGGCCCTCCTCGTCGACGACCTCGTCCGCGAATACGAGGAGATCGAGGTCGAGCGTCCTTGGCCCCCAGCGCTCGCCGTCGCGCGTGCGCCCGAGCTCCCGCTCGACGCGGAGCAGCGCGTCGAGGAGCTCGCGGGGCGAAAGCACCGTCTCCACCGCGACCGCGCCGTTGACGAATCGCGGCTGGTCCGTCACTCCGACCGGATCGGTCTCGCGAAAGGAGGACAGCTCGAGGACCTCGATCCCCGGCTCGGCGGCGAGGAGGTCGACCGCCCGCAGCAACGTCGCCTCGCGGGGGCCGAGGTTCGCGCCGAGGCCGATGTAGGCGCGCGCCACGCGTCGCTAGCCGCGTCGCCGCTCGACGATGACCGCCGCGTGCTCGACCGGCGGGTCGAGCACGACATCCGGCTTGCGCACGCGAATCCGGACGCTCTGCGCGCCTGGAAACCGCTCGAAGATGCCGTCGACGACAGCACCGGCCAGGGCCTCGAGGAGAAGCCGCTCGGGGCCCGCGAAGACCTCGCGCACGAGCGCCGCGAGGTGCCGGTAGTCGACCGTGTGCTCGATCTCGTCGCTGGCGGCGGCCTGGTCGTCGACCTCGACCCAGAGATCGACGAGGAACCGCTGGCCGAGCTTCCTCTCGGCCTCGAGGTAGCCGTGGTGCCCGAACAGACACCAATCCGAGGAGCTCAATCGTCATGCGCGCTCCTGGCCGGCTGCGGCTCCCCCGGGCATTCGTGCGCCCGGAATTCGCGCGAGCGGATTCCGGGCTTGCGCAAGAGCCGGGCGGAGCCCGGCTCCGCCACCGCCTGACGCCGCTCGCGGCACGGGGCTCTCCGGGCCCGTGCCTCCCGTACTGTGCCCTCCGGCCCCGCACCGCGTGCGGCGCCCCAGAAACGCGCATTTCATGCCGTCACCTTTCCTCGTTGGACAGCTGCCGCAACCTCGAGCGCGTCGACGGTCTCGCGCACGTCGTGGGCGCGGAGCATCCACGCGCCGCGCTCGAAGGCTGCCACGGCGGCGCCGAGCGACGACGCGAGCGAACCCCTGTTCCCGACGGGGTCGCCCAGCACGCGCGCGAGCGTGCTCTTGCGCGAGACGCCGACAAGCACCGGGCGGCCCAGGGCGAGCAGCGAGTCGAGCCGGCGGATCAGCTCGAGGTTCTGGTCGGGCGTCTTGCCGAAGCCGATACCGGGGTCGACGCAGATCCGCTCCTCGGGGATCCCTGCCTCTACGGCGAAGGCCACCCGTTCCTCGAGGAACGCGAACACTTCGGACGCCACGTCGTCGTATCGAGGAGCAGCCTGCATCGTGCGTGGCTCTCCCTGCATGTGCATGAGGCAGACATATGCGGCGCCCTCGGCGACGACGCCCGCCAGCTCGGGATCCCTGCGCAACGCCGTGACGTCGTTCACGAGCTCCGCGCCGAGCTCGAGTGCCCGCCGTGCGACCGCGGCCTTCGACGTGTCTATCGAGAGCGGGATCCCCGCGAGGCCCTCGAGCACAGGTGCGACGCGGCCAAGCTCCTCGTCGGCGTCCACGGGCTCGGCTCCGGGACGCGTGGACTCACCGCCCACGTCGACGAGCGCGGCGCCCTCCGCGGCCAGCCGGCGGCCGTGCGCGATCGCATCCGCGACCGACACGAACTGCCCACCGTCGGAGAAACTGTCCGGCGTGACGTTGAGCACGCCCATGACCGCGGGCCGCGGCCAGCGCTCCTCGATCGGGATCGCCGGGTCGCTCACGCAGCTGAGCGTACAGCCGTCCGCGGAATCGGTAAGAATCGACATCCATGAGCACTCCACAAAACACTGGACCGCTCGGCAAGCCCCGTGGGATCGGCTTCGGGATCCTGATGTTCATCATCACGCTGTTCTTCTACGGCTGGTACTGGGTCTACAAGACCCAGGAGGAGATGAAGCAGCACACGGGCGACGGCCTCGGCGGCGTCCTCGGCCTCGTCGTCTGGATCCTCATCGGTGCCGTGAGCGCCTTCGTGATCCCGTCCGAGGTCGGCCGCATGTACGCGAAAGCCGGACGCGCGGCGCCGGTGTCCGGCTGGACCGGGCTCTGGCTCTTCCCGTTCGGCATCTTCATCATCCCGGCGATCGTGTGGTTCGTGAAGGTGCAGGGCGCGCTCAACCGCTACTGGGAGAGCACGTCCATGGCCTCCGCGGCCCCGCTCGCCGAGCCCAGCGTCCCACAGCAGTAGCCCGCGGCGGAGCCCATGCGCGGTAGCGCGACGCGTGCGCTCCTGCCTGCGCTCGTCGTCCTGGCACTGGTCGCGATCGTCGCGATAGCCGCGACCGGGTCGACCCCGACCGGCACGGACGACTCTAGGCCGCCGGAGGAGGCGATCCTCGACACGATCCTCAGCGTCGGGATGCTGATGCTCGTCCCGGCGGCGATCATCCTGGTCTACGGCCTCCTGCAGCGGAAGGCGATCCAGCGCGAGATCGCGAGCGGCCGCTACCCGCGCTCGGGCCTCGGTGTGTTCTTCGGCTTCCTAGTCCTGCTGTGCTTCCTCTCCTGGTGGCGGTTCCGCGACTGGGAGCGTGCCGTCGTCGAGGACGAATTCGGCGAGCGAGCCTTTCCGGGGCCGCTTCCGAATCCCGAGGAGTCCGCACCGCCGAAGACGTACGAGCCCGAGTTCGCCCTGATCCCCGTGCTCGTCGTCATCGGGCTCGCGACGATCGCCGTCATAGCGGCCGCGGTCGCTCTGAGACGAAAGCACCCTCCGCCCGCGGACGAGGGGATCGCCGAGGAGATCGCGGCCATCCTCGACGACACGCTCGACGACCTCAGGGCCGAGAAGGACCCCCGGCGGGCGATCATCGCCGCATACGCCCGCCTGGAGCGCGTGCTCGCGGCGCACGGGCTCCCGCGGCGCCTCCACGAGACCCCCGACGAGTTCCTGACACGCGTCGGCCCCGAGCTGGAGCTGAGCCAGGGCTCGCTGCGGCGCCTGACGGATCTCTTCACGCGGGCTAAGTTCTCCCCTCATGACGTGGACACGGGCATGAAGGACCAGGCAATCGACGCGCTCTCGACGGTTCGGGACGAGCTGAAGGCTGCGGCGGACCTCAGGCTCGAGGAGCAGATGAGAGAGCTGCGGGCCGCCGCTGAGGGCGCATGAGAAGCGACGTCAAGTCGGCCGCGCGCCTGCTCGTCCTCCCCACGGTCGCCTTCGCGAGCGTGCTCGCGTTCCTGCCCGGTCGCGCGGGTCTCGGGCTCCGGATCTACGGGCTCATCGTCAGCGTCGCAGTGCTCGGGTGCGCGCTGCGAGCGCTCGTGCGCGCCTTCCCGCCGTCGACGCCGCTGCGGAAGGCGGCGGGTCGCTCAGAGCGTGGGAGCGCCGCCCCCGAGACGCTGGAGCGCATCGAGCAGGAGACCGTGCTGGGCGTTGCGGGTGCCTTCGAGCTCCACCATCGTCTTCGCCCGCGACTCCGCGAGCTCGCCGCCGGCCTGCTCGCGACCCGCCGGCGGCTGTCGCTGGAGAAAGATCCGGAAGCCGCCCGCGCCGTGCTCGGCGAGGAGACGTGGGAGCTCGTGCGCCCCGACCGGCCACCGCCCGAGGACCGCCTCGCCCGTGGCCTCCCGGCCGCGAGGCTTCGCGCCATCGTCGAATCCCTCGAGCGGACGTGAGCATGGAGCTGAATCAGGTCCAGGAGCTGTCCGAGGCCGTCCTCGACGAGGTGGAGCGGGCGGTCATCGGCAAGCGCGAGTCGCTCGAGCTCGTCCTCGTCGGCTTCCTCGCCGACGGACATGTCCTCCTCGAGGACTACCCCGGCCTCGCGAAGACGCTCGCCGCGCGCTCGTTCGCGCAGGTGCTGAGCATGCGCTTCGCGCGCATCCAGTTCACGCCCGACCTGATGCCCGCGGACGTAACCGGATCGTCGATCTGGAACCAGCGCGACGCCGACTTCGAGTTCCGGCCGGGCCCGATCTTCGCGAACCTCCTGCTCGCCGACGAGATCAACCGCGCTCCGCCGAAGACGCAGGCGGCGCTGCTCGAGGCGATGCAGGAGCGCCAGGTCACGATCGAGGGCGAGACCCACCGGCTCGAGCCGCCGTTCCTCGTCATCGCAACGCAGAACCCGATCGAATACGAAGGCACGTATCCCCTCCCGGAAGCGCAGCTCGACCGCTTCCTCCTGCGCACGGCGTTCGGCTACCCGAGCCGCGACGACGAGTTCGAGGTGCTCGGGCGGCGCATGGAGCGCCGCGTCGACGACGTCGAGCTCCGCGCGATCGTCGACCGCGAGACGCTGCTCGAGATGCAGCGCGCGATCGAGCAGGTGCACGTCGCGGACAGCGTGACGCGTTACTGCGTCGACGTCGTCGCCGCGACTCGCGACTCACAGTCGACCGCCGTCGGGGCGAGCCCGCGCGGCAGCCTCGCGCTGCTGAAGCTCGCGCGCTGCAAGGCGACGCTCGCAGGCAGGGACTTCGTCCTGCCGGACGACGTCAAGGCGGTCGCGGTGCCGGCTCTCGCCCACCGGCTCGTGCTCCGGCCGGAGCTCTGGGTGCAGCGGGTCTCCGCGGACGACGTCGTCCGCGAAGTCCTCGAAGCGGTACCGACACCCGCCGCCGAGGACGTCGTTCCGGCGCTGTGACGCGCCACGGGAGCCCGCGGCTCGTCGGATATGCAGCCGTTGCGGCCTTCGGGCTGATCGGGGCGCTCGCACTGCGCCGGCCCGAGCTCGCGATCGCGGCGGCGCCGTTCGCCGTGCTCCTCGCGCTCGATACACGGCTCTCCCGGGATCCCGAGCTGGAGGTCGATCTCGCGCTCGAGACCGAGCGCACGCTGGAGGGCGACGAGGTCGAGGCGGAGCTGACCGCCCGCGTTCGCCGGGGCAGCGACCGCGTCGAGCTCGCTCTCGTCCTCCCGCCCGGAGTCGGGCCGAACGACGTGGAGCCCGCGGTCGCAGTCCAGCTCGGAGCCGGAGAGGAGCGCACGATCCCGCTCTCGCTCAGGTGCACGACGTGGGGCGTCCACGACATCGGAATCGTCGAGGCACGCGCACGAAGCCCTCTCCGGATCGTGGTCTGGCAGCAGCGCTTCGACCGCCGGCACCGGCTGAAGGCCTACCCCCGCCCCGAGTCGCTCAGCCGGATCCTCTCGCCCGTCGATACGCAGGCCTTTGCGGGCAGCGAGGTGGCCCGGGTGAAGGGAGACGGGATCGAGTACGCGGATATCCGCGACTACGCGCCGGGCGACCGGTTGCGCACGATCAACTGGCGCGCGTCGGCCCGCCGGTCGAGCGGTCTCGTCGTGAACGAGCGCCACCCCGAGCGGAACACGGACGTCGTGCTCTTCCTCGACAGCTTCGTGGACGTTCGGGCGGGAACGCGAAGCACGCTCGACGACGCCGTCCGAGCCGCGTCGACGCTCGCGACGCTGTACCTGGAGCGCAGGGACCGGGTCGGCCTCGTCGGCTTCGGCGGCATCCTCCGCTGGCTCCAGCCGGGGATGGGTACGAGACAGCGCTACCGGCTGATCGAGTCGCTCGTCGAGACGGGCGTCGCTCCGACGTACACGTGGCGCGACGTCAGTCTTATCCCGGCCGCGATCATGCCGCCGAAGGCGCTCGTTCTCGCCCTGACCCCGCTCGTCGACCCTCGCTTCGTGACCGCGCTCGAGAACCTGCGCGCGCGGGGCTACGACCTCGTCGTCGTCGAGGTCGACCCGGTCGGCCTCGTCGAAGCCCACCCGGGGGAGGTCGAAGCGCTCGCCTACCGGCTGTGGCTCCTCGAGCGCGAGGTCCTCCGCGGTCGCCTCGAGCGGCTCGGCGTCGCCGTCGCGCGCTGGGGCGATCCGACGTCACTCGAGGAGGCCGTCGAGGGGGTGAGGACATACAGGCGCTACGCCAGGCTCGCACGCGTATAGCCGCCGGCGCGGCTGCGTTCGCCTGTGCGGCGGGCCTCGCGGTACTTGCGCTCGGCCGCGCCGACGAGGACGAGTTCGTGTCCTTCGGGCTGCGGGTCGCGATCGTCGCGTTGCTCGCGCTCTTCGCGGCGCTCGTCCGCGGGTGGGCCCCGCTCCTGCCTACGGCCCTCGTCCTCCTCGGCGCCCTCTACGGTGCGCAGCTGGCGATCGACGACGCCCAGGTCGACATAGCCGCGCCCCTCGTCGCCACCGGGCTCGTGCTCGTGGCCGAGCTCGGCTACTGGTCGCTCGAGGAGCGGGAGCAGGTGACGGGCGAGCCCGGGGACAGCCTGCGCCGGCTCGCGTTCGTCGCGCTCCTCGCGCTCGGCACCCTGGTAGTCACCGCGTCGCTCCTCGCGCTCGTCGACGCGGTTCGCGCCAGCGGCCTCACGCTCGATCTGCTCGGCGCCGCGGCGGCTGCCGTCGCGCTCGTCGCAATCGTGCTCGCCGCCAGGGACCTGGCCCGGACGGACGCGTAGGTCAGCCCGCTGCGCCCTCGGGGGGCGGCGGCTGCATCGCCGTGCCCGGGATCGGGCGCGGCTGCGGGCGGAGCTTCGGCCGCTTCTCGGCGTCGGGCTCGGGCTCGAGCTCGGGCTCCTCCTCCGCCGGGAAGACGGACTCCTCGGACTCGCCGGCGAGCAGGCGCTCGTACTGGTCCTTGTCGATCGTCTCGCGCTCGATGAGGATCGCCGCGAGGCGGTGCAGGTCGTCCATATGCGCGCGCAGGACGGTGATCGCCGAGGCGTGCGCCTCCTCGATCACGCGCCGGATCTCGTCGTCGATCTCCTTCGCGATCTCGTCGGAGTAGTCGGGCTCGGAACCCATGTCCCGCCCGAGGAAGGGCATCTCGTGGTTGCGCCCGAGGACGCGCGGGCCGAGCTTCTCGCTCATCCCGAAGCGCATGATCATCTGCTTCGAGGTCGTGGTCACGCGCTCGAGGTCGTTCGCGGCGCCCGTCGTCACCTCGTGGAACACGAGCTCCTCCGCGGCGCGTCCGCCGAGCGTCATCGCGAGCTCGTCCATGAGTGCCGACTTCGTCGTCAGATAGCGATCCTCGGTCGGGAGGGAGATCGTGAGCCCGAGCGCCTGGCCGCGGGACACGATCGTGATCTTGTGGACCGGGTTCGTGTTCTCGAGGTAGTGCCCGACGAGCGCATGGCCCATCTCGTGATACGCCGTGATCTTGCGCTCCTTCTCGGAGAGGAGGCGCGCCTTCTTCTCCGGGCCGGCGATCACGCGCATGATCCCTTCCTCGAGCTCGTCCTGCCCGATCATCTTCTTGCCGCGGCGGGCGGCGAGCAGGGCGGCCTCGTTGATGAGGTTCGAGAGATCGGCGCCGGTGAAGCCGGGCGTGCCCGCGGCGAGCGTGTCCAGGTCGATCTCGCGCGCCAGGGGCTTGCCGCGCGAGTGCACCTCGAGGATCCTGCGGCGGCCGAGGCGATCGGGGCGGTCGACGACGATCTGCCGGTCGAAGCGGCCGGGGCGGAGCAGCGCAGGATCGAGGATGTCGGGCCGGTTCGTCGCGGCGATGAGGATGATGTTGTCCTTCATCTCGAAGCCGTCCATCTCGACGAGAAGCTGGTTCAGGGTCTGCTCGCGCTCGTCGTGGCCACCTCCGAGACCCGCGCCACGGTGCCGCCCGACGGCGTCGATCTCGTCCATGAAGATGATGCAGGGAGACGCCTGCTTCGCCTGCTCGAACAGGTCACGCACGCGCGAGGCGCCGACGCCGACGAACATCTCGACGAAGTCGGACCCCGAGATCGAGAAGAACGGCACCCCGGCCTCGCCGGCGACCGCGCGCGCGAGCAGGGTCTTACCCGTGCCGGGCGGCCCGTACAGGAGCACGCCCTTCGGAATCCGCGCGCCGAGCGCCTGGAACTTCTTCGGGTTCTCGAGGAACTCCTTGATCTCGTGCAGCTCCTCGACCGCCTCGTCAGCCCCGGCGACGTCCTTGAACGTGACCTTCGGCGAGTCCGGCGACATCCGCTTCGCGCGCGACTTGCCGAAGCTCATGACCTTGGAGCCGCCGCCCTGGACCTGGTTCATGAGGAAGATCCAGAAGGCGATCAGGATCACGAACGGCAGCACGCTGATGATGAGAGACCACCAGGCCGACGAGCCGGTGCCCTTGGAGTCGAACCTGACGCCCTCCTCCTGCAGCAGGTCCTCGAAGCTGGGTCGCCGACTGCGGGGTCGGATAGTTGACCTTGACCTTCTCGGCGCTCCCCTCCGGGGTCAGCACGAGCGTCAGCTCGATCGACTGCCGATTCGGGTTGAACACGGCCTCGTTGACGTTCCCGTCCTTGACGGCGGTGATCGCCTGCGAGTACGTCACCTTCCGCTGTTCGTTGCGTCCGGGGAACAGCGTCTGACTCGCCACGTAGACGAGCAGGACGATGACGATTAGCGGAAAGAGTGCGCTTCTGAGGAACCTGTTCACGGCAGTGGTCGGAGGGTAGCACCCTGTCTCTTCGGCACCCAGCCGGCCGGCCCTTGTCCCCCGTTCTCGTGCACAGACCGCAAAGCCGCGTTAAACGCGGCTTCCCGGGCGCGCAACATCCCTGAAGGCGGCGTGGTCCGGCAGCGCCCGTTACGTGGCGTTCGGCACCAGCTCCGGATTGAGCACGGCGACGTACGGGAGGTTCCGATAGCGCTCGGCGAAGTCGAGGCCGTAGCCGATCACGAATCGGTTCGGAATCTCGAATCCGACGTAGCGGACGTGCACGTCGATCTCGCGGCGCTCCGGCTTCGTGAGGAGCGTGACGACCTCGAGCGACGCCGGCTTCCGGGCCCGCAGATTGCGGATGAGGTAGGAGAGCGTCAGGCCGGAGTCGATGATGTCCTCGACGACGAGCACGTCGCGGTCGGCGACGTTGATGTCGAGGTCCTTGAGGATCCGGACGACGCCCGAGGAGTCGGTGGCGGCGCCGTAGCTCGAGATGGCCATGAAGTCGATCTCGCACGGCACCGTCAGCTCGCGCATGAGGTCGGCCATGAAGAAGACCGCGCCCTTCAGGACTCCGACGAGCAGGAGGTCGCGGCCCGCGTAGTCGGCCGAGATCTCGGCCCCGAGCTCGCCGATGCGCGACTGGAGCGCGAGCTGCTCGATCAGGATCTCGCCGACTGCCTGTTCCAACTCGGCCTGCGTCATTGGCCGTACATCCTTCCATGCCCGGACGGCGCCTTCCCAACCAGGCGCCTCCGCGATGCCGGGAACGCACACGACCTCGTCTCCGGAGACGACGAGCGGCCACTCGTCCCGCTCGTCACGCGGCACCTTCGCGTCCACGAGCAGATCCTGCACCTTCTTCGACCGGCCTGCGAGCCGGTCGCCCGGCCGCCGCGTACGGACCTCGAGCCCGGGGAGGTCGCTCTCGATTCGCCACGGGCCGAACTCGACCGCGCCCTCCAGCCGGAGCGTGTCGTACTCGCGGACCGCGCGGATGCCGCGGCCGAGGTCGGCGGCCTTCGTGCCGGCCGTGGACGAGAGGAGCTCGAGGAGGGAGTCCTCGAGCGCCCGCGGAAGCCGCGGCCGCTCTCCTGCGAGCGCGAGCAGGTTCTCGTCGGCGCCGGGATGGAGGCGGCGCAGGAGCGGCAGGATCTCGTCCCGGACGAGGCCGCGCTTCGTATCGGGGTTCGTGGTGTCGACCCGGAACGGAAGCCCGTGCGCGCGGCAGTACTCCTCCGTTTCCTCGCGCCAGGTCGTCAGCAGCGGCCGGACGACGCCGTCCTCGCGGCGCACCTTGATCCCGCGCGTGCTTCCGGAGGACACGAGCCGGTAGAGGACGGTCTCGACCTGGTCCGACGCGGTGTGGCCGGTCGCGCGCAGGCCCCGGCCCTCGGTCAGGCGATAGCGCTCCTCCCTCCACGTAGCTTCTGTCGTGGGCGAGGGCGAGCGACCTCGCCCCTACGGGGGTCAGGATCTCGGCGCTCATGAGCTCGGCGCAATGGCGCGCGTCCTCCTCTGACTCCTCGCCGCGCAGGCCGTGGTTCACGTGGACGGCGGACACGCGATAGCCGAGCCTGCCGAGCACGTGCCAGAGGCAGGTCGAATCCGCCCCTCCCGAGACGAGGCAGCAGACCTCCCCTCCGGGTCGGATCAGGTCGTGCTCGCGGACGAACCGCTCGACGCGCTCCGGGACTGCGCCGGACATGCGCGCATTGTGACTTGAGCTAGCCGGAAAGCGCCGACGCGTCGACGACCTCGTCGGCCGGGGGCGGCGTCACGTCGACCTCGACGCCGTAGTCGTAGAGCTCGAACGAGAACGAGGCCTCCAGCTTCTCCTGCTCGCTCGGCGGTGCCATCGAGAAGCTCGCCTGCACCTTTCGCACGAGGCCCTCGCCGTCGAGCCAGACGTCGAGCGGGACGTCCGAGAAGCCGGCCTGCTCGAAGAGCTGGTCGAAGACCTGGCCGAAGCCCTGGCCCTGACCCTGGCCCCGCGGGGTGAGCGCTCCGAGGTCGCGGAGGTCGAGGGTGGCGCGGTAGTGCGTCGTCTCCGTCCCGCGTAGCTCCTCCGTTCCGACCGTCTCGATCTCGCCCGTGACCGACTCGAGCGCCTCGAGCAGCTCGCGCGGGTCCTGATTCGCGAAGTCCTCCAGGCCGGAGACGCCTCCGAAGCCCTGCGGTGCGTCCTTCGTCGCGTCTACCTTCACCCAGGTCTTCCCCTCCGGCAGCTGCTCCGCGACGGCGGGGAAGCGCATGTACACGACCTTCCCATCGACGATGGCGTCGATCTTCCAGCCGTCCGGGTCGGAGAAGTCGGGCGCAGTCCTGGCCGGGGTCGAGCCGGCCGAGCCCGCCGAGGAGACCGGCGAGCGACGAGAGGTCGATGGACATCGTCGCGCGTTCGTTCGCGGCGTTGAACGCCCCCTCGCCCGAGAACGCGAACGATTCGGGGGCGCCCGGGAAGGTCATGCGGAAGTCGAGCGCGAAGCGGCTGCTCTGCTCCTCGGCGCTCGCGGATGCGGCCTGCGCGAGCTGCTCCGGCGTCAGCGGCTCCGAGGTGACCGACGTGCTGCCTCCGCAGGCCGCGAGCGCGCCGACGGCGGCCACGAGGCCAAGCAGCGCGAGAAGACGGCGAACGGCCATCCCACGGAACGTCGGCCCGCTCACGAGCCGGCTCGTCCCTCGCTCGGGGGATCCCTGAAGGCGGGAGCGCCGCTCCACTCCTCGAGCAGGCTAGCCGCTGCCTGCACCTCCGCCGCACTCAGAAAGAACGGCTTCGCGTGCTCGACCGGGGGCATGAGCAACGCGGCCGGCACGAGGCCGCGCGCGGCATCGAGGACGTAGCGGACGGCGAGGGCATGGCCGACCACGAGCGCGGTGCTCTGGGAGCGCTCGAGCACCGTGCGGAGCCCGCGTGCGTACCGGGCCGCGACCTGGGCCCTGCTCTCCCCGCCGCCCGGCGGCTGGACGTCGGGAGGCTCGGACGCCGCCCAGGCGCGGTAGACGTCGAGCGGGCCGGCCTCGAAGTCGCCGAAGTCGATCTCGCCGAGGTCGGAGACGACGATGCGCGGCACGTCGCGGCCCGCGAGCGCGAGCTCCAGCGTCTCCAGCGTCCGCGCGTGGCCGGTCGCGACGCCGAGATCCAGCTCTTCGGCGCCGAGCGCGGCCCCGAGGGCGCGTGCCTGCTCGCGCCCCTCGTCCGTGAGCCCGCCCCCCGGTCCTCTCCCCGACGCGACCCCGTCGCGGTTCGAGAGCGCCAGCGCGTGGCGCACGAGGATGAGGTCGATCACAGGAGCACGGAGCGGTAGTCCAGGACGTGCTCCATCCCGATGGTCTCGTACAGACGGATCGCGGGGGCGTTGTCGGCCCGCACGAACAGGCAGACGGCGGGAGCTCGCTCGAGCAGGAGCCGGCACAGGTCGCGGAGGCCGCGGGCGCCGTTTCCGTGGCGACGGACGGCCGGGTCGACCCACACCTGTTGCAGCTGCACGGCCGACGGCGTCCAGGCGGAGGCCTCGGCCTTGAACAGGATCGCGCCGTCGTCGGTCCAGAGCCACGAGCGCCCCTCCTCGATCTGCGTGCGGGTGCGCCAGCGGAATCCCTCGGCGTCGCGCCGGATCGGGTCGACGCCGATCTCCTGCTCGTGCGCGGCGGCGCAGGCGGGCAGCAGGAGCTCGAGGTCATCGAGCGTCGCGGGGCGCAGGCCGGTGTCCCCTGGCGCCGGCGGCTCGCGGATCACGAACACCGGCTGGCCGGGGCGGTTCTCGCGCGGCCGCGGCAGTCGGGAGCGAACCGCGCTCCACAGGTCGGAGACCGCGTTCGCCTCGCCGATCAGCATTCGCGGTGCCGCGCGCACGACCTCCTTCCCGAACATCCCGCAGCCGACGCCGGACGGCACGGCGTTCACGCCGACATGGCAGAGCCCCTCGATCTCGCCCCGCGGCCCGACGGCCACGAACCGGCCCAGGCTGCGCCGCGCCATGTCCTCGAGGAACACGCGCTCGATCGGATCCTGCTCGCAGAACCGGAGGATCTCGCTGCGCTCGGGCTCGAACAGTTTCGCGCGCACGCGGAGACTCTAAGAGAGCGCGTTCCGGTCATGGCCTCCAGCCGGAACCCGTAGGGTTCTGCCGTGCCGATCCATCTCCGCGCGAACCCCGGTGACTACGCGGAGGCGTGCCTCCTGCCGGGCGACCCGCTGCGCGCGAAGTACATCGCCGAGACCTTCCTGACCGACGTCGTCGAGGTCAATGCAGAGCGCGGCTTACTCGGCTACACGGGCGCCTGGGAGGGCAAGCGGGTATCCGTGCAGGGAACGGGCATGGGCTGCCCGGGCGCGACGATCGTCTTCGACGAGCTGATCCAGCTCGGGGTGAGGCGACTCCTGCGGGTCGGAACGTGCGGCGGCCTGCAGCCGGACCACGCGCTCGGCGATCTCATCGTCGCGCTGTCCGCGGTGCCGGCGGACGCCACCGCGACCCACATGGTCGGCGGA
This sequence comes from uncultured Actinomycetes bacterium, assembly GCA_963715705.1. Classification (GTDB taxonomy): domain Bacteria; phylum Actinomycetota; class Thermoleophilia; order Gaiellales; family Gaiellaceae; genus GMQP-bins7. The sequence goes on along the minus strand of OY970267.1, from coordinate 404,375 downwards.
GAGCCGCACTGCCCGACCGCGAGCTGGGAGCTCATCCACGAGGCGGTGCACGTTGCGAAGCACAGCGACCTGACCCTCAGGGTCGGCCCGATCGTCTCGAGCGACCTCTTCTACAACCCCGACCCGGGCCAGTACGAGCGCTGGTCGAAGCGCGGAATCCTCGCGGTCGAGATGGAGGCCTCGGCGCTCTTCACGCTCGGCGCCCTGAAGGGCGTCCAGGCCGGCTGCCTCCTCACTGTCAGCGACATCGTGGTCGAGGGCGAGTTCATGCGGATCTCCGACGACGAGCTGCGCGCGGCGGTCGACCGGATGACGCGGATCGCGCTCGAGACGGCGACCGCCGGCCAGAACGGCCATTAGCACCGCCCGCACGGTCTTCCTCGTCAACCCGGCCTCGGCCGGCGGCTCGACCGGCAAGCGCTGGCCCGAGATCGCCCATCGCGCTACCGCTCTCGGCCTCGCCGGCGATGCGCTCATCTCGGAGGAGCCCGGCCAGCTCGCGACCCTCGCCCGAGAGGCGATAGACGGCGGCGCGCAGAGGCTCGTCGTGGTCGGCGGCGACGGGTCGGTCAACGAGGTCGTGAACGGCGCGGTCGGGGCGGACGCCGAGATCGCGGTGATCGCGAGGGGGACGGGCTGGGACTTCGTGCGCACGTACGGGATCCCGCGCGACCTCGATGCCGCCGTGGACGTCGCGCTCTCGGGCGCAGTCCGCGAGATCGACGTCGGGCTCGTCACGTTCCGGACGTGGGCCGGAGAGGAGGCTCGCTCGCACTTCGCGAACGTCGCGAGCGCGGGGATCAGCGGTGCGATCGCGAAGCGTGCGAACGAGACGTCGAAGGCGCTCGGGGGGAAGATCTCGTACTACTGGGCGACGCTCGCCGTCTTCGCCCGCTGGCAGACCGGCGAGATGCGCATCTCCGTCGACGGCGAGAGCCGCAGCGGGAAGATCATCGACGCGCTGGTGGCCAACGGCCGCTACCTCGGAGGCGGGATGATGATGCTGCCCGAGGCCGAGCCCGACGACGGGCTCTTCGACGTCCTCGTGATCGGGGACGTCACGAAGCGGGATCTTCTCTTCACACTTCCCAAGAGCTACCGCGGGAAGCACCTCCCGCACCCGCGGCTCGAGGTGCTGCGCGGATCGGCCGTCACCGTGGACGCGGACGAGCCGCTCCCGATCGAGCTCGACGGCGAGCAGCCCGGAACGACGCCCGCCCGCTTCGAGGTCGTGCCGCGCGCCATCCGGCTCCGCGTTCCTCGCTAGCGGAAGACGCGGCCCGTGATGCGGAAGAGCTTCTCCGCTCGCCGACACCCGGATTCGTCGCAAACGGACCCCATCATCCCGATCTCGACCCGGCTCACGCCTCCTCGCGGCACCTTCACACGCGCCCGGTAGCCCCCGGGCCGCAGCAGGTGCACTCCATAGGCGAGCGGCGTGCGCGAGCCGCGAGGGCCGACGAGCCGGACGAAGACGTAGCCCGGGCCGAAGGGTCGGCGCTTCCCGGCCTCGAAATAGGAGAGCGTCCATGCGACCACGACGCGCGAGCCCGGGTCCGCGTCGCGCGGGATCGGGGTGAGCACGCGCGCGACGACGCCATCCCTGGCGGCGGCAGGCGCCGACAGCGCGAGCAGGGCGGCGAGCAAGGCTGCGGCCGCGAGCGCGCGCGACGACACGCTCAACGGACGGCTACTCCGTGGGCTTCGGCTTGCTGGTGGTCGTGCGGCGGGCGGGCGCCTTCGCCTTCTTCAGCGCCGCCACCTCCTTCTCGAGCTTGGCGACGCGCTCCTGGAGCGCGTCGATGCCGCGTACCTTCTTGCCCAGCTCGTCGACCCGCGCGCGCAGGTCGTTGAAGGCAGTCACGGCCCGCTGCCCGCCGGGGAGGTCGGCGAGCCGCTGCAGCGCCTCCTCGCCCGCGTCCGCAAGCCGGGTCACGAAGTCCTTCTCCTCGCTCGTGGCTTCTGTCGTCTTTCCCTTTGTCGTCGTCTCGGCCATGCGGGGAGTCATAGCAGCTTCGGCGGGCGGCACTCAGAGCACGGCGAGCACGCCCTGAAGCGTCTCGCCCGCGGGCGCGTCGATCTTCAGGAGCGCGCGGTCGTCGAGCGCGGTTGGCCCGCGGTTCACGATCGCGTAGGAGCGCGCCTCGAGCGGGAGGCCGGCGACCGGCCAGACCTCAAGCGTCGAGCCGACGACGAGCACGAGCCCGGCGCCGCGAGCGAGCTCCGTCGCCCGCTCGAGCGCGCCCGAAGGAAGGAGCTCGCCGAACATCGTCACGCCGGGCTTCAGCGCCTCGCCGCAGTGGCGGCAGAGCGGGACGGGCTGCTCCGCGAGCTGCGCGAGCACGTCGTCGAGGCTCTCCGTCCACAGGCATGCGAGGCACACCGCCGAGCGGATCGACCCGTGCATCTCGACGACGTCGCGGCTCCCCGCGCGCGTGTGCAGCGTGTCGATGTTCTGCGTGACCACGCGCTGCACGAGGCCGAGCTCTTCGAGCGTCGGCGATCGCCCGGTGCCCCGCGTTCGGCTCCGCCTCCCGGAGCAGCCCGATTCGCTGCGCATAGAACCCCCAGACGCGCTCGGGGTCTCGGCGGAACGCCTGGATGGAGGCGACCTCGAACGGGTCGACGTCCGCCCAGATGCCGGTCGGCGAGCGGAAGTCGGGAATCCCGCTCTCGGTCGACATCCCGGCTCCCGTCAGGACGACGCACGGCTGCCGCTCGCGGATCAGGTCAGCTAGCCGCGCGGCCGACACCCGGCGATTCTAGGCTTGACCCCATGGAAGGCTTCGCGTTCTCGACGGACGTGCGCGTGCGCTTCGCGGAGACCGACGCGCAGGGGATCGTCCATCACGCCTCGTTCGTCGTCTGGTTCGAGGTCGCCCGCGTGGCGTACCTGGAGGAGTACGCCGGCGGCTACCGCTCGATCCGCGAGCGTGGCCTGGAAGCCCTCACGACCGAGGTGCACGTCCGCTACCACCGCGCGGCGTACTTCGACGACGTCCTGACCGTGTGGACGCGCTGCGCCGACCTGCGCGGGGCGCGGTTCCGCTACGAGTACCGAGTCGTCCGAGACGGCGAGCTCGTCGCCGACGGCTCGTCGAGCCATGCCACCGTCGAGAGAGGCACGTACCGACCGACGCGCGTACCGGAGTGGCTGGTCGAGGCCGTCGCTAGGGCTGAGTCGGCGGCGGCGTAGCCTCGTCGGGCGGCTCGGTCCCGGGGCCGGGCGTCTTCGGTGGGTCTTTCGGCTTCGGCTTCTCCTTCGTCCCGACGCGGATCACGCGCGCCTCGCCGCGGTAGTTCGTGTTCCACGTCTCGTCGTGCACGACCTGGCCGTTCGGGGCGTAGACGGTGCGGGTCACCGACGTCCGGCTCGGCGAGGTGCCGCTCGCCTCGACGCGGGTCGTCCCCTTCAACATCGTCGGGTCGTTGACCCGCTTGACGGGCGGCGAGCCGGTGGTCTCGAACGTTCCATCAGAGCTCTCGACGCGGCGCGCCTCCCCGCCGTAGATCGCGACGCTGATCCCGTCCGCCTCCGCGAAGCCCTTGACGAGGACCCAGGTCTTGGTGTCGTTCACGAACTTGAGGTCGAGCGACGGCCAGTAGACGGTCGCATCCCGCCCGAGCTGATAGCGGTCGATGTAGAGCGAGTGCGGGTTGCGCTCGGTGATGTCGAGGCCTGCCTCCCACGCGGCATTGAAGACCGTCGTCGCGACCTGCGAGGTGCCGCCTCCGACCTCTTCCTCGTACCGCGTGCCGATGATCACCGGCGCGGAGCGGAAGCCGCGCTCCTCGGTCCGCTCGCCGATCGCGGCGTTCAGCGAGAACGTGCCACCCGGCGGCACGAGCGTGTCGTCGAGCGCCGCGACGCCGAGCCGGAGGTTGGTGATCCGGTCCCACGTGCCCGAGTTGTAGGTCTTGTAGGCCGACATCCGGCGATCGATGCCCAGCGCGAGCGCCTCGCGCGTCGTTCGCTCCGGAACCGCCTTCACGACGACGACCCGTGCGACGCGGTTCGCGCGTGACGTCGCCGCACGTATGAGCGCCTTCGCCGTCTGCGCCACGTCCAGCTCGGTCCCGACTCGCGAGGGGAGCACCTGGATGCTGTCTCCCGAGACCGCGAAGCGCGCATCGACCGGCGGGTTGCCGGCGCGCTCTCCGAGCGTCTTGAAGAACGCGACCGCGGCCGGGCCGGCGATCGAGAGCCGCTTCGCGCCGTCTTGCGGAAGCGCGAGCATCGCCGCCAGGCGATGTCGCGAGAGCCGCCACTGCCGTGTGGCGCCGCGGAGGACGACCGGCGCGGAGAGTGCCAGCCGGGCCCGCCGGGCGACGGGAACGAGCATCGCCCTCGTCACGGCCGGCGTGGCGGTGACGACCGGGAGCGCGACGGACCCGCCGACCCGCTCGAGCGAGCCGAGCGCGCGGACGACGGTCCGCGCGGCCGCCTCGCGATCGAGTCGCCGGCCCGCCTCGTCCGGCGCGATCTCGATCTGGAGCCCGCGCCGGACGACCGCTGCGTTCGTCGCCGGCCGGTCGACGCCCTTGGCCATGCGCTCGAGCGCGAAGTCCAGCGCCGCGTCCGAGACCCCGACGCGCGGGAGGATCTCCGCCCCGAAGAAGCGCGTGTGCAGCCGCCGGTAGCCGCGAATCGGGCCGAACCCGTCTCCAGCCCTGGCCGCCGCCTCGACCGCTCCGCGCCAGTCGGGATCGACGCCGAGCTGATTGGCCGCGAAGGAGTTCGACTTGCCGCCCGCCGAGAAGGTCACCGGCTGCGCGCTGACGGCGGCGAACCGCTGCTCGAGGTTCAGTTCCGCCTGCCGCGCAGTCAACCCTCCGATGTCGATGCCGGCCACCTGCGTCCCTTCGGCCAGCTGCTGCCGGGAGCCGGCGAACGCGAGCCCGAGGAGAACGCCGACCAGCAGTAGGAGTACGACCCCGAGCGAGAGCGTCGCGACACTGGACCGGCTGCTACGGCCCTGACGTCGCGCACGCGGAGAGTAGAGAGGCGAGTCCGCCCGCACGGAAGCGCCCATTCTACTGACGTCCGCAACGGCATTTCGCCGGTCGACGTCGCCCGGCTCAGAACACGAAGAGCTCGACCCCGCCGGAGACGTACAGCCCGACTCCCGTGATGTAGGCGGCGAGGTCGGAGCAGAGGAACGCGATCGCATTGGCGATGTCCTGCGGCTCGCCGGGGCGCTTCAGCGCCGTCCGGGCGACGATCCGCTCGTTCATCACCGGGTTCGCCATGTGGAAGGCCTCGGTCCCGATCACGCCGGGGACGATTGCGTTGCAGGTGATCCCGCTGCGCGCGCCCTCCATCGCGAGCGTGCGCGTCAGCCCCAGGACGCCCGCCTTCGTCGTCGAGTAGCTCGCCTGCCCGAAGCCGCCGAGCGTCCCCGCGACGGAGGCCATGTTCACGATTCGCCCCCACTCGCGCTCCTTCATGTGCGGCCACACCGCCTGCGCGCAGTTGAAGCAGCCGGACAGGTTCACGCGCAGGTCCCGCTCCCAGAGCTCGGGCCGCTGGTTTTGGAACTGCCCGACGTGGTCGAGCGTCGCCGCGTTGTTCACGAGGATGTCGACCGAGCCGAGCTCCTCGACCGTCCGCGCGACGGCGCCCGCGACCTGCGCGCGGTCGGTCACGTCGCACTTGAGGGCGAGCGCGCGGCGGCCCATCCCCCGGATCTCGTCCGCAGTCGACTCCGTGTGGACGAGGCCCTGCGCGCGGGCAACGGTCGCGAGCGACCCCCACTCGTCCGTCTCCTCGGAGAGCTCCGACTCGACGAGGATGTCGGCGATCGCGACGTCGGCCCCCGCCCGCGCGAGCGTGAGCGCGTCCGCGCGGCCGAGCCCTCGCGACCCGCCGGTGACGAGCGCGACCCGCCCGGAGAGGTCGATCTCGATGGCCATCGTGCGATCCTACGCCGCGTGCAGCGCATCGACGTCGACGAGCGGAGAGCGCGGCTCGTCCGCCGTCACCGGCTCGCACCCACCGAGCGCGCCGGCTCCGCGCTCGAGGCGACTCGGAGCGTGGTCGTGCTGCACTCGAGCGACGCCGCCACCGTGTTTCTCTCGGTGCACGCGCGCACGTCCAGCCTCACGCAGTCCGACATCGAGCGGGAGCTCTACGAGGAGCGGGCCCTCGTCCGCATGCTCGGGATGCGCCGGACGCTGTTCGTCGTGCCGCGCGAGCTCGTCCCCATCGTCGAGGCTGGGGCGACCAGGGCGATCGCGGTCCGCGAGCGCAAGCGGCTCGAGCAGATGATCCTCGTGAGCGAGATCTCGAAGCAGCCCGCCGCCTGGCTCGCGCGTGCGCTGAGCGCCGCGCTGCGCGAGGTCGAGGCGCGAGGGGAAGCGTTCACGTCCGACCTCACCAAGACCGTCCCGGCGCTCGGCAAGCGTCTTCGCTTCGGGACGGGACGCTGGGAGGTCACGCAGAGCGTCGGCTCGCGCATCCTCCCGCAGCTCGCGATGGAGCTGCGCGTCGTCCGCGGCCGTCCGCGCACGACCTGGGCCAACGGCCAGTACCGGTGGGTGCCGACGGCGGCCTGGCTCGGCGCCGAGATCGAGCCGGTGGTGACCGCCGACGCCCAGGCCACGCTCCTCCGGCACTGGCTCTCCGCCTTCGGGCCCGCGACCGAGGTCGACATGCGCTGGTGGACCGGCTGGACGGCACGGGAGACGCGCGCTGCGCTCGCCGCCTTCCCGCACGTCGAGGTCGACCTCGACGGCGCGCGTGGGTACGTGCTCGCGGACGACCTCGAGCCGACCGCGCCACCGGAGCCGTCCGCCGCGCTCCTCCCCACGCTCGACCCGACGACGATGGGCTGGAAGGAGCGCGCGTTCTACCTCGGCGACCACGAGCGCACGCTCTTCGACTCGGTCGGGAACGCCGGGCCGACCGTCTGGTGGGACGGGCGCGTCGTCGGCGGCTGGTCGCAGCGCAAGAACGGCGAGATCGCCTTCCGGCTGCTCGAGGAGGTCGGCCGCGAGGCAATCTCCGCGATCGAGGCGGAGGCGGGACGCGTGTCCGACTGGATCGGCGACACGCGCTTCTCCCCCACCTTCCTCCCGCCGTTCCAGCGGGAGATCGGCCGTTCCTAGTCGCCCCGCGGCAGGAAGATCTCCTTCGCGATCACGAGCCGCTGGATCTGCGACGTGCCCTCGTAGATCTGGAACAGCTTCGCGTCGCGCATGAGCTTCTCGACCGGGTACTCCTTGATGTAGCCGTAGCCGCCGAAGACCTGCACCGCGTCGGTCGTGACCTTCATGGCCGTGTCCGCGGAGAACCGCTTCGCGTACGAGGACTGCAAGGTCGCGCGCTTGCCCTGGTCGTGGAGCCACGCCGACTGCCACACGAGCAGCCGCGCCGCCTCGATCTCCGTGGCCATGTCCGCGATCATGAAGTTCACGCCCTGGTGCATCGCGATCGGCACGTCGAACGTCACGCGCTCCTTCGCGTACTCGACCGCGAGCTCGAACGCCGCCTGCGCGACTCCGACCGCGCCTGCTGCAGTGCCGGGGCGCGTGAAATCGAGCGTCTTCATCGCGATCTTGAAGCCCTCGCTCTCCTCCCCGAGCCGGTTCGCGGCCGGGACGACGACGTCGGTGAGGGCGAACGCGGACGTATCGGTCGCGCGCTGCCCCATCTTGTCCAGGTGCTTCTCGATCTGGACTCCGGGAGCGTCCATCGGCACGACGAAGGCGGAGATGCCCTTGTGTCCCTTGTCCGGGTCCGTCTTCGCGAAGACGACCGTCCACGCCGCCTGGCCCGCGTTCGTGATGAACGTCTTCGAGCCGTTGATGACGTACTCGTCCCCGCGGCGCACGGCGGTCGACTTCATGCGCGCGACGTCGGAGCCGGCGTCCGGCTCGGTAAGCCCGAACGAACAGAGGAGCGGCTCCTCGAGGAGCGGCGGCAGCCACTCCGCCTTCTGCTCGTCCGTGCCGGCGATGAGGACGGGCGCCGCGCCGAGGCCGTTCGCGCTGATCGACGTGCCGATGCCGGAGCAGCCCCACGACAGCTCCTCGCCGACGAGCATGCTGTCGAAGGCCGGCAGCTCGGGGCCGCCGAGCGACTCGGGTACATGCAGGTTCATGAGGCCAAGCTCGTGCGCCTTTGCGATCACGTCGGCGGGGTGCGTCTGGTGCTCGTCGTACTCGGCCGCCTTCGGGCGGATCTCCTTCTCGGCGAACTCGCGCGCGAGCGCGCGCAGCTCGCGCTGCTCCGGGGTCAGCGCGAACGAGACGCCGCCGGCGACGCCGGTCTCGATCGTCGTCATGCTCATCGCTCCTTCGATTGACTAGTCAGTCAATCCAGTCTAGGCGCCGACTCCGGCCCCGGTCAAGTGGAGCTGCGCTCGTACTCCGCGTGCGCGGCGACGACGCGCGTCCACAGCTGCTCCCGCTCGGCAGGGCCCACGTCGTCGAGCGGAAGGTCGAACACGTCGGCGAGCGTCCTCGTACCACTCGGCTCGGGAATCGACGATCGTCTGCGGGGCGGGATCCGGACCGAGGCGGGTGAGGACGAGGCCGCGGAGGACGTCGGCGCCCGTCGAGTCGCGGCGCTGGGCGACCGCAACCCTCACGAAGCCCGACTCGGGAGCGGTCGAGAGGTACTCGTGCATCGTTGCGAAGTCCGCCATGTCCGCACGCTCGGCCCGGAAGTCCATGCCGGCGAAGCTCCCCGCGGCGTCCTGGTCGAAGCGCCAGCCGCCCGGCTCCGCGTCCGAGGGGCGCAAGCCGTACCGGAACGGCCCTTGCCGGTACGTGCCGGCGCGCAGGGGCAGCGGCTCGTGCAGGGCCGCACCCAGGCCGACGTCGGCCATCCACACCCCGTCCGGGCACGTCTCGTGCGGCAGCTCCTCGACTGTCAACGCCAGATGGCCGGCGGTCGCTCCGGCAGGATCTCGATCCGTGCGCTGCACGCCGCCGACATGCCGGATCACGCGGTACCCGAGCGCGAGGAGGAGGGCGGAGAAGGCGCCGTTCAGGTGGTAGCAGTAGCCGCCCCGGCGCCGTCCCACGATCCGCTCGGAGGCCTCGACCGGGTCGACCGTCGTCGGGCGGCCGAGCTGAATCTCGAGGTTTTCGTAGGGAACGCGCTCGACGTGCGCCCGGTGCAGCAGGTGAAGCGACTCGACGCTCGGCGGGCCGGGGTCCGGAACGCCAAGCCGGTCGAGGTACCCCGCGACGTGGAGCCCGCTCATCGCCGGTCGTACTCTAGAGTTCGCGCGTGGCCGTAACCGATGCCGATCGGGCCGCGCTCGACCCGCTCGACTTCCTCGACGTGGACGCGCTCCTGGACGACGAGGAGCGCGCGATCAGGGACACCGTGCGCCAGTTCGTCCGCGACAACGTCCTCGACGAGGTCGGCGACTGGTTCGAGAAGGGCTACTTCCCGCGCGAGCTCTTCCCCGAGCTCGCGAGGCTGGGCCTCCTCGGGATGCACCTGGAAGGCTACGGACTGCCCGGGGCGAGCTCGGTCGCCTACGGGATCACCTGCATGGAGCTCGAGGCCGGCGACGCGGGTGTCCGCAGCGCGGTCTCGGTGCAGGGCTCGCTCGCGATGTACCCCATCTGGAAGTTCGGCTCGGAGGAGCAGAAGCAGCGCTGGCTGCCGCCGATGCACGCAGGAGAGGCGATCGGCTGCTTCGGGCTCACGGAGCCGGACGCTGGCTCCGACCCCGGTTCGATGCGGACGAGCGCGCGCCGCGACGGCTCCGACTGGATCCTGAACGGCGCGAAGATGTGGATCACGAACGGGACGATCGCCGACGTCGCGGTGGTCTGGGCCAGGACCGACGACGGCGCGATCCGCGGCTTCCTCGTCGAGAAGGACATGCCCGGGTTCACCGCGCCCGAGATCCACAAGAAGCTCTCGCTGCGCGCGTCGGTGACGTCCGAGCTCGTGCTCCAGGACGTGCGCGTGCCCGACGAGAACGTCCTCCCCGGCGCCGAGACGCTCCGCGGGCCGCTCTCGTGCCTGAACGAGGCCCGGTTCGGAATCGTCTGGGGCGCGGTCGGCTCCGGCCGCGCGTGCCTCGAGGCCGCGCTGGAGTACGCGAAGGAGCGCATCGTCTTCGGCAAGCCGATCGCCGCCTACCAGCTCACGCAGCAGAAGCTCGCGGAGATGGCGCTCGAGCTGAACCGCGGCCTGCTCGTCGCCCTGCACCTCGGACGGATGAAGGACCACGGCACGCTCCGCCCGGAGCACGTGAGCCTCGGGAAGCTCGGGAACGTCCGCGGCGCGCTCGAGGTCGCCCGCAGCGCGCGCACGATCCTCGGCGCAAACGGCGTCACGCTCGAGTACCCGGTCATCCGGCACGTGAACAACCTCGAGTCGGTGCTGACGTACGAGGGGACGCACGAGGTGCACACCCTCGTCGTGGGGCAGGCGCTCACCGGACAGAACGCGTTCCGGTAACGGAACGGGCCGCGTCGCCGCGGCCCGTCCGTCCTCGTCCTCTTCGACTCCGATCAGTCGTCGTCGTCTCCGCACCGCCGATGCTTCTTGCGCACCGGCTCGAACTGGTTCTTGTCGATCCAGCGGGCGACGCTCTTCCCGATCTCGGCCCCGTTCTCGTCCGCGGTCCGGAAGTGGATGCCCTGCCAGATGCGAGCGTCGATCGTGTCGTCGACGACGTCCGTGAAGCGCGAGTAGTGCCGCGTCAGCGTCGTCGGCGCCGGGAACCCGAGCGTCACCGTGGCGGTGAGGTCGAACTCCATCTTGTCCCGGCCGAAGTACGCCTTCGCCGCGTTCATGACCGACCCGGTGACGCAGTTGTACCCCGATGACACGTCCGGGTACGGCGGATTCGCGTTGAACGACGTCCACGCCGGATCGCCGACGGTCCTGGAGTTGGTGTCCGAGTCACCCAGTCGGACGGCCGTGATCGGGCGCCAGTTGCTCCAGAACGCCTTGTCGTCCCAGCAGTTGATCGCCGCGTCCGCGTGCGCGACGTTCACCATTGCGAAGAGGCGAGCCTGCTCGGCGAGCGAGAGGCCCTTCCCCTGCGCGAGTCCCCGCAGCATGCGGGCGTACACCGGCATCGGGTTGGCAGTGAAGAACTGCGCGGCCAGTGTCTGCTCCGGCGTGCGCTCGTTCGGGGTGAGCGGCGTGCCGGTGCCGCCGAGCCGCTTCACCTCGTCGTACTCCTTCGCGTATTTCTTGCTCCCGAGCGCCGGCGGACCGTCCGACCTGAACTGCGCGTTGCTCTTCAGGGTGAACGGCTTGACCTTCGAGACCCACGCGAACGGGTCGCTGGGCCCGGACGGCGTCGTGCACGTCAGCGCCGTCGTCGGCCGCCACTCCCCCGGATCCTCGCCGCACGTGAACGAGAACGGCACGTAGCGGCCGTCACCCGTACGCTTCACCAGCATTGCGGCCGCGGCATTCTCGCCCGCCTCGACTCCGGCGTCCTTGGACGGGCCGTTCGGGATGGCGGCGAGCGACGCCGTGTACGCGTCGGTGAGCCACGTCTGCGTCGCCGCGGGCAGCGCCGGCACCGGCGCGATCCCGAGGCCGACGAGCACCTTGTACGCCGCCGTCGACGCGGCCGCCGACTTCGAGGCCCACCTCGGCGCCCCCGGGAGGTTCTTGAGGAACGGCTCGTGGCCGCGGTCGATCATGTTGACCGCGTCGTACACCGCCCCGTGCACCATCGCCAGGTGCTGGGCCGCGACGGGCGGCGTCTGCCCTGCGCCCGGACGCGTCGGCGGCGTCGTGACCGGCGGCACCGTCGGGTTGAAGAGCGCCTCGAGCGCGTTCAGGTTCCAGTCCAGGACCGCCTCCTCGGGCGGCCCCGCGACCGCGGTCGTCTGCCCGCCCCCCAGCAGCACGGCGACGACCGTCACGAGCACCCCGCCGAAGGCGAGCGCCCGCGTGGACTTCGCTTTGCGTTGCATGCCCCTCTCCTTTCGTTTCCTCTACAGGTCAAGACGGGCGGGCTCATCGGTGCCTTCCCGCCCTGACGAGACCGCCTCGACGACTCGAAGCGGTTCGAGCCCTGCGCGCTGCGCGACGAGCGCGGCCTCGCGGCCGGACGGTGCAGCGAACGTGAAGAAGCAGATCTCGTCCTCGGGGACGTGGATCGAACCCCCGAAGCGGACACGCGTCCCCTCTCGCGTCAGCTCCTCGGCAACCGTGCGTGCTCGCCGCTCGCGCGCTGCGCGTTCCCCGCGCGCGCCGCGCGCGAGGTATGTCTCGACGAGGTAGCTCGGCACTCGCTCGACGCTACGCCGCGAGCGACGGGTTGAAATCTCCAGATTCCGTGAACTTTGCTCGCCGGCTCTACGACACCGGCTCGTACACGCGCGCGAGCTCCGTCCGTGAGCGAACGCCGAGCTTCGCGTAGATGTGTCTGAGGTGCGTCTCGACGGTGCCCTCACCGAGGAAGAGCGCCGCGGCCACCTCGCGGTTCGTCCGGCCCTCGACGACGAGCGCCGCGACGCGCTGCTCGGCCGGAGTCAGACCCTCCTCCCGGGCGCGCCCGCCGATGCGGCCGAGCTCCGCGCGCGCCTTCTCGGCGAAGTGCGTCGCCCCGCACTCCTCGAAGATCGCGAGCGCCTGCTCGATGGCTTCGCGGGCGGAGCGCTTCTGACGCAGGCGCCGGCGGACGACGCCGAGCGCGAGCAGCGCACGTGCCCGGCCGATCGGGTCGCCGAGCGACTCGTGCGCTTGCGCGGCCTCCTCCAGCAACGCGAGCGCGTCGTCGAGCTGCCCGAGCCCGGAGGCGAGGAGCCCGCGGCAGCGGCGTGCCTGCGCGACTGTCCAGGCCCGCTCCCGCCGGGATGCCGCGCCCTCCCAGTCCCGGAGGATCTCGGCTCCCTCGTCGAGACGTCCGAGCTCGAGCAGCGCCTCGACCTGCTCGGCACGCCACCACCGGATCACCGGCTCGACCCAGCCGGCGGCGTCGGCAACCCGGTCGGCCTCGCCGAAGAACTCGGTGCCCGCCTGCGGGTCGCCAGCCCAGAGCGCGACAAGCCCGGGGACCGCGGCGAGGCCGGGGAGCAACGCCTCGTGCGCCTCGGCCAGCGCCCGTCCCGTCACGGCGAGGTCACGCGCACGCTCGTGGTCGCCGCGATACGCGGCGACGAGCGCCACGGGGAGGTAGTTGTGCGGGTCCTCGTCCTCGCCGCGCCCGTACAGGCCGTGGAGCTCCTTCGCCCGCTCGGCGTGGTACTCGGCGAGGTCCAGCCGCCCGGCGTAGAGCTCGACGATGGAGAGGAACCAGGACACCTGTGCGCTGAGGCGCTCGTCACGCTCCCCCCACGTGCGATCGAGCTCGCCGAGCAGGGCTCGCGCAGGCTCGAGCTCGGCCGACCAGACGAGAATGTGCGCAAGGCAGAATGTCGCGTCGACGAAGCGCGGGTCGTCCGGTGCCCGGGCTACGAGAGCCTGGGCCTCCTCGGCCAACGCGCGCGCGTCGGGCTCACCGCCGATGAAGCGAAGCAGCGCCAGCACGGCGAGCGAGACCGCACGCGTCGCGTCGTCCCCCAGCGCCTCCGCCAGCTCCCACGCAGCGCGCGCATGCTTCTCTGCGGGAGCGCGTCCCTCGAAGAAGCGAGTCTCGAGGGCGAGCTTCTGGTGGATGAGTTGCTCGAGCTCGGGCTGGTCAGAGGCCTCGCGAAGCGCCTGCCGGCGTAGCTCGATTCGCGCACGTAGTCGACCGAGCTCGATCTCCGACAGGAACAGCAGCGCATCGGCGCGCTTCTCGCCGTCCAGGTCCAGGTCCTCGAGCGCCCGACCCAGCGCGCGTGCGCGCTCGACCTCCCCGGCCGCGAGGTGCGCACGTCCGGCCACGATCGTCCGGCGATGCTCCGCGTGCCGGTCACCGGCCGGAGTGAGACGCACAGCATGCTCGGCGAGCTCGGCCGCAGTCGAGCTTCCGCCGCGGCCGAGCGCGAGCGCCACGGCCTCGTCGAGGGCGCGCACGACCTCGGGATCCGGCCCCTCCGCCGCGAGCGCGAGGTGGCGGGCTCGCTCGACGCGGTCCACTGCGACGGACGCAAGAACCCCGTGCGTGCGTCGCCGCTCGGACGCCGACAGCTCCTGGTAGAGCACTGACGCGAGCAGCGGGTGCGTGAAGAGGATGACGCCGTCCGTCACCTCGATCACCCGCGCCTCGACGGCCGGCTCCAGCGCGTCGTACGTGACCCCCGCGGCGCCGAGAAGCTTCACCGTCGGATGAGCGAGCGTCGAGACGAGCGCGAGACCGTGCCTCGTCGGCTCGGGCAGGCCGGCGAGCCGGGCGGTGACGAGCTCCTCGAGCGTCTCCGGGACGGGCAGTGGCTGCGTCGGGTCGAGGTCGGGCTCGAGCGCACGCGCGAGCTCGAGCGCGTAGAACGGATTGCCCCCGGAGGTCTCGTGAATCCGGAGCAGGGTCGGGCGCGCGAAGACGCGGTCGAGCCGGTCCCGCAGCAGTGCCTGGATCGCGCCGGCGCTGAGAGGGCCGACACGGAGCCGCTCGACCGAGCCCTCCGCGAAGGCGAGCTCGACCGCCAGGGCCTCGATGCCCCCGGCCAGACGGCGCGCGAGCAAGACCGTCAGAGGAACGTCGGTGCGCCGCAGCGCGAAGGCGAGCGCACCCTCCGAAGACGGATCGAGCCACTGGACGTCGTCGATCGCGAGGACGAGCGGCGGCCCGTCAGCCGCGAGAATCTCGAGCGCGGTACGGACGGCGACCCCGAGTGCACGCGGATCCACGGGACTCCCGTCGCCCTCGATGAGCAGCACGGCCTGGAGGGCATGGCGCCGGGGCGGCGGAAGCGATGGCAGTATCTCGCCGAGCACCGGCTCGAAGAGATCCCCGAGACCCGTGAAGGCAAGCGCGCGTTCCGCCTCCGCCGGCCGTGCCGAGAGCACGCGGTAGCCCTGCGCCCTCGCCTCCTCGAGCGACGCGCGCCAGAGTGTCGACTTCCCGATGCCCGCCTCGCCGTCGAGGACGAGCACACGTGGCTCGGCTGCGTCCCCCTCCAGGAACGCGCGGATCAGCCCGAGCTCATCGGCCCGCCCGACGATCTCCCCCACCACGCTGCGAACAATGTCGCCGGACCGCGACGATTGCAAGAACTGCTGTCTTGCTAGTCCTCGCCGTCCCAGTAGTCGAGGAGCGGGCCGGGGCGGCTGAGGAGGATGCGCTCGCCGGCGACGCTCCGCGCCCCGACCTTGCCCGAGTCCGGGTACTCGATGAGATCCGGCCTGTTCGTCGATGAGAGCATGAGGACGCGGACCGGCGTGTCCGTCTCGTTCCGGACCTGGTGGAAGCCCTCCTTGCCGCGCGGGAAGGCGACGACGTCACCTTCTCGCAGCGTCTGCTCGCCCTCGTGAGTCCGCAGCGTCGGCTCGCCGCGAAGGACGATCATCCACTCCTCGTTCGCGTGGTGCGTGTGGTACGGCCACAGGCGGTTGCCCGGCTCGAGCTCGTACATGCTCCCGCCGATCAGCTCGGCGCCGATGTGCGCTCCGACCCAGGCGTCCTTGCTCTGCCAGCCGGGGCGATCCTCGGTGCGATCCCACTCGAAGTCGCCGTTGAGATTGAAGATCTTCATGCGCGCGAGCCTACCGCGAGGCCGCCGAGGACCAGCTCGACCACCGTCTGCTCGGCCCGCGCGACCTCGTCGTCCCCGGTCGGAAGCTGGCCGAGCACCCAACCCGTGAGCACCTCCTCGAGGCCGCCGTAGACGATCCAGCTTGCGAGGCGGGCGTCGAGATCGCCCCGGAAGGCCCCCTCCGCCTGGCCCTGCTCGATCACGCGCTGGACGATCGCGAACGCCTCGCGCACCTCGTCCACCTGCAGCTGGAGCTGCGGGCTGCGCGCGACGTCTCGAACCATCACGGTCACGAGGTCGGGGTCGTTGCGCCAGGTGCGGAGCAGGATCTTCGCGATTCCCTCGAGCTTCTCCGCCGCGGGCTCGTCGGACGCCTCGACGGCACGGAAGCGCGCGAGCAGCTCGCCGAAGTTCTCGCGGAAGATCGTCTCCAGCACCTCGTCCTTCGACGAGAAGTAGTGGTAGAGGAGCCCGTGCGCGACGCCGGCCTCGGCCGCGATGTCACCGACGCGCGAGCCGTGGTAGCCCTTCCGCGCGAAGACGCGCACGGCCGCGTCGAGCAGCTGCTTACGCTTCCCGGCCTGGGCGATTGAACCGTCAGTCAATGCGAGCGGAGGATAGAGGTAGGCTCACCTGCCTTGCAACCGCTCGCCGGGATCCTCGTCGTCGACTTCTCGCGCTACCTCCCCGGCGCGTACGCGAGCCGGGAGCTCCTGCGGCTCGGCGCGCGGGTCGTGCGCGTGGAGGCGCCCGGCGGGGATCCGATGCGCGAGACGGCACCGGCCTGGGACACCGCCTTGCGCGCGGGGGTCGAGTCGGTCGTGTGCGACCTGAAAGCCGATCGTGATTTCGCACAGGCGCTGTGTGGGCGCGCGGACGTCGTGCTCGAGAGCTTCCGGCCGGGCGTGGCGGAACGGCTCGGGATCGGCCCGGGCGACGTGCCGGAACGGGTCGTGTACTGCTCGATCACGGGCTTCGGGCTCGACGGACGGCACGAGCAGCGGGCCGGCCACGACCTGAACTACCTCGGCTGGGCGGGCGTCCTCGAGGACACCGCGCCCGGGCTGCCGCCGGTGCAGGCGGCGGATCTCGCTGCGGGCGCCCTCGGCGCGGTCGTCCGAGTCCTGGCCGCGCTCGTCGAGCGCGAGCGGACCGGCCGAGGCGACCGAGTAGTCGTCTCGATGACGCACGGCTCGCACGACCTCGTCGCGCACCGGCTCGGCGGCGAGCCGATGCCGCGGCTGCTCACGGGCGGGCTCGCCTGCTATCGCATGTACGAGACCGCGGACCGGCGCCACCTGACCGTAGGCGCGCTCGAACCGAAGTTCTTCGCGCGGCTATGCGAGGTCCTCGGTCGGCCGGAGCTCGCGGGGGCGCAGTACGGCGAGGACCAGGAAGGGCTCGCCGCGGAGCTCGCCTCGGTCTTCGCCGGGCGGCCGCTCGCGGAGTGGCTCGAGCTCTTCGACGGCGAGGACGTGTGCGTCGGCCCCGTCTGGACACGCGCCGAGGCCGCGGCGGAGCTCGGGTCGGAGCCGCCGCTCTCGCCGCCCGCCGAGCTCGGCGCGCATACCGACGCCTGGCGCCGCGAGCTCGGGTTGTAGGAAGAGGGCGAGACAAGCCTCGCCCCTACGACACCCGAAGGCCGAGCGCCGCCGGCAGCGCGAGGAGCGTGTCGATCCGGTCGGGCTCGTCGGGCCGGAGCCCGTCGCGGTCGAGCAGGATCGCGCGCATCCCGAGCGACCGCGCCCCTTCGATGTCGTCCTCGTACGAGTCGCCGACCATGGCCGTCTCCTCCGCCGTGACCCCGAGCGCCCGGAGCGCGGCGACGAAGATCGACGGGTGCGGCTTGATCTTCCCGTGCGCCCTGGAGCCCACCATCGCGTCAACCTGGAGCGCGTGGTGCGCGACGAACTCGGCGAGGTCGCGCTGCCCGTTCGTGACGAGCCCGATCTTGAGGTCGTGACGCCGCAGCTCCTCGATCGTGGGTAGCGCGTCCTCGTACAGCGTGAAGTTCTCGTGCCGCTCCCACTCGCGAACCATCGCGGTCGCGCACTCGCGCGCGCCGTCCGCGTCGCCGCCCATGCCGCGCACGATCTGCTCCGTGAACGCGATCCAGATCTCGTCGTCGTGCACGAGCTCGCGCTCGCGGCTCAGCGTCTCGATCGACGCGATCCGCGCCTCCGCGTAGCGGTCGGGATCGAGCGTCAGCCCGTGCCGCTCGCCGAGCCGCCGATATCCCTCGGGGCCGAGCTCCGGCCCGGGCCGAAAGAGCGTGAAGTCGACGTCGAACAGGACCGCCCGCAGCATGTGCCGAGAGTATCCAGGCCCGCTACCCTTCTCTCCGTTCGGGGTGTGGCGCAGCCTGGTAGCGCGCTCCGTTCGGGTCGGAGAGGTCCCCAGTTCAAATCTGGGCACCCCGATTGAGGCGGGGGAACCCATGGTTCCCCCGCCAGCCCCCTCCTTTCGCCCCAGGCTGAGAGCACGCGGCGTCACGCCTCCCGGCGGGCCCAGCCCGCCTCCGGCTCGGTCGTTGCGCCGTGTTTCGGACGAAGCCTTCTGGTCCGGCTCTCAGCCAGACTCCCGGTCTGGCGTCTCCGTTGCGCGTGCTGCCTGGCGCGGAGTATGCTCAGGGAGATGACGGAAGTGCTCGAGGGACGAATCGGTTGATTCGTCCGACCAAAGTGAAGGACCCGGCCCGACTCGCGCGAGATGCGCGGCGGGCCTTTTTGATGTCCGAAAACGAGTCCCGAGGAGGTTCTCGATGGCCAACCACCTGACGCCCGACGAGCTCGCCAAGGAGATGGGGATGGACCGCGAGCAGGTCATCCGCATCTGTGTAGAGGAAGGTGTGCCGATCTACCACGGGAAGGTCGACAAGACCCTCTTCCAGGCGACAGTCGAGGCAGTCGGGACGGCCACCTCCGCCGCTCGACCCTAAACGGGAATGAGCGAGCCGGGCACGCCCGGCTCCCACACCGCCGGCTAGGAGGCTTTCGCCCGGCTGCGGGCCTTCGGCTTTGCCTTCGCCTTCGGCTTCTTCTCCTCGGCGCCGCCCTTCTTCGCCGCGGCGACGCTCGCCTTGAGCGCCTCCATGAGGTCGACGACGGGCGCCTCTTCGGCTGGCTCCGGAACCTCGATCTCCTGACCGCTCAGCTTCGCGTCGAGGAGCGCGCGCAGGTCGCGGCGGTAGTCGCTCTTGAGCTCCGCGGAGTCGAAGTCGCCCTCGAGGCTCTCGATGATCTGGAGCGCGAGCTGAAGCTCGTTCTCCTTCACGTCGGCGTCTCCGACAGCCTCCGCGATCTCGGCCTGCGAGTAGACGTCCTCCGCGACGAACAGCGTCTCGAGCGCGAGCGCGTCGTCCTTCGCGCGCACGAGGCAGAGGCTCTCGCGGCCCGCGCGGACGAAACGCCCGAGCGCGGCGGTCTCCGTCTTCCGCATCGCCTCCAGGAGGAGGACGTACGGGCGGCGCTGCGCAGCCGCAGCTCCCGGCACGAGGTAGTAGTGGCGGTCGAAGAAGATCGGGTCGACCGAGGCGTCCGGGACGAAGCGCCGGATCTCGATCGAGCGCGAGTCGTCGTGGCGCTCGATCGCCTCGAGGTCGGCGTCCTCGACGATTACGAACTGGCCCTTCGTCACCTCGAAGCCGCGGACGATCTCGTCCTGCGTGACCTCGCGGTCATGGAAGGTGCACCAACGCTTCTGCTTGATCGGCGTCGCGCACTCGCGGTGCAGGAGCCGGAAGGAGACGTCGGACTGGCGCGCGGCCGGCTTCGTCGCCGGGGCGAGCCCGACGGGAATCGACACGAGGCCGAAGCTCAGGGATCCGTTCCAGGAGGTTCGCATGGGCGTAAGTCTAGGGGTCGCGCAACAGCTGGGACCAACACGATTCGCCTTCCGGCGCCGAACCCCTCTCAGTAAGCTCAGAGAAGTGACCGAGACGGCACCGGCGGTGGCGGCGACCCAGCCGCAGAGCGGACGACGGACGATCGCGCGCCTTTGGCGCGACGCGGTTTCCGCCGAGCGTCCACGGCCGGCGTACCTCGCCGAGTCGGGCGACGGCTGGCGGGAAGTCTCGTGGGCGGAAGCGGACGAGCGCATCCGGGCCTACGCGAACGGCTTGCTTGCACGCGGCGTCCGCAAGGGCGACGCGTTCGGGATCCTCGCGCAGAACGACCTCGACTGGGCGCTCATGGACTTCGCGCTCGCGCACGTCGGCGCGGTCGGCGTCCCGATCTACGCGAACAGCGCGCCGCGCGACGTCGCGTATCTCCTGGAGCACTCGGAGGCAGTCGGGGTCGTCTGCGGCGACGCCGACCAGCTCGCGAAGGTCGAGGCGGTCACGGACGAGCTGCCGAACCTCCAGCACGTGCTCACGTTCCACGATCTCCCCGGGCTCGCCGCGCACGGCCGCGACTACGCGGCGGCGAACCCGACCGCGCTCGACGAGGCGTCGGCGGCGATCGACGAGGAGGACCTGTACACCATCATCTACACCTCGGGGACGACCGGGCCGCCGAAGGGCTGCATGCTCCGCCACCGCAACTACTACGCGATGGCGAGCGTCGTCGACTCGATGGAGGACCACTACCGCGACGACGACCTGATGCTCCTCTATCTCCCGCTCGCGCACAACTTCGGGCGGCTGATGCTCCTGACCGGCGCCTACGTGGGCTTCCCGATCGCGTTCCTGCCCGACCCGCTTCGCGTCGGCGAGGCGATGCTCGAGGTCCGCCCGACCGTGCTCCCCAGCGTCCCCCGCGTGTACGAGAAGGTCTATTCGGCCGTGCAGGCGCGCTTCGACGAGGCCACGGGCACGAAGCGGCGGCTGATCGACTGGGCGCTTCCGATCGGACGTGAGGTCAGCCGGCTCGAAGGCGCCGGAGAGCCCGTCCCGCGCGGGCTCGCGCTGCGCCACAAGGTCGCCGACCGGCTCGTGTTCTCGAAGGTGCGCGAGCGCCTGGGAGGCAGGCTGCGCGTCCCGATCTCGGGCGGGGCGCCGCTCGCACGGGAGATCGCGGAGTTCTTCGACGGCATCGGCCTCCGCATCCTCGAGGGGTACGGGCTGACCGAGTGCACGACCGCGTGCGCCTCGAACCGGCCCGCGGGCTACCGGTTCGGGACCGTGGGCCGAGCGCTGCCGGGGTTCGAGGTCGAGGTCGCCGACGACGGCGAGCTCCTCGTGCGCAGCGAGACGATCTTCGCCGGATACTTCAAGGACCCGCAGGCGACGGCGGAGGTGCTGTCGGACGACGGCTGGCTCCGGACCGGAGACGTGGGCGAGGTGGACGAGGACGGCTTCATCACGATCACGGATCGGAAGAAGGACATCCTCGTCACCGCCGGCGGCAAGAACGTCGCCCCGCAGAACATCGAGAACGACCTGAAGACGTCGAAGTACGTCTCACAGGCGCTCGTCGTCGGTGACCGCCGGCCCTACGTGGCGGCCATGATCACGCTCGACGAAGTCGAGATCGCGAAGTGGGCCGAGGCGCAGGGCATCGACGGCGATCTCGCGTCGCTCGCGCGCGACGAGCGAGTCCAGGCGCTCGTGCAGGGCATCGTCGACGAGGCGAATCGCGAGCGCTCCCGCTTCGAGCAGGTCAAGCGCTTCGTCGTCCTCCCGCGGGACTTCTCGATGGAGCACGGCGAGGTCACGCCGACGCTCAAGCTGCGGCGCCGGGCCGTGCTCGAGCACTTCTCCGACGCGCTCGAAGAGCTCTACGTCTGAGCGTCAGAGATAGCGGCGCGCGCCGACGAAGCTGCTCCCGCGCTCCGACATGCTCGAGATCTTGACGACGTCGCCGGTGTGCGGGGAGTGGACGAACTGGCCGCCGCCGATGTACATCCCCACGTGCCCGAGCCCGCTGAAGAAGACGAGGTCGCCGGGCTGGAGATCGTCGTACGCGACCGGCGTGCCGTAGTTCCACTGCGACGCCGCGTGGTGCGGCAGCGAGACGCCGACCTGCGCGTAGACGTACGCGGTGAACCCCGAGCAGTCGAACCCGGACGGGCTCATGCCGCCCCAGACGTACGGGACGCCGAGGTACTGGAGCGCGATCGAGACGACCTGCGAGGACCTGCTCCCGTCCGGCGGTGGAGCGGCTTCCACGACCGTCTCCGGGTACACCGTGGTCGCAAGCGGTGCCTCCCGCTCGGTCTGGGCCACGAGCTCCGCCGCCCGGGCCCGAGCGCGGGCCTGCGCGGCCAGCTCCGCCTGCCGGCGCTGCTCTGCCGCGACCATCGCGTCGATCTCTTCCTTGACCGAGTTGTAGAGCTGCTGCCGGTCGCTGAGCTGCGCCTCGATCGACGCCTTCTGCGCGGCCCGGTCGGCGACGACCTCGGCCTGCTGCTGCCGCGCGTCCTTCAGCGTCCGGCGATGCGCCTCGACCTCGGCCTTGTACTTCTTCACCGCCGCGAGGATCCGCGCGTCGAGCTTCGACACGCGCTGGATCGCCTCGAGCCTCGCGATGACGTCGTCGAGGCTCCGCGAGCCGAGCAGGACGTCGAGCGTCGAGTCGCTCTCGCCCATGACGTAGAGCTCGCGCAGGCGGGTCGCGATCCGCTTCTGCGAGACCTTCAGGCTCTTCTTCGCGGTCTTGAGATGCCGCAGGTTCTTGCCGAGCTCGCCGTCGATCCGGTCGAGCTCGACGTTGGCGCCGTTGTACGCCTCGATCGATACGGCCAGGCTCGCGTCGAGCTCGTCGAGCTCGGCCATGATCGCCTGGGCCTGCGCCCGTTTCGACTGGATGTCGGGGTCTGCGGTCGCCGGTCCCACGGCAAGCAGGAGCGCCGCGGTGAGAACCACGAGAAGCACGAGAATCGGCGTCCATCCGGTCGTCGCGCCCCCAATGCCGATCTCGCGCCGACTCCGAACAGACCCGCCGGTGGCGGTCTGGCCCGTCACAAGTCGGGGAGCCTAGCAGCCTCGTCGGACGCCTGCAACCGACAACCAGCGGGAAAATCCGTGCAAACTGGCACTTTCTAAATCCCTCGAAATGTGGCTCTCCGAGCGGGCTTCGGACACGTCCTAACACCGTCCAGCGGCCGCTTCCGCTACAAGCATGCGGGTGCTTTCGCTCCGACGCCTGGCCGCGCTCGCGGCGACGCTCGTCGCCGTCGTTGCGCCCACGGACGCCAACTCCTCCTCGGCCGCGAGCCCGGACCTGTCCCGGGCACTCGCGCGCGCGCTCGCCGCGCCGGGCGTCGCCCGGGACCGGACGGCGGCTCTCGCCGTCGACCTGAGCACCGGCGCAGCCGTCTACGAAGCGAATGCCGGACGCGCGCTCGCCCCGGCCTCGGCGGAGAAGCTCGCGGTCTCGTTCACGGCGCTGCGGCTCCTCGGGCCGGGCTACCGGTTCCGGACCGAGGTCGTCGGCAAGGGACAGCTCCAGGGTCGCGTGTGGCGGGGAAGCCTCTTCCTCGTCGGCCGCGGCGATCCCACGCTGCGGTACCGGGATCTGCGGCTCCTCGCCCGTGAGGTCGCCGCCTGGGGCATCCGCCGGATCTCCGGCCACGTCGTCGCCGACGAGCGCCACTTCGACGCGAGACGCGACGCGCCGGGCTGGAAGCCGTCCTTCCTCGGCCTCGAGTCGCCGCCGCTCTCCGCGCTCTCGGTCGACGATCTCGACCTCGCGGGCCCGAACGGCTCCGCCGGCGCCGCCGCGCGCTCTTTCAAGGAGGCTCTCGCGCGGCGCGGTGTCACGGTGGCCGGCCGGATCACGACGGGGCGCGCTCCCGCGAACGGCCTTCCGCTCGCCCAGGATCTCTCCGAGCCACTCGTCGCGATCGTCAGAAGGATGAATCGCGAGAGCGACAACTTCGTGTCGGAGATGCTCCTCAAGGAGCTCGGGGCGAGCGTGGACGGGATTGGTTCGAGCGCTGCCGGCGCACGAGTCGTGCGCGAGGAGCTGCGCATGGCCGGAGTCCCCGTCGCGGGGGTGCGCATCGTGGACGGATCGGGGCTCTCGCGCCTCGACCGCCTCACAGCTCGCGCGCTCGTCGCCATCCTCCGCGCGGGCGCCGACGATCCCGCGATCCGGGATGCGTTCGTCGCCTCGCTCGCGGTGGCCGGCGTCTCGGGGACGCTCGAGCGCCGCCTCGACCGTCGCCCGACGCGCGGACGCGTGATCGCGAAGACGGGCACCACGAGCGCGTCGTCCGCCCTGGCGGGGTTCGTCCGCGGGCGCTACGTGTTCGCGATCATCCAGAACGGCTCGCCGGTCCCGTACTGGTCCGCGCGCCAGGCGCAGGACCGGTTCGTCACGATCCTCGCGCGGAACTAGGTTGTGCGCAAGACCGGAATCCCCGAGCGGGGATTCCGGTCGCGCGAAAGAGCAAAGGACCTAAAGGCGGCCGGCTTCGCGCGGCCGCAATCGCTCGGTGATCGCTCCGATTACGACCCTCTAGCGAGGAGCGCGCGCAGGTCCTCCTCGGAGAGCACGGGCACGCCGAGGTCGGCGGCCTTCTGCGCCTTCGAGCCCGGGCTCTCGCCCACGATCACGCCCGTCGTCTTGCTCGAGACCGAGCCCGCGACCTTCGCTCCGAGCGCCTCGAGCGCGGCCTTCGCCTCCTCGCGCGTGTAGCCCTCGAGCGTGCCCGTGAGGACGTACTGGTTGCCCGTCAGCGGGCCCTCGGCAGGAAGCTCGGGCTCGTCCGTCGCGAGCTGGAGGCCCAGGCTCCGAAGCTCCTCGACGAGCTTTTGGTTCTCCTCGTCGGCGAACCACTCGGCGATGAGCGCGGCGCGGTCAGGGCCGATGCCCTCGACCTCCTCGAGGTCCTCCGGGCCGGCCGCGATCAGCGCATCGACCGTCCGGAAGTGGTTCGCGAGGTTCCGCGCGAGTATCCACCCCACCTTCGGGATGTTGAGGCCGAGCAGGACGCGCGAGAACGGCTGCTCCTTCGAGCGCTCGATCGACTCGAGCGCACGCACGGCGGAGATCTCGCCGAAGCCGTCGAGCGCGAGCAGCTGCTCGGTTGTCACACGGTAGAGGTCCGGGAGCGAGCGCACGAGGCCCTCGTCCCAGAGCTTCTTCACCGTCTCGCCGCCGACGCCCTCGATGTCGAGCGCACCGCCGACCCAGTGGTAGAGAGTCTCCAGCCCGCGGGAGGGGCAGGCGCGGTTCGGGCAGCGGTGCATGACCTCGCCCTCGGGCCTCACGACCGCCGTGCCGCAGAGCGGGCAGCGCTTCGGCATCCGCCACGGCTTCGTTCCCGGCTCGTGCTCGCCGGCAGGGCCGACGACCTGCGGGATCACGTCGCCCGCACGCTGAACGATTACGAGATCGCCCTCCCGGATGTCCTTCCGCCGGATGTCGTCCTCGTTGTGGAGCGTCGCGCTCGTCACGGTGACGCCGCCGATGTGCACCGGCTCGAGCTCCGCCAGCGGGTTGAGCACGCCGGTCCTCCCCACGCGTACGTGGATCTTGACGAGCCGGGTCGTCCCGGCCGTCGGCGCCCACTTGTACGCGCGCGAAAAGCGCGGCCGGCCGTGCAGCGAGCCGAGCGCCTCCTGTTGGGCGAACGAGTCGACCTTGATCACGATCCCGTCGATCTCGTAGTCGAGCTGCCCGCGGCGTGCCTCCCACGCCGCGCACGCCTCCGCGACCGCCTCGATCGTCTCCAGCCGCTCCACGTGCGGGTTCGTCCGGAAGCCGCGCTCCCGCAGCCAGGCGAGCGTCTCCCACTGCGTCTGCGGGCCTGACGCGTCACGCACGCCGACGCCGTAGACGTAGATCGAGAGCGGGCGCTCTGCCGTGATCGCGGGGTTCAGCTGGCGCAGCGAGCCTGCGGCGGCGTTCCTCGGGTTCGGCGCCGGCTTCTTGCCCGCCGCGACCTGCGCCTCGTTGAAGCGGCCGAAGCCGGAGAGCGGGAAGAAGACCTCGCCGCGCACCTCGAGCACGGCCGGCGGCCGCTCGCGACCGGGCAGGAGCATGCGCAACGGGACCGCTTCGAGCGTCCGCAGGTTGCCGGTCACGTCCTCGCCGCGGAACCCGTCACCACGCGTCGCTCCGCTCACCAGGACGCCGTTCTCGTACACGAGGGAGACCGCGGAGCCGTCGATCTTCGGCTCGATCACGTACGCGACCGGCTCGTCGGTGCCGAGCCGCTTGCGCACGTCGTCGGCCCACTTCTCGAGGTGCTCCGCCGTCGTCACCTTCTCGAGCGAGCCCATCGGCGAGAGGTGCTCGACCTTGGTGAAGCCGGCCGCCGGCGGCGCGCCGACCCGCTGCGTCGGCGAGTCGGGAGTGACGAGCTCCGGGTGTGCTTCCTCCAGCGCCTTCAGCTCGTCGTAGAGGGCGTCGTACGCGGCATCCGAGAGCTCCGGGTCGTCGAGGACGTGGTAGCGGTAGTTGTGGTGCGCGACGAGGCGGCGCAACTCCTCGACACGCTTCTTCGGAGAGGTCGTTCTAGAGGACATCGAACAGCTCGCGGGGCTCGCGAACGAACGCGTCCGGCTCCTCGGCGAGCAGCCGCTCGTCGGAGTGGATCCCGCCCCAGCCGACGGCCACGGCGAACACGCCCGCGGCTTTCGCCGACCGGATGTCGAAGGGCGAGTCGCCCACGTAGGCCGCCTGTCCCGGCTCCGCGTCGAGGCGGTCGAGCGCGGCGAGCACGGGGTCCGGGTCGGGCTTGTGACGTGTCGTGTCCTCGTACCCGATGACGACGTCGACGTCTTCGAGCTCGGGGAAGCGGTCGACCGCGAGGCCCACGGTCCGGTGCCGCTTCGCGGTCACGATCCCGAGCTTCCTCCCCTCCGCCCGCAGGCGCGGGAGCAGCGCGAGCACCTCGTCGAACGCCTCGAGCGTGTCGTGGAGCGGGTCGTTGTGCGCGCGGTAGGCCTCGAGCAGCTCCTCGACGCGATCGGGGTCGAGGGCGTGCATCTGCGAGACGAGCCCCTGCCCGCCGACCGTCGCCGCGAGCTCCTCGTACGCGATGTCGCGGCCGAGCACGGTCCGTGTCGCGTGCTGCATCGACGCGAGGATGATCGGCCCGGAGTCGATCAGCGTGCCGTCGAGGTCGAAGAGGACGACGGGGAAGCGCACGGCGCGATCGTAGCCACGCGTCAGTAGCCGACCCGCTCGAGGTAGAGGCCCCAGGGTGCGGCAGACCAGCCCGCCTCGTCGCGCGCGCGGCCTTCGAGGAGCTCGCCCATCCGCTCGGGTGCCCGCGGCCCGAGCTCGAGCATCGTCCCGACGAGGGTCCGCACCATGTGCCGGAGGAAGCTGTCCGCGGTGATCGTGAAGCCGAGCAGGTCACCGTCGCGCTCCCAGCCGGCCGCGAGGACATTCCTGACGAAGACCTCGTGCTGTGTCTCGGTCGGCGTGAAGGCGCGGAAGTCGTGCTGCCCGGGGAGCAGATTCGCGGCCGCGCTCAGCGCGTCGAGGTCGACCGGCCGCGGCCACCACAAGGCGCGGCGCGCTTCGAGCGGTGCCCGCTGGCGACGCGCGAGGACGCGGTAGCGGTACGAGCGCGACCGCGCGGAGAAGCGAGCGTGGAAGTCTCCGTCCACCGCCTTCGCCGCGATCACGGCGACGTCGTCGGGCAGGGCCGCCGTGAGCGCTTCGGCGGCCCTCTCGACGGGCGGCCCGCCCTCGACGCCGACACTCGCGACCTGCCCCGTCGCGTGGACTCCCGCGTCGGTCCGCCCCGCCACCGCGAGCTCCTCCCACTTCGGGAAGACCACGTCGAGCGCCTCGCGCACGACGGCCTCGACCGTCCGCTCACCGGGCTGGCGTGCCCAGCCGCGGAACCCGGTGCCGTCGTACTCGAGTGTGAGCTTGAGGATCATGGCGTGCGAGGATGTGAGCCTATGGAAGAGCGCAAGTACGACCTCTACTCGTCCGAGTTCCGCGAAAAGACGCACGAGACGTTCGCCGCGATGCGCGAGCACGACCCCGTCCTCCGGCAGCCCGGCCTCGACGGGACGACGCCGATCTGGTTCCTGACCCGGTACGAGGACGTCATGGCCGTCCTCCTCGACGACACACGGTTCGTGCTGAATCCCGAGAACGCGCTCATGCCCGACGACCTCGAGGCCCGCCGTGCGAGTGGCGCGCTGCAGGCCGACTCTCGCATCAGCACGCACGTGCTCACGACCGACGGCGACCAGCACCGCCGCCTGCGCCGGCTCGTGACGAAAGCGTTCACGCCGCGCATCGTCGAGGGGCTCCGGCCGAGGATCCAGGTCATCGCGGACGAGCTGATCGACGAGATCGAGCCACGCGGGGAGATGGACCTCGTGGACGATTACGCCTTCCCGCTCCCGATCATCGTGATCTGCGAGCTCCTCGGGATTCCCGTCGAGGATCGCGACCGGTTCCGCGAGTGGTCGAACCTCTTCGTCAGCCCCGCGCTCACCGACGAGGAGCGACAGCGCTTCTCCGTCGCGATCGAGGAGTTCCTCGCGTACCTGCACGAGCTCTTCGAACGGCGTCGCGCCGACCCGGGCGTCGACCTCGTCAGCGCGCTCGTGCAGGCCGAGGAGGCGGGCGACACGCTGAGCGAGGACGAGCTCTTCAGCATGGTCGTGCTCCTGATCGTCGCCGGGCACGAGACGACCGTCAGCCTGATCGGGAACAGCGTGCGCGCGCTCCTCGACCATCCCGAGCAGCTGGAGCGGATGCGCGCCGAGCCCGCGCTGCTCCCCGCGGCGGTCGAGGAGCTGCTGCGGTTCGACAGCCCGGTCGAGCGCTCGATCACGCGCTGGGCCGCGACGGACGTCGAGGTCGGCGGGCAGACGATCCGGCGAGGCGACCTCGTCATCGCGGTCATCGGCTCGGCGAACCGCGACCCGGAGCGCTTCCCCGATCCCGATCGCCTCGACCTCGCGCGCGGCGACTCGAAGCACATCGGCTTCGGCCGTGGCCCCCACTTCTGCCTCGGCGCGCCGCTCGCGCGCCTCGAGTCGGAGATCGCGTTGCGGACGCTCTTCGACCGGCTGCCCACGCTCCGGCTCGCGATCGCGGAGGAGGACCTCTACTGGCGCCCGATCCCGCTCTTTCGCAGCCTCGCCTCGTTGCCCGTCGCGTGGGACTGACTACGGAGCGACGCGCAGGACTTCGTTCGCCGTGCTGACGGTCAGGCCCGGCTCGGTGCCGCCCGCGAGCACGTAGACGCGGCCGCCGAGGGCCGCGACGCCGAGGCCGTGCCTCGGCGTCGGCAGGTCGTCGAGCTGAGACCACCGGCGCGTGGAGACGCGGTACGCGAGCACCTCCTTGATCGTCCCCTGCGGCTCCTCGCCGCCGACGGACACGATCTGGCCGAGGAGCCCCGCCGCGCCCGTCCCGCCGCGCGGGTCGGGCACGGCCGGAAGCCGCCGCCAGCTCCGGTCGCCCGGCCTGTAGGACTCGAAGTCGAGAAGGTTCGTGTCGATTCCGGCCTTGCGACCTGCGACCGCGTAGACGACGCCCCCGAGCGACGTCACGCCGAGATGCTCGCGCGGCGTCGGCCCGGGAACCGTCTTCCACCGTCTCGTACGGACGTCGAAGGAGAGCGCCTTCTGCGCCAGCCCGCCCGCCGTCACACCTCCGGCGACGACGATCTTCCCGCCCACGAAGGCCGCACCGGCCGCCGCGCGCGAGTACGGCATGCGTGGAAGCGGCCGCCACCTCTTCCCCTGGAGCACGTGCATGCCCCGCCGGGGCACGCCGTCGGCCCTGTAGCCGCCGACGACGTACAGCCGGCCCTGCGCCCCGACGGCCATCCCGTGGTGGAGGCCCTCGGGGAGGTTCGGGAGCCGCCGCCACGTGTTGCGAGCCGGGTTGTAGGCATCGACTCGCGTCGACGCGCCTCCGCCGAGCGGGCTTCCGCCGAGCACCACGATCTCCCGACCGACGGTCGCGGCGACGACCTCGGTTCGCGCGAGCGGCACGGGCGCGCGCTGCCCCCACTGGCTCGAGGCGGCGCCGGCGAGCGGGACGAGCACGAGACCGACGAGGACGAGGCCGAGGGCCCGCACGCGGCCAGGGTAGCGCGCGCGTCCTCAGGCGGGATCGACCATGAGCGTCAGCCCGTCGATCGACCGGACCACGACCCGCGTGCCCGTGTCGCATCCGCCCTCGCACCGCGCTCTCCAGATCTCACCGTCGATCTTGATCTGTCCCTCCGGCCAGAGGTCGGAGAGAACGATGCCCTCGCGCCCCACCAGTGTCTCGACACCGACCGTCGCGCGTTCTCGCTTCGACCACCACAGGAAGAAGCCGGTCTCGGCCAGGTCGAGCACGCCGCCGACGACGACCGCGACGAGCCCCCAGGGCGACGGGAGGACGAAGATCGCGAGCAGGAGTCCGATCAGGAAGAGCACGCCTTGAGCGTACTCGGGCTACCGCCAGATCTCCGCCAGCCGGCGAAGCGGATCGCTTGCGCTGCCCGCGAGCGACGCGAGCGCGTCGTCCGCCTCGTCCGCCCGCATCGAGACGAGCGCATGGGCCGCGCAGGCGGCGACGTCGTCGGAGACGGGCGACTTCACGGCGGCGAGGAGCGCGGGCGCGGCGGCGTGCGAGCGGAGGTCGCGCAGCCCGTCCGCGCCCTCGAAGGCCAGGGCGGGATCCTCGCTCGACAGCGCCTCCAGCAGCGGCTCGAGCGCGCGCTCGTCGCGCTGCCTCGCGAGCGCCCGCGCCGCGAACAGATCGCCCTCTGCCGCGAGCCCGGCGAGCGCGTCGCGTCCGGCCGAGCCTCCCAACTTCTCCAGCGCGTCGACGCAGGCCAGCCCCAACCCGGGGTTGGAGGCAGCTTCGGCAAGCGCCGCGGCAACCTCGGAGTCGTCGAACCAGCCGAGCGCCTGAGCCAGAGCCGGCGTCGGATCCGTCCGGAAGACGTCGAGCAGCGCCGCCCGCGCCTCGGGCCGGCGCGTCCAGCCGAGCTCCGACGCCCCCTGCCCGTAGCCCTCGCCGGCGCGGACCGCCCGCGCGAGCACGGCCACGCCGTCGTCCTCAGCTCCCAACTTGAGCAGCGCGTCGCCGAGAGGGACGAGTTGCGTGTCCGGCAGCTCGGCGGCCGCAATCAACGCCGGAACGACCGACGGATCACGCGGCCACCACGCGTACCGGATCAACGACTCCCGGTGCTCTGGCTCGACGCTCGAATCCAGGATCGCCTGCGCGAGCGGCTCCGAGACGCGGGTGTCGCCGCAGTACGCGAGCTTGACGAGCAGGCGAGGGTCGTCGGTGAGGTTCCACGCCTGCCAGACGGTCTCGGCTCCGCGTGGCCAGATCGAGCTGATCACCCAGTCCTCGACGTCGGGCGCAGTCAGGATCGAGAGAGCGGCCCGGCGCGCCTCCGGCTCGTCGCTCGCCGCGAGAGGCGGGACGAGAGCCGCCTGCAGCCGCGGCTCTGCGTCGACGACCGCGTCGACGAACGCCGGTAGCACTCGCGGGTCGTCGACGCTGCCGAGCGCGCTGGCGGCGGACTGCCGCGCCTCGACCGGCGCTGCTCGGTCCCCGAGGACCTCGACCAGGAATGCGAGGGCACGCTCGCGTTCTCCGTGCCACACGAGCATGGCGGCCGCAGGTGTCCGCTCCTCCAGCGGCCGCGACGCATCCTCGAACGTCGCACGCGAGCTCTCGAGGGCGGCCGCGGAATGCCGTTCCTCCTCCCCCTTGCGCGCGAGGTCCGCCTCGATCAGCGCGGCGAAGGACGGATACCGCATCGCTCCCGGCAGCTTCGAGCCGAAGTCCCACGCCTCCCACTCGCCGCTGGGATCGACGACGAGCGGGTTGAGCAGGATCGTGTATCCGTCCACGTCGCCGCTGATCTGGAGCGCGTAGCGAACGTGGCCCGCCTTCGCCTCGATGGGATCCTGCGTCCGCGCGTGATCGAGGTACTCGGCCTCCGGCACGAAACACGTGAACGCATAGTGGGGCGGCGTGTCCTCGACGAGGCCTCCGTGGTCCGTGTAACCCCAGATGTCGACGTAGCTCGGCTCGCGGTCGCGAAACCAGCCCACTCGGGACGCATCGAGGAAGCCGAGGGCGTGCTCGAGATCCTCGGGCGGCTCCTCCAGCCCCCGGATCCCCCAGCCGGCCTGGGCCCACGCCCCGTTCGAAGCCGCGAGGAAGGCGCGATAGGAAGGCGGAAGTGAAACGCCGAGCCGGCGCTCGAGCGCCTCCAGCTCGGGCTCCGATGCCCCGGGGCGGAGGACCGTGCCGAGCTCTCCGACGGGCCAGCCCCAGCCGCCGTCGTCCCCGGAGACGAGGCGCTCGTCCCAGCGGCGAACGAGCTGTTCGAGCTCGCCCCCGGACACGCGTGCGTCCTACGCTTCGGCCGGCGCGGTCTCCTCGTCGCGCGGGGCGCGAGGAGCGAGCGTCGTGACGACGGGCTCGTGGTCGACGAGCTCGAGGTAGACCATGTTCGCCGCGTCGCCCTGACGAGGGCCGAGCTTGACGATGCGCGTGTAGCCGCCTGGCCGGTCGGCGAAGCGCGGAGCCACGTCCTGGAAGAGCCGATGGACGATGTCGTTCGAGCGGAGCGCGGCGAGGGCCTGCCGGCGCGCGTGCAGGTCGCCGCGCTTGCCGAGCGTGATCATCTTCTCGGCGAACGGCTTGACCGCCCTCGCCTTCGCGTCCGTCGTCTGGATCCGGCCGTGCTCGATCAGCGCGCCCGCGAGGTTCGAGTAGAGCGCCTTGCGATGGGCGGAGTCCCGCCCGAGCTTCTTCCCGGACTTCGCGTGACGCACTTCGGCTACTCCTCGCCCTTCAGCACGAGGCCGTGCGTCGCGAGCGCCTCCCGCACCTCTTCGATCGACTTCCGACCGAAGTTCGGGATCGCGACGAGCTCGGACTCCGACTTCGACGTCAGGTCCCCGATCGTCTCGATGCCGACGCGCTTCAGGCAGTTGTACGAGCGGACGCCCAGCTCGAGCTCCTCGATCGGGAAGTTCTCCATCCCGTGCGAAATGGGAGCCTCGGCGGCAGCTTCCGCGCTGACCTCGGCAAGGCCCTCGATGCGGTCGAGATCGGTGAAGATCGCGAGCTGGCGGATGAGGATCTCGGCCGCCTGCCCGATGGCGTCGCGCGGGTCGATCGAGCCGTCTGTGGTGACGTCCAACACGAGCTTGTCGTAATCGGTGCGCTGACCGACGCGCGCAGCCTCGACCTCGTACGCGACCCGGCGCACCGGCGAGAAGATCGAGTCGATCGGGATGACGCCGATCGCGGTCTCCGGCCCTCGGTTCAGGTCAGCGGGGACGTACCCGCGGCCGCGGCCGATGGTCAGGGTCATCTCGAGCTTGCCCTTGTCGGAGACGTGTGCGATCTCGAGGTCGGGATTGAGGATCTCGAGGTCGGCCGGCGCCTCGATGTCGGCGGCCGTCACGACTCCCGCGCCCTTCTTCGCGATGTAGACCTCGATCTCGGGCGACGCGCCGTGCAGCAGCACGATGAGGTTCTTGAGGTTGAGGATGATGTCGATGACGTCCTCGCGGACGCCCGGAAGGGTCGTGAACTCGTGGGCTACGCCCTCGATCTTCACGGCGGTCACCGCCGCGCCCTCGAGCGAGGAGAGCAGCACACGGCGCAGCGAGTTCCCGAACGTGTGACCGAAGCCGCGGTCGAGCGGCTCGATCTGGAAGACGCCGCGGTGGTCGTCCGCCTCCTCGTGGGCGATCCGCGGGATCTGGAAGTCCATCAAGCTGGTTCGTGTAGCCAAGTCGATCCTTTCTGCGTTCTGTCTCTCGCGTGAGCCGGGGATGCCCGGCTCCTACAACTACTTGGAATAGAGCTCGACGATCAGGGATTCCTGGACGGGAACGTCGATCTCCTCGCGCTCCGGGAGCCGGAGCACCTGCCCGGTCAGCCCGTCGTGGTCGGCCTGGAGCCACGGGGCGACCGAGGCCGTGAGGTCGGTCGCGTCGCGCACGAGCTGCTCGACCGGGCTTCCGGGCTTCAGGGAGATGACGTCGTTCGGCTTGACGCCGAAGCTCGGGATGTTGACGCGCCGCCCGTTGACCCGGAAGTGGCCGTGGCGCACGAGCTGGCGCGCCTGCGCGCGCGAGCCCGCGAACCCGAGCCGGTAGACGACGTTGTCGAGGCGCGTCTCGAGCATCCGGAGCAGGTTCTCACCCGGCGCGCCCTGCCGGCGGCTCGCCTTCTCGTAGGTCGTCCGGAACTGCTTCTCGAGCAGCCCGTAGTACCGGCGGGCCTTCTGCTTCTCGCGGAGCTGGAGCAGGTACTCGCTCTGCTTGATCCGCCCGCGGCCGTGCTCGCCCGGCGGATAGCTGCGCCGCTCGACCGCGCACTTCTCGGTCAGGCAGCGCTCACCCTTGAGGAAGAGCTTGAGCCCCTCCCGCCGGCAGAGGCGGCACTTCGGTCCGAGATCCCTGGCCACTAGACGCGCCTCCGCTTCCGCTGCCGGACGCCGTTGTGCGCCTGCGGGGTCACGTCCTTGACGCCGAGGATCTCGAGGCCCGCGGCCTGGAGCGACCGGATCGCGGTCTCGCGCCCCGAGCCCGGGCCCTTGACGAACACCTCGACCTTCTGGAGGCCGTGCTCCATGCCCTTGCGCGCGGCGTTGTCGGCGGTCACCTGCGCGGCGAACGGCGTCGACTTGCGGGAGCCCTTGAAGCCGGCCGAGCCGGCGGACTCCCACACGATGACGTTCCCCTCGCGATCGGTGAGCGTGACGATCGTGTTGTTGAACGACGTCTTGATGTGCGCCTGGCCGACGGCGATGTTCTTCTTGACCCGGCGCCTGGTGCGACCCCGAGCCGCTGATCTCCGAGGCGGCGCCACTACTTCTTCTTGCTCCGGCCGACGGACTTCGTCGGCCCCTTGCGGGTCCTGGCGTTCGTCTTCGTCCGCTGGCCGCGAACCGGGAGGCCGCGGCGATGGCGGATCCCGCGGTAGCTGCCGATCTCGGTCAGCCGCTTGATCGCCTGCTGCCGGTTACGGCGCAGGTCGCCTTCGACCTCGAGCTCGCCGTCGATGTACGTCCGGAGCTTCGTGACCTCCTCGTCGGTCAGGTCGCGAACCTTCTCCTGGGGATCGAGCTCGAGCTCGCGGACGATCTTCTTCGCGGTCGAGTGGCCGATCCCGTAGATGTAGGTCAGCCCGATCTCGAGCCGCTTCTGGGTCGGAAGGTTCACTCCGGCGATGCGTGCCACGTGGCTACCCCTGCCTTTGCTTGTGCCGCGGGTTCGAGCAGATGACGATCGTGCGGCCGTGGCGCTTGACGACACGGCAGCGCTCGCACATCGGCTTGACGGAAGGACGTACTTTCATCTGAGACCTACTTCAGTCGGAACGTGATCCGGCCGCGCGTCAGGTCGTAGGGAGAGAGCTCGACCTTGACCCGGTCGCCGGGGAGGATGCGGATGTAGTGCTTGCGCATCTTCCCGGAGATCTTGGCGAGAACGCTGTGTCCGTCCTCGAGCTGCACCCTGAACATCGTGCTCGGGAGCGCCTCGACGACCTCGCCTTCGACCTCGATCTTCTCTTCCTTGACTGCCACGTGTGTTACCCGACCACTCGGACCGATCCGACACCTTTCGCTCGCTTACGAATCCGGGCCGGGCACCGGGACGATCCCGGAGACGGCACGGCTTCGACAATACAACGGCGGCACGAACTCGCAGCTCGCGCCGCGGGTGGCAATCGTAGCACACACCTCGTTTTTCCCCACTTTCCAGGCTAGACGCCTACGCTGCGCCCGGGGACGCCGACGCGAGGCGTCAGGATCCGCGGCCCGTCGCCCAGGATCGCGACCGTGTGCTCGAAATGGGCCGCGAGCGAGCCGTCCTCGGTGGTGATCGTCCAGCCGTCCCGGCCGACGACGATCTCCGACCCGCCGGCGGTGATCATCGGCTCGATCGCGATCGTCATGCCCTCGGAGAGCCGCGGGCCGCGGCCGGGCTCGCCGAAGTTCGGGATGTGCGGGTCCTCGTGGTAATGGCGGCCGACGCCGTGGCCGACGAGGCTGCGGACGACGGAGAAGCCCGCGTCCTCGACGACCGTCTGCACCGCGTGCGAGACGTCGCCGACGCGATTTCCGACCTGCGCCTCTCCGATCCCGGCAGCGAGCGCGTCCTGCGCCACGTCGAGGAGTCGCTGCGCCTCGGGCTCGATCTCGCCGACCCCGAACGTGTACGCGCTGTCCGCGATGTAGCCGTCGAGCGTCACGCCGACGTCGATCGTGACCAGATCGCCCTCGGCGAGGGAGTACCCGTCCGGGATCCCGTGCACGACGACGGCGTTCGGCGAGATGCAGATCGCCTTCGGGTAGCCCTTGTAGCCCTGGGACGTGGGAAAGCCCCCGCGCGAGCGGATGAACTCGCCGGCAGCGTCGTCGAGCTCTTCGGTCGTCACCCCCGGCACGAGCAGCGAGCCGACGTGGGCGATCGTGTCGGCAACGACCGCTCCAGCGGCCGCCATCTTGTCGATCTCCCGCGCGCTCTTCCGGATGATCATGGGCTGCGGACGCCTTCCGGTGTCATGCCGGCGAGCGCGGTCTCGATTGCCGCAGCGACGTCCTCGACGGACTGCTCGCCGTCGACCGCGACGAGCTTCCCGCCTACGCGATAGCGGTCGACCACGGCCTCGGTGAGCCCGTGGTACAGGCGCAGGCGGTTGCGAATCGCCTCGGGCTCGTCGTCGGCCCGGTGCTCGACCGCGCCGCGCTGGAGGAGACGCTCGAGGGCTACGTCGTCGGACACCTCGAGGAGGAGAATGACGTCGAGCGGCTTCTCGATCTCCTCGAGCATCGCGTCGAGGGCCTCGGCCTGCGGAACCGTTCGCGGGAAGCCGTCGAGCACGAACCCGTCCTCGGTCGCGAGCCGCTCGCGAATGAGGTCGACCATGAGGTCGTCCGGCACGAGATCGCCCCGGTCGAGGATCGGCCGCACGCGGTGACCGAGGTCGCTCCCGTTCGCGATCGCAGCGCGAAGGATGTCTCCGGTCGCGACGTGCGGCACGCCGTAGCTCGACGCGATCAGCTTCGCCTGCGTTCCCTTCCCCGACCCCTGGGGCCCCAGAATCAGAACTCTCATACCGCGCCCGCGGGGGTCGAGCCCCCTACCGGAGGAAGCCCTCATAGGAGCGCATCATCATCTGCGACTCCATCTGGCGCATCGTGTCGAGGGCCACACCGACGGCGATGAGCACCGACGTTCCGCCGAGCGCGCCGGCGCTCGCCTGCGAAAAGCCCCCGTAGGCGATGAACAGGCTCGGCGCCACCGCGACGACGGCCAGGAAGAGCGAGCCTGGCAGGGTCAGGCGCGAGAGCACGCGGTCGAGGTACTGGGCGGTCGGCGGCCCCGGCCGGATGCCCGGGATGTAGCCGCCGTGGCGGCGCAGGTTGTCCGCCTGGTCCACCGGGTTGAACTGCACCGCCGTGTAGAAGTAGGTGAAGAGCACGATCATCATTCCCTCGATCAGCAGGTAGATCCAGTCGCCCGGCTGGAAGTACTCGTTGACGAACTCCCGCGTCGCCGGGAAGTACTGCGCCATCGTCGGCGGGAACGCGAGGATCGCCGCGGCGAAGATGATCGGGATGACGCCCGCCATGTTCACACGGAGCGGCAGGTAGGTCGAGCCGCCGGCGGTCATGCGGCGACCCACCATGCGCTTCGCGTACTGGATCGGAATCCGCCGCTGGCCCTCCTGCACGAAGACGACGGCCGCGACGATCCCGAGCGCGATCAGGGGGTAGAAGAGCTTCTCCATCGGGCCACCGTTCCACCAGGCGGCGATGCCGATCGGGGCTCCGACGAGGATCGAGGCGAAGATGAGGATCGAGATGCCGTTGCCGACCCCGCGCTTCGTGATGAGCTCGCCCATCCACATGAGGAGCGCGGTGCCGGCGGTCAGCGTCGTCACGATGAGGACCAGCTCGCCCGCGCCTGCATCGAGCGCTCCCTGATCGCGGAAGAGGAACGCGTAGCCCGTCGCCTGCGCCGCAGCGAGGACGATCGTCAGGTAGCGCGTGTACTGCGTGATCTTCGCGTAGCCCGCCTCGCCCTCCTTCTGCAGCTCGCCGAGCCTCGGGATGACGACGGTCATGAGCTGGAGGATGATCGACGCCGTGACGTACGGCATGATCCCGAGCGCGAACAGCGAGAACTGCGAGAGCGCGCCACCCGAGAAGAGGTTGAGCAGGCCGAGGATCGTGCCGCCCTGGCCCGAGAAGAAGTTCTCGATCGTCTCCGAGTTGACGCCGGGCGCGGGAATCCACGACCCGAGCCGGTACACGGCGAGGATCATCGCCGTGAAGAGGACACGCCGGCGAAGCTCCGGGACGCGCCACGCGTTCGC
Source organism: uncultured Actinomycetes bacterium (assembly GCA_963715705.1). Classification (GTDB taxonomy): domain Bacteria; phylum Actinomycetota; class Thermoleophilia; order Gaiellales; family Gaiellaceae; genus GMQP-bins7. The sequence continues at coordinate 366,579 of OY970267.1, read as the reverse complement.
GAGCCAGGAGAACATCTAGCTCTCGTCGCCCTCCGCCTGCTCGGTCTCGCCTGCCTCCGTCTCGGCCTCTGCCTCGGTCTCGGTCTCGGCGGACTCTGCCTCCGTCTCGGCCTCCGCTGCCGCCGTGGTCGTCTTGTGCCGCTTGCGCTTCTTCTTCACGGGCTCGCCGCGGAGCCACGTCACCGTGCCGCCGGCCGCCTCGATCTTCTCGACCGCGGACTTCGAGAACCCGTGCGCCGAGATGGAGAGCTTCTTCGTGAGCTCGCCCTCGCCGAGGATCTTCACGTCGATGCGGAGCTTTGCGATGAGCCCGGCGGCCTTCAGCGCCTCCGGGGTCACGTCGGCGCCGGCCTCGAACCGCTGCTCGAGGTCGCGCACGTTGACCGGCTGGGTGTACGTCCGGAAGGGGCCGACGGGCATCGCGTCCGCGGACGTGTTCCCGCGCTGCTTGGCCATGCGCATGTCGATCGGCATCTGGCCGCCCTCGAACCCGGCCGGCATCTTGTTCGAGCCCGCGCGCGACTTCTGGCCCTTGATCCCGCGGCCCGAGTAGCGGCCCTTGCCGGAGCCGAGCCCGCGCCCGACCCGCTTGCGGTCCTTGCGGGGCTGCGCCGGCTGGAGATTGGAGAGGGTGAGCTCGTCGGCCATCAGACGTCCTTCCCGTCGATGCGCACGAGGTGGTTCACCTGCCGCAGCATGCCCTGGAGCTGCGGCGAGTCCTTGTGCTCGGCGGTGCTGCCGATCTTGCCGAGCCCGAGCGCGCGAAGCGTGCCGCGGTGGCGGCCGGACTGGCCGACGATGCTCTTGACCTGCGTGATCTTCAGCGAGCTCACGGGGCGGGCTCCTCGGCCTCCGGCTCCACGGCGGGCTCGGCGGCCGGCTCGGCGGCGGGCTCGGTCGCCGGCTCGGCCTGCGGCTCGGCGGCGGCGGTCGCAACAGGCAGCGCGTCGTCGCGCTCCTGGGCGAGCGCCTCCTCCTCGCGCGCCCTCGTCTCGGGACGCTGGATGGGAAGCACCTGCGCGATCGTCTTCCCGCGGAGCGCGGCCACGTCCTCGGGACGCACGAGGCTGCGGAGGCCCTGGACGGTCGCGCGCGTCATGTTGATCGGCGTCGTCGTGCCGATGCTCTTCGCGAGCACGTCCCGGATTCCGGCGAGCTCGAGCACCGCGCGGACGCCGCCCCCGGCGATGACGCCGGTTCCTTCGCTCGCAGGCCGCAGCACGACGCGCGCAGCGTCGAACCGCCCCACGATCTCGTGCGTGATCGTCTGCCCGTGCTTCGGCACCGTGAACATGTTCTTCTTCGCGTCCTCGACCGCCTTCGAGATCGCGAGCGGCACCTCGCGCGCCTTCCCGTAGCCGAGCCCGACGCGGTCGACCTCGTCGCCGATGACGACGAGCGCGGTGAACGAGAACCGCCGGCCGCCCTTCACGACCTTCGCGACGCGGTTGATCTCGATGACCCGCTCCTTGAGCTCGCGGGCGTCTGCGACTTCTCTCGTGCTCAAAACTGGAGTCCTTCCTCGCGAGCGGCCTCGGCGAGAGCCTGCACGCGTCCGTGGTAGAGATAGCCGCCGCGGTCGAAGACGCAACGCTGTACGCCCGCCGCCTTCGCCGCCTGTGCCAATGCCTTCCCGACAGCTCCGGCTTGGTCCACCTTCGACCCGGAGAGCTTGCCGAGCGCGTTCCAGCCCGCCGCAGCCAGCGTGCGCCCGGTGTCGTCGTCGACGAGCTGCGCGAAGATCCCGCGGTTCGAGCGGAACACGACGAGGCGGGGCCGCTCCGCGGTGCCGGCGATCTTGCCTCGCACGCGGCGATGGCGGCGGAGCCGCGCCTCACGCTTCGTCATGACGCTCATGCGCGCTTCCCGACCTTCCTCCGCACCTGCTCGTCGCGGTAGCGGATGCCCTTGCCCTTGTACGGCTCGGGCGGGCGCACCTTGCGGATCTCGGCGGCCGTCTGCCCGACCTTCTGCTTGTCGATGCCCTTCACGACGATCTGCGTCGGCACCGGAACCTCGAAGGTGATGCCGTCGCGTGGCGTGATCGTCACCGGATGCGAGTAGCCGACCGCGAGCTCGAGGTCCGAGCCCTTGAGCTGCGCGCGGTAGCCGACACCCTGGATCTCGAGGTGCTTCTCGAACCCCTTCGTGACGCCCTCGACCATGTTCGCGATGAGCGTGCGCGTGAGGCCGTGCAGCGCGCGGTCCTCGCCGCGCTCGGTCGGCCGCGAGACCGTGACCTCGGCGTCGCTCTTCTCGATCAGCATGCGCGTGGGCACGACCTGCGAGAGCTCTCCCAGCGGGCCGTTCACCTGCACGCGGCCGTGCGAGAGCGCCACCAACACCCCGGCGGGCAGCTCGATCGGCTTGCGTCCGATTCTCGACATCGTCTACCAGGCTCCGCTTACCAGACGAACGCGATCACCTCGCCGCCGACGCCGCGCTCGGCGGCCTGGCGGTGGGTGATAACGCCGGTCGACGTGGACATGATGGCCGTGCCGAGACCGCCGAGCACGCGCGGCAGCCGGTCCTTGCCCGCGTACACGCGCCGGCCCGGCTTGGACACGCGCTTGAGGTCCGTGATCACGCGCCGGCGGTCACGGGCGAACTTCAGCTCGATCACGAGCGAGGCGACGGGCTCGCCGGGCTCGACGCGGTAGTCCTCGATGTAGCCCTCCTCCTTGAGGATGCGGGCGATCTCCTCCTTCATGCGGGAGGTCGGCATCGAGGTGGACCCGTGCAGCGCGCGGTTCGCGTTGCGGATCCGCGTGAGCATGTCGGCGATGGGATCGGTGAGCACGTCGTCCTCCTACCAGCTCGACTTCGTCATTCCGGGCACGGCGCCCTGGTGGGCGAGCTCGCGCAGGCAGATCCGGCAGACGCCGAACTTCTTGTACACCGCGCGCGGGCGGCCGCACTTCGTGCAGCGCGTGTATTCACGCACCTTGTACTTCGAGCCTCGGCTCTGCTTGACGACGAGCGACTTCTTGGCCATGTCCTAGTCCGTCCTTCTCTCTCCGGCGAAGGGCAGGCCGAGCGCGGCGAGAAGCGCAAGCCCGTGCTCGTCCGTCTGCGCCGAGGTCGTGATCGCGACGTCGAGCCCGCGAACGGACGGGACCTTGTCGTAGTCGATCTCGGGGAAGATGATCTGCTCGCGGATGCCGATCGAGTAGTTGCCGCGACCGTCGAACGAGCCCGGGTCGAGCCCACGGAAGTCGCGGATGCGCGGCAGCGCGATCGAGTTGAACCGGTCGAGGAACTCGTACATGCGCGTCCCGCGAAGCGTCACGCGGGCGCCCACCGGCATCCCCTCGCGGAGCTTGAAGCTCGCGATGGACTTCGTCGCGCGGCGGATCTGCGCGTGCTGGCCGGCGATGAGCGTGAGCTCCTCGACGGCGGCGTCGAGCGCCTTCGCGTCGGTCTTTGCCTCGCCGACGCCCATGTTCAGCGTGATCTTGGTCACGCGCGGCACCTGCATGACCGACTCGAGGCCGAGCTCCTCCTGGAGCCGAGACCGGATCTCGTGCTCGTACTGGGCCTTGAGGCGCGCGACGTACGTCTCCGGGGTCGGGGCTTCGGCGACGCTCATTTGTCCAGCTCCTCCCCGCAGCCCTCGCGCTTGCAGACGCGGACGCGAACCGTGCCGCCCTTGGCCTCCTTCTCGACGATGCCGACGCGCGTCGCGTTCCCGCAGACCGGGCAGACGACCATCACGTTCGAGACGGGCACCGGCGCCGGCTTGTCCATGATCCCGCCGGGCAGGATCTGGGCGCCGCCCATCCGCGAGCTGTCGCGGATCGGGCGCGGCTTCGTGTGGCGCTTCATGACGTTCAAGTTCTCGACGAGCACGCGGCGCTCGGATGGACGCGCCTCGATCACACGGCCGCGCTTGCCGCGGTCCTTGCCGGTAAGGATCTGGACGAGGTCGCCCTTCTTGACCTTCATCTTGGTTGCCATGAGCTAGAGAACCTCCGGGGCCAGGCTGACGATCTTCATGAAGTTCTTCTCGCGGAGCTCACGCGCGACCGGCCCGAAGATGCGCGTTCCGCGAGGGTTCGACTGGGTGTCGATGAGGACGGCGGCGTTCTCGTCGAAGCCGATGAGCGTGCCGTCGTCCCGACCGTAGGGCTTCTTCGTCCGGACCACGACGGCCCGCACGACCTCGCCCTTCTTGACCGCGCCCTGGGGCGTGGCCGACTTCACGGTAGCAACGATGACGTCGCCCACCCGCGCGTAGCGCCGGTGCGATCCGCCGAGCACGCGGATGCACAGGAGCTCGCGCGCTCCCGTGTTGTCCGCGACCCGAAGACGTGACTCCTGCTGGATCACTTCGCGGCCTCCACGACCTCTTGCAGGCGCCAGCGCTTCATGCGTGAGAGCGGGCGCGTCTCGACGATGCGCACGATGTCGCCGACCTTCGCCTGGTTCGTCTCGTCGTGCGCGTGGAGCTTCGTGCTCCGGCGGATGACCTTCTTGTACATCCGGTGCGCCTTCACGGTGTCGACGCGGACGACGATCGTCTTGTCCGCGTTGGCGGAGACCACGGTGCCCTGCCGCTCCTGGCGGCGTCCACGCTCGTGCTCGGGCTTCGGCAAGCGCGTGATCGCCTTCCGCTCGGTGGACGGCACATGCCTCCGGCGCGTTCGGGCAGGACGAAGCGAGCGCGGGACGCGCTTGCGCTTCTTCTTCCGCACGGGCTCGGCGGGAGCCTCCGCTTCGGCCGCTGGAGCCTCTACCTCGGCGGCAGGCGCCTCGGCCTCCGCCGCGGGCGTCTCGGCCTCTGCCTCGGCGGGCTCGGGCTCCGGCTCGGTGGCGGGCTCAGCAGCCTCGGCCTCCGGCTCGTCTGCGACTTCGGCCTCGGCCTCGGCCACGGGGGCCTCGGGAGCCTCGGTCGTCTCCTCGGCGACCTCCACGGCCTCCTCCGGAGCCTCCGGCGTCTCGTCTGTCTCGTTCACGTTCTCGTTCTCTTCGGCCATCAAACGGTTCCTTGTACTCGCTCGTTCTTCACGGTCAGGATGCGGGCGATCTCGCGCTTGGCGGTGCGCAGCCGGGCGCTGTTCTCGAGCACGCCGGTCGCGGTCTGGAAGTGGAGGTTGAAGAGCTCCTGTCGCGTCTCGGCCATCCTCCGGTCGAGCTCGTCGTCCGACAGCGCTCGCAGCTCTCTAGCTCTCAAAGAGATCGGCCTCCCTTCTGACGAACTTCGTCTTCACAGGCAGCTTCTGGCCCGCGAGGCGGAGGGCCTCCTTCGCGAGCGGCTCGTCCACGCCGGCGAGCTCGAACATGACGCGGCCCGGCTTCACGACGGCCACCCAACCCTCGGGCGAGCCCTTGCCGGAGCCCATGCGCGTCTCGGCCGGCTTCTTCGTGAACGGCTTGTCCGGGAAGAGGTTGATCCAGACCTTCCCGCTCCTGCGGATCTTGCGCGTCGCGGCGATACGGGCAGCCTCGATCTGGCGGTTGGTCACCCAACCGGCTTCGAGGCTCTTGAGCCCGTACTCGCCGAACTGCACCTCGGTCTGGCCCTTCGAGAGGCCTGCGCGCCGTCCCCGGTGCTGCCGGCGGAACTTCGTCTTGCGCGGCATCAGCATCAGCTAGCGCCCTCCGTCTCCGGAGTCTCGGGGGCGGCGGGCGCCTCGGGGGCGGCCGCCTCCGGCGTCGTCTCGGGCGCCTGAGTCTCGGGCGCCTGGGTCTCGGGCTCCGGCTGCTGGGTCTGCGCCTCGGCCTCGGGCGGCGCGTCGGTCGTCAGGTCGCGGCGAGGCCGTTGCGTCGCACGGCCACCGGGGCGCTGCCCACGGCCGCGCTTCCGCGGGACGATGCCGAGGCCTTCGCGGTCGACCCCACGGCCGCGGCCCTCGCGCGAGGCGCCAAGGCCCTCGGAGGACGCGCCGCGGCGCCGCCGGGCCTGGTCCTGGTCGCCGAGCCGCGAGTCGCCGCGGCCGGCGCCCTCGAAGCCCTCCGGCATGATCTCGCCCTTGTTGATCCAGACCTTCACGCCGATCTGGCCGTAGGTCGTCTTCGCCTCCGCCTGGCCGTAGTCGATGTCCGCGCGGATCGTGTGCAGCGGGACGCGGCCCTCGGAGTACATCTCGCGGCGGCTCATCTCGCCGCCGGTCAGCCGGCCCGCGGCCGTGATCTTGATCCCCTGAGCGCCCGAGCGCATCGCCGACGCGAGCGAGCGCTTCATCGCCCGCCGGAAGCTGACGCGGTTCTCGAGCTGCTCCGCGATCGACTGCGCGACGAGCTTCGCGTCGAGCTCGGGGCGCTTGATCTCGTTGATGTTGATGTGCACGTTCTTCTTCGTGATCGCGTGCAGGTCGCGGCGCAGCGCGTCGACCTCGACCCCCGACTTGCCGATCACGATCCCCGGGCGAGCCGTGAAGATGTCGACGGTGATCCGCTGCTTGTCCTTGCGGATCAGGATGTCGGAGAGGCCGGCATGGGAGAGCTTGCCGAGGATGTGCTTGCGGATCTTCACGTCCTCGAGCAGGTACTCCGAGAACTCCTGCTTGCTGGTCCACCAGTTCGACTTCCAGTCGTGGATGACGCCGACGCGGAAACCGCCGGGATGCACTTTCTGGCCCATTACGCGGCCGCTCCTTCCTTCTTGCGGCGCCGGGTCGAGGCCTTCGGCTTCGGCTCGGCGGCGGTATCGGTCTCGGTGTCCGTGGCGGGCGCCTCGGTCTCGGCGACCGCGGCCTGCTTGCGGCGGCGGCGCCTCGTCTGCTCCTCCGGCTGCTCGACGAGCACGAGCGTGACGTGACACGTGCGCTTGCGGATGCGATTGACGCGGCCGCGAGCGCGAGGCTTCCAGCGCTTCAGCGTCGGCCCGTCGTCGGCGTACGCAGCCTCGACGATGAGCTCGTCCCCGTCGAGACCGTGATTCGCCTCGGCGTTCGCGACCGCGGACTTGAGCACCTTCGCGATGTCCGTTGCCGCGGCACGGGACGTGAACGCGAGGACCGTGCGCGCCTCCGGCACCGAGCGGCCCCGGATGTGATCGAGCACGATCCGCGCCTTGCGCGGGGAGGTGCGCACCCACTTCGCCTGCGCGCGGACGCGCATGCGGTCGTCTGTCGCCGTGTTGCTCATGTCCTCTTTTTCACTTGGGCCTGCCGGTCGCCGGAGTGGCTCCGGAACGTCCGCGTGGGCGCGAACTCGCCGAGCTTGTGCCCGACCATCTGCTCGGTCACGAACACGGGCACGTGCTTGCGGCCGTCGTGGACGGCGATCGTGTGCCCGACCATCTCGGGGAAGATCGTCGAGGACCGCGACCAGGTGCGGATCATCCGCTTGTCGCCGCTCGCGTTCATGGCTTCGATCCGGCTCAGCAGCCGGTCCTGGACGAACGGCCCCTTCTTCGAAGACCTACTCACTAGCGTCTCTTCTCCTTCCCGCGGCGCCTGCCGCGGACGATGAGCTTGTCGGACTCCTTGTGCTTGCGACGCGTCCGCTTCCCGAGGGTTGGGACGCCCCACGGCGTGACCGGATGGCGGCCGCCCTTCGTCTTGCCCTCGCCGCCGCCGTGCGGGTGGTCGACGGGATTCATCGCCGAGCCGCGCACGGACGGTCGCTTGCCGAGCCAGCGGCTGCGCCCGGCCTTGCCACTGGACTGGTTCGCATGATCCGAGTTCCCTACCTGGCCGACGGTGCCGCGGCAGGCGAGGAGCACGCGGCGCAGCTCCCCGGAGGGAAGCCGCAGCACGCCGTGGTCGCCGTCCTTCGCGACGAGCTGGACCGAGGACCCCGCCGAGCGCGCCATCCGGCCGCCCTGGCCGGGCTTCAGCTCGACGTTGTGCAGGAGCGTTCCGGTCGGGATGTTCGCGAGCGGAAGCGCGTTTCCGGGCTTGATGTCGGCGTTCGGGCCGGACTCGACCGTGGCCCCCACGCGCAGCCGGGCAGGCGCGAGGATGTACGACTTCGCGCCGTCGGCGTAGTGCAGGAGCGCGATCCTGGCAGACCGGTTCGGGTCGTACTCGATCGCGGCGACCTTCGCGGGCACGCCGTCCTTCATGCGCTTGAAGTCGATCGCGCGGAAGCGCCGCTTGTGGCCGCCGCCCTTGTGCCGGGTCGTGATCCGGCCGCGGTTGTTGCGACCGCCCTTCTTCGTCAGCGGCTCGAGCAGCGACTTCTCCGGCTCGCTCTTCGTGATCTCCTCGAAGCCGGACGTGGCCATGAAGCGGCGGCCCGGGCTCGTCGGCTTGTACTTCTTCAGCGCCATCAGACGCTCGCCCCCTCGAAGATCTCGATCTCGAAGCCCGGCTTGAGCTGGACGATCGCCTTCTTCCAGCCCGGCCGGCGGCCCTTCGTGAACCCGCGCCGCTTCGGCTTCGACTGCACCTTCACGATGTTGACGTTCTGCACCTGGACCTCGAAGAGCTCCTCGACCGCCTGGCGGATCTGCGTCTTGTGCGCGTCCTCGTGCACCTTGAACGTGTACTTGCGGTCGGTGATGAGCGAGTAGCTCTTCTCCGAGACCACCGGCGCGAGGAGGACCTGGTTCGGATGGAGGCTCACTCGCTCGCCTCCTCCGCCGACAGGCCCGCGCGCGCGAGCACGAGCGGCAGCGCGGCCTCGCTGACGAGCAGCGAGCGCGCCCACACGACGCCGGCGACCTCGAGCTCCGCCGGAACCGTCACGAGCACCTTGTCGAGGTTGCGGAACGACTTCACGAGCGTCTCCTCGTCCTCGGCTGCGACGAGCAGCGTCGGTCGCTCCGAGAATCCCTCGAGCAGCTCTGCGGCCTGTCGCGTCGACGGCGTGTCGAAGCCGGACGCGTCCACGAGCGCGAGCGTCCCGTTCGAGGCGTGGTTCGAGAGCGCGCCGCGGAGCGCGGCCCGACGAGCCTTGCGGTTGACCTTGACCTCGTAGTTGCGCTGGCCGGGCGGGAACGCCATGCCGCCGCCCGTCCATTGCGGCGCCCGAGTCGTACCGGCCCGGGCACGGCCGGTCCCTTTCTGCCGCCACGGCTTGGAGCGGCCGCCGGCGACGAGCCCGCGGCTCTTCCCTCCCTGGCTGCCTGCACGGGCTGCGTTCATCTCCGCGCGCACGGTCTCGTGCACGAGATGCGGCTTGACCTCGGCCGCGAACACGGACTCCTCGAGAGAGACCTGCCTCGTCTTCGTCCCGCCGAGCACGGGCGCCTCGAGCTTGGTCGCCATCGTCAGACCGCCCTGATCTCCACGATCCCGCTCGCCGGCCCTGGGACCGAGCCGCGGATGAGCATGAGATTCCGCTCGAGATCGACCTCGTGGACGACGAGCCCGGGCTGCGTGACCCGGTTGCCGCCCATGCGGCCCGGCATCTTCCGGCCCTTGAACACGCGCGACGGGGTCGCGGACATGCCGATCGAGCCGGGAGCGCGCACGTTGTGCGAGCCGTGCGAGACGGGGCCGCGCGTGAAGTTGTGCCGCTTGATCGTGCCCTGGAAGCCCTTTCCGACCGAGACGCCGGAGACCTTGATCGCCTCGCCCGGCTCGAACGACTCGACGGTCACGGTGTCGCCGACCGCGAGGCCGATATGGCCGCGGACCTCGACGAGGTGCCTATGTGGCCCGACGCCGGCTTTCGCGAGATGCCCGAGCTCCGGCTTCGACACCTTCCGCTCCTCGACCGCGTCGAACGCGAGCTGCACGGCGTCGTAGCCGTCCGTGTCCACGGTCTTCACCTGGACCACGGGGCAGGGACCGGCCTCGATGACCGTGACGGGCGTCATCGCACCCGTCTCCGGGTCGAAGACCTGCGTCATGCCGAGCTTCTTGCCGAGGATGCCCTTCATCTCAGAGCTTGATCTCGATGTCGACGCCGGCAGGTAGGTCGAGCCGCATGAGCGAGTCGACCGTCTTCGGCGTGGGCGAGTGGATGTCGATGAGCCGCTTGTGCGTCCGCACCTCGAAGTGCTCGCGGGAGTCCTTGTCCTTGAACGGGCTCCGGATGACGCAGTACACGTTCTTCTCCGTGGGCAGCGGCACCGGCCCCGTGATCGTCGCGCCCGTGCGCTGCGCGGTCTCGACGATCTGGGACGCGGACTTGTCCACCTGCTGGTGGTCGTAGCCCTTCAGTCGGATGCGGATCTTCTGCTGTGCCATTTCAGTGGTAGTAGGGGAGAAGCAAGCCTCTCCCCTACTTGAGGATCTCCGTCACCACGCCGGCGCCGACCGTGCGGCCGCCCTCGCGGATTGCGAAGCGCAGGCCCTGGTCCATCGCGATCGGCTGGATGAGCTCGATCTCCATGTTCGTGTTGTCACCGGGCATGACCATCTCCTGCCCCTCCGGCAGCTTGATGGAGCCGGTCACGTCCGTCGTGCGGAAGTAGAACTGCGGCCGGTAGCCGTCGAAGAACGGCGTGTGGCGCCCGCCCTCGTCCTTCGAGAGGACGTACACCTCGGCCTTGTAGTGCGTGTGCGGCGTGATCGAGCCGGGCTTCGCGAGCACCTGGCCGCGCTCGACGTCCTCGCGCTTGATCCCGCGAAGAAGCGCGCCCGCGTTGTCGCCGGCCTGCGCGTAGTCGAGCGTCTTCTGGAACATCTCGAGACCCGTGACGACCGTCTTCTCGACCTCGGGATGGATGCCGATGATCTCGACCTCCTCGCCGACGACCATCTTCCCCTGCTCGATGCGGCCCGTGACGACGGTCCCGCGGCCGGTGATCGTGAAGACGTCCTCGATCGGCATGAGGAACGGCTTGTCGACGTCGCGTACCGGCTCCGGAATGTAGGAGTCGACCGCGGCCATCAGCTCGAGGATCTTGGGCACCCACTCCTCGTCGCCCTCGAGCGCCTTGAGCGCCGAGACCTGGATCACCGGAATGTCGTCGCCGGGGAACTCGTACTTCGAGAGCAGCTCGCGGACTTCCATCTCGACGAGCTCGAGGAGCTCGGGGTCGTCGACCATGTCCGCCTTGTTGAGCGCGACGACGATCGAGGGGACCTCGACCTGGCGCGCGAGGAGGATGTGCTCTCGCGTCTGCGGCATCGGGCCGTCGGCCGCCGAGACGACGAGGATCGCGCCGTCCATCTGGGCGGCGCCCGTGATCATGTTCTTGATGTAGTCGGCGTGCCCGGGGCAGTCGACGTGCGCGTAGTGGCGGTTCTCCGTCTCGTACTCGACGTGCGCGGTGTTGATCGTGATCCCGCGCTGCCGCTCCTCGGGAGCCTTGTCGATCGAGTCGAAGGTCGCAACCTCCGTGTTCGTGCCGGACTCGGAGAGGACCTTCGTGATGGCCGCCGTCAGCGTGGTCTTGCCGTGGTCGATGTGACCGATCGTGCCGACGTTGACGTGAGGCTTGGTGCGCTCGAACTTCTGCTTGCCCATTCTGGATCCCTCCGGATTGGTTTTACGCTGTCTTGTCGCCCTGCACGAGCGCCTCGGCGATCGTGACCGGAACTTGCTCGTAGTGGTGCGGCTCCATGTGGAACGACGCCCGGCCCTGCGTCATCGACCGAAGGTCGGTCGCATAGCCGAACATCTCCGCGAGGGGCACGCTCGCCTTGATGACCTGCCCCGACGCCGTCGGCTCGATCTGCTCGACCCGACCGCGACGGCCGTTCAGGTTACCAATGACGTCGCCCAGGTACTCCTCGGGCGTGTCGACCTCGACGGACATGACCGGCTCGAGGAGCTTGGGCTGCGCCCGCTTCATGGCCTCCTTGAACGCCATCGAGCCGGCGATCTTGAACGCCCGCTCGCTCGAGTCGACGTCGTGGTACGAGCCGTCGACGAGCTCGACCCTGATGTCGACGACCGGGTAGCCGGCCAGTATGCCCGAGCTCATGGCCTCTCGAATGCCCGCGTCGACCGCCGGGATGTACTCCTTCGGGACCTTCCCGCCGACGATCTTGTCGTCGAACTCGTAGCCCGCTCCCGGCTCCTGCGGGTACAGGTTGATGAGGACGTCTCCGTACTGGCCGGAGCCGCCGGTCTGCCGGACGAACCGGCCCTGGATCTTCTCCGCCGGCCGGGTGACGGTCTCGCGATACGCGACCTGCGGGCGTCCGACGTTCGCCTCGACCTTGAACTCACGCAGCAGCCGGTCGACGATGATCTCGAGGTGCAGCTCGCCCATCCCGGCGATGAGCGTCTGCGCCGTCTCCTCGTCCGTCGAGACGCGGAAGGTCGGGTCCTCCTCCGCCAGGCGCTGGAGCGCGCCGCCCAGCTTGTCCTGGTCGGCCTTCGTCTTCGGCTCGATCGCGACCGAGATGACGGGGTCCGGGAACGACATCGACTCGAGGACGATCGGGGCGTCGTCGACGGCGAGCGTGTCGCCGGTCGTCGTGAACTTGAGCCCGACGGCGGCCGCGATCTCGCCCGCGCCGATCTCCTCCCGCTCCTCGCGGTGGTTCGCGTGCATCTGGAGGATGCGGCCGATCCGCTCCGTCTTCCCGTTCGTCGCGTTGAGGACGCGCCCGCCTGCCTTGACCTGGCCCGAGTACACGCGGAAGTACGTCAGCTTGCCGACGTACGGGTCGGTCATGACCTTGAACGCGAGCGCAGCGAACGGCGCCTCGAGCGCGGGCGGGCGGGTCGACTCCTCCTCGCTCTTCGGGTCGATGCCGGCGACGGGCGGCACGTCGAGCGGGCTCGGCAGGTACTCGACGATCGCGTCGAGGAGCGGCTGCACGCCCTTGTTCTTGAACGCGGAGCCCGCGAGCACCGGCGTGATCCGGCCCGCGAGCGTCCCGGCGCGGAGCGCGCGACGGATCATCTCCGGCGTCACGAGGCTCTCGTCCTCGAGGTACGTCTCCGTGAGCTCGTCGTCGAACTCGGCGATCGCGTCGATGAGCGCGTGGTGACCTACCTCCGCGGCGCCCTGGAGCTGCGAGGGGATCTCGTCGACCGAGAACTCGGTGCCGAGCGCGTTCGTGTACGTGGTCGCCTTCATCTCGACGAGGTCGACGATCCCGTTGAACGCCTCCTCCTCGCCGATCGGAAGGTGGATGGGCACCGGCGTCGCGCCGAGGCGGTCGCGCATCGACTGGACGGCGGCGTCGAAGTCGGCGCCGACGCGATCCATCTTGTTGATGAACGCGATGCGCGGGACGCCGTAGCGGTCGGCCTGGCGCCAGACGGTCTCGGACTGCGGCTGCACGCCCGCGACGGAGTCGAAGACGGCCACCGCGCCGTCCAGCACGCGCAGGCTCCGCTCGACCTCCATGGTAAAGTCCACGTGGCCGGGCGTATCGATAATGTTGATCCGGTAGTCCCGCCACTCCGCCGTCGTCGCCGCCGAGGTGATGGTGATGCCGCGCTCCTGCTCCTGCGCCATCCAGTCCATCGTCGCGGCGCCCTCGTGCACCTCGCCCATCTTGTGGGTGCGGCCGGTGTAGTAGAGGATCCGCTCGGTCGTCGTCGTCTTGCCTGCGTCGATGTGGGCCATGATCCCGATGTTGCGGACGCGGTCCAGCCCGACCGATGTGGTGACGACGCTCATCTCCGCTCCCCCGGCCCCTACCAGCGGTAGTGCGCGAAGGCCTTGTTGGCCTGCGCCATCCGGTAGATGTCGTCCTTCTTCTTGTACGCGCCGCCCTGCTGGGAGAGCGCGTCCATGAGCTCGCCGGCCAGCTTGGCGGGCATGCCCTTCTCGCGCCGCTCGCGCGCGTTCTGCACGATCCAGCGCAGGGCGAGCGTGCGCGCACGGCGCTGCGGCACCTCGATGGGAACCTGGTAGTTCGCGCCGCCGACGCGGCGGGAGCGGACCTCGAGGACCGGCGTGACGCTCTTGACTGCGCCCTCGAGCAGCTCGAGCTCCGACTTGCCGGTCTTCTCGGACGCGAGCGCGAGCGCGTCGTAGACGATCTGCTCGGAAATCGACTTCTTCCCGTCCAGCATCAGCCGGTTGACGAGCTGCGTCACGAGGACCGAGCCGTGGACCGCGTCCGGCTCGAGCTCACGGGGCTGGATCTCTGCGCGGCGGGGCATGGTCTCAGGGCTTCTTGGCGCCGTACTTGGAGCGGGCCTGGCGGCGCTCGGTGACGCCGGCGGAGTCGAGCCCGCCGCGGATCACCTTGTAGCGAAAGCCGGGGAGGTCCTTCACGCGGCCGCCGCGTACGAGCACGACCGAGTGCTCCTGCAGGTTGTGGCCCTCGCCCGGGATGTACGCGCCGACCTCCATCGCGTTCGTGAGGCGAACGCGGGCGACCTTGCGGAGCGCCGAGTTCGGCTTCTTCGGCGTCGTCGTATAGACGCGCGTGCAGACGCCGCGCTTCTGCGGCGCTCCCCGGAGAGCCGGGGTCTTCGTCTTGGCACTCGGGCTCTTTCGGCCCTTGCGGACGAGCTGATTGACAGTGGGCACGCTGCTCCTACGAAGGTCGACTATGGATTCACACAGAACGGCCGGCAGGCACGCAGTGCCCGCCAACCAGGCCGCGGGATGGTAGCAAAGTCGGGTTTCGAGCGATAATTCGGACGTCCTCCCCTCTCCCTACAGTGGCCACGAAATGGTGATGGTGATCGCACTCGTCTTCGCAGTCGCCGGGCTCATCGCGCTGGCGGTGCTCGCGGCTCGCGCCAACGTCCGCGCCCAGCGCTACGCCTCCGTCTTGGAACGGCTCGAGCGGCAGCTCGGACCGATCTCGCGGAGCATCCGGGACTCGGTGGAGCGCTCGCATGCCGCAGCCGACGAGCCCGGCCGGGACCGCGTCGGCCCGAGGCTCGAGGAGCTGCTCGAGCGGATCGCGGCTGACGGCTCCGCAGTCGTCGCCTTCCGCCAGCTCGCCGAGGAGGTCGCGCCCGACCTCGCGTCGCGACGCCCGACCACGCGGGGCAACCGCCCGGGGTACGAAGCGGAGCTCGAGCGCGAGATCGCGCGGGCGCGCAGGACCGGGCGCCCGCTCTCGCTCGTTCTCCTCGACGTCGACCAGCCGACTCCCGACCGGGTCCTCCAGCTCGCCGCGCTGCTGACGCGCGTCACGCGGGTCACGGACACGGTCTGCCGCCGTCGCGGGGATGCGTTCGGGATCCTCCTGCCCGAGACGAGCGCGGACGGGGCACGCCGCTTCTTCGCGCGGCTGACCGCCGAGGCCGCGCAGACATTCGCTGCCGGCGGACACACGACGTTCACGACCGGCATCGTCGAGTGGCAGGCCAGCGAGAGCGGCGACACGCTCGACGCGCGCGCCCTAGCGGAGCTCGCGGGTCGATCCGACCGAGCGGCCGACGCCCCCAACTGATCGCCCGAAGACGACGACATTCGGTTTACATCTGGTCAGCGTCCAGGTCGGTGAGTACAGTGCGACGGGGTGCCTCTTTCGAGGATTAGTACCCCGATCGTGTGATCCGAGCGAGAGGTACCAGGGGAAGAACGGAGTGCTGGCGGTATCGACAACGGCGATCGTCGCCGTCTTGGCGTTTGGCGCCGTGGCCGCGCTCGGGACGATCCTCCTTCTCCGGCGCTTCGCTTCCGACGGTCCGGAGCAAAGCGAGCAGCTGGTGCGAGCCGTCGACGAGATGCGGCTCAAGATGGACGCACTCTCGCAGGACCTCTCGCAGGCGCTCGAGCGCGCCGAGCGGGAGAACCGCAGGAACCGTCTCTTCGGAGAGCTCGGCGGCTCGATCGATCTCTCCGAGCTCATGGATCGCGTGCTCGATGCGGCCATGGAGATACCGGGCTTCGAAGCCGCGATGGTCGTGGTCGAGGGCCACGGGGTCGCTCCGACCATCGTCAACCGGGCAATGTCCCCGGAGGAGGCGGCGAAGCCTCCGACATCGGGGGTTGCAGGCGCGTTGCCGGGGACGATCACCGTCACCTACAGATACGGCCGCGACCGCGAGACGCCCGACTCCGATCGGATCTGCGGCGGGGTCTTCATCCCCCTGATCGGACGCGACCTGGCGCCCGTCGGCACGCTCTCGCTGTTCTGGCGCAATCCGGACCACGAGCCGTCGACCGACGATATCGAGCGTGCGGAAGCCCTGGCCGAGAGCAGCATCCCCGCGATCGAGAATGCCCGCCGCTACGGCGAAGCGCGCAAGCTCGCCGAGACCGACGCGCTCACGGGCCTCTATAACCAGCGCTTCTTCCACGAGACGCTGCGCCGGGAGGTGCTTCGCGCGCAGCGCTACGAGCGCAACCTCGCGCTCATCGTCTTCGACGTCGACGACTTCAAGGGGATCAACGACGAGATCGGTCACCTCGCCGGCGATCGCGTGCTCGCACAGGCGGCCGACCGCCTGCGCGACGCGGTCCGTTCCGTCGACGTCGCCTGCCGGATCGGCGGGGACGAGTTCGCGGTGATCCTCCCCGAGTCGAGTGCCCAGGACGCCGACCAGCTGTTCCGGCGCGTGCAGAGCTCGATGCGAGGCACCGCGCTCGGCCCCGACGAGGAGCGCCTGCGCCTCTCGGCGGGAATCGCCGAGCTGCAACATGGCGACACGGCCGCCGGGCTGTTCGAGCGAGCGGACGGCGCGCTCTACCGCGCGAAGGACCAGGGGAAGGACCGCGCGGACATCTCGCGCGTCGTCGACCGCCCCGGCCCCTGAGCTACTCCCGGCGGCGCCCGGCGCGCTCGGCGGCCGGCCGCTGCGCGCCGATGCGGAACGCCTGAGTCGGCGCGGACGCGCCGCCCGACTTCTCGATCGTGACGCCGAGCACCCATCCTCGGGGCACCCGCGCGCTCAGCGGGACGATCGTCTCGACGCCGGTGAACGTCCCGGCCGAGACATACTCGCGTGGCCGCTTCCTCGGGTCGACGACCCATGCCTGGTACGACCGCCCGATGGGAGCGAGCCCGAGGCCGTCGAGGACGAGCACGCCCCTGCCGGACTCGCCGACGGCGAGGATCGCACTCCCGCGGGAGCCCGCGAGTGGGATCCGCTCAGTGCTCGGCTTCGAGAGGAGCGAGATCGCCTGTGCCGCCCTGTAGATCGGAGCCGTCTGGACGACCTCGACCGTGTCCGGCTCGCGGACGCTCGAGACGAACGCCCACGTCCCGAGGGCGATCGCGACGACACCCGTGACGGCCGCGAGTGCGGCGAGCGTCATGCCGGAGAGGCGGGGCTCGGCCGGCAGTTCGATCGCGTCGAAGGCCTGCCCCTCCGTGAGCTCCGCAGCGCCGTCCGAAGGCACGAGCGCGTTGCCGTTCGAAGGCGATGGAGGGTCGAAGCGAGCGGGAACGGGTACAGCCGAGGCTTCCATCACGCCGAGGCTAGCGGCAACGCCGGTCGGACCGGTCCGAGCTTCCGCGCCGGGGACGTTTCTCCGGCTGCCGACCGACGCCCGCGTTATTACTACCGGTCGGGAACGCGGAGAACCTGCGGTCCCCACACGTCATGACAATCGCGATCTACGCCGTATCCGTCACCCTCGCCGTCCTCTGCATCTGCCTCTTCTTCGCGGCGGCGCGCAGGCTGCTCGGCCACCAGGAGCTGATCGTCGGGACGATGCTGCGCCGCTACGACGACCGCTTGGCGCAGTTCGCGCAAGCCCTCAACGACGGCCTCGCTCGCATCCAGCAGCAACACCAGCAACACCAGCAACTCAACCTCGTTCCGGCGGCGGACGCGGCCGCGGCTGCGATTCCCGAGCACGGCGTCATGCGCCTCCTCGAGCTGGCACGCCAGCGGATGTCCGTCGATGCCGCCGTCGCGGTCGTCTCCGACCCGAAACGCGAGCCGATTCTCGCGACGGTCGGCCTCTCGCAGGCCGAGGTCGCGCAGGTCGGCCGGATGGGGATCCCCGACTATCGGGGCGCCCGCGCGCTCCAAGTCGCGTTCAACGGCGAGGCGGAGACACCACCCGGAAGCCAGCCCATCCGCTCGGGGCTGGCGGTCCCGCTGCTCAGCCAGGAGCACAGCCCGGGGATGCTCGCCGTGTTGACAAGAGCGTCCGACCGGCGCTTCTCGGAACAGGACATCACGACGCTCGAGAATGTCGTCAATGGGACGCGCGAAGCGCTCGAGGCTGCGCTCGAGGTGCACGATCCGGATCCGGTTCCCGAGCTCGATCCCGTGACCAAGCTCTACGACCGGAGGGCGTTTCACGCCCTGCTCGAGCGGGACATCGCGCGCGCTCGGAACGGCCGCTACGACATCTCCCTCCTGCTGCTCGACGTCGACCGTCTGACGACGATCAACGCGCACATCGGGCATCTCGGCGCCGACGAGGTGCTCGTCCGCATCGCGGCCCTGCTGCGCGAGGTCGCCGACCGCGACGGGCTCGCGTGCCGGGTCGGCGGCGGCCGGTTCGGCGTCCTCCTCCCGCGCGGGGAGGCCCGCGACGCCGAGCGACTCTTCGAACGGCTCAAGGCCACGCTCCACGAGCGTCCGTTCCCGGATGTCGGCGTCGTGACGGTCTCCGGGGGCGTGGCCACCCTGCTTCCTTCGGACGACGTGGCCGACCTGCTCGGGCGCGCCGATGCAGCCCTCGGGCTCGCAAAGGTGTCGGGACGCGACACGGTCGTCACCGCCTCGCCGCGCGAGCCGGATGAAAGTCGGTAGGGGTCAGACTCCCGTCTGACCCCTACTCGGTTTCCCTCGGTTCCTACTCCTCGTCCGCGGGGGCCTCGGCGGCCGGCTCGCCATCCGTCGGAAGCGGGATGTCCTCCTCGAACGAGATGCCGAGAGCGTCGAGGTCGAAGCCGTCGCCCTCGCCGATCTCCTCGAGCGCCGCCAGCAGCTCCGCCTCGGCCTCGGGCCGGGCGAACGTGACGGGCAGCGGCTCGGTGGGCTCGATCGAGATCTGACGGTATTGCTTGAGACCGGTCGCAGCCGGGATCAGCTTGCCGATGATCACGTTCTCCTTGAGCCCGTTCAGGCGGTCGGTCTTGCCCTCGATCGCCGCGTCGGTGAGCACCTTCGTCGTCTCCTGGAACGAGGCAGCTGAGAGGAAGGACTCGGTCGCGAGGGAGGCCTTCGTGATGCCGAGGATGATCGGCTCGAAGGTCGCCTGCTCGCCCTTCGCCTTCTTCACGCGGGCGTTCTCGCGCTCGAGGACGACGCGATCCACCAGCTGCCCGGGCAGGAGCTCCGTGTCGCCGTTCGTGTCGACGCGGACCTTCTTCAGCATCTGCCGGACGATGAGCTCGATGTGCTTGTCGTGGATCTCGACGCCCTGCGACTTGTAGACCTTCTGCACCTCGCCGACGAGGTAGAGCTCGGTCGCGGTCGCGCCCTTGAGGTCGAGCAGCTCGGCCGGATTGAGCGAGCCGTCACTGAGTGCGTCCCCCGGCTCCACCAAGTTCCCCTTGGCCACGCGCAGCCGCGTGCGCCTCGGGAACGAGTACTCCTTCGGGTCCGGGAGCTCGCCCTTCGCGTCGAGAGCCGTCGGCGTCACGGTGACCTTGATCGTCCGGTCCGAGTCGTCGATGTCCACCTTGCCCGCGACGTCGACGAGCGTGCCCGCACCCTTCGGGTTCCGCGCCTCGAAGATCTCGACGACACGCGGGAGGCCCTGGGTGATGTCGTCGCCCGCGACGCCGCCCGTGTGGAACGTGCGCATCGTGAGCTGCGTGCCCGGCTCACCGATCGACTGGGCTGCGATGATCCCGACCGCGTCGCCGATCTCCGCCATCCCGCCGGTGGCGAGGAACGTCCCGTAACAGCGCCGGCAGAGCCCGTACTCGCTGCGGCACTTCAGCACCGAGCGCACGGGCATCGCGGCTGACTCGGCGTACTCGCCGAACTCCTCCACGAGCTTGCGGAGAGCGCTCATCGTGATCTCCTCGCCCTTCGCGACGAGCACGACCTTGCCGGGCTTTCCGTCCTTGATCGGCTTGTGGATGTCCACCGACGCGACCCGCCCGGCGACGCTCTTGTTCGGCACGTCGTCGAGGATGAGCGGCAGCTCGACGAACTCCTTCGTGCCGCAGTCCTGCTCCCGCACGATGACGTCCTGCGACACATCCACGAGCCGCCTCGTGAGGTAGCCCGAGTCCGCGGTCCGCAGCGCCGTGTCGGCGAGGCCCTTGCGGGCGCCGTGCGTCGAGATGAAGTACTCGAGGACCGTTAGGCCTTCCATGAAGTTGGCCTTGATAGGCCGTGCGATGATCTGCCCCTTCGGATCGGCCATGAGGCCGCGCATCCCGGCGAGCTGGCGGATCTGGTTGAACGATCCGCGCGCACCCGAGTTGGCCATCATGTAGATCGGGTTCGTCGGGGAGAGGTTCTCCATCATGGCGTTGGCGACGACGTTCGTCGCGTCGGTCCAGATGGCGACGATGCGCTCATGGCGCTCGTCCTCGGTCATGAGGCCGCGGTCGTACTCGCGTCCGACCTTCGCCACCTCCTCCTCGAAGCCGACGAGGATCTGCTCCTTCGCCTCCGGGATGACGATGTCGTTCTTCGAGATCGTGATCCCGGCCCGCGTCGCGAACCGGAACGTGAGCGACTTGATGACGTCGAGCGCGGCCGCGATCGTGTTCGGGCCGTAGCGCTCGACGAGATCGCCGATGAACGTGTCCAGCTCGCGCTTGGTGAGCGTCCGGTTCAGGTACGGATGACCCTCCTCGAGGTCGCCGCCGGACCTATCTCCCAGGGCCTCTTCGAGAGCACGCTCCACCTCCGCGTTGAAGATGACGCGCCCGGGCGTCGTCAGGAGCCGCTCACCGGCCCACTCGTACTCGACGACGTCCTGGAACGCGAGCGCACCCGACTCGACCGCGAACTCGACGTCCTCCTCGGTGCGGAAGCGCGGGAACCCCTTGACCTTCAGCTGCTTCGCGAGCTTCTCGGAGTCGAGAGCTTCGAGGTCGTGCTCGGAGTAGGTCAGGAAGTACGCGCCGAGCACCATGTCCTGCGTCGGCGTCGCCAGCGGGCGCCCGCTCGCCGGGGACAGGATGTTGTTGGCCGAGAGCATGAGCACGCGCGCCTCCGCCTGCGCCTCCGCGGAGAGCGGAAGGTGCACGGCCATCTGGTCGCCGTCGAAGTCCGCATTGAACGCGTGACAGACCAACGGGTGGACCTGGATCGCCTTGCCCTCGACGAGCACCGGCTCGAACGCCTGGATCCCGAGGCGGTGCAGCGTCGGCGCCCGGTTCAACAGCACCGGGTGCTCCGCGATGACCTCCTCGAGGACGTCCCACACCTCCGGGATCATCGACTCGACCATCTTCTTCGCCGCCTTGATGTTCTGGACGGCCTTGCGCTCGACGAGCCGGCTCATGATGAACGGCTTGAAGAGCTCGAGCGCCATGAGCTTCGGCAGCCCGCACTGGTGGAGCTTCAGGTTCGGGCCCGCCACGATGACCGACCGGCCGGAGTAGTCCACGCGCTTGCCGAGAAGGTTCTGGCGGAACCGGCCCTGCTTGCCCTTGAGCATGTCCGAAAGCGACTTGAGCGGCCGGTTGCCCGGCCCGGTGACCGCGCGGCCGCGCCGGCCGTTGTCGAACAGCGCGTCGACGGCCTCCTGGAGCATGCGCTTCTCGTTGTTCACGATGATCTCGGGCGCGCCGAGGTCGAGCAGGCGCTTCAGCCGGTTGTTGCGGTTGATGACGCGGCGGTAGAGGTCGTTGAGGTCGCTCGTGGCGAAGCGGCCGCCGTCGAGCTGCACCATCGGCCGCAGCTCCGGCGGGATCACCGGAACGGCCTCGAGGATCATCCACTCGGGCTTGTTCCCCGACTTGATGAACGCCTCTACGACCTTGAGCCGCTTGATCGCCCGCTGCTGCTTCTGCCCCTTCGAGGTCTTGATCGTGTCGCGCAGCGTCAGCGACTCGGCATCGAGATCGAGGGCCCGCAGAAGATCGCGGATTGCCTCGGCGCCCATGCCGCCCTGGAAGTAGATGCCGAAGCCGTACGGCGAGCCGAAGCGGTCCTTGAGCTCGCGGAAGATCTGCTCGTCGCCGACGATCATCTTCGGCTCGAGCTCCTTGAACAGGATCCACGTCTGCTCGAGCCGGCGGACGGCGTCGACCGCGGCCTCGCGCGTGTCCTCGCGACGGACGTCCATGTCCGCGACCATCTCGCGGACCTTCAGCGCCCACTGCCCGATGGCGTCGAGGTCCTCCTTGCGCGTGCCCTCGACGAGGCAGAGGTCGTACGCGAGCTCGCGGACGGTTGCGGCATCGGCCGTCGGGTCGACGGTCGCGAGCACGGCGGCGAGCAGGCCGTTCCCGACCGTGCGCGCGCGCTCGAGGTTCTTCTTGTCGACGCCCTCGACGTAAGCCGCGTCCTCCTCGTTGAGCTCGTTCCCCTCCAGCAGAGCCTCCTGGAGCCGATTCACGTGCTTCGTGATCGCGCCCTTCTTCGAGCCGGTGGCCTTGTCGAGGTCCTTGCGCAACGGCTCGAGAGCGACCTCGATCTCACGCGCGGCGGCCGCGACCGACTCGATCTCGCGGGGAGCGAGCCGCCGGTCGTCGCGCGTCGCCGTCTGGCGGACGAGCTCGCGCAACCGGCGCGGATCCTCGTTCGAGACCTTCTTCGCCAGCTCGACGAACACCTTGCCGCCGAGCGTGCGGATCTCCTCGAGCGGCGGCAGCGCGGCCTCCTCGGCCCAGTTCGAGAGCCCGCGGGCCCAGAAGTCGTCGTCCTCGTCGAAGTTGCGCTCCTTGCCGCTCGCGAAGTAGTCGCGCCGACGGGAGAGACGGTCGTCGAGAGCACCGAGCGCCTCGTCGCGATCGAGGTAGATGCGCTCGGTCTCTCCGGCGACCTTGTCCTCGAGGTCGGCAATGTCGGCCTGCCGCTTCTCGCGGTCGACCTGCGTGACGATGGACGCCGCGAAGTAGAGGACCTTCTCGAGCTCGCGCGGTGCGATGTCGAGCAGGTAGCCGATGCGGCTCGGGACGCCCTTGAAGAACCAGATGTGCGAGACCGGCGCGGCGAGGTCGATGTGGCCCATGCGCTCGCGGCGCACCTTCTGCCGCGTCACCTCGACGCCGCAGCGCTCGCAGATGATGCCCTTGTAGCGGACGCGCTTGTACTTGCCGCAGTAGCACTCCCAGTCCTTCGTCGGACCGAAGATGCGCTCGCAGAAGAGACCGTCACGCTCCGGCTTGAGCGTGCGGTAGTTGATGGTCTCCGGCTTCGTCACCTCGCCGGACGACCAGTCGCGGATCTGCTTGCTCGAAGCGAGCCCGATCCGAATCGCGTCGAACTCGTTGATATCGATCACGTGACTTAGCGCCTCATTTCTGTTTCGTAGGGGCTTGCCTTGCCCTGTCCTTTGCGCCAGACCGGAATCCGCGAGCGCGGATCCCGGTCGCGCGAAGATCCCTAAAGGCGTCCGCTTCGCGGCCGCTGTGCCCGTAGTTCACTCTCAGTCCTCGGCCTCGACCTCGACCTCGACCTCGACGGGCTCGCCCTCGGGCTCGCCCCCGACGTCTCCGAGCTGCTCGTCAGCGGCGAGCATGAGCTCCGCGCCTTCGTCGGCGTGCTCGGCGCCCTCTTCGACCTCCTCGGCCGTCGGCTGCCGCGCGGCTGCGCGCAGCGACCCGGGCGAAAGGTCGATGCCGAGCTCCTCGGCGGCGCGAAGCAGCTCGTCGTCCTCCTCGCGGACCTCGACCTCGCGGCCCTCGTCCGAGAGCACCTGGACGTCGAGTGCGAGCGACTGCATCTCCTTCAGCAGCACCTTGAAGCTCTCGGGAATGGACGGCTCGGCGATGTTCTCGCCCTTGACGATCGCCTCGTACGCCTTGACGCGGCCGATCGTGTCGTCGGACTTGATCGTGAGCATCTCCTGGAGCGTGTACGCGGAGCCGTACGCCTCCAGGGCCCAGACCTCCATCTCGCCGAAGCGCTGACCGCCGAACTGCGCCTTGCCGCCGAGCGGCTGCTGCGTGACGAGCGAGTACGGCCCGGTCGAGCGCGCGTGGATCTTGTCGTCCACGAGGTGCAGGAGCTTCAGGATGTACATGAAGCCGACGGTGACCTCCTGCGCGAAGGGCTGACCGGACTTCCCGTCGTAGAGCGTCACCTTGCCCGAGCTGCGGTTACCCCGCTGGGCCTTCGCGTCCACGTGCATGTGCACGTCCCCGTCGATGATCCGCGCGAGCTCGACGAGCGCGTCGTCGACGTCGCCCTCCGATGCGCCGTCGAAGACGGGCGTCGCGACGGCACGCGGGTCGGGCGCGTTGATCGGCGCCCGGTCGCTGACGAGCCCGCCATCCGGGAAGACACCGTGTGCGGCCGCCCACCCGAGATGCGTCTCGAGGATCTGGCCGATGTTCATCCGGCTCGGGACTCCGAGCGGGTTGAGCACGACGTCCACCGCGCGGCCGTCCTCGAGGAACGGCATGTCCTCCTCGGGGACGATCTTCGAGATGACGCCCTTGTTCCCGTGGCGGCCGGCGAGCTTGTCGCCCTCCGCGATCTTGCGCTTCTTCGCGACGTAGACGCGGACGAGCTCGTTGACACCCGGCGACAGGTCGTCGCCGGCATCCCTGGAGAACGTCTTGACGCCGATGACCTTCCCGCCCTCGCCGTTCGGCACCTTCAGCGACGTGTCGCGCACCTCGCGGGCCTTCTCCTTGAAGATCGCGCGGATGAGCTTCTCCTCGGCCGTGAGCTCGGTCTCGCCCTTCGGCGTGACCTTCCCGACGAGCAGGTGCCCGGCATCGACGTCGGCGCCGATCCGGACGACTCCGCGCTCGTCGAGGTTCGCGAGCGACTCCTCCGAGCGGTTCGGGATGTCGCGCGTGATCTCCTCGTCACCGAGCTTCGTCGAGCGGGCGTCGATCTCGTACTCGTGGATGTGGATCGAGCTGAGCACGTCGTCCTTGACGAGCCGCTCGGAGATGACGACCGCGTCCTCGAAGTTGAAGCCCTCCCACGGCATGAACGCGACGAGGAGGTTCGCGCCGAGCGCGAGCTCGCCCCCGTCCGTCGAGGAGCCGTCGGCGAGCACCTCGCCCTTCTTGACCTTGTCGCCGAGGGTCACCACCGGCTTCTGGTGGATGAGCGTGCCCTGGTTCGAGCGCATGAACTTCGTGAGCGGGTACTCGTCGCGCGAGCCTCGGCCCTCGACGACGATGCGCTCCGCGTCGACGTCGACCACGGCACCGTCGCTCCGCGAGAGCACGACGTCGCCCGTGTCGACCGCGGCCCGGAACTCGAGGCCGGTGCCGACGAGCGGCGCCTGCGGGATCATCAGCGGCACCGCCTGCCGCTGCATGTTCGCGCCCATGAGCGCGCGGTTCGCGTCGTTGTGCTCGAGGAAGGGGATGAGCGCGGTCCCGACCGACACGATCTGCGCCGGCGAGACGTCCATGTACTCGACGTCCTTCGGCAGGACGACCACGGCCTCGCCCTCGCGCGACCGGCACAGGACCTGCTCGTTCACGAACTTCCCGGTCTTGGGATCGACCGGCTCGGAGGCCTGCGCGATCGTGAACTGGCGCTCCTCCGCCGCGTCGAGGTAGATGATCTCGTCCGTCACCTTCCCGGCCTTGACCACCCGGTACGGCGTCTGGATGAAGCCGAACTGCGAGACGGTCGCATACGAGGCGAGCGAGCCGATGAGCCCGATGTTCGGCCCCTCCGGCGTCTCGATCGGGCACATTCGCCCGTAGTGGGTCGGGTGCACGTCGCGCACCTCGATCGGTGCGCGCTCCCTGGTGAGCCCGCCCGCGCCGAGCGCCGACAGGCGGCGCCGGTGGGTGAGCCCGGCCAGCGAGTTCGTCTGGTCCATGAACTGCGAGAGCTGCGACGAGCCGAAGAACTCCTTCAGCGCGGCCACGACCGGACGGATGTTGATGATCGTCTGCGGCGTGATCGTGTCGACGTCCTCGGTCGTCATCCGCTCGCGAACGACGCGCTCCATGCGGTAGAGCCCGACCCTGAACGCCTCCTGGATGAGCTCGCCCGTCGTGCGCAGCCGGCGGTTGCCGAAGTCCTCGTACTCGTCCAGCTCGCCCCGGATCGGGTCACGCGAGAGCTGCGCGCCGTCCGCTGCGTAGTCCTTCGAGTCCTCGGGGACGCCGAGCTTCGTCGGCAGGTCGACGAGCCGCCTCACGAGGGCGAGGATGTCCTCGGTCGTGAGGACCCGCGTGTCCTCGGGCACGCCGACGTTGAGCCGCTGGTTGAGCTTGTACCGGCCGACCTTGGTCAGGTCGTAACGCTTGGGGTCGAAGAAGAGCGCCCGCAGGAGGTTGCGCGCGTTGTCGAGCGTCGGCGGCTCGCCGGGACGCTGCTTCTTGAAGACCTCGATCAGCGCCTCCTCCTCGCGCGTCGAGGGGTCCTTCTCGAGCGTGTTCGCGATGAAGACGGAGCCTCCGAAGAGCTCGAGGATCTTCTCGTTGGACGTCGTGTCGAGCGCGAAGCCCGTGGTCGGGTCCTCGGCGGGAAGCGCGCGCAGCAGGGTCGTGATCGGCAGCTTGCGCTTGCGGTCGATGCGGGCGAACACGAGGCCCTTCTTGTCGATCTCGACCTCGAGCCAGGAGCCGCGCGACGGCATCAGGTTCGCCATGAAGACCTGCTTCGTCGCGTCCTTCGGCTCCATGAGATAGGCGCCCGGACTGCGGACGAGCTGCGTGACGATCACGCGCTCGGTGCCGTTGATGATGAACGTGCCCCACGGCGTCATCATCGGGAAGTCGCCCATGAAGACCCGCTGCTCGCGGATCTCCCCGGTCTCCTTGTTGACGAACCGGACCGTGATCGAGAGCGGGACCTGGTAGGTCAGGTCCTTCTCGCGACACTCCTGGATGCTGAACTGGGGCTCTCCGAACTCGTACTCGGCGAACTCGACGGCGAGGGTTCCGGTGTAGTCCTCGATCGGCGAGATGTCGTCGATCGTCTCGCGCAGGCCCTCCTTCATGAACCACTCGAAGGACGCCTTTTGGATGTCGATCAGGTTGGGGAGGTCAAGGACGTGCTTCAGGCGCGAAAAGCTCTTGCGCGCGCGTGGCGCGACAGCGACGCTGCTCAAATGTGACAGCCTCCCTTGAATGCGTGCAGGGGTATACGGGCGATGCCTCGGCGGAACCCAGAAGGATAGCGCACGAGCACACTCCACCGCAACCGCCGGGCGGCAGGTGAAGTGCGTTGCAAGAGTGTAGCAGGGCGTCGTCGAACGACGCCGCTCGAGGGCTCCGTAGGGGCGAGATACATCTCGCCCCTACGACCACCGGTTATTTCAGCTCGACGGAGGCTCCCGCTTCCTCGAGCTGCGTCTTGATCGACTCGGCCTCCTCCTTCGCGGCGCCCTCCTTGACCGCTCCGGGTGCGCCGTCGACGAGGTCCTTGGCCTCCTTCAGGCCGAGGCCCGTCACCGCGCGCACGACCTTGATCACCTGGATCTTCTTGTCGCCGGCGGCGGTGAGCACGACGTCGAAGGAGTCCTTCTCCTCCTCGGCGCCCGCACCGTCACCGGCAGGCGCGCCGCCTGGGGCGGCGACCGCGACGGGAGCCGCGGCGGTGACGCCCCACTCCTCCTCGATCGCGTTCTTCAGCTCGACGAGCTCGAGCACGGTCATCTGTCCGAGCGTGTCGAGCACCTTCGCTACGTCCGTTGCCATCTACTACTCCTCCTCTTCGTCTTCGGTCGTGCCTTCCGCGGCCGGCTCCTCGGGAGGTGCCTCCGCCGAAGCTTCTGGTGTGTCGGCCGCCGCGGCGTCCTCGGCCGCGGCCTCCTTCTCGGTGTCTGCGTCCTCGGCCTCGTCCGCGGCAGGGGCCTCCTCGGCCTCGACCACGGCCTCCGGCGCCGGTGCGGGCTCGACGACTTGTCCTTCCTCCTCGAGCTGCTTGATGCGGGCCTCGACGAGCCCGTGCAGGTCGCGCAGGGGCGCCGACACGAGCCCGAGCAGCTGCGTGATCGGCGCGATGATCGCGCCGACGAGCTGTCCCCGCAGCACGTCGACGGGCGGAAGCGTCGCGAGCGTGTCGACCTCCGCTGCCGTGAGTGCCTTGCCTTCGAGGATCCCGCCCCTCAGCTCGAGGACGTTCGTCTGCTTGGCCGTGGCAGCGAGCGCCTTCGCGACCGCCGCGGGGTCGCCGCCCGACTCGATGAAGGCGATTGCGGTCGGGCCCTCGAGCATCACGAGCAGCGCCTCGGCGCCGGACTGCTCGGCCGCGCGCCGCGTCAGCGTGTTCTTCACGATGCGGAAGCGCGCGCCGTGCTCGAGGAGCTGGTCGCGAAGCGCCTCCAACTGCTTGTTCGTCAGGCCGCGGTAGTCCGCGACGATCAGCGTCTCCGCCGCGCTCAGCTCCGCCGCGAGCTCCGCGACGATCTTTTCCTTATCCGTCTTCAGCATGTCGTTTCCTCCGGAAACGACTAGACCCGCGCGAGGCGGGTCCTGGACAGGCGAGCGCCTGGTCGAACCTGCCTCGGCCGGACCTCTGCCACCTGCTTATGTGCAAGGGCTGCCGGCTGTCTTGGGCGGGGATAGTCGTCTAGTTAGGCCGAGACTGTAGCTTCCTCTCGGGAGCCTGCGCTCTCCAGCTCCTCGGTGATGTCGCGGGTCTTGGTCGAGTCCACGTGGATGCCGGGCCCCATCGTCGTCGTGAGCGTGATCTGCTTGATGTACCGCCCCTTCGCCGCCGACGGCTTGGCGCGGACGATCTCCTCGACGAGGGCCGCGTAGTTCTCGAGCAACGCGCGCTCGTCGAAGCTCTTCTTGCCGATCGGCAGGTGCACGTTGCCGCCGCGGTCGGTGCGGTACTCGAGCTTGCCGGCCTTCGCGTCGGTGACCGCCTTGCCGATGTCGAAGGTGACCGTTCCCGTCTTCGGGTTCGGCATGAGGCCCCGGGGCCCGAGCACGCGGCCGAGCTTGCCCACGACCCCCATCTGGTCGGGCGTCGCGATCGCGACGTCGAAGTCGAGGAAGCCCTCCTCGACCTTGGTCGCGAGATCGGCGGACCCGACGACGTCGGCTCCGGCGTCCTCGGCCTCGCGCGCCTTCTCGCCCTCGGCGAAGACGGCGACGCGGACGTCCTTCCCGATCCCGTGCGGGAGCATGATCGTGCCGCGGAGCTGCTGATCTGCATGCCTGACGTTCAAGCCGAGTCGAAAGTGCGCCTCGACCGTCTCGTCGAACTTCGCGCTCTGAGCGTCCTTCAAGAGCCGAACCGCCTCGAGCGGCGTGTACGCCTGCTCGCGGTCGATCGACTCGAGCGCGGTGCGGTAGCGCTTGCCGTGCGTGCTCATACGGTCTCCACTCCCATCGAGCGCGCGGTGCCCTCGATGATCTTCATCGCCTGCTCGATGTCGCGCGCGTTGAGGTCGGGCATCTTCGTCTCGGCGATCGACCGCACCTGCGCCTGCGTCAGCCGGCCGACCTTGTTCCGGTTCGGCTCGCCGGAGCCGGATTCGAGATTCAGGACTTCCTTGATCAGGACGGCAGCCGGCGGCGTCTTCGTGATGAACGTGAACGAGCGGTCCTCGAAGACCGTGATCTCGACCGGGGTGATGCGACCGTTCTCCTGCGCGGTCTGGGCGTTGAACGCCTTGCAGAACTCCATGATGTTGACTCCGTGCTGGCCGAGCGCAGGGCCGACCGGGGGCGCAGGGTTCGCCTGCCCGCCGGGGATCTGAAGTTTGATGAGAGTCAGGACTTTCTTGGGCATTGTCTTTGAGGCGGCTTAGGCTACGCCGTCAGTCGATCTTCTTCACCTGGTCGAAGCTGAGCTCGACGGGGACCTGGCGCTCGAAGATGTCAACCAGCACCTTGAGCTTCTGCTGGTCCGCATTGACGTCGACGATCTCGCCGTCGAAGTCGGAGAGCGGCCCCGAGGTTACCTTCACCGATTCGCCGAGGGAGAACTCGACCATGGCCTTCTGGCCGTGTGGGCCGACCGGCGCGCCGTGGTGGAGGATGCGGTCGACCTCGGGCTGCGACAGCGGCACCGGCTTCGTGCCCGCGCCGACGAACCCGGTGACGCCCGGCGTCCCCTTCACGACCGTCCACGCCTCGTCGGACATGTTCATGTTGACGAGGACGTAGCCCGGAAGGACCCGCTTCTCGGTCTGCACCTTCTGCCCGTCCTTCGTCTCGATGACCTGCTCCGTGGGAACGACCACGCGCCGGAACGCCGGCTGCTGGTTCATCGACACGATCCGGTGCTCGAGGTTCGTCTTGACCTTGTTCTCGTGCCCGGAATAGGTGTTGATCACGTACCACATGAACATCGCGGCGGCTCCTAGAGAAGAACGCGGTCGACGAGTGGGCGGAAGATCTGGTCGAGACCCCAGAGGTACGCGCCCACGATCACGCAGGCGATGATGACGACCACGACGCCCTGGAACGTCTGGCGGCGAGTGGGCCAATCGACCTTCTTGAGCTCGGCGACGGACTCGCGGACGAACTGGCCGCGCGGATGCTCCGCGCGCCGTCCGGTCTGCTGCTTGACGGGCTGCTGAGCCGGACGCGCCTGCGCTGCGCGCGAGCGACGGCTGCTGGCTGCACCGTCTCCGGCGGCGGCCCGGGCCGCCCGCCGCTGCCTGCGGGTCTCGCGTGCCACGGTCCTACCTCGTCTCTCGATGCGGCGTGTGGCGGCCGCACCAGCGGCAGTACTTGTTGAACTCGACGCGGTCCGGCGAGTTCCGCTTCGACTTCTGGGTCTGATAGTTGCGCCGCTTGCACTCGTTGCAGGCGAGTGTGATCGCGACTCGGACTCCGGTTGCCATTGTTCGTTCTCGTTCTCTTGTAGGTGCGCGTTCTCGAGAGGTGCCAGTAGCGGCGGCAGGACTCGAACCTGCGACACGCGGATTATGATTCCGCTGCTCTAACCAACTGAGCTACGCCGCCGCGCGGGCAAGAGTGTAGCAGCGCGCAGCGGGCCGGTCTCTCCGTGCCTGGGACGGTCTAGCCGAGCTTCTTGGAGAAGCGCTTCGTGAACTTCTTCCCTCGCGCGGTGAAGGAGATCGACCCGCGGAGCGTCTTGCCCTTCGCCGACTTCGGCGTCCGGTACGTGCACTTCGCAGAGCCGAGGGCGGCCTTCTTCGTCCCGGTCAGCTTCCTCGAGCCGATCGTCGCCTTACAGGCGAGCCCGGTCGGGCGCACGGGCGCGCCGTTCGCCGTTACGCGCACGGTCGCCGAGACGACGCCGCCCGCCTTGGGCTTGGCCGGGGACACCCGTGCCGCGCCCGCCGAGACGGTGACCGTGCCCCCGCCTCCGGTGCTCGGCCGGACGACGACGGTCACGGACGCGGAGTTGTTCGTGAGCACGGGATCGACCGTCGACGCTGCCGTGATCTCGGCTCGTACGAGGTAACTGCCAGGCTGGTCGGCGACGACGTCCCAGCCGATCCCCCAGTTGCTGGTCGTGGGATTCGGCGAGAGCTGCGGGACGTCGCAGTTCGCGATGTTCGCGGTAGCGGTGCACAGCTCGCCCGCGTCGGGGCCATCGGCGCCGAAGCGGAGCCCGTTCGCGAGCTCGAACCTGACCTTCGCACTCCCCGAATCGATGTTGATGAGCGAGACGAGCCAGCCGGCGACGAAGTCCAGCTGCGTGACGGTGACCGTCCCGCCGTTCGGGACCATCGGGAAGTTCTGAGTGAGGTCCGTCGAGACGCCCAGGTCGAGCTGGAGATCGGCGCCCGCCGGTGCCGCCGAGGCGGGCACCGCGAATGCGAAGACGGCCACTACGACCGCCAGGCCGCCGGCCACGGGGCCGAACCGCCCGCGCCGCCCCCGATCGCCCTTCCGCCCCGTTCTCACCGCCGCAGCTCCTCCTGATGCCGCGTTGAGCATATGACGCCCTGCGGGAAAGTCAAGACCCGCGGACGCCCGAACGTCAGGCGGCGAGCGCGGCCCGCCGTTCGAGCCGGTCGCGAGCGGCCGCTCCGAGGACTGTGGCGGTCTCCGCGAAGATGTCGCCCCACGGCGCGTACTCTTCCGTGAACTCGACGGCGCCGTTCAGCTCCGCGACGACCCAGCTCCCGTCGCGGTCCGGGAGCAGATCGACTCCCACGAGATCGACGCCGGATGCCCGGGCGGCCTCGAGCGCGAGCGCAGCGGCCGCGCGCGGAGGCTCGGTAACAGTGCGCCGCACGCCGCCGAGCGCCACGTTCGTCCGCCACTCGCCCGGCGCCGCCACCCGGTATACGGCGCCGACCACCCGGCCGGCGGCGACGACGATCCTCAGGTCGTACCCCTGCGGCTGAACGAGCTCCTGGACGAGCACGCCGTGACGGCGATACCAGTGCGTGTCGCGCACCGCCTCGATGGCTTCCACGAGCGACTCGTGGTCCTCACAGAGCCGCACCTCCAGCCCCCAGCTCCCGAAGCGGGGCTTGAGCACCAGCGGCCGGTCCGAGCGCGGGATCGAACGTCCGTCGCGGACGTGCGTCGTCGCCGGATGCGGGAGATCGTGGCGCCGGAGGATCCGCGCGGTCAGCAGCTTGTCGTGCGCGGCGAGGAGCGCCGGCGGGTCGTTCAACACGACGACTCCCCGCGCGGCCAGCGCACCGAGCGCCCACAGGCCGTCGTCCATGCCGTCGAGCGTGGGAAGCACGTCGAGGCGGCCGAGCACGGCGTCGCCCGGTCCGAGGCGCTCGAGCGCCTGCTTCGGCGTCATCGGCTCCCAGCGCGCGTCCAGGGGCGACCGTTCCGCGAGGGAGATGTTGGTCGGGGTGTCCCGGCAGGTGACGACGGCGAAACGCATGGCCAAGGGGTGCCTATATCGAGGCGCCGCCGCAAGGGGCGACGACCACTTCGACACAAGGTACACACCAAATGGCGTTTCTACCCGTCAATTCTTAGTCCGATCGGTCCGATTCTTAGGATCGCGCCGCGACCAGGATTCCTCCTCTGGCGTCGACGCCGTCCTCGGCGCGTCAGCGGCCGCGTAGCGCGGACGCCGCCGTCGCGACTCCGAACGCGCCCGCGGCGACGAGCACGATCGCCCCGCCCGGCGGCAGGTCCGCGTAGTACGAGATCGTCAGCCCTGCGAGCGCGGAGCCGAGCCCGATCGCGGTCGACAGGAGGAGCGCGGAGAGCATGCTCGAAGCGATCCGGCTCGCGGCGCCGACCGGGAGGACCATGAGCGCAGCGACGAGCAGGATCCCGACGACGCGCATCGAGAGCGCCACCGTGACCGCGGCGAGCGCGGCGAGCGCCACGTTGAGCGCGGCGATCGGGACACCCGCGACGCGAGCCCCCTCCTCGTCGATCGCGACCGCCGCGAGCGGGCGGTACAGGAGCGCGATCGTCGCCAGCCCCATCCCCCCGAGCACGGCGACGAGGGCGAGGTCCGTGCGGGTGACGGTCAGGATCGAGCCGAAGAGGTACTGGAACAGATCCACGTCCAGGGCTCCGGCCGCGGAGACGACGACCACGCCGAGCGCGATCCCGGTGTAGAAGACGAGCGCGAGCGCCTGGTCGCCGGCGGTGCGCCCGCGCGAGCGGAGGAGCTCGATCGCGACGCCGCCGAGCACCGCGGCGACGAGCGCCGTCAGCACGGGCGACACGTCGAGCAGGATCCCGGCGGCGACGCCGGCGAACGCCACGTGACCGATCCCGTCTCCGATCAGGGACTGGCCGCGCTGGACGAGGAAGAAGCCCACGGCCGGGGCCAGCACGCCGACGACCGCGCCGGCGGCGAAGGCGAGCCGCATGAACTCGGACTCAAGCATGGCGCGTGCGACGGGTCGTGCCAGACGCCCGGAAGCTCCCCCGGCGGACCGTCGAAGACGACGGTGCGCCGGACGAGCACGAGCCGCTGGACGAAGCGCTCGACCGCGCCGAACTCGTGCGAGACGTAGACGATGGTGACTCCGAGCTCCGAGTGCAGCCGGTCGAGGAGCGCCGCGAGCGAGTCCTGCGACTCGACGTCGACGCCCGTCGTCGGCTCGTCCAGCACGAGCAACGACGGCTCGCCGGCCAGAGCCTTCGCGATGAACGCTCGCTGCTGCATCCCGCCCGAGAGCGTCCGCAGCGGCGCGTCGGCGACATCGGAGAGCCCGACCCGCCCGATCGCGTCCGTCACGAGCTCGCGATCGCGACGCCGCATCGGGCCGATGAGCCCTCCCGCGGCGAGCCGCCCGGCCGAGACGACCTCGCGCACCGTGGCCGGCGCGTCCCCTCCGAGCTCCGAGCGCTGCGCGAGGTAACCGAGCGTCCGCCGGCGCGAGAACCGGTGCGCAGGCTCCCCGTACAGGAGTGCAGTGCCGGTCGAGGGACGCTCCAGGCCGAGGACGATGCGGACGAGGGTCGTCTTCCCGCCGCCGTTCGGCCCGGCGACGGCGACGAACTCGCCGGGCTCGACGCGCAGCTCGACGTCCTCGAGGACGCTCTGGCCCGGCCGGTAGCCGAAGGAGACCTGCGTGAGCTCGACGGCGCGCGTCATCGGCAGCCGAGCGCGTCTCGCAGCGCATCGAGGTTGTCGCGCATGACCGTGAGGTAGTCCTCCCCCGCCTCGAGCCGCTCCTCGCTCAGCCCCTCGAGCGGGTCGAGCACCTGCACGTCCGCGCCGACCTCGCGGGCGACGGTCTCCGCGACGCGATCCGAGACGAGCGGCTCGGCGAAGACGGTCGTGGCCCCGGACTCCCGCACGTCGTCGATGAGCCGTTCGAGCTCCCGCGGGCTCGGCTCCGCCTCCGGCGACGAGCCGGCGAGCGAGAGCTGCTCGAGGCCGTACCGGTCCGCGAGGTGACCGAACGCGGCGTGGGTCGTGACGAACGTGCGTCGCTCGCAGCGGGCGAGACCGCGTCGATACTCGGAATCCAACGCGGTCACTCGCTCGACGACGTCGCCCATCTCGGTGCCGGCGCGAAGGCGTGCGGCGATCTCCGACACGATCCGGGCGAAGCGCAGAGGGTCGAGCCAGACGTGCGGATCGCGCTCCGCCGCTGCGGGGAGCACGTCGAGCGACGGGCCCGTCCGCGCCGCTACCGCATCCTCGAGCGCCGGCTGAAAGCCGCCGCCGACGAGCACGACGAGTGCCGCGTCCTCGATCTGCGTGACGTCCTGCGGTGAGAGCTCGAGGTCGTGCGGCTCGGCTCCCGCCGGCGTGAGGTTGACGACCTCGTACTCGGGGCCGGCGACCTGCTCCGCCGCCCACGCGAGCGGGTAGAAGCCGGCGACCACGTCTCGCGAGCCGGTTCCATTCTCGTCCGCCGCGCAGCCGACCAGGACGAGCGCGGCAAGCACCACGAGGACGACGCGCATGCGCAGAACCTAGCACGTCTTTGAGAACGGGTATCATTATCGTCCATGGCACAGAGCTGGGTGGACGGCGCGCTCGCACGCATGCGCTCCGAGAGCGGGCGCAGTGGCGGGGCGCGGCGCGCGGTCGTCGAGTTCCTCGGTCGCGAGGACTGCTGCGTGTCCGCACAGGAGATCCACGACCGCATCCGCGCCGGCGGTGCGCGGATCGGGCTCGCGAGCGTGTACCGGACGCTCGAGGGCCTGGACGAGCTCGGTCTCGTCCAGCGCGTCGACCTCGGGGACGGGATCGCACGCTTCGAGCGGGCCGATCCCACGGGCGACCACCATCACCACCTCGTCTGCGACGACTGCGGCAAGGTCGAGCCGTTCGAGGACTCCGCGCTCGAGGCCGCGATCGTCGGAGTCGCCGGCGGCCGCGGATACGACGTTGCGATGCACGAGGTCGTCCTGCGCGGCGCTTGTGGGGACTGCCGCGGCATTCGTTAACGGATTTCGTCACTCGGATGGAGGTCAGGTAACCGCCGGCCCGTGCCGATGACTTCCGCGTAGTAGTCCTGCGGAGGAGTAAAGACATGCGGCGATTGCGGCTCCACGAGGGGAGCACCGGCCAAGGGCTGATCGAGGTCCTGGGCGTCTTCGGCCTGTTCGGCGCCCTCGTCGCGGTCGGCGTGCCCGCGTTCTTCGGCTATCAGGACGGCAAGTCCGACCGTGCTGCCCGCGACAACCTCATGGCCGCCGTCCCGGCTGCCGAGGTCTATCGCGCGAAGCGCGGCTCGTACTCCGGCCTCGACACCGTCGACCTCTTCAAGATCGACCCGCGCATCTCGCAGACGCTCGTCGTCACTTCGGCCCGCGGGGGCCGCTTCTGCCTGACGGACAGCGTCAACGGGCGGACCTGGAGCATCTCCGGCCCCGTCCGCGCGAAGGCGAAGTTCACCTCGCGGCCCGGCTGCGGCCGCCGCTGAGCCCGCACACCGCTACGCCCGTCGGCTGACTTGCGCATCGCTGAGCGCGCGACTAGCCTCCCCCCGCTCGCTGGGACCGCATCGGGTCGTCCGACAAAAGGGGACATAGTCGTGCGCGCAGCTCTCGTTCGCTCAGCTTGGGCCTTGGCAACCTGTACCGCTCTTCTGATGCCCCTGGGCGCGGCGTCGGTCGAGGCCGCCGGAGGGAAGGCGCCGACGCGCGTGCCGGGCGAGATCATCGTCGGCTTCGAGCCCACCGTCTCCGGGGCGGAGCGCGACCGCGTGCTCGCTCGCGTCGGCGCGGGCGACAGCGGCGTGCGCGAGAACCGGTGGCTGTCGAAGGTCGCGGCGAGGCTCGCGGAGGTCGACCCGCCGCGCGTCGAATCCGTGCTCGCGCGCCTCGAGGACGACCCGCGCGTCCGCTACGCCGAGCCGAACTACCTCGTGAGCGCGGACGCGACCCCGAACGACCCGTCCTTCTCGCAGCTCTGGGGCCTCCACAACACCGGGCAGGCCGTCAACGGCGCCAGCGGGATCGCGGACGCCGACATCGACGCTCCCGAGGCGTGGGACGTCGCGACCGGCTCGAGCTCGGTGGTCGTCGGGATCATCGACACGGGCGTCGACTTCTCGCACCCCGACCTCGGCGGAAGCCAGGCGACGAGCTCGCTCATGTGGCGGAACCCGGGCGAGAGCGGCGGTGGCCGCGAGACGAACGGCGCCGACGACGACGGGAACGGCTACGTCGACGACTGGCGCGGCTGGGACTTCGTGAACAACGACAACAACCCGTTCGACGACCACGGGCACGGGACGCACGTCGCCGGGACGATCGGCGCGCTCGGCAACAACGCGACCGGCGTCGCGGGCGTGAACTGGAACGTGCGGATCATGCCGCTCAAGTTCCTCGACTGGTTCGGGAGCGGCACGACGGCGGACGCGGTGTCGGCCGTGCTGTACGCGAAGAGCAAGGGCGCCCACATCACGAACAACTCCTGGGGAGGCGGCGGGTTCTCGCAGGCGCTCTACGACGCGATCGCGCAGGCCGACGTCGCGGGCTCGCTCTTCGTGGCCGCCGCCGGCAACGACGGCGTGAACAACGACGCCACGCCGCACTACCCTTCGAGTTACGACCTGCCGAACGTCGTCGCGGTCGCGGCGAGCACCCAGTCCGACCAGCGGGCCTCGTTCTCGAACGTCGGCGCCAAGAGCGTCGACCTGGCAGCTCCCGGGACGAACGTGTACTCGACGCTCCCGAGCGGGGAGTACGACTGGTTCGACGGCACGTCGATGGCGGCGCCGCACGTGTCAGGCGTCGCGGCGCTGGCGAAGAGCCGCTTCCCGGGTGCGAGCGCGCTCGGGCTGAAGGCGCTCCTCCTCCGCACGGTCGACGCGAAGTCGGCCTTCGCCTCCAACACGACCACGGGCGGGCGCCTGAACGCGAACTCGGCCGTGCGCTGCTCGGGCGCTCCGAAGGCGTGGCTGCAGTCGCCACAGCCCGGTTTCAAGGCGAGCGTCGGGGAGCCTGTCCCCGTCGAGGTGATCGGCGTGAGCTGCGCCGAGCCTGCCGGCGCCGTCGTCACCGCGACCGCGAACGGGACGCCGATCACCCTGACGGCCCGCGGCGATGGGCTCTACACCGGCGTCTACACGGGCTCCGCGCCGGGTGCCGTGACGATCGAGGCGGTCGCGACGGTCGGCGCGAGCACGGATCGGCGCACGGCTGCCGGCACGATCGAGAAGAACTACCGCTGGTCGGACGGGCCGTACGCCTGGATCGACGCGACCGCTGGCGGCACGCGGCTGACGCTCGCCGACGACGCCTCCGCAACCGTCTCGCTGCCGTTCACGCTCAGCTTCTACGAGCAGCCGTTCTCGAGCCTGAAGGTGTCGTCGAACGGGTACGTCGTGTTCGGCCCGAGCGCTGCGACGACGTGGTCGAACGAGGACGTGCCGAGCGCGAACGCCCCGAACGGGTTCGCGGCGCCGTTCTTCGACGACCTCAACCCGTCTGCCGGCGGAGCCGTCTGGTATCGCACCCTCGGCTCGGCGCCGAACCGGAAGTTCGTCGTCGCCTGGGTCGGCGTCGCGCACTACTCCAGCCCCGGCGCCGCGACGTTCGAGGTCGTGCTCGAGGAAGGCACGAACGCCGTCGTCTTCCAGTACCAGGACGTCGTCTTCGGCGACGAGTTCGCCGACTACGGCGTCTCCGCGACAATCGGCACCGAGAATCTCGCCGGGACCGTGGGCAGGAAGTTCAGCTTCGACCAGGCGGTCCTCCAGCCGTACCAGGGGACGAAGTCGATCCGCTTCACGATGAGCTCCGGGCCGCCCGACACGACCGCGCCCGCGGCGCCGACGGGGCTGACCGCGACGGCCGGGCACGCGCAAGTCGCCCTCGACTGGGCGAACAACGGCGAAAGCGACCTCGCCGGCTACCGGGTCTACCGCCGGAACCCCGACGGGACGTGGCCGTCCACTCCGCTCACGAGCGTCCCGGCGAGCGCCCACACGGACACCGGGCTGGCGAACGGCACGACCTACACGTATCGCGTGACCGCGTACGACGTGTCCGGCAACGAGAGCGATCCCTCCGGCACGGCGTCGGCGACCCCGACCGCACCGCCCGTGCCGACGGTGAAGAGCTACAACCCGGCCGGCTACGCGTTCACGGGCACGGTGTACAGCTCGACCGGCACGCTCTCGCGCCTGTTCTCGAATGACGGCTCGCGCGTCGAGATCCAATCGACGACGTCCGGGACGCCGCGCGTGTCCGAGCTTCGGCCGCACGCCGTCATCGCGCCGGGCGAGCAGGTGACGCTGAGCAGGCTGACGGTCGACTTCGACGCCGGCGTGTCGAACCAGAACGCGTCGCTCAGCTTCCGCGTCTGCCGCTGGAACCCGGACGGAACGTGCACGTGGGAGGTCGTGGCGTCCTACGGAACGGGGAGCACGTCGGACCGCTCGTTCACGTGGACGACGACCTCGCCCGCGGCGTACGTGTCGCCGTCCGGCGAGATCCGGGTCGCGGTGCGGGGCACCCGCAACTCGTCCTCGTTCCGCACGCGGACCGACTGGGTGCGCTTCACGATCGAGTACTGACGTCTCGGAGAGTCGGCGGCGAGCCGCTACTCGACGAGCTGGAGCAGCTTGAACATCGGCATGTACATGGCGATGATGATGATCCCGACGACGATTCCGACGCCGATCATCATCAGCGGCTCGACGATCGAGGTCAGCGCCTGGATCGACGCGTCGACCTCGTCCTCGTAGAAGTCCGCGATCTTGTCGAGCATCTTCTCGAGCTCACCGGTCTCCTCCCCCACCTTCACCATCTGCGAGACGAGCGGCGGAAAGACGGGGTCCTCGATCAGCGGCTGCGCGATCGGGACGCCCTGGTGCACCTTTGCCCGAACGTCGGCCAGGGCCGCCTCGATGACCCAGTTGCCGGCGGTCTGGCCGGAGATCTCGAGCGCCTTGATGATGTCGACGCCGGCGGCGACGAGGGTCGCGAGCGTACGCGAGAAGCGCGCCATCGTGACCTTGAGGACGACCGGTCCGATGCCGGCGGGCAAGCCCAGCTTGAAGCGGTCCCACACCTGCCGCCCCGCGGCTGTCTTCTTCCAGCGCCGGAAGCCCCAGATCGAGCCTCCTATCAGCGGAAAGATGACGAACCAGTACCCCTTCAGGATGTCCGACATGGTGACGACGACCTTCGTCAGCATGGGCAGGTCGCCGCCGAGGTCCTTGAAGATGTCCTCGAAGATCGGGACGAGGAACATGAGCATCCCGGCGAGCACGAGGAACGCGAAGCAGAGGACGAGCGTCGGGTAGATCATCGCGCCCTTCACGCGGCGCTTGATCTTCATCTCCTTCTCGATCTGGACGGCGACGCGGTCGAGGACCTTGTCGAGGATTCCGGCGGCCTCGCCGGCCTCGACCATCGCGATGTACAGCCGGTCGAAGACCTTCGGGTGGCGCGCCATCGCCTGCGAGAGGAGCATCCCTCCCTCGACGTCCGAGCGGACCTCCCTGATGACCTCGGCGAGCGCGTTGTCGTCGGTCTGCTGCTCGAGGATGACGAGTGAGCTGACGACGTTCAGGCCCGCGTCGATCATCGTCGCGAACTGGCGCGAGAAGACCTGGAGCGAGCGCGGCTTGACCTTCTTGCGGCGCTTGGTCGCGCCGGCCGCGCCCGCCTGCTCGAGCGAGATCGGCCGCAGGCCGCGCTGGCGCAGGAGATCCCGCGCCGAGCCGGCGTCCGTGGCGGTGAGCTCGCCCGTCGACTCGACGCCGAGCGAGTTGATCGCGCTGTAGCTGAAGGACGCCATGTCGCGCTAGCGGTTCTTGCCGGTCGCGGGCTTGGCGCCGCCGACGGCCACGAGCGTGAGGGTGTAGCGCTT
This sequence comes from uncultured Actinomycetes bacterium, assembly GCA_963715705.1. Classification (GTDB taxonomy): domain Bacteria; phylum Actinomycetota; class Thermoleophilia; order Gaiellales; family Gaiellaceae; genus GMQP-bins7. Next base: position 326,241 of record OY970267.1, on the reverse strand, counting down.
GCCGCTGGCCTTGTTCACGAGCACGAGCGGCGTGCCCGCCCGCAGCCTCCGCTTCCCGGCACCGTCCGCGAACTCGCCGCTCGGCAGCCCGATGACGACGGTCTTCGCCTTCGGCTGCTCGGAGACGAGGACGAACACGGGTTTGGCGGGCGGGAACGTGGAGCCGGGCTCGAGGACGTGCCGGTTGCCGTTGACGGAGACGATCGTGGTCTTCCCGGCCGTGACCGCCTTGCCCTTGAAGCCCTTCGCAGTCGGCCTCCTCGCGGGCTCGCGCACCGGGGTCGCGACGGGGGTCGGATTCGCCGCGACGACCTGCTGCACGAAGGGATCCTTCGACCTGAAAGCGGTGAACGTGCCGAGCTGCCCAGGGCCTGGTACGAGCCCTGGATCCGTGTTGACGAGCGCGACCGGGGCCGCCGTGGGCGACTGGGCTCCTGGCACGGTCTCCCCTGCCACCGTCGTTGTCTCCGTAGCGGGAGCCGCGCTCGACCCGGAGCCTCCGAGCAGCTTCGGAAGCTGGAAGGCGAGCAGGGCGAGCAGCACGAGCCCGCCGATGACGACGAAGATCTTCTGCTTGCGCTCTCGCGCGGCGCGTGCCTCGGGAGTCATCAGGGCGTGCTTCCCGCGGCCGAGCCGCCGTCGGTCGAGAGCTCCTCCTCGTCCTCGGACTCCGCGTCCGGGATCGCGACGGGCGCCATCGGGCCGTCGTAGACGTACGCGTCGACGCCGATCGTCGCGTCCAGCTCCGGGTACTTGCCGGTGTCGGACTCCGTGAGGTCAATGCTCCGGACGGACAGGAGACGGCCCTTGGCCGCGACCTTGCCCGCGCGAACCGTCACCAGGAGCCGGACGCGCTTCAGGAAGCGCGTGATCGCGAAGTACCGGCCGCGCACGGCGACGTCGACGGGGATGAGCGTCGGGCCTCCGACGCCGGCCAGCGGCGTTATCGGAGTGACTCCCTCGAGAGTCAGCCCGCTCGAGCGCGCCAGGCGGGCGATCTCGAGAACGAGGCCGGGCTGGTCGGCGCTCGACGGCATCGCCCTCGACAGCCGGAACACGTCGGCGACCGGCGTCCCCGACGTCCGCGGCTGCACGAGCGCCGCCTGCGCCTCGGCGAGGCGCTCGTGTGCAGCGGCGAGATCCACACCTGCAGCGGCCGCATCGGCGCGCTTCGGCGAGACCACGACGAACCAGGTCGCGGCGGCGAAGAGCAGCACGGCGCCGATCGCGAGGGCGGTCAGGGCCCTGGGCGAAAGCGACTCGATGCGCGCTCTCACGACGCCTCCCCGGAGCGCATGTTCGCGGAGATGACGAAGGTGACGAACGGCTTCGACGGCTGGCCTTTCGAGGCGCCCGAGCCATCCCCGGCGTCCGCCTGCGGCTCGACGCGGGCGCTCGACGTCAGCCGAACATCCTGGAGGGACGGGAGCGCGGAGAGTCTCGCGAGCACGACGGCGACCCGGTCGTGCGACCAGGTTGCCCCCTCGATCGTCACGCCGCTGGTCCCGGGCGCGACGGGCACCGGCGACGCCGCAGCGGCGGCCTGGTTCACGGGAGCAGCCGCATCGAGCTGGGTCAGCCAGGCGTCCTCGGGGAGCACGAGCGAGACCTGGCTGAGCAGTCGGTCGAACGACACCCGGCCGGCGAGGGCGGCCGCGAGTGCCGCGACGCGATCGCTTCGCTCTTGGGTCAGCGCGGCCTGGCTCACGGCCGGATCGCGAGTCTTCGGAAGATCCTCGATCGCGGCCTCGACGACCTCGATCTCCGAACGCTTGTCGGACGCCGACACCGACGACAGCGACGCAAAGAAGGTCGCGGCGATCGCAATCAGTGCGATGCCGCCGGCGGCGACGATGAGCGGCGTGCGTGCGCCCTCTTCGAGGCTCTTCCGGCGCTCGTCGGGCGGGAGCAGATTGACCGCGCGCATGGGCTAGTCCTCGATCCCCAGGCCGATGGCAACGGCGAAGGACCCCGCCTGATCCTCGTGCCCGAGGTTCCTGCCGAGCTTGAGGCGGCGGAACGGGTCGCCCAGGCGAACCGGCGCGCCGAGCAGGCGTCCGACAGCGTCGGCGAAGCCGTTCATGTGCGCGGCGCCGCCGGTCAGCACGATCTCGCCGATGCCGAGAGCGCCGGGCTGCGCCTGATAGAAGTGGAGCGAGGCGACGAGCTCGCGCGCGAACGCGGCGAGAGCGCGCTGAACCGCCTCGTGCGCCTTGGCCGCCTGAGCGTCGTCGAGGCCGTCGATCGGGAGCACGTCGTCGAAGGAGAGGTGCCGCTTGATCGACTCGACCTCGCTCGGCGCCTTGTCGAGCGCGCGCGCGATCGCGACATTCAGCGACCAGCCGCCCCAGTCGAGCACCCGGGTGAACTCGCAGTGCCGGCCCGTGGAGACGGCGATCGTCGTCCGGTCCTGGCCGACGGCGACGGCGACGAGCGCTCCTCCGCCCGGCAGCTCGTCGGTCGGTGCGCGCAGCGAGCGCAGCAGTGCGAAAGCCTCGAGGTCGATCCCCACGACGTCGAGCCCAGCGTCGCGGCAGGCCTGGAGGTAGCGGTCGACGACCTCGCGGTAGGCGACGACGAGCAGGATCCGGCGCACGCGCGTCTCGTCCTCGCGCACGTCGTCGTCGAGGACGACGTAGTCGAGCACGGCCTCGTCGAGCGGGATCGGCAGGACCTCCTCGGCCCGGAAGCGGATCGCGTTCTCGAGCTGGCGCTCGTCGGTCACGCCTTCGATCTCGAAGACCCGGACGCCGATGCGGTTGTTGGAGATCCCGAGCCGCACGCCCTTCTTGGGCAGCTTGTGCAGCTCGAAGAAGCGCTCGAGCGCACCGGCGAGCGCGGCGGTGTCGCGAATCTCGCCCGCCACCACGACGCCGTGGTCGAGAGGCTCGCGGAACGCGTCGACGAGCTCGGGCGCGCCGTTGTTGTGGATCCGCGCGGCCGCGATCTGCGAAGCGCCGATCTTCAACCCGACGAGCCGCTTCTCCCGCTTGTCCGCGCGGCGCTCGTTCTTCTTCTTCTCCTTTTTCTCCTTCTTCTGCTCGTTCTCGGGTTGCTGCTCGGCGGCCGGCTCCGCAGTCTCGGTCTCGAGCTCGTCCTCTGCGCGCGCCCGGCGCCGGAATGCCACCCGGCGGCGGCGCTCGTTGTCCGACGGCCCGGGCAGCGCCGCGGACCTCGCTCGCCTCGTCGGCAGGAGGAGACTCGCTCGCCGCCGCAGGGACCTCGGCGACGAGCGTTTCGGGGTCGGGCGTCTCGCGAACCCCGGGATCGTTCATATCAGGCCGCAGACGGTCGTCCATCACCCGCTCCCCGCGAGTCGAAGCGAGGACGAGACGGCCGGGTCGGCGGAGACGGGCACGTTCACGGACACGCCGCTTCGCTCGAGCATCCCGATGAGCTGCTCCTTGCGGCTGGACACGGTCAGCGCGCTCTCGACCGTGACGACGTGCGTGCGGATGAGCTCGGCGAGGCCGTGCTCCATCGTCTGCATCCCGCGCGACGTGCTCGTCTGCATGACCGAGTAGATCTGCTCGACCTTGCCCTGTCGGATGAGGTTCCGGACGGCGTCGTCGGGGAGCAGGATCTCGAGGCAGGCGACGCGGCCTGCACGATCCGAGGTGGGCAGCAACGTCTGCGTGACGATGCCCTGGAGCGTGTTCGCCAGCTGCATGCGGACCTGCTCCTGCTGCGCCGGCGGAAAGACGTCGATGACGCGGTCGATGGTCGAGGGCGCGCTCTGCGTGTGCAGCGTCGCGAGCACCAGATGGCCGGTCTCGGCCGCGGTCAGCGCGGTCCCGATCGTCTCGAGGTCGCGCATCTCGCCGAGGAGGATCACGTCGGGGTCCTGGCGCAGCCCGGCGCGGAGCGCATCGGCGAAGCTCGCCGCGTCGGGGCCGATCTCGCGCTGCGTGACGACGCAGCGCTTGTGCCGGTGCACGAACTCGATCGGGTCCTCGACCGTGAGGATGTGGTGCGGCTTCGTGCGGTTGACCTCGTCGACCATCGCGGCGAGCGTCGTCGACTTACCCGACCCCGTGGGGCCGGTGACGAGGACGAGCCCGCGCGGCCGCATCGCGAGCTCGGTGAGGGACTCGGGCAGCCCGAGCTCCTCGAGCGTGCGGAGCTCCTCCGGAACGTGCCGGAAGGCGGCGGCGAGCGTGTCGCGCTGGAAGTGGACGTTCACCCGGAAGCGCGCGAGGCCCGGGACGCCGTACGAGAGGTCGAGCTGACGGTTGTTCTCGAGCTGCTTCTGCTGCTCGGTGGAGAGGATGCGGTAGAGGAGCGTCCGCGTCGCGTCGGGATCGAGGCGCTCGGTGCCCTCGAGGAACGCGACGTCGCCGTTCACGCGGACAGCGGGCGGCGCGCCCGGGACCACGTGCAGGTCCGAGGCGCCCGCCTCAACCGCGCGCGCCAGAAGATCGTCGATCGAGGTCGCCGGAGTGTCCATGGACACGGTGGCTATCGGCAGCGGCACGGGCGATCTTGAGCTAATCCCTGCGCTGTCTCCTGCTCCCCCGAAGGATCCCCCGCATATCACCCAATTTGGGGTATCGGCTCCCCCCGGCCCCACCGATGGTGATCAGGCAATCCGCACCGCACCCCCATCCATCCACTGCGGAAGGAGAACCACCAGATGTTCAAGCGGATCCGGCAGCGACTCGACGGGAACAACGAGCAGGGCTTCACCCTGATCGAGCTCCTCGTCGTCATCATCATCATCGGCATCCTGCTCGCGATCGCCGTCCCGTCGTACCTCGGGTTCCGCGATCGGGCAGCGAACAACGCCGCCAAGGCGAACCTCCGCGCGGCCCTTCCGGCTGCCGAGGCGTATTACGCCGACGCGACGACCGACACCCCGGCAGGCGGCGGCGGCTCGTACGTGGGCATGGACGCGGCTGACCTGAAGGCGCGTGACGCAGGCGTCTCGGACTCGCTGACCGTTGCAGCGGTCACCGCGACGACGTACTGCCTGACGGACACGGTGAGCGGCAAGACGTGGAGCGTCGCCGGTCCTGGCGCCTCCTCGTCCGACTTCAAGAACAACAACAACTGCGCGTAATTCCAGCGCACTTGTGCACCGAAAGGGCGCGGGAAACCGCGCCCTTTCTTTTGCACAGATCGAGATCCGCTAGCGCGGATCTCGATCGCGCCGAACCAAGACCCCTTTATGGGGAGCCCGGACTCGCAATCGCCGGGGTGTGAAGTCGACTGCTTGGGAAACCCGTTCTCTTGCACAGATCGAGATCCGCTAGCGCGGATCTCGATCGCGCCGAACCAAGACCCCTTCATGGGAAGCCCGGACTCGCTGTCGCCGGGGTGTGAAGTCGACTGCCTGACACCTTTCCTTGCGCGAGATTCGCGACGTAAAGACCCGCCGACCCGGTGCCGATAAAGGAGAACCGTGACTACGACCCTGAGCCCGCCCGTTCGCATCTTCGCCGTCATCGGCGTCCTCGCCGCCGTCGGCTTTGCGGCGTTCACCTTCCTCATGGGCGGCGGCGACGTCTCGCTCGAGTCGTCCGAGCCGCTCGTGCCGACGACGAAGCGGACGACCCCGGCTCCGACCCCCACTCCAACTCCGGCGCGCACCCAGCGCGCGGCGCCGACCAGCGGGTTCCCGGTGCCGGTCGAGCGCGCGCTCCGCAAGAGCCGCCTGGTCGTCGTCGTCGTGTCCACGCCCCGCGCCAGCGTCGACGCGGTCGTTCGCGCCGAGGCACGGGCGGCGGCGAGGAGCACGAACGCCGGCTATGCCTCCCTCAGCGCGCTCAACGAGCGCCAGGTGCGCGCTCTCGTCGGGAAGACGGGAGTGCTCCCGAGCCCGGCCGTGCTCGTCGTGAGGCGCTCCGGTGCCGTCGTGGCGCGGTTCGGCGTGACCGACCACGTAACGATCGCGCAGGCCGTCGCCCAGGCTCGTCGATGAGCGAGCCGGCGGTCGCTTACCCCGGCCCCGGCCGCGAGCTGTACCTGCGGCACGCGCGGCTCGACGGCCGGTCGATCGCGGTGCTCCGCGCCGTCGACCGCGGCGACAGCTGCGTCGTCGAGGCCGAGGTCTGGCCGACCGGCGCCGTCGGTGCGGATCCCGTGCGCCCGGGGCCGTACGCCTTTCGGAGCCCGGTCGAGGCCACCCGCTTCGTCACGCACGCGGTCGAGGCGCTCATCGCGCTCGGCTGCGAAGTCCGCGCGTCGTAGCTACGAGAGCACTCGCGCGAGCTCTTCCACGGACGTGAGGCCCGAGGCGACCTTCTCCAGGCCGTCGTCCCACATCGTCCGCATTCCCTGCTCCATCGCCTGGCGGGCGATCTCGTCGCGGCTCGCGTGCCGGACGGCAAGCGAGGCGATCTCCTCGGACATGCGCAGGAGCTGGTAGAGCCCGATGCGCCCGCGGTAGCCCGTGTGGTTGCAGCGCGGGCAGCCCTTCTTGCGATAGAAGACCGCGCCGTCGGACGCGCGCACCACCTCGCGCGACACGCGCGCCTCGAGGAGCTCGGCCTCCGACGGCGTGTATGCCTCGCAGCAGTGCGTGCAGAGCTTCCGCGCGAGCCTCTGCGCGAGCACGGCCGAGACCGCGGCGCCCGTCAGGAACGGCTCGACGCCCATCTCACCGAGCCTCGTGATCGTCGAGGGCGCGTCGTTGGTGTGCAGCGTCGAGAGCACGAAGTGGCCCGTGAGCGCAGCCTCGATCGAGATCTTGGCCGTCTCCGTGTCCCGGATCTCCCCGACCATGACGACGTCGGGATCGGAGCGCAGGATCGAGCGCAAAGACGACGCGAAGGTGAGGCCCGCACGGACGTTGATCTGCACCTGGTTGACCCCCGCAAGCCGGTACTCGACGGGATCCTCGACCGTGATGATGTTGATCTCCGGCCGGTTGATCTGCGCGAGGCAGGCGTACAGGGTCGTCGACTTGCCCGAGCCGGTCGGCCCGGTCACGAGCAACGCCCCCGTCGGCATGGAGACGATCTCGCCGAGGTCGGCGCGCATCGACTCGGAGAGCCCGAGCTCGAGGAGCGTCGGCGCCTTCCGCGACTTGTCGAGCAGGCGCATGACGACCTTCTCGCCTTCGACCGTCGGCAGGGTCGCGAGCCGGATGTCGAGCATGCGCCCGACCGCGGAGGTCGAGAGCGTGATGCGGCCGTCTTGCGGCTTGCGGCGCTCCGCGATGTCGAGCTTCGAGAGGACCTTCAGGCGGGTCGTGACGCCGGCGGACATGCGCTTCGGGATCCGCTGCACCTCGCGGAGGACGCCGTCGATCCGGAAGCGCACCACGAGCGAGTCCTCCTGCGGCTCGAAGTGGACGTCGGAGGCGCCTTCCTCGGCGGCCTGGAAGATGAGCGCGTTCACGAGCCGGACGAGCGGGCCGTCGGACATGCCGTCCTCGACGTCGAGGTCGTCGCCCGCCTCGCTCGGCTCCTCGACGTCGAGCATCGCGGTGCCGACCGCCTCCGCCGCGCGCACGAGGCGCTGGAGCTCCGCGAGGACGTCGTCCCGAGACGCGACCGCGAGCTCGAGCGTGTGGCGCGTCGCGAGCCGGAGCTCGTCGATCGCGTGCAGGTTTCCGGGATCCGCGATGGCGACCTTGAGGACGTCGTCCTGGAATGCGTACGGAACCGCGGCTGCCCGCTCGAGCGTGTTGACCGGGATCAGCTGGGCGGCGTCGACTGCGACGCCGACCGACACGAGGTCGACGACGGGGAGGTGATGCCGCACGGCGAGCATGCGCGCGACCCCGTCTGGAGGCGCGGCGCCCTCCTCGACGAGCGCGTCGGTGACCGAGGCGCCTTCGGCCGTCCGGCCGCGCACGAGCGCGAGCTTGTCCGGCGCGACGAGCGAGGTGTGGCCCAGCAGGTCGAGGACGAGCTCTGCGGTCTCGTTGACGTCGAGCGAGCCGCGTAACGGCTGGGCATGGGCGGCGCTCTCCTGCCCTGTGGGCCCGGAGAGACGTGTGTGCTCTGTCCGCTCGAATTCCATCGTCTATCCCTCGAACGGGTTATCGGCAGGCGCGCTGCGGGCCTTGACGGGCGGCTTCCCTCAGAAGATCCCGAGGTACGCGTCCAGCAGCCGCTCGCCCGCGAAGAGCGCGATCACGGCGCCGAGCGAGAGGAACGGCACGAGCGGGACTCCCATCTTGCGCGCCGCCGATCCGTGCCGCGCGAGCAGCACGACCGACGGGACGAGCGCCGCGAGGAAACCGAGCATCAGCGCGACCGACACCGTCGCACCGAGCATGGCTCCGAGCAGGAGCGCGAGCTTGACATCACCGAGCCCGAGGCCCTTCGGGTAGGCGAGCGCGGCGAGGAAGAGGAAGCCGGAGGCGCCGACCGCGCCGAGCGCCCACTCGACGCTCGGATCGATGAGCGTGTGGGCGACGAGCGTGACCGCCGCGGCCGGGAGGACGATGCGGTTCGGCACGATCCGGAGACGCACGTCGATGACGGAGAGCGTCAGGAGGACGGCGCAGAAGCCGAACGCGAGCGCCGCGTACGGGGTTGACCCGAAGGCGACGACGCAGGCGACGGCGAACGCGGCCGTGCCCGCCTCGACCAGCGGGTAGACGGGCGAGATCGGCGCCTCGCAGTGCCGGCAGCGGCCACGCAGTAGCAGCCACGACAGCACGGGCACGTTGTCGCGCCATGCGATCTCGTGCCCGCACGCGCCGCACGAGGACGGCGGGTGGAGGAGCGAGCGGCGCGCCGGGACGCGCGCGGCGACGACGTTGAGGAAGCTCCCGAGCGCGAGCGCCGGAGCGAGGACGAACACGGCGGCGGCGGCGTTCACGTCGCTACTCGCCCGTCGAGCGGTCGAAGGCCGACGCCGCCCGCGCCCACACCTTCGTCGTGTCGGTGCCGTCGCGGACGACGATCGTTACGAGCTTGACCTGGCGCCCGGCCCCCACGGTCTGCCACGTCACGTACGTGTCGACGCGGTAGCTCTTGCCGTCCGCGCCGGTCAGTGTCTGCACCGGCACGTCCGAGGTACAGGGCGCGGTTCCGCACGCTAGGAGGTTGACGCGGTTCGTCGTGGTCGACTGATACGCGGGGTCGCTCGAGTACGGGGCCTCGGCCGCGAGCACGAGGCTGTCCGGGAGGCCGATCGACTGGTACCGGATCGCGCGGAAGTTCTCCATCTCCTTGTCCGCGAGCGCTCCCGCGGTCGTGATCGTGCTCGCCCGCGCCAGGTGCCTGATGCCCGACTCGAACATCGCGAAGAGCGCGAGGATCCCGATCGCGAGCACGGTCATCGCAGCCAGGAGCTCGATGAGGCCGAAGCCTCGCTCGTCGCCGAGTCGTATGCGGACGCGGGTCACGCAGCGTGGAATCGGCACCGGGCGGCCACTCCTTGACTCAGTCGGTCGAGTAGCTGTTCGGCACGTTCGTGAGCGACACCGAAGCGGGCCCGGTCGGCGCGCCCGGCGCGCCCGGCGGCAGGTCGCCGAACGGCACGTAGCAGTTCAGCGAGTGGTTCTCGATGAAGAGCTCCTGGGCGATGACCGGGCCGCAGAGGTTGACGCTGTTCTGCTGGAAGTAGTCATTGACGACGTAGATCGACCCGTGGAAGGTCGTGTTGTTCTCGATCAGGAAGCCGCTGTCCGAGCTCGCACCGCCGACGAAGCCGAGGATCGTCGTGTCCGGGTCCCACGCCGCCGCGTTGCAGCCGGCCACGGGGCACAACGTGACGTAGTTCTGAATCTTGATCTGGTCCGTCGCGTAGATCGTGCCGCGGCCCGAATAGACGACGTCCCTGTTCCCCGCGAGCTCGAGCTTCCCGTCGAAGAAGACGACCCCGTAGATCGTGAACGACCCCGGGCTGCCGGGGGTGTACGCGATCCGGCCGACGAGGTTGCCGCTGACGTCCTTCACCTGACAGTCGTAGGCGGAGCTCGGGAACAGATACTGCGTCCCGTTCGACCGGTCGAGCGTCGAGTTGTTGTCGAACTGACCGGGGAAGCTGCCGGTCGTGCAGGTCGAGCTCGCGGGGCCGGGCTTCGCGTTCGTGTACCAGTAGCTCAGGTTGACCGACGGCTTCGAGAGGTCGGGGACCGTGCTCGAGAAGTTCACCTTGTACACGCGTTGGGAGGTCCCGCAGGGCGAGACGTACGAGCCGCTCCACGGGTACCGGCAGCCTCCCGCGACCTGCACGTTCTGGACCGGGACGGACGCCGTGCCGATCGACGCCGAGTTCTGGATCTGCACCTTGCCGCGCACTTGCACGAGTTCGGACGTGATGACGGCCGAGTTCTCCATGCAGAGGTCGCCGCGCGCGTAGATGGGTGCATCGATCGTGAGGTTGTTCTTCAGGTTCGTGCAGCCCGAGGTGTCGGCGAAGAGGTAGCCCCACGCCGGGTCCCAGGACCCGCCGCCCGTGACTTGCACCTGGCTCGTGACCGTCCGCGAGAGCGACCCCCCACCCGCGTTCGGGCTCGCGTGCGTGCCGGTGCCGGTGATGGTCCAGGTCTTCGTGCCCGAGTCGTACGCGGCGGAGTACGTCACCGTCCCGCCCTCGAGCGTCAGCGTCCCCGAAGGAACGGCCGTCGGCGAGGTCGGATCGGCGGCGTTCCAGAGGATCGAGCGCGCGTAGTTCATCCCCGCCTCGCCGAGTGCCAGAGCCCGGGTGTCGTCGACCGAGCGCTCCGCGCTCGTGACGTTCGCCCCCGCGTAGTAGATGAGCGTGCCGCCGGTGACCATGAGGACCGTGAGGACACCCACCGCCATGACCAGCGCAACGCCGCTCTCGTCTCTAAGAAGTCGCCGCATGAGTTATCACCCGAGGTGCCGCAAATGGGGAAGGGTTTCCGCCGCTCTCAGTCTCGGCAGCGCCGGGACAAGGGTCGTCCCTCGTCCGGGGGGCGGATCCCTCGATCGAGGGAGTGCCCGGCGCTACAGGCGCGACGTGTTGCGGAGAACGATGTCGTCCTGAAGACGCCACTGCGTGCTCGTGTCCGTGGGGTCGAGGTTCACCGGGAGGTCGACGGCCAGCCGGCCGAGCGTCCCCGAGGCTGGGGTGTAGTACGTGAAGAGCGTGCCGCTCGTGAGGTGGTCGGCCACGGTGGACGACCCGGTGGCGTTCCCGGCGCGCGTGAGCTCCCAGCGGTCGGTCGCGACGGTCGCGGTCGCGTACGTGACCGACGTGTCGGCGCCGCGGCAGCCCGTGGGCAGCGTCACGGTGACAGTGCTGACGGCCGTCCCGTTCGGCGCCGAGATCGCGCTCGCGCAGTGGAGCTCCTGCCGCATCCGGTCGAGGGCAAGACGTGCGTTCTGCTGAGCCTGGAACTCCCGGTTCGCGCGCGTCTCGGCCCGAATGCCCGCATGGAACATCGTGCTGATCCCGACGAGCACGACGCCGAGGATGACCATGACCGTGACCATCTCGGTGAGCGTGAAGCCCGCCTCGCCCGCCTTCCTCTCGAGTCTGCGCCGCAGGGCACTCATGGCTAGGACGACGCGAGTCGTAGGCCGAGGGACGGCTCCTCGGTGGCGACGGGCTCCGGCTCCGGCTCGACGGCGCCGTTCGACCCCGGGGCCGCTTCCGCACTCGCGTTCGCGGCCGCGCGAGCCTTGAGCGCATGGTCGACGGCGAGCTCGAAGTCGTGGCGGTTCGTCGACGCGTTGGCGGCCGTCTCGCGGTCGACGAGACCCTCGAGGACGAGCGCGATGAGCGCTTGCGAGAAGGTCTGCATCTTGAAGAACTCACCCTCGGCGATCGCATCCGGGATCTCGTCGGTCCGCCGCTCGCGGATGAGCTCGGCGATGCGCGCGTTGTTGACCATCACCTCGACGGCAGGCGTGCGGCCGCCGCCGATGCGCGGAAGCAGCCTCTGGCTGATCACGCCCCGCAGCACGCCGGCCAGAATCGACACGACCTGCGACTGCTTCTCCGGCGGGAAGAACTCGACCATGCGGCCGATCGTCTCCGCCGCGTCGAGTGTGTGGAGCGTCGAGAACACGAGATGCCCGGACTCGGCCGCCTGGAGCGCGACTTGCGCGGTCTCCGCGTCCCTGAGCTCGCCGATGAGGATCACGTCCGGGTCCTGTCGCAGGACACGGCGCAGCGCCTGCAGGAAGCTCTCCGTGTCGAGACCCACCTCGCGCTGGTTGACGATGCAGCCCTTGTCGCTGTGGAGGATCTCGATCGGATCCTCGATCGTGACGATGTGCTGCTTCCGCTTCGCGTTGATGTCGTCGAGCATCGCGGCGAGCGTCGTGGTCTTGCCCGAGCCGGTCGCGCCGGTCACGAGGACGAGGCCGCGGTGCTCCTCGGCGAGGACGCCGACTCCTTCCGGGAGGCGGAGATCGGCGTAGCCGGGGATCTCGGTCGGGATGACGCGAAACGCAAACGAGATCGCGCCGCGCTGCCGGAAGCCGTTCACGCGGAAGCGCGGGAGGCCGGGGTGGCTGTAGGCGATGTCCAGGTCGCCGGTCTCCTCGAAGAGCTCCCTGCGCCGGGGCGTGGAGACCGTCACCTGGTCGAGGACGGCCTGGAGCTCCGCCTCGCCGAGAGGCGGTACCTCCGCTACCGGAGCGAGCTCGCCGTCGTACCGGAGCACCGGCGGCTGTCCGACCTTCAGATGGACGTCGCTGGCGCCCGCGTCGACGGCGTGCCTGAGCACGTCGTTCAGGTCCATGGACACGTCGTAGATCGGCAGTAATGAGGCCCCGCTTGAGCTACGCGGACTGGCCGAGGCGGGCAAGGCGCGACAACGCGCGCAGCGGGGGCCGGGCGAGCCTGCGCGCCTCGCTCGGATGTGCGAGCTCGCCGCGGAGCAGCCCCGCGACGGCGTCGAAGACGCCGGGCGCCCGCAACGCCCACAGGCACGCGCCCGGGAACCGGTCGACCGCACGTTTTGCGGTCCACGACGAGGCCAGGTGGCGATCGAGTGCGCCCGAGAGAGCTGCCTCGTAGCGCTCGGGGCTCTCGGCCAGGATCGCCTCCGCGGCGAGCCGCGCCGAGACGAACGCCTCGTAGATCCCGTCTCCCGAGAGCGGATCGACGAGACCCGCAGCATCGCCGACGAGGAGGACACGAGCGCGCGTCGTGGGCGCGCCGGGCCGCCTCATCGGCAGCCGGTGCCCGCGCACGTCTCGAAGCAACGACGGGTCGAGACCGTGCTCCCGCGCCAGCCGCCCGAGGTGGGCGCGGAGCTGCGGTCCCTCCCCGAGCCAGCCGCCGACCCCGAGGTTCGCGTGCTCGCCCTTCGGGAACACCCAGCCGTAGCCTCCGGGCACGACACCCAGCTCGACCCAGGCCCTCCCGTCGTACTCCGCGCGGTCGAGCTCGTCCCAGTCGACGTTTCCCTCGAGCGCGACGCCGCAGACGATGCCGTCGCCCAGCTCGGCGGCGCGCGCGACGATTCCGTTCGCCCCGTCGGCGCCCACGACATACGAGGCGCGAACGCGCGCTCCGCCGACTCGCGCAGTCACCTCCGACGTCTCGAGCTCGAGCTCGGAGACCGCCGAGCCGTCCCGGAAGTCGGCTCCCGCCTCCGCGGCCTGCTCCGCGAGATGTGCGTCGAGCCTCCGCCGCTGCGTCATCTCGATGACCGGGGCCTCGCTCCGGCGCGCGAGGCGGCCCCGGTACCCGACCCGGACGACGAAGCCGTCCACGACGTGCTCGACCACGGGCGAGACGTCGCACGGGGCGTGGCGGAGCGCTCGCCCCGTCACTCCGCCGCCGCAGGGCTTGTCGCGCGGGAAGGCCGCCTTGTCCGCGAGCAGGACGCGCGCGCCGCCGCGAGCGAGGTGGATCGCAGCCGCCGAGCCGGCCGGCCCCGCGCCCGCGACGAGGACGTCGAAGCGCTCCACGCCAGGGATGGTAAGCCCGCTAGAGTCGGCGCCCGTGCCGGACAGACCCCTACGGCTCCTGGGCATCGGCGACGGGCGCTCGATCATCTTCCTGCGCTGGGCGTGGCGGCTCGCGGAACGCGGCCACGACGTGCACATCGTCTCCAGCCGGATCACCGACCGGCCCGGCGAGCTCGACTCGATCACCGCCCACAATGTCCTCGAGCTCTCGCCGCTGACGCGCGTGAAGGGCCTGCGGCGTCTCGGGTTCGGCCCGGCGATCCGCGGCCTCGCGAAGGAGCTCGACGTCGACCTCGTGCACGCGCACTACCTGCTCCCGTACGGCTGGTGGGGCGCCTGGGCCGACGTCCATCCGCTCGTGCTCTCGCCGTGGAACACGGACATCTTCACGTACGGCACCGAGACCTGGCGCTCGCGGCGGCTCCTCCGGAAGGCGATCGCGGGCGGCGACGAGTTCGTCGTCTCGTCGATCGCGAACACGGAGGAGACGATCCGCCTCGGCGCGCCGCGGGAGAAGGTGCACCGGATCGTCTGGTACGTCGACCTGCGCCCGTTCGGGCCCCAGCACCGCGACCCGGGGCTGCGCGCGCGCTTCGGCTGGCCGGAGGACGCGCTCGTCATCCTCTCGCTCCGGAACTACCGGCCGAACACGAATCTCGACGTGCTGGTGCGAGCCTTTGCGCGAGCGCAGCGGGAGGTGCCGAGAGCGCGGCTCATCCTCGCCGCGCGCGCGGGCCCGACGAAGGCGGAGATCGACGCCCTGCTCGACGAGCTCGACCTGCGCGATCGCGTCGTGCAGGTGTTCGCACGGCCGGACGAGCTGCCCGGATACTGCGCCTCCGCCGATATCGGTGTGTCGATCGCGTCCACGGACGCGACGCCCGCCTCGATGGTCGAGTCGATGGCGTCGCGGCTGCCGATGGTGATGGGCGACGCGATCACGATCGACGAGTGGATCACGACGGGCGAAGGCGGCGAAGTCGTCGACTGCCGCGACGAGGACGCTGTCACGGCTGCGCTGCTGAAGCTCTTGCGCGACCCCGAGCTGCGCCGCAGTTACGGCGAGCGGAACGAGCGCGTCGTGCGCGAGCGCCTCGACACGGATCCCGGCGAGCAGCTGGAGTCGATCTACCTGCGGCTGCTCAACGGAACGTCGTGAAGCCGAGCTTCCTTCTCCTCGTCGTCGACTGCCTGCGCGCGGACGCGGTCGCAGGCCCGCACCGTGCCCGGCCGCAGTTGAACCGGCTCGTCGCCGAGGCGGCCAGGTTCGAGGCGGCGTACACCACCTGCCCGACGACGAGCCCGGCGTTCACCTCGATGTTGACCGGGCGCTATCCCGCCGCGCACGGCGTCCGGGCGCTCCGGGGCTCCGCCCTGCCCGACGGCGTCCCGTCGGTCGCCGAGGAGCTCGCGAACGGCGGCTACCGGACGTGGTGCTCGGTGACGGGGCCGCTGCTCGACTCGGTCGGGCTCTTCCGCGGCTTCCAGGTCGCCGACTACCGCGACATCCCGCGCCGCTCCGTCCACTCGGACTGGGGCGCCGACGCGGTCGCGACCGTTCGCGAGCTCGCGACCGGCGACCGGCCGTTCTTCGCGCTCGTCCACGTCTGGGACGCGCACACGCCGCGCTCCTACCCGCGCTCGTTCGACCGCCTGCGCTACGGCAAGAACGCCTACGAGCGCTCGCTCGCCGGCATCGACTCCTGGGTCGGGCGGCTGCGCGAGGCGGCGGGCGACGCGATCGTGATCCTGACCGGCGACCACGGCGAGAACCTCTTCCTCGAGCCGTTCGGTCTCCGCTGGCAGGGGCTGGCGCGGAGGGTGATGCCGCGGCTCCCGATCCAGAGGTGGTCGCTGGCGCTGCTCGAGCGCGGCGTGCGCAGCGAGTCGAAGCGCCTGCTCAAGGTCGCGCCGCGCTACTTCTGGAACCACAACCAGACGCTGCTCGAGTCGCTGGTGCGAGTGCCGCTCGCGTTCGCGGGACCGGGGGTCGCGGTCGGGTCACGTCGCGAGCCGGTGAGCCACGTCGACCTCGCGCCGACGCTGCTCGAGCTCGCGGGCCTCCCCGAGCCGATCGCCGGGTGGCAGGGGACGAGCCTCGCCGACAGCGTGCGGACGGGAGCCGAGGCGCCCGCGCACGCGGTCGCGATGGAGGTCGGTGTCACGCCGGGAGTCCCGACCGTGCCGCAGCACGCGATCCGGGACGGCCGCTGGAAGCTGATCACGTCCCTCGAGGACACGCGGGTGGTCGATGCGCTGTACGACCTCGAAGACGACCCGAGCGAAGGCCACAACCTCGCGGCGACCCGGACGGAGATCGTCGCGCAGCTCCGCGCGCAGCTCGAGCAGCTGGCGGCGCAGAGCGTCGAAGCTGCTCCGATGTCCGACGACGACGAGGCGATCCTCGCCGAGCGCCTCGAAGAGCTCGGCTACCTCTAGGCCGCCGGCTTGGTGGCGACCGCGAGGTGGTTCCAGCTGAACTGCGGCTGGAAGTCGACCTGCTCCCAGCGCGCAGCCAGCCACTGCGTCGCGACCGACACGCCGTCGACCACCGTCGACAGCACCGGCCCCCGCCGGTAGCGCCGTAGCGCGTACGAGAGCTCGAGCGACATCGTCGTCCACACGCCCGAGAGCGGGATGACCTCGACCGGCTCGAACCCCGCCTCCTCGAGGAGATACTGCAGCCCGAACGGCGTGTACCGGAAGAAGTCGCGCGGCACCTCGTGCAGCGGCCAGAAGAGCGGAGTCGTGACGATGATGTGCCCGCCGGGCGCGCAGAGCCGGTACGCCTCCGCCAGCGCCCGCGCCGGCTGCTCGAGGTGCTCGAGCACGGCCGACATCAGAATCGTGTCCGCGTGGCCGTCCTCGAGCGGGATCTCGTAGGCCCCCGCGAGCACGTCCACCGACCCAGGCCGCCGCTTGCTGTCGACGTGGTCGACCCCGACGTGCTCGTCGACGTACGGCGCGAACGCTCCACGCCAGGGCTTGGAGCCGCAGCCGATGTCGACGAGCCTCCCGCGCGCGTACGACTCGGCCGCGTACGCGAGCGCCTGCTCCATGATCCGGTAGTTGATCCGGTTGTGCCGGCCCTCGTTCGGGTGCCCGAAGCGAGTCGGCTTCGTACCGGGAAAGCGCGGGCGCGCCCTCAAACGAGGCTCGCCCCCTCCATCTCCGGCGGCACCGGCTCGCCGAGCAGCGTCAGGAGGGTCGGCGCGATGTCGACCAGTGCCCGCTCCTCGCCACGCCCGGCCTCCACTCCGTCGGCGACGAGCATGTACAGCCCCTCGTGGGCGTGGTTGGCGTCGTCCGGGCCGGTGTCGTTCTCGAACACGTGCACGGTGCCGGTGCCGACCTGGCCGATGCTGCGCCAGTAGAGGTCGCCGAAGTAGACCATGAGGTCGGGGACGATCCCGTTCCGCTCCTCGTACAGCTCCTCTGGACGGTGCGCGACCGTGCCGATCGGCCGACCGTTCTCGTCGCCGAGCGCCTCGAGCTTCTCCTTGATCTCGCCGCGGACGCGCTCGTAGTCCTCCTGCGCGACCGTCCCCTCGGGCTCGCGGCCGGCGACGTTGAGGAAGAGCCGGCAGTAGTACCCGCCCTCCCCCCACGCGGTCGTCCGGCTCCAGTCGATCATGTCGGGTGTGAGCCGGGTCGGCTCCGCGGGCTCCTCGCGCAGCGTGAGATAGCCCTCCTGCCGCAGCCACTCGTTGACGCAGATGCCGCCGTCGATCCGCTTGGCGCCGTGGTCGGAGACGACGAGCACGGCGGTGTCGTCGTCGGCGGCACCCAGCAGACGGCCGACCTTCTCGTCGACGCCGCGGTAGTAGTCGAGCATGACCGACTCGAGCTCGTTCCCCGGCTCGTACAGACGGTGCTCGGGGTCGAAGTAGCGCCAGAACGCATGGTGGACGCGGTCGGTGCCCATCTCGACCATGAAGAAGAGGTCCCACGGCCGCGTCTCCAGCAAGTGCTCGGCGACCTTGAACCGGCGCTCGGTCATCGTCTCGATGTCTCGCAGCACGCGCTCCCGGTCCTCCGACCGAAAGTTCGGCACGTCGAGCATGTACTCGCCCACGAGCGCCTCGATCTCCTGTTTCAGCGCAGCCGGGTACGTGTACTGCCGGTTCGTGTCGGGGGTGAGGAAGCAGGAGACCATGACCCCGTTCACAGGCGAGACCGGATAGGTCTGCGGCACGCCGAGCACGATCACCGGGCGCCCCTTCGCCGAGAGGAGGTCCCAGACGCGCGGCACGCGAACCGAGCGCGAGTCCGCGAACGCCATCGCGTCGTAGCTGTGGTCCTTGCGGTTCCGGAAGCCGTAGAAGCCGAGCGTGCCCGGGCTCCGCGACGAGGTCATGACTGACCACGCGGGCACCGTGATCGGAGGGTCGCAGCTCCGCAGCACGCCGAAGCGGCCGCGCTCGGTCAGGCTCCGCAGGTTCGGCAACTCGTCGAGCCACTGGTCGAAGACGAGCTGCGGCGCGGCGCAGTCCAGGCCGATGACGAGAGCGCGGCGGGACATCGGCGGCCGAGTCTAGCCACGGGAGCGCGCGACCCGGAGAGGCTCTCGGTCGTCGGCCTCCGGGTCGATACTCCACGCGATGAGGCTCCTCGCCGCCGCCTCCTGCCTCGGCCTCGCACTCCTCGTCGCCGGCTGCGGCGGTGGCGACGAAGGGACGTCGGCCGCGGCCGGCGACTTCGGCGCGTATCCGGCTGACGAGTCGCTCGACGAGGAAGGCGTCGTCCGGGCGTACGTCGACGCGCTGGATACACGCGACGGCGAGCGGTTCTGTTCCGTCGTCGCGCCCTGGATCTCGGGCCGCTTCGACATCCAGGGCACCGAGCCCGAGGCGCCGCTGTCGCGGCCGCTGCCGTGCCCTGACTTCGTCTCGGGCTTCATCGGCTACATCGAGGACTGCTGCCCGCCGGAGTTCCACGGCGCAGAGGTCGTCGACGTGGGAGAGCTCGAGCGCCGGGGAGACGTCGTCGGCGTCCCCATCACCGTTGAGCTGGAGCTCGAGCAGGACGGTCGCGAGTACACCGAGCCGCTCGAGGACATCGTCTGGATCACACGCGACGCCGACGCGTGGCGCGTCGCGACGCTGAGCAGCGTGGCCGCTCAGGCGTCGATCGTCCTCGAGTCCGAGCCCGACTTCGACGTGCCACCCGACCCAGCCGCCGAGCGCGAAGCGTTTGCCGCCGAGGTAGAGAGCGCGCTGCGGCGGCGCGAGGAGTACGAGGCGTCGTACCGCGAGGTCAGTGGGGAAGCCTCATGCCCGGACGCGGCGCGCTACGCGGACACCGGCCGCGACGTCGAGGAGTACCGGCATCCCGCGCCGCCCCCTCCGACGCCGCAGCTCCCGGCAGCCGACCTGCGCGCGGTTCACGTCCACGCTGCGGACGGTCGGATCTGCGCACTGTTCGAGCTGAGCGGCGACATCCAAACGGGTACGACGTTCGACTTCGTGATCGAGAGCCCCGACTTCGACTGGGGTGTCAGCGGCTTCTCCCAGGGCTTCGAGGTCGACCTCCGCACCGACGGGCGAGCCCGCGTGACGAGCGGTCGCAACGACGAGCGGCGGGCGATCTCCGTGCCGGCCGAAGTCGGCCGCGACGGCCCGCGGCTCGCGCTCCTCGTCGACGCCGAGTCGTTCTCGACCGGGGAGCCGTTCCCGGGAAGCGTCACTCCCTCGAGCCCGCTCGATCGTTTCAACCTGCGTGCCGACGTGACGGTGGAGGTCAGCGAGGAGCGCCTCCTGCACGACGACCTCGGGCCGGGGCCGCCTGAGGGAACGCAGCGGTACCCGTACCCGCCGAGCTGACGGGCGAGCCGGGTCGCGCCCGAGGCACCGGGCTACAATTGCCGACCCCGCAGGGATTCCCGAGCGGCCAAAGGGGGCGGGCTGTAAACCCGCTGGCTCAGCCTTCGGAGGTTCGAATCCTCCTCCCTGCACTAGCCCGACCTGGGCTACAGTCCGAGTCTCGCCCTCTTAGCTCAGTCGGTAGAGCACCTCCATGGTAAGGAGGGGGTCGACGGTTCGAGTCCGTCAGAGGGCTCTGCACAGACCGTGCTATGCGCGGGTCTTACGTTCTGACGAAGTGCGCCCCGCGTACCCGCCCTAACCGCCGCGCGGGCCGACGAGCCGCCAGGTCTCGACCGCGCCCTTGCCCTTCACCTCGACGAGCCCTAACGGCTCGGCGACGAAGTCGTCGCGCAGGAGTTCCCAGGTCGGGCGGGTGATCTGGATGGCGTCGGGGGTCCCGTGGGACTCCATCCTGCTCGCCATGTTCACCGTGTCGCCCCAGAGGTCGTAGAGGAAACGGCGGCGTCCGATCACGCCGGCGACGACCGGCCCCGAGCTGATGCCGATGCGGAGGCGCAGGTCGTGCTCGGTGCCTTCGGGGAGGCAGTTCTTCGCGCACTCGCGCATCTCGAGCGCGAGCCCCGCCAGCGCGTGTGCGTGATCCGGCCGCTGCCTGGGGACACCCGCCGCGGCCATGTAGCAGTCGCCGATCGTCTTGATCTTCTCGACGTCGTGGCGGTCGACGAGCTCGTCGAAGCTCGTGAAGAGCCGATCGAGGAGCTCGACCACCTCGCGCGCGTCGAGCCGGCTCGAGAGCGGAGTGAAGTCGACGACGTCCGCGAACAGGATGCTCGCGTCGTCGAAGTGGTCGGCGATCGAGCCCCGATCCGACTGGAGGCGCTGCGCGATCTCGGCCGGGAGGATATTGAGCAGGAGCGCCTCGACGCGCGCCTGCGCCGTGTCCCGTCCGCGCGCAAACGTCACGAGCAGGATCATCGCGACGAGCGAGACGACGACGATGTTGAGGACGTCGAAGGTCCGGACGAAGGCGTCGGGCAGGTCGGCGCCGTCCGGCCGAACGACCTCGGAGAGAACCAGCGCGAGCACGACCGTGGCGACGAAGGCGGCAAACCACGGCCAGGCCCGGCTGGGGCGGTCGAAGGCGACCGCCCCGAGCGGCGCGAACAGCGACCACAGGATCACCCCGCTCGACTCGTCGAGACCGCCGAGCATGACGGTCCCGAGCGCGGGCAGAACGAGAATCAGGAGCAGCTGCGCCGTGCGCAGGAACGGGAAGTTGCGGGTTCGCGCGAAGACGGCGAGGCTGATCGCCGATCCCGCGGCGTACACCCACGGCGTGAGCGCGACCGCGCGCTCACCGATGACCCAGTAGAGACAGCCCCACACGACCGCGACGGGGAGGATGATCAGCGCCACTCCGACGAGGAGGCGCTTCCGGAAGCGCTCGTCGGCCGTGTCGCGCGAATCCGCGCCGATGGAGAGGATCCGATCGGGAAGCGCCGCGGTCATGACCGGCGAGCGTAGACGACGCTGCTGCGGTCAGTTCGCCGGCGCGTAGACCACGTCGAGGACGCCGCTGTCGAACGTCTCCGAGCCGAGCAGCCGAAGCGGCGCCGTCGGCTCCTCGGGCGGGAAGAGGCGCGCCATGCCCTCGCCGACGACGATCGGATGGACGAGCAGGTGCAGCTCGTCGAGCAGACCCTCGCGCAGCAGCCAGCGGACGGTCGTGGGGCTGCCGGACATGGCGATGTCGCCGCCGTCCTGGGCCTTGATGCCCGTCAGCTTCTGGGCCACGTCTCCGCTGATGAGCTCCGAGTTCTGCCACTCCGCCGCCTGGAGGCTGTTGGACACCACGTACTTCTTCATCGAGTTCATGACCTCTCCGAACGGATCGTCGGCATGCTCGGGCCAGTACGCGGCCCACTCGTCGTAGAGGACGCGCCCCATCAGCAACGCGTCGGCGGTGGCGAAGCCGGCCCCGACCGCGGCCCCCATCCGTCGTCGAAGTACGGGAAGTGCCACTTGTCGGGCGACTCGACGACGCCGTCGAGGGAGATGAAGAAGTACGACTTGATCTGGCGCACGGGAGAACCTCCTGGACTGCGATGTCGGTGGCTTACCTGGGGCCGGTCCCGGCCGCGAGTAGGGCGTCCATCTGGCCGACCGCCTGCTGCAGGCCCTCGAGCATGCCCATCTCGACCAGCTTGTCCAGCTCCTCGCGGGACTCGTAGGTCGACTGGATCTCCATCCGCGTGCCGTCAGCACGCTCGCTGAGCCGCACTTCGACGTTGATCACCGGCATCTCCTCGTTGGGCGTTCCGTCGTCGTTCGCGAAGCCGTCGGTGAACCGCAGCGAGGTCGGCGGATCGACTGATGTGATGCGCCACCAGCCGCGGGGCTGATCGCCCTCGGGCCCGGTCATGAAGTAGGTGGTCTCGCCGCCTGGGGACAGGTCGTGCTTCTCGAAGGTCGCCGGGTAGGTCGGCGGGCCCCACCAGCGCTCCAGCTTCCGCGGATCGGCCCACAGCTCCCACACCTCGTCGATCGGGGCGTCCAAGTCGGCCACCAGGATCGTCGTCAGGTTGTCGTAGTCCGTGTCGACGCTCGTCACGCTCATCCTGTTGTGCCCTCCTCTGAGCTTGTCTTTCGCGGTTTCGGACGCTGCGCGAGCAGATCCGACATCCGCTCGGCGCGGCCGCGCCACGTCTGTTCGAGCTCGTCGAGAACCTGTCGCACCCGGTCCAAGGCGGCGACGTCGGTGCGCACCAGCTGCTCCCGACCGCGACGCTCCTTCGTGACGAGCCCGGCCCGCTCCAGCACCACGACGTGCTTCGTGCACGGCGGCGAAGCTCATCGGGTAGACCTCGGCGAGTCGCGACACCGACGGCTCGCCGCGTGTGCAGCGGTGGAGGATGTCGCGGCGCGTCGCGTCGGCCAGTGCCTGAAAGACGCGGTCCACCTCCTCGTCGGTGTATCCACCTACAACCATTTGGTTATAGGTTACCGGAGTTACCGCTTCGCGCCGCGCCTCACTCGTAGCGGAGCGCGTCCGATAGCGTCCGCGTCGTGAAGGTCGCCGCCGAGGCCGCGCGCCGCTTCCTCGTGACTCGCCACCTACTCGCGCCCGCCCGCTCGCTCGAAGGAGGACCGGACGCGGTGCGCGAGTTCTTCCGTCGCTTCGGCTCGATCCAGTTCGACCCGATCCCCGTGGCCGGCCGGAGTCACGACCTCGTGCTCCACGCGCGCGTCGCCGGTTACGACCCCGCTTGGTGCGACCTGCTCTACGAACGGCGCGAGATCTTCGAGGCCTACAACAAGGGGCTCTCCTTCGTGGCGACGAGCGAGTACCCGTGGTTCCGGACGACGTTGTACCGAGAGCCGCCGCGGGTCCTCGCCGAGAACGCCGAGGTGGCCGAACGGGTGCTCGAGCGGATCCGCGCCGAGGGCCCGCTCTCGGCGCTCGACTTCGAGCGCGCGCGTGGCGCGGAGGTGGACTGGTTCGGAATCCCGACGAACGTCGTCCGCGCCGTGCTGGAGGCGTACGCAGTCACCGGCGTGCTCGGCCTCGCGCGACGCGACGGCAGCCGCCGCTACTACGACCTCCTCGACCGGCTGGTGCCGCAGGACGTGCTCGAGCGGGAGGTCCCGCTGAAGGAACAGCTTCGGCACAGGCTGCTGTCGCGGTATCGGGTGCACGGCCTCCTGGGCGTCAGCAGTGGCGGAGGCGTCTTCGAGGGCATCGGCTCCGCGAAACCGGATCCGTATGGCCGGCATCCGGGGAGGAGCGCGCTGCACGAGCAGCTCGTCGAGGAGGGCGAGCTGGTTCCGGTCGAAGTCGAGGGCCTGCGCGGCAAGCGCTTCGTCCTCCGCGAGGAGGTCGAGCTGCTCGCGGCTCCGCCGGAGCCGCCGGCCTCGGTCGCGTTCCTCTCACCGTTCGACCCGCTGGTTTGGGACCGCGCCCTGCTCGGTTCCCTCTTCGACTTCGACTACGTGTGGGAGCTCTTCTTCCCGCCCGCCAAGCGGCGCTTCGGCTGGTACGTGTTGCCGATCCTCTTCCGCGACCGTTTCGTCGGACGCATCGAGCCGCGGATCGACCGGGACGGCGGCTGCGTACAGGTGCTGGGCCTCTGGTGGGAGGACGACTTCGGGCCGCGACGTGCCGACGGCTTCGTGGACGCCATGCGCGCTGCGCTCCGGACGTATCTCCGCTTCGCGGGCGTCGGCCGCCTCGAATGGGCGCCGCACCTCGGGAAGGAGAAGAGACTCTTCCTCGCTCGCCCCTAGACCGGGCGCATCATCCACTGCTCCGTGTCGAGCAGATGGCGCGCCGGGTCGGGATCGATCGCGCGCCGCTCGTCCGAGGCGTAGTACGCGTCGTCGGCTGCCCGCCAGTCGGCGCCTCCAAAGCCGAGGATCCAGACGAAGCGGTCGTCTGCCGTCACCCACGGGCCGAGCACCTCGAACCCGAACCGTCGTCGCAGCGGCCCGATGTGGCGACGCCACTCGTCGATCCACGCGTCCATCGCGCCGGGATGAACCGTGTAGATCCGCAACTGGTACTCCACGCAGGCAAACGTACACAGTGCCGGCGCTTGTTCTACGCGTCTTGACACCCCTGAGAGTGGTGTGATAGATACTGGATCACACCACTGAGTGTGGTGGCATATGCAGACAGGGAACGAAAGGAGCTCCGCCGTGTCATTGCGCCGCATGTTGTTCGCCGGCGCCGCGCTTGCTGCGCTGGTGCTGGCTGGAACCGCATTCCCAGCTTCCTCAGGCTCGGTGAAGGTCACGACCGTCGGCGGCCAGACCGTCAAGAACGGCTCGGTCTCCAAGCAGGTCTCCGGCAACGTCGCCGTGACCGGCACCGCCGCGTTGGCCGGACAGGAAGCCGCACCGGCTGCGAAGCCGCTCGTCGCAGACGCCGGCGACACGCCGTACAGCCCGCTCGGCCAGGCTGCGACCCTGCTGGGCGCCGGCTACGGCGGCGCTGAGCCGTACACCTTCAGCTGGTCGGCGTCGGGAGGGACGCTCACGGGCGCCAACGCTCCCACGGCCCAGCTCGATGCGCCGATCGGCATCCACACCGCGACGCTCCGGGTTACGGACTCGAAGGGTGCGACGGCCACGGACACGGTCAAGGTGATCGTCTACAAGACGCAGAAGCTCACCCTGCTCGACAGGACGCAGATCGAGGCGGTTCCGGGGGCAACGGCCGCCGGGCCGCTCGGCAAGGTCGAGTTTCCGTTCGTGGTCCCCTCGGGCACCGCGAGAATCGACGCCCTCCTGACGTACCTCGTCCCGACGAACGACTGGGATCTGAAGATCTTCGACCCAGCGGGGAACCAGCGCGCCTTCCCGGGCGAGTTCATCACCCCGGCCCCGAACACGGACGAGGATGCGGTCGTCCACAATCCCGAGCCGGGCACGTGGAAGGCCGTGGTCGAGAAGTTCGCCACGTCGGCGGACCAGATCACGGTCAAGGTGACCGCGCTCACGGCAGAGGGCAACGCCACCGATCCGCGTCCGGTCGTCGACTCCGGGGGTCCGTACGCGTTCGCGACGGGCGCCACGCAGACGCTCGACGGCACCGTCAAGGCCGGCACCGCACCGCTCACGGCGGTCGCCTGGGACACCGACCTGGACGGCGTCTTCGAGAGCTCCGGCCCCGACATCACGACCAACCTCGGCGAGGCACGCCACGTCGTCTCGCTGAAGGCAACCGATGCGAACGGCTACGAGCGTCGCGAGACGACCTCGCTGGTCGTCGCGGACCCGTCGCGGCTCGTCGCAGAGTCCAACCCGATCACGGTCATCGGCGTCGCGGACAGCGGCATCAACGCGTACCACAGCGAGTTCTCCGCCGCGGCTTATCCCGACCCGGAGATCCTCAAGCTGACGAGGAACTTCACCGCCCATCCCTCCGAGTACATCCCGGGCTATCCCGAGGACGCGCTGGCGATCCCGATCACCCAGGGGCAGGGCTACTACCCGGCGAAGGACCAGGCCCTGTGGGCCGGCGTCGAGAAGGGCCGGCTCTACTGGATCCCCGGCACCAAGATCATCGGCGGCTGGGACACCGGGCCGGCGGCCTGCGTGAACTGCGCCCCCGACCTGCACGCCATTCTCGACGACGACGGCCACGGCACCGGCTCGGCATCGGTCGCCGCCGGCAACCGTTACGGCTATTGCCCGACGTGCCTGCTGTTCGTGGTCGAGGCGCTCGACGAGAGCCTCGTCAACGACAAGCAGTGGGCAGACATCAGCACGAACAGCTTCGGCACGGTCGGCGGGGTGCCGCTCGGGCTCACATCCGGCGGCAGCCAGTCGGCCCGGGCCGCAGTCGAGCGCGGCCAGACCGTGCTCTTCGCCGCGGGCAACGGAGTCGGCAACGCGTTCGACGTCCCGCAGGTGACCTGGGGAGGTGACGGTGTCGGCCCCGACTGGGTGATCACGGTCGGTGCAATCCGGCGCGACAACCACCGGGCGATCGTCGGCGACGGCATCCCGGCGCACATCTCCTCATGGGGCGACGGCAACATCCCCGCGGCTTGCCGCACGGGCACCGTCGGTCAGTGCATGCACAGCGGCACCTCTTCGGCGACCCCGTCCACGGCAGGCGTCTTCGGCCATGTCCTGACCGAGGTCCGTCGCGCGATCGGCGACGTCAAGGCCGGCCAGAAGCCCGGACAGGTCGTCGCTCTGGGTCATCCGATCGACCAGAGCGCGTACCTCGAGGACGGCAAGCTGACCCGCGCGGAGCTGCGGGAGGTCGTCCTGAAGACGGCGCTGCCGCTCAACCAGCGGAACGACGTCTCGCCGTTCCCGTACCCGCTGACGGCTCCGTACCTCGGTGAGGCGAACGTCCTCTTCGAAGGCTACGGCGCAGCGACGCCGGAGAGCGCCGAGCGGGCGATCAACGTTCTGCTCGGCAAGGAGCCGCTTCCCGCCCGCGAGTTCGAAGACAGCTTCTTCGCTCTCGACCGGCAGGTCCGCGACACGCTGTACGGCGGCTACGACCGCGACGGCGACGGCGACCGGGAGAGCGAGGCAATTGCCGGCATGTCGATCAGGCCGGCCGACGTCTCCACCGTCCAGGGCGCACTGGCGACCTTCCAGAAGGTGTCGGAGCTGACGGCGGGGATCACGACCCAGCTGAACGGCAACACCTTCATGCGCTACTACCTGCACCGGCGTGTCGCTGCCAATCCGGGCGTCGACAGCTGCCTGGCGGACGACAACGAGCAGTACATGGACCGCGAGAACACGGTCGGCGACAAGGAGCCGTGCTTCGACAACCGCGTCACGAGCGTGCCGGCGGCCTACAGGTCGGTCGGAGTCTTCGCCTCCAGCGACACGCTGGACGCACCGCTTCCCGCGGGCTCCGAGGTCATCGTCGACCTCTACATGGCCGGCGAGACACCGTCCGTGATCCTGCCGACCGGCGTGCTCATGGGCACCGACCGCGTGCTCGGTGAAGGCTCCGGCGCTCTCCAGCCGGTGCTGGGCACCGGTGTCGACGGTGTCGGGTGCAGCACCCTCGGCGAGGCCTGCTGGACGAAGTACACGTTCTCGTTCGAGACGACCAAGCACGCGTTCCGTGGCGAGCAGCTGACCTTCCAGGTGAAGCTGATCGGTGCACGTTCGTGGGCGTTCGGCCACGAGGGCGAGCACGCGTCCAGGATCACGATCCTGCCCGCCGACATGCCCGCCGAGGGCCTCGAGTTCGGCGCCTCGATCACCGAGCCGGCGACCGCGTCCGAGGTGAAGCAGGGCGATCTCGTCGCGGGCGGCCGCTACGACTTCCCGGCGCTCGGCGCTGACGAAGCCGGCGGCCATCCGACGCAGAAGGTCGTGGAGATCTCGATCGACGACGCCTCGTTCGCCAACCCGATCAAGGCGACGCTCGACGCGGGCACGAACACGTGGAGTGCCCCGCTCGGAAACCTGTCTCGCGGCCAGCACACCGTCTACGCACGGGCTCGGATCGACCAGACGTACTCCGCTGTCTCGTCGAGCACGTTCTCCGTCGTGCCCGACGCGAAGGTGCAGTGGCAGATCGTCAGCCGCAACCGAGCCCCGAGCTCGAACGCGTGGCAGGACACGACCGGCCTCGAAGCCTGGAGCTTCAACTTCAACACCGCGAACTACGAAAGCGGCTGGAACGCCATCCTCGTCCGCCTCGTCCAGGGCGGAGAGGAGACCGCCTCCAACTGGGCGTTCGCACGGATCCGCTGAGCGGCGCAAAGCGGAAGACGGAGGCCGGCGAGAGCCGGCCTCCGTCAATGTGCCTCACGCTTCCGGGCGGTAGGCCAGGTAGACGACGCCGTTCTCGTACGACTCGCAGGCCGCGAGCGACAGCTTGGCCGGCGCGGCATCCTCGGGCAAGAGCCGCGGGCCGGGCCCGCGGGTGAGCGGGTAGACGAACAGATGCAGCTCGTCGACCAGGCCGTCGGCGAGCAGCGCTCGAACCAGCGTGATGCTGCCGCTGACGTAGAGGTCTCCGACCTCGTCCTTCAGGCGGCGGATCGCGTCTGGGTCGTACGGCCCGACGATCTCCGAGTTCCTCCACGTCCCGGTCGTGAGCGTCCCGGAGACGACGTACTTCGTGGTGTCGTTGAAGAACGGCGCTCCAGGATCGTCCTCGACGGTGCGTGTCGACCACGCCGGCTCGAACATCTCGTAGGTGGTGCGCCCGAGGAGGATGCCTCGACTGCGGCCCGTGACCGCGCCGATGGCCTCGCCCATCTTGGGATGGAAGCCGTAGTCGAACGTCCACGTCGGCGCGTCGATCACGCCGTCGAGGCTCATGAACTCGTGCACGTGTATCTCTCCCACGTCTCACCTCCTCGTCGCTGATTGCCGTGTAGACCTCGCCATCGTCGCGAAGTCATCGCTCGGCGCGGAGCCGGAGGCCCTTACCTGCGGGCGAGTCCGTACGTGCGGGTCGACCTCGCAGCTCGGCCGGTCGACTTCCGCAGCCATCCGCCGAGAGCCGCACCGAAGATGCCGAACGGCAGCGCCCAGACGGACCCGACGAAGAGGAGCAGCGTCGAGCCGAAGATGACGAAGTCCAACACGCCGTTCCCGGTGTCGCTCGGAAAGCCGGTGGACCAGAGGAAGCCCAAGCCGAGCGCGAACCCGAGACCGATGCCGAGCCCCTGAGCCGGGCGGCTCGTCATCAGCGCACGCGGCGGTGTCAGCCCGAGCCCACAGGAGACCGGCGAGCACGGCAGCCAGCAGCACGGCCGGGACCGGCCCGAGCGCGGCGTCGTTCACCAGAACGTACGCCGTGGCGACGATGCAGCCCGCCACCGCCGAACCCACGACGGCGGCGAGCGTGGGACTCGGCGCGATGTCGCGCGCGCGGGCGACGGTCAGCCGCGAAGAGATCGTCGCCCGAGCGGCGCTCACCGCAAACGACCAGCGAGCCCGGCGACCCGTCACCGACGCGAGCTCGCTCTCCATTGCCGCGGCCCACTCACCGGGCGACGCGCCCGCGGCTACAGCCAGCAGGCGCACGGGGCCATCCAGCGTCGACAGTCGCGGGCCCCGACCGCGCCCACCAGGCACGGACGAGAAGCATGGCCGCAACCAGCGACGGCCCGAAGAAGAGCAACAGTGCGACCACGTACCTCACGCTCCCTCCGATCGCGGTCGCAGGCGGTCAACGGCTGGAGCAGCGGACACGGTCTCGTCCAGCTCGCGCGCGAGCTCGAGCCCCGCATCGGTGAGCCGGTACAGGTGGCGAGGCGGGCGTCCGGGCGGCGGGTCGGCCTCCCACGCGGTCTCCAGGAGCCCACGATCGGACAACCGCATCAGGATCGTGTACATCGAGCCGGCCTTGATGCCGAGCTGCCGACTGAGCTCGTACCCGTACCGCCAGCCGGCAGGCGTCTCGGCCAGAGCCAACACCACCGCTCGAGTCTGCGCTGACGGGCGTCGAGCACGAACCACGACCATAACTCTACATATACAGAGTTAGCTCTGCCGCAGACGACCGCCGTCGACTGACAGGAATGCACTCCGGGCCGGCCGGGGACGGGCCGGCCCAGAGTTTCCGTTCGCCCCCGACTCGGCGGCGCTAGTGGTCGAACCTTCGGGGAAGCATGCGCCCGCGCGCAGGAAGCCGCCTGCTCACGTGCCGCAACCTCTCGACAGTGCCCGCATGCCCCAACCTCCCCGCAAACGCCCGATCTCCCCGCAACCGACCCTAATCCGGGCTGACGGAGGTGTCAAGACAGGGGCTACCGGAAAACCTGACGAGCGCTCGTTTTCCGGCGCCGGGCGGCGGGAATCCTCAGTGCGTGAGCGAGCGCCTGCGCGATGCCTTGACCGTTCTGCGCCGAGCCGTGAGCAAGGCCCGGGACGACGGCGTCACGACGACGGCAAAGGCGCTCGCTTATTCCCTCTTCCTCGCGATCCCCGCGATGTTCCTCGTCCTGCTCGGGCTCTTCTCGATCTTCGCGGACGAAGACACGGTGCAGGAGCTCGTGGCCCGTGCCCGGCTGGTCGTTCCCGAGGAGACCGCCGTGCTCCTCGAGGGAAGCCTGCGCCGCGCATCCGAGACGTCGAACCGCGGCTTCGTCCTGACCGTGGCCGGCCTCGTGCTCGGGCTGTGGACGACCACCTCGGCCGCGGCCACGCTCATGGAGAGCCTGACGCGCACCTTCGACCGCGACGAGTCGCGAGGCTTCGTGCGGAGACGCCTGGTCGCGCTCGCGATCGTCGGCGCGCTCGCGATCGGAGCCGGCCTCGTCCTCGGCCTCCTCGTGCTGGGCCCGCATCTCGAGCGCTGGATCGGCGGCGCGATCGGCGCGCCGACGCTGACGTCGTGGGTCTGGTGGACTGCGCAGTGGCCGATCCTGGTGCTCGCGCTGCTGTTCGCGTTTGCGGTGGTGCTCTACGTCGGCCCGGACGTCGAGCAGCCGCGCTGGCAGCTCGTCACGCCGGGTGCGGTGACGGCGCTCGTCGGCTGGCTCGTCGCCTCGGCCGGTCTCGCCGTCTACGCGGCGAACTTCGGCTCCTACGACAAGACCTGGGGGACGCTGTCGGCTGTCATCGTGACGCTGCTGTGGCTGTGGCTTACGAGCGCCGCCCTCCTCTTCGGCGCCGAGGTCAACGCGGAGGCACAGCGCCGCGCCGACGAGAAGGCGGCGCGCGATGCGCGCACGACGGTCACGGCGACCCGGCCCGCAACAGCCGCAGCAGCGCGCGCTCGTCCGCACTGAGCTGACGAGGACGGGCTTGCCGCTCGCTCCGGTGGTCGGCGAGCGTCCGGCCCTCACGGTACGCGTCGACCACGACCGGGCTGACGTACGACTCGCGCGCGACCGCGGCCGTGTTCCCGAGCTCGTCGCCGACGGTGCGCATGACCGCGGCCAGGATCCGCTTGGCCTCGTCGTCGTCCGCCGGCGGCCCGTGCTTCTCGAGCGCGAGCGCGGCGAGCAGCGTCCCTCCCCACGTCCGGAAGTCCTTCGCGGTGAAGTCCTCGCCCAGGTGCTCGGCGAGGTAGTCGTTCAGGCCCGCGGAGGTGAGGTTCACGAGCTCGCCGTTCCGCCGGAAGCGGAAGAGCCGCGAGCCGTACGGCAGGTCGAGGAGCTCCGAGACGCCCCGGGCGAGGGTCTCGCTCCGAAGCCTCCTCCGCACGAGCCTCCGGTTCTTCGCGCGGAAGCAGAACTCGATCGCATCGCCGTCGACCGTGACGTGGCGCTTCGTGAGCGTGGTGACGCCGTACGTGCGCGACCGTCGGGCGTGACGGTCGGAGCCGACGCGGAACCACGTCTTGTTGACGAGCCCGACCGCGAGCGCGCACGTCCACTCGCGCTCGTACGGCCCGAGGCGCACGTCCTGCGCCGTCTGCGCGCGCAGCCCCGGCAGCGCGGACGCGAACTCGAGCAGGCTCTCGAACTTCGCGCGCTCCTGCGCCGCGCGGAAGCTCGCGTGGTAGAGGTACTGCTTGCGCCCGGCGGCGTCGACGCCTGTCGCCTGGAGTCGTGCTCGCGCGTTCGGAGAGATCCACACGTCCGTCCAGGCGGGCGGGATCGCGAGCGAGCGGATGCGCTCGAGCTCCTCCTGGTCGCCGATCGGCCTGCCGTGGGCGTCGACGTAGCGGAAGCGCCTGCGCCCGAGCCGGCGCCAGCCGCCGCGCCTAGCCATCCACCGTGATCGAGTCGCTGGGCATGTCGCCCCGTGATTCCCGCACCGGGCCTGGCTCAACCCCGCGGCGAACGGTGAGCAGGACCGTGATGAGGAATAGCGCGGCGCAGGTCAGGAGCGCCGGGGTCAGACCCGCGAGCCGGGCGACAACGGCGACGAAGAGGCCGCACGCGATCACTCCGAGGTACTCGGCCTGCGCAAGGAACGAGTGCACCGTCGCCCGTATCTCCCCGACAGCCTGCTGATTCACGACGATCGTGCCGAGCGTGCGTGTCAGCGGCACCGTGATTCCCGCGACGAGCAGCACGGCCGCGCTACCGCTCACCTCCTCGGGAGCGCCGGCGAGCACGGCGACCCCCACGGCGCCAGCCGCACAGGCGACGGCGTAGCCGCGCACTGCCGCGCCCGCGGTGTCGACGTGCGGCTCCACCACGCGGAAGGCGGCCGCGCCCACGAGCACGGTGAGGAGGCCGAGCACGGTGAACCACGCGACCGGATCCGTGGGCAGCCCGAGGTCGACCAGCCGCCTGGGCTGCATCCGACCGAAGGCGCCCGCCGCGCCGGTGACCAGGAACGTCGCCGCGAACATGACGAGGATCGCGCGGCTGCGGCGCACGAGGACGGTCCCGCGGACGAGGATCGACCACGAGGCGGACCAGCGCCTCGCGGACACACGAACGAACTTCTCCTCGCGAAAGCGAACGACGACGTACAGGCCGAGAGCCAGCATCGCGGCGCCGGCGAGGATCATCGTCGTCGTCCGCTGCGTCACCGAGGCGAGCGCGCCGAGGCCCACGATGCCCGCCGCGGCGCCCGTCAGCTGAGCCCGTCCCGACCGCACGAGCACGATCGAGATCCGCTCCGGCTCGTCGAGCTCGTCGGTGATCCACGCGACGTCGGCGCCGCTCGCGAGCGTCCACGACAGCCCCCACAGCATCTGCGTCGCGACGAGCGGCCCGAAGTCCGTCACGAGCGCCGTGGCCACCATCGCCGTCCCCATCAGCAGGTGCGAGAGGACGAGCGACCACTTCCGGCTGATCGTGTCGGCGACGACGCCCGCCGGGACCTCGAACACGAGCGCGGTCGCGGCCTGCGCCGCTCCGATCAGCACGAGCTGAGATCCGCGACAGGCCCGCGTCGACGACGAGGTACACGCTGGTGACGAGCCACCAACCCTTGTGCAGCGCCGCCCGCCACCAGATCCAGCGCAGGAAGACGGCGACGAGATCCGGGGCGCTCACTGCGGTACGTTCCGGCCATGCTCGGCGAGGACGGCTACTTCGACGAGCCCGTCGCCGCGAGGTACGACGAGTCCGGCGAGCTCGAGGGGATGTTCGACCCGGCGGTCGTCGATCCGGTCGTCGACCTGCTCGTGGAGCTGGCGGGGAGCGGGCGCGCGCTCGAGCTCGGGATCGGGACGGGCCGGATCGCCCTCCCGCTCGCGCAGCGTGGAGTCCCGGTGCACGGGATCGAGCTGTCGAAGGCGATGGCCGCGCGGCTGCGCGCGAAGCCGGGCGGCGAGGAAGTAGGCATCACGATCGGCGACTTCGCGACGACCACCGTGGACGGGACGTTCTCGGTCGCGTACCTCGTCTTCAACACGATCGGGAACCTGACGACGCAGGCTGCGCAGGTCGCGTGCTTCCGGAACGTCGCGGCCCACCTCGAGCCCGGCGGCTGCTTCGTCATCGAGGTCGGCGTCCCCGAGCTCCAGCGGCTCCCGCCCGGCGAGACCTTCCTCGTCTTCCACGCGAGCGATACGCGTTGGGGGATCGACGAGTACGACGTCGCGAATCAGGGCCTCGTCTCCCATCACTTCGAGCTCGTCGACGGAGGAGTCGAGCGCAGCTCCATCCCCTTCCGGTACGTGTGGCCCGCGGAGCTCGACCTGATGGCCGAGCTCGCCGGGATGACGCTCCGCGATCGCTGGAGCGGGTGGCAGCGAGAGCCGTTCACGAGCGACAGCCGCCAGCACGTCTCGGTCTGGGAGAAGCCGGCCACGGCCTAGAAGCGCCCCGCGAGATGCGACAGGTACTCCTCGCGGTTGAGCGGGTTGCCGTCCGTTCGCGGGCGGGTCGGCAGCGCTCCGCGGACCGGCTCGTAGCGGTCGAACACGGCCTCGAGGACCCCTTCGCCGCGCGTCAGGCCGCGCAGCTGGTGCTGAAGCTCGTGCAGGCGCGCGGCGAGGATCTCGCCTTCGAGTGTGCACGACGACCCGCGCAGCGCGGTCGCTTTCGGGACCGCGCTCAGCCGCGACCAAGGCGGGCAGGACGCTCCCGAGCAGGTCGGCGGGGAACTCGAGGCGGAAGCGGTGGATCGGCTCGCACACGACCGTCCCCGCCTGCTCGAGCGCCTTCATCAGAACGAGCGGTGCGAGGTGGCGGCAGTCTGCGGCCGAGCTTCCCGTCGGGTAGCCGGAGTGCGTGAGCGTGACCGCGCAGTCCGTCACCTGCCAGCCGTACAGCCCCTGACGCAGCGTCTCGCGCACGGTGTCCTCGACGGCCGTGTGGAATCCCGCCGGCATCGACCCGAGCTCGACCTCGATCCGGTACTCGAGCCCGGTACCGACCTCGGCCGGCTCGATGCGCAGGCCCACCGTCGCGACGAACGGGTTGCCAGCGCCGCCCGCCAGCTCGAACGCGGCGCCGGTCCCGGTCGGCCGCTCGACGCAGATCGTCGTCGTCTCGCGGAAGCCGACGTCGAGGCCGAAGTCGTTCGCGAGCGTCGCCTGGATGACCTCCTTCTGCACCTCGCCGTAGAGCGAGACGGAGATCTCCTGCCGCACGTCGTCCTGGCGCACGTCGATCAGCGGGTCCTGCTCGGCGAGCCGGCCGAGCGCGGTGCGAAGCGCGCCCTTGTCGCCGGGGTCGGTGGGGACGACGACCGTCTCCAGCGTCGGCGGGGCGAAGTGGTGCTCCGCGTTCGTGCGCGGCGTGCCTATCGGCGTCGCCGATCCGGATCTCGCCGAGACCCCAGAGCTTCCCGATCTCGCCCGCCGACACGGACGCACGCCGCGTCGCGTCGCCGCGGTCGAAGACGTGGATCGCGGTCACCTTCCGCTCGACGTCGTCACCGAACCGCAGCCGGTCGCGCGTCCGCACCGTCCCCGAGAACATGCGGACGTACGCGATCTTTTCCCCGGCCGGGCCGCGCTCGACCTTGAAGACCGTCCCGGAGACGGGGCCGTCGCCGTCCCCGTCGGCCGCGGGCAGCAGCTCCGCGATGCCGGCCCTGAGGGACTCGACGCCCGCGCCGGTGATCGCCGAGCCGAAGAACACCGGATGCACGAGCGCCCGCCCCGTCTGCGCGGCGAGCTTCTCGCGGAGCCGGCGGTCCGTGACCGGATCCCCGTTCACGAACGCCGCGAGGAGCGCTTCGTCGTGCTCGGCGAGCGAGGCGGCGAACGCGGCGTCGCCCTTTCCCCACGGCGTGAAGCCGGCCTCGCGCGTCCCGAGGTCGTGCACGGTTCCCATCGCGACGGCGGCGGGCGTCAACCGCTCGGAGATCGTCCGCAGTACGCGCTCGGCGTCCGCCCCACCCCGGTCGATCTTGTTCACGAAGAGCAGCGTCGGAACGCCGAGTCGTTGCAGCGCCCGCATCAGCACCAGCGTCTGTGCCTGCACGCCCTCGACCGCGGAGATCACGAGCACCGCCCCGTCGAGCACGCTCAGTGCCCGCTCGACCTCGGCGATGAAGTCCGGGTGTCCCGGCGTATCGATCAGGTTGACGGTGACGTCCTCGATCGCGAACGACACGACCGCGGACTTGATCGTGATGCCGCGCTGCCGTTCGAGCGCGAGGAAGTCGGTCTGCGTGCTTCCGTCGTCGACGCTGCCGATCTCGTCGATGACGCCGGCGGCGTAGAGCAGCCGCTCGGTGAGTGTCGTCTTACCGGCGTCTACATGCGCCAGGATCCCCAAGTTGAGCGTGCGTCGAAGCAAGGTTCATACCCTCCGAATAGGTCGCAATGCCATTCGCGATGGACATGAACGCTGCGCGCATCTCCGCTCCTTGGGTCGGTGGCGCTTGCCGGGAGGCAAGCATACGCGTCTAGAGTGAAGCGCGATGCCGGCGACGACGAAAGAGATTTCGTTCGGCCCCGAGCTCTTCTCGTTCCTCACCGATCTCCGCGCGCACAACGACCGCGACTGGTTCGCGGCGAACAAGCACCGGTACGAGCAGGATCTGCTCGAGCCGGCGATCGCGTTCATCGAGGACTTCGCGCCGCGGCTGGAGAAGATCAGCCCGCACTTCCGCGCCGACCCGCGCCCGAGCGGCGGCTCGCTCTTCCGCATCTACCGGGACACGCGCTTCTCGAAGGACAAGAGCCCGTACAAGACGAACCTCGGCATCCACTTCCGGCACGAGCGGGCCAAGGACGCGCATGCGCCCGGCTACTACCTGCACATCGGCCCGGGCGAGGTCTTCGCCGGCGGCGGCATCTGGCAGCCCGGGACCGACGGTGCGACCCGCATCCGCGAGGCGATCGTGGCCGACGCGGACCGCTGGCGGAAAGCCACCCGCACCGGCGCCTTCGCCAAGCGCCTCGAGCTCGGCGGCGAGTCGCTGAAGCGCGTCCCGCCGTGGGCGGACGCGGAGCATCCGTTCGCGGACGACCTCAAGCGGAAGACCTTCTTCGGCTGGGCCACGCTCGGCGAGGACGACGTCGTCGCTCCCGGCTTCCTCGACGAGTACGCGCGGATCTGCCTGGCCGCGGCGCCGTTGATGCAGTTCCTCTGCGACGCACTCGACGTGAAGTACTAAGCGAGTCCCCGGTATCCGTGGGCGAGGCATGCTCGCCCCTACGAGCCCTCCTCGAACGCCGACAGGTCCATGTGGATGAAGGACCACTGGTGCCCGTCGAGGTCGCGGAAGCCCCGCATGTACATGAAGCCGTCGTCCTGCGGGTCGCCCAGGGCCTGGCCACCGGCCGCCACGGCCCTGTCCGCGAGGTCGTCGACCTGCTCCCTGCTCTCGGCTGACAGACCGACGATCACTTCCCGGCTCCTCGACGTGTCGGCGATGTCCTGGGGTGCGATGAAGCCCTCGAACAACGACTCCGCGGTCAACATCACCGAGGTGTCCTCGCTGATGATCATGCGGGTGCCGTTCTCGTCCGTGAACTGCGGGTCGAACGAGAAGTCGAGCGCCTCGAAGAACTCGGTCGCCTTCGGCAGGTCCTTCACCGGCAGCGTGACGAACGTGCTCATGGCCATCTGTGAGCTCCCTTCTGCTGGGGAATCTGTCCTCCCGTAGGACCGGCAGGCGCGGCCGACTCATCGCACGAGCTCGGGCTGTTGTGAATCGATGTCTGCCGTGCGACAATCGCAAGCTCTGTGGCGGGGAGAGCGGCGGTGCGTATACGCCCTGGGATGAGGGGACCCGGGCGTCTTGTCCTGCTCGTGATCTTTGCGGTCGCCGTCGCCGGCTTCCTCGGAGAGTCGGGATCGAGCGCGCCGGAGACGGTGACGGCCAACGTGCAGAACTACGTCGACGCGACGGGCGACAACCCCGGCGGCTCGCCGGACATCACGACGGTTCGGGTCTCGAACGACGATCTGGGCAACGTCGAGTTCCGCACCGTGTTCCCGAATCGCACCGACCTTGTCAACACGGATTTCATCTCGGTGTACCTCGACATCGACCGGAGCCCGGCGACGGGCTGCGACATCGGCGCACAGTTCGGCGTGGACTGGGTACTCAACGTTCGCGGGCGGACGGCACCAGAGCCCGATCTGTACTGGCTGAGCCACTTCACGGGCTGCCAGACGGATCCGCCCGGATCGACGCCTCAGGGGTCGTACACGCCGACGTTCGGCAGCCCGTCGTCCACGCTGATCCAGCGGTTGCACCGCTCGGACGTCGGCAGCCCTGTCGGATTCCGTTTCGCCATCATCGCGCAGGTCGATCCGATCAGCGCCTCGATCTGGGATCTCGGCGGCGAGGTCACGGAGTGGACGTACGCGATCGACATCGATCCGCATCCGCCGGTGGATCGCACCCCGCCGAAGGTGAAGGCTCTCGCGAGTACCGGCACGCCGGGCCGGGTGGCGAAGTTGCGCTACTCCGTCTTCGATGAGAGCGGTAAGGCCAGAGAGGTGGTCCAGGTCGTCCGCGCCGGCAAGGTGATCGCGACGAAACGGATGCGCCTGGGTCGGAGGAGCGCGACCCGCATCTACTCGACACCCTGGCGCGTTCCGCGGAGCACCAGCGGCCGGCTCAAGTTCTGCGTGCGTGCCTGGGACGCGGCCGGCAACCGCAGCAAGCGGAGCTGTGCGGCACTGAGAGTTCGATGAGGCACGCGTGGAGGGCGGCGACAGCCGTGTGCCTGCTGGCCGTTGCGGCTCTTTCCACCTCCTCGACGAGTCTCGGCACGCCTGCCCAGGCGATCGCCTGCTTCGGATTGGCTCCGACGATCGTCGGCAGCGAGGGCTCCGACGACCTCTTCGGAACCGAGGGCAACGACGTCATCGCCGGGCTCGGCGGCAACGACTTCATCGCCGGGCTCGGCGGCGACGATGCGCTCTGTGGGGGCCCGGGGAACGATTCGTTCGTGCCCGGTCCGGGCAACGACCGCGTCGACGGAGGCGGAGGTGGGGTCGGGGTCGGCTTCATCGAGCTCGTCGCACTGTCGTTCGCACCCGGCCCGGTGTCAGCCGACCTCAGCGTCGGCACCGCAACCGGCGAGGGGTCCGACACGCTCGTCAACGTCTCGGGTCTCATCGGTGGCCCCTATGGCGACTCCCTTACCGGAAACGGCGGCGTCAACGCGCTCTTCCCCGGCGGCGGCGACGACGTAGTCGACGGCAGGGGAGGTGACGACCTCGTCGGGTTCGACCTCGGCGTCCAAGCGAGCCTCGTGACCGGATCGGCGCTCGGGGAAGGCAGCGACAGGCTCGTGTCCGTCGAGCAGCTGAGCGGGTCGGACTTCGCCGACGTGCTCATCGGCGACAACGGCAGGAACTATCTCGCCGGAGGTGATGGAAACGACCTGGTCGACGGCCGGGGCGGAGCGGATCGCGTCTTTGGCGACAACCATGACGACCGCGTTCTCGGTGGCAGCGGGGACGACATCGTCGGCGGCGACGACGCGACCGATCGGGTCCTCGGAGGCGACGGCAACGACAAGCTCCTCCCCGGAGCCGGCTCGGACGTGCTCGTGGGCGGGAAGGGCTTCGATGTCGTGTCCTTCGTCCGCAGCACGACCGGCATCAAGGCGAGCCTGCTCGTCGGCCGGGCGACCGGACAGGGCATCGACGAGCTCGCCACCGTCGAGAGCATCGACGGCTCCCAGCAGCGCGACGAGATGATCGGAGACGGAAAGACGAACTTCCTGTTCGGGAACAGCGGCACCGACAGAGATCAAGGGCTTCGCCGCGGCCGACTTCCTGGAGGGAGGCGCGAGAACCAGCTCGCTGGAGGGAGGCGGCGGCCGCGACTACTGCCTCACCGGAGCCGGCGCGAGCCGCTGCGAGATCACGGGCACGCCTCAGATCCCGTCGATCTCGGACAAGCCGCCCGCAGCTCGGATGCTCTCCGGCGAGAGTGCCGTGAATCGCCGGCCAGGCATCGTCATGACCATGCCCCCCGGCCTTCGCTCCCGCGTGAGCGCACTGACGAGGTACAGGACGAGCGCTCTCGGAGTCTTCGGAGGCCGCGATTTCGAGGGGGCAAGCGGCTCTGGAGGATGGAGCTTCGCCTCCCCCCTCCTCCGCCTATTCGAGTCGGCGGCGACGGCCGGGCCTCGCTCGTTCCGCTACTCCGGACAGCCGTCCTGCTTCGCAGAGAGGAAGCCATATCGGACCACGATCGCGCCACCGGAGCAGGTCGAGCCGGCAGTCCCGGACGGAGCACGAGAGCAGGTGTTCTGGCGCGGACTGCTCTTTCGACACGGTCGCGGCGGCAAGCTCGCCCGCTTCCGCGCGACACCCTGGCTCACGGCCGTCGTCCAGGGAGCACCCGTCCCGACGGGCTTCCCGGTCTGGACGAACACGGCGCAGTCGAGCTTCGCCGGCTCGCAGAGCTTCGCGGTCCCTCCGGGTACCTACACCTGGGCCGGCGTGCTCACGTGGGTGCGTACCGGACATCGGGTCCAGAAGCACATCGCGCCGCACATCGTTCACGCGGGAGGGACGAAGCCGGACAAGAGCTGCACGTTCCGCTGATCACGGGCACGTCGAGCGATACGACTGCCCCGGAAGTTGCTCCTCCCATTCCTCGGCGGTGAGACTGCGGCCGGCGACGGCGCAGAGCCGCTCCCGCATCGCCTGAAAGTCGCTCCAGAGGACGTCGTCCCAGAGCGTGACCAGCCCCTCTTGCGTTCCGACGACGAGGGTCTGGCCGTCGGGGCCGAAGTCCAGATCTGCGACAGGTCCGCCGGGCGTCGCTAGCGGCGCTCCCAGCCTGCGGCCGCTCTCCGCGTCGACGAGTACGAGCTCGCCCGCGCCCGTTCCGATCTCGCCCGTTCCGATTGCGAGCGTGCTTTCGTCTGGGCTGAACGCGAGACTCGTCTGGACGTCCAGATCGATCCGAGTCTCGAACCGGATCTCCGCCCGCCGGGCATCCCAGACCTCGACCCTGCCGCTCGTGGCCGAGGCGACGAGTCGTCCGGAGCTGCTCAGGGCGACTTCGGACACGGCGCGTCCGGCGACCGCTTCGTGGACGAGCTCAGCGTCACGGGCGTCCCAGACCGTCGAGCCGCGGCTCGTTCCGACCGCGATGAGCTCACCGTCGCCGCCGAAGGCGAGACCGCTCGGCGTCCCGTCGACGCGAAGCGGATCGAGCGCCTTGTCGGTCTCGGTGTCATAGAGCTGAACGCCGTCGGGAATCGCCGACGCCACCACGCTGTCGCTGCTGAAGGCGACGGCCAGGATCGGGAGCATGCCGGTGGCCGGGTGGATGCGACGCTTGCCTCCGTCCAACTCGTGGAGGACGACGCCTCGTTGGGCCACGGCGACGCGTTCGCCTGCGGCGTCGATTGCGACGGCTGTGACGGTCGTTGCGAGCGTGCGGTGTTGCGCTGGCTGGTCGTCGAACGTCAGGACGGTAGCGGGGGGCATGAGCTGCCCTCCGACGACGACCGCTCTCGCGTGCTGGGCGACGTCGAGGTCGGCGATCGGAGTCGTAGAAAACAACACCCGCTGGGACGCGGTCGCGGTCGGGTCCCAGAGCACGACCGTGCCGGACGCGCCGGCCGTTGCGAGCACGGAAGCTCCTGCATATGCGAGGTCGGAGACGCTTCCCGACGGCCCGTCGAGATCGGGATCCGGTTCGGAGGTCCCGAGCGGCAGGAATGCGACATCCCCGTCCTTGCCTCCGACCGCCACGGACCGGCCATCGGGTGTGAAGGTCAGCGCGGCCGCGGGTCGTTTCAGAGCGAGGGGCCGGAGCCTCCCGCTCGCAGGAGTCCAAACGCGCACGTCCTCACCTCGCAGATCGAGCGCGGCAACCCGCTTCCCGTCGGGACTGAACGCGACGGTTCCGAAGATCTCGGGGACGGCCCGACGGACTGGCGCCTCCCTCCCGGCCAGGTCGATCATCCTGAGCTCTCGCGGCCTGGCGACGACGACTGCCGTGGCATCGGGCGAGAAGACTGCGGCGGACACGTCGGGCACGGGCCACGTTCGACGTGCTCTCCCGGAAGCGTCGAACAGGAGCACACGCGAGCGGCCGACCGCAGCCAAGCCGCCGCCCGTGGTGAACGCCAGCGCCGTCGCCTCTCGGAGACGGATACGGCCAAGCAGCTTCGGCCGCGGGTCGAGACTCCAGAGCGTGACCGATCCTGGCCGACCGACCGCGAGGGTGTGGCCGTCGGCGCTGAAAGCGAGCTCCGTCGCCCGGGCAACCGCGACCGTCGCGGGCGCGCGCTCTCGATCCTCGAGATCCCAGATCAGGACGTTCTCGGTGCCCGCCGCGGCCAGCCTCGTGCCGTCACTGGAGAAGGCGATCTCGTCCACCGCCTGCCCGGCGTGCAGGACGCCCGTCATGTGCTCGGCGCGCTGGACGGCGGAGACCAAGCCGCTTCGCGTCTCGGCGCTCGGGCGAAGCCGGAACGCCTCCAGGCTCAGCAGCGCGGCGAGATCGACCTGCCCGTCCAGATTCGTCGCAGCCGCCTGCACGAGACTCCTCGACCGCGCGACGTCGCGCTGGTTCCTCGCCTCGTTTCGCTGCAACAGCGCGAACGCCCCGAAGAGCACCGAGGCGAGTGTCAGACACGCGAGCGCAGCTGCGGCCGCACGTGCGATCCGAACCGTCCGCCGGTGCTGGCGAACCTCCTCTCCCGCGAGCTCGTCCTTCGGTATCCCGTGCACCGGAGCTGCCAGGTCGGCGATCGCGTCGCGGAACCTCGGGTGGCTCAGGGAGAGATGGTCGCTCTCGCGGGCCCAGCGAAGATCGACGAAGCGCGGCACCTCACGGAACGCCCCGCGAAGCTCGGTGGGGAGTGCGGTGGTCCGCGTCCAGTCGAAGTCGGACGAGGTCGCGTCCCAGGCGATCTCACCCGAGGTGAGGACGATCAGGATGCGCTCGGGCTCCTTCTGCTCGCGCCAATACTCGGCTTCCTGCCCGACCCAGGGCGATTGCGCGCTCTGCGGCGAGGCAAGGAGAATCAGGTGGCGAGAGCCGTCGAGCGCCCGTGCGATCGAGGACCACAGTCCGGGATCTGCCGACAGCGACGCGTCGTCCCGGAAGACCCGGAGCGCTCGCCTCCGGTACCACGGCTTCGCGAATCGCTGCAATCCGCGCTGCAGCGCGGGAGCGAGCCGATCGTCGGCCGCGTGGCTGTACGAGATGAACGCGTCGTAGCCGCTCTCCGGAGCAGCCGCAGCGACCAGTCCGAGTCGTTCCAGCACCGACCGGAAGGTCATCCTGGAGACACCATCCGCGGATCCTCGTCTGTTTTCCGACCCGTGCCAAGCCCGAAATCGCCCGTGCCGAGTCTCCTGCGATCAACCAGGTCTGCTCGCCGGGCACGGAGACGTCGGGGCCCTCTGAGAGGGCCCCGACATCGTGTTCTACGCGCGAGCGCCGGTCAGGATCTTCACGATCGGCGCTTCGTAGAGATCCGCGGAGCGGACGGTACCGCCCATTCCGCGAACCATCTCCTCGCGCTTCGCTGCGAACTGCCGCTCTGCCTCTTGCGCGCCCTCCATCGTCTCCCAGAGCACGATGGACCGTGCGCGGCGATTGTCCTCATCGACGAGCGAGATGAAGCCGGCGAAGCCCTCGATCTCCTTCAATGCCGGGATGATCTGCTCCCGGATGATCCCCACGACCTCTTCGCGCTTGGACGGGTCGACGCCCTCGATCTCGACCAGGCGTCCGTACATCGCTCCTCCTTCCGTCGCTGCCCACCATCCTACGACCTCGAGCTCGGGACGTTTGGTTTCGAGCGGCCGCGATTCGGTGAAGGTTCTGCAAGACCCGTAAACCGGTTGGGGTGGGGAGCCGTACGGGTCCACGTAGTAGGCCACCGAAGGAGGGGGAATGAGGATTCGACACATCGCCCTGGCGATGGGCGTAGCCGCGATCGCCGCCGGCCTCGTCCTCGGAACGGCAGTCGGCCACAACAAGGGTGGCCCGACGCCGAAGACCTGGACGACGGTATTCAAGAGCCCGATCGCGATCGAAGGGCTCACGCTCGACCACAGGGGCAACCTGTACGTCCCGCAACGCGGAGGCGCGGCAGGCTGCTCGATCGTGAAGATCTCGTCGACGGGAGGCGCCGACCAGACGGGCGTCGTCGTCGCGAGGATGGACCCGCCGTGCAACCCGGCCGGGCTGGCGTTCGGGCCCGACGGGCGGCTGTATCTGACCGGCTTCGGAGCCGCTGGAGACGAGATCGGCGTCGTCACGCCGAGCGACGGAACCGGGACTCCGCCGGTCGCGACCGGGTTCGCCACCGGCACGCCCGGCGCGAACGGCCTCGCGTTCGACAAGCGCGGGAACCTGTACGTGTCCGACGGCGGGCAGGCCCAGGGCCGCGTATTCCGGGTCGGGCCGTCGGGAGGCACGGCAACGGTGCTCTTCCGCGTCCAGCCGATGCGGAACGCCGCCGGCGTCGGCCGCGAGAACTTCTCGCACCAGCCGGCGCTCCACCGGCGCGCAGAACATCGTCGCGAACGGGCTCGCGTTCGACGAGGACGGCGACCTGTTCGTGGCCGACACGGCGCGCGGCGCGCTGTGGAAGGTCGAGCTCGGACGGCGCGGAGCGGTGCACTCGTCGACCGGGTGCGACACGACCTTCCCGGCCGACACGCTCTGCCTGGACGCACTCTTCGTCCAGCATCCGGCGCTCGACGGCGCGGACGGCATCGCGCTCGACCGCGACGGCAACGTCTACGTCGACCCGAACGAGCGGAACGCGATCGTCGTCGTCGACCGCCGCGGCGACGTGAAGGAGCTCTTCCGCAACCCGGTCGTCGGTGTGCCGGGCCTGCGCAACGCCGGGCCGCTCGAGTTCCCGACGAGCCCGGTGGTCGCGAAGCGGAAGCTCTGCACCACGAGCTCCGACCTCAACCGGCGCGACAACTCGCCGAACACGGCGGGCGAGGCCGCGCCGATGACCACGGTCGTCGGCAAGGTCTCGTGCCTCGACCAGCGGCTCGACGAGAAGGGCCTCGAGCTGCC
Source organism: uncultured Actinomycetes bacterium (assembly GCA_963715705.1). Taxonomy (GTDB): domain Bacteria; phylum Actinomycetota; class Thermoleophilia; order Gaiellales; family Gaiellaceae; genus GMQP-bins7. Next base: position 281,834 of record OY970267.1, on the reverse strand, counting down.
CGTCGACGACTGAGCCACCAAACGGGAGGGCGCGCTTCGGGCGCGCCCTCTCACTCTGCGACAGGCGCCGAATGCGTCACCGGAAACACACCGCGTGACCTCGCGCTCTCGACCAGCACCGCGGCCGCCCCGAAGCAAGCGAGCCCGATCGGCCCGATCGGCGGCGGGTGGATCGCGAAGAGCGCGGAGAACCCGACGAGCAACGTCGTCGGCCAGCTCGCGCCCGCTCGCCGGAAGGCGACCGCAGCCGCCAGCATCGCCACGACCCAGCCGAGGAATCCGAGGACGAGCGAGATCGACGGGTCGGCCGTGATCGCGTTCCCGTTGTAGTCCTGGATCGCGTCGGCGACCGCGGCCTGCTCGGCGGGCGGCAGCCCATTCGCGTAGTCGACGAGGATCCCGGTCCCGAGGCCGACCGTCACCTCGTAGGCGGTGTAGAAGACGAGGAAGAACACGAGCGCGACGCGGCTGACGGTCGCTGCGCGGCTCTCGAGCCCCCTCAGGACGTAGAACGCGGCGATCCCGAGCAGCGGCGTGATCAGCAGCAACGCGGTGTGCACGAACAGCCACGCGTCGACGTCCTCGCGCACGTCCTCGAAGATCTCCGAGCCGCCGGCGGGGTGCGTGAACAGCGCATTGCGAGCGTAAGCGGCACCGCCAGCAAGAGAACTTGGCGTAGCACGGTGTTCATGGGCTCTCCTTCCGGTCGACGGCGACATTCCGTTCGGAGTGAGCAATCGTCTAGGAAGCCTCGCCGACCGGGCTACCCCGGCGCCGCGACTGCTAGTCGATGAGCTTGCGGGTCATCGCGCGGATCGCGACACGCCAGCTGACGCCGGTTACTCGAGCTCGGCTGCTGCGGGAACCGGAGTGAAGCAGGGCATCGCGTCGATCGCGCCCTCGCCCTCCGGCGCGGCTACGCAGTCTCGGAGGAGGAACGCCGCGAGGACGGCGGTCGCCGCCGCGAGCGACAGCGCTCAGGAGCGCGCTGACCTGGAACCCCAGCGTGAACGCCTCCTGGGCGACCACGAGCACCTCGTCCGCGAGCCTCGCGGGAAGGTCCTCTGCGACAGCGACCGCGCCGCCGAGCGTTTCCTGCGCCGCGTCCGCCTGCTCCGGCGGCACGCCTGCGGGGAGGTCTTCGGTGACCTGGTTCCGGTAGATAGCGGTCCCGATGGTCCCGAGGACCGCGATGCTGAGCGCGCCGCCGAGCTCGGCGCCGGTCTCCGAGATCGCCGAGGCGGCGCCCGCCCGCTCGGGTGGAGCAGCTCCGATGATCAGATCGTTGGTGAGCGTGAAGATCGGCGCGAGGCCGAGCGAGAAGATCACGGACGAGGTCACGAGCACGGCCAGCGCCGGAATCGACGCCGACCTGCGTGAGGAGCGCGAAGCCCACCGCGGCGAGCGCAGAGCCCGCCGGCCATCACATAGGCCGCTCGGACCCGCTTCACGAGCGCCGGAGCGAGCATGGAGCCGACGATGAACGCGCCGAACGACGGCAGCGTCACCAGGCCCGCCTCGAACGGCGACAGCCCGGCGACGAGCTGGAGGTACTGGTAGATGAAGAGGAACGCGCCGAACAGGACGAGGATCCCGAGCGTGTAGACCGCGAGGGACGCGCTGAAGGCGCGCACGCGGAAGAGCCGCAGGTCGATCAGCGGGTCGGCGAGCGTCGTCTGCCTCCGCACGAACAGGGCTCCGACCGCCAGCCCGACGACGATCGACGCGACCGGCATCGAGCCCAGCCCGTCCTGCGCGAACTGCTTCAAGCCGTAGACGACCGCCAGCACCGCGACGAGCGACATGGCGGCGCTCAGCAGGTCGATCCGGCCGGCGTCGGGATCGCGGTACTCCGGCAGCAGCAGCGGCCCGAGCACGAGCAGCAGCGCCATCACCGGCACCGCGAGCAGGAACACCGAGCCCCACCAGAAGAACTCGAGCAGCGCCCCGCCGAGCAGCGGACCGATCGCGCCTCCGAGCGAGTAGGCGGTGATCCAGATGCCGATCGCGAACGTGCGCTGATCCGCATCGTGGAACATGTTCCGGATCAGCGACAGCGTCGACGGCGCGATCGTCGCGCCCGCGATCCCGAGCAGCGCGCGCGACGCGATCAGCATCTCGGGGCTCGTCGAGAACGCGCACAGGAGCGACGCGAGCCCGAACGCGACCGCGCCGATCAGCAGCAGGCGGCGGCGGCCGATCCGGTCGCCGAGCGTGCCCATGGTGATGAGCATCCCGGCGACCATGAATCCGTAGATGTCGATGATCCAGAGCAGCTGGACGCTCGTCGGCTGCAGGTCCTCGCTCAGGGAGGGCACCGCGAGGTGGAGCACCGTGAGGTCCATCGCGTACACGACGCAGGCCAACGCCAGCACGGCCAGGCCGGTCCATTCGCGGCGGCCGGCTCTCGGAGCTTCCTCGACCGCGGCCATCAGTCGATGAGCTTGCGGGTCATCGCGCGGATCGCGACCCGCCACATCGCCAATCCGAAGACGACGAGGTAGGCATAGCTCACGACGTCCTCCCAGCCCTCGAAGCCGAACGCGGCATGGCGGACGAGCTCGACGCAGTGGTGGAGCGGGTTGAGCGCACCGAGAACCTGCACCCACTGCGGCAGCTGGTCGAGCGGGAAGAACGTGCCCGCCACGAGGAAGAGCGGCGTGATGACGGCGCTGACGATGTAGCTGAAGTTGTCGATCGACTTCGAGTAGCCGGCGACCGCGATCCCGAAGTTCGCCCACCCGAAGCCCGAGACGAACGCGATGAACGGGACGGTGAGCATCCCCCACGCCGGATCGAGGCCGAAGGCGATCCCGACCAGCAGCGGCACGCAGCCGTAGACCCCCGCCCGCGCGGACATCCACAGCGCTTCGGCGGACACGAGCTCCTCGGTGTCGACGGGCGCCGCGAGGATCGCGTCGTAGGTGTGCTGGAACGCGTACTTGACGTACGTCCCGAACATCGCCGGGAACACGCTCGAGAACAACACCGCGGTCGCGACGGTGCCGGTGGCGACGAACTCGACGTAGTCGTAGCCGCCGATCGTGGCGACGATCGATCCGAACCCGAACCCGAACGCAAGCAGGTAGAGCGTCGGCTCGACCGTCGAGGAGAACGCGGACGCGCGCCAGTAGGACGAGTAGTTCACGATCTCGCGGACGAGGACGCCCGTGAGCGCCGGGCGCTCGAGGCGCCCGAGCTTGGCTCCACGGGGCGGGGTCGCGATCGCCATCAGGCCGCGATCTCCTCGCCGGTCAGGAGGACGAACACGTCCTCGAGGTTCGCCGGGCGCCGCTCGCCCTCGGGCGCGCGCCCGTCGACGCCGTCGACGCCGAGCACGGACACGCTCGTGCCCGTGCGCCGCGTGCGCAGCCCGGCTGCCCGGGAAGACTCCTCGACCTCGGCGAGCTTCGCCGGCGGCCCGTAGACCTCGACCGCCTCCCGGCCTGCGTGCTCCGCGATGAGCTCCGCCGGCGAGCCGGTGGCCACCGCCTTCCCGTGCGACATGATCAGCACGGTGTCGGCGAGGCGCTCCGCCTCCTCGATGTAGTGCGTCGACATCAGGATCGTCGTCCCCTCGGCACGCAGTGCGTCGATCAGCGCCCACAGCTCCTGCCGGACCTGCGGGTCGAGGCCCACGGTCGGCTCGTCGAGCAGCACGAGGCGCGGGCGATGCACGAGCGCGCGGGTGATCAGCAGCCGCCGCCGCATGCCCCCCGAGAGCTTGTCCACGCGCGTGGAACGCCGGTCGACGAGCTTGGCCATCTCGAGCGCGCGCTCGATCGCCGCCCGGCGGTCGTGGCGGCCGATCCGGTACAGGTGCGAGAAGACGAGGAGGTTCTGCTCGACGGTGAGCGTCACGTCGAGGTTGTCGAGCTGCGGCGTGACGCCGAGCTGCGCGCGGGCCTGCTTCGACTCCTCCGGAAGCTGGAAGCCGAGCACCTCGACCTCGCCCTCGTCGGCGATCGACTGGCCGGTCAGCATGCGCATCGTGGTCGACTTCCCAGCGCCGTTCGGGCCGAGCAGGCCGACGCAGGTCCCCGCGGGGACGTCGAGGTCGAGCCCGGCCACCGCGGTGATCTCGTCGTAGCGCTTGACGACGCCGCGCAGGCGGATGGCGAGCTCGCCGGTCATGCCGTCACCGTAGATGCGCGCACCCGGGGGTCAACGCCGGCTGCGCGGCGAGGATTCCTCATGTCCGTTGGACCGCTCCCACGGCCGAGATTGATCGGTGGTTACTAGACGCCGAGCGCGCTCGCGGCCCGGTCGTAGTCGGCCTGCGCGACCCAGACGATCATCCCGAAGCTCCCCGAGCCCGCCGCGACGGCCGCAGCCGCAGTGACGTTCACGCTCGCCGCCGCCAGCTTGCCGGTGGCGTCGGCGACCGCACCCACGCGGTCGTCGCCCTGGATGAGGAAGGCGCGCTTGGGCTCGCTGAGGGTCACGCCCGCGGCTTCGGCCGCTGCCCGGAGCGCCCCGGGATCCTCGGCCACGAGATCGATCTGCGACTGCCCGCCCTCGGGGAACCCGAGAAACGCGACGAGGTTCACGCCTCGCTCCTCGAGCGCCGAGAGAATCCGCTGCACCTCGCCGGGCGCGTCCGGGACGGTCGCGTACTGGTACTCGACACGACGCACGGTGTCGGCCATCGGGACCTCCTCCCGCTAGTTCACGCAACCCATGGTAGGCCTAGCTAGACGCCCAGCCGCTCGACGGCCATCAGCTTGTTGCGCGCGTCGAGCGCCGCGACCTTGTACGACTCGGCGAGCGTCGGGTAGTTGAAGACGGTGTCGACGAGGTGGTCGACGGTCCCGCCGAGCCCGATCACCATCTGGCCGATGTGCACGACCTCGGTCGCGTTCGTGCCGACGACGTGGACGCCGAGGAGCTTGTGGTCCTCGAGCGAGACGAGGATCTTCAGCAGCCCGTACGTGTCGCCGAGGATGTGCCCGCGCGCGAGCTCGCGATAGCGGGAGATGCCGACCTCGTACGGGACGGCCGCCGCAGTGAGCTCCTCCTCGTGGCGGCCGACGTAGCTGATCTCGGGAATCGTGTAGATGCCGACCGGGATCAGGTCGCTCATCTGCGCCTCCTCGCCGAACGCGTGCGCGGCGGCGACGCGGCCCTGCTCCATCGAGGTGGCCGCGAGCGCCGGCCCGCCGATGACGTCACCGGCCGCGAAGATGTGCTCGACTGCCGTCCGGTAGTCGGGCCCGACCGCGATGTGACCGCGCTCGTCGGCCTCGAGCCCCGCGTTCTCGAGCGCGAGATCCTCCGTCTGCCCCTGCCGTCCCGCGGCGTACAGCGACGACATCGGACGCGATGCGCTTCCCGCTCGCGAGATGCGTGAGGACGGTGTCGCCGTGGTGGTCGACGGCGGTCACCTCCTCGCCGAGCCGGAAGATCACGCCGAGGTCGCGCAGGTGGTACTGGAGACCCTCCGTCGATCTGCACGTCGCAGAAGTCGAGCAGCCGCGGGCGCTTCTCCACGACGGTGACCTTCACTCCCGAGCGCGGCGAACATCGACGCGTACTCGATGCCGATCACCCCTGCGCCGACGATGACGGCCGAGGCCGGAATCGTGTCGAGCATGAAGGAGACCGTCGGAGTCGAGGATCGTGCGGTCGTCGAACTCGACCGCAGGAGGGCGCGCGGGACGCGTGCCCGGGAGCGAGAACGATCCGATCGGCGGTGACGCGCTTCTCGCTCCGAGACGGCGACGGTGTGCGGATCGACGAAGCGCGCGCTTCCCTCGATCACCTGGACGTGGTTGCGCAGGAGCTGGTTGCGGACGACGTCGACCTCGCGGTCGATGACCTGCCGCGTCCGCATGCGGAGATCCTCGATCGTGATCTCCTCCTTGACGCGGTAGCTCTCGCCGTACGTCGTCCGCTGGCTCATTCCCGGTCAAGTAGACGATCGACTCGCGGAGCGTCTTCGACGGGATCGTCCCCCAGTTCACCGAAACGCCGCCGAGCTCACGGCGCTCGACGAGTGCCACGCGACGCCCGAGCTTGGCCGCCTGGATCGCAGCCTTCTGTCCCGCCGGGCCGGAGCCGACGACGAGAAGCTCGCAGTCGTGCGCCATCGCTGCACGATAGAGGCGGCGACCGATGAGTTGTCGGCGCTCGAGCGGGTCTCTACGACACGAATCTCGACGAGAGGAGTCACCATGCTCGCGACCTCGAAGGCCTACAGCGGGTTCGCCGCTGACGACATCGACAAGGCACGGGAGTTCTACGAGGGCACACTCGGCCTGCCGGTGACGGACCAGAGCGGCCAGCTCATCCTCAACCTGGCCGGTGGCCGGAACACGCTGATCTACCCGAAGCCCGACTTCACGCCTGCGACGTACACGATCCTCAACTTCCCGGTCGACGACATCGACGAGGCCGTCGACCAGCTCACGGAGCGCGGCGTGAGCTTCCTGCGGTACGACGGGTTCGACCAGGACGAGAAGGGAATCGCGCGGGCGCTCGGCGGCGGCCCCGACATCGCCTGGTTCACCGATCCCGCCGGAAACATCCTCGCGGTGCTCGAAGAGAGCTGAGCGACACGTCGGCGGTTCTCAGGTCGCCGACCCGGATCGGAAGGTAGGTTTGGCCGAGGATGGGCGTGACGGCGTCGAACGTCCCGTTGGAGGTCGGCTTCGACGCGCCGGAGCACGTGCGCGATGCCCTCGCGGCCATCGGGCGGACGGAGGATGTCCGGTTCGCGCCCAGCGGGCGGCGGCTTGCGATCGCCTGCCTCGTGGGTCAGGGAATCGCGCTGGCCGACGTCGCCATCACCGTCGGGGAGTCAGGGCCGGAGATCGCCGTCACCAGCCTCGACCTGCTCGACTCGACCACGCTGAGCGACCCTCACGGCATCGACTTCGTCGACGACGACACGCTGGTCGTGGCCAATCGCGGCGGCGGGGTCGCAGTGCTCCGGCTGCCTTCCTCCGGCGGCGGTGAGGTGACGGCGTATCCGGTCGACGGCGAGGTCGAGGGCATGTTCCAGGCGCCCGGCTCGGTTGCGGTGCGCTCGCTCGGCCAGGGGCACCACGAGCTGCTCGTGTGCAACAACTCCGCGAACACGGTCACCCGGCATCTGATCGACGGGACCGGCGCGCTTGTGCGGGGCGAGATCGTCCTCCGCAGGTGGCTCGACATCCCCGACGGCATCACCCTCAGCCACGACGGGCGCTGGCTGGCCGTGAGCAACCACGAAACACACACCGTCTTCCTCTACGAGCGGTCCGAGATCGGCGAGGACGCCGACCCGGTCGGCATCCTCCGCGGCGTCAGCTACCCGCACGGGATTCGATTCGCCGCCGACGACAGCTACCTCGTGGTCGCCGACGCCGGCGCGCCGTACGTGCACGTGTTCGTGCCCTCGGGCGGCGATTGGGAGGGCGTCGGCTATCCCGCCGCCACGATCACGGTCATGGACGACGACACGTTCCTACGTGGGCGGCACAACCCGCAGGAGGGCGGGCCGAAGGGGATCGACCTCGATCCCCGCTCGGGTGTGCTCGTCGCCACGTCGGAGTGCCAGCCGCTCGCGTTCTTCGAGCTCGCGTCGGCGCTCGACGGCGAGCCCCGCCGCCGGGACGACGCGCTCGTTCGGTACGAGATCGGCGTGCTCGCGGAGGCCGAGTCGGTCAAGGCGGCCGCGGCTGCCGAGGCGACCGCACTCCAGGCCGAGATCGCGTCGATCCGGGCGACCGCAGCGGCGGAGGCGAGCGCGCTGCAGACGGGGATCGAGATGCTCCAGGCGGAGCTCGAGCGGGTGAACGGGGAGTACGAACGGTTCCATGCAGCAGCCACCGAGTCGAACGCGCGGCTGGCAGCTGCGAATGACCACCTGACGCAGGTCCATCGATCGAAGTCGTGGCGCCTGACGGCGCCGATGCGCGGCGCCGTCCACGCCGCGCGACGCCTCAAACCGCGCTAGCGGGCGCCTCCTGGCACGGCTATCAGCTCTGCGACTTCACGTAGTCGATGTAGCCGCGTACGTCCGCGACTGGCTCGCTATAGGCATCGCCGAGCGTCTCCTCCATCCGCGACATGTACTCCTCCGCCCAGGCCGGGAAGTCGTAGTCGATCGCGCGTAGGAACTCGAGAGTCGCCGCAAACCGAATGTCGGCGATCGAGGGCTGCTCGCCGCCGATGAACTGGCTGTCGCCCAGGAACCACGCGCGATAGACGTCGAGCGGCCCGGCAAGCGCGGCTTCGGCGTCCTTTCGCGCCTGCTCCTTCAGCTCATCGCTCACGTCAGCGGTCGCGACCTCGCCCGGGTACTGGCCGAAGCCGAGCGCGGGGTACGTCGCACGTGCGAGCAGCGGGTAGAGCGTCCCGATGAGATAGAACATCGCGCTGTCGACCATCGCGCGCTCGCCGGGATCGGTCGGATAGAAGCGGTCGAGGCCGTGCTTGTTGCAGAGGTACTGCATGATCGCGCAGCTCTCCCAGAGCGAGCCCTTCGGGAGGCCGGCCTCCTCGAGCAGCGGCGTCAGGTCGGCCGGGTCCTTCGCGAGGAACTCGGGGGTCGACTTCTTCCCCCACACGTCCTGTTCGTCGAACTCGAGCCCGGCCGCGCGGACGAAGATCCGCGTCGTCAGGTTGTTCACGCTCGGCTTGAGGATGCTCAGCGTGTTCGTGGCCATCAGCTCCTCCTTCAGTACGGGTTCCGGGGTGTTCTATTCTGCGACAGCGATTCGCGCGAGCGCGCGATGAGCGCCTCGATCGCGTCGGCGAGGTGGCTCCGGTCGATGTTGTAGTCGCCCCGCTCGACGCGCAGCTTGTGCGCCTCCAGCAGGACCTCGGCGTGCGTCCAGGGATACGGCGGCTCGAAGCGGTACGACGCGAGCTCGATCAGGAGGCCGAGCGGGTCCTCGAAGTAGATCGAGTCCATGAAGCCCCGGTCCTTCACGCCACTGTGGCGGATCCCGCGCTCGTCCAGCCGCTCCGCTACTTGCCAGAACGTCGCCTGCGAGACCGAGAACGCGACGTGGTGCACCGTGCCGATGTCGGTGGACGTGCGCGTCGCGTCGGGCTCGCGCTCCTCGTTCGTGAAGACGGTGATGAGCCGCCCGTCGCCCGGGTCGAAGTAGAGGTGGCTCTCGGACTCGTTGTCGAGGTTCGGCTGCTCGAACACGAACGGCATCCCGAGGACGCCCTCCCAGAAGTCGATCGACGTCTGCCGGTTCGCCCCGACGAGCGTGATGTGGTGGACGCCCTGGCTCTGGAGCTTTCGCACTAGAGCTTCCTCGTTGGACGCTCGACCAACTTCGACTTGTACTCGCTCCTCTGCAACGTCCCCCACTCCACGAGCTCCACGCGCGTCTGCACGACCAGTACGTCGCGAAGCCTGTCACGGATCGTTTCCGCGAGCGCCGGATCCGGGGCGGCACCGCGCGCGAGCTCGACGGCGACCGGCAGCGGCGGGTCCTGCTTCACCCCTGCTGCCTGTGGGCGGACGAGAATGTGGCCGCTGACTTCCTCGAAGCCGGAGACGACCTCGCGCACGGCCGAGGGGAAGACGTTGACCCCGCGCACGATGAGCATGTCGTCGGTGCGGCCGAGGCAGCGCACGCGCGGGCCGGTGCGGCCGCACGGGCAGGCGCTCATCCGCACCTCGACGTGGTCGCGCGTCCGGAAGCGCAGGAGCGGCGCCGCGCGGTGCCGGAGATGCGTGAGGACGAGCTCGCCGCGCGCGCCGTCCTCCAGCGCGAGCGCCTCCCCGGTCTCCGGGTCGATCAGCTCGGGGTGAACGAAGCCGCGCGCGCCGAGGTGCATCCCGTCCTGCGCCTCGCACTCGCCCCAGAGCGAGATGCCGATGTCGCCGATGCCCATCGCCTCCGTCACCCGCGCTCCCCAGCCCTCCTCGAGCTTCGCCCGGAAGGCCGGCTCGCCACCGCCGGGCTCGCCCGCGACGAGCACGCGCTCAACGCTCGAGCCAGCGAGGTCGAAGCCGCGCTCGGCGGCCCACTCGACAAGGTGCGCGGCGTACGAGGGCGTGAGCACGGCCGCTTCCGGCTCGAGGGCGGCGATCGCCGCCATGAGCCGCTCCGTGTTCCCGGTGCCGACCGGGATGTGGCAGAGGCCGAGCCGGTCGAACGACTCGAGCGCGGCGCCCGCGACGAACGGGCCCGCGTTGTACGTGGACACGATCCGCTGGCCGGCCGAGATCCCCGAGGCCGCGTAGCTGCGTGCGGAGCCGGTGACCCAGTCGTCGAGGTCGCCCGCCGTCAGCGGGATGTAACTCGGTGAGCCCGTCGTGCCGCTCGTCGAGTAGATGCGGACGATCTCGTCGCGCGCGGCGCAGAGGTGCGCGCCGATCGGGTTCTCCGACGTGACCGTCGCCCGGAGCTCCTGCTTGTCGGTGAACGGCAACTCGGCGATGTCGTCGAGCCCGCCGGGCTCGAGCCCGCGCAGCTTCTCGCGGTAGAAGGCCGAGCGCTCGAGGAGGTACGCGACTTGCGCGCGGTAGCTCTCGCCGTCGAGCGCATGCTGCTCCGCCCAGGGCTGCGTCTCGACCTCAGTCGGCGGCATTGCTCTATGTCGACGGCTCGTAGGTGACCGCGTCCTCGGCCTTGGCCGCGAGCAGGAAGCCGAGCGGCCGCTCCTGCTCCTCGGCCAGGTGCGCGAGCAGGCTCGCCGTGCGCGCGAGGATCGGGACGGCCTTCACGATGTCGGGCGAGTAGCCGAGGTCGAGCAGGACCGCCGCGATCGCGAGCGAGACGTTCATCGGCAGCGGCTTCTCCCACGTCTCCGCGACGGCGTCGCGTAGTGCGAGCGCGAGTGCGACGTTCGACCCACTCACGCCCCGCTCGTCGGCGAGCTCGAGGATCCGCTCCGCGCGCGGGTCGACCGGCCGGTGCACCGGATGGCCGAAGCCGGGGACCTTGCCGCCGGCCTCGTGGATGCCACGGGCGATGTCCCGGGCGACCGCGGCGGACTCGCCTCCGGACGCCACGCCTTGCGCGAGGAGCCGCGCGCACTCCTCCGAGCTCCCGAGCACGACCGGCCCCGCGCCGAGGATCCCCGCTGCGACCGCGCCCTGGAGCGACCCAGGATCGGCGGCGAGCGTCATCCTCGCGGCGACGTTCGTCGGCATCAGCCCGTGCTCCGCGATCGAGACGAGTAGCAGGTCGAGGAAGAACGCCTCGTCCTCGGTCGGCTCGCGGCCGGTGAGCAGGAGGTGGAAGTACTCCGTGAAGGAGAGGCGCCCCATGAGGTCGCCGGTCAGGTCGCGCCCCCGCACCTCAACGCGATCTGGATACGCCTGGCTGATGCGGGTGACCGGGTCACCGCTCTTGCCGATCTGCATGCGGCGACTGTAACCCTCGGGCTCTTACCGCTCCGCATGCGCGACGGTCGTCGGCGCGCAGGGATGCGGCTCGGCCGTCGCCGGATGCACGGCCGCCACCGGCTCGGCCACCTCGGCCGCCTCGGGCTCGGGAGGGCCGACCATCTGGTCCGCCGGGGCGTTCTCCCTCCGCGACAGCGCCAGGAACGGCAGCGCGACCGCGGAGATCCCGGCCCCGATCACGTACGACGTCGCATACCCCCACATGTCCGCCGCCCGCCCGAGAGCCGGCTGCGTCCACACTCCGCCGGTCGAGGCCATCATCGAGTCGAACGAGAGGATGGTCGCCCGCTGGCGCGACGGGATGAGCCCGTTGAGATAGGCCTGCCTGATCGGCATCGAGGCGGCGAACAGCAGGCCCCAGACCGCGATCAGCCCGACGACGACCCAGAAGTGCTCGATGAGCCCGATCAGCGCGAGCGCCACCACGCTGAGCGCCGTCGTCGCGATCAGCCCAGATGTGCGTCGTCCGAAGAGCCGCCTGATCTCCGGCGCCGCGATCCCGCCGACGATCTGCGCGCCCGCAACTAGGGCGGCGACAAGGCCGGCGACCGTGTACGCGTCGGGATCGCCGTACAGCTCGAGCAGGTACGGCTGGAGTGCGTAGAAAGCGTAGATCGCGACCCCGCCGGTGAAGAGCGACTGCAGCATCAACCACTTGACCGCGGGCACGCGCCAGCCGTAGTCGATCGACGCGACCGTGATCTTGCGCATCTCCTGGAGCGGCTTGCCGCCGGGCTCGGGCGTGAAGCCGACGTCGCGCATGAGCCGGAACGCGGCCACGAACATCACGAGCAGGATCAGGCTTCTGAGCACGAAGGGGGCTCCCAGGCTCGCGTACTGGGCGATGACACCGCCCGCGACGGAGCCGGTCAGCATCCCGACACCCGTGACGACCTGCCCGCGCCCGAACACGTGCTCCATCGTCCCGGTGTAGCCCGTCGCGGCGAGCGCGTCGACGAGCCACGCCTCGACGGCGCCGGAGAAGAACGTGAAGCCGAGTCCGAGGAGGATCGAGACGATCGCCCACAGCCAGAACGCGGCCTCCATCTGCCACAGGAGCACGTACAGGAAGGTCGACCCGGACAGCGTCAGCGTCCCGAGCAGGTACGACGCCCGGCGCCCGACGGTGTCCGCGACGATCCCCGTCGGCACCTCGAAGAGCACCATCCCCGCCGTGAAGAACGCGTTCGCCGCGAACGCCTCGAAGTTCGAGAGCCCGGCGTCGAGCAGGAAGATCGTGTTGATTCCCCAGATCAGCGACGCCGCGAGCGTGTTGCCGAGCAGGAGGCCGTAGTACGTGCGCTGGATATAGCGCGGCGTCGGCATGCTCGGTATCAACGAGTGCCCGACACGATCTCGTCCCGGACGATGCCTGCCCCGGCGACCATCGCCTCGAGCTTACGAAAGGCGAGCTCGCGAGACAGGTACTTCATCCCGCAGTCCGGCGCGACGACAAGCCGCTCCGGCGGGAGCACCGTCAGGGCCCGCCTGATCCGCTCCGCGACGACCTCCGGCGTCTCCGCCTCGTCCGCGCCGAGGTCGAGGACTCCCAGCACGATCACCTTGTCGGGGACGTCCCGCAGCGCCTCCGGGTCGAGGCTCGGCTGCGCCGCCTCGAGCGAGAGGTGCGTCGCAGCGCAGTCGTTCAGCTCGCCGAGGAACGGGTAGCCGGCGGGCCGGTCGTGGACGATGTGCGCGTAGCCGAAGCACGTGTGCAGGACGGTGTCGCCAGCGATGCCGGCGAGCGCGCGGTCGATCGCCTCGAGCGCGTACTCGCGCGCGGGCTCGGGCCGCGCCTGGAGGTACGGCTCGTCGATCTGGACGATGTCCGCGCCGGCGGCCTTGACGTCGCGCAGCTCCTCGTTCACGGCGTCCGCGTAGGCGAGGGCGAGCTCGCGGTCGGTCTCGTAGAAGTCGTTCTGCGCCTGTTGCGTCATCGTGAACGGGCCGGGCACGGTGATCTTGATCCGGCGGTCGGTGAGCGAGCGGAGGAGCTCGACGTCGCGCACCTCGACGGGACGCGTGCGCCGGATCGGCCCCACGACCCGCGGGACCGGGTTCTCGTGGCCGGTGCGGTCGAGCGCGACCCCGGGCTCGTCCAGGTCGACGCCCTCGAGCGCGGTCGCGAAGCGGTTCGAGTAGCTCTCGCGCCGCATCTCGCCGTCGCTCACGATGTCGACTCCGGCGCGCTCCATGTCGCGGACGGCGAGCCGCGTCGCGTCGTCCTGCGCCTCCTCGAGGTACGGCTCGGGCACGCGCCAGAGCTCGCGAGCGCGCACGCGAGGCGGCAGCCGCTCGCCCAGCCGCTCGCGGTCGATCAGCCAGCCCGGCTGCGGGTAGCTCCCGACGACAGAGGTGACCAGAAGGTCAGCACTCACGGCCCGACCTCGTACGGGCCGCGTCCCGCTCAGACGGGAACGGATTCCCCGGCCTGCTCGCTTTCCGGGCGCACGCGTGGCCGAGGATCACTCGCTTCGACGATCGGTGGCGCTGGATCGTGACGAGCATCGTTCCCCGGTTCCGGAGATTCGATGCCGACACGCGCTTGGTCGACGCCAGTCTGCGACGCATCTTCGACGAAGCGCGCAACTATGCATCGCATCGCTGCGTCCTACCGCGTTCAGCGGCCGCGGCGATCGCCATGTCCCGAACCTCCTAGGTGAACGCAGCGCGGAGCTCGGCGCCGGAGACTCCCGCCTCGGCGTAGCTCGACGTGCCTTCCTCGCGCAGCTCGCGCGCGCCTCGCACGAGCGCTCCGTACGCAGCCGACGCGAGCAGGCTCCCGACCGAGACCCGGCGCACGCCCGCGGCGGCGAGCTCCGAGATCGCCGGCCCGCCCGGGAGCGCGAGGACGTTCACCGGCACGCCCACCGCTTCGACGACCGCCTCGATCTGGCCGAGGTCGGTGAGTCCGGGCGCGTAGACGACGTCGGCGCCCGCGTCCCGGTAGGCGAGCAGGCGGGAGATGGTGTCGTCGAGGTCGTCGACTCCGCGGATGTGGTTCTCGCAGCGGCCCGTGAGCACGAGCGGGTCCTCGAGATCGTGTGCCGCGCCGGCTGCGAGCGCGACCCGCTCGGCGGCGAGCCCGACGTCGTCGATGCGGCCGGTCGCCGGGTCGTAGTCCTCGATCGAGCAGCCGGAAGCCCCCACATCCGCAAGCAGAGCGACGGTCCGGGCGACCCCGCCCGAGTCGTCCGGGTAGCAGCGCTCGCTGTCGACGTTCAGCGGGAGCGAGGTCGCACGCGTGAGCTCGGCGACGTGGGCCACGAGCTCGTCGCGCGTCACCTGCTGGTCGAGCTTCCCGAGCGTCCACGCGAAGCCTGCGCTCGTCGTCGCGAGCGCCTCGAAGCCGGCCGCCGCGAGCAGGCGAGCGGAGCCAGCGTCCCACGGGTTCGGCATGACGAAGAGCTGCTCGCGCTCGTGCAGGGCCCGGAAGCGCGCGCGGGGGTCGTCAGCGGCCATGCCGGGGTTCTACCGTATAGCCGTGGGCGTGGAGATCTCGAGCTCGCCGGCGGGCATCGACTGGGTGCAGGCAAAGGCCGATCTGGCCGCAGACGACTTCGACAACGGACGCAGCCCCGAGGCGCTGCGTCGCTCGTTCGAGCAGTCGCAGCACGTCGCGTTCGCCCGCGATGGCGACCGCGTCGTCGGCATGGCTCGCCTCCTCTCCGACGGCGTCTGCAACGCGTACCTCGTCGACGTGTGGACGGCCACGCCGTACCGGAGGCAAGGTGTTGCCTCCGCGCTGGTGCGGCTCCTCCTCGAGCAGGTGCCGGGCCAGCACGTCGGCCTCCAGACGAACGACGCGCAGGCGCTCTACGAGTCTCTGGGCTTCCGGCACCAGCCGGAGTTCTGGTCGCTCGTCGCCGGCAAGTGGCTCGACAACGACGCGAACCGCTGAGCCCTCAGTCGCGGCGAGCCATGCCCGGCAGGTCGTAGGCGACCCGGCCCGGGGCGGACGCGGTCGGAAGGCCCGCCTCCCGCCAGGCCTGGAACCCGCCGACGACGTCTCCGGCGCGCGCGAAGCCGAGCTCGACGAGGGCCGCGGCGGCGAGGCTCGAGGAGAACCCGTGGTCGCAGAGGATCACGATCTGCTCGTCGAGCCCGGGCGCGTGCGGGCTGCGCCACTCACCGTCGGGATCGAGACGCCACTCGAGCACGGTGCGCGGGACGTGCAGCGAGCCCGGGACGATGCCGTGGCGCTCGCGATCGCCCTCCGAGCGGATGTCGATCAGGACGGCTCCGTTCTCAACCGCCTCCCACGCTCGCTCCGGCTCCAGACGCTCGATCCTCGACCGCGCATCGTCGAGCAACGCCGCAAGCGTTCGCCGTCCCCCGAACCCCGCCACGGGCCAATCATACGCGCGCGGCCGCATGTCCAGAGTCAGCGAAAGTAGGCTTCAGGACGTGTCCGGCGCCGCCGCCGAGATCGTCTTCGACCACGTGACGAAGCGCTATCCGGGCCGGGCGGAGCCCGCCGTCAGCGACCTCACGCTGACCGTGCCCGCCGGCGAGATCTGCTGCCTCGTCGGCCCGTCGGGCGCGGGCAAGACGACCGCGATGAAGATGGTCAACCGCCTGATCGACATCACGGAGGGCGACATCACGATCGGCGGCCAGAGCGTGCGCACGCTCGACCTCACCGAGCTCCGCCGCGGGATCGGCTACGTGATCCAGCAGGTCGGGCTCTTCCCGCACATGACCGTCGCCGACAACGTCGCGACCGTGCCGCGCCTCCGGGGCTGGCCGAAGACACGGATCGCCGCGCGCGTCGACGAGCTCCTCGACCTCGTCGACCTGCCCGCGGTGGACTACCGCAAGCGCTTCCCGTCCCAGCTCTCGGGTGGCGAGCGCCAGCGCGTCGGGCTCGCGCGGGCGCTGGCCGCGGATCCCCCGGCGATGCTGATGGACGAGCCCTTCGGAGCGCTCGACCCGATCACGCGCGCGCGTCTCCAGCACGAGCTCCTCCGGATCCAGAACGCGGTGCGCAAGACGATCATCTTCGTCACTCACGACATCGACGAGGCGATTCTGCTCGGCGACCGCATCGCGATCCTGCGTGAGGGAGGCGTGCTCGCGCAGTACGACACGCCCGAGGCGATCCTCGAGCGGCCCGCGGACGAGTTCGTCGAGCGCTTCATCGGGGCCGACCGCGGGATCAAGCTCCTCTCGCTGCGCCGCCTCGACGAGCTCGAGCTCGCCCCGCTCGACGAGACCGTCGAGCTCCGAGCGGATGCCTCGACGACGCTCCGCGACGCGCTCTCGCTGATGATCACGCACGGGTCGCGCGCGCTCGTCGTCACGGGCCCCGACGGGGCGCCACGCGGAGTCGTCACGCTCGACGCGCTCGCCTCGCTGGAGGAGGAGCGAGTGACGTGAGCGAGGTCGCCGGCCGGCAGGGCCCCGTCATCCCCGACTTCGGCGAGGGAAGCGAGTGCGTCGTCGAGAACCGGCTCTTCTGCACCGACTGGGTGCGCGACAACTGGGCGGACGTGCTCCAGCCGGCGCTCCTCGAGCACATCAAGCTGACCCTCATCGCCGTCGCCATCGGGTTCGTGCTCGCGTTCGTCGCCGCGGTCGCGGCCCACCGCTTCCGCCTGCTCGAGGGCCCGGTCACGGTGTTCTCGGCGGTCGTGTACACGATCCCGAGCATCGCGCTCTTCCAGCTCCTCGTGCCGGTGACCGGTCTCACCGTGACCACGGTGGAGGTCGCGCTCGTCGGCTACACGCTGCTCATCCTCTTCCGCAACAACCTCGAGGGGCTGCGCAACGTCCCGCCCGACGTGCTCGAGGCCGCGCGCGGGATGGGCTACACGCGGAGCCAGACCCTGTGGCGCGTCGAGCTGCCGCTCGCGGTGCCCGCGATGATGGCCGGGCTGCGCGTGGCCGTCGTCTCGACGATCGCACTCGCGACGGTCGCGGCGTTCGTGATCCCCGAAGGGCTCGGCTACCCGATCTTCCTCGCGCTCCGGGAGGCGTTCAAGACGGAGATCATCGTCGCGGGCGGGCTCGCGGTCGGGCTCGCGCTCGTCGCCGACGGGCTCCTCGTCCTCGCGCAGCGGGCTCTGACTCCGTGGGCGCGCGTCCGGAGGACGGCGTGATCGCCGCCGACCCCGGGCTCTTCCGGGACGCCGTCGAGTTCATCGTCGACGAGCGGACGCTCATCCTCGAGAAGACCGGGGAGCACCTGCTCCTGTCGGGCGCGGCGATGGGCGTCGCGCTCGTGCTCGCGCTCCCACTCGGGGCCTGGCTCGGGCACCTCCACCGCGGCTCGTTCCTCGCGATCAACCTCTCGAACGTCGGTCGCGCGCTGCCGAGCCTGGCCGTGATCGCCATCGGGCTCGCCTTCCTCGGCATCGGCTTCACGAACGTGACCTTCGCGCTCGTCGTGCTGGCCGTGCCGCCGATCCTCACGAATGCGTACGTCGCGGTGGACGAGGTCGAGCCGGAAGCCGTCGAGGCCGCCCGCGGAATGGGGATGACGCGCTCGCAGATCCTCCTGCGAGTGGAGCTCCCGATGGCGCTGCCGTTGATCTTCGCCGGCATCCGGACGGCCGTGGTCTTCGTGGTCGCGACAGCTACCATCGCGGCCGTGGCGGGTGGAGGGGGCCTCGGGGACATCATCGTGAACCGCGCTGCGTACGGCTACGAGGGGGTCATCGGCGGCGCGATCTGCGTCTCGCTGCTCGCTCTCGCCGCCGACGCCGCGCTCGGTCTCCTGCAACGGCTGCTCACTCCCGCGGGACTACGAGCGGGCGCTCGTGCGTTGGAGCCGGACGTGACGACGGGGGTCGCTCGCCTCTAGGTCTCGCGGGCCGCGGACGAGCCCGCATATCGACGCCCTGAAAGGGGGTACTGGCGTGATTCGTAAACACAACCGGCGTGCCGCAAAGGCCGCCTTCTCGATCGCATTAGGTGTCGCTCTCGTGTTAGGCCTGCTCGTGTCCGCGGCTCCCGCGGCGCAGAACCAGGCGACGCCGATCATCGTCGGAACGAAGAACTTTCCCGAGCAGTTCATCCTCGGGCAGCTCTACCGGCAGGCCCTGATCGCCGAGGGCTTCCAGGTGAAGTACCAGGAGAACATCGGCTCCACGGAGCTGATCGACACGGCTCTCAAGAGCGGGCAGGTGACGATGTACCCGGAGTACACCGGGACCATGCTGGCCGTCACCTTCGGCAGGAAGCGCTCCCCGGCGACGTCGCAGGCGACTTACAGGCTCGCCAAGCGGCTGTACCAGCGGCGGGGGCACACGCTTCTCCAGCAGACGCCGTTCCAGGACCGCGACGTGCTCGCGGTGACCCGACGTACCGCGAACCGGTACAGCCTCCGGAAGATCGCCGACCTGCGGCGGGTGCCGAGTCTCACGATCACGGGCTTCCCCGAGTGGGACACCCGATGGCGCGGCCCGCTTCGCCGTCTGTACGGCGTCCGTGGGTTCGAGTTCGAGCCGCTCGCGGGAATCTCCGCGTACCAGGCCCTCGACCAGGGCGAGGCGGAGGCGGCAGACGTGTTCACGACCGACCCGCAGCTCCTCGGGAACAAGTACGTGCAGATGCGCGACCCGAAGAACATGTTCGGGTTCCAGCACGTGGCGCCGGTCGTCGATCGTGACCTCATCCGCGCGTACGGATCGACGTTCACGACGACGCTCAACAAGGTCAGTCGCCTGCTCACCGTCAGGGCGATGCAGGCCATGCTCAAGGCGGTCGTCATCAACAAGAAGCAGCCCGCGAAGGTCGCGAGCTCCTTCCTGAAGGCGAACGGCCTCACGTAGCACGACGAGCTCGAGCCGCCGCGGTCGCGTGCCGCGGCGGCTCGGCCGCTCCGGTCGTGGCGGGCGCGTGCTGGGTGTACCGTGTCCGGCGGGCGGGTAAGGAGGTGTTTCGTGGCCGAGAGTGACCGCACCTGTCCGAGCTGCAGTCAGAACGTCGCCGCCGACGCGCGCTTCTGCCCGAGTTGCGGGGCGCGTCTCGCTGCCGCGGCCGGTGATGTGCCGAGCGAGGCGCCTAGCGAGCCGGGCTCGATCTCGTACACGCAGCCGGAGCCGCGCCTGTTCGGCGTCCTGCTGCCCGTTCCGACGTTCATCCTCGCCTGCGTCCTGCTCGGCGGCTCGCTGGTGTCGTTCCTGACCGGCGGCGTCGTGCTCGGCGTGCTGCTGCTGGCCTTCGCAGCCGCGCTCTTCGTCCTCTTCTACGGCGCGGCCGAGCGCAATCCCGAAGGCAAGCTCGCGCGCGGGGCCGTGGACGGGGTCGAACGGGTCTCCGGCTGGTTCCGCTTCACGCGCGAGTCGGCCTCGGCGTGGACCGGCGCGGGCCGCCGCGTGGTGAAGCTCAAGCAGGAGCTCCGGCCGCTCAGGGCCGAGCGCAAGAACGTCCAGCTCGCCCTCGGCGAGGCCGCGTACGAGCAGGACGAGGCCAAGGTCTCCTCACTGCGCGCGCGCATCGCGGAACTCGACGACGAGATCTCCGCCCGCGAGCAGGAGAGCGCGGAGGCAGTCGCCCGCGCGCGTCACCGCGTGGAGGACGAGCGCGTCGCGGTGACGCCGACCCAGCACCTGCCGCCGGAAGACGCCGAAGCGTCGAACTGACGCTCGCGTCGCACCCATCCGATCGGCCCGGCGGGACGAACAGATAGCTGACGCCGTTTCGAACCAGGCGCCGCGGTCGATGGACCGCTGAAACGCGAACGCAAGGAGGTTCCAGATGCGCAGCTTCTCAGCTCTGACCGCGACCCTCGCAATCCTGCTCGCCGTGGTCGCTCTCGCCGGCTGCGGGGGCGACGACGACGAGGCGGGCGTGGACGAGGTCATCGTGTCCCTCGAGGAGGTGGACGGCTCCGGCCAGACCGCGACCGCCACGCTCACCGCCGAGGGCGACCAGACGCGGGTCTCGATCGCAGTCGACGGCGACCCGGTCTCACCGTCGCAGCCGGCCCACATCCACGAGGGCACCTGCGGGCCGGACCTGAACCCTCGAGCCCGCCTACGGTCTCCCGAACGTCGACGACGGCACGTCGGAGTCCACCGTCGATGCGACGCTCGACAGCCTCACGAGGACCGACTACGCGATCAACCTGCACATGTCGAACGAGGACCTGACGACCTATACGTCCTGCGGCAACATCGAGTCGTAGGCCCGTTCGAGTTCGACCGACGGGCGTGCGCGGGTCGCCCCGCGCACGCCCGTCAGTTCCGTCTTACGCCGCCTCGAAGGCCGGCTTGGCGTCGGACGCCTCCTGCAGGTCGCGGCCGCGCACGAGGAAGACCGAGACGAGAACGCCCACGAAGGCGATCGCTGCGCCGGCCCAGAAGGCGGCCACGAAGCCGTCGGTGAGCGCCTGCGGGTCGGTGACCGCGCCGTCGGTCGTCGTGATGGCGATGGTCGAGAGCAGAGCGATTCCGACCGCGCCGCCGATCTGCTGCGAGGTATTGATCAGGCCCGAGGCGAGCCCCGCTTCCTGCGGCTTCGTCCCCGCGAGGGCGGCGATCGTGATCGGGACGAACGCGAACGGGATCGCGACCCCGAGGACGAGGAAGCCGGGGAAGAGGTCGGCCCAGTACGAGCCTCCGACGGACACCTGCGTGAAGTACAGAAGCCCGATCGTGAGCATGCTCATGCCGAAGATCAGCGCCGGCTTGACTCCGATCTTGTTCACGGCGATCGCAGCGACGTTCGCCCAGATGACCGCGGTGCCGGCGACGGCGAGGTAGCCGACGCCCGTCTTGATCGGCGAGTACCCGAGCACCTGCTGCATGTACAGCGTCAGCATCAGGAACATCGAGAACAGCGCCGTCCCCATGATGAAGCCGGCGACGTTGGCCGCCGTCAGGGTCTGCAGGCGGAAGATCGAGAACGGGACGAGCGGCTCCTCCTGCCGCTGCTCCCAGAGGACGAAGCCCACAAGCAGCGCCGCCGAGGCGACGAACGTTCCGATGGTAGCCGCCGAGCCCCAGCCCCAGCCGTAGCCCTGGGTGATCCCGAGGACGAGCAGGACGAGGCCCGACGTCACGAGCACCGCCCCGGGGATGTCGTGGCTCTGCCCGCGCGCGTCCCGGCTCTCGGAGAGCAGGATCGGCGAGAGCACGAGCGCGAGGACGCCGACCGGGACGTTGACCCAGAAGATCCACTCCCAGGCCAGGAGGTCGGTGAGGATCCCGCCCAGGAGCACGCCCGCCGCGGCGCCGAAGCCGCCGACCGCGCCCCAGGCGCCGAGCGCGATGTTCCGCTCGCGACCCTCGGTGAAGGTCGTCGTGAGGATGGAGAGCGCTGCGGGAGTGATGGTGGCGGCGCCGAGACCCTGAATAGCACGGGCCGCGATCAGCGCCTCGTCGCTCCAGGCGAAGCCGCACAGGAGCGAGCCGATCGTGAAGATGACGAGCCCGACCATGAACACACTTCGGCGTCCGAGGATGTCGGCCAGGCGGCCGCCGAGGAGCATGAAGCCGCCGAAGACGAGTGCGTAGGCCGAGATGACCCACTGCAGGTCGCCTTGCGAGAAGCCGAGATCGACCTGGATGGACGGAAGGGCGACGTTGACGATGGCGATGTCGAGCACGACCATGAACTGGACCGCGCAGATGAGTGCGAGTGCGTACCACTTGGTTCGTTCGGAGGCAACCATGCGAGTTCCCTTCGCTTCGTTTCCAGCGTCGAAGGTTGCGATCCTACAGCAGCTACTTTCACTTTGCAAGTTAAGTCTTCCATCTAGCAAGAACAAGCTGTACAATCGCAAGCCGTGAAGAGCTACAACCAGTACTGCCCGCTCGCGCACGCCCTCGACGTCGTGGGCGAGCGCTGGTCGCTGCTGATCGTCCGCGAGCTCTTCGAGCACGACCAGCTCCGCTACTCGGACCTGCACGCCAATCTCTCCGGCTGCGGGACGAACATCCTCGCGAGCCGGCTCAAGGAGCTCGAGCGTCACGGCGTCGTACGCCGGCGCCGGCTCCCTCCACCGGCCGCCTCCACGGTCTACGAGCTCACGGGGTACGGCGAGGCGCTACGCGGGGTGATGCACCAGCTCGCCCACTGGGGCGCGCGCTCGCTCGGCCCGCCCTCGTCGACCTCCTCCCCCGAGCCGGGCTGGCTCAAGGGCGCCCTCGAGATGGCCTTCCCACCGTCCCTGACGGACGCCGCGGTCGAGTTCCGGATCGGGGCGGACGTCGCGTCGCTCGCGGGTGGACGCGCGGTGACCGGTCCGAGCGAGACGCCGGATGCGGTCGTCGCGGGCGACCCCGCCGGCTTCTACCGCCTCGTGGTCGAGCGGGACCTCGAGGCCGTCTCGCTCCTCGGAGACGTGAGCGTGGTCGAGAAGCTCCTCGCGACGCTTCCCGAGCCCGCGCCGCTGCCGGAAACCGCCCCCGCCGCCGCGGCCTGACCCAGGCGCTCCATTTGTCGCGCAGAGGTACGAGCAGGCGACTTCACACCCCGAAGAGATGAGCCGTTCGGGCACCCCATAAAGGGGTCTTGCTCGTCGCGCGAGCGGGATCGCCACTCGGCGATCCCGCTCTTGCGCACAATCACGGCCGCTGGTACGTGATGCGCATGTAGTCGCCGCTCGAGTAGAACGACGGCGATGCGCGCGTGCAGCGAACGCGGACGCGCAGCTCGCCGCCGCCGTTCGTGCCGCTCACGTAGGTGGCGAGCGTCCCTCCAGGAGCGAGGTTCGCGATGTTGACCTCGCTCGTGCCGACCGAGCGAGAGTCGAGCTGGACCCAGGTGCTGTCCGAGAACCGCCAGATGGCGACGGTCTGCGTGCACGCGCGCGAGTTCTTGCCCTTGTACGTCACGCGGAGGTTCGAGAGCGCGTTCGTCACTCCGGTGAAGCGTCCGTACCACGAAGTCGTCCGGGTTCCGGCGGTCGTGGAGTTGACCTGGTAGTACGAGTTGTTGTCCGAGGCGAGCCTGGCCGCATTCCCGGCGCGGAGCGTGCCGGTCTCGATCGCGACGTCGCTCGGCGTCGCGCTCACCGAGGTCAGGCCGTTGACGAGGATCGTGAAGCCCTGCGAGTCGGCCTGGGTGCCGTCGGCGACCTGGAGGGTGAAGGAGAAGGTCCCGGCCATGGTCGAGGTGCCGGAGACGACGCCGGTCACGCCGTTCAGGCCGAGCCCCGGCGGCAGTGCGCCCGCTACGACCGACCAGCCGTAGGGCGGCGTTCCGCCGGCGGCCTGCACCGTCTGGGAGTAGGGCAGGGTCACGGTGGTCGAGGGCAGGGTCGTCGTCGTGATGGTCAGGACGTCGAGGACCGCGATCGTCAGCTCCTGCGTGACGGTCTGGGAGAGGCTGTCGGTGACGCGGACGGTGAAGGTCGCCGAGCCCGCGGTGTTCGGCGTACCGGTGATCGCACCGCCTGCGGAGAGCGCGAGCCCCGCCGGGAGTGAGCCGGCGTCGAGCGTCCAGCTGTACCCCGGCGTGCCGCCGGTCGCGGTCAGGCTCTGAGAGTACGGCTGGCCCACCGTTCCACCCGGCAGGCTCGTGGTCGAAATCGTCGGAACCGGCGGCGGCGCGACCGCGATCGTGAGTTCCTTCGTGGCGGTCTGCGAGAGCGAGTCGGTGACGCGGACGGTGAAGGTCGAGGGGCCTGCGCTCGTCGGCGTGCCCGTGATCGCCCCGCCGGAAGAGAGCGCGAGGCCGGCCGGTAGCGAGCCCACGTCGAGCGTCCACCCGTACGGCGGCGTGCCGCCGGTGGCGGCGAGCGACTGCGAGTACGAAGTGCCGACCTGCCCGCCCGGGAGGCTCGCGGTCGCGACCGTCGGGACCGGCGGCGGTGCGACCGCGATCGTGAGCTCCTGCGTGTCCGTCTGCGAGAGCGAGTCGGTGACGCGGACGGTGAAGGTCGAGGGGCCTGCGCTCGTCGGCGTGCCCGTGATCGCCCCGCCGGAAGAGAGCGCGAGGCCGGCCGGTAGCGAGCCCACGTCGAGCGTCCACCCGTACGGCGGCGTGCCGCCGGTGGCCGCGAGCGACTGCGAGTACGAAGTGCCGACCTGCCCGCCCGGGAGGCTCGCGGTCGCCACCGTCGGGACCGGCGGCGGTGCGACCGCGATCGTGAGCTCCTGCGTGTCCGTCTGCGAGAGCGAGTCGGTGACGCGGACTGTGAACGTCGACGGCCCGGCGCTCGTCGGCGTGCCGGTGATCGCGCCCCCGGAGGAGAGCGAGAGACCAGCAGGAAGCGAGCCCGCGTCGAGCGTCCACATGTAGCCAGGCGTGCCGCCGGTGGCGGCGAGCGACTGCGAGTAGGACGTGCCGACCTGCCCGCCCGCGAGAGTCGTCGTCGTGATCGTGGGAACTGGCGGAGGCGGCGGCGGTGCACCGTACGCGCAGCTGACCGCGCGCCCGCTCGTCAGCAGCGGCTGGTTGAAGGAGACCTCGCGGCCGATGACGCCGCCCGCGTTCTCGAGGCCGGCCGTCGCGGACGCACCCCCGTTCCAGCGGCTGTCCGAGAAGTCGGTGTCGAGGTACTGGAAGCGAACGTTGCCGTTCTCCTTCAGCGACAGCTCGAACGTCACGGTGCCGCTGGGGCCGAACGAGAAGTGGGGCACCTGGTGCCACTCGATGTGGAGCGTCCGGTTGGGCGCCGTGCCGGTGACGCCCGCGTAGACCGCGCCGCCCGCCGACGGGTTGAGGTCGTCCCATAGGGGCGCGACGACGCCGTTCGGCGCTTCGGTACTCGGGACCGGGTCGTTCGAGAAGTCGGCCGCGCCCGCGTTCGAGCCGAGCGCGAGGAATCCGTTCGACGAGACATAGGCCGTCGTGTACGTCTGGCCGAAGTACGTGACCGGGAAGCCGATGTTGAGGGTCGAGAAAGAGTCGTCGCCGCCCGCGCTGTTGAGCCTCGTGCCCGGCGTGACGTCGACCCAGCTCATCGAGACGTCCTCGCAGACGTAGTTGAGAAACGCCTCGCCCGCTGCCGTTTGCGAGATCGTCGTGCCGCCGACGGACAGCGTCGCCGTCACGGCGAGGGGGCCTGCGGCCGAGACGAAGTAGCTCGCCGAATAGAGGCCGTTATCGGGGCTCGCCCCGGCGAGCGTCACCGGCGACCCGTTCACGGTCACGGACACGTTCGCGAGGCCCATCGGCGCGGCGCATTGCGTGGCGATGACACCGATCCGCAGCGTGTCGCCGACCGTCGCGGCAAAGTCGGGCGAGGGCGCGTCGAGCAGGAGTTGGACCTCGTCGTCGCAGGATGCGGCCCGGTGGGCGTTCAGGCGCCCACCCGTCGCCGTGGTGGTGGCAAGCGCAGGCTTTGCGTCGACGGTGCTGAGGAGCATGGCCTTGAGCGCGTACGGCGAGGCGCCTGGGAAGCGCGCCTTGAGCAACGCCGCGACGCCGGAAACGTGCGGAGTCGCCATCGACGTGCCGCTGAACGACTGATAGCCGCCGTTGCGCACCGTCGACAGGACGTTCACCCCCGGCGCGCCGAGGTCGACGCTCGTGACGCCGTAGTTGGAGAAGAACGCAAGCTGGTCGGCGTGGTCCGTCGCGGCCACGGACACGATCGACTCCGACGCGTAGCCCGACGGGTACGAGACGGTCGTGTCGTTGTTGCTCGAGTCGTTCCCGGCGGCCGCGACGAAGAGCATCCCGCGGCTCGCGCCGTACTCGATCGCGTCGAGGAGCGACTGCTCGAAGGGGCCGCCACCCCAGGAGTTCGACGAGACCTTGGCGCCGTTGTTCGCGGCGTACAGCGTCGCGCCGATTGCGCCGGCCGTGTCTCCGAAGCCCGTCTGGTCGAGGAACTTGAGCGCCATGATCTTCACGTTCCAGTTCACGCCGGCGACGCCGGTCGCGTTGTCGCCCACGGCGCCGATCGTCCCCGACACGTGCGTACCGTGGTCGTGGTCGTCGACGGGATTGTTGTCGTTGTTCGCGAAGTCCCAACCGCGCCAGTCGTCGACGTAGCCGTTCGTGTCGTTGTCGACGCCGTCCGAGCGCTGGGCGCACACGACCCCGGGGTCGCCGGAGCCGCAGTTCTCACCCGTGTTGACCCACTGCTGGGCGGCGAGGTCGGGGTGACTGAAGTCGACGCCCGTGTCGGTGACGCCGACGACGACGCTCGAGCTACCGGTCTCGAGCTCCCACGCCTCGGGCGCGTCGATGTCGGCATCCGGTGTGCCGCCGGTCTGGCCGGTGTTGTGCAGGCCCCAGAGCTGGCCGAACGACGGGTCGTTCGGCGTCGCCATCGTCCGTACGCGGTAGTTCGGCTCGACGTAGCGCACGCGCGGGTTTGCGAGGAGGAGCTTCGTCGCGTCGGCCGCGCGGGCGGCGGCAACCTTGACCACAGCCACGTCGATCTGCGGGAAGGCTTCCGCCTTCGTGGCGCCAGCCTGCGCAAGCGCCTTGCTCTGCGCCGACTTCGACGCGTCGTCCTCGAAGCCGACGATCAGCTCGCCGGGAACGACGAGCGGCCCCTGCGCGTCCGCGGCGACCGCAGACTTGGCCGATCCTCCGGCGAGGGCGAGGACGGCCGAAAGCGTGAGCGCAAGCACACAAATGCCCGTGAAAGTCCGAAATCCGCTGTCGCGGGTTGCTCGCGGTGCTCCCAAACCAACTCCTCGCCCCTCACCGGTCAGCCAAACGTCTACAGAATCATCGTCAGAACGGACACCGAGGTCTACCCCCCGTTCGTCCAGATCGCCACGACCAAAGTCCCCCGCTGCGGGTTAGCTAGATCAGGCCGCCGCCGTACCGCCACGGGCCGGGCTCGAAGCGGATCCCCCGCTTGCGGCAGAACTCGCGCAGGGTTTCGACGACAGGGCCGCCGCTCTCGCCGTGGATGCGTCTTCCGAGGAGATCGAGGACGGCCGTGCCGACCGGGAGCTCCCCGGACGGTTCGAGCGTGAGGAAGACGCCCTCTCCGCCGGTGTAGGACGGCGTGAACGCGATGCGCACGCCTTCGACCTCGAACCCGCGCTCGTCGCCCTCCTCGATGGCGGACACCTCGTGCCCGCGGAGCGCGAGCAGCTCGTGCAGGTCGTCGATCATCTTGCGCCCGAGCTCGATCTGTCTCGAACGACTCGGCTTGTGGCTCGAGCTGCCTGTGACCCGCGCGGGGACGCCGATCGCGAACGCGCCAGCCGGGATATCACCGACGACGTACGAGCTCGACGCGACGATCGCCTCCGCGCCGATGCGGCAGCCCGCGTAGATCACGGTCCCGAGGCCGACCTGCGAGCGGTCCTCGAGCACGACCGGGGCGAACTTGTTCTCGAACCCCTCGAGCACCGAGTGGCCGATGTTGTGCGTCACGATCAGCGAGCGCATCGTGAGGAAGACCTCGCGCCCGACGAGGACCGGGCGGCACACGTTCACGAAGACCTCGTCCCCGACGAAGGCGAGGTCGCCGACGGCGAGCACGGCCCACGGGTCACGGTGACCGCCTCCTCCGAAGCGCACCGAGCGCCCGCCCCAGACGCCGGCCCCGAGGAACGCCTGACGGCACGTGAGCTCGAGCCCGGCCCCGAACTGCGTGAGCTCCCCGATCGCCACCACCTCCTCGCAGCGAACGGTCGAGCCCGGCCCGATCCGTACGCCGTCCTCGAGCACGACCCGCGGCGCGGCGACGAGCGTCCCGGCGCCGAGGACGACTCCTTCACCGACCGAAGCGCCATGGTCTCTGAGCGCGCGCACCTTCTCGTCTGGCGTGAGGGTGCGGAACGCGTCGGGGTCCGAGCGGAGCGACTCGAGGAACGCCGGCTCGAGCGCGCCGACGCCCTCGTCCAGCCCGAACGACGAGGGGAGCGAGACGCCGTCGGTCGAGACGCCCGCGAGCGGTCCCGCACTGCCCGAGGTCGCGCGCGCGACGAGCTCCTCCACGTCCTTCTCCGTGATGAACCCGCGCTTGTCGATCTGCGCGAGGTCGACGCCGTGGCGCTCGGCGAGCTCGACGGCCTTCCGCGTCGCCTTGCGCTCGCCGTCCTCCCGCTTCGGCGCGGGCTTCTCGGCGCCGGAGTCGAGCGACGCGAGCTCCTCCGCGGTCTCCGCGATCCGCGCGATTGTCTTCCCGAGCTCGACCTCGACGCCGTCCTCGAAGAGCTGGACGATCGTGCCCGCCCCCGGGGCCTCGATCTCGACAGTGGCCTTCGTTGTCTCGATTACGACGACTGCCTGCCCCGTCTCGACCTCCGAGCGGTCAGCGACGAGCCACTCCGCGAGGAGGGCGTACTCGGTGTTCGCGTCCTCGCGCGTCAGGACGATTTCCAGCACAGGCGCTAGCTTCGCACGCCTTCGAGCACGAGGATCGCCTCGATGAGGTCCTCCGCGCTCGGCAGCATCGCCTCCTCGAGCGGGCGTGCCGAGGGGATGATCCCGTCGCGCGCCGCGACCCGCCGCACCGGCCCGCGCAGGTCGCTCCAGGCCGCTTCCGAGACGCGCGCCGCGATCTCGGCGCCGAAGCCGCCGGTCAGCGTGCCCTCCTCCGCCGTGACGAGGAAGCCCGTGCGCGCGACCGACTCGAGCACCGCGTCGAGCTCCATCGGCACGAGCTGCGAGAGCGCGACGACCTCGCAGAAGACCTCGTGCTCGAGGACGAGCTCGGTCACGGCCTCGAGCGCGACCGGAACCATGCCGCCGTACGTCACGATCGTCGCCGTCGCCTCTGAGAACCCGGTCGCGGAGAACGTGAGTGCGGGATAGCGATCGCCCGTCTCGCGCACGGCCAGCTCGCCGATGTGCCCGTCCTCCGGCCGCCGCACCGGGCGGCCGTACAGGAGCTTGTTCTCGACGAAGAACACCGGGCGCTCGTCCTCGACGGCGTTCACGAGGAGACCGCGCAGGTCGTGGCACTCGCTCGCCGCCACGACCACGACGTTCGGGATCCCGAGCAGGAGCTTCTCGAGCGACTGGCTGTGCGTCGGGCCGTAGCCGCGGCGCCCGCCCATCGGCGCCCTCACGACGAGCGGGACGGTGACCTGGTCGTCGTACATCTCGCGGAACTTCGAGATGCCGTTGACGATCTGGTCCATCCCGAGTGCCATGAAGTCTCCGAACATGATCTCGAGGATCGGGCGTCGGCCCCGCAGCGCCATCCCGGCCGCGACGCCGAAGAGCGACGCCTCCGAGATCGGCGTCGTGAGCACGCGGTCGGGGTAGGTGTCTGAGAGACCCTGCGTGACCTTGAACGCGCCGCCGTAGGGATCGAGGACGTCCTCGCCGAGGAGATCGACGTCGTCGCGGGTGGCGAAGATCTCGTGCAGCGCCTCGTTCAGGACCTGGACGCCGCGCTTCATGCTGCCTCCGGCGTGGCCTCGGGAGCAGCCTCCGCGGCGGCCACGGTCTCCGTGAGCCGCGCCTCGCAGCCCGTACCTCGATCGCCTCGCGCTCGGAGGGGTCGAGCCGCGCGCCCGCGACCGTCAGCGGATCGCGCTCGCGCCGCGCCTCGATCTCGGCCGGGTCGCGGTTGTCGTCGCCCTTCGAGTGCGGGCTGAAGCGGTACGTGTCGAGAACGAGGAAGAACGGCTCGCCGGTCTCCCTGATCCTCGACACGGCGAAGCGGGCCGCCGCGTGGATCTCCTCGACGTCGGTCGTCGCCAGCTCCGCGGTCTCGATGCCGAACGCCGCCGCCCGCGCCGTGATCGACCCCGCGAGCTCGAGCTCGACCGGTGTCGACTGCGCGTAGTGGTTGTTCTCGACGACGAAGAAGACGGGGAGCCTCCAGAGCGAGGCCATGTTCAGCGACTCGTAGGTCACGCCCTCGCCGAGTGTCCCGTCACCGAGGAACACGGTCGACACGGCGCCCGTCCCCTTCTTCTTCTCCGCGAGCGCGATCCCGGTCGCGACCGGGACGATGCTCCCGAGGACGCCGTTGGAGTAGAAGTTGCCCTTGCACAGGTGCTGGCTCCCGCCCTTGCCGCCGCACGTGCCGGTCGCCTTCCCCATCACCTCGCTCAGGAGGCCGAACGCGTCGTCCGTGAACGCGAGGTAGTGCCCGTGGCAGCGGTGGTTCGAGAAGACCGTGTCGACCGCGGGCTCGAGGTGGTCGATGATCCCGACCCCGTTCGCCTCCTGGCCGATGTACGTATGCGTCGTGCCGACGAGCTTCCCCTGGGAGAAGAGGTCGAGGAGGGTCTCCTCGAAGCGGCGGATGAAGAACATCCGCTCGTAGAGGGTCGCGAGGCCGGTCACAGGTAGCCGAGGTCGGCGAGCCTCTTCGCGACGGTCGCCTCCTCCTCCTCCGTGAGCTCGCGGCTCTGGGCGCTCTCGAGCTCGGCGAAGACGAGCGTGCGGAGCTCGGGCGGCACGTCTCGCGAGCGGTTCGTGAGCTCGCGCGGGTCGGTCTCGAGGTGGTACGCCTCCTCCTCCCCGCTCTCGACGTGGAGCGTCAGCTTCCACGGGGGCACGCGCACTGCGAGCTGCGTGAGAGCGCCCTTGTCCGTGCCGGCGATGACGGCTGCGCGGTCGCCGTCGACGTGGAGCAGCGACTCGCCGTCCGTCTCCCGCGCGGGCAGGCCCGCGAGCTCGAGCAGCGTCGGCATGAGGTCCACGGAGCGCACCTGCTCCGCGACGACCGCAGGCTCGAGCCGACCCGGCGCGGAGAGGATCAGCGGCACGCGCGCGATCTCGTCGTAGAGCGTCGCGCCGTGCATGTGGTAGACGCCCTGCACGTCCTCCTTCGACGCGAAGCGCTCGCCCCAGGACTCGCCGTGGTCGGAGAGGAATGCGAAGACCGTCTCCTCGCGGAGGCCGAGCGAGTCGAGTTCCCCGAGCATCCCCGCCACGAGCTCCTCCGACTGCCGCTCGACCGCCTTTCGATACGCCTCGCGCGTCTCCTCGAGCGCGGACGCCGAGTCGGACTGGATACCCGCGATCACCTCCTTCTTGGCCGCGATCCAGTCGGTCCGCTCCGCGTGCGAGACGAAGTACGGCATGTGCGTCGCCCAGCTGTGGAAGAAGAGGAGGAACGGCTTCTCGCGCCGCGCGCGCAGCCACTCGACCGCGCCGTCGAGCGTCTCGCTCGTCCCGAGGACGTTCGCCTCCTCGAGGTCCTTGAAGAGGTAGTTCCGGTCGAAGACGAACGTGCCAACGTCGTACCCGTGCGCGGCGAACGCGCGGAAGAGGGTCTCCGTCGTCGGGTCGAGCGTCGCATCCCAGTGCAGGTAGCCGTGGTGGTGCGCGTAGAGCCCCGTCACCATCGACGTCATCGAGGGCGCCGTCCAGGGCGCGGCGCTGATCGCCTGCTCGTAGCGGACGCCGCCGGCCGCGAGCTCGTCGATCGTCCTCGTGTTCAGGAACCGAGCGCCGTAGCAGCCGAGGTGATCCACGCGCAGCGCGTCGGAGACGTAGACGAGGACGTTCACAGCGCGGCGGATTGTAGTGACGAGCCCCTCGCGAGCAACCGCTCACACACAGCCGCGCAGGGGACGAATTGGCACGGAAACGGGACAGAGCTGTGTCCCACGTGTGCGCAGCTTCGGCGGTACGCTCGAACGCGGGTGGCGGGTGGTCAGACACCCCACCCAGGGCGGGGAACGCGACGCATTCGCCGATGGACGGGTCGCGCTGCGGTCATCGCGGCGAGCAACGTAGCCTGCCGCCCGTGCCGAGACGGCGGCCCCTCTACGCGCTGTACGTCGCGGACGCGATCTCCCTTTCGGGCAACCACGTCGCCCAGCTCGCGATCCCCTGGTTCGTGCTCGTCACGACCGGCAGCGCCGCGCTGACGAGCCTCGCGGTTGTCGCCAACTTCGTGCCGATCGTGCTCGCCACCTTCTTCGGCGGCGTGATCGTCGACCGCGTCGGCTTCCGGACGACGAGCATCGTCGCCGATCTCGCGAGCGCCGCGGCAGTGGCGGCGATCCCGCTCCTGCACACAACGGTCGGGATCGAGATCTGGCAGCTGCTGACGCTCGTGTTCGTCGGGGCGCTGCTCGACGCGCCAGGGGCGACCGCGCGGCAGGCGCTGTTCCCGGAGGCCGCCGAGCTCGCCGGAACGAGGTTGGAGCGCGCGACGGGGATCCGCGCGAGCATCCAGCAGGGCTCGATCCTCGTCGGGGCGCCGCTCGGCGGGGTGCTCGTGGCCGGGGTGGGAGCGACGGCGGCACTCTGGATCGACGCCGCGAGCTTCCTCTTCTCGGCCGCGCTCGTCGCGGCGGCGGTGCCGCGGGCACGGCGCGAGCCCGAGACCGAGGCGGAGTCCGCACGCGGATTCTTCGCCGAGCTCGGCGAGGGACTGCGGTTCATCTGGAACCGACGCCTGCTCCGGGCGATCATGCTCACGGTACTCGTCTCGAACCTCGTCGAAGCGCCGCTCCCCGTCGTCCTGGCCGTCTTCGCGCGGGACGCGTACGGCAGCGCGGCCGATCTAGGCCTGCTGTTCGGCGCCTTCGGGGCTTCGGCTCTGGCGAGCGCTCTGCTCTACAGCGCAATTGGGCATCGGCTGCCGCGCCGCCTGACGTTCCTCTGCTGCTTCGTCGTGGTGCCGTCCACGTATCTCGTCCTGGCGACCCTGCCGACGCTGCCCGTCGCGCTCGTCGCGATCGCACTTGGCGGCCTCGCGGCGGGCCCGATCAACCCGCTGCTCAACACCGTCATGTTCGAGATTGTCCCGTACGGGCTTCGCGGCCGCGTCCTGGGGGCAGGCCGGGCAGGCGCGTGGGCGGCGATCCCGGCCGGCATCCTCCTCGGCGGGCTCGCGGTGGAGACCTTCGGAGTCTCGGCGACCTTCCTCGCGATGGGGATCGGCCTGCTCGCGCTCACGGTGTATGGCTTCTTCAATCCGGCGTTCCGGGAGATGGACGCGCGGGCCGACGACACCCACGGGCCGAGGCGTGAGCAGGCCAGGCTCGAGCGCTCGCCATACCAGGACGGCTGGCTGCCCTAGTTCGAACCCCTTTGCGGGTGTCTGCGAAGACCACCTGAAGGCAGGCACTCCAAGAGAGGGGACAGATCACCTCCAACCGACTGGCTCGTCAGTCGGCGTCGACCGGGACGTCATGGACGAAGAAGAGCCGCTCGCCGGTCTGGGAGCTCGTGAATGCCTGCGCCGTGATCTGCTTCAGGTCCGGATACTCGACGACCTCGGGCGACGGGTGGTCGGAGACCATGACGTAGCGCACCGGCGCGTCCGAGTCGTTCCGGAGCGCGTGCGCCCCGTCCGGCCCGCGCGGAAAGAACACGACCTCGCCCTCTGCGACCTCGCGCTCGCCGTCCGGCGTTCGCAATGTCGACGCGCCCGCGAAGGACGATCGAGCATCTCCTCGGCGCCGTGGTGGAAGTGGTAGACGGCGAAGTTGCCGGGGCCGAGCTCGTACACGGTCGCGCCGAGCACGTCGCCTCGCGGCAGCCGCTTCGAGAGCCCGCCGCCGCCCGACCAGTCCTCGCCGGGATCCCAGTCGTCGGTGAAGACGTTCGCCTGTCCCACCGCGCGACTCTATCCGGGCACGCGAATCGTCGGGGTCAGCCGCTGTCGGGCGCCGGGAACCAGTGCTGGATGTACGCGTAGTCCCAGACGCGCCTCGGAGGGCCGCCGTCGACCGACACGACCATGAGCCGCGCCGTCGTCGGCGTTGTTCAGGTAGGCGACGTGCCGGCTGTCAGGCGACCAGACGGGGTCTCCGTCCTTGATCTTCTCGTTGCCGGTCAGATTGCGCGCCTCGCCGGTGGCCACGTCGACGACGAAGATCTCGGGGTCGTCGTCCGCGTGCATCAACGCGATGTACCGGCCGTCCGGCGACCACGCGAGCGAGTGCGTGTTGCGACCGCCACCGTCGAACAGCAGGCGGCTATCCCCGCCGTCCGCGCTCACGCTCCACACGTCGCGGTCTCTCAGGTACGCGATGCGGCTGCCGTCCGGCGACCACACGGGCCCGAATCCCGGCTTCGCCTCCGCTCCAGCGGCGACCGTACGCTTCCTGCTTCCGTCCCGACCCATCGTCATCACGGCGCCGTAGACCTCGTACGCGATCGACCGCGAGTCGGGCGACCAAGCCGGCGACACGCTGAGCTCGGATTGATCGGTCAGCGCACGCTTCTCGCCTGTCTCCAGGTCGAGCGTCGTGATGAACCAGGGCTCGCTCTCCGCGCACGCGAGGATCGTCTCGTCGGGAGCCCACACGCGCGCGTGGCACGTCGCAGGGAACCGTCTGCCAGCGCCCGTGTCGACGGTCGTGACGAGCTGTCCCGTCGCCTTCGGGACCATAGGTCGCGACCTTCCTCCCGCTCACCGACCAGGAGCCTGCGTACTCGGCCCCAGGGCCGATCAGCCGTTCCTCGCCCGACTCGAGAGCGATCGCGTACACGTCGCCGGTCTCGTCGACCCGCGACACCACCAGTTCCCCGGCCGGGCTGGACACCTCGCCGCCACCGCAGCCGAGCGTGAGGAGCACGAGTGCACAGACCAGCGCGAGCCGGGCCACGTCTTGCGAGTCTAGGGCCTGCTTCGCGACGCGTCAACGCCGGCCGTCCGAGCCGGCGTACGTCTGTGGATCGAAGTAGCGCCCACAGCTAAGCGATCCGAGCGCGAGCGACGTCCCCATCCGGGCGAGACAGTGAAGCTCGGCGGGGTGCGAGCCTGACCTTCCGCGGCACGCGGCAGCGTTAGTAGTCGACTAACGTGGACGGCGTGACGGCCGGCCGCCAGAAGCACCTCGCGCTCATCCTCGCGCGCGAGCTCGCCACACAGCTCGCGACTGCAGCCTTCATCGCGGACGCGGACGGCAACCTCGTGTTCTACAACGAGGGCGCAGAGGAGATCCTCGGGCGGACGTTCGCGGAGGCAGGGCCGATCTCCGCGGCGGAGTGGACCGCGCTCTACCAGATCGAGGACCTCGACGGATCGACGCTGCCGCTCGAGCGCAATCCCGGTTGGATCGCGCTCGCCGAGCGGCGGCCGGCACACGCGCGGCTCCGGGTCATGGGCCTCGACGGGGTGCGACGACAGCTCTCGGCGACCGCGATGCCGCTCTTCTCCCACCCCACCGAGGTCGTCGGCATGGTCGCCTTCTTCTGGCAGGACGACGGAGCGGAGGGCCCCGAGTGACGCTGCTCGCGCGAGTCTGGGGCTGTCGAGGATCCCTCCCGGCGCCTGGCGAGGAGACCGTCCGCTACGGCGGGAATACCACGTGCGTCGAGGTCCGGACCAGCAACGACGTCGTGTTGATTCTCGACGCCGGCACGGGCATCAGGCGGCTCGGTTACGAGCTCGACCCTGGTGCGCAGATCCACGTGCTGCTCACCCACCTGCATCTCGACCACCTCGAGGGCCTCCGCTTCTTCGCACCGCTGTGGGAGGAAGGACGCGAGATCCACATCTGGGGGCCGCCGTCGCCCCTCCACTCACTGGAGGAGCGGATCGCCCGGTCCTTCTCCCCTCCGCTGTTCCCGGTGGACCTCGCGGACATCCCGGCCGTGATCCACTTCCACGACGTGCCGGACGAGCCCTGGAGGCTCGGGGAGGTGCAGGTGCTCTCGCTCCCCGTGTCGCACCGGGGCTCCACCGTCGGCTATCGGCTGGAGGTGGCTCGAGGCTCGCTCGCATTCATTCCGGACCACGAGCCGGTCATGGGCGTCGAGCTCGCCGAGCTCGACCCGGACTGGATCTCAGGCCACCCGCTCGCTGCCGGTGTCGACGTCCTGCTCCACGACAGCCAGTTCACGGAAGACGAGTACGCGGAGCGTGTCGGCTGGGGTCACTCGAGCGTCGCGCACGCCGTCGAGTTCGCGCGCAAAGCGAACGTCGGCCGCCTCGTGCTCTTCCACCATGATCCGGACCGCAGCGACGCCGAGGTCGAGGAGCTCACGGAGCGCGCCTCCGAGCTCTGGGACGGGGCGGGTGGCGGCGCCGCTCCGCTCGCCGCACACGAAGGGATGACGATCGAGCTCGGGTAACCCGCGCGTCGCGTTCGACCCCCGAGCCAGCCACAATCTCCCCGTGCACGCCGTCCCCGAGCCCGCGCAGGAGACCGTCGTCATGAAGTTCGGCGGCTCGTCGGTCGCGGACCCGGACAAGATCCGGCATGTCGCGCGCCGGCTGGTCGAGGCGCACGAGCGCGGCGTCCGCGTGGTCGTGAGCACGGTCTCGGCCATGGGGAAGACGACGGACACACTGCTCGAGCTCGCGGGCCAGGTCTCGCCGCATCCGCACCCGCGGGAGCTCGACATGCTGCTCTCGACCGGCGAGCGCGTCGCGTGCGCGCTCGTCGCGATGGCGGTCCACGACCTCGGGCAGGAGGCGGTGTCGTTCACCGGCTCGCAGGCCGGGATCCTCACCGACTCCGTCCACACGCGCGCGAAGATCCGCCAGATCACGCCCGTACGCGTCCTCGAGGCGCTCGACGCCGGGAAGATCGTCCTCGTCGCCGGCTTCCAGGGCTTCTCGCGCGACACGATGGACATCACGACGCTCGGGCGCGGCGCCGGCGACCTGACCGCGGTCGCGCTCGCGGCAACCCTCGGAGCATCGTGCGAGATCTACTCCGACGTCCGCGGCGTCTTCAGCGCCGACCCGCGCATCGTCCCGAACGCGCGGAAGCTCGAGACCGTCTCCTACGAGGAGATGCTGGAGATGGCCGCCTCCGGCGCGCGCGTGCTCGCGCTGCGTGCGGTCGAGCTCGCGCGCGGGCACGATGTCCGCATCCACGCGCGCTCGACATTCTCGGAGGAGCCCGGAACCTGGGTCCAGGACGTCGCAGGCATGGAGGAGCCGATCATCTCGGCGGTCACGCACTCCGAGGACGAGGTGCTGTTCACGCTCCGCGGCGTGCCCGACCGGCCGGGGGTCGCGGCCGCGATCTTCGAAGCGGTCGCCGGGGAGCACGTCAGCGTGGACACGATCCTCCAGAACGCTGTGCACGGAGCCGCGGAGCTCTCGTTCTCCGTGCCGCAGGAGGACAGGCAGCCGACGCGGCGCGCGCTCGAGCGGGCACAGGAGTCGATCGGGACGATTCAGGTCGAGGAGGTCGAGGACCTCGGCAAGGTGTCGCTGATCGGCGCGGGGATGCGCACCCACCCGGGCGTCGCCGCGCAGATGTTCCGGACGCTCGCGGAGGAGGGGATCAACCTGCGGCTGATCTCGACGTCGCCGATCAAGATCACCTGTCTCGTCGGGAGTGACGAGGTCGCGAGCGCGGTCCGCGCCCTCCACGCGCGGTTCCTCGAGGGCGGCGCGACGGCAAGCCCGGCGGAGTAGGTTTCCGCCCGGATGAGCGACGCCGACGCGACAACGGCTCCCGCGCCGAAACGCCGCCCGGGCCGCGCGCTCGCGGTCTGGATCCTCCTCGTACTCGCGTCGCTGCTGCTGCTCCTGTCGACCTTCGCGGTCTGGGTCGACCGAGTCGCGCTCAATACCGACACCTTCGTCGACACGAGCACGGAGCTCATCGAAGACGAGGCGATCCGGCAGGCCGTCGCGAACCGCGCCGTCGACGAGCTGTTCGAGTCGGTCGACGTCGAGGCGGAGCTCGAGGCGCAGCTTCCCGACGACTACCAGAACCTCTCCGGGCCGGCCGCGGCCGGGCTGCGCGAGGCCTCGTACACGCTCGTCGCCCGCGCGCTCGAGCAGCCGCGCCTGCAGCGGCTGTGGGCGGCGACGCTCGAGGAGTCGCACCAGACGCTCGTCGCGGTGCTCGAGGGCGAGGGCGAGCGCGTGTCGACCGGGGAGGGCACGGTCACGCTCAACCTCGAGACGATCGTGCTCGAGGCGGCGGACCGGGTCGGCATCCGCAAGCAGGTCGAGGACAACCTGCCCGAGGACGTGGGCCGCATCGAGGTCCTGCGCTCGGACGAGCTCGACGCCGCGCAGGACGGATTCCAGCTCCTGAAGGCGCTCGCGTGGATCCTCCCGCTCCTGACCCTGATCCTGTTCGCGCTCGCGGTCTGGCTCGCGCGCGACCGCCGCCGCCTCGTCCGGCGCATCGGAGTCGCGCTCGTGCTCGTGAGCATCGTCGGCCTCGTCGCGGTGAACGTCGGCGGGAACTACGTCGTGAACGCGCTCGTCGCCGAGACCGACACCCGCACCGCCGCGAGCAACGCGTGGGACATCCTCACGGAGCTC
The DNA here is from genome assembly GCA_963715705.1 of uncultured Actinomycetes bacterium. Taxonomy (GTDB): domain Bacteria; phylum Actinomycetota; class Thermoleophilia; order Gaiellales; family Gaiellaceae; genus GMQP-bins7. The sequence goes on along the minus strand of OY970267.1, from coordinate 243,495 downwards.
CTGGGCTACTCGTATCGCTGGCTGATCGTGGTCGGAGTGCTCTTCCTCGTCGCCGCGTGGCTCGCCGGGCCCGGGCCGCGAGCAGTCTCGTCGCGGGGCTTCCTCGCGCCCGCGGTTCGAGATCGCCTGTGGGCCTACATCGGGCTCGGCGTACTCGGGTTCGTCCTGCTGCTTGTCGGCCCGGTCGGGGACTTCACGAGGGTGCTGACGGTCCTCGTCCTCGTTGCCCTCGGGGCGATCTGGATCGAGGTGACCCGCCGGCAGACGCGGAGCGAGTTCCCGGGCGCGTCCGGGGCCGCCGTTCTCAAGGAGGCACGAGCTCGCCTCGACGAATGGTGGGGGACGGCGCGGACGCGCGTGGCCGACCAGCGCGCCGCGCCGCCGCCGCCGCCGGGCGCGGACCTCACTTCGACCCTCTCGAGCCTCGCCGACCTGCACGCGCGCGGTGAGCTGACGGACGAGGAGTACGCGGCCGCCAAGGCGCGCGTCCTCGCCGGCGGCTAGGCGGGAACGCATGGACTCGAATGCCGTGAAGGCGCTCGTCGTCGCCGCGATCTGGATCGTGATCGTGATCGCGGCGCGCTTCGCGCTTCGCTTCGCCTTCGACCGCTACGAGCGCAGGCTCGCCGAGCGCGACCCCGCCGTCGCCGCCAGCCGGCGGACGACGTTCGCCTTCCTCCTGCGCGTCGTCGTGGCGCTCGTCGGCTTGCTCGGCGTCTGGAACGTACTCTCGATCTTCCCCGTGACTCAAGAGGTTGCGCGCGCGTTCCTGGCGTCGAGCGCCGTGCTCGCCCTCATCGCGGGGCTCGCGCTGTCGACGCCGCTCGGCAACCTCGGCTCCGGCGTCCTGATCGCTTTCACGCAGCCGGTCCGCCTCGGCGACCGCATCAGCGTCGGCGAGCACACGGGTGTCGTCTCCGAGATCTCGCTCAGCTACACCAAGCTCGTTACGGACGAGGACCGCCACGTCTTCGTCCCGAACCAGATGATGGTCTCGGCCGTCATCGTCAACCGGTCGGTCGGGGACCCGAGGCGGATCCTCACGGTCCAGGTCCCGGTCGCGATCGGCGCTTCGCTCGACGAAGCCCGGCGCGTGACCGAGGAGGCTGCGTCGCAGGTGGTCGGCGCCGACGGCATCTCGGTTCAGGTCGGCGACGTCGCCGAGAAGCTCGTCTGGCTGCACGTCGTCGGCTACGCGCCGCCCGGCTCGAACGTGGGCCGGATCCAGAGCGAGATCCGCGAGCGTGTGCTCGCGGCGCTCGGGGAGGCGGGACTACTGCCCGCGTAGCCGCGGATAGGGCGAGGCAAGCCTCGCCTCTACACGCAGTCCTTTAGTCCCTGCGCCTCGGGTAGCGACTCGAGCTTCTTCAGCGTGTTGTTCTCGATCTGCCGGATGCGCTCGCGCGTGACGCCGAACGTGCGCCCCACCTCCTCGAGCGTGCACGGCTGCGAGCCGTCGAGCCCGTAGCGGAGCTCGATGACCCGCCGCTCGCGTTCCGGGAGAGCGCTCAGCGCAAGCTCGACGTCCTCGCGCCGGAGCGAGAGCGAGGCGGTGTCGAACGGCGACTCGGCGGCCTCGTCCGGGACGAAGTCCACGAGCGACGAGTCCTCGTCCTCGCCGATCGGCTTCTCCAGCGAGATCGGTAGCTGCGACATGCGGAGGATCTCGCGCACCTCGTCCGGGTGGATCTCGAGCTCCTCGGCGATCTCCTCGGGGAGCGGCTCGCGGCCGAGGCGCTGGACGAGCTGGCGCTCGATGTGCACGACCTTGTTCAGCTTCTCGACCATGTGCACCGGGATCCTGATCGTGCGCGCCTTGTCCGCGATCGCGCGGGTCACCGCCTGCCTGATCCACCACGTCGCGTACGTCGAGAACTTGAAGCCCTTGCGGTAGTCGAACTTCTCGACCGCGCGGATGAGCCCCAGCGATCCCTCCTGGATCAGGTCGAGGAAAGAGAGCCCGCGGCCGAGATAGCCCTTCGCGATCGAGACGACGAGCCGGAGGTTCGCCTCGATCATGTGCTGTTTCGCGTCCATGTCGCCACGCTCGATGCGCTTCGCGAGCGTGACCTCCTGGTCGGCGGTGAGGAGCGGCACCTTGCCGATCTCACGCAGGTAGAGCCGCAGCGAGTCGAGCGAGGGCTCGACCGAGAGGTCGAGCTTCGGCGCGGTCTTGTCGTCCTCGACCGGCGGCGGCTCCTCGTGCGGCAGCGCCTTGTGCTCGACACCTTCGACCAGCTCGATCGAGTGGTCGATCAAGTACGTGTAGAAGTCCTCGACCTGCTCCTTCGTGAGCTCGACCTCGTCGAGGCCGGACACGATCTCGTCGTACGTGAGGAAGCCGCGCTCGAAGCCCAGCTCGATGAGACGCTGAAGCTCCTCGACCTCCGGAAGGGCAATCTCGACGGACAGCATGTGGGGGCCTCTCTCCTCTCGCGCTCGAACGACACCGACCTGGGAACTGCCACTGCGCTCGAACCGGCCCGCCTGCCGCTCCGGCTCTCCACCATCCAAGCGCGCGCATCGTAGTCCGACTGGGGCGATTTGGACAAGGGTCCGTGTCCGACACCTTTTCCACAACCGACCCGGCCGCGGCGGACATCTCCTCCTCAGGACGCGCGCAGCTCGCCCACGAGCTCGCCGCGGGAGTTGCGCACCGGCACGTGGCCGAGCTCGCCCGTCTCGATCCCGAGTCGCGCGAGGAACGCGGCGACGGCGGCCCGCGCGGCGCGGATCGCGCCGTCCTCGATCTTCAGCGCGACGCCGAGACCGTCGGAGCTCGCCGCGCAGAGGAGCCCCTCGGCGCCGCCCTTCGCGATCCAGCCCGGCAGCGTCTGCATGAGCGTCGTGTCGGCCGCTTCCGGGCCGCGGATCAGCTCCGGATACGCGCGCATCGCCGACGCGACGCGCTCGCCTCCTTCCAGTGCCTCGAGTCGCGAGAACGCATGCGCCATGCGCTCGAGCGGCAGCCCGAAAGTGACGATGCCGCAGCCGTCGGCGGCCGTCGACATGGTCTCCGCGCCCACCTCGGCAGCCGACGCGACCTCGGCCAGGAGTGTCTGCTGGCACGGGTGCTCGGGGAGCCGGTAGCCCTCGACGGGCCAGCCGCGCGCACGGCAGAGCACGATGAGACCTGCGTGCTTCCCGGAGCAGTTGTGCTGGAGCCGCGTGGGCTCGGGGCCGCATTCGAGGTCGTCCTCGCCGGCGTCCGCCTTGGCGAGGAGCGAGCGCACCGGCGCGAGCTGCTCCGGCCGCGCGAGGTGGGACGCGCACGCGATCGCGATCTCGGCGTCGTCGAGGTCGGGGCGGGCACGAACGACCGGAAGCGCCTGGATCGGCTTCGCCGAGCTGCGGAAGTACGTGAGGAGGCGCGGGTCGCCGGCCTCGCCGACGATCTCACCGTCCGAGACCGCGACGGCGTGCGCGTGATGCCGCGCCTCGACGACCTCGCCCCGCATGACCTCGACCACGATCGGCTCCATCGCGTCGAGCACCCTACTCGGCCGTTCGGGACATGACCCGGGTCTGACCCTTGTCCGCTCGTTGCGCACAAATCGGCTTGCGAATGGTCGGGATTTCCCGTATGTTCGGCGATCATCGACCGTTTTCCCGACTACGACCTCGACGACGTCCTCACCATCGAGGAGCCGGAGCCGCTGCGCGCCGTCGCCGAGCCGACGCGCGGCCGGATCATCGCGCTGCTGAACCAGCGCGCGGCGAGCACGACCGAGCTCGCGGCCGCGCTCGGGATCCCGAAGGGGACGATCGGCCACCACCTGAAGGTGCTCGAGAAGGCCGGGCTCGTGCGGGTCGTCCGGACGAGAAAGGTGCGCGCGCTCACCGAGAAGTACTACGGCCGCGTCGCGCGTCTGTTCGTCCTGAAGAGCGCGGACGAGTCGATGCCGGAGGACCTACGGGGCGGGGCGATCACGGCGATGATGCTGCGCCAGGGCGCCGAGGAGGCGATGGTCTCCGGCGCCGACGCGGCCGAGGCGGGGATCCATCGCTCGCGGCTCGCGCCCAAGGACGTCACCCGGTTCCAGAAGCGGCTGAACAGGCTCATCGCCGACTTCCACGCCGCCGCCGACCTCGAGGGAGACCTGCACGTCATCACGTTCGCGATGTTCCAGGCGGGGACGGACCTCCCGCCGAGAGCGGAGGACGAGGATGCGTAGCCGCTGGCCGCAAGGCGGCCTCTGGCGGCACCCGGACTTCCTCAAGCTCTGGTCCGCGGAGACGATCAGCCAGTTCGGCACGCAGGTCGGCCAGCTCGCGCTCCCGCTCGTCGCCGTCATCACGCTCGAGTCGTCACCGTTCGAGGTCGCGGCGCTCGGGACGCTCCAGTTCCTCCCGTTCCTGCTCTTCGCGATCCCGGCCGGCGTCTGGGTAGACCGGCTCCCGCGACGGCCGATCCTCATCGCGGGCGACCTCGGCCGCTTCGTCCTCCTCGCGACCGTCCCGGTCGCATACGTGGCGGACGCCCTCACGATCTGGCAGCTCTACGCGGTCGGGTTCGGGTACGGGATCTGCACCGTCTTCTTCGACGTCGGGTACCAGTCGTACCTCCCGTCGCTCGTCACGCGCGACCAGCTCGTCGACGGCAACTCGAAGCTCGAGATCAGCCGCTCCGCCGCGCAGCTCGGCGGTCCAGGTCTCGGCGGCCTGACCGTCCAGATCCTCACCGCGCCGTACGCCGTGCTCGCAGACGCGATCAGCTTCCTCGCCTCGGGCATCTTCCTGCTCGGGATCCGGAAGGCCGAGCCGATCCCCGAGCGCGAGGAGGGCGCGCCGCGCCCGTCGATGCTGCGCGAGGCGCGCGAGGGGCTCGGCTACGTCCTCGGGCACCGCTACCTGCGCGCGATCGCGGGAACGACCGGGATCTCGAACTTCGCGACGAGCTTCGCCTTCGCGGTCTTCCTCGTCTACGCGGTGCGGACGCTCGACCTCTCCGCGGCGGCCATCGGGATCCTGTTCTCGATCGGGAGCATCGGCTCGATGGGCGGCGCCGTCTTCGGGAGGCGCATCGCGGCAGGCTCGGGCGTCGGCCCGACGATCATCGCCACCGCGGCCGTCTTCGGGCCGGCGCTGCTGCTCTTCCCGGCGGCGCCGGCCTCATTCCCGTATCCGTTCCTCATCGTGGGGATGATCGTCTTCGGCCTCGCCGGAGTCACCTACAACATCACGCAGCTCAGCTATCGCCAGGCCGTCACCCCGGAGCGGATGCTCGGCCGGATGAACTCGGTGATGCGCTTCATCGTCTGGGGCGTCATGCCGATCGGCACGCTGCTCGGCGGCGCGCTCGCGACCTGGATCGGGCTGCGCGAGGCGATGTGGATCGGAGCGGCGATCGGGTCGCTGGCCTGCCTTCCCGTCCTCTTCTCTCCCGTGCGCGGCCTGCGCGAGATGCCGACGCCGGTCGAGGACGAATCGCAGCGGAGCCGGAGCCCGCCCGTGCGTAGCCTCTGGCCGCAGGGCGGCCTCTGGCGGCACCCGGAGTTCCTCAAGCTCTGGTCCGCCGAGACGATCAGCCAGTTCGGGTCGCAGGTCGGCGGGCTCGCGCTCCCCTTCGTCGCGATCCTCGTCCTCGATGCCAGCGCGTTCGAGGTCGCGGCGCTCGGGACGGTCGAGTTCCTGCCGTTCATCCTCTTCACGCTCCCCGCAGGCGTCTGGGTCGACCGGCTGCGCCGGCGCCCGATCCTCATCGCCGGAGACTTCGGTCGCGCGGCGCTCCTGGCGACGATCCCGGCCGCCTACATCGCCGATGTGCTGACGCTCGCGCAACTGTTCGTCGTCGGCTTCCTGGTCGGCACATGCCAGGTCTTCTTCGACGTCGCGTACCAGTCGTACCTGCCGTCACTCGTCGACCGCGATCACCTCATCGAGGGCAACTCGAAGATGGAGGTCAGCCGCTCGGCCGCCCAGATCAGCGGGCCCGGTCTCGCGGGAGGGCTCGTCCAGATCTTCACCGCCCCGTACGCCGTGCTGATCGACGCGATCAGCTTCTTCGGCTCCGGTCTCTTCGTCCTCGGAATCCGGAAGCACGAGGACGCGCCTGAGCGCGCGCAGGTCGACGGCAGACCCACGAGCATGTGGGTGGAGCTCAAGGAGGGACTGCGCTTCGTGCTCGGCAACCCGAACCTCCGGGCTCAGGCCGGGTGCACGGCGACCGGGAACCTCTTCTTCACGCTCGGCTTCTCGATCATCCTCGTGTTCTTCGTCCGCGAGCTCGGCCTGTCGCCGGGGGCGATCGGGATCCTGCTCTCGATCGCGAGCATCGGATCGCTCGCGGCCGCGCTGACCTCGAGGCGGATCTCGAGCCGCTTCGGCATCGGGCCGACGTCGATCGCCGTGACGCTCCTCGAAGGCCCCGCGTTCCTCGCGATGGCGCTCGCGCCGGAGGCGTTCCCGTACCCGTCGCTCATCGCAGGCAGCCTCGTGCTCGGGTTCTGCGTCGTCGTCTACAACATCACGCAGGTCAGCTACCGCCAGGCGATTTGCCCGCCGCGCCTCCAGGGCCGCATGAACTCGGTCATGCGCTTCATCGTCTGGGGCACGATCCCGATCGGAGGGCTCGCCGGCGGCGCGCTGGGGACGGCGGTCGGCCTGCGCGAGGCGCTCGTCGTCGGCGCGATCGGCAGCGGGCTGTCGTTCCTCTGGCTCGTCTTCTCGCCGCAGCGCCATCTGCGCGAGATGCCGGAGCCGCTCGAGGACGAGCCGGTGCAGACGGAGGCGGGAGCTGCGGTGCCGGGCGTCGGCGACGCGTGGACACCCGCCGACGAGACGACCTCCTGACCCATGCGGCTCTGGCCACACGGCGGCCTCTGGCGGCACGGCGACTTCCTGAAGCTGTGGTCGGCGGAGACGGTCAGCCAGTTCGGGACACAGATCGGCATCCTCGCGCTCCCGCTCGTCGCGATCCTCGAGCTCGGCGCGAGCCCGTTCGAGGTCGCGGCCTTGGGGACGGTCGAGTTCCTCCCGTTCCTTCTCTTCACACTGCCCGCCGGCGTGTGGGTGGACCGGCTGCCGCGACGCCCGATCCTCATCGCCGGCGACCTCGGGCGCTTCGTCCTGCTCGCCACCGTGCCGATCGCGTTCGTCGCAGACGCCCTGTCGATCTGGCAGCTGTACGTGGTTGGGTTCCTCGTCGGCATCTGCACCGTCTTCTTCGACGTTGCGTACATGGCGTACGTGCCCTCGCTCGTCGAGCGCGACCAGATCATCGACGGCAACTCGAAGCTCGAGATCAGCCGTTCCGCGGCCCAGGTGGGCGGACCAGGCCTCGCGGGTGGGTTGGTGCAGATCTTCACGGCTCCGTTCGCGGTGCTCATCGACGCGATCAGCTACCTGGGCTCGGGGCTCTTCGTCCTTGGGATTCGCAGGCACGAAGAGACCCCCGTGAGGGAGACGGTCGACGGCCGCAAGACGAGCCTCGTGACGGAGTTGAAGCAGGGACTGCGCTTCGTGCTCGGCAACCCGAACCTGCGCGCGCAAGCGGGCTGTACGGGTACCTCGAACTTCTTCTCGAACGTCGTGTTCGCGATCGCCCTCGTGTACCTCGTGCGCGACCTCGAGCTGTCGGCGGCGGTCATCGGAATCGCCTTCTCGATCGGAAGCGTCAGCTCGTTCGCCGCGGCCTTCTCCGCGATACGACTGTCGAGGCGCTTCGGCATCGGCCCGACCACCATCGTCGTCGGGGCGCTCTCTGGGCCGTCGTCGCTGCTGATCGCCTTCGCGCCTGCCGGGAACGAGGCGCTTCCCTTCCTCGTCGGCGCGGTACTCATCTCCGGCTTTTCGATCGTCGTCTACAACATCATCCAGGTGAGCTACCGGCAGGCGATCTGCCCGCCGCGGCTGCAGGGGCGAATGAACTCTGTGATGCGCTTCATCGTCTGGGGAACCATTCCGATCGGCGCGCTGGTCGGCGGTGCTCTGGGCTCCTGGGTCGGCCTCCGCGAGACGATCGTCATCGGCAGCATCGGGGGCGGACTCGCGATCCTCTGGATCGTGTTCTCGCCGCAGCGCCACCTGCGCGACATGCCCGAGCCGGTCGACGACGCGCAGCCGGCGCCGCCTGTGACCGCCGCACCGGGAGCCGAGCCCGCCGGTGCGTGATCTCTGGCCGCGCGGCGGCCTCTGGCGGCACGCTGACTTTCTGCGGCTCTGGTCCGCGCAGACGATCAGCCAGTTCGGGACGCAGATCACCCTGCTCGGGATGCCGCTCGCGGCCATCCTCGTCCTCGACGCAAGCGCGTTCGAGGTCGCGCTGCTCGGAGTGTTCGACTACCTGCCGTTCCTGCTTTTCGCGCTTCCGGCCGGCGTGTGGGTCGACCGTCTGCGGCGGAAGCCGATCCTCGTGCTCGCCGACGTCTTCCGCGCAGCGCTCCTCGCGTCGATCCCGGTCGCCTACCTGTTCGACGCCCTCACGATGTGGCAGCTCTACGCCGTCGGCTTCCTCGTAGGCGTCGGGACGGTCTTCTTCGACGTCGCCTACCAGTCGTATCTCCCGTCGCTCGTCGAGCGCGACAGCCTGCTCGAGGGCAACTCGAAGCTCGAGATCAGCCGCTCGGCCGCGCAACTCGCCGGGCCTGGGCTCGCCGGCGTGCTCATCGGCGCGATCACGGCCCCGTACGCGATCCTGCTCAACGCGATCAGCTTCGTCGGCTCGGCCGCGTTCGTCTTCCGCATCCGGCGCGTGGAGGAGCGTCCGGAGCCGGCGGAGGCGCCGAGCATGCGCCGCGAGATCGCCGAGGGCCTGCGCTACGTCCTCGGGCACCCACTCTGGCGCGCGATCGCGGCCACCGTCGCGCTGTCGAACTTCTTCAACATGATGGTGATCTCGATCTTCCTCGTGTATGCCGTCCGCGACCTGGGACTGTCGGCGCAGGCGATCGGGCTCATGCTCGGGCTGTCCAACATCGGCTGGGTCGTCGGCGCAGTCGCCTCCAGCCGGATCTCGCGACGGCTCCCGGTCGGCCGGACGCTCGTCGGCGCGGCGCTGCTCTTCGGCCCCGCGTTCATCCTGATCCCCGCCGCGCCGCAATCCCAGCCGATCCCGTTCATCGTGGCGGGGCTGATGGTGGTTACCTTCGCGGGGATCGTGTTCAACGTCACCGGGCTCTCGTTCCAGCAGGCGGTCACCCCCGACCGCATGCTCGGGCGCCTGAACGCGACGCGGAGGTTCATCGTGTGGGGCGTGATTCCACTCGGGTCGCTCACCGGCGGCGTGCTCGCGTCCGTGATCGGGCTTCGCCCGACGCTGTGGGTCGGGGCGCTCGCGGGATCGTTCAGCTTCCTCCCGCTCGCCCTCTCGCCGGTCCGTTCGCTCGGTCGGATGGACGAGGCCGTCCTCGAGCACGCCCCTCCCCTCGCGGCGACCGCCGATGCCTGAGCTGCCCGAGGTCGAGGCGTGGGTGCGGGAGCTCGACCCGCTCGTCTCCGCGCGCCCGATCGAGCGCGCCGGGCCCGCGCACGTCGCGACGCTGAAGACGATCGACCCGCCGCTCTCGGCGCTCGAGGGGCGACGGCTCGAGGGGGCGGAGCGACGCGGCAAGAACCTCCTCTTCCCGACCGAGGAGGACGATCTCGTCCTGCGCGTGCACCTGATGAGCGCCGGGCGGCTCCGGTATCTCGACCCGGGCGCGAAGGGGCCGAAGCGGCCGATGTTCAGGGTCCGCTTCCAAGGCGGCGCCGAGCTCGTGCTCACGGAGGCCGGGAAGAAGAAGCGCGCCGGGGTCTGGCTCGTGACGCCGGAGCAGCTGGAGCAGGACATCGGGCATCTCGGGCCGGACGCGCTCGAGCTCGACGCCGCGGCGCTCGGCGAGATCCTCGGGCGAGAGCGGCGCCAGCTGCACCCGCTGCTGCGCGATCAGCGGGCGCTCGCGGGGATCGGGCGTGCGCACGCGAACGAGATCCTGCTCCGCGCGCGGCTCTCCCCGTTCAAGGCGTCGACGGAGTTGAACGACGAGGAGACCGAGCGCCTCGCCGCGACCATCCATGAGGATCTCGAGCGCGCCCTCGAGCTCCGGCTCCGCGGCAAGGGGGACAAGGCCATCTACGTCGTCCACAACCGCCTCGGCGAACCGTGCCCGCAATGCGGGACGCCGATCGCGCGCGTCGACTTCGAGGAGCACACGATCTTCTACTGCCCGAGCTGCCAGACCGGCGGCCGCCTGCTCAAGGACCGGCGGCTCTCGCGGCTGCTGCGCTAGCGGACCCGGATCGTGGCCTGGGACGTCGTCTTGGCCCGAGGGGCTCGATCGCGTCGACGAGATCGCGACGCTCGTGGACGGGGCGATCGTCTCGCGCGTCGACCGACGCAGCGATCGTCGCGAGCGGCAAGAATTCCGCCTGCAGGGTCCAGGAGCTCGAGCAGGGGCGGGATGGCGAGCGCCGGAGCAGGATCGGTGACGACGGCAGAGACCACTCGCACGCCCGAGAGGGCGGGCCTCGTGCTGATCACGCTCATCCTCGTCGCCGCCGTCGCCAACCTGAACCTGTCGGTCGCGAACGTCGCGCTGCCGGACATCGGCGCGGCCTTCGACTCGTCGCAGGTGACTCTGAATCTCATCGCGGTCGGGTACTCGCTGGGACTGGCCGCGTCGGTGCTGTACCTCGGGGCGATCGGCGACCGGTACGGGCGCAAGCTGTTGCTCCTCCTCGGCACGACGCTCGCGGTACCCATGTCGCTGCTCGCGGCCTACGCGCCGTCGGACGAGGTTCTCTTCGTCGCCCGCGTGGGAGGCGGCCTCGCCGCGGGCATGGCCTACCCGACGACGCTTGCCCTGATCGCAGCGCTCTGGTCCGGGCCGCCCCGGACGAAGTCGATCGCGCTGTGGTCGGCGATCGGCGGTGCGATCGCCGCTCTCGGCCCGCTCGCAGCGGGTGCGCTGCTCGAGGAGTTCTGGTGGGGCTCGGTCTTCCTGATCACCTTGCCGCTCGCAGGCGTCGCGCTCGTGCTCGCGTTCCTCTTCGTCCCGAGCCACGTCAACGAGACGACCGAGCCGGTCGACAACCTCGGCGGAGTGTTCTCGGTCGTCCTCGTGGCGGCGCTGATCCTGGCGATCAACTTCGCGCCGCTTCCCGACCAGGAGACGCTCGTGCTCACCACGGCGGCGGTCGCGCTCGTCGCGGGCGTCGCGTTCTTCCTTCGGCAACGTCGGGCGCGCAACCCTCTCTACGACCTCGAGGTCGCCGCTCGGCGCGTCTTCTGGGTCGCCGCCCTGGCGGGAATCATCGTCTTCGGCTCGCTCATGGCAGCCGCGTTCGTGAGCCAGCAGTACCTGCAGAACGTCCTCGGCTACTCGACGCTCGAGGCCGGCGCGTCGATCCTGCCCGCGGCGGTGATGATGGTGCTCGTCGCGCCGCGCTCGGCCAAGCTCGTGGGCGCATACGGGGCGCGGTTCACGCTGCTCTCCGGCTACGTCGCACTCTTCCTCGCGTTCGCGACGATGCTCTTCCTCTGGAACGAAGGAGCTCCCTACTGGCAGGTCGCTCTCGCGTACGTCTTCATCGGGATCGGAGTCGGGCTCGCCGGCACGCCTGCGTCGCACTCGCTGACCGGGTCGGTGCCCGTCACGCGCGCCGGGATGGCGTCCGGTACCGCCGACCTGCAACGCGACCTCGGCGGCGCGATCATGACGTCGATCTTCGGCGCCCTCCTCACGGCCGGCTACGCGTCGGCGTTCTCAGCGGCGATCGCAGGCTCCGACAAGCAGGTTTCGGACAGCGTCGCGAGCCAGCTCACGAAGTCGTTCTCGAGCGCGGAGCAGGTCGCGGAGCAGCATCCGCAGTACGCCGACCAGATCACTGCCGCGGCGAAGCAGTCCTTCCTCGACGGCGACGACTGGGCGTACACGGCCGGGATCGTGGCGATCGTGCTCGGAGCCGTGCTCGTGTTCTTCCTCTTCCCGAGGAAGGACGAGGAGGAAGCCCTCCTCGCGCGGTACCACGTCGAGGACACTCGGCCTGCCGGAGCGACCGTCGAGCCGCGCCCGACACCCGACGACATCGGCTGGTACGGTGACCGCGTGACCGACGTCCGGATCCACGAGGATCTGCAGGCATCGCCACCCGAGATCGCGCTCGCACTGTCACGGGCCGGCGTCACCGGGGTGCAGAAGGCGGTGCGCATCCGCCGGGGCGACGCGGAGACGGTCATGGCGGCCGTCATCGACTGCACCGTCGACCTCGCCGCCGACCAGAAGGGCGTGCACATGTCGCGCTTCCCGGAGCTCTTCGAGGAGGCGATCGAGCTCGTCGTCGAGCGCGAGGGCATGCTCGTCGAGGTGCTCGCGGAGCAGATCGCGAGCCGCGTCGTCGAGCGCCAGGAAGCGCTGAAGGCCGAGGTGTGGATCCGTGCGCAGTGGCCGATCAACCGCCGCACTCCCGTGACCGGCCTCAAGACGCAGGAGATGGTGACGCTGTGCGGCATCGCCGCCGCGTCTGCGGAGGGCACGCGCCGCGCTGTTGGCGTCGAGGCCACGGGAATCAACGCCTGCCCCTGCGCGCAAGGTCTCGTCCGCAACCGCGCGAACGAGCGGCTGCTGGAGGCAGGCTTCGACTCCGGCGACATCGAGAAGATCCTCGAGCTCGTCCCGATCGCCACCCACAACCAGCGTGGCCGGGGAACGCTCTTCGTCGGCACGGACCAGGACCTCGACGCCGAGACGCTCGTGGACGTCGTCGAGCGCTCGATGAGCGCGCCGATCTACGACCTGCTCAAGCGGCCGGACGAGCTCTTCGTCGTCGAGCACGCGCACCTCCAGCCGCGCTTCGTCGAAGACTCGGTGCGCCACGCGCTACGCGATGCGCTCGAAGCCCTCCCTCAGCTCGACGACGACGACTTCCTCCTCTCGAAGCAGGTCAACTTCGAGACGATCCACATCCACGACGTCCTCGCCGAGCGCTTCGGGACAGTCGGTGAGCTCCGGTCGGAGCTCGAGAACGGCCGCGCGAGCACGCGCCAGACGACGCTCGCTTCCTGGCTGAGCGACTAGGCGCGCCGCGGGCGACGCAACTCGAAGCGGTGCTCGGTGCCGTGAACGAGCCGGCTCAGGTTGTGGCGGTGGAGGAGGATGATCGCGATCGTCCCCGCCGCCGCGAACGCGACCACCGACCAGTCGTAGCCGAAGAGGAGCACGAAGCCGACGAGCGCGAACGCGGTGAGGATCGACGCGAGCGACGCGTAGCGCGTGGCCACGAAGACCGCGAGCCACACGCCGACGCAGCAGAGCGCCGCGAGCGGGGCGAGCGCGAAGAAGGCTCCGCCCGCAGTCGCGACCATCTTCCCGCCCTTCTGGAAGCGGAGAAAGACCGGCCGCGCATGGCCGGCCATCGCGGCCGCACCGCACACGACTCCGAGCAGCGCACCTCCGGCCCACAGACCGAGCGCCGCGGCCGCGAAGCCCTTCGCGAGGTCGAGGAACGCGACCGCCGACCCGAGCCACTTCCCGTACACGCGAAAGACGTTCGTGGCGCCGACGTTCCCGCTGCCGCGCGTGCGGATGTCCTCGCCGCGAACGAGCAGCGGCAGCCAGTAGCCGAACGGCAGCGCGCCGAGGAGGTACCCGCCCACGACGGCGAGTGCCTCGATCATCGGCTAATCGACAGGGATTCGGTAGGCCGAGATCCAGCCGTTCACGACGCGCCAGTCGAGGTTCCGGAGGAAGGCGTCGATGTAGGCGCCGCGGTCGGTCTGGTAGTCGAGGAAGTACGCGTGCTCGTACACGTCGAGCGCGACGAGCGGCGTCGCATTCCACACCGGGAACGTGTTCTGGGCGTCGCCGATGTAGTTGAAGAGGCGGCGCTCGTCCCAGTCGTAGGCCGTCCAAGCCCAGCCGCGGCCCGCCAGCCCGGTCGCCTTGAGATCCTCGCGCCACCTGCCGGCCGAGCCGAAGTCGCGCTCGATCAGCCCGCCGATGGGGCCCTCGGGGTCGCCGCCGCCGCCGCCGAGGTGCTCGAAATAGAGCTCGTGGTTCTTGATCCCGCCCACTGCGAAGGTGAGATCGAGCTTGAGCGCGCGCACGTCCGAGTACACCTGGTTCGCCCCGTCGAGGTCGACCGACTCCAGACGCGACAGGATCTCGTTCCGCTTCGTGATGTAGCCCTGGTACAGCCGGTAATGGGCGTCGATCGTCGTGCGCGAGATGCCCTCGAGCTCGTACAGCGCCGGCTTCAGCTCGCGGGGCCCGATCTCCACGAAGGTCGTCGTCATCGGCGCTGAGCATATCCTTCCCTCCGACCGCGACCCGCCAGTAGAGCACCGACGAGAGGAGCCCGAAGATGGCGTACAGCGTTCCCGATCTTCCGTACGACTTCGGCGCGCTCGAACCGCATATCGACGCGCGCACGATGGAGATCCACCACGACAAGCACCACGCCGCGTACGTGACGAATCTCAACGCCGCGCTCGAGGGAACCGAGTGGATGGACCGGCCGATCGACGCCGTGCTCGCGAACCTCGAGATTCTCCCCGAGGACAAGCGCATGGCCGTGCGCAACAACGGCGGCGGGCATGCGAACCACTCGCTCTTCTGGGAGACCATGAGCGCCGACGGCGGCGGCGAGCCCGCGGGGGCGCTCGCAGACGCGATCGCCGACACCTTCGGGAGCCTCGACGAGCTGAAGACGCTCGTGAACGACGCCGGCGTCAAACGGTTCGGCTCGGGCTGGACATGGCTCGTCTGGGATGGCACGGGCCTCGCCGTGTACTCGACCGCGAACCAGGACTCGCCGGTCATGCAGTCGGACGTGCCGCTCCTCGGCATCGACGTCTGGGAGCACGCCTACTACCTCAACTACCAGAACCGACGCCCCGACTACCTCGCCGCCTGGTGGAACGTGGTCAACTGGGATGCGGTTGCCGCGCGCTACGAACAGCGGTAGCTCCCCAAACCAAAGCGAGCGGCCGCCCGTAGGTCAGAGCGTGACCGAGGCGCTCGCACTTCCAGCTCCCAGGACGAGACGCCCAGTCGCGACAATGACGCTGGTGCAACGGGGGGCTGAGAGCGACGGCGAGCTGATCGAGCGCATCGCCGACGGCGACCGGTTCGCATTCGAGGAGCTCTACACGCGCTACTCGCGAGCCGTCCTCGGCCTCGCGCTCCGGCGGCTCGGGGATCGCGGGCGCGCCGAGGACGCGTCGCAGGAGGCGTTCGTCGCGATCTGGCGCTCGGCGCGCACGTACGACCGCACGCGCGGCGCCGGGGCTCCGTGGCTCTACACCGTCGCGAGGAATGCGATCACGGACGGGCTCCGCCGGACGCCGGAGCCGGTGGCCGAGCTCGCCGACGGTCCCGGCCGCGAGCCCGACCCCGCCGACCACGCGGAGGGGGCGTGGCAGGCGTGGCGCGTCCATCGCGCGCTCGAGGTCCTTCCCGAGCACGAGCGCCCGGTCATCGAGCTCGCGTACTGGCGCGGGCTCTCGCAGAGCGAGATTGCAGACTCCCTCGGCATCCCGCTCGGCACGGTGAAGACACGGACGAGAAGTGCGCTGGCGCGGCTGGCGGACGTGTTGGAGGGGGAGCTACGGTGAGCGAGCGGGGCCCGGACTTCGAGGCTCTCGTGGGCTCAGACCTCGAGGCGGACGAGCGCGAGCGGCTTCGTCGCGTGCACGAGCTGCTCGTCGCGGCAGGCCCGCCACCCGAGGCGCCCGCGCGAGCGCCGGTCGTCCCGCTCGGTCGCCGGAGGCGCCGAGGCGTGCTGCTCGCGGTCGCCGCGGCGCTCGCGGTTGCGTCCTTCGCGCTCGGAGTCGCGGTCGGCGGCAGCGACGACGCGCAGGCCGTCGACTTCGTCGTCGAGATGAACGGCGACGAGGGGGCCGCGGCGACGCTCACCGTCTACGAGCTCGACGAAGCCGGGAACTGGCCGATGGAGATGGCGATCGACGGCCTCGCGCCCGCCGGGAACGGAAGGCCGTTCGAGCTCTGGCTCACGAGGGACGGCGAGCCCGAAGCCTTCTGCGGAAGCTTCGCCACGGATGACGACGGCTCGGCGACCGTGCCACTGAACGCCCCGTGGAGGCTCGACGAGTTCGACGGGTGGATCGTGGTCGAGGAGGGCTCGACCGCACCCGTGCTCTCCACTTGACGGCCGTTCCGGAGATCCGCTTCGCGACCGTCGTACGTGCCCCGCGCGAGCGCGTGTACGACGCGCTCACGAACGCGGACGAGCTCGACGCGTGGTTCACGACCGGGGCCGAGGTCGACGCGCGCGCGGGCGGCGAGATGCGCTGGCGGTGGGTCGACTGGGGGCCGGACGCATTCACCGGCGAGGACTGGGGACCTGTCCTCGAGGCGCGCCGCCCGGAGCGCTACGTCTTCCAGTGGCAGGCAAAGCTCGGCGGGACGACGGTCGAGCTCGACTTCGATGAGCACGTCGACGGGACGGCGGTGCGGCTCCGCGAGCACGGCTATCCCGACACGCCCGAGGGGTGGGACGGCTTCGTCGACTGCGCAACCGGCTGGGGCGAGGCGCTGACGCTGCTCAAGTTCTACGTCGAGCACCGCGTTCGCTACTAACCCCGCACGAGCGTCGTGACCCGGCCGGTCGCCGGGTCGATCCGGCGGAGCGCGGGCACGGGCTCGACCTGCGTGAAGAGCACGGCGCCGTCGGGGAGAGCTGCACGGCGCTCGGGAGGATCCCGAGCTCGAGCGCAGGGCCGTCGCGATGCGCCGCCAGGAAGCCTGTGCCCGCGAGCGGAGTCACGCTGCCGTCGGGCGCGATGCGGAGGACGCGCCCGCCCGCCGGGCTTCCCTCGACCCCGTAGACCGAGCCGTCGGGCGCGACCACGAGCTTGAACGCGTCCACGGCGGCGAACGGCGTCAGCGCGCCCGTGTCGCCGTCGATCCGGCTGACCTCGTGGCCGTCGTGGACGTAGAAGTCGCCGTTCGGATCGCGGTCGATCCCGTGCGGCTGGAACGGGCTCGAGAACGGCTCGACCCGGCCCGAGCCGACATCGACACGGACGACGCCGATCCCGGTCGCGATGGAGGCGACCCAGAGCGTCGTCCCGGCTGGCATCGGAGACGAGATCGGCAGGCGCCTCACCTGCGCGACGGTGCTCACTCGGCGGGCGGGGTCGATGCGGAGCACGCGGTTGGAAGGGAGGTCGGTGACGAAGAGTGTCCCGTCCGCGATGCGCTCGAGCGCGACGAGCTCGGACCCAGACGTCGCCGCGTGGACGCGCACGCGTCTCGTGGCCGGGTCGAGCGCGAGGACGCGCGAGCGGTCGAGGAAGAAGATCGTCCCGTCGGGCGCGAGAGCGAGGTCGTACGGGAGCTGGAACGCGACTCGCGTCGAGACGGAGATCGCGCCGCGCGCGAGCGTCCGCTTTGGCGTCGCGAGCGTCCACCGCCAGCGGCCGTCAGCCGGAAAGCTCACCCGCGCCCGGTACGAGCCGCGCCGCAGCACCCGAGGCTTGAACGAGCGGCGCGCGGAGCCCTTGCGGATCGTGAGCGTGAGCCGCGCGGAGGCCGGCTTGCCCGCGTCCGTGAGCGTGATCTTCGGCGACCACATGCGCACGGTCAACGACGAAGGCGAGGGCGACACGCGCGCGCGGAGGCTCTCGCTCGACGCGGTCGCGGAGGAGCACGCGGTGACGACGACGGCGGCAGCGAGCAGGAGTGCTCTCACGCCCTCGGATACACCGTTGGCGGGCCCGGCGGTTACCGGGCGGGCCGAAGCGAGCCCGCGAGCTCGAGCGCGCGCTCGCGCGAGGCGCCGAGCTCGAGGCGGTACGAGACCGAGCCGCGATGCCAGACAAGGACGTTGCCCGTGACGTGGCCGCCGACGCGTCCTTCGCCTCCCGCGGTGCCGCGGTAGAAGACCGCGTGGTCCCCGCCCTCGATCCAGATGCCCTCGGCGCCGTGGACGTCGACGTACGAGGCCGTCGTCTCGTGGGTCAGGAGCTTGTCGAAGAGCACGTAGCCCGCCTCCCACTGCGTAAAGACGACGCGCGTGTCCAACTCCCCGCCGTAGACCGCGGTGACGACCGGCGCGCCTTCGAGGTCGTAGTCGAGCGTGAGGCGGTGGGGCGAGCCGAGCGCCTCGAGGAAGACCGGCTCGTACGGAAGCTCAGACCGGGCCTCCTCGAGCGTCGTCTCCGTGCCGAAGAGCGGCGTCACCCAGCCGACCTCCGGCAGCTCCTCCACCTGCGTCAGCCGGACTCCGGGAACGAGGTCGAGCGCGGTCGCGGCGAGCGCGGCACCGGTCAGCGCGAGCGCGGCGAGTGCGATGACGAGCACGCTCCGCGAGGGGCGGCGACGGGCCGGCTCCGGGCGGGACGGGAGCTTCGCGAGGACGGCAGGCGCGAGGGACGGAGCCTCGGGGAACCAGGCGTCGGCGGACTCGCGCAGGCGCTGCTCGATCACGAGACCTCCTCCCCCAGCTCGCGGCGCAGCCGGTTGAGCCCGCGCCAGGCGCGCATCTTCACGGTCGCACGCGGGATGCCGAGCGCGGCCGCCGTCTCGCCGTCCGTGAGGCCGACGAGGTAGCGGGCCGCGACCGCGACGCGCTCACCCTCGGGCAGGTCGTCGAGCGCAGCGAGCAAGCCGCGCCTGCCCTCGCGCTCGAGCAGCTCGTCGTCAGCCGCCGAGGCGGACGTGACGGGCTCGAGGAGGGCAGCGCGCTGGTGGTGGAACGCGCGCCGGCCCGCGGCGCGCCGGTGGTTTCGCGCCTCGTTGCCGACGATCCGGAGCAGCCACGGCCGGAAGGGCGAGCCCACACGGAACCGGCCGAGCGCGCGGTACGCCTTCACGAGCGCCTCCTGGGTGACGTCCTCGGCGTCGGCCGCAGAGCGCACGACGAGGTACGCGACGCGAAAGGCGAGCTCCTCGTGGTCGCGCACGAGCTCCGCGAACGCGTGGTGGTCGCCGTCCCGCGCGCGCTCGACGAGGTCGGCCTCGTCCGGCCGCGGCGCCGGAACGCTTCTCAGGGCCGGCTCGCTCATCGAACGCGGACGACGCGGCTCGCGGCCGGACCCGGTTGCCCGCGCGATCGACGGCCCGGATCGCGATCCGGTGCTTCCCGCGCGACAGCCGCACGCGGTGGAACCCGTCGCGGGCTACGAGCTCGGCGCCCTGGAGCTGGCTCGCCGGGAACGCGATCCGCCGCGAGCCGATCCGCAGCAGGTAGCGGTCGACCCCGCTCCCCCTGTCGGAGGCAGAGAAGTACAACGTCACGACTCGCCGCGACGCGAGCGCGTCTATCCGCGGCCGCGACGGACGTATCCGGTCGGTCCAGCGGAAGCGGAAGGTCGCGCGCTCCGCGTCCGCGCTCGTTCGCACGAGCTCGAACGACCCCTTGACGGCGAACCTCGTCGAGCGCGCGCCCTGGAGCAGGAGGTTCCGCTGCGGAAAGCGGCTCGGCGTCACGCGCGCGCTGCTCGCGCCGGCGTGGACGACCGGCCAGGAGACCTCGGGCCGGTGCTCGATCCAGTACTCGTCTGCGCCCGAGACGACGTACAGCGCGTGCGGGAGGCTCGAGGGCCGGTCGATGCGCGCGATCTCGTAGGCTCCGTTCCGCAGCGCGGGCCCGGCGACGTCGATCCAGCCGTAGCGCCACTTCTCGAACGCGTTGAAATGCCCGCTCCCGTGGCCCATGACGCTGTACGGGCTCGCGTAGTTCTGGGCGCGGCAGCGCGGCGTGCAGATCCAGGCAGGGCCCTCCTCCCCGACGCCCCAGTTGTGCCCCAGCTCGTGCGCGAAGAGGTTCTTCGAGATCTCCCCGAGCATCCACACGCCAGGCGGGAAGTACGCGCCCGTCCAGCCGCAGCCCATGTGCGGCATCAGGTACGCGACGAGGTCGTACCCGCGGAGGTCGACCTGGGTGCGGACCCGCTCGTGTACGCCGGCCGTGTCGCAGCCGGTCGGGCGGCTCTGGAGCACGTGGGCCCAGCCGCGGACGTCGACCGACAGCGACGCCTTGCCGAACGACGCCTCGCTGACGTACGCCTCGGTCTCGGCGGCGGCCGCGCGCGCGGCCTCGACGGTGACGGGCTCCGGCCCCCAGGTGATGAGCACGAGCCCGATCCGCTGCTCGCCGAGCGTGCCGTGCGGCGCCTGTGCGGACGCACCGGCCGCGAGCACGGCGGCAAGGGCGAGCGACGCTGCGAGAACACGCATCCCGCTTTGATACACCGCCCACGCGGCCGCGGTTACCGGCGCAGCACGTACTCCCAGCCCGGCTGCCAGTCGAACGGGGCGACGACGGCCCCCTCGAGCGGCACGCCGTCGACCAGGTACTGGAGCGCCCACCGCGGCGCCGCGTGCGAGACGAGCAGGACGCGCTCGCCGTCGTGCTCGCGGAGGACGTCGTCGAGGAAGTCGCGCACGCGCTCGACGACCTCGTGGTAGCTCTCCCCTCCGGGGTACGGCGTGTCGACCCGGTTCGGGACCTCCTCGGCAACGCGCACGCTCGGCATCCCGTTCAGTTCGCCGTAGTTGCACTCGCGCAGACGCGCGTCGAGCCGGATCGGGATCCCGGAGTCGCCGAAGGCGATCTCGGCGGTCTCGACCGCGCGGCCCAGATCCGACGCGTACACGACCGCGATGCCGTCGTCCCGGCGCCGTGCACCGAGCTCGAGCGCGAGCTTCCGCCCCGTCTCGGAGAGCTCGCCGTCGAGCCAGCCGGTCGCGACGCCACGCTCGTTGTCGACGCTCATCGAGTGCGTCTCGTAGACGATCTGGACGCTCCCGTGGCCTCCGGGCGAGCGGCTATCGTCGGTCACATGACCTCGCAGTACGAGAGCTTCATGCGCCACGTGTACACGACCGGCGAGCCGAAGGCCGACCGCACCGGCACCGGGACCGTGAGCGTGTTCGGGTACCAGATGCGGTTCGACCTCTCCGAGGGCTTCCCGCTGGTCACGACCAAGAAGGTGCACTTTCCCGCAGTCGCGAAGGAGCTCCTCTGGTTCCTGCGCGGAGAGGGGAACGTAGGCTGGCTCCAGGAGCAGGGCGTCACGATCTGGGACGAGTGGGCCGACGAGGACGGCGACCTCGGGCCGGTCTACGGCGTCCAGTGGCGAAGCTGGCCGACGCCCGACGGAGGTCACGTCGACCAGATCGCTGAGGTCGTGCGGCTGCTGCGCGAGGAGCCTGAATCGAGGCGCATCGTCGTCAGCGCCTGGAACGTCGCCGAGCTCCCGAAGATGGCGCTCATGCCGTGCCACGCGCTCTTCCAGTTCCACGTCGCGGGCGGCGAGCGGCTGAGCTGCCAGGTGTACCAGCGGAGCGCCGACGTCTTCCTCGGCGTCCCGTTCAACATCGCGAGCTACTCGCTCCTCACGCACATGCTCGCGCAGCAGTGCGACCTCGAGGTCGGCGACCTGATCTGGACGGGCGGCGACTGCCACATCTACGACAACCACCGCGAGCAGGTCGAGACGCAGCTCGAGCGGGACCCGTACCCGTACCCCACTCTCGAGCTGCGCCGGCGGCCGCCCTCGATCTTCGACTACGAGTTCGAGGACTTCGAGGTCGTCGGGTACCAGCACCACCCGGTGATCCGCGCGCCCATTGCTGTTTGACTGGCGTCGTGAGGATCGCGCTCGTCGCGGCCGTCGCTCGCGGCGGCGTCATCGGGCGGGACGGCGGCCTCCCGTGGCGGCTTCCGGAGGACATGGCGCACTTCCGCGACGTGACCATGGGCCACCCCGTGGTCATGGGGCGGCGCACCTGGGAGTCGCTCCCGGAGCGCTTCCGCCCGCTGCCCGGACGGCGGAACGTCGTGCTCACTCGTGACCCCGGCTGGAGTGCCGACGGCGCCGAGCGCGTCGCCTCGCTCGAGGACGCCCTGCGCCGGCTCGAGGGCGAGAGCCGCGTGTCCGTGATCGGCGGCGGTGAGGTCTTCGCGGCCGCGCTCCCGCTCGCGGACGAGCTGCTCATGACCGAGATCGACACGGACGTCGAGGGCGACGTGTTCTTCCCGTTTTGGGACCGGAGCGCGTTCGACGAGATCTCGCGCGAGGACCACGTCTCCGAGGACGGGATCCCGTTCGCGTTCGTCAGCTACGCGCGGCGGAGCTGAGCGCGGCCTCGCCTTCGGGCGTCAGCGCGACCTGCGACACCGAGCCGTTGCGGACGACCCTCACGAGACCGTCCGCGAGCGCGTCCTCCCACACCGAGTGGCGCGGACAGTGCGTCTGCCAGACCTCGATTGCGTCGGGATACGAACGAGGGCCACGTGAGATCCAGTCGAGGAGCTCGAGCGTGTCGGCGCGCATCAGGCGCGTCTGATCGAGACGACGCGGGCCTTCCACGACCCACTCGGCGCGTCCACGTCGACGACGTCGCCGACGCCCGCGCCCATCAGCGCCGACCCGAGCGGCGACTCGGGCGCGACGCCGCCGACGGCGGAGATGTGGACCTCCATCGTCTCCTTGTCGTCGTCCTCGATCTCGACGATCGACCCGACGCCGATGTGGTCGTCGGTGTCGTGCTCGACCGTGACCGCGTGGTGCAGGCGGTGCTTGAGCTTCGTGATCCGCGCCTCGAGGAGCCCCTGCTCGTTCTTCGCCGCGTGGTACTCGAAGTTCTCGGCGATGTCGCCGAACTCGCGTGCGCGCGCGATCGCCTCGGTGGCCTCGCGCCGGCGCGGCCCTTCGAGCTCGGCCAGCTCCGCCTCCAGCGCGGCGCGCTGCTCCGCGGTCATGTGCTCGGCCTTCTGCTCGCTCATCAGTCCAAGGCTAACCATCCTGGTCCGCCGTGCACGCCGGTCGCGCTCGGATTACGCTCCTCGCCAGCGACCTGCGACGGGAGGAGGAAAGGGTGGCGACCGACCTGGAGCGCTTCGTCGAGGCGGAGGGGCGCGCGGAACGCGTCAAGGACGTTCGGAAGCAGATCGACGCCGCAGGGGTGACGTACGTCTACTACCAGTTCGTCTCCGTCACGGGCCGGATCATGGGCAAGGGCGTTCCCGCGCCGCACTGGGAGACGATCGCGGAGAAGGGCTTCCAGCTCGTCTACGGCTCGACGGCGAACCTCTTCACCGACCGGCACGGCGACTACATCGGGTACGGCCCCGAGGCGTGGGAGCTCGTCGGCATCCCGGAGCCGGAGACGTTCGCCGTGCTTCCGTGGGACTCGCGGGTCGCCCGCGTCTGGTGCACGTGCTTCCGCAACCGCGAGGACCGCGACGGCCCCGGCGCGTTCCTCACGTCGGACTGCCGCGGGAACCTGCGCCGCATCCAGGACGAGCTCGAGGAGCGCACGGGCATGCACCTGCGCGCGGGCATGGAGCCGGAGATGATGTGGCTCAAGCTCGGCGAGGACGGCCAGCCCTCGGTCGAGGGCATGACGAAGCCCTACTGCTACCACATCGACCAGTTCTCCGAGCTCCAGCCGATCATCCACAAGATGGTCGAGTACGGGCAGGCACTCGGGCTCGACATGATCCAGGGCGACCACGAGGACGCGCCCGGCCAGATCGAGCTCAACTTCGGCTTCGACCGAGCCGAGCGAACCGCCGACAACCTCTCGACCTTCCGCCAGATCGCGAAGCAGGTCGGCCGCGAGGAGGGCGCGTTCCCGTGCTTCATGCCGAAGCCGTTCATGGGCGTCTCGGCCAACGGCTGCCACACGAACATCTCGCTCTGGGAAGGCGACGAGAACGTCTTCCTGCCCGACACCGACGACGTGCACATGCCGAGCCAGGTCGGTCTGCACGCCGTCGGCGGGATCCTCGAGCACCTGCGCGCGCTCACCTGCGTGACGGCCTCGACCGTGAACTCGTATCGCCGCTTCTACGAGACCGGGTTCTGGGCGCCGGTCTTCGCGGACTGGGGCTTCCAGAACCGGACGACCGCGCTGCGCATCTCGTCACCGGATCGCTTCGAGTACCGCTCGGTCGACTCCGCGGTGAACCCGTACCTCGCGCTCGCCGGCCTGATCAAGGTCATGGACGACGGCATCCAGCGCAAGCTCGATCCCGGCCCGCCGGAGGAGGGGAACATCTACGAGGCGATCGCCGGGGGCAAGGAGGTCAAGCGCGTGCCGATGACGCTCGGCGAAGCGCTGGACGAGCTCGAGCAGGACGACGTCGTGAAGAGCGCGCTGCCGGACGAGATGTACCGTGTGTTCATGCACTACAAGCGGGACGAGTGGGAGCGCTTCTGCGCGACCGTCACCGAGTGGGACATGCAGGAATACCTCGACGTGCTCCCGTGAAATGTGCGGAATAGCGGGGATCATCTATCGCGACGGGTCGGAGCAGCACCCGATCGGCGACGAGATCACGCGGATGCTCCAGTCGATGAAGCACCGCGGGCCGGACTCGACCGGCTACGCGCTCTACGGCAACTCGGCGAACGGCAATCTCGTGATGCGCTACAAGCTCGCGGACGCGAACACGCCGCGTGACTTCGATTTCGAGGAGCGGCTCGCGGAAGCACCGCGCGATCGTCGAGTCGCGGCTACGCGCGCTCGGCGCGCGGATCGACGAGGTCGACGAGGAGACGCCGTACGCGTTCCGCGTCTCGTTCGAGTACGACGGCGACCTGAAGCTGCTCGCCGACTTCGTCGAGGACATCCCCGACGCCGAGGTGCTCTCGCTCGGCCGCTCGCTCGAGATCGTGAAGGACCTCGGCGACGCCGAGACCGTCCACGAGCAGTACGGGCTCTCCGAGTTCACGGGCACACATGGGATCGGGCATGTGCGCATGGCGACGGAGTCCGAGGTCGACATCGCGGGCGCGCACCCGTACTGGGCGTACCCGTACTCGGACGTCGCGGTCGTCCACAACGGCCAGCTCACGAACTACTTCATGTGGCGGCGGCGGCTCGAACGTGCGGGCCGCCGGTTCATGTCCGAGTGCGACTCCGAGATCATCGCCGTGTACCTCGCGCAGGAGATGAGCAACGGCGCGAGCCTGAAGGAGGCGATGGACAAGTCGCTCGACGAGCTCGACGGCGTCTTCACGTACATCGCCGTGACGAAGGACGAGCTCGGCGTCGCGAAGGACGAGCTCGCGGCGAAGCCTCTCGTGCTCTACGAGAGCGAGGACCTGGTCGCGCTCGCCTCCGAGGAGATCGCGATCCGCGCGATCGTCGACCACGAGATCGACACCTACGACCCGTACGAGCGCGAAGTGCTCGTCTGGCAGCGATGACCCAAGTCCGATGACACAGATCACGTACGACGCGCGCGGGCTCGCCGAGCCGTTCGCCGAGGCGCCGCGGATCGCCGAGGTCGACGGGGAGCGCGCACGATTCGACGCCAAGGACCTGACGACGCGGACGATCAACCTCGAGCTCCGGCGGCTGCTCTACGAGGAGGGCGTGAAGGAGGTCGAGATCGACAACCCGGGCTCGCGACACTCGCTCGCGGTCGGGATCCTCACCCGGTGCACGATCAAGATCAACGGCAGCCTCGGCTACTTCGGCTGCGGCCTCATCGACGGGCCGGAGATCCACGTCACCGGGCGGGTCGGGTGGTCGGCGTGCGAGAACATGATGTCCGGGGTCGTCGTCGTCGACGGGAACGCCGGCTCGTTGACAGGCGCTGCGCTGCGAGGCGGTGACGTCGTCGTGCGGGGTCGCGTCGGCGCGCGCTCGGGGATCGACCAGAAGGGCGGGACGATCATCGTCGGCGGCTCGGCCGGCTCGATGACCGGGTTCATGATGCAGCGCGGGCGGATCATCATCTGCGGCGACGTCGGCCCCGGCCTCGGCGACTCGATGTACGACGGGACGATCTACGTCGCGGGGAAGGTGAAGTCGCTCGGGATCGACTGCGTCGAGGGCGAGTGGACGGACGCGGACACCGAGCTCGTCGAGCGCAAGTTCCGGATCTACGGGCTGGGGACGCCGCCCGAGCTCCAGAAGTTCGTCTGCGGCAAGGTGCTCTACAACTACGACACGCTCGAGCCGTCGGAGAGGAAGCTGGTGCTGTAGTGGCTGACGAGAGCGCTCCGTCCCAGAAGAACGTCCTCGGCCGCAGCCGAATCTTCACGCCGGAGGTCGTCAACGACATCCACATCAAGGCCGAGCTCGGCCGCTACCGCATGCGCGGGTTCTCGATCTTCAAGCCGATGCCGCACTGGGACGAGCTCGTCTTCCTCCCCGGCACGCTCACGCGCTTCGTCATCGAGGGCTACCGCGAGAAGTGCGACACGAAGACCGTGCTCGGCGCCCGCTTCGCCAAGAAGCCGCTCGAGCTCGAGATCCCGATCTACATCACGGGCATGTCCTTCGGCGCGCTGTCCCTCGAGGCGAAGATGGCGCTTGCGAAGGGCGCGTCCATGGCGGGCACGGCCACCTGCTCGGGCGAGGGCGGGATGATCCCGCCCGAGCGCGACTACTCGACCAAGTGGTACTACCAGGTGATCCAGTCGCGGTACGGGTTCAACCCGCACCACCTGATGCTCGCGGACGGGGTCGAGTTCTTCATCGGGCAGGGCTGCAAGGTCGGGCTCGGCGGGCACCTCATGGGCCAGAAGGTGACCGAGCAGGTCGCGGAGATGCGGTCGCTCCCCGCGGGGATCGACCAGCGCTCGCCCGCGCGGCACCCGGACTGGCTCGGACCGGACGACCTCTCGCTCAAGGTGCAGGAGATCCGGGAGGCGACCGACTACCAGGTGCCGATCCAGCTCAAGCTCGGCGCCGCCCGCGTGTACGACGACGTGCGCATGGCGGCCAAGTGCGGGCCGGACATCATCTACCTGGACGGGGCCGAAGGAGGCACCGGCGCGGGGCCGCACATCGCGACCGAGGAGACCGGCATTCCGCTGATGGCCGCGATCCCGGAGGCGCGGCGCGCGCTCGAGGACGTCGGGCTCGCGGACGAGATCGACCTCGTCGTCGCGGGCGGGATCCGGAACGGCGCCGACGTCGCGAAGTGCCTCGCGCTCGGCGCGAAGGCGGTCGCACTCGGGCACTCGGCGCTGATGGCGCTGAACTGCAACAAGGAGATCCCGGGCGTCACCGACTACGAGGGCACGGTCGGCGTGCCGGCAGGCCAGTGCTACCACTGCCACACCGGGCGCTGTCCCGTCGGGATCACGACGCAGGATCCCGAGCTCCGCAAGCGGCTCGTCGTCGAGGAGGCCTCGGAGCGCGTCTACAACTTCCTGACCGCGCTGACCATGGAGCTGCAGATGCTCGCGCGGGCGTGCGGGAAGACGAACGTCCACTCGCTCGAGCCCGAGGACCTCGCGGCGCTCACGGTCGAGGCCTCGGCGATGGCGCGCGTCCCGCTCGCGGGGACGAGCTACACCGTCGGCCAGACCGAGCACGAGATCCTCGCCGAGGTGAAGCGCCTGCTCGCGATCAAGGCCGAGGAGGAGCTCGAGATTCCAGGCGAGGTCGTCGATCTCGAGGCGGTCGAGCAGTGAGCGAGCACGGCCACGAGCTCGCCTACTCCGAGCCGGAGAAGATCAAGTCGCTCGACGCGGAGTTCCTGTCCGGGCACCGCTTCCCGTACCAGGAGGACCTGTCTCTCGTCGAGGACGTCGATCTCGACGCGGCCACGCCCGGAGAGGACCTGAACTGGCTCGAGGACATCGAGCTCCTCGAAGAGGACGGCGTGCCTGCGGTCTTCGACCGCTACAGCAACTCCTTTCTCAAGATCTACTTCGAGATCCCGCCCGGCCGCGAGCACGAGATCGCGCGCAAGGTGCTCGTCACGCATCTCCAGTCCGGCAACTCGTACGGGATCCAGCTGAAGGAGCAGCACACGAAGTTCCCCCAGCCCGAGCTCGGCCCCTGGGTCGAGGGTTCGAAGACGGTCGGCACCGACTGGCAGCCGCCCGTCCTCGAGGGCTGGGAGCGCCCGGCCGGGCACTGAGCGAGCCCCCCTCGCGCGCAGCCGCCGCGGTGCGGTCTGGCCTGAGATCGGACCCTTGTAACTGATCGTTACAAGCGGTCTCTCGTCGTCAGACGGCGTGCTCCTTGCCGGCGAGTGCTGTCGCCTCGATGAGGCGTTCGACGTCCCACGCGCTCACGCGTCCCTGAAGGAAGTCGCCGACGACTGGCTCGAGGAGCTCGCGGATCTCCGCCCGGCGACGCCGGTGCGCTCGGACGAGGAGCCGGATCGTGTCGTACCCGGGACGCGGGAGATCGAGCTCGACTGCGAGAGCACCGACCTTGCGCCAGGTCTCGGCCATCGGAGTCGACGCATCGTCGAGATGCCCTACGACAGACCTGAGCCGGGCGTCGAGGCGAGGCGACGTCGCGGTCACGACTCGATTGTCCGGGCGGAAGCGCGACTCACCGCCGCGGACAGTCACGATCGTGCGCCGACTCGGTCACCGCTCGGTCACGGAGTGCGGCGAACCGACGCCTTGTAACGATCGGTTACAAGGGGTCTTTCGTCCGAGTCCAGGCAGGCGCGCGCCCGCTACGTCGACGCGTCGAGGGCGCGCACTGCGTCCTCGAGGTCCGCGCACACCGCGTCCGCGACGTACACCGTCCACGGATGCGGTGGGGTGCCGCCGGTGTAGGCGATCACGCGCTTGCCCTGCGAGCGCGCATACCACGTCTCCATCGCCGTGCCCTCGTCCGCCGCCGTGAACGCCGCGAGCACGACGTCGCACGAGTCGATGTCGGCGAGGTCGCCGGAGATGATCTCGTCCTCCCGCCCCTGCGTCGCGCCGCGGAAGTCGCGGCGCATCGGGTCGACCGGCTCCCAGCCTGCCTCCCGCGCGAGCGCCGCCGCCCGGCGGCGGTACTCGTCCGCGTACGGTGGTCCCGCCAGGTAGACGCGCCTCCCGGCCACGCGCCTACAGTACGGCGCATGGACACCGAGCGTTCCACCGAGTTCGTGGCCCTCGGCCACGCGGGCTCGGAGCACTACGCCGGGCTCGAGACGTTCCCGAACCCGGGCGTCTCACACGTCGAGCTGACGAGTGACGAGCTCACAGCAGTCTGTCCCATCACCGGCCAGCCCGACCTGTACGTCGCTTCGATCGAGTACTCGCCGAACGAGCTCTGTATCGAGTCGAAGTCGCTGAAGCTCTACCTCGCGCAGTTCCGGAACGAGGGCGCGTTCTGCGAGGCGCTCGCCGTGCGGATCCGCGACGACGCGGCGGCCGCGCTCGAGGTCGAGCCGTCGCACGTCACGGTGACGCTCGAGCAGAAGGCGCGCGGCGGGATCACGATCGTCGCAACCGCGTGAGCGAGCCTCGCGCGACGGGCGGCTGCCTCTGCAGAGCCGTGCGCTACGAGGTGCGGGGGCAGCTGCGCGACGTCGTCCTCTGCCACTGCGTCGAGTGCCAGCGCGCGAACGGCTCGGTCGGCGCGTACTCCGCGGCGCACCTCGAGGACTTCCACCTCGTGCAGGACGACGCGCTCCGCTGGGTGGACGGCCCGGAGAGCGACCGCCACGCCCGGCGCGGCTTCTGCGTCGAGTGCGGCTCGAGCCTCTTCTGGCAGGGACGCGACCTGCCACGGATCGGCATCGCGGCGGGCACGCTCGACGGCCCGACAGGCCTCCGTGCGGCGGCGCACGTCTACACCCACCAGGCAGCAGACTGGGACGAGCTCCCGGACGACGGCCTGCCGCGAGACCCCGACCGGAGCGCTCTCGAGATCCGCTGGAGCTGAAGCCCGCCTCCCGGCGGGCTCCCCCTCTCGCCGGTGCCTAGGCCTTCAGCAGCCGGTCGAAGAACGTGCGATAGCGCTTCAGCGCGACGCGGAGCTCCTCGGTCGACACGTCGTCGCCGGCCGCCCACTGGCTCTCGAGCGCCTTGCGCTGGCTCGCCAGTCCGTCGGTCACCTGCTGCATGAGGTCCTCGACCAGCGCGTCCGCTTCCTCGACCGACTTCTGCGGCTCGTCGACGAAGCTCACCTGGATGTCCTGCCAACGACCCGAGAGCTCCTCGTTCCGGTCGGCGGGCAGCAGCTGGCCGCTGTCTCTTCGCTCGTCACTCATGATGCGCCCGCGCCCACGAGGTCCTCGAAGAGCGCGCGATAGTGCTTCATCGCCTGGCGCAGGTCCTCGGTCGAGGTCCCGTTGTTCTTGCTCTCCTCCGCGATGCGGTGGCCCTCGCGGTAGTTCTGGACGACGTCCGGATAGTCGACGGACAGGTCCGCCGCGCGCTGGTCGAAGTCCTCGATCGGATAGCCCCTTTCGGCCATGACCGACTTCAGCAGCTTGTCGGCCGTTCCGATCGCTCCGGGCGGGTCGTCGACGAACTGCGCCTGCACGTCCCGCCACGACTCCTGGTAGCGCTCCCGAGACTCGTCAGGAAGCGGCTTGATGTCGAACTGCTCGACGCGCTCCTCGCGGTGCAGCAGCTCGGCCTCGGCTTCGCGTTTGTTCGTGTCACTCGCGAGGCGGTCGTACTCGGGGCCGTAGCGTTCGCGCAGCTGCGACGCTCGCCGACTCACCATGATCTGACGGACGATGATCGCCGCCACGATGATCGCCCCGATCGCGATCAAGATCCATCCCCACACTGGCATCTAGTCCCTCCTTCGCTTCGGAGCAGGTCCGATACCCAGCCGACCGGATCGAGAAACGACGGGCTAGAGGCCGAGTGCGCGGACAGCGTCTCCGAGGTCCACGAGCACAGCGTCATCGGCACGGGTCACTCGAAGGTGCTCGAGGCCTCGGAGCCGAGTGGGACTGGCCTTCGATCAACGATGCGCGGGGCGGATCGTCGGGCGCCACATAGGCGCCGGCTTCCGCGAGCACTGGGGGGCGCTCGCCAACGTCTGCTCGCGGTAATCCGGCGCGCGATGAGAGCCACGACGGCGCTCATGATCCATCCCCAAACGGGCATGAGCTCCTCCTTTCGGTCTCGCTAGCGACGGGTTTCGCTCGAAGGGCGGCACCCAGCCGATACCGGTCGAGCGGGCCGAGAAACGGGACGAACCCGGACCTTCGCCTAGGTTCAAGACAACCGTTGACGATCCCGCTCGGTCGGAGTATCGTGGCCGCACCGAACATAGTCACGGCTGATCTTGCGGATCGTTGTTCCGTGGCGCTTGCGGTCGGCACCCCACCCGAAGTTCCCTGTGGGACCCTTCGTACGCGTTGTCGGATGACGTGCCCGCACGATTCGGGGAGGTCGGGGGACGTGGGGAGAGGATCGGGCGAGCGCGGCCAAGCCGAGGGGCGACGGCAACCGACGAGGCCCGTCGGTTGACCTGGGTCCACCATGGATCCGAGGACGGGCAGCCCGTCGGGGCGACACACGATGTCGGGCGGCCGACGCGCGTACTCCTGACGACGGAGGCGACCTATCCGTTCCACTGGGGCGGCCTCGCGACCTGGTGCCATTCGCTCATCCAGGAACTGCCGGACGTCGAGTTCTCGCTGATCGCGGTCTGCAAGGACCCGCTGGTGACGCCGGTCTTCGAGCGCCCGCCGAACCTCGTCGACTTCCGGGCGGTGCCGCTTTGGGGGATCCGGAACGCCTGGGAGCTCGATGGGCACTCCGCGCGTCGCGCCCTCCGCCGACGGCTCCGCACGAGTGAGGCCGCGATCGAGAGCGAGTTCCTTCCCGCCTACGTGACATTCGTCGGCCAGCTGCTCGGCGACGACCGGGACGACCATGCGCTGGCGACGGCGCTCCACCAGCTGTATCGCTACTCGCTCGACCACGACTTCGACGCGACGTTCCGCTCCGAGATCGTGTGGGACGCGTTCAGCGCGCTGGCCATGTACCGCTTCCCGCGGATCGCGGACGACCTCGGCTATGACGCGACGTCGGTCCGGTTCTCCGAGCTCCTGTGGGGCGCGCAGTGGATCTACCACTGGCTCTTTCCCCTCTCCCAACCGCTCGAGAAGGTCGACATCGCGCATGCCACGATGGGCGGGATCTGCTCGATGATCGCCGTCGTCTGTCAGCGCGAGCACGGCGCGGGCTTCCTCCTCTCCGAGCACGGGATCTACCTGCGGGAGTGCTATCTCTCGGAGTCCACGTCCAACGGAAGCCTGTTCGGGAAGGTCCTGAAGCTCGCCTTCGCCCGGCGCGTCACGGAGCTCGCCTACACGCACGCCGACGCGATCGCGCCATGCTGCGACTACAACCAGCGCTGGGAGCGGCGGGTCGGGGCGGACGAGGAGCGCCTCCACACCGCCTACTACGGAGTCGACACCGAGCGCTTTGGACGACCCCGCTTGAGCCTGGATGGAGTCGAGCCGGTCGTCGTGTGGGCCGGGCGCATCGACCCGCTGAAGGACGTGGAAACGCTGCTGCGCGCGGCCGCGGTCGTCCGCGGCGAGCGGCCCGACGTGCGCTTCCGGCTCTACGGCGCGGCGCCGCCGGGGAACGAGCGCTACGAGGCGCGCTGCCTCGCGCTCCACGCCGAGCTCGGCCTCGAGGACACGGTCACGTTCGAAGGCTTCTCCTCAAACGTGCTCGAGGCCTTCGAGCGCGCTGACCTGGTCGTGCTTTCGAGCATCTCGGAGGGCTTTCCCTATTCGACGCTCGAGGCGATGCTCTGCGGGAAGCCGGTCGTGGCGACCGCAGTCGGCGGTGTCGCCGAGCAGATCACTCCCGAGTGCGGCCGCGTCGTCCGCCCTCGTGACCCAGAAGCGCTCGGCGCCGCCATCGTCGACGTCCTTGGAGACATGGAGACGTGCCGAACGCTCTCGCTGGCCGCGCGCGACCGAGCGGTGAGCCTGTTCGGGATCGAAACTTTCCGCGCGACGCACCGCTCGATCTACGACGTCGTCCTGCGCTCGCGCCGGGCGGTCGGGGCAGCCGAGCCGTCCGAGAGGGGCATCGCGAGCCCGCCGCTCGCGACCCCGGTGGGGCGGCTCGAAGAGCTGGTGGCGCAATGAGCACCGCTCGCCTTCGGCTCGCGGTCGCGGTCGCGGGGGCAGCCCTGCCTCCCCCACGTGCTCCCTTCTTCTCGAAGGCGTGGGGAACCTCCCGGTTCCCCATACCCCTCCCCGCTCCTAGGCCCGGAGCTGGCCTATGAGAGTGGCTCTCCGTAGCGGCGTCAGAGCCGACGCGGTCATCGAGGAGGTGCGCGCGCGCGTGCCGCAGCCGGTCGAGCCGCTCGAGATCGCCGCGGTCCTCGAGTCGATCGGGATCACCGATGCCGTCGCGGCCGAGGACTACGGGGCCGCGAGCTCCTTCGAGCTCGCCGAGCGAATCTTCGACGACGTGCGCGAGCGCGCGGGCGACGTGCACCGCGTCTCCCGGCGGGCGCGGTCTCTCCGCAGGTTGAACCTCGACCTGATGTCGCCCGGTCGCTTCGACCGGTCTGCGCGAAACCTCGTCAGCCTCATGCCACTCGCGATGCTCGTGGTGGCCACTCAGGCGCTGGGCGCGTCCGGCTGGTCCTCCCGCTCGATCCTCGCGCTGAGCTTCGGCGTGACCGCCGCGATGCTGCTGACGATGGGACCGATGGTCGCCATCGGCCGGCGAGCGTCGATCCTCCTCAGCTTCGGATATCGCGCCTCGGCGCACAGGTTCGTGACGCTGTCCTCGTTCGGGACGCTGCTCGGATGCGTCGTCGCCGGGTCGATCGCCGTGGAGATCGCGAGCAGGTACTGGCCGATCGACGAGCTGCGCTCGACATTCGCGCTCTCGCTCGTTGCGTTTGCGCTCCTCTGGCTCCTCGCCATGGGCCTCGTCATCCTGAGGGCGCCGGCTCCGGTCGCGGTCGCGCTCGGAGCCGGGCTCGGAGTCGGCCTTGCCGCGGGTTCCCAGTTCAGCGGTTCGGCGGGCGTCGCCATCGGCTACGGCACGGCGGTGCTACTTCTCGCGGTGTTCTGGGCCCTCGTGCACCCGCGCGAGATCGAACGCCGGGTCCGCCTGCCCGCCGCCAT
The DNA here is from genome assembly GCA_963715705.1 of uncultured Actinomycetes bacterium. Taxonomy (GTDB): domain Bacteria; phylum Actinomycetota; class Thermoleophilia; order Gaiellales; family Gaiellaceae; genus GMQP-bins7. Next base: position 209,772 of record OY970267.1, on the reverse strand, counting down.
CGGGCTCGCGGAGGCGATCCCGTACGTCACGGTCGGCACGGCGATGGCGCTACTGCTCGTTCTTCCGCATCCGCTCGGTTGGTACGGCGGCGGCAAGGGCACGACCTTCGACCAGCTACTCACGTTCGAGCAGTCTCTGCTCCTGGCGCTGCTCCCGCTGCTCGTCGCGACGTGCTACGGCGACAGGATCCTGCGGTCGTTCTGGGGCTTCGCCGAGGTCATCCGGGATGAGAACTCGGTGGACGGGTTCCGTCACAAAGCGACCGCCTACGTCTTCAGGGGCCTCGCAAACTACGTGTTCGTGCTCTTTGGCCTGTCGATCCTGACGGGTCTGGGCGTCGAGTTCGCGATGCGCGAGGGGCGGCTCGACGACGCCAGCCGGCTCGTGTTCTGGTGCGGCCTCGGCGCCTTCCTGCTGCTGGGCGTCGGGCAGTACTGCTGCACCTTCATGCTCGGGTTGTCCCTCCCGCGGCATGCGCTGGCGCCGCTACTCGTGGGGCTGACCGTTCTCGGCGTGCTCGGGCTCCCCCTCGCAGAGAGGAACTTCGAGCTCGCCGCGGTGGCATTCGTCGCTGCCACCGGAGCGTTCGCAGGCACGGCGACGATCGCGTGCCTGGACGTCTTGAGGGAGGTACCGCGCCGTTACGCGACGGCGTTCTAGGGGGAAGGTGGAAAGGGGAGAGAGATGAGTCAGAAGGGTGAGGGACGATGAAAACATCCGTGCGACGGTCTCACGCGAAGCGGGCGCTGATCACGGGCGGCGCGGGCTTCGTCGGAAGCCATCTTGCAGAGGCGCTGCTCCGTGACGGCTACTCGGTGACGGCACTCGACAACCTGTCCACGGGTAGCGAGAGCAACGTCGCGCACCTCGACGCGCTGGAGCTCGTCGTGGGCGACGCGGCGGACGAACCGCTGGTGGAGCAGCTCGTCGCCGAGAGCGACGTCGTCTTCCACCTCGCGGCGGCGGTCGGGGTTCGGCTCATCCTGGCCGACCCGATCGAGAGCTTCCGGACAAACGTGCTCGGTACCGAGGCCGTTCTGCGAGCCGCGGCGCACCACGGGACGAAGGTGTTGATCGCGTCCACGTCGGAGGTCTACGGCAAGGTCGCACGACTGCCGCAGTGCGAGGACGACGACGTGCTCCTGGGGCCGACCTCGATCAACCGCTGGTCGTACGCGGCGGCGAAGATGCTCGACGAGTTCATCGGTCTCGCGTATGCGAGGCGTGGGCTGCCGGTGGTCTGCTTCCGACTGTTCAACACGGTCGGCCCGCGGCAGAGCGGAGCGTACGGGATGGTCGTCCCGCGCTTCGTGGACGCGGCGCTCGCCGGCCAGCCACTGCTCGTGCACGGGGACGGGACGCAGTCGCGCTGCTTCCTCCACGTCGCGGACGCCGTGTCCGCGATCGTCAAGCTGGAGCGCAGCGAATCCGCCGTCGGCCAGGTGTTCAACGTCGGCTCGACGGAGTCGGTGACGATCCTCGGCCTCGCCCAGAGCGTGATCGACGCCGTGCACCGGCTGAGCCCGGGCCTGAACGGCAACGGCCGCAGAAGCGAGATCGTGCTCGTCCCGTACGAGCAGGCGTATCCGGACGGTGACTTCGAGGACATCCCGGCCCGGCAGCCCTCGGTCGACAAGCTCCGCGGGCTGACGCGTTGGCGTGCGCGGCACGACCTCGAGGACACCCTGCGGGACGTCATCGTGGCTCGCACCGAAGCGGTCGCTCCCGTCCACGAGGAGATGCCGGCCACGGCTCTCGCATGACGGGACGGCGCTCCCACAGGTCGAGGAAGGCATCGCGATGAGTCACACGGCGGTAGTCGTGCTCGGCGCCATGGCAGTCGCCCTGGTCGCCGGAGTGGGAAAAGATGCACCGCAAGCCTATGCGGCGGCTTGCGGGGCTTCAACCGCCCGGGGGCCGGGCGCCAGCTGTGACGCGCGACAGCCCAAGCGTGTGTGGAGGCCGGCCCCCGGGACCACGTGGCAGTGGCAGATCACCGGAAAGGTGAACGAGCGCGTGCGGGCGCAGATGTACGACGTCGATCTCTTCGACGCCCGACGGGGCGAGGAGAACGGCGGCATCGTCAAGCGGCTCCAGCGCCGCGGGATCGTGGCGATCTGCTACCTGGACACGGGCGCTTGGGAGAGCTACCGCCCCGACGCGGACGCGTTCCCCGAGAGCGTGATCGGCAACTCGACCGGCTGGGAGGGCGAGCGCTGGCTCGACATCAGAAGAGCGTCGTGGCCGAAGTTCGAGAGGATCATCTGGAAGCGTCTCGATCTCGCAAGGACGCTCGGCTGCGACGGCGTCGAGCCTGACCAGAACAACCCGCTTGGGAACGACCCCGGCTTCCCGATCACACGGGCGGATCAGAAGGCTTGGTACCTCGAGGTCGCCCGCCAGGCGCACCGGCGCGGGCTCTCGGTCGGCATGAAGAACGGCATCGAGACGATCGACCGCGAAACCGTCGCGGCGTTCGACTGGGCGCTAAACGAGGAATGCTTCCAGTACAGCGAGTGCAACGCGCTGGCCCCCTTCGTCCGCGCGAACAAGGCGGTCTTCCAAGTCGAGTACCGGCTGCGGACGGTCGCCTTCTGCCGGAAGGCGAACAGGCTCGGATTCAGCTCGATGCGAAAGCGTCTGAGCCTCAACGCCTGGAGAGACGCGTGCTGGTCCTGACACATGAGACCGCGCGCAACGCGCGTGCCGTGGCCGAGAAGAGGCCAGCGGCGCGCGGCCGCACGCCGCTGGCGGCGAGGTGGGGGCTTGCGGCACCGTCACCTCTGGACTTCCGTCCACGGCAAATCGTACTAGGCATTGTTCGGATCGGCACATCCGAACACCGCAGGTTGCCCGCCCATCCCGATCTCGAGCGGCTTTGCACAGTGCCGCGCCATCGGTCGAGCAGAGGGTCGAGCCGGTCCGGCACCGGGCATCCCTCGACGGGCGCACGGAACCATCCATGTACCGAGAGTCAGGGTTCTAACCAGCCTTCGGATCGTCGTCTTGTGGCGCTCGCGGTCGGTCTTGCCCCCTCGGGCGGCGGATCTCGCACGCGCGCCGACGCACGGTCTTCGAGGCTCGCGGGAGAGGAGACAGGGAAATGAAAGTTGGCTTCATGCGATACCGGCGTGGGGGCCGGGTCCTGATGTTGCTCTTGGCGCTCGGTCTGGGCGCGGCGCTCGCGGGCGGAGCGGCCGGCAGCGGCCAGACGACGGCGAGCGCCGAGCTCGACCACGACCACGAGGCGGCGCCCGACCTTGCGGCGGCCGCCACGGCGAAGGCTTCGAGGCGCGCCGGCATGCTCCAGCACGCGCCGACGAACCTCGGCGGGCTGTTCGCGCCGAAGCCGGGGCCCACGCGGCGGACCAAGGCGAAGTCCGCGGCGGATCTCCACCGCCTGGGTGTCATGCCGATGCTCGCGGCAGTGGGCGCGGGCGCCGCTCCTCCAGCCCCGAAGCTCGTCGCCAAGCCGAAGCGGAGGACCGCCGAGCTGACAGCGACGTTCTCATACGTGAGCCCGACGGCGACCGCCTACGAGTGCCGGCTCGACTCCGCGCCATTCAAGCCGTGCGCGAGCCAGAAGGCCTACCGCGGCCCGCTCAAGCTCGGGAAGCACAAGTTCCGCGTCCGAGCGCGCAACACGAGCGGCGTGAGCCGCGTCCGCGGCTACACCTGGACGGTCACGGCACCGGGGCGGCCCAAGATCACGGCGAAGCCGCCCGCGAGGACCACCGACAGGACGGCGTCGTTCGGCTTCATCCACGGCCTCCAGGGCCTGAAGTTCCAGTGCCGCCTGGACCGAAGGGCGTTCTCGGCCTGCGTGAGCCCGAAGGCGTACCGGAACCTCGGCCTCGGGTCGCATACGTTCCGTGTTCGTGCCCGGAACGCACGCGCGACCGGCCCGGCGGCGACCGCCTCCTGGACGATCACCAGGACGCCGACGGTGCCGCCGCTAGCGGCGCCCACGCTGATCTCGGCGCCGCCCAGCTCGACGTTCGACCGGAATGCGACGTTCGCGTTCTCGAGCGCCGGTGCCACCGGCTTCCAGTGCCAGCTCGACACGACCGTATGGACGGCGTGCGCCTCTCCGCAGTCGTACGGGGGCCCACTCGGATTCGGCGGGCACGAGTTCCGCGTGCGAGCGCTCAACTCGAGTAGCACTGGCCCGGCGACCTCGTTTGGGTGGACGATCGGGCTCATGGCTCCTACGATCAGCGCTGCACCGGCGCCGACGACGGAACAGACCTCGGCCTCCTTCACCTTTGGCCACACACAGTCGGACGTCGGCTTCCAGTGCCGCCTCGACACCGCTGCGTTCGCGGCTTGCGGGAGCCCGGCGAGCTACCCCAACGTCGCGGTCGGCGCGCACACGTTCGAGGTCCGCGCGGTCGGCGGGGCCATGACGAGCCCCGTCGCGTCGAAGTCGTGGACGATCCTCGCGGCGAAGAAGCCCTTGAAGATGCGGATTCTCGTCGTGTCGGCCGACGGCAACGAGACTGACCTGCCGGCCATCCAGGCCTTCCTGCGTCAACTCGGCGTTCCCTTCACGACTCTCATCGCGACACAGACGACCCTCACGCCGCAGTTGCTCGTGAACGGGGCGACGGGGCTCTACCAGGGAGTCATCCTCACGACGGGCAACCTCACCCACAACGCCGCGCCCCCCGGCCAGCCCGAGAACTGGGTCAGCGCTTTCACGGCCGAGGAGTGGCAGACGCTCTGGAGCTACGAGGCGGCGTTCAAGGTGCGCCAGGTGACGTCGTTCACGTTCCCGTTCGGGGCGCCGGACGACTATGGCCTGAACCTCGTCACTCAGCAGGACACGCTGACGACGCCGCTCACCGCCGCTTTGAGCTCCGCCGGTCGAGCGGTATTCCCCTACCTGCACGCGTCCAACCCGGTCACGTTCAAGGGGGCTTGGGTGTACCTCGCGACGAAGCGTGATGCGAACGTGACGCCGCTCCTCACGACGCCGAGCGGACACGTGATCGCGTCCACGAGGACGTACACCGACGGTCGCGAGAACCTCGCGGTGACTGCCGCCAACAACCCGTTCCTGCTGCACTCGCAGCTGCTCTCGTACGGGCTGATCAACTGGGTCACGCGCGGGGTCTTCCTCGGCGAGCGGCACGTGAGCGTCAACGTGCAGGTCGACGACCTGTTCATCGATTCCGACATGTGGGACGTCAACGCGAACAGCGACACGACGGGTCTGCGCTACCGGCTCGACGGCCCCGACTTCCAGAACATCGTCAACTGGCAGAACGCGATGCGGAACCGCCCGAACTTCGGGAGCTTTCGGCTGGAGTGGGCATTCAACGGCGAGGGAGCTGACCCGGAGCTGTGGGAGGACGACCCGCTGACGCCGAACGGCGACACGTTGACGCCGATGGTCCGGAATTTGCAGGCGAACTTCTCTTTCGTCAACCACACGCTGACGCACATGAACCTCGACGCGATCAGCTATGCGGACGCCGCGCTCGAGCTCTCCGCGAATCACCAGTGGGCACTCGACCTCGGCTTCACCAACTACGCCCGCGAAGCGATGGTGCAGCCGGACATCTCCGGCCTCACGAACCCGAACTTCCAGCAGGCCGCGTTCGACCACGGGATCCGCTACTTCATCAGCGACGCGTCGCGACCGGAGTGGGCCAACCCGACGCCCAACGCCGGCTTCCACTCACAGTTCCAGCCGCAGATCCTCATCATCCCGCGGCGGGCGAACAACCTCTTCTACAGTCTGAGGACGCCCACCGAATGGGTCGACGAGTACAACTGGTTCTACTGGCTAGGGAGCCCGTCGACCTCGCCGTGGAAGATCTGGCCGACGGAGCAGACGTTCGAGCAGATCCTCGACCTCGAGTCGAACGATCTCCTGAGCTACATGATGCGCTGGGATCTCGACCCGTGGATGTTCCACCAGGCGAACCTCGGTCGCTACAGCGGGAACAACTTCCTGCTCGGCGACCTGCTCGAGGCGACCTTCGACAAGTACGACCAGGTCTACAACCTGCCCGTCCGGAATCTCACCCAGAAGCAGGCGGGCGAGCTGATGAGACGACGTATGGCGTACGACGTCTCGGGGGTGGACGGGACGCTGATCCCGTGCGAGAGCATCACGCTCACCGTCGCGAACACGGCCGTCGTGCCGCTGACCGGCGCAGCCTCGGGGACGACCGAGACGTACGGGGGGCAGACCATCTCCAACGTGCCGGTGACCGCTGGCACCGTCAAGACGATTCCCATGACCTGCTAGATCCGGTTCCCCAGTTCGCCCGAACGCGCTCGGTGCGGATGCGCATCCGCCGGCGCGTTACCAGGCCGCAGCCGTGGCCACCCCCGAGGCTACGGCCGCGGCCTCCTAGCAAGCCCAAGACCTCGAGCGCGCGACTGATTCCAAAGGTAAGTCCCGCGACGCCCCGGTGACCGGCCCCTCGTCAGCGAAGCGGGGATGGGCGGCCTGTCCAGAGCGCCGCAAGCCCCACTACCGCTACGTGTCTGTTTCTACTCCCCGCCCATCCCCGCCGTCCAGCTTAGGGGACATGCACTCCGAATACAACAGCCCTTCCGGCTGGGTCGCGGTTGCCCGCGCGTCCGGCCGGTTCTACGATGACGCGGCCAGCGACGCCGCACGGAGGTGGGCATGTCCGAGAAGATGTGGGGCGCCGAGCCCTTCTGGGGGCTCGGCTACGAGTGGGACCCCGACTGGTTCTACACCGACCGCCAGAAGGAGCTGCGCGCGCTCCTGATCGAGCTCTGCGAGAAGGAGCTGCGGACGAACGCGAAGCGCTCCGACGACGAGCTCCTGTTCCCGCGGCGCAACCTCGAGCTCCTCGGCGAGCACGGCTTCCTCGCGCTCACCGTTCCCGAGGAGTACGGCGGCCTCGGCGAGAACCACGTCGCGTACGGAATGGTCTGCGAGACGATCGCGCGCTACGGCTGCGCGTCCACGGCAATGTGCTACGTCATGCACATCGGCGCGGTGAACACGATCATGCTGCGGCCGACGCCGGAGTTGATCGACAAGTACATCCGCCCCCTCGGGACCGGCAAGATCGGGACGCTCTCGTACTCGGACCCGGAGACCGGGTCGCACTTCTGGTACCCGATCTCGTCCGGTGCCGAGCGCTCGAACGGCGGCTACAACGTGCGCAAGAAGGCGTCGTGGACGACCTCGGCCGGCTTCGCCGACTTCTACGTGGTCCAGACGACGAGCCCCGACTTCTCCGGCTACGACGACCTCTCGGTCTTCGTCATCGACGGTGAGGACGTCGAGTCGCAGCCCTCCCTCTGGGACGCGCTCGGTCTGCGCGGCAACCAGTCCGGGCCGCTCGAGGTGCCGAACGTGGACGTTCCGGCCGAGCAGCTCGTCGGCCCCGAGGGTGACGGCGCCGCATCGAACGACGAGTCGGTCGACCCGTGGTTCCTCATCGGCTCCTCGTCGGTCTGGAACGGGCTCGCGATGGGCGCGATCGACATCGCGAAGCGGCACACGACGCGCAAGCGGCATGTCGACGTCGGCCTCCGCGTCGCCGACTACCCGACGATCCAGGACTACGTCGGCGAGGCGGTCATGGACACGAACGCCGCGCGCTCGTTCGTCTACTCCGTCGCCGCGGCCATGGACGACGCGACCGACAACAACACGAAGGTGCTCGCGCCCGGCGAGTTCGCGCGGGCCGACTTCCTGCACTGGGCGTGGCAGATCAAGTTCATCGCGGCGAAGAACGTCGCGCACGTCGTCGACAAGATGCTCCACGCCTGCGGAGGCTCCGGCTACAAGCGCGACATGGAGCTCGAGCGCTACCTCCGCGACGCGAAGGCCGGCTGGGTCATGGGCCCGACGAACGAGGTGCTGCGCCAGTTCGTCGGCAAGGCGGTGCTCCTCGGCTTCGACTCGCTCGACTACTGGAACCAGACGTACAACCGGCGCGCGGTCGAGAACGAGGTCAAGAAGCTCGACGCCGACGGAAAGCGCGAGCTCGCCGAGAAGCTCATGACCGAGGCAGCCGAGATGGAGGCGAAGGCGCCCGCGGGGGCGTGACGTGACGACCTCACCGCTCGTGCGCGGGCTGCTTCCCGAGGACCCGTTCCTCGAGACGTACCTCGTGCGGCCGGGAGGCGCAACCGTGCTCTCGCTCGGCCCGGACGAGCGGCTGACCGTGGTCGACAAGGACGGCGGGCAGCTGGCCGAGCTCAGCGTGCTCGACGGGCGCTCGCGCGACGACGCCGCGGCGCTCGGTGCGACGGCCGACGCGCCCGCGACGGTGATCCGGGACGCGCTCCGCGATCGCGACGGTTCGCTGCTCTGGCGCGAGCTCGCCGCGCGCGGGCTCGACCCCGCGGAGGCGACGGCGGTGCGGCTCTTCGGCGAGTGGTCGCCTCCGGGCTCGTCGCAGGCGTTCCGGGCCGATCGCGCGGTGACGGTCGTCGTGGCCGCGCCCGGAGGACGCATCGTCGACGGCGCCCCTCCCCCGTCCGAGCTCCTGGTCGAGGTGCGGCGTACCGAGCCGCGAGCGTACGAGCAGGACGAGCTCCCGCCGCCCCTCGCCGAGCCGCGCCTCGACGTCCGCATCGACGCGGCGACCGCGCTCGCGTACGAGGTGCGAGCTGGCGAGTTCATCCAGGTGATCGACGTCGAGGGGAAGCAGTGCTCGGACTTCCTCGCGTTCCACCGCGCGAAGCTCGAGAACGGACTCGAGCGCGGACTCGACGCGACGACGACGCGAAGTCTCATGGGCCAGGCCTACCCGCAGCCCGGCCTCCAGGGGAAGTTCTACGACGTCGACATGGACCCGCTCGTGGAGGTCGTCCGCGACACCGTCGGCCGCCACGACACGTTCGCCCTCGCCTGCACGGCCAAGTACTACGAGGACATGGGCTACCCGGGCCACGTCAACTGCAGCGAGAACTTCAACGGGCAGATCGACCAGCACGGGATCGCGCCGCGGAAAGGCTGGGAGGCGCTCAACTTCTTCTACAACACCGGCTTCGACGCGAACATGATCTTCGTCATGGACGAGCCGTGGTCGCGCCCGGGCGACTACGTGCTCCTGCGCGCGATGACGGATCTCGTGTGCGCGTCCTCCGCGTGCCCGGACGACATCGATCCGGCGAACGGCTGGCAGATCACGCCGGTGCACGTGCGGGTCTATGCGCCCGACAACACGTTCTCGGTCGCGATCGCGCACCGCGTGACGGCGGAGGCCGAGCCCGTGCTCACGCGCGAGACGTCGTTCCATCCGCGCACATCGGAGCTGACGAAGTCGTTCGTCGAATACAGGGCCTACTGGCTCCCGCACTGCTTCGACAACGAGGGCGCGGTGGCGGAGTACTGGGCGTGCCGCGAGAAGACGGCGATCATGGATCTCTCCCCGCTCCGCAAATGGGAGGTCCTCGGCCCCGACGCGGAGACGCTCATCCAGAAGGCGATCACGCGCGACGCGCGGCGGCTCTCGGTCGGGCAGGTGACGTACACCGCGGTCTGCAACGAGACCGGCGGGATGATCGACGACGCGACCGTCTACCGGCTCGGGCAGGACAACTTCCGCTTCGTCGGCGGGGACGAGTACGACGGGATCTGGCTCAAGGAGCTCGCAGACCGGCACGAGCTCAAGGTCTGGGTCAAGCCGTCGACCGACCAGCTCCACAACGTCGCTGTCCAGGGGCCGGAGAGCCGGGAGCTCCTGAAGAAGATCGTGTGGACGCCACCGACGCAGACCTCGCTCGAGGATCTCCGGTGGTTCCGCTTCACGGTGGGGCGGATCGGGACGTACGACGGGATTCCGATCGTCGTCTCGCGTACCGGCTACACGGGCGAGCTCGGCTACGAGGTCTGGTGCCACCCCTCCGACGGGCCGGCGGTCTGGGACGCGATCTGGGAGGCGGGGCAGGAGCACGGCCTCACGCCGCTCGGGCTCGAGGCGCTCGACATCCTGCGGATCGAGTCCGGTCTCATCTTCGCCGGGAGCGAGTTCGACGACCAGGTCGATCCGTTCGAGGCGGGCATCGGGTTCACGGTCGACCTCGAGACGGACGAGGACTTCGTCGGGCGGGCCGCGCTCGAGGAGCGCAAGGCGCACCCGCAGCGCGTGCTCGTCGGGCTCGAGCTCGACGGGAACGAGACCGCCGGCCACGGGGACGAGGTCTACTCGGGACGCCAGCGCGTCGGCGTCGTGACCAGCGGCACGCGCAGCCCGATCCTCAAGCAGAACGTCGCGCTCTGCCGAATCGCGGTGCAGTACGCCGAGCCCGGGACGAAGGTCGAGGTCGGCAAGCTCGACGGCCTCCAGAAGCGCATCCCCGCGACGGTCGTGCGCATCCCGTTCTACGACCCCGAGAAGACCCGGCCGCGCTCCTGATCGAGTCGTTCGCCCTCGGGGAGGTCGAGGCGTTGCGGCGCGACGGCTTTCTCGTGGTCGTGATCGACGCCGCGGGCCGCATCGTGGCGAGCCATGCGGGTCCCGGAACCCCCGCGCGCTGAGAGGCGCTCGCAGCGAAGCTTCCTTAGTCGGGCAGGAGGAAATCCAGGCTCTGGAGCGTCTCCAGGACGAGCCAGGGCGGCACCGTCTCGACGACGCGCCGCGCCAGCGACGCGACGCTCTCCCCGATCGCACCCGCCTCCTCCGCATCGTCGACTGCGCGCAGCAGGCCGTCCCGGACCGCCTGCTCCGCGTCCTCACGCGAGATCCCGTGCTCCTCGGCGAAGCTCTCGAGCGCGTCCTCGTTCCGCACCGCGAGGACGAGGTCCTCGCGCGAGACGCCGAGCTCGCAGGCGGCTCCGTCGAGCGCCGAGAGCGCGATCTGCTCCAGCGCCTCCTCGACGTCGCCCGGATCGCGCCACTCGCGCGTGGCGCACGGGTCGGCGACAGGAGTCGGCTCGTACGAAGCGCCGCCGAGGGCGAGGTACGGGACGACGACCGCGGCGACGAGGCCGACGGCCACGAGCAGCGGCAACGCTCTCACGCCGCCCTCCGGCGGATGAGAGCGAGCGGAACGAGCGCGGCGAGAGCGAGCGCCGCCGCGAGCAGGAACGGGCCCGAGAACGCGCTCGTGACCGCGCGGTCGAGCTGCTCCTGGAGCCCGGACACGAGCTCACCCCACTCCTCGTCGTCGGGCCGGTCCTCGAACGCCCGCTGGACGTCGGGCAGCTCCCCCGCGTCGTTGGCCCGTGCGACCTCGTCGAGGACGTCCTGGGCGACCCGCAGCTTGTCGAGCGGCGGGATCCGGCTGTCGAGCACCTGGGCCGCCCCCGCGCGGATGGCCTCTTCCCGGCTCTCCTCGAGCGCGGTCGTCAGCACCGGCGCGAGCAGGAGCAGCCCGAGGACGACCCCTGCGTGGCGCGCGGCAAGCGTCCAGCCACCGTGCACGACCTGGTCCGGGCGGCCGCCGAGCGCGAGCTCGGTGAGGCCCGCGAGCGCAAGGCCGAGGCCGGCACCGACGAGGATCTGCGGTGGGATAGTCCACGCCCAGCCCGCGCGCGGCATGAACGCGAGCGCGGCCAGACCGCCGGCGACAAGGATTACCCCGCTCGCGACCGCAGTTCGCACACCCAGCGAGCGCGGCCGGAAGCGCGCGACGACGATCGCCACGGCCGGCATCACCGTCACCACGAGCCCGGCCGCCGCGGGCGACATCCCCCAGCCGTCGACGAGCAGGAGCACGATCAGGAAGAGCGCGGCGACGAGCCCGCCCGAGACGAGGAGCAGCGCCGCGTTCGCGAGCACCTGCGGCCGTCCGGCGGGAGCGGGGAGCGGTCGCGCCTGGAGCCCGCGCAGCGCGAGCAGCAGGACGAGCGCGATCGGCACCTGCACGAGGAAGATCGACTCCCAGCCGAGCACCTGCGTGAGCACGCCTCCCGCGGCCGGTCCGAGAGCCGCGCCGACGATGCCCGCCGTCACCCAGACCCCGACCGCGCGCTCGTCGCTCCCGAGCGTCTCCGAGAGCAGGTCGAGCGCGGCCGTGACGATCAGCGCGGCGCCGACTGCCTGGACGCAGCGCGCGGCGACGAGCACCTCGAACTCGGGGGCGAGCCCGCAGGCGAGCGACGCCGCCGCGAAGACGAGGACCCCGATCGCGAACGCCTCCCGCGGCCGGCGCCGAGCGACGTACGCGGCGGGCACCGCGAGCAAGGCGAGCACGAGGTTGAACGACGTCAGCACCCACGCGACGTCGGTGATGCTGACGTCGAAGTCGCCGAGGATCTCGGGGAGCGCGAGCGTGACGATCGAGGAGTCCGCGAGCGCGAGCCCGATCGCGAGGCCGAGCAGCGCCGCGCGCAGCGAGCCGGGTCGGGGGAGGGAGCTCATGCCGGATTGGAGTTTGGCGGCTCGCGGACCTCGCGCGGGCGTCGCGTCGTATCCCGGGCATGGCTCGTAGGCCCGCGCTCGTCGTGCTCGCGGCGCTCTGCGCAGCGTGCGGGAGCGGAGCAGGAGCAGGGCGACTCGCGCGTCGTCGGCCCGCGGTACGGGATCTCCGTCTCCGTCCCCGACGGCTGGGAAGCAAGCCTCACGCGCGGCGCTTTCGTCGCGGAGACCGAGAACGCGCAGCTTCAGCTCTTCGAGACCGGGCGCGAGAACGCGAGCCCGCCGACCGACCTCGACGAGTACCCCGAGCTCACCGGCGACCTCCGGCTCGACGCACGCGACTTCGCAGGCGGCGCCCGCCGAACCTTCCAACGGTCGGGGCGGCTCTTCGTCCTTTTCGTCGAGACCGGGTCGCGCCCGCCGGTGCCGCGGACGCTCACCGAGGTGAACGAGATCCTCGGGTCGCTCGAGGTCGCGGCCGGAGATTTCTACGACGGCGTCGTCGAGCCGGCTCGCTTCGCCGCGCGGCCCGGGTGGCACATCGGAGCGAGTGCCCCCGACGACGTCGACGCGGACGGCGAGTTCACGACGACCTGGGCGGCCACGATCCCCTGGGCGGACGAGTGGAACGCGCTCCCGCCGTTTCGCACGCTCGAGCGCCTGCCGCGAGAGGGCATCGCGATCTGGCTCGGTCTCACGCGCACGAGTCGGTTCCCGCCCGAGTTCGCGCGCCGCGAGCCTCCTTTCGAGCTCGGGACCTTCGAGCGGTACGAGAGCTGGGAGGGCCAGGTGCGCGACATCCCCGAGTATCGGCTCTGGGCAACGGTGGATGAGGCGACGACCGTCGACCTGCGGGTCCTCTTCGGCCGGCGCGACCCGACGCCCGCGATGCGTGCCGAGGCGCAGGCGATGCTGGACGAGGTCGAGATTCCGGACTGGGGGCCCTGGGAGCTCGAGCCGTAGCTCAGGCCGTCTCGCGGAAGCGCGCCGCGAGAATCTCGATCAGGCCGACCGCTGCTCGGGGGTCGGCCTCGAGCGCGGCGATGAGGCTCGCGCGCGTGACGGCGATGCAGCGCACTGTCCCGACTGCATGAATGTCGGCGATGCGCGAACCGACCGGGTCGAGCACCTCGATCTCGCCGATGAGGTCGCCTGCGCCGAGCGTGAGGGTCCGGCCGGGCCGCTCGACGCGCACCTCGCCCTCGACCACGAGCAGGAGCTCGTCCCCGGGCTCGCCACGCCGCATGATCGCCTCGCCGTCCGCGTAGGAGCGCTCCGCGCCGAGAGCGAGAATCGGCTCCAGGAGCTCCTTCGGCAGGAACGCCGAATCGCGCGCTTCGCGCACGAGCCGTTCGTAGCGGCCGCCGTGGAAGAGCAAGGGCTGCCCCGCTCCGTAGTGCGCGTACTCGACCTGACCGAGGAAGAGCGAATGGTCGCCGCCCCAGTACGAGCGGACGACGCGCGCGACGAGGTGCGCGAGCGCGCCCTCCACGAGCGGCGTGTCGTGCACGAGCTCGAAGCGGGGCTCCTCGGCGCTCTCGATCGCGCGGCCGGCGAAGTGATCCGACAGAGAAGCCTGGGCCGCCTCGAGCACGTTTACGCCGAAGCGCACGCCCTCGTGCAGGAGGTTGCTCATGCGCGCGCGCCGGTCGACCGACACGAGCACGAGCGGTGGCCGCAGCGACACGGACATGAACGCGTTCGCGGTCATCCCGTGCACCTGCTCGCCGGACCGCGCGGTGATGATGGTGACCCCGGTCGCAAACATCCCGAGGGTGCGCCGGAACGCGATCGCGGGATCGCCCTCGAGGCCGGCTCCCAGCTCGAGCGCCTCCGCCGCCGGCGCGGCGTCGAACGACGCGCCGAACGCCTCGGGCGCCGAGATCGCAGTCTCGAGCGCGACCTCGAACTCCTCCGGGGGGACATCGGTGGGCATGGCCATCTTCGGGCGTTGACTCTACTCCGAGACTTGAAAATCGCACGGCGACCCCCCGATAATCGACCCCTCTTGGCGGTAGTCCGCTTGCACCGTGATGGCGGAGGGTTCGCGTGAGCGCCCCGCTCACGTCGGACGTGCCCAGTTGCCGTCCTGGCTCCGCCAGCCTCCCCAGTGAAAGGAGTCGCCGATGCAGCTAGCTACCTGGCTGGCGCAGGCCGCCCCCGAGTTCCCCGAGCAGGTGACGACGAACTCGCTCCTGCAAAACCTCGTCTACGCGTCCGGCACCGTGGGGGCGCTCATGATCCTGGCCGGCCTGCTGATGGTCGACAGCGGCGGCGTCCGGCGGGTGAACGTCTTCGCTGCGGCGGTCGAGAAGATGGTGGGGTTCTTCATCGGCTTCGTCGTCTATTTCCTCATCGGGTTCGCGATCTGGAACTGGCAGTACTACGTCGCGTTCGACATCGCCGACCCGTACTGGCAGGCGATCAAGGACTGGTGGCTCGGGGGCTCGTTCGCGAACGACCTCGCGCAGAACGTCGACCCGGCGGCCGACGGCGGCATGGGCGCCGCCCTGAACAACCAGCAGATCTTCATCTTCTTCCTCGCCAGCTTCGCGGGCATCGTCAACGTCCTCATCCACCTCTCGGTGACCGAGCGGATGAAGCCGGCGGCGTACTACGTGATCTGCGTCGTGGCCGCGGTCGTCTCGTCGGTCGTGAGCTGGCTGGCCTGGGGGTCGACCGGCCCCCTCACCAATGCCGGCTTCCACGACTTCTTCGGGATCGGGTTCGTGTACCTCTTCCCGGCGGGGATGGCGCTCGTCCTCGTCCGCAAGGTCGGCTCGCGGCCCGGTATGTACGAGCCCCATCCGAAGGTTCCGGAGTACCGCTCGTACAACCTCGGTCTGACGACGGCCGGCGTCGCCGTCATCTTCGCCGGCCTGCCCATGGTCATCCTTTCTTGCCTCTTCTTCTACGCGCCCGAGGCGTTCGCGGTGAGCGTCACGATGGCGGACACGAGCGTCGGCATCGCGTTCAACAACCTCGGCCTCGCGTGGGCCGGCGGCGCGCTCACCGGCGCGGCCATCGCGTACTGGAAGCGGAGCTACATCTACCTCCTGCTCGGCCCGCTCGGCGGCTACGTCGCGTGCGCCCCCGCCTTCGACGTCTACAAGCCGTGGCAGACGCTGCTCGTCGCGATGGGGGCGCCGATCGTCTGCTACGCGGTGTACGAGTTCAGCCAGGCGCGCCGGTGGGACGAGCACAAGCTCACGCCGCTGTTCCTCGGCGCGGGCTCGTACGGGCTGATCATGGTCGGGCTCGTCAGCTGGGGAACCGCCACGGGCGGGCACTTCTTCCTCACCGAGGGCGACTTTGCGTTCCAGAACGCTGAGATCAACGTACTCTGGCAGGTGATCGGCCTCGTGGTCGTGGTCGGGGCGGGCGTCGTGACCGCGGCCGTCCTGGCGCCGATCCTCGAGCGGACGACCGGATTGCGGCTGTCCGAGGAGGAACAGGTCACCGGCGTCGACAAGGGCGACTGGGACCTCGTGCTGGACACCGAACCGGTTTCCGGAAACGGAGTTCCGTCGGTGGAGCCGGGGATCGTTACCGGGACGCCGCCGGCGACCGTGCCGGCGGACTGAGCGATCGTTGCAGGGCCGCGCGCGGGCGCTCGACCGTCCGCGCGCGGCCCTGCTAGCATCTCGTTCTCCGCAACGTCGTTGCCACTAGCGCAATAGATGATCCCGAAGCGCAGTCCCTATGTCGTCGTCGGAGCCGGGATCCACGGGCTCTCGACCGCGTATCACCTTGCGCGAGAGCTGTCGGCACGCGGCGGCGGGTCGGGCGCGGACATCGTCGTCCTCGACAAGTCGCACCCCGGCGCCGGCGCCTCGGGCATCGCGTGCGGCGTGGTCCGGAACAACTACTTCCAGCCTGCGATGAGCGAGCTGATGCAGGCGTGCGTCGAGGTCTGGGAGTCCGACCCGGAGGCGTACGCGTACAACCCGGTCGGGTACATCGCGCTCGGGGCGTCGGTGCAAGAGGCGGATCTCACGGCCACCTACGAACGGCAGGAACGGATCGGCTACTCGTCGGAGCTGATCGTCGGCGAGGCCGAGGTGGACGCGCATATGAAGGCGCTCTTCCCCGATTGGCGCGCCCGGGGCGTGACCGCCTGCCTGCACGAGCACCAGGGCGGGTTCGCGTTCAACATGGACTCGGTCGAGGGGCTCGTGCGCAAGTGCCGCGAGGCCGGCGTCTCGCTGGTGACGGGGGTCGAGGTCACCGGGTTCGAGGAGGGCTCCGACGGGTCGATCTCGGCGGTCGAGACCTCGGAGGGCCGCATCGAGGTCGGCGAGCAGGTCGTGATCGCGCCTGGGCCGTGGGCGAAGCGGTTCTGGGCCATGCTCGGGCTGCCGGAGACGATCGACGTGCACACGCCCTCGGGCGACGTCGTCCGCGACCGGCCGATGTGGACGTACTGGAACCTGCAGGAGGGCGAGGTCGGGATCGACCCGGCGGCGTTCGCGACCGCGGACGGCGGGGCGCCGCCCGTGATCCACCTCGACACCGACGCGCCGCTCTACACCGACAGCGGCGATCTCGTCACCGACGAGCTGTGGGGGATCTACTTCAAGCGCGACCGGCACTCGGTGCAGGGCGGGGGGTCACCGCTCGTCGTCGAAGGCGACGTCGAGCTCGACCCGTATCCGCAGACGACCGACATCGACCCCGCCTTCCCCGACCTCTTCTGCGCGGCGCTCTCGCACGCGATGTCGCGGTTCGAGGGCTGCCGGCCGCTGTACAGAGTCGCCCGCTCGGGCGGCGTCGGCGCGTTCACCGCGGACAACTTCCCCGTCTTCGACTACTTCCGACCGAACCTGTACGCGATCCTCGACTCGAACCACGGGTACAAGATGATCGGGGTCGGACGCGAGGTCGCGAACGTGCTCGTCGGCGAACACTCGCGGCTGCTGTACCCGTTCCGGTACGAGCGCTTCCGGACGGGAGACCTCCACCCCGTCTCGAGCTCGCCATACCCCTGGAGTTGAGCCGATCCCGCCCCCCACGGCCCCACCCTGGGTGGGGTGTTTGACCACCCTCCACCCGCGTTCGAGCGTATCGCCGAGATCCGCACAGGTGGGACGCGACTCCGTGCCGATTCCGCGCCGACTCGTCCACAGCGGACCGAGACCACGAGCAAGTCCCCGGTCGAGCGATCCTGAGCGAGCCGTCTTTAGCCGTTCTTTGCAGCTCTGTCTCTACCCTGGCTCGAGGTGGCTCGAGGTGGCTCGATGCGGAACGCTGCGGACAGGTTCGGACCCTTGCGCATGCTCGCGCGGATCGCGCGCGTGGTACCCCACGCCGATGAGGCCGAGGCTGCCTCCGTCCTCGGTGACGACCACGAGCTCGTCCACGTGCTCGCCCGGCGCCGCGCGCTGACCGCCCAGATCCTGATCACGACACTCCCGCTCGCCTTCGCAGTCGTCGGGCTCGTTCGCGGAACCGCATCGGCCCCTGCCGTTCTCGGCGCGGCCGGAATCGTCCAGCTGGGCCTCCTCGTCGCGCTGCCCTACTTCCGGACGCGCACGCGCGAGGTCGTCGAGGAGCTCATCGCCGCAGGCCACGACAGCACGCTCCGGCTCAAGATCGTCGACCGCCACAGACGGCGGCTCACCTCGACGGAGGAGCGCGAGCGGATCGCACGCTCACTCGAGCACTTGCTGCGCGACGCCGAGCGCTGGTACAGCATCCTCCCCGCGTACCAGCTGCCGCCGGGCGTGCTCTCGCTCCGGTTCACCGAGCCCGAGGCACGCGAGGTCGTGATGCTCCTCCGCGCGGACGGCGCCCAGGCGCGCGGGGTCGCGCTGACCGCACGGCTGCTCGGGGACGGCGCCTCGCCGCTGTACGGCCACGGCCCCGACGAGCTCCGCGAGGAGCTCCGCCGAATCCGGTATCTCTTGGCCGCGCCGTCGCACGCGTCGACCGAGCCCGATCGCCTGGCCGCGTAGCGCCGGACGCTACTTGCCGCGGCCGAGCCGCATCGCGAGGATGGACGCGTGCTCCTCTTCCTCCTGCTCGGCACGGCCCCGGTCCTCCTGCTGCTCACGCTCGCCGTGGCGCTGTACCTGACCGTGATCGAGCTCCGCGAGATGCAGCCGGCCCCGCACTACGCGTGGTGGATCTGGTGGCTGCTGCTCGTCCTCATGACGCACTTCATCGGCTACCTCTTCCTCAGGGCATATGGCCTCTACCGACGCTGGAACGCCAGCAGCGGGTAACGGCGGCCCGCCGTCCGAGCCGAAGGTGCGGCGCGGACTGCGGGACAGCACCCTCGGCAGGATCGTGCTGCTCGCGCTCGTGCTCGGCCTCGCGCTCATAGCGGCGCGCACCTGCGCGTCGGCCGGCCGGGAGATCACCTACGAAGAGGCCATCGAGATCGCGAAGGAGAACGCCTCGTTCGAGCCGTGCTCGGACGTGCGCTGTGCGCAGGCGCGCTTCATCCAGCGCGGCATCCCTCCGCGTGCCTACTGGGGCGTCGTGCTCTCGAAGAAGCTCGACGCCCAGGGACAGCCGACGAGGATCGAGAGCTTCCTGGTCGACGCCGCAACGGGAGCTGTGTCACGGCCCTGACACGCCTGTGTAGGTAGCGCACATACCGGCGGCCGCAACGTCAGCAGCCGCGGACATGGAAACGCGAAAGCCGGCTTCATACGGTCCCCGCACACCGCGCTGTGCGGCGACCCCCGCCCCCGAGGGAGGAATGACCGTGTCGGTCGTCACGTCCTGGATCGCGCAAGCCCCCGAGCTGGAGGAGCAAGTCACCCGGATCGATCTCGACTCGGCCATCCTGACCGAGCAGTTCTACTTCTTCACCGTCGTCATCATGTGGCTGATCCACGTCGGCTTCATGGCGTACGAGGCGGGGGCCTCGAGACGCAAGAACATCATGTCGACGGCGATGAAGAACATCCTCACCATCGCCGTCGTCACGCCGACGTTCTACTACTTCGGCTGGTACATCTACGGCTGCTTCCAGGAGGGTTGGCCGAAGTCGGGTCACGCGAGCCCGGATGCGTTCGAGGGGTTCTGCGGGGCCACAGCGCCCTGGTCGGCGGCGATGGGACCGAACCTCCAGGACCATGTCAGCGGAGTCTTCTTCCTTGCCTTCCTCCTCTTCTCCTGGACGACGGCGTCGATCATGTCCGGGGCCCTGATCGAGCGCGTCCGGCTCTCGGCGTTCCTCATCCTCGGCTCGATCCTCGGGTCCGCCGTCTGGATCATGGACGCGGCCTGGGGCTGGAGCTCGGGCGGCTGGCTCACCACGCGCTACGGCTTCCACGACTCGATCGCGTCGCTCGTCGTGCATGGCGTCGCCGGAGCCTTCACGTTAGGCGTCCTGCTGAATCTCGGGCCGAGGATCGGGAAGTACACCGTGGACGGCATGGCCAGGAGCTTCCGCGGCCACAACATCCACCTCACGCTCATGGGGCTGATGCTGATCTTCACGGGCTTCTACGGCTTCTACGCCGCGTGCCTCGTGATCCAGTCCACGATCTTCCCGGGCTGGCTCAACATCTACGGCTCGCCGACGACGCTCGGCGCGATCGCGTTCGTGATCACCGTCGGCTTCGCCGGCGGCTTCACGGGCGGGTGGTTCGCGAGCAAGGGCGATCCCTTCTGGACCCTGTCCGGCGGACTCGCCGGAGTGATCTCGGTCTCCGCGGGCGCGGATGTGTACCACCCATCGCTCGCGTACCTGCTCTCGATCTCCGGCGGCATGCTCGCGGTCTGGGCGGGGAACTACATCGAGAAGAAGCTGCGGGTCGACGACGCGGTGGGGGCGGTGGCCGTGCACGGGGTGTGCGGCTTCTACGGCGTGTTCCTCGTCGGCATCTTCGCCGGCGGGTATCCGACCGGGATCAACCAGGTCGAGTCCTCGTTCGGCGGCCAGCTCATGGGGATGCTGGCGTTCCTCCCGCTCGCCTTCCTCCCCGGCTACGCGGCGAGCTGGATCCTGAAGAAGCTCAACCTCCTGCGCGTCCCGCCAGAGGTCGAGCTCGAAGGCCTCGACCTGGCCGAGTTCGGGCAGGACTTCTTCCCGGAGTTCGAGCGTGTGCCCGAGGTCATCGTCGAGCCCGACGGGCGCGAGGTCGACTCGGCGCCCGTGCTGCTCGACGCCTACTGGCAAGCGAACGGGAAACCCACGACGCCCGTCGGCACGGGAGAGAGGAGCTAGGCGATGTTCGACGCATTCCCGTTCGACGAGTGGAGCGAGGACATCTCCGACTTCTGGACGTTCGGCGGCGCCAACTCGACCGGCACCTACATCATGACCGTGCTCGGAATCACGGTCATGGTCCTCGCCTTCATCGGGTTCGTGATGCTGGAGCACCGCAAGCTCCGGCATCAGGCGGCCACGTTGAGGGCCTCAGGGGCGCTCGACCGCCCGACAGGCCCCGGGGCCTAGGAGGAGACGGAGATGGCAGACAAGCAGATCGACTTCCCGCCCCTCCAGAAGCACGTCTCGTGGCTCACGCCGTTCATGCTCATCCTCTCGCTCCTCTGCATCGTGATCGTCGTGATCATCCTGTACAGCGACCTCGAGGCGCCTTTCATCGGGCCGTGGGGATAAGTACTCTAAGACGGATGTCACGGCTCTATCTGCGGTGCGTCATCTGCGATCGGCAGCAGGCGGAGGGGCTGCTCTCGGGGGCGTCGTGGGGGCGGCTGGAGCTGCCGACCGGCACCGAGCTCGAGCACCCTGCGCTCCACGGCTCGACCGCGCGGGCGTGCCCCTCGTGCATCGGCGGAGACTCCGAGTGGCAGCACCGGGCGCTCGCGTCGCTCGGGATCTCGGCGGACGGCTTCAGCATGCGCGTCGAGCAGACGTAGCCCGCTAGAACAGCCCGACCGTCTCCCCGTTCTCGTCGATGTCGATCGCGAACGCGGCCGGCGTCTTCCCGAGCCCGGGCATCGTCATCATGTCGCCGCAGAGCGCGACGATCCAGCCGGCGCCCGTGTACGGGCGGAGGTCGCGGACCGGCACCGTGAACCCGGTCGGCGCGTTCCTGAGCGCCGGATCGTGCGAGAGCGAGAGGTGCGTCTTCGCCATGCAGATCGGGAGCTCGCCGAGGCCCGCCTGCTCGAACTCGACCGCCTTGCGCGCAGCCACGGGGAGCAGCTCGGCCCCGTCCGCGCCGTACACCTTCGTCGCGATGAGGTCGATCTTCTCCGCAATCGGCGCGTCGAGCGGGTAGGCGAGCTCGAAGTCGGATGGCCGCTCGGCGGCCTCGACGACCGCCTCGGCGAGCGTCCGCGCGCCCTCGCCTCCGCGCCCGAAAGCCTCGTTCACCTCCGCCGCATACGCGCCGCGCTCGAGCGCGAGCTTGCGCACGACCTCGAGCTCCTCGTCCGTGTCGGTCGGGAAGCGGTTCACCGCGACGACTGCCTGGAGCCCGAACCCGTTGACGATCCCGATGTGCCGCGCGAGGTTCTCGGCGCCGATCTCGATCGCGTCGAGCCCTCCGTCCGGGTCCCCTGCGTGGTGCTTGAGCGCACGGACAGTCGCCACCAGCACCACGGCATCCGGGCGCAGGTCGCCGATGCGGCACGTGATGTCGAAGAACTTCTCCATCCCCATGTCCGCCGCGAAGCCCGACTCCGTAACGACGTAGTCGCCGAGCTTGAGCGCCACGCGGTCGGCCACGAGCGAGTTGTTGCCGTGCGCGATGTTCGCGAACGGGCCGCAGTGGACGAACGCCGGCTGGCCCTCGAGCGTCTGGACGAGGTTCGGCTTGATCGCGTCCTTGAGGAGCACCGCGAGCGACCCCGCGGCGCGCAGCTGCTCCGCGGTCACCGGCTCGCCGTCGTACGTCTGGCCGACGGTGATCGCGCCGAGCCGCCGCCGCAGGTCCTGGAGGTCGCGCGCGACCGCGACGACGGCCATGATCTCGCTCGCGGCGGTGATGTCGAAGCCGGTCTCCCGCGGAGCGCCGTGCGCACGGCCACCCAGGCCGGTGATGACGTTCCGCAGGTTGCGGTCGTTCATGTCCATGCAGCGCCGCCAGGAGATGGAGAGCGGATCGAGCCCCGCCTCGTTCCCGCCGTGCAGGTGGGCGTCGATCATGGCCGCGAGCAGGTTGTTCGCCGCGGTGATCGCGTGCAGGTCGCCGGTGAAGTGCAGGTTCAGGTCCTCCATCGGGACGACCTGCGCGTACCCGCCGCCCGCGGCGCCGCCCTTCACGCCGAAGACCGGCCCGAGCGAGGCCTCGCGCAGGCAGAGGACGGGATTGCGGCCGAGGAGGCCCAGTCCCTGCGTGAGCGAGACCGACGACGTCGTCTTCCCTTCGCCCGCAGGCGTCGGCGTGATCGCGGTGACGTTGATCAGCTTCGCGTCCGGGCCGTCCGGCGAGCCGCTCGAGCACCGAGAGGTCGACCTTCGCCTTGTAGCGGCCGTAGGTCTCCACCTCGTCCGGCTCCAGGCCGGCCTCGGCGGCGACGTCGAGGATCGGCCGCAGGGTCGCGGCCTGGGCGATCTCGAGGCTGGTGAGCATCTCTGTCTTCATGGTCTCCTCAGTGGCTGACAGCCGCGGCGGCGAGCTCGGACACGAGCGTGTCCGCGTGGAACCGCTCGAGCGCGAAGGGGGCGATGAGGTCGGGCGTGCGGCCGGAGGCGATCAGCTCCGCGAGCGTGACGCCCACGATCGGCGCCGCCTTGAAGCCGTACGTCCCCCAGCCCGCCGACAGGTGGAAGTTGTCGATCTCGGTCTTGCCGAGGATCGGGCTGTAGTCGGGCGAGAGGTCGCAGAGCCCCGTCCACGTGCGGAGCACCTTCACCCGCTCGAGCTGCGGGAAGAGCTCGAGGGTGTGGCGGGCGGAGTACTCGAGAAAGGAGAGCGTGCCCGCGCCCTTGTAGGTCGTGTACGGCTCGATCTCGGCGCCGATCAGGAACTCGCCGCGGTCCGTCTGCGAGACGTACACGTGCAGCTGCGACGAGACGATGACGACATCGAGGAACGGCTTCAGCGGCTCCGTCACGAAGGCCTGGAGGATGTGCGTCGTGATCGGGAGCCGCATCTCCGCGAGGCCGGCGACGAGCGACGACCAGCCGGCGGTCGCGCTCACGACCTGGCCGCACTCGATCCGCCCGCGCGTCGTCTCGACCGCCGTGATCCGGTCGCCGTCGCGCTCGAGGCCGGTGACCTCCGTGTACGGATGGATCTCCACGCCGAGCCGGTCGGCACCGCGGGCGAACGCCCACACGACCGCATCGTGGCGAATGATCCCGCCCGGCGGGTGGTAGAGCGCCCCCATGATCGGGTACGCGGGCCGGTCGGAGAGGTCGAGCTGTGGGCAGAGCTCCCTGATGCGCTCGGGCCCGACGACCTCCGACTTGATCCCGAGCAGCTGGTTGACCTCGGCGCGTTCCTGCGAGACGACCATCCCGCGGTCCGAGTGCGCGAGCGTCAGGTGCCCGTGCTGCGAGAACATGAGATTGAAGTCGAGCTCGTCCGAGAGGCGCTCGTACAGCGCGACACTTTCCCGATAGAACTCGGCACCTTCAGGAGTCCGGTAGTTCGCGCGGATGATGGTCGTGTTGCGGCCCGAGGCACCCGAGCCGATGTACGACTTCTCGAGGATGCAGACGTCCTTGATCCCGTGCCGCTTCGCGAGGTAGTACGCGGTCGCGAGCCCGTGCGAGCCGCCGCCGATGACGACGACGTCGTAGCGGCGCTTGAGCTCGCCACGCGGCCGCCACATCCTGCGCACGCGGAAGAGGTCGCTCACACGTCCTCCAGGCCGGCGAGCGCATCGAGAACGGCAAGCGCAACGTCGTGTCCGAGCTCCTGCGGGACGTAGACCCGGAACCGCTCGCCCTCGTCGCGGAGCACGAGCGCCGGGACGCGGGCGAACGGCCCGGCGGCGGGTAGGTTCCCGAGGTCGAGGTCGGTGAGCCGCCGCATCAGCTGCTCGCCCTCGATCGCGATCCCCGCGAGCGCGCCGGTCGCGTCGTAGGCGAGGACTCCCGCATCCCGCACCCGCTCGACCGCGGCCGCCGGGTCGTCCTCCGTGAACAGGAACCCGCGCCGCGGGGAGAGCCGCACGAGCTCCTCGCCCTCGAGCGGATCGACGAGGTCGAGGTCGCCGCGGAGCTCGACCTTCCCGTCGAGCCAGAGGTCCAGAACCTGGGCGGGCGGCGCCTCGAGCGCGCGCCGGAGCGGCGAGGTCGTCGTCCCCGGCTCGCACCGCGACGGTGAGAGGAAGCGCAGCTCCGTCACGCGCGCATCCTCTCCCCGGCGGGGTCGTAGAACGCGCCGTGCCGCACTCTCGCGCCGAGCCGGCGGCGGTCGACGCGGATCTCGAAGCGCGTCCCGTCCTCGCAGCGATCCGGCGGGAGCCACGCGAGCCCGATCACGACGCCCGTCGCCTCGCTCCGGCGGGCGCTCGTGACGCGACCTCCCGGCCGCCCCTCGATGACGACCTGCGCGCCCTCGGCCGGCACGACGTCTTCCTCCATCGCGAAGCCGACGAGGCGCTCGCGGTCGTCGCGCTCGGCAAAGTGCTCGACCGCGAGCTTGCCCACGAAGTCGTCCTTGTCGAGCTTCGGGAGCCAGGTCATCCCGGCGGACAGGAGGTTCGACTCCGAGTCCGTGTCCTGCCCGACGATGATGTGCCCCTTCTCGAGCCGGAGGATGCGCTGGGGCTCGAGACCGAACGGCCGCGCGCCCGCCTCGACGAGCCGGTCCCAGACGAACTCGCCCGCGGGGCTCGGGAAGTGGAGCTCGTACCCGAGCTCGCCGACGAAGCCGATCCGGAGCGCAAGGCATGGCACGCCTGCGACGTCGAGCTCGCGTGCGTCGAGGTAGCGAAGCGCGTCCTCGGCGACGTCGTCGGGGTCGTCGACGAGGCCGGCGAGCGCCTGGCGCGCCCGCGGCCCGGCGAGATTCAGCGCGGCCAGCGCGCCCGTGACGTTGACGATCTGCGCGTCGTAGCCCCAGACCGCGTTCCACCACTCGAACCAGGCGGTCACGGCATCCGCGCCGGTCGAGGTCGTGGTGACGTAGAAGAGCTCGTCGGACAGGCGCGCGATCGTGCCGTCGTCCATGATCCGGCCCCCGTCCGAGGTGAGGACGCCGTAGCGGATGCGGCCCGGCTTCAGGTCCTCGAAGCGGTTGGGGTAGAGCCGCTCGAGGAGCGCGGCCGCCTCCGGGCCCTCGACGAGGATCTTCCCGAGCGTGGAGACGTCGATGACGCCGAGCGACTCGTGGACGGCGCGCACCTCTTCCTCGGGCTTCTCGCCGTAGGCGTACGGCCGCTTCCACGGGCCCGCCCACATGATCGTGGCGCCTGCCTCCTCGTGCCGGAAGTGGATCGACGTGCGTCGCGCCGGCTCGTAGTGCGGCCCCGCGAGCAGGCCCAGCTCCACCGGAGCCCACGGAGGCCGCGCCGTCGTCGTCCCGACAGCCTCCTCGGCGACGCCGGTCGTCCGCGCGTAGAGGCGGATCGAGGGAAGCTGGCACAGCTTCCCCTGGCACGGCCCCATGGTCACGGTCGTGTACCGCTTCGAGAGCTCGATCGAGTCGAAGCCCTCGGCGACCGCACGCGCGACGTCCTTCGTCGTGACGTCCTCGCACACGCAGACGAAGCACTTGTCCTGCCACTTTCGGCCCGAGGACCGGAAGGGGTTGGCCGCCGCACAGCCCTCACCCGTGACCGAGCCGACGGCCTCGACTCCGGCCGGGAGCTCGCTCGGCACGAAGATCGCGCGCGACGGCTCGTACTCGACCCGCGCGCCGGCCTGCGCGAGGAGCGAGTACGACGGCTGCCGCCCTGCGGTCGCGACGAGCAGGTCGCAGTCGACGGGATGCCCGTCGAGGAGGACGGACGCCACGCGGCCCTTGCGCCCCTGCGCCTCGAGCTGCGCGAGCGGCGCGGTCCGCAGGTCGACCACGCGCGGCACCGCTACTCCGGCCTCACGCAGCTCGTCTGCGATCTCGAGCTCCCGCTCGTCGGCCGCGAGGACGACCGCGCGGGTCCCCGGCTTGACCGCGAAGTCCCGGATGAGGCGGCGGACGCCGTCCGGCAGCATGACGCCGACGAGGTCGTTCCCGGGGAAGACGAGCGGCTGCTCGAGCGCGCCCGTCGCGACGACGATCCGCTCGGCGCGGTACCGGTAGAGCACGTTCCCGGCGTCGACGGGGACGAGGTTGCCCTCCCAGATCCCGAGCGCGCGCGCCGGTGCGAGCACCTCCACACCCTCGAGCTCGGCGCCGGCGAGCCGGACGTTCTCGTCGACGAGCACGACTCCGGGACCCGCGGTCGCCGCCGCCAGTGCCGCCGCGCGCCCCGACCGGCCGCCGCCGACCACGAGGACGCGCGCGCGCCGGTGCTCGACGTCGTACCGCCGCGAGTGCCCCGCGTCCTTGCCGACCTTCCCGAGCCCCGCGAGGCTCCGGAGCACCTTCTCGTAGTGCGGCCACATGAACCGCGGCCGGATCATCGTCCGGTAGTAGAAGCCCACCGGCGTGAACGGCCCGCCGACCTTGTCCGTCACGGACAGAACGTCTCGGTTGATCGAGCCCCACACGTTCTGGCCCTCGAGGACCGCGCCCGCGCGAATCGGCTCGACGCACACGCGAACGTTCGGGACGCCGTCCACGGTCATCAGGCAGTTGGGGCAGTGCCCAGAGCAGCAGAGGAGCCCGCGCGGCCGGTGATACTTGAACGAGCGCGAGAAGATGCGCTGCCCGGCGGCGTAGAGCGCGGAGCCGAACGTGTCGCCCGCGAAGCCGCCGAAGGGCAGCCCGTCGAGCGTGAAGATGACGCGCGAGGAGCGGTCGATCAGCTCTCTCGGCTGCGGCGGGAGCCTCATGTCGCCTGCCGCGCCGTGTCCGGAACGATGACGGCCTCGACCTCGTTCGTGCGCGTGTCGCGATCCGCGAGGAACCACTCGCCGCAGCCCATCCGGTGCTGCCACCACTCGCGCTGGACGCCGGCGACGTTGTCGCGGAAATAGACGTAGTCGGTCAGCTCACGGAGCGACGGCGACTCACCGGCGGGGCGGGTCGTCACCTCCCCGAAGTACGCGAACTCGTCGACGGGACGCGGGCCGCAGTGCGGGCACGGGAGCAGGAAGGACATCTACGAGATCAGCGTCACGCGTAATTGCACACTCAGCAACTCCGTGCCAAACTCCGCAACGAAGCTACACCGGTGTCCCGCACTCGTCAACCCTCCACCCGCCGAATCGGCGCCGCCGAGCGGGCGATTGCGGTCCTCGACACGCTGGCCGACGCGGGTGAGCTCGGAACGAACGAGATCGCGCGTCGGACGGGCATGACGCCGAGCACCGTATCGCGCCAGCTCGGAACGCTCGCCGCTTCCGGTCTCGTCGAGCGCGTCGCGACGAGCGGCCGCTACCGGCTCGGCCTCCGCATCGTGCACCTCGCGAACGCCTTGCTCGCGCGGCTGGACGTGCGCGAGGTCGCTCGCCCCCACCTCGTCGCCCTCGTCGAGGCGACCGGCGAGACCGCGACCCTCTCCGTTCCCGGCGACCAGGACGCGATCACCGTCGACTTCGTCCCGGGCTCGCACCACGTGCAGCCGGCTTCGCGGCTCGGACGTCCGTCGATCGCGCACGCGACCTCGGCGGGGAAGGTCATGCTCGCGTTCTCCGGGCGCGAGCTCCCCGACGCGCCGCTGCGGGCGTACACGCCGAGCACGATCACCGACCCGCGCGCGCTCGCAGCCGAGATCGCGCGCGTCCGCGAGCGGGGGTACGCGACGGCGGTCGGTGAGCGCGAGCCGGATCTCGCCGCCGTCGCGGCGCCCATCCGCTCGAGCCGGGGAGAGCTGGAGGCCGTCGTCGCGCTCCAGGGGCCGAGCTCGCGCTTCGACGCGAAGGCGATCAAGGCCGCTCTGCCCGAGCTCCTCGAGCGCGCTGACGCGATCTCGCACGAGCTCGGCTGGAGCCCTTGACCGTACGCGGCGATCCTGCCGCGTAGACTCGCGCCGGATGCCAACCGTCGGGATCGTCAGTCCCGGAGCGATGGGAAGCGCGCTGGCGGACGCACTCGCGCGTGGAGGCGTCCGGGTGGTCGCGACCCTCGACGGACGCAGCGAGCGCACGGAGGGGCTCGCCGGGCAGGCGGCCGCGCTCGAGCTCCTGCCGGATCTTGCGGCGGTGGTTCGCGAGGCCGATGCCGTCCTCTCGATCGTGCCGCCCGACGCGGCCGAGACCGTGTCCTTCGAGATCGTGTCGGCGGCGGCGGCCGAGGGCGCAGCTCCGCTGCTCGCCGAGTTGAACGCGATCGCACCTGCGCGCGTGCGCCGGATCGAGGACGCCGCCCGGTTCGCCGGCGTGGACATCGTCGACGGCTCCATCTCGGGGCCGCCGCCGTGGAAGCCCGGGACGCGCGTGTATCTCTCCGGCCCGCGCGCCGGCGAGGTCGCGGCGCTGCCGTTCGACGGCGTCGAACGCATAGTCGTCGGGGACGAGGTCGGATCGGCCTCCGCGGTGAAGATGAGCACGGCCTCGGTCTACAAGGGCAGCTCGGCGCTCCTCGCGAACGCGCTCATGGCGGCACACGAGAACGGCGTCCTCGAGCACGTGCTGGCCGACCTGCGCGCCGCCGCGCCGGAGCTCGTCAGGAGCGTCGAGCGCCGCCTCGCCGTCGCCACGACGAAGGCACACCGCTACGTCGGCGAGATGCGCGAGATCTCGGCGACGCAGGAGGCGGCCGGGTTGACTCCGGAGCTCTTCGAGGGGATCGCAGAGGTCTACGAACGCCTTGCGCGCTCCCCGCTTGCGGACGCGAGCCCCGAGGACGTCGAGAAGCCGGCGTTGGACGATGTGCTCAGCGACATGCGGCCGCGCTGAGCGTCACTCCTCCTTCGCGAGCTTCTTCCGCAGTGACTCGACCTTGGCCTCGGCACGTGCTCGCGCGCGCTCGGCGTCGCGCGCGGTCTTGGTCGCGGCGTCGAGCTGCTGCTCCGCCTCCTTCAGCTCCTCGCGCAACGCTTCGGCGCGCGCCTGCTTCTCCGCCTCGCGCTGCTCGGCGCGGGTCGGGGTCTTCGTCGCGGGACGCTTCGGCTTGGCGGGCGCACTCATGCCGGCGAATGGAGAGAAGCCGGGCGCGTCGAGCTCCTCGGTCAGCGCGCCCCGCGCGAGCGCCTCGCGCGCGTCATCGTCGGCGGCCGCGCTCCGCAGCAGAACGCGGACGCGGCGGCGCATCGCGTCATTCGCGCCTTTCTTGCCGGGCGGCGAGAGCTGGGCGAGCGCGACGTCGGCGAGCAGCCCGAGCGCGTCGTCGAGCTCGCGCAGCGCCTGCTGGAACTCGTCCGGGTCGCCGCCGAGCTGCGTGGCCTTGACGCGCTGGGCTGCGTCGGCCGCCGCCCGCGCGGGCTTGGGGCGATCGCGCGCAGCCCGGTTGACGGCGAACACGACCGCGGTCGGCTTGCGCAGTGCCTCGACGGTCGTAGCGTCCTCGTCGCGACCCTCCTCGCGCAGCTTCTTCGCCAGAGCCTTCCGCTCGTCGACGAACCGCTCGGGAGCGATCGCGAACAGCCGCTCCGCCTCAGACAGAAGCTCGGGCACCCCCGGAGGCTAGACCACGAGCTGCCGAAACCCTCGCCAAACGCCCCCAGGGGCACTCCCGTGTCCCTATGGACACGCTAGCGAGGAGGGGCTCACGTGTGGGTGACGATTGTGCGCCGACTTCTGCCCGCGCGCGTCGGTGCCTGGGCGCTCGGAACACGAGCGGCCACGTGCTACGGGCCGCGCCAGCCGGGGATCCAGTCCGTCCCGGCGAGCGGCACGCGTGCCATCGCAGCGGCCTCGACGGTCAGCGCGACGAGGTCCTCCGGCTCGAGGTTGTGCACGTGCGACTTGCCGCACGCGCGGGCGAGCGTCTGCGTCTCGAGCGTGAGCACGCGGAGGTAGTTCGCGATCTTGCGGCCGCCGACGACGGGGTCGAACCGAGCGGCGAGCTCGTCCTCCTGCGTCGAGATCCCGGCCGGGTCAC
Source organism: uncultured Actinomycetes bacterium (assembly GCA_963715705.1). Lineage (GTDB taxonomy): Bacteria > Actinomycetota > Thermoleophilia > Gaiellales > Gaiellaceae > GMQP-bins7. The sequence continues at coordinate 179,494 of OY970267.1, read as the reverse complement.
GCCCGGCCTGGTAGTCGTCGTAGAAGCCCGCCGCGCTCCCGATCTCACGATAAGCCGCGTCGAGCTCGGGGGCGTTGTCGCCCATCGCCACCAGGGCAGCCGTCCCGATCGAGACCGCATCCGCGCCGAGGGCCAGAGCCTTTGCGACATCCGCGCCCGAACGAATGCCGCCGGAGACGATCAGCTGCACCTGCCGATGCATCCCGAGCTCGGTGAGCGCGTCGACCGCCAGCCGCGTCGCGGGCAGCGTCGGGATCCCGACGTGCTCGATGAAGACGTCCTGCGTCGCCGCCGTCCCGCCCTGCATCCCGTCGACGACGATCACGTCCGCGCCCGCCTTCACCGCGAGCTGGACGTCGTAGTACGTCCGCGTCGCGCCGACCTTGACGAAGACCGGCTTCTCCCAGTCGGTGATCTCGCGCAGCTCGTGGATCTTGATCTCGAGATCGTCCGGCCCCGTCCAGTCCGGGTGCCGCGACGCGCTCCGCTGGTCGATCCCCTTCGGCAGGTCGCGCATCTCCGCCACGCGATCGGAGATCTTGTGGCCGAGGAGCATCCCGCCGCCGCCCGGCTTCGCCCCCTGGCCGACGACGACCTCGATCGCGTCCGCGCGCCGCAGATCGTCCGGGTTCATGCCGTACCGCGACGGAAGCAGCTGGTAGACGAGCGTCTCGGAGTGCTCGCGCTCCTCGTTCGTCATCCCGCCGTCGCCGGTCGTCGTCGAGGTGCCGACCTCGCTCGCGCCGCGGCCGAGCGCCTCCTTCGCGGGCGCGGAGAGCGCGCCGAAGCTCATCCCGGCGATCGTCACGGGGATCTTCAGCTCGAGCGGCTTCTTCGCGAAGCGCGTCCCGAGCACGATGTCCGTCGCGCACCGCTCGCGATAGCCCTCGAGCGGATACCGCGAGATCGACGCTCCGAGGAACAGCAGGTCGTCGAAGTGCGGCAGGCGCCGCTTCGCGCCGAAGCCGCGGATGTCGTAGATGCCCTCGCGCGCCGCGCGCTGGATCTCCGCGATCGTCGTGCGGTCGAAGAGGTACGACTCGCGCAGGTTCCAGGGCCGGGCTGACTCGTGCGCAAGACTGGAATCCGCTAGCGCGGATTCCAGTCGCGCGGAAACCCCTGAAGGCGTCCGCTTCGCGGACGCGGAGTCAGTCGCTTTCTTCACGGCTCCCCCTTAGTACGCGCCCACGTTGTCGATCTCGAAGTTGTAGAGCCGGCGCGCGGAGCCGTAGCGGCGGAAGTCGCACGGGTCGGCGTCGATGCCCGCGGCCTCGAGCAACCCCCGGAGCTGCGCAGCGTGCTCCTCGCGCAGTTCCTTCTCGACGCAGTCGGCGCCGAGGCTCGCCACCGAGCCCGCGACGTAGAGCCGCGCCTCGTAGATCGAGTCGCCGAGCGCCTCGCCCGCGTCTCCGCAGACGACGAGGCACCCGGTCTGTGCCATGAACGCGCTCATGTGCCCGACCGAGCCGGCGACGACGATGTCGATGCCTTTCATCGAGATTCCGCACCGCGCCGACGCATCGCCGCGGACGACGAGGAGCCCGCCGCGCCCGGTCGCGCCCGCGGACTGGCTCACGTTCCCGTCCACGACCACGAGGCCGGACATCATGTTCTCGGCGAGGCCCGTGGACGCGTTCCCGTGCACGCGCACCGTCGCCCGCTTGTTCATCCCGGCGCAGTAGTAGCCCACGTGACCCTCGATCTCGACCTCGACGTCGGCGTCGATCCCGGCCGCGACGGCGTGCGCACCGTTCGGGTTGAGGACGCGCCAGTGCGCCGGGCCCGGCTCGCGGGCGAGGTGGTGCAGCCGCTGGTTCAGCTCGCGGAGCGACGTCGCCTCGAGGTCGACGACCTCGATCGCGGCCTGCTCACGCTCGGCGACGGCCACTACGCAGCCACCTTCTCCCAGACGTACACGACGCCCGGCTGGGGCTCCCACATGCGGGCGTCCGCGGCGCCGGGGAGAACGGCGATCGCGCGCCACTCGGAGCCCATCGCGACCCAGTCGTCCGTCTCCGCCAGCACCGCGGGCTTGCACGCGATCGGATCTCGCAGGACCGCGAACCCGTCCGCGGTCCCGACCGCGAAGGTGTAGAAGCCGTCGAGGTCCTCGAGGCAGCCCTCGAGCGCCTGCTCGAGCGACGCGCCCTCGCGCATGCGCCAGGCGAGATAGCCCGCCGCGACCTCGGTGTCGTTCTCGGTCTGGAACTCGATCCCCTCGCGCCGGAGGCTCTCGCGCAGGCGGTTGTGGTTCGAGAGCGACCCGTTGTGGACGAGGCAGAGGTCGAAGCCGGTCGAGAAGGGATGCGAGCCCTCGGTCGTGACGCGGCTCTCGGTCGCCATGCGCGTGTGCCCGAGCGCGTGCGTCCCCTGGAGGTCGGTCAGCCGGAACTCCTCCGCGAACGCCCGCGGCAGCCCCGTCTCCTTGTAGATCTCGATGACCGCGCCCGCGCTCATGACGCGGAGGTCGGGTCGGTTCGCGCGGACCCACGCCTCGGCTTCCTCCGGCTCCAGTTCGGTCACGAGCAGCGCGTGGCTCGCGCGCACCGACGGCTCCGAGCCGCCGAGCTCGGCGGCGAGCGCCGGCCAGTCCTCGTCCGGATCGGCCGAGTACAGGGTGAGCTTGCTCGACCCGGGCGGCGCCGGGTCGCGATAGACGGCAACGCCCGCGCTGTCAGGCCCGCGGTCGTTCATCTGCGCGAGCATCGCGGCGAGGTGCTCGCCGAGGCGCTCCTCCACCTCCGGCGACTTCGCGAAGAGTCCGACGATCCCGCACATATGTTCAGAAGTTACACAGCTATGTCTTGCAGAAAAGCCGATCTTGGCAAGTTAGGTATGTGCAAAACCTCCATACGCGCTAGAAGCGCGTGAGGTACTCCCGGATCTCCCAGGGCGTGACCTGCTCGTGGTAGCGGTTCCACTCGTCGAGCTTCACCTTGATGAAGTAGTCGATGTAGTCCTCGTCGCGCCCGACGCCGAGCGCCTCGCGCAGCACCTCGTCCTGCGCGAGCTCGACGGTGGCCATGAGCAGGTTCGACGGCAGCGTGTCGAGGCCGCGGGCGCGCAGCTCGTCGAAGGGGATCGAATACAGGTTGTCCGCGTTCGGCTCGCCCGCGTCGAGCTTCCGGTCGATCCCGTCCAGCCCGGCGGCGAGCACCGCCGCTGCGGCGAGGTAGGGGTTGCAAGAGCCGTCGATCGTGCGGTCCTCGACGCGCCCCGGCCCCGGGATCCGCAGCATCTGCGTCCGGTTGTTGTAACCGTACGAGATCCAGACGGGAGACCACGTCGCGCCGCTCATCGTCGTCCCGACCTTCAGCCGCTTGTACGAGTTCACGGTCGGCGCGGTCAGCGCGCTCGTCGCACGCGCGTGCTCCTTCAGGCCGCCGATGAAGTTGTAGGCGAGCTCCGAGAGGCCGAGCCCGCGCGGGTCGGACTCGTCGAGGAAGAGATTACGGTCGCCGTCCCAGAGCGACATGTGGAAGTGGCAGCCGTTGCCGGTGAGGTCGCTGAACGGCTTCGGCATGAAGGTCGCGATCATCCCGTTCTGCTCCGCGAGCGTGTGCACCATGTAGCGGAAGAAGATCGCGCGGTCGCAGCTCGTGAGCGCGTTTGCGAAGGTGAAGTTCTGCTCGAACTGGCCGTTCGCGTCCTCGTGGTCGTTCGCGTAGTTGCCCCACCCGAGGTCGTTGCAGTTCTTCGAGACGGTCGTCAGGAAGTCGTAGCGCCGCGTGAGCCCGGCCATGTCGTAGCAGGGCTTCTCGAGCGTGTCGTACGGGTCGGCGATCTCGATCGACCCGTCGTCCCGCTGCCTGACGAGGAAGTACTCGAGCTCGAGCCCCATCTTGAACTCGAAGCCTTTCTCCTCAGCGCGGGCAAGCGCTCGGCGAAGAATCGTCCGCGGGCAGTACGGCCACTCCTCACCCTCGACCGTGACGTCGCACGCGAAGCGTGCGAGGTTCGGCTGCCAGGGGACGGGCGTGTAGCTCTCGAGGTCGGGGATCGCCGCGATGTCGGGGTCGCTCGGTACCTGTCCGATCTCGCCGGCAGCGAAGCCCGCGAACCCCGCGCCCTCCTCGAGGAGGCCGTCGAAGGCCTCCCGCGAGCCGACCGGGACGAGCTTCGCGCTCGGCCGGGCGTACATGTCGACGAACTGCGCGAAGACGAACTCGACCCCGCGCTGCTGCATGTCCTTCCAGACGGTGTCCGCGCTCGCTGCCATGGCAGGCCTCCCTCCGACGTCGCGCTATGCCTACCACCCTCGGGAGGGCCGATGAAGGTGCGCTCCCTCCAACCTTCCGGGCCGCTATGTGTCCGGTTTCGCTGTTCCGAGCGCTTTCTGGAGCTTCACCATCTTCACGGCGATCTCGATCATGAGCCAGTCGTCGCGGCGAAGGTCGAGGCCGGACAGCTCCGCGATGCGGCGCAGGCGCTGGCGGAGCGTGTTCGGATGGACGAAGAGCGTCTCCGAGGTCGCGCTGATCGAGCCGTGGCGGCGTAGGAACTCCTCGAGCGTCTGCACCAGCTGCGAGCCCCGTTGCTCGTCGTACGCGGCGAGCCGGTTCACGGCGTCGACGGTCGCATCGCGGATCCCGCCGTCGAGCGCGACCCGCAGGAGGTACTTGTACGCGCCGAGCTCCTCGTAGGAGAGAAGCGCGGGCTGGCCGGTGAGCACGATCGTCCCGAGGAGCGCCTGCTGAGCCTCGGCAAAGCCGTCCGCGAAGGCGGCCTCGCCCTGGCAGACGCTCGAGATGCCGACGGAGACGGGGATCGCGAGCTCGGACTGCGCCTTGCGCAAGCGGTCCAGGAACCCCTCCGCACTCGGCGTGGGAAGCTTGACGAGCGCGCGCAGCGAGTCCTCGCGGCGGTCGAAGAGCGACCCGGTCGCAGCGACGCGGATCGCCCGCTCGAACGCGTCGTCGGCGGGCTCGGCGACGAGGACGACGTGCGGCTGGTCGAGGTCGCAGCCGAGACGGGCGGCGCGCCCTTCGAGGTCTCCGCGCGGACGCCCGCCGGCGAGCTCCTCGAAGAAGTCCTTGATCAGGTTCTTCTCCGTGAGCTGCTCGATGACCTGAACCTTCTTGATCGCGACCGCGACCTGGCTCGCGATGCCGCGCCCGAGCTCCACGCGCCCGCTCGCCTCTGCGACGAGCAGGCCGATCAGCTCTCCGTTCGCGACGAGCGGGACGGCGAGGCGCGCGCTCCGCCCACCGCGGGCGAGCTCCGGGCCCAGCTCGGCCAGGCCGAGTGTCTGCCGCGCGGCCCCCTGCTCGGGGTCGCTGGCGATGCGCTCGAGCTCTTCGCTGCCCGAGTCGAGGAGATACACGTGGCAGGCCCGCGCGCCGAGCAGCGGGCGGGCGCGGTCGACCACGGTCTGGACGAGCTCCTCGAGCCCGTCGGCGCGCGCGATCTCCTCGGCGAGCTCCGCGAGCTGCTCGAGCTCGGTCACGCGCAGGCGCGTCTCCTCGTACAGGCGTGCGTTCTCGATCGCGCCCGCGACGAGCGACGCCGAGGTCACGAGGAAGTCGACCTCGTCGTCCGAGAACTCGCGCGGGGCCTCGGTGTGCGCGGTGATGACGCCGATCACGTCGCCGGAGCGCCCGATCACCGGCACCGCGAGCAACGACTGGAACTTCTCCTCCTCGAGCTCGGGGAAGTACTTCGTGCGGGGGTCGGCGAGGGCGTTGTCACGGATGAACGCCGGCTCGGCGCGCTCGGCGGCCCACCACGCGAGGCCTTCTCCGCGCTCGATGACGACCTTGCCGGCCTGGCGCTCGTACGGAGGCGAAGCGGCGCGGAGCACCAGCCGCTCGCCGTCCTCGGAGTGGAGGTAGACGAAGCAGGCGTGGACGCCGCTCGCGTCGGACATCAGGCGAACGACGGCCCGCAGCACCTCGGTGAGCTCGAGCGACGAGGCGACAGTCGACACGATCTGCTGGAGCGTCTTCTCGCCCGTGCGCAGCGGCATCAGGCGTGGATCGTACGACCGCACCGCTCTGTCGACAAATCGACACGAAGTTGTCGCATTCCACAGACCGACTGGCAGACGACTTCACACCCCGAACAGACCGGCCCGTCGGGCACCCCATAAAGGGGTCTGCTTCTCGCGCGATCGGGATCCGCGCTAGCGGATCCCGATCTTGCGCACGACTCAGTGCAGCGCGACCGCGCCGAGGTGGCGCTCGTAGGCGCCCGTCTCGAGGATCTCGGCGATCTGGTCGATCGCGAACCGCAGCTCGTCGTCGGAGTTGAAGAAGTGCGGCCCGAGGCGAATCCCCGCGTCCGGCCGGAAGTCGCAGAGGATGCCGCGCGCCTCGAGCTCCGCGTGGACGGCGGCGAACTCGGGGACGCGCAGGACGACGGACCCGCCGCGGCGAGCCGCATCCCGTGGGCTCACGACCTCGAACCCGGCCGCATCCGCGAGCTCGATCAGGAGTTGCGTCTGGCGCAGCGAGCTCTCGCGGATCCGCGCGACGCCGATCTCTTCGACGAGGTCGTAGCCGGCCGTTCCGGCGTAGTGCGCGGGCACGTTCGGCGTCCCGGTCAGGAACCGCGCCGCTCCGGCCGCGTACTCCAGCTCCTCTTCGAACCCGAACGGGCGCGCGTGCGCCTGCCAGCCGATCGCCTGCGGCTCCAGCGTTTCCGCGAGGTCGGGCCGGACGTACAGCCAACCGTTCCCCGGCCCGCCGAGGAGCCACTTCACGGACCCGCCGACCGCGAACGACACGCCCAGCACGGTCACGTCCAGCGGGACGATCCCGGCGGACTGGTAGCAGTCGAGGACGACGTGCGCGCCGGCTCTCTCCCGCGCGGCGCACGATCGGCTCGACGTCCTGGATCTCGCCGTTCTTGAAGAGGACATGGCTCATCGGGACGAGCAGCGTCCGCTCGTCGATCGCGTCCAGGATCTCGGCGTCGTCCTCGCACACGACGACCTCGAGCTCCGGCTGAGCCTGGTACACGTAGCGAACCGACGGGAAGTTCCCGCGCTCGTACACGACGCGGTTCCGCGCCGGGTCGACCGGCCGGAAGCACGAGAGCACGACCGCCTCAGCGATCGCGACGTTCTGGTGCATCACCGTTGAGCCCGACGGCGCTCCCACGATGCGCCCGATCTGGTCGCCGACCGTCATCGGCGTCGCCCACCAGCCCTCGGCCCACGCACGGATCCCGCGCTCGGCCCACTCCCGCGCGTACTGCGCGAGACGCTCGCCCGCCCCGCGCGGCATCGGCCCGAGCGAATGGCTCACGAGGTACGTCGTATGCTCGAGAATCGGGAACTCGGACCGATACTCGAGGAGGTCGCGCATGAGCGGGAGTCTGCCGGAGATGGGCGGCGACTGGGATGCCGTCTTCGACGAGACGTACCTGCGGACGTACCTCCCCTGGTACGACGAGGAGCGGACCCGCAACGATGCGCGCGCAGCGGTCGCGCTCGCCGGAGTCGATCCCGGCGCCGACATCCTCGACTGCCCCACGGGCTTCGGCCGGCACGCGCTCGCGCTGACCGAGGCCGGGTACCGCGTGACCGGGCTCGATCGCTCCGAGACGCTGCTCGCAGAGGCGGAGCGACGCCGCGGGGGCGACGACTGGCCGCAGCTCGTACGCGGCGACTACCGCGAGCTGCCGTTCCCCGACCAGAGCTTCGACGCCGTCCTCAACCTCTTCACCTCTCTCGGCTACCTCGAGCGCGACGAGGACGTCGGCGTCCTCCGCGAACTCCGCCGCGTCCTGCGGCCGGGCGGCGCGCTCGTCGTGGAGACGATGCACCGCGACGGGCTCTCGCGGATGCTGACTGCGACCAGGACCTGGGATCGACTCCCCGGCGACGCCCTCTTCCTCCAGGAGCGCACGCCCGACTGGACGACCGGCGAGGTCCCGACGCTGTACCTGATCGTGAGTCCGGACGGAGAGCGCACCGAGCGCCGGTTCGTCCACCGCGCGTACTCCGTGAAGGAGTGGATCGCGATGCTGCGCGAGGCCGGCTTCACCGACGTCGAGGCGTTCGGCGGCCTGGACGCGACGAGCCCGCCGGCGCCCGACAGCTGGCGGCTCGCCCTGCGCGCAACCTGACGTCCGAGATAGGGTCGCGCCATGCCGACACGAGCCCGCTTCGACCGCTTCTACACCTACGCCGAGCTGAACGAGACGCTCGACGCGTGGGCCGCCGAGTTCCCCGGCCTGTGCAAGATCGAGTCCATCGGCAAGTCGTACGAAGGACGCGAGATCCCGCTCGTCACCGTGACGAACTACGAGACCGGCCCGCCTGAGGAGAAGCCGGCGATCTTCGTCCACGCGCAGATCCACGCGATGGAGTTCACGGGGACGACGGCCGCGATGAGCCTCCTCGACCGTCTCCTGAACGGCTACGGCGACGACGAGAAAGTCACGCAGACGCTGGACACGCGCACGATCTACGTCGTCCCGCGCGTCAATCCGGACGGGGCCGACGCGGGCCTCGCCGACGGGCGCTTCCGGCGTTCGAGCGTGCGCCCGTACCCGCGGGACGAGCCGCAGGACGGGCTCCACCGCGAGGACGTCGACGGGGACGGGCGCGTGCTGATGATGCGGATCCCCGACCCGAACGGCTCCTGGAAGACACATCCGGACGACGCTCGGCTCCTGATCGCGCGCCGGCCGGACGATGTCGAAGGCGACTTCTACCGCGTGTACCCGGAGGGAACGATCAAGAACTTCGACGGGGTCACGGTGAAGATCGCACCGCCGCTCGAGGGGCTCGACCTCAACCGCAACTGGCCGGCGGACTGGGTGCCCGAGGGCGACCAGCTGGGCGCGGGGCCGTACCCGACCTCGGAGCCGGAGGTGCGCGCGCTCGTCGAGGCGATCGTCGGCCGGCCGAACATCACGAACTACATCGGCTACCACACATTTTCGGGCGTGCACCTGCGGCCGTACTCGGGACGCTCGGACGACGACTTCCCGACGACGGACCTGCGCGCGTTCAAGCTCATCGGCGAGGAGGCGACGCGGCTCACGGGCTACCCGTCGATCTCGATCTTCCACGACTTCAAGTACGACCCGAAGATGGTGATCCGCGGCGGCGACGTCGACTGGGTCTACGACTTCCTCGGCGCCTTCGCCTGGGTGACCGAGTTCTGGAGCCCGCAGCGCGCGGCCGGCATCGAGGACTACCACTTCATCGACTGGATCCGCGACCACCCGCCCGAGGACGACGTCAAGATCCTGAAGCTCGCGGACGAGCTCGGCGACGGCGGCTACGTCGACTGGTACGGGTTCGAGCACCCGCAGCTCGGCCCCGTCGAGCTCGGTGGCTGGAACCTCGTCTACTTCTGGTTCAACGCGCCGTTCTCGCGGCTCCAGGCAGAGGTCGAGCCGCACGCCGACTTCGCGATCTTCCTCGCGCTCGTCTCGCCGCGGCTCGAGATCCGGTCGTTCGAGTCCGAGCCCGTCGGAGACGGCGCGCACCGCCTGCGGCTCGTGCTCGAGAACTCCGGCTGGCTGCCGACGAACGTCACGCAGAAGGCGCTCGACCGGAAGGCGGTGCGGCCGATCGAGGTCGAGCTCGAGCTGCCCGAAGGCGCCCGCGTCGCCACCGGGCAGGCGCGCGAGGAAGCGGGACAGCTGTCGGGTCGCGTCGAGAAGCGCACGGTCATGTGGTGGGGCGTCGACCACTCGACGAGCGACCGCACGAAGCTCGAGTGGGTGGTGGAGGCTCCGGCGGGCTCGAACGTCGGCGTCGTCGTCCGGCACGAGCGCGCCGGAACCGCGCGCGCCGAGCTCACGCTCTGACAAGGACTCAGAGCCGCTTGCGCATGTGCACGTCGTCGGGCTCGAGCTCGAGGAGCTCGGGGAGCGGCTCGGCGTCCGGCTCGTAGCCGCGGCCGAGGTAGAAGCGCACGGTGTTCTGCGACGGCGTCGCCGAGACGACGACCTCCGTGTCGCCTGCCTCGCGCGCGATGCGCTCGAGCTCGTCGCTGAGGCGGACGCCGATTCCCTGACCGCGGTAGAAGTTGCTCACGTACAGGTACGCGAGCTGCGCGATGCCCGGGCGGACGTGCGGTGTCACGATCCCGATCCCGACGAGACGCTCCCCGTCGAACGTGCCGAGCGCCGTCGCTCCCGCGTCCAGATAGTGCTCGCACTCCCGCCGCTGCGCGGCCACCGAGTGCTCGCCCTCGCCCTCGACGAACCACGCTCGCGCGCTCCAGTCTCCGGGCCGCTCCTCGAGCTCGGCGCCGTGCTGTACGTAGAGCGTGTCGATCCGCTCGGTCCGGTCGATGTCGCCGATACGCGCGAGATCGGCGCGTTCGAGGCGCTCGTATCTGAGGCTGCCCGCCGCTTGCCGGTCGGAGCTCATCGCGACAGGATCTCAAGAGATGCGCGCGATGGTTCTCGACGCCGCCGGCGAGCCGCTCCGGGCGGGTGAGCTTCCGGACCCGACCCCCGGCGCGGGAGACGTGCTCCTCCGCGTTCGCGCGTGCGGCGTCTGCCGCACGGACCTCCACATCGTCGACGGCGACCTGAGCGAGCCGAAGCTCCCGCTCGTCCTCGGCCACCAGATCGTCGGCGAGGTCGTCCAGGGGGCGTCGCGGTTCGCGCCCGGCGACCGGGTCGGCGTCCCGTGGCTCGGGTGGACGTGCGGCGAGTGCCGGTTCTGTCTCGCTGGTCGCGAGAACCTGTGCAACCGTGCCCGCTTTACCGGGTACGACCTCGACGGCGGGTTCGCGGAGCTCGCCGTCGCCGACGAGCGCTACTGCTTCTCCGTTCCCGCCGACTATCCCGACCAGCAGGCTGCGCCGCTGCTCTGTGCCGGGCTCATCGGCTACCGCTCGCTCCGGCTCGCCGGCGACGGCGAGAGCATCGGCCTCTACGGCTTCGGCGCCTCGGCCCACATCGTGTGCCAGGTCGCCGTCGCCCAGGGCCGCACGGTCTTCGCCGGAACACGCGCGGGCGACGAGGACGGGCAGGCGTTCGCGCGTTCCCTCGGAGCCGCCTGGGCCGGCGATGCGCTCGCGGGCCCGCCGGAGGAGCTCGACGCGGTCATCGTGTTCGCGCCGGCCGGCGAGCTCGTCCCCGCCGCGCTCCGCCACGTCCGGAAAGGCGGCGTCGTAGTCTGCGCCGGCATCCACATGAGCGACATCCCGTCCTTTCCGTACGAGCTCCTCTGGGGCGAACGAGTGGTTCGCTCCGTCGCGAACCTCACGCGCGCCGACGGCGAGGAGTTCCTGTCCCTCGCGCCGACGATCCCGGTGCGCACCGAGATCGAGACCTTCGAGCTGGAGCAGGCGAGCGACGCGCTCGACCGACTCCGCCGCGGCACGCTCCGAGGCGCCGCCGTGCTCGTCCTCTAGCCGCGGGAACCCGCACCGCGCGCCGGGTGTAGTGACTGCATGCCCACAAGACATCTCGTCTGCGTGCTCGTCGTCGCCACCGCAGTCCTCGTCGTGCCGGCCGCGACCGCCAAGACTTTCGAACCGGGAGACCTGCGCGTCTGCGACACGACGCGCTGCGTCGCGATCACGAAGCCCGCGGTGCTGCCGCGCCTGGGAGCCTTCTACTACCACGGGCTCTCGCCCCGCCGCGCGCCCGCGCCCCGACTCGGTGCGCCGGCCTTCGAGCTCAGGTTCGACAACGGCTACGTGACCGGGATCGTCGCCTCTCCACGGCTCGATCGGTTTCTGAGCTACGGCGTGAACATCGGGCACTTCCGGCGGGGAACCTGGTACCGCATGCCGAGACGGGCGGCAGCGGAGCTCCGGAGGCTGAGCGCCCGGCTCGTTCCGCTGCGCGTGACGAGAGCGGCTCTCGCGAGATCCCGCTAGTTCTACGAGAAGCGTCCGAGCTCGACCAGGCCGTCCGGGTCGGAGGCGTGGTCGACCTGGAGCGTCGTGTGCTCGATGCGGAACTCGCGCGCGAGGATCAGCTCCAGCTCGCGGCGGCGCGCGTGACAGTCGTCGCCGCGCCTGACGAGCACGTGCGCCGAGAGCGCCGGGAAGCCCGACGTGATCGTCCAGATGTGGAGGTCGTGCACGTCCACGACCCCGGGCGCGCCCGCGAGTCTCTCCCCCACCGCGCGCGTGTCGACGTCGCGCGGGGCCGCCTCGAGGAGGATCGACGTCGAGTCGCGGAGGATCGTCCACGAGCTCGCGAGGACGAGGACTCCGATGAGGATGCTCACCAGCGGGTCGGCCTCGAGCCACCCGGTCGCCAGGATCACGACCGCCGCGACGATCACTCCGAACGAGCCGAGCAGATCCGCGACCACGTGCCGAAACGCGGCCTCGACGTTGAGGTTGCCGGCGCGCGAGCCGTACAGGATCGCCCCGGACGCGAGGTTCACGCCGACTCCCACGATGGCGATCGCGAGCATCCAGCCGCCGAGGACGTCCGGCGGGTCGTCGAGCCGGCTGAACGCCGCGTAGAAGATCCAGATCGAGAGCGCGACCAGCGTCACGCCGTTGGCGAGAGCGACCAGCACCTCGGCACGCCGGTAGCCGAAGGTCCGCTCCGGGGTGGCCGGCTTCGCCCCGAGCCAGACGGCGAAGAGCGCGAGCGCAATCGCGACGTTGTCGGAGAGCATGTGCACGGCGTCCGCGAGCAGGGCGAGGCTCCCGGTCAGGAAGCCGCCCACGACCTCGACCACCGTGTAGGTCGCGGTGAGCGCGAGTGCGACGGCGAGCGCGCGACGGCTCCTCCCCGAGACGTGGTGGTGATCGTGGCTCATGCGGAGCGTTCTACCGACTCGGCGACAGCGCGGCCAGGCATCATCGACACGTGCGCGCGAAGCTCCTCGCGCTCGTCGCCGTCGTCGCACTCGCCTTTGCGGCCGTCGTCGTCGCGGCCGCCAGAACCACCACAAACGGCCTCCCGGCGTACACCAACGGCTGGCAGAAGTGGCCGAAGATCAATCGCAAGCCGTTTACGAGCCGAGGCCCACTCTCGAGCGCACACACCGGGGTGAAGAACGTCTACGCGAGCAAGCGCAAGGTCCGCTCGAAGTACCCGAACGGCACCGTCATCGTGAAGACGATCGTGAAGCCGGGCGACAGGTTCGTCGGCCAGTTCGCGGTCATGCGCAAGGTCAAGGGCCGCTGGCAGTTCGTCGAGTACGAGCGCTCGAGCGCGCGGGTCAGGTACACCGTTCTCGCACGTGGCCAGCTCTGCACGTCGTGCCATGTCATGGCGCGCGCGAACGACTACGTGTTCACGAAGCGCTAGACGCTCGCGGCGGCAGCCTGGCCGCCGCCGCGGCGGCAGGTGAAAACGTTGTCTCCGCGTCAGGCGGCGGTTGTCGTTCTGTTCCGATACCCGCGCAGGAGCAGAACGAGGCCCATCAGGATCGCGATGATCCCGACGAGGATGCCCCAGACTTCGCCGACGAACATAAGCAGGATTCCGACGACGAGGAATGCGACACCGAGGATGAGATTGAGCAGCATGGCGTGCCTTTCTCCCTCCGTGGGGGATTTCCTCTAGCGCCGCTTGTCACGATCGGCGCGCCGCCGAATTTACCTCGGCCGTCGGCTGACGCTGCTGAATGCCTCGATTGCGCGTTCGAGGTGCTCGGGCTCGAGCGCGGCCGACATCTGGACGCGGATTCGGGCTGTTCCTTCCGGCACGACCGGGAACCCGAATCCCGTCACGAACACGCCCTCGTCCAGCAGGCTCTCCGACATCGCGATCGCGTCGGCCGTCTCGCCCACGATGATCGGGATGATCGCGGCCTCGCCGTCGAGCGGCGCGTAGCCGGCGTCCGTGAGCATCCTCCGGAACTCGCGTGAGTTCGTGCGCAGGCGAGAGAGGAGCTCGGGCTGCTCGAGCATGAGCTCGATCGCCCGCAGAGCGCTGCACGCGACCGTCGGCGGGAGCGCGTTCGAGAAGAGCTGCGGCCGCGAGCGCTGCTGGAGCAGGTCGCAGACCTCCTCCGAGGCGGCGACGTAGCCCCCGGCCGCGCCGCCGAGCGCCTTGCCGAGCGTGCCCGTGATGATGTCGACCTCGCCGAGGAGACCGAAGTGCTCGACGGTGCCGCGACCGGTCTCGCCAAGCACGCCCACGCCGTGCGAGTCGTCGACGATCACGACGGCGTCGTGCTCGCGTGCGAGCTCGACGATCTCGGGCAGCCGTGCGAGGTCGCCCTCCATCGAGAAGACGCCGTCCGTGAGCACGAGCTTGCGCGCGTCCCGCGGCGCCGCCGCGAGCGCGTCGCTGAGCGCGGCCATGTCCGAGTGCGGGTAGATGACCTTGTCCGCCGGCCGCGACAGGCGAACCGCGTCGATGATGCTCGCGTGGTTCAGCTCGTCGGTGAAGATCACGGTCGACGCGTCCGTGAGCGTCGGGATCACGGCCTCGTTCGCGTTCCAGCACGACACGTACGTGAGCGCGGCCTCGGTGCCGGAGAGATCCGCGAGCACGCGCTCGAGCTCGAGGTGCGGGGCGAATGTCCCACAGATGAAGCGGACCGAGGCGGTCCCGGCGCCGTACTGCTCGAGACCCTCGATCCCGGCCCGGACGACCTCCGGGTGCGACGCGAGCCCGAGGTAGTTGTTCGACGAGAGGACGATCACGTCCCCGCGGCCGGCCATCTGCACGACGGGTCCCTGCGGCGACTCGAGGGTGAGGAAGCGCTTGTACGTGCGGGCCTCGCGGAGCGCGTCGAGCTCCGAGCCCACCTGCCGGTCCAGGGTCATGGTCATGGCGATGCTCCGTTCGGCTCGAGGACGATCTTGCAGGCTTCTCCGGACTCGAGCAGCTCGAACGCCTCCTCGAACCGCTCGAGCGGCATGCGGGCGGTGATCAGCGGCGCGAGGTCGACGACGCCGTGCTCGAGGAGCCAGCGGGTCGTGTACCAGGTCTCCCAGATCTCGCGCCCGTTCACGGCGGTGACGTTCAGGTTCTTGAAGATGAGCGACTCCGCGATGTCGATCGTCGCGGGCTGGGCCGGGATCCCGAACAGGACGACGTGGCCGCCGTGGCGGACGATCTCGAAGGCGTTCTCGATCGCCTTCAGCGCTCCGGACATCTCGAAGACGATGCCCATGCCGACGCCCTCGTTCTGCTCCGCGAACCAGGCCGGCACGTCGGCGACCTCGCCGACGTTGACGACCGCGTCCGCGCCGAGCTTCTTCGCGAGGTCGAGCCGGTAAGGGACGTGGTCCGAGGCGAGGAGGCGCCCGGCGCCGAAGGCGCGCGCGATGGCGATCGCGAACAGCCCGACGGGACCGCAGCCGAGAACCGCGATCGCCCGACCGGCGAGCTCCTGGGTCGAGGTCGCGAAGACGGCGTTCCCGAACGGCTCCTGCAGGCAGGCGATCTCCGGCGGGAGCTTCGAGCGGTCGTTGCGCCAGACCACCGAGGCCGGCACGACGGCGTAGTCGGCGAAGCCGCCGTCACGGTCGACGCCGAGGATCTCCGTCCGCTCGCACATGTGCGCGCGACCCGTCCGGCAGTGGAAGCACATCCCGCACGTGACGTGGCTCTCGGCCGACACGTAGTCGCCCTCGGCGAAGTCGCGCACCGAGCTCCCGACCGCGGCCACGGTCCCGGAGAGCTCGTGGCCGAGCGTGAGCGGAGGCTTCACGCGCTCGGACGACCACTGGTCCCAGCGCCGGATGTGGAGATCGGTGCCGCAGATGCTCGCGGCCTCGATCCGCACGAGCACCTCGTCGGCCTTCGGTGTGGGAACGGGCAGCTCGTCGAGGACGAGGCCCGGCTCGGGCCCGACCTTCCGGACGGCGCGCATCGTCTCCACGGCGGAACGATCTTGCCACGCGGCCTTCGGGCCGCACCGTACGACTGTCTAGAACACGCGCACCGGCGTGCCGATGGACGCCCAGAGGTAGACCCTCTGCGCGTCCCCGGCCGGCAGCCTGACGCAGCCGTGCGACGCCGGGTACGAGGGGACGTCCGGGTACTGGTGCATCGCGATCCCACCGGTGAAGTACGAGGCGTACGGCATCCAGACGCTGAACGGGACCGACCAGGACATCGTCTCCTTGCGGTACACGCGGAACGTCCCGTACGGCGTGCCGCCGCCTGCGCCCGTGGAGGTGTGCACGGCGCGGAAGAGCTCGCCGTTCTCGAACGCGAGCAGGACGCCGCGGTCGCGGTGGATCTCGACGTGCTTGCCCGTGGCGGGGATCCGCGCTCGCGGCCGGTCGGCGCGAACGAGCCTGATCTGCACCTCGCCCGTGATCGTCCCGCTGCGGTACAAGCCCTCCCAGCCCTGGAAGGCGAGGAGCGCCTGGCTCAGCGAGTAGTCGACCTGCCCGGTGACCTGCGACGGCGAGAGATAGCCGAGCTGGAGGAGCCGGCGCTGGACTCCGCGCACGCTGTAGACGTATCCGCCCTCGCCCTCGACCGCGCTCCAGCTTCCAGGACGCGGGCCGATCGGGAGCACGGTCGCGAGGCGGCCCGAGAGGGAGATCGCGACCTGCTTCATCGGAGCGTCGAGCCGGTCGAGCGTCGCCTCGATCTGCGTGAGCCGCATGTGGTTCTTCTGCGCGGTGCCGGGGACGAGGAGCGAGCGCGAGAAGCTCGCCTGCCACAGGTCTCCGTCCGGCCGGAGGAAGCGCAGCTGCACGTCGTCACGGAGCGCGGAGCGGATGCCCTTCCGCCGCTCGACGCGCGTCGGGCCGATGACGAGCTCTCGGATCGCGTGCGCTGCGGGAGTGACGCCCTTCGGAACCACGCGCTCCACCAGCATGAGCCGGCCCCGGCGCACGAACGCGACATCGACCGTCCGCGGCTTCGCGACGGTCACGACCCGCACGGGGGCGGGCGCGGAAGCAGCCTCGGCGCGGCTCCGCGAGGACCCCGCCTCGAGGTCGAGGGCGAGCAAGCCCGCAAAGGCGAGAACGACGGTGACGACGAGCGCGCGGATCATCGACATTCAGACGGGATCATCGGCAGATTTCTTCGCCGCCGCGAGGGCGACGCCTGCACGCTTTCCGGGGGGTCAGCGGCGGGTGGAGGCGACGACCTCGGAGAGGTGCCCGTGGGCGACGCAGACCACGGTGTCGGCCGCGCCGTAGTACACGGTCAGCCGGTCCCGTTCGCGCTCGACGAGCGCCGCGCACGGGAAGACGACGTTCGGCACGTCCCCGACGCGCTCGTAGCTCTCGACCGGCGCGAGCAGGTAGTCCCGACCGCGCGCGACGACCTTCCACGGCTCGTCGAGGTCGAGCAGCGCCGCGCCCAGCGAGTACACGAATCCGTTACAGGAGGTGAGGACGCCGTGGTAGAGGAGCAGCCAGCCTTCGTTGGTCTCGATCGGCGTCGGGCCGGCACCGACCTTCGTCGACTGCCACGTCCACGGGACCGTCCCCAGGACGTGCCGGTGCCGTCCCCAGTGGACGAGGTCGGGGCTCTCCGACCAGTAGATGTCCCCGAAGGGCGTGTGGCCGTCGTCGCTCGGCCGGCTCAGCATCGCGTAGCGCTCCCCGATCCGGCGCGGGAAGAGCACCCCGTTCCGGTTGAAAGGAAGGAACGCGTTGTCGAGCTGCGTGAACGTCTCGAAGTCGTTCGTGTACGCGACCCCGATCGTCGGCCCGTGGTACCCGTTGCACCAGGTGACGTACCAGCGGTCCTCGAGCCACGTCACGCGCGGGTCGTAGGCGTACAGGAGCTCCTCCTGGATCTCGGACACGCGCGCGTCGCCGGCGACGAACCGGATCGGCTCGGGCTCGAGCTCCCATGCCATCCCGTCCGCGCTCCGCCCCGCGTGCAGGCGCATCGCGCGGCTCGTGTCGTCGACGCGGAACACGCCCGCGTAGCCCGACCCGAACGGCACCACCGCCGAGTTGAAGATGCTGTTCGCGCGCGGGATGTCGGCAGGCGTGATGACGGGGTTCCGGCTGGAGCGCCAGAGGACGCCGCCGGCGCCGGCCGGGCGCTCCTCCCACGGAATCGCCGCCTGGCCGGGGAGCGGCGCGGTCGCGGTCACAGGCCCTCCGCGGCGACGAGGTGGTCCTCCTCGACCTCGACGAGCTCGCCGGCATCGTCGTACGAGACCGCCTCGGCGAGCCCGGGCTCATCGCGCCACTTCCGGTGGAGCTGGGGAACCGACGCGAGGAGCATCCGCGTGTACGGGTGCAGCGGGTTCCCGAAGACGCGCTCGGTCCCGCCCATCTCGACGATGCGCCCGCGCCGGAGGATCACGATCCGGTCGCTCAGGTAGTGGCCGAGCGAGAGATCGTGGGTGATGAACAGGATCCCGAGACCGCGCCCCTTGAGCTCGCCGAGCAGGTTCAGGACGTCGATACGGGTGGACGCGTCGAGCATGCTGATGATCTCGTCCGCGACGAGCAGCTCGATCTCGAGCAGGAGCGCCCGCGCGACGAGGAGCCGCTGGAGCTGGCCGCCGGAGAGCTGGTGCGGGTACTTGTCGAGGCAGTCGGCGGGGTTGAGGCTGACCGCCCGTAGCGCCTCCTCCACCTTCAGCTCCCACTCGTCCCGGCGCACATGCGGGAAGAACCCGGCCTTCACCTGCTCGAGCACGCGGTCGGCTTTGAAGATCGGGTTGTACGAGCTGAAGGGATCCTGGAACACGCCCTGGACGCGTCCGTAGTACCCCTTCAGCGCGCTCCGATCGAGCCCCGAGACGTCGATGCCGTGGAAGGAGATGACGCCCTCACTCGCGGGCGAGAGCCGCAGGATCATCCGCCCGATCGTGCTCTTCCCGCTCCCGCTCTCGCCGATCAGGGAGACGACCTCGCCCGGCCGCACGCCGAAGCTCACGTCGCGCACCGCGTGGAGCGCCTTCCCGCCGAAGGTGCCGGTCTTGTATGTCTTCGAGACCCGCTCGAGTGTCAGCATCGGGTCAGGCCTCCCAGCACGCGACGTAATGGTCGGGCTCGATCTCGACGAACGGCGGTTCCTCGAGGCACTTCTCCGACGCGAGCGGGCAGCGGTCCCGGTAGCGGCAGCCGGTCGGCGGGTTCAGCAGCGAGGGCGGCCGCCCCGGGATCCCGGTCAGCCGCTGCCCCGCGTACGTCACGCCGACCTCGGGCAGCGACGCGAGCAGCGCCTTCGTGTACGGGTGGCGCGGGGCGTGGACGATCGTCTCGGCCGGCGCTTTCTCCGCGAGCTTGCCCGCGTACATGACGAGGATCGTGTCCGCGATCTGGTACAGCACCGCGAGGTCGTGCGTGATCACGATCACGCTCTTCACGTAGCCGCGGTCGCGGAACTCGACGAGCATCTCGCTGACTGCCTTCTGGCTCGAGACGTCGAGGGCGGACGTGAGCTCGTCCGCGATCAGCAGCGACGGGTCGAGGAGCGTCGAGAGCACCATCACGACGCGCTGCTTCATGCCGCCGGAGAGCTCGATCGGGTACAGGTCGAGGACGCTCTCGTCGAGGCCGACGAGCCCGAGGCGGCGACGAAGCTCGGGCAGCGTCTTCTCGTAGCTGACGCCGCGCGAGTCGAGGACCTCGGAGATCATCCGCCCGACCTTCCGGATCGGGTTGAGCGCGCTCATCGCGTACTGCGGGACGATCGAGACCTCCGAGAACCGGAACGAGTCCATCGCCTTGTCGTTCCCGATCGGCAGCCTCGCACCGTCCAGCTCCACCGTGCCGCCGACGAGCCGCATGCGCCCGTCGAGCCGGATCAGGCTCTTGCCGAGGGTCGTCTTGCCGCAGCCCGACTCGCCGGCGAGCCCCATGATCTCCCCGTCCTCGACCCCGAACGTGACGCCGTCGAGCGCCTTCACGTCGCCGCGGAGCGTGCGGTAGTGGACGCGCAGATCGCTGACCGCCAGGCTCATCGCTCGCGCAGCCTCGGGTTGAAGACCTCGTCGAGCCCGACGTTCGTCACGTACAGGCCGCCGACGATCGCGGTGATCCCGATCCCGGGCGGGATGAACCACCACCACATCCCGAGCTGGAGCGCGCTCGCGTAGACGGCCGTGTACATCATCAGGCCGAGCGACATCACCTGCGAGGGGCCGAGCCCGAGGAAGTCGAGTGTCGCGGCGGTGAGGACCGCCCCGCCGAAGAGCAGGATGAAGACGAGGAAGAGGTACGAGCTCATGTTGGGCGCGATCTCGCGGACGATGATCCTCGTGCTCCCCGCCCCGGACAGCCGCGCGAGCGAGACGAACTCCCGCGAGGCGAGCGTGAACGTCTGGGCCCGGATCGCGCGCGCGGCCCACGGCCAGAGCGTCACCCCGATCAGCACGGCCTCCGAGAGGAGGCTGCCGACGCTCAGGTAGGCGGCGAAGACGATGAGGACGGCGAGCGTCGGAAGGACGAGCACGACGTTCGTCAGCAAGTCCGAGGATCTCGTCGACGACCCCGCCGCGGTACCCGCTGACGAACCCGATCGTCATCGCGATCAGCGAGGCGATCGCCGCGGCGATCGCGCCCACGACGAAGCTGGAGCGGAGGCCGTAGACGAACTGGGAGAAGACGTCCTGGCCCGAGGCGGTCGTCCCCAGCCAATACTCACGCGACGGCGCCTCGCCGGTCGGATAGCCGAACTCGAACGGGCCGGCGTCGGTCAGCCACGGTCCTACGATCGCGAGCACGAGGAACGCGAGGACGACCGAGAGCCCGATGACGAGCTTGGTGTTGCGAAGAGCGAAGTAGAGCGTCTCGTACCCGAACCGCCGGCGCGGCGCGACCGCGGCCTCGGCGGCCGGATCGAGCGCGAGCGACTCGATGGGAGGCTCGACGGTCGCCATCTACGTCCCCTGGATCCCCGTGCGAGTCCGGGGATCCACGATCACGTACGCAATGTCGACGACGAAGTTCGCGATGAGCACCCCGACGATGATGAACAGGAAGATGCCCTGGAGCAGGAAGTAGTCGCGGTTCTGGATCGCGGTGAGGATCAGCGACCCGATGCCCGGATAGCCGAAGACGATCTCGGTCACGAGCGCGCCGGCGACGACGGCGCCGAGCGCGAGGGCGAGCCCGGTCATCTGCGGGAGCACCGCGTTGCCGTACGCGTACCGGCGCACGAGCCCGCGCGGCGCGCCGAGCGAGCGGAGGTAGTTCGCGTAGTCGGCCTCGAGCTCGTAGATGATCAGGTTGCGCATCCCGATCGCCCAGCCGCCGAACGCGACGAGGAACAGGGTCAGGAACGGCAGGAACCAGTGGCTCAGGAAGCTCCGGGCGAACTCCCACGTCCACGCGGGCTGAAGTGAGAAGTCGTACGCGCCGGAGACGGGGAACAGGTTCAGCTTGAAGGCGAGGACGTACGCGAGGACGAGCGCGAGCCACATGTACGGCGTCGCGCTCAACACGTATGCGAACGGGAGCACGGTGTTGTCGAGCGACTTCCGCCGCGCGGCCATCGCGCCGACACGGTTGCCGGCGATGTAGCTCAAGACGATCGCGGGGACGAGCAGCGCGAGCGTGTACGGCAGCGCCGCCCAGATCAGCTCGCTCACCGACGAGCCGACGTACGCGATGCTCGGCCCGAGGTCGCCGACGAGGAGCCCGCGCCAGAACGTCAGGTACTGCTCCCAGAGCGGCTGGTCGAGCCCGAACGACTCCGTGAAGTACCCGTGCAGCTCCTCGGACGCCGCCGGGTCGGCCTGGAGGCGCGCGATGAGACCGTCGATCGGGTCGCCTGGCATGAGCCGCGGGATCGCGAAGTCGATCGTGACCGCGACGAAGAAGGTCAGGAGGTAGATCGCGATCTTGCGGGTGAGGTAGCGAGTCACGGCGCTGTGGGTCGCGGCTCCCGCGCGGGCCCGCGAGCGCCGGAGATCATGGAGGTGAGGCCGGTGCCCGACCGCCGCACCCGAGCGGGGTGCGGCGGTCTGGGCGGCCGGGGATCGTCGATCGTGTCCTCTAGTTGCCGGACTTCTTCTTCAGCTTCGTGAGGGCGTCGATGCCCGTCATGTTGAGGTAGCCGTTCCACGTCGACGGCGTGTTCTGCAATCCCTTGCCGGTGGAACTCGGGAAGTTGCTCCAGACGGACGTGTTGTACTGAGCCCACATGCCGTTGTACCAGAGCGGAATCGCGGGCAGGTCCTGCAGGATGTACTTCTGGATCTGCGAGTGAACGGCCTTCGCCCGCTTCACGTCGGTCGACTTGATCTTGTTCAGCTTGAGTGTCAACGCCCACGGCCTCGCACCCGCCTGCGTGAAGCGCGAGAAGTTGACCGTGGTCTGCTCGGCGGCGAGCGGAAGGTGGAAGAGGTAGTCGTAGTAGGTGAACGGCGTGTTGCCGAACGCCTTGTCGTTGTTGATGACGAGGTCGAACTTGCCCGTGTTCCGCTCCTCCACCAGAGCGTTGAAGTCGGGGTACGCCGGCGTGAGCTTGATCCCGGCGGCCTTCGTCGAGTCGGCGATGATCTGAATGGCGGTCATCCAGTCCGACCACCCGTTGGGAACGATGATCCGGAGGTTGATCTCCGACCCGTTCTTGTTCTCGACGAAGCCGTCGTTGTTCGTGTCGCGGTAGCCGTTCGCCGCGAGCAGCGCCTTCGCGCCGGCGATGTTGTACTTGAAGCCGAGCTTCTTGACCTGCGCCTTGTCGACCCACTTGCCCCATGCAGGCGCGAGCCCGGTCGGATCGGCCTTGGAGACGATGTTGCCGTAGTCGGCCGTGACGATCCGGTTGATGTTGATCGACATCGCGAGCGCCCGCCGGAACGCGCGATCGTTGAGCGGCGCCTTCGTCGTGTTCGGGAGGAGCCAGGCCGTGTTCGCGGAGAGCATGTACGGCGCCTTCGCGTAGTACGTGCGGATCTTGCCGCCGATCTGCTTGTCGATCCCCGGGAAGAAGTTGTTGCTGAGGTCGATCTTGTTCTGCAGGAAGTTCTGCAGAGACGCAGTGTTCGACGTGTTGTGGATGTCGACGATGTAGCGCATCGGCAAGCGCATCCCGAATGCCTTCGTCGCCCACCAGCCTGCGCGCCGGTTCCACTGGAGCGTCTGCGACCCGCCCGCGCCCGCGCCGTACTTCATGGGCCCGGTACCGACCTGCTTGTTCGCCTGGTCGGTGTTGCCGGTCGTGATGTCCTTGGCCGAGTACTTCGACCACACGTGCTTGGGCACGATCGGGAGCGAGTACATGTGGGAGTCCCACTCCTGGTAGTTCGGCGTGCCCTTGAAGTGGAACGTGACGACCCTGCCACGCGTGGTGATCTTCGTCAGGCCGGTCTTCCACATCGTCGAGTACTGGGACCCGGCGAGCTTCCCGGTCTGGAACGTGAACTTCACGTCGGCGGCGGTGAGCGGCTTGCCGTCGTTCCATTTCACGCCATTGCGCACGGTCGCGACGAAGTTCTTACCCTGCCACTTCCCGCTCGTCGCGAGCCAGGGCATGAACTTGTCCTTGAGCGGGTCGTAGCGGAAGAGCGTCTCGTAGACGAGTCCTACGAGGCCTGTGTTGTAGTCGGGCCGGAGTGGGTTGAAGTTCGTGTAGGGGCCCCACTGCTTCCCCGACGTGTACAGCGTGTCGCCGCGCGGCAGCGCGAACGGAGACTGCTCGCCGGCACCCGCCCCACCTGCGGTGAGCGAAGCGAACGCGGCGATGGCGACGATCACCGCGAAGGCGCCGATACCCCTTTTCCTACGGGTTGACATCACTCTCTACTCCCTCCTGTTTCGCGGCGTCGTCCTGCCAACGGGGCGCCGGCGAGTACGACGATACGTATCTGGCAGCTCGAGGTGGGCAGTTCCGCCTCGGCTGCTGCGTCTTCCGGCATCGGAGCCATCGAGCGCACAGGGGAACTTCATCACTTATCCGGTTAAGTGTCAAGCTGAAATTTCACTGACCGTTCACCGGAGGGCGCCGATTCGGCGCTACGGGCGGCGCGGACGACCGGTGCTGCCGCGGGTCGTGAGCTCGCCCGCAGGCGTCTCGACGTCCCCCGTCGCGTGCCCTTCGACGGCCGCGAGGAGCTGCCTCGTGCAGGCGACGCCGAAGGCCTCGATGTCGCGCGTGATCGCCGTGAGCGCCGGATGCACGACCTGGCTGATCAGCGAGTCGTCCCACCCGACGATCGAGACGTCGTCCGGTACGGAGAACCCCATCTGCTGGGCCACGCCGAGACCGGTGACCGCGAGCAGGTCGCTGTCGAAGACGATGGCCGTCGGCGGGCTCGGGGAGGACAGGAGCTTGCGCGTCGCGCGCGCCCCGCTCTCCGCGCTGTAGTCGGTCTCGACCACCTCGCCGTGGACCCCGAGCTCGCGCACTGCGCTCGTGAAGGCGGCCATGCGCTGGGTCGTGTGCACGAACTCGGCGACGCCGGCGACGTGGGCGATCCGGCCGTGCCCGAGCGCCACCAGGTACTGGACCGCCTCCGTCACGACAGCGGCTTCATCGTGCCAAACAGACGGCAATTCCCCGTTTTCGAGCGGCCCGCCGACGACGACCGCGGGCAGGCCGAGGCGGACGAGCTCGTCGACGCGAGGATCGTCGCGGCGCAGGTCGAGCACGAGGACACCGTCGACGCGATGCTCGCCCCACCAGCGCCGATAGACGGCCATCTCCTCCTGGACGTCCCGGACGAGCTGGAGCGTCAGGGCGACCGACCGGTTGGCGAGCTCGGCCTCGACGCCGGCGATGAACTCCATGAAGAACGGCTCGAGCGCGAGCGTCCGGGCGGGGCGCGCGAGGACGAGGCCGCAGGCCTCCGCCCGCGCGGCGGACAGGGCCCGCGCCGCCCGGTTCGGGTACCAGCCGAGCTCGTTCGCGATCGAGATGATGCGCTCGCGAGTGTCGTCCGAGACGCCCGGCCGGCCGTTCAGCGCATACGAGACGGCACCCTTCGAGACGCCTGCTCGCTCGGCGATGTCCCTGATCGTGACTCTCGATTGCCGCGCCTGCTGGGCCACTCGTTCACCTTCCCTCTAGCATCTCGCGCCGATTTATGATCTTCTTTACCGGTTCAGTGATGGAGGGTACACCTTGACCATGGCAGACGGACGACTTCCCGGCAACTTCACCTGGGGCGCGGCGGTCTCCGCGTACCAGATCGAGGGCGCGACGGACGAGGACGGGCGCGGCGAGAGCATCTGGGACCGCTTCGCCGCGACCCCCGGCAAGATCGCGAACGGCGACAACGGGCACATCGCCTGCGATTCGTACCACCGCTACCCGGACGACGTGCGCCTCATGCGCGAGCTCGGGCTCGACGCCTTCCGCTTCTCGATCGCGTGGCCGCGGGTCCTCCCGGACGGGCGGGGCCGCCGCAACGAGGCGGGCCTCGACTTCTACGACCGCTTCGTGGACGAGCTCCTGGCCGCCGGCATCGAGCCGTTCGTCACGCTGTACCACTGGGACCTGCCGCAGGCGCTCGAGGACCGCGGCGGCTGGCCGGTGCGCGAGACCGTCGACGCGTACGTCGAGTACGTCGAGGCCGTCGTCGGGCGCCTCGGCGACCGCGTGACGAACTGGATCACGCACTGCGAGCCGTGGGTCATCTCGTGGCTCAGCTACGGGCTCGGCGTGCACGCCCCCGGCCGCACCGACGACGCCGACGCACTCGCGGCGGCGCACCACGTCCTGCTCGCGCACGGACGCGCGGCCGACGTGCTCCGGCGGGAGTCCGCGCAGGCGCGGGTCGGGATCACGATCGACCTCGTCGCGTATCACCCCCTCACGAGCTCGGCCGAGGATCTCGCCGCGGTCGCCCGCGCGGACGGCCATCGCAACCGCTGGTTCCTCGACCCCGTCCTCGAAGGCCGCTACCCCGAGGACATGCTCGAGCACTACGCCGACCTGCTGCCGCGCATCGAGCCGGAAGACCTGAAGACGATCGGGGCTCCCCTCGACTTCCTC
The DNA here is from genome assembly GCA_963715705.1 of uncultured Actinomycetes bacterium. Lineage (GTDB taxonomy): Bacteria > Actinomycetota > Thermoleophilia > Gaiellales > Gaiellaceae > GMQP-bins7. The sequence goes on along the minus strand of OY970267.1, from coordinate 153,772 downwards.
GGCGTCAACTACTACACGCGGAGCGTCGTCAAGGCGGACTCGAACGGCGGCGAGCCGATCACCGTGCCCGGCGACGACGTCGAGCGGACCGGCATGGGCTGGGAGATCTACCCCGATGGCCTCTACGAGCTCCTCGTGCGCCTGCACGAGCGGTACGACCTCCCGCCGCTGTACGTCACCGAGAACGGGGCCGCATTTCCGGACTCCCGCTCGAACGGGAGCGTGCCGGATCCGGAGCGCATCTCCTACGTCGACCGCCACCTGAACGCGATCGGACGGGCGATCGACCACGGCGTTCCCGTTCGGGGCTACTTCCTCTGGTCGCTGCTCGACAACTTCGAGTGGACGCACGGGTACTCGCAGCGGTTCGGGATCGTGTACGTCGACTACGAGACGCTCGAGCGCGTCCCGAAGTCGAGCTTCTACTGGTACCGCGACCGCATCGCGGGCGCCGCCAGCCCTCAAGCTTCCCCCTGACCCCTCCCCCCGAGTGCCGGTTCTCCCGCCGGCCTGCCGCGAGAAGGGCTCCGCCGAGGCGGGGCCCTTCTCGTGCGTAGACTCGGCGGACAGTGGCGTTGGAGCTCTACATGGTCGGCGTGATCGTCGAGGACATGCGCCGGGCAGCGCGGTTCTACCGGGCGCTCGGCCTCGACCTTCCCGACGACGCCGAGCTCAAGGACCACGTCGAGGTCAAGATGAGCGGGCTGACGTTCTTTCTCAGCACGAAGCAGGCGAACGCCCGCTGGGACCCGGCGCGGCGGGAGGTGACCGGCGACGGCTACCGGATCGTCCTCGAATTCTTCCTGGAGACCCGCGCCGCGCTCTACGCGAAGTACGAGGAGCTCACCGGCCTGGGCTACGTCGGGCACTGCGAGCCGTTCGACGTCACCCCGGAGCTCCGCTTCGCGATGGTCGACGACCCCGACGGCAACACCATTCTCCTCTCGGCGTCCGCCTAGGGCACCGGCTACGGCCGGATGTTCTGATTCAGATGGAACAGGTTGTCGGGGTCGTACTTCCGCTTGACCTCGACCAGACGGTCGTAGTTGCCCTTGTAGTTCGCCTTGATCCGCTCCTGGTCGTCCTCGGCCATGAAGTTGACGTAGCCGCCCTCTTCCGAGAGAGGTGCGGTCGCCTCGTAGTAGTCGCGAACCCACTTGACGTTCGCGTCGTTCTCGGCGGCGTCGGGCCACATGCCGGCGATGACCGTCGCGAACGTCGCGTCCCGGTAGGCGAACGCCGTCGCGTCGGACGCGACCCGGTGGCAGGCGCCGTTGATGGGATAGATGTGAACCGTCGAGTTCACGACGGGAACGTTCGGGCCGTGCTCGAGGTGGGCCTGGATCGCCTCGTCGGTCAGCTCCTTGACGAAGTTCGCCTTCCAGTAGTGCTGGAGCTCCCCCGGCGGGTAGAGCCCGTCGAATGCGCTGTTGAGCGCCGGGTACGGCATGGTGCCGACGTGCTCCGCGACGACCGGAGCCGCGTCCCGGAGCGGCTTCAGGACGCGTTCGGCCTCGTCGGCCGGTCCGGCGAAGCAGGAGACGAAGGCGAGGAACGTGTCGCCGTGCCGTTCCTCGGGGATGAACGGCAGCGGCGGCGCGATCTGCCACGCGGGGAATCCTCCGAACTCCTCGGGCGCGTCCACGATCAGCTCCCGGTAGACGCGCAGGATCGTCGCCGCGTCGTCGGCCTCGAAGAACATCGGCCCGCCGTAGATGTCCGTGACCGGATGCAGGCGGAACTCGAACGACGTGACGACGCCGAAGTTCCCGCCGCCGCCGCGGAGCGCCCAGAACAGATCCTCGTTCTCGCCCTCGCTCGCCGCGACCGTCCGCCCGTCGGCCGTCACTACCTCGGCCGAGACGAGGTTGTCGCACGACAGCCCGACGCCGCGCGCGAGGTAGCCGATGCCGCCGCCGAGGGTGAGCCCGCCGACGCCGGTCGTCGAGACGACGCCGCCGGTGGTCGCGAGCCCGTGGGCGGCGGTGGCGTCGTTGAAGATGCCCCAGGTGGCGCCGCCCTGCGCGCGGGCGGTGCCGCGGTCAGGATCGACGTCCACGCGCTGCATGCCCGACAGGTCGATGACGAGACCTCCGTCGACGGTGCCGAAGCCGGGGACACTGTGCCCTCCGCCCCGCACCGCGACGTCCAGCCCGTTCTCGCGCGCGAAGTCGACGGCCGCGGCGACGTCGGCGCTCTCGGAGCACCGCACGATGGCGGCCGGCATCCGGTCGATCATCGCGTTGAAGACCCTGCGCGCGTCCTCGTACGCCTCTTCGCTCGGCGTGATCACCTCACCGCGCAAGCGCTCGCGCAGCATGTCCACTGTCTGCACGCTCATGACGCCTCCCTTTCCCGATCGATGCGAGCCCGATTCTTACGCGCCGCGAGCTGTCCGTCCATGATCCGGTCGCGTGGCGCAGTGAATGGGGAGTCCGCGGCTGTCAGCGGCGGGGTGGGCCTCACGCGGTCGCCAAGAACCCGCCGTCAGTGCTTCGTGGCGGAACCCGCGACTACTGGTTCGGATCTCGCAACCGGTTCGCGAGCTGCGTGCGCGACTTGACGTCGAGCTTGCGGAACACCTTGCGCAGGTGATACTCGACCGTGCTCGGGCTGATGAACAGCTGAGCGGCGATCTCTCGGTTCGTGTTTCCCTGCGCCACCAGGCGCGAGATCTGTGTCTCCTGCGGCGTCAGTTGAGAAAGGGTGTCGATGGTGCGTCTGCGAGCATGCTCGCCGGTCGCTTCCAATTCGACGCGTGCGCGCTCTGCGAACGCCTCCATCCCGAAGTCGGAGAAGAGGTCGTGCGCCGTCCGCAATTGCCTGCGTGCATCAAGGCGTCGGCGTTCCCGTCTCAGCCACTCGCCGTAGAGGAGGTGAGCGCGCGCCAGATCCGCCCTGATTCGTGTTCTACCGAGCCGCTCGATCGCGCACACATAGAGCTCCTCGGCTCGCTGATCTTCCACCAAGAGCGCCTCCGAGCGCGCCGCGAGGCCGAGGGCCCAGTCCGTCCCGCTCACCCTGGTCATGTCCACGAGGCGTCGATGCGTGTCCGCGGCCAGCTCGGGTGTTCCAGCACGGACGGCGGCCTCGATCACCTCCGGCATCACCCACGTCGATGGGTTGAGGTCCGGGAGGTCGACGACCCGCAGCGCCGCGGAGCGGGCCTCCTCGTAGCGGGCGAGACCGTTGTACAGCACCGCCTCAGCCCAATCGACGACCGAGACTCCGATTCCTTCGCCGCGCCGCGTCACCTCGGTACGAGTGCGGCCGATGAGGTCGACAGCCTCAGCCTCGCGGCCGCGCAGCGCAGCAAGTCCCACTTTGCCGTAGGGGGCCAGGGTGCTACCCATTGCGTCGGTTGCCGCTTCGATCTCGTCGACGAGCGACGCCGCTGCCGTCAATTCGCCCGCTAGGAGATGCATGTACACCCGCTGGGTGAGGGCTAGCGGAAGGTCGCTAAGCGCTCCGGTCCGACGGGCGAGTCGAACGTGCCGCTCCGACAGCGTCTCCCATCCAGTGTCGTCCCACAGCTGGACCGACGCGATGGTCGCCAGCCACAACCAACGCAGCTGCTCAATCGCGGACTCGTCGGTACTGAATGCGGCCTGCGCCCGCCGCAGGATCGGCACGGCAGACTCGTAGGTGTCGCTGAACAACGTGGCCAGAGCGTCGAGCAGAAGGTCGGACCCGCGCGGCGCGCGCGGCGGTGGCGCCGCGCTCGCGGCATGGGCTACCTCCAGCGCGCTTCCGCCTGGTCCCGCGAATCGCCCCGCGAACATCGCCGCAGACAGTGCGTCCAGATAGGTCTCGCGGGCAAGGGTCGGATCGAGCGTCGCGAGCCCTCGCGCCGCCTCGAGCAGCAGCGGTGGCGCATTGCTTCCGCGCGTGGTGACGAATGCTGTCTGTGCGCGCAGCAACGCGACACGTGCACGCTCGAGGTCGCTGAGGGGCCCTGCATCTGCCAGGGCGAGAAGGCTGAGCGCATCATCGGGCGCACCTGCTTGGAATTTCGTCTGCGCTGCGGCGAGGGCACGTCGCGCGCGTCGCGACGGTTCGCGGGTCAGCGTCACCGCGCGCTCGAGGAAGGCCGCGGCAGCGGCGAGACCGCCCCGCGCCTGCGCCCGCGCCGCGGAGCGCTCGAGTTCGCCGGCCAGCTCTTCGTCTGGCGCGGACGCCGCCTGTGCACGGTGCCACGCGCGGCGATCCGGGTCGAGCTGCGGATCGGTTGCGTCCGCAAGCGCGCGGTGAGCCTCGCGCCGCTCCTTCGGCTCGGCCGCCCCGTACACCGCCGAGCGCACCAGCGGATGACGGAACACCACCGCACCGTCCAGCGTCACCAAGCCTTCCGACTCCGCTGCGTGCGCGGCCGTCTCCGGGATCCCAAGCTGCCGCGCCGCACGCCGCAGACGCGCAGGGTCGCCGACCGGTTCCGCGGCTGCAAGGAGCAGCAACCGCCGCGCGTCGCGCGGGAGCCGCGCCAGCCGCCGCGTGTAGCTCTGCTCGATCCCGGTGGACAGAGGCAGCGCCGCAGGCAGCCCGAAACCACCGGCGAGCTGGGCGGGCGTCAGCCCTCGCGGAAGCTCGAGAAGCGCGAGCGGATTCCCGCCTGTCTCGGCGATGATCTGCTCGAGCACGGCCTCGTCGAGCCGCGCCGCGAGGACGGACTCCAATAGCGCCCGGGCATCTCGGCGCCCCAACGGCTCCACGTGGAGCTGCGGGAAGCGTGCCAATCCACTGCCTAGCTCACGCGTCGCGAAGACGAGCGCGATCCTTTCCGCCAGCAGGCGGTGCGCCACGAACGCGAGCGCTCGGGCGGAGGCGTCGTCGAGCCACTGCGCGTCGTCGACGACGCACAGCAGCGGCTGCTGCTCGGCAGCATCGGAGAGGAGGCCGAGAACTGCGAGCCCGACGAACAACGGGCTCGGCGCCGGACCGCCGCTGAGGCCGAACGCGATGCCGAGTGCGTCACGCTGCGGATCAGGGAGGCGGTCGCTGAACTCGAGAATCGGCGAACAGAGCTGCTGCAGCGCCGCGTAGTCGAGCTTCATCTCCCCCTCGACGCCCGCAGTTCGAACGACGCGAAAGTCCTCGCCCGCTTCGGCCGCGTACTCGAGCAGCGCGGTCTTGCCGACGCCAGGCTCTCCGTGCACGACGAGAACGACGCCGTGACCTTCCCGCGCGGTGTCCAGCAGCCGCTCGAGCACCGCGCGCTCGCGTTGCCGTCCGACCAACGGACCGGCCTGCGCCGTGACGACCATCCCGGCAGCATGCCACCGGGGTCACGGACTACGGATTTCCCGGATTCGATCGACCGGCCGCGGCTGCCACGATCCAGGGATGAGCGAGACAACCACATTGGCTGCCATGGGAGGGCCAAGGCGATGAGCACAACTGACACACCCACCCTGCCGGACTACGCACCGGTCCCGCGCTCAGCGCTCGGCCCTGCGCTGAACGAGCAGGGGTACTACGTCGGTCGCGTGGAGCGGAACCTGTACTGGATCACCGACGGCACCTACCAGTCGGCGTTTCTGACCACCTCGGACGGCGTCGTGCTGCTCGACGCGCCCCCCACAATCGGCCACAACATCCAGCGCGCCGTGGACGAGATCGCAGCTGCCAACGGCGTCACCAACAAGGTGACGCACCTGATCTATTCGCATCACCATGCCGACCACGCCGGCGCATCCTCGCTGTTCGACAAGAACGTCACCCGCATCGGGCACGAGGAGACCCGTCGCCTCCTGCTGCGCGACGACGACCCCGCCAGGCCGCCGAACGAGGAGACCTTCGAAGACCGGCTCACGCTCGAGATCGGCGGCGAGCGGATCGACCTGGCCTGGCACGGTGCCAACCACTCCCCGGACAACATCATCATCCACCTGCCCGACCACGACACGCTCATGCTGATCGACATCGTCAATCCCGGTTGGGCGCCGGTCTACATCGCCAACCTGACCGAGGACATCCCGGGCTACATCGAGGCGCCGGCGAACGCGCTCGCCTACTCGTGGAAGCACTTCATCGGCGGTCACCTCGGTCGCCTCGGCACCCGCGACGACGTCACCTTGCACCAGCAGTACATGGCCGACATCTCCGAGAGCTCGAGGAAGGCGATCGACACCGTCGACCCGACGCGCTACTTCGCGAAGTACGGAGAGAACATGTGGGCGGCGGTGAAGGGCTATCTCGACGAGGTCGCGGCGGTCGCAGCTGCGCCCGTCATCGAGAAGTACACGGGCGTGCTCGCGGCCGCGGACGTTTTCACCGAGAGCACGACCTTCTGGGTGATGGAGTCGATCCGGCTCGACCTCGGCTACGGCTCATGGGTGCACCCCTGATGGCCCGCACCCGACCGAAGGGAGATCCTCCATGAGCGCCGAGCAGCGAGAGAACCTCGAAGCAGTCCTGCGACAGTCAGCCTTCCCCGCCGGCAGCGATGTCAACGAGCAACGGCGAGCGCTCCGAGAGTTGCTATCGACACAGCCGCTGCCGGCCGACGTGACGGTGACCGCAGCCGCGCTGGGCGGCGTCCCAACCGCCGAGATCACGGTCGACGGAATCGAACCTCGGCACGTTGTTCTTTACTTCCACGGCGGCGTGTACGTGATGGGGGACGCCTTCCTCGCCGCTGACCTGGCCTCGCAGGTCGGCCGGCGGACGCAGGCCAAGGTCATCTCCGTCGACTACCGGCTCGCCCCCGAGCACCCGTATCCGGCAGCGGTTGACGACGCTCTTGCGGCCTATGAAGCCCTCCTGCACAGCATCGCCCCTTCGGACATCGCCTTCGGAGGAGAGTCCGCCGGCGGCGGCCTCGCCATCGCCACCCTGGTCAACGCCCGCGATCACGGCCTGCCTCTGCCAGCCGCAGCCTTCGTCATGTCACCGTATGCCGACCTGACCCTGGCCGGGACGACCATGGAAACCAAGGGCGACGTCGACCCGCTGATGAGCCGAGAAAACCTCCAAGCCCGAGTCACCGACTATACGGCGGGACAGGACGCGGCTCTTGGCCTCATCAGCCCGATATTCGCCGACCTGTCGGGCCTGCCGCCCCTGATCATCCAGGCCGGAACTCACGAGGTTCTCCTCGACGACGCCGTCCGCCTCGCGCGACAAGCCGCCACCGCCGACGTCGAGGTCACGCTCGACATCTCACCCCGGGTGCCCCACGTCTTCCAGGCCTATTCCTCGATCCTCGACGAAGCGACCGCGGCGCTGGACAGAGCCGGACAGTTCGTGTCGGCGCATCTCGCCGGTGCAGAACGTGGCCCCGGAGAGCGAAAGGCAGAACGCAAGCTGTCGGCGACCGCATGGTGATGATCGCCTCGCGCCGATCCCTTGACACGTTCGTCAAGATCGACCGTGGTTGGTACTTTGCCGAGCGGAAGCTCCTCCTCGGCTGGAGCGAGACGCGACCGTCGACTCCGGGGACGTGATCCCAGGCGGCGCGACCTCTCAGCCGGCGCGACTTCTCAGCTTCGGCAGCAAATCGTCGTCACGGAGGAATCAACGTGTCAGCACCCGCGAGTCCACTGCTCTCCCCGTCGCAGCTCGCGGCGCTCGCCGAGATCGGCGAGGAGCGCTCGGCGCCCGTCGGCGAGCTGCTGTACGGGGTCGGCGATCGCACCTATCCGTTCATCGCAATCCTCGAAGGAGAGGTCGCGATCATCGACGCGGCCGGGAACGAGCTCATCCGGCACGGCCCCTCGGGGTTCCTCGGCGAGCTGAACCTGCTCTCGGGCCAGACGGTCTTTGTGAGCGCGCTCGTCACCGAGCCGCTGCGCTACATCGCCGTCCCCCGCAGTGCTCTGCGCTCGCTCCTCAACGAGGACGGCCCGCTCAGCGACCTCCTGCTCTCTACGTTCATCTCCCGCCGCGAGGCACTGCAGAGCGTCCAAGGGATCGGCCTGGAGATCGTCGGCCCGCACGATTCGGAACCGACGATGCGAATGCTGGAGTTCGCGCGCGCGAACCGGCTCCCGTACACCTGGGAGGATGCCGCCCCGCCAGGCGGTGGTGAGTTGCCGTTCGTCCGGCTGCCGGGCGGAGGAGAGCTGCACGGTCCAACAGCCGGCCAGGTGCTCCGCGCCCTCGGGATCGGGCTCGAGCTCGCGCCTCGCGAGGAGGTCGACCTGCTGGTCGTCGGCGCCGGCCCAGCCGGGCTCGCGGCTGCCGTTTACGGCGCCTCCGAAGGGCTCGACACCCTCGTCATCGAGAGCACCGCGCTCGGCGGCCAGGCGGGGTCATCCCGCCGGATCGAGAACTACCTCGGCTTTCCCGCCGGGATCAGCGGCACCGAGCTCACGAGCCGCGCGGTCACCCAGGCGCGCAAGTTCAACGCGCGCACTGCGACGCCCTATCGCGCCCTCTCCCTCCAGCCGGGGAACGGTCGGCATCTCGTTCGCCTCGAGGACGACCGGGAAGTCGCAGCGCGCGCTGTGCTGCTGGCGACAGGCGCCCAGTATCGGCGGCTCCCGGTCGACCGTCTTGCCGAGTTCGAGGGGCTGACTGTCTTCTACGCCGCCGGCGCACCCGAGGCCCAGCTCTGCGCTGGTTCACGTGTCGCGGTCGTCGGCGGCGGCAACTCCGCCGGGCAGGCAGCAGTCTGGCTCGCCCGTGGCGGTGCGCTCGTAACCCTCCTCCACCGCCGCGCGGACCTTCGCGAGACGATGTCGGACTACCTCATCCATGAGCTCGAGCGGTATGGCGTCGCTGTTCGAGATCGGAGCGAGATCGCCGCGCTCCACGGCGAAGGTGGGCACCTCGCGGCCGTCACGCTCACGAGCGGCGAACGCATTCCGTTCTCGTTCGTGTTCCTGTTCCTCGGTGCGCGTCCGTTCACCGAGTGGCTCAACGACACCGTCGGCCGCGACGACAACGGCTTCATCGTCACCGGCGCGGCGGCGAACATGGACAACCTCCTCGAGACCGATGTTCCCGGCGTGTTCGCGGCCGGCGACGTCCGCTCCGGGTCCACGAAACGGTGCGCCACCGCCGTCGGCGAAGGGGCGATGGCAGTCCAATTCGTCCACATGCACCTGGCCCGCACCGCCTCCGTTCAGGAAGCGCGATGACCGACGTCGCCTGTAGCCATCTGGACGAGATGGATGTCCGCGAGGTGCCTGCCTCGGTCGAAGGCTGCGAGGATTGCCTGCGGATTGGCGGCGAGTGGCTGCACCTGCGGATCTGCAGGACCCGAATCCCGCCCGCGCCGCTCTCGCAGTAGATGGAGCGGCGCTCTTCTCGGGCGAGTCACATGATCCATCCGCAAGGTTCGGCCCGACCTGGCATGCCGCCTCTAGCGTTGACAGGAGGGAAGCGATGACCAGAAAGGCACGGGTCGCAGTCATCTATTACAGCGCGACGGGAAACGTCCATCGACTAGCCCACTCTGTCGCTGAGGGGGCGGCGGCGGAGGGCGCTGAGGTGCGCATCCGGCATGTCGAAGAGCTCTTTTCGGAGCTGCTGATCTCCCAGAATCAGCACTGGGGCACGCACCGCTCGGAGGTCGAGGATGAGCCGATTGCGACGCTCGACGATCTCGAGTGGGCCGACGGCGTCGCCTTCGGGACTCCCACGCGCTTCGGCAACGTCGCCGCGCAGCTCAAGCAATTCATGGATCAGGCCGGCCGGCTGTGGCAGGAGGGCAAGCTCGCGGATCGGGTCGGAACTGCTTTCACCTCATCTATGACCACACACGGCGGGCAGGAGTCGACGATTCTCGCGCTCAACAACACCCTCTATCACTGGGGCATGCTCATCCTCCCGCTCGGATACACGGCAAGCGAGGTCTTCAATGCCGGAGGCAACCCCTACGGCACCTCCTATACGAGCGGCAAGGAGGTCAGAGGGCCGGATGCACGGGCGCAGGCAGTCGCCCGCTACCAAGGGCAGCGCCTCGCTCGCTTCGCCGCGGTCGTGGCAGCGGCCCGTGAGGAGGACGCGTTCCGTGTCCGCAGACCGAGACCGGAGCGGTTTCGCGGCGCAGCGATCGGAAGCGACTCCGGGAACTGAACCCCGGCGTCGTGGGCCCATTCTGTGGCCCACCCCATCATCGCGCACGTCCCCTGCGAACAGCGCCTTTCACCAAGCCGACGCGCGGACTCGAACCGCGGACCCCTTCATTACGAGCAAGGCCGAATACTCACCGCAGTTCGCCGTCCGTAGTCGGCTTGGCTCCGTAGAGCCGTGCCCCACTGAAGTGTTTCGATGTTTCGGCGGCACCCAAATGGGGGAGGCGTGTCTTGACACACGAATCTGCGGACAAAACAAATCTGCGGACAACCAGGGGCGGGGGCGCATTTGCGCAGCCTCCTGGCTTGGATCACTGCGGAAGGAGGCGCGTTCCATGGCGGATGGAATGGACTCGACGCTCGACCAGACGACTGGTCCCGTATCGACCGTTTCAGGACCACTACCGAACACACCGACGACGGAAACGCCAGCTTCGACGGCGGACGTCACCACATCGCCGACCACTCAGACCGCCGAGCAGGTCACCGACGCGAGCACCGCGGACGTCACGCCGACGCCGGTCGAGACCACGACCGAACCCTTACCCGAGAACCCGACACCGGATCCCCAAGCCGCGACGGCGGACGTCACGTCGCCGACGACGCCGACGGCCGAGCAGGCCACCGACGCCACGGCAGACGCAGCGCCGAGCACGGACGTTACGAGCACAGCAACAGACGCTGCGACTTCAGTCCCCGAGACAGAGTCGATCGCTTCCGTACCCGAGTCCACATCGGCAGCGCCCGAGGTCACGGACGCATCGAGCGCTGGTGCCTCGACGTCCGATCCCGTTGCAGGGTCCGACGAAGCAGTTGAGACCGCCGTCGAATCCACAGAGAGCTCGGCTGCCCAGACCGAGGCGCCGATGCCGAACGCCGACGATGCCGTCGCGGAAGTCGGTACGACCGCTACGGACGTAACGGAGCCGACCGCCGATGGCGCCGGCTCGTCCGTCGATGCTCTCCAGGCTGCCGACGACGTTCCGGCGGAAGCGCTCGCGAGCGCGTCCGACCCAGTCCAGGCCGCGACCGAGGCGACAGCCGGTGCTCTCGAGACGACGGCCGACCTGGCGAGCGGAGCGCCCCTCGGAGAAGCAGGGAGCGGGGCTGCTGCGCCGCTCGTAGACGCGACGGAGGGCGTGGCCTCCACACCAACTGACGCTTTGGACGCGGTCGTGACGCCGATCGGAGATACGACTGAGGCGGTCGTCACCCCGGCCGCTGACGCGACCGAGGCGCTCGTGACACCGGTGCCCGACGCGACGGAGCCCGTGGCCTCGACACCAACCGACGCCGTGGACGCGGTCGTGACGCCGATCGGAGATACAACGGAGGCCGTCCTCACCCCGGTGACCGAAGTCACCGAAGCCGTGGTGACGCCGGCATCCGAGGTCGCCGAGACGGTCGTGACCCCCGTCGCCGACGCCGCCGAGGTGCTCGTGACGCCGGTCGCCGAGACGACCGAGGCCGTCCTCACCCCGGTGACCGAAGTCACCGAAGCCGTGGTGACGCCGGTATCCGAGGTCGCCGAGACGGTCGTGACCCCCGTCGCCGACGCCGCCGAGGTGCTCGTGACGCCGGTCGCCGAGACGACCGAGGCCGTCCTCACCCCGGTGACCGAAGTCACCGAAGCCGTGGTGACGCCGGTATCCGAGGTCGCCGAGACGGTCGTGACCCCCGTCGCCGACGCCGCCGAGGTGCTCGTGACGCCGGTCGCCGAGACGACCGAGGCCGTCCTCACCCCGGTGACCGAAGTCACCGAAGCCGTGGTGACGCCGGTATCCGAGGTCGCCGAGACGGTCGTGACCCCCGTCGCCGACGCCGCCGAGGTGCTCGTGACGCCGGTCGCCGAGACGACCGAGGCCGTCCTCACCCCGGTGACCGAAGTCACCGAAGCCGTGGCGACGCCGGTATCCGAGGTCGCCGAGACGGTCGTGACCCCCGTCGCCGACGCCGCCGAGGTGCTCGTGACGCCGGTCGCCGAGACGACCGAGGCCGTCCTCACCCCGGTGACCGAAGTCACCGAAGCCGTGGCGACGCCGGTATCCGAGGTCGCCGAGACGGTCGTGACCCCCGTCGCCGACGCCGCCGAGGTGCTCGTGACGCCGGTCGCCGAGACGACCGAGGCCGTCCTCACCCCGGTGACCGAAGTCACCGAAGCCGTGGCGACGCCGGTATCCGAGGTCGCGGAGACGGTCGTGACCCCCGTCGCCGACGCCGCCGAGGTGCTCGTGACGCCGGTCGCCGAGACGACCGAGGCCGTCCTCACCCCGGTGACCGAAGTCACCGAAGCCGTGGTGACGCCGGTATCCGAGGTCGCCGAGACGGTCGTGACCCCCGTCGCCGACGCCGCCGAGGTGCTCGTGACGCCGGTCGCCGAGACGACCGAGGCCGTCCTCACCCCGGTGAGCGACATCGTCCCGGCCGTTGCTCCACCTCCGGTCGCCGACGTCGTCGGGACGATCGCCACACCGGCCGACTCGATCGCGAACGCCGTGGTCGGCACGGCGGAGACAGTCGCTTACTTCCCCGACCTCGTGGGGGATAGGGCGACGACGGTCGTCGGAGCCGAGGCTCCCGCGCCGGCACTCCCTCTGGACGACTTCACAGGCGTGCCACAGATCGCCGTGGCGCTCGGGGTCGCATGGCTCGGCTCGGGGATCCGCGGCGGATACAGCCCGTCAGCGTCGATGGTCTTCACCAACGTCCGCCTCATTCCGTGCATCGTGGCGGACACGGTCCACCGAATGGTTCCCGCCGTCACGGGCGCCACGGGCGGCACTTCCGCCGCCACGGGTAGCTCGAAACCGACCACCGAACGGAGCCGCGCGGGATCCGGGCTCATCGACGACATCCGCGAGGGCTTCGACCGAGGCGCCCGCCGCGTCGTGCCGGACGACGACGGTGACGGCCTGCGAGACAGCCGGCTGCTGACCCAGCTCGGGATCGTCCTGGGGCTCGTCTACGTGGCGTTCCTCACGGTGTGGTTCTGGGCGACGAGGATGAGATGGAACCCGCGTCGGCCGGTGTGACGTCTCGCGAGGCGGACTCGCCGCTACGCCAGGCTGAGGTACGCAGCGATGCCGACCCAAACGACGACCAGCACCGCGAGCATCCAGAGCAGGAACGCCGGCTCGCCGACCGGAAGCCAGGGCAGCTCCTCGCGATCGAGGAAGAACCGCAGCCGAGGAGCGCGACGGCCGTGAGCATCGAGCTCGACGGTCTCGCCCGCGGCCTCGACGGGGTCGCCAGTCGGTGGCCCACTCTGTCGCGGTAGCGAACGGCCCGCTTGGACGACTGCCCTCTGGCCACGGACCGAGTGTAGCGCTCGCCGTCCTTCGGGCTCACGGCGCGCCAAGGAGGTATCCATGACGAAGGCGCTCATCCTGGGACTCGCCGTCGCCGCCACGGCGTGCGTCCTCGTGGTCACCCGTGCAGGCGGCGACGCCCAGGCTGCTCTCTCGGACGACGTGTTGCTGTCGCTCGGAGACACCATTCGGCTCGAGGGCGTGCCCGTCGGCTGCCGGGTAACGCGGCTCCCCCGGCACGGAAAGCGCATCTTCCTCGACTGTCGTCGGGCCGGACCCCTGGCGGGGACCTACGGCGTGTACTTCAGCGCGCGGGACGTGCTCGTCGTCCGCTTCCTCGGGCCGCGGAGAGCGAAGACCGTTCTGCACGCCAGACACGAGGGTAAGGCCACGAAGTGCACCTAGAGGAGAAGCCGACCGGAGTGCGGCTCGCCGCCATAGATGTGGCGCGTGCCGACGAGCAGCGTCTTCCGCTTCCGACTCGCTCGATCGAGCCGCCGCTCGCACGAAAGCGCATCGAGTCCGAGCATGCCGTCCTGCGCCTCGTAGCTGCGGCCGGTAGGGCAGGAGCCGTGCTCATGGCCGTCCTCGTGCCGTATTCGGCGATCCAGCCGCTGGGGCTCGAGGGCATCGTCGCCGTCGCTGCGCTGACGGGCATCTGGCTCGCGACGCTACGCAGCGCACGCACGGCCGCACACGCGATGCTCGCCCCCTCGGCGACTCTCGCCGTGGGCTCGGCGACCGGGCTGGTCGCGGTCGCCGCACTCGACCCGTGGTTTCCCGGCCTGGGGCTCGGTCTCCTGCCGCTTGTCGCCATGGCGGCGGGCGTGCTCATGTCGGCCGCGGCGTGGGAGGCGGCGGTGCGACGCACGTCGCTCGGGCGACGACGTGTCCTCGTCGTCGGTTCCGACGATCTATCGGACGCACTGGCGGAGGAGCTTCGGGCCGCCGGCATGCGTCATGTCGAGCTCGTCGAGCACGCGGCGGACCCCAGCCTCGGCGACCGCGATTTTCTCCCGAGGCTCCGCGCCGTCGTCGAGGCACAGCGGCCGGACCTCGTCGTGCTGACCGAGCAGACGACCTACGGCGATGCGCTCGACCGACTTCTCGACGTTCCGGACCCACGCTTTCGGGTGGTGGGGCTGGCCGGCTTCTTCGAGCACGTCCTCGGTCGTGTGCCCGTCGAACAGGTGCGTCCTGACTGGTTCATGGGCATCCTCCATGTCCGCCAACGGGTGTATGCGCGCTGGACGAAGCGCGCGTTCGACCGCCTCGCAGCAGTGGCCGCGCTCATCGTGCTATCGCCGGTCCTGCTGGCCGTTGCACTCACCGTCCGGGCGACGGGGCGGCCGGTCCTTCACCGCCAGACGCGAGTCGGTGAAGGTGGCGCGCCCTTCACGGTCTACAAGTTCCGGACGATGGTGCCGGGCGCGGAAGCCGACGGCGCCCGCTTCACGTCCGAAGGGGATCCGCGGATGACTCCCTGCGGACGCTTCCTCCGCCGCGTTCACCTCGACGAGCTCCCTCAGCTCTGGAACGTCCTCAAGGGCGAGATGGCGATCGTCGGGCCACGCCCGGAGCGGCCCGAGTTCGTGGACGTGCTCGAGCGCACCGTCCCGTACTGGACGAGGCGGTTGCTCGTGACACCCGGTGTGACGGGTTGGGCGCAGCTGCGATGCGGCTACGCCGCGGAGCCGTGCGAGATGGCCGAGAAGCTCTCGTACGACCTCTGGTACGTCCGCCACCGGAGCCTCCTCGTGGACGTCGCCATCTGCCTCGAGACGATCGGCTTGGAGCTCCGGTCCCTCCTGCCCGCTCGAGCGCGCGCGCGCTGGGGTGTGGCCGAAAAGGGGATCGGGCGTTAGAGGCATGGGCGCGGCAGTCGCATTCGCAGTCGGCGCGTGCGTCGTCGCGCTCGCCGGCATCGGCTACTCGATGCGGGCGGCCCCGCCCGTCCAACACGGACCGGAGCATGTTCGCCCGGTTGCTCCCTCTCCGTACAAGGTGACCCGGCCGTTCGTTCGCGTCAGGACGGCAGCGGGCCTCCGGGCCGCACTCGCGAGACGGACGCCCACGAGGATCGTGCTCCAAGGCGGAACGTACGACTCCAATCGCGCCTTCGTCAACGTGCGCGGCCACGAGCTCTACGCAGCCGGGCTCGGTGAGGTCGTGCTCACGGCCGGTCTCAGGATGGGCACGGACGACCGAAGCGGCGGACTCGTGAGAGGAGTCGTCTTCGACGTGCGGACGTACGCGAAGACCGTTGACGGCGTCGTGCTGTTCGTCGACGGCGCCGGGGCGCGGGTGCTCGACGTGAGACTGCGTGGCCACGGAGCGATCCGCTCCGGACTCGTCGTGCGAGAGCCGGAAGGATTTCGCGCAGCGCGGGTCGTGGTGCGCGACTTCACCGATTACGGCGTTCTCGTCGACGCGAACGACCGCAGTCGCACATCGCTCGCCCAGCCGTTTCATCTTCGCGACCTCGACGTCTCCGACATCCGTCGGCCTGTACCGGGATCGTCTCAGGGTCGGGCGGAGGCGTGCCTGTGGGTGGGGAATCCGGGATCCGTCGTGCGCGCAAGAGCTCGGCTGTGCGGCTGGACCGGGCTGTGGACTGGAACCGCGACGACCGGTGCCCGGTTCTCCAGGATCGACGTCGACCGCACGAGGACCGGCGTCTACCTCGAGCACGTGACCCGATGGAGCACGTTCGAACGGCTCCGCGTTGGACGTCGCGTTCGCGTCGGGGTGACCGCCGAGTGGGCCGACCCGAGCTCGGGAGGGGTTGCAGGCAGCGTCGGCAACGTCATCCGCGACAGCCGCTTCGAGAGCCGGCTGGTCGGTGTCTACCTCGACGAAGGGACGACTCGAACGACGATCCGAACGAGCACGTTCGTCGGGCAGCGATGGGCCGCGATCGGCGACTACAAGGGCGTCGACAACTCCTATCACGGAAACGACTACACCCGGATCGCACCGGCTGCGGTGCCCGTCTCACACGACCACATCCGTACGGCGACGAGAGCCGACGGATGACCGTCTCGACGACCGTCCCGTCGCTCGAGCTGGCCAGGATCTCGTCGCTCGACGAGTTCGAGACTCTCCGCGACCAGTGGGACGACCTCGTTCGGGCGATGCCGCGGCCGACGCCATTCCTCCTGCATGCCTGGCTCGAGACCTGGTGGCGGCATTACGGACACGGCGCCACGCTCGCTGTGGAGGTCGCACGTCAGGAGGGCCGGCTCGTGGGGGCCGTTCCGCTCGTCGTTCGCCCCTATCTCGGAGTGCCGGTCGCGCGCTTCCTCGGAGGGCGTCAAACGGCATTGGCGGATCTTCTGCTCGCTGCCGACGCGAACCCGTCAGTGGCGACCGAATTGGGCGCCCGGGTGGCGCAGTCGCCTGGCGCGTACCTCGACGTCTACGGCCTTCCGCGCGACAGTCGTCTGGCGCGGACGCTCGGACCGTCGTTGCGCGTCATCGAGCGTGTCGAGGCGCCTGTGCTCGATCTCACGAACGGCTGGGAGACGGTTTATCGCGAGAAGACGTCCTCGAAGAAGCGGAACCTCCATCGCCGGCGGCGCCGGCAACTGGGCGAGCTGGGACAGCTCGAGGTACACGTCGCCAAGACGCCGGAGGACCTCGAGACCGCCCTCGAGGAGGCGTTTCGCCTCCACATGCTGCGGTGGGAAGGTCGCCCCGACGGCTCCGGCTTCGTCACGCCCGCGGGCCAGAGCTTCCACCGGGCTGCGCTGCGTCGGCTCGCGGAGCAGGACGTAGCACGGATCGTCCTCCTCAAACTCGCGGGGCGGGCGATCGCGTTCCACTACTACCTCGCATTCGAGGGCAGGATGTACGTTCACCGCCTCGGTTTCGACCCTGGCTTCGCGCGCTACTCCCCCGGCCTTGTCAACACGCTGGACACGCTCGAGGCCGCCGCAGCGGAAGGACTCCACCGCGTCGAGTTCTTGGGCGGCGCCGAGCGCTACAAGGTCGAGTTGGCGGACGGGTTCGACCCGCTCTGCCACGGCCTCGGCCTCGCGCGCGGCCTGCGAGCTCGCTCGCTGGTCGAAGCGCAGCTCGCCGTCATCCGCCTTCGCCTCCGGCTCAAGGAGTCGCCCACCCTCCGACATCTCTACGTCGACGGACTCGCGCCACTTCGGCGCTTCGCCGCGCGCTCGAGAGACGCGCTCCGGCCATGAGCCGGCACTCAGCCGAGGAGCTCGCCTACGCGCGGCGCCGCGAAGCGCGCGCCTCGAATGAAGCGCACGAGAGGGCCAAATCGGTTCGCTGCCGCAAAGCCGACGAAGAGCACGTCGGGGTCGCTCGAACGGAACCAGCGGTCGAGACGCGGCCACCCTTCGTCCAGCTCGATGCCGGCGCGCACCTCGGGCGAGAGGAAGGACAGGCGATCGAGCGCGAACCGGAATCCCGCGGCGACGATGACTGCGTCGGCTTCGCGCACCGACCCGTCGCTGAGGGCGAGGCGCGCGATGCCGTCGCTTCGCTCGAGGCGCGTGACGGCAACACCCTCGGTAACGCGGACGACCCCATCGACCGCGGGACGCAGCCATGGCGAGCCGCCCGCCCGCAGGACGCGCGCCGTCAGGCTCCGTCGGAAGACCGCCGGGAGCCGCGCGAGCAGGTCGGGATGAAGGACGAGCCGGTTCAGCGGCGGTGGGCCGTAGCCGACCACCGGATACGCGAGGCGGTACAGCCGCTGCCCGATTCGGCCGCGAGGCCGGTGCGGCTCGCGATCGGCGAACCACCGAAGCCTCGAGCGCACGAGGAGCTCGACGTCCGCGCCGGCGCGCGCGGCGAGCGCCGCGCTCTCGAGGCCACCCTGACCACCGCCGACGACCACGACGCGCCGAGACCGATACGCGCCGTAGTCCTGGAGATCCGTGGCGAAGCGAATCGCATCTGCGACGGCGCCGGCGAGCGGTGGCGGCGCGTAGGGATAGGGAACGGCCCCGACCGCGAGCACGACCGTACGCGCATCGACCTCATCGCCCGCCTCTGTGGTGACGCGGAATCCGTGAGCCGCGTTCGACCTGCGTTCGATCATGCTCACGGCGTTCGGGTCGACGTCTCCCGCGAAGCTCTCGCCGAACCACGTCGCATACCGCAGGAACTTCGAGAGCGGGATCGGCTCCTCACGAGGCTCGCCGGTGACCTGCGCCCACCGCTCGATGGTGGCCGCTTCTCCCGGCGCCGAGAACGACGTCTCGTGCCAGTCCGACCGCAGCAACATGTCGGGCGGCATCCGCGTGCGCCAGGTCTCCATCGGCACGCCGAACGTGCGCGTGACGCGATGGCGAACGTGTGCCGCTACGGACAGCCCGTACGGCCCGGCGCCGACGATCGCAACGTCGAGGCGCTCAGCCACCGGGCAGCCTCGGCTGCAGTCGTCCGAACCGGCAAAGATTCGTGATGGAAGTGGATCGCATGACGGGGTTGGCCTCCGAGCTCCACACGCCGACCGACGAGGGCCGCATCCCGGGTGTGGGCCCAACGCTTCCATACCCCCTGAAGGCCGCAGTCACACGCGTCCACTCGGCTGCATGGCTCGCCCGAACCGGCGGTGCTCTCGACCTCAGCGCCCCACGAATCCTCATGTACCACCGGATTTCCGACGACGCCGACGAGCTCGCGGTTCCTCCGCACCGGTTCCGCCGGCACATGAACCTTCTTGCCGATGAGGGCTGCACCGTCGTCGACGTGCCCACCCTCGGCGGTCTCCTGGCCGCAGGAGAAGTTCCGCGCCGCACGATCGGCCTCAGCTTCGACGACGGCTACCGAGACGTCGCCGAGAATGCGCTGCCGGTACTCGCAGAGCTCGGCTTCCGCGCGACCGTTTTCGTCGCGACGGGGGTGACGGACAGGAGGGCGGCGTTCGCGTGGTACCGGAAACAGCCGCCGCTCCTGTCCTGGTACGAGATCGGCGAGCTGGAACGCGAAGGTGTGTTCGAGTTCGAGGCTCACACCGTCACGCATCCGAACCTCCTCGCTCTCGACGACCGGAGCGCGGCGACCGAGATCGGGAGGTCGAAGGCCGAGCTCGAGGAGCAGCTCGGCCGCGAGGTCACGACCTTCTCGTACCCGGCGGGTCTGTTCGGGCCACGCGAGCGGCAGTACGTCGTCGATGCCGGGTACCGGTTCGCCGCGTCGTGCGAGCCGGGGGTCAATCTGCCGACGACCGACCGGTTCGCGCTGCGCCGACGCCAGATCGACGCGCGCGACCGGTTTCTGGACTTCCGGGCGAAGGTGGGCGGCGGCCATGACTCGCCGCTGCCGATGCGGGGTACGTACCGCCGACTGCGCTACGGCGAAGGCAGAGGAAGACCTCGATGGGCAAGCTCGCGGCGATAGAGCGCTCGATGAGCGGCCTGGAACGTATCGATCTCGAAATCGGTCTCCACACGCCTGCGCCCGGCGGCCCCGAGCCGCTCGCGGAGGCCCGCATCGTCGAGCAGCCGCTCGATTGCTGCCGCGAGCTCGTCGGGGCGGCCCGGAGGCACCAGCAGCCCGGTCTCGCCCTCGACGACGAGCTCGGCTACGCCGCCGACGCGCGACGCCACGACCGGAAGTCCGGCCGCCATCGCCTCCAGGATCGACATGGGAAGCGCTTCGGAGCGGCTCGAGAGGACGAAGATCTGAGACGCCGCCAGGATCTCCGCGACGTCGTCGCGTGTCCTCGCGAGGTCGACGACCTGATCGAGGCCGAGGCGATGCAGCTGCGACTCGACATGCGGCCGCTGCGGGCCGTCGCCCACGACGATCGCGCTCCATCGCCGGTCGCTGATTTTCGCCAAGGCGCGGATCAGCGAGACGAGGTCCTTCGGCGCCTGCAGGCGTCCGACGGAGACGATCCGCGGCGGATCCGTTCCCGGGCGCGCAAGCGGCCAGGCGGCCGCGTCGATCCCGTTGCGGATGACGACGGTCGCCCGCTCGTCGCACGTGCCGGCGGCGACGCCAGCCGCGCGCTCACTCTCGGAGACGCACACCATGCTGGTCGTCAACCGTCTCGCGAGACGCTCTGTGCGGTGGTAGACGATCGCACGTGGGCCCGAGGACGCGCTGAACGCCCAACCGTGAACGGTGTAGATGCGGATGGGGACGCGCGCGATCCACGCCGCCAACCGTCCGAGAATTCCCGCCTTCGAGCTGTTCGCATGAACGATGTGCGGACGCAGACGGCGTATCAAGCGGACGAGCTCGAGCAGGCCGAGAACATCCCGCCACGGACTGATCCGGCGGCGGACGTGGCGAAGCGGCACGTACGAGGCCCCAGCCGCTCGTACCCTCTCGGGCAGCGGGCCGGCGCCGTGCGCCGCGACGATGACGTCATACCGTCCGACGAGCCCCGGAGCGAGCGTCGCGACGTACGTTTGCGCGCCGCCCTGCTCGGCGAGCGTGACGAGAAGAAGGATCCGCGGGACCGAGGGCACCTGGACGGGCGGGAACGGTACAGCGTGGTCACGGGGTGGCAGGCCGCATGAGCCGCGCACTCTCCACACCGCGGGGCGTCCTCGTACCGGAGCGCTCGTCGTACGCGCTGTGGGCGCTCGCGGCAGGGGCATCGGTTGCGGTGCCGACCGGCCTGCTCCTGTCGGGCGCTGGCCCGCCACTCGCCCTCGAGGCCGGCGCTGGTCTCGCCTTCCTGGCCGTCGTCGGCCTCGCGGTCGTTCGCTTCGACTCGGCGGTGCTGCTCGCCTTCGCCCTGCTGGGCGTGGTCCTCGTCGAGCCGGCTCCGACCGATCTCGTGCTCTGCGTCGTCATGGCAATCGCGCTCGTGACAGGCAGGCTCCAGCCGCGCGTCCCGCCGGCCGCGCTCGCTGCGCTCGCCGCGCTGCTGGCACTCAACCTCCTCTCCGCCGTCGAGGTCCTGGATTACGGGCGAGCGGTTGCCTACGTCACGATCACCGCCTACCTCATCCTGTTCGCACTCTGGCTGAGCGGCTACGTTGCCTCTCGCGAGCGGGCGCGGATCATCGTCGCGGGATACACGGTGGCCGGGGCAACCTCCGCGCTCCTCGGATTGGCCGCGCTCCTCGTCGGGCTTCCTGGAGGCGACCACCTGGTCGGCGACGGCCGAGTCCAGGCGCTCTTCCAGGACCCGAACGTGTTCGGGCCGTTCCTCATCCCCATCGCGCTGATCCTCCTCGAGGACATCCTGGCCCCCAGGCTTCTTGCCCTCCCGCGAGCGTTGAAGGGTGCCCTTGTACTGCTTCTCGTCCTCGGCGTCGCGTTTTCGTTCTCACGCGGGGCCTGGGTCAACCTGGCGGTCGGAGTCGTCGTCGTGCTCCTTGTCCTGGCTCTCCGGCGAGGGGGCGGACGGAAGGCGCTCGTTGCGTTGCTCGTCGCGCTGGTTGCCGCCGGGGCCGTTGCGGCAACCGTCGCGGCCACCGGATCCGAGAGCCTCCTGCTGGAGCGCGCGGGCATGCAGAGCTACGACGCGACCCGATTCTCGGCGCAGGCGGTGGGCATCGAGTCCGCGGAGCGATACCCGTTCGGCGTCGGGCCGGGTCAGTTCGAGGAGTACGCGTCGCTCTCCGCGCACAGTACGTACGTCCGAGTCGCCGGCGAGCAGGGCTTGCCCGGGCTCGTCGCGCTTGCAGCATTCGTGCTGACGACTCTCGTCGTCGCCCTCGGGAACGCGCTCAAAGGGCGCGAGAGCTACGGCATCGGCTCCGCGGCATTGCTCGGAGCATGGTGCGGGCTCCTGGTGAACAGCCTCGTCGTCGACACCCTCCACTGGCGCCACCTCTGGGTCGTCGCGGCGCTCATCTGGGTCGGCTGGGCCCGGAGGAACGTCTCAGGCCTCGACGCGCAGATCATGTTCGCGCGACCAGGGCGTGACGGTCAGCGGATGTGACCGGCCGTGCACGTCGAGCACCACGAGACCGACGACCTCGGTGTGGAGTCGGCCGAGCGACTCTCCGAGCTCGACGCCGTCGGTCGGCGTCAAGCGGTCGAGCGCGCAGAGGACGAAGACGGCGTCCGCGTGCCGCGCGACCAGGTGGCCATCGACCGTGGCCAGCAAGGGTGGCGACTCGATGACGATGTGCCGGTACTCGGAGCGATTCAGAGCCGAGATGAGCTCGCTCGCGGCCTCGCTCGCGAGCAGTTGAGCAGGATTGTCGACAGCATTCCCGGCCGTAAGGACGTCGACCTGCCCGCCACCCGGGACCTCCGAACGCACGACCGTCTCCTCGAGAAGCGCTTCCGGGGAGGCATCTCCGCCGCGTCCCATCGCCTCGAGGACGTCGGCCAGTCCAGGCGAGCGGTCGACGCCGACGAGCCGGTGGAGACCAGGTCGCCTGAGATCGGCCGAGACGACGAGCGTTCTCGATCCGTCGTCGGCAAGCGTTCGGGCGAGCGCCGCCGCGACCGCAGGCGTGGCAGAGCTGGGCAAGGCGGGCGCGACGACCACGACCTGGACGTCGCGCGGCAGCTGCACGGCCACGGAGTTCCGGAGCTCGTCGTACGCTGCCGACGCGAGACGCCGCCCGCTGCGGCTTCTGCCGACCGGCACCGCGGCGACGATCGGCGCACGAGCGAGGAGGCTCAACTCCCGACCTCCGGTCATGCGTGGTGCGAGGTGGCCGAGCGCGAGCGCGGCGAGGACGCCGAGGAACATGGCCGCCACGAAGGCGAACACGCTGTTGCGAACCGGACGCGGCGAGCTCGGGCTTGCTGGCGGGCGAGCCGGCTCGGCGAGGACGAGATCGGAGCCCGCCGCCGCGGCACTGATCCTGAGCTCGCTCAGCCGTTCCTGGATGGCGCGCCGCTCCGCCGACCCGCGAGCCTCGTCCAGCGCGCGCTCGAGCTGCGTCCGAGCGCGCGCCAGCCGCCGCTGCTCGGCGGCGGCGTCGATGGCGAGGAAGGAGCGGGCCACGGCGTTCGCGATCGCAGCGGCGCCCTTGGCCGTAGAGTCCGCCGCGGCGACGTCCACGAAGTTCGCGTCCTGGTCGACGGACGAGCCGACCTTGTCCTCGAGCGATTCCGGCGATTCGTTTCTGAGGCCGGCGGCCGCGCGCGTGAGCACTTGCGTGGTCAGGAGCATCTCGCGAACCGTCGAGAGTCGGCGCCGGACGGTCTCGGCGTCTCCTGGCTCGAAAGCTCCAGGGCGATCGTCCATGACGATGCGCGCCTTCGCCTCGTAGACGTCCGGCACGAGCGTCGATACGACGAACACGGCGACCGTCATCGAGACGACGATCGCGGCGATGACCGGCCACGTCCGTTTGAGAGCGGAGACGTGTCGCGAAACCTCGACCGGCTCGGCGTCCCAGCCGGAATCCGGCATCCAGCCACCCGTGCGCCTGGCGCCCACGCAGAGAGCTTGCCCTCGCGAGAGCTATCCGAAACGTCCGGGTTACCGCCTCCCCCACGCCTGCGCGTGCTCCTCGTCTCGAGCTTCGTGCGGCCGCATGCGGGCGGTGTCGAGGAGTTCGTGGACTCCGTGCGCGCGTTGCTCGAGGAGCACGGCTGCGAGGTGCGGATCCTCGCGTGCCGAAACCCGGGCTACGACGCCGGCGGCGACGTCCTCGTCCCAACCCGCTTCGTCGGAGCCACCCGCTGGCCCCTGCCCACCGGAGGGTGGAGCACGATTCGGGCGGAGGTGTCTCGGGCGGACGTCGTCGTCGCGAACGGCAGTCGGCATGTCCTGTCGGTGCTCGCCGTTCTCGCCGCGCGTCTGGAGGGACGTCCGGCGTTGCTCGTGGTCCACGGCGCCGGCGCAGGTCGTTACGTCGGCAAGCGGGCCGTCGGCGTCGCACGCGAGCTCTTCCAATGGACGCTCGGCAACGTCGCCGCACGGCTCTCCCGCCCGGTCTCGGTCTCCCGCGTCGGCGTGCGCGGCGTGCGAGACCTCTACGGCGTCGAGGCCGCGTACCTGCCTTACCCAGTGCGCGACCTTCCTGCGGCATCACCGCCCTCGCTGACGGCCGGGGAGCCGTTTCGCGTCGTCTGGGTCGGGAGGCTCTCGCTGGAGAAGGATCCGATGCTCGCCGTGCGCGCGGTCGAGCTCCTGCGCGAACAGCGGCCGACCGAGCTCGCGATGTACGGCGACGGGCCGTTGCGGCCCCGGCTCGATGCGCTCGCCCGCAAGCGGCCCTGGC
The DNA here is from genome assembly GCA_963715705.1 of uncultured Actinomycetes bacterium. GTDB lineage: Bacteria > Actinomycetota > Thermoleophilia > Gaiellales > Gaiellaceae > GMQP-bins7. Next base: position 129,322 of record OY970267.1, on the reverse strand, counting down.
TGGAGGTGCTCGGCGCACGGCCATGGCTCGAGGTGCAGGCGGCACAGGGGAACGCGCACGCCTGCTTGTCCACGTCGGTCCAGGACAATGTCCAGGTCGCCCTTCTCGAGGCGCTCTCGCGAGGCATCCCGACGGTCTCGACGAACGTCGGCGATGCGGGCGCGTACTTCCTGGACTCGTCGCTCGAACGCTTCTGCGTCGCCGCCGATCCCCGCCACGTAGCGGCCGCGCTCGCGGAGCTCGAGCGATCGCACGAAGTTCGCCACGCCGCGTTCCGGGAGAACGCGACGCGCTTGCGGGCTCGTCATCGGGCGCGCGGCGGGCGAGCTCGTCGCCCTCGTCGAGTCCGCGCGAACGAGGCCGACGAGATGAGCCGCGAACCGGCTCGACCCGAGCGGAGCGCGGACACAGCTTCCGTCGCACGCGGCTCGGCGACGTTCTTCTGGGCTCAGATCGCAGGGAACTCCGGGCTCTTCGTCGCCCTCGTGCTCGCCACGCGGGCGCTCGGGCCCTCGGGGCGCGGAACGCTCGCATTCATCACGGTCGCGGCGATCCTGCTCGCGCGCGTCGCACGCTTCGGGGTCGGCGAGGCGACTACCGTCTTCGCAGCGCAGCGGGGTCCATCGCGGCCCGTGCTGCTCGCGAACCTACTTCTCTCGGCGAGCGGCGGGGCAATCGTCGCCTCGGCCCTGCTCTGCGGTCTCCTCCTCGCTCTGCCCGACGCCCGGCCCGACGGGATCGGGACGACCGAGATCGCGCTCCTCGCCCTCGGCGCGATCGCCTCTGCATTCGCCGACGCAGGCTACGCCTTCGTCCTCGGATGCAGCCGCTTTCGGCTCCACGCCCTGGTGACCGCGATCTCGGCCTGGCTGTTCGCGCTCATCGTCGCGGCCCTCTTGGCGGTGACCGGACTGACGCTCGTCTCGGCGACGCTCGCCTGGATCGGGGTTCAGGCACTGAAGGGAGTCGTCCTGCTCGGTCTCTCCGCGGGCAGCGTCGGCCTTGCTCGGCCCGACTTCGTTCTGCTCCTGGAGTCCGTTCGCTTCGGGATCCGCGCGTGGTTCGGGAGCGTGTTCGACTCGCTCAACGACCGCCTCGATCAGATCCTGACCGCATACCTGGCAACCCAGGCGACGGTTGGCGTGTATGCGGTCGCGGTGAACGCGTCGGAGATCCTCTTCTACCTCCCCGCGGCGGCCGCGACTGCGATCCTCCCGCTCGCCGCGCGCGCACACGCCGGACATCGTCCGCAGCAGGTTGCCGGGGCATTTCGCTCTGTCGCGATGCTTACGGTCGCTGCCGTCGCGGCCGCCGCGGTGCTCGGGCCCCTGCTTCTGCCTCTCGTCTTCGGGGCGCCGTTCGAGGCTTCGATCGCGCCCTTCCTGCTGCTCTTGCCGGGCACGGCCGGATACCTCGCGCTCGCCGTCTTCTCGAACGCCCTCCTGGCCTCCGGAGCACCGGGGCGCTCGTCCGTCGGAGCGATCGCGTCCGTCCTCGTCATAGTCGCGCTCGACCTCGTCCTCGTGCCTCGCTACGGGGCCGAAGGCGTCGCCGCGGCCGCGTCGGCGGGTTACGTCGTCGGCGGCGTCTCGTCCCTCCTGCTCTTTCGGGCGCTCGAGTGGTTCTCGTGGCGCTCGCTCGTCGTTCCTCGTCGGGCCGACGGCGCACTCGTTCGCGCCCTGGCAGGACCGCTCGGGCGCATCTCCCGACCCTCGAGCGAAGCGGCGTCAGGCGGCAGAGGGCTGCTCGCTCCAGACGTCGAGCCGCGCGAGACGAGCTTCGACCGCGAAATGAACAGGTAACCGATTGCCGCCCCGAGCGTGTTCAGCATGACGTCGTCGACGGAAGTCGTCCGCCCGGAGACGACGAGAAGCTGTGCACATTCGATCGAGACGGAGACCGAGAAGGAAAGTAGCGCGGTGGTGGCGAGCGACAATCCGCGCAGGCACAGGGCCGCACCGAACGGCGCGAACAGCAGGACGTTGGCCGCCGTCTCCAGGAGGAGCCTCCGGTCGCTCTCGAGTACCGCCTCGCCGATGTCGCTGAAAGGCAGGAGGCGGAGGTCGTTGTCGCTCTCGACCGGCACGAGCGTCACGAGGGCGATGGCGATCAGCGACGCAACAAGAGCTCCGTTCGCGAGCGCCGCGAGCCTGGGCTGGGTGACCGAGGAGATCGTCTTGATGCGCATAGGATGAGGCAAGAGAGCGAAGCCGACGCGCGGACTCGAACCGCGGTGCGGTTGGGTAATTTCGTCCTCGGGGGTAAGAGCTGCGGAAGAATCGAGCTGCTCGATCATTAAGGAGGTCTCATGCGCTTCGCAGTAGCGGGTCGCAGTCGTGTTGATGCTCGTCGGGACCGCCGTCGCAGCGGCCGCTGCGGCCTCGCAGGCGGTTGTCGCCTCGGCCACGGGATCTGGTCACATGGTCCGGCCGGACGGAACGCTCCGGTCGTTCTCGTTCTCCGCGCGCAAGTACGCCGACGGAACCTCGAAGGGCGAGCTCCAACTAAACAGTCGCAGCTTCGACGTGGTGGTCCACATCAGGATCGACTGCCTGCGGGTAGTCGGAAACGTCGCGCACATGAGCGGCCGCATCACCCGCGTGAGCAACCCGGACGAAGGTGAGGTCGGCGAGCTCAACCGTGTCGAGGTACGGGACAACGGAGAGGGCGGCAACGCGCCACCCGATCAGGTCAGCACGATCCCGGTGAATCCCGGTGACGCGGACCCGACCACCTGCGTCGACCCACCGACGAACGCCACGATCCGTACCGTCCAGCGCGGAAACGTTCAAGTGCGCGGCTGACGGCTGCCCGAGCACGCGAATCCGGCGTCCTCCTGGGGGCGGTCCATGATCGGCGATCTTCCCGCGTGACCCGCGATGAAAGACCTGCAAATCGAGAGAGCCGACGCGCGGACTCGAACCGCGGACCCCTTCATTACGAGCGTTGATCACCTGTCGTCTCCAGTCGCGCCAAGTCGCGCGAAGCCGCACGAATCCAAGGAGCCGGGCAGGCCGCGGTGGCGACCGAAGACCGCGGACGGCAAACCCGTAGGCCCCGCGCAGACCTCGCCAGCAGGCAAGTTCGGTCGAGCCGCATCGCCCGGTGCCGACGTCCGTTCGCGTCAGTCGCGTTCTCCTGCGCAGGCCCGGGCGCTCAAGCCTCGAGATAGGACGGGCCAGACATGCGTTTGGCGGCCTAACGAATGGTGTGTGAAAAAGCCCAGGTAAATCGGGTCCAGGCATTGACACCTCTCAAAGTGGTGTGATAGCGTGCCGATTACACCACGGAGAGGGGTGTCGAATGCGAAGGGCACCTTCAACGGTTGCGGGAATTCGAGCGCAGGCCCCCCTCGAGCCCGTGCAGCTTGTCCCGGCGGGAGTCTTCTCAGCAGGCAGATCCCACCGAGGGCTCGCCGCGTCCCCCACTCCTGCTCGGAAGGGAAACGTCATGCGAACCCCGAGTGCGCGCTCCGGGATGTTCTCTCGACTGTCTTTGTCTGCTAGCCGCAAGCACTTGCCGCTCTGCAGGGGCGCTCGAGGCGGACTGTTCCCCTGCGGCGCGGCAGGGAATGAGCGATGGGATTCTGTCGGCATGGCATACGGAGGTCTGACGCGACCTCGCGGCGCCGAAAGGGACGGAGACGAGATGACTGCAGGGGAGGCGAGTGGCGGGCTCAGCCCGCAGAGGGAAGAGGGCGGTTCAGATCAAGAAGAGATTGTTGATCGGGCTGGCGCTCGTCACGATCGGGCTGACGGGCTTGCTCAACTCCGCAGCGGGACCGGGGCTCTCAGCGGGTCCGGTTTCAGCCGGTACGGCTCTGGAAACGGCGCCGTCCGCGACGCGTTCAGTCCCCGCGAGAACCGAGCAGGAGGCGCGCGACACGTACGCAAAGCTCCCGCTCGCCTTCGTCCCGAACGCGGGGCAGACGGACAGACGCGTGCGCTTCTCGGCGGATGCCGGGGGAGCGAGCTTCTACTTCACCCCCAAGGAGGCGGTCTTCGCCTTCACTAAGGGAAACGCCGGCCAGGCCAGAGGAGTCGTTCTCCGTCTCGCCTTCCTGGGCGCGAACGCCGCGACGAGGATCGAGGGGCAGCGGCTCGGGACGGGCCGGATCAACTACTTCATCGGGAGCGACCCGGCGAAGTGGCGCACCAATCTTCCCGCTTACGGGCAGGTCGTCTACCACGACCTCTGGCCGGGTGTGGACATGGTCTTCCGCGGCGACGCGAGCCGGCTCAAGTACGAGTTCGTCCTCCGCCCGGGCGCGAACGTCGAGGACATCCAGCTTTCTTACCGCGGCGCGGACCGGCTCTCCGTAGATAGGGCCGGCCAGCTCCTGATTGGGACTCCCTTGGGGACTCTGCAGGACGCGCGACCTTTGAGCTACCAGAAGGTCGGGGGCAGGCGCGTGCCGGTCGAGAGCCGCTTCCTCGTGCAGCCGGACGCACGCCACCCGGCGGCCTACGGCTTCGCGGTGGGCGCCTACGACGCCACGCAGCCGCTCGTGATCGACCCGGGCCTCCTCTACTCGACCTACCTGGGGGGAAACAACAGCGATCTCGGCAATCCCATCGCCGTGGACGCCGCGGGCAGCGCCTACGTCACCGGAGAGACAGAGTCGAACGACTTCCCAACGACTGCGGGGGCCTTCGATACGTCGTTCAACGGCAACAACGATGCCTTCGTGACCAAGCTGAATGCGACCGGCTCCGCGCTCGTCTATTCGACCTACCTGGGCGGAAGCGGCGACGATCGGGGCCACGGCATCGCCCTCGACGCGGGCAACGCGTACATCACCGGAGAGACCGAATCGCCCAACTTCCCCACGACCCTGGGTGCTTTCGATACGTCGTTCAACGGCAACGTCGACGCCTTCGTGACGAAGCTGAACGCGACCGGCTCCGCCCCGCTCCTCTACTCGACCTATCTGGGCGGAAGCAACGCCGATCGGGGCTTCGAGATCGCCGACGACGGCGCGGGCGGCGCCTACGTCACCGGACAGACCGCGGGCGGCACCCCCGTCTTCCCCACGACCGTCGGCGCCTTCGACACCTCGTTCAACGGCCAGACCGACGTCTTCGTGACGAAGCTGAACGCCACCGGCTCCGCCCCGCTCTCCTACTCGACCTTCTTGGGGGGAGCCCAGAACGAGAGCGGCGACGGCATCGCGGTCGACGGCGCGGGCAGCGCTTACGTCACCGGCCGGACTGCTGCATCGGCCTTCCCGACGACAGCCGGCGCCTTCGACACTTCGCACAACGGCGGCGATGACGTCTTCGTGACGAAGCTGAACGCGACCGGCTCCGCCCCCACCTACTCGACCTTCCTCGGGGACAACGGGGCCGACCGGGGCTTCGGGATCACCTTCGACGCTTCGGGCAGCGCCTACGTCACCGGAGAGACCCAATCGAACGACTTCCCAACGACCCTCGGGGCCTTCGACACCGTGCGCAACGGCAACGACGCCTTCGTGACGAAGCTGAACGCGACCGGTACTGCGCCCCTCTCCTACTCGACCTTCCTGGGGGGAACCAGTAGCGAAACCGGCTTCGGCATCGCCCTCGACTCCACAGGCAACGCCTACGTCACCGGAGAGACAACCTCGACCACCTTCCCGACGACGGTCGGGGCTTTCGATACGTCGTTCAACGGCAACAGCGACGCCTTCGTGACGAAGCTGAACGCGACCGGTAGTGCGCCCCTCTCCTACTCGACCTTCCTGGGCGGAAGCAACGGCGACATGGGCCAGGGGATCGCTGTCGACGCCCCGAACAGCGTCTACGTCACCGGAGAGACCAATTCGGGCGGAGCGAATCCTTTCCCGACGACCGCCGGGGCCTTTGACACCACGTTCAACACCGACGGCGACGCGTTCGTGACGAAGCTGGACACGGTGGCCGCGGGCGGCGCCGCCACCCTAGCGATCAACGACGTCTCGCAGAACGAGGGCAACGCCGGCACGACGCCGTTCACGTTCACGGTCACCAGGAGCGGCTCGACGACAGGGACGTCCACCGTCGCTTACGCGACCGCGAACAACAGCGCTACGGGCGGCGCCGCCTGCGCGGCCGGGATCGACTACGTGAGCCAGAGCGGGACGCTCACCTTCGCTCCGACCGTGACCAGCCAGACGATCACGATCCTCGTCTGCGGCGAGACGACGTTCGAGCCGAACGAAACCTTCTTCGTCAACCTCACGAACCCCACCGGCGCGACGATCACCGACGGGCAGGGCCAGGGCACGATCGTCAACGACGACGCCGCCCCGACCCTAGCGATCAACGACGTCACGCAGAACGAGGGCAACATCGGCCCAACGCTGTTCATCTTTACGGTGACGAAGAGCGGCTCGACGGCGGGCACGGCCACTGTCGACTACGCGACCGACGACGGCACCGCAGACGGCGGCGCCGCCTGCGTCGGCAGTACCGACTACGTCAGCCAGAGCGGGACGATCAGCTTCGCCCCGGCCCAGACGACCCAGACGATCACGATCCTCGTCTGCGGCGATACAGCGTTCGAGCCGAACGAGACCTTCTTCGTCAACCTCACGAACCCCGTGGGCGCGACGATCGCCGACGCGCAGGGCTTGGGCACGATCGTCAACGACGACGCCGCCCCGACTCTGTCGATCAACGACGTCTCGCAGAACGAGGGCAACGTCGGTCCGACGCCGTTCACGTTCACGGTTACAAGGAGCGGCTCGACGGCGAGCACGTCCCTCGTGAACTACCAGACCGCCAATAACACCGCTACGGGCGGCGCCGCCTGCGCGGCCGGCGTCGACTACGTGAGCCAGAACGGGACGCTTGTGTTCGCTCCGACCGTGACCAGCCAGACGATCACGATCCTCGTCTGCGCAGACACGACCTTCGAGCCGAATGAGACCTTCTTCGTGAACCTCTTCGCCGCCGTGGGCGCGACGATCGCCGACAGCCAGGGCGTCGGCACGATCGTTAACGACGACGCCATGCCGACCTTGTCCATCAACGACGTCTCGCAGAACGAGGGCAACGTCGGCACGACCCCGTTCACGTTCACGGTCACGAAGAGCGGCTCGACCTCGAGCACGGCCACCGTCGACTACGCCACCGACGACGGCACCGCAGACGGCGGCGCCGCCTGCGTCGGCAGTACCGACTACGTGAGTCAGAGCGGGACGCTCACCTTCGCCCCGACCGTGACCAGCCTGACGATCACGATCCTCGTCTGCGGGGACACGACGTTCGAGCCCAACGAGACGTTCTTCGTCAACCTGTCGAACCCCATGGGCGCGACGGTCACCGATGCCCAGGGCCTGGGCACGATCGTCAACGACGACGACCCACCGACGCTCTCGATCGACGACGTCTCGCAGAACGAAGGTCATGTCGGCACGACGCCATTCACCTTCACGGTTACCAAGACCGGCTCGACGGCGACCACGGCCACCGTCGACTACGCCACCGACGACGGCACTGCAGACGGCGGCGCTGCCTGCGCGGCCGGGATCGACTACGTGAGCCAGAGCGGGACGCTCACCTTCGCCCCGCTCACGACGACCCAGACGATCACGATCCTCGTCTGCGGCGACCTCGTCCTGGAGCCGAACGAGACCTTCTTCGTCGACCTCTCGAACCCCACCAACGCAACGATCGCCGACGGCCACGGCATCGGCACGATCGTCAACGACGAGGTGCCGGCGTTCGTGACGCTCGATCCGCCGGCGGCTACGAACACCGTCGGCACGGAACACTGCGTGACCGCGACGGTGACCGACGCGTCGGCAAATCCGATCGAGGGCGTCACCGTTCGCTTCTCGGTGACGGTCTCAAACCCCACCACCGGCTCGGACGTCACGGACGCTGACGGAGACGCCGAGTTCTGCTACACGGGCACCGTGGCCGGCGGGGACGCGATCACCGCCTTCGCCGACACCGAACGGCGACGGCGACCAGGACCTCGGGGAGCCGTCCGGGGCGGCGACGAAGACGTGGACGCCCGGCCCACCGGCGACGCTCGTCCTCGATCCGGCGGCGGACACGAATACGGTCGGCGAGACGCACTGCGTGACGGCGACCGTGCGCGATGCGTTCGGGAACCCTGTGCCCGACGTGACCGTGCGCTTCTCAGTCCCGACCGCGGTCGCGACCGCCGCCAGCCCCTCCAGCGGCTCCGACGTGACCGACGCAGACGGTGAGGCGACCTTCTGCTACAGCGCCGCGCTTCCGGGTGGGGACTCGATCACCGCCTTTGCCGACACGAACGGCGACGGCGACGCAGGACGCCGGGGAACCAGCCGGCGCGGCGACGAAGTTGTGGATCCTGCCGCCGAACACCGCATTCTGCGAGGTGAAGATCACGGAGGGCGGCTGGATCATCGCCGTGAATGGCGACCGGGCCAGTTTCGGCGGCAACGCCAAGGTCACCGACGACGGGACCAGCGTCCAGGGGCAGGAGCAGTACCAGGATCACGGCCCCGCGCAGCCGAGGAACGTGCACTCGATCGAGCTGCTGGCGACCACCTGCTCGGAAAACCTGACGATGGCAACGATCTTCGGAACGGCGACGATCGACGGCTCGGGCGAGTTCATCTTCCGGATCGACGTGAGCGATCAGGGCGAGCCGGGAGGCAACGACACGTACGGGATCATGCTGAGCGACGGCTACGCGTCCGGCCAGCGTCAGCTCCGGGGCGGCAACGTCCAGATCCACAAGACCTAGAAGCGCTCAACGGTGACACGAGCGGCGCCCTTCGGCGGGGGCGCCGCTCTCTTTATGCCCGAGTGCCGCTTCAGAGAGCCGACGCGCGGACTCGAACCGCGGACCCCTTCATTACGAGTGAAGTGCTCTACCAACTGAGCTACGTCGGCGCTCGCCTCAATATGCCAGCTTCTCGGGCCGCGCAGGCGCCGCCAACCGGTTGGCCCTCGCGCTCGTCTCAATTGACACACGCGACGCCACCGTCGTGCCACCCTCGTCTAGCCGCAAGGCACGACGGATCTGGCGTCGCCGTGCGGCGCCACCGCCGGGCCGTTGGCCCGTTTCGGCCCGGCACGTGGCGCCATGAGAGCCGCTACGCCGGGGCGTGCGCGGGACGGAGCTCGCGCGCGATCCTGACGAACAGCGCCTCGAGCGCGAGCGACGGGTTGAGGTTGAACTCCTCGAGCGCGCGCCACGTCTCCCGCGCCTCCTCGGCCGCGTGCACCGGACCCTCGCCGAGGTCGAGGGCGACGTCCGCGCGCAGGTCGTCGAGCCGGTCGGCGTGCACCGCCGCCGTCTCGGCGCCCGCGGCCACGACGACCAGGTCCCGGTACCACGCCTCGAGCGCCTCGAGCCCCGCGAGGATCTCGTCCCGCTCGGCGCCTCGCTGCGCGCGGCGGACTCGCTGCTCGGCCTCGCGCGCCGGCAGGTCGATGCCCTCGAGTGCGGCCTGCTCGCGCTCCTTCGCCTCCTGGCCGCTCGCGTCGGCCGCCTCCAGCAGGACGCCTGCGGCGACGTCGGGCTCGAACCCGGGATCGAGGTAGACCGAACGCGCGGCCGCAACGAGCAGCTCCCGGCGTTCGGCTGCGGCCGGGTCGAGCAGGCGGCGTGCGCGGTCGAGCCGGCCTGCGGCCGCGCGGGCGAGCGCGCGAACCTCGTCCTCGCTCCGCTCCGATGCGCGCTCGGCGATCCACTCGCGCACCGCGCGCTCCGAGAGTCGGCGGAACGGGACGAGCTGGCAGCGGGAGAGAATCGTGGGCGGCAGCGGACCGAGCTCGGACGCGACCAGCACGATCGTCGCGTACGGCGGCGGCTCCTCGAGATCCTTGAGCAGCGCGTCGGCCGCGTCCTCGTTCATCCGCTGCGCGTCGAGCACGAGATAGACGCGGCGCTCGCCTTCGTAGGGGCGCATGTGCAGGTCGTGACGGAGCGCCCGCACGTCGTCGATCCGGATCATCTCGCCGAGCGGCTCGAGCACGTACAGGTCGGGGTGCGTTCGCGCCTCGACGCGGCGCGCGTCACCGAGAAGCGCCGCCGCGAAGGCGACGGCCGCGGTGCGCTTCCCGACTCCGGGCGGGCCGTGCAGAAGGTAGGCGTGCGCCGGGCGTTCGGCGAGCGCGGCCGTCAGCAGGCGCTTCGCCTCGGGCTGCTCAGGGACCGCCGTGAAGCTCTCGATAGACATACTCGGCGAGGTCCTCGGCGTCGCGCGTCCCGTCGAGGATGACGATGCGCTCGGGGAAGCGAGCGGCGAGGTCTCGGTAGGCCGAGGCGGCGAGCGCCCGGAACGCGTCTCCCTCGCGCTCCAGCCGGTCGTGATTGCCCCCGAGCCGGTTCGGGACGTCGGCCGGATCGATCTGGAGCAGGAAGGTGCGATCGGGCATGAGCCCGCCGACGGCGGTCACGTTCAGGTCGAGCACTCGCTCCAGCCCGAGCCCGCGCGCGACTCCCTGGTACGCGACCGACGAGTCGATGTAGCGGTCGCAGACGACGGACGCGCCGCGCTCGAGCGCCGGCCGGATGACCTCGTCGACGTGCTGCGCCCGTGACGCGGCGTAGAGGAGTGCCTCGGCCCACGGGGCGACGTACCCTCCGTGGAGCAAGAGATCGCGGATGCGCTCACCGAGCTCCGTGCCTCCTGGCTCCCGCGTCGCGACGACCTGCTCCCCATCTGCCTCGAGGCGGGCCTGGAGGAGCTTGGCCTGCGTCGACTTGCCGGATCCGTCGAGGCCTTCGAAGGAGATGAACATCTCGCGCATCCTACGGAGGAGCGGCGCCTTGTACAGGCCGGCCGCGCGACTCGTAGGATGCGGCGCGTGCGAGCGATCGTCACCGGCGGCGCCGGCTTCATCGGATCCCACGTCGTCGACGCGTTGATCGTCAAGGGCGACGAGGTCGTCGTCGTCGACTCGCTCGCAACCGGCAAGCGCGAGAACGTCACCGCGAGCGCACGGTTCGTCGAGCGCGACATCCGGGAGCCGCTCGACGACCTGTTCGACGAAGTCCGCCCCGAGGCCGTCTACCACCTCGCCGCGCAGGCCGACCTGCGCGTCGCCGTCGAGGACCCGCACATGGACGCCGACGTCAACCTGCTCGGGACGATCCGCGTACTCGAGGCTGCTCGACGCCACGACGCGCAAGTCGTGTTCAGCTCGACCGGCGGCGCGATCTACGGCGAGTGCACCGAGCCCGTCAAGGAGTCGGCGCCGCGCCTCCCGATCTCGCCGTACGGCGCCTCGAAGCTCGCCGCCGAGGAGTACCTGAGCACGTACAACCGCCTCTACGGGACGATCCACGTCGCCCTCCGGTACGGGAACGTCTACGGGCCGCGCCAGGATCCGCACGGGGAGGCCGGAGTCGTCGCGATCTTCCTCGGCGCCCTCGCCCGCGACGAGCAGGCGCGCATCTTCGGCGACGGCCTCCAGACCCGCGATTACATCTACGTCGGCGACGTCGCCCGGGCGACGCTGTCCGCGCTCGGGCAGGAAGGCGGGGTCTTCAACGTCGGGACCGGGCGCGAGACCTCGGTTGTCGAGCTCTATGAGCTGTGCCGCGCCGCCGCCGGCTCGAGCACGGAGGCGGTGCACGAGCCGGCCCGCCTCGGTGAGCTGCAACGAAGCGTCCTCGATACGCAGCGCGCCGCGGACGAGCTCGGGTTCGCCGCGATGGTCGCGCTCGAGGACGGACTGCTCGCGACGTGGGAGTCGCTGTCGGGCGACAAGGCCGCAGCCTCGTAGAAGAAGGACTCGCGCCCGCTCGGACGAATCGAGTCGCGCGTGGATCACCCGCTCCCCCCCGTCGACATGCTCGTGCGTCCATGGCGCGTCGCCGCGTTCGTGGCAGCCTCGATCGCGGCCGTCGAGCTGCTCTTGCTGCTCGCGATCGGCGGCGGTGAGCTCGCCCAGGCCGTCTCGAGCCGCGTCCAGGTGGCCGCGAAGGAGCACGCGCTCGCGCCGAAGAAGGCCGAGCGAACGCCCGCCGCCGGCAAGCGCAGCGGCACGAAGCCCCAAGCCGCGAAGCTCGCGCGAAGGAAGACCATCGTCCTCGTCCTGAACGGAAACGGGCGCACCGGCGCCGCGGCCGAGGCGGCGTCGCAGGTCATGCGCGAGGGCTACCGGGTCGGCGCGGTCGGGAATGCGCCGCGCACCGACTTCCCGCGGACCTTCGTGATGTTCAGGCCGGGCTTCGCAGGCGAGGGACGACGCCTCGCCCGCGACCTCGGGGTCGGCCGGGCCGGGCCCCTCGACGGCATACGCGTCCGCGATCTCGGACGCGCGCACGCCGTGCTCATCCTCGGCGCATAGCGCCGCACACTCCGTCGTCGACCGCCTCCCGTGCCACGTCGAGCGGGCCGCCGGGAACCCACTGGTTCCCCACGGGGTCGAGCGCGAACGCCCGCTCGAGGTACTCGTGCGCCGCGCAGAGGTCGCGAATGACTTCGTACTCGTAGAGCCCGAGCGCGTACCACGTCTCGGGGTTCTCCGGCTGGAGCTCGACCGCGTCGACGTAGCGCGCCTGCGCCTCGCGCACCTCGCCCTGGCGTTCCGCGATCCGCGCCAGCGCAGCGATCGGCTCGAGCGAGTACGGGTTCAGGGACCTCCCCCGCTGCGCCTCGTCCCGCGCCCGGTCGTAGTCGCGCTCCTCGAGCGCGCGGGTCGACGCGCGAACGCTGCGCTCCGAGAGCCGGGGTGCCGCGAACGAGGCGAGGACAGCCACCGCGACGACGACCACGCCGATGCCCAGCACCGGGAGACGGCGACGTTCCCCGGGAGGGCGGCCCGCGCCGGCGAGGACGCCGAGCGCGACCAGTGTCGGCGCCGTCACCGCGAGGAAGTCCCAGTTGTAGTCGACGAGCGAGTGCAGGAGATACGCCGTAGGCGCCGCGACGAGCGCGATCCCCGCGGCGTGCTCCGCGCCGTCGAGCCGGCGAATCGCGCAGACGCACGCGGCCGTGGCCGCGGCCACGAAGGCCACGAACAGCGCGACCCCGGGGATGCCCCCGTCCGCGAGGTGCTGCAGCGCGACGTTGTGCGGCTGCGAGACGTTCGGCCCGTCCTCCCGGTGCCGGCGCCGCGCGATCTCGAATGATCCGGCGCCCGCGCCCAGAGGCGCGTGCGCGCCGAAGACCTCCAGCGCCTCGTCCCACCAGCACGTGCGGTTGCTGAAGTTGAACGAGCCGAGGCGGGTCGGGTCGTTCACGAGCTCGGCACACGGCGTGCGCGAGGTCTCGGCGTTGCCGACGGCGAGCACGAGCCCGGCGAGCGCGCCCGCTGCGACGACCGCCGCCACGACGACGAGAACACGCCTGCGCATGACCTCGCTCAGCGGACGTGTCACAGCGAGCCACAGGAGGGCGGCCACGAGAGCAGCTCCCGCAAGCGCGAGAACGCCGAAGACCGCCCCGTCTGCGACGCGGTCGGACCGCTCCGCGACGTCCTCGACGAGCGCGGGACGGGTGAACGCCCAACCCGCGACGAGCACGGCCGGAAGCGTCGAGGCCGCGAGCAGCAGCGCCGCCGCTTCCATGCGCTCGCGCGAGAGCACGAGCCAGAGCACGACGACGGCGACCCCGGCCACGACTCCTGCTCGCGAGATCGTCAACAGGAGCGCGAGCGTCGCCACGTACAGGAGCAGCCCACCCGCGATCCGGACGACCCGGCGGTGCTCGCGCGACGCGGCGAGCCAGAGCCCGAGCGCGAGCGCGATGTTCGCGATGAGCGCGAGCGCGTTCCAGTACTCGACGGGCCAGCGCAGCCGCGCGACGCGGTCGCCCTCGGCGTCGAGCGCCGGGATCACCTTCGAAGCGAGAGCGGCCACCAGGACAGCCGCGGTCACGCCCGACAAGCACCGTCGCCCCGACGCGCGCCGCCACCACGCCGACCGCGGCAGCGAGCACGACTCCGAGGCCGAGGAACGCGAGAAACGCGAGGCTCCGGTTGAACGCGTCCCAGCTCCGGTCGGGCGTGATCGACCACTCGACCGACGCCCCGATCCACAGGCAGAGAAGCGCGAGCGACCCGACGAGCGCGAGCCCCGACCGGCCGATCCTCGGAACCGGGAGCGCACCGAACCCGACCGCGACGAACGCGGCGGCGAGCACGACCAACGCCCAGCCGCCGACCGGGAGGATCCCCCCGACGTCGGATCCGTCGCCGGCGAACGTCGCCCCGAGGAGGCCGACTCCGACTGCGCACGCGAGGACGAGCGGGGCCTTGCCGAGCGCCCGGACGGACGACTCGGACGCCCCTTCCATGGTCGTCGAGGCTACCACCGCGCCCAGCGCGCAGACCGCATGGCTAACCGGTCTGTGGCATCAGCCGTCTAACAATACGTTTACCCTGTACATACGCGGGGATCACCTCGGAGGGAGAGACTCCCTTTCAGCCTCGCTACGCCGCCCGTGATCACGCCTACTCTTTTCCCACGCCGCCGCCTGGCCGCACTCGTCGGGACTCTCGTGCTGCTCGCGAGCGCGGTCGCGGCCCTGGCTCTTCCGGGCGCGGCCATGGCGTCCAAGTGCGGGGAGGCCGTCCTCCAGGACTGGTTCGACAACGGGCGCATCGATCGCGTCTATCCGCTCCACTGCTACGACGAGGCGATCGACTCGATCCCGGCCGACTTCCGCGACTACTCGGACGCGGAGGACGTCATCATGCGGGCGCTTCAGAGCGCCGGCCGGGGCGACGACGGAGGCTCCGATCCCCCCTCTCGGAACCCGAACGGGACACCGTCCGACCCGACCAGCCCGAGCGAGCCGGGAGAAGACCCGGGCACGGAGACGCCAGGTGGTTCCTGGGTCCCCGGACCCGACGTCTGAAGCAACTCCCGACGTCTCGTCCGACCCGTCGTCGATCCCGATCCCGCTCCTCGTCCTCGGCGGGATGTCGCTCGCGCTCCTCGGCGCCGGCGGCCTCGGCTACCTCTCGCGCCGCCGCCACGCGGACGACGCGAACGCCTTCGGCGACGACGACCTCGTCGGCTGAGCCGCCCTCTCGCCCGTCGCGGGCACTTCGGTAGCAAAGGGTCCCGCGGGTAGACTTCACAGGACCGTGACGCGGTACAGATTTACGCTATTTGCAGGAAAAAACCGGGGCTTCCTTACCATCCGACCCCCGTCCTACTCTCCTAGGTCCGCTCGCATGACGCACGTCGCCCATCCGGGCGGGGAGAGTTGATGTCGGACACGGCCCGGGAGGAAGCGATGGCAACGGCGAGGCAGGCGCTGGAGACACAGGAGCCGACGAATGCGGCTCCGAGCACCGACGAGGAGATCGTCAACACTGTCGTCGAGGAGGACGCGAGCGTAGCTCCGCGCCGCCTCTTCACGATCCCCGGCCGCGACCCCTTCGAGGAGGTCGAGTGGGAGCTTCGGCACGCCCACATCCCCGGCAAGGACGGCCCCGCGTTCGAGCAGCGCGACGTCGAGTTCCCGAAGTTCTGGTCGCAGACCGCGACGAACATCGTCGCGCAGAAGTACTTCCGCGGCCGCATGTCCTCGCCCGAGCGCGAGCGCTCCGTGAAGCAGATGATCGGCCGCGTCGTCGACACGATCGGCGGCTGGGGCCGCGAGGGCGGCTACTTCGCGACCGACGAGGAGGCCGACACCTTCGAGGCCGAGCTCAAGGCGATCCTCGTCAACCAGTACGCCTCGTTCAACTCCCCGGTCTGGTTCAACGTCGGCTTCGAGGCGAAGCCGCAGTGCAGCGCGTGCTTCATCCTCTCGATCGAGGACTCGATGGAGTCGATCCTCGACTGGATCCGGCGCGAGGGCATCATCTTCCGCGGCGGCTCCGGCTCCGGCGTCAACCTCTCCCGCCTGCGCTCCTCGAAGGAGCAGCTGTCGAAGGGCGGCTACGCGTCCGGGCCCGTGTCCTTCATGCGCGGCGCCGACGCGTCCGCCGGCACGATCAAGTCCGGCGGCAAGACGCGGCGCGCGGCGAAGATGGTCGTCCTCGACGTGGACCATCCGGACGTCGAGGAGTTCATCTGGTGCAAGGCCAAGGAGGAGCGCAAGGCGCGCGTCCTCGAGCAGGCGGGCTACGACATGTCGCTCGACTCGCCCGACTGGGCCTCGATCCAGTACCAGAACGCGAACAACTCCGTCCGCGTCACGGACGCCTTCATGGAGGCCGTGATCGAGGGCAAGGAGTGGAACCTCACCGGGCGCACCGACGGCACCGTCGTCGAGACCACCGACGCGAGGGCTCTGCTGCGGCAGATGGCCGAGGCCGCGTGGGAATGCGCCGATCCGGGCGTCCAGTACGACACGACGATCAACACCTGGCACACGCTCCCGAACACGAGCCGCATCAACGCCTCGAACCCGTGCTCGGAGTACATGTCCATCGACGACAGCGCGTGCAACCTCGCGTCGCTGAACCTCCTCAAGTTCCGCCGCGAGGACGGCGAGCTCGACGTCGAGGCTTTCCAGCACGCAGTCGACGTGGTCTTCCTCGCGCAGGAGATCGCGGTCGGCTACTCCTCGTACCCGACGCCCGAGATCGAGAAGAACGCGAAGGCGTTCCGCCAGCTCGGGCTCGGCTACGCGAACCTCGGCGCGCTCCTCATGGCGCGCGGGCTCCCGTACGACTCCGACGAGGGTCGCGCGTACGCGGCCGCGATCACCGCGCTCATGACCGGGCGCGCGTACCGCAAGTCGGCCGAGGTCGCGAAGCGCATGGGCGCGTTCGCCGGCTACCAGCCGAACGCTGCAGCCATGACGGGCGTCATCGCGAAGCACCGCGCAGCCGTCGGGAACATCGACCACGCAAGCTCGGTGCCGGACGACCTGCTCGCCGCGGCCCGCGGCGCCTGGGACGACGCCCTCGACCTCGGGGAGGTCTCGGGCTGGCGGAACGCGCAGGCGACCGTCCTCGCCCCCACCGGGACGATCAGCTTCATGATGGATTGCGATACGACCGGGGTCGAGCCCGACTTCTCGCTCGTGAAGTCGAAGAAGCTCGTTGGCGGCGGCGAGATCACGATCGTCAACAAGACCGTCCCGATGGCGCTCGACAAGCTCGGCTACGCGCCGAGCGAGATCGAGGAGATCTCCGCGTTCATCGACGAGCGGAACACGATCGTCGGCGCGCCCACGGTCAAGGCCGAGCACTACCCGGTCTTCGACTGTGCGATCGGCGACCGCGCGATCCACTACATGGGCCACGTGAAGATGATGGGCGCCGTCCAGCCGTTCATCTCGGGCGCGATCTCGAAGACGGTCAACCTGCCCGAGGAGGTCACGGTCGACGAGGTCTCGCAGCTCCTCATCGAGTCGTGGCAGCTCGGCGTGAAGGCGATTGCGATCTACCGCGACAACTGCAAGGTCGCGCAGCCGCTCTCCGGGAAGACCGACGCGGGCGCGACGACACTCGCGCCGGTCGCCGGCGTCGTGAGCCCGCTCCCGCAGCGCCGCCGCCTGCCCGACGACCGCGTCGAGGTCGGCCGTAAGTTCAAGGTCGGCGAGTACGAGGGCTACATCCACGTCGGCCTCTTCGACGACGGGACGCCCGGCGACATCTTCGTGGACATCGCGAAGGAGGGCACGACTCTCGCCGGCCTCATGAACTCGTTCATGATCTCCGTCTCGCTCGGCCTCCAGTACGGCGTGCCGCTCGAGGTGTACGTCTCGAAGTTCAGCCACATGCGCTTCGAGCCGTCGGGGATGACGAACGACGCGGACATCCGAGTCGCGAAGTCGATCGTCGACTACATCTTCCGCTGGATGGGGAAGAAGTTCCTCTCCACCGACCAGCAGGAGGAAGCCGGCATCCTCACGGCCGAGGTGAAAGCGCGGCTAGCGGCGGCCTACGCGGACGCGGGCGACCATGCCGCGGCAGCTGTTGCTCTGGATGCACCGCCGCCGGGCCAGACGGCGCTCTTCAACCAGTGGGAAGACGCAGTCGAGTGCGCCAAGTGCGGCGGCCGCATGGTCAGAACGGGCAGCTGCTACACGTGCCGCGACTGCGGCACCAACACCGGCTGCAGCTAGGTGTTGAAGTTGATCGCTGACTGAAACGCTAGAGGGCGTACTCAGAGGACGCTCTCTGCACCATGCCCGCGTGCTCGCGTTCGTCAGCCGAGCGTCCGTCAGCCTGGCGCCGTCGCCGTGAACGGCGCAGTACAGGGCTGACCGACCAGTCGCAAGTAGGTGGACCTGAGCGACCGACGCGCTCGACTAGCATCCGACCCGTGCGCGAGCTGCGACCAGGTGTATGGCACTGGGACGCGCCGCATCCGGGCTGGAGCGCGGACGAGCCCTGGGAGCGGAACGTCTCGTCCTACGCGATCGACGACGGCGAGCGGCTGCTGCTATTCGATCCGCTCGCCCCGCCGGGCGAGCTCGAGGAGCTCGCGGCCGGCCGCAACCTCGCGGTCGTGCTCACCAACCCGTGGCACGAGCGCGACACGCGCGGCCTCGTCGACCGGCTCGGGACGCCCGTGTACACGCCTCGGCCCGAGAGCGCTCAGGACCTGATGGACAAGTACGGCATCACGGCCGAGCAGGCCGGGGACGGCAGCCCCGACCTCCGGTGGCTGGTAACCGGGGAGGCGGGCGAGGCGCACTGGTACTCGCCGGAGGAAGGAGCGCCCGCCGGCATCGAGGCGTTCGCGGGCAGGGAGCCGCAGGACCTCGTGCTCTGGATCGAGGACCTCCGCACGGTCATCTGCGGCGACTCGCTCGTCGACTTCGGCGAGAGCCTGGAGATCCCGCTCCAGTGGCTCCGGAAGGACGTGCCCCGCGAGCAGGTCGTCGAGAGCCTGAGCCCGCTGCTCGAGCTGCCGGTCGAGCTCGTGCTTCCGACGCACGGCGCGCCGACCGACCGGGCCGCCCTGGAGCGCGCGCTGTCTTGAGCTCCGAACTCGAAGGCGGCTGCGCCTGCGGAGAGATTCGCTACCGCCTCACGTCCGAGCCGCTCTTCGTCCACTGCTGCCACTGCCTGAACTGCCAGCGGCAGACCGGCAGCGCGTTCGTCATCAACGCGATAATCGAGACGGACCGCATCGAGCTTCTCTCGGGCGAGCCGCAGCAGGTCGACGTGCCGCGCGGGAAGAGCGGCAAGCAGCAGATCTTCCGCTGCCCGACCTGTCAGATCGCGGTCTTCAGCCGCTACACGCGGGCAAGTACCCGCTTCGTCCGGGCCGGCACGCTCGACGACCCGTCGCGCGTCGCGCCGGACGTCCACATCTACACGCGCTCGAAGCTGCCCTGGGTCGCGCTCCCGGACTCGGTGCCCGCGTTCTCGACGTACTACGACCCGCAGGAGCTCTGGCCGGCCGCAAGCCTCGAGCGTCTCGAGGCGCTCAGGCGCAGCTAGAGCGCCGGATCTCCGCGTCCACGTACCCGCCGCATACTCGCCCTGGTCAGTCAGCTGTGGCACGATCGTTGCCGTGGATTCCAGTCGGATCGCAGCGCTTCCGATCTTCGCCGACCTTCCTGCGGCGGAGCTCGACCAGCTCGCTGCCGCTGTGAGGGAGGTGGAGGTCGAGGCGGGTGTCAACGTCGTCACGGTCGACGACTACGGGACCGCCATCTACTTCATCGAAGAGGGAGCTGCGGACGTCGTGACCGACTCAGGCGAAGCTGCCCAGGGCATCGGCCCCGGCGACGCGTTCGGGGAGATCGCACTCCTCCTGACAGGAGAGCGGTCGGCCACGGTAGTGGCGCGAACGCCGATGCGGCTCCTCTCGCTCTCCGGCCAGGACTTCGAGCGCATCCGAGAGCGTGTCCCCGAGGTGGAACGCTTGCTCCGCCGCCTCGGCGTCGAGCGCGCCGGTCGCTAGACGCCGGCGGCTCACAGTAGGTCTTCGGCTACGCGCCCGACCCCCCGCCCGCATCGGACACTTGGGCCGCGGCGCCCTCGATCGGGACTTCTTCTACCCCTGCGGTCTGGGCCCCGTAGCTCATGATCGCCAGGACGGCCGCCACCAGGAACACCACCGGTGACCAGAACTGCGTGTCTCTCCTCAGCGCGATGTAGACGCCGCGGATCGCGGCCGCGATTCCAAGGCTGATGGCAGCGGCTGCGAGGTAGAAGAGGACGACAGCCACGCCTTCTCGTCCGCCGATGTTCTCGCGTGCCAGTGGAATGACGGTCAGCACCCAGAGCGCGATACAGACCGAGAATCCGACAAGGCGACGCCGATGTGCCCGCGTCCTCCGATCCTCCCCGAACGACCGGTCGCTGCTGCCGGCGATGAAGTGCGAGTCGCCTTCGGTGAGCTTGCCGGTCAGCCCGGCGGTGGGATTCGGGTCCACGACGTCATGGGGGCGAGCGGTGGTTGTACTCATGTGGATCTCCTTCGGTCCGATCAGGACAGTGAGTCCGAACGAACTCCCTGCTGTGCTCCGGAGGAGGCGACAGTCGGCGAGGAAGCCTCCCCTACTGAGCCGCCCCGCCCTCGTCTTCCCAGGAGTCGGTTTCCGTCGACTCCGGCGAGTCCAGCTCTGGCTCTCCCAGCCGCACGAGCTCCCGGGCTGGCCGCACGGCGACGCCTCCTGACGACTTGTAGACGCCATAGGCAGTCAGTGCCTCGAAATCGTGCCGCCGCCGTCCCGGGTAGTACCGAGAGCAGAACTCTTGCCAGTCGAGGTCCTCCTCGACGGTCGCATCCTGAGCGAGGTCGTCGACGTCGAGGGCTGGCACGGCGGCGAGGTGGGTCCGGGAGGCGGGCGTTGGCGGGGCGTCTGAGGTCGCGCTCGCCGACGGACCTGGAAGGTTCCACGCTACGCGATCGCGCTCGGCGAACTCGTCCGCCCGCGCGGTCGAGAGAACTCGAGTCATGAGGCTCTCCTCTCCGATATGGCTCAGACCTGGCGCGACTCGTCGAGAGTGCAGCGGCGGAAGGAGAGAGCTACGTGTCGTCCCAGTCTACTCGACGCCGCTGCGCCTCACCGTTGCGCTTCGAGCGCGTCGCCGCACCGCCTAGGATTGTGGCGATGGAGATCGCCAACGTTCTTCGACCGTCCCCGTGCGACGACCGTGACAGCGGCAAGGTCGTCACCGTGGACGCGAAGGGCGAAGACATCTTCATGACCCGGCACGGAGAGCCAGTCGGCTACTGGGACGGCGAGTCGTAGGCTACGTCGGCCGGCTGCTACGCGCTCAGAACGAGTAGTCGCGTCTGGCCCGCGACGACCAGAGCAGGAAGAGCAGCGCCGGGACGACTCCGACCAGGCCGACGATCAGCAGGATCGATCCGACCTCGTTGATCTCCACGCCCGAACCGTTCGGCTCCACGAGGAGGACGCCGCGTCCGTCGTGTTGGATCCAGACCCCGCTGACAGTTCGGGGTGAGGCGTAGGCCGGGGCTGGGGCTACACGGGCTTTTGGCCAGCCCGCTGGCGCTCTTGGGCCTCTCAGTTCTCCGGGCACATCAACTGCGGTCGTGGACTCGGAGACGGAAGGCGACGCGAAGAGCACGAGAGCTGCACCGAGCACCGCCACCAGCGTCAGGGCTGCGATCGCTGTGGCCACGAGCGCTGTCCTGGGTCTGGCTGTCAAGCGCGGTGGCGGGATGACGGCTCGCTCGACTGCCCAGGAGGCGGCGAACGTGCGCGGGTCGCTTGCACCGCTGCCGAGCACTTCCTCGACCGATGCTCCTTCGGCCTCGGCTTCGTGCAGGTCGGCCGAGAGGTCTGCGGCCATTTCATCGGCGACGTCGTCCGGGACGCGAAGCCGCTTCCACTCTCGGCGGCATTGCTCGACGAAGTCGTTCACGCCGGAACCTCCGCTTCGACGCCGGCCAGCACAATATCGACGGCGTCACGCGCCCCCCGCCATTCTGAGACGCCGGCCGCGAGAGCACGTTGCCCGTCTCGGGTGAGGCGGTAGTACTTCCGCGGCGGGCCCCCGTTGCTGGCGGCGCGGTAGGTGTCGACGAGGCCGTCCCGCTCCAGCCGGCCGAGCAGCGGGTAGATCGATCCCTCGCCGACGATGGAGAGCCCGCGCGCACGAAGTCGCTTCGTCATCTCGTAGCCGTAAGCGGGCTCTTCCTCCACCACGGCCAGCAGACAGAGGTCGAGGACTCCGCGAAGCAACTGGCTGCGTCGTCCCTCGTGAGCTGCCATGCGGCGCATGGTAGTGGATCCTCCCTTGCTCCGCAAGCTAGTAACGGGGTCAGGCTTGATCTGTGCCCCGCCGAGCTGACTAACGCCGGCAGAGAAGCCCGTCGAGATACTTCCCCAGCGCTTGCAGCGCCGGCTGGCTGACGCCATTCACGCCGAGGACGACGATTCGGCTGGCGTCGCGTGAGCCTGCGGCCCACGTGACATAACCCGGCGTGCCGCCGGCGTGCCCGTAGTACCAGCGGCTGCACGGCGACGGGAGCATGTAGAGGCCGAGTCCCTCGCCGTGCGACCCCGGCACCTTCGTCGGCCTCTTCATCAGGGCGACCAGCTGCGGCGGGACGAGCTTGCCGCGCAGCAGCGCGCCGAAGAACACCGCCAGGTCGCGGGCGCTCGACACGAGCGCACCGTCGGCCCACGGGCCGCCGAGCCGGTGCAGCGAGACATCGCGCGGGCGCGGCCCGGAGACGTCGTAGCCGCGGACCCGGTTGCCTCCGACCGCGCCGCGCCCGCTCTCGAAGGCCGTTGCGCGCAGGCCGAGCGGCCTGAAGATGCGCGCCCGAAGCAGGCGGCCGATCGGTCGTCCCGTCTCCCGCTCGAGGATCTCCGCGAGCACGAGGTAGTTCGTGTTGGAGTAGGACGCCTGCGTTCCCGGCTCGAAGTCGAGCGAGAGGCGCGCAGCCGAGGAGACGAGCCGTCGCGCCGGAATCCGGACGCGCGGATTCCGCGCGACGACGGTCGCCCACGGGTCGAGCCGCATGTACTCGGGGATCCCGCTCGTGTGGTTGAGCAGGTTCCGCAGCCGGATCCGCCGCCCTTCGCGGATGCGGCCGGGGAGGATCTCCTCGACCGTGTCGTCGAGGCCGAGCCTGCCCTCGGCCACGAGCTGCATGACGACCGTCGCGACGAAGGCCTTCGTGATGCTTCCGACCCAGAACCTGTCGCTCGGTCGCATCGCCCTTCGACGTCCCACGTCGCCGAGTCCCGCCGAGACGACGGTGCGACGACCCTCCTGCTCGATCAAGGTGACGACGCCCGGGATCCCGCTCTTCGCGATGAGCCGGTCCGCGTTCCGCTGCAGCTCGGACTTCGGAGTGGGCGCGGCTCCGGCGAGAGCGGCACTCGCGAGAGCAGCACCGGCGAGAGCGAGGAGCGCGTAACGGCGCATCACCCGAATACGCGGCGAGCGACCGTCCCGTTACACCCGCGCCGCTCAGCGTGTAAGAGAGAGGCATGGCGTCCGAGTACCCGATCGAGCTCCCGCTGCTGCGATCCGAGCGCGACTCCGAGGCAGCGCTCGTCGCGCGCGCGGCCGCGGGCGACCACGACGCGTACGCCGCGCTCGTCCGGCCGCACGAGCACGTCGCCTATCGCGTCGCCGTCTCGATCACCGGCTGGAACGCCGACGCACAGGAAGCGGTTCAGAACGCCTACGTGAAGGCCTATCGCTCGCTGCGACGCTTCCGGCGCGGTGCCGCGTTCAGGCCGTGGCTGCTCAAGATCGTCGTCAACGAGGCGCGCAACGTGCGCCGGGCCGAACTGCGGCACGAGCGGCTCGCCGCCCGAGCTGCGGAGCGGCACGAGACGGCTGCCGCCGGCGCCGACGAGATGGTGCTCGAGCAAGAGGAGGTCGCCACAGTCCTGCACGCCCTCACGCAGCTCTCGGACGCCGATCGCCTCGTGATCGCCCTGCGCTACTTCGCCCAGCTGCCCGATGCCGAGGCGGCTCCGCTCGCAGGCACGTCGACCGGGACCTACCGCGTGCGCCTCATGCGTGCGCGTCGACGGCTCGAGGCCCTGCTGGAGGACGAAGATGCCTGAGCAGCTCGAGCTCCGCCTCCGCACGGTCGCCCACGCGCTGGACGCCGACGCGCCCGCGTTCGACCCCGCCGGTCTCAGCGCCTCCGCCTCGCAGAGCCCCGCGCCTGCTGGTCGCCTTCGCAGTTCTCGCTGCGCTCGCGGGCGCTGTCGCCGCACCCTCGGCGATCTCGGCGTTCGCCGACCTGTTCGACGTCGACGAGGTGCCCGAGCTCGGGCCGGTCCCAGCCGATGTGACGCAGCCGTACGGCGGTCGACGCGTGCAACTGGCGGAAGCGCAGACGACGGTTGCCTTCCCGGTGCGGACGATCGCCTCGCTCGGCGCGCCGGATGCCGCCTACGTACGGGACGACATCGTCGGCGGGATGGTCAGCGTCACATACGACGACGGCCGAATCCGGCTCACGCAGTGGTCGATCGCCGACGTCGGCGCGCGAGCCGCGGTCGTCCCGAGCAGCGGAACCGCGGAGGAGATTGCCGTCGGAGGAGGCCTGCGCGCGATCTGGATCGCGGGCACCGCGCGCGGGACCTTCACGGTCATCGGAGCCGACCTGGCGGTCCACAAGGAACTCTTCGACGTCGCCGCTGGCGCGCTGCTCTGGCAGGACGCCGGGGTCGCGTTCCTGCTCCAGGGCGCCGGCACGAAGGAGAACGCAGCTCTCCTCGCCGGCCAAACGCGCACCTAGCCTGCTCGCGATTACATCCCGGGCATCTGAGGCAGGAGCAGGACGCTCCCGAAGCGCACCGAGCGGCCCGCGAGACCGACGACGAAGAACGACGCCAGTCGCAATCGCCACGCTCCGGCGATCGCCGCCACGAGCGCGAACGGAGGCAGGCCGGTGAATGCGGACACGAATACGGTCGCGACGGCAGCGCCACGCTGCCGGGTGGCACGCGCCATGAGCCGGCTCATGCGCTCGCTCCGCGGCGGCCCGGGCGCCTTGTTCCGCTTCCTCCAGACGAGCACGCCACGACCTCCAAGGAAGAAGCAGCTCTTGCCGATCATCTGACCGGCCGCTGCGGCGAGCACCTGGGCGAGCAAGAGCCGCCCGGAGCTTCCCGTAGCCGCGGCGGCGACGAGCGCAAGCTCGATCGACACAACCGGGACGAAAGCCGAGACGAACGCGAGCACGAGCACTCCGGCGATCAGTCCGAGCTCCTTCATCGCGCTGCCACTTCCGCACGCGCGAAGCATCCGGACGGTCGCGCGAGCAACGTCTTCAGCATGCGCAGGAGCGAGAAGCTCTTGACCCCGAGCGCGACCGTCGCCGCGGCCGCGGCCGCCCACGGCCTCCCTGTCATGAGTAGGACGAGGAAGACGGCGGAGTTGAGCAGCTTCGCGGGCGGCGAGAAGTTCAAGAGCCACACGCGCTCGTCGACGAGCCGGAGGTAGTTGACGCCGAGGAGCGGCCAGCCCAGGAACGTCAGGGACAGGAGAGTGTCCACGACGACGAACGCGAGCAGGTACACGGCGACCGGGAGCGCGAAGGACGGCTCGAGTGCGACGACGCCGAGCATCACGAGCGCGCAGCACGCCCGGTCGCAGACGACGTCGAGCGCAGCGCCGAACCGCGTCTCGCGACCGGTCGCGCGAGCCAGGATGCCGTCCGCGACATCGCCCACCCAGTACGCCGCGACGGCCGCGAGGAGAAAGGCCCACGAAGCATCCCCAACGGCAGCAACGGCGAGGGCCGCACACGCGATCGTCCTCGTGATCGTGACGGCGTTCGGGAGCGTCGCGATGCTCGTCGTCGCGCAGCACGAGCACCCGCGCGTCTCACACGCCGCGGTGGTCTCCAGCTGCGCGCTTGCCTTGAGCCCGGTGGCCGGAGTGAACGGGAGCGACGTCATCCTCCGAGGCTAGAAGCGGCCGACCCGCGCCGGAACTCGGCTCACCCCGAACCACGCTCAGGGCTTACCCTGATCTTGGTTCGCGCGCCGCGGAGGGTAGAGTCGCGCGCATGACGCAGCCGCCGGTGTCCCTTCGTGGCTGAGCCCCTCAGGACACTAGTAACGCCCGACGGGCGCGAGCTCGCGTTTGCGATCTGGGGCGACCCGGCCGGGTTCCCCGTGCTGACGCTCCACGGGACCCCGGGATCTCGCCTCGGGCGCTGGCCGAACGAAGACCTCTACCGCGAGCTCGGAGTCTGCTACGTGACGCACGACCGGGCCGGGTACGGACGCTCCGCCCGCCGCCGCGGACGCTCCGTTGCCGACGAGGTCGACGACGTCGTGGCGCTCGCCGACCACCTCGGCCTCGAGCAGTTCGGCGTCTCGGGCGGATCGGGAGGCGGGCCGCACGCGCTCGCCTGCGCGGCGCGGCTTCCCGAGCGGGTCGCGCGCGCGACCTGTCTCGTCGGCATCGCGCCGGTCGGATCGCCCGGGCTCGACCACGACGCGTGGATTGCCGGCATGGATCCGGAGAACGTCAAGGAGTTCGGCTGGGCGCTGGCAGGCGAGGACGTTCTCGCTGTGGAGCTGGAGCGCGAGCACGCGGCGATGGAGGAACGGGTCGCCGCCGACCCGACGAACGTCCTCGGCGACTTCGAGATCAGCGACTCCGACCGCGAGCAGCTCGCCCGGCCGGAGATGATGCAGGTGATCCGCGAGTCGGTCGCCGAAGAGGCCGTGAACGGCGTGTGGGGCTGGGTCGACGACGACCTGGCGTTCGTTCGCCCGTGGGGCTTCGACGTGACGGAGATCAGCGTGCCGGTGCTCGTCTGGTACGGGAGCTCCGACGTGCTCGTCCCTCCGGCGCACGGCGAGTGGCTGGCCGAGCACGTCCCGGGCTGCGTCGTGAAGGTGGACGACGTTGCCGGTCATCTCGGGGCGGACCCGGAGGAGGAGATACGGCAGAACGTCGGGTGGCTCCGCGACGGAGCTCCTCCGCCGGATACGCGCTAGAGAGGTGCTCGGCCGCGATAGCGCAACGTCACCGCGACAGTCGCCCCGGTCACGACCACCGCCAGCGCGTTCGGGATGATCAGCGCGAAGTTGTCCGCCGCGATCCCGTACGCGAGCCACAGCACGAAGCCCACGAACAGGACGAGGAAGTACGCGATCGAGACGCCGCGGGCGCTCTTCAGCTCGACGATCCTGCGAATCTGCAGCGCGGGACTGAGCGCCATGGCGATGGCCCACGTCGCGGCCGCGAAGGCGAATGTGGATTCCATGAGTTCTCCTCGAATCGAACGACAAGGTCACGCCCGAGGAGGCCGCGTGCTCGGATCGTCGATCCGCGGGCACGAGCACGCCCGTCGAGTCTACGCGCTTCGGGCGCCCCGACTCGCCCGCTGTACGATCGCGCGATGGAAGACGTCGCCGCCTTCGCCGGCGTCGCCGCGCTGATCGTCGTCGTGCCCGGGCCGGACATGGCGCTCGTGCTCCGGAACGGCGTGGCCGACGGGCGGCGCGCCGCGGTCGCGACAGCGCTCGGGATCAACGCCGGACTGCTCGTGTGGGCTTTCGCCGCCGCGCTCGGTGTCGCCGCGGTCATCCAAGCCTCCGGAACCGCGTTCACGGTGCTCAAGCTCGCGGGAGCCGTCTACCTCGTCTGGCTCGGTGTGCGCGCGCTCCTAGACGCGTGGAGAGGAGCGATGCACGACTCCCCGAGCGGCGGACAACGGCGCAGGAGCTCTCCGTTCCGGCAGGGACTGCTCTCGAACCTCTTCAACCCGAAGATCGCGGTCGTCTACACGACACTCATCCCGCAGTTCGTCGACCGCGGCGGCTCGGAGGTCGCGCAGACGTTCCTGCTCGCCGGCGTCTTCATCGCCATGGGCCTCGTCTGGCTCACCGGCTACGCGCTGCTCGTCGCCGAGGCCGGCGCGCTCCTGCGACGCCCGGCGGTTCGTCGCCTCGTCAACGCCGTGGCGGGCGCGGTGCTGACGGCGCTCGGCCTCAGGCTCGCGTTCGAGCGCAGATAGCTCCCGCGCTCACCGAGCGCGTTCCGTCAGATCCCGTCTCTACCGTCGTTCGCGTGTCAGCCGTTCCCGGACAGCTGCCGCTCGGGCGGCTCGAAGCGCTCAGCGACGGCGTCTTCGCGATCGCGATCACGCTGCTCGTCCTCGAGCTGGCCGTCGAGCCCGACGCGGCCGACCATGCGCTGCGTTCGATCCTCGAGGAGTGGCCGTCCTATCTCGCGTACGTCACTAGCTTCCTGACGATCGGCGTCGTCTGGATGGCGCACTCCACGATCACCGGTGCGCTGCGCGCGGCCGACGGCACCCTTTACCGACTAAATCTGCTGGTGCTCCTGCTCGCGTCGTTCCTGCCCTTCCCGACGAAGCTCGTCAGCGAATTCATCGACGACGACGACGCGGAGCGGGTCGCGGTCGTCTTCTACGGGCTGACGCTGCTGGCGCTCATGATCTCGCTGACGTTCCTGATCCGCTACGCGTCCGAGCAGCGCCCTCTGCTGAAGGACCACATCGACGCGGAGACCGCTGCCTCGGCGCGTCGCTACCGCCCGACGTACGTGCTCTACCTCGTCGCGATCGGGGTCGGCCTGGTCCTGCCCGTCGTCGCCGTCGCGCTCTACCTCGGGATCGCGCTCTTCCTCGCCGTTCCGGCCCGCACGATCCGTCGGCTCGCCCGAGCCGGATAGCCGTTAGCCGGGGCCCGCGGCGTGCGCCCGTTCGCCGAAACCGAAGCTCAGGGTGTCGGGTCGCGAGGGGGCGCGTCGGTGACGATCGTGGTGTTCTGCGTCGAGTCGGCGGTCGTGTCGGTACGCGAGCGTCCGGGATACGGAACCCACTCCATCGCCATCGCGAGGCCGAGCAGCAGCACGATTCCTCCGATGATGACGCCGGTGGTCTGCAACCAGCCGAACACTTCGCCCTCGCCGATCCCGAGCGGATCCGCGAACGCCGAGACAGCCAAACCGACCGCGCCCACGAGTGCGATCACGATCCCCAGAGGTCTTTCATCCATCATGCGGCTCGCTTACCCGGTAGACCGGGCACCCTAACATCGCCGGCTCGTAACGAAGCGGGTTGCGGCTATAGGATCGAAACATGGCGACCGTCGGGGTCGACGCCGAGTTCGGGCGGCAGATTGTCGATGATGCCCGGCGCTACGTCCTGTACTCCTGGTCGGTGCAGGACGCGATTTCCCCGATCGCGGTCGCCGGCGGCGAGGGGCGCTACTTCTGGGACTACGAAGGGAAGCGCTACCTCGACTTCGCCTCGCAGCTCGTCAACCTCGCGCTCGGCCACGAGCATCCGAAGATCGTCGCGGCGATCAGGGATCAGGCCGAGCAGCTGTGCACGATCGGTGCGCCGATGGCGAGCGCGTCACGCTCGCGGCTAGGGCGGCTCCTGGCGGAGGTCACTCCCGGCGACCTGACGATGTCGTTCTTCACGAACGGCGGTGCGGAGGCGAACGAAAACGCGATCAAGCTCGCCCGCTGGTACACGGGGCGGCACAAGATCATCGCCCGCTACCGCTCCTACCACGGCGCGACGGCCGGCGCGATCACCCTGACCGGAGATCCGCGGCGCTGGCCCGCGGAGCCTGGAATTCCGGGAGTCGTCCGGATGCTCGATCCCTACACCTACCGCTGCCCCGCCGGCCACCCCGATCCATGTCCGGTCTGCAGCGGCGGCCCGCACCTGGAGGAGCTGCTCCAGTACGAGGGGCCTGACAACGTCGCGGCGGTCATCCTCGAGACGGTCGTCGGGCCGAACGGGGTCATCGTCCCCCCAGACGGCTACCTCCAATCGATCCGTGAGACCTGCGACCGCCATGGCGTCCTGCTCATTTGCGACGAGGTGATCGCCGGCTTCGGTCGCACCGGCAAGTGGTTCGCCTGCGAGAACTGGAACGTCGTGCCGGACATCCTCGTCGTCGCCAAGGGCATCAACTCGGGCTACGTCCCACTGGCCGCAATGATCTTCAGGGAGGAGATTGCAGACTGGGTACGCGACAAGTACTTCGCGAGCGGACTCACGTACAGCGGTCATCCGCTCGCCTGCGCCTCCGCCGTGGCATCGATCGAGACCTTCCAGGAGGAAGGGATCGTCCAGCACGCGTCGTCGATGGGCCCCGAGTTCGAGCGTCGGCTCCTCGGGCTCCAGGAACGCCATCCCTCGATTGGAGACGTGCGGGGGCTGGGGTGCTTGTGGGGCCTCGAGCTGGTCAAGAACCGCGAGACGCGCGAGCCTCTTGTTCCCTTCAACCCGACCGGGCAGGAGCTCGCTCCGGTCGCCCGGATGGCGAAGGCGGCACTCGACAACGGCCTCTATCTGATGACCCGCTGGAACATGGTGATGGTCTGCCCGCCGCTGAACACGACCATCGAGGAGCTCGACGAGGGGATCGCGATTCTCGACGAGGCACTTGCCGTCGCCGACGAGTTCGTCGTGTAGCAGTCAACCGGCGTTGAAGGGATGCACCGGTGACTTGAGCTGGTGCGGGAATGTCCATGAACAGGCGACCTGCGGATTGTGCAAACCCCGAGTGGATCACACTGATCTGCGCCAGTGCTCGGGAATGTCCCCTGACGCAGCCTGGGCAGAGGCCGATGAGTTACGGGTCGCCGAGCGGTCGACCTTCGAGAGCAACATCTACGCGCGCCCGAGGAGGCCGCCGAGAGAGGAGTCATGCGATGCCGCGGTATCTGATCTCGTTCGATGCCCACGCGATGGACCACATCCCCGCGGAGGACATGCCCGCCGTGACCAACGCCTCGCTCGCGGTGGTCCAGGAGGCAATCAACGCCGGAGTGTGGGTCTTCGGCGGCGGACTGGAGAACCAGAAGGCGAGCATCGTGTCCACCGACGGAACGGTCACCGACGGCCCGTACCCGGAGGCGATCGGCGGACTCTGTGTCGTCGACGTACGCTCACGCGAGGAGGCGCTGGAGTGGGCCGCCAAGATCGCCGTCGCCTGCCGCTGTGCTCAAGATGTCCGGGAATTCATGCCCGACCCGACCGTGGGCAACTAGACGACACTCGCCTGGGCCGGCGTGACCTCACAAGATGAGAACGACCTTCCCTTGGGGGTGCGCTTCGCCCATGTACCGGAACGCCTCCGCGACCTCGCTGAGCTCGAATGTCTTGTCGATCACCGGCGTCAGCTTCCCGGCCTCGAGGAGCTCGCGCAGGGACTCCAGGTCCTCCTTGTTCACCTGCGCGATGAAGAACTCGACCTTCCGTCTCCGGAGCATTCCTGCGAGCTTGAGCCGAATCACGCCACCGAGCGGCCCGAGCAGGCGATTCTTCCGCGGCCCTCCGATGATGACGAGCGTCCCCTGCGGGTCGAGCACGCGCTTCAGGTCCCGCCACGACCTGCCTCCCCGGATGTCCACCAGCAGGTCGTAGCGCCGATCGCTGCGGGTGAAGTCCTCTTTCGCGTAGTCGACGACGTGATCGGCGCCGAGCGAGCGCGCGATCTCGACGCCCCTGCTGCTGCACACGGCGGTGACCTCCCCTCCGAGCGCCTTGGCGACCAGCACCGCGAACGTGCCCACGCCTCCGGACGCGCCGTTGACGAGGACCTTCTGCCCCGCCTGGAACCGCCCCTTGTCGCGAATGCCCTGGAGGGCCGTGAGCGCCGCGACGGGCACGGCGGCGGCCTCCTCGAGCGTGACGTTCGCCGGCTTCGGGACGATCCCGCGGTCGTGCTTCGCGGCCACGTACTCGGCGAGGGCGCCCGTTCTCGCACCGAAGACCTCCTCGCCCGGCCGGAACTGCGTGACGTCCTTGCCGACTGCTTCCACCGTCCCCGCGTAGTCGGTTCCCAGCCTGGTGTCCTTCGGTCCCCGCCACCCCATGCCCATCAGGCGGCCCACCCACGGCCTCCCCTGTACGCCATACCAGTCGCTGATGTTCAGCGACGCCGCTCGAACCCGCACGAGCACTTCGTCGTCCGCGGGCACCGTCTTCTCGATCTCGCGGAGCTCGACGACCGCCTCGGGCGGGCCGAATCTGTCCCGGACTGCCGCCTTCATCGCGGCGGCCCTCCGTTCAAGGTCAGGACGACGTTTCCGGTCTTCTGGCCCGTCTCGACGTACCTCGCCGCCTCGGCGATCTCCTCGATCGGGTAGCGGCGATCGATGACCGGGCGGTACTTCCCCGTCTCGATCAGCCCCTTGAGGAAGAGCATGTCGTCGTCCGACGAGCCGCTGAACGTGAACAGGAGCTTCCTGTCGCCGAACCATCTGCTCCACAGCGCAAGCGCGGGCACGTGCCACATGAACCCGAGGTCGGTCGCGAGGAAGCGCCCGTCCGGCTTCAGCGAGCGCCGGCTGCGCCTGAACGAGTGCTTGCCGACGGCGTCGAGGATCACGTCGTAGGTCTCGCCGTTCTTCGTGAAGTCCTCTTGCAGGTAGTCGATGACCACGTCGGCGCCGAGCGAGCGCACGAGCTCGACGTTCTTCGTGTTGCAGACGGCCGTGACGTGGGCGCCGAGCTGCTTGGCGAGCTGGACGGCGGCGGTGCCCATCGCTCCGGACGCCCCGTAGACGACGATCCGCTTCCCCTGAAGCGGCTCCACAGTCCGAAGCGAGATGAGCGCCGCGAGCGCGCCGTCGGGGACGGCCGCCGCCTCCTCGAAGCCCATCTCCGCTGGCTTGTGCGCGATCCGGGCGCTCTCCCGCACGCACATGAACTCCGCGTGCGCGCCGAACCGGTACCCGCTCGTGCCGAAGACGTGGTCGCCGACGGCGAACTTCGTCACCGCCGGCCCGACCTCGACGACCTCGCCCGCCAGCTCGCTCCCCGACAGCCGCTGCTTCGGCCGCCGGAGCCCGGCGCCGAAGAACCGCCAGAGGAACGGATCGGCCTTGCGAATGTGGCAGTCCGTGCGGTTGACAGTGGTGGCGTGGATCTTGACCAGGACCTCGTCCTCCTTGGGCGCAGGCCGCTCCACCTCTTCCAGCCGCAGGACCTCCGGAGGCCCGTACCTGTCGTGCACCACTGCTCTCATGCCGTCACTTCCTCTCGTCGGTTCGGGTTCGCTCCGGCGAGCGTCAGGACGACGTTCCCGGTCTTCTGCCAGCTCTCGACGTACCTCGTCGCCTCGACGACATCCTCGAGCGGGTACGTACGGTCGACGACCGCGCGGTACTCGCCCGCCTCGATCAGGCTCTTGTAGAAGAGGAGGTCGTCCCGGGTGGGGTACTCGACCCGGAACACGACCTTCCGCGAGTCGAACCACCGCGTCCAGTACCGGAGGACGAGGTTGTGCAGCCGGTCGGTCGCGACGAAGATGCCGCCGGGCCGGAGCGAGCGGCGGCACTTCCAGTACGCGTACTTGCCGACCGCGTCGATGACGACGTCGTACACCTGGCCGTTCCTCGTGAAGTCCTCGCGCAGGTAGTCGACCGCCTCGTCGGCGCCCAGCGAGCGCACGAGCTCGAGGTTCTTCGTGTTGCACACCGCGGTCACGTGCGCGCCGAGATGCCTCGCGAGCTGCACCGCCGCCGTGCCGAGCGACCCGGACGCCCCGTACACGACGAGCCGCGTCCCCTCGCCGACGTTCCCTGCGCGCAGCGCCGAGCGACCCTGGTACGCGCCGTCGCAGATCGCCGCGGCCTCCTCGAACGGCATGCCCTCGGGCATGTGGACGACGAGGCCCGACTCGCGGATGCACAGGTACTCGGCGTGGGCGGCTGCGCTCCAGCGCCAGCCGAAGACGCGGTCGCCGGGCCGGAAGCCCGTCACCGCGGAGCCCACGGCCTCGACCTCGCCGGCGAACTCGGTGCCGAGGATCTGCTGCTTGGGTCGCAGGAACCCTTCGATAAAGCGCCAGAAGACCTGCCGGGCGGCGCGGCGATGGCAGTCCGTCTGGTTCACGGTGGTCGCGCGCACGCGGACGAGCAGCTCGTCGTCCTTCGGCTCCGGCCGCGGGACCTCGCGGATCTCCTGCACTTCCGGCGGCCCGTAGCGCTCGTGGACGACCGCCCTCACGTGGTCACCTCTTCCGGCCGAGTGCCGTTGAGCGTCAGGACGACGTTCCCGGTCTTCTGCCAGGTCTCCACGTACTTCGATGCCTCGACGACGTCCTCGAGCGGATAGGTGCGGTCGATGACCGCGCGGTACTCGCCGGCCTCGATCAGGCTCTTGTAGAAGAGGAGATCGTCACGCGTCGGATACTCGAACCGGAACACGACCTTCCGCGAGTCGAACCACCTCGTCCAGTAGCGGAGGACGAAGTTGTGCAGCCGGTCGGTGGCGACGTAGATGCCGCCCGGGCGGAGCGAGCGTCGGCACTTCGTGTACGCGTGCTTGCCGACCGCGTCGATGACGACGTCGTATACCTGGCCGTTCTTCGTGAAATCCTCGTTCAGGTAGTCGATGGCCTCGTCGGCGCCCAGCGAGCGCACGAGCTCGAGGTTCTTCGTGTTGCAGACCGCGGTCACGTGTGCGCCGAGGCGACGTGCGAGCTGCACGGCAGCCGTGCCGAGCGAGCCGGACGCGCCGTACACGACGAGCCGCGTCCCCTCGCCGACGTTCCCCGCGCGCAGCGCCGAGAGCCCCTGGTAGGCCCCGTCGCAGATCGCCGTGGCGTCCTCGAACCGCATGCCCTCGGGCATGTGCACGACCTGGCCGGACTCGGAGACGCAAAGGTACTCGGCGTGGGCGCCCCAGCGCCGTCCGAAGACGCGGTCGCCCGCCCGAAACTCGGTCACCGCGGAGCCCACGATCTCGACCTCGCCGGCGAACTCGGTGCCGAGGATCTGCTGCCTGGGCCGCAGGAAGCCGGCCACGAAGCGCCAGAAGACGGGCTTCGCCGCACGGATGTGGCAGTCAGTCTGGTTGACGGTCGTCGCGCGGACGCGGACGAGCAGCTCGTCGTCCTTCGGCTCCGGCCGCGGGACCTCGCGGATCTCCTGCACTTCCGGCGGCCCGTAGCGCTCGTGGACGACCGCCCTCACGTGGTCACCTCTTCCGGCCGAGTGCCGTTGAGCGTCAGGACGACGTTGCCGGTCTTCTGCCCCGTCTCGACGTATCGCGTCGCCTCGACGATGTCCTCGAGCGGGTAGCGGCGGTCGATGACCGCGCGGTACTTCCCGGCCTCGATGAGCTCCTTCGCGAAGGCGACGTGCTCCTTCGTGTAGCTCGGGATCTCGATCGTCACGCGCTTGTCCCCGATCCACCGGCTCAGCAGGGCCAGCGGCGGGACGTGCCACATGAACCCGAGGTCGGTCTCGACGAAAACACCGCCCGGCTTGACGGAGCCCCGGCAGCGCCGGAACGAGTGCTTGCCGACCGCGTCGAAGACGACGTCGTACGTCTTGCCGTTCTTCGTGAAGTCCTCCTGGAGGTAGTCGACGACCACGTCGGCGCCGAGCGAGCGCACGAGCGCGACGTTCTTCGTGTTGCACACGGCGGTGACGTGGGCGCCGGCGGCTTTGGCCAGCTGTACCCCTGCAGTCCCGATCGAGCCGGAGGCGCCGTAGACGAGGATGCTCCGTCCTTCCCGGAGGTCCGCCTTGCGCAGGCAGGCACGGGCGATGATCACTCCGTCGCAGACCCCCGCGGCCTCCTCGAAGCTCATGCTCGCCGGCTTGTGCGCCAGTGCTCCCTGCTCGCGGACGCAGACGTACTCGGCGTGCGCGCCCGAGCGGACGCCGAAGACCTCGTCTCCTACCTGGAACTCGGTGACGGCGGAGCCCACGGCCGCGACGACGCCGGCCAGCTCCATGCCGCCGATCCGGTTCTTCGGCCTGCGCAGGCCCGTGAAGAAGCGCGAGAAGAACGGATGGGCCGCCCGGTTTCCGCAATCGGATCGCGTGACCGACGTTGCGAGGACCCTGACGAGGACCTCGCCCTCATTGGGCACGGGGCGCTCGACGTCCTCGAGTCGCTGGACCTCGGGCGGCCCGTACCGGTCGTGCACAACCGCTTTCATGCCTTCACTTCCTCTCGTTCGTTCGCTGTGGTTGCCGGGGCCGGAGCGCCGGTCACGGTGAGCACGACGTTCCCCGTCTTCTGGCCGGTCTCGACGTACTTGCTCGCCTCGATCACGTCCTCCAGCGCGTAGCGCCGGTCGATGACCGGGCGGTACTTCCCCGCGTCGACGAGCTCTTTCAGGAAGCGGACGTCCTCCTTCGCGTAGCGGGTCATCCCCATCGCGACCTTCTTGTTTCCGATCCGCTTCGTGAGCAGCGCGAGCAGCGGGACGTGCCACATGAACCCCGGGTCGGTCGAGACGAAGACCCCGCCCGGCTTCAGCGCACGTCTGCACCGCCTGAACGACTGCTTGCCGACGGCGTCGAAGATCACGTCGTAGAGCTCGCTGCGCTTGGTGAAGTCTTCGTTCAGGTAGTCGATGACCTCGTCGGCCCCGAGCGAGCGCACGAGCTCGACGTTCTTCGTGTTGCAGACCGCCGTGACATGCGCGCCGGCATTCTTCGCCAGCTGCACCCCGGCGGTGCCGACGGATCCCGACGCGCCGTAGACGAGCACGCGCGTGCCTTCGTGAAGGTCTCCCTTTCTGAGGCACGCCAGCGCGAGACTCGCCCCGTCGCAGACCGCGGCCGCCTCTTCGAAGCTCAGGCCCGCCGGCTTGTGCGCGAGCGCGCCGCTCTCCTTGACGCAGACGAACTCTGCGTGCGCGCCGCCCTTGACCCCGAAGACGTGGTCGCCGACCTCGAACTCCCTGACGTCTGCGCCGACGGCCTCGACCTCGCCGGCGAACTCGAGGCCGAGAATCTTCCGCTTCGGCCGGCGGAGGCCGGTGAAGAAGCGGCTGACGAAGTACTCCGCGCTGCGAAGTCCCGTATCGGTCCGGGTGACCGTCGTCGCGTGGATCTTGACGAGCACCTCGTCGGGCTCCGGGACCGGGCGCTCCAGCTCCTCGAGCCTGAGGACCTCGGGCGGCCCGTACCGCTCGTAGACCACCGCTCTCATCGTTCGCCTCCGTGGCGCTTGATCGGGCCGCCGTGGCTCCACGCCGGCCCGGCCTCGTACAGCTCCGCCGGTCGGCCGCCGCCCGGTCCGGGCTGAGCTCGGCGCCCGGTCGGGATCACCCAGTCCTCGGGTACGACGCTCCGCCGGAAGTTCGCCGCGTCGAGCCGCACGCCCCAGACGGCCTCGTACACCGCCCGCAGCTCGGCGAGCGTGAACGTCGTCCCGACGAACGCCGTTGCGAGGCCCGTGAGCTCGAGGTCGACGCGGACGCGCTCGACCGCGTCGCGGACGATGTCCAGGTGGTCGAACGCGAGGTCGAGCTCACCACCGAGCACGGCAGTGACGGGGACGAGAGATGCTTCCGCCGCGTCGGTGCCCGCGACGAGCGCGCCGACGTCGCGAAGCACCGCGAAGTACGCGACCGTCACGACGTTCATGCGCGGGTCGCGGCCGGGATCGCCGTAGGCGCGGAACTGGCGCAGCAGGCTCGCCGCGTCGACGCCGGTCTCGTCGACGAGCTCGCGCTTCGCCGCCTCGTCGAGCGTCTCGGGCGGACGCTTGAAGCCGCCCGGGATCGCCCACATTCCCTCGAACGGCTCCTCACCGCGGCGCACGAGCAGGACGTGCAGGGCGCCTGCGGACATGGTCAGGATCACGATGTCCACCGTGACCGCGAACGCGGGGAACTGCGTGGGGTCGTAGCCGGCAAGCGGCTCTTCGTTTCGGGTCGCGGGCGTCACGCGCCGTCCCTAGCTCGCTCGCGGCGCACGCGATTGCCATGCGGCCTCGTGCGCGACCGGCGAAGGCGATCGCCTGGATCGAGGTGCTTGATGTAGTCGAATGGAAGTGCAGCGGGATGCATGGAAAGCTCCTTTCTGAGCTCTAGTTTTTGTCGTCATGACTGTTACCGTAGCACCCGGTTATGGTCTTGTCAACCAAAACTGCGTACTAGATGTCGATCCCGGTCCCGGGCGCGCGTCTCCCGGAAGAAGGACGACAACGAGAGGGAAGGAGCGACGATGAAGTTCCTGATGTTCGTCTGCTGGGACACCGACGACATGAACGCGCAGACCGAGCCCGATCCGGCCGAGCGCCGGGAAGAGGAGAGCTTCCCCTGGCTGGACGAGCTCCAGGCCAAGGGCATCTGGGTCACGGGCGACCAGCTGGCGCCGCCGCGCCGGGCGCGCACGGTCCGCGTCCGCGACGGGAAGGCGCTGGTCACCGACGGCCCGTTCGCCGAGACGAAGGAGGCGGTCGGCGGGTTCGACATCATCGAGTGCGGCAGCCTCGAGGAGGCCGTCGAGATCGCGGCCGCGCACCCTGTCGCCCAGATGGGGACGATCGAGGTGCGGCCGCTCTGGGGGAGCTGAGGCGTTAGCCTCGACGCGTGAAGGTCTGCGTCGTCGGAGCGTCCGGGAAGCTCGGGCAGTACATGGTCCAGCACGCGCTCGACCGTGGGTACGAGGTCGTCGGCGTCTGCCGCGAGCAGAGCGTGGAGAAGCTCGACGCGTTCAAAGGTCGCATCACCGTCATGCCGGGCGCGACGGACGACCGCGAGGTCATCGAGCGCGCAGTCGCGGGCTGCGACGGCATGCTCGTCGTGCTCGTCCCGCGC
This sequence comes from uncultured Actinomycetes bacterium, assembly GCA_963715705.1. GTDB lineage: Bacteria > Actinomycetota > Thermoleophilia > Gaiellales > Gaiellaceae > GMQP-bins7. The sequence goes on along the minus strand of OY970267.1, from coordinate 91,002 downwards.
GGAGTCCACGGGTACTCGACGGGAACCGCTCAGGCGGTGCTCGACTACGCGCAGCCGGGGGCGCGGCTCGTGATCTCGTGCGGGTGGCACATCACGCTCGACGGCCAGGACGTGTACTCGTGGAAGCTCAAGGCGCTCGTGAAGTACGGCGGCTGGGTCGGCCGGGTCACTCGCTTCGCAGACCTCGACGACCAGGTGGAAGCGTGCCGGCGCGTGTTCGCCAGCGACACGCGGTGGACCGTCGTTCGCGGGAGCGACCTCGAGGAGGGCGAGAGCCAGGGCGTGCCCGTGTGGAGCCGGCACGTGGGCGATCCCATCCTCGAGAGCAATCTCACCCGCCGCGTGGACTTCGCCCTCTTCATGGTCGAGGCGCTCACGAACGACGAGCTCGTCCACGAGGCGCCGGCGATCGTCGGCCGCCAGACGCCCTCCGCGCTCGCGCACGCCGCGAGCTAGGTCACCACCACGGCCGCAGCTCAGTCGGCGAGGAACGCTTCGAGACGGGCGGCCTCGTCCTCGACCTCACGTTTCGCCGCGCGTGAGAGCGGCGCGAACGGCTCGATCTCGACGCGCCCGTTCTCGGCGCGCCAGGTGCCGGCGACGAACCCGTCGACGAGAAACGTCTGCGCGACGTCGCCGTTCAGGCGGATGACCGTCTTCCGGTACTGCTCTGGCAGCACGCGCGTGCGATCCGCCCACGCGAGCAGCACGTTGTCCCACTTCGGCAGGAAGCGAACGGGCGCGGGAGTGTCGGCGTCCGGAAGCGGCGCGCGCGGGACGTCGAGGAGCTCGCGGCCTTGCTCGTCGCGGAAGCGGCGCAGCTCGAGCCGGTCGAGCGCCCGTTGGATCTCCGGCACGTGCATCATCGACCAGGCGACCATGTCGCGGCGCGACGACGGCCCGAACGCGGCGAGATAGCGACGGAAGATCTCGGCGCGCGCCTCGGTCGGGTCGTGTTCCTCCGGCTCCTCCAGCGCGACGAAGCGACCCTCGGGCCGCCCGTTCCAGAAGGCCGTCTCGTGGTGGTGCAGGACGTGCGCGCGCACGCGCGCCGAGCGCCAGGCGCGGCGCGCTTCGATGCCGGTGAGCCCGTGCTCGCGCTCGAGATGCGCGAGCGCTTCCGCGCTCGTGACGGGGCCGTTCGCAGCGAGCGCCCGCACGGACGGCGCGAGCCGCTCCGCGACGCCCGACCGCCAGGGGAAGTTCGTCTCGCTCGTCGCCGCCCGCAGAAGCGCGTAGTCGTGTCGCGTGAGGAGGTGCAGCGTCTGTCGCATCGCCGTCGCCTTGACGACGGCGGCGCGAGCGAGCTCGCGCTCGAGTGCTTTCCGCTTGAAGCTCGTCGTGCGCGTCCAGATGCCGACGTACGGCGCCGGCGGCCACTGCGCCTGCATCCCGACCAGGCGCTCGATCACCGCCGTCGGCGAGAGCCGCTTCCGCTCCAGCAGAAGCTGACGCGCGAGCGTCGCGCGGTTCAGCTCGCGCAGTGTGAGGACGCGCTCGGCCACGCGCGGCGGTTACCGGGGAAGCCAGCCGTCGCGGTACGCGGTCGGCTCGCGGCCCGGGACCGAGGCATACGCGACGTCCCCGTCCGTCGTGTCCTCCTCGACGCTCGCACCGTGGCGCTTCGCGACCTCGTCGGCAGGGAAGCCGATCTCGTCGTGCTCGCGTGCGCCGACGGCGATCACGAGGCACGGCCCGCTGCCGGCCCCGACGAGCACGTGCTTCGTGTGCGGCGGGCAATGCACGAAGTCCCACGCGCTCAGCTGCCGCTCCTCGCCTTCGACGATCAGGGTCGCTTCGCCCGAGACGACGAGGAAATCTTCCTGGTCGGCCTCCCAGTGGTACATGCCCATCGGCTCGCCCGGCCCGAGCACGAACGGATTGACGCCGAACTGGGCGGCGTCCCGGCGCCAGCCTTCGAAGTCGTCGGCGATGACGCAGACGGCGCCGCGACCGTCGGCGTGCCGCCACTCCGCGTCGCGCATGTTGAGGACGTACCAGCCTCCGCCCTCCGCGGCGAGCCCGTGCTCGGTCCGCTCGAGCTTCGACTCGGGAACCGTGTCTACGGGCTCTCCTTCGTGAGGCCGCTCTTGGCGAGCGCCGCATTGACGCGCGCGGTGATCTCGTCGCCGAGCGACTCCATCCGCTCAGCGATGTCGTCGACGGACGACGCGTCGCCGGGCGGGCGCGGCGACACCCCCTTCCGCTCGAGCTTCCGTTCGAGCTTCTGGGCAACGCGCTCCTGGATCGCCGCGGAGAGCCGCTCGCCGAAGTCGTCGAATCGCTTCTCGATGTCGCGCTCGAGCGCAGCCTCCTGTGGCGGGGCCGGCGGCGCAGGCGGTGCCGGCGGCTCGACGGGCTCGCTCGGCTCCGGCTCGGGCACGGGCTCGGGCTCCTCCTGCTCGAGACCGTCGATCGCGACCTCGTAGACGCGCTCGGGCTCGTCGATCCCGCGCAGCTGCCGCTGGCCGAGGGGGAACACCGACACGCCCTCCGGCAGCCCCGACCCGACCAGCGCCCGGGTCGTCTCGGAGAGGAGGATCTGCCCTCCCCGTCCCTCGGTGCAGATGCGGGCGGCCCGCACGACGTCGAGCCCGACGTACCCCTCCTCGTGGAGCGCCGGCTCGCCCGTGTGCAGGCCGATGCGCACGCGGACGCTCTCGTCGCCGGGCCACTTCGATGCCGCGTGGACGCGCTGCGCCTCGACGGTGGCCGCGACCGCGTCGCGGGCACGCGGGAAGACGAAGAAGAACGCGTCGCCCTGCGTGTCCATCTCGATGCCGTCGAACGCGCCGAATGCGGCGCGGACCATCTTCCGGTGCGCGCTCAAGACCACCGGGTACTCGTCTCCGAGACGGTTGAGAAGCCCCGTCGAGTCCTCGATGTCCGTGAAGACGAACGTGACCGTTCCCTGCGGCAGCCCGGGCACGATGCGATCGTACGTGCTACGCAACGCCGTAGCGCAGGAGGGTGACGCCGGAGTCGAAGGTCTCCGAGCCGAGGAGCGTCAGCCGCGGCCTGACGCCCTCGTACGGCCGCTCGCCCTCGCCCCACAGGACCGGATGCACCCAGAAACACAGCTCGTCCACGAGGCCGGCCTCGAGCGCGCTGCGCCCGAGCTCGCCGCAGCCGACCAACATCAGGTCGCCCTCGAGCGCCTCCTTCAGCCGGTTCACGCCGTCGGCCAGGTCGCCCTCGATCAGCGTCGAGTTCCACTCGAGCGGGCCCTCGAGCGTCCGCGAGGCGACGTACTTCGGCATCGGGTTGAGCATGTCCGCCCACGGGCCCTCCTGCTCCGGCCAGTAGCCGAGAAAGCCCTCGTAGGACTTGCGCCCGAGCAGCATCGCAGCCGCTCGCTCGAACACCTCGCGCGCCGCCTGGTCGTGGCCACCCTCGGAGACGTACCACTCGCCGACCGTGGCGACGCCGTCGAGGGTCATCGTCGTCCATCCGATCATCTTGCCCATCGAGCCTCCTTTCGTCGCAGCCCGTCTGGAGACCGCTCGCGAGAGCGGAGCTCATCGCTACCCTCCTCGATCGTGGTTCCCGAGGCGCCGCTCGAGCAGACCGGTCAAGGCACCGTCCCGAAGGACGACGGCTGGTTCGTGCTGAACGCGCGCGACGCGCGCTGGCTCGACGCCGAGGGCCGAAGCTCCTGGTGCGATTTCGAAGGCGATCACGACTTTTCGCAGCTCGGCATCAACGTCCAAGTCCTCGAGCCGGGCGTCCCGATGTCGATGTACCACTGGGAGGCCGACCAGGAGGACTTCCTGGTCGTCTCGGGCGAGGCACTCCTGATCGTCGAGGGCGAGGAGCGCCCGCTGCGGCAGTGGGACTTCGTCCACTGCCCGCCCGAGACGAAGCACACGCTCGTCGGGGCCGGAGACGGACCGTGCGTCGTGGTCGCGGTCGGCGGACGCGAGCACCAGGACGGGCCGGGCTGGGGCGGCTACAGCGTGGACGAGGCGGCGCTACGCCATAACGCCGGCGTCGAGCGTGAGACCATCGAGTCGAACGAGGCCTACGCGAGCGTCAACAAGCGCGCGTACACGTCCTATCGCGACGGCTGGCTCCCGGAGTAGTCCCGGAGCAGCTGCGCGACCGGCCAGGCGCCGTCGGTCCAGTTCGAGATGACCGTCTGGGTCGTGTCCGCCGCGGGAGCGTGCGTCGAGCGGAACGACACGCCCGCGTCGTAGCCCTCGAGGATCACCGTGTCCGTCGACTCGTGGAGCCAGAACCCGAGCCCGTAGCGCTTCGAGTGAGCGGGGGCGTCACTCCTCGGCCGCACCATCTCCTCGACCCGGCTCGCCGGCACGATCCTGCCGGCGAAGAACGCCGTCCACAGCGAGCGGAAGTCGGCGGCGGTGGAGTAGATGCCGCCGTCGCCCGACCCGCGGACGGGGAGGTGGAAGACGTTCGTCCGCAGGCCGTCCGCCGTGATGTACCCGAGCGCCGTGCGCTCCGGCAGCTCGTCCGAGCGCAGAAACTCGGTACCGGACATCCCGGCGGGCTCGCACACGCGCTGGACGACGAGCTCGTGGAAGGGAACGCCGCTCGCGCGCTCGGCGATCAGCGCCAGGACGACGTAGCCGCCGTTGCAGTAGGCGAAGCTCTCGTCCGGCGCGAACTTGGGCGGGAACCCGTCGAGGACCGCGAGGTACTGCTCGGTCGACGCGAGCTCGTGCACTCCGACCGGCAGGACGTACTCGGTGAGGTCCGTCTCGACCTCCTCGTCGAAGTAGTCGCCGATGCCCGAGCGGTGCGCGAGCAGGTGCTCGACCGTCACGTCGTCGCCGACGAGCGGAAGATCGTCCCGGAGCAGCGAGCGCGCAGTCGTCGAGAGCGCGAGCGTGCCGTCCTCGACGAGGCTCATCACGGCGAGCGCGGTCAGCGCCTTCGTCCCGCTCGCGATCGCGAACCGGGTGTCGAGCTCGTTCGGGATCCCGTGGCCGCGGTGGGCGAGGCCGTACGCCTTGGCGAGGACGATCTCGTCTCCGGAGTCGATCCGCACGACCCCGGAGAACGCGCTCTCCGAGGCAAGCGCGTCGAGCTCGTCCTCCAGCGCCGGCATCGAACGGACGCTACCGGCGGTGTGCGAGGCTTGCCGCATCGGAGCCGAACCGCAGACCTGGCACTACGGGCTCATCGCGAAGTGGTGGTCGGAGTTCAACGACGACTTCCGCCCGCACGAGATCCCGTACTTCCGGAAGTTCATCGAGGACGACGGACAGCCGGCGCTGGACGTCGCGTGCGGGAGCGGGAGGCTGCTCCTGCCGTACCTGCGGGCCGGGCTGGACGTGGACGGCTGCGACGTGTCCGCGGACATGATCGCGGTCTGCCGCGAGAAGGCCGAGCGTGAAGGGCTGTCGCCGAACCTGTACGTGCAGCCGATGCACGAGCTCGAGATGCCGCGCACGTACCGGACGATCTTCGTCTGCGGCTCGTTCGGGCTCGGGAGCACGCGCGAGCAGGGACTCGTGGCGCTCGCGCGCTTTCGCGAGCACCTGAGCCCTGGAGGGACGCTGTTGCTCGACATGGAGGTCCCGTACGCCGACGCCGGGCAATGGAAGTACTGGCTCGAGGGCGAGCGCGCCTCGCTACCCGAGGCCGCACGACCGCCGCGACAGCGCAGGCGCGCGTCCGACGGCGCTGAGTACGCATTGAGCTCGCGCATCGTCGACCTCGACCCACTGAGCCAGCACGTCCAGCTCGAGATGCACGTCGAGAGGTGGCGAGACGACACGCTCGAGGCCGAGGAGGAGCACGTGCTCGACATCTGCCTCTACTTCCCGAACGAGCTCCGGCTCATGCTCGAGCGGGCGGGCTTCTCCGACGTGGTCGTCCACGGCGAGCACACCGAGCGCGAGCCGACGAGCGACGACGGGTTCCTCGTGTTCGTCGCCAGGACGTAGCCGTGGTCTCCCTGCGACCGCTCGACGACTCGAATCGCACGGAGGTCGAGGCGCTGCGCGTCTCCGATGCGCAGGAGCGGTTCGTCGGCGACGTCCCCGGGGCGCTGCTCGAGGCGGCCGAGGAGCCCGGCGGCCGCGCGCTCTACTGGGCGGTCTACGACGGCGAGACGCCGGTCGGGTTCGTGATGATCTCGGACGAGGTCGAAGGCCCCGGCTACATCGCGCAGTACCTCTGGAAGCTCCTCATCGACGAGCGGTACCAGGGACGCGGCTACGGCACAGCCACGCTCGACCTGATCGTGGAGTACTTCCGCGGCCGGCCCGGAGTCGAGGTCATGTGGACCAGCGCCGGCCAGGGCGAGGGCAGCCCGATCCCGTTCTACGAGCGCTACGGGTTCGAGCGGACCGGCGAGATCGTGTTCGACGACGAGGTGCTGCTGCGACTCAGCCTGTAGAGCACGTGCCTTCGGAGCGCGTGTCCCTCGGGCAGCCGCGGATGGTCGAACTCGCCGGCGTAGGCCATGCCCAGCCGCTCCATGACCGCGATCGAGCGGCGGTTCGAGGGGACCGTGAACGACACGATCTCCTCGAGGCCCGCCTCGGCGAAGCCGTATGCGAGCGCGAGCCGCGCGGCCTCGGTCGCGTAGCCGTAACCCCAGTGCGCGAACGCGAGGCGCCAGCCGATCTCGACACACGGCGTGAAGTCGGCCTCGAATGTGTGCACCAGGAGACCCACGTAGCCCACGAACGGGGCGACGCCCGGCACCTCGACGGCCCACAGGCCGAAGCCGAGCTCGCCGAGCTGCGGGACGATCCGGTCGCGCACGAACGCATCGGATTCGGGCCGCGAGAGCGGGGCCGGTAGGTGCTCCATGACGCGCGGATCGGCGTTCATCTGCGCGAACGGAGCGAGATCGTCCTCGCTCCAGCCCCGGAGGAGCACCCGCTCGCCGGTCAGCACGACTCCCATCGGCGGGATTCTTCTCCCGGACTGTGCGAACATATGTTCGTGTCGGACCCGACCATCCTGCACGCGGACGTCGACTCGTTCTTCGCGTCGGTCGAGCAGCGGGACGACCCACGGCTGCGCGGACGGCCCGTGATCGTCGGCGCCGGCGTCGTGCTGGCGGCGAGCTACGAGGCCAAGGCGTACGGCGTGCGGACCGCAATGGGCGGACGCACCGCCCGCCGGCTCTGTCCGCACGCGGTGGTCGTGAGGCCGCGAATGTCCGCCTACTCGGAGGCGAGCAAGGCGATGTTCGAGGTCTTCGAGGACACGACGCCGCTCGTCGAGGGGCTGTCGATCGACGAGGCCTTTCTGGACGTTCGCGGCCTCCGGCGGCTCGCCGGGCCGGCGCCGGAGATCGCCGCGCGCCTCCGGCAGGAGGTCCGCCGCCAGGTCGGCCTCCCGATCACGGTCGGGGTCGCGCGCACGAAGTTCCTCGCCAAGGTCGCCAGCGGCGTGGCGAAGCCGGACGGGCTCCTCGTCGTGCCGCCCGACGGCGAGCTCGCGTTCCTGCATCCGCTGCCGGTCGAGCGCCTGTGGGGCGTCGGCCGCGTCACGGCCGAGAAGCTCCACGGCCGGGGGATCACGACGGTCGGCCAGGTGGCCGCGCTCGACGAGCAGGTGCTCGTGTGGATGGTCGGACGCGCGGCCGGCCGGCAGTTGCACGCGCTCGCGCACAACCGCGATCCGCGTCCGGTCCGGACGGGGCGCCGCCGCCGCTCGATCGGGTCACAGCGGGCGCTCGGGCGTCGTCCGAGATCGTTCGAGGAGCTCGACGCGACCGTCGTCGCGATCGTCGACCGCCTCGCCCGGCGCCTCCGCGCGGGCAAGCGGGTCTGCCGCACGGTAGTTCTCAGGCTGCGATTCGGCGACTTCTCGAGAGCAACGCGCTCGCACACGCTGCCGCAGGCCACCGCGCGCACGCACGACATCCTCGACACCGCGCGCGGCCTGCTCGCGACGGCCACGCCGCTGATCGAGGCGCAGGGCCTGACCCTCGTCGGGCTCTCCCTCACGAACCTCGAGGACGAGGACCGCATTCAACTCGCGCTCCCGTTCGAGCGCCTGCACGACGCCGCGCTCGACATCGCTCTCGACGCGATCCGCGACCGCTACGGCTCGGACGCCGTCACTCGCGCCGTGCTCCTCGGCCGGAGCCCGGGAGTCGTGATGCCTCTCCTGCCCGACTGAGCCCGGCTACTCGCGCGGCGGGAGCTGCTGCACCGCCCAGCGGTTGCCGTCGGGATCGCCGAAGAAGACGAACCGTCCCCACGGGAAGTCCTGCACGTCGCTGACCTCGACCCCGCGCCCGGCGAGCTCGGCGTGCGCTGCCTCGATGTCCGAGACGACGATCTGCACCCCTTGCACCGAGCCCGGAGGCGCGTCCGTGATCCCCTTCCCGAGCGTGATCGAGCACGCGGAGCCGGGTGGGGTCAGCTGGACGAAGCGGATGTCCTCGCTGACCGTGATGTCGTGGTCGGCGACGAAGCCGGCCTGGTCGGTGTAGAAGGCCTTCGCGCGATCGACGTCGGAGACGGGAATCGCGATGAGCTCGATCTTCCAGTCCATGGCTGCCCAGCCTAGCCCGCCGCGTAGCCGACTTCCTGCAGCACCCAGGTGTTGCCGTCCGGGTCGCTGAAGTCGGCGAAGGAGCCGTACTCGGCGTGCGTCGGGTCCACTCCCGGCTGCCACTGGCCCTGCTCGCGGTCGAAGTGCCGGACCTCGCTCACCGCGACGCCGCGCCCCACGAGCTCGGCCCGCGCCGCCTCGATGTCGGAGACGACGAGGTGCGTGCCGCGGTACGACCCCGGCGCGGCATCCGTGATCCCGGTCCCGATGGTGATCGAGCACGCCGAGCCCGGCGGCGTCATCTGGACGACGCGGAAGCCCTCCACCGGGGCCGTGTCCACGTCGAGGTTGAAGCCGAGGTTCTCCGTGTAGAAGGCCTTCGCGCGGTCGACGTCGGTGACGGGGATGAGCACGAGCTCGAGCTTCAGGTCCATCGTTGTCTCCTCTCAGGTTCGAGTGGGAGCATTCTGAACACGAGTGGCGGGCGGGATGTTCTGGTTGCGGCGCAGGACGTTGTCGGGGTCGAACCGCGCCTTCAGCGCCTGCAGGCGCTCGAACGCCTCGTCCCCGAACGCCGCGCGCACCCGCTCGATCGGCTCGTCCGCCTGCATGTAGTTGGCGTAGCCGCCCCCGAGCGACCAGGGCTCGATCGCCGCCGCCGTCTCGCGGGCCCAGCGGATATGCAGATCGTCGTCGCTCGGGTCGCCCCAGACGGCCATGGCGCTGACGTTGAACGCCGCCTCGCGGTACGAGATGCCGGCCAGCCGCGGGTCGGCGTCCTTGGGCGTCCCGTGGAGTGACTCGACCAGAACGTGGACTGGTGGGCGGCCGAAGGCGACGAGCCGCTGGACGAGGTCGTCGATCAGCTCGTCGGGGAGCTCGCGGACAAAGTGCCCCTTCCAGTAGTGCCGGTTCTCGCCGTACGGCGAGTCGAAGAGGAGCTGCTGGTCGAGGAACGACCGGGACTGCACGCTGTCCTCCACGAGCCCGGGCTCCGAGCGCAGCTCGGCGAGCTCGACAGAGTCGCCGTCTGCGCCCGTGTAGCAGGGCGCGACGACGAGCACCGGGACGTGCGACTCGTCGACGGAGAGGATGGCCTGGCAGCTGAGGTCGCGCGGAGCGGAGGCGACGAGCTCGCGGTAGCGGCGGAGAACGTCGCGAACCGACTTCCCGCGATAGACGACACGCCCGCCGACGACCCGCTCGAGGGGGTGCAGGCGAAAGTCGAGACGCGTAACGACCCCGAAGTTCCCGCCGCCGCCCCGAAGCCCCCACAGCAGCTCGGCGTCGTCCTCGGAGCTCGCCAGCGTCACCGACCCGTCGGGAGCGACGAGCTCGGCGCCGACGAGGGTGTCGCACGTCAGCCCGTGCTGCGCGGTCAGGTGGCCGATCCCGCCGCCGAGGGTCAGTCCCGCCACGCCGGTCGACCCGACGACGCCGCCCGGCGCGACCAGGCCGTGCGCTTGCGTGGCGGTGTCGAAGTCGAGCCACGTCGAGCCGCCGGCAGCGCGGGCGATGCCTGCGCCGGCATCCACCTTCACCGTGCGCAGCTGCGAGAGGTCGATCACGAGCCCGTCGTCGCAAACACAGTGGCCGGCCGGGTTGTGACCGCCTCCGCGCACTGCGACCTCGAGCTCGTGCGTGCGCGCGAAGTCGAACGCGGTCGCGACGTCGCCCGCGCCGGCGCAGCGTGCGATGACCGCGGGCCGGCGGTCGACGAGCGCGTTGAAGCAGCGGCGTGCGGCGTCGTACCCGGCGTCGGCGGGGACGACGACGGCGCCGGCCAGCGACCGCCGCAGGTCGTCCAGGCTCTCCGCGACGTGTGCGCTCATTGCGCTACGCGACCGCGGTGGACTCTGTACCGGAGATGAGTCACCCCCGGCGAGTCGACCACGCGCGTGCGCACGAGCTCGATCCGAGGGTCGACGTTGTCGAGCAGCCGTGTCCCGCCGCCGAGCAAGACCGGCACGAGATGGAGCTGCAGTTCGTCGAGCAGACCGGCGTTCAGGAGTTGCTGAGCGACGCTCGCTCCACCGCTGACCGTGACGTTTCGATCACCGGCCGCCGCCCGAGCCTGCTCGACGGCGCTCTCGACGCCGTCGGTGACGAAGGTGAACCTCGTCCCATCGGGCTTGATCAGCGGCTCGCGCGCGTGGTGCGTGAGCACGAAGACGGGAACCTCGAAAGGCGTCTCGTCACCCCACCAGCTGCCGGCATTCGAGTCGTCCTCCCAGGAACCCTCGCCACCGCTGAACATTCGTCTGCCCATCAGGATCGACCCGGTGCTCGCCAGGCCCTCTGCGACGACCTCGTCATCCGCGTCGGTCGCGCCGCCTGACCTGCCGTGACGCTCCCGCCAGCTCGCGAGCGCCACGATCCACTCGTGGAGGCTCTCTCCGCCTTCCCCGAGCGGGAGCTCGCGGGAGGGGTTCGGCCCGGCGACGAAGCCGTCGAGCGACGACGAGATATCGAGAACGACGTTCCCCATGAGCTCGCTACGCGGCCTCGGCGGCGGGCTCCGGCTCGCGCTCGGCCGGCTCGTGGGCCGCCGCGTACGCGCCCTGCCGGAGGAGCAGCCCGCCGATCGCCGCAGCGGCGAACGCGAAGATCGCGCCGACGAGGAACGCGGCGTGGTAGCCGCCGGTCAGCGCCTCGAGCTCGCTCGCGCCGCCGTCGCTGCAGCGTGCTGCGTCCGCGACGCCGCGAGGCTGGCCAGCACCGCGAGCCCGAGCGCTCCGCCCATCATGAACGAGGTGTTGACGACGCCCGAGGCGAGGCCGGCCTCGGTCGGCTCGACGTCGCTCATCGCCGCGAGCAGCACGGGGTTGAACGCCATGCCCGCGCCGAGACCGAGCAGGATCATGCTCGGCAGCACGTCGACGACGAAGTTCCCGTCGACAGGCGCGCGCGCGAAGAGCAGGAGCCCGAGACCCGCCAGAGTCAGCCCGACCGCGAGCGGCAGCCGGATCCCGAAGCGCATGACGAGCCTGGCCGAGAGCCCGATCGACATCGCGCCCATGATCAGGTTCCCGGGCAGGAAGGCGAGGCCGACCTCCAGCGGGCTGTACCCGAGCACGAGCTGGAGATAGAGCGCCGAGAGGAAGAACCACGCGAACATCGCGCCCGCCCAGAGGACGCCGACGATGTTCGAGACCACGATGTTGCGGAGCTTGAAGAGCCACAACGGCACGAGTGGCGAGCGCGAGCGCGCCTCGATCACGAGGAACGCGGCGAGCAGCACGCCGGCAACGGCCAGGAGCCCGAGGGTCCGCACGGTCAGCCATCCGACCTCGTTCCCGTTCACGATCGCGAAGACCGCGATCATCAGCGAGAGGGTCACGGTGACCGCGCCGGCGATGTCGAGGCGCTGCGCGGCGGTCGCCACGCGCTGGGCGGGGATCAGCACGAACGTGAGCGCCACGACGGCGATCCCGACGGGGACGTTGACGAGGAAGATCCAGTTCCAGCTCAGCGCGTCGGTGATGACTCCGCCGAGGAGCACGCCGATCGACCCGCCGCCCGAGGCGACGAAGCCGAAGATGCCCATCGCCTTCGCGCGCTCGGCGGGCTCGGTGAACAGCGTCATCATCAGCGAGAGCGCGACGGCGGAGACCACCGCCGCCCCGAGCCCCTGCACCGCCCGCGCGGCGACGAGCAGCTCCTGCGAGCTCGCGAGCCCGCACGCGAGCGAGGCGAGCGTGAAGAGCGCGATCCCGCCGAGGAACAGCCGCTGGTGACCGAAGAGGTCGCCGAGTCGCCCACCGAGCAGGAGGAAGCCCCCGAAGGTGATCAGGTACGCGTTCACGACCCACGCCAGCGACTCCTCGGAGAACCCGAGGTCGTCCTGGATCGACGGCAGCGCGACCCCCACGATCGTGACGTCGAGGACGATCATCAAGTCCCCCAGGCAGAGGACGAGCAGGGCGAGCCAGCGTGCGCGGTTGTCCAAGGTCATCGGTCGAGTCCTTTCGCGGTTGCCGTTGTGTCAAATGTCAGACCGGAGCGAAGCGAAGAACTCATCGGTCGCGGCATGGCAGCATCGGGGGCATGCAGATCGTCGAGCTGGAGACGCCCCACGGACCGGCGCGTGCGCACGTGCAGGTCTCGAAGGGAGCCCGCGCGGGGTTGATCCTGGGTCACGGCGCCGGGGGTGGAGTGACCGCGCCGGACCTCGTCGCCGCGACGGACGCCGGTCTCGCCGCGGGCCTGAGCGTCGCTCTCGTCGAGCAGCCGTACCGCGTGGCCGGACGGCGCAGCCAGGCTCCGGCACGCCAGCTCGACGCGGCGTGGACCGCCGTCTGCGCCCAGCTGCGGGCGGGAGTGTTCCAGGGGCTGCCGCTCGTCACGGGCGGACGCTCTGCGGGCGCGCGGGTCGCGCTCCGCACGGCCGAGGCGACCGGCGCGGCCGCGGTGCTCTGTCTCGCGTTCCCGCTCCTGCCGCCGCGTCGTCGCGAAGGCGCTGCTCCGGCGAGCCGTCTTCCCGAGCTGGACGCGGTGGGCGTCCCGACGCTCGTGGTGCAGGGCGAGCGCGACCGCTTCGGCATCCCGCCCGCCTCGAAGAACCGCAAGATCGTGCTCGTGCCTGGGGATCACAGCCTCCGTACCTCCTCCTCGGCCATCGGCGAGGCCGTCCGCACGTGGCTCGCGGACGTCCTCGCCGAATAGCGAGCGTCAGGCCTCTGTCGGCTCCGGCCGCTTCGCCGGAATCTCGGCGGGCGCGGCTTCGCCGTCGTGCGGCGGCTCGATCGTGATGTTCGGAAGCAGCCTGTCGAGCCAGCGCGGGATGTACCAGGTCTTCTCGCCGAGCCAGGTGAAGAAGGCCGGCACGAGGGTCATCTTCACAACGAGCGCATCCGTCAAGATCGCGACCGCGAGCACGAGGCCGAACTCCTTGCTGATTCGGTCGGACGTGAGGATGAACGCCGCGAAGACGGTGCCCATGATGAGGGCGGCAGCGACGATGACTCGCCCGATCGCCGCGATCCCGTGCTCGACGGCCTCGCGCGTGCTCAGGCCGTGCACGTGCTCCTCCCGGATACGACTCATGAGGAAGACCATGTAGTCCATGAACAGCCCGAAGAGGATCGCGAAGGCGATCGGCGGCACGAAGGTCTCGATCGGGCCGGTCTTGTCGAGGCCCATGACGTCGAGCAGGTACCCCTCCTGGAACACGAGCGTGAGCACCCCGAACCCGACGAAGGCCGAGAGGATCGTCGTGACCGCGGCCGTCAACGAGACCACGATCGACCGGAACGCCATCGCGAGCACGATGAACGTGACCCCGACGATGTAGAGCAGGAACAGCGGCAGCCGCTCCATGATCCGGTCACCGATGTCGATGAATGCGGCGTTCAGGCCGGAGACGTACACGGCCGCGTCGCTGCCCTCGGTCGCCGCGGGCACGACCTCGCTGCGCAGTTCGTGAACGAGGTCCTCGGTCGCCACGTCCTGCGGCGCCGAGTCGGGCTTGATGAAGACGATGGCGACGGTCTTCTCATCGTTGAACTGCGGCTCGCCGGCCGACGCGACACCCTCCAGGTTGCGAACGCCGTCGTAGACGCGCTGCGGCGCATCCGGGTCGTCATTCACGTCGATCACGATCGGGATCGGGCCGTTGAAGCCTGGCCCGAACCCCTCGGCAAGGAGGTCGTACGCGCGCCGCGCAGTCTGGTCCGTCGGCTGCGTCCCCTGGTCGGAGGCCCCGAGCCGGACGAGCGCCGAGCTCGACGCGAGGACGAGCCCCGCGAGCAGGAGCACCACGAAGACCGGCTTGTGGTGTCGCGTCACGAAGCGGCCCCAGCGCGCGATCAGGGTCCTGTCGCGCCCCGCCTCGGTGTCGTCGATCGGGGGTAGGAGTGGGACCTTCAGCCGGTCGATGCCTGGCGCCGGTTCGGCCACGGCCGGCTCACTGTCGAGGAAGCGGTTCATCGCCCCCTGCACCTTCCACCACCAGACGAACGCCGGGACGATGAGGAGGCCGAACGGGAAGAGCCAGAGGCCAGTCCAGCCCGTCAGCCGCGTCTCCTTGCCGGCCTGCCGGTACATCCGGCCGATCTCGGCAGGGATCACGAACGCGTTGATCGGATAGAAGAGGATCCAGAGAACGAGGCCGAGGGGTCCGCCGAGGCCCTGCCCGGTCCGCTCCTTGGTGGTCTTGTGGGTCTTGTACGCCCAGTACCACCAGTAGAGACCAAGCGTGAAGATGCCGAGCACGATGTGGCGAACGATTCCGCGCCGCTCGCCGATCCTCGCGAGGATCGCGATGAGCAGCGAGTTCGCGAGGAGGACGGTCGTCAGGACCCCGAACGCCGAGCCGATGCCGAGCTTCGTCACGAAATCGAGGCCGAAGAACGCCAGGCCGCTGACCGAGATCGCGACCGTCAGGCCTGCGAAGAGCGTCGCCCGGCCGGCGGACGCGCCGGCCTCCGCGGCAGCGTCCACGGGTGAGAGCCCTTCGTGCAGGAGTTGACGGAAGCGCGTGACGATGAGGAGCGAGTAGTCGATGCCGACGCCGAGGCCGATCATCGAGACGAGCAGCGGCGTGATCGTGTTGATGTCGGTGAAGCCCGCGAGGATGAAGAGCAGTAAGAACGCCGTCAGCAGCGCGACGAGCGCGAGCGCGATGGGCATCATCCCCGCCACGAGCGTGCGGAACACGATCAGGAGCACGATCAGCGCGGCGAGCAGTCCAAGACCCTCCTGGATTCCCTGCTCGATCGGCGGGAACTCGGCGTCGCCGTTGAACTCGACGGTCACTCCGGCCGGCTCGACCGCCTCGCGAACGGCCTCCTCCACCGCCTCGACCCGCGGGCGATCCTCCGTGTAGATCACGCGGTCGAACTGGGCCTCCGCGTACGCGATTCGCCCGTCGTCCGAGAACGTGTTCTCGTCGAATGGATCACCGACGCTCGTCACGCCGGCGTCGCCTTCCGGGGCCTCGCCGGTGGGAGCGAACTCGTCGGTCTTGAGCTCCGCGATCGCGCCCTCGACGGCTGCGCGGCGCTCGGGCGTGTCCAGCCGCTCGCCCGGTGGCGCGGCAAAGACGAGGTTGAGAACGCCGCCCTGCTCCTCGACGAACTCCGACTCGATGAGGTCCGTCGCGCGCTGCGTATCCGAGCCCGGAATCGAGAACTCGTCCTTCAGGCTGCCCCCGGCGGTGAGGACGAGCACGAACAGCGCAACGATGATCCCGAGCCAGCTGAGGACGACGCGCCAGGGATGCGACGCACATGCGCGCATCCAGCTCGCGAGCGCCCCGGTCGCCAGGCGCTCGTGCGCCGCCAGCCGGTCGCTGTCGGTTCCGATCCCGTGCTCTGTCATGGCGCAATGCCCCCCTCGTTCGCTTCAGACATGCCTAGAGACTCGATGAGGTTCTACAACTCATCGGTGGCGTCGATTCTTCCCACCCATCCTCGACCGTAGCGAACACGCGTCCTCAGCGACGGAGGAGCGGAAGCACGCGCTCGCAGATCAGCTCGACGCCGTCGGTCGTGGTGCGTCCCTGCGGAGTCCCGAGCTCGACGCGGTCCGCGCCCGCGTCCCAGAGCTCGACCACGCGCGCGGCGACCTCCTCCGGCGTCCCCGCGATGCAGAAGCGCCCGAGCGGGCGCTCGCCTTCGTCGAGGGTCGGATCGAGGTGGGCGACGACGTCGACGTAGCCCTCGACGACCTCGCGGGCACGCTGCCGCGCCCAGTCGCCGTCCTCGTCCACCACGGTCACGCAGCCGGTGACGAGCTTCACTCGCTCGTTGCCGATCCATCCGCGAACAACAGGCAGCAGCGCCGGGTTCGCGGTGCCGCCGACCTTGACCTCGTCGGCCACGGTGCCGGCCCAGCGCGCCGTCGCCGGTCCCCAGGTGCCGATCGTGAGCGGCACGGTCTCGCGGACGCGCGGGTACGCCAGCGTGGTGCCGCGTGCGAGGGTGAAGCGCTCGCCCTCGAAGCCTTCGGCGTCGCCGGCGAGGAGCGCGCGGACGATCTCGACCGCCTCGCGCAGCGCGGTGAGGGGACGCTTCTCGTCCAGCCCGAGCTGCTCGAGCCACGCTCCCTTCACGAGCCCGAGGTACGCCCGCCCGCCGGAGACCGCGTCGAGCATCGCGATCTGTCCCGCGATCTCGTATGGGTGGAGCGTGAACGGATTGAGCGCCGCCGGCCCGAGGCGGATCCGTTCCGTGACCCGCGCCATGAGGAGCAGCGGCCCGATCGCCGGCTGGTAGAGCAGGTCGTGGAACACCGAGAGGACGTCGACGCCCGCGTCCTCCGCGCGCCTGGCGATGACCTCGTACGCCGCAGGCTTCTGGTCGGTGCGGAGCCCGATGCCCAGCTCGCGGGCTACGTCAGCTCCTCGGTGACCAGCGTCCGCTCCCCGATCCGCTCGATGCGCATCACGAGCCGCTCCTCCGGGTCCGGGCAGCAGACGAGGCTCTCCCGTTCGAGCCAGTCCTCGTCCGGAAGCCGGCGCATCTTCGCCGGCAGCAGCGGAAGCACCGACTGGAGTGCGAACAGGCAGAAGTGCTTCCCCTCGGGGATGCGCACACGGCTCGACTCGGTGACCTCGAACCAGTCGCCGACCTCGAGCCCGCACACCGAGCGCCCCTCGATCCGCTCGACGGTCACGCGGAGGTCGTAGAGCCGCATCTCCGTCACGTCGCGAGCGTACTGGCCGATGAGTTTCGGCGCTCGGACGTGTCTAGGCGGTGAATGGGCGATCCCGCGCCAACGACGGCCGCGCTCTCGATCCGCGGCCCAATCGCCCGTGCCGACCTGCCCGGGCTCTGCAACCGCGTCTGCGCGCTGCTGGCGGAGACCCGCCCGGGTGAGGTCCGTTGCGACGTGTGGGGCATCGTCCCGGACGCGGTGACCGTGGACGCTCTCGCCCGGCTTCAGCTCGCCGCCAGGCGCTCGGGCTGCTGCGTCCGGCTCGTGCACGCCTCGGACGAGCTGCTCGAGCTCGTCGCGTTCATGGGGTTGGACGACGTCCTCTGCGGGTAGCGGTACTGTCGGGGCATGGCCGACTACACGATCACGAACCTGCGCGAGGCGGAGGACATGGCCGTCAAGGGCGGATTCTCCGAGTCGCAGGAAGCGCGCTTCCCGAACCGAGATCTCGAGCTCGAGACGGTCGGGCTCTCGCACCAGGTCGTGAAGCCGGGCAAGCATCATGCGTTCGGGCATCGCCACAAGGAGGCCGAGGAGGTCTACGTCGTCCTCTCCGGCAGTGGGCGCTGCAAGCTCGACGACGAGGAGGTCGAGGTCTCGCGGCTGGACGCGATTCGCGTCGGGCCCGGCGTCGTGCGCGGCTTCGAGGCCGGCGCGGAGGGGCTCGAGCTGCTCGTCTTCGGCCGAAGCGCTCCCGGAGACGCCGAGATCGTGCCCGACTTCTGGGACGACTGACCTACGCGGGCGCGTACTCGAGCGGCAGCCCGAACAGCGGGAAGACCGTCTGCGTGTCGAGGAAGAACGTGAGCTCGACGATCTTGCCGTCCTCGATCTCGACGACCTGGAGCGCCCACGGCTCGTAGCCTTCGCCGTCCGGGCGTGGCCGGTACTGCCCGAAGGCCGGCGCTCCGTTCGCCGAGGCCACCGGGATGACGTGCGAGTCCGCGCACGTGATCCCCGGCCCGAACCACCACGTGAGGATGTCGTCGCGGCCCGTGAGCCAGAGATCGTACGGCGGCATCGACTGCGTCGCGTCCTCGTGGATCAGCGACGTGAGCGCGTCCATGTCGTAGCGCTCGAACGCCTCGACGTAGCGGGCGAGGAGCTCCTCGTCCGCCGCGTCCACGGACGGCGCGGTCGTCGACGGCTCGATGTTCCGAGCCGCAAGCGTCGCTCGCGCGCGCTGGAGCGCGCTGTTCACCGACGCGACGCTCGTCTCGAGCAATTCCGCGACCTCGGAGGCCTGCCAGCGCAGCACCTCGCAGAGGATGAGAACCGCCCGCTGGCGAGGAGGAAGGTGCTGGAGGGCGGCCACGAAGGCGAGGCGGACCGACTCCCGCGCTTCCGCGACCGCCGCCGGGTCGCCTTCGGGCACGACGTGCCCGTCGGGCATCGGCTCGATCCAGGTCGCGTCGGGCATCGTGTTCAGATGCTCGAGTAGCGGCTCGCGCGACGGGCCGAGATCCATCGGCCGTGCGCGGCGCTTCCTGCTCTCGAGCATGTCGAAGCAGACGTTCGTCGCGATGCGGTAGAGCCAGGAGCGGAGCGCCGAGCGGCCCTCGAAGCGCTCGTATGCGCGCCAGGCGCGGATGAACGTCTCCTGGACCGCGTCCTCGGCGTCCACCGAGCCGAGCATGCGGTAGCAGTACGCGGTCAGCTCGACCCGGTACTGCTCGAGTTGCGCTTCGACCGCGAGGGCGGTCGTGCCTGCCGATCCCTGCACCCGAGGCATCCTAGGGATTCGAGTCCGGGTGCCGCTGCGCCCGGTCCGTGACTACAGTCGAGCCGTGCCAGTCGTCGGCTGGGAGACCGTCCGGGAGCTCGCTTCGGGCTTCCCCGGCGCCGAGGAGGGCACGACGTACGGCGAGCCGTCGTTCAAGGTCGGCGGGAGGCTCTTCGTCTGGATGAGCCCGAGCCGCGAGGCGATCGGCGCCCTCGCGTTGCGCGTCGACCCCGACGAGAAGCCGCTGCTCATCGAGTCGAGCCCGAACGTCTACTTCGAGACGCCTCACTACCTCGGGCACCCGATCGTGCTCGTGCACCTGGAAGCGATCTCGCGCGAGGAGCTCGCCGAGCGCATCGAGGACGCGTGGCTGCTGCGCGCGCCGAAGCGGCTCGCGGACGCGTTCGTCCGCGATCGTCCGGGTCCGTAGGATCCCGCCCGATGCCGTACGCGCACGTGAACGACCTCGACCTCTACTACGAGGAGTCGGGCGACGCGACGAGCCCGCCGCTCGTCCTGCTCCATGGCGCGGGCGGGACGATCGACGACCCGGCCGGCGGCTGGGCGGGGCTGATGCCGTCGTTCGCGGAGGAGTTCCGCGTGGTCGCGGTCGAGCACCGCGGTCACGGCCGCACGGCGAACCCGGCGAGCTTCATGTCCTTCGAGCAGATCGGCGACGACGTGGCCGGGCTCGTCGAGCAGCTCGGGCTCGGGGCGGTGCACGTCGCGGGGATCAGCGACGGCGCCGTGGTCGCACTCGACCTCGCGCTCCGCTACCCGGAGCGCACGCGCTCGATCGTCGTGCTCGGCGGCAACCACTCGACGCACGACGGCGTCGGCGCGTACGCGGCGTCGCTCGACCCGGACGCGATCGAGCAGGCTGCGCCGGAGGCTGCCGCGGCCTTCGCCGCCCGCCACGACCAGGGCAAGCAGCCCGGCTGGTGGAAGACCCTGATGCGCCAGATCGTGGAGAACAACACGGCGAACCCGACCTGGACGGAGGAGGACCTCCGCCGCATCTCCTGCCCTGCTCTCCTCATCGCGGGCGAGAACGACCCGTTCGCGACGCTCGACCAGATGGCGACGATGAAGCGCGAGATCCCGAACGCGGAGTGGCTCGTCCTCAACGACTCGGGCCACCCCGTGCAGTTCGAGCACCCGGAGATCGTCGGCCCGCGGGTCCTCGACTTCCTGCGGCGAAGCTAGATCTCGATCTCGGACGTGATCCAGCCGCCGTAGTAGCCGTCGGGCTGGGCGGCGACCTGTTCGTCGTCCACGTAGCACGCGTCCATCGCGGCCGGGTAGAACGCGACCGCGTCGCGGATCACCTCGAGCCCCGCGTTCGGCTCCGGATACGTCCACGCTGCCCGCTCGGCCCGCTTCCCGCCCGCGACGACGTCGAAGTACGAGGCGGTGCCCTTCCACTCGCAGAACGTCGTCTTCCCTCCAGAGGGCTCGAGGGCATCCGCCCTGACGTCCTCGAGCGCCACGTAGTAGACCGGCGGATGGTGCTTCTCGAGCACGCGGTGTGCGCCGGTGGTGTCGACTATCGTCTCGCCGCCGAGGACGACGCGGATGCGGCGCCCGGCCGGCTCGACGCGCGGCGGAAGCGGGTAGTCGCGGACCGACTCGGTCACGGCCCCATCCTGCCTGTGGTTAGCCTCCAGACGTGGCCGATTGGGACACCGTCCGCGAGATCGTCGCCGGCTTCCCCGAGGTGGAGGAGTCGGCAGGCGGGCGGGCAAGCTGGCGCGTCAAGGGAAAGCTCTTCGCCTGGGAGGCCCGCGAGCGCGACGGCGGCGGGCTCGCCGTGCGCGTCGATCGCGACGAGAAGCAGCTGATCCTCGACGGCAACCCCGACGTCTACTTCACGAGCCCGCACTACCGCGGCTATCCCGGCGTGCAGATCCGCCTCGAGGCCGTCGACCCGGAGGAGCTTCGCGGCCGGCTCGAGGACGCGTGGCTGATCCAGGCGCCGAAGCGCCTCGCCGCGCAGTACGTGGAGTCCGCGAGCTAGCCGATCGCGCCGGCCACGAACTCCGCGATCTCGCTCGTGAACCCGACCCGACTCGTCTCCCAGGCGTAGAACATGTGCCCGCCGCCGAAGTGGCTCACAGTCAGGCGCCCCGCCATCTCCGGGTCGAGCCGCATGAGGTTCCGCAGCCGGTCGCTCGCGAAGTAGGGAGTGACGAGGTCGTAGCGGCCGTGCGTGACGAACGCCTTCACGTGCGGGTTGAGCGACATCCCGTAGCGGAAGTCGTCGGTCGCGCCTGGCGCCGCCTGGAAGGCGTGGTGCTCGACGTCGACCTTCCACGCGAGGTTGACCTCGTAGCTCAGCAGCGTGTACTCGCGGTCGGTCTCGACGCCGATCTCGGAGCGGAGCATCCGGTTCACCGCCATTGTGTACGCGGGGCTCAGGCCGGAGAGCGTCGGGTCGGGGCCGGCGTAGGCCTCGCGGTCCGGGAACGGGTCGGTGGCCGTGATCGTCGAGTCGTAGAGGCCGACGATCTTCCGCTCGTCTCGCAGGAGCTCGCGCGAGAAGACGCGGATCGTGATCCGCCCTTCCGAGCGCGTGACGAGGTCGAGCGGGAGGCCGACGAGGTCGGCCATGCGCGCGAGGATCTGCTCGCGCTCGTCCGCGGGCATCGACGCCCCACGCGTGAGGAACGACGCGAAGTCGCCGGTCGCGAACTCCTCGGCCGCGCGCTGCACGTCTTCCAGCGGAGCTCCCTGCGGGAATGCGCGCGAGCGGCCGTGGTGCGCCGCCGCCAGAGCCATCGTCGGCAGCGTGTCGATCCAGCCGAGAACGTCGTAGTCGGTCGGATTGAGCGGCGTGATCTCGAGCGCCGGTGAGATGAGGATGGCGCCGTTGAGCCCGATGCCGGCGGTCTCCTGGAGCACGCGCATGAGCCGCCCGACGCGGTACCCGCCGTAGCTCTCGCCGGCGATGAAGACGGGCGACCCCCAGCGGCCGTTCTCGGACAGCCAGCGGCCCATGAACTCGCAGAGCGACTCGAGATCGCGCTTGAAGCCGAAGAACTCCTTCGGGTCGGTCGTGTCCTCCTTCTTCTCCTTCCCGTCCTCCTTCTTCTCGTTCTCGATAACGCGGCTGAAGCCCGTGCCGACCGGGTCGACGAAGACGAGGTCTGAGAAGGCGAGCCAGGAGGCCTCGTTCTGGACGAGGCGCGGCGGCATCTCGGGGAGCGTCCCGTCCGGCGGGAACGCGACCCGCTGCGGGCCCACTGCGCCCATGTGCAGGAAGGCGGACGACGCCCCCGGCCCTCCGTTGAAGACGAACATGACGGGGCG
The DNA here is from genome assembly GCA_963715705.1 of uncultured Actinomycetes bacterium. GTDB lineage: Bacteria > Actinomycetota > Thermoleophilia > Gaiellales > Gaiellaceae > GMQP-bins7. The sequence continues at coordinate 68,825 of OY970267.1, read as the reverse complement.
GCCCTCGTCGGCTGCATCCGCGACGTAGGAGACCGAGAAGATCTCGGCTGCCGGCTTCTCCTTCTTCCGGAGCACGATCCACTTCGCGGTGGCCGTGTAGTCGATGGGCTCGGCGCCGCCGGTCCATGCGGCCTTCTTCTCCACGCCCGCGGGCGGCTCGTGGTCGGGCTTCGCGTCCTGCTTGGAGTCGTTCTTCGGCTCGTCGGTCATGGCGGCACGCTATCGGCTCGCGGGCCGGGAACCGGCCGCAACCGCCCGCTTCAGGTGTAAGAGTGCTAGGGCCTCAGATGGAGGATCGCCCGACGTACCCCGTCCGCCTCGAGGGGCGGCTCGACGACGGCCTGTCGCGCTGGTTGTGGCTGGTCAAGTGGCTGCTCGCGATCCCGCACTACGTCGTGCTCGTCTTCCTCTGGCTCGCGTTCGTCGCGCTGACGGTCGTCGCGTTCTTCGCGATCCTCTTCACAGCTCGCTACCCGAGTGGGATCTTCGCGTTCAACCTCGGCGTCCTCCGGTGGACCTGGCGAGTGGCGTTCTACTCGTACGGCGCGCTCGGGACCGACCGCTATCCGCCGTTCACGCTCGACGACGTGCCCGACTATCCAGCGCGGCTCGACGTCGCGTACCCGGAGCAGCTCTCGCGCGGCCTCGTGCTCGTCAAGTGGTGGCTGCTCGCGATCCCGCAGTACGTGATCGTCGGCATCCTTCTGGGCGGCGGCAGCTATGCGGCCTCGCACGTGAGCGACTGGGTGTGGACCGTCGGGTTCGAGACGGGGCTGATCGGCATCCTCGTCCTCTTTGCCGGCGTCGCGCTCCTCTTCACGACGCGCTACCCGCCCGGGATCTTCTCCTTCGTGCTCGGCCTCGACCGGTGGGTGGCGAGAGTGGGCGCGTACGCCGCGCTGATGACCGACGCATACCCGCCGTTCCGCCTCGACCAGGGCGGCGACGATCCGGTCGGGGTCGTCCCGGACGCGCCGGCGCAGGTCGTCGCAACGGAGCCCGCCGCCGCGCCTGCAGCAGGAGGGCGCGCGGGCCGCATCGCGCTCATCGTTCTCGGCACCGTCGCGGCGATCGTTGCCGCCGGGCTGCTCGCGGGCGGCTGCGCGGTCGTCGCGGTCGACCAGACGTTGCGGGACGACGACGGGTTCGTGATGTCGCCGGATCGGGATCTGAGGACGCCGACCTACGCCATCGTGTCGGAGCGCGCGGAGCTCGACACGGAGGGTGCGGAGTGGGCGCTCGACGCGTTCCTCGGCACGGTTCGCATCCGCGCAGAGAGCGAGACCCGACGCGAGCTCTTCATCGGCATCGGCCGTGAGGACGTCGTCACCGCCTTCCTCGCCGGTGTCGAGCACGATGTCGTGACTCACCTCGACGACGAGCCCAGCTACGAGCGGCAGCCGGGCCCCAGGCCGGCGCGGCGCCCTGGCGCCACCATCTGGGCGGCAACCGCCTCCGGCGCGGGCGAGCAGACGCTCGAGTGGGAGCCCGAGGACGGGGACTGGCGCGCGGTCGTCATGAACGCGGACGCCTCGCGCGGTGTCTCCGCAGAGGTCGCGATCGGAGCCGAGCTCGACCCGCTCCTCTGGATCGGGATCGGCCTGCTCGTCGTCGGCGGCCTGCTCGCGGCCGGTGGCGCCCTGGCGATCACCGCGGGCGTTCATCGGAGGAGAGCGCCGCCCACCCCGTAGCGTCGCGACAAGGGCCACCGTGGTGACGATCGGGTCCGGGTGCCACGCTCGACACGGGTGCCCGTGTCCGAGCTCGCGCAGATCGTGAAGCGCAAGAACCCGAAGGGCCGGGCGCTCATGGACAGGATGAACGCCTTCGGATACTGGATCCGCGTCGGAGTCGACACGGTCCGCTCGCTCGACCAGCAATACCGGCCGTAGTACGGATAACCGCCTGGCGGTCGCCGCAAATCGCTGTGACAATGGGCTGGGCGGATGTCACAGCTTCTCGACTCACTCGCGGCAGCACGCGCTCAAGCGGGCGACAACGCGTGGCGGGCGGCGTACGCCTCGTTCTCGGAGGTCGACGCGCGCGAGCTGACCTCGAGCGATCTCGAGGCGTTCGCCGAGGCCGCCTGGTGGAACGGGAAGCTCGACCAGGCCATAGGCCTCCGCGAGCGCGCGTATGCCGCCTACACGGCGGCCGGGGACTCGCTCGGCGCCGCGCGGATGGCGCTGACGCTGTCCTGGGACCACGAGGGCCGCGGCTCGTTCGCGGTCTCGGGCGGGTGGCTGGCGAACGCGGAGCGGCTTCTGGAGGGACTGCCGGAAGCGCCGGAGCACGCCTGGCTCCAGCTCGTCCACGGATTGACCGCGCTGTACGCCGAAGGCGACCTCGAGCGCGCGAAGGAGCTCTTCGAGGAGTCGTTCGCGCTCGCGAGCCGGGTCGGCAGCCGGGACGTGCAGATGCTCTCGCTGTCGGGGAAGGGTCGAGCGATGATCAAGGAGGGCGCGATCGACCAGGGACTCGCCCTCCTCGACCAGGCGACCGCATCGGCCATGTGCGGCGATCTCCGCCCGCACACCGCCGGCCTCGTCTACTGCGTGACGATCAGCTCCTGTCGCGACCTCGGCGACTTCCGGCGCGCGGCCGAGTGGACGGAAGCGGCGAACCGCTGGTGCGACCGGCTCGACGTCACGGGCTTTCCCGGCGCCTGCCGGATCCACCGCGCCGAGGTGCTACGCCTGCGCGGAGACTGGCCGGCTGCGGAGGCCCAGGCGGTCGCCGCGTGCGAGGAGCTCCTCGACTTCGACCGCCAGATCACGGCTGCGGGCCACTACGAGATCGGCGAGATCCGGCGCCGCCGGGGTGACTTCGCCTCCGCGGAGGAGTCGTACAAGACCGCGAACGGGCTCGGACGAGATCCGCAGCCGGGGCTCGCTCTCCTCCGGCTCGCCGAGGGCAAGGTCGACGCCGCGGTCGCGGGCATCACCCGCACGCTCGAGGGGGTCGAGGATCCGCTCACGCGTATGCGACGGCTGCCGGCGCAGGTCGAGATCGCGATCGCCGCCGGTGACCTGAAGACCGCTCGGGCGGCCGTCGCCGAGATCGAGACGGTCATCGACTCGTACAAGGTCGGAGATCGCCGCACCGTCGCCTTCGACGCGACGCTGCACTTCGCCGAGGGCCGGATCAAGCTCGCCGAGAAGGACTGGGACGCCGCCGCGCGCATGCTCCAGCTCGCGCGCGACGAGTGGCAGAACGTCGGCGCACCGTACGAGACGGCGGAGGCGCGACTTGCGCTCGGGATCGCATTCCGGCGGATCGGAGACGACAACGCCGCGAGCACGGAGCTCGAAGGTGCGCTCGCAGCCTTCGAGCGGCTGGGCGCGAAGCTCGACGAGGCCCGCGCCAAGGAGCTCCTCGGACGGGTCGAGGCGCGCCGCACCTTCTTGTTCACTGACATCGTCGGCTCCACGCGGCTCGCGGCGACGCTCGGCGACGAGAAATGGGAGCGCCTGCTCGCGCGGCACAACGAGCTCGTGACGGAGCGCATCGCCGAGCATGGCGGCGAGGTCGTCAAGCAGACCGGGGACGGCTTCTTCGCGTCCTTCGAGAATCCGAAGGCGGCGCTCGACGCGGCGATCGGCATCCAGCGTTCGCTCGCGGAAGAGATCTTCGCGCCGGACGTCCGGATCGGCGCCCACACGGGCGGGGCTTTCCGAACCGGCGCCGACGCGACCGACTACGGCGGGCAGGGCGTCAACGTCGCGGCTCGGATCGGCGCGGCCGCGGGTGGCGGCGAGATCCTCGTGAGCGCGGAGACGCTCGACGGTGTCGGCACCGCGTTTCGCCTGTCGGAGCCGCGGACGGAGACGCTCAAGGGCGTCGAGCAGCCCGTCGACGTGGTCTCCGTCGACTGGCGCTAGCAGCCGGCAGGAGCACGCCCGAGAAAGCGGAGCGCGCCGCGGCAGAGCCCGCGGGCGGCTCGCCGCTGGTAGTCGGCGGTTGCGAGCAACCGGTCGTCGGTCGGGTTCGTCATGAAGCCCATCTCGACCATGATCGCGGGCACGTCGGCCCAGTTGAACCCGGTGAAGTCGCTGCGCTCGGTGAGCCCGCGGTCGGGGAAGCCGAGCGCGCGGACCAGCTCGACCTGCACGATGCGGGCAGCGCGCCTGCTCGGCGCGTAGACGTCGTCGGTCCAGCCCCGCCGGAGCGCGGGATAGAGCGTGTGCGACCCGCGAACACCGCGGTCGGGGTGGCCGTCGGCGTGGATGCGGAGGAAGAGCCGCGCGCGTGTCCGGTTCGCGATCTGCGCGCGGGCGATGTTCCCCATGCTCGTTCCTGCGGTCTTCGTTCGCGTCATGACCACGCGCACGCCCACTTTCCGGAGCAGCGTCCGGAGCCGGAGCCCCACGCGCAGGTTGAGCTCGGCCTCGGTCAGCCCGGAGACGACGCCATGAGTGCCGCCGCCGTCCTTGATCTTCCGTGTCGGCGAGCCGGGGCCGATCGGCTCGGTGTCGGAGTTTCCGCGCAGGTCGTGGCCGGGATCGATCACGACGGTCGGGGCCGCGGCGGGTGCGGCATGGGCGGCCGGCAGCACGACCACGACGAGCACGAGCCCGGTGACGAGAGCGCGAATGCTCAGAGGACGACGAGGGAGACGGCGACGAACTGCGACACCGCCGCGGCGACGACGAGGACGTGGAAGACCTCGTGGAAGCCGAAGGTCGACGGGAAAGGATCGGGCCAGTGGGTCGCGTACGCGATCGCGCCGAGCGTGTACAGGACGCCGCCGACGACGACGAGCACGGCCGACACGACGTTGACCTCGGTGAAGAGTTGCGGCGCGGCGAGCACGCCGACCCAGCCCACGAGCAGGTAGACCGGCGCCGTCACCCACTTCGGCGCGTCGATCCAGCTCACGTTCAGGACGACGCCGAGCGCAGCTCCTCCCCACACGCACGCGAGCACGATCGCGGGCAGCACGCCCGAGAACGCGAGCAGCGCGAACGGCGTGTACGTACCCGCAATGAAGAGGAAGATCATCGAGTGGTCGACCCGCCTTGCCCACGCCCGAGCGCGGGCGGAGCGCCACGGCGCGCGGTGATAGACGGCGCTGGCGCCGAACATCGCAGCCAGCGCGACCGCGTACACGGCGACAGCGAAGCGGGCGCGGGCGCCCTCGGCGAGCGCCACGAGCGTGACCCCCGCAGCTACCGCCGCGACGAACGCGTACTGGTGGAAGAGGCCGCGCAGCCGCGGCGTTGCCGGCAGGTCCACGCAGGGGATTGTGCCGGGATCTCCGCCGGGATGCTCGTCAGCTTGCGCGGCGGACCAGCCGGCGCAGCTCTGCAAGAGGCCCGAGCCGCTTCGCCGGTCGGGGATCCCCGGCGCGGAGCTCGAGCGCGAAGCGATACGACCGTCCCGGGCCGTACGTCCGGCACGGATCCTCCTTGCAGGGCTGCATGAGCAGCCTGCGGACTCGCGTACCGCGCGAGTCGAAGAAGACGATCGACAACGGGACGAGGGTGTTCTTCATCCAGAACCCGGAGCTCGTCGGCTCCGAGAAGACGAAGAGCATTCCGTCGGCGGGAGCCTTCCGGCGGAACATGAGGCCCCGAGAGCGCTGGGCCGAGGTCAGCGCGAGCTCGGGCCGCACGACCGCGCCGTCCAACCGGAGCTTCGCCGTCGCGCCGCTCGAGCCGGCGCCCGCGCCGCCGAGCGCCAGCGCGACGATGCCGGCCGCGAGCAAGCCGAGTGCCGCCGAACGAAGTGAGGCCACGAACAGACGATAGGGAAACGGCTCGGAGAGCTACGCGGCGACGACCACAGGCACACGCTGAACCGCGTTGTTCGCGTAGCCGCCGACGTTCCACGGCGCCTCGAGCGGCTGCGTGTTGCCGGCGCCGTCCCGGGCACGGCAGCAGAGCTCGTGCTCGCCCGGCCCCGCGTTCCAGACGAACCGCCACGAGCGCCAGGCCCAGCGGCCGAGCGAGTCCGGCCCGAGCTCGGCCTCGGCCCAGGTGGCACCGCCGTCGGTCGAGACCTCGACGCTCGCGACCTCGGCGATCCCGGACCAGGCTCGGCCTTCGACGACGCACTCGCCCGCACGCACGGTCCGCGCGCGCGACGGGAAGTGCGGCGTCCCGGGCGGGATCAGCAGCGCCCGCGGCTGGATCCACGCCAGCGGCACTCCCTCCTCGTCCTCCTCCTGCCGGAGGCGATACGAGTGACGCTGCTGGTACCCGGTGAACTGCGAGTCCAGGACCGTGATGCGCGCAAGCCACTTCACGCTCGTCATCCCATACCAGCCGGGGACGAGCAGGCGCAGCGGGAACCCGTGCTGCGGCGGAAGCGGCACGCCGTTGATCTCGTACGCGAGGAGCACGTCCTCGCGCAGCGCCTCGGTGAGCGGCAGGCTGCGCGCGTAGTCCTGCTCCTCGTCACCCTCGACGCCGCGGTCGAGGCCGGTGAACAGCACCTCGATCGCGCCGTCCTGCACGCCGGCCTCCTCGAGCAGGGCGCGAACGGGCAGCCCGCGCCAGCGCGCGGTGCCGACGGCCTCGAGGATCCACGGCTGGCTCACGACGTGCGGCTCGACGAGCGCGCGGCCGTTTCCGGCGCACTCCATCGTCGAGACGACCTCGCTCGCAGCGCGCGCGCGGACGTCGTCCAGCGTGAGCGACAGCGGGGTCTCGACGAGCCCGTCGACCTCGAGCCGCCATGTCGCGGGATCGACGTCGGGGATGTCGTAGTGGGTCAGGAGGTAGTGGAGCCCGACCGGTGTCAGGTCCCAGCGCAGCGCCTCCAGCGGCATGCCGTGGTTGCGCGCAGCAAGCTGCAGCTCCTCGAGGCTGATCCCCTGGCCCACGCGCGAGACGCTACTACGCGCCGCGGTCCTAGGTGCCGAGGACGTTCACGGCCCGGGCGGTGACGAGCACGACGATGACCAGTGAGAGGACCGACTCCGTTCCCATGAGCGCCTTCGCCCGGAGGGACAGCGGCATTGCGTCGGTCGGGCTGAACGCCGTCGCGGTGGAGAGCGACGTGTACAGGTAGTCCCAGACGCGAGGCCGCCAGCCCACGGCGAGCTCGGGAGTCGAGTCCTGCGGGAACTGGAAGTCGGAGACCAGGCGGGCCCGCGCACGCTCGGTCGGCCCGCCGCCGTCGAGCTCCCAGAAGCACATTCCGAACACGACCACGTTCGCCGCCCAGATAGCGAAGGCGGAGAGGAGCAGCTGACCGCCGCCGAGATCGTTGCCATGCGCCATGACGAGCGCAGCGACGAGCACCAGGAGGCCGACAAGGTTGCCGACGACGCTGACGCCGAGCAGCACGAGACCGGCCGACCGTGTGCGCGCGACTCCGAGACCGCGAGGCCCCAGCCAGAGATCGACCGCGAGCAGGAGCGCGGGAACCGCGAGCACGAGCCAGACCCACCACGGAAGCCCGAGGAACTCCCAGCCCTCTGCCCAGCTCACGAGAGCGAGGCCGACAATCAGTAGCGGCACCAGGGCGACGACAGGAGCGGCCTCGGTCCGCGCCTCGTACTCGCCTGTCTCCTCGTTCACCCGCGGCTTCTATCACTGGAGGTCGCCGGCGGCATCGTAGGATCGCCGTCATGGAGAGCCGCGAGCTGGGGCGGAGCGGGATCGCCGTCTCGCGCGTGATCCTCGGCTGCGGGAACTTCGGCGGCGTCGGCTCGGCGCCCGCGTTCTTCGGGCAGGGCATCCCGAGGGACGAGGCCTTCCGGATCATGGACGCGGCCTGGGAGCTCGGGATCACGACGTTCGACACCGCAGACGCCTACGGGGGCGGGCGGAGCGAGACGTGGATCGGCGAGTGGCTCGCGGGGAAGGGCTCCGCCGCGCGCGACGCGATCGGGATCCAGACGAAGACGTTCAACCCCATCGCGGAAGGTGACGACCGCGGCCTCTCGCGCGCCCGCCTCGTCCGGCAGATCGACACGAGCCTGGGGCGCCTCGGCATCGAGCGGGTCGCGCTCTACCTCGCGCATGCGTTCGACGCCGAGACGCCGCAGGAGGAGACGCTGCGCGGGTTCGACGACGTCGTTCGCGCCGGCAAGGCGGGCGCCGCGGGCGCCTCCAACTTCAGCGCGGAGCAACTTGCAGAGGCGGTGGAGCTGTCGGAGCTGGAACGGCTCGTGCGATACGAGCTCGTCCAGAACTCGTTCTCGCTGCTCGACCGCGAAGACGAGGAGACCGTGTTCCCCGTCTGCCGCGAGCACGGTCTCGGCTACGAGGCGTTCGGCCCGCTCGCGGGCGGCTGGCTCACGGGGAAGTACCGTCGCGGCGAGACCTATCCCGAGGGGTCGCGGATGACGCAGCGGCCGGAGTCGTATCTCCGGTACGCCGACGAGCAGGTCTTCGACGCGCTCGAGGCGTTCGAGCGGGAGGCGTTCGGGCGGGGAGTCTCGCTGGCCGGCCTCGCGCTCGCCTGGCTGCTCGGCGTCTCCGAGGTGACCGCGATCGTCGTCGGCCCGACGTACGCCGAGCACCTGGAGCCCGTGCGGGAGGCGCTCGCACTCGAGCTCACGACGTCCGACCGCGAGCATCTGCGAGGGTTGTTCGCGTGAGGGTGCTCTCCGAACGGGAAGTGCGCGACCTGCTCGACATGGAGTCGTGCATCGAGGCGATGACCGAGGTGCTCGCCTCGCTCGCGCGCGGCGAGCTGCACCAGCCGCTGCGCTCGATCACGCGCGCGCCCGGGGCCGAGACGCTGCTCGGGCTGATGCCCGCGTATCGTGGCGGCAGTCAGTCGTCGGTATATGCGCTCAAGGAGATCGTCGTTGCGCCCCAGAACCCTGCGCGCGGGCTCGACACGCACATGGGCGCCGTCCTCCTCCACGACGGCGAGACGGGGGAGCTGCTCGCGGTCATGAACGCGTCCCCGATCACCGAGATCCGAACCGCAGCCGTCTCCGGCGTCGCCACCCGCGCCCTTGCCCGCCCGGATGCGCAGCGCGTCGCGATCCTGGGCGCGGGAGCACAGGCGCGCGGTCATGTCCACGCGATGCGAGCCGTGCTCGACGATCCGGAGGTCCGGATCTGGTCGCGCCGCCTCGATGCGGCCGAGGCACTCGCCGCCGAGGTCGGCGCCAGTGTCGCGCCGTCGATCGACGCTGCCCTGTTCGGCGCGGAAGTGGTCTGCACGACCACGGCGGCGACCGACCCGATCGTCGAGAAGCGCTGGCTCGCGGCAGGGGCGCACGTGAACGCCGTCGGCTCGTGCTTCCCGACTACGCGGGAGCTCGACACGGAGACCGTCGCGGCGGCGGCGTTCTTCACCGACCGCCGCGAGTCGTGCCTGAACGAAGCCGGAGACTACGTTCTCGCCGCCGCGGAGGGCGCGGTCGGGCCCGAGCACATCAAGGCCGAGCTCGGCGAGGTGCTCGCCGGTATGCATCGCGGACGCGAGCACGGGGACGAGCTCACCGTGTTCGAGTCGCTCGGGATCGCGGTCGAGGATCTCGCGTCCGCCGAGCTCGTGCTTCGCCGCGCGCGCGAGCGGGATGTCGGCATCGAGGTCGACTTCTGATCCCGCTGGACGAGATCGAGAGCGCCCGCGCCCGGATCGCGAGCACGGTCGCGCGCACCCCGCTTGTCCGGCTCCACCTCGACGACGCGCCGGCGGAGGTCTGGCTCAAGCTGGAGAGCCTTCAGCCCATCGGCTCGTTCAAGCTGCGAGGCGCCGCGAACGCGATCCTGAGCGCGCCGCGCGCCGAGCTGGCGCAAGGCGTCGTCACGACGAGCACCGGGAACATGGCGCAGGGGGTCGCCTGGATGGCCCGCTCGCTCCGCGTGCCCGCGACGATCGTGGTGCCGGACAACGCCTCGGCGACGAAGCTCGCGGCGGTCGAGCGCATGGGCGGCCGCATCGTGCGCGTGCCGTGGGAGAAGTGGTGGGCCGCGGTCGAGACTGGCAGCCCGAAAGAGGCGGCCGAGGACGTCGAGGGCTATTTCGTCCACCCGGTGCGCGACGAGGCGGTGATGGCCGGGAACGGGACGATCGGGCTCGAGCTCGCGGAGCAGCTCGACGAGATCGACGCCGTCCTCGTGCCGTGGGGCGGGGGCGGGCTCACGACCGGGGTCGCGAGCGCGCTGCACGCGCTCTCGCCGGAGACGAAGGTGTTCGTCTGCGAGCCCGAGACCGGGGCGCCGGTAGCCGGCGCGCTCGCGAACGACGGAATCCCCGTGCCGGTCGACTTCACGCCGTCGTTCATCGACGGGGCCGGCTCCGGCAGCCTGCTCGCCGCGGTGTGGGAGCACGCGCGCCCGCTCGTCGCGGGGTCGTTCCCGATCTCGCTCGAGGCGGCCGCGAGCACGGTGAAGCTGCTGGTCGAGCGCGGCCGGATCGTGGCTGAGGGCGCCGCCGCGCTGCCGGTCGCGGCCGCGCTCGCCGGGGCGGCAGGCTCGGGACGGGTCGTGTGCATCGTCTCCGGCGGGAACATCGACGCCTCCCGGCTGACCGAGATCCTGGCTGGGCGCGTCCCGGACTGAGGCGCGCCCTGACCTGCTCCGCGTGGATGGCGCAGGGAGCGCCGAACGTTAGGTTCACGGTGTGAGGACGATCTCGCTCACGGCGCTCCGGCGACTCGCGATCGGAGCGCAGGGGTACGCCTCTCGCGGGCGCACCGGAACCCGGCGCGAGGTCGAGGAGACGATCAACCGGCTCTCGTGCGTCCAGCTCGACTCGATCACGACGGTCGAGCGGAGCCACCGCATCGCACTCGGCTCCCGGGTCGGCGCCTACCCGCGCGACACGGTCTCGCGGCTCCTTTCGGAGGGCCGGATCTTCGAGTACTGGGCACACGAGGCCTGCCTCATCCCCGTCGCGGACTGGCCGCTCTTCAGGCCGGCGATGACGGCCGTCCACCCCTGGCGCGGCGACGTGCTCGCGAAGCACGCCGACCTCGCCGAGGAGGTGCGCGCGGCGATCCGCGAGCGCGGCCCGCTCGCATCGCGCGACTTCGACGGCAAGGGCGGCGGCGGCATGTGGAACTGGAAACCGGCGAAGATCGTGCTCGAGGCGCTCTGGAACAGCGGCGAGATCGTCATCTGCGGACGCGTCAGCGGGTTCCAGCGGCTCTACGACCTTGCGGAACGCGTGCTCCCGCCCGAGGTCGTCGCGGCGCCGGCTCCGGACGACGAGACCCGGCTGCGTGAGCTCGTCGCGCGCGCCGTCCGCGCGCGCGGAGCGCTCACCGAGACCGGCGTGACGGAGCACTGGCGACTGCGCGGCGGCGCGGCGCGAATCCGCCCGCAGGCCGGTGCGCTCGTCGACGAGGGCACGCTCGAGCGGGTCGCGGTCGACGACGGCGGCCCACCCGTCCTCGTCCCCGCGGGGTCGGCTCTCGATCCACCGCGGCCCAGCGCGGCCGTCCTCCTCTCGCCGTTCGACAACCTCCTTTGGGACCGCCCGTTCGCGCGGCGGATCCTCGGCTTCAACCACGTGATCGAGGTGTACAAGCCCGCGTCGCAGCGCGAGTACGGCTACTACGTGCTCCCGTTCCTGTGGCGCGACCGGATCGTCGGCCGCGCCGACCTGAAGTCGGATCGCGCCGAGGGCACGCTGCTCGTCAAGGCGCTCCACGTCGAGCCGGGCGTCCGCCGCTCCGCGGCTCTCGACGAAGCGTTCGACCGAGCGGCCGATCGCGTCCGCCGCACGATCGGGCTCGAGCGAGTCGCCCGGTGAGGCTCGTCTCGCTCGAGGAGGCGCGTCGGATCGCCGTCCGCGCGCAGCTCCTCGACGGGTCGGCCACGAACCTGCTCGAGACCGTGCGTGCGCTGGGGTTCCTCCAGATCGACCCGATCTCGACTGTCGCGCCTCCGCAGCACCTTGTTCCCTGGAGCCGCCTCGGCCCGTACGACCGCAGCGAGCTCGACCGGCTCGTCTGGGTCGAGCGAAAGCTGTTCGAGTGGAACGCGTTCATCTGGCCGCTGGAGGATCTCCCGCTCGTCCGCGCACGGATGCGGAAGCGGGCGCGCAGCACGCACTACAAGCACGAGCAGTGGAGCCGGGAGTTCCTCAAGGAGAACGCGGGCTTCAAGCGCTTCCTTTTGCGCGAGCTCGAACGGAACGGCCCGATGCTCTCGCGCGAGCTGCAGCACGAAGCGGCTCCGCGATCGCTCCGGGACCATCGCTGGTGGGGCAGCCGCCAGGTTCCGCTGATGCTCATGATCCTCCACCTGCACGGCGTCGTGGCAGTCGCCGGCAGGCGGGGCAACCAGCGGCTATGGGATCTCGCCGAGCGCTGGTATCCGGAGACCGAGACCGTCCCGGCGCGCGAGGCCGACCGACTGATCGCAGCCCAGCGCTTTCGGGCGCTCGGCGTGCGCCTCACGCGCAAGGGCTGGGAGGCGCATCCGGACGTGGACGCCACCCCCGTCCCCGACCGCGTGACGTTCCTCTCCCCCTTCGACCGCCTGATCCACGACCGGGACCGCGCCGAGGCGCTCTTCGACTTCCGCTACCGCCTCGAGATGTACGTGCCGAAGGCGAAGCGGGAGTACGGCTACTACGTCCTGCCGGTCCTCCAGGGCGACCAGATCGTGGGTCGCATCGAGCCGCGCTTCGACAAGAAGACAAGGATGCTCGAGGTACTCGGCGTCTGGGGCGACGCCTCGCGCGCCGACGAGGCGCTCGCGAGCCTCGCCACCTTCCTCGGCGCCGAGCGCGTGGCGCGGCTCTAGGATCGACCCATGGAGTTCGAGACCCGCGCGATCCACGTCGGGCAGGAGCCGGACGAGGCCACCGGCGCGATCACGACCCCGATCTACCAGACGTCGACCTACGTGCAGGAGGCCGTCGGCGTCCACAAGGGCTACGACTACGCGCGCGTCTCCAACCCGACGCGGACCGCGCTCCAGGAGTGCCTCGCCTCGCTCGAGGGCGCGGCGCACGGCCACGCGTTCTCCGCCGGGCTCGGCGCCGCGACGACGATCATGCACATGCTCGACCCCGGCGACCGCATCGTCTCGGTGAACGATGTCTACGGCGGGATGTACCGCATGTTCACGCAGGTATACGAGCCGAAGGGCTACGGCCTCGCGTTTCTCTCGCCGCAGGAGATCTCGACCGACCTCGCCGAGCACGTGGACGAGCGGACGAAGCTCGTCTGGCTCGAGACGCCGACGAACCCATGGCTCAACCTCGTGGACATCCGCGCCGCGGCCGACGCCGCGCACGCCGTCGGGGCGTTCGTGGTCGTCGACAACACGTTCGCCACCCCGTACCTGCAACAGCCGCTCGCGCTCGGCGCGGATCTCGTCCTCCACTCGACGACGAAGTACCTCGGCGGTCACTCGGACGTCGTCGGCGGCTTCGTGGCGACGAACGACGACGCGCTCTCCGAGCGTCTCGCCTTCCTCCAGAAGTCGCTTGGCGCCGTTCCCGGCCCGTTCGACGCGTGGCTCGTCCTGCGCGGGCTGAAGACGCTCGCGGTCCGCATGGATCGCCACTGCCTGAACGCCGCCGCCGTCGCGGCGCACTTCGAGCATCATGGGCGGGTCGAGAAGGTCCTGTACCCGGGCTTCCCGAGCCATCCGGGCCACCAGCTCGCCGTGCGCCAGATGCGCAACTTCGGCGGCATGGTGTCGCTTCTCGTCGAGAGCGAGGAGGAGGCGGTCGCGGTCGTCGGCCGCACGAGGATCTGGAAGCTCGCGGAGAGCCTCGGCGGCGTCGAGAGCCTCATCGAGCAGCCGACGCGCATGACGCACGCGTCCACCGCCGATGCCCCCTTCGCCGTCCCGGGTAACCTGATCCGGCTGTCGGTGGGGATCGAGGCCGCGGAAGACCTGATCGAAGACCTCGAGCTGGCACTGGGATGACCACAGTCGCAAGCGCAGAGCCGATCGACCTCCACCACCTGGACGAGCACGTCGTCGGGGTCTACCTGCTCGAGACTCTCGACGGGCCCGCGCTCTTCGACTGCGGCCCCACGACTTGCCTCCCGTACCTCAAGGCCGGGCTCGCCGACCGCGGGCTCGACCTCATCGACATCCGCCACCTGCTTCTCTCGCACATCCACCTCGACCACGCGGGCGCCGCGGGAGTGCTCGTCCGCCAGAACCCGTGGCTCCAGGTGCACGTCTCGGAGGTCGGCGCGCCGCACCTCGTCGACCCGACGCGGCTCGAGGCCAGCGCGCGCAGGCTGTACGGGATGAGCTTCGACTCGCTCTGGGGGGAGCTCGCGCCGGTGCCGGAGGCAAACATCCACGCGGTCGGCGACCGGATTCTCGGATTCGAGTGCTTCCCGACCCCCGGGCATGCGTGGCACCACGTGTCGTACCTCGACGCCGACGGCACGCTCTACGCGGGGGACGCCGCGGGGGTGCGGATCGCACCGGGCCGGTTCGTCCTTCCGCCCCTCCCTCCGCCCGAGATCGACCTCGCAGCCTGGGAGACCACGATCGAGGAGATCGAGCGCCGGGCGCCGGGCCGGCTCGCGCTCATCCACTTCGGCGCCTTCGACGACGTGACCGAGCACCTCGCAGCGCTCCGCGAGACGCTCCGGATCTGGTCGGAGCGCGTCGAGAACGGGATGGACGAGGAGACCTTCGTCGCCGCGGCGCGCTACGACGTCACGCAGGTCGACCCGGAGCTCGTCAACGCGTACGACGAGGCCGCGCCCTTCTGGCACCACTTCCGCGGGCTCGAGCGGTACTGGCGCAAGCGCCACGAGACCGCGACAGCCTGGACCGAGTAGGAGGGCGAGGCAAGCCTCGCCCCTACGAGGTGTGCGCGTTCGCCTCGAGGTCGTCGAGCGAGACGAACTCGAGCGCCGAGGCGTGCGTCGCCTCGAGCACGACCGGCGGCGCGACTCCCGCCTCGAGCGCCTCCTGCCACCGCGCCGCCACGACGCACCAGCGGTCGCCCGGCCGGAGCCCGGGAAACAGCCACTGCGGCTGCGGCGTCGAGAGGTCGTTCCCGACCGAGCGCGAGAACTCGAGGAACTCCTCGGTCATCACCGCGCAGACCGCGTGGAAGCCGGGATCCCGTCCCTCGGTCCGGCAGTAGCCGTCGCGGAAGAACCCGGTCACCGGGTCGAACGAGCACGGCTCGAGGTCGCCGCCGATGACGTTCATCGCGTCAGCCTAGAACCGGAGCGTCAGGGCGGCGTCAAAAGCGCATCGCAGGGCGTAGAGCTTCCGTAAGTTCCCGCGTCGTTCCCCGCCGAACGCGGTAAGACAAGGGCGATGCGCGATCTCGTCTACCTCGCCGTCATCCTCGCGTTCTTCGCCCTCGCGACGATCTTCGTCGCCGGCTGCGGGCGCATCGTCGGCCGCGCGCCGGCAGAGAAGCACGAGCGATGAGCCTCGAGGACGCGATCGGGCTCCTGCTCGCACTCGCCGTCCTCGCGTACCTCGTCTACGCACTGCTCGCGCCGGAGAAGCTCTGATGGCGGCGCTCCTCGAAGCATTGATGGCCGTAGTGCTGCTCGTCGGCATCGTCCTCGGCCTCACGGTTCTCTTCCTGCTCGTCCGCGGGCCGCTGCGGTGAGCGCCGTCGGCTGGATCCAGCTCCTCGTCCTCGTCGCGGGCGTCATTGCCCTCACGCGCGTGCTGGGCCCGTACCTCGCCCGCGTGCTCAGCAACGGGCCTGCTCCCGGCGACCGCGTCCTCCTCCCGGTCGAGCGCGTCGTCTACCGCGCCGCCGGGATCGACCCCTCGCGCGAGCAGCCGTGGACGGTCTACGCGCTCTCGCTCCTCGCGTTCAGCGGCGTCTCGGTGCTCGGGCTCTTCCTGCTCCAGCGCGTCCAGGGAGCGCTGTTCCTGAACCCGACGGACGTCCCGGGAGTCCCGCCGGCGCTCGCGTTCAACACCGCCGCGAGCTTCGTCACGAACACGAACTGGCAGAACTACGGCGGCGAGTCGACGATGGCCCACCTCACGCAGATGAGCGGGCTCGCGGTCCAGAACTTCGTGTCCGCCGCCGTGGGGATCGCCGTCGCGGTCGCGCTCGTGCGCGGGCTCACACGCCGCCGCTCGGAGACGATCGGGAACTTCTGGGTCGACCTCACCAGGATCACGACGCGCGTGCTCGTCCCGCTCGCGGCCGTCGTCGCGATCGTGCTCGTGAGCCAGGGCGTCGTCCAGAACTTCGCCGGCTTCACCGAGGCGAGCACGGTCGAGGGCGCGACGCAGTCGATCCCAGGCGGCCCGATCGCGAGCCAGGAGGCGATCAAGGAGCTCGGGACGAACGGAGGCGGGCCGTACAACGCGAACTCCGCGCACCCGTTCGAGAACCCCAACGGGTTCTCCAACCTCGTCGAGCTGCTCGCGATCCTCGCGATCCCGTTCGCACTCACGTACGCGTTCGGGCGCCTCGTCGGCGACCAACGCCAGGGCTGGGCCGTGTTCGCGGCGATGTTCGTCCTCTGGATCGCGTCCGCCGGGCTCGCGATGGGCTTCGAGATCGACGGGAACCCGCGCGTCGAGGCGCTCGGGACGACCGACTCCGGGAACTACGAGGGCAAGGAGACCCGCTTCGGCACCGCAGCATCCGGCCTCTTCGCCGCCACCACCACGGGGACGTCGACGGGCGCGGTCATCGCCGCCCACGACAGCTTCACGCCGCTCGGCGGCGCCGTGCCGCTCGTGAACATGATGCTCGGAGAGGTGAGCCCCGGAGGTGTCGGCGCCGGCCTCTACGGGATGCTGATCTTCGCCCTGCTCTCGGTCTTCATCGCCGGGTTGATGGTCGGGCGGACGCCGGAGTACCTCGGCAAGAAGATCCAGGCGACGGAGATGAAGCTCGTCGTCCTCTACGTCCTCGTCGTCCCGACGCTGATCCTCTTCTTCGCGTCGGTGTCGGTCTTGCTCGACGACGCGAAGGCCTCGATCCTCAACCCCGGCGCGCACGGCCTCTCCGAGGTCGTCTACGCCTTCACGTCCGCGGCGAACAACAACGGCTCCGCGTTCGGCGGGCTCACCGGGAACACCGATTGGTACAACACGACGCTCGGCCTGGCGATGCTCGGCGGCCGGTTCCTCCCGATCGTGCTCGTGCTCGCGCTCGCGGGCTCGCTGGCACGCAAGCAGCCGGTGCCCGTGACCGCGGGGACGTTCCCGACCGGGACGCCGCTCTTCGCCGGCCTCCTCACGGGCATCGTCCTGATCGTCGTCGGCCTGACCTACTTCCCCGTCCTTGTGCTCGGGCCGGTGCTCGAGCACCTGGGTCTCTAGCGATGGCCCGCCAGCCGCGCTCCCTCCTCGATCCCGCGATCCTCCAGCGGGCCGCGGGCGACAGCTTCCTGAAGCTCGACCCGCGCCGGATGAAGCGCAACCCGGTCATGTTCGTGGTCGAGATCGGAAGCGTCCTCGTCACCTTCCTGTTCGTGAAGAACTTCGCCGACTCGTCGGCGCAGGAGAACGCATTCGCCGGCCTCGTCGCCGCCTGGCTCTGGTTCACGGTCCTGTTCGCGAACTTCGCCGAGGCCGTCGCCGAGGGCCGCGGCAAGGCGCAGGCCGACGAGCTGCGGAAGACGCGGGCCGCGACCGTCGCGCACCGTCGCGTCGGTGGGGCGCTGGAGGACGTGGCGAGCTCGGCGCTCCGCCTCGGCGACGAGGTCGTCGTCTCCGCGGGCGAGGTGATCCCCGCCGACGGCGAGGTTATCGAGGGCATCGCGAGCGTCGACGAGTCGGCGATCACGGGCGAGTCCGCGCCGGTCATCCGGGAGTCGGGCGGCGACCGCTCGGCGGTCACCGGCGGCACGCGGGTGCTCTCGGACAAGATCGTCGTGCGCGTCACCGCCGTCCCCGGGGAGAGCTTCCTGGACCGCATGATCGCCCTCGTCGAGGGCGCCGAGCGCCAGAAGACGCCGAACGAGGTCGCGCTCGACATCCTCCTCGCCGGCCTCTCGATCGTCTTCCTGCTCTCGGTCGTCACCCTCCAACCCTTCGCTGTCTACTCAGGTGCTGAGCAGAGCGTGATCGTGCTCGTCGCGCTCCTCGTCTGCCTGATCCCGACGACCATCGGCGGCCTCCTCTCCGCGATCGGCATCGCGGGGATGGACCGCCTCGTGCGGCGCAACGTCCTCGCCATGTCCGGCCGCGCGGTCGAGGCTGCCGGGGACTGCTCGACTCTTCTCCTCGACAAGACGGGGACGATCACGCTTGGCAACCGGCAGGCGACGGAGCTCGTCCCGCTTCCGGGCGTGAGCGAGCTCGAGCTCGCCGACGCCGCGCAGCTCGCGAGCCTCGCCGACGAGACCCCCGAGGGTCGCTCGATCGTCGTCCTCGCGAAGGAGCGGCACGGGATCCGCGAGCGCGAGGTCGGCGCCGGCGCGCTCGTCCCCTTCACCGCCCAGACGCGGATGAGTGGGATCGACCTCGACGGCCGGCGCATCCGCAAGGGCGCCGCCGAGGCGGTGCGCGACTGGATCGAAAGCGCCGGCGGCACGACGCCGCACGAGCTCTCGGAGATCGTCGACGGCATCGCGTCCTCCGGCGGCACGCCGCTCGTCGTCGCGGACGGATCCCGCGCGCTCGGCGTCGTCCACCTCAAGGACGTCGTGAAGCAGGACCTGCGCGAGCGCTTCGCCGAGCTCCGCGCGATGGGCATCCGCACGGTGATGATCACCGGCGACAACCCGCTCACCGCGAAGGCGATCGCGGAGGAGGCGGGCGTGGACGACTTCCTCGCCGAGGCGACGCCCGAGGAGAAGATGGCGCTCATCCGGCGCGAGCAGGAGGGCGGGAACCTCGTCGCGATGACAGGCGACGGCACGAACGACGCACCCGCGCTCGCGCAGGCCGACGTCGGCGTCGCGATGAACACCGGCACGCAGGCGGCGCGGGAGGCGGGGAACATGGTCGACCTCGACTCGAACCCCACGAAGCTGATCGAGATCGTCGAGATCGGGAAGCAGCTCCTGATCACGCGCGGCTCGCTTACGACGTTCTCGATCTCGAACGACGTCGCGAAGTACTTCGCGATCATCCCGGCGATGTTCGCCGGCTCGTTCCCCG
This sequence comes from uncultured Actinomycetes bacterium, assembly GCA_963715705.1. Classification (GTDB taxonomy): domain Bacteria; phylum Actinomycetota; class Thermoleophilia; order Gaiellales; family Gaiellaceae; genus GMQP-bins7. The sequence goes on along the minus strand of OY970267.1, from coordinate 49,878 downwards.
AGCTCGACCGGCTGAACGTCATGGCACTCGAGAGCCCGCGCTCCGCCATCCTCTCCGCGGTCATCTTCAACGCATTGATCATCGTCGCGCTGATCCCGCTCGCGCTCCGCGGGGTCCGTTTCCGCGCGCGCTCGGCCGCGGCCGTGCTGCGCCGGAACCTTCTCATCTACGGACTCGGCGGCCTGATCGTCCCGTTCGCCGGGATCAAGGCGATCGACGTCATCGTGAGCGCCGTGGGGATGTCCTGATGCGCCGCCAGATCCTTCCCGCGCTCGTGATCTTCCTCGCCCTGACGGTGCTCACCGGCATCGTGTACCCGCTGGTGCTGACGGGGATCGCGCAGGTCGCCTTTCCCGGCCGCGCCGACGGCTCGTTGATCGAGCGTGACGGGACCGTCGTCGGCTCACGGCTCCTCGGCCAGGGCTTCGCCGGCGAACGCTACTTCCACCCACGGCCCTCGGCCGCCGGCGATGGCTACGACGGCGCCGCGAGCTCCGCGTCGAACCTCGGCCCCACGAACGAGGAGCTCCTGGCGGCGATCGACCAACGCGTCGCTTCGTACCGGGAGCTGAACGCGGTGCCGGCGGACGTGCCAGTGCCGGTCGACGCCGTGACCGCGTCGGGCTCGGGCCTCGACCCGCACATCTCGCCCGAGAACGCCGAGCTCCAGGCCGAGCGCGTCGCCCGCGTCCGCGACATTCCGCTGGACGCCGTCCTCGACCTCGTCGACGAGCACACGGACGGCCGCTCGCTCGGCTTCCTCGGCGAACCGGGCGTGAACGTCCTCGAGCTCAACCTCGCGCTCGACGCCGAGACGCCGTAGGCGTCACGCTTAGAGCATGGCTCGAGGCCGGCTCCGCATCTACCTCGGCTCCGCCGCAGGCGTCGGCAAGACCTTCGCGATGCTGAACGAGGGCCGCCGGCGGCGGGACTACGGAGAGGACGCCGTCGTCGGCTTCGTCGAGACGCACGGGCGGCAGAAGACCGCGGCGCAAGTGGGTGACCTCGAGGTCGTCCCGCGCATCGAGCTCGAGTACCGCGGCACGCGCTTCGAGGAGCTCGATGTGGATGCGGTGCTCGCTCGCAAGCCGCAGGTCGCGCTGGTCGACGAGCTCGCGCACACGAACGTCCCCGGATCCCGGAACGAGAAGCGCTGGCAGGACGTCGAGGAGCTGCTCGCGGCCGGCATCGACGTCATCTCGACCCTCAACGTCCAGCACCTCGAGTCGCTGAACGACGTCGTCGAGCAGATCACGGGCGTCACGCAGCGCGAGACGATCCCCGACGAGGTCGTCCGCGGCGCGGACGAGATCCAGCTCGTCGACCTCACGCCGGTCGCGCTGCGTAACCGCCTCGCGCGCGGCGACGTCTACCCGGCCGAGCGGATCGACGCCGCGCTGGCGAACTACTTCCGCCCGGGCAACCTCACCGCGCTCCGGGAGCTCGCGCTCGCGTGGCTCGCCGACCGTGTAGACGAGGCGCTCGCGGAGTACCGCGCGCGGCACGGCATCAGCGAGCCGTGGGAGACACGCGAGCGGATTCTCGTCGCGCTGACGGGATCGGCGGACGGCGAGCGGCTCGTCCGCCGGGCGGCACGCATCGCCCAGCGCTCGAAGGGAGACCTCGTCGGCGTGCACGTCGTGCCTCAGGACGGGCTCGCGGCGCCGAGCGCGGCCCTCCTCGCCGAGCAGCGGGAGCTCCTGGACGAGCTCGGCGGCACGTACCACGAGGTCGTGGGTGCGGACATCGGCGCCGCGCTGCTCGAAGCCGCCCGAGCGCTGAACGCGACGCAGATCGTCATGGGTGCCAGCCGGCGCTCACGCCGCCAGCGCCTGACGCGGGCGTCGGTGATCGGCCAGGTGATCCGAGACTCCGGAACGGGGATCGACGTCCACGTCGTCAGCCATCCCGGGAGTCGCTCGGAGGAGGCGTTCGTCGTTCCGCGCACCCGCAGGCCGGCCACGCTGCCGAGACGCCGGGTGCTGCTGGGCTTTGGGCTCGCCGCTGTCGCCCTTCCGCTCCTCACCTGGATCCTCTCCCACCTCCGCGACGAGATCGGGCTGACGAGCGTCATGCTCCTCTACCTCGTCGTCGTCGTCTCGGTCGCGGCGGTCGGCGGCCTCTGGCCGGCGCTCGCGGCGGCGATCGGCGGCTCTCTGCTCGCCAACTGGTACTTCGTACCGCCGATCTACACGTTCACCATCGGCGACGAGGAGAACATCCTCGCGATCGCCGTCTTCCTCGCGCTCGCGGTGCTCGTCAGCGGCCTCGTCTCGGTCGCCGCCCGCCGGGCAGTCGAGGGACAACGCGCGCGGGTGGAGGCCGAGGCGCTTCTCCGCCTGGCCGGATCGTCGCCCGCGTCCACGGTTCTCGACAGCCTGCGCCGCGTGCTCGGTCTCGAAGGTGCAGCTGTGCTCGGGAAGGAAGGCGCCGGCTGGCACATCGACGTCGCGAGCGGAGAGAGCGTGCCGGAAAGTCCCGAGGCGAGCGCGCGGACGATCGAGCTCGACGCGACGCACGTGCTCGCGCTCGCGGGCGATCCGATCCGGAGCGAGGACCAGCGCGTGCTCGACGCGTTCGCCAAGGAGCTCGGCGCCTCCCTCCAGCTCGGGGAGCTCGAGGCCGATGCGCAGACCGCCGGGACGCTCGCAGCCGCCAACGAGCTCCGGGCCGCGCTTCTCTCGGCCGTGTCGCATGACCTGCGCACGCCGCTCGCCGCCGTCAAGGCCTCGGTCACGAGCCTGCTCCAGCAGGACGTCGAGTGGACGCCGGAGGCGCGCCAGGACTTCCTGCGCACGATCGACGAGGAGACGGACCGGCTGAACGCGCTCGTCGGCAACCTGCTCGACATGAGCCGCCTCCAGACGGGCGCGCTCGAGATCAGCTCCGCGCCGGTCGGGCTCGAGGAGGTGCTCCCGGCGGCGCTGCGGAGCCTCGGCGCGGCCGACGGCGCGGTCGACCTCGACGTGTCGGAGGAGTTGCCGCGCGTGCTCGCCGACGCCGGCCTGCTCGAGCGCGCGCTCGCGAACGTCATCTTGAACGCCGTCCGCTTCTCGCCGCCGGGACGGCCGGCGCGGGTCACGGCCGGCGCCGTCGACGGGACCGTCGACGTCCGCGTGGTCGATCGCGGGCCGGGCGTGCCTGAGGCGGAGCGCGAGCGGCTATTCGTCCCGTTCCAGCGGCTCGGCGACTCGACGCAGGGCGAGGGCGTCGGGCTCGGGCTCGCGGTCGCGAAGGGGTTCGTGGAAGCAATGGGCGGCGCGATCGAGGTCGAGGACACGCCCGGCGGCGGCCTCACCGTCGTCCTCCGGCTGAAGGCCGCAGAATGACGCGCATCCTCGTCGTCGACGACGAGCCGCAGCTGCTACGCGCGCTGGGGACGAACCTCAAGGCGCGTGGGTACGACGTCGACCTCGCGCCGACCGGCGAGGCCGCGCTCGCACTCGCAGCGCGCAAGCACCCCGACGTCGTGATCCTCGACCTCGGACTTCCGGGCATCGACGGCATCGAGGTCATCCGCGGCCTCCGGGGGTGGACGAGGTCCCGGTCATCGTCCTCTCCGTCCGCGAGACCGAGCGCTCGAAGGTGGACGCGCTCGACGCGGGCGCAGACGACTACGTCACGAAGCCGTTCGGGATGGACGAGCTGCTCGCGCGGCTCCGGGCGGCGCTCCGCCGCGCCGCGCCGGGGGAGGAGGAAGCCGTCGTCGAGACCGCCGACTTCGCGGTCGACCTCGCGGCGAAGCGCGTGACCACGGCCGCCGGCGAGGTCAAGCTCACGCCGACCGAGTGGCACGTGGTCGAGGTGCTCGTCCGCAACCCCGGCAAGCTCGTCACGCAGCGCCAGCTCCTGCAGGAGGTCTGGGTCCCCAGTACGAGAAGGAGACGAACTACCTGCGCGTCTACGTCGCGCAGATCCGCAAGAAGCTCGAGCCCGACCCCGCGCGCCCGCGCTACTTCCTCACCGAGGCGCGGATGGGATACCGCTTCGTCCTCGAATAGGACGTCGTGATCCACCTTCGCGTCGTCGCTCCCCCCGACCAGGCCGAGTCGGCACATCGCATCCTGCGGAAGCATCCGTCGGCGTTGAACCTCGTCCGGCTCGAGGGCGCGGCCGAGCGGCCGGCCGGCGACCTCATCCTCTGCGACGTCGCGAGCGAGGACGCCAGTCTCGTCGTGGCCGAGCTGCGTAAGCTTGGGCTCGAGCGGGACGGCTCGATCGCCCTGGAGCCGGTCTCCGCTCTGGTCTCTGACGCGGCCCGGCGCGCCGAGGACGTCGCTGTCGGTTCGCCCGCGGACGCCGTGGTCTGGGAGACCGTCGAGCTCCAGACCTCCGAGAGCGCGGAGCTCTCCGCCAGCTTCCTGGCCTTCATGGTGCTGGCGACGATGATCGCCGCGCTCGGGATCGTCCAGGACTCGCTGATCCTGATCATCGGAGCGATGGTCGTCGGTCCGGAGTTCGGCCCGCTCGCGGGGCTGTGCGTCGCTCTCGTGCAGCGGCAGCGGAAGCTCGCCGCGCGTTCCCTGCGTGCGCTCGGCGTCGGCTTCCCACTGGGCATGGCGGCGGCGCTCGCACTGACCCTGGCGCTCCGGGTCACCGATGCGGCTCCGGACCGCCTCCTCGGCGTCGCCCGGCCGGAGACGTTCTTCATCTCCAACCCGGACGAGTACTCCGTCCTCGTCGCGCTCCTCGCAGGCGTCGCCGGGGCGATCTCGCTGACGACCGCGAAGTCGGGCGCCCTGGTGGGCGTGCTGATCTCGGTCACGACGATCCCCGCCGCTGCGAACGTCGGCGTCGGAGCGGCCTACGGCGAGTGGAGCGAGGTCGGAGGAGCGGCAGCTCAGCTCACGGTCAATCTCGCGTGCATCGTCTTCTCCGTCGTGGCCACGCTCTCGCTCCAGCGCTGGTGGTACGAACGCCGTCGCGCGCCTACGCCCAGCCGGTGACGAGCCAGCGACCGCGGCGGAAGCGCGCCAGCATCGCCGTCAGCCGCACGAGGATGAGGACGACGAGCGCGGCCCAGACTCCGCGGATCCCCCAGTCGTCGACGAGCGCGACCACGAGCACGCTCGCGCACGCGACGAACGCAAGCACCATCGAGATCGCGAGGAACGGCCCGTCGCCCGCGCCGATCAGGATCCCGTCGAGCGCGAACACCGCCCCGTTCAGCGGCTGCATGAGCGCGAACAGCGGCCAGAGGAGCGCGGCCTGGTCGAGCACGGAGTCGTCGCCGGTGAAGATCCGCGGCAGCACGCCCGCGAGCGCGAGCATCGCCACGGTGAACGCGCCGCCGGCCGCGACCGACAGCCAGATCATCCGGGAGCTCGCTGCGTACGCGGTCTCGGTCCTCCCGGCGCCGAGCTCACGCCCGACGATGATCTGCCCCGCGATCGCGATGGAGTCGAGGACGAGGGCGAGGAGGATGAAGAGCTGGAACGCGATCTGGTGCGCGCCGATCGCGGCCTCGCTCACGCGCGTCGCGACCGCGCCGGCGAGGACGAACGAGCCCATGAGCGCGGTCGTCCGGATGAAGATCCACTTCCCGAGCGAGAGCACGCGCCGCGCGAGCCGGGGCCGCAGGCGCGCCTCCCCCGCGCTGAGCCCGCGCAGGATCGCGACCACGAACGCCGCCCCCATCCCGAGCTGCGCGATCGCCGTCCCCCACGCCGAGCCCGCGATCCCCCAGCCGAAGCCGTACACGAACAGCACCTCGAGGATCACGTTCGCGACGTTCGCGACGATCACGATGACGAGCGGGGTGCGGAGGTCGGCGATCCCGCGCAGGTAGCCCTGGCCGCCGAGCGCGAGGAACGCGGCCGGGAACCCGATCGCCGCGATGCGCAGGTACGTGACCGCGTACTCGGCCGCCTGCCCCTCGCCGCCGATCAGCGCGACGAGCTGCTCCGCGAAGATCGCGATGAGCGCCGAGACCGCGATGCCGAAGCCCAGCGAGAGCCAGATCGCCTGTGCGCCGAGCCGTCTCGCGGTCTCCGACTCGCCCGCCCCGCCCGCGCGCGCGACCTGCGCGGTCGTGCCGTACTGGAGGAAGTTGAAGATCGCGAACGCGCCGCCGAGGATCACGGACGCGATGCCGAGCGCGGCGAGCTGCGAACGGCCGAGGTGGCCGACGATCGCGGTGTCGACGAGGAGGTAGAGCGGCTCCGCCGCGAGCGCGCCGAGGGCCGGGAGCGCGAGGGAGAGGATCTCGCGGTCGTACGGCGAGCGCAGCGTCACGCCGCGGTGGCTGCGATCGTCGCCTCGTACGCCGCGACGTAGTCCGCGACCATGTGCTCGGTCGAGAACCGCTCCTCGACCTCGCGCCTGAGCACCTCCGGATCGAGGCCGTCTGCCAAGCGCGAGGATCTCCGGGTCCTCCATCTCGCGGTAGTTGTCGACGAGGACGCCGGTCCGGCCGTGCTCGACGATCTCGGGGAACGCGCCACGCCGGGTCGCGAGCACGGGCGTGCCGCAGGCCATCGCCTCGATCACCACCAGGCCAAATGGCTCCTCCCAGTCGATCGGGTTGATCAGCGCGCGGGCGCCCATCAAGAGCTCGACCTTGTCGGCGTGCCCGACCTCGCCGACGTACTCGATGCCGCCACCGAGGTGCGGGCGGATGAACTCGTCGAAGTAGCGGATCTCGAGCGGCTCGCGGCACTTGGCGGCGATCTTCAGCGGGAGCCCGGCCTCGAGCGCGACCGCGAGCGCGCGGTGCGCTCCCTTGTCCGGGCTCATGCGCCCGAGGAAGAGAAGGTACTCGCCGCCGGCGCGCCGGAACGGATAGACCGAGAGGTCGAGCGCGTTCGGGCAGTTCGCGATCCACGGCAGGTCGGGCTTCGGCTTCCGCTGGTTCATCGAGATCGAGATGAGCTTCGCCCGCGGCGCGAGCGAGACGACGTCCTCGTACATCCGTCCCGGGTTCCCGGTCAGCGGCCCGTGCACGGTGTGGCAGAACGGCGTCTGCGTGAGGCCGCCGAGCACGAGCCCGAGCATTCCCGTGTGGTCGTGCATGACGTCGTAGTGACCCGCGCGCCGGATCGCGTGGACCGTGTGCTGCATCTCCCAGTACGTGTGGCCGATCCACTCGCTGGGCGCGGTCTGGAAGACGGACTCGAGCCGCGCGCGCGTCTGCGAGTCGCCGGACGCGAACAGCGTGACGTCGTGGCCCGCGTCGACGAGGCCGTCCGCGAGCAGCGCGACCACGCGCTCGGTTCCCCCGTACGCCTCCGGCGGAACGGGGAACCAGACCGGCGAGATCAAGGCGACGCGCATCTACACACCTTCCGTGATCGTTACACGGCCGCGCTCTACGCCAAACGACCATGTCTGGCCGAACGCACGCACGCCCTCGACGCGCAGCCCCTCGAGCCAGCTCGGGAGCTCGTCGGTCACGGTCGTCACGAGCCGCTGGCGCACGCGATCCGGCTCGATCCCGAGGAGCACGCGCACGAGCAGGATCGGCGTCCCTGCGGCCCACGCCTGGGGACGCGCGGCGGTCGGATACGCGATCGGGAAGGGCGTCTCGTCGCGCGCGTACCCGGCGAAGACCTCGGGCAGCGACCAGTCGAAGTGCCCGGCGGCTTCGATCAGCGCGCGCGCCACACGCCGCGCGGGCTCGACGTAGCCGTGCCGCGCGAGCCCCCAGGCCGCGAGCGCCGTGTCGTGCGGCCAGACGGTGCCGTTGTGGTAGCTGAGCGGGTTGTACGCCGCATCGTCGGACGCCATCGTCCGGATCCCCCACCCAGACCAGAGCTCGGGAGACAGGAGGTGGTCGACGACGAGGCTGACCCGCTCGGGCGCGACGATCCCGCTCCAGAGCAGGTGTCCCATGTTCGAGGAGCGCGCGTCGACCTTCCCCTTCTCGCCGTCGAGCGCGAGCGCGTAGAAGCCGCCCCGCTCGTCGTCGACCCAGAATGCCTTCTCGAAGCGCTCCCGGAGCTCTTCGGCCTCGCGCTCGAGACGCTCCGCGAGAGGACGATCGCGCCAGACCTCGCGCGCGATCTCGGCCAGCCCGCGCTTCCCCGCGTAGACGTACCCCTGCACCTCGACCGGGGCGATCGACGGCTCGGCCATCCGCCCGTCGTGGAAGCGCTGCGAGTCGCCCGAGTCCTTCCACGACTGGTTCACGAGGCCGCCGTCCGCGCGTCGGGCGTACTCGACGAAGCCGTCGGAATCGTGGTCGCCGTAGCGGTCGATCCACTCGAGCGCCTTCAAGGCAGGCTGGTACAGCCGCGTCGCGAGCGCCTCGTCGTCGGTCCAGCGCCAGGTCTCCGCGAGGAGGACGAGGAAGAGCGGCGTCGAGTCGATCGAGCCGTAGTAGCGCGGGAACCAGATGTCCGCGGCGCGGCCGCGGCGCACCTCGTGGACGATCTTGCCCGGCTCGGCGTCGATCGCGGGATCCAGGGTGTCGGCCTGGAGCTCGGCGAGCGCGTCGAGGGCGCCGGTCGCGAGCTCGGGCCCGAGCAGGAGCGTCTGGAGCGACGTGATCTCGGTGTCGCGGCCGAAGACGGTCATGAACCACGGCATGCCGGCGGCGAACAGCGGCCGGCGGTGGTCGCCGGTCCGCATGCGGAGCGCCCCGAGATCATCGATCGAGCGGTCGAAGGCGTCTCGCAGCGCCTGCCAGCCTCCGCGCACGCGGGGCACGCGGAGCGTCCACGCGGCGGCGGCGTCGCCGAGCGTCTCCCGCTCCTCGTCGAAGTGCTCCGCGGTCGCGAGGTCGGCATGGTCGAGTGCTGGCCGGACCTCCACGCTGACCGTCCAGCTCTCGTGCGGCTCGAGCGCGAGCTTGAACGACGCGGCGCCGTCGCCGAACGTGAACGGCTCGGAGAGCGCGACGCGCGTCCGCAGGTCGCCCGCGGGGTCCTCGATCAGGAGCTCGCGCCGCTCCTCGTCGGTCGTCGTCGGCGCGGTCGAGGGCAGATCCGGCGCGTGCGCGGGATCGCCGAGCGAGAAGTCATGCGCCTTCACGGAGATGATGTCCGCGAAGTCGGCCGCGAGCTCGAGCGAGAGCTCGAACTCGATCGGGTTCATCGTCTCGTTCCGGACGGCGATCCGCTCCTGCATGCCCGTGCCCACGAACCGTTCGCGCGCGATCGAGAGCGCGTCGTGGGGGATCCCGTTCACGGCCGGGTTCCGCAGGTAGAACGCGGCCGCGAAGTGCTCGACCCTCCCCGACGAGAGGAGCAGCGGCCGCTGGCCATCGATCCGGAGGACGAGCCGCGACAGGAAGCGCGTGTCGTGGGCAAAGAGCCCGCTCGTGTCGGCGGCGATGTCGCCGCTCTCGTCGCTGATGCAGAAGGTCGATCCCTCGAGGACCGTCAGCACTCGGTCTACTCCTCGCGCCGCACGATTCGGCCCCCGCTCGACTGCGCGAGCGCCTTGACGACGATCTCGTCCACGTTCACGTGCTGGGGGCGGGTGAGGGCGAAGAGCACGCAGTCCGCGATGTCGTCCGGCGTCATCGGCTCGACGCCCTCGTACACCGCCTTTGCCGCCGCCTCGTCGCCGCGATAGCGGACGAGCGAGAACTCGGTCTCGGTCAGCCCCGCGTCGACGGTCGTGACGTGGATCGGGCGCCCGAGCAGGTCCTCGCGCAGCCCGTACACGAAGCCGCGGAGACCGAACTTCGCGGCGACGTACGACGACGCGTCCGGGTAGGCCTGGCGCCCAGCGACGGAGCCCGTGAAGAGGATGTGCCCGCCGTCGCGGATGTGCGGGAGGCAGAGCCGGGTCATGCGCAGCGCGCCGTCGACGTTCGTGTGCAGAACGGTCGCCTCGTCCTCCTCGTTCGACTCCCAGAACGGATAGCGGCCGAGCGCGAGCCCTGCGTTGTTGTAGAGGATGTCGAGGCCGCCGAGCTCGGCGACGGCCCGCCCCACGAAGGCGGCGCACGACTCCTCGTCGGTGACGTCGAGCGGGAGCGCGAGGTCGGCGTCGATCCGCTCGACGCGGCGGGCTCCGCCGACGACCTTCACCCCTGCCTCGCGCAGCTTCCGCACGGTCGCGGCGCCGATGCCGCTCGACGCGCCGGTGACGATCGCGGCCTTGCCTTCCAGCTTCACGCGCGGGAGCCTAGACAACCGGGTTTCGCACCGCGCGCGCCGTGACCAGCGTTGCGTACTCGGTGAAGGCGTGGAGACCGCCCGCGTCGTCGATCGCCGAGGTCAGGCCCTCCTCGAGGGCTCTCCGCCCGCCGGCGTCGAGCCGGAGATAGTCGGAGGTCGTACGGATGCGGATCAGGTACTCCTCCGCGGTTATCTGCCGCTCCTCGGCGACCGTGGCCAGCTCGACGTCCTCGAAGAGCGTCGCCGCCTCGGGTCTCGCGAGGTCGTGTCCTTCGAGCCACGACCAGACCTCGGAGACGTTGCTGCGCCGTTCCTCGACTCCGTTCCAGATCGTGGCGGCGTCCCGCGACGGCCAGCTCGCAGCCTCCGGGACGACCTGTTGCCACGCCTCGCGCAGGCGGGCCCTGGGCCTGGAGTCCATGCCGCTGCGCACGTGCGTCAACAGTGCGAGCACGCCTCCGCTCCGCAGCACCTTCGCTGCCTTCGACCACCCGACCTGGGGGTCGACCCAATGGAAGGCCGCGGACGAGAAGACGGCGTCGAACACGCGCTCCGGCAGATCGACATCTTCGAACCGCCCGACCCGGAAGCGCACGGCCGAGCCCTCGGTGTTGCGCCTGGCGATCTCCAGCAACCGACGTCCCGGATCGATCGCCTCCACTCGAAGCTCCCGCTCGGCCAGCGCGACCGTCAGCTTGCCGGTGCCGCAGCCGACCTCGACGACGGGCGAGCCCGGGCCCAGCCCGGCTGCGGCGCAGGCGGTGTCGACGAGCGACGCGGGGTAGCTCGGACGGGCGCGCTCGTACTCCTCCGCGGCACGATCGAACAGGAGGCCCCGCTCTTCGTCCACGTCAGGACTCTACGAGCGCGCGCGAACGCCGACGAACCCGGTCCGTCAGGAGATCTCGACCGACGCGATCGTGACCGGCTCGAGAGGGCGGTCGCGGCCGTCGCGCGCGACCTCCGAGATCCGGTCGACGACGTCCTGGCCGGCGGTCACGCGCCCGAAGACCGTGTGCTTCCCGTCGAGGTGAGGGGTCGCCTCGGCGGTGACGATGAAGAACTGCGAGCCGTTCGTGTTCGGCCCTGCGTTCGCCATCGCGAGCGCGCCACGGTCGACCTTGTGCTCGTTGAACTCGTCCTCGAACGTGTAGCCCGGGCCGCCCGAGCCCGTGCCGAGCGGGCATCCGCCCTGGATCATGAAGTCCGGGATCACGCGATGGAACGTGAGCCCGTCGTAGAACCCGTCGGACGCAAGCTTCTCGAAGTTCGCGACCGTCTTCGGAGCCTCGTCGGGGTAGAGCTCGAGCTCGATCGCGCCCTCGCTCGTGTTCAGGATCGCCTGCGGCACGGCGCCGAGGCTATCAATCCGCGAACAATCCCCGAGATCGAGCGTCTGAACGTTGCAAGGGTGGCGTCCGAAGCTCCAAGACTCACGGGGTTCGAGCAGAGCGAGCTCTCCAGCGAGCTCGCCGGTCAGTGGCGCAAGCTCACGCGCGCCGCGACCTTCGTCGCCCTGCTGACCGCCCCGGCCGTCTTCGTCTGGCTCAACCAAACGCAGGGCTGGGCGTGGTACTGGTCGCTCGCGGCCTCGCTGTTCCTCGTCGTCTGCGTCCGCGGCCTCGCCGACCTCGGCTTCCACTGGGTCATCCCGCGGCCGAGCCTGTTCGGGCTCGAGAGCATGCAGCTCCGCGAGGAAGACGTGGTCGCGCGCCGTCGCACCTGGTTCTGGAAGTTCTGGTTGAAGACGGCGATCGTCGTCGGGGTCGTCGTGCTCGTGTTCTGGCTCTTCGGGATCGTGGAGTACCTGATCCCGGTGCTCCCGCTCCTCGTGATCTTCCCCTTCTACATGATCATGAACTTCGCGATCCTCTTCGGGCCGCTCCTGTTCATGAACCTGTCGCAGATCCAGGCCTTCGAGCCGGGCGACGCGGAGTGGGGCGTGAAGATGGCCGACGTCCGCGGACAAGCCGAGGCGAAGGAGGAAGTTCGCCGGGTCGTCTCGATCTGGCAGTCGGGGGAGGCGTTCGAGCGCGCCGGGGGAAAGCGCGAGAGGGGGTTGCTCTTCCTCGGCGCGCCCGGAACCGGGAAGACGATGCTCGCGAAAGCGCTCGCGACCGGCTTCAACTCGCCGTTCGTCTCGATCCCGGGATCGGGCTTCGCCGCGACCTTCATCGGGATCGACGCGATCGTCGTGCGCATACTCGCCCGCCGCGCGAAGCGGCTCGCGCGCAAGTGGGGCGGCCAGTGCATCGTCTTCATCGACGAGATCGACGCCGTCGGCATGCGCCGGCAGGCCCTGAACCCGGGCTTCGGGGGCGGGGCTATCGGCGGGATGCAACCGAACGACGTCCACGACCTGCTCTTCTACGGGCCGTTCGGCGCGCTCAACCCCTCCGGCGACCTGATCCTCGAGAACCGCCGCTGGCGCGAGCGGCTCTTCACGGAGCGCGCGCCGCAGTCGCCCGGGCCGGCCGGGTTCTACGCGCGGATGAGCGACGTCGCGAGGTTCTTCTTCCCGGGCGGCACGGGCGGCGGCTCGCTCGCGCTCAACCAGCTGCTCGTGGTGATGGACGGCATCGACAACCCGCCGTTCTTCAAGAAGTTCTTCACGAACAAGATCAACACGTTCCTCGACGGGATCTTCATCGTCCCGCGCCGGATCCGCGGCCGCTCCATGCGCATCCCGGCGGCGAAGCCGCGCAAGGAGCAGATCTACTTCATCGGCGCGACGAACGTCCCGGTCGACCGGCTCGATCCCGCGCTCACGCGGCCGGGGCGCATGGGCCGCCACGTCTGGTTCCGGACGCCGACGAAGCAGGACCGCCTCGACGTCCTCGACCTCTACCTCGCGAAAGTCGCGCACGCCTCGGAGCTCGACCAGACGAAGCGCCGCGAGGAGATCGCGCGCGTCACGAACGGCTACTCCCCGGCGATGCTCGAGCAGGTGACGTCGATGGCGCTCACCATCGCGCACCACTCGCAGCGCGAGGCACTGGACTGGGACGACCTCGTCGAGGCGATGACGACTCTCGAGGCCGGCACCGCCGTCGGCATCGACTACGTACCGGAGGAGAGCCGCGCGGTCGCCATCCACGAGGCCGGACACGCCGCAGCCGGCCACGCCTACCTGAAGGGTGCCGAGTCGACGCGGCTCTCCATCCGGATGCGCGGCGGCGCGCTCGGCCACCACCAGGCCCTCGAGAAGGAGGAGCGCTTCAGCCGCTTCCGTAGCGAGGAGTTCGCACGGCTCGTGTGGGCGCTCGGCGCGATGGCGGCGGAGCGCGTGTTCTACGGCGAGAACTCGAACGGCGTCGGCGGCGACGTCCAGAGCGTGACCGCGCAGGCCGCGTACATGGTCGGCGCCTCCGCGATGGGGCCACAGCCCTTCGACATCACGCCGCGCGAGGACGAGACCGACGAGGAGGCTCGCGAACGCATCCTCAAGCGCTTCGAGAAGATCGGGCTCCAGATCGTGAACCGGACGAGCGGCGGCGGGCCGTTCGGCGAGAACCCGGTCGCGTCTGTCCTCTCCGATCCGGACAAGCGCGCGATCGTCGGTCAGCTCGTTGGCCAGGCGTACGTCGCGGCCCACAACCTCGTGCTCGCGAACCGTGACGCGGTCGAGCAGATCGCCGACGTCCTCTCGGCACGCCGCGAGCTCTTCGGCGACGAGCTCCTCGAGCTGCTCGAGAGCTCGAAGCTGACGATTCCCGAGGTCGACCTCTCGGAGGAGTGCTCGTGGCCGACGATGTGATGAAGACGACGGCGTCCGAGGCGCACGCGGCTCCGAAGCGAGCCACCGTCCCTGCGCGTGCCGAGTCGCGCGCCGACCGCGCCCGCCGGCGCGTCTACCGCGGCCGGTTCGCGCTTCTCTTCTTCCTCCTCGCGATCGGAGCCGGAGTCGCGGTGGGCTCGCTCGCCGTCCTCGTGAGCCGAGGGAGCCCGGTGCCCGCGCCGGAGTGGTCGGCGTGGGAGCCGACCGGAAGCGGCGAGCGCCGCGCCGCCCAGATCGGCGATCGCATCAGCGACGGCTATCGCCTGCCCAGCGGGAACGCGCTCGCACCGGTGACCTCGTCCGGGCCTCCGACCGCAAGTCTCCAGGACGGCACCCCGATCCAGTATCGGGCGATCTCCGTCGAGAGGGATCTCAAGAGCGCCGGGGACGACATCGACGTCTTCCCCTCGAACACGACGCTGATGTACACGCTCTGCGGCCGCGGCCCCAGGTGCACGATCCCCGAGGGCGCGGACACGGCCGACCGCAGAAGGCTCGTCCGCCGCGAGGCGCTCGAGCTCGCGCTCTACTCGTTCAAGTACGTCGACGTCGCCGCCGTGCTCGTGCTCATGCCTCCGCGCGTGAGCGGCGACCAGGCTGTCCCGGGCGCTGTCTTCCTCCAGCGCTCCGACGTCCAGCGTGAGCTCTCGATCCCGCTGAACGAGACACTGACCGCGGAGCTGACTCCCGGGGTCGGCGAGATCTCGGCCGAGGAGACCCGCTCCATCGACCGCCTGACGCGCTCGCGGGTCTACCTGTACCGGCCGCTCCAGCAGCAGGACGGGACCTTCCTGATGGATCTCGTGCCCGTCCCGGCACTCGGCTGACCGCGGAGCTCGACGCACGACTCGCACGGGCCAAAGCGCGGCTCGACCGGCTCGGCTACTACCCCGCTCCCGTCCGCATCGAGCGCGTGCGCGTCGTGATCGCGCCCTGGTTCTTCCGGATTCCCGGCTTCCGGCGCTACTCGGGCTACGCGCTCTGGCGGACGATCCTGCTGAAGCGCCGGGACGCGTCGGAAGACCTCCTCACGCACGAGCTGTGCCACATCTGGCAGGTCCAGCACCGGCCGCTGCACATGACGTACAAGCACCTGACGACGCGCTACCGCAGCAACCCCTACGAGATCGAAGCGCGGCGCGCGGTCGCGGAGACGCGCCCCTAGCGGCGCTCGATCCCTCGAAGGAGTGAACTTTTCCCCGAAGTGGGCGGCGCCGCCCATCATGAGAGGGCCAACACCCTCACGCATCAGGCTGGTCCGAGGGGCACCGACTGATCAAGGACTGGGGATGGAACGAGGCATCGAGAACTACGTGCCTGCGGCACACGCCAATGGGAAAAAGCCGCACGATCCCGGCGCACCCGCCGAGCGGACGAAGCTTGCGCCGTGGATCCTGGAGCTGATCGCGTCGTTCACGCTCCTGGACGGCGCGATGACGTTCGATCGTGCGGCGCTTGCGCGCCGTCACCTCCCGCTCCCCGCGGCGAAGTAGCGCCGCCGGCGCGGGAGCGCCGATAATCGGCGGCGTGATCGTCGACTGCGCCATCTACGAGCGGGGTCACAGGCTCGAAGGGGCGCTTCCGCTGGAGAAGGCGTTCGAGGCATCGCGGCGCGACGAGGCGTTCGTCTGGATCGGCCTCTACGAGCCGGACGAGGAGGAGTTCGACGCGGTCAGGCGCGAGTTCGACCTCCACGAGCTCGCCGTCGAGGACGCGATCAAGGCGCACCAGCGCCCGAAGCTCGAGGCCTACGGCGACTCGCTCTTCCTCGTCCTCAAGACTGCCCGCTATCTCGAGGAGGAGCAGGAGGTCGAGTTCGGCGAGATCCTCGTCTTCATGGGGAGTGACTTCGTCATCACGGTGCGTCACGGCGAGGCGCCTCTCCACGACGTCCGCCTCCGGACCGAGGCGCGGCCTGATCTCCTGCGCTGCGGCCCGGGCGCCGTCCTGTACGCGATCGTCGACCGCATCGTGGACGACTACCTACCGGTGATCGCCGGCCTCGATCGGGACGTCCGCGAGGTCGAAGGCGAAGTCTTCTCGCACGGGCGCACGAACCCCGCGGAGCGCATCTATCACCTCAAGCGGGAGGTGCTCGAGTTGCACGACGCCGTCTCTCCGCTCGTGAGCCCGGTCGACCGTCTCGCCCGCGGGCATCACGCACTCGTCGACAACGAGGTTCAGCCGTACTTCCGCGACGTGCACGACCACCTGCTCCGGGTCGTCGACGAGGTGGAGAGCTTCCGCGACCTCCTGACGAGCGTCCTCACCGCGAATCTCACGCAGGTCAGCGTCCGCCAGAACGAGGACGTGCGGAGGATCTCCGCGTGGGCGGCGATCATCGCGGTCCCGACCGCGATCGCGGGCCTCTACGGGATGAACTTCGAGAACATGCCCGAGCTCGGCTGGCAACTCGGGTACCCGCTCGCCCTCGTCGTGATCGCCACCGCCTCCGTGTCCCTCTTCCTCTACTTCAGGCGCATCGGCTGGCTGTGACCCGAATGCGTGCAGCTCTCGTGCTCGGTCTCGCGATCAATCCGTAAGCTGCCGCGCGTGGTTGCGGCGATGGCGACGATGACCGGTCCCGTATCGGGCCTGTCCGAGATCGCACGCATGGCGGCCGAGTCGGTCGAGCTGTGGCTGCGCGAGTACGACGGCTACAGGGGCCTGGTCGTGCTCACGGAAGAGGCGGCTCAGCGGTCGCGCGTGATCACGTTCTGGGAGACGCCCGAGGCGGAGGAGAAGGCCCGTCGGAGTCGCGGCTCCATGCGCGACCAGATCGCCGCGACCACGGGCATGGAGGTGGTCGACTTCGGCGTGTTCGAGGTTGCGGTTCTGGAGCTATCAGGACTCAGCTGAGAGACCCTCCTACGAGGGCGGCGTAGGGGCCGTGGGCGATTCTTTCGCGTCGCCGGCGATGAGGATTGCGATCACCGCGATGAGAAACGTGATCGCGCCGAAGATGCCCCACAGGATCGGATTGCGGCCGCGGCTGTTGGCCATCATGTAGAGCACGACGAAGCCGACGACGGCCCACAACGCATAGAAGATCCAGATCCCTGTGCTCACGACGCTCCCCTCGTTGGCGACTTTGTGGTCATCGGAAGTCTCCCACGACGCGTGGGTCGCGGCAAGCACGTTGGTGGTCGTCAAGCGGGTTACCGGCTCAGTGACTCCGAGGCGCACAACGACGAGCTGTCAGATAACCCCGCGCGCAAGCGTCGGCGTGAGCGGTCGGTCTACCCCTTGTGTTCGCTAGCGGAACTCTGCGGCGCGAACTCTTTGCAGCTGGACGAGCCGCTGATCACACCGCGCACCAACCGACACCCGCCGAGCGAGAGCTTCGGGAACATGTACTTGCACCTGTCGCAGCGCACGTCAGGCGTTGGCGCAGGCCCATAGTTGGCGTCGCGCTTGGAGAGACCCCAGATCTTGGTCATGCGACCTCCTTGTGCCATGCCGATCCTACGACTTGCAAAGCCACGCGGTTGACACTCGGTTCATACGGCCCGCTAGAAGGGGCCTGCTCGCCCGGTGCGGACGGCAACCAGAGCGGACTGCAGGTTGGACGCGGGATACCTGTCCGTTGAATCGGCAGATCAGCTCATCGCTCGTTCATTCGTTAGCGCACATCGCTGCGCGATTCCAAAGCGCGGATCCGCAACGCGACAGGTCTCTGGCGTGCCCGAGTGTGCGGGAATGTCCCTTGAGACGCAGGCTAGTGTTCGCCGAATGAAGACCTTCAACCTGAATAGCGACGAGTGGGACGCGACGAGGGATCGCGAAGGCTGGCGCTGCAGCGGCACGCTGGTGGGCGAACGGATCGGCGGTGAGCTACTGGGCGCGACCATGTCGCAGATCGAGCCTGGCAGCAGGCTCTGGCCCTACCACACGCATTACCTCAACGAGGAATGGGTGATCGTGCTCCGCGGCGAGCCGACGCTGCGCACGCCCGACGGTGAGCATGTTCTGGAGGAGGGTGACATCGTCTGCTTTCCGCGCGGCAAGATCGGTGCGCACCAGATCAGCAACCGAACGGACTCGCCTGTCCGCGTGCTCATGCTCTCCTCGATGATCCGGGGCGAGATCATCGAGTACCTCGACACCGGCAAGGTTCTCGCAAAGGACGTCGACGACGAAGACGTCATGTTCGCGAGGCCCGGACCCGCGGTCGAGTACTGGGAGGGCGAGGACTAGGCCGGCGCGACGCTCTCGTGTACCGACCGAGCAGAACCTCGCTTTCGGGAGTGAGGTCGTTCGAGTGTCCGAGCGTGCGGGAGTGTCTCTTGACTTGTCTGGACGCTGCCGTGGGCCAGCGCAAGCGAGTCTCACCCGACGCTGCCCGTCACGACACTCAGGCCGGTGACACCGTCCTGCGCATCACGCAGTGGTTCTTGCCCTTGGGGCGCAGATAGGTGAAGCCTGTCTGCTCGTAGAGACTGCGCGTGGTGTTGTAGAGAAACTTGGCCGAGATCTTCTTGCCCTGCGTGTCCTGCGGATAGCCCTCTACCACGCCGCCGCCCGCCTTTGCGATCAGGTCGAGAGCGCCGCGAAGTGCCACACCGGCGACTCCTTTCCGGCGATAGTCCCTGTCGACGAAGATGCACGTAAGGCGATAGTCGGGCGGCTCCTCCGTACGGTTCGCCTCGTAGTCCTTCCGGTGATGGATGTTCGGAAGCTCCTCCGGAGAGCCGAATTGGCACCAGGCCACCGCGGCGTCGCCCTCGAAGACCACCGCGGCGTGAGCGTTCCCCTCGCGCACGAGACGCTCCTTCCAAGGGCGACCTTTCTCGCCCTCGGGCCTGCCCTCTCGCGAGTGGAACCAGGTACACCAACAGCCGCCGAACCCCATGCCGTTGTGTTTCTCAGCGAGACGCGCGAAAGCATCCCACGTCGAGGCATCGAACGGCCTGATTGCGTACTCGCTCATCGTCCCTCCGTTCAGCCAAGCCCACGTTGGCTTGCTGACGAAGCGAGTCTACGCGCGTCTTGTCTGGATGGGCGAGTGGCGCGGCGCGTGCAGAGGACGCCGGAGTGCGCGAGCGTTCGGGAATGTCGCTTGAGCGACGTGGATCGTGACGCCCTCTCAAAAATCGCCGCTGGTGTAGTACGGTCGGCCCTACCCAGGCCGCAGACTGCGACACGAAGGGAGTCGTTATGCCCAAAGTCGTCATCACGCATGCCGTTGAAGACATCGACCGCTGGCTGCAGGGGAAGGCAGAACGCGCCGCTGCTGTCGAATCGGGTACGGGCAGCAACGTGACCGACTACGTTGCCGCCGACGGGAGTACCAACGTCGCAATCACAGCCGACGTATCCGATGTTGCAGCCATGCAGGGGATGCTCGCGTCGCCGCCGCCTGAAGTCCTGGCCGCCATGGAAAACCACGGTGTCGTACAACCGATCACTGCGTACGTCGAGAAGTAGG
Source organism: uncultured Actinomycetes bacterium (assembly GCA_963715705.1). Taxonomy (GTDB): domain Bacteria; phylum Actinomycetota; class Thermoleophilia; order Gaiellales; family Gaiellaceae; genus GMQP-bins7. The sequence goes on along the minus strand of OY970267.1, from coordinate 30,605 downwards.
CACAGTCAGGCGCCGCTGAACCTTGTGAGCGCACTCGCGGAGGCCCGCTTCGGCGGGTCTTCCCGCTTTCCAGCACGGCCGCCATGATCCCTAGCAAGTGTCGGTTCTCAGTCCACGTCGCCCCGGTCGACGCTGCAGCTCGAGCAACGAGGGCGCGAAACGGGCGGCTCCATCTCACTCCACGGCTCTGAGAGACTGAACTCCAGGATGCAGGTGCACGTTGTCGGCGCAGGACCCGTGGGTCTGATGCTCACGGCATTGCTCCAGCCGATGGAGCAGATCGCCGTGCGCCTGTACGACAAGCGTCGCGAGTACACGCGAACGCGCATGGTCCAGCTCGCGCCGTATCTCGTGGCGGATTCGATCGAGAGCTACCGAGCGGATGCCATTGACGGAGACAGCGTCGAGGCCATCTTCGAGCCGTCCGAGCTCGATCGGGGACTCGCGTTCAGACAATCCATTGCTCCGGACCTACGTGCACTCCTGCAGAACTGGGTGCTGGGGTTCTGCCCACTCAACTCCATCGAGCGCTCACTCAGCGATCTGATTGATGCGCGCCGGCTAAATGAGGTGGAGCGCACCGCTGCGGTCATGACTGCGGAGGAGGCGATGGAGATGCTCCAACCGGGAGACGTCCTCATCGACGCCACCGGCAGCAGGTCCCTGCTTCGAGATCACCTCGTTCCCGGCTCCGGGGAGGTGACCGAAGGGGCGAACACGGTCAAGGTCCGGCTGGAGTATGCGCTCGTAATCACCTTCCTGTACGGACAGCCGTACGACTGCAACGAGCACTGCAAGTACTACAAGAACATCGAGAACGCGCAGTACAAGTTCATCCCGATGGTGCACCGCACGCACTACGACGGCAGCGTCAGCCACGTGACGGGCATCGTCAACATCAGCGCCGCGGAGTACGAGGCGATGCCATCGGGATTCGACGGTGAATGGCTTCGCGGCAACTTCCCCGGCGTCGCCCAGTCGATGGACAGGTTCATCGACAAGATCAAGGAGGAAACACACGGGGAGATACTCGGCGAGCTGGAGATCGTCCGAATACCACTGGATCTCTACCGCGCACGCAATGCGACGAACCGGCAGTGGCTCGAAGCCCGGCCGAGTGACCATCCGTTCGCCAGTTCACCGGTCTTCCTCGCCGGTGACTCGGCTATAGGCTCGCCGTACTTTCAGTCGATCTCGCTCGGCTTCGAGTGTGCGATGTTCCTCGCTGGGCTCATCGCGCAACGGGACCTGACGCTGCGAGAGATGCTCGACCGCTATGAGTTTTATATCTACAAGCAGTGGCTTCGGGTCTATATGCGCAGCAAGATGATCAAGCACAACAAGGATCTGTTCGAGTCGCTCGACGACCCGCTCGCGCTGCTGGACAAGCTGCACATCTACTAGCCGGACGCCTGCCGTTTGGGTCCCGTGTCGTCGTATCGTCTTCGACCTATCGTGGGAAGCGGGGCTCGACCAACCGACGCCCACGTTCGATGAGGCGCCTGCTCGTGTTGACCAGCGATACGACGAGCACAGTCGTCACGACTGCACCGATGAAGAGGCTCAGCTCGGATCCTGTGCCCGCAGCGTTTGCGACGAGCCCCACGACGACCCCGGCGAGAGCTGCGTTGATCACCGCGACGAGCGTGGAAGTCTCGCCGATCAGGCGGTAGAACCGACTCCCCGTGCCTGGGCCATAGGTCTCGTACAGACCCTGCTCGTCGTCGTGGTGGCCCGTAACGAAATACGGCTCGAGCCCCGGCGAGATCTCGAGATAGGCGTGACGGAGGCGATTCATGCCGGACAGGAGCCATAAGTCGTCGATCCGGGCTTCGATGAGGCGGATGTATGTCGCCACCCCGACGAAGAGAGCGACCGGCAGAACGAGGAGTGCAAACGCGGTGAAACCGTCGCCGAACTCGGTCGCACGAGCGACCAGGGCCAACGCAACGACGGCCGCGGACACGACTGTCAGAAAGATGGCGGCCCGACTGAAGACCGCGCGGTAGGTGACGTCCCTCGCCGCGAGCAGGCTCCAATGCTCGGTCGCGAGGATCTGGGCACGCACGCTCTGGGGCACGTCGGCGCGCGGAGAGGACGGTGGCTCCTGCTGTTCGTGCATGCATCCGGCTTCCGCCGATCGGGCGAAGCGGGGTTCGAGCCTGCGACGCCCGCGCGCAATGATGCGCCTGTCGGCGTGGACAAGCAGCGCGACGACCACTGAAGTCACCACTGCGCCGATGAGCAGGCTCAGCTCGGATCCTGCGCCCACGACCTTTGCGACGAGGCCCCCAACGACCCCGGCGAGAACGGCGTCGATCACCCCGACGACCGTGGACGTGCTGGCAATCAGGCGGAGGATCCGGTTCTCCGTGCCTGGGCCGTACGTCTCGGACAGGCCTCGCTCGTCGTCGTGATGGCCCGTCACGAAATACGGCTCGAGTCCCGGCGCGATCTCGAGATAGGCGTGACGGAGACGATTCTGGCCGGACAGGAGCCAGAAGTCCTCGATCCGGGCGTCGACGAGGCGGATGTATGTCCCCACCCCGATGAAGAACGCAACCGGCAGAACGAGGAGTGCGAACACGTAGAAACGGTCGCCGAACTCGGTCGCCTCGGCAGCAAGGGCCAACGCAACGACGGCCGCGGACACGACAGTCAGGAAGATGGTGGCCCGGCTGTAGATCGCGCCGTATGTGATGTTCCTCGCCGCGAGCAGGCTCCAATGCTCGGTCGCGAGGATCTGTACGCGCACGGCCTCAGACACGTCGAGGTGCGGGTCGGTGGGCATCGCGCCTCCTCCATGTCGAGGGCCGAGCCGTCACCGGACCCGGTTCGCGAGATCGTACGCCCGAACGCCCGCCTCGATGATGTCCGTCCCTGGGACGCAACGCGAGAGAGAGAGAACTGCTCCATGTGCGAGCGATCGGGAATGTCGCTTGAAAGGAGTCCGATACCGGTCGTGGGCCCGAGCGCTAGAGCGGCTGAGCACCCCAACGGACAAGCGCACGCTCCTCTTCGATCCAGGCGGATTGGTGCGCGGCAAGCGTCTGTGCGTCTACGGACGTTGTTCGTTGGTGCTCAGTGCCCGCAACGCGAGGAGACCCGCTTGTGCGGGTCTCCTCCAGAGTCGACCGCGATGAGGCGGTACTCGCCTACTTGACTGCTTGCAGCGCGTGCTTCTCGACCCAGCGGGCGACGTCGCGGCCGATTTGCACGCCCGCTTCGTCTGGGGAGCGGAAGTGGATGCCTTGATAGACGCGGGCATCGATCGTGTCCTCCCAGACGTCGCGGAAGTGGTCGTACTCCAGCGTCGTCCCGTTCGGGTTGGAGACGATGAAGTTCGTGCGGCCTTGCCCGAAGTAGAGTTCGGCAACCGTCATGTAGATGCCGGTGTTGCAGTTGTACCCCGACGAATGGTCGGGGTACGGCGGAGTTGCGACCGCTGATGTCCAACCGTCGACCTTTTCCGTCTTCGGGTTCCCATCCGTGTCTCCGAGCCGAATGGCCGTCTGCGGCCGCCAGAAGCTCCAGTGCGCCTTGTCCTCCCAGCACGTGATGTTGGTGTCCCCGCCCGCGAGGCCAAACAGGCCGAAGAGCCGTGCCTGCTCGACCAGACCGAGGCCCTGGGCGAGCGCGTGGGTTCGAAACGACCGGCTGAACATCTCAACCGGGTTGGCCTGGAAGAAGTTGAACAGCGTGAGCTGCTCGCCTGTGCGCACGAGCCCTGCGACCCCCACGGCCTTCACCTCGTTGTATTCCTTGGTGTACTGCCCGCTAGTCAGCGCGTTCGGGCCCTTGCTCATGAACTGCTCGTTGCTCTCGACGACGAACGGCTTCACCTTCGCGGCCCATGCGAACGGGTCGCTGCCGCCGGACGGCGGCGGCGTGCACAACACGACTCCGGCGGGTCGCCACTGCCCCGGTTCGTCGCCGCACCTGAACCGGAAGGACCCCCACCGGCCGTCGTCCGGGACGCCGTTCGTCGAGCGTGCCTCGATCATCGCGTCGGCCGCGGCCTCGCCCGCCGAGCCACCTGCTGCGACCCTGGCCGCAGCCCCCGAGGGGTTCGTGAGGGACTCGTCCGCGAGTGCGGCTGCGATCGCGCTGTTCCGGAGGTTGTCGAGCCGAGGGATGACGACGTCGGTTCGAATCTCGTCTGTGAACACTCCGGTCGCCGTCGTGAGCGGTGTGGGAATCTGCTCGAGAAACTCGACGAGCGTGTCGTGCGCAGCAGTCGCGACGGCGGCGGCCTTCGACGCGTTGCTTTGCGCGGGTGGCAACCCGTCCAGGTAGGCCTCGTGGCTGCCGTCGATCGCGTTGACTGCGTCGTAGACGGCGCCCTGGACCATCGCCAGGTGGATGCCTTGCACGTATGCCGGGAGTCCAGCACCCGCTGTTCCGGCAGTCGGCCCGTTCGCGAGCGCATCGAGCGCGTGCTTGTTCCAGTCGAGCACAGCAGTCTCGGGTGAATCCGCTCCAGCGGGCTGTGCGGCCCCGCCAAGAACAGCTGTTACCGAAACAGCCGCGAGCACAAAGCAGGCAATCAGCCAGTTGCGCCGGCTTCGCCGCGGTTTCGTAGTCGTGAGCATGTTCACTCCCCCGTCTTGAGTCGTGTGTCAACCGACAGCTTTCACTTCAAGCTGCAGCATTCTCTGCATGAATTGACCAGGAAATCAACGCAGGATCCCTTGCTACCGCACCCAGTCGCCATGGCAATTTGCAAGTGTCCGGCGCTCGCAAGACAGCCACGCTCCGCCTGGTTGTACCGAAAAGTAACGCAGGACCCCTTGCATGACCCGCGTCGCGCTGTCGAGACTCGTCTATTCGCCGGGCTTGGATCGTTTGGACGCGCCGACCGCATCCACGCCATCGGCGTCACCGAATCGGGCCTGCGCCGACTGACGGGTGACACCCAGCGCCTCCGCGATCTGAGCCCACGTGTGGTTGGCCTTCCTCGCCTCCTCGACCATCTCGGCCAGCACCTTCTTCGCCTCGCCTTCGATGGTCGACAGAGCGCGGATGGCAACCAGGGGTTCGCTCGTGACTCTCAACAGGTATGAGGCCTCAGCCGCTGCCTGGCTGAAGTGCAGCGCGTAGACCGGGTCTCGACTGCGGGAGCCTTCAGCCATAGGGGCAGGCTACTGGACTCGGACGGTCAGACCGATCCGCACCAACGAAGAGAAGGCCCTAGGGCGTCCTCCGATCAAGCGCAGTGGCCGCCGGAGTCAGCCGATGGCGCCCTCGATCACCAGGCACCCAGTCGCCAGCCTGCGCGAGTGTGCGGGAATTTTGCTTGAGCAGTCGCCTCAGGGATCGGCCTTCGGACGCTCGGGAACCGATCCATATGCTCGCCCTCGATGATGCAGAGGTCCCTCGCGTGCGCGAGCGTGCTCTCGCTTGAGGGCGACGTCTGAGCCTAGGCCCGTCGTTCCAAAGTAATTCACCGAGCCGGTGGCGCTTTCGTCCACTCAACCCAATGACCGTCCGCTTCCGCGTAGAGCCTCCAGGCTGAGCTTCGACCTACTCGCGCTCCGTGCTCGGTGCGTGGAGGAACCTATGGGCGGCAGGCGACTTGGTCAAGCCCGCGGCTAATCGAATTAGCGCAGTTTGCGCTCTTCTTCGACGCTGCAAGGCGGCTCTCGGCCGTGGGGCATCCTCGCCGTCGCCGGTGTCGCGATAGTCGCCGCCGGGCCGGCGCAGTGCTCGTCGAGCGCCGCGCCCTCGAGACGCCCTATTTCGCATCGCATCCGGCGTAGAGTCTTTCTCGTGAACCCGACTTTCCAACTGGGCCGGATCGCTGGCATCCGGATCGGGATCAACTGGAGCTGGCTGATCATCTTCGCGCTCATCGTCTGGTCGCTCGCGGCGGCCGTGTTTCCGTCGCAGAATCCCGGCTTCTCCGACGGCGAATACATCGTGCTGGCCGTCGTGGCCGCTCTCCTCTTCTTCGCTTCGCTTCTGCTGCACGAGCTCGGACACGCGCTGCAAGCGAGGCGAGAAGGCGTCGAGATCGAGGGCATCAACCTCTGGCTCTTTGGCGGCGTAGCGCAGTTCAAGGGCAGCTTTCCGAGCGCCGGCGCCGAGTTCCGGATCGCGATCGCGGGGCCGCTCGTCTCCCTCGCGATTGGGGTTTTCTTCGTCCTCGTCGCCGGCCTCGCAGGGCTCCCGAACGCGGTCGACGGGATCGCGGCTTGGCTCGGTTTCACCAACCTCATCCTGCTCGCCTTCAACCTGCTGCCTGCGCTCCCGCTCGATGGTGGCCGGGTGCTCCGGTCGGCCCTCTGGCACTTCAGGGGCGATCTGCGGTGGGCGACGTGGGTGGCTGCCGGAGTCGGGCGCGGGTTCGGCTTTCTCTTCATCGGTCTCGGGATCTTCATGTTCATCGTCGAAGGAGCATTCAGTGGCGCCTGGCTCGCGTTCGTCGGCTGGTTCCTGCTCCAGGCGGCGACCGCTGAAGCACGCTACGTCGCAACGAAGGAGGCGCTCGACGGTCTCCGTGTGCGCGACCTGATGATCCGCGAGCCCGTGACCGTGGAGGCCGACCTTAGCCTCGCCCAGTTCATGGACAATGTCGCGAGGTCGCGCCGCTTCACGACATATCCGGTGCTCGAAGACGGGCGCCCGATAGGGCTCCTCGCCTTCCGCTCCGTCGCGAGCGTGCCGCGCGACGAGTGGGAGACGCGACTGGCGCGCGACGCCATGATCCCCCGCGACGATCTCCCGGCCCTGGACGAGGATGAGCCGGCAATCGACGCGCTCGCCGAGCTCTCGACAAGCGACGTGAACCGCGGCCTCGTCGTCGACGACGGCACCCTCGTCGGATTGCTCTCGATCACGGACCTTGCCCGAGCGCTCGAGATCGGGCGGCCGTCGCGGCCGGCCAGGCCAAGGATGTCTGAGCAGGCACGGTAGCGGCGACCAACCACAGCTCATCCAGAGCTTGATCTGGATCACTGGGACGAGACGAAGACGACCTTGCATCTGTGGCTTCAGATCGTCGGGAAGATTCGGACTGCCTCCACGGCACCGCGCAACCACTGGTGGCACGGTCCCCTCTACGTCGACGTCCGAGGCCTGACGACGCGCCGCATGCACGCGAGGGGAGGTCGACTCCGCTGCTCGCGCAGTGCTCCGACAAGCCGGCCGCCAGGACGTCTCCCGCTTGGGTCGCACGGGTTTCGTCGTCGATGGAGGGTGAGGACGAACCGTCTCAGGAGTCGTTGGGACCGCCTGCTCGCTCACGTCTGAGCTCGTCGCGGAGCGCACGGAGCTCCCGCTTCACCTCGGGGGAGCGACGCTCAACGGCGCGGCTGAAGGCGAGCGCCGGAATCGTCGTCAGATTCTTCTCGAGGTACTCGCGGACCTCGTCCGGATAGGCCTGGCCCATCTCCCGCAGCACCCAGCCCACCGCTTTCTGCACGTAATCGCGCTCGTCGTCGAGACACGCCGTGACGAGCGGCAGGACGCGGTCGAGGGGCATGAACACGGCGTTCTTGCCGGAGTAGTGGATGAGGCTGACGAGCGAGATCCGGCGCAGCCACTGATCCGTCTCACGGTTCCACGCCTCGAGCTGCGGATACACCTCGTCGGAATCACTCGCGAGGATCCACGAGTAGAGCGAGCTCAAGTTGTCGCTGTGGCACCAGTTGTCGACGCGTGCGGGCCAGTGGCGCACGACCGGCCAGAGAACGGGACTCACCTGCTTCCGGACGCGTGGGGCGTAGTACTCGAGCGCTGCGAAGAGCACGTCGCCGTAGGGCGACGACCGCCAGAGGCCGTCCCAGATCGCGAGCACCTCGTCCTCGGAGCGGTCGTAGAACGAGAAGCCCTGCTTGACTCGCTTCCGGAGCTCTGGGAACCCGATTCCGAGGTGCTCGAGCGAGGAGCCTCGGTCCTTCGCGACCGCTGCTCCGTAGTCGGGGTTGCCGATCTCGCGCAGCGCGGCGACGACCTCCTCGTGGACCTCTTCGGCGGCGCGGCGCGTGAGCTTCACGGGTGGCATCTTCGCCGACCGCTGCTGGTCAACTCGCTGGTCAACTTCCTCCGTTCGACATGGTGGTGTGAGGTGAGAAAGAACTGCCCGCTCATGCCGTCTCGTCGCGTCGCGTCGGACCGAGAGACCTATCTCACCTCGTTTGCAAGCCGGAGGTCACCAGTTCGATCCCGGTACGCTCCATGGCTCAACCAAGAGTGGTACGCCCTGCTCCCCGCGCACACGCACACGCGAGCCTGGGCACCGCGGTGTCGCCAGCGGGTCGCGCCACCCTCCCCTCGCGAGACGCCCGGACGTTGGGGCCTGCTTCCGGGGATGGCAGTACGCTCCCGCGTGTGATCCCGTGGATCATCATCGCCGTGATCGCCGTACCGCTGGTCGTTATCGCCTTCATAGCCATGCGTCGCAACACGGCTGCGAGCGAGCTTCCTCCCGACGCGGATGCGAAAGCACAAACCGAGCAGGAGTTCGCGGAGGCAGAGGCCTACGAGGCGAAGTGGCACGAGGAGGACAAGGAGAGGTACCACCAGGAGCGCCTGCCCTAGTCCCCCAGTTCATGCGAACTTGTCACGCCAGGTAGCACCCAGAGACCGGTGCAGGCTTCGAAGCGGCCTGCAAACTGGCGCCTCCACCACGTTGAGGACAGCACCGAGGACAGCACCGGGCCGCACGTCTCGACTCTGTTATGAGCTCAATGCGAGCAGCGCCCGATAGTCGAGCTTCGGGGCCTGTTCGCGGCCCGCGCGGCGGGCGGCTCTGCGAACCCGACTTGGTCCGAACCCGCGGACGGGGATCGCTTACGATCGCGCAGTGGATCGCGAGGAGTACCGGCGTACTGCCCTCGAGAACTGGCAGGTCATGGCGTCCGGCTGGGAACGTCAACGGGCGGAGATCGAGAGAGTCACTCGCCCGGTCAGCGAGTGGATGGTGGGGGCGCTCAATCCGCGGCCGGGCGACATCGTGCTCGAGCTCGCGGCTGGCCCCGGAGACGTGGGCTTCCTGGCTGCTCCGCTCGTTGGCGAAAACGGCCGTCTGATCTCGAGCGACTTCTCGTCGGAGATGGTCGAGGTCGCCCGCCGGCGCACAGCTGAGCTGGGTCTCCACAACGTCGAGCACCGGGTCATCGACGCGGAGGAGATGCCGCTCGGGGACGACTCCGTCGACGGCATCCTCTGCCGCTTCGGATTCATGCTCATGCCCGACCCCGACGCTGCCCTGGCCGAGACTCGCCGCGTCCTGCGCCCGGGCGGACGTCTGGCGCTTGCCGTCTGGAGCACCCCTGAGCGCAACCCGTGGATCGCGATCGCCGGCCGAGTGCTTGCCGAGCGCGGCCTGGCGCCACCACCCGAGCCGGGCACGCCCGGGATGTTCGTGCTCGCGCAAGAGGAGCGCCTGCAGGACTTGCTCGAGGGTGCCGGCTTCGGCATCGAGCGGATCGAGGACGTGCCCGTGCTCCTCACATACGACGACGTGGACGCCTACATCGTCGCGGCGCGGGACACCGGTGGCATGTTCGCACGGATCTGGCGCGACGCCCCGGACGACGAGCGCGAGACCATCAAGACACGTCTCGTCGAGGCTTTCGCAGCGTTCGCGGCTGACGGCGGCTACGAGCTCCCCGGGGTCGCGGTCGTCGCCCTCGCAAGCTGACAACTGGAGAAAGGCACCCCGACCCCGAGGTCATCGCAGCAGCACGTTCGCCGGAACGCCGCGCAGGCGCTCATCGATTGGTCGAACAGCTCATTCATTCGCGACTGACGGAGTCCTCAGCGGCCGCGGCGTCGCCTGAGCGAGTGCGCTTTTCCTCGAACTTGAGGGGCACCTCCGCGCGTGCGTTCAGCTGCGGCCTACTCGCCGCCGGGCGCGTCGCAGCTCGAAGCCCTGGTCACCTCGTTCGCTTCTTCCCGGCACAGCTCGAGGTGCGCTGATGGCGCTACCTACAAGGGGGGTGCGACCGCGCGGGCCGCACCCCCTTGAACGACCTACTTCGACCGCGAGATGTATCCGGTGACCCGCGCCCAGGTCAGCGAGAGCGGCGAGAAGTTGGTGCATGTGATCGTCGGAAGCTTGTTCCGGCCCGTGAACCCCGGCGTCATGAAGAACACAGTGCCTTCCTCGATGAAGGTGCCATCGGGCGCGGTCTGGTCACGGTCACTGACCGCAGCCATGGCGACGAAGATCCGGCCGCTCCCGTCTGTCAGGAAAAGCGCCGCACCCTCGCTGCGTTGCTTGATCGCCTCGAAGCTCGTTCCGTCCGTGCAGTTCGTGAACTCGTACTCCAGCGGGTCGCTGCCGTTGCTCGGGTCGGCGCTGGCAGCACCCACCACCGTCGCGGCCAGTGCCAACGCACAGGTGAACGCAACCCCGGCCCTCCCTGGTCGCATCATGTCCTCCTCCCTCCGACCTCATGAACAGAGAGACCAGACCCTTCCGTAGATCGCTGCCGAGGTCAAACGTGCTCGAGCGAGCGCCGAGAAGCGGGGACGCCCACGCTGCTGACAAGATCACGGAGCCGCTGCGCGTGCCGCTCGGGGCCGTGAGCGCGCATGAGAATTGGCTCGGCCACGGCGTTTTTGGCCACCAGACGCGCCGCCCCCGCACTGCGAAATACCTCTCCGGGGTCGAAGTCGGCTTGGGTGCCGTCGGGGGAGCCCCTCCCCCACGCGCGCACGCGAGAGAGCTCGCGTCCGATGTCACAAGATACGCGAGCTTCTCCCGCCGGGACTATTGGAGCCGACACCGCCCGGGATTAAAGCGTCGAGGGCACCCCCAACCCCTGTGGACGCGTTGGTCCGGTCGGGGCCTGCTTGCAGCCGGGGCACCAGCACGTGGCCGACGCACTCGAGCAGATGCGCTAGCGACTGGTGACAAGTCGATCGCCCCTCAGCTGTGGGCTGGGGCTAGCCCTTCGGGACGCGCCGAAATCCGCCGGTGACCCAATCGACGATCAGGCGGCCGTAGTCGTCTGCTGCTTGCTCCCAGGCGAAGTGACCTGCGTCGAGAGGGTGGATTTCGCTGTTGGGGAGGAGTTCGTCGAGGTACTGGTTGTTCGACCACGGCACGAGGTCATCGTCCCGGCCGGCCACGATCTGGGTCGGCGTCGTGATCGTCGGCAACAGATCGCGCAACACCGGGTTCTGTTCCGGGTAATGCCGCACGAACCGGGCTGACTCCGCGAACCGACCGAGGTCGTAGGCGCTGACATAGTCCTCGTGGACTTCGGGCTCGCTCTCGCTCGCGGCAGCGGCCTCGACCGCATAGCCGATGTTGGTCCTGGCGTCCAGCCCGCGCACGACCTCAAGACTCGGCGCCTCGATGATGTCCTTGAGCGCGCCGCCTGCTTCGATCGGGAAGCGGACAGCGCCGCCGCCGATAGTCAAGCTCGTAACGCGCTCCGGAGACTTTGCAGCAAGGAAGAGCGCTGCAGCCGTGCCGACGTCCGGACCGACGACGTGCGGAGCCCCCAGGCCCCACTCGTCGATCAGGCCGGCCAGGAACGCTCCCGAGGCGTCCGGCGCGATCAGTTCCGGGCGACCATCGGAGTGGCCGAAGCCCGGCATGTCGATGGCGACCGCCCGCCCGACTGCCGAGACGCGGTCCCAGAGGCGCCGGAAGGCCCAAAGGCTTTCAGGCCACGGCGCCAGAAGCAGCACGGTGGTGTCGGATCCCGCCTTGTTGTCGGCGAACCTCACTCGCACCCCGTCGCAGACTCGGAAGTAGGTGGTGATCGGCGAACCCATCTCGGCGCTCATCTGCGTGTCTCCTTCTCAGTCATGTTGGTTCGATGACAGTCGTCATCGGAGGGAGACGCTAGCAGAAGCGATGACGGTCGTCATCTAAATGCCCTACCCTGCGGCTGTGGCGACGAAGAATGAAGCGAAGGACCCGGCCGCTGATCGTTGGCGGTCTCCAGCTCGCGCGCGCATGGTGCAGAGCGCCGCGACGCTCATCCGCGAGCGTGGTATCCACGGCACGGGACTACGCGAGGTGGTCGCCCACTCCGGAGGTCCGCGCGGCTCGCTCGGCCGCTTCTTCCCGGGCGGAAAGACGCAACTCGTGACCGAGGCGATCGATGTCGCGCTCGTTGAGCTCTTCGGCGATCTCGAGCGGGCGCTCGGCGACGCCGAGACGTTCCCTGAGGCGATCAGCGTGATCGTGGCCCCATGGCGGCGCCTGCTCGTCGATCACGACTTCGCCTTGGGCTGCCCGTTGGCCGCGACCATTTGCGACGCGGCCGATAACGACAGCCTCCGCACCCATGTCAGCGACGCGTTCGCAGGGTGGCGGTTGCCAGTCGCCGACGCCTACGCAAGGTTCGGGGCACGGCCGGCGGAAGCCGAAGCACACGCGACCGTGCTACTGGCCGCGCTCGAAGGTGCCTTCATACTCGCTCGCGCTCAACAGGGCATCGAGCCGCTCGACACTGTCGAACGCTTCTTCGCGTCACGTGCTCCAGACCCACGCCGGGCATAGGACGACGCGAGAGCGGCGAGCACAGTGTTTGCGTGGGGAGTGGAGCGCCTGGTGACTGATCCCGCGCGAGCCCGAGTTTGCGGGAATGTCTCTGCGGCTTCTCGCTAGAAGTGGTTCGTGTACGAGACGAACCGCCAACCGTCGGGAGTCGCGAGCAGCTGATAACTCGTCCACGTGTCTCGAACCACGCGTCCGTCCGCGTCGTCGACCGCATTCCAGTGCACGGTCGCGAAAACAGAGTGCTCGCCCAGTTCGCGAGTGTCTATCTCGACCGGCGTCCAGGCCAGCGAGTCACTCCCGGTGAAGCGGTACGCCTCGATAGCAGAGGCGAAGTGATCCCGCACGGCATCGCGGTCAGGCAGGTGGATCGCTTCCCCCCTTCGAACCGCAAGGAATGGCCACCGGCAGAGATCGGTGACCTCTTCCATGTCGCGTGCCGAATAAGCGCTCGCGTATGCGTCGAAGAGCGATTCGACCGTGTCGGTCATCCGGAGAACTCTGGCACTGGTCGGCGCGAGGGTCAAAGAGAGAGTCCTAGCTCTAGCCGAGCGAAGGCGCGTTCCGTTGCGCCAATGAGCGAAAGTGTCCCTTGACGCGCGTTCTAGTTAGACCGCGTACGCGAGCGAAGTCACGGCGAGCGGCGGTGGTCTTGACTGTCGGGACGATTATCGCCCTCCCGCTAGGTTTGCCCCTCGCCATCGATGCGGTGGACGCGCAGCTCAAGACATCGACCTGGGATGTTGCTTGGCCGCTGCTGCTCTTTTTGCTCCTGCCGGTGGTTCTCGGGTGCGGCTTCAGGGTCTAGTGGCCCGACCTGACGCCGCCATTGGCACAGTGGGTTGTCCGGGTTTCAATTCTGTGTCTGCTCTTCAATCTCAACTTCACGCTGGTTGCGTATTGGGATCTGTTCAAGCAGACCTGGGGCACCGAGAGCTACATCGCGGCCCTTGCCGGCCCATTCATCGGCCTCGGGTGTGGCTACCTTCTCGTTTCCAGTCTGCGGGTCAAAGACGCGGGAATCAGGCATGCGACTGAGGCGACCACGGCGGTACGCAACATCGCTCCGATGCTCCTGATGATGATTTATCCCTTTGCAGCCGACCCGCTGGTCACGGTGTCGATCACGATCCTCAACACCATCGGCATCGCGACCGTTCTACTGTTCGTCCTGATGTGGAGGCGCGCTGCTTCAACATCGGACACCCGCGCAACAACCAACCAGCAAGCTAACGGCTGCCCGCGCCCCTCGCCGGGCGCGTAGCGCCCGGTTTCTTCTCTTGTAGCAATGCAACGAAACTCGTCGGCCGGGCGACAGAACGCTCGCCTGCGCGAGCGTGCTCTCGCTTGAAGGCGACGTCTGAGCCTACGCCCGTCGTTCCAAAAGCAATTCACCGAGCCGGTGGCGCTTTCGTCCACTCAACCCAATGACCGTCCGCTTCCGCGTAGAGCCTCCAGGCTGAGCTTCGACCTACTCGCGCTCCGTGCTCGGTGCGTGGAGGAGCTAGATTCGCCGGCGGCGCCCCGCCCTCCCAGGTGTGACGGCCGCGGCGACGACCGCGGTCTTGGCAACCGGCGCGGGTCCGGGAGTAACTGCCTTGGCAACGACTGCCGTCTTCGCTACGGGGTGGCCGATGACTCCGGCCCGTCCTGCACGTCCTGGTCCGAGGGGCATGTCAGTCTCCTTCCGTCGCAAATGCTTCATCGGCCTCGATGGAGGCGATGATCGCTTGAGTGGGGATTCGTCCCGTGGCGATCAGCTGGCCGCCGGAATGACGCACCGCCGATGCGAATGGCGCAGCCCACAGGTTCTCCCAGATGAGTACCCCGGCAGTGCTTCCCGGGTCCATGGCGGCGGCGAGGTGCACGACGTCCTCCTCCGCCAGGAACTCTGCCAATTGAGCCGCGACTGCCTGGAGCGGTCCGAGCTCTTCGATGTCCGAGAGCTCCATCGCCTCGACGGTGCCGTCCTCGTCCTTCGTCAGGATCAGCATGTCGACCACGCGGATGGTTCCGGCGTCGACCAGCGCGACCAACTCTCGAGCGATCTCGCCCGTGAAGTTGCTGGCGGCGGCGGGAAACTCGACGACGATGTAGTCGATGGGACCCAGCGAGTCGAGATCCGTCTTCTCTCGTACTGCCTGAGTGGTGATGTCAGTCATAGAACTCCTTTGTGCGTATGTGACTACGCGGTAGCGGAGGTCGTCTTGTCGAGACCATGAGCTCATTGGCGAGTGAGCTCGACCTCGGCCTGGCTCTCGCTCCAGCGTGCGGTCAGCGCGTAGAGCACGATGATGTTCAGCGCCACCACAGTCAGCGACCAGAGCGGGTACTGGCTGTTGCCGAGGAAGCCGAGCTGAATGATGAAGTTCACGGCGACGACCACGATCGTGAACCAGCGCGCCCAACCCTGCCCGGCGAGCAAGCCGAGACCTCCAAGAACGAGCAGCGATCCCCAGATCAGCATCGTCCAGCCCCAGCCCGTGAGATCGAACACGAGGAAGCCGGACCCGGTGGGGACGTAGTACTCGTCCTCGATCAGGGCGATCAGGCCCTGAAAGAAGTCGATCCCGCCGACGATCAGCATCAGAATGCCGGCGAAGGCGATCCAGCCTGCCATGCTCTTAGAGTTCATCTCTACCTCCCTCTCTGAACGCCGATAGGACAGCTACGTGAGGATCGCGATGGTCAGCACGCCGATCGCGACGAACGTGATGACGAGGGTGCCGACGAGGATCAGGGACACGGTCCAGCCGAAGATGTCGCTTGTGTCCATGGGTCTCCTCTCCTCCTTGATCCCGTGTTGTGAGGGCGACGCTAGCGCCAGGGAAATCGATGGTCATCGCCCACAAGCCGAGTTCACCCGGGTGAACGGCGCGCTCGGGCGATGCGGCGAGGCCGCCGCCCCGGTAACAGGCCTCCGCGGCGGACATGTCGCGAGGGGGGTGGAGGTGGCGGGTGGAGGGACGACCGGCATGCATGGTCAGGGGTCGCTCGGAAACATCGATGAACACGGGCGCGAGTGCGTGTCAGACCGATGTCAGATCTGCACGAGCACTCAGGCAACCTCGGCGAGTGCGCTTGCGACTGTTGCGCGGACCTCCGGCTCCCAACGTTCGACTTCCGATCGCAAGGCCTCCTCACCATCATCGACGAACGCGCTGAGCGCCTGCGCGGACGAGATCGCGAAGATGAACTTCATTTCGTCCCAGCTCAGGGCCTCGACCTCGCCGACCGAGGTTGGCATCCGCGGTTCAGCGACCTCGGCCTCACCGACTCGGCCCAGGCCCTCACGAAGCAGGGTCTCCACCGCCTTGATCCTGGCACCGTGATCGGGTACCGAAATCCGGCCCAGATCCGCGAAGCTAAGTCAGGTCGCAGATTCGCGGTGTTTCCGGTCGTTCGCCGTAGTTTGGGCACTCGAGACCGCGGTGTGCCCAATGGGCCACCGGAGCTATCAGGCACGCGGACTGCACGAAGGACGCGACCTTCAGCTGTGAGTTCGGGTGGGGGCGCTTCGGTAAGCGGCACGTCGTCGATCGCGGCTGCTCGGAAGCTCGCTGCTGATCTGACAGCGTCGGGCCGAGTCTCCACGCTCACGCGTCAACGCTGCGCACGATGCAACGGAAGCCGAGGTGGGTTGTGGAGGAGTCGATCGCCTGCCCCTGTCGCGCGGCCGGCCGATAGCGGAGGCAGTAGTTCGGCGCGCAGAGATGTGAGCCGCCCTTGATGACGCGACGCGGGATGGTCTCTCCGGCTCGGAGCTCGGGCGACCCGACCCGCGGGTTGCGCGGCACGCAGCACGGGCTCTCCACCTCGTCCGGCCGGCGGGACGTGAACCAGTCGCAGGTCCACTCCCAGACGTTCCCGGTCACATCGAGGAGACCGTATCCGTTCGGCGGGAAGCTGCCGACCGGGGAGGTCCCCTCATGGCCATCGAGCTTCAGGTTCTGCCGGGGAAACTCGCCCTGCCATACGTTCGCCATCGCCTTGCCCTCGGGGAGGTGCTCGTCTCCCCAGGCGAACGCAGCGCCGTCGAGCCCTCCACGGGCTGCGAGCTCCCACTCCGCCTCGCTCGGCAGCTCCTTCCCAGCCCACGCCGCGTACGCCTCGGCATCCTCGTACGCGATGTGGACCACGGGATGCGTATCGCGGCCGTTGATCGTCGTTCCTTTCCCGCCCGGCCGCTTCCAGTACGCGCCCGGCACGTACTCCCACCAGTTGCGGTAGTCGTTCAGGTCGACCGGGCCCGAGCTCTTGCGGAAAACGAGCGAGCCAGGAACGACGAGGTCCGGGTCAGCGTCTGGATAGAGGGTCGCGTCGAGCGGCCGCTCAGCGAGCGTCACGTATTTCGTCTCGCGGACGAAGTGGCGGAACTGCGCAGCTGTGACCGGTGTCTCATCCATCCAGAAGCCGTCGACCGAGACGCGGCGGACCGGGCCTTCCTCGGGGTAGAAGTCCTCGGAGCCCATCGCGAAGGTCCCGCCCGGGATCCAGCGCATGCCTCGAGCCGGAGGCTGCCCCGTCGTGTCCGACGGGGACGCATGCTCCGTCTTCGGTGACGCCCCGCCTCGCATCAGTCGCAGGCTATCGCCAGGACTAGGGCCTCGAGCTCAACCTGTCGACGAGACGCCGGAGTACCGCCTGGGCCCGCTTCAGCTCGAGGAGCTGAGCAGCGAAGGCTTGCCGCTGGGCCTGAAGGTCCGCCCTGAGCTGCTCGGCGTCGGCCCTGAGCTCCGCAGCCTCGGCCCTTGCCTCCGCAGCCTGGATCCTGAGCTCGTCGGTGTCGACCCGGTTGCCCTCGAGCGCCTCGATCCGAGCCTCGATGTCGCCCGCGCGACTGGCGCCCTGGCTCGTTGCGACACCGACCGCGTCTCCGATCGCAGCGATGTCACGGCTGATCGCTGCGAGCTGCTGCTCCGCGAGCCGCCCGCTCTCCTGCGCGAGAGTCCGCTGGCGAGACTGAAGCTGCTCCTGGGCGGTGCCGAGCTCGGAGCGCGTCGCCTCGGAGAGCTGGCTGCCAAGGAGCGAGCGCGCCTGTCCGACGCCGGCTTCGACGTCGCCGAGCTGTGCCGACATGCCCGCGAGGTTGGCCTGCACATTCGCGCTCATGTACTCGGCGTTCGTGATCGCGTCCGACATCAGCTGGTTCGTCGTCGCCAGGTGGCCGTTCAACACCTCGAGCTCCACGACGAGCGTCTGGACGTCCTCGACGGCTTCCGGTGTGCTGGGGTTGGCGTTGCGTGCAACTGCCAGCGTGGTCAGAGCTGACACGAGCAGCAGTGCCATGAGCAAGATCGCGACCCACGCCCAGGCGGGCGCCGGTGGCCGACGCGGAGTGGTCGGAGCCTCCTCCGGCGTCGCTGGCTCGACCGCGGGCCCGACCAGCTCCTCGGAAGGGCCGGCCTCCGCGGCGACAGCAGCTGCGTCCGGCTCACCTTCTGTGAGGGGCTGTGTGGTCGGAGACTCCGAAAGCGCCTCGCTCTCGCCTGCTTCAGGGTCGGCGTCCGGCTCCGCCTCGGCGGACTTCGGAGGAGACTCCGCGAGCGTCTCGCTTTCGTCTGCTTCGGCGGCAGCATTCGGCGGCGCTTCTGTGCGGGGCTCCGGCGTCATGGGCTCGGTTCCCTCGAGGACGAGCGTTCGGATTGCTTCTGCTTCGCCTCTGCCGCCGCGGCCTGAGCGGAGGCGACGGCGGATTCGAACTGCTCGTTGAACGTGCTGAGCTCATCGTTGGTCGTCTTGACGTCGGCGACGAGGTCGTCCAACAACTGAGAGGCCTCCGCAGAGATGTCTTCGGCGTTCGCCGACGCGTCGCGCGCCTCGACGAGCAGAGCCAGCGTCACCGCGACCACCAAGACTCCCAACGTGCCCAAGACGATCCAAACCCATGTGGGCGCGCGAGCGTCGGCCGCGCCTGCGCCCGCATCCGGCTGGTGCTCGGTCGTCTCGGCCTCGCTCGGCTCGGTCACGGACATTGCAGAGCCATCCCTCATTCGATCTCCGGCTTCCCAGTGTCGCCACCCGCCGGCGTCATCACACCACCCTCCAGCATCTTTCACCTGGGTGAAGAGGCGCGTCGCCGTCGCGAGCGCTCGCCGGACTTACCCTGCTGCGGAGCGTCCCCTCTCGCCCACGTCGGTGCCTTCCTCGGCGAGAAGGAGCAGGGCCGCTTTCACGCGCTTGCTGACGTCCTCCGCCTCGGAAAGACCCAGCTTGGAGAAGATCGAGTGGATGTGCTTCTCGACGGCTCGTTTGCTGAGCACGAGAGACTTGGCGATCGCCGTATTGCTCTTGCCCTGGGCGATCTCTGCAAGGACATCCCGCTCGCGCGGGGTGAGCTTGGCGAGCGCGGGCGTGGGGCGAGCCTTGGCGGCCACGAGCACGTCGACGATCTTGGGATCGATGACCGATCCGCCGGCAGCGACGGACTCGATGGCGGCTACGAGCTGCGCGGAGTCACGCACGCGCTCCTTGAGCAGGTATGCGCGCCCCTCGGAGCCGGTCTCGAGGAGCTTCAGCGCAAACCTCGGGTCCGTGTACTGGCTGAGGACGACCACACCGATGTCGGGATGGAGCTGCCGGAGGCGGACTGCAATCTGGATGCCCTCGTCGGTTCTCGAGGGCGGCATTCGAATGTCGCTCACCACCACGTCGGGCTGGACGGTGTCTACGGCCTGGAGGAGCGACGGCATGTCGTCGCACGAAGCCACGACCTCGATGCTCTGGTGAGCGGCGAGGAGCTGCTGCAGCCCCTCCAGGACGAAAACGCTGTCGTCCGCTATGGCGACCCGAATCGCCATGGGAGACACAATAGAGCGGACCGGGAGGCGACAATGTGTCGATGTGGTACATGGGTCACCCGGCCGAGTAGACAGGGCGCGGTGAATCGTGGCTAAATAGGCCTGCAGGTGCCTCGAAGTCCGGAGGAGAGGACATGTCGACGATCTCCGCAGGGCCGAGTGGCGCCACGACGGTTCCCGCCAAGGCGATGATCTCCGTCCGGCGCGGCTCGCTGGCTGCTTTCGCGGCCGCCGGCCTGCTCGTCGCGATCGGAGCGGGTCTGCTCCTCGCGACGAGCGACCACCTCGTCGATCCGATTGCGTACGGCATCCAGCGGGCCGTGATCATCGTGGGATGGTCCAGCGCGGCGCTCTACTGGCTGGTTCGACGTCCCGGCAATCGCCTCGGCCTCGCGTTCGTGGCGCTGGCGCTTGCGTCGGTCGTCATGTCGCTGCAAGGGGCGTCCGATCCCGTGCTCCACAGCATCGGTGTGTTCGGTGACTTCCCGTCGTTCGTCCTGGCCTTCTATGTCATCTTCGCCTTCCCCGACGGACGGCTTGGCGGCTGGCTGGAGCGGCTGCTGCTCGCGGGATGGGCGCTTTCCTTCTTTACATCGTCCTTTCCTCAGCTTTTCTTCTCGCCCGTCGTGAGCGGCGGCGGGCCGATTGCCGGCTGCAACGCGGGGTGTCCCACGAACGCCTTCATGATCGCCGACCGTCCGACGATCGCCGACGGGTTCGGCAGCAACGGTTCGTACCTGACGCTCGCGCTCGGAGTGGGGACTCTCGCGGTCTTGTTCTACCGCCTGGCGACGGCAACTCGACCGCGCAGGCGCGCGCTCATTCCCGTCTACGTACCCGCCGTGATGCTTGCGGCGACCGTCCTGATCTTCCACGGCATCGTCGGCGATCATCTCGATCTGGATCCCAGCACGATCTCGGACGTCGGCTGGTTCCTCACGGTTTGTCGCGCCCTGCTTCCCTACGGATTTGTGCTTTCGATCGTGGTAAGCACATTCTTCGCCGCGACGGCGTTGAAGAAGATCGTCACCCGCCTGGTAGAGAACCCGAGCGCCGCTGAGCTGCGCACGACGCTGGCCGAGGCACTCGATGATCGGTCGCTCGAGATCGGGTTCCGGCTCGGGCAGGCTGACGACTTTGTCGACTCGAGGGGAGAGCCGCTTCCGTCCACGCCTGCGGCCGGCCAGTCGTCGACCCCGGTCATGCGGAACGGCGAGACGGTGGCCGTGATCGTGCACGACGCGGCTTTGGACACCGACCCGGAGCTCGTCGCGGCTGCGGGTCAGGCGCTGATGCTGGCGATCGAGAACGGGCGCTTGACGGTCGAGCTCGAGTCGACGAGCACGGAGCTCCGCGCGACGCGTGCGCGCATCGTGGCCACGGGCGACGCCGAGCGCCGAAAGATCGAGCGCGACCTCCATGACGGAGCGCAGCAACACTTGGTCGCACTCAGCTACAAGGTCGGCCTGGCCCGCGAACTCGCGGATCCAGAGGTCGCACACCGGCTCGACGACGTCGGCAAAGAGCTCGATGAGATTCTGGAGGAGCTCCGCGACCTCGCCCACGGCCTCTACCCGTCTGTGCTTCGCGAGTTCGGACTCCGGGAGGCTCTGGCCAGCGTCGTGCGGCGTTCGGCTCCACCGGCAAAGCTCGAGGCACCGGCGATCGGCCGCTACCCCGAGGACGTGGAGGCCGCCGTCTACTTCTGCTGCCTGGAGAGTCTCCAGAACGCCGCCAAGCACGCCGGCTCGGGTGCTTCCGCGGTCATTCGGCTCCGGGAGCGCGACGGCCGGCTCGAGTTCGAGATCGTCGACGATGGCTCAGGCTTCGACGTCGTATCGGCCCGGGGGTCGGGCAACGGCTACACGAACATGACCGACCGCATGGCCAGTGTCGGAGGCACGCTCTCCGTCGATTCCGCGCATGGGCGGGGCACGACGGTCCGAGGAAGCCTCTCGGTTGTCGCGGTCCCTAGAACTGTCTAGTCGCCGTCTGTCTGCAGCCGTTTCGAGAAGTACTCGAGCGCCTTCTTCGTCTTGGTCTCCTGCTCGCCGGTGAGCTCGACGCCCTTCTGCGTCAGGAACGACCCCGTTTCGGCGGCGACCTGGAACGTCTCCGATGGCGCGCACTTCGTCGACAGCTCGAGGATCATCGAGTTGTCCGGGTAGAGCCAGAGCTCGGACACGAGCTTGCGGTCGAGGCCCTCCGGTGCGAACTTCAGCTTGAGCACGGAGATGGGGCCGAGGATCGAGAGGTCGTTCAGGTCGAGCCCCTCGGGTGCGTGCGCCGCGTACAGCGCCCGCTGCTCCTTGGAGTAGAGCTTCCGGACTGGATGCTTCCCAAAGACCGCATCCCTGACGTCGGCCGTCTTCAGCGCGCGCTTCATCGATCCCGAGCAGACGAACCCGCCCGGCATCGCATCGACCTCGACGCCGAAGTTCGGCGAGCTGCGCAGCTCAGGCGGGAGCTCGTCCGGCACGACCGGACGCAGCTTCACGACCGTGTCGTCTCCCTTCCCCTGGACACGGCGGGCACGGACGACGACCCCGCTCTTGTTCAGCACGAGGTCCGGCGTGTCGAAGAAGTAGACCTGCCGAATCTGCGCGTCGAGGGGATCCACCCCCAACGCCGCCGCCCCGCGGCTCCGGTCGGACACCGGCACAGTGAGCTTCAGCTCGACGCTGTCGGCGCCTTTCGTCAGCGCGATGAACTCAGCGAGGTCCTGATCGGAGGGCGTGTGCGTCCTCGTCGCGGCCATGGTCGATCCTCCTCGGTGGGGCTATTCCTCGCCGGCTTCGCGCTCCGCCTCGAGCTCGCCGAGCTCGATCGCGAGCCCGAGCGCGCGCACCATCTTGGTGGCCGCCGAGGCGACGCGCGCCGTGCCCACGATCGGCGCGACGGCAGTGAGGACACCCTCGATCTGCTCCTCGTCGACGCCGGCGGCGCCGGCGGCTTCGAGGTTCAGGAGATACGACGCCGGCGGCGCGTCGACCGCGACCAGCGCAGCGATGCGCACGAGCATCAGCGACTGCGGGTCGAGGTTGGTCGCCTCCAGCGAATCAGCGGTCATCCTCGTGAGTAGGTCGAGAACCGGAGTCTCGGTGGATTGCCCGGTCATGAGTCTCCTTTCGTGCGAGGTATGTGCAGGCTGATCTCCAGCCCGGATCAATGCCTCAGCGGTAGCCAGCGCCGCAGTCCGCGTCGACGGGAGGGCAAGCGCGCCGAAATCCGATGGATCCCGCGCTCCAGTCGCCGTGCAACCCGGCGGCGAGAGCAGGACTTTCGGACGTCCGATACGACCGTCGCGACCGCCTTACGTCCCTTCGCGTAAGCCTTCATCCGGCCGCTACCTCGTCAGCTCGTCCGCCGACGAAACATGCCGCGTCAGCGCCCAGATCACCCAGATGTCCAGCGAGATGATCAGGATCGCCCAGAACGGGTAGTAGGGGATGAAGAAGAAGTTCGCTATCGCGCTCAGCGCCGCGAGCGTCACCCCGATCACGCGAGCCCAGGTCCTGGCAGTGAAGAGCGCGTAGCCCGCGAAGGCGACCAGCAGCCCCAGAAGCAGGTGGATCCAGCCCCACGTCGTGGCGTCGACCTCGAAGAGGTAGTTCGGCGACACGACGAAGAACTCGTCCTCGAGGATCGCGGCCACGCCGACGATCGCCTGAAAGCAGCCGACCATGATCAGGACGACGCCGGCGAACACGTAGCCTCCGACGGCGGACTCACTGATTCCCGCTGATTGCGTACGGCCGTAGTCGGTCGTCTCGTCTCCGACGGTCATCTCGTCTCCTTCTCTCGCGCGTTGGACAACGTCGTCCTTCCTCCGCCATTGTCCAACGGGCCTGTGTCCCCGACCTCACCCGCCGATGTCTTCACCCGGGTGAAAGCTGAGACCAGCAAGATCGTTGCAACTTTGCTTGGGAGTGCACGCACCCCGGGCGCGGGCACGACCGAAAGTTCAGTGCAGGCCGTATTGCCACGCGGCCCTTCGTGAGCGAGGCTTGCGGCATTCCTTAAGAGGGTGGGCAGGCAATGCGGGCAATCGCCAGCATTCCACAGCTGGATCAGGGTCGAATCGCCGTGACGGCAACGTCGACGGCGTCCGATCGACTCACAAGTACCCCCTTCGACGACGGGGTCTTCTTCGAGTGGAAGTTCGAACGGGTTCGCGCCCCGCGTGACGCTCTGGAGCGCCCGCGCTGCACCGACGCGCTGGGCGAGTCGTCGCCGAGACTCGTTCTGCTGGCTGCGCCGCCGGGGTTCGGAAAGACGACCCTGCTCGCGCAGTGGCGCGAGGTCGACGGCCGCGTCTTCGCCTGCCTCTCGCTCGACTCTGGGGACAACGACCCGGTCACGTTCTGGACCTACATCGTTCAGGCGATCCGGCACGCCGCTCCCGAGTGGGGCGTCGCGGCCCTGAGTGCGCTGAGTGAGCCGCGCGCGGATGTCGTCGATGCGGTCGTCCCGGCTGTTCTGCACGACCTGGAGGCGATCGGCGAGGAGCTCGTCTTGGTGCTCGACGACTACCAGGAGATCACGAATCGCATCTGCCATGACTCGCTCAGCTTCTTCCTCGAGCGGACGCCGAGCAACGTCACCTTGGTTGTCTCGACGCGTTCGGATCCACCGATCCCGATGGGAAGGCTGCGCGCCCTCGAGGAGCTGCTGGAACTTCGTGCCGCCGACCTCAGCTTCACCGAGGCCGAGTCGGCGACCTTCCTCAACGAGATCTTGGACCTCGGCCTCGCCGCCGAGACCCTGGGCGCGCTGCACGAGCGCACCGAAGGCTGGCCGGTCGGCGTCCACCTGGCGGCGATGTCGCTGTCTCAAGAGGCCGACCCCGAAGGCTTCGTCGCACGCTTCGGCGGCGCTAACCGTCACATCGTCGACTACCTGACGGAGGTCGTTCTCGACACGCTCGATGACAAGCGACACCAGTTCCTACTCGAGACCTCGGTCCTCGGCACGATGTCCGGGCCCCTCTGCGACGCAGCCACCGGCAGGCAGGGCTCCGCCGAGGTGTTGGTCGAGCTCGAGCGAGCCAACCTCTTCCTGATCCCGCTCGACGATCGCCGGGAGTGGTATCGCTACCACGAGTTGTTCGCGGACGTGCTCCGGAACCAGCTGCTCCAGAGCGATCCCGAGCTCGCCGATGCCGTGCACCGGCGGGCGTCCGAGTGGCTCGGCCCGGAGGGCTACCGGTACGAGGCCGTGCGGCACGCCGTTGCCGCGCAATGCGCTCGAGAGCGCGAGCACGTTGGTGTTGGAAGACTGGCGCCCCTCGCTCGAGCGGGACGACGCCGTGGCGATCCTGCGCCAGCTCGAGGAGCTTCCCCGGACGGACGTCGAAGGAGATGCGCGACTCGCGGTCGTTCGGGCCTGGGCGCTGAGCGCGCTCGACCGCCGCGAGGAGTCGCTGGCCGCGCTCGAGTCGGCGGAGTCGGCCCGAGTCGAACGGCCGATGCCATGCGGCCTCCCGTTCGAGGCTGCGGTCGCCTTGACCCGTGCGTGCTTCCCATGGGGCGACGCGGCCCGGATGCTGGTCGCCGCCGAACGTGCCTCCGAGCTGCTGAGCGACACGTTCTCGATCGGAAGACCGGTCTCGCTCCTCGCGCTCGGCTGGGCGCGACGTCTCACGGGCGAGTCCGAGGCGGCGCGCGAGCCACTCGAGCAGGCTGCCTTCCTCGCCGCGCGCTCGAACCAGTGGCTCGTCGCCGGCATTGCCAGGGCGATGCTCGCGCGGATCTCGCTCGAGGCTGACGACGCCGACATCGACGTCGCCGTGGCGGGAGCGCGGCGCGCGCTGAGCACGCTCGAGGTTCACGGCGTCGCCGACCAGCCCGGCGCAGGCATCGCGCACGTGGCCCTTGGCGCCGCCCTCGCCCGCCGAAGCGAGCTCGAGGAGGCGGGAACGCTGCTCGATCGAGGCGTGGCGAACCTTCGGGCTCGTGGCCAGCCGTTGGACATTGCGGACGCACTGCTCGTGTCAGCCCCGGTCCGCCGCGCTCTCGAGGCACCCGCTCCCGCGCGAGCGATGCTCGAGGAAGCGAGGAAGCTCCTTGCGACCTGCCCGGACCCCGGAGTCCTGAGCGCACGCCTGGTGGAGGTCGCGCGGACGCTGACGCCGGCCCACCGCCGCATCGAGGGCGACAGCGACCTGACGGAGCGCGAGCTCGAGGTGCTCCGCTACCTCGCCGAGGGCCTGTCCAAGCGAGAGATCGGCAAGGAGCTCTTCCTCTCCTTCAACACGATCCACTCACACACGAAGTCGATCTACCAGAAGCTTCGAGTCTCGTCACGCCAGGATGCGATCGCTCGTGCGCAAGAGCTCGGAGCACTTTCAACCGCGCAGAGGGTCCACTAGTCGGTCCTCTCGTTCAGCCTTTCTCAGTCGTCGTCGATCTCCACCCACACCGACTGCTCGTCGTGCTCCTCCCAGTCGGCGCCTGGCATCGCGATCGCCCACTTCGTCCAGGTCCCGACCGGTCGGGCAAGGGTGGTTCTGACCTTGGCACGAACGACCATGCCCGGGGTGAGCTCCACCGGTGAGCGCAGGGGCGCGGTCGTCATTCCCCAATGCGTCGGTGGATCGCCGGGTCCGACCGAGAGCGAGGCGCCGGGTGCGAGCTCGGCGCTGAACCAGAGCGCGAGCGCGTTGGCCGTTCCGTGGTCGTGGACTGGCAGCAGCACGTCGGCTTCGTGAGGCGCCCGCGCTTGCTCGAGCGGGATCAGGTCGACGTCCGTCGTCCACAGCCGACATGGCTCGGAGCGTCTGTCACCTGCGGCCAGGTGGCGGAATCCTCCCGAGTAGGAGATCTCGTTGACGGTCTTTTGCAGGAGGTCCCCCAGGTCGAGTCGGTACGGGTTGTCGCGTAGGAACTCCACCGTCTCCGAGAGATAGCGGTCGTGCACGAGCGCGGCCCACGCCGTGACCGAGCGGGGGATCATGGCTCCGCCCGGCTCGAGCCAGCGATCACGAGCGACGACGACCGGGACGAGCATCCCCTCGTCGATCCCGAACCCTCCGAGCCATTCCGAGACGATCACGTCGACTCGCTCCGGCAGTTCGACGTCCGTGACGTCGCCTTGGATCACCGTGACGATCTCCGAGACTCCGTTCGCAGCAGCCAGCTCCTGCGCGAGGACGGCGACCGACGTCTGTTCCACCGCGTAGACGCGCGCAGCTCCTGCCCGCGCCGCGAAAATGCTCAGGATGCCGCTTCCCGCCCCGGCGTCGAGCACGACGTCCCCTGAGCGCACGACGGAGTCGATCGCACCCTTGAACGCCTCAGTGCGGACGCGGTCGCAGATCATCGACCGGTGCACTTCGAACTCCGCGTACATCGGGTCTGACGGGTGCTTGATGGGTGTCCGCACGGTCGTAATCCAGGGTCGCGATCCAGTCGATGCGACCTTGCCGGTGGGTTCAAGCGCTTGCGGTACCACAGGACGTTTGCTCCCGACGGGAAGTCCTCGACTCGACCCACCAGCTCGTAGCCGGCGCGCTCGTACAGGCGGCCAGTCTGAAAGTCGTACGTGAAGTGGACCGTCTGCGAGCAGTTGCGCGCCGCCGCCTCGGCTTCGGCGGCGGCCAGGAGCCTGGAGCCTAGCCCGCGACCTCTCAGGCTCGGCTCCACCCAGAGGCTCTGCAGCTCACAGCTGTCGCCCCACGTCCAGCCGGTGATGCCGGCTACGACCTTGTCGGCGTCTCGCACGAAGATCGCCAGCTCGACTCCGTCGCCGAGCCCCATGGCGGCGGAAGCCTCGCGGCGAACCTGCGCGTCGAGGAATTCGAGGTCGCGCGGATCCGGATCGTCCTCGACCTCGAGCTCCATGGCGCCCGGCTCAGGCGCCTGCGAGCTGCTCGATGAGCGAGAGATCGTCGAAGTACGTTCTGTACGACCGGATCTTCCCGTCGCGGAAGTCGGCCACCGTGACGCCTGCGAGCCGGACATGCTGCCCGGTTGCCTCCAGCGCCGCGTCCTCGCCGAGGACGAGCGGGCCGGTGTGGTCCGCTTCGACGATCCATTCGGCGAATGCCTTGTTTCCGACTTCGTCGAGCCCTCGGAACATGATGACGACGTTCGAGAAGGCGAGCTCACGGAGAGCGGCCAGCTCTTCGAGCGCAGTGAGCCCGGACACGGTCGCGTACGGCGACCACCCGACGACGTCGTCGGTGAACAGGCTGCCCGGATCGTCCGATCCGCCACTGACCTCGGCCTCGAGCGCCTTCATGAGCACGTCCTTGCGCGATTCACCCATTGCAGCCTCCGGTTTCGTCTGTCATGCGCCTCAGCCCCCGAGGGCCTTCGCCTTGGCCGCCGCGAACTCTTCGTCGGTCAGCGCGCCCGAGGCGTGCAGCTGCGCGAGGTGCTCGATCTCGTCAGCCGTGTCCGCCGGGGGCGGCGCATACTCCGCCGGCTCCTCGGCGGGCGCCTCCTCGTAAGGCCTGCTGCTGTTCTGACATCTGGCTGTCCCTGTGGTGGGCGACCGCTGCTCCGGCTATGAGCGCTCGGCGCCTGGTTCGCCGCCTGAATCCCATGGAGACTCCTCCTCGTGGTGGTAGGGGGGCCACGATAAGCGAGCGCGCAGGAAAAGTCGGCCCCCAGGCGGTTCGTTCACCCGGGTGAACCGTGTTCCTCGGAATGCGTAGCGCCCATGAATTCCGCGTCGCGCGGGTCGACCGCTCAGGCGTTCTCGAGGGCGACGATCGCGACCGAGACGGCGAACCCGAAGGTCGTGACCAGGCCGACGAGCTTGCCGCCGTACTCGTATGCCTCCGGCATCATCGTGTCCGCGAGCATCGTCAGGACCGCGCCGCCCGCGAAGGCGAGCACGAACGCGGTCGTCGCGGGGCTCGCGTCGTCGAAGAGGCCGTAGCCCGCGAGCGACGCGATGCCGCTGACGGCGATGATCCCGAGCCACAGCTTGATGATCCAGTCACGCGACCGTCCGTCCTTCTGGAAGCCCGTGGTAGCCGCCATCGACTCGGGGAGGTTGGAGAGGAAGATCGCCGCCAGCATCGCCGCGCTGACGCCTCCCCCGCCGAGCAGCGTCAACCCGAGTGTGATCGACTCCGGGATGCCGTCCAGCACGATCCCGAGCGTGAGGGAGAGTGACGATCCGCCGCCTTCGCCGCCCTCGACGCCCGTGCCCTGCGAGCGCTTGCGGTTCTCGCCTCCCATCCGGTCGATGTACCAGTCGCCCAGGAAGAACGTCAGCGCGCCCGCGAACAGCCCGAGAGCTGCCCGCCCGGTGCCGATGCCCTCTTCGAGCGCGTCCGCGACGAGCTCGTAGGCGACGGCGCTGATCAGCACGCCCGCGCCGAACGCCATGATGAGGCCGAGCGTCTTCTGCTGCACCGGTCTCCACATCACGATCAGGGCACCGATGAGGAGCGACGAAGAGGCGATCACGCCCCAGGCGAAGGCTCCGCTCACGAGCCTCCTCCTGTCGCGTCGAGCGGTTCGGCTTCAGGGCGCAGCGAGTGATCGACAGTTGCCACGTCCGGACTAGAGGTCTTGGCGCGCCGGCCACCAGGCCGGCTCCTCGGCGGTTCCGGTCTGGACTGCGAGCGCAAGCGAGTCGAAGACCGACCACGCCTCGACGATCTTGTCGTCGTCGAGCATCAGGAACGTGGAGCCGTGGACCTCGATCGCATTGCCGCTCGCCGGCAGATCGGACCGCTGCTCGCCCGTGTGCGTGCCCGTGAGCACCCACTCGATGGCGATCTGGTCCTTCGCGCGGATCTCCTGCGAGAGCTCCATCCTGATGTCGGGCACGATCGAACGCCAGTACCCGATGCTTTCCTCAGCCAGAGCAGGGCCGCTCTCGTTGGGACCAAGGTCGGGAGAGAAGCCGTTCATGAAGACGGCACAGTCCGGCGCGACGTGCTTCTCAGCCTCGCTGAAGTCGCCCTCGTTCCAAGCGGCCACGAGGAACTTCACGGCCTGATGCTTCGGCTCGTGCTCCTCCTGCTTGCCGTGTCTGAAGTGCCTCACGGCCAGAGCGCCGAGTGTTGGAATGATCGCAACCTCGACGTCGGCGGGCAACAGGAGCTTGGCCAGCACCCAGCTGCCGAGAGCGGCGAGCGTCAAGAGCAGGACGTTCCGCGTTCGTCGGGCGGTCTCGTCGATTGTGAGCGCTCGGGTCATGAGAACCCCCTTTGATTTCGATCTCCCCACTGCGGGATTGAACTGTGTTGCAGTTCTGAGCCACGCTGCAAGTCCTGCAGCTGTGCTCACTGTGGGCCCCGTTTGGCGGCGGGACTGGCGCCTCCGCATCCTGCGTCCTGGCCCGATCGACTCTTCCATCGTCCAGGGGGGTCCTTTGGGGGCCGGCGGCGTGTCGCCGGCCCCCTCGACTGGCTCTAGCGGCGCCGGCGGCGCCTAGCGGTGCGACGGCCGGTCCGGCGCGCGACTCTGCGAGTTCTGAGCATCTGCTACCTCCGTTCTCGTCTCGATGGCGCTACGCGGTGCTCGCGGCGGGGGTCTTCGTCTCCAGCGCGTGGAGCTCCTCGGCCTCCTTCGCCGAGATCAGCCCGATCTCGATGAGGTCGAGCGGACTGATGAAGCCGTCGCTGATGCGGAAACCTCCCGCGCGCACGATCGCATCCCGCAGGGGAACCGCCCAGTGATGCTCGAGCAGGATCAGCGCAGCGGCCGAGTCGTTGGGGATCTCCTCGAGCACGTCCCAGGCGTCCTCGTCCGAGAACGCGTGCACGCCGTGCTCGGCGGCACTCTCGGCGCCGGCAGCGGCGCCCGCCTCCATGCCTTCCTCGCCCTCGATGCCGAGGCCGATGAGGGCACCGACCGTGCTGCCGAGCTCGATGGCCTCCTCGTCGGTGAGGTTGCTCAGGTGCGCCACCTCGATCTCCCCGGCTGCGTCCTTGTGGACTGCGAGGGCGTCGATCACTCGTACCGTGTCGCTCTCCCGCAGCCGCTCCAGCTCGGCGATGATCTCGCCGTGAAACTCGGGATGGTTGAAGCCCAGCACGATGAGCTGGACGGGTCCGATAGCCATCACATCTCCTCTCTCATCCGCGGCGACTTGTCGTCGGCCGGGTTCACGCTGACGATCTCGACGCCGAGGGTGGTCAGCCAGCTCAACACTCCCTGAAGCTGTGCCTGATCGAGGAGGTCCCCGACCAGCACCGACTCCTCGCCGGCGACCTCGACGGTCATTCCTTCCACTGGTCCCACGAGCGGCTCGCCGAGCTCGCCGCGAATCACAATCCGGTAGGGGACGCGGTCTTGTCCGCTGCGGCCGGCGTAGCGCTTGGACATCTGTCGATGCACTCGGTTCGCCGATTCAGGTCACGCGTCGATCGTGGC